>CAVTQJ010000001.1:0-11227 GCA_963736825.1 uncultured Actinomycetota bacterium
CGACGCGCCTGGGCGACTGCCATTCGACCACGCCGACATCATCGAGCTTGCAGTCGAGGACGTTCGTGCGCACTATCGCGACACCTTTCGACGCGCTGTGGAACCGCGGCTGGTCGCGACCGGCTCAACCAACGTCAGCGGAAGGGGCCGTCCCGCGGAACTGTTCCGTCGCGCCGAGTGACCGACAGTCGCGGCCGCCGGCACGGGTGAGTTGCTTCTAGGCAGGGCCAAAACGCGATTTGCTGGTTGGCCGCCGAATCGGAACGCTGTGACTACGAGATGGCTCAGTTCCGGGTTCTTCGATGGCTCCTCGGCCGGCGGATTTTGTCAGTTCACGCAGGTAAAATGGGGATGAGCAGTGAGCGACTCACGATCTGAGAGGGTGGTTCGGCTGTCTGATTCTCTAACTCGCTGGCCAGTTTGCGGGAACTGCCACGAGGTCGCCTACTTCCGGTGGATGGGTGGCCCGCACGACTGCCAACAGTTCTCCGAAGACGTTCCGAGGCTGCAAGTCATGCTGCCTGATCCACCGATGCGCGGTGTGTGCGGGAATTTTCTTCGAGGCCGTATGAATCAGCAAATCATCGTCGAAGGCAATCACTTCACGCATCTCAAGCGGTTCTTTGAGCGAGTGCAAGATGACGACGAAGTAGCTGACCTCTTCGTAGCAGTTCGCGCGGGCAGCCTCCAGTTCTTCGGCACGCCAGGGATGTACAGCGCAGAAGTCGGCTATTCAGACGCTTAATGAAGCGACTCGATTAATGCCGATTGTCGATACCGTTCGGATCAGACGTTGCGTATCGGTCGGACATCAGTCGTAGGTGGCCACCCATGGATCCTGCTAGTCGCAGTTGGCGCACGCCCCGGTCAGTGACAACTGCATCCCGCAGTCGCAAAAGCCGGCTTCGCGTCGCGTACTGCGGGAGCGTGCCGTAGCGGGACGAGTTTGGTTGACCGGGTGCTCGACGTACCGAGTTCCGGCGCGCGTCGAACTGGGGCCACGACTGGCGTCGCCGGCAATACTGAGGAGTTCCTCTTCGGAGAAACCGTTTGTTGTCCCGTAATACGTTTGTTGTCCCGTAATAGATGTGCAGGTCCCGGATCCCGTCCCGCCGTCTGGCTTTGATGTATGGCTTGCTTGGGTTATCTACAGTGCGGTATTCACGATGCCGATTGCGTTGGTGATCTGCCTAATGAACGCGTGGTTCTCCGATGGGATCGGAGCCTTCGACAGTGCCTCGGTGAGGGATTCTGAAGCCGGGCTTTCTGTGGTCATGGCAGGTGACGATAGGCGGCGCTGAGCGCAAAGCTCGCGAATTCGCGCATGTAAGTGAAAATGGTGCACAAGCAGCCCGGCATAGCCCGGACGCTATTCATGAGTTGATGGCTTCTGCTGAAACAACAGCGCCGCTAGTTCTTCGCGGCTCGTCGTACCCGTCTTGCTCATCGCCCTATAGATGTGGCCTTCGACGGTGCGCGTCGACAACGTCAGTCGGTCCGCCACGTCTCTGTTCGTCAAGCCCTGGCCGATCAACAGCACGATCTCGCGTTCCCGATCCGTCAGCGGCAACGGCTCGCTCGCCTGTCGCAGTGTCGGCGTATCCGCTCCACCTTCCGCCGCCAGCGCCTCCGCCCTCGCCGCGCATCCCAGCGCCGAGCCCCTCAGCTCCTGCCTGCCTATACGCCAGCGCTCGCCTGCGCCGCCGCCTCCACTGCCGCTACCCGATCGCCCATCTCCTCGAAAGTCTCTGACACCGCGGCTAATTCAGCTGCATTGCCTTCTGTCCATCGCCGCTGCGAACCGCGCCGCCACGCCGACCCGCGGTCCCTCGACCATCGCTTCGAGCTCCCTCAGCCTCGCCTCGCACGAGCGATCACCCAACTGCGTCGCCGTCTGCAGGCACACCACTTCCGCCGCGAATCGTTCGTTCACTGCCGCCGTCTCGGCTGCCGACCTCAAGCATGCCGATCGCCTCGCTGACCGCACCCTGTCCCGCCGCCACCCACGCCCGCGCCAACGCCTTTTCGTAGTCCAGCTTCCGGAACGGTCGTGGCACCGTCTTCGAGCCGCTCGAGCACTGCGGCCGCGTCATCCCACCGACCACGCATCGCGAGCGCCGTCGCCCGCGGAATGCTGTACCGATACCCCCAACCCTGCTCATGGCCCGTCGCCGACAACGCTCCCGCAGCCTGGTCCAACAACCGGCACGCCTCTTCCAATCGGCCCGCGCCCAGCGCCGCTCGGCCCGCTATCGCCGGCCCCAACATGTGCGCCGTCCCCGGCAGATCCGCTGCCTGGCCCTCGGCCCACTCCGCCACCTGCGAGCGCTTCGCTGATGCGGCCCGCCAACACCAGCGCGCCGACATGTGCGTCCGCGATGTTGAACCTCATGTGCGGCGCATCCGAACACCGGATCGCGATCTCGTATCCCGCCTCCGCCACCGCCACGGCCTCCGCCGTCCGACCCGCGTCCCCATGGATCGCGGCCAGCGCCCACGCCATCTCCGCACCGACGATCGGCGGCAGCTCCTCCAGCACAAGATCCTTGGCGGCCTCCATCGCGGCATCCGGCTGGTCCATCGCGAACCAATACACCGCACTCACCGCGTCGATCGACCTGCGAGCCGGCCCCTCCGCAACCGCCGCCGCGCCCTCGTCGATCACCTCTTTCGCCCGCACCGGATCGGCCAGCGCCCACAGCAGATTGCTCGCCCGCAGATACGTGAACCGTGCCCGCTCCTCGTCGCTCAACTCGGCTACCGCCACCTCGGCCAGCAGCTCCTCGGCTTCCTGTCCCCGGCCCAGCCACGACAGCGCATGCGCTCGCAGGAACTGCGCTTCCGGTCCGCCGCCCGCCCGCACCGCCGCACCTGCCAGCCGATCAGCGAGCGCCAGATCCGCCAATGCGATCGCCCCCTGCGCCGCTCGGATCAGTAACTTGGTGTCAGGCTCCAAGTCCGACTCGAGGCTCAGCGCCCCGCGCCGAACCAGCGTCCGCACATCCTCGCCATCGTCGACATCCGCAAGCTCGATCGCCAACAGCCCCCGCAGTCGCCGCAGCCTCGTCGCCGCCGCGCGCCTCCTCCGCACCTCGCCGTACAACGGATGCGCCAGCCGCACTTCGATGCGCTCGTCGAGAGTCGTCGAGCCGAATCAGACCACGCAAATCGGCCTCTTCGACGGCATCCGGATCCACGATCCGCCGCAGCGTCCCCAGCTCAATCGGCTCACCGACCGCCAACGCATCCACGACGGCGCCGACCGCGTCGGGCAGGGCGCCCATGCGCGTCTCGACCAGCTCGACCAGGCCGTGCGACAAGACCGGCTCACCGAGCCACTGCCAATAGCCGTTTTGTAGTGCCAGATGCCCGTCGGCGACCGCCTGCTCGACGATGTGCCGCAGATACAGGATGTTGCCCTGCGTCAGCCGCCACAGGCCGCGAGCGGTCTGGGGGTCCACTGAACCGTCCAACACCGTCGACAGCAGCGCCGTCGTCGCTTCCGGTGACAGTGGTCCCAGGTCGACTCGCTCGAACTCGCCGAGCTTCCAAAGTTCCTGTATAGCAACCGGAATAGGCTCATCGTCCCGCAGAGTCAGCAGAACCTTCGCGACGTCTCGCTGCACGACCTGATCCAGAACGAACATCGACAGATCGTCGAGCAGGTGCGGGTCGTCTACACCCACCACGACGGGGCCGGCCGACGACGCGGCAGTCAGCGAGTCGATCACGCCGCACACCAGCTGCAGGCTGTCGTCGCCGACCAACCCCGGCCACGACGCCAGCGCACCCAGCGGGATGCCCCGCCCGCACGACGTCCCGACCACCCAACGGACTTCGCAACCCCTGGACGCGGCGCCCGCCAGCGCCTCGCGCCCTATCCGGCTCTTTCCGACGCCCGCCGCGCCGCTGACGACCACGCCGGACGCATCCGCGTCCGCGAGCGCGGCTTCGATGAGCCGCATCTCCACCCCGCGCCCGGCTAACGGCCACGTCAACCGCATGTGCTCAGCCTAAAAGAGCAGGTAGAACCGCGCGGCCTAACAGAATCACCCGAGCCGCGGAATCTGACAGCCCGAACCGAGGCCTTAAGTACTCGGGCCCGCGAAAGCGGTCGAAAGACAAGTACCGCTCTACTCTCTTCGCCCACCCCGGATCGGGCGAATATCGATTGACCTGCACCAATTGCATCAGTAGCGCTGAACGGGAGAGGGAAATGAGCCATCATTGCCTTGCTCTCCAATTTGCGCAGGCGAAAAAGGTGGGCCACCGATGACCACGACCGCCACTCCACTCACGCTGGACGCGCGCGCGTCCAGCGCGTGGGCGCGGCGCTTCGCCCGCACGACACCCGGATTGGTCGTGTTGATCGCGGTCGCCGTCGCGGCGCTCTGCATCGTCGCCGGCGTGGTGACCGCCGCTGCGGTCAACGGCCGGATCGCCGAGCAGAAAGCGGTGCTCGACCACTCCGAGCCCTTCGCCTACGCAGCACAGAACCTCTATGCGGCGTCCTCAGCCGCCGATGCCGCCGCGGCGACGGCGTTTCTCTCCGGCGGGAACCAGACGCCCCTGATGCGGGCGCGATATCAGCAGGCGCTGGCGTCGGCAGCATCGGCGCTCGCGGACGCCACGGCAGGCGCGCCCGATGCCGAAACCCGCAAGGCGCTGGCCGAGGTGTCGGCGCAATTGGCCACCTACACCGGTCTGGTCGAAGCGGCACGAGCCAACAACGCGCAGGGCTTCCCGATCGGGTCTGCCTACCTACGCGAAGCCTCGTCGTCGATGCAGACCAAGCTCCTCCCCGGCGCGGAGAAGGTCTACGCCGCCGACCTTGCCCGAGTCGATCAGGCTCAGCGCCGCGTCGGATCCCTTCCGATGGTCGGCCTCGCGCTGCTCGTCGTCGCCCTGGCGACGATCGGCATCGGCTCGGCGATCATGTTCAAGCGCACCAACAGGCGATTCAACCTGGGCCTGGTTGCCGCCGCGGTGGTCGTGGTTTTGATGATGCTCTGGATCGTCGGCGCCGTCCGCCTGGCGGCAGGCGATATCGAGCGCGGCCGAACCGAGGGCACCGCGCGGTTCGGGCAACTCGCCGAGGCGCGCATCCTCGCCCAGCAGGCCCGCACCGACGAAACCCTGCAACTGATCACACGCGGCGACATCACCGCGAGCGAGAAATCGTTCTACGGCCACATCGACGAACTGAAGGCACGGATCGGCACTGCCTCGCCGGAAGCTGCGCAGGCCGTTGACAAGTGGGCCGCCAGCCACCAGATGCAGGTGGACGCCTACCGGGCCGGCGACTACCCGGCCGCGGTCGCGCAGGCGCTCGGCACCGATCCCGGCGCATCGGGCGCGCAGTTCGGTGCCGTCGAGACAAGCCTGCGCGACGCGATCGAACGCGCCCGAGCAACGATGCGCGATCACGTGTCGGGCGCCGGTGGCTATCTTCTGTGGTTGCCGACGGGAGCACTCGTCTTGATGACGGGGGCCGCGGTGGCCGCAGTCGTCGGATTGTGGCCGCGGCTCAAGGAGTTCCTATGAGATCGCGCGTCGTAGTGGTGCTTCTGGGGCTCGCCCTGTCTCTCGCCGGGTGTGGCGCCACGTCGACACCACCGCCGTCCGTGTCGATCGCCCCGGCACCGGTGAGACCCGCTGGTGCGCAGGAGATCACGACCGCCCCAGAAGCAGCGAAGGCGGAGTGCGCCGACGCCGAAGCCAGCCTCCGACCCGGACCGCAGCCATCTCCTGGCGCCATGCCAGCGGGTTCGACGATGTCGGCCATCCAAGAGCGCGGACGGCTCATCGTCGGCGTCGACCAAAACACCTTCATGTTTGGCTACCGCGATCCGTCGTCGGGCCAGCTGGAGGGATTTGACATCGACCTCGCGCGCGAAATCGCGCGCCGCATTTTCGGCGATCCCGATCGCGTCGACCTGCAAGTGGTCGAAGCCAACCAGCGCGAATCAGCGCTCGAGTCCGGCCAGGTCGACCTGGTGGTCCGGACCTTCTCGATCACCTGCGAACGCAAGAAGAACATCGACTTCTCCACCACGTACTTCTATGCGAATCAGAAGATCCTTGCGCGGAAGGACTCGGGAATCGGTTCTGCTGCAGATCTTTCCGGCAAACGGGTGTGTTCGGTTTCGGGCACGACGTCGCTGAAACGGGTGTTCGACCTGAATCCAAGACCGACCCTGATCGGTGTCACCAGTTGGACCGACTGCCTCCTGATGTTGCAACAAGGACAGGTCGATGCGGTCAGCACCGACGACGTCGTACTGAAAGGCCTTGCCCGCCAGGATCCTGACGTCGACGTGGTCGGCGAGAGCATGGGCATCGAGCCCTACGGCGTAGGTGTCAAGCTCCACAACGACGACCTGGTTCGATTCGTCAACGGCGCCCTCGAAGACATTCGGGCCGATGGAACCTGGGAACGCCTCTACGACAGGTGGCTGCCGAGCCTCGGGCCGTCGCCCGGGCCGCCGACGGCGAGGTATCAGGACTGATGACGGACATGACGACTCTCGCCGACGTATCGACGAAACTGGTCGAGCTGGAAAGTCATCCAGGTCTCGAACACCTGCGACGCTATTCGCCGACGGGCGTGACCGCACAGCGTTGGTCAATGGTCGAAGCCGCGCTCGGCCAACTGTGGGACGACCTGGCGGGGCCGAAAGAGCTGAGCGACTCCGACGAATCGCCGACTGCTCGAGCGGATGAATGTCGCGTACACGGAGGTCAAGGCGTTTCTCGACTGCCGTCGACGAAATCAACACGATGGTCGCGAAGCGGATTGCGCCGGCGTTGAAGACAGATCGATATCGGCTGGAGCCGCGGTCCCGAAGGAAGTCACCGACCTGTTGGCGGCATCGGCGACCGATCCGCTGTCGTTGAGCGGCCGACGAGATCGAGCGTCGCATCGCCGCGATAGCGGAACTGGCTGCGCTTTCAGGCCAATTGGCCCGACGCCGTCGCTGGACACCGCCGGCGTGCCTCGACGCTTTGCGCGACGCGGTGACAGCACGCGGCGCAGACACGCGAACGCGCCACCCAGACGGTGCTGACCGGCCCGCTGCCGGTGTCCACCGACACCGAACCGAAGTTACGCAGTAGAACTGGAGTCGATGTCGGCGCCCGATCCGACGGCGCTTCGGGAGCTGCAGCGACGAATCGCGTCGGCGCTGCAACGCGTCCGTCAGGACGAGGCGCTGGCGCAGGGCCTGCTCGACCGGCGCACCGAACTCAAAGGGCGGCTGCGGGCGTACGCGGCGAAGGCGGCGCGGCTCGGGCTGGCGCAGGACCCGGAACTGTTGTCGTCGCGGGGAACCGCATCGGGCCTGTTGGCCCAGCAGCCATGCGACCTGCGTGCCGTGACCCAAGCCGTCGTCGACTACCAGCAGCTGCTCGCCGGGAAGCGGGAGACGTCACGATGACGTGCCTCGAAACCGACTGCAGCGGAACCGTCGTCGACGGCTACTGCGACGTATGCGGTACGGCGCCCGCTCCGGAAAAGGGTGTGTTGACGTCGACGGCACCGATGGCGTCGACCCCTCGTTCTCGCGGATCGGCGCGAACCGGATCGTCGAAAACCGCAGGCACCCGTGGACGACTCGGCGCCGGGGTGGTGGCAGTCCCGCCGGTGCCACGGGGCAATCCGGCCAAGGCGATCCTGACCGATCCGCAGGTTCCGGAGGGTCACCGTTTCTGTGGCAACTCCGACTGCAACAAACCCGTCGGGCGCGGACGCGACGGGGAACCCGGTCGTGCGGAGGGATTCTGCACCCAGTGCGGCACACCGTTCTCGTTTGTTCCCAAGCTTTCTCGCGGCGACCTGGTCGGCGGGCAGTACGAAGTGCGTGGCTGCATCGCTCACGGCGGCCTCGGCTGGATCTACCTGGCCATCGACCGCAACGTCCACAACCGCTGGGTGGTGCTCAAGGGTCTCGTGCATTCCGGCGACGCCGACGCGATGGCCACCGCTGCCGCCGAAGCCCTCGCCCTCGCCGAGGTGGAACACCCCAACATCGTCCGGATCCACAACTTCGTCGAGCACAAGGATTCGGAAGGCACGACGGTCGGCTACATCGTCATGGAGTACGTCGGCGGAACATCGCTCAAGCAGATCCGCCAGGCGCACGAGGGACCTCTGCCACCCGACCAGGCGGTCGCCTACATCGTCGAGATCGCGCCGGCGCTTGGCTATCTGCACGACGAAGGCCTGGCCTACTGCGACTTCAAGCCGGACAACGTGATGCAGAGCGACGAGCAGCTCAAGCTCATCGACCTCGGTGCCACCGTCGCCATGGACGACGACTCCGCTGTCATCTACGGAACCCGCGGCTATCAGGCCCCCGAGATCGCCTGGACCGGCCCGACCGTCGCCAGCGACGTCTACACCGTCGGGCGGACCCTTGCGGTTCTCGTCATGGACTTCCCGCAGGAGAACGGCCGCTCCGCCGGGCAGCTGCCCGGGCCCGAGGACGTCCCGGTGTTCGCGCAACACGAGTCGTTGTACCGCGCCATCCTTCGCGCCACCGACTCCGCATCCCGAGCGGCGCTTCCCGTCCATGGACGAGCTCGCCGACCAGCTGACCGGCGTCCTGCACGAGATCGCCGCCGCCGACACCGATCACCCGCAGCCGCGAATCTCGTCTCACTTCAGCCCGCAGCGTGCCATCTACGCCGCGGGTTGGGACGTGGCGTTGTCGACGGAGTCGGTGATCGCGGCGCTCGGCGTGCCCAGGGTCGACGCCAACGATCCCGGCGCGGCGCTGCTGGCCACGACGAGCGGCACACCGCCTGCTCAACTGGAGCAGACGCTCGAGCATGCCGTCGGCGGCGAGAACCATCGCAGCAACTCCATCGAGGTGCCGCTGCGACTGGTCCGGGCCTCACTGGAGGTCGGCGCCGCCAAGGACGCTCGTCGGCGGCTCGCCGAACTCGAATCGGTCATTGCCCGGCGACTGGCGGCTGACGTGGTACAGCGGGCAGTGCGCCCTCTTGGAGGGCGATTTCGGCGCGGCCGCAGCAGATTTCGATGCGGTGCTGACGGTGTTGCCCGGCGAGCTCGATCCCAAGCTGGCGGTTGCGGCGACCGCCGAACTGACGGGTGCGTACGACGAAGCTACGCGCTATTACGAGACGGTGTGGCGGACGAACCACAGCTTCTACAGCGCGGCATTCGGCCTGGCGCGGCTGCGAGCCCGGGCTGGCGATCGCGTCGGCGCCATCGCCACACTCGACCAGATCACCACTGCATCAGCGCATTACACCGCGGCCGGCACCGCGGCCGTCGAGATCCTCCTCGACGGACGAACCTCCGACAATCTGGACGAACCGACGCTTCTCGATGCGGGCAAGCGGGCTTCGACGCTGACGCTGGAGTCGGCGACGAAGCGAGCGACCATCCGGCTGAAGGTGCTCGGCGCCGCCCTGGACTGGCTCGAGGCGGGAAATACTCCGAAGGCGTCCCGGCTCTACGGTGCCGACTTCGACGAGCACGGTATCCGGATCGGGATGGAGCAGTGCTACCGCGCACTGGCACACGAGACGACCGACGTGTGGGAGCGTATCGACTTGGTGGAAAAGGCGAACGCGGTCAGACCGAGGACCAGGACTATGAGCGGTGGGGAGGTGACGTGTATGCAATGCGGTACGACTGTCGTACCCGCAGACCGGTTCTGTGAGAGCTGCGGCACCATCGTGTCCGGTTCGCCGAGTCGCCGTCCCCGGCCCTGCGCAGTCGCAGGAGCATTCCGTGCGCCGACTGCGGAGACGCGACGTACGTCGACGACTACTGCGCCGCGTGTGGAAACCGGCGCGCCGAGCCCGCACGCGACCAGGCGGACCTCGACGGGATCGTGCTGATCACCGACCGCGGTCTCGAACACCCGCGCAACGAGGACGCCGCCGCCGCGGGCATCGTCGCATGCGGTTCGGGCGAAGCGATCGCCGTCGCCGTGTGTGACGGGGTGTCCACCTCTTCAGCCGCCGAACTGGCGGCGAGGAGCGCGTCGACGGCCGGAGTCGACGCGATGCTCAATGCGCTTGCCGCAGCGCGCACGCCGCAGTCGGCGGTGCTGGCGGGCCTGACCGATGCGGCGAAGGCCGCGGCAGTCGCAGGAGCTGACACCTCGGACCTGGCGATCGCGCCGTCGTGCACCTACGCGGCGGTGGCCGTCGTTCCGAACTCGACGGGCGCGATGGAGATCGCCGTCGGCAACGTGGGGGACAGCAGGGTGTACTGGATTCCCGAACCCCCCACGCACGCGCGATGCCTCACGGTCGACGACTCCGTTGCACAGGAGTTGATCTCCGCAGGCGTCGCCAGCGAATCGGAAGCGGTACAGGCCGGGGCGCACACCTTGACCAGGTGGCTCGGCGCCGATGCCGAACCGACGCCATGGTCGGATTCCAGCGTGCGGCCGATCACGGTCGCCGAGCCCGGGGTTCTGCTGGTGTGCTCCGACGGTCTGTGGAACTACTTACCCGAGGCCGACGACATCGCGCGCATCTGCGTCGGAAACGACTCGACCGCCGCCGCGCGCGCACTGGTCGACTACGCGTTGAGCGCCGGCGGTCAGGACAATGTCACCGTCGCAGTGATCCCCATCGGAGGTCCGCAATGAGTACGGCTGAGCAGCAGAGCATCTCGGGCATCGCCGTCGACGTCGACCACAACCCCTATCTTGCCGAGGGAGCCGGGACGGTCGACGCCATCATCAGCGTCGCCGTCGGAAGCGAGATGGTCGCCGACAAACCGCCGGAGCGGGTCGAGGCCATCATCATCGACTGCTCAACCTCGATGCTGTCGCCGCGGGACAAATTTGACGAAGCCAAACGAGCCACCAAGGCAGCGGTCAGCGAAATGGTCGACGGCACATTTTTCACGATCATCGCCGGTAATGAGAAGGCGGAGGCGGTCTACCCCGAAGACGGACAACCGACCCGGGCAAGCGAAGCAACCAGGGCCGCAGCCGCGCGTGCCGTCGACGGCCTGCAACCCAACGGGGGGACGGCCATCGGCACCTGGCTCGCACAGGTCCGGAAAATCGCCGGACACCATCCGGGTGCATTGACCCACGCGATTCTGCTCACCGACGGAAAGGACGAGCACGAGACCCCCGAGGAACTGGGCGAGGAGATCGGCCTCAGCGAAGGCGAATTCACCTGTGATTGCCGGGGAGTGGGGACCGACTGGCGCGTCGAGGAGCTACGGGCGATC
>CAVTQJ010000002.1:0-995638 GCA_963736825.1 uncultured Actinomycetota bacterium
GACGTGACGGTCGTCGCCAACGACACCGGCGGCGCGCTCGCGCAGCTGCTGGTCGCGAGCCGGCCGGAGCGCGTCGGCCGGCTGATCCTGACGCCATGCAGACGCGTTCGAGACGTTCCCGCCGCCGCTGTTCAAGCCGCTGTTCGTGCTCGGGCGCACGGCCTCGGGGCTCAACGCGTCGATCCAGGGGATGCGGCTCCCGGCGGGCCGGCGGCTGCCGATCGCCTACGGCCGGCTGTCCAAGCGCATGACCGACGCGCAGCTCGAGCGCTGGGTCCGCCCGGCGCTGAGCCACGCGTGGGTGCGGGCCGACGTGGCCCACTTCATCCGCCACGCCGGCCCGTCGGTCACGCTCGACGCCGCCACGCGGCTGCCGGCCTTCGACCGCCCGGTCACGATCGCCTGGCCGCCGCGCGACCGCGCTTCCCGTTCTCGCTCGCGCAGCGGCTCGCGCGCACGTTCCCGGACGCGCGGCTGGTCGAGGTCGAGGACTCGCTCTCGTTCGTACCGGTCGACCGCCCCGACGTGCTCGCCGACCTGCTCGTTCCAGTCGCCTCAGCCGGCGGGCTGACCAGTGGTTCCGTCCGTAAGTTCGGCGCATAACCCGGCGTAGTCCGGGTCGTGTCTGCCGGTGCACGGCAGGCGCTCGCATGCTGGTGGCACGTGTGCGCCTGCCGGGTGCCGGCAGACGCGGGCCGGGCCCGCCGGAATGCGTCAAACTTCCGGACGGAGCCACTACTCAGCGGGCCCACTCGATCATCGCGGCCTGCACCTCGGCGGTCGCGGAGCCGAGCTCGCGCTCGACGAGCCAGAGCGCGAAGTCGATCCCGGACGAGACGCCGGCGGCGGTCATGATGTCGCCGTCGTCGACGAAGCGGGTGCCGTGCTGGACGTCGGCACCCGCGGCGGCGAGGTCGTCGAGCGCGTCGTGGTGCGTGATCGCCCGGCGGCCCTTCAACAGGCCGGCGGAGGCGAGCAGCATCGCGCCCGTGCAGACCGACGCGAGCGGTCGGCCCGCCGCGTGGCGCGCCTTGAGCACCTCGCCGATCACGCCGCGCTGCGCCTCCGTCCAGGCGCCGGCCGCCGGGCGGCTGCTCCAGCCGCCGCCGGGCACCATCACGAGGTCGGGCTCGCCGACCACGCCGTCCGGGACCACGCGGGCGCCGCCGGCCGAGGTCACGTGTGCGCACGGCTCGGCCGTCACGAGCCGCACGGGGATGCCCGCGCCCCGGAGCACCTCGAAGGGGCCGAACACGTCGAGGTCGTCGAAGCCGTCGTAGAAGAGGATCTCGATGGCCCGACGGAGCCACGGTCGCCTTCTGCACCGATGCGGGACGCGTTGGAACTGTATCGATCGATGCCTTGAACGGTCATATAACCCGAGCGCACATGTGGAACGAGCAAATCGCTGGCGGCAACCGGTCACGTGTCAGCTACGTCCCCGCAACCGGAAATCTAGTGGTTGCCCCCAGCGACGGCGCAGTTCGGCTGCTGGACAAGGACTTCAACACACTGGCGAAGACCGAATATGGTGTGGAGCCTGAGTATCTCATGGCCGTTGGGAAGTGGGTGATGCTCTCGTCGACCGACGTCGGAACCGTGCTGTGCGACGGGCGCGACCTAGTGGTACGCGACCGGATCGGCCCGATTCAAATACCCGTGAACGCCTTCACTGTTCGACTAGACATTGACGACAACCAGCTCATCGCAGTCGATATCAAAGAGATGGACACCGGCAAGGGCGCCCGCGCGGTATCACGTGCCACTCCCGGGGTCAGATGAGTTGTTGGTCGCGCTGGCACGGGTATGTTCGCACTGCCCCGCATCGTTCGAGAGCGCGTGCTCTCTTTGCGCGCAGGCACGACAGCATGTCAGATGCACGTGGCGCACGTATTTGACGTCAACAACGAAAGCTCTTGTAGAACGTCGCGTGCCGTCGTCTTGCAGGCATCGAGAACAGCTGGCGTTGTCACCACGACGTTGCACGCGCGGACGAACGCCTCAGCGTCCGCCGGCGCGACTAAGCCGTGTTCAAGCCGTCCCACGACTGGCCGCAAAGCGGTAGCTGAAACGCCCTGGTTCCGGTGGAGGCTCGGGCTATTGGATTTCGACCAGGGGTTGGTCGGTCCGTTTCGTAGCGTAGAAGATGGCTTCGAACTCTGTGGGCGGTAGGTCGTTGAGGTAGCCGTGCAGACGCGCTGTGTTGTGCCAGTGCACCCAGCTCAGGGTGGCCAGTTCGACATCCTCGACGGTCTTCCAGGGGCCGGTGCGGGCCGGTCCGTAGATCAGCTCAGACTTGTAGTATCCGTTCACCGTCTCGGCGAGGGCGTTATCGAAGCTGTCCCCGACGGATCCGATGGAGGGCACCGCACCGATCTCGGCGAGGCGTTCACCGTAGCGAACGGACGTGAATTGCGATCCGGCGTCGGAGTGACATGTCAAGCCCGGCAACGTATTTCCGCGTGACCAGCGGGCCATCTCAATCGCGTCGAGCACCATCGTGGTCCGCATGTTCGACGCGACCCGCCAGCCGACGATCATCCGACTGAACGCGTCGGTGATGAAGCAGACGTACGCCACGCCGGCCCAGGTCGGGACGTAGGTCAGGTCGGTGACCCACAACTGGTTGGGGGCAGTCGCGGTGAAGTTGCGCTTGACCAGATCGGGATGCCGCCCGGCGCCAGGGTCGGGCTTGGTGGTGCGGACCCGTTTGCCGCGACGCACCCCTTCGATGCCGGCGGCCCGCATCAGCCGGGCAACCTGATCGCGGCCCACGTCGTGACCGGCCCGGCGTGCCGTTTTCCACAGCTTGTGCGCCCCGTAGACGCAGTAGTTGTCCTTCCACAACTGGACCAGGGCCGGACCCAGGACGGCGTCACGCTAGGCCCGCTGCGACGGACCGCGGGACTTGGCCGCGTAGTAGGTGCTCGGAGCCACCGACACCCCTGCTGATCGCAGGACGGTGCAGATGGGCTCGACCCCGAACTCCTCGCGGTTGTCGTCGATGAAGTCGACTATTTCTTGTGTTGGCGGTCGAGCTCCGCCCCGAAGAAACTCGCCGCTCGCTTCAGAATCTCGTTGGCGCGCTTGAGTTCTCGGTTCTCTTGCTCGAGTTCCTTGACCCGCGCCGACTCTGCGGTCGATACCCCTGGAGCTAATCCTTCATCGATATCTGCCTGGCGCACCCACATCCGTACCGACTCGACGCCGTAGCCGAGCTGGCGGGCTACCCGTTGCACGGTTCCCTGCTCGGTACCCAGTTCGGCGCGCAACGCCCGCACCATCCGCACCGCGGCGGCCTTCTCTTCCGGACTGTATCGGCGTGTCGTCGGCTTCCCAGGAGACTGTTCTTTCGGCATACCTGCATCCTCGTTTCCAAGGTCAGGAGCCTCCAGCATTTCCAGGGCGATTCAAGCTGCGTTGATCCCCGCTCTCTGAAGCACAGCCAATGATTCGAATTTATCGGCGATGAAGCTTGGTCGGACCCGCGGCGGCCGATGGTGCAAACCCATCCAGAATCTCCGGATCATGGATATCCGCTGATATCCATCAGGGGTGCGGCACGTCGGGCGTCGCGTCCGATAGGCGATGTAAAACACACAGCCCGGTTCGTCGCCTCGCCGTCAGACCGGATCCCGCCACCGAGCAGCTCTAGAATGTTTGGCGAACGCTGATCTGTGGTCGGTGCTTGGTCGGTGAATCCGCGACACGCCGTGGTTTCGCATGGTGCCGGATGGCGCCATAACACCAGGTCAGAGCATCTTTCAGGGCCACGAGGAGGAGGGCTTGCAGGCTCTCCTAAAGCCGGTGTCGCAGGTTCGAATCCTGCCGGGGGCACATCTGACCAGCACAGATGTAACCTCGTCCAAGGTTCGTGCAACTACAGGGCCGGCTTGATAAAGCAGGTACTGACGCGCAGGCCCCAGCGGCAGCGGATAACTGCCGCGGGGTGTGGCCAGACTGGATCTAGAGAAGCAATGCCACCTTGTCTGGGGTTCGTTCCCTTCCGGCTGGCGACGCCGCGTAGGTCGGTCGCCGAAGCATGGGGCCGTCGCGGAAGTTCGAGTGCCAAGAACCTGGCGCGATACGCCTGCGAGGGTGCTTCGCGGATTCCGCAACTATCTGGCAACGGCATGCTCATACTGTGCGAGGCACCTCACGGCCATTGCGCGCACTCGCCCGTCGGGTACCAGCAGTGCGAATCTTTACGCGGGGAGGGAAACGCGGATGGCGGATGTTTTCAATTTTGGCTATTCGATTGGCGGTCCGCTCGCTCCCAATATGGAACAAGGGTGGACCTTCGGTCCCATCGACGCCTCGTTCGAGGGCACGTGGAACTTCGCTGCCCACCCGTTCACCGGCGTGGATTTCCGGTACCCACAAGGCATTTCCGTCTCGTTCCAGCAGACGTTTGTCAATGCTGTAGGCCAGCACTACGTCAACGTCAGATTCAAGAACACCTATTCGACGCCCGTCGGTGGCTACACAATATGGTTAACGCAGATTCAGGGCAGGGATGGTTTTCAATGACGTATTTCGCAGTGCACGATGGCGAGGGAAACATCTCCTACATCTTCGGGTGCCCGCGGGGTGGACCACTAGCCCGCCCGGACGGGCTGGAGCCCGGACAGTCGATTAGCGAGGTAGAACTGCCCGAGGGAGCGGTGGACTCGCGGGATCCGGGCAGCCTGGCGAATCTCCTCGACGTGGCAAAGAAATTCCGCGTCGAGATCCCGGCCGTCCGTCCGGCGTGTTTGCGGTCGGTCGACCGCGGGCAGTAATCGAGTCATGCTGGGCGAGTTGGTGCCACGACGACGAATGGCCCGACGAAGACCCGTGGTGCCGGTTCTTCACCGGAACGTAGCGGGCCATCGCGCGGGACGATCAACCTCTCGACACTGACCTGACTTGCGTCAGTCTGCGGACATAGCAGGTAACTGTTTTCGGACATGCACAAGGACGACAACACGTTAGAGGGACTTCAAGGGCAGCACAGGTACCCGGTGAGTGGAGCTGCCTGGATAGTCACTAGTGGGAACTACTTAGCCTTGATCCACCGATCCCCGGGCGGGGCGATGTTGATTTCGGTTGTGTGCCTTGGGGCGGTGTGTGGGCGTGGGTGATGGCCCGACCTCGGTATCGGGTTGTTCCTGTGGGTCTTTCGTGTCGAGGGACGGGTGGGTGCTGCGTTAGGCGATGAGCGGCTGATATCGGTGAAACAGGCTGTGGAACAGGGTGTTCCACGGTTGTTCCCAGGGCCAGCCCCGCGGTAGGTGCAGGGTCAGGCGGCGGGCCGAGGAGGCGATCCGTGCCGGCACGGTGATCAGGGTGCGGCGGATGGTCGCGGTGCGGGCCCGCGCCAACCGGGGCCCGGTGAGGGTGGCTGCGGCGCGGGTGAGGTTGAACGCGATCACGGCCAGTACCAGCCAGGCGGCATTGGCGTTGAATCGCCCCGAGGGCAGATGAGCCAGCGCGGAGTCTTTGAGGTCGGCGTGGACCTGCTCGATGATCGCGTGCCCGCGGTGGATCTTGTCGGCGGTGACGGTGTCGAGGTCGGTGGTGGTGAAGAACGCGTGGAAGCGCCAGGTGTCGAACAAGCTCTGCTGGCCGTCGCTGGTTGAGGGGTTGAGGTCGGGGATGCGGCGTACCACCAACCTGCCTTGGACCTGCTCGGTGGCCTTGCGGGAGCTGAACGCGGTGAACCCGATCTCGGCGACCTCGGCCCTCGAGATCCACTGGTGGGTGGTTTCGTCGTAGACGGCGTCGGTGTACTCGATCGCGGTCCAGGCATCGTCGTCGATCTCGGCGATGGCGGCCTTGACTTTCGGGTCCAGGCGCACGGTGATCGACACGTGCGCGCCGCCGCGCATCGCTGCGGCCACGGTGGGATAGCCGTAGAACGCCGAATCCGCCCGCACCAGCGGCTTTGTCGCCGACTCGGGTGAGCGCAGCCGTGTCACGGTGGCCAGGGTGTCGGCGATGATCCGGGCCGCCCCACGCGCTGATCCGCACGCACCTTTGCGCAGGCGCTGGCCGGTGATCACCGGTGCAGCCTGCGCGGTGGTGACCGTGGCGATCAACGCATTCAGGCCGCGGACCCCGGAGTAGCCGTATCCCGATCCCTGTTTGGCGTAGCCGTGCACTTCGATGATGGTGTCGTCCAGATCGACCATGACGGGGCCGTCGATCCCGGCCAGCACCGGCGTACCGGCATGCAGGCCTCCCAACAGGCGCGACGCGACGGCGTCGAGCTGGCGGACATGGCCGAAGGCGAACTCCCGCAGGAACGACCCCAGCGTCGACGGGGCGTACGGGCGGTCGAACACGGTGCCCATCGCGCCGTGTCGCAACAAGGCCATGTCATCGATGCTGTCGGCTCCGGCGACCATCCCGGCGACCAGGGCGCTTACCTTCGCCCCGGCGTTGGAGCCCTTGTCGGTCGGCACGCTCAGGTGCTCATCGGCCAACTCGGCCAGACCGCATTTCCGTGCCAGGGCGGCCATCGGGACCAGCCCGGCGCACGACACCAGATTGGGGTCATCGAACACTGCAGACGCGACGGGTCGAGTGTGAGATAGTTGCATCTACGAGATGCCCTTCGTAATGGCCGAATGTGATCCTCAAGAAATCTCATTCTTCCACCACGACAGGGCATTTCGGCGTTTCAACTCACATCACCCATCCACCGGATCGGTGTATCTAGGCTTAGGCACTCGATGGTCGCCACGACCTAGGCGTTTGGCTTCTTCCGAAACGGCGCTGTGCCGGGACTGAAAGGCGGTGTTCATAGCGCTTCGCGTAGCTTGCCGAGCCCTGGTCGCGACATTGCGCAATGGTTTCGAGAAACCGGGCTCGGCGCTCGCGTGTTTGGCCGGCGTGCTCAACCGGCGAGGCGGATCCGCCTTGGCGTCGCTGGACGTCGTGGTCGCAGAGAACTTTTCGCCCTGCTTCTGCGTCAGCACGTTCCCCTGAGAAGGTTGGCCAGCGGCTGTGCGGATGTTTCTGACCGCAGTGACGACCGAGTCCGCGACCACGCCGGTGGCCGCGGTCGCCACTCCAGCCGCAGTGTTCACACCGGCCGCGGCCGCCCGTACCGGATCGCCGGTGGCCGCCAGTTCCTGCGCGACGTCGTCGGGAATCTGAAACGCACCGGCCAGCACGTCGTTGAAAGCCGGGAAGATGACCGCAGCGCCCACGTTGATCGCGCTCACCACTGCGACCTGCACGACACCGTTGGGCATCACGGTTGGCGTGGGGTTGGGCACGATCGGCAAGTTGAGCGCGGTGAAGGTGTCTTGCCGGGCGGTTTGGATGGCCTCGGCGACTCCGGGCAGCCCGCCCGAGGCGGCAGGCACGATGTTGAGCAACCCGACCACACCGATCTCAAACGCATTCAGTGCCCTAGGCGCTATTAACGTGGCGTCGGACAGGATGGCTGCACTCGCCGCCGAGTTCGTCGGCCCGGTCACCGAGGCGGCGGTGACGCCGATAGCCTTCAACAGGTCACCCGACTGCAATGCGGTAAGAAACGTACCCGGTGTCTGCAGCGTCGTGACGGCGGCCGTCACGCCAGTCTGGATGAGAAGCGGACAGTTGAACGAGCAGTAGATAAGTTGATTGCCCAAAAAGCTGGTGATGAGCCCGCCGGGCGGGACCGTCACGGCGGTCAGCCTGACGTCGTGCGACATGACCGGCGGCGGCTGCGTCTGAGCCACCGGAGCCAGCGGACTTGCCACCATAGCGGCGATGCCCACCACGGCGATCCCCCGGGCTGCCACACCGGCATGCGAGCGCGTATGAGAATGCATGGTGCCCCCTAACACGACGTCATCATTAGATCGCACGAACTGCAAGCGCAGAGGGTTCAATCACAGGGCAGCTGAACAGCTCCCTGGGCTCACGAGTTGCCTGGGTAGCCCCAGTGGACGCGCCCGCTCGACGATCGCTCATCGTTGTTGATCGGGATTGATTGAGAATCAGAATGGATCAACGGGCCTGATATACGAGCCGATACCACCGTCTAGCTGCGGTTCATGCGGGCCAATGGCGATCGTCGGGAAATCCGGCTGGTAAAGCCGGTGTCGCAGGTTCGAATCGTGCCGGGGCACCCAGCAGAAGCGAATCTCGCCGGCTGCTATTCAGAACCGGCGAGACCTGAGTCGGCGGGATGGCCGACCACCTCGCAAAACCTGGCTTCGACGCTACGCTTCAATTGGTTCGCGGGGAACGGCCAGTGTGCGATCCAGCAAGTCGCGATCTGTGGATGTCGCCGCAGCAGGAGAAGCTTGCGCACAGGGCTGTGAACAGTCGCGGACTACAGCCCTGAGTGCAATATTCGCAAGCCGGGGCTGACGTCAGGCTTGGCCGTCGCCGCGGGTGTCGATGACGCGCTGGGCGATCTCGACGAGCTTGGTGTTGCCGTCCTGTGAGAGTCGACGCAGCATGTCGAACGCGCGGATGTCGTCGACGCCGTAGCGCTCCATGATGATGCCCTTGGCCTGGCCGATGCGGTCGCGGGTGGACAGCGCCGACTGCAACTCCTCGCCCTCACGACTCGCCAGAATCGCCGCGGCGGCGTGGGCGGCCAGCACCGTGCCGATGGTCTCGTCCTCGCCGTCGAAGGCATTCGGCTTGAACGCGAACAAGTTCAGCGCACCCGCAGTGCGGTTGGCCGTATACAGCTTGAAGGACAATCCGCTCAGCACGCCGATCTCGACAGCCGCCGCAGAGTACTGAGGCCACCGCTTCTCGTCGCGGAAGTCGTCAGTGCGCACGATGGCCTCGTCAAGAGCCGCTTCCATGCAAGGCCCCTCGTTGAACTTCATCTGCAGCTCGTCGAGATGGTGGGGCAGGTCCGAGGTCTGGGCAAGCGAGTCCCACTTGCCTGCCTTGCCGATCATCAGCACCCCGGCGGTGTCCGTACCGCTGATCAGTTCCGTCGCCGCTTTGGTGACATCGACAAGCACTTCGTCCACGGTGCGCCGCGCCGCAGTCGTGCGCGCCATCTCCGCCATCCGGGCCGCGAGGTCTTGATCTCGCTGTTCGGTCATGGTTGCAGTCTTCCCGATCAGCCTCAGTTGCACACCCGGTAATGGATCAGCGACATATGAGGTGTTCGAGTTTGGTCACCTGCTCACGTGGGCAATGCTGCGGGCATGTGAGAGCTGCGGTCGACCGCTGCGCTCACTAGGCTTCGTCGGTTCAGACATCGAGCCGACGGGGCCGCCCCCACCTCGAATGGCGCCCCAGTCACTCTGTTAGTTGTAGTAACGTCCAGTCATGGGCAGCTCCGCGAACGTCTGGATCCTCGGCGGTTACCAGAGCGACTTCGCTCGCAACCTGACGCGCGAGGGGCTGGACTTCGCCGACCTGACCGCCGAAGTGGTCGAATCCACCCTTGCCGCGGCACGAATCGACGCCGCGGCGATCGAGGTGGTCCACGTCGCCAACGCGTTCGGTGAGCTGTTCGCCCGTCAGGCACACCTCGGCGCGATGCCCGCCACCGTGCACGAAGGCCTCTGGGACACGCCGTCGTCGCGTCACGAGGCGGCGTGCGCCTCCGGCAGCATCGCGGCCCTGGCCGCTATAGCCGATCTGCGGTCGGGCGCGTATGACACAGCGTTGGTGGTCGGTGTCGAGCTGGAGAAGACCGTCCCGGGTGACACCGCCGCCGAGCACCTCGGCGCCGCGGCCTGGATCGGACATGAGGGCGCCGACGCCGCGTTCATGTGGCCCAGCATGTTCGCCCGCGTCGCCGACGAGTACGACCAGCGCTACGGCCTCGACGAGCGTCACCTGCGTGCGATCGCCCAGTTGAACTTCGCCAACGCGCGATCCAACCCCCATGCCCAGACCCGGGGCTGGACGGTCCCCGACCTGCTGGCCGTCGGCTCGGAACGCGGCGACGACGTCAACCCCGTGATCGAGGGCAGGCTGCGCCGCTTCGACTGCAGCCAGATGACCGACGGCGGGGCTGGGCTCGTCCTGGTGACCGACGACTATCTTCGCGACCACCCGGACGCGCGGCCCGTCGGAAGGATCGACGGATGGGGCCACCGCACGGTCGGACTGGGCCTCGCGCAGAAGCTCGACCGCTCCGCTGACGATCCTTACGTCATGCCGCATGTTCGCGGGGCGGTGCTCGATGCGTTCGGCCGCGCACGCACCACGCTCGACGACGTCGACGGGTTCGAGGTGCACGACTGCTTCACCCCCAGCGAATACCTCGCCATCGACCACATCGGGCTTACCGGTCCCGGCGAATCCTGGAAGGCGATCGAGAACGGCGAGATCGAGATCGGCGGGGCGATGCCGATCAACCCCAGCGGCGGGCTCATCGGCGGCGGCCATCCCGTCGGCGCCTCGGGCGTGCGGATGCTGCTCGACGCGGCCAAACAGGTCAGCGGCGACGCGGGCGCATACCAAGTCGAGGGCGCAAAGACGTTCGGCACGTTGAACTTCGGCGGCAGCACCGCCACCACGGTCAGTTTCGTCGTCGGCTCGGCAAAGGGTCTTGAGGAATGAATGCCGCTGCCAATCCGGAAGTAGTCGGCAAGTTCCTGTCGACCCTCCCAGACGACGACGACCATCCGTACCGGACCGGTCCGTGGCGGCCGCAGACCACCGAGTGGAACGCCGACGACCTGGCCGCGGTCGACGGCGAAATCCCGCGCGACCTCGACGGCGTGTACCTGCGCAACACCGAGAACCCGCTGCACCCGTCGCTGAGGTTCTACCACCCGTTCGACGGCGACGGCATGATTCACATCGTCGGCTTTCGCGACGGGAAAGCGTTCTACCGCAACAGGTTCGTCAGGACCGACGGATTGCTGGCCGAGGACGAGGCCGGAGGCGCGCTGTGGCCGGGGCTTGCCGAGCCCGTCCAGGTCGCAAAGCGCGACTACGGCTGGGGGGCGAGAACGTTGATGAAGGACGCGTCCAGCACCGACGTCATCGTGCACCGCGGCACCGCGCTGACCAGTTTCTACCAGTGCGGCGACCTCTATCGCGTTGATCCGCTCACGGCCGAGACCGTCGGCAAGGAGGACTTCAACGGGGGCTTTCCCGTCGACTGGGGCGTGTCGGCGCATCCGAAGGTCGACGACGCCACCGGCGAGTTGTTGTTCTTCACCTACAGCAAGCAGGCGCCCTATATGCGCTACGGCGTGGTGGATTCACACAACGACCTGGTCCACCTGACCGATATCCCGCTGCCGGGCCCGCGGCTGCCGCACGACATGGCGTTCACGCCGAATTACGCCATCCTCAACGACTTCCCGTTGTTCTGGGACCCCAAGCTGCTCGAGGCCGACATTCATCTGCCCGGCTTCCACCGGGACATGCCGTCGCGGTTCGCCGTCATCCCCCGCCGCGGCGGACCGGAAGATATCCGGTGGTTCGAAGCAGACCCGACGTTCGTGCTGCACTTCACCAACGCGTACGAGGACGGCGACGAAATCGTGCTCGACGGCTTCTACGAGGGCGACCCTGCACCGGTAGACAGCCTGACAAGTTCGAAGTGGGACAAGGCTTTTCGGTTCCTAGCCCTCGACCGGCTGCAGACCCGGCTGCGCCGCTGGCGGTTCAACCTCGTCACCGGCGCCACGACCGAAGAGCAACTGACCGACAGCATCACCGAGTTCGGCATGATCAACGCCGGCCATGCCGGCCGGCCGTACCGCTACACCTACGCGGCCACCGGCAAGCCCGGCTGGTTCCTGTTCGACGGACTGGTCAAACACGACCTGCACACCGGTTCCGAGGAGCGCTTCACCTTCGGCGACGGCGTCTTCGGCAGCGAGTCGGCAATGGCGCCCCGCGTCGGCAGTTCGGGCGAGGACGACGGCTATCTGGTGACCCTCACCACCGACATGAACGACGACGCGTCCTACTGTCTGGTCTTCGACGCCGCCAGGGTCGCCGATGGCCCGGTGTGCAAATTGCGCTTGCCGGAGCGGGTTTCCAGCGGCACACACAGCACCTGGGCAGACGGCCATTCGTTGCGGCGCTGGCGCACCGCCGACACCGCGTCGGCCGCGATCGGCCTGTAGGTGGACCAATCCGGCTCGCACCCAACGGAACTGGCAGCCGACGACACGAACGCGGTCGGCCAGATGCTGGATGCACTCGGCGACGAGTGGACACTGCTGGTGGTTCGGCAGGCGCTGATGGGTGCCACCCGGTACGCCGACTTCCAAGCGCACCTGCCGATCTCGCACTCGGTGCTGTCCAGCCGGTTGCAGTCGCTGGTGCGTGGCGGCCTGCTCACCAAGCAGACCTACCAGGCCAACCCGCCGCGCGCACAGTACCTGACCACCCCGCGCAGCCGGTCGCTGTGGCCGGTGCTGGTGTCGATCTGGGACTGGGAACGCCGCTGGGTGCCCCAGCACGCCGACGACCTGCCCGCGATGCGGCACACGGTATGCGACGCCGACTTCGCCCCGCAGCTGGCCTGCCGCTCGTGCGGTGACTCGGTAACCGAGAAAGACGTTGTGGCGCAATGGGGTCCGAGTGGAGCGTGGGCGCGGTCGGTGCCCACCGCCGCGACTCGGCGGCGGTCAACAGGGGATCAGCCGCAGGCCGGGCTGTTCCCGCAGACCATGACGGTGCTCGGCAACCGATGGGGATTTGCGCTGTTGGTCGCCGCCTTCGTCGGGATGAGCCGGTTCACCGACTTCCAGATGCAGCTCGCGGCTCCTCCGGGCTCCATCGCCGACCGGCTCTCGATCTTCGCCGCCAACGGGGTGCTGGACGTCGCCGGCAACCGCTACCGCCTCACCGAGAAGGGACGCGCGATGTTCCCGGTGTTGGTCACCGCGTTGCAGTGGGCACAGCGCTGGTTTCACGCGCCCGAGGGCCCGGCGGTCATCCTCACCCACACCGCCTGCGGCCGGCGCTTCACCACGGCCATGACGTGTGACCAATGCGCCCGACCGCTGCGCGGGACGCAGATTTCCGCGGTCTAGCGACACCACAGCGCGGGCGATCGGAAGGATCACAAATCGGTAACAAATTCGGCTCTGCCTGCAGACTCGTACTAGCACTCAGTCAATGCGAGTGCTAATATCGGCGCTGCACAGTGATTTGGCTGCCCGCCAGGGTGGCGGGCTCTGAGTCGACATAGGAGGTGAATTGCTGTGCTCCGTTTTGACCCGTTCAGTGACTTCGACGCATTGACCCGGGGCCTGCTGACCAATCAGGCCGGAACCAACCGCGCTCCTCGGTTCATGCCGATGGACCTCTGCAAGATCGACGATCACTACGTATTGACCGCCGACCTACCGGGCATCGATCCCGGTTCGGTCGACGTGGACGTCGACAACGGCACACTGACGATCTCGGCGCATCGCACCGCGCGCAGCGACGAATCCGTCCAGTGGCTGTCCAATGAGCGCTTCTTCGGCAGCTACCGGCGCCAGCTATCGCTCGGTGAAGGCGTCGACAGCGCCGCCATCTCGGCGACCTACGAGAACGGTGTGCTGACGGTGACGATCCCGCTGGCCGAGCGCGCGAAGCCGCGCAAGGTCGAGATCGCCCACTCCAACGACCAGAAGCGCATCGAACCGACCACCATCGAAGCCGGGTAACCGCAACCGCGACGGGTCGCGGCGCTAACCGTGGCGGTCCAGCCTGAACTGCAAATGCGTTTGCACGGTAGGCCATTCGAGGTCGAGGATCGAATACACCACGGTGTCGCGCCGCGTCCCGTCGGCCAGCAATTGGTGGCTGCGCAGCACCCCGTCGAGTTTCGCACCGAGTCGCTCGATCGCCGTGCGGCTGGTGAAGTTGAAGAAGTGGGTGCGGAATTCGACTGCCACGCAGCCCAACACGTCGAATGCGTGGCCAAGCATCAGCAGCTTGGTCTCGGAGTTGATGCCGCTGCGCCGCGCCGACTCGCCGTACCAGGTGTTGCCGACCTCCAGTCGGCGGTTCGGCGCGTCGACGTTCAGATAACTCGACGAACCGACGACCGTTCCGTCGAGCCGACGCACCACGAACGTCAGCCCCGTATCGGGCTTCTGCAGCCCGAGCCGCATGTCCACCCACTGCGCAGCGGTCTGCGGTGACGGGGCGCCCGTAAACCAGAGACCGCCGACGTCGCCGTCGGCGCACGCCGTTTCGATCTCCCGAACATGCTCGCGGGCAAGGGGTTCCAACGACACCCAGCGCTGACCGGTCAACGTCACCGGCTCGACGAAGCCGCTCATGGGCGCCGCCTCACCGACGCCCACGCCACCACCATCGCCCAGATCGACAACGCGATCGCGAACACCGTGACGACCGCGCCGATGTAGAAGCCGTAGCCCGCCGACACCGGTGGCGCCACATAGAGGCGGTAGTACCACATCGTCAACACTGCGATCAGCACCGAGATCGCCAGCGCCGCAGACGATGCCACCCGAGCCGATAAGCCACGAGCCGCCATCGCGCCGGCGACGATCAGCGTGGACGCCAGCAGCGCGATGAGCTGCCCCGCGCCGAAGCGCGGTGGCAGCGACAGATTTCCCACCACCCCGCCGACAGCGTTGGCCCGGCCCCCGCCGGCCGCATTCGTCGTCAGCCAGGGCAGCCACACGGTGACCGCGAGGATCGCCGCACACAACGCGACCAGCCAGCCCGGGCTCAGTCGAGTCATGGGATGAGACTAACGGGTGTGGCGCGCAGCCCAGGTCAGCGCATGATCGGCCACGTCGCGCCAGCCGTCGAGGACCGTGATCAGATGCGGGCGACCGTGAAAGACCTTGAAGTCGGTCGACGCGGTCGAGCGGCGGTATCGGTTGAAGTTCTCGTACACGACCGACTCCGGCATCGGGTGGTCGCGATCGGCTGCGACCAACAGCAGCGGCGCCCGGTCGGAGTCCGCGAAGTCGACGACGGTCGCCGCCTTCGACCTCGGCAAAAAGTCGGCGGTCGCGATGTCGAACAGCGCCTTGCCGGCAGCCGGGACGGCCAGCTCGGAATGCCACTTGTCGGATTCGTCGCGGGAGATCGTGTTGGCGAAGACGTAGTGGAAGCGGGCCGGGTCGATCGACACCGCTTTGCGACGGTTCCGCGGGTCGAGCGCCCACGGCCAGGCCGACCGCCACATCGACACCGGAGCCCGCAGCACGCGCCACGGCTTCGACGGGGCGATCGCCACCCCGGCCCGCCCGAGGCCGCGGTCCAGCAGCAGTTGGGTGATCAGGCCGCCCGCCGAGTGACCGATGATGATCGGCGGGCCGGGCAACGCCCGGACGAAGGCCTCGAAGTGCTCGGTTGCTTCGACGAGCCCGACGGCGGGATCTGCCGGCCACTCGGGCGCGTGCACGACGTAGCCGGCGGACCGGTACCGGTCGACCCAGCCTCGCCAGCTTTCAGCCGACAGCCACAGTCCGTGGATCAGCACAATAGGCGGCGTGAGGTTCGGCATCGTCTCTAGTGTGGGACTTCGACACGACGTTGAGGGCGGTAATGAGATGAGCGAACTCCCCGACTGGGCCGGGCAGCTCGACCTTTCCCCTCACCCGGAGGGCGGCTGGTTCCGGGAGACCTGGCGCAGCGGGCTGACGACTCCCCAGTCCGCGCTGCCGCCGGACTACACCGGCTCTCGCAGCGCCGGAACTGCGATCTTGTTTCTGCTCATGCCCGGCCAGCAGTCGGCCTGGCACACCGTGCGCAGCACGGAACTGTGGCTCTACCACCGCGGCAGCCCGCTGCTGCTGGAGTTCGGAACCGAACAGTCCGGTGCCGCAACGCATCTGCTCGGCGCAGACATCTCGTCAGGCGAACAGCCGCAGCTGGTTGTTCCCGCGGGGTATTGGCAGCGGGCCCGGCCGCGCGACGACCAGCCCTGTTTGGTCAGTTGTGTCGTGGTGCCCGGGTTCGACTACGCGGACTTCGCTTTGGCCGCCCCTAGCGACTGAGCAGCGCCACGGCGGCCGACACCAGTGCGGCGTTGTCGGGGGCCGGACTGCCGTCTGGCAGCAGGAGGGTGTCCTCCATCCCGATGCGCGTCTGCACCCCCCGACTGCGCGCGTGTTCCAGCAGCGGCCAACAGCTTTCGTCCATGCCGTGCAGCAGCACCGGGGCCGGGGAACCGGCGGCGATCACCTCGCCGAGCACGTCGTCGGCGGTCGCGGTGTCGCCGTCGGGGCCGAGCTCGACCATCACCCGCATGCAGTGCGGGGCGACCTCCGATCGCGCCCACGACGCCGCCGCCTCGGCGTGAAAGATGCCGGCCTCCACGCCGAGTCCCATCCTCAGCAGCAGTCGGGCCAGGTCCTCCGCGCCGGGCTCGTGCCAATTCACCGACGCGAAGTCGGGCAGCACCGTCCAGGCCTGCACCGCCCGCAGCCGCTCATCTTGATCGTCGACCGCCCAGAACCCGGTCGTCACGCCGAGCGGCAGGCCGGGAGCGGCGTGCCGCACCGCGTCCACTGCTGCCGCGACCACCTCCGGCTGCAGCGAGTCGACGCCGTCGGCGGTCTTGGGGTGCAGGTGCACCGCCCTGGCGCCCGCGTGGTGGGCGGCGACCGCAGCGGCCGCGAGCTCGGGCGGGGTGACCGGCAGAGCCGGATGCTGGTCGGGGGTGCGGGCACCGTTGATGCATGCCTTGACATAGGTCTGGGCGCTGGTGGGCATGCCCCATCTTCACCCGTCGCGCCGAGGTTTTCCGCAGTAGCGTGCTCGCATGGCGGGCCACATCATCGTGTGCGGCGACGACGCGCTGGCCATCCGGATCGCCGACGAGCTGACCAACGCGGGTGCGCATATCGCCGCCGTGCAGTCGCCCGACGGTCTCGTCACGGCCGGCGTGGCCGAAGCGCAGGCCGTGATCTGCGCCGACGACGACGACAACCTCAACCTGGAGATCGCTCTGCTGGCCCGCCGGGCCAATCCCCACGTGCGAGTGGTGGCCCGCCTGGCCAACAGCGTGCTGCGGACGGCGATGGCCGAGGACAACGGGCCCGGGGCGATCCTCGACGTGGCCGACCTCGCGGCGCCGTCGGTCGTCGAGGCGTGCCTGGCCCGCACCACGCACACGATCGCGGTGGCCGGCGTCGACTTCGTCGTCTCCGGAACCGACGCGCCGCGGGACGGCACCTTGCGCGAGATCTACGGCGACCTCGCGCCGGTGGCGGTGATCCACGGCGAGCGGTCGGACATCCCCAGCGAGGTGGTGGCCTGCCCGGGCCGCGACTTGCGTGTTCACCAGGGCGACTGGACGGCGGTGATCGGTACCGCCGATCAGCTTGCCGCACAGGGTATTTCGATCGCCAAGCCCATCGAGACGACCCGCGCGCGGCGGCCGGCGGTGCGAAGGGTGGTCGACGCCGTTCGCGCCTTCCGCGAAGACCTCAACCCGATGTTCTACCGCGCCCTGGCCGCCTCGAGTGCGCTGTTGCTGTCGGCGACCTTGCTGCTGCGCTTCGCCTACCAACGACCGCCCGGCATGAGCTGGATCGACGCGTTGTACTTCAGCACCGAGACCATCGCCACGGTGGGCTACGGCGATTTCAGCTTCATCGAGCAGCCGACCTGGTTGCGCTTGTTCGGCATCCTGCTGATGTTCGCCGGCGTGACCACCACTGCGATTCTGGTGGCCTTCATCGCAGATGTGCTGCTCTCGCGGCGGCTGTCGTACTCCTCGGGGCGTCGGCGGGTACGCCACCTGCGCAACCACGTGATCGTCGTCGGACTGGGGTCGTTCGGCGTCCGGGTCGTCAGCGACCTGGTGGCTGCCGGATACGACGTGGCGGTGATCGAGCGCAGCGACGACAACCGCTATCTGTCCACGGCCGCGCGCCTCGGCGTGCCGGTGATCTTCGGTGACGCGACACTGCGCGAGACGATGGAATCCGCGCGCATCGCCGAAGCGCGTGCGGTCTCGGTGCTGACGCAGGACGACATCGTCAACATCGAGACCGGCATCGTGCTGCACGAGATGCTGGAAGGCCGCGAGATCCCGGTTGTGCTGCGGGTGTACGACCGCACGCTGGGAGCAGCGGTGGCCCACCGATTCGGCTTCGAAAACGTCCGTTCCACAGTCGATCTCGCCGCTCCGTGGTTCATCGGCGCCGCTCTCGGGCTGCAGGTGGTCGGCACCTTCTCGGTCGGGCAGCGCTCGTTCATGGTCGGCGGCGTCTCCGTGACGTCGGGTAGCGACCTGGACGGAATGAAGATGGCGGATCTGTCGACTCAGACGAGGGTGATCGCGATCGCCCGCGCCGACGGACCCGTCCGGCTGCATCCGCGACGCGACACCGAGCTGCGCGCGGGCGATACCGCCTACCTGGTGGGTCCGTACCGCGAACTGCTGGACACCCTGCGCAAGGGACAGGGCGCCCGGCGTTAGGACGTCAGCCCCAGGACCCGCAGCGCGTTCTCCTTGAAGATCAGCGGCAGCACCTCGGGCTTCATGTCCAGCGTCTCGAAATCGCGACGCCAGCGGTCGACCTCGATGTAGGGGTAGTCGGTGCCGAACAGCACCTTGGTGCTCAACTGGCGGTTGGCCGCGCGCACCAGTTGCGGCGGAAAGTACTTGGGCGACCAGCCGGAGAGGTCGATGTAGACGTTCGCCTTGTGTGCGGCGATGGAGATCTGCGCGTCGACCCACGGCACCGCGGGGTGTGCCATCACGATGGTCAGCTCGGGGAAGTCCGCGGCGACGTCGTCGAGCAGCATCGGGTCGGAGTAGCGCAGCTTGACGCCGTGCCCGCCAGGCAGACCGGATCCGATACCGGTCTGGCCGGTGTGGAACAGCGCGGGCACCCCGGCTTCGGCGATCGCCGAGTACACGGGGTAGTACGCGCGATCGTTGGGCTCGAAGCCCTGCAGGCTGGGATGGAATTTGAAGCCCTTGACGCCCAGTTCGAGCTGTCTGTGCACGCCCTGCACCGCCCGGTCGCCGGTCAGCGGGTCGACGGTGCCGAACGGGATCAGCACGTCGTTGTGGCGCGCAGCGCCCTCGATCAAGTCGTCGACGGAGTTGGGTGCATGCCCGGACACCGTCTGTGCATCGATGGTGAACACCACGGCCGCCGTGTTGCGACTGCGGTAGTAGTCGGCGACGGAGTCGACGGTGGTGGGCTCGGAGTCCAGCTTGAAGTACTGCTTGGTCGCAGTGATCAGCTCGTCGTCGTATGCGTGGCGGCCGTGGTCGTCGGCCTCGACGTGGGTGTGGATGTCGATCGCGTCGATCGCGTCGAAATCGATTCCGTAGTCGTACTTTTGGCCGGACATTGGTCCCTTTCCCTGGCGATTTCGGCGCGCTAACCGTCGCTCAGCGCACGTTAGCGCGCCGAAATCGCCAAAGCGGGGTCAGGCGGGGGCGAAGACGTTCTTGAACTTGTTCAGCGACTCGCGGATATCGCCTTTGAGCGCCGCGGCGACGAGCATGCCGATCGGGCCGAAGAGCGCAGGCCCACCCAGGTGGACGTCGAACGTGACGGTCGATGCGTCACCCGACGGCTTGACCTTGCCGATCAGCTTGACCTTGACGCCGCCGACACCCTCGCCGTTGAGCGTCATCGCCTCCGGCGGCTTGAAATGGACGATGGTCCACTTGATCCGGTTCGGCATGCCCTTCACCTCGACGATCGACTCGACGACCGTGCCCTTCTCCAGGGTCTCGGGCAGCTTGCTACGCCAGACCCGGTGGATGCTCAGCCATTCCTTGTACCGCGACAGGTCGGAGGCGCATTCCCAGGCCTTCTCCGGCGGCAGTGGAACGTCAACGGAGACGGATAGTTTGGCCATCTGTCAGGGGGTTTGCGGGTTCGTCTTGTCGACGGCCTTCTTGGCCACCTCGGAGACCTTGTCGACCTGATCGGCGTACTTGCCCTGGGTCTTCTGGTCGACGATGTCGGCGGCCTTGTCGATCGCGGAGTCGACCTTGTCCGCGTTGTTCGCCACCAGGCCCTTCACCTTGTCTAGAAATCCCATGGGCCACACCCTACAGCGATTGCCAGGGCCGACCCCGTACGGCCGTCATCGCGTGAAGGTGCCCTTGCCCGTTTCGTCGTAGTACTCCAGCGTCAGCTTGTTCCCGTCGAACGTCGCCTTGGCAATCGACCCCGGCGGGCTGTTCTCGGCAACCCACGAGTAGGTGAACACGTTGCCATCCCAATGACGGAGCGGCACGGCGAGTTTCGAGCCGAGCTCGAGCTGCAGTTCGCCGCCCCGCTCACTGACCCGCGCAGGGCCCCAGTAGTCGTTGTTGTACGTGCCGACATAGGACATCAACGGAGCGGCCGGCCGCGGATCGGCCGGCGGCGGTGAGCCGACCAGCGAGCCCTCCGGTGCGCCCATCGGTTTGAACGCGTCGGTGTACAGCTTGTACCAGTCCTCGCGCACCTGCCCGAACTGCACTAGGTCCGCGAATTCGGCGGTCAGCGTTTCGGGGTAGCCGGCAGGGGTGGCGTTGGTGAGCGCGACGATCGCCACGTCAGCCGACGGCAGGATGACGATGTTCGTGCCCGCGCCCAGCTCGAACGCTCCGGAGTGGCTGAGTTCCATGCGGGCCGCCGACGTGGTGCCGACATTGAATCCGTAGCCGTAGAACCCCGTCCGCATCGCCGGCTCGCTCGCCGGGCTGGACACGATCTGCGGGGTGAGCGCGGGCAGCAACGCTTTCTTGTCGACCAGTTGTTTTCCGTCGTAGCTGCCGTCGGCCAGCACCATCGCCAGCCAGTGGGTCATGTCGTTGACCGACGAACTCGCCCCGCCTGCGGGCGCCTCGGGGTCCGGATCGCGGGTGTAGAGCGGTTCGTAGGAGCCGTCGACGTGGATGTGGCCGACGGCGCGGTTCGATTGCTTCGCGAAGTCGTCGAATCGGTAGCTCGTCGACGACATTCCCAGCGGTTTGAACAGCACCTCGGAGGCAAGGTCCTCCCACGGCTTCCCCGCTCCCGCCGCGACCGCCTCGGCAGCGGCCGTCAGGCCGAAGTTGGTGTAGGCGTAAGAGATTCGGAACGGGTCCAGCGGCTGATCGCGGAGTCGCTCCAAGACGTAACGGCGGTCGTACCCGAGGTCTTCGAGCATGTCACCGGCGTGGTCGGGCAGCCCGGACCGGTGCGAGAACATGTCCCCGATGCCCACCATCTTGGTGACCGCGGCGTCGGAGAGCGCAAACCACGGCAGCTTCGACACGATCGGTGTGTCCCAGCCGATCGCGCCGACGCCGACCTGGTGCGCCACCACCGTCGACGAGACCGGCTTGGACAACGATGCCAGCTGGAACACGGTGTCGGGGCCGACCCGATTGTCGCCGCCGTCGCCGGCTCTGACGTCCTTGACGCCGAACCCCTTGGCGTAGATGGTCTTTCCGCCGTGCACGACGGCGACGGCCATGCCAGGGATGCCTGCCTTCTTCATCAGGTCTTCGGCGAGACCGTCGAGTTTGCCGACCGCGTTCTCGACCGCGTGGTCCGGAAGCGGCATCGCGGGCACCAGCGGCGGCGGCACATCCGACAACGCGGGTTTGGTTTCTTCGGCCGACGGCTTCGCCTCGTCAGCGGGTCGCGAGCCGCATGCTGTCAGCATCGAGATCGCCAACGCGATGACGATCAACGGCACACAAGCGAGGCGGGCTCTGGTCACAGCCAGCACGCTAGCCGGTTATTGCTGCCACCACGGATCGAATCCCGACTCGTCGAGTGCCGACGCTTCCCCAGGGTCGACGCGTTCGCCTGGGCGCGGCACCACCACCTCGACCCCGGCCGGGTCGGCCGCGGCGAGCAGTCGCTGCACCGGCTCCGCCCACGGGTGCGGGGCCAGCCGGAACGTCGCCCAGTGGATCGGCACGAGAAGCCCCTTGCCCGGCTCGGCGATGTCGAGATGGGCCCGCACGGCTTCCTCGGGATTCATGTGGATGTCCGGCCACGCCGGATGGTAGGCCCCGACCGGGAGCAGCGACACGTCGAAAGGCCCGTGGTCCAAACCGATTTCGGCGAAGCTCTTCGTGTAGCCGGTGTCGCCGCCGAAGAACGCCCGGTGTCGCGGACCGATGATGACCCATGACGCCCACAACGTGGTGTTGCGGGTCAACAGGCGACCGGAGAAGTGCCGGGCCGGGGTGCACACCAGGGTGAGGTCGGCGATGCGGTGGCTCTCATGCCAGTCGAGTTCGACGATGCGGTTGTCGGGGATTCGCCATTTGCGAAGGTGTGCACCGACTCCGAGCGGGACGACGAACGGCGCGCGTTGACTGTGGGCCAGTGCGACGATCGTGTCGATGTCGAGGTGGTCGTAATGGTCGTGGCTGATGAGCACGGCATCCAGAGCAGGCAGCGCCTCGAGCGGCACCGGGACCTCATGCATCCGCTCGGGGCCGACGGACCGCGACGGCGAACAGCGTCTGCTCCACACCGGATCGGTCAGCACGCGGTAGCCGTCGACCTCGACCAGCGCCGACGAGTGGCCGTACCAGCTGACTCCGAGATCGAGCGGAGTGGTGTCCACCTTCGACGGCACGGCCAGCGGAATGGGTTTGGCCGGCCGGGTGGCGTCGCGGGAGCCGAACAGCTCACGCAGCAACAGACGCTGCTGCTCGCGGTCGAGGTTGATCGTCGACGCCGGGTCGATGTTGACGAAGACGCCGTCCCGGTAGTTCGGCGACCTGCGCGCGACGGGCCAGATCTCGTCGGGACGTGCGCCGACGGCGGCCGGCGAGCCCTGCAGCGCACGCAGCACCCAGCCGCTGGCCGCGACGGTGGCCGTGCCGGCAGCGAATCGCAGTGCGGCGCCCAGCATCTGTGGTCAGGCCCCCTGGAACTTCGGCGGCCGCTTCTCGATGCGCGCGACCTGCGCCTCGATGACGTCCTGGCTGGTCCATGCCCGGTCAAACAGCTGCTGGTGTTCGGGCCACGGATCCTCGTAGGCGCCGTCGTCGTTGAGCACCCGCTTGGCATGCTGCAGCGCCAGCGGCGCGAATCCCGCGATTTCGGCGGCCCAGGCCTGCGCGTCGGCCAGCGTGCCGATCCGGTTGGCCATGCCGGTGTGCAGCGCGGCGTCTGCGGTGAGCCGCTCGGCGGCCAGCAGCATGCCCCTGGCGCGGCCCGCACCGACCAGTGAGGTCAGTCGGCGGATACTCCAATTGTCGAGCGCCAGACCGTATTTCGCCACGGGAAACTGGAAGTATGCCTCAGGTGCGACCACGCGGAGGTCGCAGATCATCGACAGGATCACCCCCGCGCCGATCGCCGGACCGTTGATCGCGCCGATAACCGGCATCGGTGCCTGGTCTATCGCGATGTTCAAGGCCTTCGCCTTGTCGGGCAGCTCCTCGGCGACGCCCGCGGCGTCGGTCAGGTCGGCGCCGGAGCTGAATACGTGGCCCTGGCCGGTCAGCACGATCGCCCGGACGTCCTCGGCGGCGGCCTTCTCGACCGCTTCGCGTAGTCCGTCGACGAGCTTGGAGTTCAGGGCGTTGCGGCGCTCGACGCGCTGCATCTCCAGGGTCATCACGTGGCCGTCACGTGTCACACCGATCATTGCTCCAGCCTATTAGCCTCGTGCTGTGAGCCGGACCGGTGCCCTCCAGCTGCGGGATGCCGTGCTGGACGACGGCTCCTTCGTCAGCTGGGACGCGCCGCCCGTGCCCGTCGCCCGCAGCGCCGAGTACCGCCGCGAGCTGGCCCGGGCCGAAGCCGCGACCGGCCTCGACGAGTCGGTCATCACCGGCGAGGGCCGCGTGTTCGGGCGCCGGGTCGCGGTGGTGGCGTGCGAGTTCGACTTCCTGGCCGGCTCCATCGGCGTCGCCGCGGCCGAGCGGATCACCGCGGCCGTGCAGCGGGCGACCGTCGAACGGTTGCCGCTGCTGGCCTCGCCGAGCTCGGGCGGCACCCGTATGCAGGAGGGCACGGTCGCGTTCCTGCAGATGGTGAAGATCGCCGCGGCCGTCGAGCTGCACAAGCGCTCGCACCTGCCCTATCTGGTCTACCTGCGCCATCCGACCACGGGAGGGGTGTTCGCGTCCTGGGGCTCGCTGGGCCACATCACGGTCGCCGAGCCGGGGGCGCTGATCGGGTTTCTCGGCCCGCGCGTCTACGAGCACCTCTACGGCGAGCCGTTCCCGTCGGGCATTCAGACCGCGGAGAACCTGCAACGCCACGGCGTCATCGACGCGGTCATCCCGCCCGAGCGGCTGCGCGCAGTCCTGGACCGCGCGCTGACGGTCGTCGCCGACCCGCCAGGACCGCCGCCGCCGGAGCCACCGACCGAGCCGTTGCCCGACGTGCCGGCATGGGAGTCGGTGGTCGCCTCGCGGCGGCCGGACCGCCCGGGCGTCGCCCATTTGCTGCGCCACGGCGCGACGGAGTGGGCACTGCTGTCGGGCACCGGCTTCGGCGAGGCCGCCACGACGCTGCTCGCACTGGCGCGCTTTGGCGGGCAACCCGCGGTGGTGCTCGGTCAGCAACGCGTCGTCGGCGGGACCCGCACGCGAGGAGGAGAAGAAGGCCTCGTCGGTCCGGTCGCGCTGCGGGAAGCACGCCGTGGCATGGCGCTCGCCGAGGGGCTGAAGCTGCCACTGGTGTTGTTGATCGACACCGCCGGGCCCGCGCTGTCGGCCGAGGCCGAGCAGGGCGGTTTGGCAGCCGAGATCGCGCGGTGCCTCGCCGAGCTGGTCACCCTGGACACGCCGACGGTGTCGGTGTTGCTCGGCCAGGGCAGCGGCGGACCCGCCCTGGCGATGGTGCCGGCAGACCGCGTGCTGGCGGCGCTGCACGGTTGGCTGGCGCCGCTGCCGCCGGAGGGCGCCAGCGCGATCGTCTACCGCGATGTCGACCATGCGCCGGAACTCGCTGAGGCACAGGGCATCCGGTCGATCGATCTGCTGCGCGACGGCATCGTCGACGTCGTCGTGCCCGAGCATCCCGACGCCGCCGACGAACCGGTGGAGTTCACCGGGCGGCTGTCGGCCACCATCGCCGGCGAACTGCACCGGCTGCGCGCCGTGCCCGACGAGCAGCGGCTGCAGGCACGGCTCACCCGCTACCGCCGCATCGGGTTGCCGCGGAACTAGCCGCCGAGCTCGGCCACGGTGGTGTCGAGGATCGCGGCTTGCTCGGCGAGCTCGTGGTCGGACAGCTCCTCGGCGCCGATTCGTTCCACCAGGTCCGCGCGGGAGATGATCTCCAGCGCGCCCCGGTAGCGCGGCGAATAGGTCTCCCGTTGCGAAATCACCTCGGCGCGGCCCTCGATGAGTACCAGCACTGCGTCGGCGTCCTCGTCCTGCACCAGTTGCTTCACGTCGTCCGCAGAGATCGTCATCAGTTTCCCCGTCCCGTCTGCTTCTGGAGCCGGTCGATCAGTTCGGAGGCTTGCGCCTTGGTCAGGTTGTCGGGGACTTCTTCGCCGGCCTCCTGCGCGAGCGTGCTGAGGTAGCTGCGCTGCGGTCCGGTCATCGGCTCGTCTCCGGTCACCCAGTTCGACCGGTCCTTCTGCGGGTTTTCCTGCGGAGCGGCGCCGGGGTCGTCAGTCATGGGCTAGCTATGCCCGCTACGCGCCGATTTATGCCGCCAGGTAGCGCTGGACGGTCGGCCCGAGCCAGGACACCACCTCGTCGTGCGACATCTCCACGATGGGCGGCAGCACCAGGACGTAGCGGCACAGCGCGAGGCCGAGCATCTGCGTTGCGATCAGGCCGGCCCGGCGCGCGGCCTCGGCCGGATTGAAGCCCGAGACCGTAGGCAGCAGCTGGCCGGCGAAGATCTCCCGCATCCGGGCGGCCGCCTCGGCGTTGGACGTGCTCGACCTCAAGAGCACGACGAGTGCTTCGTCGCGTTCCCAGCGGGTCATGAAGTAGTCGACCAGATGCGCCCCGACGTGATCGCCGTCGACTCCGGAGAAGTCGGGAATCTGCAGGTCGAAGTCCGCGGCCGCGGCGAACAACTGGTCCTTGCTGCCGAAGTACCGCATCACCATCGACGGGTCGATGTCGGCGTCGGCCGCGATGGCCCGGATGGTGGCGCGTTCGAAACCGGAGCGGGCGAATCGCTCCTTGGCGGCGGCGAGGATCACGGCCTTGGTTTCCGTCGAGGTTCTGCGCATGCCAACGATTGTAGGCCAACAACTGTTGACAACATTCGGCGGTCGGCGCATAGTTATGCCAACAAGTGTTGGCAAAGCCTAGGAGAACACCATGAGCAGCAGATATGACACCGATGTCCTGGTTGTGGGGGCGGGCCCGACCGGGCTCACCCTGGCCGCGTCGTTGGTGCAACGCGGCATCGCGACGACCGTCGTGGACCGGCAGCCCGCGGGGGCCAACACGTCACGCGCCGCGGTGGTGAACGCCCGCAGCCTCGAAGTGCTCGAAGGCCTCGACGTGGCCCGCCGACTGGTGAAGGAGGGCGTCGAGGCGCCGCTGTTCAGCATCCGCGACGGCGCGCGCACGCTGATCCCGATCGACTTCGGCCCGCTGCCGACCGCCTATCCCTACTCGCTGATGGTCCCGCAGTCGACCACCGAACGGCTGCTGCTGGAGCGCCTGACCGAGCTGGGCGGCTCGGTGGTGCGCCCCAGGGTCCTGACGACGCTGCGCCAGGACGCCGACGGCGTCACCGCGACGTTCGAGGACGGCGGCGTGCTCCGCGCGCGCTACGCCGTGGGCGCCGACGGCATGCACAGCATCGTGCGCGAGCAGGCCGGAATCGGGTTCGAAGGGAACGCCTACGACGAGTCGTTCGCGCTCGCCGACGTCCGCCTCACCGGTGACGTGCCGACCGACGAGGTGATTCTCTACTGGGCCACCGCGGGCCTGACCGTCGTCGCACCACTGCCCGGCGGCGTCTACCGCATCGTCGCGCCGGTCGCCGAGGCACCCGAAAGCCCTTCTGCGCCTTTCGTGCAGCAGCTGCTGGACGACCGTGGATCCGGCAAGGGTCGCATGCTCGTCACCGAGGTCGTCTGGGGCTCACGCTTCCGCATCCACCACCGCGTCGCCGACACTTATCGGGCCGGACGGCTGCTGCTGGCCGGCGACGCGGCGCACGTCCACAGCCCCGCGGGCGGACAGGGCATGAACCTGGGCATCCAGGATGCCGTCGCCCTCGGCGACGCACTGGCCGGTGTGCTGACGGGCGGCCCGGAGTCGTTGCTCGACGACTACAGCGCGAAGCGACGCCCGATCGCACGTGGCGTGGTGACCCTGACGGACCGGATGACCCGGCTTGCGACGCTGCCCCCCGCCGCCCGCCCGCTGCGCAACGCCGCGTTCAGCGTCATCGGTCGGGTGCCCGCGGCCAGGCGTGCGCTGGCCTGGCGACTCAGTGGACTCGTCTATCGCTGACACGCTGCGACGGACCGATAGCATCGCCCCGCGGGAGGCAACCACTGTGGGGACGATCGAGGCCGACTACCTGGTCATCGGGGCCGGGGCGACGGCGATGGCGTTCGTCGACACCCTGGTCGGTGAAACGTCGGCAAGCGTTGTGGTCGTCGACCGGAACCACCTGCCCGGCGGCCACTGGACCACCGCCTATCCGTTCGTTTGACTGCACCAGCCCTCGGCGTACTACGGGGTGAACTCGCAGCCGCTGGGCTCCGACCACATCGACGGTGCCGGGTTGAACGAGGGCTACTACGAGTTGGCGGGCGGCGCCGAGGTGTGCGCGTACTTCGACGCGGTCATGCAGCAACAGCTGTTGCCCTCGGGACAAGTCACGTACTTCCCGATGACCGAGTACCTCGGCGACGGCCGGATCCGCACGCTCGGCGGCGACGAGCTCGACGTCACCGCGCGCCGTCGCATCGTCGACACGACGTTCGTCGGCATCACAGTGCCGTCGATGCGTCCCCCGCCTTATGCCGTCGCACCCGAGGTCGACTGCATACCGCCCAACGACCTGCGCCGCTACGGCACCCGCGACAGGTACGTGATCGTCGGCGCTGGCAAGACGGCCATGGACACGTGTCTGTGGCTGCTGCGCAACGGCATTGCGCCGAATCGGCTGACCTGGATCAAGCCTCGCGACTCCTGGCTGCTCAACCGGGCCAACATCCAGCCCGGGCCGCAGTTCGCCAGGAAGGTGCTGGCCGACGTGTCCACCCAGCTGAAGTCGGTCCAACAGGTCGACGACCTCTTCGCACGGCTGGCGGCCGCCGGTTCCCTGTTGCGCGTCGACGAGGCGATCGAACCGCAGATGTACCGCTGCGCAATCGTGTCGCATGCCGAACTCGAGCAGCTGCGACGAATCGACGACGTGGTCAGGATGGGACACGTCACGGCCATCGAGCCGGACCGCGTGGTGCTCGACGGGGGCGTGCTGCCGATCGCCGGGTCAGCGCTCTACATCGATTGCACTGCAGTGGGATTGGGCCGCGGCGAAATCACCCCGGTGTTCGACGGCGACCGCATCACCCTGCAGACGGTGCGCACCTGCCAGCCGGTGTTCAGCGCGGCGCTGATCGCCCACGTGGAGGCGGCCCACAGCGACGACGCGAGCAAGAACTCGCTCTGCCGGCCCATCCCCAACCCAGAGGTCCCGCTGGATTGGCTGCGAATGATGTTGACCTACAACGACAATCAGCTGCGATGGTTCGACGAGCCCGACATGATGGCGTGGCTCGACTCCGCCCGGCTCAACATCCTCAGCCATCCGACGACGACGGTCAGTCCGCGGGCGCGGGAGAAGATCATCGGAATGCTGCGCTCGCAACTGCGCGCCACCAACGACAAGCTCGAGAAGCTGCTCGACCAGAGTTAGGCCAGCGATTGCGTTGAGAGTGCGCTGACGGCGGCCCTTACTCGCACTTCCTCGCCGCCATTGCAGTATCAACAGGCCTGTGGATGGATTTCGCGGCGTGCACCAATAAAGTGACACGCTGCGACAGTGACGGTTGTGCTCGGCAGCGAGGCACTGAACTCCGGGCAGCTGACACGGCACGAGCTGCGCGCCGCTTATCGCCGTTTGCACCCCGACGTCTACGCGCCGAAGCGAGTTGAGCTGACGTTGGAGGACCGCATCGCAGCCGCCTGGTTGTGGTCACACCGGCGCGGTATCGTCTGCGGCTTGGCGGCGTCTGCGCTTCATGGAGCGAAGTGGGTCGACACCGGCGTGCCGATCGAGCTGGCGTCGGCCAATCATCGGGCACCCGCCGGTGTGATCACCCGCAACATCACCTTGACCGCTGACGAAGTGATCAACCGCGGAGCTATGAAGTTGACGACCGTCGAGCGGACGGCGTTCGACTTGGCCCGTAACGGCCGCGTCTGCCAAGCGGTCGCTCACCTGGATGCGCTGGCGGTGGCGACCCACTTCAAGAATGAGGACGTGCGAGAACTTGCGCGACGACATCCCCGAGTCAGAGAAATACGGCGTCTCGATGATGTTCTGGACTTGGTCGATGCCGGCGCAGAGTCTCCGCAGGAGAGCCGGTTGCGATTGCTTTTGGTGGACAACGGTTTTCCCCGACCCTCAACGCAGATTCCGGTACCGGGTCCGAACGGACGCCCGCGTTACTACCTCGACATGGGTTGGGAGGAAATCATGGTGGCGGTGGAGTATGACGGCGAGCACCACCGCAGAGACACTCCCAGCTATCGCAGAGACATTGTCCGTCTCGAGTACATCCAGTCGCTTGGATGGATTGTCGTTCGGGTGGTGGCAGGCAACCGCCCGCGAGAGGTTGTCGAGCGTGTGAAACGTGCGCGCGCGTTAAGACTGCGCTGATGGCAGGGCCTACTCGCACTTCTTCGCCGCCATTGCAGTCTGATTGACGACCCTAGGCCAGCGATTCGATCCAGGCCCGGTGCAGGGCCGCATACCGGCCGTCGCTGCGGTGGATCAACTCGTCGGGCGGGCCGTCCTCGACGATGCGGCCGTGCTCGAGAACCAGCACCCGGTCGGCGACCTCGACCGTCGACAGCCGATGGGCGATGACCAGCGCGGTGCGGTCGGCCAACACCGTCTCCAGCGCCCGCTGCACCATCCGCTCGCTCGGGATGTCGAGCGAGGACGTCGCCTCGTCGAGGATCAGCACAGCCGGATCCGCCAGGAACGCCCGCGCGAACGCGACGAGCTGGCGCTGGCCCGCCGAGAGCCTGCCGCCGCGCTTGGCGACGTCGGTGTCGTAGCCGTCGGGCAGCATGTCGATGAACCGGTCCGCGCCCACGGCCGCGGCGGCCGCGCGCACCTCGTCGTCCGTCGCGTCGGGGCGGCCGAACCGGATGTTGTCGGCGACGGTGCCGTCGAACATGAAGTTCTCCTGGGTGACCATCACGACGTGTCTGCGCAACTGGCTCTGCGAGACGTCGCGCAGGTCGACGCCGTCCAGGGTCACCGACCCCGACCTCGGGTCATAGAAGCGCGCGATGAGTTTGGCGATGGTCGTCTTGCCCGCCCCTGTGGTGCCGACCAGCGCGACGGTCTGTCCGGCGGGCACGGCCAGTTTCAGGTCCGGCAACACCTCGCGGCCGGGCACATACGAGAAGTGCACATCGCGGAAGGCGACGTCGCCACGGACCGATGTCAGGTTCACCGGATGCTCCGGGTCCTTGATGCCGGGACGCTCGGCGAGCACCCCCGCCAACTTCTCCAGCGCTGAGGACGCCGACTGGAACGTGTTGAAGAACTGCGAGATCTCCTGCATCGGCTCGAAGAACATCCGCAAATAGAGAAGGAAGGCCGCGAGCGTGCCGATCGTCATCTGGCCGTGCAGCACCCGGTAGCCGCCGTAGAGCAACACCACGCCGGTGGTGACGTTGCCGACTAGCTTCACACCCGGCATGAAGACCGCCAGCAGCGTGAACGTGCGCTCGTTGTCGGCGCGGTAGCGATCGGCGATGTCTTCGAAGATCTCCTGGTTGCGCGGCTCGCGACGGTAGGCCTGCACGGCTTTGATACCGGTCATCGTCTCGACGAACTGCACGATCACCAGCGCGGCGCTTTCGCGGACCCGGCGGTAGGTCTTGGCGGACTCGTTGCGGAACCACCAGACCAGCACCACCAGGATCGGGAACGCCGTCAGGCACATCAGGCCAAGTCGCACGTCGAGCGCGACCAGAAGGATCGATGTCCCGACCAACGTGAGCACCGCGGTGATCAAGCTGTCGAACCCGGTCTCGAGCATGTCCTGAATGGCTTCGACGTCGTTGGTCGACCGACTCACCACCCGCCCGGACGTGTAGCGGTCATGGAACGCGATGTCCAGTCGCTGGAAGTGCCGGAACACCCTGCGCCGCAACTCCAGGAGGACTTTCTGACCGATGCGCCCCGACCGCTTGAGGAAGAACATCCGGCTGACGGCCTGCACCACCACCACCACGCACAGCGCGGCCACCACGGTCATCAGCGTGCGGGCGGTTCCGCCGTCGATGATCGGCGGAATCCCGTGGTCGATGCCGCGCTGCACGAGCAGCGGAACCGACAGCCGCGCCACGTTTTCCACCACCACGACGATTGCGAGGAAGGACACGGTCCACCGGTAGGGCCGCAGTAGCGAACCCAGCAGCGCGCGGGCTTCGCGCCTGCGCGGCAGCGATTCGTCGATCGGCAGGTCGTCGTCGCGGTGGTCGTCGAACCGTCCGCGCCACCGATCGGTGGGCGGCTGGTCGGGGTCGTCGGGGACCTCGACGGCGGGGGCGTCGGTCGCGGTCATCGGCCGTCCGACTCCGACGTCGCGTAGCGCCGGTGATCCCTGTCGAAGGCCTCCCGTGACTTGTTCAGGGCCTCCTGCTCCTCACGGTCCTGCAGCAGCCGGTTGCGGTTCTCGTCCTCCTGCCAGGCGCAGCTGCGCTCGGCGTCGTCGAGTTCGTCGTCGGCGGCCAGCAGGAAGCGGTATTGCGGCACCGTCGCCAGCAATTCGGAATGGGTGCCGACGTGGGTGATGGTGCCGTCCTCGAGCAGTGCCACCTTGTCGGCGAGCAGAACGGTCGATGCGCGGTGGGCGACGACGATGCCGGTGACCGCGTGCAGAACCCGGCGCAGCGCCTCCTCGACCACGGCTTCGGTGTGCACGTCGAGTGCCGACAGGGTGTCGTCGAGGACCAGGATCTTCGGGGCGGCGAGTATTGCCCGAGCCAGCGAAAGCCGTTGGCGCTGACCGCCGGACAGGCTCATGCCCTGCTCGCCGATCCGGGTGTCCAGGCCGAACGGGAGGTCGTAGACGAACTGCGCGGCGGCCACCTCGACGGCCTCGGCCAGCTGGGCGTCGGTGGCATCCGGGCTGCCCAGCCGGAGGTTCTCGGCTACCGACATCGAGAACAGCGTCGGGTCCTCGAACGCCGTCGCCACCGCCTGGCGAAGAGCGCGCAGCGACAGCTCGCGAATGTCGTGGCCGTCGATGCGGATCTCGCCTTCGGTGACGTCGTAGAGGCGCGAGAGCAGCGCGGTCAGCACCGACTTACCCGACCCGGTGGAGCCGACGAGGGCCAGCGTTTCACCGGGCTCGACGGTGACGTTGACGTGCCGCAGCGCCCAGTCGGCGCTGTCGGGGAATCGGAAGCCGACGTCGACGAGCTCGAGTCGCCCGCCCCGCGGCTCCTGGTTCTGCGGCCCGTCGGTGACCTCCCGCGGGGCGTCGAAGATCTCGGCGATGCGATTCGCGGCGGTGAACGACTCCTGCGTCATCGACAACAGAAAGCCGAGCGACGCGATAGGCCACACCAGCGACAGCATCATCGTGATGAACGCGACGAGCGTCCCCATCGTCACGTAACCGTGGCCCGCGGCATACGCCCCGAAGCCCAGCACGACGATCAGCGTGAGGTTCGGGATGATCTCCAGCAGCGTCCAGAACCGGGCCGACACCGTCACCCTGCGGACCTGGGTGTCGTAGAGGTTGGTGAGCTGCTCGTCGAACCGGTCGTACACGTAGTCCTCGCGACCGAAGGACTTGACCACCCGCAGGCCGAGCGCGGACTCCTCGACGTGGGTCGCCACGTGACCGGACTGGTCCTGCGCCTGCCTCGACAGCCGGGTGTACTCGCGCTGGAAATGCAGCACGGTCGCCGCGATCGGCACGATCGAGACCAGCACGACGACACCGAGCGGCCAGTACATGGCGAGCAGGATGGCCGTCACGACGGTGATCTGGATGACGTTCAGCAACAGGAACACCATGCCGAACGACATGAACCGGCGAATCGTGCTCAGGTCGTTCATGATTCGCGACAGCAACTGGCCCGACTGCCACCGGCCGTGAAACGACATCGGCAGGATCTGCAGGCGTGCGTAGAGGTCCTTGCGGATGTCGGCCTCCACGCCCATCGTCCCGCGGGCGACCAGCCAGCGCCGGATGAACCACAGCACCGCCTCGGCGATGCCGACGCCCATCGCCGCGGTGCCGAGCACCCACAGCCCGTGCTGGTCCTGGTGGCGCACCGGGCCGTCGATGACCGCCTTCGTCATCAGCGGAATCGCCACGGTGGCAACGAGGCTCAGCAGCGCGACGGAGATCATCGCGATCCACCGGGCGCGATAGGGCATCAGGTACGGCAGCAGCCGCCACAGATCGGAGCCCATGCGCGTTCGGACCGGCGGCGGCCCGACGGCCGGCGCGGCCCGCAACGTATCCACTTTTGGTTCAGTCAAGGTGTTTCCAATTATCCGCCGGGCGGCAAGTCGATAACGTCCAGAGTCTCACGCCGCTACGACATCTTCGGCCGCTGCTTGCTTGCCGAACTGGGTCTCGTACAGCTCGGCATAGCGTCCGCCCTGCGCCAGCAGCTGCTCGTGGGTGCCGCGTTCGACGATGCGACCGTCCTCGACGACGAGGATCGTGTCGGCCGCCCGCACCGTGGAGAGGCGGTGGGCGATCACGAGGGAGGTCCGGCCGGCCAGCGCCTCACCGAGCGCCTGCTGGACGGCGGCCTCCGAGGCCGAGTCCAGCGAAGCCGTCGCCTCGTCGAGCACCACGACGCGAGAGCGGCCCAGCAGCAGGCGTGCGATCGTCAACCGCTGACGCTGTCCGCCGGAGAGTCGGTAGCCGCGCTCCCCCACCAGGGTGTCGAGGCCATCGGGCATCTCGCCGACGACGTCGGCCAGCCGGGCGCGTTGCAGCGCCTGCCACAGCTGCTCATCGGTCGCATCGGGCGCAGCCAGTCGCAGGTTCGACGCAATCGACTCGTGGAAGAGGTGCCCGTCCTGGGTCACCATGCCGACCGTCTCCTTCAGCGACGCGAACGTGACGTCGCGCACGTCGGCGCCGTTGAGCCGCACCGCTCCGGAATCGACGTCGTACAGACGCGCAAGCAGCGACGCGATCGTCGACTTGCCCGCGCCCGACGAGCCGACCAACGCCACCATCTCACCCGGCGCCGCGGTGAACGAAATACCGTGCAGCACTTCATCTCCCGCACACACATCGGTCTCGCTGAGTGCCGCGACCTCTTCGAGTGAGGCCAGCGACACCTTGTCGGCCGACGGGTAGGAGAACCGGACGTCGTCGAACTCCACCGTCACCGGCCCGTCCGGCACCGCGACGGCATCGGGCTTCTCCTGGATCAGCGGAACCAGGTCGAGCACCTCGAAGACGCGCTCGAAACTGACCAGTGCACTGGCGATCTCGACGTGGGCGTTGGCGAGCGCGGTCAACGGCGAGTACAGCCTGGTCAGCAGCAGGGCCAACGCGACGATCGAGCCCGTCTGCAGATGCCCGCCGATGGCCAGCACGCCGCCGAGTCCGTACACCAGCGCCAGCGCGAGCGCCGACATCAGCGTCAGCGAGTTCATGAAGACCGACTGCAGCATCGCGGTGCGCACCCCGATGTCGCGCACCCGGTCGGCCCGGATCTCGAACTCCCGGGATTCGGTCGCCGGGCTGCCGAAGAGTTTGACCAGTGTCGCACCCGGCGCCGAGAAGCGTTCGGTCATCTGGGTGTTCATCGTGGCGTTGTGGACGGCGGCTTCGCGCGACAGCCGTGCCATCGTTCGCCCGATCCAGCGCGCCGGGAACAGGAACAGCGGCATCAGCACCAGCGACAGCACGGTCACCTGCCACGAGATCCGTAGCATCACCACGAGCGTCAGGGTCAGGGTGACGATGTTGGTGATGACGCCGGAGAAGGTGTCGGAGAAGGCCCGTTGCGCGCCGTTCACGTCGTTGCCGATCCTGCTGACGAGGGCGCCGGTCCGGGTGCGGGTGAAGAATGCGACCGGCATGCGCTGCACGTGGTCGAAGACCGCGGTGCGCAGGTCGAGGATCAGCCCCTCACCGATCGTCGACGACAGCCACCGCGACACCAGCGAGACGCCTGCCTCGGCAACGGCGACCGCCGCGATCACCGCGGCCAGCGCCACCACCGGCCCCAGCGCGCCCCTGCCGATCTCGTCGACGACCTTGCCCGCCAGCAGCGGGGTGGCCAGCCCGAGCAGCGCACTGACGACGCTGACCCCGACGAACACACCCAGCCTGCGGTGATGGCGGGCAGCGAAGCGCCAGATCCGGCTCAACAGCCTGCGGTCGAGCAGAGACCGCAGATCGCCGCCCCTGGCGTGCGCCTGCCGGTACAGGGACTGTCGCGCTACCGATTCAAAGCTCATGAATATTCACCGTAAAACCTCAACAATGGATGAGGTCAACGACTTCCCGAGGGGTCACCACCCTAAACCGGGTTACCCACCCGTGAGATCCGCCTCGGCCTCGGCAACCTTTGCTGGAGGGCGAACGTTTCGGGCGCCGTGACATCGGGGTGATGGGACCGCAGCAAAGGTGATAGCGCCGGCTTCCCGCGCCTGCCCCATTCGCCGTGCTGGATCAGGCAAGATGTCGTGCATGGACAGTGCTACGGTTTCGCCCCGGGTACTCGTCGTCGACGACGACGACGACGTGCTCGCGTCCCTGGAGCGTGGCCTGCGGCTGTCCGGATTCGACGTCGCGACGGCCAAGGACGGCGCCGAGGCATTGCGCAGCGCGACCGAGAACAGGCCGGACGCGATCGTGCTCGACATCAACATGCCGGTGCTCGACGGCGTCAGCGTCGTCACGGCGCTGCGCGCGATGGACAACGACGTCCCGGTCTGTGTGCTGTCGGCGCGAAGCTCCGTCGACGACCGGGTCGCCGGCCTGGAGGCAGGAGCCGACGACTACCTGGTCAAGCCGTTCGTGCTGGCCGAACTGGTGGCGCGGGTGAAGGCGCTGCTGCGCCGCAGGGGCGCAACGGCCACGTTCTCGTCGGAGACGATCTCCGTGGGCCCGCTCGAAGTCGACATTCCCGGCCGCCGCGCCCGAGTCAACGGCGCCGACGTCGACCTCACCAAGCGCGAGTTCGACCTGCTGGCCGTGTTGGCCGAGCACAAGACCGCCGTGCTGTCGCGGGCCCAGTTGCTGGAGTTGGTGTGGGGCTACGACTTCGCCGCCGACACCAATGTGGTCGACGTGTTCATCGGCTACCTCCGCCGCAAGCTGGAGGCGGGCGGGGCGCCGCGACTGCTGCACACCGTCCGCGGGGTGGGGTTCGTGCTCAGGCAGCAGTAGTCGATGGCCTCGCTGTCGCGTTTCCTGAGCCGCACGCCGTCGCTGCGCACCCGCGTGGCGTTCGCGACAGCCATCGCAGCCGCGATCGTGGTCGGCATCGTCGGGACGGTCGTGTGGATCGGCATCACCAACGACCGCCAGGAGCGCCTCGACCGGAGGCTCGACGAAGCCGCCGGTTTCGCCATCCCGTTCCTGCCGCGCGGTCTCGACCAGATCCCCAAGTCACCCAACGACCAGGACGCCGTCATCACCGTGCGCAAGAACGGCCAGGTGACCTCGAACGCCAACGTTGTTCTCCCGCAGTTGCCCGCCGGGTATGAGGACACCTATGTCAACGGGGTCCGCTACCGGGTGCGCACCGTCGAGATCCGGGTGCCCGAGCCGATGTCGGTGGCCGTCGGGGCGACGTATGACGCCACCATCGCCGACACCAACAACCTGCATCGCCGGGTGCTGATCATCTGTTCGTTCGCGATCGGCGCGGCGACGTTCGCCGGGTGGCTGCTCGCGGCCTTCGCTGTCCGGCCGCTCAAGCGGCTGGCGCAGCAGACCCGCCAGATCGACGCGGGCGACGAGGCTCCCGACGTGGAGGTGCGCGGCGCCAGCGAAGCTGTCGAGATCGCCGAGGCGGTCAAGGGCATGCTGCAACGCATCTGGAACGAGCAGGACCGGACCAAGGCGGCGCTGGCGTCCGCTCGCGACTTCTCGGCGGTGTCGGCGCACGAGTTGCGCACGCCGCTGACCGCGATGCGCACCAACCTCGAGGTGCTGGCCACCCTCGACATGCCCGACGAGCAACGCAAAGAAGTCATCAACGACGTAATCCGGACGCAGTCGCGCGTAGAGGAAACACTCGGTGCGCTGGAGCGGCTCGCGCAGGGCGAGCTGTCGACCTCGGATGACCACGTGCCGGTCGACATCACCGAACTGCTGGACCGTTCCGCGCACGACGCCATGCGGATCTACCCCGAGCTGGATGTGTCACTGGTGCCGGCGCCGACGGTGATCATCGTCGGGTTGCCCGCCGGGCTGCGGCTGGCGGTGGACAACGCGATCGCCAACGCGGTCAAGCACGGCGGCGCGACCCGCGTGCAGCTGTCGGCGGTCAGTTCGCGGGCCGGTGTCGAGATCGCGATCGACGACGACGGCGTCGGCATCCCGGAAGAAGAACGCGACGTCGTGTTCGAGCGCTTCTCCCGCGGATCGACCGCTTCGGTCTCGGGCTCGGGCCTCGGCCTGGCCTTGGTGGCCCAGCAGGCCGAATTACACGGCGGCACAGCATCATTGCAGGCCAGCCCGCTCGGTGGCGCGCGACTGCTGCTGCGGCTGCCCGGGCCCCGTTAAGAATCCTCGCGCTGATCCTCTTTTGTGGCCCTGCCGATCATCAAGGGCAGCGTCAGCACCACGCCGAGGAGAAACGCCGCGGCCACCGACCACTGGTTGACATCGTGCATCACGGTGTCGCCGGATCGTCGGTACCGGCAAGACCCCCGAGCGCTTCTGCTTCGGATGTCGGCTTGACCGCGACGACAGCGATCAGCCAGGCCACCAGTGAGCCCACCACGAAAGCAGCCAAGCAGCACACCCATTGGATGACGAAGCCCATGTCCGATCTCCTCAGCTGACCGCGATGTCGAGTCGACGGTTCACTATTTCACCGCAATGTTGTTGACGACGGCCATCTTTGGCCAGACCGCCTTCACCGCGGACTCGACCTCGCTTCGGGCCTGCCCGGTGGGCGCGGCGCCGGTGAGCGTGACAGTGCCGCCGTTGAGGGCGAACCCGAAGTCGGAGATGCCCACGCCCGCCCCCAGAATCGACCCGAGGGCTGCGAAGTCCGGGGCGTTGACGCCGGACTTGACGTTCACGTTGTCGGTGACGGCAAGGCCGGGACCGAACGCCAGTCGCAGGCTGTCGACCAAGCCCTTCTTCGCCTCTACGGTCGGCAGCTCACCGGACAGGGTGAAGCCGTTCGGGCTGAGGGCGATTGACAACGGCGCGAATTTCGTGTCCGCTGCGGTGGCGTCAGCAGCGTTGCCGCTGGGCGCAGGCAGAGTCGCCGACGGGTTAACACTCGGCCGGCTCAGGCCGACGTCGGCGTCCGGTGTTCTCAGGCCGGCCCACCCAATCATCGCCAGCAGCAACGGTATTGCCACCAGCGCCACCAGCCAGGCCGCCCCCGGTGGACGCCGGTAGAGCCGGGAAGGACCCGCCATCGTCAGCGAACGTCCAGCAGGTCGATGACGAAGATCAGAGTCTTGCCCGACAATCGGTGTCCCGAGCCGGCCGGCCCGTATGCCTGCGCGGGCGGAATGACGAGTCGTCGGCGTCCGCCCACCTTCATGCCCGGGATGCCGTCCTGCCATCCCTGGATCAGTCCGCGCAGTGGGAACTCGATCGACTCGCCGCGGTTCCACGAGCTGTCGAACTCCTCGCCGGTGTCGTACTCGACACCGACGTAATGCACCGTCACCGTGCCGCCGGGCACCGCCTCCGCGCCGTCTCCGACCACCACGTCGTCGATGACCAGTTCTGCCGGTGCCGGCCCGTCCGGAAATTCCACCTCGGGTTTAGTCGCCACGGTGGGTAGGTTACGCGCCAATCGCCTCAGCCCCTGGCGCGCAACGGGCACACTGGACCCGTGGCACCTGACAACAACCCCCTGGCCCGTATCCACGAACTCGTCGACGAAGAGCGCGAACTCCGTGACCGGTTACAGCGGCACGAGATCAGCGCTGACGAAGAGCACGCACGATTGCGAGCGCTCGAGGTCGAGCTCGACCAGTGCTGGGACCTGCTGCGACAGCGCCGCGCTCTGCGGGAGACCGGCGGCGATCCGCGCGAGGCCCAGATCCGCCCTCCTGACGAGGTCGAGGGCTACCTCAATTGATCACCGATCCACCGGCTGACGTCGTCGTCGTCGGCGGTGGACACAACGGCTTGGTCGCCGGGGCCTACCTTGCCCGCGCCGGGCGCCGGGTGCGTGTGCTGGAGCGGCTCGACCACGTCGGCGGGGCGGCGGTGTCGGCGTACGCGTTCGAGGGAGTCGACGCGCGGCTGTCCCGCTACTCCTATCTGGTGAGCCTGCTGCCGCGGCGCATCATCGACGATCTCGGGGTGCGCATCCGGCTGGCTCGGCGCCGGTACTCGTCGTATACGCCGGACCCGGCGACCGGCGGTGCGACCGGGCTGCTGGTGGGACCGGAACCGACGTTCGCCGCCGTCGGCGCACAGCGCGATGCCGGGCCGTTCGCCGATTTCTACCGCCGGGCCCGCATCGTCACCTCCCGCATGTGGCCCATGATGACCGCGCCGCTGCGGTCGAGGGGGGCCGCGTTCACCGAGGTCGTGGCCGGCGGCGATCCGGACGCGGAAGAGGTTTGGCAGGAGCTGATCTGCCGCCCCATCGGGCAGGCGATCACCCAAGCGGTCGGCAACGACCTGGTGCGTGGTGTGATGGCCACCGACGCGTTGATCGGCACCTTCGCCCGGCTCGACGACCCGTCGCTGCAGCAGAACGTCTGCTTCCTGTATCACCTGCTCGGCGGTGGCACCGGTGATTGGGATGTCCCGATCGGCGGCATGGGCGCGGTCAGCGGAGCGCTGGCCGCCGCCGCTTCCGGCTTCGGGGCCGAAATCACCACGCGCGCAGACGTTCACGCGATCGACCCGGCCGGCGAGGTGTGCTTCGAGCTCGACGGCAGGGCGCACCGCATGCAGGCCGAACACATCCTGGCCGGCGTGACGCCGACCGTACTGGCTGCGTTGGTCGGCGACCCGGCTCTGCCTAGCGCACCCGGGTCGCAGGTGAAGGTCAACCTGCTGCTGCGGCGACTACCGCGGCTGCGCGACGAAACCGTCACCCCCGAGCAGGCTTTCGGCGGCACCTTCCACATCAACGAGAACTACACCCAGCTCGACGCCGCCTACTCGCGGGCGTCCGACGGCATGATTCCAGACCCGCTGCCGTGCGAGATCTACTGCCACTCGCTGACCGACCCGACCATTCTCTCCGACGAGCTCCGGGCGTCCGGCGCGCAGACGCTAACGGTGTTCGGCCTGCATGCGCCACACACTCTGGCATCGCGCGCGGGATCCGACCGGCTCCGCGAGGATCTGACGTCGGCAGTGCTGAGTTCACTCAATTCGGTTCTGGCCGAACCGATTCAGGATGTGCTGATGGAGGACGCATCTGGCCGGCTCTGCGTCGAGGCCAAGACCACCCAGGACTTGGAACAGACGCTGGGGATGACGGCAGGCCACATCTTCCATGGCGCACTGAGCTGGCCGTTCGTCGAGGACGACGAACCCCTCGACACACCGGCGCGGCGCTGGGGCGTTGCGACCGCCCATGATCGGATCATGCTGTGCGGGGCGGGATCCCGTCGCGGTGGCGGTGTGTCCGGCATCGGCGGCCACAGCGCGGCGATGGCCGTCTTGGAGTCCTGACCCGACCGTGGCCTACGCCATCTCCGCGGCCCACTTGATGTGCCCTTCGTAGCCTAGGTCGTCGGCCAGCTCGCGGTACCGGTCCCTGAACTGCCGGTAGCCGGACTCGTCGCCACGAGCGTGGGCCAGCAACGCGCGGAGTCGAAGCACCGAAACGTCCTGAAGGGCCGACATATGGCGAGGTAATAGCTCCGCCAGCCTGTCGATCGCCGCCTCAGCCTCGTTGAGATCGGCCGATGTGCCGCGCGCCAGAAGGGCTTCCACAATGCGGCTGGTGCTGACATCGCAGTTCGAGTAGTTATGGGTGCTGAACATTTCGTCGTTCGCGACACGCGCGAGCGCGATCGCGCCGTCGGTGTCCCCGGTCGCAATCATCAACTGCGCGTGAGTGACGTCCAGTCCCGGGACGATGTTCAAGGCGTAGCGCTCTTTCATGCATGTTTGACGAAGGTCGGCCAGCATCTCGTATCCGCGCTTGGCATCGCCGGAGTCGCTCGCTATCAACGCGACACCCATCGTCATTCGGATCAGGACGAGTGCGATGTCCTCCGCCGACTTCTCGGCCATCTGCATGGCCCCGTCTATTTCGGCCAATATCGCGTCGGTGACGAGCAGGACCCCGCGGGACAATGCGGTGTAACAGTAGGCGACGACCGCTGCATGTGACACCGCGTCGGACTCGCGACTGATCGCGATGGCTCGCTGCATGTCTTCTCGCCATCCGCGGTGCCCGATGCTCCACTTGGCGACTGCGCTGAAGGCCAGGTGCATGGCCAACGGCGAACCGAGGATGAAGATCTCGCTTACGGGCACAGATTCGGCGACGTCGACCACGGTCTGCGACCATCGCAGCACGTCGTCCATGTCCCCGACCTGGACCTTGGCGACGCACGGCCCGAAGGACAACGCGACCGTCAACGCCGGATCGGCGATCGATTCGATCAGGGCCATGTTCTCTGACGCCAACTGTGAAGCCTCTTCCATCCGGGCCTGAAGGATGCGTTCCATCACCAAGCCGGTCATCCCGATGGCCAACGACGCCTTATCGCCCGCCGCGGTGCACAACTCACGGAGCTCCTCGAAGCGATCCGACATGTCCGCGTGAAACCGACGGAATGCGTTGCTGCACAACAATGATCGCGGCGCAATGCGGATCGACAGCAGGTCGGATTGATCGGCGGGCAGGGCGTCGGCGACGTGAATCGCCCGTTGCCAGCTGAGCTGAGCCGCAGCGTTGTCACGGTTGAGCGACCATGCCGCGGCGCGCATGTGCCAATCGTAGGCAGCACGTAGGTCGCCTGCCGCTTCGTAGTGTCCGGCTATCAACGCGGCGTTCTGGTCGGTTTGGTCGAGTGCGGCAGCGACCCGCCGGTGGGATTGACCGCGGTCCGACTTCAGCTGCGATTCGTAGGCCACCGCACGAATCAACGGATGGCGAAAAGAGTATTCAGGGTGTGGGCTGAAGGCGGTCTGGTCGATGAGCTCCGCCGAGAGGAGATCATCCACATCCGCGTTGACGCCAAGGGCCTTCAGCATGTCCGAAGTGAAGCGGGACCCGACGACCGCCGCCGCGTTCAGGGTTTGCTTGGCGGCCGGGTCGAGGCGGTCGATGCGGGCGGCGATGACCGCCTGCAGCGTGCGCGGCACATGAACGTCGGCGATCGGATCGGCGCACAGGTAACACCCGCGTCCGCCGACCAACACCTGCCGTTCGGTCAGATCCCGCACGATCTCTTCGGCGAAGAAGGGATTGCCCGCCGCGCGCTCGGCGATGAGCGCGACCAGATCGGCGACCGACCGGTCCTGGCCGAGTAGTTCGGTGCCCAATGTCAGAATCTGTGATTCGTCGAGAGGCTCGAGCGCAATCGTCTGCGATCGAGGCGCATGAGCCAGTGCGCCACGGTATTCCGGCCGATAGGTGATGACGACCAGCGATGGGGTCCGGGGCACCACGGTCAGGAATTCGGCCAGCATGGATTCGCTGACGCCGTCGATCCAGTGCGCGTCCTCGATGACGTAGACCACCGGCGTGGCTCTTTGCAGCGCGACTTCTTTGACGAGGGCCGCAATTCGGCGCCGGCGGGCGTCCGGGTCGATCTGGGGCAGCGCTGCCGCTGGGTCGCCGATACCGAGCAGGTCTTGCAGCAGAAGCAGATCGTCTTGCGCTGCACCCGCGAAGCGGTCGCGCACCTTTTCCCGCGCTGCCGCGTCCTCCAGACCCACCAAGCCGGTGACCGATCGAAGCAGGCCGGTCGCGGCATGGAAAGGCACCTCGGTGGTGTGTGATTCGCAGTATGTCGCGAAAACCTCGACACCGGCGCCCATGGCGCGCGCGGTCAGTTCCCGGCTGATGCGGCTCTTGCCGATTCCCGGTGGCCCGACCACGCCGACGATGCTGCCGCTGCCGCGAATCGACCGCTCCAGAACGCCGTCGAGCGCGCTCATCTCCCAGTCCCGCCCGACGAACGTCGGCTCTACCCTGGCCGGTTGCCGACCGGTCGCCATTCCGATCAGCCGGTGTGCGGGAACAGGGTCGCGCGCACCCTTGATGTGCACCTGCTCGGTCTCACCGAGCAGCGCGGCAGTGTCGACCAGGCGCGCCGTCGAGTCGCTGACCATGACGCCGCCTGCCGGGGCCACCGACTCCATCCGCTGGGCCATTCCGACCTGCTCGCCGACAGCGGTGTAGGTCATTGGGCCCGAGCCGATTTCGCCGGTGATCACCTCGCCCGAATTCAGGCCGATGCGCAGCTGCAGCGAGACGCCGTCTTGCCCGTCGACGTCAGCGGCCAGAGTCTGGACGTCGGTTTGGATGTCGAGGGCGGATCGGCAGGCCCGGACGGCGTGGTCCTCGAGCGCGATCGGAGCGCCGAACACCGCCATGATGCCGTCGCCGGTGAACTTGTCCACCGTGCCGCCGTAGCGCTGAACGATTGCCGACGAGCGGCGAAACACCTCGCCCATGATCTCGCGCAGCCGTTCGGAACCGACGGCCGCGGCAATGTCCATCGAGTGCACGACATCGGCGAACAGGACGGTCACCTGCTTGTACTCGGCACGGCTGCCCTCGGTTGTGACCGGCGAGCCGCATGAGTCACAGAAGCGGGCGCTGTCCCTCAACCCGGCGCCGCATGTACCGCACGATAGGGCCACCACCCAATCGTGCCGCCGAAAGAGAAGCCAGGGCTGCCAAACGCGCGAGTTGACGACCGGGAATGCTATTTCGGCGAGATCTTGTGCAGAAGGGCGCCCAGATTCTTCAGCTCGGCGTCGTCGAGCCCGGTGAAGATGTCGGGCGCCGGGTCGTCGGTCGCGTCGATCGTCGCGACCATGTCGCGGCCGGCATCCGTCAGCGAAACCACCTTGCACCGGCGGTTGGCCGGATCGGTCTCGCGGACGACGAGTCCGCGGCTCTCGAGGTCATTGACGGCGACCGTGGCGGCCGGCGCGTCGATGGTGGCGGCGTGCGCTATCTGCTTGACCGACAACGGGCGCCGAGCCAACCGTCTCAGGATGCGGATCCGGCTGAACGGCAGCCCTGTGCGTTCCACGACCGCACGCTTCCAGCTGTCGCGGTTGTCGATCACCAGCGAAGCCATTGCGCGCCAAACCTCGTCGGCCAACCCGTTATCGGACACGGACGCCCTCCAACTGCGACGGGTCGATCAGCGGCGCAAGACGCTCCGCGGAACGAGACGCGCGCGGGGACGTCGAGAACATTCCCAGCGCGAGGATCGTCACGCCCAGCGCCGCGCAGATGTACCACAACGGCCGCGCGGCGACCGCGAAGTCCGCCCCCGCCGTCGACAGCGCGGCGCCGGCGACCGAACCACACAGCGCGACACCGAGACTGACGCCGACCTGGCGGCTGGTGGAGGCCACCGCCGACGCGGCGCCCGCGCGATCGGTCGGCATGCCACTGACCGCCGCCGTCGTGATCGGCGCATTCACCATCGAGAAGCCGATGCCGAATACGGCGAAGATCGAAACCAGGTGCCAGACCGGGGTCGTCGCGGTCAGTCGGGTCAGCATCAGCGTCGCAGCCGTGATCAAGGTGCCCGCGACGAAAAGGGATGGCCGGCTACCGAACCGGCCGACCAGCCTGCCCGACAGCGGCGAGAAGATCAGGGCGCCGACAGCGACGGGCAGGTAGATCAAGCCGGTGTGCAGCGCCGAGAACCCGCGTTGGCCCTGCAGGTAGAGCGACATCATGAACAGGAATGCGCCCCACGAGGCGAATGCGCATACCGCGATCATCGTCGCCGAGGCGAACGGGATGCTGCGGAAGAACCGAAGATCGATGAACGGGTCGTGGCGTCGGGACTCGTAGCGCAGGAAGGCGACGAATGCGACGGCGGCGACCACGGCGACCGCGACGATGCGGGGATTGCCCCAGCCGAGGCCGGGCCCCTCGATGAGGACGAACACGATGCCGAACAGGAACGCCATGCCCAGGCCCTGGCCGACGGGGTCGACGTCGCGCATCGTCGCCGACTTGGACTCCGGCACGAAGATCGCCGTCAGCAGGATCGCGACGGCGCAGATGGGGAGGTTGATCCAGAAGACCGCGCGCCAGTCGACGTACTGGATGAGCGCTCCGCCGACGATCGGGCCGAGCGCCATCGAGATGCCGACGACCCCGCCCCAGACACCGATCGCACGGGCGCGTTCCACCCGGCCCCGGAACACCTGGGTGATGATCGACATCGCCACCGGATTCATCATCGATCCGCCGATGGCCTGCAGGAAGCGAGCGCCGATCAGCATCTCGATGTTCGGCGCCAGGCTGCACATCAGCGACGCCGCCGCGAAGACCGTCAGGCCGATCTGGAATGTGCGCCGACGGCCGAACCGGTCACCCGTGGCGCCGGAGAGCAGCAGCAGCGAGGCCAGCACCAGCGTGTAGATGTCGATCACCCACTGAATTTGGGAGGCCGACGCGCCGAACTCGTTGCGGATGCTCGGAATGGCGACGTTCACGATCGTCGCGTCCATCGACACGATCAGCAGGCTCAGGCAGCAGGACACCAGGATGATGGCCTTGCGCCGGGCGCTAAGCGACCGGACGACGCTTTCATTCACACAACCATTGTGAAACTACAACTGTTGATGGCGCAAGGCCGGGCGTCAGTGAATTGGCTCATGCCGCGCGAGCGACCACTTTTGTACACAGTCGAGCGGCGTGTTGCTGTGCAGACACGGCCGCTCGCGGTGCGCAGGCTAGCGCTTCTCCAAGTCGGAATAGTCGCGCTCGGTGTAGCCGGTGTAGATCTGGCGCGGGCGGCCGATCTTGCCGCTGCCCTCCTCGTGCATCTCCCGCCAGTGCGCGATCCAGCCGGGCAGCCTGCCCACCGAGAACAGCACGGTGAACATCCGGGTCGGGAAGCCCATCGCGCGGTAGATCACGCCGGTGTAGAAGTCGACGTTCGGGTAGAGCTTGCGCTCGACGAAGAAGTCGTCGGTGAGCGCGACCTCTTCCAAAGCCTTGGCGATGTCGAGCAATTCGTCGTCGCCGCCGAGCTTGCCGAGGATCTTGTCGGCCTGTTCCTTCACGATGCGGGCCCGCGGGTCGTAGTTCTTGTAGACCCGATGGCCGAAGCCCATCAGCTTGACCTTGTCTTCCTTGTTCTTGACCTTCTTCACGAAGTCGTGCACGTCGCCGTCGGCCTGCCGGATCTTCTCCAGCATCTCCAGCACGGCCTGGTTGGCGCCGCCGTGCAGCGGACCCCACAGCGCGTTGATGCCGCCCGAGATCGAGGTGAACAGGTTGGCCTGCGACGAGCCGACCAGGCGCACCGTCGAGGTCGAGCAGTTCTGCTCGTGGTCGGCGTGCAAGATGAGCAGAAGGTCAAGGGCCCGCACCACTTCCGGGTCGACCTCGTAGGGCTCGGCGGGAAAGCCGAACGTCATCCGCAGGAAGTTCTCGACCAGCGTCAGCGAGTTGTCGGGATACAGGAACGGCTGTCCGACCGACTTCTTGTATGCATACGCCGCAATGGTCGGCAGCTTGGCCAGCAACCGGATGGTGGACAGCTCGACCTGCTCGTCGTCGAACGGGTCGAGCGAATCCTGGTAGTAGGCCGACAGCGCGTTCACCGCGCTCGACACCACCGGCATCGGGTGCGCGTTGCGCGGGAAGCCGTCGAAGAACCGCTTGAGGTCCTCGTGTAGCAGCGTGTGCCGCTGGATCTGGTGGGTGAAGCTTTCGAGCAGATCCTTGGTCGGCAACTCGCCGTAGATCAGCAGGTAGCAGACCTCGATGAACGTCGACTTCTCGGCGAGCTGCTCGATCGGGTAGCCGCGGTAACGGAGGATGCCCGCGTCACCGTCGATGTAGGTGATGGCGCTCTTGGTGGAGGCGGTGTTGACGAACCCTTCATCGAAGGTCGTGTAGCCGGTCTTCGCCAGCAGTGACCCCAGAGCGATCCCGTCGGATCCCTCCGTGGCGTGGACGACGTCCAGCTCAAGCTCGCCACCGGGATAGTGGAGGGTGGCGTGCTCGTCATTTTCTGCCACGGGAATCCCTTCGTCGCTGAGAGAACCGACCTCTGCCGTAAAACGGTAGTCCCATTGTGGCAATCGCGCCCGCGCGGGGTGCGGGGAGGTTGCCACCAGCGCGGGGATGCCCCCGAACACCCCCGTGAACTGGACGGACGTGCCGTCAGACTGCTAGTGCGACGGTTGGATCTTGCCGGCAACCCTGGCCGCGACCGTGTATCGAACGAACGCCGGTGCGAGAAGTGCCGCGATCGCCACGCCGACCACGACGAGTGCACCGCCACCGGCTGCGGCCACGGTGGTGCCGACGGCCGCCGCGGCCGCGCCGTGCACCGCGTCGGCGACGCGCGGTCCCCCGGCCACGACGACGGTGAACACCCCTTGCAGCCGACCGCGCACCTCGTCGGAGGCGGCCTGCAGCAGAATCGTGTTGCGGAACGCCGACGACACCAGGTCCGCCGCCCCGCCGACAACGAGGAATGCCAGCGCGATCCAGAGCATGATGCCGGTGTGCCCGCCGGCGAACCCCACGGCGACGCCGAAGCCGATCATCGCCACGCCCCAGACCACGACGGCTACGACGACGGCCAGTCCTTGGCGCTGGACGCGCGGCAGCCAGCCGGAGAACACCCCGCCCGCGACGGCGCCCACCGAAATGGCGGCGGCCAGCAACGCCATCGTCGAGCCGCCCTCGACCGGGCCGCCGAAGCTCTCGTGGGCCATCTGCGGGAAGAGCGCCCGCGGCATGCCGAAGATCATCGCGATCAAGTCGACGACGAACGACATCAGCACCACCGTGTTGCCTGCCAGGTAGCGGAAGCCGTCGAGGACAGCGGCGAACCCCCAGCCCGCGGACCCCTGGGCACCGACGCTCGGCGGGATCGGCGCAAGCCGCACAGTCGCCCAGATGGGCACGGCGCACGTGATCGCGTCGATCAGATAGAGCGTCGACAAGTCCACCCAGCGCAACATCACGCCTGCCAGCAGCGGCCCGATGATGGCGCCGAACTGAAACACCGTGAAGTTCAGCGAGGTCGCCGCGGGCAGTTGGTCGCCCGGCACGATGCGCGAGATGGCCGCCGACCGCGTCGGCGAGTTGATCGCGAAAAAGGCCTGCTGCACTGACAGCAGGCACAACACCACCCACACATTGTCGATCGACAGCGCTGCCTGTACCCACAGCAGAATCGATGCCACCGCCAACCCGACCGACGCGATGATCAACAGCACGCGCCGGTCCATCGCGTCGGCCCACGCGCCGCCCCACAGCCCGAAAACCACCAGCGGCACGAGCGCGAACAACCCCGAAAGCCCTACGTAGGCTGAGTTTTCGGTGAGAGCGTAGATCTGAACGGGGACCGCGAAGATGGTCAGGTTGGCCCCGATGACGGTGGGGATGCCTGCAAGCCACAGCCGGCGGAAGTCGCGGGTCCTCAGCGGTGTGAGATCGGCGAAGAACCGCCGCATCAGGGCTGAAGCCGCTCGACGCGGGCTCCCTCGACCCGAATTCTGTTGTGTACCCGGTTCTCCCGACCCTGCCAGAACTCGACGACCTCGGGGGCGATGAGGTAACCACCCCAGTTCGGCGGCACCGGGACCTCCTCGAGATCGGCGAAACGCGCTGTCACTTCGGACAATTGGCCGAGCAGGTCGGCCCGCGACGCGATCGGGCGGGACTGGTGGGACGCCCAGGCGCCCAACTGGGAGCCGCGCGGGCGGTGGCGCCAGTAGTTCTCGGTCACCTCGGCCGACACCTTCGTCACCGGGCCGCGGACGTGCACCTGGCGGCCGAGGAGAAACCACGGAAACGTCGCCGACGCGAACGGCACGGAGGCGAGTTCGGCGCCCTTGGCGGAGTCGTAATTGGTGAAGAACGTTATCCCGGTGTCGTCCACGCTCTTGCACAACACCGAGCGGGTCGCAGGTCTTCCGCGCTCGTCGACCGTGCCGATCACCATCGCGTTGGGTTCGGCCACCCCGGCGCTCTCGGCGTCGGCTAACCACTTGCGCAGCAGCGCAACCCACCCGTCGGCGAGCCAGTCGGCGTCCAGGTCAGGACTGCCGTCCTTCTCGACCGAGCCGTACTCCACACGCATGGCGGCCAGTCGTTGGTTCTCCGGGGTTGCCACCGCGCCAACGCTACGCCCCAACAGTTCGGCGGCTTGTTACCGACCGGTAGCAGTGGGCGGGCGGGTGGGTGCGAGAATCAGCCCATGACTGCGGTACCCGAGGACTTCGTCCCTGGCCTTGAAGGCGTCGTGGCCTTCACCACCGAGATCGCCGAGCCGGACAAGGACGGCGGCGCGCTGCGGTATCGCGGCGTCGACATCGAAGAACTGGTCAACCAGCAGGTCACCTTCGGTGATGTCTGGGCACTGCTCGTCGACGGCAGGTTCGGCCACCCGCTGCCGCCCGCCGAACCGTTCCCGCTGCCGATCCACAGCGGCGACGTCCGCGTCGACGTGCAGGCCGGTCTGGCGATGCTCGCGCCGATTTGGGGCTATCCGCCGCTGCTGGACATCGACGACGCGACCGCGCGCGACCAGCTCGCCCGGGCCTCGGTGATGGCACTGTCCTACGTCGCGCAGTCCGCCCGCGGTATCCACCAGCCCGCAGTCCCTCAACGCGCTATCGACGAATGCACCACCGTGACAGCGCGTTTCATGACCCGCTGGCAGGGTGAACCGAACCCCAAGCATGTCGAAGCGATCGACGCGTACTGGGTGTCGGCCGCCGAGCACGGCATGAACGCCTCCACGTTCACCGCCAGGGTCATCGCGTCGACCGGCGCCGACGTGGCCGCCGCGCTGTCTGGCGCCATCGGCGCGATGAGCGGCCCACTGCACGGCGGCGCGCCCGCGCGGGTGCTGCCGATGATCGAAGAGGCCGAGCGGACCGGCGACGCGCAGGCGGTGGTCCGCGGCGTGCTGGATCGCAAGGAGAAGCTGATGGGCTTCGGCCACCGCGTGTACCGGGCGGAGGATCCGCGGGCCCGGGTGCTGCGCGCCACGGCCAAGCGACTCGAGGCGCCGCGCTACGAGGTGGCCGCCGCGCTCGAGCAGGCCGCGCTGACCGAACTTCGCGAGCGTCGTCCCGACCGCGCCATCGAAACCAACGTCGAGTTCTGGGCTGCGGTCATTCTCGACTTCGCAGGCGTGCCCGCGAAGATGATGCCTGCGATGTTCACCTGTGGCCGGACCGCGGGTTGGTGCGCCCACATCCTCGAACAGAAGCGGTTGGGCAAACTCGTCCGGCCGTCGGCGATCTACGTCGGCCCCGAACCCCGCAGCCCGGAATCCGTCGAGGGCTGGAACGAGGTCGCGAGAGGCTAGCGGCGATGCGGGCGGCCACCACGTTCGAGTCGGCGGCGAGAAGCTTCGCCGGCCTGGTTCACCGAATTCCGGGCGACCGCTGGAACGGGCCTGGGCTCGGGGAATGGGATCTGCGTTCGTTGATAGGGCACACATCTCGCTCGTTGATCACCGTGAGCACCTACCTGCAGACGCCGGCGCAGCGTGAGGACGTCGCGACACCGCAGGACTACTACGCGCGGATTCGCGACGTCGCGGGAAGCCTGGGGGCCGACGCCATCGTCGAGCGCGGCAGGCAGGCGGGCCGCGACCTTGGAGAGGACCCGGCGGCGACGGTCGATCGGTTGGTCGAACGGGTGCTGGGCGAGCTGGCGTCGGCCGGTGACCCGGTCATCGGGGTCATCGGCGGCCTCGGTATCGCACTGCACAACTACCTGCCGACGCGGACCTTCGAGCTTGCGGTGCACGGGCTGGACATCGCACGGGCAACCGGGCTTTCGGTCGACCTGACCGAGGATGTGATGAACGAGGCCACCGCGTTGGCCGCACGGATCGCGGTGGCGACCGGCGACGGCGACACGCTGCTGCTGGCGTTGACCGGGCGCGACGCGCTGCCCCAGGGCTTCTCGGTGGTGTGACCGCGATGATTTTTCGTCGAACCGGTGGTCGTTAATGGGGACCACCCCCGAAAGGAGATCACCATGGCAATCGAAGTCCAGCCCGCAGTGCTGCCCCACCTGATCGTCGACGACGCCGCCGCCGCGATCGATTTCTACGTCAAGGCGTTCGACGCCGTCGAGCAGGGCCGGGTGCCCGGCCCGAACGGCAAGCTGATCCACGCGTCCCTCGCGATCAACGGCTCGTCGGTGATGCTCAACGACGACTTCCCCGAGATGAGCGGCGGTAAGTCGATGACGCCCACGGCGCTGGGCGGCTCGCCGGTGACGATTCACCTCGTCGTCACCGATGTGGACAAGAAATTCCAGCAGGCGATCGACGCGGGCGCCACCGTCGTGCAACCGCTCGACGACCAGTTCTGGGGTGACCGCTATGGCGTGTTGCGGGACCCCTTCGGACACCAATGGTCAATGGGCCAGCCGGTGCGCGAGGTCAGCATGGAAGAGATCCAGGAAGCCATCAAGGCGCCCTAGCCGCTGCGCGAAACGGAATTCCAGCAGGTCTTCACTCCAATTCTTCGGCTGGAATTCCGTTTCGCGGCCGAATGTGTCATCGGCGCAGGCCCGCGAGCAACCGCTGGGAAAACGAGGGTGCGGGGGCGGTGGCCGCCGCGGCCAGCATGTCGGCGACAGAGGTGAACTTGTCGCGGGGCCGGTCCTCGCCACCGCGCGCGATCTCGGCCTCGTCGATCGCGCGCCAACCGGCCGCGTCGACGACGTCCGGGCAGCGGCTGGACACGAGCTTGTCGAGCGCGACGGGTTTGGCCGCCGGCCCGGCGAGGCGACCGGCGTTGTAGTCGTCGACCAACTGCTGCACCGTCTGCATCGCACATGACTTGTTGGTGCCGATGAAGCCGGTGGGCCCGCGTTTGATCCAGCCGGCGACGTAGGCGCCCCGCACCGGTTCGCCGGTCTGCTGGTCGATGACACGGCCGCCGTCGTTCGGCACGACCGCAGCGGTGTCGTCGAACGGCAGATCGCGAATCGGCTTGCCGCGGTAGCCGATCGAGGTGAGCACGAGGCCGGCCTCGAGACGGCGGCTCTCCTCGGTGTCGGTGACCGTGAACTCGATGCCGGTGACCCGGTCTTCACCGAGCATGCGATGCGGCGTCAAATGGTAGGCGAGCCGGATGCGCGGGCGCGTCGCAGGCACCGACGCGTCGCCGAGCCTGCTCAGGATCTCCAGCTTGTTGCGCGTCAGCGGATCGTCCACGGCGGCCAGGTCGGCGCGCACGAGGTCGTGGTCGACGGCGTCGAGCACGACCTCGCACGTCGACGTCAGCCCGAGGAGTTCGGGCAGCGTGAAGGCCGACTGGGCAGGTCCGCGGCGGGCGGCGATCACCACTTCGCGGACTTTCGACTGGCGGAGCGCGGCGAGCGCGTGAGCCGAAATGTCGGTGCGGGCCAACGCATCTGGGTCGGTCGTCAGGATCCTGGCCACGTCGAGGGCGACGTTGCCGTTGCCGACGATCACCACGCGTTCGTGGCCTAAGTCCACTGGGAGATCGGTGTATTCGGGATGACCGTTGATCCACGCGACAATCTCGGTGGCCGTGCCAGTACCCGGCAAGCCCATGCCCTCGATGTCGAGCCTGCGATCGTTCGGCGCGCCGACGGCGTAGAGCACGGCGTGGTGGTGGGCCAGCAGTTCGGCGTGGGCCAGATCCGACCCGACCTCGACATTGAGAAAGAACCGGAAACCCCGGCGTGCGGCGATGTTGTCGAACAGGCGGGTGATCCGCTTGGTGCTCTGATGGTCGGGTGCGACCCCGGCGCGCACCAGCCCGTAGGGCGTCGGCAGCCGTTCGAACATGTTCACCCGCACACCGCGCTGGGTCAGCAGTTCATCGGCGGCGTACATCGCTGCCGGACCGGAGCCCACGATCGCCACCGTCAACGGATCCACGTTGCGCGCAAACACTTTCGGCGCCTCGATGACCGGCGCGAGCTTCGACGTCGGTGGCAGCTTCTCGCCTTCGGGCCGGTCTGGATAGAACGCCGCGTTGAGTGCGACGAACGGCAGTTGCGTGTCCTCGAGCCTGGTGTCCGGTGCAATCGCGCCGACCGGGCACGCGCTCACGCACGCTCCGCAGTCGACACAGGCGACCGGGTCGATGTAGAGCATCTCGGCGGTCGCGAAGCCGGGTTCGTCCGGTGACGGGTGAATACAGTTCACCGGGCAGGCGTAGACACAGGAGCCGTCGCTGCAGCACGACTGGGTGATCACATGGGGCATGGGATGCCTAGGCTACCGACACCAGGTGCTGGCGGGCCGGTTCGCTGCGGTAGCGGCTGGGCCTGCCGTCGATCCGGCAGATCCGCCACATCAGCTTGGCGATCGGATTGATCAGGCCGGTGTCGTGGCACAGCATCCGGACGTCGCCGAACATGTCGCGCAGCATCTGTCGGGACTCGGGCGACTTGAAGAAGATCTCCTTGCGGACCGAGCGCGGGATGTCGAATTCCTTCCAGAACGACCGCGGCGGAACGATGATGGCCGAGCACAGGATTCGCATCGTGAGCGGCACGTAGATCGACAACCAGAAGCGCTTGCGCCTCGGCAGATGAGGGACCCGCTTGCGCAGATACTCGTGGGCGAACGAGATGTGCCGCGCCTCCTCGGCGACGTGGATGGCCATCACACGTTCCATGATGGGATGCAGCGTCTTGCCCTCGCGCAGCACGTTTTTCTGCGTGTGGTCGATGGGTTCTTCGCCGGCGAGGATGCCGAACCAGAACGGGATCGGCAGCGGACCCGCGACCAGCGGGATGAACGGCTGAATCCACTTGAGCAGCCGCGGCATTCCGGGCACGTCGGCGCCGATGCGGTTCACCATCTCCTGGAACATCATCGTGTGGTTGCATTCTTCGACCGCCTCGTGCAGGCAGTACCGATATTCCGGTGAACCGTTGGGCGTCCAGAACGAGTACTCCATCAGGCCGCGGATCAGGATCGACTCGAAGTGCAGGCCGACCTTCGCGACGTTGGCCTGTCGCCACATGCCGATCTCGATCTGACGCTCTACCGGCTGCGCTTGGTACCAGGGGTGCTGGCCGACCGGGTCGGTCGCGGGCAGGATCCAGCGGATGTCGTTCTCGACCACCGCGAACTCCGGGGAGTCCCAGTCGATGTCGGTGTACGGATTGAAGTTGCGCCGCACCGACCCCTCGGACAGCGTGGTGAGCATGTCGACGTATGCGGTGTCGTCGGCGACGTCCATGTTGCGACGCCACCGTCTGACCATCTTCGTACGAGCCATCAGAAGCCTCCGTGAGGTTTACATTTGCGGCCTTCGTGTCCAACAACGGTACCGCAGGTATCGCATATTAGGAATGCCCATGGGCGCGATGTGTCAAACGGTCCCGCCGACGCGCGGAGTGATGCACGTCACAATGGATTGGGAAAGGCTACTTGGTTCCGAAATCCCCGGCAGCCGTCATCCTGTCGCCGTCGGTCACCGCGGAGAATCCGGCATCGGTCAGTGCGCAGTCGGTGATGACCGCGCGGTGGCCGGGGCTGTTCATCCACCAGTTCACGGCCTCATCCGGCGCGCCGCTCATGCCACTGCTCCAGAAGATGACCTCGCCGATCGAGGCGTACGGCGCGTAGCCGGCGTCCGTGACGCGCTGGACCGGTGAGGACCCGTCGGACCCGATGTGCTCTACCACCCCGTTGGCCAGCATGTCCTTGGCCTGCCGCGCGGCGGCCTCGGTCAACTGCGGGTTGGCCGCGACAGGGCCGCATCCGTTGGCCGCGCGCGTGGCGTTGACCTCGCTCAGCACCGCGCCGCCCTGGTCACCACCGTCGGCCTGGGCCGGTACGGCGGTGAGCATCGGACAAGACACCGTCACCGCAGCCGCCCAGACCGTTATCGGCTTCGAGACTCTTCGGTTGTTCATATCGCGACCCCACATCGGGCTCGAACCGCAGTCCCGACCGATAACAGTATGGACACAGCGGGTGGCGACGGGTGGCGCGTTTCGCGTAATTGGGGGTATACGGACGCCGACCCTCCCCGCAGAAGGTGCCCAGTTCCGGTCACTACTCTTGACCGCATGGCTGAACTGACGATTCCCGCCGATCTCAAGCCCAGCGATGGACGATTCGGCTGCGGGCCCTCGAAGGTGCGGCCGCAGCAGTTGCAGGCGCTCGCCGCCGCTGGCGACCTGTTCGGCACGTCGCACCGGCAGGCACCGGTGAAGAATCTGGTCGGCCGGGTCCGCGACGGGGTGGCTGCGCTGTTCTCCGCGCCCGATGGCTACGAAGTCATCCTCGGCAACGGCGGTTCGACGGCGTTCTGGGACGCGGCGGCGTTCGGCCTCATCGACACGCGGTCGCTGCACCTGACGTACGGCGAGTTCAGCTCGAAGTTCGCCTCAACGGTCAGCAAGAACCCGTTCGTCGGCGACCCGGTGATCGTGAAGGCCGACGCGGGCAGCGCGCCCAAGCCCCAATCCGACCCATCCGTCGACGTCATCGCATGGGCCCACAACGAGACGTCGACCGGGGTGGCCGTGCCCGTCGAGCGCCCTGAGGGCGCCGGCGACGCGCTCGTCGTGATCGACGCCACGTCGGCGGCGGGCGGCCTGCCGGTCGACGTCAGCGACGCCGACGCGTATTACTTTGCGCCGCAGAAGAATTTCGCGAGCGACGGCGGACTGTGGGTTGCCGTCGTCTCCCCTGCCGCGCTGGCCCGCATCGAGAAGATCGCGGCCGCCGGACGGTGGGTGCCCGACTTCCTGTCGCTGCCCATCGCCGTCGAGAACAGCCGCAAGAACCAGACCTACAACACCCCGGCGATCGGCACCCTGATCCTGCTCGCCGAGCAATTGGACTGGATGCTGGCCAGTGGCGGCCTGGACTGGGCGGTCAAGCGCACCGCGGACTCGTCGCAGCGGCTCTACTCCTGGGCGGAGGCCTCGCAGTTCGCGACGCCGTTCGTCGCCGACCCCGAGCACCGCTCACAGGTGGTGGGCACCATCGACTTCTCCGACGACGTAGATGCCGGAGCCGTTGCGGCGACATTGCGGGCTAATGGCATCGTCGACACCGAGCCCTATCGCAAACTCGGCCGCAACCAGTTGCGGATCGCGATGTTCACCGCCGTCGAACCCGACGATGTGAGCGCGCTGACCCGGTGCGTCGACTGGGTGGTGGAACGGCTCTGACCTGGGTGCTCGGGCGTGTCGGCCGGGTAACGAGCCGATAACGCAGTAGGGTGAGCTGCTAATCGGGCACGGCGCCCCGGCGCCAATCAAGCCCGGAGGAGGTCGTCATGCGTGAACTCACAGTCCTCGGGCTCGACGTTGATGGCAAACGCATCATCTGCGAAAGCGACGCCCCGAACGAGAAATTCATCCTGCGCGCAGACGACCGGTTGCGCGCAGCCGTGCGAGGCGACAAGCCCGCTGTCAGCCAATCCCAATCCGATGCCGAGGTTCCAAGCGTGCTGCGTCCCAAAGAGATTCAGGCCAGAATTCGCGCAGGCGCATCCATCGAGCAGGTCGCCGAGTCGGCGGGCGTCGACGTCGCCCGGGTGGAACGGTTCGGTCACCCCGTACTGCTGGAACGCTCGCGGGCGGCCGAGCTGGCAACCGCGGCACACCCCGTGCTCGCCGACGGTCCCGCCGTGCTGACGCTGCTGGAGACCGTCACAACCGCGTTGATCGCCCGTGGTCTGGACCCGGACTCGGTCAACTGGGACGCCTGGCGCAACGAGGACGGACGCTGGACGGTGCAGCTGTCCTGGAAGGCCGGGCTGTCGGACAACACCGCCCACTTCCGCTTCACCCCGGGCGCCCACGGCGGCACGGTCACGGCGTTCGACGACGCCGCGTGCGAGCTTATCGACCCGGACTTCGCCCGGCCGCTGCGACCGGTGGCCGCGGTCAAGCAACTCGCGATCGAAGAGCCCGAGGCGCCCGCGCACGCCGAGGAGCAGCCCGAGCCGCCGAAGCCCGCCCGCGCGCCACGCGCCCGCAAGGGCAAGCCGGCCGTGCCGGCGTGGGAGGACGTGCTGCTCGGAGTGCGCTCCAGCGGTCAGGGCTAGCCGAGCGCCAACGCCAGCAGCGCCAGCCACGCACCGGCGACGCCGACGCCGAGACCCAGCACGAACCACCGCAGCACCGGGGTTGCGCGCCATCCCCACACGGTCGGGGCCAGGCCGCCGACCGCAACCAGGTTGAGCCCGACGGCCACCAGCGGGTGAACGCGGATCAGTCCCATGCTCAGCACGACAACCGCGCCGGCGGTGACCAGCGCGACGAACGCCGCAACCGTCAGCCCGGTTCCCCACGGCGTCGCATCGTCGGTCATCGACTGAATCTAACCCGCTCGTAGAACGCCAGCGCGGCGGCCGTCGCCACGTTCAGCGAATCGGTGCCGCCCGACATCGGAATCCTGACCCGGATGTCGCTGGCCCGCATGGCAGTCTCGGTCAGACCGGGCCCTTCGGCGCCGACGAGGAAGGCAACCCGTGCGTCGCCCACCGACGCGACTGCCTCCGACAGCGTCGCCGCAGCCGGATCCGGCGTCATAGCCATTATGTGAAAGTTGCTGTCCCGCATCATGTTCAGATCCGCCGGCCACGCGCGGGCCCAGGCGTAGGGCACCAGAAGCGCGTGGCCCATCGACACCCGAACCGCGCGGCGGTACAGCGGGTCCGCGCAGCCGGTGCCGAACACCACCGCGTCGACGCCGAGCCCGGCGGCGTTGCGGAAGATCGACCCCAGGTTCTCGTGGTCGTTGACGCCTTCCAGCGCGACGACCGTGCGTGCGCCGACGAGCACCTCATCGACGGTCAACTCGGCCGGGCGCGGTGCAGCCGCGAGCACCCCGCGGTTGAGGTGGAAGCCGACCACATCGGCCATCACCTCGGCGCTGACCCGGTAGTAGGGCGCGTCGGTCGCCGCGAGGTCGGCGGCCAGCTCGCGCAGCCGGCGATCGGTGCCCAGCATTGCGCGGGGGCGAAACCGCGACACCAGCATCCGCGCGACGACCAGAACTCCCTCGGCGATCACCAGCCCTCTGCCTGCAGGCAGGTCCGGCCTGCGGTCGACGCTGTTGAGGTCACGGAAATCGTCAAGCCGCGGGTCGGCGGGATCGTCTATGTCGACGACAACGCTCATGCCGTTTCATCGACGAGCACCGACATCAGGTCGGCGGCTACCAGCAGCGCGTTGCGCTGTTCGGCATCGAAGCGCGCAAGGCGCTTCTCCAGCCATTCCTGGCTGGCTTTGCGCTCGGCCTCGATCAACTCCATGCCGCTCGACGAAACCGACACCAGAACCTGTCGACCGTCGGCGGGATGCGCGCTTCGCGCCACCAAGCCCAGGTCGGCGAGCGAGGCCACGACACGGGTCATCGACGGCGGTCGGACGCGTTCGCGCGCAGCTAACGCACCAGGCGTCATCGCGCCCTCCTTGGCCAGTGTCGACAACGCGGACAACTGTGAGAGGGAAACCGGGGAATCTGGACGGCGAAAACGCAATTGGCGCGCCAAACGCATGACCGACAACGACAAGTCATTCGCCAACCGCGAATCGGTATCCTTCACAAAGCAAAGAATAGCCAGTCGATGTTCTGATGCGTAGCAGAACGCGACAGGCTTTCGTTTTCGGGCTGACGGAGACTAGGTTGGTCGGAGATGGATGACGAAACTGCCGACCCCGGCCAGCCGGAACCCCCTGCGCTGCCCGCGATCCTGCTCGACCCGTGGCCGGTCATCGTCGTGATAGCCGTTGGTTGGTTGGTCGCGGTGATACTGGCCTTCACGGTCGTCGGGCTACACGGGTGGCGGCCGATCGCGGTCGCCGGGTTGGGAGTGGGTGCACTCGGCACGTCGATCTTCCTGTGGCAGCGAAGCGCCGTGCGTCGCGGATCGCGCGGCGCACAGAGCGGTCTGAGCTGACCGAGGACGCCGTCGACAAGGAGGAACAATGGCAGAACCGCTGCTGCAAACGCAGATCGACATCGCCGCGCCGCCGGCCAAGGTATGGGGACTTGTCTCCGATTTCAGCCGGATGCCGCAATGGAGCCCGCAGTGCAGATTGATGAAGGCGCTGGGGCCGCTGCGGCAGGGCACGCGGACGGTCAACCTCAACCGCCGTAAGTTCCTGTTCTGGCCGACGACGTGCACGGTCACCGAAGTCGTTCCCGAGAAGAAGCTGGCGTTCCGGGTGAACACGAACAACACCGTCTGGACGTATGAGCTCGAGCCGACGGAGAGCGGCACCCGGCTGGTGGAGAGTCGGCATGCCGAGAACGGCGTGAAGGCGTCGGCCAACTTCACGGTGGGTGCGATGTTCGGTGGTGTGCCCAATTTCGAGCGCGAACTCGTGGACGGCATGAACACCTCGCTGGCGCGCATCAAGGCCGCGGCCGAGAGTTGACCGGCCCGCCCTCGCCGGACCACCGCATTCGCGACCTGAAGCTGCTGCGTCGGGTCCGCGACCGGATGGATCGCGACTACGCACAGCCGCTCGACGTCGAGGCGCTGGCCCGTGGTGTGAACATGTCGGCCGGGCACCTGTCGCGCCAGTTCAAGCTGGCCTATGGCGAGTCGCCGTACTCCTACTTGATGACGCGTCGGATCGAGCGCGCCATGGCACTGCTGCGGCGGGGCGACATGTCGGTGACCGACGTCTGTTTCGCCGTCGGCTGTTCGTCGCTGGGCACGTTCAGCACCCGGTTCACCGAACTCGTCGGACTGTCGCCGAGCGCTTACCGCGAACACACCGCGGGCGTGACGCGGGGAATGCCGTCGTGCGTGGAGAAGCAGGTGACCAGACCGATCAGGAATCGAGAAGCACCGGCGACCCGGCTGCACCTAGCGTGATCGGCATGGAAATCACCATTCACTCGAGCTTCCTCCCCCACGACGAGCCGGAGGAATCATTGGCGTTCTACCGAGACATTCTGGGCTTCGAGGTGCGGCTCGACGTCGGCAGAGACAAGATGCGGTGGATCACCATCGGACCGCCCAACCAGCCCGACATCAACATCGTCCTGTACCCGCCGACCGCCACCCCCGGCCTCACCGACGACGAACGGCGCGTCATCGCCGAGATGATGGCCAAGGGCACCTTCGGCACCCTGCTGCTGGCCACCAAGGATCTCGACAGCACCTTCGAGCAGGTCCAGGGCGGCAGCCCCGACGGCATTGTCGAGGTGGTGCAGGAGCCCACCGAACAGCCCTATGGGGTGCGCGACTGCGCGCTCCGCGATCCGGCGGGCAACATGGTCCGCATTCAGGAGCTGCGCTGATGAGCACCCATGGCATGAGCGACCCGTCGGAGAAGATCGACGCCCGCATCGAAGAGCTCGGCGACTGGCGGGGCGACGTGCTGGCTCAGGTCCGCAAGCTCATCAAGGAAGCCGAGCCCGACGTGGTCGAGGAGTGGAAGTGGCGCGGGGTACCGGTGTGGTACCGCGACGGGATGCTGTGCACCGGCGAGACGTACAAGGACTACGTGAAGGTGACGTTCGCCAAGGGTGCGTCGTTGGCCGACCCGTCGGGTCTGTTCAACGCCAGCCTCGACGGAAACACCAGGCGCGCCATCGACATTCGCGAGGATGACCGGCTCGACGGGAAGGCGTTCACGGCGCTCGTCAAGGCCGCCGCCGAATTGAACGCTTCTTAGTCGTCGTCGCTCGGCGCGGGCGGCTCATCGTCGCTCGAGGCGCCGGGCGGCTCGACGACGTCGAGGACGCCGTCGTCGTACGGGTCGTAGAGCGGCGAGCCGGACCCCGCCGGCGCCGGAGTGTCGGAGTGTGCGCCGCAACCGTATTCGGCGTCGACCACACGACCGTCGGCGGAGAACTCGTTGGCGCACACGCCGAACATCAAGCCGAGCGCGCCGGACACCGGGAGATAGAAGCCGCAGTCACGGCAGACCCGACGGGTCGACCTGGCCATCGCCGAATCGGGCCCGTACTCGCCGTCGTGCCATCGTTGTGCAGCGTCGGCGCGACCCAGTCGGCTGAGCAGACGGCGCCGACCGAGCCCCAGTTCCACGGCGACCTCGTCGATCTCGGGGTCGCCGGTCGCGGCGAAGCCCGGCACCAGGCGAGGGTCTTCGGTGGGGGTGGCGAGCAGGTCGCCGGGGCCGAGGTCACCCGGCCGGAGCCGCTGCTGCCATGGCACCCACTTGGGTGCGAGCAGCGCCGTCGGTCCCGGTATCAGCACCACTTCGCTGATCGTGGCGTGGTCGGCGCCCGGATGCGCCGCCACCACCACGGCCCACTGCCAGCCCCGATAGCCGGGCAGGTTGGCCAGGAAGCGGTGGGTCGCGGCGGTGGAGTCGTCGAACGTCGAGCCCAGATAATCCCCCACGGTGTCACCACTGTGTTCGGCGATCGCGGCGCGGGCCTGCTCGACGGCGCCCATCAGCACCGCCTCCAGGTCCGCCGAGCGCTCGATCGTCGGTGTCGCCGATCCGTCCCCGGTGGATTCAGTCACGCTGTCCACGCGGTCAATAGTGCCCGACCGGGCCGCGTGCAGCCACACCCGGTCGGCTGCACGCCGCCGTCACCGCGATGGGGGACAATCGTGAGGTGACCGGATCGCGGCGTGACCCCTGGGACGGGGTGGGCCCCCGCAACGGTCGTTACTACCCGCCGCGACCGCCCGCAGGCGTCGGTGACGAACACCCGGGAATGGCGAACTACCCGAGCGACGGTGTGGACCAACGGCGCCAGCGCCGGTCCTCCACACCCAGTGCGAACCGGTACCTGCCCGATCTCGAGGCGCGGACGACCCGTGCCGAGGCCCCACCGGGCGTCGGCGCGGGTGCCGGGCGCGGCGCCAACAGCGGTCCGCGTTCGGCCGCGCAACGTAGCCGCGACGCGGGCGCCAAGATGTACGGGCTCTTCCACCGCGCCGCGACCGCCGACGGCGCCGACAAATCCGGCCTGACCGCACTGACCTACCCGGTGATGGCCAACTTCGCGGTCGACTCGGCGATGGCGGTCGCGCTGGCCAACACCCTGTTCTTCGCGGCGGCCTCCGGCGAGAGCAAGAGCAAGGTCGCGCTGTACCTGCTCATCACGATCGCGCCGTTCGCTGTCATCGCCCCATTGATCGGTCCTGCGCTGGACCGGCTTCAGCACGGCCGTCGGCTGGCGCTGGCCATGTCGTTCGCGCTGCGCGCGGTGCTGGTGTTGGTGCTCATCGTCAACTACGACGGGGCGACGGGCAGCTTCCCGTCCTGGGTGCTGTATCCGTGCGCGCTGGGAATGATGGTGCTGTCCAAGTCATTCAGCGTGCTGCGCAGCGCCGTGACGCCGCGCGTGCTGCCGCCCACCATCGACCTGGTCCGGGTCAATTCTCGGCTGACGGTGTTCGGCCTGCTCGGCGGGACGATCGTCGGCGGCGCGGTGGCCGCAGGGGCCGAATATCTGTTCAACCTGTTCCACATGCCGGGCGCGCTCTACGTCTGCATCGCTGTCACGATCGCCGGCGCCGCGCTGGCCATGCGGATACCGAAGTGGGTGGAGGTCACCGAAGGCGAGGTGCCCACCACCTTGAGCTACCACGGCGGCGCGAATCGAGGCGGCTCGGGGGCTAGCGACGGCGAACTGCGCCGCCGGCCCCAGCGACGTCCGGACACCCGCGATGCGCGACAGCCCTTGGGCCGCAACATCATCACCGCGCTATGGGGTAACTGCACCATCAAGATGATGGTGGGCTTCCTGTTCCTCTACCCGGCGTTCGTGGCGAAGTCGCACGACAAGAGCGGTTGGCAACAGTTGTTGATCCTGGGGCTGATCGGCGCGGCGGCGGCGATCGGCAACTTCGGCGGCAATTACGCCAGCGCGCGGCTGCAACTCGGGCACCCCGCACAGCTGGTGGTGCGCAGCACGATCGCGGTCACGCTGGCCGCGCTCGCGACTGCACTGACCGGCAAGCTCCTGGTGGCCGCGCTCGCGGCGCTGGTGACTTCTGCCGCCAGCGCGGTCGCCAAGGCCTCGCTGGACGCCTCGCTGCAGGACGATCTGCCGGAGGAGTCGCGCGCTTCGGCGTTCGGGCGCTCGGAGTCGCTGTTGCAGCTGGCATGGGTCGCAGGCGGGGCGACGGGCGTGCTCGTCTACACCCAACTGCACATCGGCTTCACGGTGATCTCGACCGTGCTGATCCTCGGCCTCGCGCAGACGCTGGTGAGCTACCGCGGCGACTCGCTGATCCCCGGGCTCGGCGGCAACCGCCCGGTGGTCGCGGCTCAAGAGGGCGCACATGCGCGAAATATCAAGGGCCGCAATGCGTCCGCAGCGGTACCGAGGGAGTGAGGAAAGGTCTGACGGTGCTCGTCGCCGTCGTGGTGGTGGCGGCGCTCGCGACCGGCGTGCTGATCTGGCGGTTGACGCGGACCCCGGCACCCGAGCATCCCGAGATCAGCGCATACACCCGCGGGCAGCTGGTGCGCATCGGCCCCTACCAGTATTGCGCAGTGCTCAACCCCAACGATTGCGAAACTCCACGCACCGACGGCGAATTGGCCGTCGACGCGCGGCACCCGGTGCAGTTGTCGGTGTCGGCCGCGATCGCCACCGCACCATGGGTACTGGTGCGGACCTACGAAGGCTCCGACGTCGTCGACGAGTTCCGGTCGGGCAGCACGCACGCCGTCACGATTCCCACGGTCGACCCGCGCCGCGGCAGACTGTTCGGCTTCGCGGTCCAACTGCCCACGATCGTGCGCGACGAGCAGGGCAACGAGTTTCCGTGGGCGCACGCCGAATGGTCGGTGCGCACCGTCTGGCCCTAGCCGGCGGAGTGTCCCGCCGGGACCCGCTCCCCTTCACGGGTCGGGCCGGGCGGTGTACCGTCGCCGAACGGCTTGCCGCCCAACGCTTCCCGACCGTGGGGCGTCAGCCAGTTGGACAGGTCCGGGCCCTTCGGCACGATGCGCGTCGGGTTGATGTCGGCGTGCACGATGTAGTAGTGCTGCTTGATCTGCACGAAGTCGATGGTGTCGCCGAACCCGGGCGTCTGGAACAGGTCGCGCGCATAGGCCCACAGCACCGGCATCTCGTCGAGCTTGGACCGGTTGCACTTGAAGTGGCCGTGGTAGACGGGGTCGAAGCGGGCCAGCGTGGTGAACAGCCGGACGTCGGCCTCGGTGATGGTGTCGCCGACGAGGTACCGCTGGTTCTCCAGCCGCTCGTTGAGCCAGTCCAGCGCGGTGAACAACCGGTCGTAGGCCTTGTCGTAAGCCTCCTGTGAGCCGGCGAAACCGCAGCGGTAGACGCCGTTGTTGACCTCGGTGTAGATGCGCTGGGCCACCTCGTCGATCTCGTCGCGCAGCGCCTTGGGGTACAGGTCCGGCGCGCCGTCCCGGTGATGGGCGGTCCACTCGGTGGACAGGTCGAGCGTCATCTGCGCGAAGTCGTTGGTGACGACCTGCCCGGTCGGCACGTCGACGATGGCAGGCACCGTGATGCCCTTCGGGTAGTCGGAGAAGCGGGCGAAGTAGGCGTCCTGCAGGCGCGGGATCTTCAGCACCGGGTCGACGCCGCCGGGGTCCAGATCGAAGGTCCAGCTGCGCTCGTCGTGGGTCGGCCCGCAGAACCCGATGGACAGCACGTCCTCCAGGCCGAGCACTCGCCGCACGATGATCGCGCGATTGGCCCACGGGCAGGCCCGCGCGACGATCAGCCGGTAACGGCCGGGTTCGACGGGATAGCCGTCGCTGCCACCGGCAGTGATTCGGGTGGTGATGTAGTCGGTGTCGCGGTTGAAGTCGCCGCCGCTGGAGACATATTCAGCCATGCCACCAGCATGCCCCGATTCACCGAACGTGAAGCCACGGCGAGAAATCAGGCCGGAATTCGCAGTGGACGCACGTTGGGCGGCACACTCGTCCGGCGCCGACGTTAGCCGTCGAGTTCGCTGGCCACGGCCCGCACCACCTCGGACACGCGGCGCGCCACCTTGCGATCGGGATAGCGGCCCTTGCGGAGTTCGGGCTGCACCGCGCTCTCCAGCAGCGTGATCATGTCCTCGACCATGCCGTGCAGCTCGTCGGGGGTGTGCTTGTGCTCGGCGGCGGCGGCCTCGCGGCGGGTCCGCGTCAGGCTCGGCGGCGCGTCGAGGATCTTCAGGCTCAGCGCCTGCGGCCCCCGACGGCCCGCGGCCATGCCGAACTCGACCTTCTGGCCCGCCTTGAGCCCTTCGACACCAGCAGGAAGCGCCGAGGACCGCACGTAGACGTCCTCGCCCTCCTCCTGCGACAGAAAGCCGAAGCCCTTCTCGGCGTCGTACCACTTAACCCGGCCGGTCGGCACTGGTCTCACCCGCTCGTCTCGTCAACAACATAAGGAAAGCGTCCCGCCGGATTCCGCAGGGACGCGTCGCAGCGATCTTACTCGGAGGCCGCGCCGACCAGCACCCCCATTACTGGGTAGGCTGAAACCACCGCTGGAGGAAGAGATGCGCCTGATCCTGAACATCATTTGGCTGGTCTTCGGCGGCCTCTGGCTGGCATTGGGCTACCTGCTGGCAGCGCTGATCTGCTTCGTGCTGATCGTGACGATCCCGTTCGGCTTCGCGTCGCTGCGCATCGCCTCCTACGCGTTGTGGCCATTCGGCCGCACCGTCATCGACAAACCCGGAACGCGCCCCGGCGCCCTGGTCGGCAACGTCATCTGGGTGGTTCTGTTCGGCATCTGGCTGGCCATCGCCCACGTTGTCACCGCCGTCGCGATGGCGATCACGATCATCGGCATCCCGCTGGCGCTGGCCAACCTCAAGCTGATCCCGGTTTCCCTGGTACCGCTGGGCAAGGAGATCGTGCCCGTCGACAGCCTCGACCAACCTGTTCGGACCGCTCCATGACCGTCACCGCGCTCGGTGTTCCGTCGGTGTCGCGTCCCGTTGGCCCTGCGCCGTCGGACGGGCCGCTGGTGGACACGTACGGCCGGGTCGCCACCGACCTTCGGGTGTCGCTGACCGACCGCTGCAACCTGCGGTGCACGTACTGCATGCCCGCCGAGGGACTGGACTGGATGCCCGCCGAGGAGCTGTTGACCACCGACGAGCTGACCCGCCTGCTGCGCATCGCGGTCACTCGTCTCGGCGTCACCCGCGTGCGGTTCACCGGCGGCGAGCCCCTGTTGGTCAAGCGGCTCGAAGAGGTCGTCGCCGCCACCGCGGCGCTGCCGCCGCGACCCGAGATCACGCTGACCACCAACGGAATAGGGCTGTCGCGTCGAGCCGCCGCCCTGAAGCGCGCCGGGCTCGACCGGATCAACGTCTCGCTCGACACCGTCGACACCGAGCGCTTCGCCCGGATCACCCGCCGCGACCGGCTCGCCGACGTACTGGCCGGGTTGGCGGCGGCACACCGGGCCGGGCTGCGGCCGGTGAAGGTGAACGCGGTGCTCGACCCGACGACGGGGCTCGAGGATGCCGTGTCGCTGCTGCGGTTCTGCCTGGACCACGACTACCAGCTGCGCATCATCGAGCAGATGCCACTGGATGCCGGACACGTCTGGTCGCGCGGCGCGACGCTGGGCGCCGACGACGTGCTGGCCGGGCTGCGCCGCCACTTCACGCTGACGCAGGACCCGGCGCCGCGCGGATCGGCTCCCGCGCAACTGTGGCTGGTCGACGGTGGCCCGGCGAGCGTCGGCATCATCGCGTCGGTGTCGCATGCGTTCTGCTCGGCCTGCGACCGGACCCGGCTGACCGCCGACGGCCAGGTGCGCAACTGCCTGTTCGCGCGCGACGAGACCGACCTGCGCGCGTTGATGCGCGACGGCGCGGACGACGCCGCGGTCGAGGCGGCGTGGCGCGCTGCGATGTGGGCCAAAGCCGCCGGCCACGGCATCAACGAACCCGACTTCGTGCAACCGGACCGCCCGATGAGCGCGATCGGCGGATGAGCATGGGGACGACGTCGACGGTGGCGGTGGCGCTGATCGTCCGCTACTTCGCCGCGGCGAGGGCAGCGGCCGGTGTCGAATCCGAAACGATGCGCGTCGCGCCGGGCACGACCGTTGCAGGGCTCATCGACAAGCTGTCCGCGCGGGACCCCGAACTCGCCCGCGTGCTGCGTCGATGCTCGTTCCTGTGTAACGGAATAGCGGTCCGAGACGTAACGATTCCGCTGTCAGAGGGGCATACCATCGATGTGCTGCCGCCCTTTGCCGGCGGCTAATCGTGATTTCCGTCACATAACAAATTGGTCACAAGCTGGCTACGGAGTGGTGGAGGCCCGTATACACCAGCGAAAACACCGCAAACTCCTGCGCCTTTAGAGCGTTATTAAGATTTGCCGACCCCCGAAACGCGGGGTGAGGTCGAAAATGACTAGAACGCCGGGAGCAGTTATGTTCTTCCGCAAGCCAGTCGACCCTAATCGGCTGGCCCTTCCTGCCCGATAGCGCCGAGCCCCATCCGTCGGACAGGAAAACCTCGAACAACGTGGATGGGGGCGGGGGACCCACCGGTCCACCGACAAAAGGACCAGGAGCCGCGTGCGGTTCCTTGGGGTGAAGCCGAACCGTTCACCGACGGCCGGCCGGGCAACCTCTCCAGCCCGAACCCGACAGCTGACCTCGCGGGCGCATCAGAGAGGACCTAACGCACCCATGAGCAGTGGACGGCACCGCAAGCCCACGTCATCGGCAAAATCAGTAGCAAAAGTCGCCTTCACCGGCGCAGTCATCGGTAGTGGAGGTCTCGCCTTCGCGGGGCATGCAGGCGCCGCCACCGATGGCGAATGGGACAAGGTTGCCAGCTGCGAGTCCGGCGGCAACTGGGCCATCAACACCGGCAACGGTTATCAGGGTGGTCTGCAGTTCTCACCGGGCACCTGGGCTTCGCACGGCGGTAGTGAGTTTGCGCCGTCGGCCCACATGGCCACGAAGGACGAGCAGATCGCGGTCGCCGAGCGGGTGCTCGGCAGCCAGGGCCGCGGCGCATGGCCCGTCTGCGGCCGGGGCCTGTCCAGTGCCACCCCCCGCAACGTGGTCGACGAAGCGAAGCACGCTGTCGACGGCGCCCTCGACGCCGTCGGCCTGAACGGCGAAGTGCCGCCGCCCCCGCCTGCGGATCCCGTCGCGCCGCCGCCAGAGGCGGCCGGCATCGATGCGATGGCCGCCCCGCTGCCCGACGCCCCGGCGCCCGAACTTCCGCTGCCGCCTGCGCCCGAATTGACGCCGCCCCCGGCTGCGGAGTTCGTGTCGCTCGACGCACAAGTCGACGAAGCGAAGCACGCTGTCGACGGCGCCCTCGACGCCGTCGGCCTGAACGGCGAAGTGCCGCCGCCCCCGCCTGCGGATCCCGTCGCGCCGCCGCCAGAGGCGGCCGGCATCGATGCGATGGCCGCCCCGCTGCCCGACGCCCCGGCGGCCGCCCCGCTGCCCGACGCCCCAGCGCCCGAACTTCCGCTGCCGCCTGCGCCCGAATTGCCGCCGCCCCCGGCTGCGGAGTTCGTGTCGCTCGACGCGCAGGACGCGTCGCAGATGCCGGATGTCCCGCCACTGCTCGACGAGCCACTGCCGACGGCCGCGCAGCCGGCCGTCCAGGCAACAGTCGTCGACGCCTCGCTCGAGCAGCCTGCGCCGGACTGGGACGTCGCGCCCGACGCCCCCGCGGACGGTCCTCAGGAATGGTCGCTGCACATGGCGCCGCCGCCGCTCGAGCCCGCACCGCCCGTGCCCGCTCCTGCTCCGGCCCCCGTCGATACGCTGGCCGCACCCGCACCCGACCCGTTGGCACTGGCGAATTCGGTCGACATTCCCGCGCCCGCCTTCGATGCGGCCAACCAGGCAGTTACCGGCGATTTGCCGGTGACGCCTGCCGAGATCCCGCATCTGACCAGCCCGGAGAATCTGCCGTCGGGCACGACGATGGACGAGACGGCGCTGCCGGCACGGGGCCCCAACGTCACATATCTCAAGGATCTGTGGCACGCGATCCAAACCCAGGACGTCACGGGCAAGGGTGCGCTGCTCGCGCTGACTCAGCGTCCGCTGACGACCCCGGCACAGGAGAACGTCAACGGCCCAGGGATGGCTCCGGGACCGGTCGGCGATGTGCCGCCGGCTCCGCTGGGTGCCGAGGTTTCGCCCGCGCCGCTGCCCGGGGATCCGGCGCTACCGCCTGCCTGAGCACCTCGGGCGCTAGGCCGAACCGACCCAGTCGTCGGAGCCGTCGGCGAAGAACTGGTGTTTCCACACCGGTAGCCGCGCTTTGACGCTGTCCACCAACCGGGCGCACGTCTCGAAAGCCGCCTGTCGATGGTCGGCCGCGACGGCTGCCACCAATGCGGCGTCGCCGATCTCCAGCGCACCGATGCGGTGGCTGACCGCGATCGCGCGCACGCCGGCGCAGTCGGCCGCGATCTCGGCTGCGACATCGGCGAGTGTCTGCTGCGCCGAGGGGTGCGCGGAGTACTCCAACCGCGTCACGGTGCGACCGCCGTCGTGGTCGCGGACGACCCCGGCGAAGCCGACGACGGCGCCTGCGGCCTGATGCGCGACGAGGTCTTCGTGCTCGGCGAGTGCGATGTCGTGCTCGGTGAGGTCGCTGCGCAACACGACGGCGGTCACTGGTCGTGGTCCTTGCCCGCAAGCTGGTCCAGCGCGTGCTCGAGGATGTCGTCGAGCACGCCGAGTCCGTCCTTGACGCCACCGGTCGAGCCGGGCAGGTTCACGATGAGCGTGCCGTTGCTGACTCCGCACACGCCGCGCGACAGCACCGACGTCGGCACGTGCGGCAACCCGGACCGCCGGATCGCGTCGGCAAGGCCGGGGATCTGGTAGTCGACGACGTTCGCGGTGGCTTCGGCGGTTCCGTCCGTCGGAGAGATGCCGGTGCCGCCGGAAGTGATTATCACGTGGGCGTTTTCACTTATCGCGGCGTTGAGCGCCTGCACCACGCCGTGGCCGTCGGCGACCACGTTGGGCGCGGGGGTTTCGATGCCCCGCCGGTTGAGCCAGTCGACGATGAGCGGTCCGGTCCGGTCGGCATAGACGCCGGTCGCCGCTCGCGTCGACGCGATGATCACCCGCGCAGTCCGGGTCACGGCCATCTGTTCTTCGCGCGAGCGCTCATCACCTCGTCCACGTTCCCGTCTTGCCGCCCTCTTTGCGCAACACCCTGATGTCGTCGATGCTCGCGGCCGGGTCGACGGCCTTGAGCATGTCGTACAGCGTCAGCGCCGCGACGCTGACCGCCGTCAGCGCCTCCATCTCCACGCCGGTGCGGTCGGTGCTGCGGACCGTCGCGGTGATGCCCACCTCCGCGGCGCCGATCTCGAACTCGACGTCGACTCCGGTCAGCGCGAGCTGATGGCACAGCGGTATCAGGTCGCTGGTGCGTTTGGCCGCCAGGATGCCCGCGACCCTCGCCGTCGCGAGCGCATCGCCCTTGGGCAGCCCACCGGTCGTAATGAGGTCGACGACGTCGGCCGCGGGTGTGCACTGTGCCCGTCGCGACTGCCGTCCGCCTGGTGGCGTCCTTGCCGGTCACGTCGACCATGTGCGCCGCGCCCGCCTCGTCGAGGTGCGACAGCCGGCTCGGCGGGCCGCGGTGATCGGCTCCGGCCACAGCTACCTGTTGACGTCGGTGACCGGGTGCGTGTACGGCAGATCCTCGGAGGCCAGCGGGAACGTCAGGTCGCCGAAGGGCGACAGCGCGCCGGTGCGGTCGGCGGCCAGCTCGCTGATCGCGTGATCGTCTTCGCCGTCGGTTGCCGGCCACCCGTTGTCGACATAACGGGTCTTCTGCCGCTTCTTCTCTGCCACGCCCACATTGTGGCAGGCGCCGCGACCGGTGGCGAGACCGGCGCGGACGTGGGCAGCGAGAAGGGCGTAAGCCTGCTTTACGCTGGTCAGTAATGTCCGAAAACAATCCGGGCGCCCCGCTGGGCGCCTGGCTGGCCGATTTGCCCGACGAGCGGCTGATCCGGCTGCTGGAGCTGCGGCCCGACCTGACCCAGCCGCCGCCCGGCAGCATCGCGGCGCTGGCGGCCCGCGCGCAGGCCAGGCAGTCCGTCAAAGCCGCCACCGACGAGCTGGACTTCCTGCGGCTCGCCGTGCTCGATGCGCTGTTGACGCTGCATGCGGAGACCACACCGGTGCCGCTGACGAAGCTGACCGCGCTGCTGGGCGACCGTGTCGGCGAGGAGGCCGTCGCCGCCGCCACCGACGACCTGCGCGAGCGGGCACTGGTGTGGGGTGACGCCGAGATTCGGGTGGCAGCCGAGGCGTCGGCCGGCCTGCCCTGGTATCCGGGCCAGGCCGTCCTCGAAGGGCCCGAGTACGCCGGCAGCGAGATCGCCGACCGGCTCGCGGCCGTCGACGACGCCCAGCGCGACCTGCTGCAGCGGCTGATGGAAGGCTCGCCGATGGGCCGCACCCGTGACGCGGCCCCCGGCACCCCGCCGGATCGGCCGGTGCAGCGACTGCTGGCCGCCGGCCTGCTGCGGCAGGTCGACGCGGAAACCGTGATCCTGCCGCGCCTTGTCGGTCAGGCGCTGCGGGGCGAAGTCCCCGGGCCGGTCACGTTGACGCCACCGGATCCGGTGGTGTCGACGACGACGGCCGCCGATGTCGACGCGGTCGCCGCGGGCGCGGTCATCGACCTGCTGCGCGAAGTGGAAGTGGTGCTCGAAACCCTGGGCGCCACCCCGGTCCCCGAACTTCGCAGCGGCGGTCTGGGCGTTCGCGATGTCAAGCGGCTGACGAAGACCACCGGCATCGAAGAGCAGCGGCTCGGACTGCTGCTGGAGGTCTCGGCGGCCGCGGGCCTGATCGCGACGGGCCTGCCCGACCCCGAGCCGATCGACGGCACCGGGCCGTACTGGGCACCGACCGTGGTCGCGGACCGGTTCGTCGAATCACCCGTCGCGGCGCGCTGGCACCTGCTTGCGTCGGCGTGGCTGGATCTGCCGGGCAGGCCGGGCTTGATCGGCGGCCGCGGACCGGACGGCAAACCCTATGCGGCCCTTTCTGATTCGCTGTACTCGACGGCGGCTCCACTGGACCGCAGATTGTTGTTGAGCGTGCTGGCCGACCTGCCCGACGGCGCGGGCGTCGATGCCGCGGAGGCGTCGCGCGCGATGATCTGGCGGCGTCCGCGGTGGGCGGTGCGGCTGCAGCCACAACCCGTTGCCGCCCTGCTGACCGAGGCGCACGCGCTCGGCATCGTCGGGCGAGGCGCGATCACCCGCCCTGGTCGCAAGCTGCTCGCAGGCGATGCGGGCGCCGTCGACGCGATGGCGCGCGTGCTGCCCGAACCCATCGACCACTTCCTGCTGCAGGCGGACCTGACCGTCGTCGTTCCGGGTCCGCTCGAACGCGACCTCGCCGAGCAGCTGGCATCGGTGGCCACGGTCGAGTCGGCTGGCGCGGCGATGGTGTACCGGATCAGCGAGTCGTCCATCCGGCGTGCCCTGGACACCGGACGGACGGCAGGCGAATTGCATGCCCTGTTCCAGCGTCACTCGAAAACGCATGTGCCGCAGGGACTTACCTACCTTATTGACGATGTGGCCCGCAGGCACGGGCAGTTGCGCGTCGGAATGGCCGCGTCGTTCGTCCGCTGTGAGGATCCCGCGCTGCTGGCGCAGGCCGTCGGGGCGCCCGCCGCGGAGCCGCTCGAGATGCGCCTGCTGGCCCCGACGGTCGCCGTGTCGCATGCCCCGATCTCGGAGGTGCTGGCGGCCCTGCGCACCGCGGGCTTCGCCCCAGCGGCCGAGGACTCCACCGGCGCGATCGTCGACATCCGCGCCCGCGGCGCGCGGGTGCCGGCCCCCACGCACCGCCGGATTCCCCGGCAGCTTCCGGCCCCGGCGGGCCAGACGCTGGGCGCGATCGTCGCGGTACTGCGCAAGGTCGCCGCGATGCCGTTCGCCAACATGCGCATCGACCCGGCAGTGGCCATGTCGCAGCTGCAGCAGGCCGCCCGGGTGCAGGCCTCGGTGGTGATCGGTTACGTCGACCCCGCAGGCGTGGCCACCCAGCGCGTGGTGGCGCCGGTGAGCGTGCGCGGCGGGCAACTGACCGCCTACGACCCGGCGACCGGCCGGGTCCGCGACTTCGCGATCCACCGCGTCACGTCGGTGGTGTCGGCCGACGAGGCCTAGTAGACAGCGGGCCAGTCGGGGCGCATGTCGCCGGAGTCGGGATAATGGACAAAATGACCGCCCGAAGACGACCACGAGTGAGGATCGCAGCGAGGAACGAGTCCCCGAAGACGAGCGCGAGTGAGGATCGCAGCGAGGAACGAGCGAGGACCGGAGCGAGCGGGAGTCGAGGCAACAGACGAGGACCGAAGCGAGTGCGAGTCGAGAAATGACCGACGGCCCCCTGATCGTCCAGTCCGACAAAACGGTGCTGCTCGAAGTCGACCACGAGAAAGCCGGCGCCGCGCGCGCGGCGATCGCACCGTTCGCCGAGCTGGAGCGAGCGCCCGAGCACATCCACACCTACCGGATCACGCCGCTGGCCCTGTGGAACGCCCGCGCCGCGGGCCACGACGCCGAGCAGGTCGTCGACGCGCTGGTGTCGTTCTCCCGCTACGCGGTGCCACAGCCGCTGCTGGTCGACATCGTCGACACGATGGCCCGCTACGGCCGCCTGCAACTGGTGAAGAGCCCGGTGCACGGCCTGACGCTGGTGAGCCTCGACCGCGCCGTCCTCGAGGAGGTGCTCCGCAACAAGAAGATCGCGCCGATGCTGGGCGCCCGCATCGACGACGACACCGTCGTCGTGCACAACAGCGAGCGCGGCCGGGTCAAGCAGATGCTGCTCAAGATCGGTTGGCCCGCAGAGGATCTGGCCGGTTACGTCGACGGTGAGAAGCATCCGATCAGCCTCGACCAGGAGAGCTGGCACCTGCGCGACTACCAGGAAATGGCCGCCGACTCGTTCTGGCAGGGCGGCTCCGGGGTCGTCGTGCTGCCGTGCGGCGCAGGCAAGACGCTGGTCGGCGCGGCGGCGATGGCGAAGGCGGGCGCGACCACGCTGATCCTGGTCACCAACACCGTCGCGGGCAGGCAGTGGAAGCGCGAACTGATCAACCGCACGTCGCTGACCGAGGAGGAGATCGGCGAGTACTCCGGCGAGAAGAAGGAGATCCGCCCGGTCACCATCGCCACCTACCAGGTCATCACCCGGCGCACCAAGGGCGAGTACCGCCACCTCGAGCTGTTCGACAGCCGCGACTGGGGCCTCATCATCTACGACGAGGTGCACCTGCTGCCCGCGCCGGTCTTCCGGATGACGGCCGACCTGCAGTCGCGGCGGCGGCTCGGCCTGACGGCGACGCTGATTCGCGAGGACGGCCGCGAGGGTGACGTGTTCAGCCTGATCGGGCCGAAGCGCTATGACGCACCGTGGAAGGACATCGAGGCGCAGGGCTGGATCGCACCCGCCGAGTGCATCGAGGTGCGCGTGACGATGACGGACAACGAGCGCATGCTCTACGCCGTCGCAGAACCCGAGGAACGCTACAAGCTCTGCTCGACGGTGCACAGCAAGATCGCGGTGGTGAAGTCCATCCTCGAGCGCCATCCCGGTGAACAGACACTGGTGATCGGCGCGTATCTCGATCAGCTCGACGAGTTGGGCGCCGAGCTCAACGCGCCGGTCATTCAGGGATCGACGAAGACCGCGGAGCGGGAGGCCCTTTTCGACTCCTTCCGGCGCGGCGAGGTATCCACCCTCGTCGTGTCGAAGGTCGCGAACTTCTCCATCGATCTTCCAGAAGCCAGTGTCGCCGTTCAGGTTTCGGGGACCTTCGGGTCCCGCCAGGAGGAGGCGCAACGGCTGGGCCGGCTGCTGCGGCCCAAGGCCGACGGCGGCGGCGCCATTTTCTACTCGGTGGTGTCCCGCGACAGCCTGGACGCCGAGTACGCCGCGCACCGGCAGCGTTTCCTTGCCGAGCAGGGCTACGGCTACGTGATCAAGGACGCCGACGATCTGTTGGGCCCTGCGATCTAGACGTGGGGCCCGACGGGTTTCACGACGGTCAGCAGCACGGCCGAATCCTCGATCGCGTGCAATCCGTGCCGGGACCTCGGGATCACGATGTGGTCGCCCGGTGAGCCCTCCCACTGCGCCTTGTCGTTGACGACGCGCACCCTGCCGTGCAGCACATGCAACGTCGCCTCACCGGGGCTTTCGTGCTCGTCGAGACCGCTGCCCGCCTTCAACGCGATCAGTGTCTGGCGCAGCGCGTGCTCGTGGCCGCCGTAGACCGTGTGTGAGCTGCGACCGCTGCTGGCCGCACGCGCGGTCTCGAGATGTTCACGCGCAAGCGCGGTCAGCGAAACCTTCTCCATACCGAGGTCCTCCCTTGAGACGATCCACCCACTGTATGAGGTCGCGCCTTGCAGCTGTGAGCAATTCGGTCGTGGCGTATGCCGCCCCGCCCCGCGCATCATCGGCTGATGTACGCACACTGGGCTCACGTCGGCAAGGGTGCCGCCGCGTTGGCCGCCGCCATGGGCATCGGGCGGTTCGCCTACACGCCGATTCTGCCGCTGATGACCACACCGGCCGCCATCACCCCGCAGGTGGCCGGAAACCTCGCGACCGCAAACTATGTCGGGTGCCTCGCGGGCGCTTTGGCAGGCACCGTGTCCAGCCGGCTCGCCCGGTCGACCATCGCGCTGCGGACATCGCTGGTCGCGCTGGTCGTGACATTGGCGGCAATGCCGTTCGCGCCCAACACGATCGGCTAATTCGGCATGCGTGCGGTCGCGGGCTTCGCCAGCGCGGTGGTGTTCGTGATCGCCGTCAACTCGATGCTGGACCGGTTCGCCGGCCATGCACCGCATCTACCCGGCTGGGGTTTCGGTGGCGTCGGCTTGGGGATCGCGCTGTCGGGCGGCCTCGTGCTCGCCCTGCTGACGGCGCGGTGGCAGTCGGCATGGTGGATGGTAGCGGTGTCTGCCGCCGTGCTGACCGCTTGCGCCTGGGGAATGACCGAAACCTGCCGAGCCGCAGCCCCGCCGCCTGCCGACGCAACGCCTCGGCCTGCTCCACCACCGCGCGCGCCTGCGGCAGCAGCGCCGCACCGCCCGCCGTCAACGTGACCGAGCGGCGGTCGCGATCGAAGAGGCTCACCTTGAGGTCGCGTTCCAGTGCCTTGATCTGTTGGGACAGCGACGGGCCGGCGATGTGCAACCGGTCCGCCGCGCGACCGAAGTTCAGCTCCTCGGCGACCGCCAGGAAGTAGCGCAGCTGACGCAGCTCCACGCGGCTAGCGTAAATCAGTCGCAGGGCGGGGCTAGCAACAGGAAGCAAACCGGTCGCAGGCACAGAGCATCGTTTCGGCGCGGCTCTTGGTTGATGCGCATAGCACCAACAGTCAGGAGGCCGGTAATGAACAACCAACAACGCGTCGCCATCATCACGGGCGCCTCGCAGGGCATCGGCGAGGGCTTGATGGCCGGATACCGCAAGCTCGGTTATGCCGTGGTCGCGAACTCGCGCACCATCGGCGACGTCGCCGACCCGATGGTCGTGACGGTGGCCGGTGACATTTCGCGCCCCGGCGTCGGACAGCGGATCGTCGCGGCGGCGCTCGACCGGTTCGGCGGGGTCGACACCGTGGTCAACAGCGCGGGGATCTTCATCGCCAAGCCCTTCACCGACTACACCGACGAGGACTTCGATGTGGTCACCGGAGTGAACCTTCGGGGCTTCTTCGACGTGTCGAGAGCGGCGGTGGCGGCGATGCTGGCCCAGGGCGACGGCGGGCACATCGTGAATGTGTCGACCAGCCTGGTCGACCACGCCAATTCGGCTGTGCCGTCGGCGATGGCGTCGCTGACCAAAGGCGGCCTCAATGCCGTCACCAAGTCGCTGGCCATCGAGTACGCCGATCGAGGTATCCGCTCGAATGCGGTGTCGCTCGGCATCATTCGGACTCCGATGCACGACGACGCGTCCTACGGGGCGATGGCGACGATGCATCCGCTCGGACGGATCGGCGAGGTCGAAGACGTCGTCGACGCCGTCCTTTACCTGGAGAACGCGTCGTTCGTCACCGGCGAGGTGTTGCACGTCGACGGCGGCCAGAGCGCGGGCCACTGATGAGCGCCGAACTCGTGTTGCGTGGGGTCCTCGATCAATGGCAGGCAGGCATCGACAACCATGAGCCGCGAAGGGTTGCGGCGGTGTTCGCCGACGATGCGATATTTCAGGGCTTGCGGCCTTACAGCATCGGGCGGCCGGGAGTCGAGCAGTACTACGACTCGCAGCCGTCCGGGATGTCTGTTTCCTACCGGGTGCTCGAGAGCCGACAGCCTGCGAGCGACGTGGTGCTCGGCCACGTACACGCAACCTTCGCCTTCGCGGACCGGCCGGCGATCGCCCTGTATGTCGGAGTGCTCGTCGAACGCGGCGACGACGGTTGGCGCATCGGTCACCGCCAGGCGTCACAGGTCGACGATGCACCTCCTACCGACTTGACCCACTGATCACACGGGAAACGGGGCGAGGCACTAGCCTCGTCACTCATGACACGACGGAGAATCGCTCGGGCCGCCGTCGCTGGTGCCGTCATCGGCTTCAGCGCCCTGGCCACGGCGGTCCAAGCCAGTGCCGATCCGGTCCCTCCGCCCGGCGACCCCGCAGCCCCTGGTCAGCCGCTGATCGAAGGCCCGGCCGCCGACGCCCTCGCCGCGCCCGCGTCGCCCGCGCCGGGCCCACCGCCGGTACCGGAGATCGCCAACCCGAAGTACGGATCGGGGCATTCGGACGGCCCGCTGGGCTTTCTCAGGGACGCCTGGCACCAGGCTCAGGATCCGTACAATTTCGCCGAGACCCCCGACGGCCAGATGCCGGGGGGAGCCCCACCGCCGTCGGGCGCCGGTCCGGCGCCGCAGCTGCCGCCCGGATTCAAGTCGCTGAACGCCCCTGGGTCCGAAGCCCCGGCGACCGGGCCGGCCCCGGACGGCGGGCCTGCACCGGCGGGCTCGTACGCAGGCGGGCCGCCGCTACCTCCCGGCTACTACCCGTTGAACGGGCCGCCGCCGCCGCCCGAATACTTCAACCCACCCGCCGCGCCGGCGGCCGCAGCCGCGCCGGGGCCGATACACGCCACTAACCTACCGCCGGAATGACCTTCTGCTCGAAGAGTTCGATCCCCGAGCGGTCGTAGGCCGCCTCGGGGAAGTAGAGGATCGCGTACTCGCAGCCGAGGTCGCGCATCCGCGTCAACTTCTCGGCGACCTGTTCGGGCGTGCCGGTGGCCGAGTCGGGCGAGGACACCATGTTGAGCATCGCGTCGACAGCCTGCCCGTCGGCCTTACCGGACTGCATGGCACGAATCCGTTCGATCCGATCGGACACCTCGGCCTCTGATTCGCCGATGACGGCGTTGAAATTGGCCGAGCGCACGATCGCGTCGTAGTCGGTGCCCACGTCGCGGCAGTGGTCGGCCAGCACCTGTGACTTGTGCGCGAAGACGTCGGGCTCAGAGCTGAAGTTGGTGTACTGCGCGTAGCGCGCCGCGATCTTCAACGTCACCTTCTCGCCGCCGCCGGCGATCCACAGCGGAGGGCCGCCGTCCTGCAACGGCTTCGGCGCGACGATGGCGTCGTCGGCGTCATAGTGCTTGCCGTGGAAGGTGACTCGCCCGTCGCGCCAGGCGTCGCGCATGATCTGGACACCCTCGTCGAGGCGGCCCAGCCGGACACCCGCCGACGGGAAGCCGTAGCCGTAGGCCTTCCACTCGTGCTCGTACCAACCGCCGCCGATGCCCATCTGCACCCGTCCGCCGGAGATGATGTCGGCGGTGGCGGCGACCTTCGCCAGATACACCGGGTTGCGATAGCTCATCGCGGTGCACATCTGGCCGAGCTTGATGCGCGACGTGGTGGCGGCGTACGCCGACATCAACGACCACGCCTCGTGGGTCGCCTCGTCGGTCGGCACCGGCACGGTGTGGAAGTGGTCGTACACCCACAGCGAATCCCATGTGCCGTTGTCGGCGTAGGTGGCCAGCTCGCTCATCACGGGCCAGTGTCTTTCGGTGGGAATGTCGACCAGATCGAGCCGCCAGCCCTGCGGGATGAAGAATCCAAAGCGCATAAGCCTGCACTCTACGACCGCGACTAGCCTGGCGATCATGGCCCTATCCAAGGACGAACGTGAACAGTTTCTGGCCGAACCACACGTCGCCGCGATGTCGGTGAGCGCGGGTGACAAGCGCGGTCCGCTGACCGTGCCGATCTGGTATCAGTACAGCCCCGGCGGCGAGCCGTGGATTCACACCGGCGCCGGCTCGCGCAAGCATCGGCTCATCGAGACGCAGGGCGAGTTCACCCTGATGGTCGACCGCGTCGAACCCACTGTGCGTTATGTCGCGGTCGACGGGCCGGTCAGCAGGATCGAGCCGGCCACCGACGAGCAGCTCGTCGAGATGGTGAAGCGCTATCTGCCGCCCGAAGCGGTGGACGGGTATCTGGAGTTCGCGCGGCGCGAGCACGGCGAGGGTGTGGCGATCTACATGAAGCCGGAGCACTGGCTGTCCGCCGATCTCGGATCGGTCTGATGACCTCTCGGCAGCTGCTGTTCAAGACCTTCTACCGGTTCGGATTCGTGCCCTGGGACGGTCATCCGCTGCCGAAGAGCCTCACCGACCTGGTCGAGGGCGCCGGCGACAGCCCCCCGCTGCCGCCTGCGACTGCGCTCGACCTCGGCTGCGGAACCGGCGACAACTGCATCTATCTGGCCAAGCACGGCTGGCAGGTCACCGGAATAGATTTCATCGCCAAGGCGGTGGACAAGGCCCGGGCGAAGGCCGCGGCCAGCGGCGTGGACGTGCGAATCGAGCAGGCCGACGTCACCCGGTTGTGCGAAGAGGGCGTCGGATCGAACTTCGCGCTGATCGTCGACAACGCCTGCCTGCACGGCATGAGCGACGAGGACCGGTACGACTACACCCGGGAGGTGACCGCGGTCGCCGCGCCGGGGGCGCGGCTGCTTCTGGTCGAGTTCATCAGGGGCGGTTCACGCGGCGTGCCGGGCATCGATCCCGACGAGGTGAACGAGCGGTTCGCGGCAGGCTGGACGCTGGAGTCCTCGGGCAGCGAACCGTCGATGGACCGCAACGGCAAAGACCCCGGCCGCTACTACCTGTTTCAGCGCGCTTCGTAGAGCGCCGCGACGGCGGGCATGCTCACCTTCAACGCCGGATTACGCGGGAGTTCGTCGACGACCGCGAACGCGACGGGCACGTTGTACGCCGGAAGCGCCTGACGCACCACGTCTTCGAGCTCGTCGTCGGAAGGCACCGGCACGCCCGGCACGATCTCGACGGCGGCGAACGGCACCTGTCCGAGCCGGGCATCCGGCACGCCGACGACGCACGCGTCGCGGACCGCGGGATGCGAAATCAGCACTCGGCGAACGGTTTCCGGCAGGATCTTGAACCCGCCGCGGTTGATCGCGCCGTCGGCTCTGCCGTGCAGGGTGACGAACCCGTCCGTGTCGATCGAGGCGATGTCGGTGGTGCGGATCCACTCGTCGTCGATCGAGGTGATCTTGGCCTCCAGCAGCCCCTGCTCGCCTGCGGGTAACCCGGCGCCGGTGTCGGGATCCACGATGCGCAACTCGGTGTCGGGTAGTGCCCGGCCCACGCTGTCGCGTTTGGCACTGCCGAACTCGCGGTCCATCTCCGGCGTCCACGCACACAGCGATCCCGCGAATTCTGTTGCGCCGTAAGCCAACTTGACCGGAATGCCGTAGCGCGCCTCGAACTCGTCGCGGGTCTCCGGGTCGAGCGGTCCAGATGCGCTGATCAGGAAGTCCAGCGACGCCAGGTCTTCCTTGGGAACGTGGGCGTCGAGCAGCATCCGGATCACGGCGGGCTGCACACCCGAGCGCTTGATGCCGTGAGTCTTCACCGCGTCGACCCAGCCGTCGACGGAGAAGCGCTCCAAAATGACGATCCGTCTGCCGTTGTAGGCGCCGGCGATCAGCTGGCAGACCCCGATGCCGCCGAACTGCCAGTACGAGAATTCCGGGGGCGCACCCGGAGCGGCGGCCTCTCCGCTGGTGACGCTGAAGACCGTCCGCTCGAGCACCTGCGTCTTGATCGGCTGCCGCTTGGGCGGCCCGGTGGTGCCGCTGGTCAGAATGTACAGTGCCACACCGGGTTCCGCGCGGGCGTGGTGCCGTGTCGGGTCACGGCACTCGAGGCCGGGCACGGCGGCGACGGTGGGCGGGCGCATCGACAGTGCCACCCCGGCGCTGCCGGCCCGCATGGCCGCCGCGACGACCTCGTCGGTCCAGTCCTGCCCGTCGGCCACGATCGCCGCGAGGTTCAGCGCCTCGATGTCGCGGCCGATGGCCTCCGGCGACTGAAACGAGTAGATCATCGACACCGCACGCCCTGCGGCCAGGAAGCCCATGATCGCAGCGGCGTGCGGCAGGCGATTGCGGACCACCAACCCGACCGGTGCATCGTCGGCGACGCCGGCTTCGCGCAGCACCGAGGCCACGGCATCGGCGTAGGCGACCACCTCGTCGCCCGAGTACCACCGACCCTCGAACTCGATGCACTGTCCGTCGCCGTAGCCGGCCAGCCCCGCTGCGAACCTTTCGGTGAACGGTGCGGTCACGCTTCGACCATAGCCAACGGCCACGACGAGGTAGCTCACCTCAGAGCGATTTCGGCGTGCATAGTGGTGCTGAGCGCAACCAACCACGCCGAAATCGCACAGTAGCCGGAGGGAGAAGCATGCGGATCCTGATCTCCGGCGCCAGCGTCGCCGGTCCCGTGCTCGCCTACTGGCTGACTCAACGCGGCTTCGACGTCACGGTGGTCGAACGTGCGCCTGCGCTGCGCAAGACGGGCGGCCACGCGGTCGACCTGTTCCGTCCCGCGATGGACATCTCGGAACAGATGGGGGTGTTGCCGCGCATCGAAGAACACGCCACCGGAACCACCGTGCTGCGCGTGCACCGGCCGTGGGCGCCCGAGCCTGCCCGTATTGACTACCTCAAGCTCATCGGCGCCGTCTCGGACCGGCACGTCGAGATCATGCGCGACGATCTCAGCGAGATCTATTACGACGCCAGCCGTTCCGACGCCGAGTACGTGTTCGGCGACCAGATCACCGCGCTCACCGAGGACGGCGAGGCCTCGTTCGAGAAGGGCGCTACACGAAGGTTCGACGTCATCGTGGGCGCCGACGGACTGCATTCCGGGGTGCGCAGGATCGTCTTCGGCGACGATGTGCCCGACCGCTTCCTGGGCGGCTACCTCTCTGTGGTGTCGGTGCCCAAATCACTTGCCCGCGAGGGCGAAATGGACGGTTACTTCGAACCCGACCGAGTGGCGATGGTGTACACCGCCGACCATCTCGAGGATGCCCGCGCAGTGTTCCTGTTCCGGCCGGCACGACCGCTCGACTACGACCACCGCGACGTCGTGCGCCAGCAGGCTGCGTTGACGGCCGCGTTCGAGGGGATGTCGGCACAGGTCGACCGATGGCTGCACGAGGTCGAGCGCACCCCGACGTTCTACTTCGACGCGATCACCCAGCTCGAGCTGACCACCTGGTCGCGCGGCCGCGTGACCCTGGTCGGCGACGCCGGCTACTGCCCGGGCCCCGCGGTCGGTGGCAGCACCAGCCTGGCCGTCTACGGCGCCTACGTGCTGGCCGGGGAAATCGCCGCTGCGGGCGGCGATCACACCGCTGCCTTCGCCAAGTACGAAACCACGATGATGCCGTCGGTGCTCGGCAGCCGGGCGCTCGCCAGGGTCAACGCCAAGACCCTGGTGCCCGGCAGTCGTTGGGGCGTAAGGGCTCTGATCGGCACGGCGCGTGCGATCTCCGTTCTTCCACTCGGTGTGACGCAGGCACTCGCCAAGCTCAACCGCAGAGGCATCAGGCTGTACGACTCGATGCCGCTGCCCGAGTATCCACCGGTACCCGCCCGGGCCTAGGACGTCGGCTACTCGGCGCGACCACCGAGGTGCCTGGCGAGGAACCGGTCGGCCCGATGGTAGAAGTCGAGGCGGTTCTCCGGCTTGGCCAGGCCGTGACCCTCGTTCTCGTACATCACATATTCGTGGTCGATGCCACGCTCTTGCATGGCCGCGACGATCTGCTCGGACTCCGCCCGCTTGACCCGCGGATCGTTCTCGCCCTGGGCGATGAGGATGGGGATCCTGATGTCGTCCACCCGAGACAGCGGCGACCGTGACCAGAGGAAGTCGCTGTCCTCGCCGACCCTCTTGTGCCACATCGCGATCATCGGTTTCCAGTACTCCGGAAACGACTGCATGAGCGTGTTGAGATTCGACGGCCCGACCATCGAGATCGCGCACGTGAAGACGTCGGGGGTGAACGTCGCACCGATCAGCGCGGCGTATCCGCCATACGATCCGCCGTAGATGGCCACCCGCTCGCGGTCGACGATGCCTTGGCCGACAAGGTGATCGACGGCGTCCAACAGGTCGTCGTGCATCTTGGCGCCCCACTCGCGGTTGCCGGCGTTGAGGAAGTCCTTGCCGTAACCGCTGGAGCCGCGGTAGTTCACCTGCACACACACATAACCCCGGTTGGCCAGCCACTGCGCCTCGGGATCCAGCCCCCATCCGTCGCGGACCCACGGGCCGCCGTGCACCGTCAGCACCGCGGGCAGGCCGGCGCGTTCCACCTCCGCCGGAAAGGACAGGTAGCCGTGAATAGTCAGCCCGTCGCGGGCGGTGAAGCTGAAGGGCTCCATCGGCACAAGCGGGTAGTCGTTGAGCTGCGGCCGGTGGTCGAACAAGAACGTCGCCTTCTTCGCGGCCCGGTCCCAGGTGTAGAACTTGACGGGTCCAGAGTCGTCGTCGAACGCGACGAGCCACGTCGTGTCGTCGTCGCTGCGGTCGCTGATCATCAAATCGCCCGCACTGAGCCGCTGAAGCGCTTCGATGTCCGCCCGCACCGCGTCGTCGAAGATCTGATACTCCAGGCGATCCCGATACACCGTCACGGCCTCAACCTCACGCGTGTCGGGATTCAGCATCGCGCCCGCGATGTCGAAGGCCGGGTCCTCGGCGATCACCTCCACCGCTCCGGTTACGATGTCCATCTTCACCAGCCGGCCGGTGTTCGAGTCGACCGACGTCTGCAGATACATGCCCGCGCCGTCATTCGTGAAGCCGAGGGGCCCAGTGGACTCCGCGTCCTCCGGCGGCGCCTCCAGCAGCGGCCGCCAGTCGGAGCCGCCGTCGTCGCGCACCAGGATCACGGCGCCGCCGTCGGGCAGCGGGGCGACGGCTCCGCGCACCGTCAGTTCTCTGTCCACCACCCAGCCGAGAAAGCCAGGGTTCTCGACGATCTTCTCCAGCATTCCGGTCGTCAGGTCCAGGTGGTACACGTCGTGCAATTGCGGGTTGTCCTTGTTCAACCCGATCAGCAGGTCGTTGGGAAACTCCTTGCGGTGGGCGATGAGTCGGCACTGCACGCCTTCGAGCGGCGTGAGGTCCCGCTCGACGCCGGTGTCCAGGTCGACGTCGTAGAGGCGAAAGTTCTCGCTGCCGTCGAAGTCCCGCACATACATGATGTGGCGGTTGTCGTGTGACCACAGGTAACCCTGGATACCGCGACCCGTGTCGTGGGTGACGGGCCGGCCGTTCCCTTCTCCGGCTGCGCCGACGAACACGTTCAGCACGCCGTCGAGCGGTGCCAGATACGACAAGTGCCTACCATCGGGCGAGATCTGGGCTCCCGACCGCTCCGGATGACCCAGCAGCACCTCCAGCGGGATGAGTGTCACATCGGCCATCGCGGGCCTCCTCCTCGGCGTTGCTGCGTCCCGGACGCGAAAGCCCCCGAACCGCATATTGCTTCGGGGGCTTTGCGCGTCTCGTTGAGACTAGAGCAGCGATTCCGGCGGGGCGAAGCGGTCGCCGTAGCGACCGGCGAGCTCCTTGGCGCGCGCCACGAACGCGTCCTTGCCGGTGCCGCCCGCGCCCTGGTAGCCGACGATGAACTGCGCGCTGCCGCCGGTGTAGGGCGGGAAACCGATGCCCATGATCGAGCCGATGTTCGCGTCGGCCGTCGACGTCAGCACACCCTCGTCGAGGCACTTCTGGGTTTCCAGTGCCTCGGCGAACAGCATCCGATCGATCATGTCCTGCAACGGAATCTCGGCCTTACCCGAGGCGAACGTCTCGCGCAGGCCCGGCCACAGTCCGGCGCGCTTGCCGTCGACGTAGTCGTAGAACCCGGCGCCCTTCAGCCGGCTGGGCCGACCGATCTCGATCATCTTCTCGACGACCGCTTCGGCCGGGTGCGGCTCGTAGGTGCCGCCCGCGTCCTCGACACCCTTGCGGGTGGCCAGTGCGATCTTGTGCATCAGCTCGAGGTTCAGCTCGTCGGACAGCTGCAGCGGCGGCGCCGGGTAGCCGGCCTGCGAACCCGCCTGCTCGATGCTGGCCGGCTCAACGCCTTCGCCGAGCATCGCGAGCGCCTCGTTGACGAACGTTCCGATCACCCGGCTGGTGAAGAAGCCGCGGCTGTCGTTCACCACGATCGGGGTCTTGCCGATCGCTAGCGTGTAGTCGAACACCCGGGCCAGCGCCTCGTCGGAGGTCTTCTCGCCCCTGATGATCTCCACCAGCGGCATCTTGTCGACCGGCGAGAAGAAGTGGATGCCGATGAAGTCCTCCTGGCGCTTCACGCCGGTCGCCAGACCGGTGATCGGCAGCGTCGAGGTGTTCGATCCCAGCAGCGCATTGGGTTCGACGATGTCCTCGATCTCCTGGAATACCTGGTGCTTGAGGTCCTGGCTCTCGAAGACCGCCTCGATCACGAAGTCGACGCCCTTGAAGTCGGCGGGGTCGGCTGTCGGGGTGATGCGGCCCAGCAGCGCCGTGCTCTTCTCCTCGGTGGTCTTGCCGCGCTCGAGCGCCTTCGCCTCGAGCTTCTCCGAGTAGCCCTTGCCCTTCTGCGCGGCCTCGATCGACACGTCCTTGAGCACGACGTCGAACCCGGCCTTCGCCGACACGTAAGCGATGCCTGCGCCCATCATGCCCGCGCCGAGCACGCCGATCTTGGTGATCGGGGTCTGGCCGATGCCGTCGGGCCGCGAGCCGCCGCCGTTGATGTGCTGCAGATCGAAGAAGAACGCCTGGATCATGTTCTTGGCGACCTGGCCGGTGACCAGCTGCGTGAAGTAGCGACTCTCGATGCGGCTGGCGGTGTCGAAGTCGACCTGCGCGCCCTCGACGGCGGCGTCCAGGATCGCGCGCGGCGCAGGCATCGGCGCACCCTTGAGCTGTTTCTTCAGCAGAGCGGGGAACGACGGCAGGATGCCGGCGAGGCCGGGGCTGCTCGGCGTGCCGCCGGGCATCTTGTAGCCCTTGGCATCCCACGGCTGGGTGTGCGCGTCGGGGTTGGCCTTGATCCAGGCCTTGGCCGCAGGCACGAGTTCCTCGACCGAGTCGACGAGCTCGTCGACGAGGCCGGTCTCCTTGGCCTGCGCGGGCTTGAACCGGGTGCCCTGGCTGAGCACCTCCATGAACGCCTTCTGGATACCGAACATCCGTACGGTGCGGGTCACGCCGCCACCGCCCGGCAGCAGGCCCAGTGTCACCTCCGGGAAGCCGACCACGAGGCCCTTCACGTCGGCGGCGATGCGGTGATGACACGCCAGCGCGATCTCCAGCCCACCGCCGAGCGCGGCGCCGTTGATCGCGGCGACCACCGGCTTGCCGAGGGTCTCCAGCGCGCGCAGGTCACGCTTGACGTCCTCGACGGTGTCGAACGCCTCACCGGCGTTCTCCGGGCCGAGGTTGATCATGCCCTTCAGGTCGCCGCCGGCGAAGAATGTCTTCTTGGCGCTGGCGATGACGACACCGGTGATCGAATCCCTTTCCGCGACAAGGCGTTCGACGGCCTTGTGCATGGACTCGCTGTAGTGCTCGTTCATCACGTTGGCCGAACCCGTCGGGTCGTCCATCGTCAGGGTGACGATGCCGTCGGCATCCTTGTCCCAAGCAATAGTGTTCTCCGCCATGGTCAAACCCTCTCGATGATGGTCGCGACACCCATGCCGCCGCCGATGCACAGCGTCACGAGCGCGCGGCGCGCGTTCCGCCGTTCGAGCTCGTCGACCATGGTTCCGGTGATCATGGCGCCGGTGGCGCCCAGCGGGTGGCCCATCGCGATCGCGCCGCCGTTGACGTTGAGCTTCTCGTCGGGGATGTTCAAATCCTTCTGGAACTTGAGCACCACCGAGGCGAACGCCTCGTTCAGCTCGAACAGGTCGATGTCGTCGACCGTGAGGCCGGCGCGGTCGAGCACCTTGCGGGTGGCAGGCGTCGGACCGGTCAGCATGATCACGGGGTCGGCGCCGCTGGTGGCGGTCGCCACGATGCGCGCGCGGGGCGTCAGCCCCTGCGACTGCCCGGCCTTCTCACTGCCGACCAGCACCAGTGCGGCGCCGTCGACGATCCCGGAGCTGTTGCCGCCCGTGTGGACGTGGTTGATCTTCTCGACGTAGTGGTACTTCTGCAGCGCCACGTCGTCGAAGCCGCCCATCGAGCCGACGCCGTCGAATGCGGTCTTGAGCTTGCCGAGGCCCTCGAGCGTGGTGTCGGGACGCATGTGCTCGTCGTGGTCGAGGATGACCAGACCGTTCTGGTCCTTGACGGGCACCACGGACTTGGCGAAGTAGCCGCCCGACCATGCCGCGGCCGCCTTCTCCTGGCTGCGCAGCGCGTAACGGTCGACGTCGTCGCGGTCGAAGCCCTCGATGGTGGCGATGAGGTCGGCGCCGATGCCCTGCGGAACGAAGCCGATGCGGTAATTGGTCTCGGGGTCGGTGGCCCATGCGCCGCCGTCGGAGCCCATCGGAACCCGGCTCATCGACTCGACGCCGCCTGCCAGCACGAGGTCATCCCAACCGGAGCGGACCTTCTGTGCCGCGGTGTTGACCGCTTCCAGGCCGGATGCGCAGAACCGGTTGAGCTGGAAGCCGCCGGTCGTCTCGGGCAGCTTGGCCACCAGCGCCGCGGTGCGGGCGATGTCGCCGCCCTGATCGCCGACAGGCGAGACGACGCCCAGGATGACGTCGCTGATCAAATTCTCGTCCAGATCGGGGAAGCGGCTGCGCAGCTCGTCGATCAGGCCGACGACCAAGTTGACCGGCTTGACCTCGTTGAGCGCGCCATTCTTGTTCTTGCCGCGAGGCGTGCGAATGGCCTCGTAGATGAAGGCTTCTTCAGACATGAAGATATTCCTGTTCAGCTGGGGTTGTGTGGGAGACCTGCCCACATGGGCGGTAGTCCTCTGTGCGCCAGCGTAACAGCGTCTCCCAACCTGTTGGTTGGGAGGTTGGTCACCATCGCCAACTACGCTCGTTGCCCATGACCGTCTCGCGGCTGCAGCCCTATGCGGTGACGATCTTCGCCCAGATGTCGGCGCTCGCGGCCCGCATCGGCGCGGTCAACCTCGGGCAGGGCTTCCCCGACGAGGACGGCCCGCCCGCGATGCTCGAGGCCGCCGAGAAGGCGATCGCCGAGGGCGTCAACCAGTACCCGCCGGGGCTCGGTGTGCCCGCGCTGCGGGAGGCGATCGCGGCTCAGCGCAAGCGCACCTTCGGCACCGAGTACGACCCCGACACCGAGGTGCTCGTGACCGTCGGCGCGACCGAGGCCATCGCCGCTTCCGTCCTCGGCCTCGTCGAGCCGGGCTCGGAGGTGCTGCTCGTCGAGCCGTTCTACGACAGCTACTCCCCCGTCATCGCGATGGCGGGCTGTGAACGTCGCGCCGTGCCGATGGTCCGCGACGGGCGGGGTTTCGCGATCGACGTCGACGGGCTGCGTCGCGCGGTGACGCCGAAAACCAGGGCGTTGATCCTCAACTCGCCGCACAACCCGACCGGGATGGTGGCCTCCGACGCCGAGCTCACGGCGATCGCCGATCTCGCGGTGGCGGCCGACCTGCTGGTGATCAGCGACGAGGTCTACGAGCATCTGGTGTTCTCCGATTTTCCGGGCGGTGGCCACCTGCCGCTGGCCAACTATCCGGGCATGGCGGACCGGACCATCACCATCTCGAGTGCGGCCAAGATGTTCAACGTCACCGGCTGGAAGATCGGATGGGCCTGCGGTGCAGCAGATCTCATCGCCGGTGTGCGGGCGGCCAAGCAGTATCTGAGCTATGTCGGCGGTGCGCCCTTCCAGCCCGCGGTGGCCCAGGCGCTGAACACCGAAGACGCGTGGGTCGCGGCGTTGCGTGACTCGATGCAGGCCAAGCGCGACCGGCTGGGCACGGCGCTCGACGAACTGGGCTTCGAGATGCACGACAGCTTCGGCACCTACTTCCTGTGTGCCGATCCCCGCCCGCTCGGCTACGACGACGGCGCGGCGTTCTGCGCCGACCTGCCGCAGACGGCCGGGGTGGCCGCGATACCGATGTCGGCGTTCTGCCAGTACCCCGACAATCAATGGAATCACCTGGTGCGCTTCGCTTTCTGCAAGCGCGACGACACCCTCGACGAGGCCATCCGCCGGCTGGCCGTGCTGCGTCGTCGCTAGCTCACTCGCCGAACGCGAAGTTGTTGTACCCAATCGTCGAGTAGACCGTGCACGCGTTGTACACAGAACGCCTCAGCGACGCGCGCCCTCGACCCGCTCGCGCAGCCGCTCGGTGGCCACGTCGAGCACCATTTTCTTGGCGCGCTTGACCAGGAACCCGGGTACCGGCGTCGCGAGGTCCATGATGATGTCGAAACGCACCCGCGTCTTGTCCTCGCCCTCGGGGGTCAGGTTGTACTCGCCGTGCTGGCCGCGCTGATGCAAGGTCTCCGATGAGTCCCACACCATCCACCGGTCGCCCCAGTGGTACTCGAGGATCTCCTTGTCGGTGATGCCCATGATCTTCAGCGTGGCCTTGACGTGGTGCGGCCTGCCGTCGGGATGGCGGTCGAGCACCTCGGCGCTCTTGTGCAGCGACGACCACGACGGCACCGCGTCGATGTCGGCCAGCACGTCGAGGATCGCCTCGGGGGGCGCTTCGACGACGACTTCGCGCGATGCTCGGACAGCCACGTTGGCAAATTTAATCCTCTTGCTCCGGGGGCGATGCCCAACGCGGCGGTTACCACCCGATTTCTTGCACCGGGGTGGTGTTCTTCGGCGGTGCGCCGACGGCACCGGCCGGCGTGCGGGAGAACCGCGGCGCGGGCGCCGCCTGCGCCACGCCGTCGCGGTCCATCACCGTCGAACGCGCTCTGAGGTGCTCGTTTTCAGCGGCCTCGGTCCATGTCAGCACCGGCGTCACGCAGGCGTCGGTGCCCGCGAAGATCGTCGTCCACTCGTCGCGTGTTCTGCCGGCGAACCGCTCTGTGAATATCTTGTGCATCTCCGGATAGCGGCCGGTTTCGAGCTGGCCGGGCACCTCGTCGGGGAGAAGCTGCAGGCCGGTCAGCAATTCCGCGAAGAACTGCGGCTCGATCGCGCCGACCGCCATGTACCTGCCGTCGGATGTCTCGTAGGTGCGGTAGAACGGCGCACCGCCGTCGAGCAGGAACGACTCCCGCTCATCGCGCAGGCTGCCGGTCGCCTTCATCGTCCACATCATCTGCGACAGGATGCTGACCCCGTCGACCATCGCGGCGTCGATCACCTGCCCCTCGCCGGACCGCTCCCGTTCGTACAGCGCGGCGACGATACCGACGAGAACGAACATCGAGCCGCCGCCGAAGTCCGCGACCAGGTTGAGCGGGGCGACCGGCGGCCGGTCCCGGTAGCCGATGGCCGACAGCGCGCCGGTCTGCGACAGGTAGTTGATGTCGTGGCCCGCCGTCCTCGCCATCGGGCCGCTCTGGCCCCAGCCGGTGATCCTGGCGAAGATCAGCCGGGGGTTGACCGCGGCGCACTCGTCGGGGCCGATCCCGAGCCGTTCGCAGGTGCCCGGCCGGAAACAGTCCAGCAGCACGTCTGCCTTCGCAGCCAGATCCAGCAATTGCTCCGGCTGCTTCTTGACGTCCAGGTCCACGATGCGCTTGCCGCGGTGCAGCAGGTCGACGTCCTCGGCCGGCATCGTCAAACCGCCGGGCCGACGCACCCGCACCACGTCGGCGCCCAGGTCGGCGAGGATCATCGCCGCGTGCGGGCCTGGGCCGATGCCGCCGAGCTCGATCACCTTCACCCCCGCCAGGGGACCCGCGTCAGCCATGTCCGCAGACTAGTGGGATGGCCGAGAAGGAAAGCACGTTCACTGTGTTCGTGGCGTTCGCCGCCAATCTGGCGATTGCGGTCGCCAAGACGGTCGCGGCTGTGCTGTCGGGGTCCGCCTCCATGGCGGCCGAATCCGCCCACTCGTGGGCGGATACCGGCAATCAGGGGCTGCTGATCGTGGCCAACCGGCGGAGCAGCAGACCGCCCGACGCCGAGCGCCCGTTGGGATATGGAGCCGAGGCCTACGTGTGGTCGCTGTTGGCGGCGGTCGGCTTGTTCGTCGTCGGCGGGACGCTGTCGGTGTGGCGCGGCATCACCGAGCTGCTACACGGCGAGTCGGGTGCCGAGGACTACCTGGTCGCTTACATCGTGCTGGGCGTTGCGTTCGCCCTCGAGTCGTCGTCGCTGTTTCAGGCCCTGCGCCAATTACGCGGCGAGGCAAAGGAATACGACAGGGATCTGCTCGCCCATGTGCTGGAGACGTCTGACCCGACCACTCGCGCCGTGTTCGCCGAGGACACCGCGGCACTGATCGGCATCGTGCTGGCCGCGCTCGGGATCGGTTTGCACCAGCTCACCGGTCAGGTCGTATGGGACGCCATCGGTTCCATCCTGGTCGGGCTCCTGCTCGGTGTCGTCGCCGTGGTGCTGATCGACAGAAATCGCCGCTTTCTGGTGGGTGAGCCGGCAAGTACCGACCTGCAGGGAGCCGCGATCGCCCATCTGGAAAAGCTGCCCGAGGTGGCCTCGGTCCGATTCATCCGGCTGGTTTTCGTCGGCCCCAAGCAACTGTTCCTGGTGGCCAGCGTCGACCTCGTCGGCGACGACGCCGAGTCGCAGGTGGCATCCACGCTGCGCCGGCTGGAGACACAGCTGCAGGACGAGCAGTACATCGTCGACGCGGTGTTGACGATCGCCGAGCCCGACGAACTGGACCAGCGGCTGTAGCGCCACGCGTACGTCGCTTAACGCCTATGTCAATTGCGGCGCTTTTTGCAGGTTGAGACCCTACGGTGGTCGCATGGCGGCGGTCGTGGCGTGCGGGTCATGCGGCACCGAGCTGCGGGCGACCGCCAAGTTCTGCGACGAATGCGGGGCCGGGACCGCGTTCTCGGCAGACGCGGCGGAGTACAAGCAGGTGACGGTGCTGTTCGCCGACGTGGTGCGGTCCATGGAGATTGCGGCGGCCGTGGACATCGAGCGGTTGCGCGCGATCATGACCGAGCTGCTCGAGCGGGCGGCTGCGGTGGTGCACCGCTACGGCGGCACCGTGGAGTACACCGGCGACGGAGTGATGGCGCTTTTCGGCGCCCCGATTGCATTGGAAGACCACGCCTTTCGCGGATGCCTTGCTGCGCTTGCGATCCAGGCCGAGGCGAATCGGTTGGCGGCTGAGGTGCAGCGCCGCGACGGCGTGGCCCTGCAGATGCGCGTGGGCCTGAATTCGGGCCGCGTCATTGCCGGTGAGATCGGCTCCGGGCCGCTGGGGTACGCCGCCACCGGCGAGACTGTCGGCTTCGCGCAGAGGATGGAATCGGTGGCGCCCGCGGGCGGGGTCATGCTCTCGGAGTCGACCGCTCGGCTGGTCGAGGAGACCGTGACGCTGGCCGAGCCGGAACTGGTGTGTATCAAGGGCGCCGATCAGCCCGTGCGCGCGTGCCGTCTACTCGCGACCAGCCGGCGCGATGGCGTGGTGGCGCGCGCCGACATCGGCCTCGTGGGCCGGCGCTGGGAGATGGCCGCCCTCGACGCCATTCTCGAGCGCGCGATCGGCGGCCGCGGCGGTGTCGTGAACGTGGTGGGACCGCCGGGGATCGGCAAGAGCCGGGTGGCCCGTGAGACCGCGGCGCTGGCAGCCGGTCTCGGGGTGAAGGTGGTGTGGACCTTCTGCGAGTCGCACGCAAGCGATGTCCCGTTTCATGTCGTGACCCGTCTGCTCCGCGCGGACAGCGGGGTGGTCGGTGTCGACGACGAAGGCGCCCGTGCACAACTGCGCGCTGCTGTCCCGTCGGATGCCGACCCGCAGGATCTGCTGCTGCTCGACGATCTGCTCGGCATCGCCGATCCGGAAGTTCCGCTGCCTCAAGTCGACGCCGATGCGCGGCGGCGCCGGTTGACCGCATTGATCAACGCCGCAACGCTGGCCCGCACCGCGCCGGTGCTTTACATCATCGAGGACGCACACTGGATCGATGCGGTCAGCGAGTCGATGCTGGCCGACTTTCTCACCGTGATTCCGCGCGGACCGGCCATGGTACTGATCACCGCCAGGCCGGAATACGATGGCGCGCTCGCGCGGGTGCGCGGCGCCCAGGCGATTGCCCTTGCGCCACTTGGTGATTCGGACACCGCAGCGTTGCTTGATGCATTGTTGGGCTCCGACCCGTCGATCGCCGAATTGGCGACGATCATCTCTGACCGGGCGGATGGGAACCCGTTCTTCGCAGAAGAGATGGTCCTGGAGTTGGTGCAACGCGGCGTGCTTGCCGGCGAGCGCGGCGGCTATGTGTGTGACGCAGACGTGGCCGAGCTGAGCGTGCCCGCCACGGTCCAAGCAGCGATCGAGGCGCGTATCGATCGCCTGAGCGCCCCGGCCAAGCGGACATTGACCGCGGCGTCAGTGGTCGGGTTCCGCTTCGAGGCCGAGTTGCTGACGGCGTTGCGGTTGGAGCCGGTGTTCGACGAACTGCTCAGCGCGGAGCTGATCGATCAGGTGCGCTTCACCCCGACCAGTGAGTACGCCTTCCGCCACCCGTTGATCCGCGCAGTGGCTTACGAATCGCAGCTGAGATCCGATCGCGCCGAATGGCACCGGCGCCTTGCCGCCGCAATCGAACACGGCGAGCCGGCATCGGTCGACGAGAACGCCGTGCCGATAGCCGAACACCTACATGCCGCAGGCGAGCTGCACGCGGCCTACGGCTGGCACCTGCGTGCCGCGGCGTGGTCGACCAACCGCGACGTGGGCGCCGCCCGGATGAGTTGGGAGCAGGCCGCTCGGATAGCCGACCAACTGCCCGCCGATGATCCCGGTCGGCTGTCGATGCGGATCGCGCCGCGCACAATGCTGTGTGTCACCGACTGGCAGGCCCGACCGGTCCAGAACAGCTGGGGCCGCTTCGAGGAGTTGCGCACGCTGTGCAACGCCGCGGGGGACAAGGTCTCGCTGGCCATCGGCATGACCGGGCTGGCGACCGAGCTGCTCTACGCCGGCCGTCCGGGTGAAGGGTCACGGCTGGCGTCCGAACAGATGGCGCTGCTCGAGTCGATCGGTGATCCCGACCTGACCGTCGGGTTGGGGTTTGTCGCATTCGCCAACTGGTTCAACAGCGGAGAGTTCGGCGAAATTCTCAGATGGTCGCAGACCGTCATCGAGCTGGCAGGCGGTGACCCTGCCAAAGGAGCTGCCTTCGGCATCGGGTCACCCCTTGCGATCAGCTTTGCGTTTCGCGGCGTTGCCCGATGGTGGCTTGGCCGTGCCGGCTGGCGCCACGATCTCGACCAGGCCGTGACGGTGGCCCGAAACAGCGATCCGACTACCCTCGCCCTCGTTGTCGCCTGGACTCACCTGGCGATCATTCACGGGGTGCTGCTGGCGGACGAGTCAACGGTAGACACGGTGAAGGAAGCGGTACGGGTCGCCGAGGTCTCCAGCAGCGACTTCGCACTGACAGGTGCCCAGTTGGCGCTGGCCGTGGCGCTGTTGAATGTGGACGACGTAGCCGAGCGCCGGCGTGGGTTCGACCTTATGGTGCAGGCCCGTGACGTGTGGCTGCCCGAGTCAGCGCCATCACTGGTTCCGCTCGCCGAAGTGTGGACCGCGCGGGAGACGGCGCGGCGCGGCGACCGCGATGCTGCCATTGTGGCGATGCGCACTGAGGTCGACGGTGTCTATCAGGCGCGACGGCTCGGATGGGCGGTGTGCGCCATCGAGATGATGGTGGTCACGCTGATCGAGCGGGGCAACGCCGCAGACCTGGCGGAGGCCCAGCTCTGGATAGAGCGGCTGGAGAATTGGCCGACCACGGAACCATCGGCGATTCGGGAAATCACCCTGTTGGGTCTGCGGTCGGTGCTGGCCCGTGCAGGCGGAGACCGGGCCGCCTACCGGGACTTCGCGAGCCGCTACCGCGCGATGGGGGAGTCGCTTGGCTACGAGGGACATATCGCCCGGGCCGGGGCGATGAGCGACTGAGGACAACAACAGCCCGGACCCCCCGCCCGGGCTGTTGCGACTGGGCGTGCTTACGGTGCTACGCCCTCTCCGCCGTCGGCTTTCCCGCCGTGGCTCGTGCCGCCGCTCAAGGCTTTCTTGACGCTGTCGCGAATCTGGCCGACGGCCTCGGTGATGTGGTCAGCGGCCTTGGTGACGGCATCTCGCACGGGCCTGTTACGGGGCACTGCAGCCGTGAACTGCACTGCACGAACATCGGTTGCCGCGCGGCAAGGATCCGGCGTGCTGCGACGGAACGCAATTCGAGATGCCGGCGCCGGCGAAGGCGCCACCGGCCACGGGATACGACCGGACAAAGGGATATGACATAGGCAGAACCGATCTCATCGCGGGAATCATGTCGTTCCTTTCACGGATGTCCTGGCGCGATTCATGATCGAACAAGCGCCGTCGGGTGAACGCAGTGGTGCACCAATGCTTTTGATCAGGTCGGTGCGTCACTTCATGCATGCCCGTCCCCAACGGCAGTAGCTTTGGCCACGCCGTACTCATCCAGAGAGTCACGAATGCCCTCAGTCAGGACCGGCAGCAAACTGGCTTCCAGGAAGGTGCGGCAACCGTGCTCGTATGACCATCGGACGGCCTGCTCGAAGAGCACGGGTTGGCGCAGATTGGCGAACCAGTAGTCGCCGTCCAGGATCGACGTGTCCAGCGCGGCCCCGGTGACCCCGGATACGAAAGCAATGTCCCCGTTTCGCGGTTTCAGGTCTGAAAGCCCCTCACGCAGAGACTCCCGCATCGTTTCGACCTGAGTCGAATGCGCCGCATACTCGACGGGAATCCGAACGACAGGAACGTGATCCCGCTCGCACCCGGTCACGAAGTCATCCAACGCGGCTGCGTCACCGGTGACCACCATGGAAGCCGGACCGTTCTGCGCGGCAACGCAGAGAGATTCGCCCCACGGTTCGATCAGCGCGCAGACACGGTGCAGCGGCAACGGGATCGAGACCATTCCGCCGACCCCGGAAATGGTGCTCAGCGCCGTGCTGAGCGACGTCACGACCTTCGCTGCATCCCGTAAAGAGAATGCACCGGCGACGTAGGCCGCCGCGATCTCTCCCTGCGAATGGCCGAGAACGGCGTCGGGAACGATTCCCTGTGACCGCGCATACGTGGCCACCGAGACCATCACCGAGAACAGCACCGGTTGCTTGATGTCGATCCGATCAGCACGAACAGAGCCGATACCCCCTCGCAGGAACTCGAGCAGCGACCAGTCGAGGAACTCGGTGAAGGCTTCATCACAGCGATGCATCTCATCGGCGAATACCGGTGCCTCGCAGAGCAATTCAATTGATGTTCGGGTCCAGCGCCATCCCGGTCCCGGGAATACGAAGACGGTACTGCCCGCTGTTTCGGGCAAGCCCCAACCCGATCTCGCCGCGAGTGTGCGTGAGGAAATGTTCGCAACGGTGACCGGCGCCCTCTCGCGCACGCGCCCGCCGGCACGGCTGTGGTCTGCCATGCTTGCTCCGTTCGGTCGAACCGCCTTTCCCGATAGGATCGTGACGCGCACAGGGCCGGCTCAGCGCAGTAACGCGCCACTGCGAAGCCAAGTCGGTCGAGCGGTACTACGTCGCCGCGTTACGGCGGGGCAGCAGGGCGCCGAGTTCGTCGCGGCTCGTCGTGCCGGTTTTCGCCATGGCCCGGTAGACGTAGCTCTCCACCGTGCGCACCGAAAGGGTCAGCCGCTCGGCGATCGCCCGGTTGGAGAAGCCCTCGCCGATGAGCATCACGACCTCGCTTTCCCGGTCGGTCAGCGGGAGCGCTTCGCTGGCCTGCCGAAGCGCCGGGGTCACCGCACCGCACCGGGCGGCCAACGCGTCTGCCCGCGTCGAGCATCTCAGCGCCGATCCCCGCTTGTCGTGGCGGCGGTACACCAGTGCCGCGTGGGCGGCCGCGTCGATGGCAGCGACCGGATCGCCCATCTGCTCGAGCTCGTCGGAGATCGTGGAGAGCGCGTCGGCATCACCGTCGCGAAGCGCTTCGGCGAACCGGGCGGCCAGGCCCGCGCGCGGACCTTCGACGATCGACTCGAGTTCGCGCAGCCTTGGCGCGCCAGTGCGGTCACCGAGCTGGGTGGCGATCTCGCGACACATCACTTCTTCGGCGAATCGCCCTGCCGCGGCCGCCCTTTCGGCGGCCGACAATATAACGCCGACCGCCTCGCTGACCGCCCCCTGGCTCGCGGCGACCCACGCCCCGGCGACACTGCGCTCGAAGTCCAGCGAACGGAACGCACGCCGGACATCGTCGAGCGCGGAGAACTCGACCGCGGCCGCCTCGCTTTCGCCGCGCATGGCGAGTGCCGTCACGTACGAAACACGGAAACTGTATCCCCATCCGCCCGCGTGCGACGAGGACAACTCGTGTACCGCCTGCTTCAGCAGCACACATGCGCTGCGCAGGTCGCCGGAACCGAGCGCGGCCCGGCCCGCCACGGCCGCCCCCAGCAGTTGGGCCTCCCCGGGAAGGTCGGCGGCCTGCAGGCGCGTACGGCCGGCCACGTCGAGCGCATCGGATACGCGGCCGGCCAGCAGCAGGCCGCTGATATGGGCGTCGGCGATGTTGAACCTCATGTGTGGTGCATCCAGCGACCGGGTCGCGACCTCGTATCCCGCCTCTGCGACGTCGACGGCCTCGCTGGTGTGGCCCGCGTCCGCGGCGAGTTGCGCCAGTGCCCAGGCTATCTCGGCACCCACCACCGGAATGTCGGCCAAGACCAGGTTCTCGGACGCTCGCACCGCCGCCTCGGGCTCGTCCATCGCGAACCAGTAGACGGTGAGGAAGGCGTCGATGTACGTGCGCGCATCGGCTGGCGTGACCAGGGCCGCGTCGTCGATGATCGCCTTCGCCCGCGCAGGCTCGCCAAGCGCCCACAGCATGTTGCTCGACCGCAGGAATGCGAACCTGGCGTGGTCCCGGTCGGTCAGTTCGTCGGTGCGGATGTCGGCGAACACCGCTTCTGCTTCCTCGCCTCGGCCGAGCCACGACAATGCATGGGCCCGAACGAAATTGGGTTCAGGTCCCGCTCCGGCGCGAAGCGCGGCCCGCGCCAGCCGATCCGCGAGGGGCAGGTCGGCGAGCCAGACCGCGCCCCTGGCGGCGGCGACGAGCATCTCGGCGTCCGGCGTCACGTCGGAGTCGAGGGTCAACGCCGCGCGACGCACTACGAGCCGTACGTCGTCGGGGTCGCCGGCGGACGCGAGTTCGGTGGCGACCAGTCCGCGCAGTCGGCGGAGGCGGGTCGGCGCCGCGCGCTTGCGGCGCACCTCTCCGTAGAGCGGATGGGCGACGCGTACCTCGATCCCGCCGCCCGCCGGTTCCAGCGTGATGAGGCCCCGGATGTCGGCCTCCTCGACAGCGGCCGGATCGGTGATCCGGGTCAGGGTTGCGAGGTCGAGCGGCTCTCCGACCGCCAGCACGTCGATGACGTCGCTGACCGGAGCGGGCAACTCGCCCATCCGGGACTCGATCAGCTCGGCCAGCCCGGGCGGCACGATCGGATCACCGGTCCACCGCCAACAGTCCTGCCGGTGCACGATCCGGCCGTCGGCGACCTCCTGCTCGACGATGTTCCGCAGGTAGAGGGCGTTGCCGCGCGTCATCCTCCACAGCCGCTCAGCCGCGTCCGTCGCCACCGATCCTCCCAGCGTCGCCGCGAGCAACGCGGTGGTCTCGTCGGACGACAGAGGTTGCAGGTCGAGCCGGTCGAACGCGGCGGCCTGCCAAATCTCCTGCAAGGCAGCCGGAATGGGTGCGCCATCGCGGACGGTGAGTACCACTTTGGCCGCTCTTCGCGAAACGATCTGATGCACCACAAAGGTGGACAGGTCGTCGAGCAGATGCGCGTCGTCGACACCGACGACCACCGTCGCACGCTCGTTGCCGGCGGTCAGCGCCTCGATCACCCCGCGGAGCAGGCCGACCGTATCGGTGACACCTGACGGCGTCCAAGCCGTGAATGCGCCCAGCGGGATGGACCGTGCCGACGACGTGCCGACGGTCCAGCGGGTTTCACACCGCCGGGAGGCGGCAACCGACAGCGCCTCACGGGCCAGTCGACTCTTCCCGACCCCCGCGGGTCCGCCGATGACGATCCCGCCGGCATCGGGGGCCGAGATCGCGGCCCTGACGGCCCGCAATTCTGCAGAGCGGCCAATCATCGGCCACGAAAAAGGCACGCACCGAGCCTAGAAGCACCAGGTGCGCCGCGCGGAGATACGGCAACTTCGCGTCCGGCGGCAGGGCTGCCTAAGCGCCCTTCTTGATCTTCAGCACGCGCTTGCGGAGGCCGTCGGTCGCTGTCTCCATCAGACCCTTGGCGCCTCTCTTGACGAGGAAGCCGGGCAGCGGAACCAGGGGGTCGACCGTCAGCTCGAAGCGCACGGCGGTGGCTTCGCCGTCGGGTGTCAACGTGTAGCGACCCTTTTGTGCGCGTTGCTGTTTTGAGCTGACCAGAGTCCAACTGACGCCGTCGTCGTGAACGGTGTAGTCCAGCACCTGCTCGTCGCTCACGCCGACGATCTTGACCACCTGCCGCGACTTGGCGGGGCGGCCCTCCTCGTCCCGCTCGAGCACTTCCACCTTCTGGTGGGTGGGAGACCACTCGGTCAGCGACTCCAGATCGACCAGGACGTCCATGATCTCGCCGGGCGTCGCCTCGATGGTGATGTCGCGCGTTTCGGTGATGGCCATGGAAGCACGATGCCCGTCACGGCACCTCACGAAACCTCGGTTACGAGCCCTTCTTGACCTTCAGCACCTGCTTGCGCAGCCCGTCGGTCGCCGACTCGAGTCCGCCCTTCATCGCTCGCTTCAGCACGAAGCCGGGGATGGGAACCGCCGGGTCGACGGTGATCTCGAACTTGACGCGGGTCTTGTCGCCGTCCGGGGTCAGCGTGTACTTGGCGTCCTGCTTCTTGAGCTGACTCGAACTCACCAGGGTCCAACCGGCTGTGCTGTCCGTCCACTCGTACTGCACGACCTGTTCGTCGGCGATGCCCATCGTCTTCAATTTCAACCGCACGCGGCCGGGTCGGCCGCCCTCCACGGTGTCCAGGATCTCGGCGCCCTGATGCTGCGACGACCAGTCCGGTGCCGACTCCACATCGGCGATGACGTCGAGGATCTCCTCGGGCGTCGCTTCGATGACGACTTCGCGCGAATCGCTGACTGCCATGGCGCGACCCTATGCCAGACGACTACTCGCCGGGCGGGATCAGCATCGACTGCCAGGACTTGTGCTGCGGGTGCGCGAGGTCGGCCTGCGTGTAGCGGTTGCCGTCGGGTCCGATGTAGTCACCCGTCGCCGGGTCGTAGGGTGCGAACGCGACCGGTGACGGGGGCGCTGGCGGTGGTGGCGCGGCCGCCGCGTCTGCCGGCGGCGGCGTACGGGGGTCGGCGCCGGGCGCATACTGCGGCACGCCCTGACCGGAGAGCGTCGCGTTCGGGTCGCCCTTCCAGTTGAAGCCGTCGTTGAGCGGGACGTACTCCTCGTTGCTTTCACACATCTCCACCGTCGGCGCCCGCTTGGCCGGATTGTTCTCGCACGGGATGTTGCGCACGCCACGGACATTGAGGGTCGAGTCCTGCGGCACCCGGCAGTACAACTCGCCTGCGGGCCGCTCGGGATAGTCGACGTCCGACGGTGACCGCTGTTGGCGGACCGGCAAGAACCCGGTGTTGCAGGGCGGTGGCAGGTTGAGGTTCAAGTTGAAGTCCAGATAGACACCCTTGTAGTCCTGCTTCGTGTTCGCGTTCGCCGCGACGATCGCCGACATGACTGCCGTCCCCTGCGGGAACAGCACCAGTAGTTGCTCGATGTCGGAGCGGTAGGTGACGGCGATCTCCCCGAGGCTCACCAGGTTGGCCAGCAGCACCGGTAGAGCAGGGGCGACCCGGTCGAAAAGCGCTCTGCCCTCATCGAGAGCGGGCCCGCCGATGTTGAGCAGGTCGGCGAAGGCTGCGTCCTGGGCTTTCAGCTGGCCGGTGATGGACGCCATGTGATCGGCCCAGGCAGCGATCGAATCCGCCGTGCGCACCTGAGAGCTCAGTACCGGCGGGGACTGGTCGATCAGCGCGGTGATCGATTCCTGGTTCTTCGCCGCCCCCCTGGCCAGCGATGTCGATCCGTCGACGATGCGCGACAGTTCCGGGCCGAGGCCGGCGACGGCCTTGTCCGCTTCGTCGACGACGGTACGCAGATTGTCCCGCGGGATTGCCTGCAGCGCTCGGTTGGTCGCGTCGAGCAGGCCACCGATGTCGGGCGGAACCGCAGCCCTGCCGACGGGAATCACATCACCGTCGGCCAGCGCGCGCGAGTAGTCGCCCTTCCGCCTTTGCGGCGTCAGTTCGACGAACTGCTCGCCGACGGCCGACCTGCTGTGAACCGAGGCCGAGACATCTGAGGGCACCTTGGTCGACGACTGGAGCTTCAGGACCGCACGGACACCGTCGGGGGTGGCGTCGATTGAGGTGACCCTGCCGATCTCGGAGCCACGATAGGTCACGACGGACGTCGGGTAGAGGCCTCCGGACGACGGAAGCTCGAGCGTGACGTGGTAGCGCCCGAAACCGAGGAGGGCCGGCACGTTGACGAACCCGAAAGCCATGACGCTGCAGGCGATCACCGTGACCACCGCGAGGATCGCCAGCTGGATCCACACCGGACGAGGCAGTCGTACCATCTCAGTACGCTCCCCACCGGTAGGGCGCGATCAGCGGGTTGCCCGCGGTGTACGGACTGGGCATCTGGCCGATGGTCCGACCCCATTGCATCTCGAGTTCGGTGAGGTTGCCTTCCCACCGCGTTCCGGTGAACAACCCCGCGTCCAGCCTGCTCAGCGTGAGGTCGATGACGAGGGTGATGTTGGCGAAGTCGCCGCGGAACCAGTTGGGCACCGTGCTCTTCACCCACGGGTACGTAGACAGGAAGTCCAGTCCCTTGGTGAGGGCCGGCCCGGCATTGGCCAGCTCGCGCAGCACCGGCGCCATGTTGCGCAGGTTGGCCACGAACGATTCCTTGGTCTGGTCGACGGTGTCGGCGGCGATGGCGCTGAACTTGCCGAGCGCGTCGACGGCGTCGGCGATCTTCTTGCGCGAATCCGCGAGTACGGCCAGCGCCTGCGGGATGGTGGTGAGCGCCTTGTCGACGGTCTTGTCGTTCGCCGCGACCTGACCGGCCAATGAGTTGAGATTCTCGGTGGCGGTGATGATGTCGTCGGTCTGACTGTTCAGCTGCGCGATGAAGGTGTCGAGCTGGGCCAGCAGGCTGCGCAGGTCGGCCTCGCGGCCTTGCATCGCTTTGGCGAACGACTGGTTGATCTCCTGCAGCTGACCCAGTCCGCCGCCGTTGAGCAGGATCGACACCGACGCCAGTGTCTGCTCGGTGGTCGGATAGGTGCTGGCCGACGACAACGGGATCACCGAACCGTCCTTGAGCTCTCCCTGTGGCGCCTCGTCGGCCGGCACTGCCAGTTCGATGTGCATACCGCCGAGCAGACTCGTCGTCCCGACTTTTGCGGTGCTGTTGGCCGGTAGATGAACGCCGCCGTCGATGCGCATGGTGACCAGCGCATGCCAGTCCTGCACCTCGATCTTGGTCACGTTGCCGACGTTGACGTCGGCGACCCGCACCCTGGTGTTCTGCTGGATTGTCACCACATCCGGTAGCTGCACCGCGATGGTGTACGAGCCGTCGCCGCTACCTTCGGTTCCCGGCAGGGTCAGCGAGTTCAGGCCCCGCCATTCGCACCCGGATATCAGGCAAATGCACACGAGGGCCGTCGCCGCGGCGACCGGCCGCCTCAAGGCGTTCCCCCCGGCGACCGCGCTGCCTCGGTGGGCGAACCGGGCTGCGCGGGTGCGACCATCAGGCCTTCCAGCCCCTGGCCGGCGTCGGTGGCAGTGGCCTCCGGTGGTGGCCCGCCCAATAGCGGAGCTTCGGCAGGCAGCGGGGCCGCACCATCGGCGGGCGCGGCCGCCGGCAGGTGCGGGTTCAGCCGGTCCTCGCTGTAGGTGATCTCGTTCGGTCGTGCCGATGCTCCCACGAATGGGTTGACGCCCAGCGGCGGAAAGTTGTACTGGCGGTTCTTGATGATCGGCGCAAGGTACTGCACGCACAATTTCGCCGACTGTTCGAACCCTCGGCGCGACGCGGCTTGGATTGCGCTGCAGATGAATTGCACGGTGTTGGCGAAGTTGACCGGCGCCAGGATGCCGGTGACGGCGCTCTGGGCAGGCTGGTAGATGTTCATGAAGTTCTGGAACACCGTCGGAGTGATGTGCAGGACCTGCTTGACGTCGCCGCGGCTGTCGTTGAGCGCGGTGGTGATCGCATTGAGGTGGTCGACGGTGACGCCGAGGCCCTCCCGGTTGTCGGCGACGAATCCGCGCAGATCATTCACCGCACTGTCGAGTCCCTTGGTCGCATCGGCTATCTCGTCGGGCGTATTGGACAACACCGTGGTCACATCCGCGAGGTTGGTGTTGAATGCGGCGAGTAGGTCGCTGCTGGAGGACAAGGCCGACACCAGCAGCTGAAGGTTTCGAACCGTACTGAAGATGTCTGTGCTGTGGTCACCGAGCGCCGAAACCGCCTGCGACAGCTTGACCACCGTGTCGCGCGCGGTGTCACCGTTGCCGCGCAGATTGTCGGCAGCGGTGTTGACGAACTCGCCGACCGCACTCGGTCCGCCGGGTGTCGTCGGTTGCAGGGAGTCGGTGAGCTTCTCAAGCTGCGCACGGAAGTCGTCCCACTCGATCGGCACGGCAGTGCGATCCTGCGGAATAGTGGCCCCTGCAGCGAGTTTCGGGCCGCCGGAGTATGCCGGTACAAGTTGGATCGCGCGGGCGGTGACGAGTGACGGCGACAGTATCGCCGCCTTCGCATCAGCGGGCACCGGGTACTGCTTGTCGACGGAGAAGGTGACCTTCGTACGGTCGGGCTGCGGTTCGATCGCCTCCACCGTTCCGACGGCGACGCCGAGGATGCGGACCTCATCGCCGGTGTAGAGGCCGTTGGCGTTGGCGAAGTATGCAGAGTAAACCTCCTCGCTGACCTTCTTCCACCACGGCGCGGCCACCACCGTGATGGCGACCGCGAGGATGACGACCAGGCTTGCCGCCGTTGCGATCCGGACGATTCGCTTGTTCACCGCTGCCCTCCTCCGATATCCGCAGGATTGGCAGGCGGACCGCCTTCACTGGCCGCGGGGTTCGTCGGTGCGATGGTCGGCGCAGGCAGTTCACCGGCCGCAGGCCCCGTCGCGGGCGGTCCCGGAGGCGGCCCGCCCGGCGGTGGGGCGGGCAGTGGCTCGCGGTAGGGGTAGCAGCCGGTGGGGCCGGGCAGCGGCAGGCCGGGAGGACCACACCCTTGATCGCCGGGATTGCCGGTGATCGCGTCCGGCAGGTTCAGGTTCGGATCACCGCCCTGGCCGGTGCGCGGAAACGGCACCGGCAGGGCAGGCGTTCCGGGCTGCCCGACGCCCGGGTCGACGAGTTGCGACGGCAGCATCGTGTTGGGGTCAAGGCCCAGGTCGGAGAACGCGGCGTCGATGAAGGGCTGGGAGAACTGCCCGGGCGCGAGGTTCACCAACGACGCCTTGAAGAAGGGTCCGGCACCCAGCACCTCGCCGAATGACATCGCATAGCGCCGAAGGAGATACAGCGCGCGCTGTAGCTCCTTCTTTCGGTTGTCCAAGATTTCCAGCACGCCGTTGAGCTTGGCCAGAGCGGGCCTGAGTTGGCTCCGGTTGTCGGCCACCAGCCCGGAGATCTGATGTGAAACCGCCGTGAGGTTGTTCATCAGCGCGTCGACCGAATCCCGTTGCGACAGGATCTCGGTCAGGAGAGCGTTCGCGTCGACGACGAGCTTGGCGATCTGGTCGCTGCGCTTACCGAGCACCGTGGTGACCTTGTTGGCATCGGCCAACAGGCTGCGCAACTGGGCATCTCGGTTGTCGAGGGTGTCGGAGAACCGTGCCACCCCCTTGAGCGCGACCTTCAGCTCGGGCGGGGTGTCGCGGAATGTGTCCGCCAGGGTGGACAGAGACGACGACAGCTGTGTGGTGTCCAGACCGCTGATGGTCGTGGTCAGATCACCCAGTGCGGTCGGGAGGTCGTAGGGCGATTTAGTCCGCTCGAGGGGAATGGTGCCGGTGAGCTCGCCGTCGCCGCGCGGTGTCAGCTCGAGCATCTTGGTACCCAGTACTGTCTCGGCCTTGATCGCCGCCTCGGTGCGGTCACCGAGTTCGATCCCGTTGCGAACGGTGAAGTTCACCAACACCTTTGCGCCGTCCAGCCTCACCTCCGACACCCTGCCCACCGACAGGCCCGATACCCGCACGTCGCTGTCGGGCTTGATGCCGCCGGCTTCGGCGAAGTAGGCGGAGTATTCGGACGTGCCCTTGACGAATGGGATCTTGTCGTAGGAGAACGCTGCGACAACGACGGCGACGAGCACGGCGATCCCGACGAGGCCGACCACGAACCTGTTGCGCTCGGCGAGTGGTTTGATGTCGGGTCGCTTCGATGTGAGTCGTGTCATTTCGGGGTGCACCGTCCGGTGTCCTGCCCGGCGAGTTTGACGTACACCGGCTGGCCGCCTTTGCCGTTGACCTTCAGCACCGCGTCGCAGAGATAGAAGCCGAAGTAGTCGCCGTACAGTCCGTTGCGGGCCAGTACCTGGTAGGCGTCGGGCAGGGTCTTCACCAGGTCGTCGACGTAGTCGTGATCGGCCATGATCTGGCCCGAGACCCGGTCTGTCTGGTTGACGAACTCCTTGATGGGCTGTCGCGCCTCGGTCAGCAGGTCGGTGACCGACGCCGCCGCGGCGTTGATGTATGCCGTGCCCGTAGCGGTGTCGCTGCGCCGGTCTGCCAGGCCCGAGACGAGGTCGGAGAGTTTGTCCAAGCCGTCGGAGAACTGGTCGTCGCGCTTGGCGAAGGTACCCAAAACCGTGTTGAGGTTCGTGATCACCTCGCCGATGAGCTGATCGCGTCCTGCCAATGTCATTGTCAGCGCCGAGGTTTGAGACAACACCGACGCTATGGTGCCGCCCTGACCCTGGAACACCCTCAGCAGTTCGCCGGACAATGCGTTGACCTGGTCTGGATCCAGCGCACGGAACAGCGGCCGGAACCCGCCGACCAGCGCGTCGATGTCGAGGGCGGGGGACGTGCGTGCAAGCGGAATCGTCTGTCCCGGTTGCAGTTTGCGCACCGCGCCCGGTCCGTCCTCCAAGGACAGATAGCGGTCGCCGATCAGGTTCTCGTAGCGCACCGCCGCCTTGGTGCCCTCGGTCAGCGTCAGGCTCTTGTCGACGGCGAACTCCACGGTGACGGTGCCGTCCTTGTGCAAGGTCATGTTTTTGACCTTGCCGACCTCGACGCCCGCGATACGGACGAAGTTGCCGCCCTTGAGCCCGGACACGTTGGTGAACACCGCGTTGTAGGTGGCGGTGTCGTCGAACCGGAACTGCCCGAACACCGTCACCAGGATGAACGTGAAGATGAGGCACACCGCCGTGAACAACCCCACCTGCGCCAGCGCGCGGCCGCTGATACCTCTCATGGGTGCCCCTCACCAGGCGGCCCCGGCGCCGGGCCGCCGGGATACCGAATCCTCGGCGGTTCCGGATTGGCCTTCGTGACCGGGAAATAGTTGGCGATGCCGGGGAACCCGATACCCGGATTCGGCCGGACGTCGAGTCCGGTACCGAACCCGGTGTCGGTGACGAGGTACTTCACCGGGAAGTTCGCCAGCGGGTCGGGTAGCGAGCCGCAACTCGGCTTGCCGCCGGGGCCACCGGTCGCGTTCACGATCGGCAGGTTGTCGGGATAGCGGTACGGGTCGTCACCCATCAACAGCGCGGCATCCATGATCACGGATTTCCCGTTGCCCCCGATGGCATCTCGGCCACCGTTCTCCAAGAACCACTGCGCGCCCTGGAACAGGCAGGTGTAGGTCGGCGAATACTTCATCAGCAACCGGGTGGTCGGGTCGAGGATGTTCATCGCGCGCACCAGGTTCGGCTCGTTCCCGCCGATCGTGTTGACACCTGCGTGGGAGAAGCCGACTGCCGACAACAGCAGGGTGTCGAGCGCCCGCGCGTTGTTGCTGATCGTGCTGCTGGTCGTCGAGAACGAATCCAGGATCGACACGATGTCCTGCGCCGCATCCGAATACGCCTTCGTCGTCTGACCGAACAGCTGCCAGTCCTGCCGGACCGTCTCCATCCGCGGGTTCACGGCGGACAGCACGTTGTTCGAGTCGGTGATCGCCCGACCGATGACCTCACCTTTACCGCGCACCGATTCGGCCACCGCCGACAAGATCGAGTTGAGCTTCGCCGGATCGATGGACTGGACCACCCCTTGCAGGCTCTGGAACACCGTGTTGACTTCTACGGTGACATTGCGTGAGCGCACCACCGAACCCGGCTTGAGCCGCTGGGCGCTGGCGTCCGACGGCACGATCAGATCGACGTACTTGGCGCCGAATGCGGTGCTGGACTTGATCTCCGCTTCGAGATTGCTCGGCAGGTACTTGAACGGTTCGGGCTCGATCTTCAGGCTCAGTTTCGACACGTCACCCGCCACGCCGGTCTCGGCACCGATGTCGGTGACCTCCCCGACCTGGACGCCGCGCAGTTTGACCTTCGCGCCGTCCTCCATGACCAGACCCGACCTGTCCGAGACGAGGGTCAGCGGTTCGTAGTCGCGCAGCGTGCCGGAGAACAGCATGGCGGTGAGTGTGCTGACCACAACGACGACGATCAGCAGGACCGGCGCCCACCAGATGGGATCGACCTTGTCGCGGCGGGTTGAGTTGGTCATCGCCCCGTCACCCGGACAGGTGGAAGTTGCCGGACTGTCCGTAGACGGACAGCGTGATGGTCAACAGGATGAAGACCCCTGCGGTGATCGACAGCCGTACCGCGCGCCCGACGGCCTCGCCGACGCCTGCCGGGCCGCCGGTCACGGTATAGCCGTAATACGTGTGGATCGCCATCACGGCGGCGGCCATCGCCAGCGCCTCGATGAAGGACCACAGCAGATCCGTCGGCTGCAGAAACGTGTCGAAGTAGTGGTCGTAGACGCCTCGCGACTGCCCGTAGACGATCGTGGTGCCGAATCGGGTGGCCAGAAACGACATCAACACCGCGACGGTGTAGATCGGGATGACCGCCACTACGCCGGCCACGATGCGAGTGGAGGCCAGATAGGTGATCACCCGGATACCCATCACCTCCAGCGCGTCGATTTCCTCATTGATGCGCATCGCGCCGATCTGGGCTGTGGCCCCGGCGCCGATGGTGGCGGCGAGTGCGACGCCTGCGGTCGCCGGTGCGATGAAGCGGACGTTGAGGAAGGCCCCGAGAAAGCCGGTGAGGGCTTCGATACCGACGTTCGACAGCGTGTTGTAACCCTGCACGGCGATCAACGCGCCGGTGGACAGCGTGAGAAACCCGATGATGACGACTGTGCCGCCGATGACCGCCAGCGCCCCGGTTCCCATTCCCATGCCCGCGATCTGGCGCAGCACCATGGTCGGATGGCGCCGCACGGCGTCGGGCGTGTTCCACAACGCCTGGCCGTAGAACGCTGTCTGCTCGCCCAGCCTGCGGATGCGGCCGACCGCCTTTCCCACCGCATGGCCGACGCGTGACGGGTCGTCGATCTCAGAGGTCACGGCGCCACCTTGACCCCGAACGCGGTGGCCAGGATGTTGATCAGGAACAGCGCCATGAACGCGAAGACGACCGTCTCGTTGACCGCGGTGCCCACCGCCGTCGGTCCGCCGCCGACGTGCAGACCCTTGTAGCACGCGATCAGCCCCGCCGACAGTCCGAACAGCAGCGCCTTCACGAGCGAGACGACCACCTGCGGCAGCCCGGTCAACAGGGTCATTCCCGCGACGAATGCGCCCGGTGTGACGTGCTGAACGAAGACCACGAAGAAGTAGCTTCCGAAGAGCCCCACCACCGCGACGACCGAATAGAGCATCAACGCAACGAAAGTCGCCGCGATCACCCGCGGCACGACGAGTGCCTGGGTCGGGTTGACCCCGATGACCTTCATCGCGTCGATCTCTTCGCGAATGGTGCGCGCCCCGAGGTCGGCGCACATCGCGGTGGCGCCCGCGCCGGACACGACGATCGCGGTGACCACGGGGCCCACCTGAGTGACCGAGGCCAGCGCCGCACCGGCACCCGACAGGTCACCCGCGCCCACTTCGATCAGCACGATGTTGAGAGTGAAGACGATGAGGACCGTGTAGGGAATGGAGAGCACAAGCGTGGGCACGATCGACACCCTGGCCACGAACCAGATCTGATCGAGCAACTCGCGCACCGCGAACGGGCGACGGAACGTCGCGGCGAACGTCTCCCCCGCCAGCACGACGAAGTCGCCCATCGCGAACGCAGGCTTGGCGAGCGTCGACCCTGTCACCGCGCGGACGATAGAACCGCGCGCATTCGCCGTCAAAGGGACTGCGCCGTGAAACTCGCACGTCAATATGCGAATTTGCTGGTTGCCAGAACGCGCTACGTTTAGCTCACTGCGAGCCGATCTCGGCGATTCTTACTGTTGCCAGACCCTGACTGTTGCGACAGATGTCGACGGTAGGCTCGCCCGCATGAGCGCTGACGTGGATCCCGCGATACCGCCCAGCGGCACCGGGTGCGCAGAATGCGACGCGGCGGGCGGTTGGTGGGTGCATCTGCGACGGTGCGCGGCCTGCGGCCACATCGGCTGCTGCGACGATTCCCTGGCGCGTCACGCGTCAGCGCACTGGCGCGAGACCGGTCACCCGATCATCCGCTCGTTCGAGCCGGGCGAGGACTGGTTCTGGAACTACCGGACCAACGAGTACTACGACGGCCCCGAACTCGCTGCTCCTGACTGCCGGCCCCGCGACGAGACGGTGCCGGGCCCGCACGACCGCGTGCCCGGCGACTGGGCAGACCAGCTGCGTCGCCGCGGCGACTGAATAAGAGCCCCTATCACCGGGTAGTCCGTGGCGGTGAACAAGGAGAAGCCCGACGCCGCCGAGAGCGATGCCGGACCTGAGGACGACGACGTCGTGAGCGACCCCGCAAGGTCTGACGGCGGCAGCGGCGACTGGTCCGACGAGGGCGGCGCCACGCCCAGCGGCCCGGCCGACACCGGTGACCAGACGCAGTGACTAGAGCGACTCCGCCAACCCCGACAGCGTTTCGGCGGCGGAGTGTTTCGGTGTCCAGCCCAACTGTGACTTCGCCTTGCCGGTGTCCATGACCACCGAGGTCCGCCCAGCGTGCAGCCACTCCAGCGCCGACGGAACGAACGGCAGCCGCGCGATGACATCCGACGTCGCTCTCGCCGCGGCAAGCGGCACCCGCACCGGCCGGGCGCCGAGTGCTTCTCCGACATCTGACATGGTCAGCAGTCCGTCACCTGCCAGGTTGTAGGCCCCCGGCGGCGCGGAAGTCGTTGCGGCCAACGCGATTGCGGAGGCGACGTCGTCATGGTGCACGAGTTGCACAGGCGTGCCGGGATCGGGGAATGGCGGCTTGAGGATCGGCAACGCCTCGGACATCCTGCGTAGCGCGCCGGGCAGGCGGTTCCATGGCATGGCCTCCGCGAGCGCGGGCGCCTTCGGTCCGGCGACTATGCAGGGACGTAGCACGTACACCTCGAGCGACGAGCCCTCGGTGATTTCCGCCAGCGCCGCCTCACACGCCGCCTTCTGCTCGGAGTAGTAGTGCTGGGGCGAACCCCGCGGCGGCACGTCCTCGGTGATCGGCACCGGGTTGTCGTCGTGGTATCCGTAGGCCGCGACCGATGACGTGTAGACCAGCCGCCTGGGGCGCGCAGCCGCCACCGCCGCCTCGAACACATTCCGGGTGCCTGCGAGGTTGACCCGCGCGCTCTCCTCGCGCGATCCCATGATGATGAACGCCAGGTGGACCACCACGTCGGCGTCGCCGACAAGCGCGTCGACGGCGTCGCGGTCGAGGATGTCGCCCTGCCGGTACTCGGTTTTGGTCCAGCCGTGGGCGGACGGGTCGAATGGCCTGCGGGCCATGCCGACGACGCGCTCCACGTCAGGATGCTGTTCCAACGCGGTCACGGCCGATATGCCGATGTCACCCGTTGGCCCCGTTACTGCAACCGTCAATGCCATTGCGGTGGCGTTCCCTTGTGATCATCCGGTGAAACGTTGGTGGTCGGCCCCGAAAAGGCATACAAAGAAGGCGGGCGCCTAGGAAGGACTGCGATGAAGCTGATCTCGCCGACGGATTCGATGTTTCTGTTGGCCGAATCCCGCGAGCATCCAATGCATGTCGGCGGCCTGCAGCTGTTCGATCCTCCGCAGGGCGTCTCGGGGTCGGACTTCCTGCGCGAGATCCATCGGGCGATGAGCGAGCAGCAGGATTTCCAGCCGACGTTCCGCAAGCATCCCGGCACCGTGCTGGGTGGCATCGCGAGCGTCGGGTGGGCCTTCGACGACGACGTCGACCTCGACTACCACTTGAGGCGGTCGGGGCTGCCGGCACCCGGCCGCGTGCGTGACCTGCTGGAGCTGACGTCTCGGCTGCACGGCACTCTGCTCGATCGGCACCGGCCGCTGTGGGAGGCACATCTCATCGAGGGGCTCAGCGACGGACGTTTCGCGGTCTACGTCAAGTTCCACCACGCGCTGATCGACGGGGTCTCGGCACTGAAGCTGACCCAGCGCACACTGTCGACCGACCGCGACGACACCGAGGTCCGCGTGCCGTGGAACCTGCCGCGGAAAAGGCGCCCGTCCGGCCCGGACGCCTCGTCGGCGCTGCAGAGGATCGGCCGCACAGTGGGCTCGGTCGCGGCGCTGGCTCCGTCGACGCTGTCGCTGGCGCGCGCCGCGCTGCTCGAACAGCAGCTGACCCTGCCGTTCGGGGCGCCCAGAACCATGTTCAACGTGCCGATCGGCGGCGCCCGCCGCGTCGCCGCACAATCCTGGCCATTGGAACGTTTCCGCAGTATCAAGGCGGCGGCGGGGGTCACCGTCAACGACGTCGTGCTCGCGATGTGCGCCGGCGCACTGCGCGGTTACCTCGTCGAGCAGAACGCGCTGCCGGATGCTCCGCTCATCGCGATGGTGCCGGTGAGCCTGCGCACCGAGGCCGAGGCCGACACCGGCGGCAACATGACCGGCGTGCTGCTGTGCAACCTGGCCACCGACACCTCCGATCCGGCGAGACGTCTCGACGCGATCAACTCGTCGATGCGCAAGAACAAACAGGTGTTCTCACAGCTGCCCCGTGTGCAGGCGCTGGCCCTGTCGGCGACGATGATGGCCCCGCTCGCGCTGGGCGCCCTGCCGGGCTTCGCCACGGCGGCGCCGCCGCCGTTCAACATCGTGATTTCCAACGTGCCCGGTGCGCGCGAACCGATGTACTGGAACGGCGCCCGCTTGGACGGCAACTATCCGCTGTCCATCGCCCACGACGGCCAGGCGGTCAACATCACCCTCGCCAACAACGCCGACAACTTGGACTTCGGTCTGGTCGGCTGCCGTCGCAGCGTGCCGCACCTGCAACGGCTGCTCGGGCACCTGGAGGACTCGTTGAAGGAACTCGAGCGCGCCACGGGCGCCTGACCGCCTCAGCCGTTGTCGGCGAGTGCCTGCTTGGCGGCGTTGTACCCGGGGATGAAGGTGATGCCCGGTCCACCGTGACACCCGGCACTGCCGAGATAAAGGCCCTCGATCGGGATGGGTTGATCGACAAAACCTTTCGGGCCAGGCCGGTTGGGGCCGATCTGGTCGGGATGGATCAGGCCGTGGCAGTAGTCACCGCCGGGGGCGCCGAACATCGTGCCCATGTGCTTGGGCGTGAAGGTCGTGTGCTTGGTGATCAAGCCGTCGAAGTTCGGCGCCAGCCTGGTGATCTTGTCGATCACCCGCTGGCCCATCTCGGCCTTCATGTCGCCGTAGCTCGACTGGCTCGCTTCGATGGGAAACCAGAGCGAGAACGCCGATGCCGCATGCTTGCCGTCCGGGGCCAGGCCCGGGTCGTTGACCGACGGAATCTGCAGGGCGACCGACGGGTCGGCGGGCACGATGCCGCGCCTGCAGTCCTCCCACTGCTGCTGCAACTCTTCTGGCGTACTGAAAATACCGATGTTGGACTGCATTTCGGGATCATTGAGCACCTCGTAGGGTGCGGCGAACTCCGGTATGTCGTCCAGTGCGAAGTGCATCTGCAGGTAGCTGCCGCGATGGTCGGAGCGCGAGAAGCGCTCCCGGACATCGGCGGGCACCACGGTCGGGTCGAGCATGCCGTTGATCGTGAGGTCGGGCGCGACACCGGAGACGACGATCGGCGCCGCGACGGTCGAGCCGTCTTCGAGGCGGACGCCGCTCACCCGCCCTTCGGACACCAGGATCTGATCGACCTTGCTGCGCAACCGCAGTTCGCCGCCGTTGGCGACGAAGAGATCCTGCAGATGCGTGGTGAGCGCACCGATGCCGCCGCGCAGCTTCTTGACCAGAAGCGCGTTCTCGTCGGGCACGGCGAACCCGTATGCCAGTGCCGCCGCGGTGCCGGGCGTCGCCGGACCGCGGTAAGTGGTGTTGCAAGCGAGCAGGGACAGCATGCCGCGCAGCGCGCCGTTCTTCTCCTTGTCGGGTAGGTAGCGGTCGAGCACGTCGGTGACCGACCCGAATAGCAGGTCGGTGATCGTCGATCGCTCGAATTCGTTTGTCGCGCAGGCATACATCTCATCAAGGGATTTCGGTGGCACACCGGCGTCGAACCGGCCCAGCGCTCGCGTCGGCGCCTGGCACCACGCCATCAGCCCGGCCATGCCGTTGACCGCCTCGGCGCCGTGCACCTCGTTGATGTGCGTCAGCAGCCTCATCGGGTCGGTGTAGTAGATCAGGGGTTCATCGCCGACGCCGCGCATCGACACCGACATCACGTCGAGATCGACGGTCGGCAGGGTGTCCAGGCCGAGTTCGCGGCTCACGACGGCTGATGTCGGAATCTGCACAGACCCGGCGATCTCGAACTTGAAACCGCTGAAAAGCTCGACGGTGGAAGCCATTCCGCCGGCGTAGAGCTTGAAGTCCAGGCACAGCGTCCGCAGTCCGGCTTTCTGGAGCAGTGCCGCCGCGGTCAGTCCGTTGTGGCCGGCGCCGACCACGATCGCGTCAAAGTCTGCCATCGGCTGAGGCTGGCACGCGCGCAAAGTTTTGTCAATAATGACGAAACTGCGCTACAGGGTGCCGCCGATCCCCTGCCGCAGAGTGTGCAGGGCCTCCCGGGTCAGCCGTGTCAATTCGGGCAACGACCGGTCCTCCCCCGACATCCACACCTCCATCGCGCCGAAGACCGCGGCGGCGACACAGCGGGCGATGACCGTATTCCGCATCCGGTCGTCGGTCCCGGGCTTCGGCGGGTGGTCGCCACCGAGGTGCTCCTCGATCACCGAGGCGAACTCCGTCTCGACTTGGCGGATGTGCCGCGCGATCCGGCCGGGATCGAGTTCCTGGGCTCGTAGCGCCGGGATCTTGGCGACCGCCCAGTCGTCGTACGGCCTGGCCAGAATCGCCGATTGAACGGACTCGATGATCGGTTCACCCGGTGTGCGAGTCGCCAGGGCCGACCGGAACCACTGCAGGCCGGCGTCGTAGTCGGCGAACAGCAGGTCGTGCTTGCTGGCGAAGTGGCGATAGAACGTCCGCAACGACACCCCGGCGTCGGCCGCGATCTGCTCGGCCGAGGTGCCCTCGACGCCTTGGGCGAGGAACCGGACAACCGCGGCCTGTCTCAGCGCTTCCCGAGTGCGCTCGCTGCGGGCCGTCTGGGCAGGTCGGACCATTCGCGTAAATTACCGCACGGCGTTGTTTTGGCAAATTTGCCAAAACTTGTGGCGAAGTGGCCCGCACGAGCGCCGTTCACCAGTAACCTGCCAGCCGTGGAGCTGAAGTTACAGCGCATCGGCGCGTGGAGCGGAATCGCGATGATCGTCCTGTTCAGCGTCTTCTTCTCGGCGATGGCCCGGTTGTTCCCGCCCCTGTCACCGACGGCGTCCGCCGGTGAGATCACCGATTTCCTTGTCGCACACAAGATCTGGATCCGGTTCGGTATCGCGGGGAGTCTGCTCGCCATCGTGGTCGCGTTCCCGTTCCTGGCCGCGATCTGTCTTCGGATCCGTCGTGTCGAGGGCCGCTGGGGAATGCTCACCGTCACGCAGTTGCTCGCGGCGTCCGTTTTCGTGCCCGCCTTCATCTTCGCGTTCATCATCCTGGCGGCCGCTGCATTTCGGCCCGAGCGCAGGCCCCCCGAGATCACCCTTGCGCTCGACGATCTGTTCTGGTTGTGGTTCGTCGGCATCGCGGGAACATTCATCGTGCAGACCCTGGCGCTGGCCGTCGCGGCCTTCGTCGACACCACCGAACCGCAGACCTTCCCCCGCTGGTACGGCTATCTGAACCTCTGGGTGGCGACGCTGTCGCTGCCGGGCGGGATGACCGTCGTCTTCAACGACGGTCCGCTGGCCTGGAACGGCGTGTTCTCCTTCTACGTTCCCGGTGCCGCGCTCGTCATTTGGCTGTTCGCCACCACTTTCGTCATGGTGCGCTCCATCAGAGCCCAGGAAGCCGCCGAAGCGCACCTCGTCGCCGCGTGACCGCGCAAACCGTCCGCCGGACCCCCGGCGAATCCGGCACTTGGGTGTTCCTGTTCGGAGACATGCTGGTGTTCGGCGTCTTCTTCGTGACCTTCATGGTCGAACGGGCCAAGGCGCCCGAGATATTCGATGTCGCGCGCACGACGCTGCACGTCGGTGTCGGAGTCACCAATACCCTGGTGCTGCTGACGAGTTCGCTGTTCGTCGTGGTCGCATTGAACGCCATCCGGTCACAGATGAGATCTGTTGCCACGAAGGCGTTGTGCGCGGCGGTCGGCTGCGGACTCGCCTTCATCGGACTGAAGGTCTTCGAGTATGTGGCACTGGCCTCGGCCGGACACGGACCAGGGGCCAACCACTTCTATCTGTACTACTTCATCCTGACCGGTCTGCACCTGCTGCATGTGTGCATCGGTCTCGCGGTGCTGAGCCTGCTTGTCTCGCAGGCGCGTCGGGCCGAACTCAGCGCGACCCGGCTGGCGCTGGTCGAGGGCGGCGCCTGCTTCTGGCACCTCGTCGACCTGCTGTGGATCTTCCTGTTCGCGCTCCTGTATCTGGTGAGCTGATGAAGGCGCTTGGACTCGTGGGCAACCGCGCCGGCATCTCGTGGCTGCTGCTGATCGCCGCGACGGTGGTGTCCTGGGCGGTCGGCGCCGAGCACGGCACCGGGTCCCCAGTGGTTCTGGTCGTGTTGGGCATCGCTGCCCTGAAGGTCCGGCTGGTCGGATTGGATTTCATGGAGCTCAGGCACGCCCCGGTTCCGCTGCGGGCCGCATTCGAGCTGTACTGCCTGGCCATCTGGGCGGTGTTGTGCGGGCTGTACGTCTGGCTGTAGCGGCGACGATCGTCGCCCCACAAATCCGTGGTCCGACGGCCGGCCTCGTCGGCTTACAGTTGAACGATGATCGACGACGATCTGCGGCAGCGCCGCCTCGAGATCATCTCCGAACACATGGACACCGAGGTGACCCAGGAGTTCGACCGGACCCTGGCCACCTTCAACGGGCACCCGCGCTACGAGATCATGCCGACGGGTCAGGTCTTCGACGGCGACGACGAGGTGATGGGCTACTACCGCATGACCCGGACCGCGTTCCCGGACCAGCGCCACGACAACGTCCGCTATCACGTCACCGACGACACGGTGATCGTCGAATTCGACCTCCTGGGAACCAATTTCGGCGAGTTCTACGGGTTCCCGCCTACCGGCAAGGCGTTCCGGGTGCCGGTCATCGCGGTGTTCTTCTTCGACGGTGACCGGATAGTCAACGAGCGCGTCTATTTCGACTCCGCAAGCCTGGTGACCCAGATCGGTCGCGGCGAGGTGCTCGTGGCCCTGGCGGCGAAGCCCGGCGCACGCGAGGAGCCATCCAGGCCCGGCGCACGCGAGGAGCCATCCACGCCATGAAGGTCCACCATCTCAACTGCGGCTCCATGCACCCGCTGAAGGGGCCGGTGTGCGTCTGCCACGTCCTGCTTCTGGAAACGGACAACGGGCTTGTGCTCGTCGATGCCGGCTTCGGAATCGAGGATTGCGCCGACCCGAAAGGTCGCGTCGGGCCGGTCCGGTTCTTCACCCGCCCGGAATTCCGTGTCGCCGAGACCGCCGCACACCAGCTCGACCGACTCGGCTTCCGCCGCGAGGACGTCCGACACATCGTGCTCACGCATCTGGATTCCGACCATGTCGGCGGCGCGGCGGATTTTCCGCAGGCACGGCTCCACGTGACCTCCACCGAGACGATCGCGGCGTTCGCCCCGCCGACCCGTGCGGAACGGGTCAGATACGGCCGCCAGCAGTGGGTGAAAGGGCACGACGTCGTCGAGCACAGCCCCAACGGAGAATCGTGGCGAGGTTTCCCGGCGGCCAAGGAGCTGCCCGAGATCGCCCCGGGCATCGTGCTCATCTCGCTGCCCGGCCACACCCGGGGTCACGCGTGCGTGGCGGTCGACGCCGGCCACCGTTGGGTGCTGCACTGCGGTGACGCGTTCTACCACTACGGCTACCTGGACGGCAGCCATGTGCCGCGCACGCTGTGGGTGATGGAGACCGCCGTCGCGTTCGATCGAAAGAAGATGTGGGACAACCACGCTCGCCTCGCCGAGCTCCACCGCAGCGGCGAGCCGGACGTCGTCCTGGCCGCCGCGCACGACCGGGAACTGTTCGAGCGCGCCAAGAACAGCGCCGAGTCGGCAGGCTAGGGCACCAGCACCACTTTCCCGACGTTCTCCCGCGCGGCCAGAATCCGGTGTGCCTCACCCGCGTCGGCGAAGGGCACGGCCTGGTGCACCACCGGCACGGCGACTCCGTCGGCAAGTGAGGCTGTCAGCGGACCGATCCACGGTTCCAGCGTGCCCCGGTCGTCCCACAGCTTGAGCATGTTCAAGCCGATCACCGCCTTGGAATCCGACAGCTGATTGACGAGGTTGAAGCCGCGGAGCATCGGCAGCAGCTGGGGTAGCGCGGTGCGCAGTGAGCGCTTCTCACCCTGCTGCATCGCCGAGAAGCCGTACGCGATGATCCGGCCGCCCGGCCGGATCAGGTCATAGGAACGCTTCAGCGACTTGCCGCCCAACGCGTCGAGCACGATGTCGTAGGGCGGCAATCCCTTCCACCAACCGTCCGTGCGGTAGTCGATCGCGCGGTCGACACCGAACTCGGCCAGGCGCGCGTGCTTGCCCGGCGATGCGGTGCCGTGGATCTCGGCACCGGCCGCCCTGGCCAACTGGATCGCCGCGATTCCGACGCCTCCCGCCGCCGCATGGATCAACACGCGCTCACCGGCACGCAACGACCCGTAGCCGTGCAGCGCCGCCCACGCGGTGGCGTAGTTGACCGGTATCGCCGCGCCTTGTTCGAAGCTCAATGACGGGGGCAGCGGGATCGCTTCGGAGGCTGGGACATTGACGATCTCGGCGTAGCCACCGAAACGCGTTCCCGCGAAGACGCGATCGCCGACTCTGGCGGGGTCGACACCGTCGCCGACGGCCTCGATGGTTCCCGACACCTCGTAGCCGACGACGCAGGGCGGTTTCGGCGCGTCGGGGTAGAGGCCCACGCGCGCAAGGTGGTCGGCGAAGTTCACGCCTGCCGCGCGGACCGCGATCCTGACCTGACCCGCCGAGGGCGGCGGCGGATCGGGCCGCTGTTGGACCTTCAGTACGGAGAGATCACCGTGCTTGGTGATGACAACGGCGCGCATGACGGATCAGACCGCCGCGGTGACCGGTTGTCGGGCACGGCTTCTCAGCCGCGACTCGAATCGGGCGATGACGTCGTAGTAGTGGGTGGGCGTCACTCGGGTCAGGATGTCGAAGAGGTAGGCGTCGGGCCCCACCAAAATGCGCGCCCTGCCCTGCTCGACTCCGCGGTGAATTATCGCGGCCGCCTTGTCGGTTTGGGTCATGGTGATCGCGGCGAACTCCTGCGCCACCTGCTCGTGGGTGCGGCCGCGCCCGTTGGGGTCCTTGCGAAACCGGGCGTTGCGCACGATGTTGGTGTTGATGCCGCCCGGATGCACGTTGATGGCGGTCACCCCGGTGCCGCGCAGTTCCTGACGCAGCGAGTCGGTGAAGCCGCGGACGGCGAATTTGGCCGAGCAGTAGGCGCTTTGATTCGGCATTCCGGCCAGGCCGAACACACTGGACGTGTTGACGATCGCGCCGGAATCCTGCTCGGCCAGGATCGGCAGGAAGGCCCGGGTGCCGTTGACGACGCCGTGGAAGTTGATGTCCCACAACCAGTTGTCGTCGTAGGGCCGCCCATCGAGCACGCTGGCGGCCACGGCGACACCCGCGTTGTTGAACACCGCCCCGAGCGGCGCGGGCGCCCAGTCGCGCACCGCGTCGGCGAAATCGTGTTGGGCGTCGGCGTCGCGAACGTCGAGGACTTTCGTCAGGGTCGGCCCGGTCAGGGCGGCCTCGGTCTCCTTCAGGCCGCGCTCGTCGATGTCGGTCAGGGCCACCGGACAGCCGTGACTGGAAAGTCGTTGAGCCAGTGCGCGGCCGATGCCCGACGCGGCGCCCGAGATGACGGCGGTGCGGCCGCTGATTCTCCTGCACGACGACTTGCTCACTGGGGCTCCTTGAGTTCGGTGTGGTTGATCGATGCCGAGGCGACATGCGCTGTGATGAGGTCGATGACGCGGTCCCACGCGCCGCTCGGTAGGTCGTGGCCCATGCCTGCGATCGTTTCCAGCCGGGCCCCGCGGATGGCACGTGCCGTCGCGGCACCTCCGGTGGGGTTGACCATGCGGTCGCGGTCGCCGTGGATCACCAGCGTCGGCACGTCGATCTCACGGAGTTCGGAGGTGCGGTCGCCGGAGCGGAAGATGGCTGCCAGCTGTCGCGGCGTGCCTGCGCTGCTGCGGTCGCGGTCCCAGCCGGTAGCGGCTCTGTCGCGCACACGCTGTTCGTCGAACGGGAAGCCGTGTGACCCGATGTGGCGGAAGATCGCGAGATCGCGTTTGATCGCTTGCTCGCGGGTGCGGGGCGGCTTGGCCGTCGCCAACCTCAGCCATGTCGAGAGCGCAGGCCGGCCGATGCGCGCACCGCCGGTCGTCGACATAATCGATGTCAGCGTGCGCACCCGGCCCGGATAATGCGCGGCCACCGTCTGGGCGATCATCCCGCCCATCGAGATGCCGGCGAGGTGGGCGTCGCGGTAGCCCAGCGCGTCGAGCAGGCCGACGGTGTCGCGCGCCATGTCGCCGAGGTGGTACTGCCGCGGATGGTTGCCGCCGCGCAGAATGGCGAGCGGCTTCGGGGGCGGAAAATCCATGTGCGTGGACCGGCCGACGTCGCGGTTGTCGAAACGGGTGACGCGGTAGCCGCGGCGGGCCAGCGCGGTGGCGAAGTCCGTCGGCCACGAGCCGTGCAGCTGCTGCCCGAGGCCGCCGACGAGGACGATCGGCGGATCGTTCGGATCACCGATCTGCTCGTAGCAGAGCTCGATGCCGCGGCCGACGTCGACGACGTGCTGGTCCGTCATGCCGACACCCTCATCGTTTCGCTGTGACTCGAAGATGTCGATCCCGCCTTTCGTCGGTACACGACGGCGCGGCCGCCGCGTGCAGGTGCAGTGGTCACGCCGCGCGAGTGCACTCGCTCGCCGGCCGAATACGTGGTGCCGAATTCGAACTCGCGCAACAGGGTTCGCAGCGTCACGCTCATCTCCATGTTGGCGAAAGAGGCGCCGATGCAGCGGCGGATGCCCCCGCCGTACGGAATCCAGGTGTGCGTGTCGGGATTGCCGCCGAGGAAGCGATCCGGGTCGAACTTCTCGGGTTCGGAGAAGTTGCGCGCCGATGAATGCGACATCGCGATGCTTGCGATGACGGCATGATCCTTCGGAACAACCCACTCGCCCAATCGGATTCGCTGGCGTGTCACCCTGACGGTCGCTTCGACGACGGGCCGGGTGCGCTGCACTTCCCAGATGGTGGCCTGCCGCAGGTCCGATCCGCCCGCGTCCGCCTCGGCGGTCAGCCGCGAAAGCAGTCGCGGATGTCTGCGTATCCGCTCAACCGCCCAGGCCAGCGTCGTCGCCGTGGTTTCGTGGCCGGCCGACAGCAGCGTCAGCAGCTCGTCGGCGATGTGGCCGTCGGAAATTGCCGACCCGTCGTCATACCGCGCAGCAAGCATGAGGGCCAGTACGTCGCTGCGGTCGGCGAACGCGGGGTCGTTTCGCGCTTCGGCGATCAGCTGCGCAACGATCTGGTCGTAGCGCCGACGAGACCTCTGGACGCGCCCCCACGGGCTCCACGGGCCGAGGTCGCGCCGAAACGCCGCAGGCATCAACGCCATTCGCGAGGCGAGCGGGATCATCGGCGGGAAGAGCTCCCTCAGCTCGTCGAACGCGGCGCCCTGCGCGCCGAAAACGGCACGCAGGATGGCGTTGAGCGTGATGCGCATCATCGGTTGCAGCGTGGCGAACTCACGACCTTCGGGCCAGTTCGCGACCTCACGCATCACCTCTTCTTCGACGATCGCCTCGTAGCCGGTCATCCGCTTGCCGTGAAACGGCGGCACGAGCAGCTTGCGCCGCGCACGATGCTCGTCGCCGTGGAGGCTGAAGGTCGAGCCCGGGCCGAGCACAGTGCCGAGGTTGGACGCCCGCCCGACGAGATCGCTGCCGGCGGTGAACAGGTCCTTGACGAGTGCCGGGTCACTCATGACGACGGTCTCCCCGAAGACGGGCAGGTTCACCGTGAATGCACCGCCGTACCGCCGGCCCGCAGATGCGACCGCGCGGTGCCGGGCGGCCAGGAACGCAACGCCCATGACCGCCGTCGGTATCCGCGGCCCAGGCGGCAGCCGCACCGGGTCCGTGGTGCCCTCAGCCATGTCGCCCTCCGATTGTGGTACTCGAATGTACCGGCAACGGTACGCGACCGTACCGCCGACGACAACCCCCCTCTTCTACAAGTGCCTAATAGCTGCGGCGGGCCACGCTCGCGCCGAGAGTCGGCATGCGGCATGCTGATCAGCTGTGACGCGCTGGTATCCGCTTGCCCCGACCGACGCCGACGTGTTCGAGAGGGCGCCGCACGTGTTCACCTACCAGAAGCGCTTCGCCGCGCCGCCTGCTCAGGTATGGGAACAGCTCACCTCCGAAACCTCGCTTGCCGCATGGGGTCCCGGGGTCAAGAAGGTCACCTGGACGTCACCTCGTCCGTTCGGTGTCGGCACCACCCGGGAAGTCGCTGCGCTTGGCGGACCGCGAATGCGGGAACGATACTTCCGGTGGGACGAGGGCGTGCGCCACTCGTTCGCGTCCTACGAGTCCACGCTGCCAATCTTCAAGCGCTTCGCCGAGGACTACCTCGTCGAACCCGACGGCGACGACACCCTGTTCACGTGGGTCCTGGCGATCGAACCGAGGAACGCGCTTGCGCTGCCGGTCAAGGTGCTGGCGCCGGCGCTGAGGGCCGCCTTCGGACGCATTCCCGCTGACGGACAGCGGTATTGGGCCAAGCAGTCCCAGCGCCGCTGAAGCGAACCCTTGACCGGGAAACTGGGTATAGCTCGGCAGGGACTGCCGCTCGTGGTGCTCATCGGCCCTGGCCAGGCCCACGATTCACCGATGTTTGAGGTGCTGATGGCGCGGTTGCGGGTACCGCGGGCTGGTCGTGGTCGGCCGCGCACCCGGCTCCAGGCGGTGCTGGGTGACCGGGCCTACTCCTCGCGCGCCAACCGGGCGCACCTGCGCGCCCGGGGCATCTGCGCGGTCATCCCCGAACAGTCCACCCACGCCGATAGCCGCCGACGCCGTGGCAGCCGAGGCGGACGCCCGCCAGGGTTCGACGCCCAAAAATACAAGGGTCGCAACGTGATCGGACGGTCCTTCAACATCGTCAAGAACTGGCGCGGGCTGGCCACCCGCTACGACAAACTCGCCCTCACCTACCGCGCCGCAGCGGTCCTCGCCGCGATCTGTGCATGGCTACGCCATTTAAGAGACACGCCCCAGTCCGACGGTCTCGTCGAGGAGCAGCCAGCATGATCGAAATCACCGCCGCTGACTTCCGCCGCGCCTGCGCCCTCATCGTCCACCACCGCAACCGCAACACCGACGGCTGCAACGCCGTCCTCCAACAGGTCAACGAGACCGAGCGCATCGCCCAACTCATCTTCGGCATCCTCGACCTCTACCAACAACTCATCCCGATCCTGCACACCGAGCTCGGCATCACCGTCCTCAACCAGCTCATCATCGACATGGCCGCCCGCGAAGAGGCCGAGAACCAATGACCAACAAGGCCATCGACGACTACCACGCACCCGAAGGCGTCATCCAGGTCATCCCGACCGAGATCCAGTTCATCTACTGCAAGCCCTTCGGCAACGAGTTCATCGGCCTCATTCTCACCGACCCGAAGCTCGGACCCATCGCTGTCCTGCTCACCCCCGAAGGCGCACAACACGTAGTAGCCAGCCTCACCAGCGAACTCGACCGCTACGCCACGAACACCACGCAAGGCACGGAGGCGAACAGTGACCCTCAAGCCATGCGTGCAATGCGGCGAACGCACCGACCGCAACCGCTGCCCCCAGCACCGACCACCCGACCGCAAGGTCAACGCCGCCGCCCGAGGCTACGACTGGACCTGGACCAAACTGTCCAAACGCGCACGCAGACAGCAGCCATAGTGCACCGACTGCGGCACCACCGAGGATCTACAGACCGACCACACCCCCGAAGCGTGGAAGCGCAAGGCCGCAGGCAAGCCGCTACGCCTGACCGACGTCGCCGTGGTCTGGCGGACCCTGCAACCGTGCCCGCGGAGCCGCACGCGGCGCCACAGCGACCAGGGCCGATGCCCCGGGGGCGCCCTTCCCGACCCACGGGCCAAGCCGCGGGGGGCGTTACACACGGCGGTCGAAAATGCTAGATGAACGGCGGCCTCCCCGAACCCGACTTCGGGCCGCCCGAAGTGTGGTCAGTATCGGCCTTCAAGTAGACCCACTGCGAGTACGTGTAGGTCTCGGTCCCGTCCGCAGGTCTGACAACCAGCGTGCCCGCGGAGGAAAGCTCGTACCTGTCTTTGTCGCCGTACGCATGGTAAATGCCCTCGTCTGCGGTGAGGTACACCGTGAATGCCATACCTCGAGCGTGCCATGAGAGCGGGACCAAAGCCCTCCGTTGACGACAGCGATTTGCCTTTTCGGTCATCGCGCACCGGTTCCGGCCGGTTCGCGGCGTTCTGCGAGAAGTTCGTCAGGGTGCCGAAGGGTAAGGGCGCGTTGTCGCCGTTGAAGTTGCGGCCGTGGCAGGCCGACCTGGTGGACAGTGTGTTGGATGCTGCCCCCCAGCCGCGTACGGCGGGGTGGATGCTGCCGAGGGGACAGGGTAAGTCGTCGCTCGTGGCGGCCCTCGGGTTGTACGAACTGTTTCTGCGGTGGTGAGGGTGCCGTGGTGTGCGTGGTCGCTGTGGATGAACGCCAGGCCGGCATCGTGTTCGGTATCGCTCGCCGCATGGTCGAGCTTGACGAGGAATTGTCTTCTCGCTGCCAGGTCTTCAAAGAGCGCCTGCTGATACCCGACCGGGATGCGCAGATGCATTGCCTGCCCGCCGAGCCGAAACGCTTGGAAGGTCTGGACTACACGCTGGCGATCCTCGTCGAGATCGGCGTCATCGGCCGCGACACCTACGAAGTGATGAATTTGGCTCAGGGTAAGCGCGCGACGTCGACGCTGATCGGCATCGGTACGCCCGGCCCCGACCCGCACAATCAACGTGCTGGCCGACCTTCGGTCCTACGCGCTGACCAACCCCGATGACCCGTCGCTGGTGTGGCGGGAGTTCACCGCCGCCGGATTCGAGGATCACCCGCCGGATTGCGCGCACTGCTGGGAGCTGGCGAATCCCGCGCTGGACGACTTTCTGCACCGCGACGCGATGGTCGCGCTGTTGCCGCCGAAGACCCGCGAAGCTACGTTTCGCCGTGCTCGGTTGTGCCAGTTCGTCACTGACACTGACGGGAAGTTTCTGCCGCCGGGCGTGTGGGATGGGTTGAGCACGGATCGGGGCATCCCCGACGGCACCGAGGTTGTGGTCGCCCTCGAGGGATCGTTCTCCGACGACACCACCGCCCTGCTACTGGGCACAGTCTCGACGGCCCCGCACTTCGATGTACTTCGGGTGTGGGAGCGCCCGTCGAACGATCCGAGCTATCGGGTGCCGGTGGCCGAGGTGGAGAACACCATTCGCGAAGCATGCCGCCGTTGGCAGGTCGTCGAAATCATCGCCGATCCGTTCCGGTGGACCCGCACCCTGCAAGCGTTGGAGTCCGAGCGGCTTCCCGTCGTGGAGTTCCCGCACTCACCGTCACGGCTGACCGCTGCGACCACCGACTTGTACAGCGCGGCCGTCAACGGCCGAATCACACACTCGGGCAACCCGATCTTGGCCACTCACGTAGCCGCCGCCGTGGTGTCCGAAGACCCGCGCGGCATGCGGTTGACCAAGGCATCCCGGTCCCGCAATGCCGCCAAGATCGACCTGGCCGCCTGTCTGGTCATGGCCCATTCTCGCGCCGCCTGGCGTGCAACGAAGAAATCACGAAGGAAGACAAGGAGTTTCGCATGACGACCCAAGATGAACTGCTGACACAGCTCATGCAGCGACTGAATGAGCCGGGCCGCCCGGTACGCCGAGCTGGACCGGTATTACACCGGCACCCAGCCGTTGGCGTTCCTATCACCGGAGGCTAAGACGGCGCTGGGCAACCGGTTCGGCCTCATGTCGTCGAACATTCCCCACCTGGCCGTGACCGCGTTGGCTGAGCGGCTGCGACTCACCGGATTCACCGGAGACGACGACCTGTGGGCTGATTGGATTCGCAACGACCTCGACCAGACCCTCTGGTATCGCCCACCGCGAAGCGTTGTTGTTGGGCGACAGCTTCGTGATCGTGTGGGCCGATCAGTTCGGCCCGGCCGGGACCACTGACGAGTATGGAGCTCGGGCCGAGGATGCCCTGCGGGATGCCCTCGCGGCCAGGCGTCCGCCGGGGTCCGGAAGCATCACGGCGACGACAACGCTCGGTGATCTGCTCACCCGCTACATCGAGCGGTGCCGTCAAGACGGGGATCTAGCGCCTAAGAGCGTCGACACCTACGCGGCCACGTTGAACACGATAAGGACGCGACTGGCTGACATTCGGGTGTGCGAGGCGACGCCAGGTCTTCTAGATGAGATCCTTCGAGGCATTCGGCGGGATCACGGGGCGACTCGTGAGCGGCATACGAAGGTGGCGTTGAACTCTGTTCTGACTGACGCGGTGTTGGCGGGTGTGGTCGCGGCGAACCCGGTACGGGAACTTCGGCGACGTCGGCAACGGAAGGGTGAGAGCAAGGGTGCGCCCGCGCTCGGGGTCGATCAGGTTCGTGCTCTGCTGGCCGCGGTCAGTACCTCTGATGTGTGCGAGCAGAAGGACTTACGCGATCCGGTGATCATGCTCGCAGCGACCGGGTTGCGTCGCTCCGAGCTGCTGGCGTTGCGGTGGGATGACATCCACCTGGACGAGCGCGTGGCGACGGTCTCGGGCTCGGTTGTCCGGTTGAAGGGCGTCGGCCTTGTTCGTCAGGACACAACGAAGGGCGGTGGGGCACGCTCCATATCCCTGCCCCAGTTCGCCCTGGACGCGCTGCACCGACGCAAGGGCGGCCGTCAGGGTCCGAACTCAGTCGGGGTGATCTTCCCATCGTCTACCGGCACATTGCGCGATCCCGACAACTTCGGTAAGCAGTGGCGCGAGGTGCGCGACGAGCTGGGGCTGCCCGACGTGTCGTCACATAGCTTCCGTAAAACGGTGGCCACCCTGATCGACGACTCCGGGCTCTCGGCGAGGATCGGCGCAGACCAGCTCGGCCACGCTCGGCCGTCGATGACTCAGGACGTGTACATGTCCCGCGGCCACATCCACACCGAGGTGGCCGATGTGCTCGACAAAGCGGTCGGCATAAACGACGAATAAACGTCAAGTAGCGATGAGAACCGAGGCGGATATAGCCTCCGACGTGGCCAGGGACGGGATCGAACCGTCGACCTTCCGCTTTTCAGGCGGACGCTCGTACCAACTGAGCTACCTGGCCCGACGGCACGCCGCCGTGGCGACCCTGACGGGACTCGAACCCGCGACCTCCGCCGTGACAGGGCGGCGCGCTAACCAACTGCGCCACAGGGCCTTGCTGCTACATCTTCCTCCGCGTTACCGCAGAGCGGGTACCCCCTACGGGATTCGAACCCGCGCTACCGCCTTGAAAGGGCGGCGTCCTAGGCCGCTAGACGAAGGGGGCCAGAGCCGAATCTCTCCGGGGTACTCGCAACGCCATGACGCTGGGAGCCTCGATAGCTTAGGTTACCGAGACCCGAATGCTCAAACGAGATGCCGACGGGTAGGCAGTATTCTTTCCTCGATCGGAAAACACACCGCCCCTATAGCTCAGTTGGTAGAGCTACGGACTTTTAATCCGCAGGTCCCAGGTTCGAGCCCTGGTGGGGGCACTACGACTGTCGGTTCGGTAGCTCCGACGTGCCGACGACGAGCCCGGAGGCGCCAAACCGGGTCGCCGCTTCGGCCCCATAGGGGACGGCGCGGCGTCCTGCACCGTGACGGCTACATGTCAGGAAGCAGGGCATCACGCGCTGTGTCCGGCCCGGGATCACCCCACCGGTCACGGATCCGGCCCCACGGGTCGGCGTATTCGCCGGGTTGGTTGTAGTACGGGGCTTTTCGCCACATCAGCCTCGCCATCACCGGGGCCGCCAGGCGCAACGGTCGCGCCTTCCAGCCGATCCTCGCGCGGATTTCTTCGTATGAATCCGACCAGGAGAAGTGCTGGAAGGACAGCACCTGCTGCGAGTGGGCAGTGTCCATCCAGTCCAGGGGATACCAGTCGAGGTCACTTGCGAAATCGCCTGGGCGGCCGGGAAACAGCAGGGCACCGGTTCCCATCGCCTCTGCGTTTGCGCGAGCGAAATCGCTTTGCAACCGCTTATGAGATTCGTCGCCGCCGATCATGAAGATCTCCCCCACGCTGTCGCTGGTGATCGCCGCCGAGAACGCCGCGGCGACATCGCGAGCGTCGACACTGTGACACCGGTTGTTTTCGGGGAGCACGGCGCCGAAGTAGAACGTGTCGAAATCCCCGTAGTCGATCAGCGGGTCCAGGGTGATGACGCCGGAGAGCCGAAGGATCGACCACTCCAAACGCGATGCACGCACGACGTGTTCGGCTTCCAGCTTGTGACAGCCATACAGGTCCGAGGCCAGCGGCGGGGTGTCAGGGGTGAGCAGGTCGGTGAACCGGTGCGGGTTTCGGCTGCCGTAGACGGCCATGCTCGAGGCGTGGACGAAGCGAGGCGGCGCAGGCATCGCCTCAGCGGCACGAACAAGCGCGGCCGTCGCGTCCACGTTCACGGCCCGCGCGAGCGCGCGGTCGGCGTAGCACAGCGGCGGGATGCAGGCCGCGAGATGGACGACGGCCGACGGTGCCACCTCGCGAACAGTGCACTGACCTGATCGGGTTTCGTCAGATCGACCGTGCGCACGTCGACCGCTGCGGGCAGCGCCGGTTTGACGGTCCGGTGCGCGGTGGCGACCACCGTGAACCCGTCCGCGACGAGTCGCTCGACCACCGGCCTGCCCACCAGACCGTAGGCGCCCGTCACCAGAACTGAATTCCCAGCCGCCAATGTGCGCTCAATCGCCCTTCTTGTTGCCGTTGCCGTGGCCCTTCTTCTTGGGCGGGGGGCCTTGGTCGATCGGCGCGGGTAGTGGCGGTGGGGGCGGCGGTGGCGGCAAGGCCGACGGCGTCGGCGTAGGGGTCGGCGAGGTGGTGGTCGCCGCGGGCTCGGTCCTGGGCGGCGACGGAGCGGACTCGAGTAACACGACAACGGCGGCGAGGGCGATCGCGAACAATACGGCCGCGAAGACGACCAGCCTGCGCCGCTGGCTCGCAGGCGCAGGCGCAGGCGCAGCGACGACCATCGTGGCTTCCGGCGGCAATGGCACATCCAGCACACGCGTCGGCGGTCGGCCCGAAACAGCTTGCGGCACACCGGCAAGCGCTGCCCGCATCGCCTCGGCACTGCTGAAGCGCCACCGTGGATCGCGGGACATCGCCCGTTCGATCGTCGTCGCAAGCACCGGTTCCACGTCGCCCCGCACGGCATGCAGCGGCGGCGGCGCGTCCTCGGCGATCGCCCGCGCCAATGCGACGAGGTTCTCCTGTGGGAACGGCTTGCGCCCGGACAGCGCCTCGTAGCCGACTACTCCGACGGCGTACAGGTCGTCGGCGATAGTCGCCGGCCGACCGGCCACCCGGTCCGCGCTGAGGTAGGCCATCGTCCCGACGATCTGTCCGCTCATCGTGGCTGGCGTCTCAGCGCTTTTCGCGATGCCGAAATCTGCGACCTTCACCTCACCGGATGCGGTGAACAAGATGTTGGCCGGCTTGATGTCCCTGTGCAGAATTCCGGCCGCATGGGCGACGGCGAGCGCCGACAGCACGGCGTCGAGGATTGCGCGAACGCGTTCCTGTGGCAGCGGGCCGCCCATCAGCTCGTCGGCCAGCGAGCGCCCGGAGAGCCGCTCCATCACGATGAACGGGATGCCGGCGTGCTCACCGCTGTCATGCACGGCCACGATGTGAGGGTGGTTCAGGCCCGCGGCTGCGCGCGCCTCGATCTCGAAGCGCGTGCGGCTGTCAGGCTGCACGCTGAACGCCGGATGCATCAGCTTCACCGCGACTGGCCGGTGCAATCGCGTATCCCAGCCGTCGCGAACTTCGGCCATCCCGCCGCGGCCCAGAATTCCCCGCAGTTCGTAGCGGCCGCCAAGTACCTCTGGCGCCTGCACGGTTCCCAGGCTATCGCGGCCGCCCAGCCCGCCGACACACGGCTACACGCTGGGGCAGTAGTGCATTCCGTTGTTGCGATGTCCCATTGGCGGCAGGTTGCGCGCCGGGGTGTGCACCAGAGGAGCGTCGGCGGCCGCACGCCCCGTCGCCCTGTCCCAGCCCGCGCGCGCCCGCGGATGCATTCGCCTGCGCTCGGGCAGCAGCTTGAACGACACGTTGACGAGCCTGCCGAACAGTCGGTGCAGTCGCTGTTGACGCGCCGACCAGGTGTAGCCCATCAACTCACGCACCGGCGGGTCGTAGAGGCCGACGGTCACGAAGGTGAAGAAGCGACCCGCGAGCTTCAGGTGTAGTCGCCAAAGCCAATCTGGGACCCACTCCAACGATGGATGCTTGGGCATGGTGGACAGGTCCAGGACCGCGCGTGCCGCCCAGTTGTTCTCTAACACGTTGCGGCACATATGGTCCCAGTACTCCTGGAATTCTTCCCAGGTCTCCGGCACCGGTCGCATGCTCATTCCGTACATCCGGTACCAGGTGATGTGCTCGTCGAACAGCCGGCGTTTCTGGTCTTCGGTGAGTCCGTCTCCGAAATGCTCGGCGGTCAGGATGGTGCCCATGAAGAAGGTGGAATGCGCCCAGTAGAAGACGTCCGGATTCAGGGCGCTGTACCGGCGGCCCTTTTCGTCGACGCCCTTGATTCCGATGTGGTAGTCGCGGACCTCGGCGCCAGTCGTCGGTGCGCGGTCACCGTCGAACACCACGCCGCCGATCGGATACAGCGACCGGAAGAGCCTCGGCATTCGCTCGATGAAGAAGATCGAATGTTGCTCGACCGCTGCACCCAACTGCGGATGCATGTTCTGCATCGAACCGGCCCAGACACCCTGCAGCACACCTCGCCAATCACCGAAGTATTTCCAGGTCAGCGTGTCGGGGCCGAGTGGATCGGGAAGTGCGTCATACCCACCGCCGGAAACCGGGCAACCCGCGGCCGCCGGCGTGGTCCCGCTGGTGGCCGGGCATGCCCGAGACGTATCTTGAGTCACTGGTGCGCTTCCGGTCAGTGTCAGACACTAATCTGACTACGCGTGTTGTCACCAATGAGTCTAGGAGTGATGTGGCAGGGGGTCAACGTCGGGGCCGATGGTCGGGCGTTCCGCTCGGGGACCGCCAGGCGCTGCGCCGCGACGAGCTGATCGCCGCGGGAGTGAATCTGCTGGGCGGCGAAAGCGGCCCCGCCCTGACCGTGCGGGCGGTGTGCAGGGCGGCCGGCCTCACCGAACGCTACTTCTACGAAAGCTTCTCCGACCGGGACGAATTCGTCCGTGCCGTGTACGACGACGTATGCGCACGGGCCATGGCGACCTTGTCGTCGTCCACCACTGCGCGCGACGCCGTCGAGCGGTTCGTCGCGCTGATGGTCGACGACCCGACCCGCGGCCGTGTACTGCTTCTCGCGCCGACCGTCGAACCGGTGCTGACGCGCTCGGGCGCCGACTGGATGCCCAGCTTCATCGAGCTTCTGCAGCACAAGCTGACGCGGATCACCGAGCCTGCTGTGCAGGCCATGGCTGCCACCGGCCTGATCGGTGCGCTGACGGCGCTGTTCATCGCGTACTTGAACGGCCGACTCGAGGCCACCCGCGAACAGTTCATCGACTACTGCGCCGAAATGCTGCTCAGCAGGGTGTCGAGCCATCAAGCTCGAATCGACTAACCGGTCGGGATCTCCGGGGCGGTCTCGCCCGGGGTGGCCCCGGCGTCTGCCAGCTCGCCTGCTTCGCTCTGCTGCGCGGCCGCGGCCTCCTCGGCCTTGGCGGTGAACGCGCGACCCTCCGGGCTGGCCGCCGAGGCGCCGGGCGTGGTCGCCGTCGCGGCACCGCGGTTGCAGTTCAGGGTGAGCAGCACCTCGCCGTCGGAGTGCGTGAATTCGCCCCCGTCGTCGCGCAGGAAGGGGGCGTCGGTTGCATTGGTGACGAGGCAGTCGCCCATCGCGTCCTGACGGTCGCCGATCGTCACCGCGATCTTGGCCGTGCCGCCGCCTTCCTCGATCGCCGAAACCGCGTCCCCGTACGTCATTCCCACCACGTCCGCGGCGGCCGAGGCGGTGGCCGCGCCGAACAGTCCCAGCGCGCCGATGGCAAGCCCAGCGGCACCGGCGGTACCGGCCGAACTGATGATCTTCTTCACAAGCCCACCCTATGTCCGAGGTCTACGGTTGCCGAGAGTTTAGGCGCGGTGCAGAGCCTTCGGAAACAATACCGCCGACGGCCCGGGCCCGCGAGCAGTACGACGGCGTTCTTCATCCGACCACCGCTGGTGATCGGCGGCTGCGAATTGTGACCTTTTTCGAGGCGGGTACACCGGAGAGCCAACTTGATGTCACTGGGATACACAGATATATTCACTGCAACCAACAGGTACAGATAACTGGAGGGGTCACGCAGGATGCTCGCGGCCGGCCCCGATCCCAAGGAGGACGCAGGGCCTGATGCACGAAAACCTGACTGACCTGCACCTGCTGCGCGAGCTGGAGCCCGTGGTCGAGAAGAATCTCAACCGGCACCTGACGATGCGCAAGGACTGGAACCCGCACGACTACATCCCATGGTCGGACGGCAAGAATTACTACGCGCTCGGCGGCCAGGACTGGGAGCCGGGACAGTCGGTGCTATCCGAGGTCGCCCAGACCGCGATGGTGCAGAACCTACTGACCGAGGACAACCTACCGTCCTATCACCGCGAGATTGCGATGAACTTCGGCATGGACGGCGCGTGGGGCCAGTGGGTGAACCGGTGGACCGCCGAGGAGAACCGGCACGGCATCGCGCTGCGCGACTACCTTGTCGTCACCCGCGCCATCGATCCGGTCGCACTGGAGGCGCTGCGCCTGGAGCAGGTGACGCGCGGTTTCAGCCCGGGCCAGAATCAACAGGGCGACCTGTTCGCCGAGAGCCTCTTCGACTCCGTCATCTATGTGACGTTCCAGGAGCTGGCCACCCGCGTCTCGCACCGCAACACCGGCAGGGCGTGTGACGAAACGATCGCCGACCAACTGCTGCAGCGTGTTTCGGCCGACGAGAACCTGCACATGATCTTCTACCGCGACGTCAGCGAGGCCGGTTTCGAGATCGCCCCGGATCAGGCGATGCATTCGTTGCACCGCGTGCTGCGCAACTTCAAGATGCCGGGGTTCACCGTTCCGGAGTTCCGGCGCAAGGCCGTCATCATCGCGGTCGGCGGTGTGTACGACCCGCGCATCCACCTCGACGACGTCGTGCGACCGGTGCTGAAGAAGTGGCGCATCTTCGAGCGCGAAGACTTCACCGGCGAGGCTGCCCGGATGCGCGACGACCTCGCGGTGCTCATCGAGGAACTCGAGGGTGCGTGCGAGAGGTTCGAGGTCGCCAAGCACAAGCGCCTGGAACGCGAGGCGAAGAGGGCCGAGCGGCTCGAGGCCAAGAAGGTTCTCGCGTCATCTCCGTCCTGACCGGATCCCGCGCGCAGCTGCGGATCGGGCGCATCGGGCTGGCCAGCCCCGTCGTGCTGGCCCCGATGGCCGGTGTGACGAACGTGGCGTTCCGTACGCTGTGCCGCGAACTCGAGCTCGCCCGGGCCGGCACGGTCAGCGGGCTGTACGTGTGCGAGATGGTCACCGCCCGCGCGCTGGTCGAACGCCACCCGGTCACCCTGCACATGACGACGTTCGGGCCTGACGAAACGCCCCGGTCGCTGCAGCTCTACGCCGTCGATCCGCAGAACACCTACGCCGCGGCCAGGATGATCGTCGAGGAGAACCTCGCTGATCACATCGACATGAACTTCGGCTGCCCGGTGCCCAAGGTGACCCGGCGCGGCGGCGGCGCGGCACTGCCCTTCAAGCGCCGGCTGTTCGGACAGATCGTCGCGGCCGCGGTGCGGGCAACAGAAGGCTCGACGGTTCCGGTGACGGTGAAATTCCGGATCGGCATCGACGACACCCACCACACGCACCTGGACGCGGGCCGCATCGCCGCCGACGAAGGTGCTGCCGCCCTCGCGCTGCACGCCCGTACGGCGGCGCAACGCTACTCGGGATCCGCCGACTGGGATCAGATCGCCCGGCTCAAGGAATACTGCACGGGCATTCCGGTGCTCGGCAACGGCGACATCTTCGATGCCGACGACGCCCTGGCGATGATGGCCGCCACCGGCTGCGACGGCGTCGTCATCGGCCGCGGCTGCCTGGGCAGGCCGTGGCTGTTCGCCGAGTTGTCCGACGCCTTCGCAGGCCGCCGGAGTGTGAGTCCGCCCACACTCGGCGAGGTCGCGGCGATCATCCGCAGGCACGGCGAGCTGCTGAGCGCCCACTTCGGCGAGGACAAAGGCATGCGGGACATCCGCAAGCACGTCGCCTGGTATCTCCATGGATTTCCGGCCGGAGCCGAGCTTCGTCGCGCTTTGGCGCTGGTCAACACGCTGGGCGAACTCGACGGCCTGCTCGCCGCACTGGATCCGGAGGAGCCCTTTCCCGAGGCTGCCACCGGCCCTCGCGGGCGTCAGGGTTCGCCGGCCTCGGTGGCGCTGCCCGACGGTTGGCTGGCCGACCCGGACGACTGCACGGTGCCGACCGGCGCCGATGTGATGCACTCCGGTGGGTGAACCGAGACCATCTCGACATTACGTCTCTCAGGTTCTCTCAGTACGATATGTGTCTTGTCGTTATTGGCTCCAAACACGGGGCCACGGATATTGCCGCGCCAAAACAGGCGCAGCAGCAGCGGTTGATGCGCACGAACGCGCGCGCCGCTCTCACGGTCGGAGGCCAGTAGGGACATGAGTGACGGCGACAACGCCACTCCTGGTCGCCCCCGCGCGTCCGACTCCAACGGTGACCACCAGTGGCTTACCCGATCGCCGCGGCCACCGCGAGCCGCCGCGCCGTGGGAGCGACACGCTCCTGCCGAGCCCGAGGACACCGAAAGTTCGGCAGCCACCGGTAGCCACACCGAAGGGGTGACGGTCGCCGACCTGATCGCGAAGGTCACAGGTTCCGCGCCCGCGGACCTCCCGAGCCGCCACGCAGCACCCGAGCCTCCGCCGAGGGACTCGCCGCGGCCGCCTTCCCCACCGCGCCAGCGGCAGCCCCGGCAGCTTCGTGCCAAGCCGAAGGCAGACGATTACTTCGACCCGGACACCGAGGTCATTCCCGTGGTGTCGCATGCCGACGAGATTCCCGACCTGGCGGGACTGCGGCACGCCCGCCTCGAGCGTGTCGCGCCCGAGCGGGTTGGCGAGCCGGTCGCCGGTCCCGTCGATCCGCCGCAGAAGCACCGGGCCAGGCGCCGGTTCGTGCTGGCGGGACGCTCGCTGGCCGCCGTGTTCGCCGTGCTCGCGCTGGCGATGACCGGCGGCGCGTGGCAGTGGCAGTCGGCGAAGAACAACATGCTCAACCGCGTCTCCGCGTTGGATCCGGGTTCGCGCGACATCCTCGATCCCAATGCGCAGTACGGCGACGAGAACTTCCTGATCGTCGGTATCGACAGCCGCTTCGGCGCGAACGCCGACATGGGTGCCGGCGACACCGAGGTTGCCGGCGGCGCACGGTCCGACACCATCATGCTCGTCAACATCCCGGCCAACCGGGAACGCGTTGTCGCCGTGTCGTTTCCGCGCGACCTGAACATCGAGCCGATGAAATGCGAGGCGTGGAACCCCGAGACCGGTGAGTACGGCCCGCTGTATGACGAGGACACCGAAAGCTACGGTCCCGACGAGGTGTACACCGAGTCGAAACTGAACTCGGCCTTCTCGTTCGGCGGCCCCAAGTGTCTCGTCAAGGTCATCCAGAAGTTGTCGGGTCTGTCCATCAACCGGTTCATGGCCGTGGACTTCGCTGGCTTCTCCAAGATGGTCGACGCGCTCGGCGGTGTGGAGGTGTGCAGCACCACCCCGCTGGATGATTACGAGCTGGGCACGGTGCTGGCCAACTCCGGTCGCCAGACCGTCGACGGCCACACCGCGCTGAACTACGTACGGGCCCGGCAGGTGACCACCGAGACCAACGGCGACTACGGCCGCATCAAGCGCCAGCAGCTGTTCCTGTCCTCGTTGCTGCGGTCGATGATCTCCAAGGAGGTGTTCTTCTCCCTCAACAAACTCAACAACGTGGTCAACCAGTTCATCAACGACAGCTACGTCGACCACATCGACACCAAAGACCTCGTCGAGCTCGGCCAGTCGCTGCAGAATGTCTCGGCCGGCCGCATCACCTTCCTCACCGTGCCCACCACCGGATACATGGACGAGTGGGGCAACGAGCACATGCGAGTGGACGACACCAGGGCGATCTTCGACGCGATCATCAACGACGACCCGTTGCCCGAAGAGAAGAACGCAGACAACACCCCGGTCCCCGGGACGCCGGAGTCGATGACGAACCAGACGCCCGTGTCGCCGACCAGCGAAACGCCGAAGCCCGAGGTCTCCGCCGATACCGGCGAAGTCATAGACGCGATCACCACCGACCCGACCGCCGTCACCGTCCAGGTGTCGAACTCGACGGGCCAGGACGGGCTCGGGTCAACGGCGGCAACCGAATTGCAGCAGCACGGCTTCAACGTCATCACCCCCGACGACTATCAGGGTCAGCTGCCGTCGACGACGGTGTTCTTCTCCCCCGGCAACGAAGAGGCTGCGGCCACCGTGGCATCGGCGTTCACCGAGCCGACGATCGAGCGCGTGAACGGAAAGGGCAACACCGTGCAGGTGGTGCTCGGCGCCGACTTCTCGTCAGTGGGCCCCCCGAAGCCGAGCGGTTCCTCGGTGCAGGTCCATGTCCTTCACGGCACCGGAGGCACCCCGACGCAACTGCCCGAGGACCTGTCGGTCACCAACGCCGCCGACACCACCTGCGAGTAGTACCGCAAGCGCATTCACTTGGCGTTCACCCTGCACATCGTGACCTTTCCCCGGATCAGGACCTAGGCTGGTCGTATGCGAACTGCGTATCACGAGCAGCTGGAGGCCCTGACCAACCAGCTCGGCGAGATGTGCGGTCTGGCGGGCGTTGCGATGGAGCGCGCGACCCAGGCCCTGCTGCAGGCCGACCTGGTGATGGCCGAGCAGGTGATCACCGACCACGAGCAGATCGCCTCGATGAGCGCCAAGGCGGAGGAAGCGGCGTTCGTCCTGCTTGCCCTGCAGGCGCCGGTCGCGGGTGACCTGCGCGCGATCGTCAGCTCCATCCAGATCGTCGCCGACGTCGACCGGATGGGCGCCCTTGCCCTGCACGTCGCCAAGATCGCCCGTCGTCGCCACCCGCAGCATGCGCTGCCCGAAGAGGTCAACGGCTACTTCGCCGAAATGGGCCGGGTGGCAGTCGAACTGGGCAACAGCGCCCAGGAGGTGCTGCTGACCAAGGATCCGGAGAAGGCCGCGCGCATCAGCGAGGAAGACGATGCGATGGACGATCTCCATCGCCACCTGTTCTCAGTCCTGATGGACAAGGAGTGGAAGCACGGCGTCACCGCCGCTGTCGACGTGACATTGCTGAGCCGCTTCTATGAACGGTTCGCCGACCATGCCGTCGAGGTGGCTCGTCGGGTCATCTTCCAGGCCACCGGCAGACTGCCAGAGGAAACCGAGCTTCCCGCTTCGCGCTGACTTTCGACTCTTTACGGCCTGAGCACGAGCTTGCCCCGGGTGTGACGCTCCTCGAGCGTCCGGAATGCCTCCCGCACGTCGTCGAGGGCGAACACCGCCGCGACCGGCACTTCCAGCCGGCCGTCGGCGACACGCGCGGCGAGTTCGGCGAGGATGTCGGCGCTGGCGGCGTCGGCGTTTCCCGCGGTGCGCACTGTGAACTGCTCGGCCGCGGCGAAATCGATGATGGTGTTCACCCGGTCGGGTGGCACGCCCAGCACGTCAACCGCCAGCTCGACGTAGCCGCCACCGAAGAAGTCCAGAAAGGCGTCGACTCGTCCCGTCGGAGCCGCCGCGCGCAGGCGCTCCGCCAAGTCATCGCCGTAGTTCACGGGGATGACGCCGTGCGCGCGCAGCCACTCGTCGTTCGACGGCCCCGCGATGCCCAGCACCGTGGCACCGGCGTGGACAGCCAGCTGCACTGCGATCGAGCCGACCCCTCCCGCCGCGCCTGCGACGGCGACCACGTCGCCCTCCGACAGATCGACGGCGCGGACGGCGGCATAGGCGCTGGTGCCTGCCACGTACAGCCCGCCTGCGACCTCCCACGACACCGCCTCGGGCTTGGCCGTCAGGTTCCCGGCAGGCACGACGACGAACTCCGCGTGGCTCGCCCGGGTGTCGGAAAAGCCCAGAACTTCGTCGCCTACGGCGAATCCGTCGACGCCCGAGCCGGTTTCGGCGACCACACCCGCGAAATCGCTGCCCTGCCCGGACGGGAACGTCGTCGGGAAGACATCGCGCAGGAGGCCTTTGCGGATGGACGCCTCGCCGGGGTTGATACCCGCGGCCCTGACTTCGACGAGAACCTCGCCCGCGGCGGGCGAAGGCCGGTCGACGTCGCGGACGTCGAGCACGTCGATATCACCGAACTGGTCGAACTGCACTGCCTTTGTCATGCCAGATACCAACGGCACAGCCTTCGAGCTATTCCAAGTGGTGCTGACCCCTCAGCCGAAACGACCCGAGATGTAGTCCTCGGTGGCCTTCTCGGTCGGGTTGGAGAAGATCTTCTCGGTGTCGTCGATCTCGACCAGCCGGCCGGGCTTGCCCGTCGCTTCGAGGTTGAAGAACGCGGTCTGATCACTGACCCGCGCGGCCTGCTGCATGTTGTGGGTGACGATCACGATCGTGTACTCCTGCTTGAGCTCGGCGATCAGGTCCTCGATCGCCAGCGTCGAGATCGGGTCCAGTGCCGAACACGGCTCGTCCATCAGCAGCACGTCGGGTTGAACGGCGATCGCCCTGGCGATGCACAGTCGCTGCTGCTGCCCGCCGGACAGCCCGCCGCCGGGCTTGTCCAACCGGTCCTTGACCTCGATCCACAGATTGGCGCCCTTGAGTGACTTCTCGGCCACCTCGTCCAGGGTCTTCTTGTTGCGCACCCCCTGCAGCTTGAGACCGGCCACCACGTTGTCACGAATCGACATGGTGGGGAACGGGTTCGGCCGCTGGAACACCATGCCGATGGTCTTGCGTACACCGACCGGGTCGACGCCGGCACCGTAGACATCCTCGCCGTCAAGCAGCACCGAGCCCTCGACACGTGCGCCGGGAATCACCTCGTGCATGCGGTTCAGAGTGCGCAGCACCGTCGACTTGCCGCAGCCCGACGGTCCGATGAACGCGGTGACGCTGCGCGGCGGGACCGCCATCGACACGTCGGCGACGGCATGGAACGACCCGTAGTAGATATTGACGTCTTTGAGGTCGAGGCGCTTGGCCATCTTCAGTTGACTCCTAAACCTTTTTCGGGGAGAAGAATTTGGCGATGAACCGCGCGCCGAGGTTGAGCAGCGCGATCAGGACGATGAGGGTGAACGCCGCACCCCAAAGCCGGTCCGTCGGAACGGGGTTGGCACCAGCGCCGGCTGAGGTCTGGTCGTACATCATGCCGGGCAGGGATCCCATGAAGCCGTTGAACATGTCGAAGTTGATCGCCTGGGCGTATCCGACCAGGATCAGCAGCGGCGCGGTCTCCCCCATCACCCTGGCCAGGGCGAGCAGGATTCCGGTGACGATTCCCGACAGCGCGGTCGGAATCACGATTGCGGAAATGGTTTTCCACTTGGGAACCCCGAGTGCGTAACTGGCTTCGCGCAGGTCCATCGGAACGATGCGCAGCATCTCCTCGGTCGAGCGCACGATCACCGGAATCATCAACAGCACCAGCGCGAGCGATACCGCGAAGCCGGAGCGGTGGAAGCCCAGCGTCGCCACCCACAACGCGTAGATGAACAGCGCCGCGACGATCGACGGAACACCGGTGAGGATGTCCACCATGAACGTGGTCACCTTGCCCAGCCTGGTACCGCCACCGTATTCGACGAGATAGATGCCGACGAAGACACCGACCGGGATCGAGATGATCGCACATACCAAGCCCTGCAACAGGGTTCCCACAATTGCGTGGTAGGCACCGCCACCGGCCTGGAACGCTGTCATTCCGGCTTGCGAGTGAAACCACCACGTGCTGGATGTGACGGCGCCGAAACCCTTGACGACGACGGTCACCAGGACCCAGATCAACGGCACCATCGCCACCGCCACCGACAACGTCACCAGTACCGTTGCGACGTTGTCGGCTATCTTGCGGCGCAGGCTGAGTTTCTGGAAGGCAGGCGCCTTGACCGGCTGATCCAGTGTGGCCGTCATGACTTGCTCCTTCCGGCGACGGCCGCCCTCGCCAGCGAGTTGACGATGAAGGTCAGGACGAACAGCACCAGGCCCGCCGCGATGTATGCGCCCGCCTTGTACTGGTCGTTGAATTCCGAAGCGGCAGCGGCGATCTTGCTGGCGAAGGTGTAGCCGGCATCGAACAGCGACCAGCCGAACGCCTGCTGGGTGCCGCGCAGGATGATCAGCAGTGCGATCGTCTCGCCGAGCGCGCGGCCGAGACCGAGCATCGCGCCGCTGATGTAGCCGGACAACCCGAACGGCAGCACTGTGGTCTTCACGACCTCCCAGCGGGTGGCGCCGAGCGCCAGCGCCGCCTCGATCTGCCCGCGCGGCGTCTGGACGAACACCTCGCGGGTGACCGCGGTGATGATCGGCAGGATCATCACCGCCAAGACGATTCCGGCGGTGAAGATCGTCCCGCCGCCGGCGACCGAGGCGTTGCCGGTCTCAAACAGGAAGAGCCAGCCGAGATTTCCGTTGAGCCACATGGCGAACGGCTTGATGGCCGGGGCCAGCACGTAGAGGCCCCAGACGCCGTAGATGATCGACGGTACCGCGGCCAGCAGATCCACCATGTAGCCCAGCGGGCCGGCCACCCGACGAGGCGCGTACTGCGTCAGAAAGATCGCGATTCCCAGGGCCACCGGCATCGCGAGCAGCAGCGCGAACACCGAGACGAAAACGGTGACCTGCAGCAGATCGAGGATGCCGAACTGCATCGCCGACGTGTCGGTGGTGACCCAGTTGCCGCTGTAGAGGAAGAAGTTCTCCTCGTTGCGGGTCAGCGCGGGGATCGCCCGCCACAGCAGGAACGCTCCGATCGCCGCGATGATGACGACGATGAGGACGCCGGACCCTTCGGCCAAACCGCGGAACACCCGATCCCCGATGCGGACCTTGACGCCCCTGGACGGGTCGGTGGAAATCGGCGGCGGGTCGGGGTGAGGCGCCGCCAACGCCTCACCCGATCCCGCGTCGGCCGGATTGTGCAGCCCGCCTGATTCAGTCACGTCGAGCCTATCGGTCATCGGTTCCGGCACCCATCCTCACCGCATTCCCGCTGTCGCGCTGGCTAACTAGGCAATTCCGTTGACGGACTTCAGCAGGCGCTCCTTGAAGGCGGCAGGAAGGGGGACGTAGCCGGCTGCAGACAGGTTCGCCTGACCCTGGTTCGCCGCCACCGTCAGGAACGACTTGACGGCCCCGGCGGTGTCGGGGTCGTAGCCCTTGCTGCAGACGATCTCGTAGGTCGCCAGCATCAGCGGGTACGAGCCGGCTTCCTTGCTCGCGTACAGCGCGTCCAGATCGAGCGTGAGGTCCATGCCCTCAGCCTTGAACTTGGCGGTGTCGACGGCCTTCTGAGTGGTTTCGTCGGTGAGTTCCACGGCGCCCGCACCGCTGTCGATCTGGGCATAGGGCAGACCGGCCTGCTGGGCGAAGCCCTTCTCCACGTAGCCGATCGAGCCGGGCGTGGCCTGAATGGCCTGCACCACACCCGACGACTTCTGGGCGCCCTCGCCCGCGCCGCCCTGGAACTCCTTGCCTGCACCCTTGGTCCATGCCGCCGGCGCCGCCGCGGTCAGGTACTTCTGGAAGTTGTCGGTGGTGCCGGACGAATCCGACCGGTAGATCGGCTTGATGTCGAGGTCGGGCAGGGTCGCGTCGGCGTTCAGCGTGGCGATGGCCGGGTCGTTCCACTTCTTGATCTGGCCACCGAAGACCTTGGCCAGCACGTCACCGTTGACGACGAGCTTGTCGACGCCCTCGATGTTGTAGGCCATGGCGACAGGGCCGAACACCAGCGGCAGATTCCACGCCGGGTTGCCGCCGCAGCGGTCTGTGGCCTTGGGCCCCTGATCCTCCTTGAGCGGCGAATCGGAGCCGGCGAAATCGACCTGCTTGGCGATGAACTGGTCGACACCCGCCCCTGAACCGGTCGGGTTGTAGGACAGAGTCTTCCCGGAGCAGACCTGCCCCCACACCTTGTTGAACTCCGCGACAGCGTTCTGCTGCGCCGTGGAACCCTCGGCGGTGATCGAGGTCTTGCCGCCGCAGTCGGCAGACGACGAGGCGGTCCCGGACGCCCCGGACGAGGAGTTCGTCGCGGTGTTGTTGTCGCTGCCGCAAGCGGACAGCGTCAGCGCGGCGAGGGCCGCCACCGAGAGCGTCGTACCGAACGCCTTGCCAACGGTGTTGAACTTCACGTGATCCCACTTTCCACTGAGGACTTCTGACGGCTTCAGACTCTCCGGCAACGTATGCGGCTGCGGTTGACGGCGCAGAGATGGAAGGTGAACGAACGGTGAACAGGTTCAGCTAATTTGCAGCTGAGACGGTTAGCGAGCCGCGTATGCGACGTCTACCGAGGACACCTCGAAACCCAGCCGTCGATAGGTGTTCACCGCCGCCGAGTTATCTGCCTCGACGTAAAGCATCACCGTTGGTTCGGAGTTTCCCGAAAGCCGCTGCGCGAGATGGTGCAGCCCGACCAGGGTCAGTGTGGCCCCGATCCCGCGGCCCTGGGCGGCCGGGTCGACGCCGACCACGTAGACCTCGCCGAGCCCCTCGTCGTGCACCTTGGTCCAGTGAAACCCGAGCAGTCCACCGGTCTTCTCGTCGAACGCCATGAACAACCCCTCGGGGTCGAACCAGGGCTCAGAGCGACGCTCGTCGATGTCGGCGTGTGTCCAGCCGCCCTGCTCGGGATGCCGCTCGAATGCGGCGTTGTTGACGCGCAGGAGTTCGGCGTCGTCGTCGGGCCCGCGGTAGGTGTCGATGCGAACGCCCGCGGGCACGGTCACCGGCGGTAAGTCGGTCAGCGCGCGGCGCATCTGCAGCAGTTCGCGGGCGGCCTCGAGGCCGAGCGACTCCGCCAGAGCACGTGCGGGCCTGAGGTCGCCGTGTGCCCAGATGCGGGTTGCGCTGCCACCCTCGCCGAGCGCCGTGCGCACCATCTCGGTGCCGATGCCGCGTCTACGCCACTGCGGATGGACGACGAGTTCGGCCATCGGCGGGTCCTCGTCGCCGGCCGGGGCGAGGTCGAGGTAGCCGATGACGGCGCCGCCGTCTGCGGCCAACAGGTGGCGGGTTCGGTCATGTGAGAGCTGGCGCAGCACCTGCTCGCCGACCGGAGCGACGCCGTCGGCGTCGCGCGCCGCCGCCACCACCGCCCGGACTTCGCGCTGGTCTGAGTCGGTCAGGCCGCTGCGCCAGGTATACGACGTCACTGACTGTGCAGCGGATCGGCCAGCTCTTCGGGCAGGTCGATGGGTCCGTCGTAGGCGTCGTCGATGTCGTCGGGCGCGTCGGCTCCCGCTGCCGGCGCGCGGCCCCTGGCCGGTCGCACCGCCTTGTATCCGACGTTGCGAACCGTGCCGATCAGCGACTCGTACTCGGTGCCGAGCTTGGCCCGCAGCCGTCGCACGTGAACATCGACCGTGCGGGTGCCCCCGAAGAAGTCGTAGCCCCACACTTCCTGCAGCAGCTGGGCGCGGGTGAACACCCGGCCCGCATGCTGGGCCAAATACTTCAGCAGCTCGAACTCCTTGTACGTGAGGTCGAGCGGGCGCCCACGAAGGCGGGCCGTGTAGGTGCCCTCGTCGATGACGAGCTCGCCGAGGCTGACTTTGCCCGCGTTCTCGTGGCTCGCCGCACCGCCGCGACGGCCCACCAGGAGCCGAAGGCGCGCGTCGATCTCGGCCGGTCCGGTGCCGGGCAGCAGGATTTCGTCGAGCCCCCATTCGACGTTGACCGCGACCAGGCCGCCTTCGTTGACCACGGCCACCACGGGAACCGAGGTGCCTGTGGTGCCCAGCAGCCGGCACAGTCCGCGAGCCGCGGCCAGATCAGTGCGCGCATCGACGATCGCGACGTCCGCGCTGCCTGCCTCCAGCAACGAGGACACCTCGGTGGGCGCCGTGCGCACATTGTGGGCAAGCAGCGACAACGAGGGCAGCACCGACTCCGGGTGCGGGTCAGCGGTTAGTAGCAGTAGATCCAACGGGCCCTCCAGCGTGCCGGACGATATTGACGGACATCGCTGTCTGTGGATACCTCCCAGATTCATGGGCGACATCTGGGCGTTACCGGTGCACTAACGATAACCCGACACCTGATGATTAGCCGCGCCGAGCAAAGCAGGCTTGCATCGGTGGGCCAGAATGTCGCTGTGCGCAAGCTGGTGGTCGGGGCGATCTCAGTGGTGGCCGTGGCAGCTGTGGCAGCGGCCGGCGCCGACTTCGGCGCGGCGATCTACGCCGAATACCGCCTGGCCAGGGCCATTCGCAGCGAGGCGAACCTGAACTTCGACCCGTGGGTCGGCATCATCGGCTTCCCGTTCATCTCGCAGGCCCGCAACCGTCACTACAGCCAGATCGAAATCCGCGCCAATGGCGTAGATCACCCCGTTGCGGGCAAGGTTTCCTACGAGGCCACCTTGTATTCGGTCGACGTATCCACCGATTCGTGGCTGATCGATGCGGAGACCGAACTGCCGGTGGGCAAGGCCGAGAGCCGCATCATGATCGACTCCACCCACCTCGGACGGTTCATGGGCATCCCCGACCTCCTGGTGGAGACGCCCCTCAAGGAAGCAAACAACCCCACCGGCGGCACCACCGAATCGGGCATCTCGGGCAACAAGGGGCTGGTGTTCACCGGCACGCCGAGGGCGGCAGGGTTCGACGAGAAGGTGAGCATCGCGGTCGATCTCTCCGTCGCCGGTCCGGACCAGACGACACTGGCGCTCACCGCGACAGGTGTGCTCACCGGCGCGGGCACGGCGGACCAGCAGGTGCCCGAGGACAAGACGCCGGCTGTGCTGGACGCGTTCACCGCCAACCTGCCCGGCATGAAGTTGCCGTTCGGCGTCGCTCCGACCACAGAGGGTGCCCGCGGTTCGGATGTCATCATCGAAGGCATCGCCGAGGGAGTAACCGTGACGCCGGATGAGTTCACACAGTCATGAGCCCGTCGCTTGTCGCGGTCATCGCCGTGGTCATCGCGGCGATGGGAATCGCCTACGTGATCAACAGGCTGATCGCGCTGCGGGCCGGACTGCTCAAGGACACCACCGAGGCGGCCGGGTCGCAGGCCATCGACACCTCTGACCTGGGCCTGTCCCGGACGGGACCGACGGTCGTGCACTTCAGCGCGGTGTGGTGCGGGCCTTGTGCGGGGGTTCGCCGGGTGGTCAATCAGGTGTGCGGCGAACTACCGGCGGTCGCGCACGTGGAGATCGATATGGACGCCGATCCGGCCGCGGCCCGGCGACTTTCGGTGCTCTCGCTGCCGACGACTTTCGTTTTCGACGCCGACGGCAGGCAGCGATACCGCGCCTCAGGCGTTCCGGCGGCCGCTGACCTGCGGTCGATACTGGAACCGCTGTTGGCTTGATCACCATGTCATTGGGTAAGCTGTGCCCCGTGTCCGCCCGCCTCGTGGTGAATCTCACCAAGCGTCGCGCAGTCGATCTGTGCCGCGTCGCGGGTTCCTGCTGTTGTTGTTGTAGCTGCTGAGCGCAGCCGCGCACTAGCGCGCTCGCTCGGAGCAGCCCGTCGCGGGCTGCTCGCAACCAGCCCTTTCCAACACCACAGGAGTGTGACGTCCATGACATCCGAGCTCAGATCTCAGAACGAGGCCACCGCGCCCGTCGAGCAGGTCGACGTCCGGGGACCCCGGTTCGCCGCGTGGGTCACCACGGCGGTGTTGGTGGCCGCCCTGCTCGTGTCGAGCGTCAGCCTCGCGGCTGCTGCCGCGATTCTCGGCATCCAGGCCGTCGTCTTCGCGATCGGCGCGATCCGGGGCCCGCGCAAGCACCCGTACGGTCTGATCTTCGCCAAGCTGATCGCACCGCGTCTCGGGCCGGTAACCGAGAAGGAACCCGTGCCGCCGCTCAAATTCGCCCAGCTGGTCGGATTCGTCTTCGCCGTCGTCGGCGCCGTCGGATTCGCAACGGGCCTCGGCACACTCGGGTTGGTCGCCACCGGGTTCGCCTTGGTCGCGGCCTTCCTCAACGCCGCCTTCGCCATTTGTCTCGGCTGTCAGCTCTACCCGCTTGTGGCGCGACTGCGCCGCTCGGGCGCTCCCGCGTAGTACCCCGAACACCAAGCAACCGAAAGGATTTCCTTCATGGCTCGCTCCGACGTCCTGGTCTCGACCGACTGGGCCGAGAGCAATCTCGATGCGCCCAACACTGTCTTCGTCGAGGTCGACGAGGACGCCTCCGCCTACGACGTCGGCCACATCGCAGGCGCGGTCAAGCTGGACTGGAAGACCGACCTGCAAGATCCGGTCAAGCGCGATTTCGTTGACGCACAGCAGTTCTCGAAGCTGCTCTCCGACCGCGGCATCGCCAACGACGACACCGTGATCCTCTACGGCGGCAACAACAACTGGTTCGCCGCATACGCCTACTGGTATTTCAAGCTCTACGGCCACGACAAGGTCAAGCTGCTCGACGGTGGTCGCAAGAAGTGGGAGCTGGACGGCAGGCCGCTGTCCAGCGACGCGGTGAACCGCCCGGCGACCAGCTACACCGCCAAGCAGCCCGACAACAGCATCCGTGCGTTCCGTGACGAGGTCATCGCGGCGATCGGCGAGAAGAACCTTGTCGATGTTCGGTCGCCCGACGAGTTCTCCGGCAAGATCCTGGCGCCTGCGCACCTGCCGCAGGAGCAGAGCCAGCGGCCCGGCCACATCCCGGGAGCCATCAACGTGCCGTGGAGCAAGGCGGCCAACGAGGACGGCACCTTCAAGTCCGACGACGACCTGGCCAAGCTGTATGCCGCGGCCGGCCTGGACGGCGAGAAGGAGACCATCGCCTACTGCCGCATCGGTGAGCGGTCATCGCACACCTGGTTCGTGCTGCAGGAGATCCTCGGTCACAAGAACGTCAAGAACTACGACGGCAGTTGGACGGAATACGGCTCCCTTGTGGGTGCCCCGATTGAGTTGGGAAGTTGATATGTGCTCTGCACCGAAGCAAGGACAGACGCTGCCGGCCGGCGTCGACCTCGAAAAGGAAACGGTGATCACCGGCCGCGTTGTCGACGGCTCCGGTCAGACCGTCGGCGGCGCGTTCGTGCGCCTGCTCGACTCCTCTGACGAGTTCACCGCAGAGGTCGTCGCGTCGGCCACCGGTGACTTCCGGTTCTTCGCGGCACCCGGCACGTGGACGCTGCGCGCGCTGTCCCCCGCCGGCAACGGCGACGCCAGCGTCGCACCGTCGGGAGCGGGGATCCACGAGGTCGACGTCAAGGTCGCCTGACGACGAAGACGGCGCCGCGGACTAGACTCGAATCGTGGTGTTGTTCTACGAACTCCTGCTCGTCGCGACCGTCGTGGTCATCACCTGGTTCGCGCTGTATGCGCTGTATCGGCTCATCACCGACGAATCGTGACTTCTGACGAAGGCCCCGCGCCCGGCGGGTCGGGCGACCGCGCGGTTGCCGCCGCGGCTGAACGGGCCAAGACGACGGCCGCACGCAACATTCCGGTGTTCGCCGATCTGCCCGCGCCCGCGGACACCGCGAACCTGCGCGAAGGCGCCGACCTGAACGAGGCGCTGCTTGCGCTGCTGCCGCTGGTCGGGGTGTGGCGCGGCGAAGGCGAAGGCCGTGGCAGGCACGGTGACTACCGGTTCGGCCAGCAGATCGTGGTCTCCCATGACGGTGGCGACTATCTGATCTGGGAAGCGCGGTCCTGGCGGCTGACGGAGTCGGGCGAATACGAACAGCGCGGCCTGCGAGAGTCGGGGTTCTGGCGATTCGTCGACGACCCGGCCGATCCGTCGGAGTCTCAGGCGATCGAACTGCTGTTGGCGAATTCCGCGGGTTACGTCGAGTTGTTCTACGGCCAGCCCCGCACCCAGTCGTCGTGGGAACTGGTCACAGATGCGTTGGCGCGCAGTAAATCCGGAATGCTGGTCGGCGGCGCGAAGCGGTTGTACGGCATTGTCGAAGGGGGAGATTTGGCTTATGTCGAAGAGCGCGTCGACGCCGACGGCGGACTCGTGCCGCACTTGTCGGCCAGGCTGACGAGGTTCGTCGGCTGATGCGCAAAGTTCGGTTGGCCGCGGCGCTCGCCGCCGCGGTCGTCATCGCCGCCGGATGTTCGTCCAATGACGCTCCGTCACAGGAGAACTCGACGTCCACGCAAGCGCCCGGTGGTCACGGCACATATGCCAGTTGCCTTCACCAACACGGTGTGTCAGCTCCGCCGGGGCCGGTTGCCGACCCGCCGCCCGGCACCGACGAAGCCACGTGGCACAAGGCCACCCAGGCGTGTGCGTCGCTGGCGCCCGGCCCGGACGCAGGCTAGCGCAGAACCGGGAGGGTCATCGTTTGTTGCGCTGACCTTCTGCGACCTTTGCGGTCACCTTGTCTGCACCGAGACGGCGCTGGACGCCTGACACCAGACCGGGAGCCAGGCCGCCCACCGTGGAGACCAGTCGCACGGGCAGCGGCGCGACATCGACCTCGCCGCGATTCTTCTCGATCGCGACGACGACAGCCGCGGCCACCTCGTCGGGAGTGCTGGTACCGAGTCCCGGCGGCAGGTCCACCCTGGCATCGGCGAACATGCCCGCGTCGCGGATGATCCCGGGGAACACCGCGGACACGCCTACGCCTGCCCCGCGCAGGTCTTCGCGCAGGGACCCGGCGAATCCCCGCAGGCCGAACTTGGTTGCGCAGTAGACCGATGCGGCCGGCGAAGCGAACTTGCCGAGCAGCGACGACACGAACAGAAGATGGCCACGGCCCTTGCTGACCATCCCCGGCGCCAGCGCTTTCGTCAGCATCATAGGCGCGCGCAGATTCACGTCGAGGGCGCGGTCGATCTCGTTCTCGCTGAATGATTCGAGCGTGCCGGAGGCGGGCAGGCCGGCGTTTGCGACGAGTATGTCGACGTCGCCCGCCTCACGTACCAGGCGCTTGACCTCCTCGCGCACGGCCAGGTCGACGGTCAACGCCCGACCGCCGTACTCGGCAACCAGGTGCTCGAGTAGGTCGCCGCGTCTGCCCGTCACGATCAGCCGGGCCCCGCGGTTGGCGAGAGCCCGCGCGATGGCATTTCCGATACCGCCGGTGGCGCCGGTGAGCAGCACCGTGGAGCCAGAGATTCTCATGGAAGGAGCCTAGGTCTTCTGACGGCGGCCGACATGGTGCGGCCCCCGAGCCGTTGTTCCTGGTCGGACTAAAACCAAGGGCTCGGGGGCCGGGTGACTGCGGGGATTTCGCCAGCGCGCGCAGGTTGCTTGCGCGTAGAGCATTCTGCTCATCCCCGGCGCTGCTAGCTCGCAGCCACCTCACATGTCCATATGTCAATCAATTTGTCGGACCACCTCCTTCCCTGTGTACCGACGAAGTTACCACCGACACCAAAAGGGCTGCCAGCGATTAACTCCCGGTGCGGCGCCCCGTTCGCTCTCAGCGATCGCTGACGATGGCGGCGTCGACGAGCTCGCGCAGTTGCTGGGCAATCGGCGACGGCGGCAACCGCGCCCCGTCGAGGGTGTGCACCCGTGCGGCCAGGGTGATGCTCGACACCAGCCAAACCCCTTGAGCGGCAATCAGATCGGCGCGCCGTAAGGCCCGGTAGTCGCAGTCGTAGCCCTTGTTGCGCGCCATCTCGAACAGCGCCTGCTGCGTGGTGCCGCGCAGGATCGGATACCACGGCGGCGGGGTCAGCAGGCCCACGGTGCCGTCGATCTGCGTGGCGATCACGACCGTCGAGCGCGGGCCCTCGAGCACGTGCCCCTCGGAGCTGACGAAGATCACGTCCCCCGCGCCGTGGCGGTCGGCGTGCCGCAGCGCGGCCATGTTCACTGCATAGGACAACGTCTTGGCGCCCGCCAACAGCCACGGCATGTCGGCGGCGCCCTCGGCAGGCAGGCTGCGGGCCAGTGTCATGGCCGCCACCCCGTCGGCGCGGGCCGCCGCGACCCGGCCGGGCACCGCGCCGATCATCGTGAACGCCGTCGGTTCCGAACCGCTTTCGCGCCCGCGGCTGTAGATCAGCCGCAGCACGCCCTCGTCCCCGCCCTGCTGCGTCCAGCGAGACGCCGCGGTGGCCGCCGCAGCGCGCCAGCGCGGGAGATCCGGCTCGGGCAGATCCATCAGCCGCGCGGAATGCGCCAGCCGGCCAAGGTGCGCCTCGAGCAGACACGGCCGTCCGTCGCGCACGAGAAGCGACTCGAATATGCCGTCACCGCGCACGACCGACAGATCGTCGGCGTGCAGCAGTGGCTTTCGCGGATCCTGCACCTGCCCGTCGAGCGTAACCACAACCCCCGGTTCGGCCGCCATGGCCAAGAAGCCTAGCGCCGTACAGTTGGAGCTATGTCAGCAGTTCCCGCGCCCGATTCGGGACCCGATGCCGGCGCCGTGTGGCACTACGGCGACCCGCTCGGCGAACAGCGTGCCGCGATGGACGAGGCCGTGGTGGTGGATCGCTCGCACCGGGCGGTGCTCACGCTGACGGGCGCCGACCGGAAAAGTTGGTTGCACAGCATCTCCACTCAACACGTCAGTGAGTTGTCCGACGGCACGGTCACCATGAACCTGAGCCTCGACGGCCAGGGCCGGGTGGAAGACCACTGGATTCAGACCGAGCTCGGCGACGCCACCTACCTCGACACCGAATCATGGCGCGGAGAGCCGTTACTGACCTATCTGCGCAAGATGGTGTTCTGGGCCGCCGTAGAGGTCCATCCCGCGGACCTGGCTGTGCTGTCGCTACTCGGCCCGCGACTGGCGGATCAGCGGGTACTCGCTGCGATCGGCCTCGATTCGCTACCAGCGCAACACGCCGCGATTGCGCTGCCTGCCGGCGGATTCGTCCGGCGGATGGACGGCCCCGTTATCGAATTGGACCTCGTCGTCCCTCGCACTCAGGCCGGGGACTGGCTGGACCGGTTGACCGCGGCAGGTTTGCGGCGCGCCGGCGTCTGGGCCTATGAGGCGCATCGGGTGGCGGCGCTGCGCCCGCGACTGGGAATCGACACGGACGAGCGGACCATTCCGCACGAGGTCGGCTGGATCGGCAGGGCGGTGCATCTGGACAAGGGCTGCTATCGCGGACAGGAGACCGTCGCCCGGGTACACAACCTGGGCAAACCGCCGCGGATGATGGTCCTGCTTCACCTCGACGGGTCCGGCGACCGGCCGGCGGCGGGCGATCCTGTGCTTGCGGGCGGGCGGTCGGTGGGTCGCCTCGGCACCGTCGTGGACCACATCGACCTCGGACCGGTAGCGCTGGCACTCCTCAAGCGAGGGCTGCCCGCCGACACCGAGCTGACTACCGGCGGCGAGGTCAAGACCGCCGCCGTGATCGACGCGGACACGATGCCTACCGCCGACGAGACCGGAGCCGGCAGGTTGGCGGTCGAGCGGCTGCGGGGTTCAGCGCGGTAACCCGATACGCGGTCAGGCGGCCCTGCCAGCGCACCGCGGACGGGCACGGTAAAGTGTTGGCAGGACAATAAACACACACAGATCGGAGCCGCCTTCTTATTGGGCCGCTCCGTAATTGCGCGAGGGGGTCCCCCCATGGGCCGCGGCCGGGCTAAGGCAAAGCAGACCAAGGTTGCTCGTGAGCTCAAATACAGCTCACCGCAGACCGATTTCGAACGGCTCCGGCAAGAGCTGGCCGGGTCGGAAGCGACCGATTCCGACGACCGAAACGGTTCGGGCGCTCTCGCCGACGACGAGTGGGTTCCAGAGGACGACTGGCGCCGGTAGGCGCCTTTTCCCCTTAGAAGCGCGGGTGCTGGCCCACGAGTTGGGCCCGCGGCCCGCCCTTGCTGCCCTTCTGCACGGTGCCGAGGATCCAGCAGTTCAGATGCCGCGCGGTCAGTATCGCCAGCGCGCGGTCGGTGTCCTCGGGTGCGACGACGGCGATCATGCCGACGCCCATGTTGAATGTCTTCTCCATCTCGACGCGGTCGATGCGGCCGCGCTGGGCGATCATGCCGAACACCGGTGCGGGCGTCCACGTGCCGCGATCGACTTCGGCGGCCAGCCCGTGCGGAATGACCCGCTCCAGGTTGCCGGCCAGCCCGCCGCCGGTGACGTGGCAGAACGTGCGCACCTGACTCTCGGCGGCAAGCGCCAGGCAGTCCTTGGCGTAGATGCGCGTCGGCTCCAGCAGTTCCTCGCCCAGCGTGCGGCCGAACTCCTCGACGTGTCCGGCGAGGTTCATCCGGTCGATCTCCAACAGCACCTTGCGCGCCAGCGAGTAGCCGTTGGAGTGCAGGCCGGTCGAGCCCATCCCGATGATCACGTCGCCCGGCTTCACCCGGTCGGGACCCAGTACGTCATCGGCCTCCACCACACCCACGCCGGTCGCGGAGATGTCGTAGTGGTCGGGTGCCATCAGCCCGGGGTGTTCGGCGGTCTCGCCGCCGAGCAGCGCGCACCCGGCGATCACGCAGCCGTTGGCGATTCCGGAGACCAGCTCGCTCACCCGCTCGGGGACCGTGCGCCCGACGGCGATGTAGTCCTGCAGGAACAGCGGCTCGGCGCCGCACACGACGAGGTCGTCGACGACCATCGCGACGAGGTCAAGGCCGACGGTGTCGTGCTTGTCCATGGCCTGGGCCACGGCGAGCTTGGTGCCGACGCCGTCGGTCGAGCTGGCCAGCACCGGCTCGCGGTAGCCGCCGCGCAGCGCGAACAACCCGGCGAATCCGCCTAAACCGCCGCGCACCTCGGGTCTGGTCGCCTTGCTGGCCAGCGGTTTGAACAGTTCGACGGCGCGGTCACCGGCTTCGATGTCCACCCCGGCCGATGCATAGGAGATGCCGTGTTGTGCGGCGTGATCCGTCATCGCGACCAAATCTACCGGGCAGAACGCCTGCACGGTACGCGCCGCCCGCTGTGGGTTTTCTCGCCGACTAGGAGCACGGTCAGCGACAGTGTGACAACGTGACCGGCTATGACGACGCGCACGGGTGGAGCATAAATGGCCGCGGTTCGCGCGTTTGCGCTGGCCGCCGCTGCAATCGCGGCCATCGGGCTGGCCGTGCCAGGCGCCGCAGCGGCCACCCCGCCGAGGGACACGGACGGCACCGTGCTCTGGCAAATGACCGACGACGGCAAGGACTACGTCTTCCGCGAGATCACCATCGCCCCTGGCGGAAGCACCGGCTGGCACTCACACGACGGCCAGCTGTTCGGTGTGGTCAAGCAGGGCATCCTGATGCACAACCGGGCCGACTGCACGATGGACGGCCTGTATGTGGCCGGCCAGAGCATCGCGGAGAAGAACGGTCCGGAGTACGTGCACATCGGCCGCAACGTGGGCCAGGACCCGCTGATTCTGCAGATTCTCTACATCGATCCCGTCGGGGCGCCGCTGTCGGACGACGCGCCCGATCCGGGTTGCGGGTTTGCCTGATGTCGGAAACGGTCATCCGCCGGTCTATTGGTTCCGAATGACTGAGGGACGACAACGGAACGGAGGCGCCGTGGCGGCAGACTTTCCTGCTCCTCGCGTGCGCGGCGAGATTCGCTGCTTGGTGACGGGCGCTACCGGCTACATCGGTGGCCGGTTGGTGCCGCGACTGCTGGACGACGGACTGGCTGTGCGGGCACTGGCACGCACTCCCGACAAGCTCGCGCAAGCGCCGTGGCGGGACCAGGTGGAAGTGGTGCGCGGCGACCTGACCGAACCCGACTCGCTGGCCGAGGCGTTCGACGGAGTCGACGTCGTCTACTACCTGGTGCACTCGATGGGCACCTCGAAAGACTTCGTCGCCGAGGAGCGGCGCTCGGCCCACAACGTGGTCGAGGCGGCGCGACGGACCGGCGTGCGCAGGCTGGTGTATCTCAGCGGCCTGCATCCCGAGGACGTGCCGCTGTCGCGGCATCTGGCGTCGCGCACGGAGGTCGGCGAGATCCTCATCGAGTCGGGTATCGAGACCGTCGTGCTGCAGGCCGGGATCGTGATCGGGTCGGGGTCGGCATCGTTCGAGATGATGCGCCACCTCACCGACCGGCTGCCCGCCATGACGACGCCGAAGTGGGTGCACAACAATATCCAGCCGATCGCCATCGGCGACGTCCTGCACTATCTCGCCCGGGCGGCGACGGCAGACGTACCCACGTCGCGGACATGGGATGTCGGCGCCCCCGACGTGATGGAGTACGGCGAGGCGATGCAGATCTACGCCGACGTGGCCGGCCTGCGGCGGCGGCTGATCGTGGTGCTGCCGCTGCTCACCCCCACGATCGCCAGCTTGTGGGTGGGCCTGGTGACGCCGATCCCGTCGGGTCTGGCGCGGCCGCTGGTGGAGTCCCTCGAGTGCGATGCCGTGATGCAGAACCACGACATCGACGACGTGATCGCGCCGCCCGAGGGAGGGCTGACCGGCTACCGCGACGCCGTGGCCCAGGCGCTGCAGGAGGACGGCACTGCCGCAGGCGGCGGGAAGCGCCAACTTCTAAGGTTCAGTTCGACTGCGCCGCAGTAACTTTCAGGGTCTACGCAGAGCCGACGCGTTGTCGTTGTCGGGGTGCAGCGGTAGGCCGGTGCGGGCGGCGGTTGCGAGCATGTGCTCGATGACGTTCTTGCCCAACGCCGTCTCGCCGGGCAGCTCGATCGGGTACTTGCCGTCGAAGCAGGCGGTGCACAACCGCGACGCGGGCTGCTCGGTGGCTGCGACCATGCCGTGCTGCGAGATGTATACGAGCGAGTCGGCGCCGATGCCGTGCCGGACGGCCTCGACCGCCTCGTCCTCGTTCTCGACGGCGTTGGCGATCAGCTCGGCGGGCGTGGCGAAGTCGATGCCGTAGAAGCACGGCCACTTCACCGGCGGCGAGGCGATTCGAACGTGCACCTCGACCGCGCCGGCCTCGCGCAGCATCCTGACGAGTGCGCGCTGGGTGTTGCCGCGCACGATCGAGTCGTCGACCACGACGAGCCGCTTGCCGCGGATCACTTCTTTGAGCGGGTTGAGCTTGAGCCGGATACCCAGCTGCCGGATGGTCTGCGAGGGCTGGATGAACGTGCGTCCGACGTAGGCGTTCTTCGTCAGGCCCTGCCCGTAGGGGATACCCGACTCCTGCGCGTAGCCGACGGCGGCGGGGATACCGGACTCCGGAACGCCGATCACCAGGTCGGCATCCACCGGCCCCTCCTGGGCCAGCCTGCGTCCGATGTCGACGCGCGTCTTGTGCACCGACCGGCCGCCGATCGTGCTGTCGGGCCGCGCCAGATACACGTACTCGAAGACACAACCCTTCGGCGACGGCGGGGCGAACCGGCTCGAGCGCACGCCGTCGGCGTCGATGGCCAGCAGCTCGCCCGGCTCGATTTCGCGGACAAACGACGCGCCGACGATGTCGAGCGCAGCGGTCTCCGACGCGACGACCCAGCCGCGGTCCAGACGGCCCAGCGAAAGCGGACGCACGCCGTGTGGATCGCGGGCGGCGTACAGCGTGTTCTCGTCCATGAACGTCAGGCAGAACGCACCGCGCACGGTCGGCAGCAGCTCGAGTGCGGCCTGCTCCACCGACGAGTCCGCGGCACCGTGTGCCAGCAACGCGCCGAGGATGTCGGAGTCGGTGGTCGCCACTGAACCCCCGCGGGTGTTGATCAGTCCCGCCTCGCGGGCCCGGCCCGCCAATTCGGTGGCGTTGACGAGGTTGCCGTTGTGCCCGAGCGCGACGCCGGTGCCCGCCGCTGTGTTACGGAACACAGGCTGGGCGTTTTCCCAGGTGGTGGAGCCCGTCGTGGAGTAGCGGCAGTGCCCGATGGCGACGTGGCCCTCCATCGCGCCCAGCGTCTGCTCGTCGAAGACCTGGCTGACCAGGCCGAGGTCCTTGAACACCAGCACCTGAGAGCCGTCCGCAACGGCGATACCTGCGGCTTCCTGGCCACGGTGCTGCAGGGCGTAGAGGCCGTAATAGGTGAGCTTGGCGACCTCTTCGCCGGGCGCCCACACGCCGAAGACGCCGCACTCTTCGCGTGGTTCGTCGAATTGGCGGCTTGCGCGAAGAGTATCGACGGAGTCCGGTTGCTCGACGGTCACGATAAGGCTGCTCCCAGGGGGCGGTGGGTGACGTGCTCAGTCTACGGTCATCACGGGTCGATCACGGAATTGCCGGCGTCATGTCGCCGCCCCGATCAACGTTCGCGCCGCGCGTTCGATTCCCTCGGAAAGCCTGAACCGGCGCCCGGTCAACCGGTCAGCGACACCACCGGCAACACCGTTGCGATCTCGGGGGCTCGGGAGCCGGACAGCGCCAGCTGCCCTCCTGCGGCGGCCTCGGCGACCGTGCACAGCCCCGTCGCCAGCAGCAGCCAGGTGCGCGGGTCGGTCTCCGCCACGTTGGGCGGATTTCCGCGGGTGTGCCTGGGTCCCGAAATGCATTGCACCGCAACGAAAGGGGGCACCCGCACTTCGACACTTGCGCCTGGCGCGGTCGCGGCGAGGGTGCGGGCGGTCAGCCGGACCGCATCCGCCAGCTCGGAACGCTGCGGCGCAGGCCGGTTCTCGTCGCGCAGCCACTCGGCGACGGCGAGCACGGCGACGCGCGTCTTCGCTGGATCAACGGTGCGACGGGCAGGCATACCCTAGTGTCTCAAGGTGTTCGTCGACCGACATAAGCCGCCGTACAAGGTTGCTGGGGCGGTCTTCATGGTGCTCGCCGTGATCGCGGCGAGCCTCCTCTATCTCCAGTTTCGCGGCGAGTTCGAGCCGAATACTCGTCGCACCGTCCTGTCTCCGCGCGCCGGCCTGGTCGTCGATCCCGGCTCGAAGGTGACCTACAACGGCGTCGAGATCGGCAAGGTCGCCGGTGTCGACTATGCGGATGTCGACGGTGCCGCGAAGGCCCGGCTGACGCTCAACGTGGAACCCCGCTATATCGCGTTCATCCCGAGAAACGTCGTCGCCGATGTCAGGGCGACGACGGTATTCGGCAACAAGTACGTCTCGTTCAATTCACCGAAAGAGCTATCGCGCGAGCGTATTACGAGCCAGGACGTGATCGAGGCGGCCTCCGCGACCACAGAGTTCAACACAGTGTTCGAGACCGTCATGTCGATCGCCGACACGTCGATGCAGTGAAGCTCAACGCCACCCTGACCGCGACCGCCCAGGCCCTGACCGTGTTGGGCGAGAAGTTCAGGAACTCGCTGGCCGACGCGAACCGGGTCCTGGCCGACCTCGATCCGCGGATGCCGCAGATCCGGGCCGACACGCAGGCCGCGGCCGAGCTGGCCGACGTGTACGCGGCCGCCTCCCCCGACCTGTGGCACGGTCTGGAGAACGCGGTGGTCACTGCAGTCGCGCTCGACGACCACCGGGGCGGCCGAGAGCTTCGAGCGCGGCGGCCCGTATCTGGTGCGCGCGGCCGGCGATCTGCTTCCGACCACCAAGCTGCTCGACGACTACCGGGCGATGATCTTCTGCACCATCCGCAACTACGCCGAGGTGGGTCCCAGGCTCGCGAAGGTGCTCGGCGGCGACAACGGCTATGCGCTGAAGTCGTACGGCACCGTGACGTGGCAGGGAATCCGTTCGTCTACCCCGACAACATGCCGCGCGTGAACGCGCACGGCGGCCCCGAGGGCAGGCCCGGCTGCTGGCAGAAGATCACCAGGTACCTGTATCCGTTCCCGTATCTCGTGATGGACACCGGCTACAGCATCGCGCCGTACAACCATCTGGAGTTGGCGACACCCTTGCCTCCGATTACATCTGGGGCCGGCAGGTCGGCGAGGCGACCATCAACCCCTAGCTTTCCGCCTTTGCAACGCGACGGCCGCGATCGCACCGGCTTCGTTGGTGGCCAGGTGCGCGAGCATCGGGGCGGCCAGGCTGGCCGACCGCTCCGCCAGCAGCGCGAAGCACCAGCCGGCCGCGCCGGTGACGAGCACAGTGCCGACGACCGGCTCGCCTGTGCCTCGGGCGTCGGCGACGTGTGACAGCCCGAACGCCGCCGACTGCAGCAGCCGGCCCACCGTCGGCCCGAACGCGTCGGCCGCGACCGTTCCCAACGCCGCACGGAACGCCGCCTCCTCCGGCCACACGGTGCCGAAGGGGATGTGCACGCCCAGCCAGCGTGCGGCCGGTATCGGCAGCTCCCGCTTGGACATCGCCGACCGCACGCGCGGGGCTGCCGTGGCGACGGCGACACCGAGTACCACTGACGCCGCTGCCGCGAGCCCGACCCGCAGACCAGACCACAGCTGCGGTGGACGCAGGCCGAGCGGAGCGTGAACCGCAGCCACCAGCCCGGCTCCGACGATCGCGTTGACCGGAGCTCGTATGCCCGCCGGGATGCGCGGGCCGATCGCACTCCAGCCGACCAGCGCTGCCGCCAGTGCCACAGCCCGAACCGGCTCGCGCGCACTAGTATTCGGGCCCGTTATCGACATCGCTCTTCTCCAGCGCGGTCCGGATGCGGTCGGTGTCCCGGCGCGTCCAGCCGTCGGGCGGGGCGACGGCGACCCAGCCGTCGAGGATGAATTCGCCGTAGTTGTGGCCATGGCCGCCGGGAACAGAGCCCGCATTGGTCATGTCGGCTGCCACCTGCCAGAACGTGACGATCGGATACCACCGCATCACCGGGCTGCGATCCCGGCCCGGCGGTTCCCTCAACCAGTCCGGCCGGTTGAACATCAGGTCCCCCGACCACCAGACGATCGGGTCCGACGCGTGCTGCAGGAACAGCACCCGGGCGCCCTCCCACGTCGCGTCGGTGTCGGCGGCGATCTCGGCCCCGTCGGTGGCATCCGAGAACCGGACCGTGCGGCCGTTGTCGTAGCGCGGTTCGACCTCTGGGGTGCCCGGGTCGCGCCGCACGGTGATCGCCCGCCACAGCGGACTGGCGTTTGGTGGGCCGACCCACAGCACCGACGAGAATCCCATCCGGGCGACATCGGGCAGCCATTCGAACGCGCCCTGCCCGGCCATGGAGCCCAGGCTCTCGCCGTAGAGCATCAGCTTCGGCCGGTGGTCGGGCGGCAGCCGCAACCACCAGTCGTGGACCGCCTCGATCATGGCCCGGCCGGACTCCATCGATTTGTCCCGGTCGCCGAGAAACGAAATCCAGCTGGGCAGATAGGAGTACTGCGATCCGACCATCGCCGTGTCGCCGTTGTACATCAGCTCCAGCGCACGCGCAGCGATGGGGTTGACCCACCCGGTACCGGTCGTCGGGACGATCACGAGCACCCTGCGGTCGAAGGCGCGGGTGCGGTCCAGTTCGCGGATCAGGATCTCGGCTCGCTCGCGGTCGGTGGCGGCGGTCTGCAGGCCTGCATAGACCCGGATCGGCTCTTTGGCTGGTGCGCCGTTGAGCCGGGTGAGCTCGTCGACGTGCGGTCCGGTGGCCACGAAGTTGCGACCCTGGTAGCCCAGCGTGTCCCACGGCGCCAGCGAGGCCGGGCTGCCGGACCGTTGCGGAATCAGCGGCTGGGTGATGGCTGCCCGCGTAGTGGTGTTCTGCGGCTGGAAAACCCGGTTGGCGCCGGTGAGGAAGCCGCGGACCAGCACGCCGTTGATCAAGGTGATCGCCAGCACCACGACGATCGCGGTGCCGATGAACAGCGCCACCTCGTCGTGCAGATGCCAGCGCCGGATGAAGTACCGCGCCATCGTTTTGATGAGGTCGATGAGCACGCGCGAGGCGGACACGCAGAGACCGGTGACGAGCATGGCGATGATCAGGGTGCGCAGGTAACCGACGGTGCCGGGACCCGCCATGCCCATCTCCGCGGACACCCGCCGCTGCCAGGCCGCCGACGGGATGAGCATCAGCAGGCCCATCGCCGTCGACAGTGCGATGGTCGCGGCTTTGGCCCAGTAGAGAATTCGTTTCGACGGCGGCCACCATCTCCGATGCCGTAACACGAAGCGCCGCAGCATCTTTGCGATGAACACACCAATGCCGTAACCGATTGCGGCGTTGACGCCACCGATGAGGCCCTGGAACAGCCAGTCACGGGGCAGCAGTGACGGCGTCAGCGACAGGCAGAAGAACAGAGCGCCGAACGCGATGCCGACGAAATCGAGGCGCACCAGTCTCCAGGCCCACAACACCAACGGATGCCGCTGATCGCGCTGATGGTTTGCGGCGACCGGTTCGCCCGTTGTGTCGTCGGTCTGGACACTCACCCGAACAACCCGGGCAGCACCCCTTCAGATGTGCTGCGCAGGTCCTCCAGCGTGACCGCGAACTGCTCCTGGACCTCGACGGCGTCACTGCCTTGGTCGACGACGCCAATGCGGGTCACCGGAAGGCCGCGCGCCTCACACATGGCTCGCAGCCGGCTCTCTTCGGTGCGCGGGACGGCCACCAGCACCCTGCCCGTCGACTCGGAGAACAACGCGACGAATGGGTCCTGCCCCTCGGGAATGACGATGCGGCAGCCCGTTTCACCCGTCAGCGCCGACTCGACGACGGCCTGGATCAGGCCGCCCTCCGAGAGATCGTGCGCGGCCGAAACCAGCCCGTCGCGAGACGCCGCGGCGAGCACCTCGGCGAGCAGTTGCTCCCGGCCGAGGTCGACCCGCGGCGGGCGGCCACCGAGATGGTCGCCGGTGACCTGCGCCCAGATGGATCCGTCGAACTCGTCGTGGGTGTCCCCCAGAAGCAGCAGGGTCTCATCGGGCTCGGTGCCGAACCCGGTCGGTATGCGGCGGCCGACGTCGTCGAGAACTCCGAGCACGCCGACGACCGGCGTCGGCAGGATAGCCGTCGTGCCGGTCTGGTTGTAGAAGCTGACGTTTCCGCCGGTGACCGGAATGCCAAGGGCCGCACAGCCATCTGCCAGACCGCGAACGGCTTCGGAGAATTGCCACATGACACCGGGGTCTTCGGGCGAGCCGAAGTTCAGGCAGTTGGTGACGGCGACCGGGGTGGCGCCGGTCACCGCGACATTGCGGTAGGCCTCGGCCAGCGCGAGCTGTGCGCCCGCGTACGGGTCGAGTTGGGTGTAGCGGCCCGACGCGTCGGTGGATACCGCGATGCCACGCCCGGTGGCCTCGTCTACCCGCAGTACGCCGCCGTCGGCGTTCTCGGCGAGTACGGTGTTGCCGCGGACGTAGCGGTCGTACTGCTCGGTGATGTACGCGCGGCTGCACAGGTGCGGACTGCCAAGCAGCGCAAGCAAAGTGGCGCGCAACTCCGCCCCGCTTTTCGGTCGCGGCAGCCCGTCCGACGTGTCGGCGTTCAACGCGTCCTGCGCCTCCGGTCGTTGCACGGGCCGCTGGTAGACGGGGCCCTCGTGGGCGACGGTGCGCGGCGGCACGTCGACGACTGTCTCGCCGTGCCAGGTGATCTGCAACCGGTCTCCGTCGGTGACCTCACCGATGACGGTGGCGAGCACCTCCCACTTGGCGCACACCGCCATGAACGCGTCGACGTTCTCGGGGGCGACGACGGCGCACATCCGTTCCTGCGACTCGCTGGACAGGATCTCGGCAGGCGTCATGTTGGCGGCCCGCAGCGGCACCTTGTCCAGTTCGACGGCCATGCCGCCGTCCCCGGCCGATGCGAGTTCCGAAGTGGCACAGGATAATCCGGCTCCGCCCAGGTCCTGGATACCGATCACCAAGCCGGCGGCGTACAGCTCGAGGCAGCACTCGATGAGGACCTTCTCCATGAACGGGTCGCCCACCTGTACCGACGGGAGCTTCTTCCTGCCGGCTCCGCCCTCGTCGCCACCGAACGTCTCCGACGCCAGCACCGACACCCCGCCGATCCCGTCCAGACCGGTGCGCGCCCCGAAGAGAATGATCTTGTTGCCGGTGCCCGATGCGAAGGCGAGATGCAGATCTTCCTTGCGCAACACCCCGACGCACAGCGCGTTCACCAACGGGTTGCCCGCATAGGAAGCGTCGAAAACCGTCTCCCCGCCAATATTCGGCAGTCCCAACGAATTTCCGTATCCACCGATACCGCGGACCACGCCGTCGACGACGCGGCGGGTGTCGGGCGCGTCGGCAGGCCCGAACCGCAGCTGGTCCATCACCGCAACGGGGCGAGCGCCCATCGCCATGATGTCGCGAACGATCCCGCCGACGCCGGTCGCGGCGCCCTGGTAGGGCTCGACATAGGACGGGTGGTTGTGGGATTCGACCTTGAAGGTGGCCGCCCAGCCGTCGCCGATGTCGACGACGCCCGCATTTTCGCCGATGCCCGCCAGCATCGCCGCGCGCATCTGTTCGGTGGTGGTGTCACCGAAGTAGCGCAGGTGCACCTTGGAGGACTTGTAGCTGCAGTGCTCGCTCCACATCACCGAATACATCGCGAGTTCGGCGTCGGAGGGCCTGCGGCCCAGAATTTCCCGGATGCGCTGGTACTCGTCGTCCTTGAGGCCGAGTTCCCGGAACGGTTGCGGCTGGTCGGGACTGGCTGCGGCGTGCTCGACAGTGTCGATCACCTGGGTGAGCTCCGACGTCACGCGGACAGTCTAGTTTGCGGCCGCCGACAAGTCCGAAGAGTTCGCCACTGCCATTACCTGCCGCGTAATTGAGCCGGGCCGCAAGTCGTCGCAGGCTGGCGGTAGTCCGCCCGCCCGGGCGCACACCGAAGGAGGAAGCATGACCGAAACCACGACGCGGCCGCAGTTCAGTGCCGAGATGTGGGCCGCATTCTGGGCCGCCCCTGCCCTGTCCCGAATCGAGGACATCCTGGCCGAGGACATCGTCGGCTATTGGCAGAGCGAGCCCAGGCCGGTCGAGGGGCGCGAGGCCTACGTCGGCAAGATCGCCGAGCTGCTGACGGCGTTCCCCGATCTGCGGCTGGATCTCGTCGACACCGCGACCGTCGCAGGCGCGACTGACGACGAGCAGCTCGTCTACCTGCACTACGTCGGCCGAGGCACGGGTCAGGACGGGCCGGTGGCGATTCGTGGGCTCGACAGGGTGCGCACCCGCAACGGGATCGTGGTCGAGAACGTCATCCGCTACGACCAGGTCGACATCGCTTGACCGCCCCGTTCAGCCGGGTGACAGGAACGCGCGCAGCGCCGAGGAGTACGCGGCGACGTCGTCGGCCCCCATCACCTCGCGGGCCGAGTGCATCGCCAACTGTGCAGCGCCCACGTCCACGGTCGGGATGCCGGTGCGCGCCGCGGTCATCGGCCCGATCGTCGACCCGCACGGCAGGTCGGCCCGGTGTTCGTAGCGCTGCAGCGGGACGCCGGCCTGCCGGCAGGCCAACGCGAACGCCGCGGCTGTGCGGCCGTCGGTGGCGTAGCGCAGATTGGGCTGCACCTTGAGCACCGGCCCGGCGTTGACCTCGATCAGGTGATACGGCTCGTGACGCTCCGGGTAGTTCGGGTGGGTCCCGTGGGCCATGTCTCCCGACGCCACCATCGAGATCGGCAGCCGCCGCAGGAAGTCTTCGCGACTCCCGCCCGCGGCCAGTGCGATGCGCTCGAGCACCGTCGACAGCAGCTCGGACTGTGCGCCGTGGTCCGACTGGGAGCCCACTTCCTCGTGGTCGAACAGCGCGAGCACCGGCAGGTAGTCGGTCGGCTCTGCGGCCAGGAACGCCTCCAGACCCGCGTAGCAGGTGCACTGATTGTCCAGTCGCGGCGCGCTGAGGAGGTTCTCGTCGGCGCCCGCCAGTGTCGACGGGGTCAGGTCATGGGTCATCAGATCGAACCCGAGCACCTCGTCACCATCCACCCCGGCATGGTCGGCGACGTAGTCGAGGAACGACCGCGCTCCGCTGCCTACGCCCCACACCGCGTTGACGTGTCGCTGCGGGTCCAGCGATACCGCCTTGCGGTCCTCGGCGAGGTGGATGGCCAGCTGCGGCACCCGCAGGATCGGCTCGTCGATGCGGACCAATCGGTGCTCGAGGCCGTCGGGCGAGCCGATCGAGAGCCGGCCGCTGATGCCCAGGTCGCGGTCGAGCCAGGAATTCAGCCACGCCCCGCCGTAGGGCTGCAGCGCGACCACCTGCCACCCGGACACGAACCGGTCGGGGTGCTGTTTGACCCGCAAATTGGGGCTGTCGGTGTGGGCGCCGACGACGCGGAAGGGCACACCGGCGTCGGCACGGGCGCGCCAGGCCACCAGCGAACCGGCGCGCACGGTGAAGAAATCGCCGATGGGGTCCGGCCAGGCGTCGCCCTCGGCCAGTTCGGTGAAGCCCGCGTCCCGCAGCCGCCGGGCCACCGTGGCGCACACGTGGAACGGCGACGGCGACGCGTCGATGAACTCGCACAGCCCTTGCGCACTGGGGGACATGGTTCATCATCATCGCCGACGATCTTGATTTAGGGTCAGACGGTGCCCGCCGCTTCACCGCAACCGGTTCTGGCGCCGCTGACCCCGGCGGCGGTTTTCCTGGTCGCGACCATCGACGAAGGCGGCGAGTCGGCAGTTCGCGAAGCGCTGCCCGACATCTCGGGACTGGTGCGCTCGATCGGCTTCCGCGACCCGGCGAAGCGCCTGTCGGCGGTCACGTCGATCGGCTCGGACGCATGGAACCGGCTGTTCGCCGGCCCGCGGCCCGCCGAGCTGCATCCGTTCGTCGAGATCACCGGCGGCCGCCACGACGCCCCGTCGACGCCGGGCGATCTGCTGTTCCACATCCGGGCCGAGTCGATGGACGTCTGCTTCGAGCTGGCCACCAAAATCGTAGAGGCGATGGCCGGGGCCGTCACGGTCGTCGACGAGGTGCACGGATTCAAGTTCTTCGACAACCGCGACCTGATGGGGTTCGTCGACGGCACGGAGAACCCGGATGGACCGATCGCGTTGTCCGCCACCCAGATCGGCGACGAGGATCCCGACTTCGTCGGCGGCTGCTACGTACATGTGCAGAAGTACGTACATGACATGCGCTCGTGGAACTCGCTGTCGACCGAGGAGCAGGAGCGGGTGATCGGGCGTACCAAGCTCGACGACATCGAGCTCGACGACGCGGTCAAGCCGGCCAACTCCCACATCGCGCTCAACGTCATCACCGACGCCGACGGGAACGAACTGAAGATCGTGCGCCACAACATGCCGTTCGGTGAGGTGGGCAAGGGCGAGTTCGGCACGTACTTCATCGGCTACTCGCGATCGGCCGCGGTCACCGAGCGCATGCTCGACAACATGTTCGTCGGCGACCCGCCGGGAAACACCGATCGAATCCTGCATTTCTCGACCGCCCTGACCGGGTGCATGTTCTTCACCCCGACGGCCGACTTCCTCGACGACCCGCCCGACGCTCCGGCGGCGCCCGCGACGGCTGCACCCGGTGACGGCTCACTCGGCATCGGCAGCCTGAAAGACACTCCTCGATGAACACCCTCTACCGCGACCTGGCACCGGTCACCGAATCGGCCTGGGCCGAAATCGAAATGGAGGCGACACGGACGTTCAAGCGCCACATTGCCGGCAGGCGTGTCGTCGACGTGAGTGACCCGGGGGTCCCGTCACAGCGGCGGTCGGCACGGGCCATCCGCTCGAGGTAGCGACGCCGGGCGATGGGGTGTTGGCCCACCTTCGCGAGAGCAAGCCGCTGGTTCGCCTGCGCGTGCCGTTCACGTTAACGCGCAACGATATCGACGATGTCGAGCGTGGTTCGCAGAGCTCCGACTGGGATCCGGTCAAGGAGGCCGCCAAAAGGCTGGCGTTCGTCGAGGACAGGGCGATCTTCGAGGGGTACGAGGCCGCGTCCATCGACGGGATCCGGGCTTGCAGCTCGAATGCCGCACTGGCACTGCCCGCCGACGCGCGCGAGATTCCCGACGTGATCGCCCAGGCGCTGTCCGAGTTGCGGCTGGCGGGCGTGGACGGTCCCTATTCGGTACTGCTCTCGGCCGATGTGTACACGAAAGTCAGCGAAACCACCGAGCACGGCTACCCGATCCGCGAGCATCTCAACAGGCTGGTCGACGGCGAGATCATCTGGGCGCCCGCGATCGACGGCGCGTTCGTGTTGTCCACTCGCGGCGGTGATTTCGACCTGCATCTGGGTACCGACGTGGCGATCGGCTACCTGTCGTACGATGCCGAGACCGTGCAGCTGTATCTGCAGGAGACGCTGACCTTCCTGTGCTACACCGCCGAAGCCTCGGTCGCCCTCACGCCCTAGCGGTCGCACCGCGAGTGACCGTGTCTGTACGCCAACACGCCGGCAACTGCTGTGCAAGAGGGGTCGCTCGCGCGGAATAAGCCGGACGAGATAGCGCGGGCGGTAGCGTTCATCGCCTCACCCGCGGCGAGCTACGTCAACGGGGTGGTGCTGCCTGTCGATGGCGGCGCGGTGGCCCTTCGGCCCGCCGCTTAGGCGCTGGCGAGCACCGCGTCGAGCGCAGAATAGAACAGCCCCAGGCCGTCGTCGGACGGGCCGGTGAGCACTTCGGTCGCGTGTTCGGGATGCGGCATCAGCCCGACCACCCGCCCGTTCGCCGAGGCGATGCCGGCGATGTCTCGCATCGAGCCGTTGGGATTGTCGCGGTAGCGGAACACCACCCGGCCGTCACCCTCGAGCTCGTCGAGCACGGCATCGGAGGCGACGAACCGCCCCTCACCGGACTTCAACGGCACCAACAGGTCGGCCCCGAGTTCGTAGCGCGACGTCCAGGCCGACGCGTTGGACGCCACCTCGAGCCAGAGGTCGCGGCAGACGAAGTGCAGCCCCGCGTTGCGGGTCAACGCCCCCGGCAGCAGCCCGGCTTCGCACAACACCTGAAAACCGTTGCAAATGCCCAATACCGGCATGCCGCGGCCTGCCGCGTCGACGACCGACGTCATCACCGGGGCGAACTTGGCGATCGCCCCACAGCGTAGATAGTCGCCATAGGAGAACCCGCCGGGGACGACAACCGCGTCGACGCCTTTGAGGTCCGCGTCGGCGTGCCACAGGCTGACCGCCTCGGCACCGGACAGTCGGACCGCGCGAGCGGCGTCGACGTCGTCGAGAGTGCCCGGGAATGTGATGACCCCCACACGCGCTGTCACGACGGCTCCCTGCTGACCGACCAGTCCTCGATGACGATGTTCGCCAGCAGCGATTCGGCGATCTCGGCTACCGTGTCGTCGACGACGTTGTCGTCGACCTCGAGCTCAAATCGCTTGCCCTGCCGCACATCTGATATGCCCTGGTAGCCGAGACGGCCGAGTGCGCCGACGATCGCCTGCCCCTGCGGGTCGAGGATTTCTGCCTTCGGCATCACGTTCACAACCACCTTTGCCACGGCGCTCACTCTACCGGCGACGACGGTCGCGTCGCCTCACCGGCACGAATCGATGTACGCAGTGCACAGCGGGGCGTTCATGGCGTCGAAGATCTGCGGATCGGGCACCGCAGGCCAGTCGGTGCGCGGCGGGGTGGCCGCCCACATGGCCACCTCGACCACGGTGCTGTTGAGCGGATTGACCAGCAGGTATTCGTGCAGGACCGCCTGTCCGGGCAGCACTCCGGTGATCACCGCTGCCATCCGGTTCGGGGCGTCGGTGGTGATCGACGGCGATGCCGGCGGGGCGGTCAGCTGGCATCCCCGCAATGCTGCCACCGCGTTGTCGAAGACGCTCGAGGCCAGCTGGCCGCCCCGCCACGTCTCGCCGCGCCAGTGGATCACCTGAACCTGCAGCTGCCACTGCCCCTCCGGCTGCGGAATCACGGCCCGTGCCGCCACCGCGAAACCGCGGGGGTCGTCGGGGACAACCGGGGTCCCACACGCCTCCTCGAACCGGAAGCGCGGGTTGGTCGCGGTGACGGCCACTGCGGCCAGGCCGGGCCAGCGGTACGCCGGATAGAGAGGAAGCGCGGTGGAGTCGATCCACGCGGAGTCGGGGATGCGGTCACAGTTCGGCGGGCAGTCTCGTGGAAGCGCGGACGCCGGGTCGGCCGGCCCGACCGCCAAACCCCAGGCCGCCAGGACTACTGCCAGCATCAGTCGCATCGCCCACCACCCTTGAGCGCACAATATAGGCATGCAATTGACGCATTTCGGGCATTCGTGCCTTCTCGCCGAGTTCGCCGGCGAGTCGACCTCCACCACGGTGCTGTTCGATCCGGGGAATTTCTCGCACGGCTTCGAGGGCATCACCGGGCTGGACGCGATTCTCATCACCCACCAGCACCCCGATCATGCCGACACCGAGCGCCTGCCCGCGCTCCTCGACGCCAATCCGCAGGCTGCGCTGTACGCCGACCCGCAGACCGCCGAACAACTCGGCGAGCCGTGGACGGCGGTGCACGTCGGCGACGAGTTCGGTGTCGGCGCCCTGACCGTGCGCGGCGTCGGCGGCAAGCACGCGGTGATCCATCCCGAGATTCCGGTGATCGACAACATCTCCTACCTGATCGGCGACGGCGACCACCCGGCCCGCCTGATGCATCCCGGCGACGCCCTGTTCACCCCAGGCGAACCGGTCGACGTCCTCGCCACACCAGCCGCCGCGCCGTGGATGAAAATCTCTGAGGCCGTTGACTTTCTGCGCGCAGTCGCGCCTGCCCGCGCGGTTCCCATCCACCAGGCGATCATCGATCCGAATGCGCGCGGCATCTATTACGGCAGGCTTTCGGAGATGACCGATACCGACTTCCAGGTGCTCGACCCCGAAAACGCCACCACTTTCTAGCCGGTGTCGCGCGCCGCGGCCCGACCTGCGGCCCGGCCAGAGAAGATGCAGCCGCCGAGGAACGTGCCCTCCAGCGAGCGGTAGCCGTGCAGGCCGCCGCCGCCGAAACCGGCCGCCTCACCGGCGGCATAGAGCCCGGTAAACACCTCGCCCCCGTCGCGCAGCACCCGCGAGTCCAGGTCGGTTTCCAGCCCGCCCAGCGACTTTCGGGTGAGGATGTGCAGCTTCACCGCGATCAGCGGTCCGGCCTTCGGGTCGGTGAGCTCGTGCGGAGCGATGACACGGGTGAAGCGGTCGCCGAGATAGCCGCGCGCCGCGCGGATCGCCGTCACCTGGGTGTCCTTGGTGAACCGGTTGGCAACCTCACGGTCGCGTGCGGTGACCTCCGCCTCGACGGTGGCGTAGTCCAAGGGGACGACGTCGGGAACGGTGTTCATCGCTGACACCAACTCCCGCAACGTGTTTGCGCTAACGAAGTCGACGCCCTTGTCGACGAACGCCTGCACGGGGGCAGGGGCGCCCGGACGTACCCGGGCAAGCACGTCGCGGACGCTGCGCCTGGTGAGATCCGGGTTCTGCTCCTGGCCGGATAAAGCGAATTCCTTGGCGATGATGCGGGCGTTCAGCACGAACCAGGTGTAGTCCTGCCCGGTGCGGGCGATGTGCTCGAGCGTGCCGAGGGTGTCGAAGCCCGGGTACAGCGGTGCGGGCAGGCGCTTCCCGGTGGCGTCCAGCCACAGCGACGACGGCGCGGGCAGGATGCGGATGCCGTGCATCGGCCAGATCGGGTCGTAATTCGTGATGCCCTCGGTGTAGTGCCACATGCGGTCGCTGTTGATGACGTGCGCACCGGCCGACTCGCTGATCCCGATCATTCGGCCGTCCACATGCGCCGGTACCCCGCTGAGCAGTTGCTCTGGCACCCGCCCCATCCGCTTGGGCCAGTTCTGCCGCACCAAGTCATGATTGCCGCCGATCCCCCCGCTGGCCACGATCACCGCTTGGGCTCGAAACTCGAACTCGGCGAGCATGTTTCGCGACGAGGCCGCCCCCCGCGCGGCGTCTGTCGGCTCGAGCACCGCGCCACGCACGCCGACGACCGATCCGTCTTCGACGATCAGTTCGTCGACGCGGTGACGATGTGCGAAGTCGACCTTGTCGGTGTCGCGCAACCGGCGGGTGAACACCTCCACGATCGCGGGTCCGGTTCCCCACGTGATGTGAAACCTGGGCACCGAATTGCCGTGTCCCCGTGCGTCGTATCCGCCTCGCTCGGCCCAGCCGACCAGCGGGAAGGTGCGCAACCCGCGCTCCCGCAGCCAGCTGCGCTTCTCACCCGCCGCGAAGTCGACATAGGCATGCGCCCATTGGCGCGGCCAGTGATCTTCGGGCCGGTCGAACCCGGCAGTGCCCAGCCAGTCCTGAAGGGCAAGCTCACGACTGTCGCGAATGCCCAGCCTGCGCTGCTCGGGACTGTCGACGAAGAACAGCCCGCCGAAGGACCAGAACGCCTGGCCGCCGATGTTGGCCGCGTTCTCCTGGTCGACGACCAGCACACGACGGCCCTGTTCGGCCAGCTCACAGGCGGCGACGAGGCCTGCCAGCCCGGCTCCGACGACGATGACGTCAGCATGTGCCATGGCCGCCAATGTAGCGGTCGGTCAGGCGGCGTCCGTCATTGCGGGATAGGGCCGCCACTCGTACACCGCGGGCACCGACTGGTGCATCAGGGCCAGGTCGACCGCGTCGAGCATCGCCTGGCGGGGTCCCGGTTTGCGCAGGTGCCGGGCGGCCGCGGCGACCCGCACGACGCCTGACCGCCGGGCCGTGCGCTCCGCGGCCAGCACCATGGTCCGACACCACCACGGTTCGGCGAGGAAGCCCTCGCCGATGCCGACCACCCGCGCGCGCACTGTCGTCTTACGCGCCAGATCGGTGATGCCGCTCAACCCGGCCAGCAGGCGAAAGCCGTTGCGGGGCAGCGCATCCACTGTGCCTTGCGAAACCGTCCACCCCGGGGCGGCGAACAAGCGGGTACGAAGCCCGACTTGCTCGAGCACCCGATCGGCACCCATCAGCCGGAGGTTCGCCTCGTGTGCGGGGAGTGTCGCGAACTCACCGCGCCGCTTCTTGGTGGCGGCTTCGTCGAAGCCGTGCAGGACGATGGCGTCGCCGCCGGCCCGCCGCGCTGCCAGCCATTCCACGGTCGACGGGTCCTCGTCGAGCCGGTAGCCGCCCTTGTGCCGGGGCGCCACCAGGAACGACGCCGGCACCGCGCGCGCTTCGAGCTGTGCGCAGAACGCCGCGACATCCGGCAGCGTCTGTTGGTTGATGCCGGAGATCGAGACGATCAGCTGTCCAGCCACCCCGCCATTGTCGCAACGTCAGGTGTCGCAACGGTTTACGACACTCTTCCAGCAGTTGACCATTTCGCTATCGCGGCAGAACCGCCTCGATGGCCTCGACCACCTCGGGCGCATCGGGTTCGGTGCGCGGACGGAACCGCCGGACCACCGTGCCGCCCGGTGCGAGCAGGAACTTCTCGAAGTTCCACTGCACGTCGCCCGCCTCTCCGGAGGCGTCTGCTGACTTGGTCAGCTCGGCGAACAGCGGGTGCCGGTTCGCCCCGTTGACCTCGGTCTTCTCCAGCAGCGGGAACGTGATCCCGTAGGTGCTGGAGCAGAACGTCTTGATCTCCTCGGCCGTACCCGGCTCCTGACCCATGAACTGATTGCACGGCACGCCGATGACGGTCAACCCGCGGTCGCCGTAGTCCTGCGCGAGTTTCTCCAACGCGCTGTACTGCGGCGTCAGACCGCATCTGGAGGCGACGTTGACGATCAGCACCGCGCCGTCGACAAGCTCGGCAAGCGTGATGGGGTCGCCGTCGATCGTGGTGAGTGCGATGCCGGTGAGCTGCGAGTCGGTCATGACCGCAAACATACCGGTAGCCCGGCTAAGTGGTTCACCGTGCAGGCAATGCGGGGCGTCGCCCGGTGGCGACGTGCTTCGTGCCCGCGACACTCTAGAAGAGCATTCCCGCCACCCGGTGCACGGTGGCGATCGGATCGGCGCCGTCGTCGATGGCCCTGTTCAGCCAGAGCAGTGAAAACCCGTGCACCAGTGACCATGCCGCGAGTGCGGCAGCCTGCGGATCGTCCTTGGCGCGCGGATCGTCAAGGGTTCCGACGCCGGCGGCCAGTTCGCCACCCGCCGCCGTCTCCGCGGCGACGAGATCGGGGTCGGCGGCGTCGTACAACGACTTGTCGAACATCACCGCGTAGTGACCGGGATGGTCGATCGCGAACCCGACGTAGGCCAGCGCTGCGTCGAGGAAATTCGGGCGCGCGCCCGCCAGCGCGTCGGCCAGCATGCTGAAGCCCTGAGTCGCCAACGCGGTGAACAGGCCGCGGCGGTCGGTGAAGTGGTGGGCCGGAGCGGCGTGGGAGACACCCGCCGCCCGAGCCAGCTCACGTAGCGACAGTCCGTCCGCGCCGCGCTCGGCCACCAGTGCGGCCGCCTCGGCCAGGATGGTGGCCTTGAGGTCGCCGTGATGGTAGGTGTGCTTGCTGCTCATGCGGCCATCATAGCCGCCATCTTGACAGTGCCTAGATTTCGCCATACGGTTGATCTTGTCGCTGTCTAGATTGGAGCTCGGCATGGTGCCTCTCATCGCACTCGTCCTGGGAACGATGGCCGCCCGCCTCGTCGGCCTGCTGGGGTCGGATTCCGTCGGCACCTGGCCGTCGGCGATCGCGGTCGGCCTGGCCGCGATGTTCGTCGTGACCGCGGCGGCGCATTTCGTCGGTCCTCTGCGCCGGGACCTGATTGCGATCGTGCCGCCGCGACTGCCCGCACCTCAACTGCTGGTCACAGTCACCGGTGTGCTCGAACTGCTCGGCGCCGCCGGGCTGCTGTACCCGCCGACCAGGGCGGCGGCCGCCATCGCGCTCGGTGTGCTGATGCTGGCGATGTTCCCCGCGAACGTCTACGCGTCGCGGCTGCCGAGCCCGCCGAAGTCGATGACCACGCGTCTGCCGCTACGAACGGTCGAGCAGGCCGTCTTCGTAGGCGCCGCCCTCGTGGTTGGCCTTGGCGGTGTCCATTAGCCACGCGTACTGGAACGCCGCCTCCTTCCAGCGCTCGTAGCGACCGCTGATCCCGCCGTGACCGGCGCTCATCTCGGTCTTCAACAGCACCGGATGAGCGTCGGTCTTCGTGTATCGAAGCGCGGCAACCCATTTGGCCGGCTCCACGTACAGCACGCGAGTGTCGTTGAGCGACGTCATCGCCAGGATCGGCGGATATTCCTTCGCCGCGACGTTCTCGTAGGGCGAGTAGGACTTCATGTAGTGGTACACGTCTTCGTCGGCCAACGGATTCCCCCACTCGTCCCACTCGGTGACGGTCAGTGGGAGCGACGGGTCGAGGATCGTCGTCAGCGCGTCGACGAACGGAACCTGAGCCAGGAAGCCCGCGAAGAGCTGTGGCGCCATGTTAGCCACCGCGCCGATCAGCAGACCCCCTGCGCTGCCGCCCAGCGCGACGAGGTTCTCCGGCCGGGTCACCTCGGTGTTGACGAGATGGGCTGCGACGCTGATGAAGTCGGTGAAGGTATTCCTCTTCTCCAGCATCTTGCCGTGCTCGTACCACGGGCGGCCCAGCTCGCCACCGCCGCGCACATGCGCGATGGCGAACACCATGCCGCGGTCGAGCAGCGACAGCCGCGCTATGGAGAACCGTGGGTCCTCGCACGATTCGTAGGCCCCGTAGCCGTAAAGCAGTGTGGGCGCCGGATATTGCAGGCCGACGCGGTGGATGATCGACACGGGCACCCGCGCGCCGTCGGCTGCGGTCGCCCAGTCCCGCCGCTCGACGTAGTCCTCGGGGCGGTAGTCGCCGAGGACCGGCTGTTCGCGCAACAGCGTCCGCTCCCCCGTCGCGAGGTCGACGTCGTAGATGCGCACCGGGGTGACGAACGACGTCGCGCCGATCCGCAGCTTCGGCGAGTCCCAGTTCGGGTTACCGCTCAGGCCCGCCGACGTCAGCTCGGATTCGAACGTGAAGTCCTCGGGCCTGCCGTATTGACCGTTTGCGTACACCGGCCAGAGCTGGATGCGCGGCAACGCCTCGCTGCGATAGCTGACCACTAGGTGTCCGACGAACGCGTCGACGGCGTCGAGACGGACGTCGTCTCGGTGCTCGATGAGCGTGCGGGTGGCGGTCGGGTCGGCGACCGGCGCCTCGACGAGGGTGAAGTTCTCGGCGCCGTCGTTGTGCAGGATGAGGAACCGGTCCTCGCCGCCGACGACGGCGTGCTCGACGGAGTACTCGACCAGCTCACGCCGCGGCCACACCGGAACGAACTCGGCCTCGCCGTCGGCGGCGTCGGCGTACCGGATCTCCGAGGTCACCGCGCTACCGGCGGCGATGATGAGGTACTTGTCGCTGCGGGTGCGGCCCACCGCGAGCCAGAACTTCTCGTCGGGCTCGTGATAGACCTTCTCGGCTGGCAGGCCCGAGCCGACGCGGTGCCGCCATACGGTGTCGGGCCGCCACGCCTCGTCGACCGTCAGGTAGTAGACGGTCCGGTTGTCGGCGGCCCATGTCGCGCCCGCTCCGATGCCGACGATCTCGTCGTCGTAGAGCCGGCCGGTGCGCAAGTCCTTGAACCGCAACGTGTATCGCTCGTCGCCGAGGACATCCACCGAATACGCCAGCGTGTGGGCGTCGACGCTGACCGTGGCGGCGCCCATCGCGAAGAACTCGTGGCCTTGCGCCTCCTCGTTCTCGTCGAGCAGCACCTGCTCGCCCGCGATCTCGGTGTGCTCGTCGAACTGCGGCGGCTTCCAGTCGTCGGGATCGCTTATCGGGCAACGACAGTGCACACTGTACTGCTTGCCCTCGAAACTTCTGGTGTAGTACCACCAGTCGTTGCGGCGGATGGGCACCGACAGGTCGGTCTCCTTGGTGCGCGCCTTGATCTCGTCGAAGATCTTCTGCCGCAACGGCGCCAGATGGTCGGTGACCGCTTCGGCGTAGGCGTTCTCGGCCTGCAGATACTCGATCACCGCGGGATCGTCCTTGTCCCGCAGCCACTCGTAGGGGTCGACGAAGACATCACCGTGGTGCTCGCGGCGGTGCTCGACGCGCTTCGCGATCGGCGGTACCGGTGCCTCGATCATGCCGCCGAGCCGATCCAGTCGGCAAACTGCAGGCCCGAAATACGTTCGTAGGCATTGATATAGCGCTCGCGCGTGGCGTCGACGATGGTCGGCGGCAGCGGGGGCGGCGGCTCGTCGCCGGCGCGGTTCCACCCCGACTCCGGGCTCAGCAGCCAATTGCGGACGAACTGCTTGTCGAAGCTGGGCTGCACCACCCCCTCGCGATAGGTCTCGACCGCCCAGTACCGCGACGAGTCCGGGGTGAACACCTCGTCGGCCAGCACGAGGTCTCCGTGCTCGTCGACGCCGAACTCGAATTTGGTGTCCGCGATGATGATTCCCTTCGTCAAGGCGTGGTCGGCGGCACGCAGGTAGGTCTGCAGCGTGAGATCGCGCAGCTGGTTGGCGCGCTCGGCGCCGACCATGTCGATGACGTCGGCGAACGAGATGTTCTCGTCGTGCTCGCCGAGGTCGGCTTTGGTAGCGGGGGTGAACAGCGGGAAGTCGAACTTGCTGGCCTCCGACAGTCCCGGCGGCAGCGGGATGCCGCTGACCTCGCCAGTGTGCTGGTAGTCCAGCAGTCCCGAGCCGGTCAGATAACCGCGGGCCACGCATTCCACCGGGATCATCTCGAGCTTGCGCACCACCAGCGCACGCCCGAGCACTTCGGCGGGGATGCGCGGGTCGTCGGCCGCTCCCGCGAGGTGGTTGGGCGCCTTGGTGTAGTCGAAGAAGAACACGCTCATCGCGGTCAGGATGCGGCCCTTGTCGGGAATCTCGTTGTCGAGGATGTAGTCGAACGCCGAGATGCGATCGCTCGCGACGAACAGTAGGTGGTCGTCGTCGATGCGGTAGAGCTCGCGGACCTTGCCGCTGGCCAGATGCTCGTAGGAGGAGAGAGCTGGGCGCATCGGGTCAGCCTAGCGGTCCATCTGTGCTGGGATCGACGGCATGACATCGAGGTATGTGCCCTACGCCACCACCCCCGCCCGGCTGCTCGCACAGTTGGTCAGCGACATCCTCGTCGCCGTCTGGATCGCCATCTGGGTCGTGGTCGGCTTGGCCGTGCACTCGGCCGTCGCAGCGATCGGAACTTTCGGCATGGACGTCGAGACCGGTGCCAACGGGATCGCGGGCAATCTCGATCACGCCGGCGACAACGCCGACAAGGTGCCGCTGATCGGCGACGCGCTGAGCAGTCCGCTGAGGGCGGCCGGGGGTTTCGCCCGTGACATCGCGGGAGCGGGGGCGCAACTGAACTCGACGGCGAGCTGGTTGGCGTGGCTACTGGCACTCGCAGTGGCCGCGCCGCCGATCCTGGCGATCGCGGGGCCCTGGCTGGTGCTGCGGTTGCGGTTCTTCCGGCGCAAATGGGTGGCGCTGACACTGGCAAGGACACCGGCAGGGGAACAGCTGCTGGCGCTGCGGGCGCTGGCCAACCGGCCGCTCGCCAAGCTGGCGGCGATCGATGCCGACCCGGTCGGGGCGTGGCGGCGCGAGGACGCCGCGACGATCAACGGCCTTGCGGCCCTGGAATTGCGATCGGCAGGCGTCGCCCGTCGCCTCTAGCCCTTTTACCGATTTCGGCGCGCTGATCGACGCTCAAAGCATGTGAGCGCGCCCAAATCGCAGGGAGGTGAGCACCCATGCGGCCAGAGCAATCCAGAAGAACACCAGCGAGACCGTCGTCAGCGGCCGCCAGCCCGTTTCGACCGCCGTCGCGATGACGCCGACGAGTACATGTCTATGGGAACACGCCGCCCGGTGGATGTCGATCGCCCGCCAGCGTCGCGATCAGCAACGCGTCCACAGGATGCGACACATCGGGCTGGCTGAACACCGGTGCCGACGCATCGCGACACGCACGCCACACGACCAGGCCGGTCATCAAGCCGTACAGACAAACCGCCAAGGCCAGTAGCGCAACCGCCGGCCACGGCCACCCCGCGTCGGCCGCCAGTATCGCCAGCCCCGACGTCGCCACGCTCGCCAGCTCCCAGCCGCCACGCGCCTGGTCACGCAGGCCTGTCCAGCCGCGATGCCACACGAGCCGGACTGTCAGCGGCAACAACACCAGCCATGCCAGCGCCGCCACCACCCCGAGGATGGCGTGCAAGGCAGGCAGCCGCGTCGCGACGACCGCGCAGGCCGCGACAAACGTGAACAGCTGCAGCAGCACCTCGAGGTCGCCGATGTCGGGACGCGGGCGCGGCCGCGATGATCACCATCACCGCCAGCACAACGGCCGCGAGTACAGCCAGCGGGCCGCTGATGCCGTCGAAGCCGTGATCGGCCGCCGCGATCGACACGATGCCGGTCGCCATCACCGCCGCGAACGCGTCGGGTCTCACGCTTCCAGTTCGACGACGAGATGACGGATGCCGGTGTGCCGGTTGCTCCGTGTCCACTCCACCGGCCTGGTCACCCGGACCGACGCGAACCGCTGCAACAGCTCCTCGAACAGCACCCGCAATTCCAGTCGCGCGAGATTTGCACCGAGGCAATAGTGCACGCCTTGACCGAAGCCCAAGTGCGGGTTTGGCTTTCGGGCGACATCGAACAGATCCGGACTATCGAACACCGCGGCGTCGCGGTTGGCCGACCCCTCCCAGATCTGCACCTTCTGTCCGGCCTCGATCGAATTTCCGCCCAGCTCGACGTCGCGGGTAGCGGTGCGGCGCTTCGACGGCGACGGCGACGTCCACCGCACCATCTCCTCGACTGCAGTCGGCAACAGCGACATGTTCGCGCGCAACGCGGCCAGCTGATCGGGATGCTCGGCAAGAGCGAGCAACCCGCCTGCGACGGCGTTGCGGGTGGTCTCCGCGCCCGCACTGAACAGCAGGCTGAAGAACAGATAGAGCTCCATGTCCGACAGCACCGACGAGCGCCCGTCGTCGTCCAGCGTCGCGTTGGCGACGACCGACAGCATGTCGTCGGTCGGCTCGGCACGCTTCGACGCGATCAGCTCCTGGCCGTAGGTGTACATCCGGGTGCCGGCCTCTTCGGGCGTCATCTGCCCGACCGACGCCCGGCGGGCCACGCCGAAGTCGAATTGCGGCTCGATGGCCTCGAACAACCAATGCCGTTCGGACTCAGGCACTCCCAGCAGGATGCAGATCATCTGCATCGGCAGCTCCGCGGCGACGTCGGTGACGAAGTCGAAGGGTTCGCCCGGCGGGACGGCGGCCAGGAGTCGACGGGTACGACCGCGCAGATCGTCCTCGACGCGCCGAATCATCCGCGGTGTCAGCCCGGAGCTCACCAGGCGCCTGATCTGCGAGTGTCGCGGGTCGTCCATCATGTTGAGCACCTGGCCCGCAATGGTCAGATCCTGCAACAGCGTGCCGCCATACGCCCGCGAGCCACCGGTCACCGATGAATATGTCTGCGGATCACGCAGCACTGCAAGGGTTTCCGGGTATGTCGCCACCGACCAGAAACCCTCGCCGTCTGGCGTGTTGTCGGTGGGCTCGTGCCAGAACACCGGCGCCTCGCGCCGATGCACCTCGAACAGGTCGTGCGGGAAGCCGTTGGCGAAGTTGTCCAGGTCGGTCAGGTCTATCCGGGACAGCGCCTGTGTCACAGGATCGCACCCGAGGTGTATTTCGCCGCCTCGGGGTAGCGGCTGACGAGTTCGTCGACAGCGGCGGCGACGGCGTCGATCTGACTGCCCGCCGCGCCGGTGAACGCCTGCCTGTCCGCCAGCGCCGCAGCCAGTGCGGCGCGGTCCAGCGGTAGCCTGCGATCGGCGGCCAACCGGTCCAGTAGGTCGGACTCAGCGCCCTTTTCGCGCATCGCCAACGCGACCGCAACCGCGTTTTCCTTGATGACCTCGTGGGCCGCCTCGCGACCCATGCCCGCCCGCACCGCGGCGATCAGGATCCGGGTCGTGGCCAGGAACGGCAGATAGCGGTCGAGTTCGCGCTGAATCACCGCGGGGTACGCGCCGAATTCGTCGAGCACGGTCAGGAACGTCTCGGTCTGACCGTCGAGCGCGAAGAACGCGTCGGGCAGCGCTACCCGGCGCACCACCGAACAGAAGACGTCGCCCTCGTTCCATTGCGCCCCAGCGAGTTCGGCCGCCATCGACGCGTACCCCCGCAGGACGACCTGCAGCCCGTTCACCCGCTCGCACGAGCGCGTGTTCATCTTGTGCGGCATCGCCGACGATCCGACCTGGCCGGGTGCGAACCCCTCGGTGACAAGTTCATGACCTGCCATCAACCTGATGGTGTGGGCGAGCGACGAAGGGCCTGCGCCTACCTGCACCAGCGCGGACACCACGTCGTGGTCCAGTGACCGTGGGTAGACCTGCCCCACGCTGGTCAGCACCTCGGTGAAGCCGAGGAACTCGGCGACCCGCCGCTCGAGATCGGCCAGTTGCCCGGTGTCGCCGGACAAGAGGTCGAGCATGTCCTGCGCGGTGCCCATCGGTCCCTTGATGCCGCGCAACGGGTACCGGTCGATCAGGTCGCGCAACCGGGACAGCCCGAGGAGCATCTCCTCGGCGGCCGACGCGAACCGCTTGCCCAGCGTCGTCGCCTGCGCCGCGACGTTGTGGCTGCGGCCGGCCATCACCAGGTCCCGGTAGCTGATCGCACGCTCGGCGAGTCGCGCCACCACCGCGACACCGTGGGAGAAGACCAGCTCCAGCGATCGCCGGATCTGCAGCTGTTCAACGTTTTCCGTCAGGTCCCGGCTTGTCATTCCCTTGTGCACATGCTCGTGACCGGCCAGCGCGTTGAACTCCTCGATGCGCGCCTTCACGTCATGGCGCAGCATCCGCTCGCGCGCGGCGATCGAGGCCAGGTCGACGTCGTCGATCACGCGCTCGTAATCGTCGATCACGCCGTCGGGAACCTCGACACCCAACTCGGCCTGCGCGCGCAACACGGCCAGCCACAGTCGGCGCTCGCCGACGACCTTGGCCTCGGGCGACCAGATCGCCACCATCTCGTCGCTGGCGTACCGACTGGCCAGCACGTTGGGAATCGCCACAAATACACAGCTTACGGCGGCGGGTAGGCGCACGTTTGAGGCACAGTGGCCTCATGCACTTCGTTGGGCTGGATCTCGCGTGGGGAGAGAAGAATCAGACCGGGGTCGCGGCCATCGACTCCGACGGCCGACTCCTGCACGTGGGCGCCGCCCAGGACGACGCCGACATCATCGACGCGATCGCCCCGTTCACCGCAGCAGACTGCCTCGTCGCCTTCGATGCTCCGCTCATCGTCGCCAACCAGACCGGACACCGGCCGGCCGAGACCGGACTGAACCGCGACTTCGGAAAGTTCGACGCCGGAGCGCGTCCGGCGTTCGCGGAGAAACCCGAGCTGAAGAACCCTCGCGCGGCCCGGTTGGCCACTGCCTTGGATCTGGACATGGATCCCGCGTCGGGCTCGAACCGCAAGGCCATCGAGGTCTATCCGCACCCGGCGACCGTTGTGCTGTTCGAACTCGACAAGACGCTCAAATACAAACGCGGCCCGTTCGGCGACCGCCAGCGCGACCTGTTGAAGTTGATGACGTTCATCGAGGGACTCGACGACGCGACACCGCGGCTGCGCGCCAACCGCAGCGTGGCCTGGGTCGAATTGCGCAAGAGGGTCGAAGCCGCCACGCGGCCGGTACAGCTCGATCGCGACGAGGACCCCGTCGACGCCGTCATCTGTGCCTACGTGGGGCTCTACTGGTATCACCGGCCCGACGACGTGACGATCTACGGCGACTTCCAAACCGGCTACATCGTCACGCCGAGCCTGCCGCCGGATCGGTCGCCCGCACCTCGCACGCGCGTCGTCCCGCCGCCGAGTGACGAACTGCACGAACGCCTTTCACGTCTGGAAGAACTGCTTGCGCAGGCCCAGTCGGAAGCGCGGACGATCCGCGAACGGCTCTACCGGATGTGAGCGTGCCGGCCAGGTTCGGCCGGAAGGCTAGTCGGGCGCGTCGGCTAGGTGCGTCGGGTCGGTGATGCCCGCGTCGCGAACGCCCAGTTGACGGTTGATCGCCATCGTCACGAAGAACAGCACGATGCCGATGAGGACGAGGATTCCGGAAAGGATGTACTGCTGCGAGGGCCGCCCCGACAACGGGGTCACCAGGTAGAGCGAGGCGATGCAGCCGATCACCGGCAGGATGGTCGGGGTCTTGAAATGATTGCCGGCCGCCTGCACGTCGCGGCGCAGGACCAGTACCGCGACGTTCACCACCGCGAATACGGCAAGCAGCAGAAGCGATGTCGTCCCGCCCAGAACGCTGATCGCCTTCTCGTTGGCGAACGCCGTCACGTAGATGATGAGGCCGAACGCGACCCCGGTGGTGAAGATGATGGCCACCCAGGGACTGTGGGTACGCGGATGCACCGTGCCCAGCACCGGCGGCAGCACGTGCTGACGCGCCATGCCGTAGATCAGCCTGCTGGCCATCAGCATGTTGATCAGCGCGGTGTTCGACACCGCGAACATCGTGATGAACGGCAGGATCTTGTCGATCGGCAGGCCCGGCGCGCCGGCTTTGACGACCTCCACCAGCGGGGTGTCACTGGCCTCCAGTTCCCCGATCGGCACCAGCGCCACCGCCACGATCGACACCAGGATGTACACGATCCCGGCGATGGTGAGGCCCGACAGCAGCATCTTCGGAAAGATCCTCACCGGGTCCTTGGTCTCTTCGGCCATGTTCACCGAGTCCTCGAAACCCACCATGGCGAAAAATGCCAGCGAGGTCGCCGCGGTGACAGCCATGAACGCGTTCTTGTCGTCCGCGGTGTCGAACGCCACCACGCGGGAGAAGTCGACGTCTCCGCCGCGGGTGAATGCCCACAACCCGACCAGGACCACCAAGAGCAGGCCGCTGATCTCGATGATCGTCAGGACCACATTCAGCTTGACGCTCTCACCCACCCCGCGCAGGTTGATCAGCGCAAGCGCGGTCATGAAGAACAGCGCCAGCGCGACGATACCGGCTGTGCCCAAATCGAAGTCGAACCCTTTGAAGAAGTTCGAAGCGAAGGTTCGAGCCGCCGTGGACGCCGACGTGATGCCGGAACACATCACCACGAACGCGATCAGGAATGTCACGAACTGGATGCCAAATGCCTTGTGCGCGTAGAGAGCAGCGCCCGCTGCCTGGGGATACTTGGTGACCAGCTCCAGGTAGCTGAACGCGGTGATGGTAGCGATCAGGAATGCGACGAGGAACGGAACCCACGCTGCGCCACCGACTTCGGCGGCCACGTCACCGGTCAGCGCGTACACGCCGGTGCCGAGGATGTCACCGACGACGAACAACAGCAGCAGGCCCGGGCCCATCACCCGCTTGAGTTCGGGCGGCTTGTCGACCGTGTCGGTGGCACCTTCGGGGCTCATCGGGCCTCCCTGTCAGTCGGCTGTGAAGACCTCATCATCGACCAGCGTCAACGGCCCTGCACCCGCAATGGGACAAGAAATCGCGAATCCGACGCGGAATCAGCCAGACGCGGCGGTGAGCACCGGCACCGAAATCGGCGCTGCGATCGGTGCCAGCACGTCGATGACGTCGATCAGCGTCGTGCGCGCGGCGCTGCGGGGACCGTCGCCGTCGTCGACGAGCGATGCCACCACCGCACCGTCGACCGCGCACACCAGCGCCGGGACGAGTTCCGCCCGCACCGAACGGCCGGACCTCTCGACGGCCTTCACGACCGCATCGGTACGCTGCTGCAGAATTCGCCGCTGCACCTCGCGTAGCGCCGGTTGACGCGCGCACGCGATGTACCGCTCGTACCGCGAGATCAATTGCTCGCTCGCCGGGGCTTCGGGCTCGTCGCCGACGCAGGGTTCGTCGCCGACGAGCAGATCCACCAGCACGTCGACAGTCGCCTCGGCGCCGCGTCGCCGTCGAGACAACCCGGCCACCCGCTCGCGTAGCTGCTGCGCCTCGAGTGCGCCGATGTGCTCGACGGCCTTGACGATCAGGTCGTCGAGGGACGAGAAGTAATAGGTAGTGGCCGCCAACGGCAGGCCTGCGCGCCGTGCCACGGCGCGGTGACGCACCGCGTCGAAGCCGCCCTCGCACAGCAGTTCAGCAGCCGCACTGACGAGTGCGTACTGCCTGCGTACTCCTTTGGGAGTCACCGCTGCCGTCACGCTTAGCATGCTGCCAGTCGCCCGAGCCCGACATGACTCTTTCGACTAAAGCTAAGCCTTTACACAGAAAGTCGTGTCGCCGAGGCATTTGCACGCATTGCCGAAACGCCGCCCGTGGATGCGCCATGTGGCAATGGCATGATGGCGCGCATGCGAGGCAATCAACTGAGCCGCCGCGCGGTGATGCGCCTCGGTGCGGGTGCGGCCGCGGGCGCGGTGGGCGCCTTCGCGCTCGGAACGCTGCGCGAGACCGGTCCGTCCCTCGCGGGTCCGCCCGTCCAGATGACGAGCGCCGGAGCACCACTCGTACCGTTGGCACCGCCCGCCCCGCTGGAACCCGCGCCGACCGCCGCGCAGACGTACGTCAACGGTTCGTTCGTGTCGGCCGCGCGCGGTGGAATCGACACCAATTGGGCGATCGCACGCCCGCCCGGCCAGACCCAGCCGTTGCGCCCCGTCATCGCCCTGCACGGCAAGGGCGCCGATGCGGCCGAGGTGATGGCGGGCGGTGTTGAGCAGGGTTTGGCGCAGGCGGTCGCCGCGGGGCTGCCGCCCTTTGCGGTGGTGGCCGTCGACGGCGGCGGGGGCTACTGGCACAAGCGCGCGTCGGGTGAGGACTCGGGCGCGATGGTCCTCGACGAGCTGATCCCGATGCTCGGCGCGCAGGGTCTGGACACCTCGAGGGTGGCATTCCTCGGCTGGTCGATGGGCGGCTACGGCGCGCTGCTGCTCGGCGGCCGACTCGGCCCGGCTCGCACCGCAGCGATCTGCGCGGTCAGCCCGGCGTTGTGGACGTCCTCGGGCGCGACCGCACCCGGTGCGTTCGACGGCGGCGACGACTACGCGGCTAACAGTGTGTGGGGGCTTCCCGCCCTCGGATCGATACCGATCCGGATCGACTGCGGCAACAGCGATCCCTTCTACTCGGCTACGCAGCAGTTCATCGCCCAGCTGCCCAAACCGCCCGCCGGCGGCTTCTCGCCGGGCGGCCACGACGGTGGGTTCTGGAGTTCGCAGCTGCCCGCCGAGCTCGAGTGGATTGCGCCGCTGCTGACAGCTTGACCGGGCCGCTAGACCGTGATTCGGCCTTCGACCGCTGCCAGCCCGATATCGCTGCGAAAGTGGCTGCCGGGCAATCGAATCGATTTGATCAGCGCGTACGCGTCGTCACGCGCGGAGGACAGATCGGGTCCCGTGCCGACCACCGACAGCACTCGTCCCCCTGAGGAGACGACGGACCCGTCGTCGCGCCGCGAGGTTCCCGCGTGCAGCACGCCGTCGACTTCCGCGCCCTGTATCACGTCGCCCACCCGCGGCCGGCCCGGATAGTTCTCGGCGGCCAGCACCACGGTCACCGCCGCACCGTCGCGCCAGCGCAGCGGGGGCTCATCGGCGAGGCGGCTCGTGGCCGCGGCGTGGAGAAGCCGGCCCAGCGGCGACTCGAGCAGCGCCAACACCGACTGTGTCTCGGGATCGCCGAAGCGGCAATTGAATTCGACCACCGCGGGCCCTTGGGAGGTGATCGCCAGGCCCGCGTACAGCAGGCCGGAGAATGAGCTGCCGCGCTTGACCAGTTCTGCGGCAACCGGTTTCACGATGCTCTCGACGATCTGGTCGGTCACCTCGTCGGGCAGCCACGTCAACGGCGCGTATGCGCCCATGCCACCCGTGTTGGGTCCGGTGTCACCGTCGCCGACCCGCTTGAAATCCTGCGCGGCAAGCAGTGGCACCACAGTCGTCCCGTCGACCACACAGAACAGCGATACCTCCGGCCCGTCGAGGAAAGACTCGAGCAGCACCGGATGACCCGCATCGAGCAGGCTGGCGGCGTGCGCTCTCGCGGCATCCCGGTCGCCGGTGACCACGACGCCCTTGCCGGCGGCCAGGCCGTCGTCCTTGACCACCCAGGCCGCGTCGCCGACACCTGTCCCGAAGCGGTCCAGCGCGGCGTCCAGGCGGCCGGGGTTGTCGACGATTTCACTTCTGGCGGTCCGGACCCCCGCCGCGGACATCACATCTTTGGCGAACGACTTGGAGCCCTCGATGCGCGCCGCCGCGCTGGTCGGCCCGAAGCAGGCGATCCCGGCGGCCCGGACCGCGTCGGCAACGCCGATGACCAGCGGCACCTCGGGGCCGATGACCACCAGATCTGCGTCGATTCTCCTGGCCAGTGCGGCCACCGCGTCGCCGGAGGTGATGTCGACCTCGTGCTGGTCTGCGATCGCCGCGGTGCCGGCGTTGCCCGGTGCGATCGCCAGAGCCTTCACCTCGGGATCTCGGCGCAGCGCGAGCAGCAACGCATGTTCACGGGCTCCGGATCCGATCACCAGGACGCGCACAAATGCCCACCCTAATGCCTTGTCGCAAATCACCGGCCATACACTTGACGTCACGGTGTATGGTCGGGACCATGGCAACGATGCAGACCTGTCCCTTCGGCGAGCACTTCGACTTCACCGATCCCGATGTCCTCGAAAAAGGAGTCCCAGTCGCCGAGTTCGCCGAGTTGCGCAAGACCGCGCCGGTGTGGTGGAACGAACAGCCGGAGTCGATCTTCGACGACGGCGGGTACTGGGTGATCAGCCGTCACGAAGACATCAAGTCCATCTCCCGCGACGGCGACCTGTGGTCGACCAACCGCAAGGGCGTCGTCATGCGCATGCCTGACGGCACCACCCCCGACCAGTTGGAGTTGACGAAGGCGCTGCTGATCAACCACGACGCGCCGGCTCACACGCGCCTGCGCAAGCTGGTGTCACGGCTGTTCACGCCGAGGGCCGTCGCAAACCTGGAGGAGAAGCTCGCGACCGCTGCACGTGAGATCGTCGCGGAGGCAAGGGAAAAGGAGAGTGGCAACTTCGTCGACGACATCGCCATGCGCCTGCCCCTGCTGGCGATCGCGGACATGCTCGGAGTGCCTGAGGACGATCGCGAGAAGCTCTTCCACTGGACGAACTCGATCATGAACACCGACGATCCGGATTTCGAGACGGACTATGCGGCCGCCAATGCCGAGCTGATGGGCTACGCGTACACCATGGCCGAGGAGCGACGCCGCTGTCCGGCCGACGACATCGTGACGCGGTTGGTGCAGGCCGACGTCGACGGCGAATGGATGGAGGACGTCGAGTTCGCCTTCTTCGTCATTCTGCTCGCGGTCGCGGGCAACGAGACGACCCGCAACGCGATGACCCATGGCATGAACGCCTTCTTCGAGAACCCCGGGCAGTGGGAGTTGTTCAAGCGTGAACGTCCCGATACCGCCGCCGACGAGATCGTGCGCTGGGCGACGCCGGTGCACTGCTTCCAGCGCACCGCGCTGGCCGACACCCAACTCGGCGGAGTGACGATTCGTGAAGGGCAGCGCGCCGGCTTGTTCTACAGCTCAGCGAACTTCGACGAGGCCGTCTTCGACCAGCCGTTCGAGTTCGACATCCTGCGCGACCCCAATCCGCACCTCGGCTTCGGCGGCAACGGCGCCCACTTCTGCATCGGCGCCAACCTGGCCCGCATGGAGATCAAGCTGATCTTCAACGAGATCGCCGATCAGATCCCTGACATCTCGAAACTGGCGCAGCCGCAACGGCTTCGGTCGGGCTGGCTCAACGGCGTGAAGAACCTGCAGGTCTCCTACCGGGGCCGGCAGTAGTATTCCGGCGTGCGTACCCACGGCTGGTCGGGCTCGGCGCCCGGCAGCGACGACGAGGCGATCACCCGGATACTGGACGCGGCGGGTAAGGCGGTCGACGCCCGGGGCGCCGACTTCTCCATCGCCGACGTCGCCCGCTCGCTCGGCGTGACGCGCCAGACCGTCTATCGCTACTTCCCCAGCACCGATGCATTGCTGGTGGCCGCCGCCGTGCACGCCGCGGACGACTTCCTCGACCGGCTGGCCGCCCACCTGCAGGGCATCACCGATCCGGTGGAAGCGGTCTCTGAGGCCATCGCCACCGCACTCGAGTGGCTGCCGAAGGACAAGCACATCGGTCTGCTGATTGCTCCCGGCAGCGCCACGGCACATACCGAGTCGGTGACGTCGGACGTCGCGCTGCGGTTCGCGAACTCGATGCTGCGACGATTCGACGTCGACTGGGCGGCAGCGGGTTTCGGCGAAGACTCGCTGAACCAACTGGCCGAGCATCTACTGCGCATCATCCAGTCGTTCGTCATCGACCCGGGCCGTCCTCCGCGGACGGGCGAAGATCTGCGCGACTACATGCGCCGGTGGGTCGGCTCGGCAGTGGGCGCCGCCGGGCGCTAGCGAGGCGGACCGAGAGTCAAGCCCGACGATCAGACCACCGTGAGCGGCAGCGACTTCCTCGGTTCGAATACGAACGTCGATCCGCCGCTGACACGCACGACCGATACCTCGGACTGTTCCTTTGCGGGCGTGTCCGTTTCGACCACCTGCGCTGTCCAGTCCGTGGCGCTGCCGGTGATCTCCACGTCGAGGCGTGCGTCGATCGCCCCGACGGCAGCCAGCAGCGGGCGTTTCTCCGACGGGTTGACCAACGCGACCCAGGCGCCGTCCTCGTGGGCCGGCGAGCGCTGCACATGCACGGTGTCCGGGCCGAATTCGGCGTACACATAGTGGGCGGGATTAAACATCGGGTGCAGTTCGAGCGTGCGGACCGCACCCTCGATACCCGCGGGCAGCGCCAGCGCGCGGTGGATCCGTTCGGCGGCGATACCCGCGATACCGATCAGCTGTTTCGTGCAGATCTCGGCGGCCAGTTCGGTGTTCGTGCCTGCGCGCTTACCCACCGCGATGATGAAGGACAGGTTCAGCAGGTGCATCTGCAGGCACACCTCGTCGGCGATGCGCACGAGTGCCGAGTGCGAGAACGCCGTGAAGTCGAGATCCGACAGCAGATCGCCCGAGTAATCGGCGAGTCCCTCGTCATCGGGGTCGATCGCGTCGAGCTCCGTTGTAGCGGCGCGAGTTCGGCGTACCACATCGAGCACCGGATGGTCTTCGACCTCGGGATGCGAATCGTCGATGACGACAGTCCACGCGCAGTGCGGCTGCCGGTCGGCCGGGGTTCTCGGCGGCCGGTGAATCGGGCGGATCTGCGCGCGGCGGTTGGTGGCGACGGCGGTGGCGTCGAACGTCGGATCTTCGATGTCGTGGCACATGCCGCGGACGTACTCCTCGCCCATCGGCTCGACGTCCATCAACGCGCCGCAGTGATCGAGATGGAACTCGCCGTGCCACCGGTCGTGCACGTCGTACCGGAAGTCCATGAACTGAGGCGGCGCACCGATGTCGAGCTGAAGCCCCTTGAAGATGGTGATGACGTCGACACCCTCGTACTTGAGGGCCTTCTGCATCCGCCTGGTGTAGATCGGGCTGGCGCCCATCCACTCCTCGATCGCGATCTGCAGCATCTCTTTACGGCCGAAATTGCTGATGCTCCAGGCCATTCCGGATCTGTCAATCAGCTGACCGATCAGCAGCAGCTCGGGCACCAAGGTGGCCAGCTGCCCGCGCGAAAGGCCGGCATACCTACTTGTCATCGATACCGCTCCCCGAGTGCATGTTCAGCGCTGCGTTGACATTTGCCTTCTTGTCTTCGCCCTTTCCCTTTGCGGTGGCCTTCTTGCGCTGGGCCGCCACCTTCGTGACGACTCCGTCCAGCTTGGAGCCCAACGGGAAGCCGAGATAGTGCGTGAGGAAGATGGCCATTTCCTTGAGCTCGTCTTCGGTGATCTCCTCGTTTGCCAGCGCTGCGTTGGCCTGAATCTCAGCGAGGTCGGTGATGCCGAGAGCGGTGACGACGGTCAGCGTCATGATCCGCTTGTCGCGCATCGACAGACCCGGCCTGGTCCAGATGTTTCCGAAGAGGTGGTCCGCGGTGAGGGCGAAGTAATCACCCGGCATGTCCGGCATCTCCCAGCCGTAGACCTCGTTCATCTTCGCGAGGCCCTTCTTGCGCAACTCGTCCATTGTTCCCTCTCCTCCTCGCGTCCGGAGACTCAATCCTTCGCGTGCGGGACGCCGAGGCCCGCCGCAAGGTTCTTCAATGCGAGCTCGGCGAGCGGCAGGTCGACATCGAGCGCCCCGCCGAGCGCCAACGCCAAGCCGAGGTCCTTTTCGGCCAGCCCGCGGGTGTGGGTGAACATGTCGTACAGGAAATGTTCGGAAGTAAGCGGTTTCGTGTCGTCGCGGTACATGATCGCGCCGGGGCCGCCGCTGTGGGAGTCGCTGTGGCGCACCACCTTGCCCAGATCCTGCAGGTTGATTCCGCTGGCCTCGGCAAGGCGCTGCGCTTCACATGCCGCGGCGAAGCCGGTGAACGTCAACATGTTGCGCGCCAGCTTCATCCGGGTGCCGGCACCGGGTTCACCGGCGTGCACGATTAGCGTCGCCCATTTCGCGAACACCGGCTTGACCCGTTGGAAGGCCTCCTCATCGGCGCCGACCATGACCGCCAACTCACCCTTCGTCGCGGCTCCCGCACCGCCGCTGACGGGAGCATCGACGATATGAATGCCCTCCGGCTCGAGCAGTCGGGCCAACTCCGCGGCAGTGGTGTCGCCGATCGTCGAGTGGATCGCGATCACGGTGCCCGGCTTGGCGTAGCGGGCCAACCCCTGTTCGCCGGCAATGACCTCTCGCACTTGTTCATCATTGAGCACGGTCACGCTTATGACGTCGGCTGTCGCCACATCTTCGATACCGTCCGCGAGCGTGGCGCCCTTTTCAGCCAACGGCGTCATGGCCTCGAGTCGCACGTCGTAGACGATGAGCCCGCCGGGCCAGTCGACGAGACGCTCGGCCATCGGCTTGCCCTGGTTACCCAGGCCGATGTAGCCGAGTTGGACGTCCTTGTCACTCATCGGATGATCTGGCCGCCGTCGACGTTGAAGATCTGGCCGGTGATCCATTTGGCCTGGTCCGACAGCAGGAACAGGCACATGCCCACCAGATCCTCCGGCTCACCCATGCGCGACAACGGGATTCGCTTCACGATGTCGTCGACCATCTCCTTGGGGGTCGTCGACCGGTTGGCCTCGGTGTCGATCGGGCCTGGCGCGATCGCGTTGACGCGGATGTTCTGGCCGCCGAGTTCGGTTGCCAGCTGCTGTGTCAAACCGTTGATGCCGACCTTGGCCAATCCGTAGAAGTTCGAGTACAGCCAGGCGGCGGTCGAGGACTGGTTAACGATCGCCCCGCCGCCGCGCTTGGCCATCTTGCGGTACACGGCGCGGGTGCACACGAGCGCGCCGTCGAGGTTCACGCTCATGAACTTCTTGTAGTAGTCCCAGTCGACGGTGATCAGGAAGTCCAGCTTCATGCCGCCGAAGATCGCCGCATTGTTGACCAGGTAGTCGATGCCGCCGAACTCGGACAGCGCGGTCGCCGCCATCTCCTTGGCGGAGTCGGGGTCTGACACGTCGACCCGCACCGCGAGCGCGTTGCCGCCTTCGCCGGTGATGCCGTCGGCGACCTTCTGCGCGCCCTCGGTGTTGATGTCGGCGACGACGACGGCGGCACCCTCGCGGGCGAGTGCCTCGGCGTATGCCTGGCCGATGCCGCCGCCGGCACCGGTGACGATCGCGACCTTCTCCTTGAACTGATCACCGTAAAGATTCATCGAGCCCTCCACCCCTAACTGACTGCTGTCGCAATGGCTTTGGTTTCGAGGTACTCCTCGAAACCGGCGAGCCCCATCTCCCGGCCGATGCCGGACTGCTTGTAGCCGCCGAACGGCATGTCGGCCGAGTACCAGACGCCGCCGTTGACGTTGACAGTGCCGACGCGCATGCGCGCGGCCACGCCGGCAGCCCGCTCGGGGTCGGAGCTGAACACCGTTCCCGACAGGCCGTAGGGCGAGTCGTTGGCGATACGCACGGCGTCGTCGTCGCCGTCATGGGCGATTACCGTCAGAACCGGGCCGAAGATCTCCTCGCGAGCGACCTTGGCGGTGTTGTCGAGACCTGCGATGACGGTGGGCTCGATGAAGTATCCGGTGTCCCGGTCGGCGGGACGCCCACCGCCGCAGGCGAATGTGCCGCCTTCGTCGACGGCCGAGTCGAGGTAGCTCTGTACGCGGTCCCGCTGCCGTGCCGAGATCACCGGTCCGCAAATCGTGCCTGGATCCGTCGGGTCGCCCGGTTTGAGCCCGCCCATGGTCGCGGCCGCCGCCTCGACGGCTTCGTCGTAGCGGGCGCGGGGCACGACGAGGCGGGTGGTGATCGCACATCCCTGTCCAGCGTGCATCGACGCGGTGAATGCCGACATCGAGCATGCGCCTGCGAGATCGGCGTCGTCGAGGACCAGGAACGCAGACTTGCCACCGAGTTCGAGGAAGACCTTCTTGAGTGTCACCGCGCCGTCGGCCATCACCGCGCGGCCGGTGGCCGTCGAACCGGTGAACGAAACCATGTCTACGCGTGGGTCTTTGGAGAGCAAGGCGCCCACGGTGTGGTCGCTGGAGGTGACGATGTTCACCACGCCCGCCGGGATGTCGGTGTGCTCGGCGATGAGCTGCCCCACGGCCGCGGCGCACCACGGGGTGTCGGGTGCGGGTTTCAGTACGACGGTGTTACCTGCCGCCAAAGCAGGCCCGAGCTTGGCGAGGTTGATCTGATGCGGGAAGTTCCATGGCGTGATCGCGCCGACCACCCCGACCGCCTCCCTGGCGATGGTGCGGTGAGTCTTGATGCCCATCGGCGACGCGACGCCCGCATCGGTGGTCCACTGGTAGGACTCCGCGGTGTCGGCACAGAAGCTCAGGTCGGCGATCGGGCCTTCCAGCTGCGCCATGGACGTCAGCATCACCGGGGCGCCGACCTCGGCGACCGTGATCTCCCGCAGGTCCTCGACGTGTTTGGTCAATACGTCCTGCAGCTGCCGGATGCAGCGAACCCGCAATTCGGTGTTGGTGGACCAGTCTGTGTCGTCGAAGGCGCGCCGGGCGGCCTCGATGGCACGGCCCATGTCCTCGGCGCTGGCGTCTGCGGCGACCCCGAGTACCTCCTCGGTGGCCGGGTTGACAGTCGGGAAGGTTCCGGCGCTGCCCGGCGTGAGCTTCCCGTCGATGAGCAATTGGCTCTGGCGATCGGCCAGCATCCCCATGTCGACTCCCGTTTGATTGCTGGACAACTGTCCGACTTACTTCACCTGAACGATAGTCGCAGACCGGTGCAGGAAGCAAGGTTCGTGCACCGAGGCAGCCCCTGAAATCGCGCCGAGAGCCTCGTGTACTGCAGGTTTGCCGCTTGCACTTGCTTGGCGCGGTTCCAGTCGGATAACTTGGACATGTGTCCAGCGATGCCGTGGTCGCCGTCGACGGCCAGAGCGGGGAAACCCCGCGCAACCGGCGACAGGAGGAGACGTTCCGCAAGGTCCTCAGCGCGGGTGTGGAGATGTTGCGCGAATCGTCCTACGGCGACCTGTCCGTGCGGGCCGTCGCTGCCCGGGCCAAAGTCGCGCCGGCCACCGCCTATACCTACTTCTCGTCGAAGAACCATCTGATCGCGGAGGTCTACCTGGACCTGATGCGCCAGGTGCCCTACTTCACCGACGTCAACGACAGCACGGCGACCCGGGTGGAGAAAGCGTTGCGGGCAATGACTCTGATGATCGCCGACGAACCCGAGGTCGCCGCAGCCTGCACCACCGCACTGCTCAGCAGCAACGATCCCGCGACGACCACGGTTCGCGACAAGATCGGCGCAGAGATCCACCGCCGCATCCGTTCGGCGATGGGTCCGGACGCCGACCCGCGCACGGTGTCGGCCCTCGAGATGACTTATTTCGGCGCCCTGGTCCACGCGGGCAGCGGTTATGTCAGCTATCGCGAGATCGCCGACCGGCTCACCTACGTCGTGGGCCTCGTCCTCGGAGAGATGACAACCGAGGCCGGGTCTCGGAGAGGACAAATGAAACCGACTCTTGGAGAACAACAATGACCGTTCCGGCGAGCGACGTGATCCTCGACCCATACGACTACGACTTTCACGAGGATCCGTACCCGTACTACAAGCGTTTGCGCGACGAAGCGCCGCTGTATCACAACGAGGCACAGGGGTTCTGGGCGCTGTCGCGCCATCAGGATGTGCGGGAGGGCTTCCGCAACAGCACGACTCTGTCGAACCGTGACGGCGTCGCCCTCGACCCGATCTCGCGGGGGCCCCATGCGAGCAAGACGATGTCGTTCCTGGCGATGGACGATCCCGCGCACTTGCGGTTGCGGACGCTGGTGTCGAAGGGCTTCACCCCGCGCCGCATCCGGGAGCTGGAGCCGCGGGTGACCGAACTCGCCGTTCAGCATCTCGACGCGATGCTGGAAAGGGCCGGGACCGGCGAATCAGTTGACTACGTCGCGGAATTCGCGGGCAAGCTGCCGATGGATGTGATCTCCGAACTGATGGGTGTGCCGTCGGAGGACCGCGACGGCATCCGGGCCATGGCCGACGGTGTCATGCATCGCGAGGACGGCGTCAACGACGTACCCCAATCTGCGATCGAGGCATCGATCAACCTGATGGTCTACTACCAGGACATGATCGCTGCGCGCCGCAAGAAGCCGGCCGACGATCTGACGACCGCGCTGTTGGAGGCCGAGATCGACGGCGACCGGCTGACGGACGAAGAAGTGCTGGGATTCATGTTCCTGATGGTGATCGCCGGCAACGAGACCACCACGAAACTGCTTGCCAACGCGGCCTTCTGGGGCCACAAGAACCCCGACCAGCTGGCGCCGGTCTACTCCGACTCCGAACGCATTCCGCTGTGGGTCGAGGAAACGCTGCGCTACGACACCTCGAGCCAGCTGCTGGCGCGCGTGGTGTCCGGTGAGCTGACCCTCTACGACACGACGATTCCCGAGGGCGACATCCTGCTGTTGCTGCCGGGCTCGGCGCACCGAGACGAGCGGGTTTTCGCCGACCCCGACGACTACCTGATCGGTCGCGAAATAGGCTCGAATCTCTTGAGTTTCGGCAGCGGCGCCCACTTCTGTCTCGGCGCGCACCTGGCCAGGATGGAGGCCAGGGTGGCGCTGGCCGAACTGTTCAAGAGGATCCGCGGCTACGAGGTCGACGAGGCCAACGCCGTGCGGGTGCACTCGAGCAGCGTCCGCGGATTCGCCCACCTGCCGATGACCGTGGAGGTCAAGTAAATGCCGCGCTTCGAACCCCTGCCCGAACGCAGGCCCGCTCTCGTAGCGGGTGCGTCGTCGGGCATCGGCGAAGCCACAGCGATCGAACTCGCCGCGCGCGGTTTTCCGGTCGCGCTCGGCGCGCGACGCGTGGAAAAGCTCACCGAAATCGTTGGCAAGATTCAAGCGGACGGCGGCGAGGCTGTCGGCTTCCACCTAGATGTCACCGACCCGAACTCGGTGAAATCCTTTGTGGTGCAATCAGCGGACGCACTAGGTGACATCGAGCTGCTGGTGGCCGGCGCCGGCGACACCTACTTCGGCAAGCTCGCGGATATCACCACCGACGAGTTCGAGTCACAACTGCAGATCCACCTGGTCGGGGCCAACAGGCTGGCGGCCGCGGTGCTGCCCGGAATGATCGAGCGGCAACGTGGCGACCTGATCTTCGTCGGCTCCGACGTCGCGCTGCGCCAGCGGCCGCACATGGGCGCCTACGGCGCCGCCAAGGCGGCGCTCGTCGCGATGGTGAACAACCTGCAGATGGAACTCGAAGGCACCGGTGTCCGCGCGTCGATCGTGCATCCCGGCCCGACGAAAACCAACATGGGTTGGAGCCTGCCCGCCGAACTGATCGGGCCTGCGCTCGAGGACTGGGCGAAATGGGGTCAGGCCCGCCATGACTACTTCCTGCGCGCAGCCGATCTCGCGCGGGCCATCGCCTTCGTCGCCGAGACACCACGCGGCGGCTTCATCGCGAACATGGAGCTTCAGCCCGAAGCCCCGTTGGCCCACACCAAGGAACGCCAGAAGCTCGCCTTGGGCGAAGAGGGGATACCAGGACATGACTGAATCAACTACGGCGAAGACAGCGATGGTTCCGCGCGTCTCGGGTGGCGAAGAAGAGCACGGCCACCTCGAAGAGTTCCGGACCGACCCCATCGGGTTGATGAAGCGCGTGCGCGACGAATGCGGCGACGTGGGCTGGTTTCAGCTCGTCGACAAGCACGTCATTCTGTTGTCGGGGGCCGAGGCCAACGAGTTCTTCTTCCGTTCTGCCGACGAGGATCTCGACCAGGCGGAGGCCTACCCGTTCATGACGCCGATCTTCGGCAAGGGCGTGGTCTTCGACGCCAGCCCCGAGCGGCGCAAGGAGATGCTGCACAACTCCGCGTTGCGCGGCGAGCAGATGAAGGGCCACGCGGCCACCATCGAGGACGAAGTGAAGAAGATGATCGCCGACTGGGGCGACGAAGGCGAGATCGAACTGCTCGACTTCTTCGCCGAGCTCACCATCTACACCTCGACCGCATGCCTGATCGGGCTGAAGTTCCGCGACCAGCTCGACCACCGCTTCGCGGAGTACTACCACGACCTCGAACGCGGCACCGACCCGCTCTGCTACGTCGACCCCTACCTGCCCATCGAGAGTTTCAAGCGCCGCGACGAGGCACGTGTGAAGCTGGTGGCGCTGGTGCAGGAGATCATGGACAACCGACTGGCCAATCCGCCCAAGGACAAGGCCAACCGGGACATGCTCGACGTTCTGGTGTCGATCAGGGACGACGACGGCAATCCGCGGTTCTCGGCCGACGAGGTCACCGGCATGTTCATCTCGCTGATGTTCGCCGGGCACCACACCAGCTCCGGCACATCGGCGTGGACGTTGATCGAGTTGATCCGCCACCCCGAGGCCTACGCCGAGGTTCAGGCCGAACTCGACGAGCTCTATGCCGACGGCCAGGAGGTGAGTTTTCATGCGCTGCGCCAGATTCCGAAACTCGACAACGTCGTCAAGGAGACGCTGCGTCTGCACCCGCCGCTGATCATCTTGATGCGGGTGGCCCAAGGTGAGTTCGAGGTCGCGGGCTTCCCCATCCACAAGGGCGACTTCGTGGCCGCCTCACCGGCCATCAGCAACCGGATCCCCGAGGATTTCCCCGACCCCGACGCGTTCAACCCGGACCGCTACGACAAACCTGAACAGGCCGATGTGGCCAACCGTTGGACGTGGATCCCGTTCGGCGCGGGCAGGCATCGCTGTGTCGGCGCGGCGTTCGCGCAGATGCAGATCAAGGCGATCTTCTCGGTCCTGTTGCGCGAGTACGAGTTCGAGATGGCGCAGCCGGCCGACAGCTACCGCAACGACCATTCGAAGATGGTGGTTCAGCTGGCCCGGCCGGCGAAGGCGCGCTACCGCTTACGGAGCCGCTCGGCGGCGACATCCGATTCCAGCGTCTAGGAGCGACGACCGTGGGCACCAAGATCGAAGTCGACCTGGACCTGTGTCAGGGTCACGCCATGTGCGAACTCGAGGCCCCGAACTATTTCAAGGTACCCAAACGCGGAAAGGTCGAGATTCTCAAGGACCTTGTGCCGGAGGAAGATCGGGCCGAAGTCGAGCAAGCCGTGTGGGCCTGTCCCACGCAAGCACTGTCCATCCAAGAAGAGGACTAGAAAGGTTCACCCCAATGCCGTCACTGCCCCGCGAGGATCTCGACAAATGGGTCGAGCAATGGCTGGAAGCCAACCGCGTCTGCGAGAAGAACGGTGACTGGAAGCCGTTGGCCGACTTCTACACCGAAGACGCCACCTACGGCTGGAACATCGGGCCGAAGGAGGACGTGATGTGCGTCGGTCGCGACGAAATACGCGACGTCGCACTGGGCCTCGAGATGGAGGGCCTGGAGAATTGGAACTACGAGTACCAGAAGGTGCTGGTCGACGACAAAATCGGCGAGATCGTCGGCTTCTGGAAACAGATCGTCAACAAGTCCGACGGCGGCCGCGACGAGATCTACGGCATCGGGGGCAGTTGGTTCCGACTCGACGACCAGCTGAAGATCGAGTGGCAGCGCGACTTCTTCGACTTCGGCCACGTGGCGTACATGTTCGGCAAGCTCATCGGGTCCGGCGACCTGTCGCCCGGAATGCAGAAACGGATCGAACGCTCCATGGCGGGCGAGAAACTGCCTGGCTACTACCCCTTGGGCGAAGCGCCGGTACCCATCTGGTGACACCCGGCCAAGCGGTTGCTTGGGGGCGGGTGTGACCCACTTAACTACGGGTTCTAGTCTGGCCTGACTGGATCTAGCGGAAGGTACGTACGGATGAAGACAAAAGGCGCCCTCATCTGGGAGTTCAACCAGCCGTGGTCGATCGAGGAGATCGAGATCGGCGACCCCGTCAAAGACGAGGTGAAGATCCAGATGGAAGCCTCCGGGATGTGCCACTCCGATCACCACTTGGTGACCGGCGGCATCCCGATGGGCGGCTTCCCGGTGCTCGGCGGCCACGAAGGCGCAGGCATCGTCACCGAGGTCGGCCCGGGCGTCGAGGACGTCGCACCCGGCGACCACGTCGTGCTGTCGTTCATTCCGTCCTGCGGGCGGTGTCCGTCCTGTCAGGCCGGCCTGCGCAACCTCTGCGATCTCGGCGCCGGGCTTCTTGGCGGCGCGGCCGTCTCCGACGGCACGTTCCGGATTACGGCAAAGGGCCAGAATGTCTTCCCGATGACGCTGCTCGGCACCTTCAGTCCGTACATGGTGGTACACAAGAGCTCTGTCGTGAAGATCGACCCGTCGATCCCATTCGAGGTCGCCTGCCTGGTCGGCTGCGGCGTGACGACTGGCTACGGTTCGGCCGTGAAGGCTGGTGACATCCGCCCCGGCGACGACGTGCTGGTGATCGGTGTCGGTGGCGTCGGCATGTCGGCCGTCCAGGGTGCCGTGAACGCGGGCGCCCGCAACCTGTTCGTCATCGAGCCCGTCGAGTGGAAACGCGACGCCGCGCTGAAATTCGGTGCAACGCACGCTTATCCGGACACGGACGCGGCCTTCGCCGGTATCGCCGAGGTCACTCACGGCCTGATGGCCAACCAGGTCATCGTGACGGTCGGCGAGCTCAAGGGTGCCGACGTCGACACCTACGTGAATCTCACGGCCAAGGGTGGCACCACCGTGCTCACCGCTATCGGGAGCCTGCTGGACAGCAGCGTCAACCTGAACCTGGCGATGCTGACGCTGATGCAGAAGCGCCTGCAGGGCACCATCTTCGGTGGCGGCAACCCCCACTTCGACATCCCGCAACTGCTGTCGATGTACAAAGCGGGCAAGCTCAACCTCGACGACATGATCACCACCCAGTACAAGCTCGAGCAGATCAACGAGGGCTACTCCGACATGCTCGAAGGCCGGAACATCCGCGGGATCATCCGTTACACCGACGCCGACCGGTAACTCCACCCGTGTCACAAGAAACCGCCGAGCAGACTCCGGCGCTCACCGCGTCGCAGGCGTCGTGGCGATGTGTGCACGCCAAGGACAAGGACGGCTGGTTGGCGCTGATGGCCGACGACGTCGTCATCGAGGATCCGATAGGCCCGGCCTACACCAATCCCGACGGCACCGGCGTTCGCGGTAAGGACGGCGTTTCGTCGTTCTGGGAGAACAGCATTGGCCTCGCCACCATCAGCATCACCTGTGAAGAGACCTTCCCGTCGAGTTCGCCCGACGAGATCGCCCACATCCTCAATCTGCGGTTCACGTTCGACAACGGATCGGCCAGCGGCGTGCGCGGCATCTTCACCTACAAGGTCAACGACGCGGGCCTGCTGACCAACCTGCGCGGCTACTGGAACATGGACATGATGAAGCCCGTCAAGGGTGACGGCGGCGATTAGCGCGTCGCTGTCCGGGCGCGGCGCCGTCGTGGTGGGCGGATCCCGCGGCATCGGGTCAGCGGTTGCGGCACTCCTCGCCGAGCAGGGTGCAGGCGTCGTGGTGAACGGTCGCGACGCCGATGCCGCAGCAGAAGCGGCGGCGGGGATCCCCGGTGCGATCGCATATCCAGGTTCACCGGCCGACCCGGCGACCGCCGAAGCGCTGATCGATTGCTGCGTAAGCGAATTCGGGTCGATCGACATTCTGGTGAACTGCGCAGGCACCGCAGGATTGGCGAGCGAGTCGATACTCAACGTCACGAGTGCGCAATTCCACGATCTACTCGAGGCGCATCTCGTCACGACGTTCGAGACCTCTCGGGCTGCGGCACCCAAGATGGTGGCCCAAGGCGGCGGCGCGATCATCAACACGAGCTCGTTCGCGTTTCTCGGCGACTACGGCGGCACCGGCTACCCGGCAGGCAAAGGCGGAGTCAACGGCCTGACCCTCGCGCTGGCTGCCGAGCTCCGAGAACACGCGGTCCGGGCGAATGTCGTGTGCCCCGGCGCCAAGACCCGGCTCTCGACGGGACCGCAGTACGAGGCCCACATCGCCGGTTTGAACCGCAGGGGCCTGCTCGACGACGTGAGCGCACAGACAGCGCTCGACGCTCCCGCGCCCGAATACGCCGCGCCGGTGTACGCCTACCTCGCAGGGGATTTCGCCAGGGACATCACGGGCCGGATCTTCATCGCCGCGGGCGGTTTCGTCGGCGAGTTCGCGCGTCCGTCGCCGGCTGTCATCGGCTACCGCGACCATCGCGACTCGCCACCGTGGTCGCTGGAGGAACTGCACGCGATGATCAGGCGGTAATCCGGCAGCGCACCCCCGAGCCGCCCTCTGTATCGGCCCGTTCACGACTTGCGGGCCACGATCACCGGAATCTCGGCCGCGTGTACGACCGTCGCGCTGACTGACCCGAGCAGCATTCCGGCGAATCCGCCGCGGCCGTGGCTTCCCACGACGACGAGCTGTGCCGTATCGGAGTGGTTGACCAGCCAGCGGCCGGCATCGTGCTGGATCACGGTGGGCTTCACATGGACATCCGGGTAATTCTCCTGCCAGCCCGCCAGGCGCTCGCTCAGTAGCTCGTGGCCTTTCTGCTCGTCGATCGTCCAGTTGAGGTGGGCGCCCGACGTAATGGAATCCGCCCAGGCGTGCATCGCGATCAGCGGTGCTCGCCGATACGATGCTTCTCCGAACGCGACCTCGGTGGCGAACTCCGAAGCCGGTGAGCCGTCGATGCCGAGCAGGATCGGTGCGTGCACGTCCGGCTCGGGGTGCTCCTCGTGGATCACCGCGACCGGGCAGTGGGCGTGGCGTACCAGTCCGCTACTGACGGAACCGAGCGTCAGTCGGTCCCATGCCCCCCTACCGCGGCAGCCGACCACCACAAGCCGCGCGTCCTTGGACGCATCGATGAGGGTCGCCAGCGGATGGGCGAACAGGAACTCGGCATCCACTTTGCCCGACCCGCGATCGCCGAGCACTTCGTCGACGATCTGGCGCGCGGCGGCGAGAATCCGGTCCATCTCGCTGTGCTGCGCCCGGCGCGAATTCTGCACCGTCTCAGTGTCGTAGGTGACGAAAAACGGTAGCTGACGGTCGGCGACGGCCATCAGCGTGAGGGCTTCGTGACGCATCGCGGCCTCACGCACCGCCCACCGCACCGCGGTGTCGGAGAACTTCGAGCCGTCGACACCGACCAGGATGCCGGAAGTATTTGGGGCCGTTGTCACTTCGCCGCCTCCGAGGTTTCGTAGGCGCCCCCGTCACGGAACGGTCTTCGACCGAGATCCGGCACCTCTCACGCTCGACGCTAGGAAGTGGATCGCCGCCGGTCTGCAGACCTAGGTCACCTCATCGGCGCCATTGGTCCCGGAGAAGGCCCCGGTCGCTGGGCTCGCCGCCAAGCTGCCCCACCTTCACGCCACTGCGAGCGAGCTGGAATGCTCGAGTCCATGGCTACCGTCTTCACCAAGATCATCAACGGCGATCTGCCCGGCCGCATCGTCTACGAAGACGACGAGATCGTGGCATTCCTGACGATTCAGCCGATGACCCAAGGGCACACGCTCGTCGTCCCGCGCGCGGAGATCGACCAGTGGCAGGACGTCGACGCGGCGGTCTTCGGCCGGGTCATGGAAGTCTGCCAGTTGATCGGCAAGGCGGTGACCAAGGCGTTCGGTGCAGAGCGGGCAGGCGTGATCATCGCGGGGCTGGAAGTACCGCACCTGCACGTGCACGTATTTCCCGCCTACAACCTCACCGATTTCGGGTTCGCCAACGTCGATAGGGACCCGTCGTCGGAATCGCTCGACGAGGCGCAGGAGAAGATCAAGGCGGCGCTGGCTGAACTCACCTAGCCGACGTGGGTGACCACATCGTGCGCCGCGACATCCGCGATCCGGGGCAGCTTCACGGTGAAGCGGCAACCCTCGCCCAGCGCGGTGGTGACGCTGACCGTGCCGCCGTGGGCATAGACCAGAGAGTCGACGATCGACAGCCCGAGCCCGGTGCCGCCGCTGGCGCGGTCGCGTGATGAGTCGGTGCGGTAGAACCGCTCGAAGATGCGGTGCGCGTCGTCGGCGCTCATGCCCGGGCCTTCGTCGGCGACCTCGAGCACGGCGTTGTCGTCGTCGGTGCCCACGCGCACGGTGATCCGCGCGGTCTCCGGGGTGTGCTGCAGCGCGTTGGCCACCAGGTTCCCCAGCACCTGGCGCAGCCGGGCCTCGTCGCCGAGCACCTCCGGCGTACCGGGGCCGTCGATGATCTCCATCGAGATCATGCGCTTCGGAGCGATCGACTGCGCATCGTGCACCGAATCGCTGGCCAGCGCCAGCAGATCCACGCGGTGGCGGTCCAGCGGTCGCTGCGCGTCGAGTCGCGCGAGCAGCAGAAGGTCCTCCACCAGCAGCCCCATCCGCCGCGACTCGCTTTCGATCCGCGACATCAGCATCTCGATGTCGCGTGCGGCGCCCTGGCGGTACAGCTCGGCGAAGCCGCGGATCGTGGTCAGCGGTGTGCGCAGCTCATGGCTGGCGTCGGTGATGAAGCGACGCATCCGCTCCTCGGACCGGCGGGCGTGTTCAGCCGACGATTCCGACGAGGCGACGGCCCGTTGGATCTGCGCCAACATGCCGTTGAGGGCCAGCGACAGACGACCCACTTCGGTGCGTGGATCACGTTGCGGGACACGACGATCCAGTTGCCCGGCGGCGATGTCGGCGGCGGTCCGTTCGACTTCGGCGAGAGGTCGCAGGCTGCGGTGCACCACCCAGAAACCCGCGACGCCGAGCACCAGAAGAACCGCGGCACCGATGCCGGCCTGCGACCACACAAGCGCGCGGACCGTCGACTGCACATCGGACAGGTCGATGGCCACGGTGGTTATCTGGTCCTGCGGTCCATGCACCGACATGGCTCGCCATTGGACGTGCGAGTTGTCGATCGAGCCGACTGTGACCGGGACCGGACCGACGTCGTTGTCCGCGGGCAGCGCCGGTTCGGCCGCCCGGTCGTTGACCGCCATCCAGATGCGGCCGTCGCCGTCGACCCCCCGCACGTAGAAATCCGTTGGCGGCCTGGCCGGGTTGGGCTCCATCGGAGGCACCGGCATGCGTCGCGGCGCCTGAGCCCAGCTGCGGGAGGCATCGAGCAGCGTCTCGTCGACGCGGTTGACAAGGCTGTGTCGCAAGATGGAGGTGACGGCGATGCCGGACGCGAGCAATCCGCACGCCACCAGCACCAGGGTCGCGGCGACCAGCCCGACCCGCAGCGGCACACCTCCCCCGCGCAGACCTGCCATTCCCCTATTGTTCGCGAAAAATCATCGTGGCTCACGCAGAACGTAGCCGACGCCCCGCAGCGTGTGCAGAAGGCGCTTCTCGCCGGTGTCGATCTTGCGGCGGAGGTAGGACACGTAGGACTCGACGACATTGACGTCGCCGCCGAAGTCGTAGCGCCAGACGTGGTCGAGGATCTTGGGCTTCGACAGCACCGTGCCCGCGTTGATGATGAAGTACCGCAGCAGGGTGAATTCCGTCGGCGACAGCGAAACGGGCTCGCCTGCCTTCCACACCTCGTGAGTGTCCTCGTCGAGTTCGATGTCGGCGAAGGTCAGTCGGGCGCTGCGAGGCGCCTCGGTGCCCTTGCCCGACCGTCGAAGTACCACCCGCAGCCGGGCGACCACTTCCTCGAGGCTGAACGGCTTGGTGACGTAGTCGTCCCCGCCGAGGGTTAGACCGGCAATCTTGTCCTGGAGGGTGTCGCGGGCGGTGAGGAACAGTGCGGGCGCGTCGATGCCGTCGGCGCGCAGCCTGCGCAGGACGCCGAAGCCGTCCATCCCCGGCATCATCACGTCGAGGATGACCGCGTCGGGGCGTACCTCACGGGCCTTGTCGAGCGCGGCGGGTCCGTTCGACGCCGTGTGGACCTCGAAGCCCTGGAACTTCAGGCTCACCGAGAGCAGCTCGACGATGTTGGTCTCGTCGTCGACGACGAGAACTCGGGCCTCTGGGAGGTTGTCTGGGAGTGCAGCCATGGCCATCCTGCAAATGTGTCCCAATATCCTGGCAATGAAGCTGCAGGGCCGCTGTCAACTTCCTGTGAGTCTCATTGTGCTCTCCTTCGCGGTCGCGCCGGTAGCGGATAGCTGGACCAATACACTGAGGTCATGAACCTGGCCAAGAACCTGGTCGATCTCGCCGTCGCGCCGGCCCGACTCGGGCTGGCTGCCGCAGAAGCCGCCCTCGACGTCGCCACCGGCGCCGTGGGCCTCGCACAGCGTGCTGTCGGTCAGGCGAACGCGGGAGCGAGGGCCGGTTCGGGTTCAGTCGCCCACATGCTCGGCATCGACGAAGCGGTCGAGCGGGCGAACCGGCTGGCCAGGCTGATGGACGAGGACCAGCCGCTGGGCCGCGCGCTGACCCCGGGCGGCCCCGTGGACCGGTTGTTGCAGCCGGGGGGCGTCGTCGACAAGCTCACGATGCCGGGTGGGGTGCTCGACCGGCTGACGCAGGAAGACGGCGGCCTGATGCGGGCGATCGAGCCGGGCGGTCTGGTGGATCAGCTGCTTGACGAGAACGGTCTGGTCGAGCGGCTGCTGGCCGAGGACGGCTTGGCCGACCGGTTGCTCGCTGAGGGTGGGCTGGTCGACAAGCTGACTGCCAGGAATGGTCCGCTCGAACAATTGGCCGATGTGGCCGACACTCTCAACAGGCTGACACCGGGGCTCGAGGCCCTGGAGCCGACGATCGAGGCGCTGCGCGAGGCCGTCATCGTGCTGAGCCAGGTCGTCAACCCGCTGAGCAATATCGCCGACCGCATTCCTTTCCCGGGGCGCCGACCGCGCGGCAGTCGCTCGGTGACGCGTTCGGTTACGTCGCAGCGGGTCGTCGACGCCGACGAGTGACCGCCTGGGGCGCCACGTTAAAGTAGTGGCCCGCAGGCCTCCTTAGCTCAGTGGTAGAGCGTTCGCCTTGTAAGCGGAATGTCATCGGTTCAATCCCGATAGGAGGCTCCACCCAGCGTCCGATTGATGTCGGCGGCCGATCGTAGCCTCAAACGCAGGAGGCAGTGCCGCGGCTGTGGGTCAGAGCTCTCGAAGCGAAGCCAGAAGGTTTACTGCGGCAATGCGTGCCAGGGTTCGTTCCGACGCAAAGCCCTCACGAAATTGTGGCTCGAATCCGGTGAGGCGTGGATCGACGGCCGCCGCGGCCACTACATCCGCGAGTATCTCGCCGAGGCTCAGTCGGGCTGCTGCGCGATCTGCGGCGGAGAGGGCACGTGGCTCGGTGCGCCCCTCGCGTTGGTGTTAGACCACGTCGACGGGGACCCGACCAACAATCGGCGGGAAAATCTGCGGCTGGTCTGTCCGAACTGTGACTCGCAGCTTGCGACATATCAAGAGTCGCAACCGCGGTCGGGGCCGTCACTTCCGCCGGCAGCGTTACGCCAACGGACAGTCGTACTGACAGCCCACCGGTCGGTCTCCTCCAATCTCGCGTGTCCTCAACGGCCTGTTAGGGCAGCGCGGCGGCGACAGCGCGAAGCGATCAGGGGCCGATCGTGGTGGCAGGCAATTCCAGTCGCTTCCCAATCGGATAGGAAACCCTTTCCCTTCCAGCCTGGAATCTGGCTTCCCGGCGATTACGGAACCATCACCTGACCATCATTATTTATCTCACGGCCACGTACTGCGTAGAACCGCAACTCAGTTGGCGGCCGATGACTTGGCAAAGCGCCGTTATGCATAACGGAACGCGGCTGCGACACGGTGTCGGTATTGCCACCGATGTTGTTCAGTGCGTGTATCCCGTTCTGCGCCAGGCGATATGAGAAAGAGTTTCGAAATGAACGTTGAGTTGATGCAAGAGAGCCGAAGACGCCGGCACCGGAGCGGCCGAGGGAGTGCATGGCTGTCCGGGCGCTACCGAGATTCCCACCTCGGCGCAACAGCTCGCGTTCGTGGGCGTACTCATCATCCAGCTGCCGGTGAGGTCGACGGCATGACCGTGGAACCTCAATCAGCCTGCCCGACAGAGCACGACACCACGACACAAGAAGGAAGTGATGACCTCATGATGCCACTCACACCAGGCGCACAAGTCGATGAACTGCGCCGTCTGTTGCGCGAGTCGGAGCAGCGCCGCCAGGCCGCCGAACACAAGCTCGCCGATCGAGAGCGTGCACTCGGCACCGCGAACCAGACGATTGCCGCCCACGTTCACCGTCTCGGTAGCATGACTGGTGAACTCGCGCGGCTGCGGGGCGCGGCGACAGCGACTGTAGTCAACGCCTACGCGCTTGACTTCCCGCAGTTATTCAAGAGTAACGAGACGGCTTGACTTCATCGTCGCCCGACAGCGATTCGAAAGTCCCCGGCGCAATTGCCGGGGACTTTTGCGCTGAGCTTCACGGCTGAGTTGAACCCCAACTGCTCACCAGACGGATAGGAAACCCTTCCCCTTCAGGAGCGGATTCTGGCTTCCCGGCGATTACGGGAGCACTTCCCGATCACGACGATGTTTCTATGACTACGTACTGCGAAGAGATGACGAGCCTTCGCCCTGGCCCGACGGAAGATACGGTCCCGGCCGGCGCCACGCCGCTCGCGCAGATGCCCCACACGTCCGGTAGCCGCACATCGCGGCGCAATGACCTGAACCGGTCCGACCCGCGCCGCCATCTGCACCGGTCAGACCCGCGTCGACACGACCGGCGGCACCATCATCGTGGCGCCGACGGGGCCTGGACCGGCCGCACCCAGGTGCTGCACGAGCCTCTCACGGAGCGGCTAACGCTGCACGAGCCTGTCACCGAGCGGATCGTCCGCAATCATCTGGCGGCGCTGGGCACTCATCAGCTCACCGAACAGGACGTCGAATCCGAAGCACAAGGTCTGGTCGCCCCGCCGGGTGACAATGAGGTCTACTCCTACTTCGGCGCGCAGATGCGGTGGGTGCAGGTCCTACTGCTGGCTGCGTCAGTGCTCGCGGGATGGAGTCTGCTGCATTTCGCACTCGCGTCGATCGCAGTCCTATGGCCCATGTTGATTGTGCTGGGGCTGAACGGGATCGGCACCCTACTTTCGTCGCTGACCAGCTTCAACACCAGGCGAGTGTCGGCGAAGACTCACCGCAAGCTTGTCGAGGGCTGGGTTCCGTCAGGTCCTGCGCCGAGTATCGATGTCTTTCTTCCCACATACGGAGAGGACGTTGCGGTTCTGCGCAACACCTACACGCATGTCAAGGCGATGGAGTGGGTGGGCAAGGTCGACGTTCACGTACTCGACGACGGAGATCGCGGCGAAGTCGGGGAGCTGGCCGCAGAGTTCGGCTTCGACTACGTCGTGCGACCGAATCGTGGGCACCTGAAGAAAGCCGGCAACCTCCAGTACGCGTTCGCCCGCACGTCGGGAGACCACATCGTAATTCTGGACGCTGACTTCTGCCCGCGGCCGGATTTCCTGCGGCATCTGGTGCCGTACATGAATGACCCGGCCGTCGGCATCGTGCAGAGCCCGCAGTACTTCGACAGCGGCGAGACCCTGAATTGGATTCAGCGCACGGCGGGCTCGACGCAGGAGTTGTTCTACCGCTGGATCCTGCCGTCGAGGGACCGGGTCAACGCTGCGATCTGCGTCGGCACCTGCGCGCTGTATCGGCGCAAGGCACTGGAAGCCACGGGCGGATTTGCGCAGATCGAGCACAGCGAAGACATTCACACCGGGCTGCATTTGATGCAGGCCGGCTTCCAGACCCGCTACGTGCCCATCGTGGTCTCACGCGGCTTGTGCCCAGGCGACATGGCGGGCTTCCTCAACCAGCAGTACCGGTGGTGCAACGGGTCGCTGGTCAAGCTGCACAACGCGAAGCTTGACGGCTCCCGAGTGAAAATGACTTTGCGGCAACGGCTCTGCTTCTGGGCGGGCTTGTTCTATTACATCACCACCGCTGTCAATGTTCTCGCGCTCTACCTTCCCGGCATGATCATGGCCGCGTTTTTCCCGAGCCAGGTCCAGCCGGCGCAGTTTGTGCCGTTCCTCGTCGGACTCTGGGTCTATCTGGTGGTGATACCGGTGGTGTCCAAGAGCCGCTGGCGGTTTGAGGTCCTGCGACTCCAGATGGCCTATAGCTACGCCCACCTCATCGCGATCGCGCACAAACTGCGGGGCCGCTCAGCGGGATGGGTGCCCACCGGCGCGATGGATCGCCCAAATCCCCTGGCCCGCAGCATCAGCCGCTTGGGCGCCGTTGCGATCACGGGATCGCTCGTGCCGTTCTGGGGCGTGGTCGTCTACGACATACACGCTTACGGGGTGCGCCAGTACTGGCTGATGGCGATGTTCGTAGGGATCTACACCTATCTCGCCCTGCCGTTGCTCGTCGAGTTCATCAAGATCCTGTGGCCATCCGTCGGCAAGCTCCTCGGATCTCGGGCAGACGCCGCTTCTGCACCGGCAACCGACAGCAGCCCTAAGCCAACACGACGCAATCCGCATCGGATCTCCGCTTATGAGGCGGTGTGTTACACACTCGCGCTGGTTCTGGCGGCAGCCGTCGCGTCCGGGTGGTTCGACCTGATGATCCCCTGGAGCTCCTGAGTCCGACTGGCACCACGCCCGTCGCGTGCCCGCCGTGAAACCACGCGGCGAGCGGTTGGCTTCGTGACTGGGGCGGAGAGGCCGACCTCCTTACCAGGGCGATAGAAAACCCTTCCCTTTCAGGAGTCGATTCTGGCTTGCCGGCGATTACGCCCGTACTTCGGAAACGCGACGATTTCCTCATGACTACGTACTGGGAAGAACCGACCGTGAGGTACCGCCCGGGGCCGACCGGCGCGACGGCCCAGACCGAGCGCATGCGGCTGGCGCGAATGCCCCGTACTGCGAGTATCCCAGTACCAGCGCACCACCGCGACGATCAGCGTCCGGCCACCGTCGCCGTCCCGACACAGCCGCCCAAGGCGAAGACGAAGACCAACGCCAAGGTCGACACCAAGCCCAAGCCCGCGACCAAGAAATCGGAGAACCGCTTCTTCAACGATGTCGAGGGCCTGCGAGGCATCGCCGTCGCGCTGGTCGTGCTGTTCCATGCGGGTGTGCCGCACATGGCCGGCGGCTTTGTGGGCGTCGACGTGTTCTTCGTCATCTCGGGCTTCCTGATCACCGGTCTGCTGCTGCGTGAGTTCGAGCGCAACGGGCGGGTGTCCTTCAGGGGCTTCTACGCGCGGCGCGCACGCCGCATCATCCCCCCGGCGGCGGTGACCATCATCGCGACGTCGATCGCGGTGTGGTTCCTGATGCCGCTGCTCTCAGTCTTCCGTCAGGCACTCGATCTGCTGGCCGCAACGATGAATGTCGCCAACTGGCGCTTCATCGCCGCGGGCAAGGACTACCTCGCCGGGGCGTCGGATGACAGCGTCGCCACGCACTTCTGGTCGCTTTCCATCGAGGAGCAGTTCTACTTCATCTGGCCGGTGCTGTTGGTCGCGCTGGCTGTGCTGGCCAAGCGCATGCGGTGGTCCATCCGTATGGTCGTCGGCTGGGGAATCGCCCTGGTCACCGCCGCCTCCATGTTGGGCTCGCTGCACTTCACGGCCAGCGACCCCACCCTGTCTTACATGGCGACCCACACGCGCGCATGGCAATTCGGCATCGGCGGAATCGTCGCGGTTGCGGGTCCGCTGCTAACCGGCTTTATCACGAGATTGTCCGTGCGGGTGGCGATGTGGGTGCTCGGTTGGGCGGGACTGGCGGCGGTGCTGGCGGCGACAGTGGCCTACGACCACACCACGCCCTATCCGGGCGCCGCCGCGTTGTTACCGACGCTCGGTGCCGCCGCGATCATTGTGGCCGGACAGGTGGCCACCAACAGCAGGCCCGCCGTCGGGTGGTTTCTCGCCGCGCGCCCCTTGCGGTGGCTGGGCAAGGTCTCCTACGGCTGGTATCTGTGGCACTGGCCCGCTCTGGTGCTGTTCAAGAGCTACACCCACAACACGGGCTGGCCGACGTTGGTGGGCGTGACCATGGCGGCACTGGCACTCGCGTGGGTCTCCACCGCACTGCTGGAACGCCCGATCATGTCGTCAGGCGAACTGAAGCGCAACCTGCAGGCCTCGTTGTCGGTCGGCTTCACCGGCACCATCGCGGCCGCCGCGGTGACGATGACCCTCGGCGTCCTGGCGGTCAACCTGGCCACCGGGGCGGCTTCGTCCAATGCGTCGGTGAGCTTCGAATCCGTTTTCGGGGCCGACACCGGCGCGAAATCGGGGCCGGTCACGCCCAACCCGTTCAAGGCCTTCGACGATCGGCCCGACCGCGACGAGTGCCTGGTTCCGCTGGGCAAGCGCGAACAACCGAGCACTTGCGTAGATGGCCCGGCAGGCGGCGTGCCGGCGGTGCTGTTCGGCGACAGCCACGCACAGCAGTGGTTGCCGGTGGTTCAGGTCATCGCCAAGGAAAATAATTGGCGGCTCAACCAATTCACCAAGGCGGCGTGCCCGGTCGCTGCTCTACAACCCAAAGACGGCCGCACCGACCCGTTCACGAAGTCGGACTGCCTCGGCTGGCGCGAGGACAGCATCAAGGCAATCACCGCGCTGAAACCCAAGTACATCGTGATCAGTTCGCTGTCCACGTACGTGCCCGAATACCAGGAGTTCAAGACCGCCTGGGATCAAACACTGAACCGACTGCGGGCGACGGGCGCGAAGTTGATCTACTTGCGGGACACGCCATACCCGAACAAGAACATGCCGGAATGCGTCTCGGGCGCCACCGACAACTGGTCCGCGTGCGACTTCAACCTGAACAACACCCCCAGGACCGAACCCATTGTCACCGACCAGGTTCGGGGCCAGAACCTCGACATACCCGTGCTCGACCTCAACGCATACCTGTGCGAGGACAACAAATGCCGCGCAGTGCGTAACGGCACGTTGCTCTACCGCGACGATTCTCACCTGACGGCAACCGCGGTCAAGGCACTGCTGCCGGCCGTCCAAGCGCAGGTCCGTGACAAGGGAATCGATCTGAGCGGCCGCTGACGTCTGGCGGGGCGAACGCTCGGGCGTCCCGTAGGGTGTGTCACTGCCGGACACATGATGGTCAGGAGGTGTCAGTGCCCAGCGGACAGGCGGCGAGGGTATCGCGTCGCAGCCTGCTCGCGTCGATCCCCTTGGCGGCATTCACCGTAGTGGCTGCCGAAGGATGCCAAAGGTCGCAACCAAGCCGACCAAAAAGACCTCGCCAACTACGCCAATTCGGGCTTGCGGCAACCGGTCTCGACGACGCGACGGTGCAGCGGTCAGAGGCCGCCGCGCAGCGATTGGGCAAGCATTTGGACGTATTGACCGTCTACGAGGCATTCGTCTGGGAGAGGTCGCTGCCCACCACGCTTCTGGATGCCGCCGCGGCCGCCGGCTGCACCCCGGAGTTGACGTGGGAGCCTTGGGACCCCCGCGCCGGCAAGCAACAGGCGGCTTTCACGGCCGGACAGATCGCAGGTGGTCGATACGACAACTATGTGCGCACCTGGGCCAACCAGGCGGCCTCCTATGACAAACCGTTCCGGCTCCGGTTTGCGCACGAGATGAACGGGGACTGGTACCCCTGGGCGGTGGGATCACCGGGCGGCTCGCCGCAGGATTACGTCGCGGCCTACCGCAGAGTCCGTGGCTTATTCGACGACGCGGGCGCCAGGCGCGTGCAGTGGGTGTGGTGCCCGAACGTCATCATCAACGGCAATGCCGAGGCGATTTCACTGTGCTATCCCGGCGACAATGTCGTCGACATCGTCGGCGTCGACGGCTACAACTTCGGCGATCGGCCAGGCCATCAATGGATCGAGCCGGCTGAGCTTTTCGGCACTACGTTGGCCCTCGTCGCCCAACTCGCGCCGGGCAAGCCGGTGTGGATCAACGAGGTCGGCTGCGGCGACCAAGGCGGCGACAAGTCGCGCTGGATCTCCGATTTCGTCAGCTGGCTTGCCGGCACCGACGTCCGCGGGCTGACCTGGTTCGAGGTCGACGGCAACCCCGATGCGCCCGACTGGCGGCTCACGAGTACGGCCGCAACGACCGCTGCGGCCAAAGCCGCACTGGCGTCCTGGTAGCGCGGCTGACCTCGGTCAGCAGTTGCCGACGGCGGGGACGCCGGCGAAGCGATCGGCGATCCACTGGCCCAGGGCGGCACCGGGATCAAGTTTGTGCCCTTGGTCTTGCAGGCGGATCCGCAGAATGGTGTCGCCCAACGCGCAGGCCCGGCCCATGGCGACTTCGGTCCATTCCGGCGGAACGGTTTGATCTGATCCACCGTAGATCGCCAGCAGCGGGATTTTGGTTGGCTGCTGCGGCAGCGCGTAGGAGGTGAGCCGCTGCCTCAGCCGGTCGGCCGCCGCCGGCGACGACGGCTTTGCGTCGGCGGGGGCGAACTTGGCAGCCAGGGCGTCCTTGCGTTGGGAGGCCGGTGGTCGGCAGGCGAGCAACGTCGCTTTATCGTCGCGTAGCACCCCGTGCAGGTAGTCGTTCGGATCGATTGCCTTGTCGACCGAAGCCAGACCCTCGATCACATTCGGGAACAGGAACATCTGGTCGTTGGTCAACGTCGAGGATTCGGCCCGTTGCACAAGTCCAAGCATGTCCGCCGTGGGAACCAGTGCCGCGGCGCCAAGCAGATCGGTGCCCTGACCGTAAGCCGCAAAATATTCGGCGGCCGCCCAGGCGGTCTCGCCGCCCTGCGACGATCCCAATGCCACCCACCGCGACGACAACTGGGGCACCACCGTGCGGGCAGCTCGCACCGCGTCGATGAGGTTGAACGCCGCCGACTTCGGCTCCAGGTAAGCATGTGGTGTCTCCGCGTCCCGGCTCGACCCGGCCGGCTTGCCCAGACCCGCGTAGTCGGTATATGCCACTGCGTAGCCGAGCTTGAGCTGTATCGCCACCGGTGTGATGTCGCCGAGCATGCGGGAATCCGAGGTTGGCCCACAGTCGGGAGTTACCCCGACGGTTCCATGGGCGTAGCCGATGACAGGCCATCCTCCGGGCGGCGGATCGCCTGGCGGGGTGAAGACCGCGCCAGAAACCACGGCGGGCAAACCAGTGATGCCGGATATCGATCGGTACACCATGGTGTGTGCCGTTGAGCCGGCGGGCAGCTCGCTGAAATCGAACGGCGTCTGGTCTGAGGAGCTCGTCACGGTGCCGCGGGCGGCCAAGTCACCGGCGGCGATGGTTGGCATCTGTCGGGAGTAGTTCAGTTCCTCCGGCCGCGTGTCGGAGGGGGCGGCGGGTTGCGACGCGCTGCACGCGGCGACCGCGGCGCACGCGAGCACGCCGCCCACTCGCCCAACGAACCTCGCGATCATGTGTGTCCCCTCGATCCTTGATCATGAGGATGGCATAGGCGGGGGCCTTCAGAGGCCTTTCCAGTCGCTTGCATTCCGCCGACGACGATACTGACCGACCCGATAGCTCCCGGGTGTGCAGTTCGGCTTCTCTGGAATTCCCGAACCGCCAATTTGACCGCGACCATAGCTTTCATGACTACGTACTGGGTTCAATCGCAATCCATCTGATGCGCATCTCGCGCGCGCACCGCATTGCTCCAGTTGTGGCCGCTTTGTCGTAGTCGTCGTAGGTGATCGACGTATGGCAGCGTGCGCCGTCGATTTCGAGTGTCGCGCATAGCCCATCGAGCCGCCCGTACGTTTCCATTGTCTGCCTGTACCTGCACCTTCGGCTCTCCTAGCGACGAGACTGTTTCCGGAAGCAATTGCAGTAGGGCGCCACTGCGCCCGTCGCGATCCACCCGAGTGACGATCAACCGATCACCTCACCTCGTGGAAGGCCTGATCGAATGGTTCCCGATGGGACATCGGCCGCTACAGCGCCAGCTGACAATGCGTTTCAGCCCGAATACTGCGGAAAGCATCGCAATGGGCACCAGTCGCTGACTGCAGCATCGGAAGCCGACACGCGACTTGCGGCGGCGGCAAGCGTGAGCCCGGTACTGCAACTCGAACGCGTCGACAAGACCTACCACAGAGGCGACGAGCTGGTGCGCGTCCTCGTCGACTTCGACTTCGACTTGGGCGCAGGCGAATTCGTCGTCGTGACGGGGCCATCGGGAGCCGGTAAATCGACCCTTCTACATATTGCCGGCGGGTTGGACAAACCGGACAGCGGCACTGTCGCGGTCAACGGCCAGGACGTATGGTCGATGAGCACCGGCGCACGCGCGGCGTTTCGGCGGCGCAACCTCGGGTTCGTGTTCCAGTTCTTCAACCTTGTGCCGATGCTCACCGCGGTGCAAAACGTGTCGTTGCCACTGGTGCTCGACGGTGTGCCTGCCCGATCAGCCGATGCGCGCGCTGAGGAGTTATTGGAACGGGTCGGGCTCGGCGACCGGGCGGGTCACCTGCCTGCCGAACTGTCCGGCGGCCAGATGCAGCGCGTGGCGGTGGCGCGCGCGCTGGTGGCCCGCCCCTCTCTCATCCTCGCCGACGAGCCGACGGGAAACCTGGACAGCCACTCGTCGACCGAAGTCCTCAACCTGCTGCGCTCTCTGTCAGACGAGGACGGCGCCGCGGTCGTGATGGTGACTCACGACCAGGCCGCGGCGCGCTACGGCTCCCGCGAACTGCACCTTGTCGACGGGCGTGCGTGCGCCGTCGACGCCGCCGCACCCGCTGTGGAGTGGTGATGCGACGGCTGCGCGTCGGCTGGACGTCGTTCCGACGCATCCACCTCGCCGCGTTGACCGCCGACTGGCGCCGGACGCTGCTCAGCGTGATCGGCGTCGCGCTCGGGGTGACGGTGGTCCTCGGAGTGCTGGTACTCAAATCCGAGCTTTCCCGCCCGTTCGACTCGTTCGGCCCGTCGCTCACCCACGCCGCCGACATCGGGGTGGTAGAGGTGACGCCGAACATCAGTGGCCGGTTGCCGATCGCGACAGTCAACAGGCTGCAGGCCGAAGTGGCGGGTGCGCAGGCCGTCATCCCGATCGTCGCCGGCTTGACGCCCGTGGATATCGCAGGCGGCAGTCACGGGTTCTTTCTGCTCGGCGGGTCGTGCCAGATCGAGCTTCTGGTCGGCACATTCAACTGCGAACGGCGCGCCCGCGACGTCAAGCCCGCAGAGGGTCCCGGCGTGCCGTTCGAAATGCCCGCGGCCATCGCCATGCGACATGGCGTCCAGCTCGGTGACGAATTGCGCATCCCCGGCTTGCCACCAGGTTCGGCGCACCTGGGTTGGACGTTCCCCGAATTCGACCGCGTCGAGGGGATCAACGACGGCTACGTCCTCTTGGCGCCGTCGACGGACGTCGCCGCGACGCTGCTCTCGTCGCCCGGTTACGTCACCGCTGCGTTTGTCCTTCCGCGGCAGGGCGCTGACGTCACAGCCGACGTCGATCGCGTCATCGCAGGCGTGGCAACGGCGGGCCCGCCCAGGCCGCACCTGCCCGCCATATTCGCCAACAGCACCCAGAGTCTCAACCTCACCGCGCTGGCCGGCATCATCGTCGGCATCCTCATCGCCGTGAACACCGTCTTGCTGGCCGTCGAGGACCGGCGAGCGGTGATGGGGACCATCGGCGCGATCGGCGCCAAGCCTGTCGGCCTGTTCGGCGGGATGCTCGGCGAAGGCGCCGTGGTGGGTCTGCTCGGTGGATTGCTAAGCGTGCCGAGCGGTTTCCTGCTCGGCGAGTATCTCGTGGACAAATTCGGGCGATCCATGCTGGCCGGTTCCGGCGGCAGCATCGCCGCGCACTTCACGCCCAGCTTGATCGTGATCGGCGGTGCCGCGGGGATCGTCTGTGGAGTCCTCGCGATGTTCGGGCCTGCCGCCAGGTTGGTCCGCGACGGCCCGTTGGCTTCGATGGCGAGTATCGGCGGAGTGCAGCGAGCCAGGAAGATTCCGATGTGGCCGCTGATCGTGGGTGCAGGGTTGCTGGCCGCCGCCGTAGGCCTCCTGGAGATATTCGAGCGCGGGTCGCTGCCGCTGAGCATGGGCATCAACGGCTTGACGGTGGCTCTCTGCGGCGTGGTGTTGGTGACGGTATGGCTCGCCCCCCGTGCCGCCGGGCTGTCGAGCGAGTTGCTGACCAATGTGCGGCCCGCCGTCGGGCGGCTGCTCGGTGCCGACATCAAGCGCTACACGCTGTTGTTCGGACTCTCTGCCGCACTACTCGCCGAGAGCACCAGCCTGGCGATCGGCTCGAACAGCATGCAACTTCTCGGCACCGAGCAGATTGCCGCGCAGAAGGCCGACCGACTGCCCGCCGCCCTGTTGATCAGCGCGCAATCGGTGCTCGATCAGCGCGACGGACGGATTTCCGACCCAGCTTTCGAGTTGGTGACCGGCGCCGCCGACGGGCACAGTGTGTCGTCGCATTGGCAGTCGACCATCTCGTCAGGGACGTTGTCGCGACAGGTCGTGGGCGTCACGCCGGGCGATTGGTACAGCCAAGCAACCTATGAGCCGACCGACGACCGAGACAGATTCTGGCAAGGGTTGCGGGACGGCGAAGTCGGCCTCACCGAGATCGCCGCCAGCCGGCTCGGCGTTGCCACAGGCGACACCGTCGAGCTACCCACCGTCGAAGCGCCGAAGCGTTATCGGGTGGCTGGGATCTTCGATCCACAGATGGTCAATGACGCCGCAGTGGGCGACGTCGTGCTGGTGTCAGAAAGATTGGCACGTACCGATTGGGCTGCCGCACGCGACCAGGTCGCGGTGGCCTATTCGTCCTCCGCCGACGCGGCCGCGCACCGCAGCGATTTCCTCAACCTCGGCGCCGGGTTGTTCGTGTACGACAATGCCCAGTGGCGCTCGGTGGCCACCACCGGGATCACCCGCTTCTTGCAGCCGCTCACGTTCGCGGCGTACGTAGTGATGGCAGCCGCCGGCCTGAGCGTGCTGAACGTGTTCCTGCTGGGCCTTGTGCAACGCAAGCGGGAGCGAGCCGCGTTGCGTGCCATCGGGGTGACCTCCGGTCAAGAACAGGCCGTCATCATCGCCAACGCCGGCCTGCTCGGGTTTCTCGTCGCCGGTCTCGCAGTGCTTGGCGGTATCGGCCTCACCTACCTGTGGTCTCTCGGGTCACCGGTGTTCTACGGCATCAAGATTCAATGGGGTGTGCTTACTCTGCCGCTGCAGACCGGCGTGGCGGCCGTGTTCGGACTCGTCCTCGCCGCCGCGGTGTATCCGGTGATCCATGCGCGACGGCTGGAGACCGTCGAGGTGCTGCGAACCAGCTGACATCAGCCGTGGATGTCACGGTGCAATTGCGGAATGTCGTCGCCTGCGCGCCGGAACCGGTGCAGGTGTGCATGGATGGCGGGGCACGACGCGGCCTTGAATGCTGTTGACGGCAACGCGATCTGGAACACCATTCCACGGCCATCGGCCCCATCCACCAGGGCGCCGAGGCCGGCGACGGGTAGTTTCATCAACGGCGTGCAGTAGGACGTGAAGGTGTCTTCGAACTGGACGCGATGAGCGCCGAAGCCGCTCCAGTTCGAGATGAGCGGGTTCCAGCGGGCCGGATCGAACGCGGTGGACACACAGCGGGCGGCCCGCCATGCACCCGCAGAATCCAGGAGCTGTTGGTTGATGCGCATGTCGCAGTGTTCGTCGGCGAAGTGGTCCACGTGGTGGCGAATGCGCTCGGCAATGGAGCCGGCCGTCTCTCCGCGCCGCACATCGAAGTTGAGCGTCGTGATGATGTTGCCGACGAGCATCGGGTCGAGGCCGCACCGTGTACGCGCATCGACCGCGATCGCCAGGGTGCGACGACCCACCGCGGGATCGACCTGCATCAGCGTCTCGGAAACATGGGCGCATACGACGTCGTTCGCGGACAAGCGCCGATTGCCTGCGTAAGCATCACGCATGCGCGCGATTTCGTCTTCCCCGAAGTACAGACTCAGCGTGCGCTGCCGACGCGCGTCCTTCGCCAGATACAGTGCGCTGCGGGCGAGTTCGGCAAGTCCGAGAAACCGGACGCCGGGCGCCCGAGCGCCATCACCGGGCAGATGCTCGTCGAGGTAGGCGGCGCGGTCTTCGACGATCAACGGCTCAGCGAGCGGCTTGCCGGCAGCGGCGGCAGCCCACCCGTTCATCAGAACCATCAACGTCTGCATGTCGCCGATCGCGTGGTGCCATGACAAACCGATCGCGGTGGCGTCGTCCGCCAAGTGCGTCACCCGCACTCTGCACAGCGGCCCCCACCCCCAGCGAGCCGTGGCGCCGTTGACCGGGTCGACGAGCCAGAGTCCCGTGTCCTCCGACGCCGAACGGATCGCCTCGGACAGCGTGCGGTCAGATGTCGTGCATGTGAAGGGCACGCCCTGGCCCTCACATCGGATTCGCATTCTGCCGTCGACGACGCCCATTCGCCCCGCGAAGATCGGAAGGTTGGTGAGCGCTTCTACGAACGCGTCGGTCAGCGCGCTCATGTCGAGACGCCGCTGAAAGAAGAAGACGATGTGAACCGCCAGGTTCGCGACCATGGCGTCGCCGACGTTGCAGCGGATTTCGAGCCGTTGCGCGTGCGATGGTCTGATCAGCTGAGTCGACATCGTTAACCACTTCCGACGGGCGGCGACCGGCGGTTCACGACGACGCGCCCGCCACGTTTCGGGGTGTGGGCAATGCCCCGGAAATGGGACTTCTCATCGGGGGCGGCATCGGTGCGGATCCGGAAGTTCCGCAGCACCGTCCGCAGCACGACGTCCATCTCGGCGATCGCGAACTCGGCACCGATGCATCGCCGTATCCCGCCGCCAAAAGGCAGCCACTCCGGTGCGGCCGGCTTGATGCCGCGAAATCGATGGGGATCGAATTGTTCCGGGCACGAATAAATTTCCGGATTCTCGTGAACATCGGCGATGCGCACCAGCACCGTGCGACCACCCTCGATGCGCCATTCATCGAGGTCGAAATTCGAGGCACTGACCCTGCGGCCGAACACGTCGATCACGGTGCGGGCCCGCAGGGATTCCGCAATCGTGGCTCGACGGAGTTCGCCGCCTCCTCCGTCGACCTCGTCGACCAGTTCGCCAAGCACTCGTGGGTGACGCCGCAATCGCTCGAACGTCCAGGCCAGTGCGGACGCGGTGGTTTCGTGGCCCGCACAGACGAGGGTCAGCAGTTCGTCGTGGATGTCTTGCCGCGGTATCCCGGTTCCGTCGTCACGCCGGGTACGCAGCAGAAATGCCAGGATGTCGGGCCGCTCGTGCAGAGCCGGATCGGCGCCGGCTCTCTCGATCAGCGTGTCGGCTATCCGGTCGAATGCCCGCCGTAACTCGTCGAGCCTGCCCCAGGGGCTGCGGGCTCCGGTCCGGCACGGCGGCGCAGGTGCAAACGCCATGAGCTGTCCGAGTCTCATGTAAGGCGGGATGATCTCGCGCAATTCGCTGAGTTCGGCGCCATCGGCACCGAAGACGGCCCGCAGAATCACGTTCAGGGTGATCCGGTTCATCGGCTCGAGAATCCGGAATTCCCTGTTCTCAGGCCAGTTGGCGCTTTCACGCAGCGTCTCGTCCTCGATGATCTTCTCGTAGTTCTTGAGGCTCTGGCCGTGAAACGCCGGTGCGAGCAGCCGGCGTCGATCGCGATGCCGGCGGCCGTCTAGCCCGAACAGTGACCCGGGCCCGAACCAATTGCCGAGATTCGGCACCACGTTGCTCAGTTGGTCGGCGCTTGCCGTGCACACCCGTCTCACCAGGGCCGGGTCGGAAACCACGATGGATCGCCTGAAGATGGGAACGTTGATTTCGAAGATGTGCCCGTGCCGCTTGATCCACTTCCGCATCGCCTTACGGCGAAGCACAGCGAACCCGATGCCCTGGACCAGCTTGGGTGCCCGCACTGGCGGCGGGTTCAACCCGGTCGACGTCGATATCCCGCAGGGAATGCCCACGGCCGCAATCGTCGCCCCCGCGCACCGGGACGATGTCGGTACTGCACTACTGCAATCTCGCCTGGCCTCGGTGCTGGCGACGGGCTAGGGCAAAGGTTCGGCCCGCCACCTGACGGTGACGGGCCGAATGGTTCAAGCCTTGGCTACTTCTTGAATGCGTCTTTGACCTTCTCGCCGGCATCCTTCAGACTCGACTTGGCCTGGTCGACCTTGCCCTCGTTCTCGGTGCCCCTGTCGCCGGTCACCTTGCCGGCAGCCTCTTTGGCCTTGCCACCCATGTCGTCGATCTTGTTGCTGGCCTTGTCTCCGGCGCCCATAGTGCGATCCCTTCGTTGTGCGACTCGATTCCGAGCCTTCGGGGGGGATACCTTCACGGCGGCGATCCGAAACTCCGACAGCCTGTGAGTTGCCTTATAAGCTGGCGCCTCGCGCCGGATCGGCGCTGGTGTGACGAGCTGCGGATAAACGGACATGCCGCCGGCCGAAGTGCTTCGTCCCTGCGGTCACCCACCATCAGATCCACGCCATCGCCGGCCGCCCAGCGGCTCCAGGACCTCGAGACCCTTCGTGCGACCGCGATCGAGCTAAGGGCTCGAGCTGATGGTCGAGCGTGGCACCGGCTGCGGACCCATGTCCTGCTGCTCCTCGGACAACCCGATGCACGCTCCGCTGTCGCGTCCGGTGCACGGGACGCCCTCGATCTCCGGGATGTCGGGATTGGCCGCGTTGGTGCTGAATCCACCGTCGTCGGGCGAGTTGGGCACCATGAACGGAACACAGGACGTCGTGTAGACGTCCTCCTCCTCACCGCCGGTGCACGCCGCCAGCGGAGCGGAGTTCAATGCGCCCGGCATCACCGCCACCGCCACCGCCGGTGCGAGAAGAACCGCCAGGGCCATGACAGCGGCGAGGCAAAGCCGTCGAGCCGGGATCGAAACTTTCGCCATACCCACGAGTCGTCCTCATCTCTGATCGCCCGATGTTGATCACCGCATTCTAGGGACCCGGACGGACCAGTGGCCAGGTGAATCGGCCAGAGCGCATCCGTTGTGGGCCAGGGGTTGAAGCGCGTTCCGCCCCGCGCGATGATGGGTAGCGGTGGGAGGCGGAGTGCGAAGTGGCCCCGCTTGGCGGCAAAAATCCTGTAGAGGCGGTGGGGTCTTGTTGATCGTCGTCAGTCGTGTGTTCGCTGCCACCGGAGTCCTCGCATCTGCCGTGTCGGGTGCGTTCGCGACGATGCCTGTCGCCTCAGCTGCGCCATGCCCTGACGTCGAGCTGGTGTTCGCGCGCGGCACCTTCGAGCTGCCTGGCGTCGGCGGCACCGGGCAGGCGTTCGTGGACTCGTTGCGTTCCAGACTCGGCGACAAGTCCATGGACGTCTACCCCGTCGACTATCCGGCGTCGCTGGACTTCCAGACCGCGGCCGACGGTGTCATCGACGCGAGCACCAAGGTGCAAGCCACCGCCGCCGAGTGCCCCAACACCAAGATCGTCCTGGGCGGTTTCTCACAGGGGGCGGCCGTCGCCGGCTATCTGACCGCCGACTCGGTGCCCGCCGGCTTCGCAATGCCCTCCGGCCTGACCGGGCCGATGCCGGCCTCCGTCGCCGACCATGTCGCCGCGGTCGCGCTGTTCGGCAAGCCCTCGAGTGGTTTCCTGCAGATGGTTGCGAACACTGCACCACCGATCACCGTCGGACACCTCTACGCGGGCAAGACCACCGATATCTGCATCCCAGAGGACCCGATCTGTTCGCCGGGCGGCGGCGACAGCGGCGCGCACAACCTCTATCCGGCGGACGGTCTGACCGACCAGGCCGCTGATTTCGTCGCACAGAAGGTTGCGGTGGCAACGACGCCGGCGTCACCCGAAGCGCAGGCGGCGCAGGCGACCGCTAGGTAGGGTTGCCGCGCTCGTCGCACGGCGCGACGACGTCGTGACTGATGGCCGTCAGTGTGCGGGTCATCTCGGTCGGCCTGATGCTGCCGGTTCCGCCCGAATACGGGTGGTCGAGGTAGAAGACCACCAGCATGCCGGCGGTCACCAGGGCGCTGACGAAGGCGATCGGTATCGCCTGGATGACGACGCCCTCGCGGCGGTCGGCTTGGGCGACCATGTACGCGAGGGTCAGTGACGCCCCGATGCCCAGCGCGAACCACAGCGGCAGAGGCACCAGCGGTGACGCCTCGGCAAGCCGTTCGCGCCGGCCGTCGCGGCGCTGTGAGGCCTGGTCGAACCACTCCGAGTACGCCTCCTGCTGTCGGGCATCCTTGGGGTCGGCCAGTGCGAAGTCACGGTGCATCGAGCCGATCCAGGACTCCACCAACTCACTCGAGCGGCCCTTCTGCATCGCAGGCCACTCGTCGTTGATGACGGCGCGTGCGTAGCAGACCAGCCCTCCGCGCAGACGACCACTGGTGGTGGGATCGAAAACTTCTGCGACGGCCTCCATTTCGCCGACCGCGACCGCCTCGACGCTCGAGCCGGTGTGCGCACGCTGATAACTCTGCAGCGCGAACAGGATCACGAACGCGAGCATCACGGCGAACATCGTGCCGATGACCGACAGTGTGCCGGCACTCCGCGGAAGGTCGGTGAACCAGCCGCCTAAGGGTGCCCGGCGCCGGGCGAGAAGTTTTGCGGTGACCGCCACGGCGACCAAAGCAATGACGATGAACGGAGCGAGCCAGATCATCACGGGTCCGCGACGAGAAGCGCTACAGGAAGCGCCGGGTTGATCTGCTGACCGTGTATCCGGCCGGATACGACTTCTCGATCACCTGACATTGATTGTCGCGCAGGCATTCCAGTTCCATCACGACGCCGCCGCCGGCGATGGGTCTGGTCTCCAGGACCTTGTAGTGCTGGCAACCGCCATCGGCATCGTAGATGGGGTCACCGCAGCGGACGTTCTCGATGGGGACCCGGTCCTCGCCGTCGGGAGATGAAGACATATCGACGAGGGTATGCCGCGGGCACCATCGCCGAATGTGAAATCACGGCACCGGCATACTCAGGTGATGAGAATCGGCTTCATCGGCCTTGGCAACATGGGCTCGGCCATGGCGGTCAACCTGGTCAAGGCGGGCCACGAGGTCACGGTCTACAACCGGTCGCGCGCCAAGATCGACGCGCTGACCGCCGAGGGGGCGCGGCCGGCGAATTCGATCGCCGAGGCGTGCGGTGGCGAGGTCGTCATCACGATGCTGGCCAATGACGACGCGGTCGCCGCGGCCACCCTCGACGACGGCGGAATCCTTGCTTCGCTGGGGCGCGATGCAACTCACGTCTCGTCGTCGACCATCAGCGTGTCGCTCTCCCAACGACTGACCGCGGCGCACGCCGAAGCCGGACAGCACTTCGTCGCCGCACCGGTGTTCGGCAGGCCGGAGGCGGCGCAGGCCGCCAAGCTGTTCGTCGTCGCCGCGGGCGAGGCTGCGACGCTGCAGGCGATATCGCCTGCGTTCGATGCGATCAGCCAATGCACGTTCGTCGTGTCGGACGAGCCGAAGACCGCGAACCTGGTGAAGCTGAGCGGAAACTTCTTGATCACCTCGGTGATCGAGTCGCTCGGCGAGGCGATGGCGCTGGTCGGAAAGGCCGGGGTGGACAAACAGCAGTACCTCGACATCCTGACCTCGACGCTGTTCGGCGCCCCTGTCTACAAGACGTACGGCGCGATGATCGCCGGCGGCACATTCGAACCCGCCGGGTTCGCCGCCTCGCTCGGGCAGAAGGACATCCGCCTGGTGCTGTCGGCCGCCGAAGAACTGCAGGTGCCGATGCCGGTGGCCAGCCTGCTGCGCGACCGCTTCCTGACCCTCATGGCCCGCGGGGGCGCGGACCTCGACTGGTCCGCTGTCGGCGCGCTGGCGGCCTGGGAGGCCGGCGCCGAGGATCCGGCCGCGCGCTAGGTCGACACGACCCCGCGCAACCCGTCGGCGCCGAAGACCGGCTCGAGCATCGCCGAGTAGTCCGGGCCTCGACGCAACATCAAGCCGCCGTCGACATTGATCACCTGGCCTGTCACATAACTCGACGCATCGCTGAGCAGAAACACCGCAGCACTTGCGATGTCCTCAACTTCGCCCGGACGGGGCAACGGCGTACATGAGGCGTAGTCGGCGCTCAGCTCCGGCGAATCCAGCACCGGCGCAACGAGTTCGGTCCGGATGAGACCCGGACGGATACCGTTCACCCTGACCCATGACGCACCCAGCTCATCGGCCGCCAGCTGCATCAGGTGGTCGATACCGGACTTCGATACCCCGTACGCGCCGAACCACCGATGCGTGTTGCTAGCCGCGATCGACGAGATGCCGATGAAGGAACCGCCGCCGCCGCGGACCATTTCCCTCGCCGAGTGCTTGAGCACGTACATGGTGCCGTTGATGTTCAGGTCGACGGTGCGCCGCCACAGCTCGGAGTCGATCTGCGTGACGGGGCCTATCGTCTCGCTGCCTCCTGCGCAGTGCACGACGCCGTGCAGTGTGCCGGTCCACGCGGTGGCCGCCTCGACGACCCGGGCCACCTCATCTTCGTTGGTCACATCGGCGGGCTCGTAGAGCACCGAGCCACCGTCTGCGGCCCGCGACGTGATCTCCTCGACGGCTGCGACCAGCCGGTCGGCATTGCGGCCGACGATCATCACCTTCGCGCCCGCCGCGGCGGCCGCAACCGCCACACCTTTGCCGATTCCGCTGCCACCGCCGGTGACCAGGACCGTCTTCTGCGCCAGCGAGAGCTGCACCACTACCCCTTAGGAAAATCCGAACAGATTCTCGTTATGCAACCATGGGCGTCAAGGCGTGTCGCGACGCGCCGGCGTCGGGGCTCCCAGCGTGCGCCAGTCCGGCACGTTCGGCGGTAGGCCGACCGGGTAGCGGTTCTCGTTGGCCGCCGCCCAGTGCGCGTGGCCGAGCTCGTGGATGTGGAACGCGTGGCGCAGCGCTTCGGTGAAGCCCATGGCATCGCTTGCCGCGTTGACCGAATCCTTGACCAGCAGGGCGGCCATCGTCGGGCGCTCGGCGATACGACGGGCGAACTCCAACGTCTTGTCTTCCAACTCCACCCGGGGAAACACCTTGGACACCATGCCGAGTCGGTATGCCTCGTCGGCGTCGATCGAATCACCGGTCAGCAGAAGCTCTTTGGCTTTGCGCGCACCGAATTCCCATGGGTGTGCGAAATACTCAACACCCGGCATACCCATCCGGACCGCGACGACGTCGCTGAACTTCGCGTCGTCGGCGGCGACGATCAGGTCGCACGCCCAGATCAGCATCAGTCCCGCCGAGATGGCATTGCCCTGGACCTGGGCAATGGTGATCTTCCGCAAATCCCGCCATCTGCGGGTGTTTTCGAAGAAGAAGTGCCATTCCTGCAGATACGTCCTCTCTGCGATGCCGTTCCTCGTCGACCCGTGCGAACGGAATGTGGGGTGTTGGCCGGGCCCGGGCTTGCGCTCCATGAGCGCCTCCTCCGACCCGAGGTCGTGACCGGCGGAGAAGTTCTTTCCGCGCCCGGCCAGGATCACCACCCGCACGGTGTCGTCGGCCTCGGCCCTGCCGAACGCCTCGTCCAGCTGCACGAGCAGCGTTCGTGACTGCGCATTCTGGGCGTTGGGCCGATTGAGCCAGATTCGGGCGATTCGACCCTCGTCCAGGGTCTCGTAGGTCACCTGCTCGGCCGGCTCCTGCGGAACCGATTCGGCCTTGGTCAGATCCGGACTAGCCACGGGTGCACACCTCGTTACGTTCGACGCGTCAGATGTAATGCACACTACTTCTCCGGCCGGTACCCGCGCCCGGCGGGATCGCCGACACGCGGCTCCCGCGCTGCGGGCAACCGTCCAGCGCCGCCACAGCAACCTGGCAGACACCTCACAGCTATACCGCGCATACACCCGATTCGACGGTGATCAGCCGGTGTTTCGTGGTCACCGAGGGTACGCTGGCCCTAGCAGATGCCCAGTCCTGCTACACCTTTCCGACCAGGCATCGGCACGGAGCCGGCGAATCGCGGTCAGGCCTCTGACAGCATGGGTGCGCTTCCCGGACGACATGGCTAGCAAACTAGAGAAAGCGTGACGATGGCGATCTTCCACCTTCCAACTCGACGACTGATCCTTGCGGGGGGATTCGCTGCCGCGATTGCTGCCACGCCGGCTGTCGCACTGTTCGCCGTTCCGACGACAGGCGGTTCGGCACCGTCGATCACCGCTTGCGCAGGCGGCGAAACCGAAGACCAGTTCACCAACCTCTGCGTGCCCGACATCGTGCCCAATTCGCCGGAATTCTCCAGCACCTCTCCGGTCGGCGGCCTACCCGAAGTCGGCGGCATTCCATGCACCGGCCACAATTCCGGCGAGTGCATCGGCCTGTCCGAGGACGAGAACGCCGCAGGTCCGATCGCGGTGCCGCATTCGGAGGTCAGCTCGAGCCCGTAGGCATTCACGTCATCGACTGAGGAGCGGTCAGCGCCTCAGTCCGACTTGGCCTGCGCGAATCGACAATCGATATTGACAGGAAACGTTGCGAACGCATGCAGATGTCGTCCAGCTTCCATACAATCGCCCCACCGATGCCTTTCAGCAGAACGACAGAGAGCGTGACGATGGCGACCATGAAGTTCCCAGCACGACGACTGATCATCGCGGGTGGATTCGCCGTCGCGGTCGCGGCAGCGCCTGCAGTCGCCATCGTCGCGACACCTGCGCCTGCGGCCACCCCGCTGGCCCAGTGCCCGGGTGGCGAGGAAAACGACCTCTACACGTCGATGTGCGTTCCGCATCTGGTGCCGAACGCCGGCGAGCCATACCAGGCAATCGCTGGCAACAACGACCTGACCGCAGTGGGCATTCCCGGTGGTGGCGGGGCGATACCGTGCACCGGCCACAACTCCGGTCAGTGCATCGGCCTCGCCGAGGAGGCGGCCTCCGAGGGGCCCGCGGCGCAGCCGCACTCCTCGGTCGGCAGCAGTCCGACGGTCACCGGATCTGAAGGCTCTTTCGGCTAAGCATCCAGCGGGACCCATGCGGACGGGCCCGCCGCATATATGGTGGTGTGATGGCTTCAAAATCTGATCCCGCCGAACTCGGCGACGTCGAACCGCTGGCCGACAGCACCGCCCGCCAGGCGCGGCGCGTCGTTGCCGCCTATGCCACCGACGCGGACGAGTGCCGGGTTTTCCTGTCGATGCTCGGCATTGGACCGGCGAAGCAAGAGGCGTAAGTGAGTCGGGGGGGCGAGCAGGACTCATCCTCTGCCGGTGCCGGCAACTCCGACTTCGTCGTGGTGGCCAATCGGCTGCCGATCGACATGGAACGGTTGCCCGACGGCTCGACGACGTGGAAGCGCAGCCCAGGGGGGCTGGTCACGGCACTCGAGCCGTTGCTGCGCCGCCGTAAGGGCGCGTGGATCGGCTGGCCGGGGGTTCCGGACAGCGACGAAGAGCCCATCGTCGAAGACGATCTGCGGCTGTACCCGGTGCGATTGTCGGCCGAAGACGTCGCCATGTACTACGAGGGCTTCTCCAACGGCACGTTGTGGCCGCTGTACCACGACGTCATCGTCAAGCCGATCTATCACCGCGAATGGTGGGACCGCTACGTCGAGGTGAACCGGCGCTTCGCCGAAGCCACCTCAGGCGCCGCCGCCGAAGGCGCCACGGTGTGGATACAGGATTATCAGCTACAGCTGGTGCCGAAGATGCTGCGGATGCTGCGCCCCGACCTCACCATCGGATTCTTTTTGCACATCCCGTTCCCGCCGGTGGAGCTGTTCATGCAGATGCCCTGGCGCACCGAGATCATCGAAGGCCTGCTGGGGGCGGATCTGGTCGGCTTCCACCTGCCCGGCGGCGCACAGAATTTCCTGATCCTCTCCCGACGCCTGGTGGGCGCCAACACATCTCGGGCATCGGTCGGCGTCCGGTCCCGGTTCGGCGAGGTGCAGGTCGGCTTCCGCACAGTCAAAGTGGGCGCGTTCCCCATCTCGATCGACTCACAAACGCTCGATACCAAGGCGCGTGACCGGAGTGTGCGCCAGCGTGCGCGCGAGCTCCGCAACGAGCTGGGCAATCCGCGCAAGGTGCTGCTCGGCGTCGACCGACTCGACTACACCAAGGGCATCGACGTTCGGCTTAACGCTTTTTCGGAGCTGCTCGCCGAGGGCCGCGTGAAGCTCGACGACACCGTACTCGTGCAGCTGGCGACGCCCAGCCGGGAGCGCGTCGAGAGCTACATAGAGATGCGCGAGGACATCGAACGGCAGGTCGGCCACATCAACGGGGAGTACGGCGAAGTCGGCCACCCGATCGTGCACTACATTCACCGGCCGGTGCCGCGCGACGAGCTGATCGCCTTCTTCGTGGCGGCCGACGTCATGCTGGTGACCCCGCTGCGCGATGGCATGAACCTGGTGGCCAAGGAGTACGTGGCCTGCCGCAGCGATCTCGGTGGTGCCCTCGTGCTGAGCGAATTCACCGGCGCCGCAGCCGAACTCCGGCAGGCTTACCTGGCCAATCCACACCACCTCGACGGTGTCAAGGATGCGATCGAGGACGCGCTGAATCAGACTCCGGAGGAAGGCAGGCGGCGGATGCGCGCGCTGCGCCGACAGGTGCTCGCCCACGATGTCGACCGCTGGGCGCGGTCCTTCCTCGACGCGCTCGCCTCGACCCGGACGGGTGACGACGTCAGATCGGGGTGATGTAGTTGATCAGCCATTGGCCGTCGACCTTGGCGTAATCCACCTTCAGCCGACTCCGTCATACACGAGCTGCTTGGACTTGTCGGTCACGGTGCGGTTGAGGTACACCACTACTGAGCCTGAATCACGTTGTGCGGCAAGCACGCCCACTCCCACGGTGTTAGCCTGGCTGACCAGCTGACGCTCGCGCGCCTGCGGGATGATGTCCTTGTTCGCGCGGTCCTTGAACTCCTGGCGGTAACTCGGTGTCAGCAAGGGGTAGATGTCGTTGAGGCTCCGCTCGACCGTCTGGTAGTCATAGCCGAACACCTTCGGGATCTGATCGCTGGCCTTCTCCACCAGAACGGTGCGCGCATACTTTTCACCCTGGATCTCGACGCCGCTCCAGTAGTACCAGCCGCCGGCAGCCGCCAGTGCGACGAAAACACAGGCCAACAGGATCGACACTGAACCGGCCGACCTGGCCGACGTCATTCTGGAACGTGTTCTAATCGCCTACAGCACCGGGTCATCCAGGAGACTCCTAGGAATTTCCCATCAGGCCGGTCGCCGAGAATCCGCGCTCGAGGTCACGGCCAGCAAAGAAGTCGCGCAGTGTGCCGCTGAGTTCGGCGGGGACCCACGCGTCGCCGTCGGCCGTGAATCGCTGCTCGACGGTCGGGGCTGCCACCAGCGTCACCGTCGGTCCGTACACGATGAAGACCTGGCCGCTGACCCGGTCGGAGGCCGGTGACGCGAGGAACCGGACGAGAGAGACGACGTGCTCGGGCGAAAGGCTGTCGACCTCACCCTCGTCGAGTTTCGGTGCCTCACCGAAGACGTCGGCCGTCATGGCGGTCCTGGCCCGCGGGCAGATCGCGTTCGCCCGCACGCCATAGCGTTCGAGGGCGCGGGCAGCCGTCAGGGTGAGAGCGGTGATGCCGGCTTTCGCCGCACCGTAGTTGGCCTGGCCCACCGGTCCGACCAGACCGGCTTCCGACGACGTGTTGATGATGCGGCCGTAGACCGACCCGTCGCCGTCCTTGGCCTTGGCGCGCCAGTAGGTCGCCGCGTTGCGGGTCAGTAGGAAGTGTCCCCGCAGGTGCACGGCGATGACGGCGTCCCAGTCCTCGTCGGACATGTTGAACAGCATCTTGTCGCGGGTGATGCCCGCGTTGTTGACGACGATGTGCAGGCCGCCGAGGCCGTCTGCGGTGGCGACGAGTTCGTCGGCGGTGCTGCGCTGGCTGATGTCACCGGAGACCGCGACGGCTTTCGACCCGGCCGCGACGATCTCGTCGAAGACGTCCGATTTGTCCAACGCCGCGGCCATGTCGTTGACCACGACCGTGGCGCCCGAGCGGGCGAGACCGATCGCCTCGGCCCGGCCGAGGCCCGCCGCCGCTCCGGTGACCACCGCGACGCGGCCGGAGAGGTCGGTCGAAACGTCCTGTTGTGCGCTCACTTATGAATACCTCTAGTCCTTACGAAGCAGCGCCGCGCGCGGGCACTCGGCAATCGACTGCTCGGCCAGCTCCTCCTGGTCGGCAGCCACCGGGTCCTGCTTCACCACGGCGTAGTCCTCGTCGTCGAGATCGAATAGGTCAGGTGCGATTCCCACGCAGACGGCGTTGCCTTCACACCGATCGCGATCGACTTCAACGCGCACGACAACCTCCTAGCAGTCAGCTCCGGCGGGCTGTTCCCCGGGCAGTCCCAACAATACGATCAGGTCGAGAAGCTACCAGCGGGAACCGTCGCTGGACCCCAAGACTAGAACGTGTTACAACCGGGGTGGCAGATTGGGTCTGCTTCCCGGTGTTCAAGACGTTAAGGACGAGGCGATGCGGATCGGCTACACCCCGGAACAAGAGGAGTTGCGCCGCGAGCTGCGCGCCTACTTCGCCAAGCTCATGACCCCCGAGCGCGCCGAGGCGCTCGCATCCAACGACGGGGAGATGGGCCGAGGCAACATCTACCGCGAGACGGTCTCGCAGATGGGCAAGGACGGCTGGCTCACGCTGTCCTGGCCGACGGAGTTCGGCGGTCAGGCGCGCTCGCCGATGGACAGCCTGATCTTCAACGACGAGGCGTCGCTCGCCAACGTCCCCGTGCCCTTCCTGACCATCAACAGCGTCGCGCCGACGATCATGGCGTTCGGCACCGACGAGCAGAAGAAGTTCTTCCTGCCTCGGATCGCCTCCGGCGACCTTCACTTCTCGATCGGCTACTCGGAGCCGGGCGCGGGCACCGATCTGGCCGCCCTGCGCACCACTGCGGTCCGCGACGGCGATGACTATGTCATCAACGGGCAGAAGATGTGGACCAGCCTGATCGCATACGCGGACTACGTGTGGCTGGCGGTACGGACCAATCAGGAAGCCAAGAAGCACCGGGGCATCTCGATGCTCATCGTGCCGACCACTGCCGAAGGCTTCTCGTGGACGCCTGTGCACACGATGGCCGGCGTGGACACCAGCGCCACCTACTACCAGGACGTCCGGGTACCGGCCGCCAACCTCGTCGGCGAGGAGAACGCCGGCTGGAAGCTGGTCACCAACCAGCTCAATCACGAACGTGTCGCGCTGGTCTCCGCCCAGCCGATCTTCGCCGCGCTCAACGGTGTTCGCGAATGGGCGCAGAACACCAAGGACGTGCACGGCAACCGACTGATCGACTCGGAGTGGGTGCAGCTCAACCTCGCCCGGGTGCACGCGAAGGCCGAGGTGCTCAAGCTGATCAACTGGGAACTCGCCTCCACCGAGGACGCCGCACCCTCGCCCGCCGATGCCTCGGCGGCGAAGGTGTACGGCACCGAACTGGCGACCGAGGCCTACCGGCTGCTGATGGAGGTCCTCGGCACCGCGGCGACGGTGCGGACCAACTCCCCCGGCGCCCTGCTGCGCGGCCGGATCGAGCGGATGCACCGCTCCTGCCTGATCCTGACCTTCGGCGGCGGCACCAACGAGATTCAGCGCGACATCATCGGAATGGTCGCACTCGGGCTGCCCCGGGTCAACCGGTAGAGACGGAGACTTAAGCCATGGATTTCGTCACGACCGAAGCCGCCGACGATCTCGGCGGCCTGGTGCGAACGATCACCGAATCGGTGTGCACGCCGGAACGCCAGCGTCACCTCGACGGGCTGGACGAACGCTTCGACAGCGACCTGTGGGCGAAGCTCAAGGACGCCGACATACTGTCCGCAACTGCGCCGGAAACGCTGGGCGGCGGTGGTTTCGGCGTGCTGGAGCAGGTTGCGGTGCTGGTAGCGCTCGGCAGGCAGATGGCCGCGGTGCCCTATCTCGAGTCGGCCGTGCTCGCAGCGGGCGCCCTCGCGAAGTTCGCCGGCGAAGACCTACAGCGGGCTTGGGGCCTGCCAGCGGTCAACGGTGACAAGATCGTGGCCGTCGCCCTCGACGGCGATATGGGCGAGGGCCCCGTCCAGGCGACGCCTACCGGCGACGCCTACCGGCTCACCGGCACCCGCACGCAGGTGTTCTACGGCCCGATCGCCGACGCGTTCCTGGTGCCCGCCGAAACCGATTCGGGTACTACGGTTTTCGTCGTGGCAAGGGACGACGCAGGTGTGACGGTGAGTTCGTTGGCCACCACCGGCCACGGCAGCGTCGGGCACCTCGAGTTGCATGGTGTCGAGCTCGGGGCCGACCGGGTGCTCGGAGGCACCGACGTCGTATCGTGGCTGGCGACACACGCTACGTTGGGGCGCACTGCTTTTCAGCTCGGCGTCCTCGAGCGGGCATTAGAGCTCACCGCCGAATACGCGCGCGAGCGCGAACAGTTCGACCGGCCGATCGGCAGCTTCCAGGCGGTCTCGGCACGGCTCGCCGACGGCTACATCGACGTCAAGGGCCTGCGCTTGACCCTCACCCAGGCGGCGTGGCGATTGTCCGAGGACCTTGCCGCCGACATCGACGTGAACACGGCGGCGTTCTGGGCTGCAGAAGCGGGGCACCGCGTCGCGCACACCACAGTGCACGTGCACGGCGGCGTCGGCATCGACACCGACCACCCCGTGCACCGCTACTTCCTTACCGCCAAGCAGACCGAGTTCGCGGTCGGCGGTGCGACCGGGGCGCTGCTGCACATCGGCCGGGAACTGGCCGACACACCGGCTTGAATGCAGCGGCGTGAGGAGCAATTGAATCCAGCGACCGGAAGCGAGCTTCCCACCGTCACCTCGCTGATCACGTCGCTGATCGACGTCGATGATCGCGGCGTGCATTTCGAGGACTCGTTCGTCTCCTGGCATGACCACATTGCGCAGGGCGTCGCGATCGCCGCGGCACTGCGCGCGCGGATGGACCCCGACAAGCCCCCGCACGTGGGAGTGCTGCTGGGAAACACGCCGTTCTTCTCCTCGCTGCTCGTCGCCGCGGGCCTGACCGGGATCGTGCCCGTGGGGCTCAACCCCATCCGACGCGGCACGGCACTGAAGCGCGATATCGAGCATGCGGATTGCCGGCTCGTCCTTGCCGATTCGGGCTCGGCGGCTGTCGTCGGCGACATCGACCACGTCGACGTCGACTCGCCGCAATGGGCAGCGGAGGTCGCAGCGCACCGAAACACACCGGTGACCGCACGGGCGGCCGACCCTGCCGACACGTTCATGCTGATCTACACGTCGGGCACCAGCGGTGACCCGAAGGCGGTCATCTGCAGCCACGGCAAGGTCGCAATCGCCGGCGTGATGATGACCGAACGGTTCGGACTGGGACCCGACGACGTCTGCTATGTGTCGATGCCCCTGTTCCATTCGAACGCGGTGCTCGTCGGCTGGGCGGTGTCGCTGGCGTGCCGCGGCTCGCTTGTGTTGCGGCGCAAATTCTCTGCGTCGCAGTTTCTTCCCGACATCCGGCGCTACGGGGCGACCTACGCGAACTATGTCGGCAAGCCCCTGTCCTATGTACTGGCCACGCCTGAACGCCCCGACGATGCCGACAACCCGTTGCGGGCCGTCTACGGGAATGAGGGCGCACCCGCCGACGTCGAGCGGTTCGCACAGCGGTTCGGCACCCTGGTCGTCGACGGGTTCGGTTCCACAGAAGGCGGTGTCGCGATCGGGCGGACGCCCGACACCCCGCCCGGGGCGCTGGGCCCGCTGCCCGAGGGGACCGAGATCGTCGACGCCGACACCGGCGAGCCGTGCCCGCCCGGGGTGACGGGTGAAATCGTGAACATCTCGGGCCCCGGCCGCTTCGAGGGCTACTACAACGACCCCGACGCCGATGCCGAGCGGATGCGCGGCGGGATGTACCACAGCGGTGACCTCGGGTACCGGGACGAGAACGGCTACGTGTACTTCGCCGGGCGGTTGGGCGACTGGATGCGTGTCGACGGCGAGAACCTCGGCGCCGCACCGATCGAACGCGTCTTGCTGCGGCATCCGGACGTCATCGAGGTGGCGGTGTACGGAATACCGGCACCGGACGTCGGCGATCAGATCATGGCGGCGCTGATGTTGGCCGATGGCAGCACATTCGACGTCGACGCGTTCCGCGGGTTCCTGGCCGGTCAGCCAGACCTCGGCCCCAAGCAGTGGCCCGCTTTCGTGCGGGTCGCCGCAGACCTGCCGCGCACCGAGTCGTTCAAGGTCATCAAGCGCCGGCTCGCGGCCGAGGGGACGGACTGCGCCGACCCCGTGTGGCCTGTTCGACGGTAACGTCGATGTGGTGGGCTACCGCGACTTCCCCGCCGCCGCACCTGCGTGAACTAGTCGAAATGTCGGGCCGCATCGTCGTCGCCAGCCCCGACACCACCGTGTTCGTCAGTCCGCGGGTCCGAGAAACGTTTACTGCTTGCGATTTGGTGGCGATTTCGACGACGGTCGATGTCAGTTGAATGTCCATACCCGCTTGCTATACCGACCGAACGAGCTGTGTCGTGAACATATCGGACACGGTTTTAGAGTTTGAAGACCCGTTCGGCGTTGCCGTGCAGATAGTTCTGCACGGCTTCGTCGGGCAGGCCGAGTTCATCGAGGCCAACGAGTGCGTGCTGATGTCCGATCATCGGATAGTTGGTGCCGAATAACACCTTTCGCGCTCCGGTACCGGTGCGCATGAATCGGATCAGCTCGTCGGGCAACCGCTTCGTCGTATAAGCGGAGGTGTCGATGTAAACGTTGGGGTGCTTGCGCGCGACCGCCACCATCTCCTCCGTCCACGGGTATCCGACATGACCGCAGACGATCGACAGTTCGGGGAAGTCGAGTGCGACCTCGTCGATGTACGGGATGGGTCTGCCCGTTTCGGAGGGGCGCATCGGCCCGGTGTGGCCGACCTGCGTGCAGAACGGCACGCCCAGCTCCACGCACTCGGCGAACAGGGGATAGTAGCGGCGGTCGGTGGGGGGCAGGCCCCACAACCACGGCACCACCCGCAGGCCGACGAACCCCTCCTCGCGGACCCGTCGGCGTAGCTCACGTACCGCGGCCATCGGAGCATCCAGATCCACCGTCGCGAGCGCAGCAAATCTATTGGGGTAGCGCGCAACCCAAGCGGCGACCTCGTCGTTGGACACCAGGTCGAGGCCATGAGGGCCGCGCCACGCCGACAGCAAGCCGACATCCACGCCCGCCGCGTCCATCGACGCCACCGTCGCCTCGATGGGGACGTCGGCTTCCTCGTCCGGCATCGCGCCGCCGGTCCAGCGGCGCAGCGACGACAGCATGTCGTGATTGAGAAAACGGACAGTGGGGTGCTGCATCCAGACGTCGATGGTCATCCGAGCGCGTCCAGCACTTCGGCGAGCGCGGCCGGGCGGGACAGAAACGGCGCGTCACTGCCCGGCAATTCGATCAGGTCAGCAGTCAACCAGTCTCGCGCGATGCGCCGCGACCACTCGGGCCTGACGATGCGGTCGTCTATGCATACCGTGTGCACCAGCGCGAACGTCGACATCACACCCTCTCCGGATGAGCGAATCATACGGAGCCGCAGGCTTGTCGGCTACCTTCTGCGGATGTCGTCGAGGCGCCTGGTTGCCTCCTCGAAACCTGTGACCAGTTCGGCGATGATCTCGGCGACCGGACGGATCTCGTTCATCCTGCCGACGATCTGGCCGACGGGCATGGCCACCGCCGACGGATCGGTCGACTCGTTCATCCGCTGATGCGCTTGGCTGACCAGGATGTTCTGCAACGGCATCGGCAGCGGCTCCGGCGCTTCGGGGGCGTCCCAGGCGTCCGTCCACCGGGTCTTGAGCAGCCGCGCCGGCTTGCCGGTGTAGATGCGCCGGCGGACGGTGTCGGCCGACGTCGCGCCCAGCAATGCTTCCTGAATGGTCGAAACGCCCGACTCCCGACGATGCCCGAGGTCGTACTCGGTCGAGGTGAGGAAGGCCGACCCCATCCAGACGCCCGACGCGCCGAGCGCGAGCGCGGCAGCCACCTGCCTGCCCGTTCCGATGCCGCCGGCCGCGAGCACGGGAGCCCGACCGTCAAGGGAGTCAACGATTTCCGGCCACAGCACCATCGAGCCGATCTCGCCGGTGTGGCCGCCGGCCTCATGGCCTTGTGCGACAACGATGTCGACGCCGTTGTCGACGTGACGCTGCGCGTGCTTGGCACTGCCGGCCAGCGCGGCGATCGGAACACCCGCCTGGTGCACCTGGTCGATGACGTCCTTCGGCGGCGAGCCGAGCGCGTTGGCGATCAACTTGATCGGATGCTTGAGCGCCACCTCGACGTGTGACCGGGCCACCGAATGCAGCCAGCCGAGTACGCCCGCGGAGCGCTCCTCGTCGTCGGGCAGGGGCGGCACCCCGAGGTCGGCGAGCGTCTTGTCGACGAACTCGCGATGCGCCTGCGGGATCAGCTTGTCGATGTCTGCGGACGTGCCCTCTGTCGGGATCTTGGCGGGCATGACGACGTCGACCCCATAGGGCTTGCCGTCGGTATTCTCGTCCATCCAGGTAAGGACGCCCTCGAGATCGTCGGGGTCGTTGAACCGGACGCAGCCGAGCACCCCGAGCCCGCCGGCCTTGCTGACCGCCGCCGCCACCTTCTCCGACGGCGTGAAGACGAAGATCGGATAGGTGATCCCGAAGCGGTCACACAACTCGGTATGCATCTACATCCCCCGTCGCTTCGCTCGCCGCATCAGGACGCTGTTCCCACGTGGTTGACGTGCGCATCGTCGGCCGGGCGTTCCTCGGTGGTGTCCTTGGCCCAGCGGTAGTCGGGCTTGCCCGCAGGAGTTCGGTGTATCTCGTCCACCCACCAAACCTTGCGCGGCACTTTGTAACCGGCGATCTCGTGGCGCACGAACGTGTCGAGTTCGGTCAGCGTCGGGTTCGTCCCGGGGCGGCGGTGCACGACGGCGGCGACGCAGTTGCCGTACCGCTCATCCGGGACACCGACGACCAGTGCGTCGAACACGTCGGGGTGGCCCTTGAGCGCGGCCTCCACTTCCTCCGGGTAGATCTTCTCGCCACCGCTGTTGATCGACTGCGAGCCGCGCCCGAGCATCGTCACGGTGCCGTCCGCCTCGACCTCGGCGAAGTCACCGGGAATCGCATAGCGCACACCGTTGAACATCTTGAAGGTCTCGGCGGTCTTTTTCTCGTCTTTGTAGTAGCCGACCGGGATGTTGCCCTTCTTGGCGATCAGCCCGCGCACTCCCGAACCGGGCTTGACCTCGTTGCCGTCCTCGTCGAGGACGACGGTGCGGTGATCGATCGTGACGCGCGGCCCGCCGGTGTGCGACTCGCCTTTGGCGACGATGCTGGTGCCACCGAAGCCCGTTTCGGAGGATCCGATCGAGTCGGTGATGACCCGGTTGGGCAGCAGTTCCAGGAACTTCTCCTTGATGCTGGTCGAGAACAACGCGGCCGTGCTCGCCAACAGGAACAGACTGGACAGGTCGGGCTCGTGGCCCGCGTCGTGCAACTTGGTCAACGCGTCGAGCAGTGGGCGGGCCATCGCGTCGCCGGTGAAGAACAGCAGGTTGACCTTGTGCTTCTCGATCGTCTGCCACACTTCGTCGGCGTCGAATTCTGGTGCCAGCACTGTCGTTTGGCCGGAGAACACCGACATCCAGGTCGCCGACTGCGTCGCGCCGTGAATCATCGGCGGGATCGGGTAGCGGATCATCGGCGGGTTCTCCGCGGCCGCCCTGGCCAGATCGTACTCGTCTTCGACGAACTCTCCGGTGGCAAAGTCGGTGCCGCCGAACAACACTCGGTAGATGTCCTCGTGACGCCACATCACGCCCTTGGGAAAACCGGTGGTGCCGCCGGTGTAGAGCAGGTAGATGTCGTCGGCGCTGCGTTCGCCGAAGTCGCGCACGGGTGAGGCCTGCTCTAGCGCCGAGTAGAACTCGACGCCGCCGTAACGCCGGTAGTCGTCGTCGCTGCCGTCTTCGACCGACAGGATCGTCTTGACGTTCGGCGTCTCGGGGAGCACATTGGCGACCCGGTCGGCATACCGGCGTTCGTGCACCAGCGCGACCATGTCCGAGTTCTCGAACAGGTACTTCAGCTCGCCCTCGACGTAGCGGAAGTTGACGTTCACCAGGATGGCGCCCGCCTTCACGATGCCGAGCATCGCGATGACGATCTCGATGCGGTTGCGGCAGTACAGGCCGACCTTGTCGTCCTTCTTCACGCCCTGGTCGACCAGGTAGTGCGCGAGCCGGTTGGCCTTCTCCTCCAGCTGTGCATACGTCAGCTGGTCGTCGCCGCAGATCAGGGCGACACGGTCTGGCACGGCGTCGATGGCGTGCTCGGCGAGGTCTGCGATGTTCAGGGCCACGGCACCAAACTAGAACGTGTTACATTTCGTGACAAGTCTGTGGCATCGATGCAGGAAGGCGGACGGTTTCGTGAGCGACGGTGAAAATCCCGAAAAAGGCCCCGACGCCCTTATTGAGCAGCGCGGACATACTCTGATCTTGACGCTGAACCGCCCCGAGGCGCGCAACGCGCTTTCCACCGAGATGCTCTCGATCATGGTCGAGGCCTGGGACCGCGTCGACAGCGATCCCGAGATCAGGTCCTGCATCCTGACCGGCGCAGGCGGGTACTTCTGCGCCGGGATGGACCTCAAGGCCGCGACGGCCAAGCCGCCGGGTGACTCGTTCGCCGACGGTAGCTACGACCCGTCACGAATCGACGCCCTATTGAAGGGGCGGCGGCTCACCAAGCCGTTGATCGCGGCCGTGGAAGGACCCGCGATCGCCGGCGGTACCGAGATCCTGCAGGGCACCGACATCCGCATCGCCGGCGAAAGCGCGAAGTTCGGAATCTCGGAGGCCAAGTGGAGCCTGTACCCGATGGGCGGCTCGGCGGTGCGATTGGTCCGGCAGATTCCCTATACCGTCGCGTGCGACCTGCTGCTGACCGGCCGGCACATCACCGCCGCCGAGGCCAAGGAGATGGGGCTGGTCGGACACGTCGTGCCCGACGGCACCGCGCTGGACAAGGCGCTCGAGATCGCCGAGGTGATCAACAAGAACGGGCCGCTCGCGGTGCAGGCGATCCTGAAGACCATCCACGAGACCGAAGGCATGCACGAGAACGACGCCTTCAAGATCGACACCCAGATCGGTATCAAGGTCTTCCTCTCCGACGACGCCAAGGAGGGCCCGCGGGCCTTCAAGGAGAAGCGCGCCCCCAACTTCACGATGAAGTGATGGCTGGCGACGCCGAGTGTGAAACCTCTGCGAAATTTTGACCGTCCATCCGCAGTGGATTCACACTCGACGTATGTATGACCTGGAAGACGCGATCGGCGAACGGCATTCGACGCGCATGTTCCTGCGCGATGAGCCCGTGCCGCAGTACCTCGTCGAGGAGGCGCTGACGCTCGCGATGCGGGCACCGTCGAATTCGAACATTCAGCCGTGGCATCTGGTGCTGGCGTCCGGTCGGGGCCGGAACCGGCTCGTCGAGGCGCTTCTCGAAGTGGCAGCGGTCGAATCGCCGAGCGTGCCGGTGCTGCCGGAGTCGTTCGCGCACATGCGTCGCGACCTCGGTGCGCTGGTGTACGGATCGATGGGGATTGCCCGTCACGACGCCGACGCCCGCCGCATCGCCGTGCTGCGCAACTGGGAGTTCTTTCGCGCGCCGCTCGCCGGAATCGTCTGCATGCACCGCGATCTCGACTATGTCGACGCGATCGGTGTGGGAATGTTCCTGCAGACCTTCCTGCTCGCGCTGACGGCCCGGGGCCTCGGAACGTGCGTACAGGTGTCGATCGCGGGCTATCCCGACGTCGTGCGGGAGCAACTGAACATCAGCGAGGACTTGCGAATACTTACCGGGCTGGCGATCGGCTACCCCGACCCGTCGTTCGCGGCCAACGATCTGCGGGTGCCGCGAAATGCGGTGCGGGACAACGTGGTGTTCGTCGACCGCTGATCCGCAACCTCGCGAGTCCGCCCGCGTGCGCAGACTGTCGGCCTGCCGCGGCAAGAGGTGAGGGGGCGCCGCGCTAGATGTTGAGTGGTTTGGTGGGGGTGAACGTCACCGGCATCTGTTCCAGGCCGCTGACGAAGTTGGCCGGGCGCAGCGGCAGCGGGGCGTCGGAGGCCAGCGACATGTCCGGCAACCGTTTGAGCAGTCGCTCCTGCATCAGCGAGATCTCAAGGCGGGCAAGCTGATTACCGAGACAGAAGTGGGTGCCGAAGCCGAATGCGAGGTGGTTGTTCGGATAGCGGGTGATGTCGAACCGCTCCGGCTCATCGAACACCGTCTCGTCGAAGTTGGCCGACTCGAACAGCAGGATCATCTTCTCGCCTTGCGAAAGCCGGGTGCCGTGGAATTCGGTGTCGGCGGTGATGGTGCGGGCCATGTTCTTCACCGGCGCGGTCCAGCGCAGCATCTCTTCGATCGCGTTGGGCAGCAGGTCCAGGTCCGTGATCAGTCGCTGGTGCTGCTTCGGGTGGCGCAACAGCTGCCTGGTTCCTCCGGACAGGGTGTGGCGCGTCGTCTCGTCGCCGCCGATCAGCAGCAGCAGCACCTCGGTGACGATCTGGTGGTCCTCGAGCTTCTCCCCCTCGACCTCCGCGTGCACGAGGACGCTGACGAGGTCGTCGGTGGGATCGGTCTTACGCTCCGCGATCATCCCGGTCATGTACTCGCTGTAGGCCGCGAAGGCATCCATCGTGACCTGGAACTTCTCGGGGTCGGCGGTGCTGCTCAAGGCCCCCACCAGGTCGTCGGACCAGTGCAGGAACATCTCGCGCTCTTCGGGACGCACGCCGAGCATGTCGCCGATGACCGCCATCGGAAGCGGGGCGGCGATGTCCCACACAAAGTCGCACTCGCCGCGCTCGCACACGGCGTCGATCAGTGTGTCGCAGAGCGAAATAATCGCACCCTCAAGATCTTTTACTCGTTTGCGGGTGAAGCCGGAGTTGACCAGCTTGCGCCGCAGCAGGTGCTGCGGATCGTCCATCTCGATCATCATCTCGACGCCCGGCTGGTCCGGCCGGATGCCACCCGCATTGGAGAACAGCTCGGGATTGCGCTCGGCCTCGATCACGGCCGCGTAGGTGGCGGCGGCGGCAAGGCCGTTGCGATCGCGGAACACCGGCTCGTTCTCGCGCATCCACCGGTAGACGGAATGGGAGTCGCCGGCGTAGAACTCGCCGTCGGTCAGATCAACGTCCGGTCTGGTAAGGGTCATGCCTGCCTCCATCGGTTGATAAGGAAATGTAGACGACGCGTCGCGGCAATCCCGGTACCGCGGCGGACGGCACCCTTGCGCCGCCGGACCACGGCTTCCCCGAGGCCGGCACGCCGGGCCCGGACGGCATGCAAATCCTCGCCAACGGCATGGTCGAGTTCGCGGCCGGCGGCCGCTCGAATACCGTGCAGGTCGCGGTCCTGAAGCTGCTCGGCGCCGATGCCGACAACGCCGCAGTCGATCTCGCCCGCAAGATCGGGCCTCAACTGCCGCAGTGACACGCCGGCGTCAGAAGACCGGCAGCGCATCGCCGAAGGTCATCTGCACGGTTTCAGCCGAAGTGGACAGCATCGCCCGCTTAGGCAAGCCGAGCAGTGCGAGCTCCTTCGCATACGGATGCTCCCCGAGCCGCATCCGCACACCGCCCGGGCGGTTTCGCACTCCGCCCAGCGTCATCTCGAACTGCGTTTCCAGGGTTACCCCGTCGCGGTGCGAATAGCTGCGTTGCTCCTGCGTACGCGGCGTCAACCGGATCGGTAAACCCGGACGGAATTCCATCCCGAGCACGAACTGGCCGTCGATGTTCAGATCGAAGCCGAACTGGCGGCCGTTGCGAATCGTGAAGTCCGCCATCACCTTCGGGTATCCCCAGATCTTCTGGCCGGCCTCGAGGGTGAACGCCTGATCGACTGGAAGACGATGGATGAAGGCGCCCGCCGACTGCAAGGCACGAAGACCCTTCGCATCCGATCCCGCCGGATTGACCATCACACTGGTGCCGAACTCGTAGTACTGGCCCAGGTCGCCGTCGATGTAGTGCACCAGCATCAGGATCGCCACCGCACGCCCCGGCCGGTACTGGCAGACCTTCAGGCCGCTGTAGTCGATCAGCCGCTGCGCGGCAGCTGCGTCCACCGAGAACATCGCGGTGTGTTGGGTTGCCTGGCGGATCTCCACCGGCATCGTGACCAGCTGGCCGGCGATCGTGTGCTGCGAAGCGGTCATCGAGTCAATCTAGAACGTGTTCTAGACAACTAGCAAGACGTGTCTAAACCAGGCCGGCCAGCTCGCGCAGCTGTTCTGCGTTGCGACCGCTGACGCACATCATCGTGACGCCCGCGGCCTCCCACACCTTGACCTGCTCGCGTACGTGGTCGAGGTCGCCGACGATTGCGGCGTCGTCGACGAGCTCGTCGGGAATGACCGTGGCCGATTCGTCCTTTCGGCCGGTGCGGAACAGGTTGGTCACGTCGTCGACCACTTCGGCGTAGCCCATCCGGCGGTAGACGTCGGCGTGGAAGTTGGTGTCCTCGGCGCCCATTCCGCCCATGTACAGCGCGAGGTAGGGCTTCATCGCGGCGAATGCGGCCGGGCGGTCGTCGGTGATGACGATGTTGGCCGTCGCGCAGATCTCGAAATCCTCGCGGCTGCACCGGGCCCCCGGGCGGGCGAAGCCCTCGTCGAGCCACTCGTTGTAGGTGTCGGCCATCCGCGGCGTGTAGAAGATCGGCAGCCAGCCGTCGCAGATCTCGGCCGCCAGCGCCACATTCTTCGGGCCCTCCGCGCCGAGCATGATCGGGATGTCGGCCCGCAGCGGATGAGTGATCGGCTTGAGCGGCTTGCCGAGCCCGGTGGTGCCCTCGCCGGCCAGTGGCAACGGGTAGTGCGGGCCGTCGCTGGTCACCGGCTTTTCGCGAGCCCACACCTGCCGGATGATGTCGACGTATTCGCGGGTGCGGGCCAACGGCTTGGGGAACCTCTGGCCGTACCAGCCCTCGACGACCTGCGGACCCGACACCCCCAACCCCAGGATGTGCCGGCCGCCCGACAGGTGGTCGAGCGTCAGCGACGCCATCGCGCACGCGGTCGGCGTGCGCGCCGAGAGCTGCACCACCGAGGTGCCCAGCCGCAGCCGACTGGTCGCCGAACCCCACCAGGCCAGCGGGGTGAAGGCGTCAGACCCCCACGCCTCGGCGGTGAAGACGGTGTCGAAGCCGGCCTCTTCGGCGGCGGCAACGAGTTCGGGCGCATTCCCGGGAGGCTGCGCCCCCCAATATCCGAGCTGCAATCCCAGCTTCATTCCCGCCACCCCAACCCTGCGTTCATTCAGACCGCCTTCCGACCCGTCCTTGAAACCATTCTTAGAACCTGTTCTACTCGATGCTGTGACCACCAGCCAAAGCAGCCCGGTGCAGATCGACGCACATCAGCCGCCCCTTTCGGCGCCTCTGAGGCTGTCGTTCGACTACACCCGTTCAGTGGGACCCATCCTCAGTCGGTTCTTCACCGCCCTGCGCTCGCGGCACATCGTCGGCGTCCGGGGGTCCGACGGCCGGGTGCTCGTCCCGCCCGCAGAGTATGACCCGGTCACCTATGACGAACTGACCGAGATCGTACCGGTGGACAGTGTCGGCACCGTCCTGTCGTGGACCTGGCAGCCCGATCCGCTGGAAGGCCAGCCGCTCGACCGTCCGTTCGCCTGGGCCCTGATCAAGCTCGACGGTGCCGACACCGCACTGCTGCACGCGGTCGATGCGGGATCGGCCGACGCGATCAGCACGGGCGCCCGTGTGCACGCGAACTGGGTCGACGAACCGGTCGGTGCCATCACCGATATCGCATACTTCGCGCTCGGTGACGAGGCCGAAGAGGTCAGCGAGACTACTGACGACCGTGACCCGGTGACGATGCTCGTCGTGCCGACGTCGATCGAGATCCAGCACACCGCTTCACTTCCCGAGAGCGCGTTCCTGCGCGCGCTCGAGGAGGGGAAGCTGCTGGGCGCGCGGACGGGCGCGGGCGGAAAGGTGTACTTCCCCGCCCGTGAGGCCGACCCCGCCACCGGCCGCCAACTCGACGAGTTCGTCGAGCTGCCCGACAAAGGCACCGTGACCACGTTCGCGATCATCAACATCCCGTTCGCGGGCCAGCGCATCAAGCCGCCGTACGTGGCGGCCTACATTCTGCTCGACGGGGCGGATATCCCGTTCCTGCACCTGGTGACCGAGATCGATGCGGCCGACGTGCGGATGGGCATGCGGGTCGAGGCGGTGTGGAAGCCCCGCGAGGAGTGGGGACTCGGCATCGACAACATCGACTACTTCCGGCCGACCGGTGAACCGGACGCCGACTACGAAACCTACAAGCACCACCAGTAAGGGCCGTCAAATGACCTTCCGTGACGTTGCCGTCGTCGGTTTCGCGCATGCGCCGCATGTGCGCCGCACCGAAGGCACGACCAATGGCGTCGAGATGCTGATGCCGTGTTTCGCCGAGTTGTACGCAGATCTGGGCCTGGAGCAGACCGATATCGGGTTCTGGTGTTCGGGCTCATCGGATTACCTTGCCGGACGGGCATTCTCGTTCCTGTCCGCGATCGACTCGATCGGCGCGGTGCCGCCGATCAACGAATCTCACGTCGAGATGGACGCCGCCTGGGCGCTCTATGAGGCCTACATCAAGATCCTGACCGGCGAGGTCGACACCGCGCTGGTCTACGGCTTCGGAAAGTCCTCGGCGGGCACGTTGCGCCGGGTACTGGCGCTGCAGACCGACCCCTACACGGTGGCCCCGCTGGTGCCCGACGCCGTGTCGACGGCCGGGCTGCAGGCCCGCCTGGGACTCGACGCCGGGAAGTGGACCGTCGAGCAGATGGCCCAGGTCGCACTGGATTCATTTGCGGTTGCCGGCCGGACCGACTCGGAGAAGCCCGCTAAGAGCATCGACGAACTGCTGGCCCGGCCGTACTTCGCCGATCCGCTGCGGCGCCACGACATCGCGCCGATCACCGACGGCGCGTCGGCGATTGTGCTGGCCGCCGACGACCGGGCACGCGAGCTGCGCGAGCGACCGGCCTGGATCACGGGCTTCGAACACCGCATCGAGACGCCGGTGCTGGGTGCCCGCGACCTGACGACGTCGCCGTCGACGGTGGCGTCGGCGGCGGCCGCGACAGGCGGCGACGCCGCGTCGATCGACGTGGCCGAGCTCTATGCCCCGTTCACTCACCAACAGCTGATCCTCACCGAAGCCATCGGGCTGGGCGGCTCGACGAAGGTCAACCCGTCCGGTGGCGCGCTGGCCGCCAATCCGATGTTCTCGACCGGCCTCGAGCGCATCGGCTTCGCGGCCCGACACATCTTCGACGGCTCGGCACAGCGGGTACTGGCCCATGCCACGAGTGGTGCTGCGCTGCAACAGAATCTGGTCGCGGTCATGGAGGGCCGATGAGCGCTTGCGCGAAGAGCAAAGGGGCGCCGATGAGCGCTTGCGCGAAGAGAAAAGGGGCTGAGTAAGCATGGCGGGCAAGAATCCGGCCGCGGTCCTCGGTACCGGGCAGACCAAGTACGTCGCGAAGCGCAAAGACGTGTCGATGAATGGCCTGGTGCGGGAGGCCATCGACAAGGCTCTCGCCGACTCCGGCTCGACCTTCGACGACATCGATGCCGTGGTGGTCGGCAAGGCGCCCGACTTCTTCGAGGGCGTCATGATGCCCGAGCTGTTCATGGCCGACGCCGTCGGCGCGACCGGCAAGCCGCTGATCCGGGTGCACACCGCGGGCTCCGTCGGCGGGTCCACCGCGGTCGTCGCCGCCAGCCTGGTTCAGTCGGGCAAGTACCGTCGCGTGCTCACGATGGCTTGGGAGAAGCAGTCCGAGTCGAATGCCATGTGGGCGTTGTCGATTCCGGTGCCGTTCACCAAGCCGGTCGGTGCAGGCGCGGGCGGCTACTTCGCCCCGCACGTCCGCTCCTACATCCGGCGTTCGGGTGCGCCGACGCACATCGGCGCGATGGTTGCGGTCAAGGACCGCCTCAACGGCGCCAAGAACCCGCTGGCCCACCTGCAGCAGCCCGACATCACGCTGGAGAAGGTGATGGCCTCCCAGATGCTCTGGGATCCAATCCGATTCGACGAGACCTGCCCGTCGTCCGACGGTGCGTGCGCGCTGGTGATCGGCAACGAGGAGATCGCCGACGCACGGGTGGCCGAGGGGCACCCCGTCGCCTGGGTGCACGCCACCGCGCTGCGCACCGAGCCGCTCGCATACTCCGGGCGCGACCAGGTCAACCCGCAGGCCGGCCGCGACGCCGCCAAGGCGCTGTGGGCGGCGGCAGGCATCACCAGCCCGATCGACGAGATCGATGTCGCCGAGGTGTACGTGCCGTTCTCCTGGTTCGAGCCGATGTGGCTGGAGAATCTCGGCTTCGCACCGGAGGGCGAGGGCTGGAAACTGACCGAGGCCGGCGAGACGGCCATCGGGGGCCGCATCCCGTTCAACCCGTCGGGCGGCGTGCTCTCCTCGAACCCGATCGGCGCGTCGGGCATGATCCGCTTCGCCGAGGCGGCCATCCAGGTGATGGGCAAGGCCGGCGACCACCAGGTGCCCGGTGCCCGCAAGGCGCTCGGCCACGCGTACGGCGGTGGCTCGCAGTATTACTCGATGTGGGTGGTAGGAGCTGACAAGCCGTGAGCAGGCTGACGAACGCTTGCGTGTGGTGGCACCTCCCCCGCGAAGCGAGGGGGGACAAACAACGATGATGAAGTACACCTGTGCGGTGCCGATGTGCCAGATCGACCAACTGGTCGAGATCGCCAAGACCGCGGAGGAGGTCGGCTTCGACTCGATCGCACTGCCGGACTCCATCTTCTACATGGAGAAGCAGGCGGCGGACTATCCCTACACACCCGACGGTTCGCGCATGTGGGACGAGAACACCCCGTGGGTCGACCCGCTGATCGCGGCGGGCGCGATGGGTGCGGTGACGTCGACGCTGCGGTTCTACACCAACGTGATGAAGCTCGGCTCACGCAATCCGCTGCTGCTGGCCCGGCAGGTCGGCTCGGTGGCCAATTTGACCAACAACCGGTTCGGCTTCGGCGTCGGAATCGGCTGGGCGCCAGAAGAATTCGAGTGGTGCGGCGTTCCCTACGCCAAGCGCGGCAAGCGCGTCGACGAGATGATCGACATCATCAAACTGGTGTTGGCCGGCGGCATGGTCGAGTTCCACGGCGACTTCTACGACTTCGACCGGCTGCAGATGAGCCCGGCCCCCAGCGCGCCGGTGCCCTTCTACGTCGGGGGCCACACCGATGCCGCGCTGCGACGTGCCGTGCGGGCGGGCGACGGCTGGACCAGTGCGATGCTGACCTGTGAGCAACTGGGTGAGATCATCGGCAAGCTGACCGCGCTGCTGGCCGAACACGACCGTGCCGACGACCCGTTCGAGTTCCAGGCGGTGTGCATCGACAAGTTCGGTGTGGACGGGCACCGTGAACTGGCCGGGGTCGGCGTCACCGACTACATCGGCATGCCGTGGGTGTTCGACGGGCTGGGGTTCGATGCCCCCCTTGAGCAGAAGAAGGACTCGTTGAAGCGGTTCGCCGACACCTACATCCACTCCGGCTGGCAAGAGTGAGCGACACACCGGTTCATTTGGCGGGCAAGCGTTCCCGCGAGGCCGCGGTTGCCCGCGACAAGGAAGCCTGGCTCGCGGTGTTCGCCGACGACGCCATCGTCGAGGACCCGATCGGGCCGTCGCATTTCGATTCGCAAGGCAAGGGACATCGCGGTAAGGAGGCGATCTCGAAGTTCTACGACATGGCGATCGCGCCGAGCGTACTGACGTTCAACTTCGAGAAGACCTACCAGTGCGGCAACGAAGAAGCCAACGTCGGCAACATCGTGATCCGGTCGAGTGGATACGAGGTCGTCGCCGAAGGAGTGTTCACCTACCGGGTCGACAACGAGGGCAAGATCGTCGCGCTGCGGGCCTTCTGGGAACTCGACGCCGCCACCAAGAGCGCCCGCAAGGTCTAGCTCGGCGGTATCCCCGGTTCGGTGATCTGCTTGAGTCCGTCGACGTAGCGGCGGGCCAGATCCTGATACGCCCCGGGATTGGTGTCCACCCACATCTGCGCGCCGGTGCCGGCGACCGGACCCCTGACCTTGGCAGGCGAGCCGGCGGCGACGACTTCGTCGGGGATCTTCGTGCCACCGACGACCAGCGAATGCGCCGCTATCAGGCTGCGTCTGCCGATGACGGCCCCATCCAGGACCGTCGCGTGGTTGGCGATCACCGCCTCAGCCCCGATGTGCACGCCGTGCACCACACAGCCGTGAGCGACCGTCGCGCCGGGCCCGACGTCGACGGGGATGCCCGGCGGCGCGTGCAGCACGCAGCAGTCCTGTACGTTGGCGCCCTCCCGGACGATGATGGGGGCGAAGTCGGCCCGGATGACCGCGTTGAACCACACCGAGGCACCCGCCTCGACATGGACGTCGCCGACCAGCGTGGCGGTGGGGGCGATGAAAGCGCCCGGATCAACCGTCGGCGACCGGCCCTCGAACGTGAACAGCGGCATCACATAGATATACCGCAGCTAGATGGTGGTTATGTTGCGCAGCGGTCGGGAAAAACTGTAACGTGTTCTAGTTAGAGCGATGAATCTGGAGGCTCGAAGTGACGACTGACACACCCACGAGCAGCGTTCGCGAGATCGACACCGGTCCGCTGCCGGACCGGTACGCGCGCGGTTGGCACTGCCTCGGACCCGTCAAGGACTACCTCGACGGCAAGCCGCACGCCGTCGAGATCTTCGGCACCATGCTGGTGGTATTCGCCGACTCGCAGGGTGAGGTGAAGATCCTCGACGGCTACTGCAGGCACATGGGCGGCAACCTGTCGCAGGGCACCATCAAGGGCGACGAGGTGGCCTGCCCGTTCCACGACTGGCGTTGGGGCGGCGACGGCAAGTGCAAGCTGGTGCCCTACGCCAAGCGGACGCCGCGGATGGCCCGCACCCGCGCCTGGACCACCGATGTTCGCGGCGGACTGCTGTTCGTCTGGCACGACCAGGAAGGCAACCCGCCCCCACCCGAGGTGCGCATTCCCGAGATTCCGGAGTTCGCCGACGACGGCTGGACCGACTGGCGGTGGAACACGATGCTCATCGAGGGCTCCAACTGCCGCGAGATCATCGACAACGTCACCGACATGGCGCACTTCTTCTACATCCACCTCGGGCTGCCGACGTACTTCAAGAACGTCTTCGAGGGCCACATCGCGTCGCAGTACCTGCACAACGTCGGCCGTCCCGACGTGAACGACATGGGTACCGCCTACGGTGAGGCACATCTGGATTCGGAGGCGTCCTACTTCGGCCCGTCGTTCATGATCAACTGGCTGCACAACAGCTACGGCGATTTCAAGGCGGAGTCGATCCTGATCAACTGCCACTACCCGGTGACTCAGGATTCGTTCGTGCTGCAGTGGGGCGTCATCGTCGAAAAGCCCAAGGGCCTCGACGAGGAAACCACCGAGAAGCTGGCCCGGGTGTTCACCGAAGGCGTCAGCAAGGGCTTTCTGCAGGACGTCGAGATCTGGAAGCACAAGACCCGCATCGACAATCCGCTGCTTGTCGAGGAGGACGGCGCCGTCTACCAGATGCGCCGCTGGTATCAGCAGTTCTATGTCGATGTCGCCGACGTGACGCCGGACATGACCGACCGCTTCGAGATCGAGGTGGACACCACCGCGGCCAATGAGAAGTGGCACGTCGAAGTCGAAGAGAACCTCAAACAGCAGGCCGAAGCGAAGGACAACGCCGAGCAGCCGGCCGCCCAGCCCTCGTCATGACGTCGCGCGACGAATCGTCTGATCGCTCCTCGCGTGCGCGTCAGGGCGCACCCGACGTCGATCGCCTTGCCCGTTCGATGTTGGCCCTGCACGGCGCTCACGACGACCATGACCACTCCCCTGGCGACGACGCCGTCAGCGGCGGGTCTTGGTCGAAGGCACCGAATTTCGCGTCCGACCCCGATCGCGCGGCCGCAGTTCGCGAGGCCACTGTTCGAGACCGGGAGCGCTACCTGAACTCGGGCCTGGTGTCGGTCGATTGCCGGTTCTGCCACGTGTCGGTCCGCGTCAAGAAGTCGGGCCCGGCGCACACGTCGGTGCAGTGGAGCGCTGAAGCGTCGCGACGCTGCGCGTTCTTCGCCGAGGTGCGCGAATCCGGCGGCGAGCCCGCACGCGCCCGAACCTGCCCGAAGCTGGCCGACAGCATCAGGCACGCCGTGGCGGAAGGCGTGCTGGAGGAAGCGTCCAGCGCCCCACCGCCCGGCGACGGCTAGCCGAAACTCACAGGCCTTTGAAGCGTTCCCGGACCATGTCGGCGGTCAGTCCGTAGTCCTCGAGCGAGTAGGTGTGCTTGGGTGCGCGCGGCCCCTGCTTGCTCTGCGCGTCGCTCGCCTGCATGGCCGCGCGGGCGTCGTCGGTCAGCTCGATTCCGAAGTGGCGGTAGATCGCCTCCACGGTGGCGATCGGATCCTTGATCAGGTCGAAATAGTCCATATCGTAGAACTGGGCCGAATCATGTTTGGCCCGTTCGGTATTGAACAGCTCGAGCCCGCGCGACCACGTCTCCATCGCGTCGCGCCCGATCAACTCGCCGGTGAAGCTGTTCGACCAGCCTTCGGTGGTGTGCTGGGCCAGCGAGCACATCGACGCCATGATGGTCTCCACCGGCCGGTGGCACTGCACCACCAGCGCGTCGGGATAAGCGGCCATCAATGCATCGAGCGCGAACAGGTGGCTGGGATTTTTGAGCACCCAGCGCTTGTCGGCGTCGTTGAGGCCGATCAGCTGAAGGTTCTTGCGGTGGCGCCGGTACGGCTTGGCCCAGTCCTGCCTGGCCAGCCACTGCGAGTACGTCGGAAGATGCGCGAGCGTCTCGTAGGACACGGAGTGCAGCGACTGGCGCAGCAACTGCCAGCACTCCTCGACCTCATCGGCGGTCATGAAATGCAGCCCGGTGTAGTCGGGATTTTCGTTGTGCGCCTGGGTGAATCGGGCGTCGAGTTCACGGAACACCGGGTTGTCGGACCAGGTTTCGCGCGGTGGCCGCGGTTGCGGGAACTCTGCCAGCCACAACTCGAGGCCCTGGTGCCGCGGGTCGGCGCTCATCAACCGATGCAGCGCCGTGGTCCCGGTGCGCGGCAGACCCGTCACGAAGATCGGCCGGTCGATCGTCACGTCGGCGTGCTGCGGGTACTGCTTCCAGGCCGCCTCCGACATCAACCGCGCCACCAACGCGTTGCGTACGAAGAAGCGGTTCATCTTGCTGCCGATCTCCGTCAGGTCGGCGTCACGGCGATAGGACTCGAGCAACATGCCGAGCGCCTCGCGGTAGTTGTCGTCGTCGGAGCCGAAGTCGTGGAGGCCACACGCTTTGGTCGCCGATGCGTGCAGGTCCTCGACCGTGCCGACGTCGGTGCGCGTGGCGCTCATGCCTTGTACTCCCCGCAGTTCACGTCCAGAGCCTGGCCGGTGATACCGCTGGACAGGTCGCTGGCCATGAAAAGGATCGCCGAGGCGACTTCGTCCTCGGTGGGTAGCCGCTTCAGGTCAGAGCCCGCGGCAGCGGCGTTGTAGATGTCGTCGACCGACGTGCCGTATTTGCCTGCCTGGTGCTCGAAGTAGCTCTTCAGCGTGCCGCCCCAGATATAGCCGGGCATCACGGAATTGACGCGGATACCCTGTTCGCCGAGCTCGGTGGCCAGCGACTGCGACATGGCCAGCAGCGCCGACTTGGCCATCTTGTACGCGCCGTACTTGGCTTGCGAATGACGCACGACCATCGAGTTCACGTTCACCACCGAGCCGTTGACCTCCGCGAGCGCCGGGGTGAAGCCCTGGATCAGCCGCAGCGCGCCGAACACCGTCAGCTCGATGGCATCACGCATGTGCTCGAACGTGGTGTCGGCCAACGGCTTCATCGACGGCACCCGGAAGGCGTTGTTGATCAGCACGTCGACCCGGCCGTACGCCTTCAGTGTTTCCTCGACGAGGTTGTCGACCTGCGCGCCGTCGGTGATGTCGGTGCCCACCGACACCGCCCGCCTGCCGAGGTCGGTGACCTGCTTGGCCACGTCGTCGAGACGCTCGACGGTTCTCGCCGCCAGCACCAGGTCCGCGCCCGCTTCCGCGCAACGCCGCGCCAGCGTGGTTCCCAGCGCCGGACCGACACCGCTGATGACGACGACGCGGTCCTTCAAAAGGTCTGCCACCATGTCAAGCAACCATCCTGTCGCCGATCTGCTTCTGCCGCAGCGCAATCCGCGCACGCCATGCCTCTTCGGAAATCTTGTTCGACTCGTAGTAGGGCAGCGCGGCCGTCACCTTGTCGACGTCGAGCAGCTCAACGGTGGGGCCGTCGGCCTCGGTCAGCTCACGGGACAGACGTTGCCAACGGAACTGCAGGTAGCCCTTGCGATGCCCGAGCGTCTCCACCCAGTTCGTCACGCCCGGGTTCGCATCGGACACCACTAATCGGATCTTCCCGTCCGGATCCGCTTGCGCCTGAGTCCCGTTCAGTGATGTCTGATGGTTGATGTAGTCCAGCGAGATGTACCAGAGGCTGCCGAGCTGGAAACCCAGATACGGCGCATCGGTCACCGGCAGCGTGATCACCAGCGCCTGGTCCGGGCCCAAGTCGAAATGCCCGACCGACGAGTACTGAGTGGCAAGCCCTCCCGGGGTGAGGCGCGGCGCCACCATCGTGTTGACCGGCAGCGTGTCGTAGAACCACTGCGGGAACTGCAGCCACGTCTTCACCCGTTGCACCAGCTGCTTGGCCGCTACCGCGTAACGCTTCTCGATCAGCTCCCGCGTCAATGGCGGCGGCGCGGTGCCTGCTGTGTCGGTTCTGGCGATGCTGACGTAGCCGCGCTGAGCGGACCAGTCGTTGTACACCTCGCGGACCAGAAGCTGCGACGGGCTGGTCGGCGTGACGCGCCACTGGAAGGTGCCGTCGGAGGCGATGTCGAGTTCGCGGTCGTCGAACGCGGCCTGACTGGCCGGCACGTTGTCGTCGGTGTACTCGCCGCCGAGCATCTGGAAGCTGAGGTCGGTGGTGGTGCCCCGCTTGCCGGTGACCACATACTCGTGGCCGGGCTGCACACGAGTGCCGAAGTAGAGCGTGTCCGGGTTGTCCAAACCCATCTTGGTGAACGGGCCGGTGCCCGATTGCATGAACGGGTGGTCTCGGTCGTAGTCGAACGCCAGGTGAGTGCAACCAGCGATACAGCCCGCCAGATATTGCAGGCCTTCCAGCAGGTCGGCCTCGGATTCGATGAAGGGGGCGGCGGCGACCAGTCGCTCGGCTTCGGCGATCGCCTGGCTCAACGGCTCGGAGTACACCCCTAAAAACTAGAACGTGTTCTCATCTCAGTCAACGTTTGGCGACGCACTCTTGTTCGGTATTTGGAACGACACGGTACATTTTTGATATGTCCGTCAAGCGCTCGCCGGGTCGAGCGTCACCGCCCACCCAACGCGTGGTGGCGGTTCTCGACTTCCTCGCCCGCCATCCACACGACCGCTTCGGAGTGTCGGAGTTGTCGCGCCGACTGTGCCTCAGCAAGCCCACCTGCCTGGGCATCGTCACCACCCTGGCCGAGTGCGACTACCTCGTGCGCGACGATGTGGACAAGACCTATCGACTCGGGCCGGCCCTGATCTCATTGGGCCACACCGCCCAGGAATCGCTGCGGGTGAACCCGGACGCCAGGGCGGAATTGCGCCGGCTGTCGGCGCTATCGGGCACCACCGCCGCGCTGTCCGCGGTCATCGACGACCGCATCACCGTCTTGGACCTCGTGGGTCCGCCGGGAGCCGACGTCGGCGTACGGGTCGGGCAGAGCTACCCGTTCGCGCCGCCGGTCGGCCTGATGTTCGTGCTCTGGGACGATGCCGCCCTCGAGGCTTGGCTTGCCAAGAAGCCCACGATCCCGCTGCACACGGACAGCGAACGAATGCAACGCGTGATCGACGAATGCCGCCGCACCGGATACCTCGTCGAACGGCTCACGCCCGGCGGCCGCCGGCTGTATGCATTGATGGCCGGCATGTCGAGCAGCCTGCCCGACGAACTGAGGGCACTGCTCGGCGAGTTGATCGCCGACATCGGCGAACGGGTTTACCTGCGTTCGGAGAGCGCCAACGGGCACCGACGCGGCACGCGTCACGACATCAGCGTCATCTCCGCGCCGATATTCGACCACCATCAGCGCCAGGCGATGGTGGTGTCACTGCAGATCGGCCGGGCGCTGACCGACCCTGAGATCGGTCGGCACGCCCGCGCGCTCACCGCGACGGCCGACGTGCTCACCGACCGGCTGGGCGGTGCCAAGCCGTCAGTGGATCGTTAGACGTCCGCCAGCACCGTCAGAGCGTCGGTCGGCGACACCTGCATACCGCAGCGGTCCTTGAACGCCGCCAGCGGAGCCTGGATGGCACGCAGCTCGTCGGCCTGATCGGGATGGGCCTTGATGTAGTCGTCGAACTGCCCGACCGCGGTGAACGCGGGTTGCCGGGTGGCGTCGATCAGGGCCTGGTTGGCATCGGAGTGTGCCGCGAAATACGACGACAGCTTGGTGGTCACCGAGCTGATGGTCGACGCGAGGGTAGCGGCATTGCAGTCGTCGGTGCCGGCAGGGGCGGGGGGGTCATCCGGTGCAGCGCCCGCCGCCGGAATGGCCAGCGTCGCGCACGCCGCGCCCGCTGCAAGTGCTCCGAACACGGTTCGCCGCACACGCGTCACCGATGAGGTCATGAGATTTGCTCCTTTGTTGGGGCCACCGAGAGGTACGTCGTCGGCACCTGGCCGGCTGTTACCGGGCCTGTCCCGATTATCGGGTCAGCGGCTGCTGGCAAGAGCGAATGGCAGAACCGCCGGAGCCCCCGCCGCGCGCACGGCTCGCGCCGCCATCGTCAACGTCCACCCGGTGTCGGTCATGTCGTCGACCAGCAGCACCGGCCCGTTCGCCGCGGCGATCGCGTTCGCGTCGGGAGCCGACCACGCACCGTGCAATCCCGCGACGCGGTAGGCGGAATTCGCGGCCGTCACCGGCCGATGTTCGGGCGCATAGCGCAGCACCCCGAGATCGATGAGTTTGCCTGTCCGGGCGAGCCTGCCGGCCAGCGACGTGATCAGCCTCGGGTGGCGGTGCGAGTCGACCGCGAGCACAGCAGTCGGCCGCTTGGCCCAGTCCCACGAAGCGAGCACCTTCACCACGGCCTGCACGACGTCGTCGGCGACCTCGGCGTCGGGTTCGGCAAGCAGTTGCCGCAGCCGAGCGCCCCAACCGAGGTCGGTCAGCCGGCCGATCACCCGCCCCGGCTCCGGACCATCATCGATGCGGCCGGACAGGTCGACTCCGAGATTGCGGAGCCCAGAGGGCCACTGTCTGCGCGGCGCGAGCTCCACGCCGGGCCGCATGAGCCGCTGTCGAGCGTCCTCCGCAGCGGTCGCGTCGACGCCCGCGCCGTAGCGAGCTCCCGTGCAGGTGTCGCATCGGCCGCAACGCTCGCCCTCGCGCAGCTCGGGATCGTCGAGCTGGCGGCGCAGGAAGGCCATCCGACACCCCGAGGTGGCCTGGTAGTCGAGCATCGCCTGCTGCTCCCGCTTTCGGGCCTCCTCGAGCTTGCGATACCGCGCCTCGTCGTAGGTCCACTGCTGGCCGGTAGCGACCCACCCGCCCTTCACCCGCCGCACCGCTCCGTCGACGTCGAGCACTTTCAGCACCATCTCGAGCCTGGTGCGGCCGAGGTCGACCAAGGGTTCGAGTGCCGGAGTCGACTGCGGCCGATCAAGCTCCAGGGCGTCGATCACCTTGCGCACCATCGCTTCTGAAGGAAACGCCACCGAGGCGAAATAGCGCCAGACGTCCTGGTCCTCGTGACCGGGCAACAGCACGACCTCGGCGCTGGCGGTAGACCGGCCGGCGCGACCGACCTGTTGGTAGTAGGCGATGGGCGAGGATGGGGCGCCGAGGTGCACGACGAAGCCGAGGTCGGGCTTGTCGAAACCCATGCCCAGCGCCGAGGTGGCGATCAGCGCCTTGACCCGGTTGGCCAGCAGGTCCGACTCCAGTTGTTCGCGTTCAGCGGCTTCGGTGGAGCCCGTGTAAGCCGCGATCGAATGGCCCTTCTCGCGCAACAACGCGGCGACGTCATGGGCCGCAGCGACGGTCAATGTGTAGACAATGCCTGACCCCGGAAACGAATCCAGGTGTGCGGCAAGCCATGCCGTTCGTTGCGCCGGACTTCCCGCCTCGACCACCGACAACCGCAGCGACTCCCTGTCCAAGCCGCCGCGCAGCACCAGGGTTTCGCCGCCCCCGACCCCTAGCTGGACGGCCACGTCCTCGACCACCCGGTCGTTGGCCGTGGCGGTCGTGGCCAGCACAGGGACGTCGGTGCCCAGCTCGGCGATCAACGTCCGGATGCGGCGGTAGTCGGGCCGAAAGTCGTGGCCCCAGTCCGACACGCAATGCGCCTCGTCGACCACGACCAGGCCGGCGTCGCGCGCCAATGCCGGCAACACCGCGTCGCGAAAGTCGGGATTGTTCAACCGTTCTGGACTTACCAGCAGGACATCGAGGTCACCGTCGCGCACCCGTTGGTGAATCTGGTTCCAATCGGCGACATTGCTCGAGTTGATGGTGGCGGCACGGACGCCGGCCCGCTCCGCGGCGGCCACCTGGTTGCGCATCAACGCCAGAAGCGGCGACACGATCACCGTGGCCCCGTGGCCGGACGCGCGCAGCAGCTTGGCGGCGATGAAGTACACGGCCGACTTTCCCCAACCGGTGCGTTGCACCACCAGGGCGCGCCGGCCGTGGACCACCAACGCCTCGATCGCGACCCACTGGTCGTCGCGCAGCGTGGCCTCCGGGCCGGCCAGCTGTTCGAGGATCGTCTGGGCCTGTTGACGAGTGGTCATGCGCCCATCGTGCCCGCTGGGTGTGACGGACGGCGGTTCCCATCGACGACGTCGACTTGGGCGTCTTGGCGACCGATCCGTGGGGAAACACCCGTTTCCCTCCTGGCGGCTACCTCATAGCGTCACGATGAAGCCCACAGGTAGGCGTCAACAAACGGGAGAAACCGATGAAGGTCAAGGCGGCACTGCTCAACGAGATCGGCGGCCCGTGGGAGGTCGAGGACGTCGAACTGGGTGACCCGGTCGCGGGCGAGGTCCAGGTACGGCTCGCCGCGTCAGGGTTGTGCCATTCGGACGCCCACGTCGCCAATGGCGCCACCCCCGTTGCGTCGCTGCCGGTGGTGGGCGGTCACGAGGGCGCAGGGGTCATCACCAAGGTCGGACCAGGGGTCACCGGGCTCGCAGTCGACGACCACGTCGTGTTGGCATTCATCCCGGCGTGCGGAACCTGCCCGTCCTGTGCCACCGGTCTGCAGAACCTGTGCGACGAGGGCGCTCACTTGTTGACCGGACAAGCCATCTCCGACAACACGTTTCGAGTGACACGTGACGATCAGCCCGTCCTGCAGATGTGCCTGCTCGGCACCTTCTCCCCCTACGTCACCGTGCACCAGGCGTCGGTCATCAAGATCGAGAAGGACATTCCGCTGGACAAGGCCGCGTTGCTCGGATGCGGCGTATCGACGGGGTGGGGCTCGGCGACCGTCATCGGCAACACCTGCCCAGGTGACACGGTGGTGGTGATGGGAGTCGGCGGGGTCGGAATCAATGCCGTTCAGGGTGCCCGCTATGCCGGTGCCCGCTTCGTGGTCGCCATCGATCCGGTGGAGTTCAAGCAGAAGAAGGCGCTGGAATTCGGTGCCACGCACGTCTACTCCTCCGTCGAGGACGCAGCCGCAGAGCTACCCGAGTTCACCTGGGGCGCCATGGCACACACCGTTATCATCACCGTCGGCGACATCAAGGGCGAGCACATCGCGGAGGCGCTGGCGATGACGGCCAAGGGCGGCCAGGTGATCGTCACCGGGATGGGTGACTACCGGGATATGCAGGTGGATCTCAACCTGTTCGAACTGACGCTGCTGCAAAAGCGCGTTCAAGGCGCGGTATTCGGCGGCTCGAGTCCACGTGCGTCGATTCCGAAGCTGCTGAACCTGTACCGCTCGGGCTCCCTCGAACTCGACGGACTCATCACGACGACCTACCGGCTCGACGAGATCAATCAGGGGTATGCCGACATGGCCAGCGGAAAGAATCTGCGCGGCGTCATCGTGTATTCCGACGCCGACTACTGAGCTACTTCTCGCGCTAGCCCGCAGTCGCGGCGTCCATCTCGCGCTTGATCTCCAGCGCGATGTCGATGAGCTGGTCCTCCTGGCCGCCGATGAGCTTGCGTTGACCAGCCCGGTGCAGCAGCTTGTGGGCGGGGACTCCGTAGCGCTCCGACTGTCGGATGGCGTGCTTGAGGAAACTCGAGTAGACGCCGGAATAGCCCATGATCAGCGCGTTGCGATCGAGCAGGCATTCGGCGGGCATCGCAGGGGCGACGACCTCCTCGGCGGCATCGGCGATGTCGAAGAAGTCGATGCCGGTCTTGACGCCGATCTTGTCGAACACCCCGATCAACGCCTCGACGGGGGCATTGCCCGCGCCTGCGCCGAATCGGCGGCACGATCCGTCGATCTGCTTGGCGCCTGCGCGCACCGCCTCGATGCTGTTGGCGACCCCGAGGCCCAGGTTCTCGTGGCCATGAAAGCCGACCTGCGCGTCGTCACCGAGTTCGGCCACCAGAGCAGAGACGCGGTCGGCCACGCCCTCGAGCACGAGTGCACCCGCGGAGTCGACGACATACACGCACTGGCAGCCGGCGTCGGCCATGATGCGGGCCTGGGCGGCCAGCTTCTCCGGCGGGATGGTGTGGCTCATCATCAGGAAACCGACAGTCTCCAAGCCCAGTTCACGGGCCAGCCCGAAGTGCTGGACCGAGACGTCGGCCTCGGTGCAGTGCGTGGCGATCCGGCAGATCGAACCGCCGTTGTTCTGCGCCTCCTTGATGTCCTCCTTGGTGCCCACACCCGGCAGCATCAGGAAGGCGATCTTGGACTCCTTGGCGGTCTCGGCCGCGAGCTTGATGAGTTCCTGCTCGGGCGTCTTGGAGAAGCCGTAGTTGAAGCTCGACCCGCCGAGACCGTCGCCGTGGGTGACCTCGATGACCGGCACGCCGGCGGCGTCGAGCGCCGCGACGATCGCGTGCACTTCCTCTTTGGTGAACTGGTGACGTTTGTGATGCGAGCCGTCCCGCAACGACGTGTCCGTCATCCGGATATCCCACATGGGGTCGAAGTAGATGTCGTCGGTGCTCATGCCTGACCTCCTGACCCGGCTGTCTGCTCCTCGCGCGAGCGCTCGTCGGCCGTCGCCGACAGCGACTCCTTGGCGATCTCCTCGCCGACCTTCGTTGCCGCGGCGGTCATGATGTCCAGGTTTCCAGCGTAGGGCGGAAGGTAGTCGCCCGCACCCTCCACTTCGACGAACGTCGTCACCACCGCCTGACCGCCGGAGTTGATCGACGGGTCGTCGAACTGTGGCTCGTTGAGCAACCGATAGCCCGGCACATAGGTTTGCACCTCGGCGACGACGTCGCGGATCGACTGGGCGATCGCGTCGCGGTCGGCGTCCTCGGGGATCGCGCAGAAGATGGTGTCGCGCATGATCATCGGTGGATCCGCCGGGTTCAGGATGATGATCGCCTTGCCGCGCTGCGCGCCGCCGATCGTCGAAACACCCTTGCTGGTCGTCTTGGTGAACTCGTCGATGTTGGCCCGGGTGCCGGGCCCAGCCGAGACCGACGACACGCTCGCGACGATCTCGGCGTATGGCACCTCGACGACGCGGGAGACGGCGTAGACGATCGGGATCGTCGCCTGGCCGCCGCAGGTGATCATGTTGACGTTCGGCGCGTCCAGATGCTCGCGCAGGTTGGCCGGCGGGATCACCGCGGGCCCGACGGCAGCGGGCGTCAGGTCGATCGCCCGGATCCCGGCCTCGGCGTATTTGGGCGCGGCGTCCCGGTGCACGTACGCGCTGGTGGCCTCGAACAACAGGTCGGGCTTCTCGTCGAGCCCCAGGAGCCAGTCCGCGCCCTCGGCGCTGGTCTCCAGGCCGAGCTTGCGGGCCCGCGCCAGCCCCTCGCTGTCGGGGTCGATGCCGACCATCCAGCGCGGCTCCAGCCACTCAGAGCGCAACAGCTTGTACAAGAGGTCGGTGCTGATGTTGCCGGACCCGACGATCGCGACGGATGCCTTCGGATGAGCCTCAGTGGGCATGTCCTCTTCTTTCATTCGAACGACAGGTGGACCGAACCCAGCCCGTCGAAGTCGGCGACGAAATCATCGCCCGGGGTGGCGTCGAACGCCTTGGTGCACGATCCGGGCAGCACGATGTCTCCCGCCTTCAACCGAACGCCGAAGCTGTCGACCTTGCGGGCCAGCCACGCCACTGCGGTCACCGGATTGCCGAGCACCGCGTCGCTGCGGCCTTTGGCGACGACCTCGCCGTTGCAGGACAACACCGCGTCGATGTTGCAGATGTCGACGTCTTTCGGCGACACCCGCGCCTCGCCGAGCACCCAGCCGGCCGAGGAGGCGTTGTCGGCGATCGTGTCGCACAGCTTGATCTTCCAGTCCTTGATGCGGGTGTCGATCAGCTCGATCGCCGGTGCGAACGCAGCGGTGGCGGCCAGCACGTCGTCCTCGGTGCAGCCCTCGCCGGGCAGGTCGTCTGCCAGCACGAAGCCGACCTCGACCTCCACGCGCGGGTACAGATACCGGCCCGAGGGGACCGGTCGGTCCTCGAAGACGGCCATCTCGTCGAGCAGGTGTCCGTAGTCGGGCTCGTCGACGCCCATCATCTCCTGCATCGCCTTGCTCGACAGTCCCACCTTGTGGCCGACCACCCTGGCACCCTCGGCGACGCGCTGCCGGATGTTGATCAACTGGATCTCGTAGGCGTCCACCACGTCGATCTCGGGGTTGGCCGTGGTCAGCGGCGCGATCGCGACTCGGCTGCGCTCAGCCTCGGCGAGGTCGGCGGCCAGCTGGTCACGCACCTGCACACTGAGCATCTTGGCTACTTCCCCTCGTAGTCCGCTCGTATATTCCCACCGGGCCAGTTGTCCCGGAGCCGGGCAATTCTATAACGTGTTCTACATGACAGGACAGGAGTTCGACGTCGTCGTGGTGGGGAGCGGCGCCGCCGGCATGGTCGCTGCCCTCACCGCCGCTCATCAGGGCCTTTCCACAGTAGTCGTCGAAAAGGCCGCGCACTACGGCGGATCGACCGCCCGATCGGGTGGTGGCGTGTGGATTCCGAACAACGAGGTCCTCAAGCGCGACGGCGTGACCGACACTTCTGAAGCGGCACGGACCTACCTGCACGGCATCATCGGCGACGTCGTCGAACCCGAGCGCATCGACACCTATCTCGACCGCGCCCCCGAGATGCTGTCCTTCGTGCTCGAGCACACGCCGCTGAAGATGTGCTGGGTGCCCGGCTACTCCGACTACTACCCGGAGTCACCCGGCGGGCGGGCGGGTGGTCGTTCGATCGAACCGAAGCCCTTCGACGCCAAGAAGCTGGGCGCCGACATCGACGGGCTGGAGCCGCCGTACGGCAAGGTGCCGCTCAATGTCGTTGTGATGCAACAGGACTATGTCCGACTGAACATGCTCAAGCGTCACCCGCGCGGTGTGCTGCGCAGCCTCAAGGTGGGGGCGCGCACCGTCTGGGCGAAGGCAACGGGTAAGAACCTCGTCGGCATGGGTCGTGCGCTGATCGCGCCGCTGCGGATCGGTCTGCAGAAAGCCGGGGTGCCGGTGCGGCTGAACACCGCGCTGGTCGACCTCTACGTCGAGGACGGCGCGGTACGCGGAGTCTACGTCCGCGACACGAACGCACCCGAATCCGCTGAGCCCGAACTGATCCGGGCCCGCCGCGGGGTGATCCTCGGGTCGGGCGGGTTCGAGCACAACGAACAGATGCGGGTCAAATACCAGCGTGCTCCGATCACCACCGAGTGGACGGTCGGCGCCAAGGCCAACACCGGTGACGGCATCATCGCCGGGGAGAAACTCGGCGCCGCGCTGGATGTCATGGAGGACGCCTGGTGGGGGCCGACGGTGCCGTTGGTCGGCGCACCGTGGTTCGCGCTGTCGGAACGCAACTCGCCGGGTTCAATCATCGTGAACATGTCGGGCAAGCGGTTCATGAACGAGTCGATGCCCTATGTCGAGGCCTGCCACCACATGTACGGCGGCGAATATGGTCAGGGACCGGGGCCCGGCGAGAACATTCCCGCCTGGCTGATCTTCGACCAGCAGTACCGCGATCGCTACATCTTCGCCGGTCTGCAACCGGGACAACGCATTCCGAAGAAGTGGTTGGAGTCCGGCGTCATCGTCACGGCCGGCACGCTCGACGAGCTTGCGGCCAAGGCCGGCCTGCCCGCCGACGCGCTCGCAGAGACCGTCGAGCGGTTCAACGGCTTCGCGCGATCGGGGACCGACGAGGACTTCCACCGCGGGGAGAGCGCCTACGACCGCTATTACGGCGACCCGACCAACAAGCCGAATCCCAACCTCGGCGAGATCAGCCACGGCTCCTTCTACGCGGCCAAGATGGTGCCCGGCGACCTCGGCACCAAGGGCGGGATCCGCACCGACGTGCACGCCCGCGCGTTGCGCGACGACGGCTCGATCATCGAGGGCCTGTATGCGGCAGGCAATGTCAGCGCACCGGTGATGGGCCACACCTACCCCGGGCCCGGGGGCACGATCGGTCCCGCCATGGCGTTCGGCTATCTGGCGGCGCTGCACCTGGCAGGGCGGGCCTGATGCCGATCAACCTCGACGAAGCACTCGGCGCCGAACTCGATCCGGTCGAATTCTCGTGGAGCAGCAGCGACATCCAGCTGTACCACCTCGGGCTCGGCGCGGGCAGCGACCCGATGGACAAGCGCGAGTTGCGCTATCTCGCCGACGGCACGCCGCAGGTGCTGCCGACATTCGGCAACGTCGCGCAGAGTTTCCACATGACCGAGCCGCCGTCGGTGAAGTTCCCCGGCATCGACATCGAACTGAGCAGGGTGCTGCACGCCAGCGAGGCGGTGTCTGCGGCGGCGCCGATCCCGCCGTCGGGCACCGGTAGTGCGGTCACGCGGTTCACCGACATCTGGGACAAGGGCAAGGCGGCGGTGATCTGGTCGGAGACCACGGTCACCGCCTCGGACGGCACACCGCTGTGGACGCAGAAGCGGTCGATCTTCGCCCGCGGCGAGGGCGGATTCGGCGGCGAGCGCGGACCGTCGACGTCGTCCGAACCACCGCAGCGGGCGCCCGATTTCGAGTTGTCCATCGCGGTGTCCCCGCAGCAGGCGCTGCTCTACCGGATGTGCGGCGACCGTAACCCGCTGCACTCGGATCCCGAGTTCGCCGCCGCCGCAGGCTTTCCCAGGCCGATCCTGCACGGGCTGTGCACCTACGGGATGACGTGCAAGGCGATGGTCGACGCACTGCTGGACGGCGACACCGCCCGCGTCGCGAGCTACGGCGCCCGGTTCGCCGGCGTGGTGTTTCCCGGCGAGACCCTCAAGGCGAGCGTGTGGAAATCGGGTGACGGCTTCGCGGCAACGTGACCGCACCGGAACGCGACGACGCGGTGGCACTCGCGGGCGTGGAACTGATACCGGCTTAAGCGATTCGCCGCATCTATGCCGTGGCCTGATTCGCCGACGGCTAAGGGGCGGCGGTGGAAGGAAATCAGCCGAGAATGAGGCCGGACGTCGGCACACCAGTACCCGCCGTCACCAGCACATGTTCGACATCTGGCACCGAGTTCACCGACGACCCGCGCAACTGCCGCACACCTTCCGCAATCCCGTTCATCCCGTGGATGTAGGCCTCGCCGAGCTGGCCGCCATGAGTGTTGATCGGAAGTCGTCCACCGACCTCGATCGCACCGTCTGCGATGAAGTCTTTGGCCTCACCCCTCCCGCAGAATCCCAACTCCTCCAACTGGATAAGCGTGAACGGGGTGAAGTGGTCGTAAAGGACCGCCGTCTGGATGTCGGACGGGTTCAACCCCGACTGTTCCCACAGCTGCCTGCCCACCAGGCCCATTTCGGGCAGCCCCAGCTCGGGCCGGTAGTAGCTGACCATCGAGTACTGATCCGGGCTGGCACCCTGCGATGCCGCCTCGATGACCGCGGGCCGATTTCTGAGGTCCTTGGCCCGCTCCGCCGACGTCACGACCAACGCCACCCCACCGTCGGTCTCCTGGCAACAGTCGAGGAGCCGGAGCGGCTCAGCGATCCACCGCGAATTCTGGTGATCCTCAATGGTTATCGGCTTCTCGTAGAAATACGCTTTCGGGTTCTTGGCCGCATGCTTGCGGTCGGCGACTGAAACGGCGCCGAAATCCCTGCTTGTCGCCCCAGAGAGATGCATGTACCGCCTGGCGATCATCGCAACCTGAGCTGCCGGGGTGGACAGGCCGTGCGGATAAGAGAACGAGTTATCGACGCCCGTCGAGTCCGCGTTCTCGACCAGCCGCATTTGCACCTGGCCGAACCGCTGCCCTGACCGCTCGTTGAAAGCGCGATAAGCGACAACGCATTCCGCGACTCCCGTGGCCACTGCGATCGCCGCCTGCTGAACCGTCGCGCATGCCGCACCGCCACCGTGGTGGATCTTCGAGAAGAACTTCAAGTCGCCGATGCCGGTGGCTCGTGCAATGGCGACCTCGGTGTTGGAGTCCATCGTGAACGTGACCATGCCGTCGACGTCGGCCGGCGTCAGGCCCGCATCGTCGAGCGCATCCAAGACGGCTTCCGACGCCAGCCGCAGCTCGCTGCGGCCGGAGTTCTTCGAGAAGTCGGTGGCACCGATCCCGACGATCGCCGCCTTACCCGACAGACCGTTGCTCATCAGGCGTTCCCGATCGACGAGCGTGGCCTTGGCGATGACATGATCGCCAAGGCTGTTGCTGCCAACGACTTTCACCGTCACCAAGCCGTCTTCGACTGCCGTCACCTCGCCCTTGAACGTCACCGTGTCGTACGCGTACCACGGCACACCGAGCCGCAGCCCGATCGACTTGATGATCGCGTTCGGACCGGCCCAGTCGGTGATATAACGCTGCACCAGACCGGTGTCGGTGAGGATGTTGACGAAGATGTCCTTGGATCCCTTCGACTGCGCCTTGTCACGGTCGTGGTGCACATCCTGATAGTCCCGAGTGGCGATCGCCGTCGACACGATGAAGGTGGGATCGCCGTAGAGCGACAGCTCGGGCAGCTTGGTGCCGACCTCGACGTCGGTGCGCTCATGAGTCAGGCTCCCATGCGTATAGCGTCCATGCCGGGCCGCTTCTTGCCCTCGGGGAAGTCGATATACGTTGCGCGGACCGGCATTCCGATCTCCACTGTCGCGGGGTCCACGTTGCGGAGCTCACCGAGCATCCGGACCCCTTCTTCGAGTTCGACGAGTGCGATCACGAACGGCAGCGTGCGACCCGGCACCTTCGGTGCGTGGTGCACGACGAAGCTGAACACCGTACCCTTGCCGCTGGCGACGACGTAGTCGACAGGTGCCTGTTTGTCGGCCCACAGCGCGGGCACCGGTGGATGCTGCAGCGTCCCGTCACCCCGCTTCTGGATTCGCAGCTCGTGCTCGTTGACACCGTCCCAGAAGAACTTGGTGTCGCGCGACGACGCGGGACGCATCATCGAGTCGGCGTCCAGATCCTCGGGAACCGCAGACGGTGCGCTGCCGTCCTTGTCTCGTGGGATGAACTTCAGGATGCGCCAGTCCATCTCGGCGACATCCTCGTCGCCGACCTGCCAGCGTGATGCGCTGGCTGATGAAGTAGCCCTCGCCGAGCGCGGTCTGCTTCGGACCGACGACGTCGGTCAGTTCGGCGACGACGCTGACGTCCTCGCCGGGCCGCAGGTACCGGTGATAGGTCTGCTCGCAGTTGGTCGCGACCACGCCGACATAACCTGCGCCGTCGAACAACTCCATGATCGGGACCGATGGGGTCGTCTCCCGGTCGGTCCCCGCCGAGACCCATCATCGTCCAGACCTGGATCATCGCCGGCGGCGCGACGACTCCCGGATGGCCGGCCGCCATTGCCGCCCGCTCGTCGAGATAGATGGGGTTGCCGTCGCCGATGGCGTCCACCCAGTGCCGGATCATCGGCTGGTTCACCGGGTCGCGGCCCATGCGCGGCTTGCTGCGCCCGGCCGCCTTGATCTGTTCGACCGCTGCGTGGATCTCTGCTACGGAGTACTCTTCGCGCGAGCGCTCATCGCCAATCACCGTGGCACCCTGGGCACCTTCAGGCCCGCGGCGGCGATCATCTCCCGCATCACCTCGTTGACTCCACCGCCGAAGGTGATCACGAGGTTCCGTTTGGTCTGGCTGTCCAGCCACTCGAGCAGTTCGGCCGTTTCGGGGTCGGCCGGATTGCCGTGTGCCCCAACGATCTCCTCGGCAAGTCGGCCGGCGTACTGGATGCGCTCGGTACCGAACACCTTGGTCGCCGCAGCGTCGGCGATGTCGATCGTCTCGCCGGAGGCCGCGACCTGCCAGTTGAGCAGTTCGTTGATGCGCCACATCGCCTTGATCTCGCCGAGCGACCGCTTGACGTCCTGGTGTTCGAGCGGGGTGTCTCCGTTACCGCCCGGCTTCGACGCCCATGCGTGCATGCGGTCGTACAGCGCCGCGAACCGGCCGGCCGGCCCGAGCATCACCCGTTCGTTGTTCAGCTGTGTGGTGATCAGGCGCCAGCCGCCGTTCTCCTCACCGACGAGCATCTCCGCGGGCACGCGCACGTCGTTGTAGTACGTCGCATTGGTGTGGTGCGCGCCGTCGGAAAGGATCATCGGCGTCCACGAATAGCCAGGATCCTTGGTATCGACGATCAGCATCGAAATGCCTTTGTGCTTGGCGGCTTCCGGATCGGTCCGGCATGCCAGCCAGACGTAGTCGGCGTCGTGGCCGCCGGTGGTGAACACCTTCTGGCCGTTGACGATGTACTCGTCGCCGTGGCGGATCGCGGTGGTGCGCAGCGACGCCAGGTCTGTGCCCGCCTCGGGTTCGGTGTAGCCGATCGCGAAGTGGACCTCGCCGGCGAGGATTGCCGGCAGGAACTTCTTCTTCTGCAACTCGGTGCCGAACTGCTGAAGCGTCGGACCGACGGTCTGCAACGTCACGGCCGGCAGCGGCACATCGGCGCGGTGCGCCTCGTTGACGAAGATCGACTGCTCGAGCGGGCCGAAGCCGAGGCCGCCGAACTCCTTGGGCCAGCCGACGCCGAGCTTCCCGTCGGCGCCCATCCGCTTGATGACCGCGCGGTATGCCTTGCCGTGACGGTCCTTCTCCATCTCCGCGGCTTCCTCGGGCGTGATGAGGTTGGCGAAGTACTCGCGCAGTTCGGCTTGGAGCTGCTTCTGCTCGGGGGTCAGTTCGATGTACATTGCGCTCCAACGAGATCCAGACGGTGTGACGGGCCGCCCAGCAATCGGGTCAGGTCCTTGATCGATGAGTAGTAGCGGTCCATCGGATAGGCGATATCCATCCCCATGCCGCCGTGGAGGTGGTGGCAGAGCTGCATCACGGGCGGCGCCTGTGACGACAACCAGTAGCCGAGCACGTCGAGGTCTTCGTCCGCGTCGAGGCTCTCCGACAACCGCCAGATGACCGAGGTCGACGCCAAAGTCAGTGTGCGGGAGGCGATGTAGACCTCGGCGAGCTGAGCAGCCACGGTCTGAAACGTCGAAAGCGGCTTGCCGAATTGCTCGCGGTTGGCGACGTAGTCGGCGGTCAGGCGCAGCGCGCCGGCGACCAGTCCGGCCGCAAATGCGCCGACGGCCGCGAGCGCCAACTGATTCACCCGTTTGGCCTGTGCGCCGGCCAGCACGTCGTCGTCGCCGACGACGACGTCTTCGAAGGTGACCACGAACTCGTCGGAGTGGTTGGAGGTCGGCGTCCTCGTGGTCTGCACACCGTCGGCGTGCCGCGGCACCGCGACGACGCCGGTGTCGGCCGTCACCACGATCCAGTCCGCTTGTCCGGCATAGGCAACGCCGACCTTCGTCCCGTTGAGCTTGCCGTCCGACAGGGTGGTCGCCGGTCTGTCCGGCAGTGCGGCACCCGGTTCGTTGAGTGCCAGCGTCACGATCGAACCGTCGGCGACGCCCGCGAAGTACCGGTCCTGCTGCGGCTCAGATGCCAAATCCAGCAGCGTGGCGGTGGCGCCGAGCACCGCCAGGGCGGGGCCGGTGGTGCCGTGCCTGCCGATCTCGGTCAGCGCGGTCGCGAGCTCGGGCAGCCCGACTCCGTCACCGCCGAGGCGTTCGGGGACGCCGAGCGCCGTCACACCTCCGGCCACCAAAGCGTCCCACGTGTTGTTGCGGTCCAGTACCGAGCTGACGACGTCGGCGACGGCCTGCTGCCCTTCGTCTGCGCTGAAATCCACTCCGAAGCCTCCTTGACTCGCCTGCCGGGTCAGTGGCTGACCGGACACTTCTGCCCAACTGCCGGCTCGCCGGCGCCCGTGTAGTCAACCTGCCAGTGCTTGATGCCGTTCAGCCACCCCGACATGAGCCGCTCGGGCTCGCCGATCGGCTTGAGATCCGGCATGTGATCGGCGACGGCGTTGAAGATGAGATTGATGGTCATCTTTGCCAGGTTGGCGCCGATGCAGTAGTGCGCGCCGGTGCCGCCGAACCCGACATGCGGATTCGGGTCGCGCAGGATGTTGAACGTGTTCGGGTCGGCGAAGACCTCTTCGTCGAAATTGGCTGAGCGGTAGGACATCACCACACGCTCACCCTTCTTGATCTTCACGCCGCCCAGCTCGGTGTCCTCAAGTGCGGTGCGCTGGAACGCCGACACCGGCGTGGCCCAGCGGACGATCTCGTCGGCGGCGGTCTCGGGACGTTCCTTCTTGTAGAGCTCCCACTGGTCGGAGTTGTTCGCAAAGGCGATCATGCCGTGGGTGATCGAGTTGCGGGTCGTCTCGTTGCCCGCCACGGCGAGCATCACCACAAAGAAGCCGAACTCGTCGTCCGAGAGCTTCTCGCCCTCGATATCGGCCTCGATGAGCGTGGTGACGATGTCGTCGGTCGGGTTCTTCGACCGCTCCTCGGCCATCTGCATCGCGTACTGGATGAGCTCGAACGACGACATCGCGGGGTCGACGTCGGCGTACTCGGGGTCTTCACCGGCGGTCATCTCGTTGGACCAGCGGAACAGCTTGTCCCTGTCCTCCTGGGGTACGCCGAGCAGACCCGCGATGGCCTGCAGCGGCAGCTCGCACGACACCTGCTCGACGAAGTCGCCCGACCCCTCGGCCGCGGCGGTCTCGGCGATCTTCTGGGCGCGGTTCCGTAGTTCCTCTTCGAGCCGTCCGACGGCGCGCGGGGTGAAGCCGCGGGAAATGATCTTGCGCAGGCGGGTGTGCTGCGGTGCGTCCATATTCAGCAGCACGGCCTTCTGCAGGTCAATGGCGTCACGAGTCATCCCCTGCGGCCAAGTAGGAATCGCACCGTCCGGCGAGCTACCGAAGACCTCGTTGTGCTTGGAGACCTCTTTGACATCGGCATGCTTGGTGACGAGCCAATAGCCTTTGTCACCGAACCCCCCGGTACCACCGGGCACGTCGACCCAGTGGATAGGCTCAGACTTGCGGAGCTCGGCGAGCTCCTCGACAGGCAGACGCTCGAGGTTCAGCGTCGCGTCGAGGAAGTCGAAGTCGGGTGAAATGGGGCAGGGCATGGCAAAGTACTCCTCAATTGCAACGTGTTCTAGTGCCAGTAAAACATGCCTTCTGCGCAGATCAAAGGCTCGGTTCCAACTCAGCCTTGGCATACTAATGAGACGTGTTCTAGCCTGGCGGAATGGGTAACCCTGTCATCGTTGAAGCCACCCGCAGCCCAATCGGCAAGCGGAACGGATGGTTGTCCGGCCTGCACCCCACCGAACTCCTCGGCGCGGTGCAGAAGGCCGTCGTGGACAAGGCGGGCATCGACGCCGGTGAGGTCGAGCAGTTGATCGGCGGCTGCGTGACTCAGTTCGCCGCGCAGTCCAACAACATCACCCGGGTCGGATGGCTGGTCGCGGGACTGCCTGATCACGTCGGCGCCACCACAGTGGACTGCCAGTGCGGCAGCGGGCAGCAGGCCAACCACCTGATCGCCGGCTTGATCGCCACCGGTGCCATCGACGTCGGCATCGCCTGCGGCATCGAGGCGATGAGCGCGATCGGGCTGGGCGCAAATGCCGGCCCCGACCGCTCGGTGCTGCGGCCGTCGTCGTGGGACATCGACCTGCCCGACCAGTTCACCGCCGCCGAGCGGATCGCCAAGCGCCGCGGCATCTCCCGCGAGGAGATCGACCAGTGGGGCTTCGAGTCGCAGCGCAAGGCCAAGCAGGCGTGGGCGGAGGGCCGGTTCGACCGCGAGGTGAGCCCGATCGAGGCGCCGGTTCTCGACGAACAGAAGCAGCCGACGTCCGAACGCGCCGTTCGTCACCCGCGACCAAGGGTTGCGCGACACCACTCTGGAGGGCCTTGCGGGGCTGAAACCGGTGCTCGACGGCGGCATCCACACCGCAGGCACGTCGTCGCAGATCTCAGACGGCGCCGCCGCCGTGCTCTGGATGGACGAGGACAAAGCGAAGGCGCTCGGGCTGCGGCCACGTGCGCGCATCATCAGCCAGGCGCTCGTCGGCGCCGAACCGTACTACCACCTCGACGGGCCCGTGCAGTCCACGACGAAGGTGCTCGAAAAGGGCGGTATGAAGATGGGCGACATCGACATCACCGAGATCAACGAGGCGTTCGCGTCCGTCGTGCTCTCGTGGGCCCGTGTGCACAATCCGGACATGGACAAGGTGAACGTGAACGGCGGCGCCATCGCGCTGGGCCATCCGGTCGGCAGCACCGGCAGCAGGCTGATAACCACCGCACTGCACGAATTGGAGCGCACCGATCAAAGCACCGCTCTGATCACGATGTGTGCCGGGGGCGCACTGTCCACCGGCACGATCATCGAGCGAATCTAGTGACCGGGACCCGCGTGCACACCGAAGCCGAGCGGATCGCCGCCGCCGCGGCCTACATCGACGCGTTGGTGAACCACAATGCCGACGGTGTGCCGTTCGCGCCCAATTGCACACGCATCGAGTTCGGGGTCAAAACCGGATTCTCCGGAAATCACCTGCGGCGCAGCCTGAACGGCGGCCCGCAGTACCGGGTCATCGCGTCGGCGACGCAACCCGAGTTCACGGTCGACGGCGATCGGATACATGCACGGTTCGACTTGACGACCAAACCGACGGTGGCCGGAAGGCGGGTCGGCGCCCACGTCGAGGAGACGTTCGTGATCCCGGCCGAGGACGGCCGGATCCATCACATCAGGGCCGTCGTCCGCCCCTTTCTGACCACGTAGATCAACCCACATTGCGACCGTGACAGCCGACCACGATCTGCATTTCTATTTCGACCCGGTCTGTCCGTTCGCGTGGATGACGAGCAAGTGGGTACGGGTGGTCGCCGAACAGCGCGACTACCGGGTGGACTGGCGGTTCGTCTCGCTGCGAATCCTGAACGGCCACATCGACTATGAAGCACAATTCCCGCCCGAGTACGAGGCCGGGCACACCGCGGGCCTGAGGCTGCTGCGGGTCGCCGCCCGCGTTCGGGCCGAGCACGGTCGAGAAGCCGTCGGCAGGCTGTACGAGGCGGTCGGCACCCGGCTGTTCGACACCTCCCGCGAAGTCGACCCGCTGTCGGGCGCCGATCAAGGTGCCCGGCGCGTGCTGGAGCCGCTGCTGCACGGCGTCGGACTGCCTGTCGCGCTGGCCGACGCACTCGACGACGTGTCGCTCGACGACGAGATCCGCGCAGAGACCGACGAGGCGCTCGCCTTGACCGGGCGAGACGTCGGCACGCCGATACTGCACTTCAACCCGCCCGACGGCACGGCGTTCTTCGGCCCCGTGATCAGCCGGCTACCGAGTGCCGACGACGCAGGCCGGTTGTGGGATCACGTGATCGGCCTTGCCGAATTCGGTGGTTTCGCCGAGCTCAAGCGCAGCCTGCGGGAACGGCCACAGCTCGCCAGTTTCGGCGTGCACACAGAAGCCGTTGGCAAGCAGGAGGATTGGCACGGCGGCAGCCGACGCCTCACGAAATAGTTTGCGGGAGTCCGGTGGCGTTTAGACACCGTGGTATGGCAGGCATGATCCGCAACTCGCGACCGCTCGTGCTGGCGATGAAGTACTTCGCCCGCGCACATATCTGGGCGTATCAACATACCGATGGAGTTGTCGGCGCCCGGTTGCTCTGGTTCCCGCGGCGCTGGTGACGACGACGGGTCGCAAGAGCGGAGTGCCGCGCACGATCCCGACTCTGTATCTGCGCGACGGCGATCGCGTGGTGAAACCGCGGCGAACATCTCGATCTGATTGCCCGCGACGCGACCGATGCCGAGCGCACAGAGCTGTGGCCGAAATTGATCAGGATTTACCCGCCGTATCGAAATTATCGGGAAGCGACGGATCGGGTGATTCCTCTGGTCGTCTGCGAGCCATGACCAGGTTCACCCCGATCGCCAGCGCGAACAGCGCCGCGCCGACGACGATCGTCCTCGGGTGCAGATAGAGCAGTAGTGCGGCGGCGGGCACACACAGCAGCCGCTCCGGCCAGCCCGCGCGCCGAATCAACCAGCCGCCGGTGACGACCGCGAGCGCGGCCACACCCAACGCGGAAACTGCTGCCGTCCAAGCCATGTCACCGATCGACCGCAGGCCGAGCAGGCCTTCGCCGTTGTCGGTCAGCACGAACGCGAACGGCACGAGGAACGCGGGCAGCGTGTACTTCCACGTCTGCATCATCGTGGCCATCACCCGTCCGCCGGTGATCGCGGAGGCAGCCACCGACGCCAGTGCCGTCGGCGGCGTCACCTCCGAGAGCACTGCGAAGTAGAAGACGAACATCGCCGCCGCGGGTGCCGCAACCCCGAGGTCCTGCAATGCGGGCCCGACGACCACCCAGCTGATCACGAACGATGCCGTCACCGGCACCGCCAAGCCGAGCACGGCCACCGCCAGCGCGGCGAACAGAGCGGTGAAAGTCAGTACCAGCGCGGGATTTTCGCTGATTCCTCGCGCGGCGCTGACGAGAATCGAATGCAGTTGCAGACCCAGACCGGTTCTGGTGATCATCGCCGCGATGACGCCTGCGGCGGCGCACACCGCGGCGACGGCGAGCACGCCCCGCACCCCGGTGCCCAGCGACCGGTACAGCCGGGCCGGTGTCATGCGGTGTTCCCGGTCCAGGAACGACAGCGCGATCTGGACGAACGTCGCGTAGACCACGGCCCGCACCGCCGAGATGTCCATGGCGAGAAACACCACGATCAGCACCAGTGAAATCAGGTGGTAACCGAACCGGGCGAGCATCCGCCAGCCCGACTGCTCGCTGATTTCGACTTCGCGCGTGCTGTACCTGCGGGCGTCGATCTCGACCGCCAGCAGGATGCCGAGGTAGTAGAGGATCGTCGGTGCGATCGCCCAGACCAGCACGGTCAGGTAGGGAACGCCGAGATACTCCGCGATGATGAACGCGGCCGCGCCCAGCGTCGGCGGGGACAGAATCGCGCCGATGCCGGCGGCGGCCAGCATTCCACCGGCATTCTCCTTCGGATAGCCCGCTCGGCGAAGAATCGGCCACGTGACCGAGCCCAGGCTGACAGTGGTTGCCGTGCCCGATCCTGAGACGGAGCCGAGCAGGAACCCTGCGAGCGTGACGGTTCGGCCGGGTGCCGCCCGCGACCGGCGAAACGCCGCGAGCGACAGATCGATGAAGAACTTGCTCGCCCCCGACGCATCGAGCACCGCACCATAGATCGTGAACAACACGATGTAGGTGGCGGCGACGTCGAGTGGTACGCCGTAGATGCCGGTCGCCTGGATGAACGACGCGCTGATGATCTGGTCCCAGTTCACGCCGGCGTGGGCGATGGCCGCGCCCTGCGGAAGGTAGCCGCCGTAGTAGGCGTAGCCCAGCGCGAGCAGACAGACGATCGGCAACGCGAGTCCAGTGGTCCGCCGGCAGGCCTCCAGCACCAATAGCAAGACGATGGTGCCCACCACGACGTCGATGACCGCGGGAGTGCCTTGCCGGCTGAGGAAATCGTCGAAACCCCCTCCGCCATCGGCTATTTCGAGGGTTAGCACTGGGTAGAGGCAGGTCACCAAGGCGGCCGCTGCGAGCAGCCAGTCGAACACCGTCGGGCGATCAGACGATCCGTCGTTCTCGTCGGGCTCCGTCGACTTGCGACGGATCCGCAGCCCCGAGCGGTAGCACAGCAGGGTCAGCGGCAGAACGGCTGCCAAGAAGTAGATCAGCGAAACCTGATTCCCTTGCGCCAGCGGAAAGAAGACCTGATAGACGGCGAACACGCCGATCAGGACGCACACAGCCGTCACCGCCTGCGCCACCCACCCCGTCAGTTCGCGGGCGGGCTTCTCCTCCTCATAACCGGCCGCGGCTGCAGGCGTTGTCGCGGCGTCGACGGTCGGTTGTGGCCCGCCGTCTTCGACGTCTGCGCGCCCGGTCAGCTCTTCGCGCCGAGGTCGTCGAGGGCCTTCTTGGCGCCCGGGTGCAATGACACCGGGTTGGTCAGCCGGGCCGTGTCCAGGTTGATGCCCTGGGCGGCCTTGTTGACCTTGACCAGGTCGGCCTTGTGATCGAACAGCGCCTTCGTCAGCACACATGCCGTGTTGCCGTCCATATCCTTTTTCACCAGAAGGAGATTGGGCACGACGACGGTCGGCACCTCACTCGGCGTCTGGTACGTGGCCGCCGGAATGACGCCGCGCTCGTAGATGGTGTTGATCTCTTTCAGCTTGTCCAGGGTGCTCGTGACGTCGAGGAACTTGACGTTGCCGCGCTGGCTGGTGAACAGGTCGGTGATGCCGCTCGTCGGCAGCCCGCCCGACCAGAACATCGCGTCGATCGAACCGTCCTTCATTCCTTCGACGGTCTTGCCAAGCTCGGTGCGCTGCGCCGAGATGTCCTTGGCCGGATCGAGACCCGCGGCGGTGAGCATCCTGTTGGCGATCACTTCGGTGCCCGAATTGGGCGCTCCGGTCGACACTCTCTTGCCGCGCATATCGGCGATCGAGTTGATGCCGGCGGCGGTCCGCGCGACGACCTGCGTGTAGTTCGGATACAGCCGCGCGAGCGCGGCGATCGGCTGCGGCGAGGCGAACGATTCCTTGCCCTCGGCCGCGTCGGCCGCGGTATCGGCGAGTGAGAAGGCGATCTGGTGAGTGCCCGCGACCAGCTGCTGGATGTTCTGCAGCGAGGCCGACGTCTCGGCGGCGGTGGCCTTGAGCTTGCCTGCGCTCTCCCTGCTGATCGCCTCGGCGTAGGCGCCGCCGAGGCTGTAGTAGACGCCCGTGGTGTTACCGGTGGCGATACTGAGGCGGGCGTCCGCGTCGACCGTGCAGGTCGTCGGCTCGGATGCCGCCTGACCCCCGCCGTCGCCGCCCCGCTGACCCCCGCACCCGGCCAACACCAACAGCAGCACACCGGCCAGCACCGGCAATGTGATCCGCCTCACGTGATCATGATGACCGCACGGGAACGGTTTCAAACGCGATTCGGCGGCAGATCCCCGGCTTAGGAACCGTAGACGGGCACCGGTGTGCGCGCCTTGGCAAGCAGGTCGGCGACCACCGGACCCAGTTCCGCGGGATCCCATCGGGCGCTCTTGTCGACCTCTGGTCCGTGCGCCCAACCATCCGCGACCCGGATGACGCCACCCTCGACCTCGAACATTCTGCCGGTGACGTCACGCGACTCGACACTGCCCAGCCACACCACCAGCGGCGAAATGTTCTCCGGCGCCATCGAATCGAAGTCGCTGTCCTGAGTCGCCATCATGTCGGCGAAGACCGTCTCGGTCATCCTGGTCCGGGCAGACGGTGCGATCGCGTTGACGGTGACGCCGTAGCGGCCCATCTCCGCGGCGGCGACCAGGGTCATGGCCGCGATGCCCGCCTTCGCCGCGCTGTAGTTCGCCTGACCGACGCTGCCCTGCAACCCCGCACCGGAACTGGTGTTGATGATGCGGGCGTCAGGAGTGTCGCCCGCCTTCGACCGCGAGCGCCAGTACGCCGCCGCATGGCGCATCGTCGCGAAGTGCCCCTTCAGGTGGACGGCGATCACCGCGTCGAATTCCTCTTCGCTGGTATTGGCGAACATCCGGTCGCGCACGATGCCCGCGTTGTTCACCAGCACGTCCAACCCGCCGAACGTGTCGACCGCGGTCTGCACGAGACCTTCGGCCTGCGACCAGTCGGCCACATTGGCGCCGCTGGTGACGGCTTCCCCTCCCGCAGCGGTGATTTCGTCGACGACACCTTGCGCGGCACTCCCGCCGCCCGCCGGCGAGCCGTCGAGTCCGACGCCGATGTCGTTGACGACGACACGCGCACCTTCGGCGGCGAACGCCAGCGCATGTGCGCGCCCGATGCCGCCACCGGCTCCCGTCACGATGACCACGCGGCCGTCGAGCAGTCCCATATTCTCCGTCTCCTTGCTTATTTGAGGTCGGCGCCCGTGGTCGCCAGATAGTGGGGTGGTTCGCCGCCGCCATGCACTTCCAGCGACGCACCGCTGATGTATGACGCCGCGTCGGACGCCAGGAAGGCCGCGGCCCAGCCGACGTCCGCCGGTTTCGCGAGCCTGCCCAGCGGCACGTTCTTCGATATCGCGGCGATCGAATCGGCGTCGCCGTAGAACAATTCGGACTGCTCCGTCTCCACCATGCCGACGATCACGGAGTTCACTCTCACCATGGGCGCCCACTCGACCGCCAATGTGGCTGTGATGTTCTCGAGTCCGGCCTTGGCGGCGCCGTATGCAACGGTGCCCGGTGTCGGCCGCCTGCCGCTGACGCTGGCGATGTTGACGATCGATCCGCCCCGCTCCTGGGTCTGCATCACCGCGTTGGCATGCGTCGAAACAGCCAGTGGCGCAAGCAGGTTGAGCTCGATGATCTTGCTGCTGAATTTGGCCGACGCGTCGGCGGCAGGCACGTACGGCGAGCCGCCCGCATTGTTCACCACCACGTCGAGTCGGCCGTGGGCGGCGACCACCGTGTCGATGAGCGCCTTGACCGAGTCGTCGTCGCGCACATCGCAGGAGTGGAACTCGTAGGGCAGTCCGTCGACCGGCCGCCTCGCACAGGTCACCACGGTTGCGCCCTGGCCGGCGAAGACGGCGCTGATACCGGCGCCCACCCCGCGCACGCCGCCGGTCACGAGGACGACCCGACCGCTCAGTTGCAGGTCGATACCCTTCACACCAGCACTGTCAGCCGCGTCGGTCACTGTGCTAGTTTACCAAGCAAGTGCTTGCTTAGGTAGCGGGCCTGCAGTGGAGACCCCAGGAGTTGTCGATGACGATCACCACCACGTCGGTCGAACCGGGCATCGTCTCGGTGACCGTCGACTACCCGCCCGTCAATGCGATCCCGTCGCAAGGATGGTTCGAACTGGCCGACGCGGTCACGGCCGCGGGCCGCGACCAGTCCACCCATGTGGTGATACTCCGGGCCGAGGGCCGAGGCTTCAACGCGGGCGTCGACATCAAGGAGATGCAGAAGACCGCCGCGGACGCGAGGAGCAAGAACGCCCCAGCATTCACCGCCCTGATCGACGCCAACCGCGGCTGCTACGAGGCATTCCGCGCGGTGTACGAGTGCGCGGTGCCGGTCGTGGCGGCGGTCAACGGCTTCTGTGTGGGCGGCGGCATCGGCCTGGTCGGCAACGCCGACGTGATCGTGGCGTCCGACGACGCCACCTTCGGGCTGCCCGAGGTCGAGCGCGGCGCCCTCGGTGCGGCCACCCATCTGTCGCGCCTGGTGCCCCAACACATGATGCGGCGACTGTTCTTCACCGCAGCCACCGTCGACGCCGCGACCCTGCACCACTTCGGGTCCGTCCACGAAGTGGTGCCGCGCGCCGATCTCGACGAGGCCGCGCTGCGCGTGGCGCGGGACATCGCGGCGAAGGACACCCGGGTGATCCGGGCGGCCAAAGAGGCGCTCAATCTCATCGACGTGCAAAAGGTCAACGCCAGCTACCGCATGGAGCAGGGCTTCACGTTCGAGTTGAACCTGTCGGGCGTATCCGACGAGCACCGCGACGCGTTCGCGGGGACCGACAAGGGCGCCAAATGACCGACAAGAGAACGACTCTCGACGGCGCGGTCGGATCGATCGAGAGCGGTATGACCATCGGCATCGGCGGCTGGGGCTCGCGGCGCAAGCCGATGGCCTTCGTGCGGGCGCTGCTGCGCACCGATGTCACTGACCTGACCGTGGTGAGCTATGGCGGCCCCGACGTCGGCTTGCTCTGCGCGGCAGGCAAGGTCAAGCGGGTCTACTACGGCTTCGTGTCGCTGGATTCCCCGCCGTTCTACGACCCGTGGTTCGCCAAAGCCCGGACCAGCGGCTCGATCGAATCGCGCGAAATGGACGAAGGTATGCTGCGGTGCGGCTTACAGGCTGCGGCGCAACGACTCCCGTTTCTGCCCATCCGCGCCGGCCTCGGCAGCGACGTGCGCACGTTCTGGGGCGACGAGCTGCGGACGGTGACGTCGCCCTACCCCACCGACGGCGGCCACGAGGAGCTGGTCGCGATGCCCGCGCTGAACCTCGACGTCGCTTTCGTGCACATGAACCTCGGCGACGAGCGGGGCAACGCGGCCTACACGGGCATCGATCCGTACTTCGACGACCTGTACCTGATGGCCGCACAGAGACGACTGCTGTCCGTCGAGCGGGTGGTGCCGACGGAGGAACTGGTCAAATCCGTTCCCCCGCAGTCACTGCTGATCAACCGGATGATGGTGGACGCCGTCGTCGAGGCGCCCAACGGGGCCCACTTCACCACCGCAGAGCCCGACTACAAGCGGGACGAGAGGTTCCAGCGCCATTACGCCGAATCGGCGGCGAATGAAGATACGTGGCAGGAGTTCGTCACCAGGTATCTGTCCGGCGGCGAGGCCGACTACCAGGCGGCGGCGCGCGCCTTCGCCGAAGACCAGAAGGAGGCCTGACCGTGAACGACGTGAGCCGTTCCGAGGTCTGCGCCGTCGCGTGCGCCGAACTGTTCCGCGACGCGGGCGAGATCATGGTGAGCCCGATGGCGACCATGGTGTCGATCGGCGCGCGGTTGGCCCGCCTGACGTTCTCCCCCGACATCCTGCTCACCGATGGGGAAGCCCGGCTGCTGGCCGACACCCCCGCCATCGGCGCTGCGGGCGCGGCCGAGGGCTGGATGCCGTTCGGGCGTGTCTTCGAGACACTGGCCTGGGGGCGCCGACACGTCGTGATGGGCGCCAACCAGATCGACCGGTACGGCAACCAGAACTTGTCGGCGTTCGGGCCACTGCAGCACCCGACCCGGCAGATGTTCGGCGTGCGGGGCGCGCCGGGAAACACGATCAACCACGCCACCAGCTACTGGGTCGGCAACCACTCCAAGCGAGTATTCGGTGACAGTGTCGACGTGGTGTCCGGGATCGGCTGGGACAAAGTCGATCCCGGCAATCCCGCCTACCGGTTCGTCAACGTGTACCGGGTGGTGTCCAACCTCGGCGTGTTCGACTTCAACGGTCCGGACCACGCCATGCGGGCGCTGTCGCTGCATCCCGGCGTCGATGCGGAACAGGTGCGCGAAAACACCTCCTTCGAGGTGCACGGGCTCGACGAGGCAGAGCAGACCCGGCCCGCGACGCCCGAGGAGCTGAGACTCCTGCGTGAGGTCATCGATCCCAGATCCCTGCGCGACAAGGAGATTCGGTCGTGAGCAGACTACGCACTCCGCTGACCGAGTTGGTGGGCATCGAGCACCCGGTCGTTCAGACCGGCATGGGCTGGGTGGCCGGTGCACGGCTGGTGTCGGCGACCGCCAATGCCGGCGGCCTCGGCATCCTCGCGTCGGCGACGATGACGCTCGACGAACTGCAGGCGGCGGTCACCAAGGTCAAGGCAACGACGGACAAGCCGTTCGGCATCAACATCCGCGCGGACGCCGGCGACGCCATCGACCGGGTGGACATGCTCATCCGGGAGGGCGTCAAGGTCGCGTCGTTCGCGCTGGCCCCCAAGCCGGATCTCATCGCCAAGCTCAAAGACGCTGGCGTGGTGGTGATTCCGTCGGTCGGGGCGGCCAAGCATGCCAAGAAGGTGGCGGGGTGGGGCGCCGATGCGGTGATCGTGCAGGGCGGAGAGGGCGGCGGCCACACCGGCCCGGTCGCGACCACGCTCCTGTTGCCCTCGGTGCTCGACGCGGTTGACATCCCGGTGGTGGCCGCGGGTGGATTCTTCGACGGCCGCGGACTTGCTGCCGCGCTGTCCTACGGCGCAGCAGGTGTCGCGATGGGAACGCGCTTCCTCCTGACATCGGATTCCACCGTGCCCGAGGCCGTCAAGCAGCGGTATCTCGAGGCCGGCCTGGACGGGACGGTGGTGTCCACCCGCGTCGACGGCATGCCGCACCGCGTGCTGCGGACCGGGCTGGTGGAGAAACTGGAAAGCGGTTCGCGCCTGCGCGGCTTCGGCGCAGCGATCCGGAACGCGCAGAAGTTCAAGAAGATGTCGAAGATGACCTGGCGGTCGATGATCAGCGACGGCCTGGAGATGCGACACGGCAAAGAACTCACCTGGTCGCAGGTCGTGATGGCGGCCAACACGCCGATGCTGCTGAAGGCCGGTCTCGTCGAGGGCAATACCGATGCCGGAGTGCTGGCATCGGGTCAGGTGTCGGGCATCCTCGACGACCTGCCGTCGTGCGCTGAGCTGATCGAGTCGATCGTCAATGACGCGGTCAAACATCTTCAGGCAGCAAGTGCGCTCGTCGTGTAAGTAAATAACTTCATTTCACTGAATTGAAGCTATAATCTTCATATGGCGAAGGTGAAGCAGGGAGCTTCATCGGCGGTCCGCGCCACCCTCATCGGTGACGTCGTCGGATCCCGGACGGTCGCCGACCGCGCCGGTGTCCACCGGTTGCTGAACACGGCACTTCGGTCCGTCGCCGACGACGCGGTCGATCCGCCCGCCTTCACGGTCGGCGACGAGTTCCAGGGCGCGTTCAGCAGCGTCGGCCTCGCGATCGACGCGGCGCTGGCATTGCGGTTGGCGATTGCGCCCGGGATCGACGTGAGGTTCGGCATCGGCTGGGGTTCGGTCTCCATGCTCGACGAGGCGGCGGGCATTCAGGACGGTCCCGGTTGGTGGGCCGCCCGTGAGGCCATCGAATGGACGGCATCGGCTCAGCGCCTGCCCGGACTGGCGCTGGTGCGGACGTCGTTTCGGGCGGCAGGCGAGACCAGGGCCGACGTCGACGCGGTCAACGCCGCGCTGATTTGTCGGGACCACCTGCTTGGATCATTGGACGACCGATCGACACGAATTGTGCAGGCACTGTTGCAGAACCGAAGCAAGAAGGACATCGCCGCGGCCGAGGGCATCAGCCCGTCGGCGGTTTCGCAGCGCGCCGGCCGTGACGGGCTCGACCTCATCGTGCTGGCGTCGCAATACCTGCGGAACGTGCCGTGAGTGCGCTGGCGGTGATGCTGATCGCAGTCGGCATCGCCGACGCGGTCAGGCGGCTTACCCGCACCGTTTGGGTCCCCGCGGTCGTCGCGCCGGTGACCGTCGGGTTGTGCGCGGCGCTCGCGGGCCTGTGGCATCTCGGCGATCTCCCGCTGTTGGCGATCGCAGCCGGTGCCGGTGTCGGCTGGGTCGTGCTCGGTGCGCGCGCAGACCGAACCGGCGAGCACCAAGGCGCCCCGCTGGCGGTCTTCGGCGTGGCGCTGGCGATCCTGATAGTGCTGTCCGGCTTGGCTTCTGAAGTCGGCGGCCTGGTCGGACGGTGGACGGCGTGGGTCGACATACCCGCGTTCGGAGATGTCAGCCCCAACCGGTTGTTGATGGTCGTCGGCGTCTCACTGCTGCAGTTCGTCACCGGCAACCAGTTGGTGCGGCTGGTGTTGAGCTCGGTCGGCGCGGTGAAACCCGAGGGGCAGCCGCAGGCCTCCGATCGCCTCAGGGGCGGCCGCCTGCTCGGCCCGATGGAGCGGACCTTGATCCTTGGGCTCGGCCTGGCCGGTCAGCTCGCCGCGGCAACCGCCGTCGTCGCCGCCAAGAGCATCATCCGGTTCCCGGAGATCAACGCCCAGAAGGCCCGTGAGAACGGAACCATCGGCATCGACGAGGTCACCGAGTACTTCCTCGTCGGCAGCTTCGCCAGCTGGATCATCGCGCTCGGCGGTCTGGCGTTGGCTTCGGCGTAGGTGTGGCGAACAAACCTCGCGGAGAGGTCAGAGCCGTTCGATGATCGTGACGTTGGCGGTGCCGCCGCCCTCGCACATCGTCTGCAGGCCGTAGCGACCGCCGGTGCGCTCCAAGGTGTTCAGCATCGTCGCGAACAACTTCGCACCGGTGGCGCCCAATGGATGGCCCAGTGCGATCGCGCCGCCGCTCGGGTTGACCTTCTCGGGGTCGGCCTTGGTCTCCTTCAGCCAGGCCATCACTACTGGAGCGAAGGCCTCGTTGATCTCCACGGTGTCGATGTCGTCGATCGACAGGCCCGTCTTCTCCAGCGCGTATCTCGTCGCCGGGATCGGCCCGGTGAGCATGAAGACCGGATCGGCTCCGCGTGCGCTGATGTGGTGGATGCGCGCCCGCGGCTTGAGGCCGTGCTCCTTGACCGCCTGCTCGGATGCCAGCAGTACGGCGCTGGCGCCGTCGGAGATCTGGCTCGCCATCGCGGCGGTGAGGCGGCCGCCGTCGACGAGTGTCTTCAGGCCCGCCATCTTCTCCAGCGACGTGTCGCGCGGACCCTCGTCGGTGACGAAACCCTCGACTCCGATGATCTCGTTCTCGAAGTGTCCTGCGCGGATCGCCTGCTGCGCACGCTGATGGCTTGCGAGCGAGTACTCCTCCATCTCCTCACGCGAGATGTTCCATTTCTCGGCGATCAACTCGGCTCCGCGGAACTGCGAGATCTCCTGGTCTCCGTAGCGGTGCAACCAGCTCTTGGATTCGTTTGTCGGCGAAGTGAACCCGAACTGTTCGGCGACGGTCATAGCCGATGAGATGGGGATCTGGCTCATGTTCTGCATGCCGCCGGCCACGATCAGGTCCGCGGTGCCGGACATGATGGCCTGTGCGCCAAAGGAAACGGCCTGCTGGCTCGAACCGCATTGCCGGTCGACGGTGACACCCGGCACCTCCTCCGGGTATCCGGCAGCGAGCCAGGACAACCTCGCGATGTTGCCCGCCTGCGGTCCGATCGCATCGACACAGCCGGCGATGACATCGTCCACCGCGCCGGGATCGACATCGACACGATCGAACAGACCGCGCCATCCTGCGGCGCCCAGATCCACCGGGTGCACACCGGCCAGCGACCCGTTTCGCTTGCCGACCGCGGTGCGCACGGCTTCGATGACGTATGCCTCAGACATATTCGGCTCCTTCTTTGGTGATGCCGCCAAGGACGATCGAAAGATATTGTCGGCCAACTTCTTCGGCCGTCAACGGTCCGCCTGGCTGATACCAGCGGACTGAAACCCATGTGGTGTCGCGGATGAACCGATAGACGAGGTCTACATCGACGTCGGGGCGGAGGTAGCCGTCGTCGACGCCCTGGTTGAGCAGGTCCACCCACATCTTGCGCTGCTCTTTGTTGCGGGCCTCGACGAAGTCGAATTGCGGCAACCCGGACAGTCGTTTCGCCTCGTCCTGGTAGATGACGACCTGCGCGTGCCGGTGCTCGATCGCTTCGAAGGATGCCATGAACAATCCCTTGAGCCGCTCGAGCGGGTTGGGCTCGGTGTCGGCGATTTCCTGATAGCGGGCAAAGAGCCAGTCGAGAAAGTCGCGCAACACCTCCTCCACCATCTGCTCTTTGCTCTTGAAGTGGTGATAAAGGCTGCCGGACAGAATGCCTGCCGAGTCGGCGATGTCGCGCACAGTGGTGGCGCGCAAGCCGCGTTCGGCGAACATCATCGCGGCGAGCTCCAGAAGCTCATCGCGACGACTGACCGACGGTTGTTCTGTCATGCTCGCTGACTCGAAACCGAGATCACTTCTCCGGTCAGGTAACTGGAGTAGTCGCTGGCCAGGAACGCGATGGTGGCGGCGATCTCCCACGGCTCGGCAGCCCGGCCGAAGGCCTCGCCCTCTGACAGCCGGTCGAGCAGCTCGGAGGAGCTCGTCTTCTCCAGGAACTTGTGTCGCGCGATGCTCGGTGACACCGCGTTGATCCGCACGCCGTGCTCGACGGCTTCGATCGCACTGCAGCGCGTCAGCGCCATCACGCCGGCCTTGGCGGCGGCGTAGTGGCTCTGGGAGTGCTGCGCCCGCCAGCCGAGCACGCTGGCGTTGTTCACGATCACACCGCCGTGGCCGGCGTCTCTGAAGTAGTTCATCGCGGCGCGGGTGGCCCGCATCACCGAGGTCAGCGTCACGTTGAGGACCCGGTCCCACTCCTCGTCGGTCATGTCGATGACCGGCGTCTGCCCGCCGAGCCCGGCGTTGTTGACCAGAACGTCGAGCCGGCCCAGCCGGGCGGTCGTCGAGGAGATCAGCGCATCGACCTGAGCGGTCGACGTCACGTCACACACGACGCTCTCCACCCGGCCGAGGCCCATCTCCGTGAGCTGGTCGCGGGTTTCGCCGAGCCGCCGCTCGTGATGATCGGAGACGACGACATCGGCACCCTCGGCCAGTGCGCGGCGTGCCACCGCCGAGCCGATTCCGGTACCCGCCGCCGCGGTCACGACGACGACCTTGCCGGTCAGAAGTTCGTGCCCGGCAATCTCTTTCGGGCGCTTCAGCAAGATTCATCCTTTGACCTCGCGCGGTAGTCCGAGCACGCGCTCGGCGATGATGTTTCGCTGGACTTCGTTCGACCCGCCGTAGATCGTGTCGGCGCGGGAGAACAGGTAGAGCTGCTGCCACTCGTCGAAGTTGCCGTCCTTGGCCAACGCAGGCCGGTCTTGACCGACGATGTCCATCGCTAGCTCGCCGAGATCGCGATGCCAGTTGGCCCACAACAACTTCGACACGTTGTCCTGCCCCGGTTGCTCGACGTCCATGGTCGCCAGTGCGTAGGACCGCATGGTGCGCAGGCCAACCCACGATCGGGTCAGTCGCTCGCGAATCAACGGATCGTCGTCGCGCCGGTGCGCTTGGCCAGGTCGGCGACGATGGAAAGCTCACGCGCGTAACTGGATCTGCTGACCCAGCGTCGACACGCCGCGTTCGAATGTCAGCGTGCCCATCGCGACCCGCCAGCCGTCGCCGGGCTGGCCGACGACGAGATCGGCTTCGGTGCGGGCATCGTCGAAGAACACCTCGTTGAACTCCGCCGTCGCCGGTCAGCTGGACGATCGGACGCACTTCGACACCGGGCTGATCGAGCGGCACCAGCAGATAGGACAGTCCCGCGTGGCGTTTGGAGCCCTTCTCGGTGCGGGCCACGACGAAGCACCACTGCGCGAGTGGGCCATCGACGTCCACACCTTCTGGCCGTTGATGACCCACTGGTCGCCGTCGAGTACGGCGGTGGTCGACACGTTGGCCAGATCGCTGCCCGCGCCGGGCTCTGAATAGCCCTGACACCACAGCTCGGTGACATCGAGGATCTTCGGCAGGAAACGCTGCTGCTGCTCGGCGGAGCCGTAGGCGATCAGCGTCGGCCCGAGCAGTTCCTCGCCGAAGTGATTGACCTTGGCGGGCGCGTTCGCATCGGCGTACTCCTCGTAGAACGCGACGCGATGGGCGACCGAGAGGCCGCGGCCGCCGTGTTCTTCCGGCCAGCCGAGGCAGGTTAGGTCCGGCGGCGGCCAGAGTGCTGGTTCCACGCCAGCCGTTCGTCGAACGCCACATTGTCGTTACCCGGGCCGCCGAGACCCCTGAGCGCGGCGAATTCACCGGCGAGATTGTCGGCGAGCCAGTCGCGGACCTCGGCCCGGAACTCCTGGACCTCTATCACCCCTGTAGGCTAACCTACCAAGCACTTGCTTTGTTAGAGGAGCATCGATGACTGGCCCTCCGAGGACCATCCCGCAGGTCCTGGACCGGATCGCCGACCAATTCTCCGACCACGACGCGCTGGTCACAGACGATCGGCGGCTGACTTACGCGCAGTTGCGTGCCGAGGTCCGCCGAGCCGCCGCGGCGATGATCGACATGGGCGTGGCCGCAGGGGACCGCGTCGCGATCTGGTCGCCGAACACCTGGCACTGGGTCGTGGCCTGCCTGGGCACCCACTACGCGGGCGGCGTCGTCGTCCCCCTCAACACCCGATACACCGCCGGGGAAGCCGCCGACGTCGTGGCACGCACCGCAGCGCCGCTGATGATCGCCGCCGGCGAGTTCCTCGGCACGGACAAGACGGCCGGCCTGAACCGGGAGGCCCTGCCCGACCTGCGTCAGATCGTGCGCGTCCCGATCGACAAGAACGACGGCACCTGGGACGAATTCGTCGCCCGCGGCGTCGATCTCGGCGCCGTCGACGCCAGAGCCGCCGCCGTGAAACCCGACGACGTCTCCGACATCTTGTTCACCTCCGGCACGACCGGCCGCAGCAAGGGCGCACTCTGCGCACACCGGCAGTCGCTCGATGCGCCGGCGGCATGGGCCGAGTGCGGACAGCTCACCAGCGCCGACCGCTACCTGTGTATCAACCCGTTCTTCCACAACTTCGGCTACAAGGCGGGCATCCTGGCCTGCCTGCAGACGGGGGCGACACTGATCCCGCAACTCACGTTCGATCCGGAGAAGGCCATGGCCGCCGTGCAGGAACACCGGATCACCGTGCTGCCTGGGCCGCCGACGATCTACCAGACGCTGCTCGACCACCCTCGGCGCGGCGACTACGACCTCAGCTCGCTGCGGTTCGCGGTGACCGGTGCGGCGACGATCCCGGTGGTGTTGATCGAGCGGATGCAGTCGGAGCTGGACATCGACATCGTGCTGACGGCATACGGCCTCACCGAGGCCAGCGGGTTCGGCACGATGTGCCGGGCCGACGACGACGCCGTCACGGTCGCCACCACATGCGGGCGCCCGATCGCCGACTTCGAACTGCGAATCGACACGGCCGCCGAGGACGGCACGGGCGAGGTGCTGCTGCGTGGGCCGAACGTGATGCTCGGCTATCTCGACGACGCCGACGCCACCGCCGCGGCCATTGACGCCGACGGCTGGCTGCACACCGGCGACGTCGGACGCGTCGACGATGCCGGAAACCTGAAGATCACCGACCGGCTCAAGGACATGTACATCTGCGGCGGGTTCAACGTTTACCCCGCAGAGATCGAGCAGGTGCTCGCGCGGCTGGACGGTGTGGCCGATGCCGCTGTCATCGGAGTGCCCGACGACCGGCTGGGCGAGGTGGGCAAGGCATTCATCGTCGTGTTGCCCGGCGCGCAGCTCGACGAGGCCGCCGTCATCGCCTACTCACGTCAGCATCTGGCGAACTTCAAGATCCCGCGATCGGTGGCGTTCCTCGACGTACTGCCGCGCAATCCAGGAGGCAAAGTGGTCAAACCGCAACTGCGAGAGATGATCTGATGGATCTGTCTTTCGACAGCAGTACCGAGGACTTCCGCGCCGAGGTCCGCGATTTCCTTGCGGCCAACAAAGAGCATTTCCCGACCAAGTCGTACGACACCGCCGAGGGATTCGAGCAGCACCGGCACTGGGACAAGGTGCTTTTCGAGGCAGGCCTCTCGGTGATCGCGTGGCCGCAGCGCTACGGCGGCCGCGATGCCACGCTGCTGCAGTGGGTCGTCTTCGAGGAGGAGTACTTCCGCGCCGGCGCACCAGGGCGCGCGAGCGCCAACGGCACCTCGATGCTGGCCCCGACGCTGTTCGCCCACGGCACAGAAGAACAACTCGACCGGGTGCTGCCGAAGATGGCCAGCGGCGAGGAGATCTGGGCGCAGGCATGGTCGGAACCCGAGTCGGGCAGTGATCTCGCGTCGCTGCGGTCCACGGCCACCAGGACCGACGGCGGCTGGAAACTCAACGGCCAGAAGATCTGGAGTTCGCGGGCGCCGTTCGGGGACAGGGCCTTCGGGCTTTTCCGGTCCGACCCAGAAGCAGAGCGGCACAAGGGACTGACCTACGTCATGTTCGACCTGAAGGCCGACGGTGTGACGGTACGGCCGATCGCCCAACTCGGCGGTGACACCGGGTTCGGCGAGATCTTCCTCGACGACGTCTTCGTGGGTGACGACGACGTCATCGGCGGGGTGCACGACGGCTGGCGCGCCGCGATGAGCACCTCGAGCAACGAACGCGGGATGTCGCTGCGCAGCCCCGCGCGGTTCCTGGCGCCCGCCGAACGACTCGTCGAGCTAGTGGAAGACCCTGCAGGCCGACTCCGCGGCGGCTTTCACCGACCGCGTCGCCGATGCGTGGATCAAGGCACAGGCCTACCGCTTGCACACCTTCGGCACCGTCACCCGACTCGCCGACGGGGGCGAGCTCGGCGCCGAGTCGTCGATCACGAAGGTGTTCTGGTCCGACCTCGACGTGGCATTGCACCAGACGGCGCTGGACATCCGGGGCGCCGATGGCGAACTGGTGGACTCCCCCGGACGCGAGGAGGAAAACTATTCCCCCGGACGCGAGGAGGGAAACTATTCCTGGACGGACGGGCTTCTCTTCGCGCTCGGCGGCCCGATCTACGCCGGCACCAACGAAATTCAGCGCAACATCATCGCCGAGCGGTTACTCGGACTGCCCCGCGAGCCCAAGGGACAGAAATGAAATTCGATCTCGACGAACAGCAGCGCGATTTCGCCGCGAGCATCGACGCCGCGCTCGGCACTGCAGGCGTCCCGGCCGCGGTGCGGGCATGGGCCGAGGGCGACACCGGGCCGGGGCGCAAGGTGTGGTCGACGCTGAGCGACCTAGGGGTGACCGCGCTGCTGGTGCCGGAACGGTTCGACGGCATCGAGGCACATCCCGTCGACCTGGTGGTCGCCGCGCAGCGGCTCGGCTACTGGGGTGTTCCGGGGCCCGTTACCGAATCCATCGCGGTCGCACCGGTTCTGCTCGCCGACGACGAGCGCAGCGCTGCGCTGGCCTCCGGTGAGCTGATCGCGACCGTCGCCTTCCCGCCGCACGTGCCGCGTGCCGTCGACGCCGACTCTGCGGGTCTGATCCTCGTCGCCGGTGACGGCGAGGTGAGCGACGGCAGCGCCGGCGATCGCCGCGAGTCCATCGACCCCGCACGAAAACTATTCGATGCGACTGCGGTGGGCGATGCGCAGAAAGCCGACACCGCAACGGCTTTCGAGTATGGCGTGTTGATGAACGCCGCGCAGCTGGTGGGCGCCGGCCAGGCCATGCTGGACGCCGCGGTGGACTATGCCAAGCAGCGCAGGCAGTTCGGCAGGACCATCGGGTCCTATCAGGCCATCAAGCACAAGCTCGCCGACGTCCACATCGCCGTCGAGATGGCGCGACCGCTCGTCTACGGCGCGGCACTGTCGCTGGCAGACGAGTCCGAGGACATTGCGCGCGACGTCAGCGCCGCGCTGGTGGCCGCCGCCGACGCCGCACTGTTGTCGGCACGCGCGTCGCTGCAGACCCACGGCGCCATCGGCTTCACCCAGGAGCATGACCTGTCGCTGCTGCTGTTGCGGGTACAGGCGTTGCGGGCGGCGTGGGGTGATCCGACATGGCACCGTCGACGGGTATTGGAGGCACTGCGATGAGCGAAGAACGGGAACTGCTACGCGACACGGTCGCGGCGTTGGTGGACAAGCATGCCTCGCCCGCCGCGGTGCGCCAGGCGTTCGAGTCGGACCTCGGCTACGACGAGTCGCTGTGGAAACTGTTGTGCGAGCAGGTCGGAGCAGCCGCGCTGGTGGTGCCCGAGGAGATGGGCGGGGCGGGCGGTGAGCTCGCCGACGCCGCCGTCGTCCTCGAAGAACTGGGCAGGGCGCTGGTGCCGACGCCTCTTCTGGGCACCACGCTGGCCGAGCTCGCACTGCTGGCCGCCGACGAACCCGATACAGATGCGCTCGAGAAGCTGGCCGAAGGTACCGCGATCGGGACGGTCGTCTTCGACGCCGGCGTCGTGGTCAACGGCGCAGTCGCTGACATCGTCGTCGCCGCCGACGGCAAGACACTGACCCGATGGACCGAGTTCACGGCCACCCCGGTCGACACGATGGACGTCACTCGTCCGCTGGCGCGACTCGAGCCGCGAGACACCGTCGGCATCGGCACGGATCCCGGTCTGGCTGACAGCGCGGCGATCCTGATAGCCGCCGAGCAGATCGGCGCCGCGGCCAGATGCCTCGAGCTGACCGTCGAATACACCAAGGACAGGGTTCAGTTCGGCCGTCCGATCGGCAGCTTCCAGGCGCTCAAGCACCGGATGGCCGACCTCTACGTCGCGGTGCAGTCGGCCCGGGCGGTCGTCAACGACGCCGTCGCCGAACCGTCGGCGACGTCAGCGGCGCTGGCCCGGTTCGCGGCCAGCGAAGCGTTCTCGAAGGTGGCCGCCGAAGCCGTGCAGATGCACGGCGGTATCGCGATCACCTGGGAGCACGACATCCAGCTCTACTTCAAGCGCGCCCACGGTAGCGCGCAACTTCTCGGGCCGCCCCGGGATCATCTACGCAGGCTCGAATCCCAAGTGCTCTGAATGTGAACCGCTCGGCCATCTCACCCGTGTCCCAATAGGGAGCTTTGACACAGCACGGGGAGGTATGCCAATGAACACGTTCACGATTCGAAGTATCGCCGGCCGGGCCGTTCACGCCGTCGAGAGTCAGCAGTGGCTCGATCAACCAGGCTACAAACTCGAGCGCGCGATGGCGTTGGGCTTCAACCTCCTCGGTGAGCACGGCCAACGCCTGCAGAGCGGGCTTCACGGCACGTGGCTCGGCCACCCGATTCATCCGGCATTGACCGATATCCCACTTGGCGCCTGGACCGCAGCACTGGTTTTCGACGGCATGGATGCCCTCACGCCCCGCCCGGCCGGGCTTGGCCGGGCTGCAGAGTTCGCGATCGGCATCGGCACCATCGGCGGCCTTGGGGCGGCGATGACCGGCGCGGCGGACTGGCAGTACACCCACGACACTGCGCGCCGCATCGGTTTGACTCACGGCGTCCTCAACGGCTCAGCGCTGGCCCTTTACCTCGTCTCGCTGCGCTATCGCAGTAGGGGCTTGTTCGCGATCGGCCGGGGCACAGCTGTTCTGGGTTACCTGCTCGCAGCGGTGGCGGGTCACCTGGGGGGCGACCTGGTTTTTCGTCACCGCGTCGGCGTCGACCGCTCCGAGACCAGCTTGGCGCCGCGCACGTACGTTCCTGTTCTGGCAAGCGCCGACCTTGCACCCGACGAGCCCCGCCGGGTGTCACACGAAGGGGTGACGGTGGTGCTTCTGCGCCGCGGCGAGCAGGTGTACGCGCTTGGCGAGCAGTGCTCACACCTGGCTGCGCCGATGTCGGAGGGCTGGCTTTACCGCGGCGAACTGGTCTGCCCGTGGCACGGGTCGCGGTTCAACCTCGACTCCGGGGTGCCGGTCGACGGGCCGGCAACTGCGCCTCTTGCTTGTTATGACGCGCGTGTCCGCGAAGGGCTCATCGAAATTCGGCGGCGCCCACACGTGCAGGCGCGATCAACAGGAAGAACGTATGCGACGGCGGTGGTCTCGAGATGAACGCCGACGAAGTCCTGATCGAGGACCACAACCAATTGCGGAACATTCTCGGGCAGCTCAGGGCGACGACCGCCGAGGACTGGAAACGACGCCGCGATCTCGTCGACCGGCTGACCGAGGTTCTGACGGTGCACGTGCAGATCGAGGATGAGTTGTTCTACCCTGCGATCGCAGAGGTCAGCTCGCTACTCGGCGCATCACACGCTCAACATCGGCAGATCGACGACCAGGTCGCCGTCGTGCTGCGGACCGATCCCGCAAGCGAGGACTTCGATATCGAGCTCCGGATGCTGATCTCAACCTTGGAACACCATGCCGGTGAAGAGGAGGAGCTGATGTTCCTTCAGGCCCAAGCCCTCGGTCCGGCGAAGCTCGCGAGCCTCGGCGCGGAGATGCAACGTCGGCGTCAGCGTCTCCGTGACTCCGTGGCCAATCAGACGCGTATCCGCGTGAAAAGGGAAACCTTGCGCCGCCTAGCCTGACTTTCGTGTCCGAACACCGGGTAGCTCTGCGGGCAGGAATCCCGCCTTTCTATGTGATGGACGTGTGGCTGGCCGCCGCGGAACGCCAGCGCACCCACGGCGACCTGGTGAACCTGTCTGCGGGCCAGCCGAGCGCGGGGGCGCCCGTTGCGGTGCGCGCCGCGGCTAAAGCCGCGCTCGACAACACCGTTCTCGGCTACACCGTCGCCCTCGGCATCCCCGAACTGCGCGCGGCGATCGCCACCTCCTACCAGTCCCGGCACGGCCTCACCGTCGACCCCAACGACGTCGTCGTCACCACCGGGTCCTCGGGCGGATTCCTGCTGGCGTTTCTGGCCTGCTTCGACGTCGGTGACCGCGTCGCGATCGCAAGTCCCGGCTATCCCTGCTACCGCAACATCCTTTCGGCGCTCGGGTGTGAAGTCGTCGAGATACCGTGCGGGCCGGAAACCAGGTTCCAGCCGACCGCACAGATGCTCGCCGACCTCGATCCGCCCGTACAGGGCGTGATCGTGGCGAGTCCCGCCAATCCCACCGGCACGGTGATCCCGCCCGACGAGCTGGCCGCGATCGCCTCGTGGTGTGACCGATCAGGTGTTCGGCTGGTCAGCGACGAGGTCTACCACGGCCTGGTCTACGAGGGCGCCCCGGAGACCAGCTGCGCATGGCGTACGTCACGTAATTCCGTTGTCGTGAACAGCTTTTCGAAGTACTTCGCTATGACCGGTTGGCGCCTGGGCTGGCTGCTGGTACCACAGCAGCTGCAACGCGCAGTGGACTGCCTGACGGGCAACTTCACGATCTGCCCGCCCGCACTGGCCCAGACAGCCGCCGTCGCGGCGTTCACGCCGGAGTCGATCGCCGAGGCCGACGCGCTGCTTGCACCATTACGCCACCAACCGTGGGCTGCTGCTCGACGGCCTGCGCAAGATCGGCATCGACCGGCTCGCGCCGACCGACGGCGCGTTCTACGTCTATGCCGATGTGTCGCACTTGACCGGCGACACGCTGTCGTTCTGTTCGAAGCTGCTGTCGGACACCGGGGTGGCGATCGCGCCGGGGATCGACTTCGACACCGTGCGGGGCGGATCGTTCGTGCGGCTCTCATTCGCAGGCCCGACGAGCGACATCGAGGAGTCGCTGCGCCGCATCGGTGGCTGGCTTGGCTAGTTGTCGGAGGCGTGACCTAGAGTCGCACACATGTTCGAGGGATGGGGTCAGGCTTCGCTCTTGAAGCGGATCGCTGAACTCGAAGCGCTGAAGTCGGCGGCGGTCCGACAAGCGCGGACAACGGACCGGGTGAATGCGAGCGGTGCAACTACGTCAAAGAATCACCCGGCTGGCGCGTGACCGCGGCGACCAGAACGGCGTGCACACAGCCGAATTCACCACACCAACCGGAAAGTCGTATCGCTCGACCGCACCGCCGGCACCCGGACCGGCGTTGGTGAAGATCAGCGAGCTGGAAACAAGAATCGGCATCGCGCTCGCCGACCGGGACGCCGCGTAGGAAATTCACTGCTTACGCCTCTGGTAATAGACCGCCTCAGTTGCTAGATTGCCCGCTCACTCACAGGAGAAAGCGGCGTTGGACACACACTCGTGACGTATGACAGAGGTGGGCATGTGAAGAAGATCATCATTTCGGCCAGTACCCTCGGCGCCGCTGCGAGTGGCGATCGGGGCAGCGGGACTGATCGGCGCAGGCGTCGCGTCCGCGGCGCCAGACGTGGTGGGAATGACGTACGGCGACGCGGTGTCGAAGATCGAGGACGGCGGCGGCACGGCGAAGATCGCCGTGACTGTGGGCGACCGGCAGGCTGCGATGGGTGACTGCCTGGTCACCAGTGCGACCGATGCACCTTTCGTCGAAGCTTCGTCTTCAGACGGTTCGTTCTCGCATGTCGACAGCGAGGTCTTGCTGTCCCTCAACTGCGACCGCGGGGTCGCGACGGCCACGACGCCGGGCGCCTCACTGGGCAGCCCGGAAGGCCGCGCGTTTCAGGCCAAAGCGGAGGAGGCTGCGAAGAAGAAGCAGTCGGAGTCCCAATAGCGGTCAGCGCGCGCTCCAGCCGCCGTCCATGGTGTAGGAGGCGCCGGTCACCATCGCGGCACCGGGCGACGCGAGCCAACCGACCAGTTCAGCCACTTCGTCAGGTTCGAGGAGTCGCTTGATCGCACTCTCCTTCAGCAGGATTGACTCGACGACTTCCCGCTCGGGAATGCCGTGGGTGCGGGCCTGATCGGTGATCTGTTTTGTCACCAGTGGTGTGCGCACGTAGCCGGGATTGACGCAGTTGCTCGTCACACCGTGCGGACCGCCTTCGAGCGCGGTGACCTTCGACAGCCCCTCGAGGGCGTGCTTGGCAGTGACATAGGCGACCTTGTACTCGGAGGCGCGAAGGCCGTGCACCGACGAGATGTTGATGACGCGGCCGAAGCCCTGTTCGTACATGTGAGGCAGCGTCGCGCGGATCAACAGGAACGGCGCCTCCACCATGAGCGTTTGGATGAGTCGGAACCGGTCCGGCGGAAACTCGGCGATCGGGCTGACGTGCTGGATGCCGGCATTGTTGACCAGGATGTCGACCTCGAGCCGCAGCTGCTCCAGCGAGCTGACGTCGGAAAGGTCTATCGCCCACGGCTTTCCGCCGATCTCGTCGGCGACGGCCGTCGCCCCGTTCTCGTCGAGATCCGCCACGGTGACGTTCGCGCCGCGCTTGGCCAGTTCACGGGCGCACGCCGCGCCGATGCCACCGGCACCGCCGGTGACCAGCGCGGTGCGTCCATCCAAATCCGCCATGTCGGTGAGTATTCCCGCAACGAAAAGGGGCACCCGGTCGGGGTGCCCCTTCGTCGTCTGCGCCGCTCAGCGACTCTGATGTACGCCGCTGTCCACCTGCGGGACGCTCACCTGCTGGTGGATGTCGTTGAGCCAGCCGAGGTGATCAACACCAGCCGATGCGGGACCGGCCAAGCCGAGGAAGGCTGCAGTCAGACCGCTGGCGATGATGGTGACGAACCCGAACTTCTTCATTTTGGTGCCTTCTTCTTTGTTCTCGTTTGCCGGCCGTTTGATTTCTTTCTGGCCAGTCTGACTGATTAAACATGCAGCTCACTGGGTTAATTCCATTGGCAGCAATTGATCGGCGGTTGGCAGAAACGGACCAGTTTCGTGCGTGCGACGGACACCTGCCTTGCGCGCCCGCACTGCACCTGATGCAGTCGTGTCATGCCTTTCATCGACCATCCAAAGGGCAGGGCCTACTACCGTCACTGGGCGACGGCCGAACCGCGGGCAGCCGTGGTCTTTCTGCACGGCTTCGGCGAGCACACCGGCGTCTACCACCGGTACGCATTCGCCCTCAACGACACGGGCATCGACCTCTGGGCCGTCGACCAGTTCGGCCACGGGCTGACGCCGGGCACCCGGGGCGACTTCGGCTCCATCGAGGACAGCTCGGACCTGGCCGACATAGTGACCGAGCTTGCCGAGGCCGAGCACGCTGGGCTGCCCCTGATCGCACAGGGCCACTCGTTCGGCGCCGTTGTGACGCTGACACGCCTGCTCGATCAGCCGACGCGATACCGTGCCGGCGTCATCTCTGGCGCGCCGCTGGTGCCGATTCCCGAAATGCTCGATACGGACAGCGCCTTAGACCTCGACCCGCACTGGCTCTCCAATGATCCCTTTTATCTGGACGCACTGGAAAACGACCCGCTGGCGTTCGTCGATGCCGACGGCGCACCGTTGGCGCGGGCGCTGGACACCGCATGGGACCGGTTCGGCCGCGACCTGCCCGAGCTGACCGTACCGACGCTGGCCGTGCATGGCGTCGCCGATCCGGTCGCGGCCGTCGGTGCCGTACAGGCCTATGCCGAGCAGATAGAACCGTTGCGGCTCAAGCAGTTTCCCGGCGGGCGCCACGACATCCTCAACGACACCATGCACCGCGAGGTGGCCGCCGAGATCGTCGCCTTCATCGAGGTGAACACCTAGAGCCAGGTGTCGTCGGTGGTGGCGGTGAGGAAGGCCTCCAGGTCGTCACGCCAGTGTGCAGGCGTGTTCTTGTCCGGCTCGATACCCGTGTACTGGCCGCGGTAGAACAGCAGCGGCCGCGGCTTCTTGTGCGGTACGTCGGTCAACGAATGCACCGCGCCGAACACGACGAGGTGATCGCCGCCGTCGTGCACCGAGTGGACGGTGCAGTCGATGTGGGCGAGAGTGTCCTTGATCACCGGTGAGCCCAATTTCGATGGACCCCAGTCGATCCCGGCGAACTTGTCGGGCTCCCTGGAGCCGAATCGCGCTGAGACGTCCTTCTGCTTCTCGTGCAACACGTTGACACAGAACTGGCCGCTGGCCTCGATCGCCTTCCAGGACCGCGAGACCTTCGTCGGGCAGAACAGGACCAGTGGCGGGTCGAGCGACAGCGCTGCGAACGACTGGCAGGCGAAGCCGACGGGTGCGTCGTCGTGCATCGTGGTGATGACCGTGATTCCGGTACAAAACTGTCCGAGCACATTCCGGAATGTGCGAGGGTCCATCGGTTCGGCGGACACGTGACGTGACGCCGACGTTACTTGAAGCCGACGCTGAAGTCGTGGCCCCACAGGCTGACTGCGGTGCTTTCCCGCGAGACCCAGTCGTGGTCGTCCACTTGCAGTCCCTCACAGCCGAACTCGACGTCGAACCCACCGGGGGTCTTCATGTAGAACGACAGCATCTTGTCGTTGACATGGCGGCCCAGCGTCGCCGACATCGGCACCTTGCGCCGCAGCGCACGGTCCAGGCACAGCCCCACATCGTCCGCTTCGCCGACTTCGACCATCAAATGCACGATCCCGCTCGGCGTCTCCCCCGGCATGAAGGCCAGGCTGTGGTGACGTGGATTGACTCCGAAGAACCGCAGCCACGCGGGCGGCCCGTCGGCGGGCCTGCCGACCAACTGCGGCGGCAGGCGCATCGAGTCGCGAAGATAGAACCCCAGCACGTCACGATAGAAGTGCAGCGACTCGGCGTCGTCACGCGTGGTCAGCACCACGTGCCCGAGGCCCTGCTCGCCGGTGACGAATTTGTGGCCGTACGGGCTGACGACCCGACGGTGCTCGAGCGCCGCGCCGTGGAACACCTCGAGGGTGTTGCCCGACGGGTCGTCGAACGTGATCATCTCGTCCACCCTGCGGTCGGCGAGCTCGGCGGCCGACGCCTCCTTGTACGGCGTGCCTTCGACCTCCAGCCGCTTGCGGATGTCCTGCAGCGCAGCGGCGTTGGCCGTCTCCCAGCCGGATTGCAGCAACCGGTCGTGCTCTCCGGGAACGATGACCAGCCGGGCCGGGAAGTCGTCCATCCGCAGATAGAGCGCGCCCTCGGTGGCACCGGATCCCTCGACCATGCCGAGCACCTTGAGACCGTACTCTCGCCAGGCCGCCACGTCGGTGGCCTCGATTCGCAGGTAGCCCAGAGATTTGATGCTCATGACCCCCCTCCAAGGAAATCAACGGTCAACTTGTTGAATTCGTCGAATTTCTCCAGCTGTGCCCAGTGCCCGCACTGCCCGAAGACGTGCAGTTGCACACGCGGAATCTGCTTGAGTGCGACCAACGCGCCATCCAACGGATTGACGCGATCCTCCCTGCCCCAGATCAGCAGCACGCGCTGGCGCAATTTGTAGACCTCGCGCCACATCATCCCGAGCTCGAAGTCGGGGCCCGCGAACGACTTTCCCATCGCGCGTGCCGCGGCCAGCGACTCGGGTTGGCTGGCGATTGCAAACCGCTCGTCGATCAGTTCCGGCGTGACGAGCTTCTGGTCGTAGACCATGATGCGCAGAAACTTCTCCATGTTCTCGCGCGTGGGGTCGGCGGTGAATCTGCCGAGTAGCTTGACGCCCTCGGTGGGGTCGGGGGCGAACAGGTTGACCGAGAGGCCGCCCGGCCCCATCAGCACCAGCCGGCCCGCCCGGTCGGGATTGTCCAGCGCGAACCGCACCGCGGTTCCGCCGCCCAGCGAATTGCCCACCAGCGCAGCGCGGTCGATCTGCAGATGGTCGAACAGATTGAGCACCGCGGTGGCGCTGTAGCGGTTGTACTGCTCGTGTTCGGTGTGCTTGTCGGAATGCCCGTAGCCCGGCTGGTCGACCGCGATGACGTGGAAGTGCTTGGCCAGAACGGCGATGTTGCGACCGAAGTTGGACCAACTCGACGCGCCGGGACCCCCACCGTGCAGCAGCACCACCGTGTGCTCGTTGCCTACGCCTGCCTCGTGATAGTGCAGCCGCATGTCGTCCCGGACCTGCGCATAACGAGAGGTCGACTCGAAGGTGATCTCTTGCTGCTGTGCAGCTTCGGCGGCGAAGGATGTCATCAGGCCGGCCAATCAAACCATCGTGTCCTGGGGCGGCAGCCCGAACTCGTTGTTGCCGAAGATCAGGTAGGCGCGTTCCGGATCGTTGGCTGCGTGCACGCGGCCCGCGTGCGCGTCACGCCAGAACCGTTGCACCGGCGCGTCGTTGTTCAACGCGGTGGCACCCGACGCCTCGAAGAGCCGGTCGATCGAAGCGATGGCGCGGCCGGTCGCCCGCACCTGGTCGCGACGGGCGCGGGCGCGCAGCTCGAAGGGGATCTCCTTGTCCGCTTTCAGAAATGCATACTCGTCGCCGACGTTGCCGATCAACTGCCGCCATGCGGCGTCGATGTCGCTGGCCGCCTCGGCGATGCGCACCTTCGCAAACGGGTCGTCCTTCGCCTTCTCACCGGCGAACGCGGCGCGCACCCGCTTGCCCTGATGCTCGACGTGGGCATCGTAGGCGCCGTAGGCCATCCCGACGATCGGGGCCGAGATGGTGGTGGGATGCACTGTGCCCCAAGGCATCTTGTACACCGGCGCGGTGTTGGTCTCGAGTCCGCCCGCGGTGCGGTCGTTCATCGACTTGTACGACAGGAACCGGTGCCGCGGCACGAACACGTCCTTGACCACCAGCGTGTTGCTGCCGGTGCCCTTCAAACCGACCACGTGCCACACGTCGTCGATCCGGTACTCAGTTCGCGGGATCAGGAAGCTGCCGAAGTCGACCGGCTTGCCGTCTTTGATGACGGGGCCGCCGACGAAGGTCCATGTCGCGTGGTCGCAGCCCGACGACCAGTTCCACGATCCGTTGACCAGATAGCCGCCGTCGACGACGTGGCCGGCGCCCATGGGCGCGTACGAGGACGACACGCGAACCGTCGGATCGTCGCCCCACACCTCTTCCTGGGCTTTCTGATCGAACAGGGCGAGGTGCCAGTTGTGCACCCCGACGATCGAGCTCACCCAGCCGGTCGAGCCGCAGGCCGTCGCGATGCGGCGGACGGCTTCGTAGAACGCCGTCGGATCGCACTGCAAGCCGCCCCACTGCTCGGGCTGGAGCAGCTTGAAGAAGCCGACCTCGTCGAGCTCGGCGACCGTCTCATCCGGCAGCCGCCGCAGATCCTCCGTCGCCTGCGCCCGCTTGGCGATCAGCGGCAGCAGATCGTCGATGCCGGCTAGGACCGACTGCACGTCACGCTGTTCAATGGACGTCACTGATTTGCCTCCCGAGAGAACGGACCGTGCGATGAGCGCTTGCGCGAAGAGCAGATCGCTTAAGAAAGATTAGAACACGTTACGATTTGTGTCGAGCAGCGCATTCCTGCGGCCGCTAGACCTGCACACATGCATTTCTGTAACCTGTTCTAGTTATGGCCTGTGAAGGCCGGAGGAGGAAAGGCGAGAAGTGACGGACGAGCCGCTCGGCAGCCACGTGCTGGAACTGCAGGTGGCCGAGGTCGTCGAGGAGACCGACGACGCGCGCTCGCTGGTGTTCGCCGTGCCCGACGGCCCGGGAGACCAGGTCATTCCGCCGGAGAGACTGCGGTACGCGCCGGGACAGTTCCTGACACTGCGGGTGCCCAGCGATCGCGCCCCAGGATGCGTGGCGCGCTGTTACTCGCTGTGCAGCTCCCCGCATACCGGTGACCCGCTGACCGTCACGGTCAAGCGCACCGACGGCGGCTACGCCTCGCACTGGCTGTGCGACAACGCCCATGCGGGCATGCGCATCCACGTGTTGGCACCCTCGGGCAACTTCGTGCCCAAGACGCTGGACACCGACTTCTTGCTGCTGGCCGCGGGTAGCGGCATCACGCCGATGATGTCCATCTGCAAGTCGGCGCTGGCAGAGGGAAGCGGACGGGTCGTGCTGATCTATGCCAACCGTGACGAAGACTCGGTCATCTTCGGCGCCGCGCTGCGAGACCTGGCCGCGAAGTATCCCGATCGGCTGACGGTCGTGCACTGGCTCGAGTCGGTGCAGGGGCTGCCGAGCGCGGCCGCTCTTTCTGCGCTTGCAGCGCCGTATGCCGGACACGACGCCTACATCTGCGGGCCGGGGCCGTTCATGGCGGCCGCCGAAGAGGCCATGAAGGATGCAGGCGCCCCGGCCGACCGGGTTCACACCGAGGTGTTCAAATCGCTGGAATCCGACCCGTTCGCGAAAGTGGTGATCGCGGCCGACGACTCGGACGACGGCGACCGAGGGCCCGCCACCGCGGTCGTCACGCTCGACGGAGAGACCCACGAGATCCGGTGGCCGCGGTCGGCCAAGTTGCTCGACGTGCTGCTCGACAAGGGTCTCGACGCACCGTTCTCGTGCCGCGAAGGCCACTGCGGGGCCTGCGCGGTGCTGAAGAAGAGCGGCGAGGTCGAGATGGAGGTCAACGACGTGCTCGAGCAGCAGGACCTCGACGAGGGCCTGATCCTCGGTTGCCAGGCGCGCCCCCGGTCGGATTCCGTCGAAGTCACCTACGACGAATAACGAGGGGATAGCTTCTTGCAAATGAACCGGCTTGCTGCAGCAAGTGCGGCGGCACTGCTCGCCGCGGCGCTCACCCTGCCCGCGAATGCCGCTGCCGCGTCCAATACGGCGACCACGTCGATCCCCAGCGACGGGGGCACGATCGAGATGCACGTCACGGCCAACTGCGCCGGCGCCGGCTGCACGTTCAACACCACGGCCGACCTGCTGACGCCCGACGGTCCGATCGGCTTTCCCGGCGACACGTGGGCCCGGCAGACGATCACGCTGCGCAGCTCTGACCGCAACGTCTGACAGGAGGCGTCGTACTCGGCACCGTCGGGCAATCCGAGAGAGGTCAAGGGCGCCAACCACGACAACGTGCTGTCAAGATGTTCAAGACGCCCAGCACAGTCGAGATCTCGGTCACCTATTTCGGCGGCGGACCGATCGAGCGCTTCCAGGCCGACGGTGACTCGCAGCCGATCAACTGGGGCAACGGCCAGCCGAACACCCAGGCCGCCTTCTACGCGTGCTCGCAGATCCGGTGGTCCACGGCGGGTCAACCTCACCACGCCGACCGCCTGCGCGCAGACGGCCTTCGGCTGACCTCTACCGCGGCAGGCCGAGCAGCCGTTCGCCGGCCATCGTCAGCAGGATCTGCTCGGTGCCTCCCGCGATGGTCAGACAGCGCACGTTGAGGAAGTCGTGCACCGGCGGGTTCTCCACGACACCCGCGCCGTCGGACAGCTCCATCCGGAACTCCGAGAGCGCCTGCCGGTAGCGCACCCCGATCAGCTTGCGGGCGCTGGCCTGCGGGCCGGGGTCGGCCCCGCCGACGGCCAGCTGCGCGATGCGCTGGTCGAGCAGCGAGCCGACCTGAGCGGCGAGAATCAACCGGCCGAGGCGATCTTGAACGGCTGGATCCAGCTCGAGTTCGGTGACCGTGCGCAGCAACTCCTCCATCGGGTTGCCGAGCGCGGTGCCGTGGGCCATCGCAACACGCTCGTTCGCCAGTGTCGTTCGGGCCAGCCGCCAGCCGTCGTTGACCTGGCCGACCACCATCTCGTCGGGAACGAACACGTCGTCGAAGAAAACCTCGTTGAAAAGGTCGTCGCCGGTGATCTCCCGCAGTGGCCGAATGTCGATGCCCGGCGAGGACATGTCGACGAGGAAATACGTGATGCCCTTGTGCTTCGGCGCATCGGGATCGGTGCGCGCCAGGCACACGCCCCACTGCGCCTTGTGCGCCGCCGACGTCCACACCTTCTGCCCGGTGATCTTCCAACCCGACCTGCCATTGCTCCTCGCGTCCGCGCCATCGGCGGCAACGGCTTTCGTGCGCAGTGAAGCCAGGTCGGAGCCGGCGCCCGGTTCGCTGAACAGCTGACACCAGATGAGCTCGCCGCGCAGCGTGGCGGGCACGAACCGCTCGATCTGCTCCTGGCTGCCGTGCTCGAGGATCGTCGGTGCCGCCCACCAGCCGATCACCAGGTCGGGACGCTCGACCCCCGCATCGGCCAACTCCCGGTCGATCAGCAGCTGCTCGGCAGGCGAGGCGCCGCGGCCGTACGGCGGCGGCCAGTGCGGCGCCTGCAGGCCGGCGTCGGCGAGCGCGATCTGACGCTTCTCTACGGGCTGGGCGGCCACGTCGGCGACCGCTGCGGCGATCTCGGGTTGCAGATGCTCGACCGAGGCCAGATCGATGTGCAGCTTGCGACGCACACCCTGCTGCGTGAGCACCGCGACGCGCCGCAGCCAATACGACGGTCCGCCGAGGAACTGCGAAATCCCGTAGGCCCGGCGCAGATACAGGTGGGCGTCGTGTTCCCACGTGATGCCGATGCCGCCGAGCACCTGTATGCAGTCCTTCGCGTTGGCCCTGGCGAACTCAATGCCGGCGGCGGCCGCGACTGCAGCGGCTATCGACAGCTGCGCGTCGTCGGAACCGTCGGCCGCGCGTGCCGCATCGCCTGCGGCCACGGCGACCTGTTCAGAGCGCAGCAGCATCTCGGCGCACATGTGCTTGACCGCCTGGAAGCTGCCGATCGGTTTACCGAACTGCTCACGGACCTTCGCGTACTCGGTCGCGGTGTGCAGTGTCCACCTCGCCAGCCCGGCGGCCTCGGCGGCCTGCACCGTCGCGGCGAGGTCCTCGACCCGTCGCCTCGCGACCGGCAACAGCTCGGCAGGCGCGTCGACCAGCACCACCCGCGCCAACGGCCGGGAGAAGTCCGTCGGCGTCAGCGACTCGACGGTCACCCCGTCTGCGGTCGCGTCAACGAGAACGAAGTCATCGCCGGCGGGCAGCACGAGCACGCCGTCACTGACGGCGCCAAGGACGTGAGCGGCGGTGCCCGAGACGCGGCCGCCGTCGTAGGTGAGGTCGGCGGTCAGCGTCAGTCCGGCGGTGCGCTCGCCGGACGCCAGCGCCTCCAGCAGTTCGGCCCGCGAACTCGGGACCACCAGCGTGGCGACCGCGGTGGTGGCGACGGGCCCGGGCACCATCGCGGCGGCGGCCTCCTCGACCATCGCGCACAGGTCGTCAACGGTGCCGCCTGCTCCGCCGGCCTCCTCCGGCATCGCCACGCCGAAGATGCCCAACTGGGCCAGGCCGGCGTACGGCCCGCGCCACGCATCGGGGTCGCCCTGCTCGACGTCGCGGGCGCCCTTGACGGCGTTCGACCCGGCCGCCCAGCTTCGGACCAGTTCACGCGCGGCGGACTGCTCGTCGGTGACGGTCGCTGACGCCTGCGACATATTCCAGACTCCAATGCCATCGCGCGAGAAGGGGTGCTTCTCACTAGAACGTGTTCTAATAGTGCCAGCGATCGAGCGTCAAGTCGAACGCCGTTACAGCAGGACACGTCGGTGCCGGCCGGGACCTGAGGTGTGAAAACACGGACCGGCATGCGTATCGTTTCCAACGACGCCGATGACGTAAGGAGCGCTCCGCCGGATGTCCGGGATGTCACAGCCAGCACAGGCCAATCCGTCGTCGGGCTCTGAATCGCGCCCGCCACAGGTGATGCCGGTGTCCGTGCTCGCCGAGTCCGAACTCGGTTCCGAGGCGCAGCGTGAGCGCCGCAAGCGAATCCTGGACGCCACCTTGGCCATCGCATCCAAGGGCGGCTACGAAGCGGTTCAGATGCGTGCCGTCGCCGAGCGCGCCGACGTCGCCGTCGGCACCCTGTACCGCTACTTCCCGTCGAAGGTGCATCTGCTGGTGTCGGCGCTGGGCCGCGAGTTCGAGCGCATCGACGCCAAGACCGACCGCGCCACGCTCGTGGGCGGCACGCCGTATCAGCGGCTGAACCTCATGGTCGGCAAGCTGAACCGCGCGATGCAGCGCAACCCGCTGCTGACCGAGGCGATGGCGCGCGCGTTCGTGTTCGCCGACGCGTCGGCGGCCGGTGAAGTCGACCACGTCGGCAAGCTGATGGACTCGATGTTCGCGCGCGCGATGAGCGAGGGCGAGCCGACCGAGGACCAGTACCACATCGCGAGGGTCATCTCGGATGTCTGGCTCTCCAATCTGCTGGCCTGGTTGACGCGGCGGGCCTCGGCCACCGACGTCAGCAAGCGCCTCGACCTTGCCGTTCGACTGCTCATCGGGGACGGCGAGCACCCTAAGATCTAGCAGGTGACGCAGGAGCTGCCGGACGACCTCAAGCGGGCGCTCGAAGCCGTCGCAAGTGCTCGCATCCTGTTGATCACCTGCGACTTCGACGGCACCCTCGCCCCGATCGTCAGCAACCCGGCCGATGCCCGGCCGTTGCCTGCCGCGGCCCACGCGCTAGTGGCACTGTCGGAGGTGGCTGCGACGCATGTCGCCCTGATCTCGGGACGCGCGCTGAACGTACTGCGTGAGCTTTCCTCGCTGCCGAGTGCTGTACATCTGGTCGGCAGCCACGGTGCAGAGTTCGACACCGGGTTCACACATCCCATCGACGAGGCTCTGCTTGCACGAATCATTCATGAGCTCAACGGAATCGCCGCAGATCGGCCAGGTGTGACGGTGGAAACCAAGCCGGCGAGCGTCGCCCTACACGTCCGCAATGCCGGTGCGGCCGACGGCGAGGCCGCGTTGAGCGAGGCGCGCGCGGCCGCCGAGAACTGGGACGCCCACCTCACCGAGGGCAAAGCCGTGCTTGAATTCGCCGTCATATCGACCGACAAGGGCGAGGCCGTCGACATCCTGCGCGATCAGCACGACGCATCGGCGGTGGTGTTCTTCGGCGACGATGTCACCGACGAGAAGGCGTTTCGCCGCATGCGCGAATCGGACATAGGAGTCAAGGTCGGCCCCGGTGACACGCTGGCGCGCTACCGCGTCGACTCTCCTGAAAGTGTTGCCGCCGCATTGGCTTTCCTGCTCGAAGCCCGCACGGACCGCTAGGCCGGCGGACCCGAGGTGCGGCCGCGGATCAGCTCCGTGTCGAGCACGTCGATCACCGGCAGGCCCGACCGCGGCGGGTTGTGCAGCAGCATTCCCGCCCGCAGTCCCTTCTCGAGACTCGGCTGCTTCACCGTCGTCAGGCCGCGGCGCAGCGCCTCGGGTACGCCGTCGAAACCGGTCACGGTCATCTGGCCGGGCACATAGGTCCCGCGGGCCCGCAGATAATCCATCGCCGACACCGCAAGGACATCCGCCGTGCAGATCAGCGCCGTGAGACGCGGGTTAACGTCCAGGGCGACCTCGGCCGCCTGCCCGCCCGAATTGGACTGGTGCTCATAGCTTTCCACCACAGTCAGCGATGCCGGATCCAGTCCCGCCTCGACCATCGCGTCGGACACGCCGCGGATCCGTTCCCGCTGCACGTGGAAATGCGGCGTCTGCAGCCGGTCCGGGCTTGCCACCATCGGCTTTCCGTCACCCGGCGGCCGGTCCCTGCCCAACCGCATCGTGAGCAGACCGATCTCCCGATGGCCAAGGTCGACAACGTATCTGGCGAGCTCGGCCATGGCCGCCCGATCGTCGATGCAGACTCGCGAGGTTCCCGGCACGTCCTTCGGTTGGTCCACCACCACCACGGGAAGTTGCCGCTGCAGCACCACCTGCAGATAGGGGTCGTCGTCGGAGGTCGAATACACCACGAACCCGTCGACGCCGGCCGAGAGCACCGCGGCCGAACCGTCACTGACGCTTCGGTTGGGCCCCACCGCAACGAGCAGCAGGCCCTGGCCCGCGTCCTCACACGACTCGGCCAGCCCCCCGACGAAGTCCAGCGCCGCGGGATCGCTGAACGAGTAGTTCAGCGGTTCGGTCATCACCACCCCGACCGCACCGGCCCTGCGGGTCCGCAGCGACCGGGCCACCGGGTCGGGCCCCGCGTACCCGAGGCGCTTGGCCGTCGCGAGCACTCGGTCGCGGAGGTCGGCTGAAAGCTGGTCGGGCCGGTTGTAGGCGTTGGAGATCGTGGTCCGGGAGACCTTGAGCTCGGCAGCCAGCGATGCCAGCGTCGCCCGGCGCCGCGGCGTGGGGCTCCTGGACATGCCCGTGACGTTAGTCGACTCGCTTACCGGCACCCGGTACGTTAGAGTTATTGGTAACGGTTTTCATTTGTATTAGGAGGATTTCGTGCGCCCCACGGCGATCAGGCTGGCAGTCGGGCTGGCGGTGGCCGCACTCACCGCGGCCGGCTGCAGCCAGAGTTCGTCGAGTCATGACCCCGGCGCAATCAACGTCGTCGCGACCACCGCCGTCTGGGGCAGCGTCGCAGGCGCCGTGGCAGGACAGCACGCATCGGTGCGGTCGATCGAGACGGCGGTCTCGGCCGACCCGCACTCGTTCGAGGCGACTCCGGCCGACATAGCCGAGATCTCCGACGCGTCGCTGCTGGTCTACAACGGCGGCGGCTACGACCACTGGGTCGACGACGTACTGGCGGGCGACCCGGAGCTCGACGTGGTAGACGCATACACACTGCGCGGCGCCGAGGGACGGGCCAACGAACACGTCTTCTACGACCTCGGGATCGCCAAGGCCGTGGCCGAGGAGATCGCCAAGCGGTTGGCCGAGATCGACCCGGCCAATGCCGACCAATACCGCTCCAACGCAGCACATTTCGGCCAGCAGGCCGATGACATCGCGGCATCGGAACGGGCGATTGGAAACGCGCACCCGTCGGCATCGGTTGTGGCGACCGAACCGGTGGCCTACTACCTCCTGCGCAATGCAGACATCGCAGACCGCACCCCACCGGGCTTCGCCGCTGCGGTGGAGGACGGCCACGACCCGGCACCGGCCGACGTCGCCGCGATGCTCGATCTGATCGACACGCGACAGGTGTCGGCGCTGCTGTTCAACCCGCAGACAGAGAGCGCGGCCACCGAGCAGATCAGGGACGCGGCGTTGCGGGCGTCTTTGCCAGTGTTCACGGTCACCGAAACGCTGCCCGCGGGCGTGGACTACCTGACGTGGCAGCGCGATACCGTCGACGATCTCGCCGCCCGGTTCGACGAAGCAGCACCGGCGAATCGATAGCGACGTGATCGCCGATGCCGATGTCGTCGTCGAGCTGGCGGGCGGCCGGCTTGCATTCGGCGACCGGGTGCTGTGGGACCACCTCGATCTCGCCGTGCGGGCGGGCGAGTTCATCGCGGTGCTCGGGCCGAACGGAACCGGCAAGACGTCTCTGCTGAAAGTGCTTCTGGGTCAACTGCAGTTGTCTGCAGGCGCGGTGACCGTCGCGGGCAAACCGGTGACCGAGGGCAGCGACCTCATCGGCTATGTGCCGCAGCACCGTTCGGTCGATCGCGGCCTCAGCCTGCGTGGCAGCGACCTGGTCGGACTGGGCCTGGACGGTCACCGATGGGGGGTGACGAGCGTGCGTCCCGCCGAGCGGTCACGCCGACGCGCGGCTGTTCGGGCGGCCCTCGACCAGGTCAATGCCGACGCGCTGGCCACCGTGCCCGTCGGCGTGATGTCGGGCGGCGAGCTGCAACGGGTGCGCGTCGCGCAGGCGCTGGCCAGTGACCCGGTGCTGCTGCTCTGCGACGAGCCACTGCTCAACCTCGACCCGGCCAACGCGCGGCTGGTCTCCACGCTGATCGATCAGCGCCGACGCGATTCGCGCACCGCCGTGCTGTTCGTCACCCACGAAGTGAATCCTGTTCTGCCGTATGTAGATCGAGTGCTCTACCTGGTGGACGGCCGGTTCCGGGTGGGCGCCGTCGAGGAGGTGATGACGTCGGACACGCTGTCGGCGCTCTACCGCGCCGACATCCAGGTGGTGAAGGTGCACGGCCGCTATGTCGTCGTCGGCGAGCACATCGATCATTCCGGCCACACCAGCGGGCACGTCCATGAGTGACCGGCTTACCGACCTCATGGCGCACCTTTTCGCGTTCGATGTGACCGCCGATCTTCTCGGCCGCGGGTTCGTCCAGCAGGCGTTGGTCGCGTCCGCCTTGCTGGCCCTGGTCGCGGGTCTGATCGGACCGTTCATCGTGATGCGCCAGATGTCGTTCGCCGTGCACGGGTCGAGCGAATTGTCTTTGACCGGAGCCGCGTTCGCGCTGCTGACCGGGCTGAACGTCGGCGTGGGCGCACTGGTCGGCAGCGCACTGGCCGCGGTGCTGTTCGGCATCCTCGGGCAGCGCGCCCGCGAGCGCGACTCCGCTATCGGCGTTGTGCTGGCCTTCGGCCTCGGCCTTGCGGTGCTGTTCATCCACCTCTACCCGGGCCGCACGGGCACCAGCTTCGCGTTGCTGACCGGACAGATCGTGGGCGTCGGCTATTCGGGACTGGCGCTGCTCGCTGTGGTGACGGTCATCGTGACGGTCGTGCTCGCGGTCTGTTACCGGCCGCTGTTGTTCGCGACCGCCGACCCCGAGGTCGCGTCGGCACGCGGCGTCCCGGTCCGCAGCATGGGGATCGTCTTCGCGGCGCTGGTGGGTGTGGTTGCGGCGCAAGGCGTGCAGATCGTCGGCGCGCTGCTGGTGATGTCACTGTTGATCACACCTGCCGCCGCGGCCGCGCGGGTGTTCACCTCACCGGCGGCGGCGATCGCCGCCTCGGTGGTCTTCGCCGAGATCTCGGCAGTCGGCGGCATCGTGGCATCACTGGCCCCCGGCGTGCCGGTGTCGGTGTTCGTCACGACGATCTCGTTCGCCATCTTTCTGGTGTGCTGGCTGGTCGGCCGTGCCGGTCGGGTGTTGCAAGCCTACTAGCCCTTTTCGACCGGACGCGTTGTGTCCGAACACCATTCGGACCACGAGCCGGGATAGAGCGCCGCACCGACACCGACGGTCGCAAGGGCCGCGACCACCACTGACGCGGTCACGCCGGAGCCGCAGTAGGCGCCGACGTCGTCGACGTCTCCGAACAGCATCGCGAGATCCTTCTCCTCGAGGAATGTGCCGTCCCCGGCCAGGAAGCCGGTGCTGGGCGCATTGCAGGCTCCCGGTATGTGTCCTGCCACAGGATCGATCGGCTCGACGTCGCCCAGAAACCGCTCGGGAGCTCGCGCGTCGAGCAGGGTGTCGGCGGCGAGCACCGTTTCGGCTGTCAGCGTCGGTAGGGCTCCTGCGTACAGATTCTCATGGGACACCGAGACGTCGCCGGGCTCGGGATCGACGGGACCGCTCTCGAGCCCGCCGGTCCACGCGGTCAACCCGCCGTCGAGAATGCGGACACCCCGGACACCGGCTGCGGTGAGCACCCACCAGGCGCGCGCCGACCCGGCCCGGTTCCAGTCGTCGTAGACAACGACCGGGACGCCCTCGCGCACCCCCCACCGGCGCGCGGCCTCCTGGATCGACTCTCCCGATGGCAGCGGATGGCGGCCGCGCCCGGTGACCGAATGGTCGCTGAGCTCATCTTCGAGCGACACGTACACCGCGCCGGGCAGGTGACCGCGCTCGTAGGCGTCACGTCCGTCGGGCTCCGCCAGTTGCCATCTGACATCGAGGATCGTCACCGGACGGCCCGCCGCGAGCAGGCCGGCCAGTTCCGAAGCGGTGATCAGCACCTCGTCGCGCCGTCGTCGGTCCACGCCTCCCACCTTGCCATCTAGGCTGGCGACATGGCCTCCGTCGACCTCAACGCCGACCTCGGGGAAAGTTTCGGCACATGGCGGCTAGGCGACGACGACGCCATGCTCGGCCTGGTCACCAGTGCCAACGTGGCGTGCGGGTTCCACGCCGGCGACCCGGCCACGCTGCGCCACAGCTGCACCGAGGCGGCCAAGCAGGGGGTGCGAATCGGGGCCCAGGTCGGCTACCGCGACCTGGCAGGATTCGGACGACGCTTCATCGACATCACGCCCGCCGACCTCACCGCGGACGTCATTTATCAGATCGGCGCGCTGCAGGCGCTCGCACACGTAGCCGGGTCGTCCGTCACGTACGTGAAACCTCATGGCGCGCTGTACAACACCATCGTCGGCAACCACGACCAGGCCCGCGCGGTTGCCGAGGCGGTGCACGCCGTCGACCCCAACCTGCCGGTGCTGGGGCTGGCCGGTTCGGTGTTCTTCGCGGAAGCGGAGCGACTCGGGTTGCGCACTGTGCCCGAGGCGTTCGCCGATCGTGCCTATCGGCCCGACGGGCAGCTTGTCTCCCGGCGCGAGCGCAACGCGGTACTGCACGACCCCGCCGAGATCGCCGACCGGGTGGCGTCGATGGTGACGTCAGGACGCGTCGTCGCCGTGGACGGCTCGACGATCCCCATCACCGTCGAATCCGTGTGCGTGCACGGCGATTCGCCGGGGGCCGTGCAGATTGCCACCGCGGTCCGCGACCGCCTGGTGAGCGACGGCATCGCGTTGACGGCGTTCGTCTGATGCGCCTCAAGCCGGGCCGCCCCGACTTGGCGAAGTACACAGCATTTTTCAACGCGCCCGCTGCGGCTGCGAGCGCGCCGCTGACGGTGACGTGGGCCGGCGTCACGACACTCCTGATAGACGACGGCACTTCGGCGCTGATGACCGACGGCTTCTTCTCGCGCCCGGGGCTCGCCGCCGTCGTTCTCGGTCAGATCGCGCCGTCGGCCCCACGCATCGACGGCAGCCTGCAGCGGTTGGGCGTGCAGCGGCTGGAAGCCGTGTTGCCCGTGCACACCCACTTCGACCACGCCATGGACTCGGCCGTCGTCGCGCAGCGCACCGGCGCACGCATCGTCGGCGGCGAGTCGGCGGCCCAGGTCGGCATCGGCGGCGGCCTTCCGCACGACCGCGTCGTCGTCGCGAGCCCAGGTGAGGCGGTCACGCTCGGCGCCTACGACGTGACGCTGATAGAAGCCGAACACTGCCCGCCGGACCGCTTTCCGGGTGCGATCACCGCGCCGGTCACGCCGCCGGTCAGGACATCGGCCTACAAATGCGGCGAAGCCTGGTCGACGCTGGTGCACCACCGGCCGTCGGACCGGCGGCTGCTGATCATCGGCAGCGCGGGTTTCGTGCCTGACGCCCTCGCCGAACACCGGGCCGAGGTGGTGTATCTGGGCGTCGGGCAACTCGGCGTGCAACCGGAGCGCTACCTCGTCGACTACTGGACCCAGACCGTGCGGGCGGTCGGCGCTCGCCGCGTCGTGCTGATCCACTGGGACGACTTCTTCCGGCCCCTGACCGCACCGTTGCGCGCCCTGCCCTACGCGGGCGACGATCTGGACGCGTCGATGCGGGTGCTGACCGCGCTTGCCGACGACGACGGCATACCACTGCATCTGCCCACGCTCTGGCAGCCCGCCGACCCGTGGAGCTGACGCTCGCGCTGGTGGCGCTGGTCGTCGTGCTGGTGTTCGCGATGGTGAAGCCGCGCGGCTGGCCGGAGGCCGTCGCGGCGGTGCCGGCGGCCACGATTCTGGTCGCATTGGATGTGGTTCCGCTGCGAGCGGCGGTCGACGAGGTCCAGAAGCTGCTCCCGGTGGTCGGCTTCCTCGCAGCCGTGCTCGTGCTGGCGCAACTGTGCGACGACGAGGGCCTGTTCCGGGCGGCCGGTGCGGCGATGGCGAAGTCGGCCGACGGGGACACCCGGCGACTGTTGACGAAGGTGTTCGTCATCGGTGCCGTGACGACTGCCGTCCTGAGCCTGGATGCCACCGTCGTGCTGTTGACCCCCGTTGTGCTCGCGACGACGCGCGCGCTGTGGGTGCCTGCACGACCTCACGCCTACGCCACCGCGCACCTGGCCAACACCGCATCGCTGCTGCTGCCGGTGTCGAACCTGACCAACCTGCTCGCGTTCTCGGCGGCCGGGCTGTCGTTCCTGCACTTCACCGCGGCGATGGCACCGTCGTGGATCGTCGCGGTTGCCGCCGAGTTCTTCCTGCTGCGTTGGCTTTTCGCAAGCGATCTGGCCGTGAAGCCGCACCTCGAGCAGACAGCCGATCCGGTGCGGGTTCCGGTGTTCGTCCTGGTGGTGCTGGCGCTGACACTTGTCGGTTTCGCCGTGGCCTCGCTGCTCGGATTCTCGCCTGCATGGGCGGCGCTGGCCGGTGCCGTCGTGCTCGGGGTGCGTGGGCTGGCTCGGCGGAAAACGTCATCGGCCCGCATAGCCGCGGCAGCCGACGTGCCGTTTCTGGTGTTCGTATTGTGCCTCGGCGTGGTCGTCGACGGCCTGATGCTTCACGGCCTGGACTCTGCGATGCGCGGCGTGCTGCCGAGCGGCACCACGGTGCTCGCGCTGCTCGGCATCGCCGCGGTGGCCGCAGTGCTCGCCAACATCGTCAACAACCTGCCTGCGGTGCTCGTGCTGCTGCCGTTGGTGACGGCCTCCGGACCCGCCGCGGTGCTGGCGATGCTGGTCGGGGTCAACATCGGCCCCAACCTGACCTACGTGGGCTCGCTGGCGAACCTGCTGTGGCGCAGCGTCGTCCGTCGCGACATCCCTGCCGGGTTTCGCGAGTTCAGTCGAGTCGGGCTGATCACCACACCGGTCACGCTCGTCGTCGCTGTGCTCGGGCTGTGGGCAGGCATCGCGTTGTTCGGCCTGTAGGTTACGGCGCCGCGAACAGCGGTGGGACGGTTGGCGTCCACTCGCCGATCGGCGGCGATGCGATTAGCGGATCGCGACCGAATCGGCCAAATTGGACCCGTGGGTTCGTTCTCCCGATACGTGGCGCTGGGCGATTCGTTCACCGAGGGTGTCGGCGATCCTCATGCCGCCAGCCCGAACGGCCTGCGCGGCTGGGCGGACCGGGTTGCGCTGGCGCTGGCGCAGATCAACCCGGGGGTGCGATACGCCAACCTCGCGGTGCGCGGCAGGCGCATGGACGAGATCCTCGACGAGCAGGTACAGACCGCCGCGATGCTGGAGCCCGACCTCGTCACCATCTACGCGGGCATGAACAACCTGCTGCTGCTTCGCAACGACGTCGACGCCATGATGGCCAGATACGCCGAAGGGCTCAAGACGCTGCAACAGACCGGTGCGGTCGTGCTCGCGTTCACGGCGGCAGATCTGGGCACCGTTCCGCTGTTCCGGCGTTTGCGCGGCCGGGCGGCGGTCTACAACGAACTGCTGCGCGGCATCGCCGACGACCTCGGCCTGCAGCTGGTCGACTTCTGGCGGTACACCGAATTCCGCGACGCCCGACTGTGGGACGGCGACCGTATTCACCTCTCGCCGCTCGGGCATGAGCGATTCGCCGCCAAAGTCCTTGACACACTGGCTGTCTCACACGAACTCACGTCGCGGTCGGCGGCACTGCCATCGTCGACTCCACCGGCGCGGGACCTCCGGGCCAACCTTCGGTGGACGGCGGCGTTCGCGGCGCCCTGGGTGGCGAAACGGATGCGGCGGGCCAAACGGGGCGCGGGCGTCGAACCGAAGCTGACCACGCTGACGAAGGTGGGCTAACCCCTGCGCTGGCGCGCGATCTCGGCCAGCACCACACCCGCGGCTACCGACGCATTCAGAGACTCCGTCGGCCCTGCCATCGGGATGGAGACCAGGGCGTCGCAGTTCTCCCGAACCAGCCGCGAGAGGCCCTTGCCCTCGGAGCCGACGACCAGGACCATCGCGTCTGTGCCGTCCAATTCGTCGAGCGTGGTGTCGCTGTCGGCGTCCAGCCCGATCACCTGCAGACCCGCATCCTGCCAACTCTTCAGTGTCCGAGTGAGATTGGTCGCCCTGGCCACCGGCACCCTGGCGGCAGCGCCGGCGCTGGTGCGCCATGCCACGGCGGTGACCGACGCCGACCGTCGCTGCGGAATCAGGACGCCGTGTCCGCCGAAGCCGGCAACCGATCGCACGATCGCGCCAAGGTTGCGCGGGTCGGAGATGTTGTCCAGCGCGACGAGCAACGCGGGTGTGCCGTCCCTGGATGCGGACGCGAGCAGATCGTCCGGGTGGGCGTACTCATACGGGGGGACCTGCAGCGCGATCCCCTGATTCAGCCCGTTGGCGCTGATGCGATCCAGGTCGCCTCGCGGCACCTCGAGAATTGATATCCCGGCATCCGCTGCACGCCTTACCGATTCGGTCAGCCGCTCGTCGGCGTCGGTGCCCAGGGCCACGTAGAGGGCGGTCGCAGGCACACCTGCGCGCAGGCATTCCAGCACCGGGTTGCGGCCGAGGACCACCTCGACGTCGTCGGTGCGCTTCTGCTGGCGCCGCTGCTGCGGCTGCGACTTCGCGGCGCGTCGTGCGGCCGGATGATTGGGCCGCATGTGTGCGGGCGGGGTGGCGCCGCGACCTTCCAGTCCCCGGCGGCGCACACCGCCCGAGCCGACCTTGGGTCCTTTCTTGGTGCCTGCCTTGCGGACCGCACCGCGGCGCTGAGAATTTCCGGCCATTACGTGGAGTACCCGTCCGTCAGTGTCCACTGCGGACCGTCGGCAGTGTCGGTGACCTCGACGCCCGCGGTCTTCAGGCGGTCGCGGATCTCGTCGGCCTGCGCCCAGTCCCTGCGCTCGCGGGCCTCTTCGCGTCGCTGGATCTCGGCGTGTACCAACACATCCACGGCGGCCAGCGCCGCGGACGTCTCGTCGCGAGACTCCCACCGCTCGTCGAGTGGGTCGCAGCCGAGAATGCCCATCATGGCGCGGATCGACATCGCGCGGGCCATCGCCGTGTCGTGGTCGCCCGCCTCCAGTGCCCGGTTGCCCTCCGCGCGGGCGGCGTGCACCTCGGCGAGCGCGATCGGCACGGCGAGGTCGTCGTCGAGGGCAACAGCGAATGCGGTCGTCCACTCGCCTGGTTCGACGGCGCCGACCCGGGTGCGCACCCGATGCAGAAAATCCTCGACGCCTGTGTAGGCCTTCGCCGCGTCCTGCAGCGCCATCTCGGAGAACTCCAGCATCGACCGGTAATGCGCGCTGCCGAGGTAGTATCGCAGTTCGGCGGGCCGAACCCGTTGCAGCACAGCGGGAATAGCCAGCACGTTGCCAAGCGACTTGCTCATCTTCTCGCCGCCCATGGTCACCCAGCCGTTGTGCAGCCAGAATCGCGCGAACCGGTCGCCGACGGCTTCGGCCTGGGCGATCTCGTTCTCGTGGTGCGGAAAGATCAGGTCCATTCCGCCTGCGTGGATGTCGAACTCGGTGCCCAGATAGGCCTCGCACATCGCGACGCATTCGCTGTGCCAGCCGGGGCGGCCAGAGCCCCATGGCGTCGGCCACGACGGCTCGCCCGGCTTCTCGCCCTTCCACAAGGTGAAGTCGCGCTGGTCGCGCTTGCCCGTCGCGACTCCCTCGCCCTGATGAACGTCGTCGATCCGGTGGCCCGACAGTTTTCCGTAACCCGGTTCGGGCAGCAGGCTCTGCACGTCGAAATAGACGTCACCGGCGCCGGTGTAAGCATGGCCGCGCTCGATCAGCCGCTCGATCAGCGAGACGATCTGGGTGATGTGCCCGGTCGCGCGCGGTTCGGCCGACGGCGGCAGCACCCCGAGCGCGTCGTAAGCCGCCGAGAACGCCCGCTCGTAGGTGGCCGCCCATTCCCACCACGGCCTGCCCGCGTCGGCCGCCTTGTTCAGGATCTTGTCGTCGATGTCGGTGACGTTGCGGATGAAGGCGACGTCGAAGCCCTTGGCGATCAGCCAGCGCCGCAGCACGTCGAACGCCACCCCGCTGCGGACGTGACCGATGTGCGGCAAACCCTGGACGGTGGCGCCGCACAGATAGATCGATACGTGGCCGGGACGCACCGGCACGAAGTCACGGACGGCGCCCGTCATCGTGTCGTGTAGGCGCAGGTCGGTCACGACGTGCCAGCTTACCGGCCTACCGCACCCAGTCGCTTCGCTCCTACCCGCCGATTTCCGCGACGACCACCAAAGCGGTCGCGATGGCCGCCAATCCTTCGCCGCGACCCGTCAGTCCGAGACCGTCGGTCGTCGTCGCCGACACCGAGACAGGGGCGTCCAGCAACTCGGAGAGCATCTGCTGTGCTTCGGCTCGCCTCGGCCCCACCTTTGGCCGGTTCCCGATGACCTGCACAGCGGCGTTGCCCACCCGGTAACCCTCGGCGCGCACCAGGCTGAGGACGTGGCGCAGCATCTCCGCGCCGCTCACTCCCGCCCAGCGCGGGTCGTCGGTGCCGAAGACGCCGCCGATGTCGCCGAGGCCCGCGGCGCTCAACAGCGCGTCACACAGCGCGTGGGCGGCCACGTCGCCGTCGGAGTGCCCGGCACAGCCGTCGGCTCCGTCGAACAGCAGGCCCAACAGCCGGCACGGCCTGCCGATCTCTATCGGGTGCACATCGGTGCCGATGCCGACCCTCGGGATGCTCACGTGCGCACGCCCCAGCAGGGCCTCTGCAAGCAGCAGGTCGTTGGGCGTGGTGATCTTGAAGGCCAGCGGATCGCCGTCGACCACCTGAACTGGTGTGCCGATCGCCTCGACCACCGAGGCGTCGTCGGTGAATGCGTTGGCCGCCGCCCGGTCGTAAGCACGCCGCAGAAGCGCCGTCTGGAACCCCTGCGGGGTCTGTACCGCACGCAGGCCCGAGCGCTCGGGTGTGCCGAGCACCATGCCGTTGGCGTCGACGGCCTTCACGGTGTCGCTGACCGGCAGCCCGGGCACGACCGCGGCGTGACCTGATTGCAGGGCCTCGACGACCCGCACGATCAGCGACGGCGGCGTGAGCGCCCGCGCCGCATCGTGGACGAGGACGAACTGCGCGTCCCCCACCGCGGCAAGCGCGAGCCGGACGGACTCGGTGCGATCCGGACCGCCAGCCACTATCACGGCGTGCGCGCCGAATACCAGCTTGGCCTGATCGGTTCGGTTGGGCGGCACGGCGACCACAATGCTGTCGACAACGCCGGAGTTGCGGAGCCCGTCAAGGGCGTGCTCGAGCATCGGCCGGCCGCCCAGATTGACAAACGCCTTGGGCGCGCCAGCCGCCAGCCGTTCCCCTGACCCTGCGGCCGGGACGACGGCAACCGTGCTCATGCGTCAGGACGCGGCGGCCAGCACCTCGTCGAGAATGATCTCGGCCTTGGCGTCGTCGGTGTTCTCCGCGAGCGCCAGTTCGCCGACCAGAATCTGCCGGGCCTTGGCCAGCATCCGCTTCTCGCCTGCGGACAGGCCGCGCTCCTGATCGCGGCGCCAGAGGTCGCGGACGACCTCGGCGACCTTGTTCACGTCGCCGGAGGCCAGCTTCTCGAGGTTGGCCTTGTAGCGGCGCGACCAGTTGGTCGGTTCCTCGGTATGGGGGGCGCGAAGCACCTGGAACACCTTGTCGAGGCCCTCCTGCCCGACCACATCGCGCACGCCCACATACTCGGCATTGTCGGCTGGGACTCGCACTGTGAGGTCTCCCTGGGCGACCTTCAAGACGAGATATTCTTTTTGTTCGCCTTTGATGGTCCGGGTTTCGATCGCCTCAATCAACGCAGCACCGTGGTGTGGATAGACAACGGTGTCTCCGACCTTGAAAATCATCTGTTTCGAGCCCCTTTCGATACCCCATCCTAACACGGCGCTCCGACACCCGCCGCACAACGGTGCAGGTCAGGGGCATCGCAGGTGAAGAGTAGGGGTTGACACGATGACGATTACGTGCAAGGCACCGGCCGGTCGGCCACGCCACCACCCTCTCTGTCATGCGCCTGTGGATGGTTGACGGCAAACCCGTTCCGACGACCTCCGCACCTCTGCTACCGCCGTCAACCACCACCTACTACTCTGCATAGTCGAACAGGTCTGAGTCACTGGCGACCGACGTCACCGGCGCCCGCGCCGGCCCATCAGGAGGCTTTTCGGGTGAACCGCTTCAAATCCCGCAGTTCCGTCGTCACCGTGGCCCTGGCGGCGTGCGGGGTCACCGTCGCGGCCGGCCTCGCCGGCTGCAGCGCCGGGCAGATCGCGCAGACCGCCACCCAGCAGGCCGCGGTCAACGGCACCGCGTCGACGGTCGGCGACATCACGCTGCGCAACGTCCATTTGAGGGCGCCGCAGAAGTCCGACTACGTGCAACCGGGAACCGGCGTGGAGCTGATCTTCGTGGCGTCCAACGAATCTCCCGACAGCGCCGACAAACTGACATCGATCACCTCCGACGTCGGGACCGTGACGCTGTCGGGCGACCTGTCCCTGCCCGCCCAGGACGTTCTGGTGGTCGGCGAACCCGACGGCCAGATCGCCGCGCTGGAGCAGGCCGAGACCGCGGACGCCGCCAAGGCCGAGGTGAACATCAGCAAGCCCATCACCAACGGGCTGACCTACAACTTCACGTTCAACTTCGAGAAGGCCGGCCAGACGACGATCGCTGTGCCGATTTCCGCGGGCGAGGCCCCGCGCCGCGAGCAGAGCGGCGACACGGGCGGCCGGCACTGACGATCTGACTCGATCTGTCGGCGGTGGCGGCTACCGTCACACGGTGGCCAAAGCGCACTCGCAGTACCGCTGTTCGGAGTGCCACCACGTCACCGCGAAATGGGTCGGGCGCTGCCCGGACTGCGGCACCTGGGGAACTGTCGACGAGGTTGCTGTGCTCGCCGCCGTCAACGGCTCCGCGGTCAGGCGGGCGGTGACACCAACGACGCCCGCCGTGCCGATCAGCTCCATCGATCCCGGCGCCACCAGGCATTACCACACCGGCGTCGGCGAACTCGACCGTGTGCTCGGCGGTGGCATCGTGCCCGGCTCGGTCACCCTGCTGGCCGGCGATCCCGGCGTCGGCAAGTCGACGCTGCTGCTGGAGGTGGCTCACCGCTGGGCGCTGGAGGGCCGCCGCGCGCTGTATCTGTCCGGTGAGGAGTCCGCGGGCCAGATCCGGATGCGGGCCGAGCGCACCGGCTGCCACCACGACGAGGTCTACCTGGCCGCCGAGTCCGATCTGCAGACGGCACTGGGCCATATCGACGAGGTCAAGCCGACGTTGGTGATCGTCGACTCGGTGCAGACGATGTCGACAACCGAGGCCGACGGCGTGACCGGCGGGGTCACCCAGGTGCGCGCGGTGACGACGGCGCTGACGATGACCGCCAAGACCACCGGCGTCGCGATCATCCTGGTCGGGCACGTCACCAAGGACGGAGCGATCGCGGGGCCGCGGTCGCTCGAGCATCTCGTCGACGTCGTGCTGCACTTCGAGGGAGACAAGGCGTCGACGCTGCGCATGGTTCGTGGCGTCAAGAACCGATTCGGGGCGGCCGACGAGGTCGGCTGTTTCATGTTGCACGACAACGGAATCGAGTGCGTAGCAGATCCGTCCGGTCTTTTCCTCGATCAACGCCCCGCCCCGGTTTCCGGCACCGCGGTCACGGTGTCGCTCGACGGCAAGCGTCCGCTCATCGGCGAGGTGCAGGCCCTGATCGCGGCGCCCACCACGTCGTCACCGCGCCGCGCGGTCAGCGGCATCGACTCGGCCCGCGCGGCGATGATCGCGGCGGTGCTCGAGAAGCGCGCCCGCCTGAAGGTCGCGGCGTGTGACATCTACCTGTCGACGGTCGGCGGTATGCGGCTGACCGACCCGTCGTCGGACCTCGCCGTGGCGCTTGCCATCGCGTCGGCCTACGCGGACCTTCCCATGCCGACGACCGCCATCGCGATCGGCGAAGTCGGGCTGGCGGGCGATCTGCGCCGGGTGACCGGCATGGAGCGGCGCCTGACCGAGGCCGCGCGGCTCGGGTTCACGTGTGCCGTAGTTCCGCCCGGCGTGAAAGCGGTGCCGATAGGCTTACGGGCGATAGCGGCCGACAACATCACCGCTGCGATGAAGGTGCTCACGGCGATCGCGGTGAAAGGCGGCCGCTCCGAGGAGGGGCCATGGCCGTGAAGACCAGACGCCGAAACGTGGTGCAGCTGGCTCGTCCGACGCTGCGGGAAACCATCGGCCGGCTCGCCCCCGGCACCGCGCTGCGCGACGGCCTGGAACGCATCCTGCGCGGGCGCACCGGCGCGCTGATCGTGCTCGGCTACGACGACAGCGTCGAGTCCATCTGCGACGGCGGGTTCTCACTCGACGTCGCCTACGCCCCGACCCGGCTGCGGGAGCTGTCGAAGATGGACGGCGCCGTGGTGCTCTCCAGCGACGGCACCCGCATTCTGCGGGCCAATGTCCAACTGGTGCCCGACCCGTCGATACCGACCGACGAGTCCGGCACCCGGCACCGGTCCGCCGAGCGCACGGCCGTACAGACCGGCTATCCCGTTGTCTCGGTGAGTCATTCGATGAGCATCGTGACTGTGTACGTCGCGGGCGAGCGGCATGTGGTGCCCGAGTCGGCGACCATCCTGTCGCGCGCCAATCAGACCATCGACACGCTGGAGCGGTACAAGTCGCGGCTGGACGAGGTGAGCAGGCAGCTGTCGACCGCCGAGATCGAGGACTTCGTCACGCTGCGCGACGTGATGACGGTGGTGCAGCGGCTGGAGATGGTTCGGCGGATCAGCCTCGAGATCGACTCCGACGTGGTCGAACTCGGCACCGACGGGCGCCAGCTCAAACTCCAGCTCGAGGAACTCGTCGGTGACAACGACACCGCCCGCGAGTTGATCGTCCGCGACTACCACGCCAACCCGGACCCACCCAGCCCGGCGCAGGTGACGGCGACTCTGGAGGAGCTCGACGGGCTGTCCGACACCGAGCTTCTCGACTTCACCACGCTGGCAAGGGTTTTCGGCTACCCCTCGACGGCAGAGGCGCAGGATTCGGCGATGAGTTCACGCGGTTACCGGGCGATGGCGGGGATTCCGCGTCTGCAGTTCGCCCACGTCGACCTCCTGGTGCGGTCGTTCGGGTCGCTGCAGGGACTGCTCGCCGCGAGCGCCAACGACCTGCAGTCGGTCGAGGGCATCGGATCGATGTGGGCGCGTCACATCCGCGAGGGTTTGTCGCAGCTGGCCGAGTCGACGATCGCCGACCGCCTCGCCTAACCCGCTGGCGCGGGTTCCTGCTGCGGCGCGGCCCCCTCTGCGGGCGCGGGGGCCTCGGCCTGGGGCGAGGGCTGGGCGAGGATGAACGGCACCGTCGCGGACCGCAGATTGCCCAGCTGGACGATCAGGTTGTAGGTGCCCGGCCCGATCGGCTGCCTCGGCAGCGGGCAGCCCGGACCCGAACCCATTCCGGTCCACGTCACCTCGGTGGTCACCTGCTCACCCGGGTTGAAGGTCTTGACCAGCGTCTCGTTCGACGGCGCGCAGTCCAGGTTCGACCACAGCCGGGTGTTGTCCAGGCCGTAGACATAGGCCGCGAGCACGGCCGCGCCGACATCGCGCTTGCAGGCCACCAACCCGATGTTCGTCACGACCATCGTGAACTTCGGCTGATCGCCGACTACGTACAGCGGCTGGCTGGTGATGCCCTTGACGGCGAGCGTGGAGTCCGGGCAGTCGTCACCCTCCTGGAGCACCGGCGGCGGGGCGACCGCGGCGGTCGGCGTCTGCGTCGGCGCCGGCGCACTCGCCGCCGGCGGCACGACCGGCGTCTTGACCTGGGGGTTCTCCCCCGGAAGCGGTGTCGGCATCGCGGCGGGCGTAGGGGCGGGTTTGTCGGCGGTCTTGGTGTCGCCGCCGGTCGCGTTCATGACGACGACCACCACCGCTGCGATGATCCCGATCACGACAACCGCGATGCCGATCGCAAGTGCTCTGCGACGCCAGTAGATCTGGGTGGGTAGCGGGCCATGCGGCTCTATATCCAGCACAGACTCACGGTAAGGCCAGGTCACGCACAATCGTCCGAGGTGGCCCGGCGTGTCGGCGATGTGGGGTGGCCGTGCCGGCTCAGCTTTCGCCGATGTCACCGTGATGGCCGCGCAACACCGCCGTGCCGTCTGCGAGCCGGTAGGTCAGACAAGCGATGGCCAATGTCCCGGCATCGAGACGTTCGGCGATGGCCGTCGAGCGGGCCCGAAGCTGAGCGGCCGTCTCCGCGACATGCCTGGCCTCGAATTCGTCGGTGCTGGTCAGACCCTCGCGCCGACCGACGAGGATGGACGGCGTGACCCGTTCGACAACGTCACGGACGTAGCCGTCGGGCACCGCGCCGTCGTCGAGCGCCGACATGGTCGCCTTCACCGCCCCGCAGGAGTCGTGGCCGAGCACGACGATCAGCGGAACACCCAACACCGTCACCGCGTACTCGATCGACCCCAACACCGCGGAGTCGATGACGTGGCCCGCGGTGCGCACCACGAACATGTCCCCGAGACCCTGGTCGAAGATGATCTCGGCGGCTACCCGGCTGTCGGCGCAGCCGAAGAGCACCGCCGTCGGCGTCTGCCCCTCGGCGAGTGCCGCCCGATACTCGATGCTCTGGCTGGGATGCTCGGGCCGTCCCGCGACGAATCGCTCGTTACCCTCCTTGAGTGCCTTCCATGCAGTCACAGGGTTCGTATTCGGCATGGCCGCCATTGTGCCCGAGCGCGTCGCAGTGATCGATCCGGCCGAGCTCCTGCGGTGGTATGACCGCGAGCAGCGCGACCTGCCATGGCGCAGACCCGGCGTGACTCCGTGGCAGGTGCTGGTCAGCGAATTCATGCTGCAGCAGACACCCGTGGCACGGGTCGAACCCGTCTGGCTGGACTGGGTCGCGCGCTGGCCCACCGCCTCGGCGACCGCGGCGGCAAGCGCGGCAGACGTCCTGCGCGCATGGGGCAAACTCGGCTATCCCCGCCGGGCCAAGCGGCTGCACGAGTGCGCACGCGTCATCGCCCGCGAGCACGACGACATCGTCCCCTCCGACGTCGAAACCTTGTTGTCGTTACCGGGAATCGGCGCATACACCGCGCGCGCCGTGGCGTGCTTCGCCTACCGTCAGCGGGTGCCCGTCGTCGACACGAATGTGCGCCGCGTGGTGGCCAGGGCTGTGCACGGCCGCGCCGACGCGGCCGCTTCGTCGTCGCCGCGCGACCTCGCCGACGTCGACGTGTTACTGCCGAAAGGCGCTGCGGCGCCGCGCTTCTCGGTTGCGCTGATGGAGCTCGGCGCGACGGTGTGCACCGCGCGCGCGCCGCGCTGCGGTATTTGCCCGTTGAGCGAGTGCACCTGGCGATCGGCCGGCTTCCCTCCTGCCACCGGTTCCGTCCGCCGGGTGCAGCGCTACGCGGGTACCGACCGGCAGGTACGCGGCCGCCTGCTGGATGTGCTGCGCGACAACAACTCTCCGGTCACTCGCACCGAGCTTGACGTCGCCTGGCTGTCCGACCCGGCTCAGCGCGACCGCGCGCTGGACTCCCTGCTCGTCGACGGGCTGGTCGAGCAGACGGCCGACGGACGTTTCGCCCTTGCGGGCGAGGGCGACTGACCGGGCACCGCAGTCAGGCCGTCTTCACACAACTCGCATCCGTGCTGCAGGCGAAACTGCGCCGGTAGTCCGACGGCGTCACACCGATGACCCGTCGGAAGTGGTGGCGTAGCAGCGTAGCGGTGCCGAATCCGGAACGGTCGGCGATCTGGTCGATGTCGAGGTCGCTCTCCTCCAACAGCCGCCTGGCGTAGAGCACGCGCTGATCGGTGACCCACTGCATCGGCGTCGTGCCCGTCTCGTCGACGAAGCGCCGCGCGAAGGTGCGCGCCGACATGTTCGCGCGGCGTGCCAGTGTCGTGACGGTGTGCGGCTTGTCGAGGTTGGAAAGTATCCAATCAAGATGCGGCGCAAACCCTTCCGAGCATCGGACCGGGATCGGCTGGTCGATGTACTGGCGCTGGCCGCCGTCGCGCTGCGGCGGCACGACCATCCGGCGCGCGATCGTGTTGGTGACCTCGCTGCCCAGCTCGCGACGGACCAGGTGCAGGCAGGCGTCGATGCCCGCCGCGGTGCCTGCGCTGGTGATCAGGTTTCCGTCGTCGACGAACAGCACATTGCGGTCCACCTTGGCGGTGGGGAACTGGCGAGCGAGATCGTCCGCGTGCATCCAGTGGGTGGTGCAGGGGCGCCCGTCCAGCAGGCCCGCCTCGCCCGCGACGAAGGCGCCCGAGCAGACGGTCAAGATGATCGCGCCCGCGTCGGCCGCGGCCCTGACCGCCTTCAGCGCCTCGGGCAGATAGTCGGATCCACCGATTGCGGGGATCGCGACGAGGTCGGCGCCGATCAGGTCGTCGAGTCCGTGGTCCGGGGTCAGCGACGCCCCCACCGACGTCGTGACCGGCTTCCCCGGCTCGGGACCGCACACCTTGAAGTCGAAGTTGGGGACGCCGTCGGCGGAGCGGTCGATTCCGAAGACCTCGCAGATCACGCCGAACTCGAAGACGGCGAGGCGATCCAGCACCAGTGCCGACACCTTCTCAATAGCCATGGCAGTATCTTATCCTAAGGTGTCACTACTGCCACTGTTGGCGGGATATTATCTAGGCAAGCATTACTGCCATGACTACTGCATTGATCTTCGTCATCTTGATCGCCCCCTTCGCGGTGGCCGCGACGCTGAGCTGGGCCGCGCATCGCAACGACTCCCTTCGCATCCGGTTCGACCAGTTCCGCTGGTCGGCCCCGATGGTCGGAAGGCTCTTCGAAGACGACCGCGACGGCTTTCGCATCGCACACGACGTCGACGCCATCCGCACCCGCTTCGAGAGGCAACCGTACTGGCCTGCGTCAGGGGCGACCGGCGAGCGCCGTTAGGAACGACTCCACCGCGTCCCGGTAGATCTGCGGCTGCTCGTCGTGGACCAGATGACCGGCGTCGGGCACGTGCAGATACGTTGTCCGGCGGCCGGTTTCGGCCATCTGACGCATCTGGCCCGGCGGCGTCACCGAGTTGCCCGCCTCGATGAGCAGGACAGGCATCCGCACGTTGCGCCACTGCACCCAGTAGTCACGTGTTCCCCACTGCGCGGCGATGGCGATCCAGGTCTCGGTGCGCCCGTGCAGGCGCCAGCCGGTCGCGGTGCGGTCGAACGCCTCGAGGAAGTACTGCCCGGCGACCGGTCCGAACTCATCGTAAACCTGCTTGGCAGAACCGAATTCGACCGGCAGCGCATGCAGCCAAGGCTCCCACGGGCCGGTGGTGCGGCCGCGGAAGTCCGGCGCCATGTCCTCGACCACGACTGCCTTCACCAGCTCGGGTTTCGACGCCGCGAGACACCAGGAGTGCAGGCCGCCCATCGAATGTCCGATCAGGGTGGCCGGCCGGCCCAGCGCCGTCACCGCGTCGCCGAGGTCGTCGACGAAACGCTCGGTGCTGATCGGATACGGGTCGGCGACATCGCGGCCGCGGTGCCACGGCGCATCGTAGGTGAACACCTCACCGTGTCGGCTCAGCCACGGCAACTGACGCGACCAGGTGCTGCCGCGGCCCATCAGGCCGTGCACAAGCACCAGCGGCTCCCCGTAACCGCCACGGCGCGTGAGCAATTCCGCGGCCAATGCTCAGATACCGATCAGTGATTCGATCCAGCCGCGCCCGAAGTAGACCAGGAACCCGGCGGCGGCGACCCAGAGCAGCGGACTGATCTCGCGCGCCTTGCCCGCTGCCGAGCGCACGACAACCCATGCGATGAAACCGATTCCGATGCCGTTGGCGATCGAGAAGCTCAGCGGCATGATTGCCACGGTCAGCACGACCGGCACCGCGACGGAGAACTCCGAGAGGTCGACGTCGCGAAGGTGCGAGAACATCATCACGCCGACGACCACCAACGCCGCCGCGGCGACCTCGCTCGGCACGATCGAGGCCAGCGGCGTGACGAACATCGCCGCGAAGAACAGCAGACCCGTCACCATGTTCGCGATGCCGGTGCGCGCGCCCTCCTGGATGCCTGCCGCCGACTCGAGAAAGACGGTGTTGGACGACGAAGACGTCACTCCGCCGACGATCGCGCCGGTGCCCTCCACGATCAGCGCCGGGCGTAGCCGCGGAAACGTGCCCCGCTCGTCGGCAACGTCGACCTCCCGCGACAGCCCGGTGAACGTGCCCATCGCATCGAAGAAGTTGGCGAAGACCAGTGTGAAGACGAGCATGACTGCGGCCAGCACCCCGATGCGACCGAAACTGTCGAGGCTGAACGCGCCCACCAGCGACAGGTCGGGCAGCGCGAACGGCGAACCGGACAGCGTCGGCACCGACAGGCTCCATCCGCCGGGCCGGTCGACCGAAGAGCCGAGATGCCAGATGGCCTCGATGATCACCGCGACCACCGTGCCTGCGACCAGTCCGATGAAAATCGCGCCGCGCACCCGCCGGACGACCAACACGCAGGTGAGCAGAAGCGTGAGCACGAACACCAGCGTCGGGACGGTGCTGATCGAACCGGTGCCGCCTGCGCCGAGACCGACCGGTGGCGATGGCTCCCCGGTTGAGCCGATGAATCCCGCGTCGACCAGCCCGATGAAGAGGATGAAGGCCCCGATACCCGCGGTGATCGCGAGTTTCAGCTGCATCGGCACGGCGTCGAAGATCAGCGTGCGCAGGCCCGTCGCGGCCAGCACCACGATGATGATGCCGTTGATCACCACCAGCCCCATCGCTTCGGGCCACGTCACCGAGCCGACGACGGTAGTCGCGAGAAACGAGTTGATGCCGAGGCCCGCGGCGAATGCGAACGGCAGCCTGGCGATCAGGCCGAACAGAACGGTCATCACGCCTGCGGCAAGCGAGGTCGCAGCGGAGACCTGCGCGAAGCCCAGGCTGTTGCCGTCGACGTCCTTGGCCGCCGACAGGATGATCGGGTTCAGCACGACGATGTAGGCCATCGCGATGAAGGTGACCACGCCGCCGCGGATCTCGGCGGTCAGCGTCGATCCGCGCGCGGACAGCTCGAAGAAGGTGTCGAGGCGGCCCCGGCTCATGCCTGGAACCCTAGGTGCGTCAGGCGGTAATTGCCCAGGCGGTAGCCTTGACCGCATGCCCGTGGTGAAGATCAACGCAATCGAGGTGCCCCCGGACGCCGGTCCGGAGTTGGAGAAGCGGTTCGCGCACCGTGCACACGCCGTCGACAACCAGCCCGGCTTCCTCGGCTTTCAACTGCTGCGGCCGGTCAAGGGAGAGGACCGCTACTTCGTCGTCACGCAATGGGAGAGCGAAGAGGCGTTTCAGGCTTGGGCGAGCGGGCCCGCCGTCGAGGCGCACGCCGGCCAACGGGCCAATCCCGTCGCCACCGGCGCGTCGCTACTGGAGTTCGAGGTTGTGCTGGACGTTGCGAGGACCGACGCCAAGGCGTGACGCAAGCAGGGCGCGCCGCTGGATGACCGTCCTTTCGGTCGTCGTCACCGTGCTGGCCCTGGCTTGCGGGTGCGCCGACGCCGGACCGGCCGGCCCTGCCGGAGCCGCGCAGAGCATCCACATCGACACCAACACGCCGCAAGGTCTGCGGGCCAGGCAGATCATGGACATGCTCAACTCGGACTGGCCCATTGGACCCAACGGGATCCGTACCCTGGCTGCGCCGAAGATCATGGACGACGTCGGCGTCACGATGGACAAGATCTGGTGGGACCGTCCATTCACGCTGACCGGCGCCGAGATCGGCGCCGGGCACGCCACACTTCACGTCCTGACCTCCTACCAGGTCGCCCAGACCATCGAGCTGCGTACCAATGACGAGGGGCTGGTCGACCGGTTCGACGTGTCGCTGGTGCCGCCGGTGATCAAGTCGTGGAAGGACATCGACAGCGAGATCGCCAAAACCGGCGCGAAGTACTCCTATCAGGTCTCGAAGGTGGTCCAGGACGCGCCGGCGGGCAAATGCTCACTAGTCGCGGGCACCAACACAGACGTATCGATGCCGCTGGCGTCGATTTTCAAACTCTATGTCCTGCTTGCGGTTTCGGACGCCGTCAAAGACGGGTCCGTGCGCTGGGACGATCAGCTGCTGGTGACCAAGGACGGCAAGGCCGTCGGCGCGGCCGGGTTGGACAAGGTCCCGGACGGCACCACGGTCTCGGTACGGACGGCTGCACAGCAGATGATCTCGGCCAGCGACAACATGGCCACCGACCTGTTGATGCAGCGACTGGGGCCTGCCGCCGTCGAGCGCGCGCTGGCGACCGCCGGGCACCACGACCCGGCCGCCATGACGCCGTTCCCGACAACGCATGAGCTCTTCTCCGTCGGCTGGGGCAGGCCAGACCTGCGTGACCGGTGGAAGAAGGTGTCGTCGTCGGCGGCGGGACGCGGGCAATTGTTCGATGAGACGAATTCCCGTGTCTACGACCCGGATCCGCAGCGGACGCATGCCCCGGCGTCGGACATCGGCGCCGAGTGGTACGGCTCGGCGGCCGACATCTGCCGCGTGCACACGGCCCTGCAGGCATCGGCCGTCGGCGCGGCCGCCCCGGTCAAGTCGATTCTGTCGACGATTCCGGGTATCGATATCGATCGTGCTAAGTGGCCCTACATCGGCGCGAAGGGCGGCAACCTTCCCGGCGACCTGACGTTCAGCTGGTACGCCGTCGATCGCGGCGGCCAGCGGTATGTAGTGAGCTTCCAGTTGAATTGGCCGAAGTTCCGAAGTCAGACCGCTGCGGCGTGGCTGTTGTCGATCGTGCACCAGACGTTCGACCTGGTGCCTGCAGCCTGAGTGTCACTTCGTGGAGCGCAGGTTCCACACATGGCCGCGAAAGTGCATGACCGTGCGGCTCACCGGTGCGATGTCGATGCGCCAGAACGACTTCGGCGGGGCGTCGAGCGCAACCAGGATCGCGGCGCGGATGACCGAAGGGTGAGTGACGGCGACCAGCCGGCTGCGGCGCGCGGTCACAGTGTCCATCCAGTCGCGCACCCGGTTGACGAGTTCCACGACGGATTCACCGCCGTGCGGCGCGCGGCTCGGATCGGTCAGCCAGATGGCGAGGTCGGCGGGCCGCACCCCGCCCAGCACATCGCCGCGCCATCGACCGCAGTCCAGGTCGGCCAGCCGCTGGTCGATAGTCGCCTGCAGCCCAAGGAGTTCCGCAGTCTGCCTGGTGCGCTTCTCGGGTCCGCAGAGTGCGCCGTCGGTGACACCGAGGTCGATCGAGGCGTCGACCTGACGGTAACCCACAGAGTTGAGCGGTTCGTCGGTGGGGAATCGTCCGGCCGACATCGCATCGGTCATCGCATGCGAGACAAGCGTCAGCCGGACGACTTCACTCATGCCTCGTCGCCCACTCGCTCCGGTCCTCGCTCGTGCCTCGCTGCGATCCTCACTCGCGTCCGCCTTCGGGACTCATGCCTCGTCGCCCACTCGCTCCGGTCCTCGCTCGTGCCTCGCTGCGATCCTCACTCGCGTCCGCCTTCGGGACTCATGCCTCGTCGCCCACTCGCTCCGGTCCTCGCTCCGTCCGCCTTCGGGACTCACGCAGCTATGGCCTCTGCCCGGCGAGGGCTCTCCTCGAGCAGCCGGTGCACCATCGAGCCGAACACCACCGCAATGACCGACCACAAGACGAACTGCGTGCCCAGCGAATACAGCCGGAAATCGTAGAGGACGTCGGCGGGGAAATCGTCGGGCGTCTCGTCGATCGTCGGCAGAGCGAGCATCACCACCGCGATCGCGACCACATACGACGCGGTCGCGATGAGCGTGGCACTCCATGCACCGAACCGCTCAGCCAGGGTGCGGCCCACGCACACCGCCGCCGCGAGCAGCGCCGCCGACAGCACCACGATCAGCAGATAGAGCAGGGTGCGCTGCCGAATGGTCTCCTCGAGGCTGACCGCAGGAGGATTCGCGGGGTACTTCAGGAACGGGATCAGGTAGAGCGACAGGAACATTCCGCCCGCCACGAGCACCGACGTCGATCTCGGCGACAGGTTGCCGACACGGCCGTGGATCACGCAGTACGCCACCGCGAACAGCGCGCCCATCGCAACGCCGAACGCCAGCACGCCGAACCCCATGCCGATGTTGGCCTGCACGTCGCGGGTGAACATTTCCACCCCGTGCTCGTGGCCGGGCGCATGAGATTCCTCGTACGCGATCGCCCGCCCGATCGCCGGTTCGACGAACGTGCGGGCGAACGCGAACGCCGCCACGCTGGCAATTGCTCCGGCCAGCAGGCCGCGCGCGATTATTCGTTTTTCCATGCGGGTTGCGACGAAATCAGTGGCAGGGGAAGCCGAGCAGGTGGCGCGCGTCGTGCACGAACTCGTGCACGGAGGTGTTGCTGCCGAACACCGATGTAGCGCCCTGGTCCAAGCCGACGAAGTAGAGCATCAGCAGCGCCAGGAATGCGGTCGCGGTCAGCCACACCACAGCCTTGGCGGCCGAGATGTCCAGCGCGGGCGCGGCGCTCTTGCGTGCCTCGGGAGACATCATGAGAGCTTCCTTTCCGAGAGTTCGCGTCTCAGTTCTAAGGTCGACGGCGGCCGTCGGGTCTGACTGTCACAGTGGCGCGACCGTTCTGGAATCCCACCAGATTCCTTCGCCCGCCTGATTACATCGCACATCCTAAACAAGCTGCCCGCCGAATGGGTGCGGGCATGGCAAATGCCCCCGAATCTTTGTTGACTCGGGGGCATTCGCGTCAGGCGTCAATTACTCGGTGGTTGCCGCGCTCGGCGCACCTGCGGCGCCCGCGCCGGCGAGATCCGGCTCCTCCACCGGCTTGGCCGGCTTCTTGGCTCCGGTGAAGGTGAACACCGCATCCTCACCGGCACCCTCGCCGTCCCAATTGTCGACATCGACCGTGATGAGCTGGCCCGGTTTTATCTCGTCGAACAAGATCTTCTCCGACAGCGCGTCCTCGATCTCGCGTTGAATGGTGCGCCGCAGCGGCCGGGCGCCGAGCACGGGGTCGAACCCGCGCTTGGCGAGCAGGGCCTTGGCCTTGTCGGTCAGCTCCATGGTCATGTCCTTGGCCTTGAGCTGTTTCTCCACCCGGCCGATCATCAGGTCCACCATCTGCACGATCTGATCGGTCGTGAGCTGGTGGAACACGATCACATCGTCGATGCGGTTGAGGAACTCGGGGCGGAAATGCTTCTTGAGCTCGTCGTTGACCTTCTGCTTCATCCGCTCGTAGTTGTTCTCGCCGCCACCCTGGGTGAAGCCGAGGCCGACAGCCTTGGAGATGTCGGATGTGCCCAGGTTCGAGGTGAAGATCAGCACGGTGTTCTTGAAGTCCACGGTGCGGCCCTGGCCGTCGGTGAGGCGGCCATCCTCCAGGACCTGCAACAGGCTGTTGTAGATCTCCTGGTGCGCCTTCTCGATCTCGTCGAACAGGACGACGGAGAACGGCTTGCGCCGCACCTTCTCGGTGAGCTGGCCGCCCTCCTCGTAACCGACGTAACCCGGAGGGGCACCGAACAGTCGCGAGGCGGTGAACCGGTCGTGGAACTCGCCCATGTCGATCTGGATGAGTGCGTCGTCGTCACCGAACAGGAAGTTGGCCAGCGCCTTGGACAGCTCGGTCTTACCGACACCGGACGGGCCGGCGAAGATGAACGAGCCGGACGGGCGCTTGGGATCCTTCAGGCCTGCGCGGGTGCGGCGGATCGCCTTGGAGACCGCCTTGACGGCGTCCTCCTGGCCGATGATCCGCTTGTGCACCTCGTCCTCCATGCGCAGCAGCCGAGTGGTCTCCTCCTCGGTCAGCTTGAACACGGGGATACCGGTCCAGTTGCCGAGCACCTCGGCGATCTGCTCGTCATCGACCTCTGCGACGACGTCGAGATCGCCTGAGCGCCACTGCTTCTCGCGCTCAGTGCGCTGCGCGACCAGTTGCTTCTCGCGGTCCCGCAGGCTTGCCGCCTTCTCGAAGTCCTGCGCGTCGATCGCGGACTCCTTCTCCCTGCGCGCGTCGGCGATCTTCTCGTCGAACTCGCGAAGGTCTGGCGGCGCGGTCATCCGGCGGATGCGCATCCTGGCGCCCGCCTCGTCGATCAGGTCGATCGCCTTGTCGGGCAGGAACCGGTCGTTGATGTACCGGTCGGCCAGCGTCGCCGCGGCCACCATCGCGCCGTCGGTGATCGAGACGCGGTGGTGCGCCTCGTAGCGGTCGCGCAGACCCTTCAGGATCTCGATGGTGTGCTCGACGGTCGGCTCGCCCACCTGCACCGGCTGGAACCGGCGCTCGAGGGCGGCGTCCTTCTCGATGTACTTGCGGTACTCGTCGAGCGTGGTGGCGCCGATGGTCTGCAGCTCCCCGCGCGCCAGCTTCGGCTTGAGGATCGAAGCGGCGTCGATGGCACCCTCGGCGGCACCGGCACCGACCAGCGTGTGCAGCTCGTCGATGAACAGGATGATGTCGCCGCGGGTGTTGATCTCCTTGAGCACCTTCTTCAGGCGCTCCTCGAAGTCACCGCGGTAGCGGCTGCCCGCGACCAGCGAACCGAGGTCGAGGGTGTAGAGCTGCTTGTCCTTCAACGTCTCCGGCACCTCGCCGTGCACGATCGCCTGCGCCAGCCCCTCGACGACGGCAGTCTTGCCGACGCCGGGCTCGCCGATCAGCACCGGGTTGTTCTTGGTGCGACGGCTCAGCACCTGCATCACCCGCTCGATCTCCTTCTCGCGACCGATGACGGGGTCGAGCTTGCCCTCCATCGCCGCCGCGGTCAGGTTGCGACCGAACTGGTCGAGCACGAGCGACGTCGACGGGTTGCCCGCCTCGCCCCCGCGGCCACCGGTGCCGGCCTCGGCGGTCTCCTTGCCCTGATAGCCGGACAACAGCTGGATGACCTGCTGGCGCACGCGGGTCAGCTCGGCACCCAGCTTGACCAGAACCTGTGCGGCCACGCCCTCGCCCTCGCGAATCAGGCCGAGCAGGATGTGCTCGGTGCCGATGTAGTTGTGGCCGAGTTGCAGCGCCTCGCGCAGGCTCAGCTCGAGCACCTTCTTGGCGCGCGGGGTGAACGGGATGTGGCCCGACGGAGCCTGCTGGCCCTGGCCAATGATCTCCTCGACCTGGCTGCGCACGCCTTCCAGCGAGATGCCCAGCGACTCCAGCGACTTGGCTGCTACGCCTTCACCTTCATGGATGAGTCCCAACAGGATGTGCTCGGTGCCGATGTAGTTGTGGTTCAGCATCCGGGCTTCTTCTTGAGCCAGGACGACGACCCTGCGGGCGCGGTCCGTGAATCTCTCGAACATCGGTGTTACCTGCTCTCCCTAATTAGGTCGGCACCTTGCGCGGCTGCGTACCGCACTGCGCGCCTGCCATCCACTGTAATGGGCGGCCGTCCCGGGTGCCCTGGTTGGCGGTCCTTGCCAACAGGAGAACCGATTGCGTCGTCAAGCGGCATTCGCCCTGTACCCGGTTCCGTAGGTGAGCAACGCCCGGCCCGCATGAATCGTTTCCGCCGGGCGGCGACCCTAGTTCGCCGCTAGCGAAAGCACCGGCGCGCAACGCGCTGAACGTCGTGCGCCGGCAACGCCGCTTCTGGTTGCCGGATCAGGTCGCTGCGTGAAAGGCGTCGATCACGTCGGCAGGGATGCGACCACGGGTCGACACGCTGTGGCCGTTGCGCCTGGCCCACTCGCGGATCGCCGCGCTCTGTTCCCGGTCGATTGCTGCGCGTCCCCGACCTGTGCCTGCCGAGCGGCCGCGGCGGCGCCCGCCGACGCGCCGACCGGCGTCGACCCACTGCTTGAGGTCGGAGCGCAGTTTCGCGGCATTCTTGGAAGAAAGATCGATCTCATAACTCACGCCGTCGAGGCCGAATTCAACCGTTTCATCGGCTGACCCCTGACCGTCGAAATCATCGACCAAGGTGACAGTCACTTTTTTTGCCATTAGCCCACACGAACCCTTCTGGCCGGCACATAGTGCCCGCGCTGTGATTGAACCCGCACACCAATGTGCCATACCGGGGCAGGCCATTCAACAAGCGGGTTGAGCAGGCCGGTTCAGTTGCCCAGGCGGCGAACAATCGGGAACAATACCGTCTCTCGAATTGACAGTCCGGTCAATGCCATCAACAACCTGTCGACGCCCATTCCGGTACCCGTCGTCGGAGGCATCCCGTACTCCAGCGCGGCGAGGAAATCATCGTCGAGCACCATTGCCTCGTCGTCACCTGCCGCCGCGGCGCGGGCCTGCGCGGCGAACCTTTCCCGCTGTATCACCGGATCGGTGAGTTCCGAATAACCCGTGGCCAGTTCGATGCCCCGCACGTAAAGGTCCCACTTCTCGGTGACGCCGGGAATGCTGCGGTGAGCGCGGGTGAGCGGCGTGGTCTCGGTCGGGAAGTCGCGCACGAACGTCGGCGCCCACAGCTTGTCGCCGACGGTGTGCTCCCACAGTTCTTCCACCATTTTCCCGTGGCCGTAGCCCCGGTCGCGCGGTATCTCGACGCCTAGCCGGTCAGCGAACTTCACAAGGTCGGACACTGCGGTCTGGGGGGTGACTTCTTCGCCGAGTGCTTCGGACAACGATGGATACATTTGTATCGTCGTCCATTCGCCGTCCAGATCGTAGGTGCTGCCATCAGGCAATGGCACCTCTCTGGTGCCGATCGCCTCGTCTGCAACTTCCTGAATAACCTCCCGCGTCATCGTCGCGGAATCGTCATACGTCCCATAGGCCTCGTATGTCTCGAGCATCGCGAATTCGGGTGAATGCGTGGAATCGGCACCTTCGTTTCGAAACACCCGATTCAGCTCGAATACTTTCTCCAAACCACCGACCAGGCATCGCTTCAGGAAGAGTTCCGGTGCGATTCGAAGGAAGAGGTCGGCGTCGAGTGCATTGGAATGCGTCACGAACGGGCGGGCGGCAGCACCGCCGGCCAGGGTCTGCAGCATCGGGGTCTCGACCTCGAGGAAACCGCGCCGCTCGAGCGCGGAGCGCACCGCGCGGACCACCGCGACCCGCTGCCGCGCGATGGTCCTCGCCTCGGGACGCACGATCAGGTCGACGTAGCGCTGTCGTACCCGCGACTCCTCACTCAACTCCTTGTGAGCGACCGGAAGCGGTCGGAGCGCCTTGGCGATTATTTGCCAGGAATCGGCAAGCACAGACAGTTCGCCGCGCCGCGAACTGATCACCTCGCCGTGGACGAACACGATGTCGCCGAGATCGACATCGCCCTTCCACCGGTCGAGCGAGTGCTGTCCCACCTTCGCCAGGCTGATCATCGCCTGCAGCTGGGTACCGTCCCCTTCTTGGAGGGTGGCGAAGCACAGCTTGCCGGAGTTGCGGGCGAACACGACGCGGCCCGCAACGCCGACGACGTCTCCGGTCTCGCTGTCGACCGCGAGGTCGGGGTAGGCGGACCGGATCTCGGCAAGGGTGTGGGTGCGCGCGACCTCGACGGGGTAGGGCTCGCGTCCTTCGGCGAGCAGCCGCTCACGCTTGCCCTGTCGTATCCGGAACTGCTCCGGAAGGTCGGCCGCATCAGCGGTCGCCGGTGTCACGGCGCCGGCTCCGGGCTGCTCAGGTGTTGTCACGACGTGCCAGCTTAAATGAACGCATGAGTCGAGCAGCCGGCGTCGCCGCGTTGGCGGACGAGCCGCTCGATTGGCGGTTCAAGGGGATGCCCACGTCGTGGTCGGGTCGCACGCCCGCACAGATCTGCGCGGCCGCTCCGGTCTTCGACGACGAGGATGCTCTCGGCCCCGTGTGCCTACTGCGCGGGGAGGCACTGTCCCACAACCTTGCGACGATGGCCCGGTGGTGCCGCGACCGCGGGGTCGAGCTTGCGCCTCACGGCAAGACCCACATGGCCCCGCAGCTGCTGGCCCGACAGTTCGAAGCGGGGGCGTGCGCGGTCACCGTCGCAACGATCAGCCAGGCCAGAACCTATCGGGCGTTCGGTGTGCGCGACTTCATCGTGGCCAACGAGCTGGTGGACGCCGCGGCGCTGGGCTGGGTCGCCGCGCAGCTGCGCGACGACCCCGATTTCACGCTGACATGCTGGGTGGACTCGGTGGCCGGGGTGCAGCAGATGGCGTCTCGGCTCCCTGCAGGCGGGCGGCCGGTCGACGTCTGCGTTGAGATCGGGATGCCCGGAGGCCGCACCGGCTGCCGCAACGGCGCCGATGCCGACGAGGTGGCCCGGGCCGCCGCCGACAGCCACGCACTGCGGCTGGTCGGGGTGGCCGGCTACGAAGCCGCACTGGGCCACGACGTCGCACCGGGGGCCACGGCGCGCGTCGCCGCCTATCTGGGCGAGCTGAGGTCGGCAATCGAACGGCTCGCCGGCCTGTTCGAGACCGACAGCGTCGTGGTGACCGCCGGCGGCAGCACCTACTTCGACGTGGTCGCCGATGTGCTGGCCGTCGGGACGGTGGCAGGACGGCGCGTACGAACCGTCGTGCGTAGCGGCTGCTATCTGACCCACGATCACGGGCTCTATGGGAGGACGTCACCGCTGCGCGGCGAATTGCGGCCGGCGCTGGAGGTCCGGGCGCAGGTGATCTCGCGACCCGAGGCCGATCTCGCGCTGCTGACGATGGGCCGCCGCGACGTGTCCTTCGACCAGGACATGCCGGTGCCGTTGGGACTCACCGACAGCACGGTGGTCAAGCTCAACGATCAGCACGCGTATCTGCGGCTGGGCCGAACCGAGCGGGCCGCTGTCCAGGTGGGCACCTGGCTGCGGTTCGGCATCTCGCATCCGTGCACCACATTCGACAAGTGGCAGATGATCCCGGTGCTGGACGACGACGACCGCGTTGTCGACCTGATCCGCACCTTCTTCTAGCTTCTAGCGGTTCCCCGTGCGTCAGCGGGCTTGCTTCAGCCGGCCCCGCTGGCTGTCGCGATTGCGTTCGAACACCAGCCGCAGCCCGTCGAGCGTGAGGTGCTGGTCGTAGTGACCGACGGTGTGCATGTCGGGCAGCAGAAGCGGACCGATGTGCCCGGTCGCGACGACGGTGACATCGTCGCCGCCGAACCCGTCGACGTCGTCGCGGATGCGGGTCACCAGCCCGTCGACCATTCCCGCGAAGCCGAACACTGCGCCGGCCTGCATGCACTCGACGGTGTTCTTGCCGACTACCGACCTCGGCCGGGCCAGCTCGACACGGCGCAGTGCCGCCGACCGCGCCGCGGCAGCGTCGGAGGCCACCTCGACACCGGGCGCGATCGCACCGCCGAGGAATTCGCCCTTCGCCGAGACGATGTCGACGCAGATCGACGAGCCGAAGTCGACGACGATCGCGGCCGTGCCGAACTTCTGGTACGCCGCAAGGCAATTGACGATGCGGTCCGCGCCGACCTCCTTGGGATTGTCGACGAGCAGCGGGATGCCGGTGCGCACACCGGGCTCGATCAACACGTGGGGGACGTTCGGCCAGTATTGCCCGAGCATCTCGCGCAGCTCGTGCAGCACGGACGGCACCGTCGACAGGGCGGCTGCCCCAGTCAGCCGTTCGGAGTCGTCACCGATCAGGCCGTCGATGGTCAATGCCAGCTCGTCGGCGGTGACCTCCGACTCGGTGCGGATCCGCCAGTGCTGCGCCACCTTCGCGTGATCACCCGACCCCGCGATGAGGCCGACCACGGTATGGGTGTTGCGTACGTCTATTGCCAGCAGCATCGGTTCACCGCGGCGAGAGCAGTTCGGCCGCGTCGGCAGGAACACGGGCGGGATCGTGGCCGAGGTCGATCGGCTTGTTGCCTGCGTCGACGAACACGATCCGCGGCTGGTACTCGCGGGCGTCGGCGTCCTGCATCGTTGCATAGGCGATCAGGATGACGAGGTCACCGGGATGCACCAGATGTGCTGCCGCCCCGTTGATTCCGATGACGCCGCTACCGCGTTCACCGGTGATGGCGTAGGTGACCAGGCGCGCGCCGTTGTCGATGTCGACAATGGTGACCTGTTCGCCCTCGAGCAGGTCTGCGGCTTCCATCAGGTCGGCGTCGATCGTCACCGAACCCACGTAGTGAAGATCGGCCTGCGTCACCGTGGCGCGGTGGATCTTCGACTTGAGCATCGTCCTCAACATCAATTCCTCCAGGGCAGTTCGTGATTGTCATCTGATCCGGCGGGTCGTTGCCCGTCGGTACCAGCTGCCGCACCGACGTCTATCGCGATGTTGTCGAGCAGCCTGGTGACGCCCAGTCGGGCAGCAAGCAGCATGCGGGCCGCGCCCTCCGCCGGCGCGGGACCCAGTACGGGGTCGCGCACCTCTAGGTAGTCGACGGTGATCGCAGGCACCTCGTCGAGCACCGCGCGCGCGGCGTCCAGGGCCGCCGGCGTCCCGCCCGATGCGGCATACATGCCGGCCAGCAGTGCGGCCGACAGCGCGCCTGCTTGTTCGCGCTCGGCCTCGCCGAGGTATCGGTTGCGCGACGACATCGCAAGGCCGTCGGGTTCGCGCACGATCGGTACGCCCACGATCTCGGCGTCGACATTCAGGTCGGCGACCATCTGGCGGATCAGCACGAGTTGCTGGTAATCCTTCTCACCGAAGAACGCCCTGCCCGGCCGCACGATATGGAGGAGCTTGAGAACAACGGTCAGCACGCCGGCGAAATGCGTTGGCCTCGAAGCGCCTTCGAGCTGCGCTCCCAGCGGGCCTGCGTGCACCGAGGTGCGCGGTCCATCGGGGTACATCTGTGCAGCCGTCGGAGTGAACGCGATCTCGACGCCTTCGTCTCGCAACAGCGCGAGATCCTCTTTCAGCGTCTTCGGGTACTTGTCGAGGTCTTCGTTGGCACCGAACTGCAGCGGGTTGACGAAGATCGACACCACCACGACCGCACCCTGCACGCGCTTGGCGGCCCGCACGAGAGTCAGGTGTCCGTCGTGCAGGGCGCCCATCGTCGGCACGAGCATCACCCGTCGGCCCGTCTGCCGGAGGGCACGCGTCACGTCGGACACCTCGCGCGGCGATTGGTAGACGTTGAGCTCGCCGGCGGCGAACTTGGGCGGCTTGCGAACGGTCACGCCTGACCAGCCTCCTCCAACACGGTGAAAACCTCGTCGGGAGCCTGCGCCCGCTGCGCCGTACGCAATGAGTTTGCCCGATATGCCTGCACCAGTTCAGGATTCACCTCGGCGAGCGCCCGCAGATGGTCGGCCACCGCGCCCGCGTCGCCGCGGGCGACCGGTCCCGTCAGCGCCGCCTGACCCCGCAGCAGCGCGTTCTCCAGCGAGGCGCGGGCCAGCGGGCCGACCACTCGTTCGGCGATGCCGCCCGGATCCTCGCCGACGGTCTCCTGGCCGAGCAGCTCCTGACCCCACAGCGCCGCCCGCAGGGCTTCCACCGCGTCCAGCAGAACGGTCACCACGTGATTGCTGGCGTGTGCGAGTGCCGCGTGATAGAGCAAGCGGGCGTCTTCGCGGACCCGGAACGGTTCGCCGCCGATCTCGAGCACCAGAGACTGCGCGATCGCGTAACCCACGTCGTCGGCGGCGGTGATGCCGAAACACGTGTCGGGCAGTCGGGAGATGTCCTCGTCGGCGCCGGTGAACGTCATCGCCGGGTGGATCGCCAGCGGAATGCAGTCCTGTGCGGTCAGCGGGCTCAGCACCGCGATGCCGTTGGCCCCAGAGGTGTGCGCCACGATCGTTGCGGGCCGCACCGCGCCCGTGGCGGCCAGGCCGGACACCACCGAAGCCAGCTCGGCGTCGGGGACGGCAAGCAGAAGCAGCTCCGCGCGGGCAGCCACCTCGTGCACGGGCAGCACGGCAGTGTCGGGGAGTCGGCGCTCGGCCCGCTGCCGGGAGGCGCGAGATATCGCGTTGCATGCGACGACCACATGACCGGCCCGCTCCAACGCGACGCCGAGAGCGGTGCCGACCCGGCCGGCGGAGATGATGCCGACCGAGAGCCGGGCCGGCCGCAAGTGCCCGTCTTGGGGGCCCAGTGCGTGCGCAGAATCGGGTCCCCACGGAGACGCAGGGGACTGCTCCATTGCAGATGCCTCGCATGATCGGTTCGTTCCGGTCCTGCGTTGCGGGTACCGGACGGTCGCTAAAAGATTAGCTCACTCTTCGCGGCGGCGGCGACCGCCGCTGCCCGAGGAGCCGACTTCCAGCCTCGCGAGCAGTTCGGCGACCGAATGTCCACCGGTTGAGGCCGCCTCGTCGGCACTGAGATGCCGAGGTGCGGGCGGGGGTGTCGCCTGCGTGGGCGGCTGCGAGGGTTCGTCGGGGCGGCCGGGGTCGGTGGCCTCCGGAGGTGCCCAATGGCGGCCCTGCGGCGGGCGGGCCGGCGTGGTCGACATCACCGGTTCGGCGGCCCGGCGCCTTCCGACGTAGTCGCCCGAGGTTGATCCGTTCTGCGTGATCGGCGACCCGGGCGTCCAGTCGCCTTCCGGCGTGCCGGCCGGTAGCCGATCGCCTTCGGACGGCACGGGCTGCTCCTCGGCGGCGCGCTCCTCGGCCGCCCGCTGCTGAGCTGCCCGCAGATCGGCGGCGCGCTGCCCGGCGGCCGCGCGCTGCTCGGCGGCCCGTTGTTCGGCGGCCGCGCGCTGCTCGGCGGCCGCGCGTTCCTCGGCGGCGCGGTGCTCGACGGCCCGCTGTTCGGCCGCCCATGCCGAACGCTCCTGCGGTGTCGGTTCGACCTCGGACGACATCCGATGGGCGCCGCCGAACAAGTGGGTCGGCGACCATTCGGGTTCTTGCGCGTCAGGTTCGGCCGATACGTCGATGATCGGGTTCTCCTCGGTCCGGACGTTGGGGCCGTCGTCGTCGTCGATCCTGCTGCTGGCCACCCGGCCGGGACGTGCGGGCTCGTGCTCGGTCTCGATCGCCGGACGGTGGCTGAGGTCGGCGTCGAACAGGTACTCGAGGTTGGCCCGGAGGGCGGCGAGCTCAGCTCGCAGTGCGGCCACCTCGTCGGCGGCCTGTGCGCGTATCTCGGTGGACAGCTCGCGGCGCAGCTCGGTCTCGACGGTCAGCTCGTACTCGCGTCGCGCCGAGATCTCGCGGTCCAGCTGCAAGTCGTAGACGAGTTTGAGGTCCCGGGCCTTGGCCTGGTCGACGTCGCTCTGCCGCCGGTAGATGACCGACACGAATGCCGCGACCACCGCCGCCCACAAAGCGAGGATGACCGCCAGCTTCAGCAATTCCACCCGGTTGGTGAACACCAGCGCCGAACTCGCCATGATCGCGAATACCAGCAACACCGTTAACAGCAGCCAACCCGGCCTGCGACCGCTGCGCCGCGGCCGGGCACCACGGGTCGACACGGTCATGGGCCGACTGTACCCGCCACAGGTCACTGCGCGTGTCGCGCCTCTCGGCGATTCGCGATCGGCTATCATCGGCCAGCTACTCCGCAGCTCCCTCGCCGTTCTCCGGCGGCTCTTGAGGTGACTTGCAGCAATGCTGGAGCCAGAGCGCCGCGACCAACAGGGCAAGCGCGCTCACGGCCGCGACGACGGCGCCCGTCGTGTCCTCTCCGGCGACCCGCAGCGAGCCTCGCCGTGGCAAAAGATAGACCAGCACCCCGACCCACCACCCGAGCACCAGGGCGCCCACCCATGCCGATGCCTTCGCGATCGTCACGGACCGGGCAACGGCCAGCGGGTGCAGCCAACCGGGTGCGTCGCCGATCCGCCCGTCGTTGATCTTGGCCCGCACGTAGAACGCCCAGCCACCCTCGGCGATGCCCACCGCCAGCAGCGACAGTCCGGTCCACACGGTGATCGGCGGGAACCACTGATAGAGCGCGCTCACCAGCAGATAACCCAGGAAAGCGGCGATCGCCGTCGCGGCCGTCACGTCGCGGTAGCGGGTGGGCCCCATCAGGTGAGCGCCTGACCGGTGCGCCGCACCCCGTCGCGTTCGGCCGGATCGAGCCCGGCGAGCAACGCCTTCACGGACTGACGCTTTCCCTCGACCACGAGCGTGGCGTCCGGGTCGACGTCGAGCCACGGCGCCAGGACGAAGGCGCGCTCGTGGGCGTACGGGTGCGGCAGGGTGAGGTCCTTCTCGTGCAGCACCACCTCGGATTCGCCATCGTGACAGGTGACGAGATCGACATCTAGGGTTCTGGGGCCCCAGCGCTGTTCGCGCACCCTCTCGGCGGCTCGTTCGAAGTCGTGCGCGCGACACAACCAGTCGTGGGCGTCGAGTCCGGCGTCGTCGGCGATCACGACGGCGTTGAGGAACGGAGCCTGTTCGACACCGCCCCATGCGTCGGTCTCGTAGACGGCCGACGCAGCGCGCAACGCATCGCCGAGGCCGTCGGCGACCGATCGCAACCGCGCCATCCGGTCGCCCAGGTTCGAGCCGATCGACAGCACGACGCGGGTCATCTTGTGCTCCTCGCGTGCGCGGTCAACCCATACCTCCACGCCCGCCCCGGCGCGACCGCCGCGCGACAACGGCGACATCGGCGAACTGCAGAGGAATCGGCGCGGACGGCTTGTGCACGACGACCTCGACCGCGTGCACCCGCTCGTCGGTCATCACGTCCTCGGCGATCTCGCCTGCCACCGTCTCGATCAGGTTGCGGGCCGGCCCCGCGACGATCTCTGCCGCCCGCTGCGCCAGGCTGCCATAGTCGAATGTGTCGGCCAGGTCGTCGCTGGCCGCCGCGGCCGCCAGGTCGATCCACGCGGTGATGTCGACGACGAAATCCTGTCCGTCGCGGCGCTCCTCTGCGAACACCCCGTGGTTGCCGCGAACGACCAAGCCCCGCAACTCGATTCGGTCAGCCATCGCAGGCCGGTCCCGTCCACGCCTCGACGACCTTCAGCGCGTCGACCGAAGACGCTACGTCGTGCACCCGCACACCCCACGCGCCATTCAGAGCGGCGAGAGCAGTGATCACCGCGGTCGCGGTCTCGCGCCCGCCCGGTGGCCGGGGTTCGCCGTCGGCATCCGCAAGCAGGGTGCCGATGAATCGTTTTCGCGACGCTCCGACCAACACCGGGACGCCGGTGTTCACGAGTTCGGGCAGCGCGCGCAGCAGCGACCAGTTGTGCTCGCCGGTCTTGGCGAAACCGAGGCCGGGGTCGATGATCAGATTCGCCGGATCCACCCCCGCGTGCACGGCGGCGTCGACGGCGGTCAGCAGTTCGGTCCGTACCTCGGCCACCACGTCGTCGTACGCGGGCACCTCGTGCGGTCTCTGGGCGCTGACCGAGCGCCAGTGCATCAGAACCCACGGCACTTGCGCCTGCGCCACCACGGCGGCCATGTTCGGGTCGGCACGTCCGCCGGAAACGTCGTTGACGATTCGGGCGCCGTTCTCCAAGGCCGCCTGCGCAACGTCTGCGTGCATGGTGTCGATGCTAACGGTAACCCCTTGTCCGGCAAGCTCTTTGATCACAGGTAGCACTCGCGCAGACTCCACCCTGGCGTCGATGCGGGTGGCGCCGGGCCGCGTCGACTCGCCACCGACGTCGATGATCGCGGCGCCGTCGGCGACCAACGCCATCGCGTGTTCGACCGCGCGATCGCGGTCGAGGAACAGCCCTCCGTCGGAAAAGGAGTCGTCAGTGACGTTGACGACTCCCATTACCCGCACGCGTGTAGGGCTCACTTCCGCAAGATCAGTTCCAGCGCCTCGGACCGTGATGCATTGTCGGTCTTGAACTGGCCCCGCACCGCCGACGTGGTGGTGAGGGCACCGGGCTTGCGCACCCCGCGCATGGACATGCACAGGTGCTCGCACTCCACGACCACGATGACTCCGCGCGGTTCGAGTTTGCGCATGACCGCGTCGGCGATCTGACCGGTCAGGCGCTCCTGCACCTGCGGCCGTTTGGCGTACAGGTCGACGAGTCGGGCGATCTTCGACAGCCCGGTCACCCTGCCGTCCTCGCCGGGGATGTAGCCGACGTGGGCCTCCCCATGGAAAGCCACCAGGTGGTGCTCGCAGGTGGAGTACATCGGAATCTGCTTCACCAACACCAACTCGTCGTGTTGCTCGTCGAATGTGGTGTCCAGCACCGAGTCCGGATCGGTGTACAGCCCGGCGAACATTTCCTTGTAGGCGCGCGCGACGCGCGCGGGAGTGTCCTCCAGTCCGTGCCTGCTCGGGTCCTCCCCCACAGCGATCAGCAGTTCCCTGACCGCCGCCTCGGCGCGCGGCTGGTCGAACTTGCGGGCGGCGGTGGTCGCAGAGTTGTTGTGCGGCCGCGTCATTGGAGCCTCCGTTAAATATCAGCCGTAATTGGGCGGGTTAGGCCGGTTGGATTCCTGACCCGCGTCCTCGTTGTCGGGCGCGGGCGTGCCAGCCGGTCCGCCGTGCGGCGGATGATGCGGGCGCGGGTACGGATAGGGTTGGTAGGGCGGCGGAGCCGCTCCGGCGCCGACATTGGGCGGCTGCCAACCCGTCGGCGGTGGCGGCGGCGGATACCACTGTTGCTGCGGCGGATACTGCCCCTGCTGCGGCGGTGGCGGCCAGCCGGGCGCGTGCCAACCGGCGGGTGCGCCGTAGTCCGGCTGCGTAGGGCCGTTCGGGGTTCCGTTGTTACCCGAACTATTGTTGCCGTTGGACTGCGACGCTTCGGCGGCGGCCGCAGAAGCCCTGGCGATAGCAGCCTTGAACGCCGGCTCGGGCACAGGTTTCGGCCAATCCTCGCCGCGCTCGATCGCGAGTTCGCCGGGGGTCTTGATCGGCGGCTTGTCCGACGGAATGCGACCGCCGAAATCGTCGAACATCGTCAGCCGCGGACGCTTCTTCACGTCGCCGAAGATCGCCTGCAGTTCCGCGCGGTGCAGCGTTTCCTTCTCCAACAGCTCACCGGCCAACGTGTCGAGTATGTCGCGGTATTCGGTGAGAATCTCCCACGCCTCGGTGTGCGCGGCTTCGATGAGCTTGCGAACCTCGTCGTCGATGATCTGCGCGACCTCATGGGAGTAATCGGCCTGAGTACCCATCGTGCGGCCGAGGAACGGGTCACCGTGCTCGGTGCCGTAGCGAACGGCGCCGAGCTTGGAGCTCATGCCGTATTCGGTGACCATCGCGCGCGCGATCTTGGTGGCCTGCTCGATGTCGGACACCGCGCCGGTGGTCGGCTCGCGGAACACCAGCTCCTCGGCGGCGCGTCCACCCATCGCGAACACCAGCCGGGCGATCATCTCCGAGCGGGTCATCAAGCCCTTGTCGTCCTCGGGCACCGACATCGCGTGCCCGCCGGTGCGGCCGCGCGCCAGAATGGTCACCTTGTAGATCGGGTCGATGTCGGGCATCGCCCAGGCGGCGAGCGTATGGCCGCCTTCGTGGTAGGCGGTGATCTTCTTCTCATGCTCGCTGATGATGCGGCTCTTGCGGCGCGGCCCGCCGACGACGCGGTCGACGGCCTCCTCGAGTGCGGGGCCGGTGATGACGGTGCCGTTCTCGCGAGCGGTCAGCAGCGCGGCCTCGTTGACGACGTTGGCCAGGTCCGCGCCCGACATGCCGACGGTCCGCTTGGCCAGCCCGTCGAGGTCGGCGTCCTCCGCGATCGGCTTGCCTTGCGAGTGCACGCGCAGCACCGCGCGGCGGCCGGCCAGGTCCGGATTCGACACCGGGATCTGCCGGTCGAAGCGGCCGGGCCGCAGCAGCGCCGGGTCGAGGATGTCGGGCCGGTTGGTGGCTGCGATCAGGATGACGCCCTGGCGCTCGCCGAAGCCGTCCATCTCGACGAGCAGCTGATTCAGTGTCTGCTCGCGTTCGTCGTGACCCCCGCCGAGGCCTGCGCCGCGCTGACGGCCGACCGCGTCGATCTCGTCGACGAAGATGATGCACGGGCTGTTCTGCTTGGCCTGCTCGAATAGGTCACGAACGCGGGATGCGCCGACGCCGACGAACATCTCGACGAAGTCGGAGCCCGAGATGGTGAAGAACGGCACTCCCGCCTCGCCTGCGACGGCGCGCGCCAGCAGCGTCTTGCCGGTGCCCGGCGGGCCGTAGAGCAGCACGCCCTTGGGGATCTTGGCGCCCAGCGCCTGATAGCGCGACGGGTTCTGCAGGAAGTCCTTGATCTCGTAGAGCTCCTCGACCGCCTCGTCGACGCCGGCCACATCGGCGAACGTGGTCTTCGGCATGTCCTTGTTGAGCTGCTTGGCCCGCGACTTGCCGAACCCGAAGCCCATCCGGCCGCCGGTCTGCATACGCGAGAACATCACGAACAACCCGACCAGCAGCAGCAGCGGCAAGAGATAGATGAGCAGCGACCCGAGGATGTTGCCCTGGTTCACCACCGTGTTGACCTTGGCGTTCTTGGCGCTCAACGCGTTGAACAGGTCGACGCCGTAGCCGGTCGGGTACTTGGTGATGATCTTGTCGCTGTCGCTGGTGTCGCCGTTGCCGTTCTTCAAGTCCAGGCGCACCTGCTGCTCGCGGTCGTCGATCTGGGCGCTCTTGACGTTGTCGCCGTTGATCTGGGCCATCGCCACCGACGTGTCGACGGGCTTGTAGCCGCGGGTGTTGTCACTGAAATAGAAGAACGACCAGCCCAGCAACAGCACCACCGCGATGACGGTGAGCGTGCGGATCACATTTTTGCGGTTCATCAAGCATCGGCCGAGTTCGGCCACGTCCTTCCATACATGCAGCTGGAATAGTCAAGGCTACCGCTAGACCAACGTCTGAAGGTTCCCGACGGTTCTGTGCACCGTTTCCCTGTGCGGCGCTGGAAAGGGCCGTCGACTGTGCGTTGATGGCGAGAAATCGCGCGAAATCCCGCCGTGGACGCACACTGAACGCCTCCTTCGCACTCTCGACGGCCAGACAGCGCTGTGCTTGGCTGAGATCGTGCTCACCTCCACCGAGCGGCTGGTCGACGTCAACGGCGTAGCGCTGCGGGTCCTGGAGGCGGGCGAACGGGGAGCACCCGTCGTTGTCCTTGCCCACGGTTTTCCCGAGTTGGCCTACTCCTGGCGACACCAGATCCCGGTACTCGCCGACGCGGGCTACCACGTGATGGCCCCGGACCAGCGCGGCTACGGCGGCTCGAGCCGGCCCGAGGCGGTCGAGGATTACGACATCCACGCACTGACCGGCGACCTGGTCGCCCTGCTGGACGACGTCGGCGCGCAGCAGGCCGTGTTCATCGGCCACGACTGGGGCGCCATGGTGGTCTGGCACACCGCGCTGCTGCACCCGCAGCGGGTCAGGGCCGTCGCGGGACTGAGTGTTCCGCCGATCCCCCGCGCCAGGTCGCGGCCCACCGAACGGTGGCGAGAGAAATTCGGCGAGGACTTCTACATGCTGCGCTTCCAGGAGCCCGGCGTCGCCGACGCAGAGTTGGGAGCCGACGTGGCCGCGACCATGCGCGGCATGTTCGCCGGGCTGATCGACGAAGACGCGCCGCTGCCTCACTGGATCAGCGCCGAGGAGTTCGAGCATTACGTCAGCGAGTTCGGCAGGACCGGATTCACCGGCGGGCTGAACTGGTACCGCAATTACGACCGCAACTGGGAGTCGACGCCGCAGCTCGCCGAAGCCCGGATCACGGTGCCCGCACTGTTCGTCGGCGGCACCGCCGACCCGATCGGGCCGACGATGAACCCCGCACGCGCACGCGAGGTGGTCGCGGGCCCGTACACAGAAGAGTGGGTCGACGGCGCCGGGCACTGGGTGCAGCAGGAGCGCCCCGATGACGTCAACCGGATCCTGCTCGAATTCCTGCGAGAGGTGAAGCGGCCATGACGGCCAGACCGCTGCGCTTCGGGGTCTTCATCACCCCCTTTCATCCTGTGGGTCAATCCCCAACGCTGGCACTGGAATACGACCTCGAACGGACCGTCGCACTCGACCGTCTCGGTTTCGAGGAGGTGTGGTACGGCGAGCACCACTCCGGGGGCTACGAGCTGATCGCGTGCCCGGAGGTGTTCATCGCTGCGGCCGCCGAGCGCACCAAGCACATCCGCCTCGGCACGGGTGTGGTGTCGCTGCCCTATCACCACCCCTTGATGGTGGCCGACCGCTGGGTGCTGCTCGACCACCTCACCCGCGGCCGGGCGATGTTCGGCGCCGGGCCGGGTGCGCTGCCGTCGGACGCCTACATGATGGGCATCGACCCGGTGGAGCAGCGCCGGATGATGCAGGAGTCGCTGGAGGCCATTCTCGCGTTGTTCCGCGCCGAGCCCGACGAGCGCATCAGCAGGCACTCCGACTGGTTCGCGCTGCGCGACGCGCAACTGCATATTCGCCCGTATACGTGGCCGTACCCCGAGATCTCCACGGCTGCAATGATTTCGCCTTCGGGTCCGCGACTGGCCGGTGCGCTCGGCACGTCGCTGCTGTCGCTGTCGATGTCGATACCCGGCGGCTACGCCGCGCTGGAGAACACCTGGGACATCGTCGTCGACCAGGCCGCGACGTCGGGCCGCGACGAACCCGACCGCACCAACTGGCGGGTGCTCTCGATCATGCATCTCGCCGACAGCCGCGAGGCGGCCGTCGACGACTGCACGTACGGCCTGCAGGACTTCGCGGACTACTTCGGCGCGGCAGGCTTTGTGCCGCTGTCCAACCCGGTGGAGGGCAGTCAGTCGCCGCGCGAGTTCGTCGAGGACTATGCCGGCAAGGGAAACTGCTGCATCGGCACGCCGGGTGACGCGATCACCCACATCCAGGACCTACTGGAAACCTCGGGCGGCTTCGGCACCCTGCTGCTGCTCGGCCACGACTGGGCCTCGCCGCAGGCGACCTACCACTCCTATGAATTGTTCGCCCGCGAGGTCATGCCGCACTTCAGGGGCCAGTTGAGCGCTCCGCGCGCCTCACACGACTGGGCGAAGGGCAAGCGTGATCAACTGCTCGGTCGCGCGGGTGAGGCGATCGTCAAGGCGATCAACGAGCACACCGGCGATCTGAACGCCGAGCAGTGATGCGCGCGTCGGTGTTGCGCGCAGGCCGAATGGTGCTGCGCGACGACGTCGCCGAACCGGTGCCCGCGCCGGGACAGGTGCTCGTCGGCGTGAAGGCCTGCGGGATCTGTGGTTCCGACCTTCACTTCGCGGCCCACGGCGAGCAGATGGTCAGGCTGACGAAGGAGTTGACCGGCCTGCCGATCGAGGGCGGCCTTCGCGTCGACCTGACCCAGGACGTCTACATGGGTCACGAGTTCAGCGCCGAAGTGCTCGAAGCCGGGCCGGACACCGACGCCCCGCCTCCCGGCACACTGGTGACCTCGCTGCCGGTGTTGTTGTCGCCGAAGGGTTTCGAGCCCATCCTGTCGAGCAACACCACGATCGGCGGCTATGCCGAGCGGATGTTGCTGTCAGCGCCACTGCTACTGAGGATCCCCAGCGGCCTCGACCCGCGTCTGGCATCTCTCACCGAGCCGTTGGCGGTCGGATTACACGCGGTGAACAAGTCGTCGGTTCAGCCGGGGGATGTCACCCTCGTCATCGGCTGCGGCCCCATCGGCCTCTCGATCATCGCCGCTCTGCGGCGGCAGGGCATAGAACACATTGCGGCCAGCGACTTTTCGCCGAAGCGGCGCGAGTTGGCGGCGACGATGGGCGCGCATCAGGTGGTGGATCCCGGTCAGGGGTCGCCGTTCGACGACGTGAAACCTGCGGTGGTGTTCGAAGCCGTCGGCGTGCCCGGCATCGTCAACGACGTGATGCGACGCGCACCGATGGGCACTCGGCTCGTGGTGGCCGGGGTCTGCATGGAGTCCGACCCGATCCTGCCGCTGTTCGGCATCGCCAAAGAGATCAGCGTGCAGTTCGTGAACGCCTATGACGCAGCGGAGTTCGCCGAATCCCTGCGCGCCATCGCCGAGGGCGAGGTAGACGTCGCCCCGCTGATCACGGCCGAGGTGGCGCTGAGCGGCGTCGGAGCCGCATTCGACGACCTCGCCAACCCCGACACACACTGCAAAATACTGGTAACCCCCTGAGGCTTGCTGTCATTCCGCTGTGTGCCGAGCTTCACAGGTGCTCAGCGGAATTCAGACGCGCTCCGATGCGCTCCGCGTCATAGTGATCTTGCGCGAAAGGGGCCCGAGGGTGAACAACGAAGCTGGGACACGAGAAGGCCGCATCGCCGAGCTGTACGCCGACGACCCGCAGTTTCGGAACGCCCGCCCACGTCCCGACGTGATCGAGGCGGCAAGCCGGCCCGACCTGCGCCTTGCTGAAATCCTGCAAATCCTCGTCGACGGCTACGCCGACCGCCCTGCGCTCGGTCAGCGCGAGCGGGAACTGGCGACCGACTCCGCAACCGGCCGCACGTCGGTTCGCCTGCTGCCCCGCTTCCAGACCATCAGCTACAGCGAGCTGTGGGGCCGGGTGGCCGCTGTCGCGACCGCCCTGCACAACGATCCGGGCGCACCGGTGAAGCCGGGCGATTTCGTCGCCACGATCGGCTTCGCCAGCCCTGACTACTTCACCGTCGACCTGGCGTGCGCCTACCTCGGGTTGGTGTCGGTGCCGCTGCAGCACAGCGCACCGGTATCCCAGTTGCGGCCGATCGTCGCCGAGACCGAACCGCAAGTGCTGGCGGTGGGCGCCCAGTATCTGGAACTGGCGGTCGAGTCTGCGTTGCAGAGCACCACCCTGCGGCACCTGCTCGTCTTCGACTTCGATCCAGCCGTCGACGAGCACCGGGAGAGTCTCGAGCAGGCACAGGCCCGGCTGAGCGACGCCGGCAAATCCGTCGCCGTCGACACGCTCACCCACGTCATCGAGCGTGGGCGCCGCCTGCCTCCAGAACCCGCCTATACCGACAGGAGCGACGATCGGCTCGCGATGATCATGTACACCTCGGGCAGTACCGGCGCGCCCAAAGGCGCCATGATGACCGAGCGCACTCTCGGCCGGCTCTTCACCTCGAACTTCGGTCCGAACACCGGCGGTGCGGTACTCAATGTGAACTTCATGCCGCTCAACCACGTCGGCGGTCGGCTGCCCATCATGGCGGCGTTCATGGCCGGCGGCACAAGCTATTTCGTGCCCGAATCCGACCTTTCCACCCTCTTCGATGACTGGATGCTGGTGCGTCCCACCGACCTCCCCCTGGTGCCACGGGTGGTCGACATGCTGTTCCAGCGCTACCGCAGCGCCGTCGACCGTCTCATCGTCGACGGCGTCGCCGTCGAGCAGGCCGAAGCCGCCGCCGCAGTCGAACTTCGCGAGGACGTCCTCGGCGGCCGAGTGATCGGCGGTTTCGTCTCCACCGCACCGCTCGCCGCAGATATGAAGTCGTTCGTCGACACCGTCCTGGGCCTGCACATCACCGACGGCTACGGGACGACGGAGGTCGGCGGGCTGACCAGAGACGGGGTGGTGATGCGCCCGCCGGTCATCGACTACAAACTCGTCGACGTTCCCGAACTCGGCTACTTCCGCACCGACAAGCCTTATCCGCGAGGCGAACTGCTGGTCAAGACGCTGACGATGATGCCTGGGTACTACAAGCGGCCCGAGGTCACCGCAGAGGTGTTCGACGCAGACGGCTATTACCGCACCGGCGACGTGATGGCCGAGATCGAACCGGACCGGCTCTCCTATGTCGACCGAAGCAAGAACGTGCTCAAGCTCTCTGCGGGCGAGTTCGTGGCCGTCGCGAACCTGGAGGCGGTCTTTGCAGGTGCACCGTTGGTACGTCAGATCTTCGTCTACGGCAACAGCGAGCGCGCCAACCTGCTCGCGGTGATCGTTCCGACACCCGCTGCGCTGCAGCGGTTCGGCACCGACACCGGCGCGCTGAAGGCCGCGCTGACCGACTCGCTGCGCGAGACGGCGCGCGAGGCCGAGCTGCAATCCTATGAGGTGCCGGCCGATTTCCTGATCGAGACCGAACCGTTCAGCGCCGCCGACGGTTTACTCTCCGGCGTGGGAAAGATATTGCGGCCCAGGCTCAAAGAGCACTACGGCGACCGGCTGGAGCAGCTTTACCAACAGCTGTCCGCGGCCCGGGTCGACGAGTTGCGCGCATTGCGGGAGAACGCGGCGAACCGCACGGTGCTCGAAAGCGTCGTCCTGGCCGCGCAGGCGGTCCTCGGCGCAGCGGGCCTCGAGGTCGACCCCGACTCGCAGTTCACCGATCTCGGCGGCGATTCGCTGTCTGCGTTGACGTTCGCGAACCTGTTGCGCGACGTCCTCGGGGTTGAGGTGCCGGTCGGTGTGATCGTCGCACCGACCAGCGATCTGCGACAGCTCGCCCACTACATCGAGGCGGAACGTGAATCCTCAACGAACAGGCCGACATTCGCGAGTGTGCACGCGACGGGAGCCACCTCGGTTCGAGCCGCGGACCTCACCCTGGACAAATTCATCGACGCGCAGACGCTGGCCGCCGCGCCGTCCACGGCTTATGTGACAGGCACCCCGAAGACCGTTCTGCTCACCGGCGCCAACGGCTGGCTCGGCCGCTTCCTGACTCTGGAACTGCTCGAGAAGGCCTCCGAAACCGGCGGCACGGTGATCGCCGTCCTGCGTGGCCGCGACGAGGCAGCCGCCCGGCAACGCCTCGAGGCCGCCTTCGACAGCGGCGACCCCGAATTGCTCAGGCGATTCCGCACGCTGTCCGCCGGACATCTCGAGGTCGTCGCGGGCGACATCGGCGAGCCGAACCTCGGCCTCGACGCGGTGACGTGGGATCGTCTGGCGCACGACGTCGATCAGATCATCCACCCGGCGGCGCTGGTCAACCATGTACTTCCCTACAGCGAGGAGTTCGGCCCGAACGTGGTGGGAACCGCCGAGGTCATCAAACTGGCGATCACGGCGCAGATCAAGCCGGTCACCTACCTGTCCACCGTCGCGGTTGCGATGTCGGTCGCGGCCGACGACTTCGTCGAGGACGGCGACATCCGCGACGTCAGCCCGGTGCGCCCCGTGGACAGTTCGTATGCGAACGGCTACGCGAACAGCAAGTGGGCCGGTGAGGTGCTGTTGCGGGAGGCGCACGACCTGTGCGGCCTGCCAGTCGCGGTGTTCCGCTCCGACATGATCCTGGCCCACACCCGTTACACCGGACAGCTCAACGTGCCGGACGCCTTCACCCGCCTCCTGCAGAGCATCCTGGTGACCGGTGTCGCCCCCGGGTCGTTCTACGAGCGGGACGCCGACGGCCACCCACAGCGGGCGCATTACGACGGCCTGCCTGTCGATTTCGTGGCCGAGTCGATCGTCACGCTTGCCGCGACGTCGACCGACGGGTACCGGTCGTTCGACGTGATGAACCCCTACGACGACGGCGTCTCACTGGACACGTTCGTCGACTGGCTCATCGATTCCGGCCACCCGATCGCCCGCATCGACGACTACGACGACTGGCTGCACCGGTTCGAAACGGCGCTGACGGCACTGCCCGACTTGCTGCGGCGGCACAGTGTGCTCCCCCTGCTGGACGCTTACCGCAAGCCGGAGCGGCCGATCCGCGGCGCGATCGCGCCCGCCGACGTGTTCCGCGATGCGGTCCGTGCGGCCAAGGTCGGCGCCGACGGCGACATCCCCCACCTCACGCGCTCGCTGATCGACAAGTATGTGGCCGACCTTCAGCGCCTCGACCTCATCTGATCCGGGGTGCTCTAGGCTGCCAGGCATGCCGATCGCAGCGAAAGCGAAACTTGCGAACCGATTGATCGTCCTCGCCGCGGCGGGGTTCGCGGTCGCAGGCCTTTCGGCGTGTGACGCGTCGTCGTCGGCCGGACGGTCGGTGATCCCCACGGCCGACCGGGATACCCGCCAGGTCACCGTTGTCGGTTCCGGTGAGGTGCAGGGCAAGCCGGACACGTTGAACGCGAACGTCTCCATCCAGGCGAGCGCGCCGGACGTGAGCACCGCCATGAACCAGACCAGTGACCGGATGCAGGCCGTGATCAACGCCCTGACGAACGCCGGTATCGACCGCAACGACATCGCCACGTCCAACGTGACCCTACAGCCGCAGTACGGCGGCAGCGGCGGCAACCCGACAATCGTCGCCTACCAGGCGAGCAACTCGATCAACATCAAGATTCGCGACCTCAACACCGCGTCACAGACGCTCGCGCTGATCGGCACCACCGGCGGTGACGCCACCAGGATCAATTCCGTCAGCTACGCGATCGACGACGATTCGCAGCTGGTGAAGGACGCCCGCACCCGGGCCTTCGACGATGCCAAGGACCGTGCGGAGCAGTACGCCCAATTGGCGGGACTGTCTCTGGGCAAGGTGATTTCGATCTCCGAGTCGGCGGGGGCCACACCGCCGGTTCCCTCGCCGACACCGATGCCGCGGGCGGCGATGGAGGCCGTGCCTCTCGAGCCGGGCCAGCAGAGCGTCACCTTCTCGGTGACCGTGATCTGGGAGCTGACGTAGCGCACGCCAGGAAAAGGAAGTCCTAGTCCCGCCGGTGCGATGTCGACCGGGATGCCGTTCAGCACGGCGGTGCCCGACAGCGGGTCCAGCCGATTCCCGTCGTTGAGTTGGTTGACGTTGACGCCCGGTCGGCCGGCTGCGACACCCAGCCGCGTGCCTTCGCGGTCGTGACCCCATCCGTGCGGCAGGGACACGACGCCTCGCCGCATGCCCGGCATCGGCTCGATCGGGGCCAGCAGTTCCCCGCCGGGCCCCTTGATCTTGGCGGCGTCGGACAGTCCGAGATCGGCGATGTCGTCGGGATGCATCTGCAGCGTGCACCGGTTGGTGCCGCCCGACAGCGCGGGTACGTTGTGCATCCAGCTGTTGTTGGACCGAAGGTGGCGTCTGCCGATCAATACGAATTCGTCGACGTCTTCGGCCAGCGAGTCGCGAAGCCGCGCGGCATCGGCGACCAACGGTTGCGGCGCGAGTTCGATTCGCCCGGTTGATGTTCGGAGCACCTCGGGCAGCCGGGGCCGCAGCGGCCCGAGGTCGATGCCGTGCGGCGCGGCCTTGAGCCGTTCGAGGGTGAGGCCGTCGGGTTCGGCGCCGAACGCGTCACCGTAGGGTCCGAGCCGAAGCATCATGTCAAGGCGGCGTTCGTAGCCAGGGCCTTCGGCGAGCATCGCGGTGAGCTCGCCGACCGCACGACCCGCGACCGGTGAGTGGGGGTCGGCGCTCTCCTTCGCCAGCGTCGTCGCGATGACCTGCTCGTCCACCATCGAGGGATCGCCGTCGACGCCGACACCGAAGAGGATCAACGCGACACGGGACATGATCTCGGCCTCGTCGGGACGTCCGTCCAGTGGCAGGACCGGAGGCGAGTAGCGAACGTTGTTGCGCACCGCGAGGTTGTTCAACGCGAAATCGAAGTGGGGGCTCTGCGAGGGCGGCGGCGGCGGCAGGATGACATCGGCGTGCCGGGTGGTCTCGTTGAGGTAGGGGTCGACGCTGAGCATGAACCCGACGCCGGCGAGCGCCTTGTCGAGCCGATCCCCGTCGGGCGTGGACAGAACGGGGTTGCCTGCGATGGTGATCAACGCCTCGATCTGTCCCTCGCCTGCGGTGTCGAGTTCCTCGGCCAGTGCGGCGGCGGGCAGTTCGGCCAGCGCCTCGGGATGACCCGACACCCTGCTGTGCCAGCGGCCGGTCCTGAAGCCGCGTCCCGGTTTCGGCGGGCGCGGCGCCGGCGCCGTCGGGCCGAGAGGGAACATCGCCCCGCCGGGGCGGTCGAGGTTTCCGGTCAGAACGTTGACGACGTCGACCAACCAGCTGGCGAGCGTCCCGAATTCGACCGTGGACGTGCCGATTCGGCCGTACACGGCGGCCGTCGGCGCTTCGGCCAGTTCACGGGCGAGCGCGCGGATCTCGTCGGCGCTCACGCCGCAGTGGTCGCTGACGCGCTCCGGGGAGAAGCCGTCGGCGAGTCGGCGGACGTCGTCGAGGCCGTTGACGTGATCGGCGATACCGCCGAGATCCGGTGCGACAAGGCCTTCGTCGAACAGCACATGCACAACGGCGAACAGCAGGGCGGCGTCGGTGCCCGGCCGGGGAGCGATGTGGCGGTCGGCGAACTCGGCGGTGCGCGTGCGGGCGGGATCGATCACGGTGAGCCGCCCGCCGCGTCTGCGCATCGCCCGCAGCTTGCCGGGGAAGTCCGCCGCGGTGGCCAGGCTGCCGTTGGACACAAGCGGATTCGCGCCGATGATCACCAAGTAGTCGGTGCGGTCCAGATCGGGCACGGTGAACGCGACCGGGCTGCCGTACATGTACCCCAGCGCGACGTGTTTGGGCATCTGATCCAGGGTGCTGGCCGAGAACACCTGATGGGTGCCGAGTCCGCGGATGACCAGCGGCGGGTACAGGCTGCCCGCGACGGTGTGTGCGTTGGGGTTGCCCAGATACACGCCGACCGACGCCCCGCCGTGCTCGCGGATGGTCTGCCCGAGCCGGTCCTCGACGACGGCGAACGCCTCATCCCATGTCGCCTCGGTCAGTACGCCGTCGCGCCGCACCAGCGGTCGCTTCAGCCGGTCGGGGTCGTTGTCCAGCTCGGCGAAGCTCGCACCTTTCGGACAGATGAACCCGCCGCTGAACACATCGTCGGTGTCGCCGCGCGCCCCGCTGACCCGGCCGTCCTCGATCGTGAGCGTCAGGCCGCAGGTGGCCTCGCACAACGGGCAGATCCGCAGGGCGGTTCGGGTCATGTCGGTTAGAACTCCTCGTACACCTTCGGGTCGAGCGTGCCGATGTAGGGCAGGTCGCGGTAGCGCTCTGCGTAGTCGAGGCCGTAGCCGACGACGAACTCGTTGGGGATGTCGAACCCGACGTAGGTGATGTCGACGTCGTCGCGTACGGCGTCGGGTTTGCGCATCAGCGTGCACACCCGAAGCGACCGCGGACGGCGGGTGGCGAGGTTGCGCAACAGCCAGGACAGGGTGAGCCCGGAGTCGACGATGTCCTCGACGATCAACACGTCGCGATCGTTGATGTCGCGGTCGAGGTCCTTGAGGATCCGCACCACGCCCGACGACGAGGTCGACGAGCCGTAGGAGCTGACCGCCATGAATTCCAGCTGGGTCGGCAGAGGGATCGTGCGGGCCAAGTCGGTGACGAAGAAGACCGCGCCCTTCAGCACCGTGACCAGCAGGAGGTCCTGGTTGCTGGCCGCGATTGTGTCCGTGTAGTCGGCGCCCACCTGGGCGCCCAATTCCGCGACCCGTGCCTTGATCTGCGACTCGGAGAGCAACACCGACTTGATGTCGCCCGGGTACAGCTCCTGCGTTGGCACTTCCACAGCGTGCCACGGGTGAGGTCCCCCGACCAACGTCAGTTCGTCCTAAGCCTGTGCGACCGGTTCGCGGTACATGGTCAGCAGGCCGCCACGGCGGCCCGCGAACAGCCGTTCGCCGCGCGACTGCGAACCGACCGCCACACCGCCTTGGCCGCGCCACCGGGTGACCAACGTGTCGACGCCGCGAATCTGCTTGTCGGTCAGGTCGCGGGCGCCGCCGGCCAACAGCCAGCCGCGGATCACCCTGCGCCGGACCGCCTCCGGTAGCGGCGTCAGCCGATCGGTGTCGAGGCCTTCGACGGTCGACGCGGCGGTCAGGGCCAACCGCGCGAGTTCGTCGAGCGTCTCGGTGTCCTCGCGCAGTGCGGTCGCGGTGCGCGCGAGCGCCTCTGCGACGCCGCCGCCCAGCACCTCTTCGAGCAGCGGCAGCACCTCTTCGCGCAGCCGGGTCCGGGTGAAACGGCGATCGGTGTTGTGCGGGTCGTACCATGGTCGGACACCCAACTCGTCGCACGCCTGATGGGTCGCCGCGCGCCGGACGGTCAGCAGCGGACGGCACCATGGCGGATCGTAGGGCTGCATGCCGGCGATCGAGCGGGCGCCGGAGCCACGGCCGAGGCCAAGCAGCACGGTCTCAGCCTGGTCGTCGAGCGTGTGCGCAAGCAATACCGGCGCGCCGGCCCTCGCCGCGTCCAGCGCCAGGTAGCGCGCCGTACGCGCGGCGGCCTCCGGCCCGCCCGTCGTGCCGACATCGACGCGGAGCACTTGTGCGTCAACACATCCCATCGCGATGGCCTGGTCGCTTGCGGTGGCCGCGATGCGGTCGGATCCCTGCTGGAGGCGATGGTCGACGATCAACGCGGTCGTCGGCTTCAGGGTGGCGGCGACGGCCGTCAGCGCCAAGGAGTCAGGGCCGCCCGACAACGCGACGCACCAACGGTCCTGCGCGTCGGCGTAGCGGCGGCCGAACGCTGCCACCGCGGCCTGCAGCGTGCTCAGAGCACCCTGGCGATCCATCGCTGCGGCTCTTCGATTTCGGTTGGCAGAGGCAGTGTTTCGGGCCCAGACCAGATGGTGTTGAAGCCGGCCATCCCGACCCGCCCGACGACATGGTCAACGAACGCCTTGCCCCTGGTGTACTGGCTCATCTTCGCGTCGATACCGAGCAGGGCCCGCAAGACCCGTTGCAGCGGAGGCTGTTTGCGGCCGCGCCGCTCTTCGAATCGCCGCCGGATGGTGGTCACCGACGGCACCACCGCGGGCCCGACGGCGTCCATCACATGGTCGGCGTGGCCCTCCAAGAGTGTGCCGAGCACCAGCAGGCGGTCGAGTGCTTGCTGCTGCGGCTCGGACTGAACGGCGCGCAGCACACCGAGCATGCCGGACGAATTCGGATCGGCGGGAACACCGTCGCGGCGGTCACGGACGAAGGTGGCCAGCCGGCCGATCACCTCGGTGATGTCTTCGCCGGCCTCCTCGGTCAGCACCGCGAGCGCGTTGGACATGTGGTCGGCCAACCACGGGTTGGCACGGAACTGCACACGGTGGGTCACCTCGTGCAGGCACACCCAGAGCCGGAAGTCGGCGGGCGACACCCGCAGCTGCCGCTCCACCGCGATCACGTTGGGATACACCAGCAGTAACGCGCCGCCGTCGGAGGCGAACGGGTCGTACTGGCCGAGGATGCCCGATGAGACGAACGCGAGCACCGCGCCCGTCTGCGCACCGGTGACGCGGCCGGTGATGAAGTGCGGCTTGTCGCCGTTCTCGCTTCCGCCCGTCATCGCACGCATCGATTGCGATGCGGCCCTTATCCATTCGGTCCGGTCGACGATGCGGGCGTCTGACACCTCGCCGCCTTCGTTCAGCCCGGTCACCTCCCGCACCGGCAGCTCGGCCCGCAGCGCGGCGGCGGCGAGTTGCTCGATCACCTGCTTGCGGGTGTAGTCGCTGGCCGCCGGGCCGGGCCGGGCCAGTCTGGCACCGACCGTGGCGGCGAATCCCCAATCGACGGCGCGGCCGACGGTCAGCTTGCCGCCGCTCCTGTCTCGCGCGCTCATGGGCTGCACCCACACGACCGCAGCGTCGCGGCGAATGCGTCGATGGCGGTGCGGCCGGTCGGACCCGCATTGTTGGAGAGCAGCGCGAAGGTGAGCACGCGCCCGCTGGCGTCGGTGACGAAGCCGACGAGCGAATTGGTGCCCGTCAACGACCCGGTCTTGGCACGCAGCCAACCGGCCGAGGCTCGACCGGCGTCGGTGTCGAGGAACCGGTTCGACAACGTGCCGCTCCCACCGGCGATGGGCAGCAGGTCCACCAGCGGACGCAGCTTCGGCTGGGTGGACCCGGCGGCGGCGTTGACGGTCTCGTCGAGAGTTTCCGCGGTAAGCCGATCGTCGACGGACAAACCGCTGCAGTCCATCAGGTGTGCGCCGCCGGTGTCGATCTCGGCGGCGTCCAACTCAGCGAGCACCGCCCGCGCCGAGGCTTCGAAGCTTTGCGGTTTCCCTTGCGCTGCAGCCACTTCCCGCCCGATCGATTCCGCCATCACGTTGTCGGAGTTGTTCATCATGTCGCGCAGCCGCTCGAGCAGCGGCGGCGACTGCACCGAGGCGATCTGGTTGCCGTCGAACGCCGTCGGCAACACCGAAACGGCGGCCGGGTCGACGCGCAGCGCGACGGCCAGTGCGCGACCGGCGTCCAGCGCCGGCGTCCGCGACCGGGTCGATTCGACACTGACCGGCTGGGTGCGACCACCGTCGAGCATCACCGCTTCCATCGGCGCGATGTCGCCGCCGTCGATGTCGAGGGGATCCCAGCCGGGCGCCATCGCCGGCCCGCTGAAGATGCTCACGTCGACCTGCACGGCGGTCACCTTGGTGCCGCTGCGCAGCACCTGATCGGCCAGGTCGCTGATCCGGGCCGCATCGTGATACCAGGTGTCCTGTCCTCTGGGCGCCGCCGACAGCGTCGGATCGCCACCGCCCTTGAGTACCACGACGCCGGGGCGCCGGTCTGAGGCCAGCACTGTGGTGGTGAGCCGGGCATCGCGGTCGAGGCCGTGTAGCGCCGCCGCAGTGGTCAACACCTTGGTGACCGACGCCGGTTGCATCGGCACGTCCGCGCCCTGCGCCCACAATTGCTCACCGGTGGCGGCGTCGGTGATCCGGCCGGTGAAGGCGCCCAGGTTCGGGTCGGCGAGCGTCAGCGCCAGGGTTGCGGCCAGCTTGTCGGGGGTGGGCTTGTCCGCCGACTCCGACACCGGCTTGATTGCCGGGTCGGCGGTGGCAGGAGCGGGGGCCGGCGGGATCGCGGAGGCGTCGCTCGACTGGCCGCCCCGCAGCAGCGCCGCAGCCACCACCACGGCGGCGACCAGCAGCACAACGGCCACCCCGATCACGACGTGGGTGGATCGTCGCCACTTGGTGGGACGCATGGTTCTCCTGACTCCGGCTTGCAAAAGCAGAGTATCCGCTGATCCGAACGGCGAGGTCAGCGCCAAGCGCGTGCCGATCCTCCGTTAGGGTGACGTCGTCACCAGGACAGTGCACAGGGCAAGGAGCCGCGACGGTGGAGTTTGACGTTGTCATCGAGATCCCGAAGGGCTCGCGCAACAAGTACGAGGTCGACCACGACTCCGGCCGGGTCAAGCTCGACCGCTACCTCTACACGGCGATGGGCTACCCGACCGACTACGGCTTCATCGAGAACACCCTCGGCGAGGACGGCGACCCGCTCGATGCCCTGGTGCTGCTGCCCGAGTCGGTGTTCCCCGGCTGCATCGTCGAGGCGCGGCCGGTGGCCATGTTCCAGATGACCGACGAGGCCGGCGGCGACGACAAGGTGCTGTGCGTGCCGGCGGGCGACGGCCGCTGGGACCACATCAAGGACGTCGGCGACGTGGCATCGTCGGAACTCGAGGCGATCAAGCACTTCTTCGTGCACTACAAGGACCTGGAGCCCGGCAAATACGTGAAGGCGGCCGACTGGGCCGGTAGGGCGGAAGCCGAACTCGAGGTGAACCGGTCGATCGAACGGTTCACGGCGCAGGGCCACTGAGACCGCAGGAGTTTTCCTCCCTGTAACACGACGTAACGCCGACGTGCTTTGCTGCTCGGATCATGACGGTGTGTTGATGCATCAGGGCATGGGGTTGGACGTTTTCAACGAAATGCCGATGCGCCGCGCCGTGCACGCGCTCTACGAGTGCTGCTACAGCGTGCCGATGGCCGCCGATCTGGCCCGCGGACGCCCCTACGAGAACCGCGACGCGCTCTACCGGCTGGCCGACCGGTTGTTGTTCGCGCTCGCCGAGGGGTCCATCGACTCGATACTGCAGGCCTATCCCGACGTCGGCCGTCGGCCCGGCAGCGAGAAGTCGGCAGCCGAGCAGTGTGCCGTCTGCGACGAGCGCGCCGAGGTGATGGAGCAACTGGCCGCGGCGTCGAAGCGTTACATCGACAGGTTCGGCTTCGGCTTCGTCATGTTCGTCAACGGGTACAGCGCCGCCGACGTGCTGGCGACGATGACCGATCGGATGCACAACGACGTCGAGACCGAACGCAAGGTCGTCTGCAATGAGTTGGCCCGCATCAACCGCACCCGGCTGGAACGCATGCTCGGCCCCGAGGGCGGCTACGACAACTGGTGAGGCCGTGGCCGTGATGGTCCCGGCGTAGATTCCACCGCATGACTTCTGCCGTGCACGGACACTTCGACGCCCGGTTCGACAAGGTTGCCGACGCACTGGCCGACGAGTTGAACAAAGGGGCCGAGGTCGGTGCGGCCATCGCGGTCGACATCGACGGCGAGTCCGTCGTCGACATCTGGGGCGGGTACGCCGACGCGGCGAAGACGGTGCCGTGGGCCGAGAACACCATCGTCAACGTCTGGTCGTCGACCAAGACCGTGACGAGTCTGGCCGCGCTGATGCTGGCCGATCGCGGCCTGCTCGACCTCGACGCGCCCGTCGCGCAGTACTGGCCGGAGTTCGCCGCCAACGGCAAGCAAGACGTGCGGGTGCGTCACGTGCTCTCGCACACCTCCGGCGTCGCAGGTTGGCAGGAACCGATGACCACCGACGACCTCTTCGACTGGGAGAAGGCCACGTCCAGGCTTGCCGCGCAGGCACCGTGGTGGGACCCGGGCACGGCATCGGGCTATCAGGCGCTCAATTTCGGGTTCCTGATCGGTGAGCTGGTCCGGCGTACGGCAGGTATGACGCTGAAGGATTTCGTCCGCACCGAGATCGCGGTCCCACTCGCGGCGGACTTCCAGATCGGCGCCAGGCCAGAGGATGCCGACCGCATCGCCGAACTCATTCCTCCGCCGCCGTTCGCCGTCTCGTTCGACGCGCTGCCAGAGGACAACCTGATGCGTAAGACGCTGGGAAATCCGGCGCCCGCCGCGGGCATCGCCCACACCGCCGAGTGGCGAGAGGCCGACCTCGGCGCGGTCAACGGACACGCCAACGCGCGCTCTCTGACGCGCATGTTGTCTCCGATATCGCTGGGCGGCAAGGCTCATGGCGTCGAGCTGCTGTCGGCGCAGACGATCGAGCGGATCTTCGATGTCCAGTCGCACGGACCGGATCTGGTGCTGCTCGCCCCGCTCAAGATGGGCATCGGCTACGGGCTCTCCACACCGGAGGTCATGCCGTTTCTGCCCGCCGATGAGAGGGTCTGCTTCTGGGGCGGATGGGGCGGCTCAGTGGTGCTGATGAACCCCGACCGCCGCACCACCGCCACCTACGTGATGAACAAGATGGGGCAGGGCACCCTCGGCAACGAGCGGACCGCGCGCTACGCCAAGCTCATTTACGAGGCGCTTTCCTGACGGTGGCATGCTGGCGGTGTGGCACCTCTGCTCCAGTTCGCAGGCCACTTCTGGTGGCTGATCTTTCCGCTCGGCGGTGTGGTGGGCGGTGGAGTGCGGGCGGTCGCCGCTGCCAATGAGCGGCGCGCCGAACGCCGGCTGGAGCGCTACCGGATCAAGCAGCAGGCCAAGATCGCCGTCGCGGAGGCGGCCGGTCGGTCGCGCGCCGGCGAGGTCACCCACCGACGTGAACTGAAGAAGGTCATCGAAGCGCACGGCCAGGTCGATGCGCGCTGGCTCGAATACGAGATCGACATCGCAAAGCTGCTCGACTTCCCGATGATGACCGACATGCGCAGCCCGCTGACAATCGACTTCCACAAGGCGCGGCGACGGGCGGACCTGCTGCGGCCAGACAACGCCGACGACCTCGCCGGCGATCGCGAGGCGCAGATCGAGTACCGCGACGCCGTGCACGACTATGTGACCGCCTTCGACGTCGCCGAGGCCGAGGCAATCCGGCTGCGGCGCAGCACATTTTCCGAGGCGGACCAGCAGCGCATCGCGCGGGCCAAGAATCTGCTCGAGCTGGCCGAGGACGAGGGCGCGACACCGCAGGAACGCCAGAACGCCTACACCCGGGCGCGGGCCGAGCTCGACGGGATACTCGCGCTGCCCGCCGTCACGCGGGCCAGCATCGAGCGCAAGCTCGCCGGGGAGCTCGAGGCCTAGTCAGGCCGCGCCTGCCAGCGGCAGCCGCCGCGCGATCCGATGCAGCGCCGCGTCGGCCAGCTTGGTCATGTCCTGGTCCGGCGAGGCCGGGATGAAGGTCACGCCGTCGGCCACGCCCGCCACGAAGATGTCGGCGACCAGGCCGGCCAGCCCGTCGATGGTGCCCGCGTAGCGCAGCCTGCCGTCCGCCACCCCGGGCATCGCATTGCGCGCGGAGCGGAAGTCGGCGGCGACGGCGACCGTGACGTCGAGGATCACCGCGACGTCATCGGTCATGCGACCGCGTACGCGTCGAGCGGTCTGGAGGTCGGGAGCGGCCAGTCGTACCGCCGCGAGCGAGCCCGACGTGAGCTCGCTCCAGTTGTCGCCGGACGCGTCGGCCACGAACAGCCGCAGCCCCCGATCACGTCTGCTTGCCACGACGACACGCTAGAAGCGCGATCGCAGCGCGACGACGGTTGTGCTCAGCGAGAATCCAAGACCATGACCGACACCCAACTTCCCGGCGTGTTCGGGGACCTACAGCCGCTGCTCGAGCGCTACGGCTACCTGGCCGTCGGCGGGTTCGTGCTGCTCGAGGACTTCGGCGTGCCGGTGCCCGGCGAGGCGCTGCTGATCGCCGCCGCCGTGTTCTCAGGTTCCGGCCACATGAACATCGCCCTGGTGATCCTGGTGGCCGTCATCGGCGCGATCATCGGCGACAACATCGGCTTCGCCGTCGGACATTTCGGCGGCCGCCCGCTGGTCGATCGATTCGGCCGCTATGTCTTCCTCACGCCGGCGCGGCTCGAGCACGCCGAGCGGTACTTCAACACCCACGGCGGCAAGATCGTCACCATCGCCCGCTTCATCGAGGGGTTGCGGCAGCTCAACGGACTGCTGGCCGGCATCGTCGGCATGCACTGGGCGAAGTTCCTCGGTTACAACGCGCTGGGGGCGGTGCTGTGGGTGTGTACCTGGGCGGGCATCGGATACCTCGCAGGCGAGCACATCCTGGAGATCTACGCCGCGTTCGAGCGCTACAAGTGGTTCGTCATCGCCGCGATCGCGGTCGTCGTCGCCGCGGTGATCGTCCGCCGCGTCAGGCGCAGACATGCCGTCGCAGGCACTTAGTACGTTGTAGGCGTGGCGATGCCGGAAATTCCTGCGCAGTACCTGCTGTCGGCGTACGCCCCGCAGCCGCGCACGCTGATCGACATCCTGTACGACACCGCGGCGCAGTACCCCGATGCGCCTGCCATCGACGACGGCTCCGTGCAGTTGACCTACAGCGAGCTGATCACCGACATCGAGGACAGCGTCGCCTGGCTGGCGGCCCGCGGCATCGGTCGCGGCGACCGCATCGGCATCCGGATGCCGTCGGGCAGTTACGCCGTGTATGTCGCAATCCTCGCGACGCTTGCCACCGGAGCGGCCTACGTTCCGGTGGATGCCGACGACCCCGAAGGGCGGGCCGCGCTGGTCTTCGGTGAGGCGAACGTGGTCGGTGTCATCACCGAGCGGGGCCTGGTCCGCGGCGCGGGTGACTCACGCGGCTGGCGTGCCGCGTCGCCGCTGGGGCGCGACGACGCGTGGATCATCTTCACCTCGGGTTCGACCGGAACACCGAAGGGTGTCGCGGTCACGCATCGCAGCGCGGCCGCGTTCGTCGACGCCGAGGCACGGATGTTCTTGCAGGACAACCCGATTGGGCCCGGCGATCGGGTGCTGGCCGGGCTGTCGGTGGCGTTCGACGCGTCCTGCGAGGAGATGTGGCTGGCCTGGCGCAACGGCGCCTGCCTGGTGCCCGCGCCGCGTTCCCTGGTGCGCAGCGGCATGGATCTCGGGCCTTGGCTGGTGTCGAAGGACATCACGGTGGTGTCGACGGTGCCGACGCTCGCGGCGCTGTGGCCGGCCGAGGCACTGGAAGCGGTGCGGCTGCTGATCTTCGGTGGCGAGGCCTGCCCGCCGGACCTCGCGGAGCGGCTGGCCGCAGGGCCCGACGCGGCCGGTCGCGAGGTGTGGAACACCTACGGCCCCACCGAGGCCACCGTGGTGGCGTGCGCGGCCAAGCTCGACGGTGCAGGTCCGATCAGCATCGGGCTGCCGCTGCCGGGCTGGGACCTGGCCGTCGTCGACAAGGACGGCGCGCCCGCCGAGATCGGCGGCGTGGGCGAACTGGTGATCGGCGGTGTCGGGCTGGCCCGCTATCTCGACCCCGACAAAGACGCCGAGAAATATGCGCCGATGCCAACTCTGAACTGGAGCCGCGCATACCGCAGCGGCGACCTGGTGCGACTCGAGCCCGGCGGGCTGATCTTCTGCGGCCGCGCCGACGACCAGGTGAAGGTCGGTGGACGGCGCATCGAACTCGGCGAGGTCGACTCGGCTCTGGTGAATCTGCCCGCCGTCAGCGGCGGCGCGGCGGCGGTACGGCGAACCGCGACTGGCACGCCCCTACTGGTCGGCTACATCACCAGCGCCGACCCCGACTTCGACCTGGCGGCCGCCCGCTCGACGCTGTCGGAGTCGCTGCCCGCGGCGCTGGTGCCGAGGCTGGTCCGGGTCGACGAACTGCCGACGCGTACGTCGGGGAAGGTCGATCGGGGTGCACTGCCGTGGCCGCCGCCCGGTGAGCCGGACGAGGAGGCGCCCGACCTGCACGGGACGATGGGCTGGCTGGCTGGTTTGTGGCGCGACGTGCTGGCGGCGACGGTAGACGGGCCCGAGGCGGACTTCTTCGCGCTCGGCGGCGGCTCGTTGTCGGCCGCGCAGCTGGTCGCCGCGCTTCGGCGGCGCTACCCCACGGTGACGGTCGCCGATCTCTACGACCATCCCCGGCTGGGTTCACTGGCCGGTTTCCTGGACGAGCAGGACGCGCCCCGGCCGGTCCAGACGCGCGTGGTGCGGCCGGTGCCGCTGCTGTCGCAGGCCTTCCAGGTCGCGGCCTCGCTGCCGTTGGCCACGCTGACCGGCCTGCAGTGGGTGGTGTGGCTGGCGGTGGTGAACAACGTCGCCGCGACGCTGAGCTCGGCGCCGTGGCTCGTTCGCGTCGACTGGTGGTGGGTGCTCGCCGGTTTCCTGCTGTTCGTCACGCCGATAGGGCGGATGGGCATCGCTGTGCTCGGCGCCCGGATGCTGGTGGGTCTCCTCGAGCCCGGCACGTACCGTCGCGGCGGTTCGGTGCACATGCGGGTGTGGCTGGCCGAGCGGCTCGGCGACGCCAGCGGGGCGGAGAACCTCGCCGGTGCACCGTGGATGGTGTACTACGCGCGGGCGCTGGGTAACAAGGTCGGCAAGGGTGTCGACCTTCATTCGACACCTCCGGTGACCGGCATGCTGACCCTGGGCCATCGCAGTTCGATCGAGCCGGAGGTAGACCTGTCCGGGCACTGGATCGATGGCGACCAATTCCATGTGGGCGCCATCACGATCGGCAACGACGCCACCATCGGTGCGCGCACGACGCTGCTGCCCGGCACATCGGTCGGCACAGAACGCCGACGTCGCCGCGGGCTCCGGTGTGGTCGGCCGGGTGAAGAAAGGCCAGTACTGGAAGGGATCGCCCGCGCTGAAGTCCGGTAAGGCGCGACATCCGTGGCCGCAGGAGCGCCCCGGCCGGGCGCCGTTCTGGGTGCTGTGCTACGGGCTGACCTCAATCCTGTTGGGCGCGTTGCCGCTTGCCGCACTGGGCTGCGGACTGGCCGTCATCGGCTGGGCCATCCGAAACTCGGCCTCACTGACCGATGCCATAGCGCCCGCGGTAGCGTGGACGCCGGTGGCCACGCTGGTCGCGCTGTTGGTTTACGCGGCGTTGACGGTCGTCGGCGTGCGTCTGATGTCCCTGTGGCTGCGCGAGGGCTATCACCCGGTACGCAGCCGCGTCGGCTGGCAGATCTGGGCCACCGAACGACTGATGGACGCCGCCAGGCACTACTTGTTCCCGCTGTACGCCAGCCTTCTCACGCCGACCTGGCTGCGCGTGCTCGGCGCGAAAGTCGGTCGGGGCACCGAGATCTCCACCGCGTTGCTGACGCCGAAGTTCACCGTGATCGAGGACAGCGCCTTCCTCGCCGACGACACCATGGTCGCGTCCTACGAACTCGGTGGCGGTTGGATCCACGTCGCCAAGGCGACCGTCGGAAAGCGGGCCTTTCTGGGTAATTCCGGGATCACGCAGCCGGGCCGGAAGGTGCCCGACGACGGGCTGGTCGCGGTGCTGTCGGCGACCCCGCACAAGGCGAAGGCCGGGTCGTCGTGGTTGGGTAGCCCGCCGATTCGGTTGCGCCGCAAACCGACCGCGGCTGATGCATTGCGCACATTCGATCCGCCGGCGCGCCTGAAGGTCATGCGCGGGTTCGTGGAGACGTGTCGGCTGGTGCCGGTGATCGTCACGTTCGCGATCGGTGTGGCAGTGCTGCTCGCGCTGCAGGCGATGATCGCCGAATTCGGCTACCTGTGGGCTGCGCTTGGCAGCGGCCTCGTGTTGTTGCTGGCGGGCGCCGTCGCGGGGGGCATCGCGGTGCTCGCGAAATGGCTTGTGGTGGGCCGGATCCGGCCCGTCGAACATCCACTGTGGTCGGCATTCGTGTGGCGCAACGAGGTGTCCGACACGTTCGTCGAGACGGTTGCCGGACCGTGGTTCGCCAAGGCGGCCACCGGCACGCCGGTGATGAACCTGTGGCTTCGGGCACTCGGGGCGAAAATCGGCCGGGGGGTCTGGTGCGAGTCCTACTGGCTGCCGGAGGCCGACCTGGTCACTCTCGAGAAGGGCGCCACCGTCAACCGCGGCTGTGTCGTGCAGACGCACCTCTTCCACGACCGGGTGATGCGGATGGACACCGTCGTGCTCGAGGAGGGCGCGACGCTGGGGCCACATTGCGTGGCGCTACCTGCCGCCCGCCTCGGCGCGGGTGCGACCGTCGGTCCAGCTTCGCTGGTCATGCGGGGAGACGAGGTGCCGCCGTCCACGCGATGGCAGGGCAATCCGATCGCGCCGTGGAATGCGTTCCGCAAGAAGCGCGATGGCTCGCCGGCGGACACGGCGGCCGAGGAAACCGCCGCGTGACCCGATCGAAGAAGGCCGCCAAGAAGGTTCCGGTCATCGATCCCTATCTGCCGCGTAACGGCAACTTCGGCTACCGCGTGTCGCGCTACGAGCTCGAGCTGGAATACAAGGTTGCGGTCAATCGGCTGACCGGATCGGCGACGATCACCGCCGTTACGCTGGCCGAGTTGCGGACCTTCACGCTGGATTTGTCCGATGCGCTCTCGGTCACGAAGGTGTCGGTGAACGGCCGGCGGCCCTCGGCATTCAAGAGTTCCGACGGCAAGCTGCAGATCGCGCTGTCGTCGGCGCTGCCTGCGGGAGCGGCGCTGACCATCTCTGTGCGTTACGGCGGAACGCCGCGCCCCATCCGATCCCTCTGGGGCGAAGTCGGTTTCGAGGAGTTGACCGAAGGTGTGCTGGTCGCCGGTCAACCCAATGGCGCCGCCTCCTGGTTTCCGTGCGACGACCACCCGAGCTCGAAGGCCAGCTACCGCATCGAGATCAGCACCGAGAACCCGTACCGGGCGATCGCCAACGGCGAGTTGAAATCTCGACGCACGCGGGCCGCGATGACGACGTGGACCTACGAGCTTGCGGAGCCGACGTCGACGTACCTGGCCACGCTGCAGATCGGCGTGTACGAGTTTCATCGGCTGCAGAAGTCGCCGGTGATGATTGCGGCCGCTCTGCCGGCCCGACTGAAGCGCGACTTCGACCACGACTTCGGCAGGCAGCCGCAGATGATGAAGCTGTTCGTCAAGCGGTTCGGGCCGTATCCGTTGTCCACGGGTTACACCGTCGTGGTCACCGATGACGAGTTGGAGATACCGCTTGAGGCGCAGGGGATTTCGATCTTCGGCGCCAACCATTGCGATGGCAGCCGCTCGTCTGAGCGACTGATTGCCCATGAGTTGGCGCACCAGTGGTTCGGCAACTCGGTGACTGCCCGGCGCTGGCGCGACATCTGGTTGCACGAGGGCTTCGCGTGCTATGCGGAGTGGTTGTGGTCGGAAGAGTCCGGGGGCCAGAGCGCCGACGAGTGGGCGCGCCACTTCCACCGGCGGCTCTCCGATTCGCCGCAGGATCTGCTGCTGTCCGACCCTGGGCCGCGGGACATGTTCGACGACCGGGTGTACAAGCGCGGCGCACTCACGCTTCATGCACTGCGACGCACCATCGGTGACGCCGGTTTCTTTGCACTGCTGCAGGACTGGACGGCGCGTCACCGCCATTCGACTGCCGTCACCGATGACTTCACCGGCCTTGCGGCCAACTATGCGGACGTGTCACTGCGTCCGCTGTGGGATGCGTGGCTGTATTCCGAGGACGTGCCGGCGCTGTGACCGACGCGGCCACTCCGACCGGCCCGATCACCCGCGGCAGCGTCGCACGCGTCGGAACGGCCACCGCGGTGACGGCGCTGTGCGGGTACGCGGTGCTCTACCTCGCGGCGCGAGACCTGGCACCGGCGGGCTTCTCGGTGTTCGGTGTGTTCTGGGGCGCCTTCGGGCTGGTGACCGGGGCGGCGAACGGCCTGCTGCAGGAAGCGACCCGCGAGGTGCGGTCGATGGGTTACGTCGAGGTGTTGCCGGGTCCGCGGACGCACCCAATGCGGGTGGCGGCGATGGTCGGCGTGGTCGCGGCGGCAGTGATCGCGGCCAGTTCGCCCCTGTGGTCGGCACATGTCTTCGTGGCGTCTCAGTGGCTCAGCGTCGCGCTGCTGAGCGTCGGCCTCGCCGGCTTCTGTCTGCACGCCACCTTGCTGGGGATGCTGGCCGGTGTCGGCCGGTGGACCCAGTACGGAGCGCTCATGGTGACCGACGCCGTCATCAGGGTGGCGGTCGCGGCGACGACCTTCGTGCTCGGCTGGGCACTCGTCGGCTACCTCTGGGCGACGGTCGCCGGCGCGGTGGCGTGGCTGATCATGCTGATCGCCTCGCCGTCGACACGCGCGGCTGCGGCCCTGCTGACACCCGTTGGCACGGTGACCTTCCTGCGAGGCGCGGCGCATTCGATCGCGGCCGCCGGCGCCAGCGCGATCCTGGTGATGGGATTCCCGGTGCTGCTGAAGGCGACGTCGGGCGACCTCGGTGCGGCAGGTGGGGTGGTCATCCTTGCGGTGACGCTGACCCGTGCGCCGCTGCTGGTGCCGTTGACCGCAATGCAGGGCAATCTGATCGCGCACTTCGTCGACCAGCGAGCAGAACGGCTGCGTGCGCTGGTGGGGCCCGCGGCGGTCGTCGCCGGAGTGGGCGCTGTCGGCTGCGCGGCGGCGGGGATTTTCGGGCCGTGGCTGCTGAGGGTCGCCTTCGGCGAGGAGTACCGCGCGGGCGGCGGCCTGCTGGCCTGGCTGACGGCGGCGGCCGTCGCGATTGCGTTGTTGACGTTGACGGGTGCGGCGACGGTGGCCGCTGCTCTGCACAGCGCGTATTCGGCGGGCTGGATCACTGCGACGCTGGCGGCGATGCTGTTGCTGTTGCTGCCGCTCGGCCTGGAAACCCGCACAGTGGTCGCGCTGCTGTGCGGGCCGATGGTGGGAATGACGGTGCACCTGGGTGCGCTGGCCAGAAGGGCGACGCGGTGAGCGTGTATTTTGGTGCGCATTGACATGCGCTACCAGGATGTTTGGATCGTCGTTCCCGCCTACAACGAGGCGAGTGTCATCGGTGACGTCATCTCCGACATTCGCTCGGTGTTCGACCACGTCGTCTGCGTCGACGACGGCAGCAAGGACGGGACGGGCGATCTCGCGTTGCGAGCGGGGGCACACGTCGTGTCGCACCCGGTCAATCTGGGTCAGGGCGCGGCGATTCAGACCGGCGTCGAATACGCCAGAAGCCAGCCGGGCGCGAAGGTGTTCGCGACGTTCGACGCGGACGGCCAGCATCGGCTGAAAGACGTCGTCGCGATGATCGACCGGCTCTCCGCCGACGATGTCGACATGGTGGTGGGCACGCGGTTCGCCGAGCCGACCGCGAGCAGGCCACCATTGATGAAGCGGATCATACTGCGCGCTGCTGCGGCGTTGAGCCCGAGCAGCCGACAGCTGCGGCTGACCGACGCGCACAACGGGCTGCGCGTCTTCAACAAGAAGGTGGCCGACGGGCTCAACATCACTATGAGCGGCATGAGCCACGCCAGCGAATTCATCGCTCTGGCCGTCGAAAACGGTTGGCGGGTAGCCGAAGAACCCGTCGAGATCCTTTACACCGATTATTCGAAGTCCAAGGGCCAGCCGTTGCTCAACGGAGTGAACATCGTGTTCGACGGGCTGCTGAGAGGGAGGTTGAGCCGGTGAATTGGATTCAGGGGCTGCTGATCCTGTCGATCGTGGCGCTGCTCGTGTACCTGTTGCGGTCACGGACGAGCGCGCGCACCAAGGCGTGGGTGAAGGTCGGCGGTGTGTTGTTCGTCGTGGCGGCGATCTATGCGATCCTGCGACCGGATGACACCACCGTCGTCGCGAATTGGGTTGGGGTGGACCGCGGTGCGGACCTGATCGGCTACGTGCTGATCATCGCGTTCGTGTTCACCACGCTCAGCACCTACATGCGGTTCAAGGACCTGGAGTTGCGCTACGCACGACTGGCCAGGGCCGTCGCGCTGCAGGGCGCGCGCGTCCCCGACGACGCCTGACTCCCCTCCCCGCCTCCCTCCCGCGCACTCACCTCCCACTCGCGAGCGTGCGTGTCTGCACACGACACGCCGCGCAAACTTCGTCGTATTGCGCACGCTCGCGGCGTGAAATTGGTGCGAATTGGCCGCCGGCCGGCCAAGCTTGGATGGCGCGATTCAACGATCCTCTCGAGGGGGACGGAGAACGAGGGACCAAGGCAGAAGGTCGACCCTCCAAGCAGAAGGATCGACAGATTACAGGTCAGATCGATACGTGGCCCGGTTAGAGCGAGGCGACTACGTCAGGCGTCGGGCTTTAGCCGTTCTGTTCGTCACGAAAGAACGAAACGGTCTTGGCGATGCCGTCGTCGAGTTTCACCTTGGGTGTCCAGCCGAGCACCTGTTCAGCGCGGCTGATGTCGAGGCAGGAGCGACGCAGATCGCCGAGCCTCGGCGGGTGGAACTCCGGCTCGTCCGGCTTGCCCGCAGCCTTGGCTATCGCCGAATGTAGTTGTCGCGTCGATGTTTCCACGCCCGTGCCGATATTGAAGCGTTGGCCGCCTCCGTCATCGCCGGACGCTCTGACGAATGCGTCCACGACATCATCGACGAAAACATAATCGCGCGTGTCAGTGCCATCGCCGAAGATCTTCGTCGGTTTTCCGCCGAGGAGGGCGCGGGAGAAAATGGCGACCACTCCCGCCTCGCCGTGTGGATCTTGGCGCGGCCCATACACATTCGCGGGCGCGATGTGCGAACACTCCAAGCCGTAGAGATTGCGGAAGGTGTTGAGGTACACCTCGCCGGCGACCTTGCTCGCGGCGTACGGCGAGGCGGGATTTGTCGCGATGTCCTCGTTCGTCGGGTAACTCGGCGGTGTGCCGTAGACCGATCCGCCCGATGAGGTGTGCACGATCTTGCGGACGCCAGCGCGCCGGGCGGCCTCGGCGACTCGAACCGTGCCGACGACGTTCACCGCAGCGTCGAACGGTGGGTCTTGGACCGACTGGCTGACAGAGATCTGGGCGGCGAGGTGAAAAATCACCTCGGGCCGGACGTCGGCTAGTAGGCCGACAAGGTCGGCGTCGACGATATCGGCCTTGACGAACTCGAAGTCGGAGTGCCGCTCGGCTGTGCCGAGATTGACACTGTTACCCGAACTGAGGTCGTCGAGTCCGACGACGGCGTGCCCGTCGGCGAGAAGGCGATCAACCAGCGTGGACCCGATGAATCCGGCTGCCCCCGTCACCAGTGTGCGCATCGGCTCACCATACCGAGGGCCACTGTGTGCTCTAGACCCCCCGTAGGAAGGACTGGGGGATGTCGGGTTGAAGCTGGTTGACCGTGGCGGTGTTCTCTTCTTCTTGGGCCCGCATGGCGTTGATGGCCTGCACAGACGCGGCGTTGTGCTCGGTGCCGCGCGTGGAAAGCGCCTCGGCAGAAGCGGCGGCTTTCTCGGCGGCGGCCGCGGCTACCACGTTGAGCGCCTCGTCGATCGGACTGGCGGGAGGCGACGGCGGCGGCACCGGCCCGGGCACGGAGACTTCGGCCATCGTCGCGGCGATCTTGCTGACGTGGCCGAGCACCTCGTCGGGATTGAGCTTTATGTCCTTACTGGCCATAGCTGCTGCTCCTTGGCGACCTGCTCGGTGGCATAAACGATATCGGCATAGTCAGGGTTGTCGCCACGCCAAAGCGACAGCGCCTCCACGGCTCGGTCCAGGTTGTGATGCGCACGGTAGAGCATGGTGGTGTTCGGATCGCCAGACGGCTCGACGTCGATGAAACCCGGACGCATGAACAGCGACTTTCCGAAGAGCCGAACCTCGGCCAATGCAGACCACTGATCGTCGGTGATCGGAGAGCCAATCGCGAGGCCGCCGAGGATCTCACGGACGACGGGGTTCACCTCGATATGAAGGGGTTCGCACCCCGCCAGGGCTGTCGCGACGGCACCGGCGGTGGCTCCCCATGCGGCGGATTGCCGTTCGGTGGGCGGCACGGTGGCGTCATTGAGTTGCTCGAAGCTCTGCGGGGACACGACTTGCAGGCGGTGCACGCGGGTTTCGTCGAGTTCGGCTGCAGGAGTGGCGGGATCGATCGGCGAGCGGGTGGAGTCGCAGTCCTGATAGTGGGCGACGCCGGCGCGGCGAGCAGGCAGCACGGACGAGCCGCCGGGGTCGGTGGTCGCGGCGAGCGCGTACAAGTCGATGTTGGGATCGAGGACGGCGCGCTCGGCGGCGTAGGCGACCATGGTGGCGGCCGGATTGACCCAGCCGAAGTACTTGGCTTGGAAGCCGGTGCTGAGCTCCGGATCGGCGAAAAGCACTCGGACGGAACAGGGTACATAAACACCGGGCGGTACGTAGCTTGCGCCGTCATTGCTGACGATTACGGTATCGAAGCCGGTTGCAATCTTGAATATGGCCACGCACCAATGCAAGCCGGGATACATGCGCGAGGCGTGCAGCAATTCGTAAGCGAGCTTGATGGCATTGTCGAGTTGTTCGTCCTGGGTTTCGGAGCTGACCAGAGCGGCGCCGGTGCCGGTCGCAGCGAGGCCGGATGCGGCGAGGACGCTGGGCGGGACACCGGTTGAGGAGATCGCGGCAGACGTGGCGCCGACAGGCAGGGGGGCACCGCCGCCGCCCCCGCTGGCAGAGACGGTGGTGGTCGAAGGAGCAGGGCCGCCGCGCGGTAGGTCGGAGCCGTACGGGGCGAGGCTTCCGGGCGGCGGCGCGCCGGCGATCATCGGTGCCGGAGCGGCTTGGGCCGGGGCTGGAGGCGGCGGCGCTGCGTGGTTGACGACGGGCGTGGCGGCTGCGGCAGGCGGCGGGGCGGTGGCGGCTGCCGGGGTGACGGCGGTCGTCGCCGGAGGCGGAGTCGGAGTCTGCGGGCCGGCCGGAACAGACGGCGGCAGCGGGCTCCCGCCGGAAGTGAGGCCTTTGGCGAAGCCTTGCGAGAGGTCGTTGACCGGATTCGCCGGCGTCGGCAGGCCCGCTGGCGTCGTTGGGGTGGAGGGCATACTCGGCGCGCTGGGCATCATCGACGGGGTAGTCGGCATCGACGGCATCGATGGCGGCTTCATCCCGCCGCCGCTGGACATGCTGGACATGGGGCTGACGGCTGGAATGATCGCGGGACTGCTCGGCTGAGCCTGCTGTACAGCGGATGTGCGAGAGCGGGAAGCTCGCCAGCCTGCAGCCTTCGCACGCACGCCGTTCAGCCGCTCATCGGCGTCCCTCCCGGTCTTATCCGCGAGGCAGGAGCCTGGCGCATCATTCGTGCTCGAACGGATCTGGCGGATTCCGGCTTCTGCGAGCTTGTCGGGACTCGGCTTCTGAGGTTGCTGACCGGTTTCACTACGGTCGAGGCCCGGATCTGGTGCCGCTCCCTTCGCTCCGGGCCATCACCAGCCATGAATACATGGCCATTGTCCGTTCGGGCCGGTGCGGGGCGCGCCTGCACCGGCGGCCCGGCGCTTGACCGCTGGCAAAGGCACCATCGCAGATTGAATGCGCATGGCTTCGGCGACGCGATATTGGCCGCAGCCGCGGCGGTGAAGCCGCTTCGGCCGCTGATCTCGCCTGCGCGAGAATCGCCCAAATCATTGACAGAATCGCCCAAGTGCCGAACCAGCCCCCCTTGCTGTTCTTGATCTTCTCGATCTCTTCGTGTGCATCCTGTCGATGGCTTCCATTGCCGACCGGACATTTTTCACGATCTGCGCGCACTCATCGATTGAGTCGGCCATGGAACCGAATAGATCCGCTTGCGCTTCAGCAGCTTTGCTGTCATCCTTGGTAAGTGAGGTGCATTGCGTCCACCGCCGCACCATCGTTCTCGCGAGGATTGCGGTAGCAGTCGGCACCAATGTCACCTGCGCGCGCCCGTGTGAGTCTGAGCGAATGTGCGCTGAGCGCTGGCTGCGCCCGTCCACGGGCCTGGAGAGGTTGTCAGGCCACAAGCCGCCGAGGATAAAGTCTGAGAATTGCCGATTCGGCTTGACGTCGCCAGCGCCGACACCTACCACCCGGCGCCCACCTTGTAGCAAGTTACGAGCGGTCCACCGACGGCCACAATCGCTGCTTCGTAAGCGGTGTTGTCATAAGGATCCGGTGCACGGTCGTCTCGAAGGTTCTCGCTGTATAGCAACATGCCGTCAATGTATTGCTGAAGCGTGCGAGTTAGATAGCGAGGAGGGTTCGCGTGCTGATTCAGTAAATTCTGAATCCGATTCGCCCAGTCCGATGTTTCCGACTTGAACTTCGGAATTGCTGCCTTGCGCTCGGCTGAAGCGGGTTCTCCGAATTCAAGAACGCCTTCGTCCTGTCGGTTTCTTCTTGCATCAGGGGGCCGATCACCTCACAAAGCGCCTTGTCGGCATCATTGACGAAGAGCTCCTGCTCTTCGGCCTGAGGAAGGCGGTGGCGATGCTGTCGGCTGGCGGAGCCACTCCGATGATCGATAAGCACCAAAGCAGCGACTCCGAGTAACACGGCTAAGATCACACCGCTCGCCAGTGGGCGACCCGTCCTATGGATTGGTGCACCCCCAGGGCCGACATTCCCCGGTGGCTGCGGAAGATACGGCGGCGGCACAGGACCACTTCCTGGCGGTTGAGCTCCATAGCCAGGCGGATAGGGCGAATTTCCGTCCATTGGGCCAGCTTAAAGGCTTGCTGAGTGTGGGACCTGCGCCAGTTACCAAGTGTCCAGTCGCAGTTGGCTCGGTCCCATGGCGTTAAGGCGATTCACCAGCCAACGCCAACCTTGTAGCAGGTCGCCAGCGGTCCTCCCACGGCGACGATGGCAGAGTCGTAAGTCGTGTTGTCGAACTGATCGGGACCGCGTTCCTTGTTTATGTTTTCGCTGTACAGCAGCATCCCGTCGATGTATCGCTCCAGCGTGCTTGTGAGATATCTGAGAGGGTCGGCGTGTCCGTTAAGCATCGCCTGCACATGGCTCGCCCATTGCATCGTCTCTGCCTTCGAACCCGCTATTGCATCTAGACGCTCCGTGGACTCTGGGTGTCCAGTCCTCAGGAACGCATTCGTTCTGTCGCTCGCTTCTCTCGTAAGCGGCGCGATCGCCTCGCATAGAGGCTAATCGGCGGCATCAGTCAAGAGCTCCTCTGCTGAGACCTTCGATTCTTCGGGCAGTGGAACCGCCGGCTCGTGTTCGGTCACGAGTGCGATGACGCCGAGCACAAGGGCAGCCGTCGCAAGTACGACCGCGATCGCGCCGAGCCAGACTCCTGCCCGACTCGGCTTCTGAACTGGGAAATGGGGTGGCCGAACTGGGGCGGAGGGCCTCCAGCAGCAAAGCTCGCCCCCATTCGCCGAACGTAAATATGCGCGAACACCCCAGAAGCAGCTCTTCACGACGGCAACGAGCAGCCCCGTACAGTCATAGTGATCCGCCGACCAGCAGAAAGGGCACATGGCAGTCCGGCTGACCCGCACCAATTGGGTTGCTTCAACCGCCGTCGCCCTGATCGCGGTGCAGCTTGTCATCCGCGCGGTACTTGCGTTCAAAGGCTACTTCTACTGGGATGACCTCATTCTCGTCGGCCGCGCTGGCACCCAAAATATCTTCTCGCTGAACTATCTCTTCGACGACCACGACGGTCACGTGATGCCCGCAGCGTTCCTCGTCGCGGGCGTCATCACCCACCTCGCGCCGCTCAACTGGGTCGGCCCCGCCTTAAGCCTTATCGTGCTGCAACTGGTCGCATCCCTCGCACTCCTGCGAGCCCTTCACGTCATCCTCGGCTGGCGACCCGTCATCCTCGTCCCGTTGCTCTTCGCCCTCTTCTCCCCTCTCGGCGTTCCCGGATTTGCTTGGTGGGCAGCCGCTTTGAACTCGCTGCCGTTGCTGGCCGCCATGGCATGGGTATGCGCCGACGCCATTCGGCTCGTCCGCACCGGCAACCAGCGCTACGCCATCACCGCACTCCTCGTCTTCTTCGGCGGTCTGCTCTACTTCGAGAAAGCCGCAGTCATTCCTTTCGTCGCCTTCACGATCACCGCGCTTCTCGCCCACGTCACGCGTGACGGATCCGTTCGAACCGTGTGGCGACGCGGCATCAGGCTGTGGGTCGGATCGCTAGCGCTGACCGTCGCGTGGACCGTCCTCTACGTCGTCGTCGTCGACCAGCAGCGATGGAGCCGCGATCTGCCGATGACACGAGACCTGTTGTCTCGCTCCATCACTCACGGCATCGTGCCCGGCCTCGCCGGCGGCCCATGGGACTGGCAGCGCTGGGCTCCCGCCTCACCGTGGGCGACTCCACCCGTCACCGCCATGGTTCTCGGCTGGCTCGCGCTTTCCGCTGTTGGCATCATCAGCTTCCTCCGCAAGAAGCGCATCGGGCCTGTGTGGATCGTCGCCGTCGGTTACGCGATCGCCTGCCAGATACCGGTCTACCTCCTGCGATCTTCCAAGTTCACAGCGTTAGAGCTCGCCCAAACCCTGCGCTATTTCCCCGACCTCGTCGTCGTCCTCGCCCTCCTCGCTGCCGTCGGCTTGTGCGCCCCCAATCGCCCGCAATCCGGTTGGCTCGACAAATCCCCTGCCCGTACAGCCGTAACCGTCACCGTCGCAGTCGCTTTCCTCGCCAGCAGCCTGTACTCCACCGTGACGTTCACCACGATCTGGCAAGACAATCCGGCGCAGCCGTACCTGCAGAACGCCCAAGCGGGCCTCGCAAGAGCCCATCAAACGTCGAGCGCCCCGATGCTCGACCAGGAGGTCGACCCCTTCGTCCTGCAGCGCGTCGCAGCACCCGAGAACCTGACCAGCCACATGTTCGCGCTGCTTCGTGATCGGCCTGAATTCGCTGCCACCACAAGCAAATTACGCATGCTCGACAACCACGGTCGCGTCGTCGACGCCAAGGTCACATGGGTGCGCACCATCGTGAGGGGCCCCGATCCCAGATGCGGATACCTCGTCCAGCCGGACTTGCCGGTCCGCATGCCGCTGGACGGGCCATTGCTGCCCGCGGACTGGACCGCCGAGATCAACTACCTTGCCAACAGCGAAGGTTCGATGACGTTGTCGCTCAGCGAAGGCACCGAGACGAAGGTGCCGGTTCACCCAGGCCTCAACCGGGTCTTCGTGCGGCTGCCCGGAGCCGGCGACGCCATCGACGTCCGCGCGAACACCGCCGCACTGTCTGTCTGCGTCGCGTCAGGCCCGGTGGGTTACCTGGCGCCGCGGTAATGCCATCGTTGACTCATGACTGATGTGCGCGAAACAGGAACCCAAGTCTTCCGCGAACTGCTGCCGAATCTCCTCCCCAAAGGGCAGGCGGATCTGCCTCGCGGCGGTTTCGCCGACGGGCTGCTCGAGATCGGCGTCGACAACGTCTTCGGTCGGCTGTGGGGGCGAGATGTGATCTGCCATTCCAGCGGCTACGCCGGATTCCCCGCGGCCGCGACGGCGAACAGGATCGCCGGGGAAGCGCTGACGGACTGAACCGAAAGCGGGCCTTCGCGGCCCCGCGACGGTGCACTCACCGATTGACAATGACCGGCGTGTCGTGTGCAGACACGCACGCTCGCGGGGGGAGGTGAGGCCCTCGTGTGACACGCGAAAAGCCGGAGCCACCTGGGGGAATCGAACCCCCGACCTATTCATTACGAGTGAATCGCTCTACCGACTGAGCTAAGGTGGCGTGCCCGGCTGGCCGGGCGGGACGAGTCTACGACAGGCCGCGGCGACGGCCCAAGTCAGTTGCGCAGCGCCCGACCCACTGTCGCGACCATCGCATCGACCGCAAACTTGGGCTTGACGTTGACCGCCAGCGCCTCGCGGCACTCCAGCACCGCCTCGATGCACCGCAGCAGGCGATCCGGCGGCACCACCGCAGCCATCGCCGCCACCTTGTCGGCCATGTCGGGATGGTTCGGCTGAATCTCGCCCGCCTGCGCGGACACCAGCAGCGCATCCCGGAAGTACGTCGCCAGGTCGATCAGCGCCCGGTCCAGCGCATCGCGAGATGCCCGGGTCTGCCGCGACTTCTGCCTGCGCTCAAGGTCTTTCATGGCACCTGTGGCACCACGCAACGTGCCCGCAGTGCCCTTACCGGTGCCGCCTGCGCCCAGCGCCGTGCGCAGTTCCTCGGTTTCGGCCTCGTTGCGGTCGATCGTCGACGCCAACGCCTCCGCCTCCGCCGTGGCCACTAGTTCCTCGGCGGCACCGTAGGCCCGCGACGGTGTCGCCGCCTCGCGCGCCAATCCGAGCGCGCGCTCGCGCCGTCGTCGCGCGTCCAGGTCGGTGGCCAGCCGCCGCGCCCGCCCGACGTGGCCGCCGCTGACCGACGCCGCCCAGTTGGCGTCCTCGGCCGGTAGCCCGTCCGAATCGATCAGCACCTGGGCGATCGCATCCACCTGCGGGGTCACCAGCGCCACATGCCTGCAGCGCGAGCGCAGCGTGATCGCGATGTCCTCCGGATCCACCGACGGCGCGCAGAGAAGGAACACAGTCGACGGCGGCGGCTCCTCGACCACTTTGAGCAGTGCGTTCGCCGCCCCTTCGGTGAGCCGGTCGGCGTCCTCGATCAAGACGATCTGCCACCTCCCGGTGCTCGGTCGACGCGACGCGATCTGCACGATCGTGCGCATTTCGGTCACCCCGATCGACAGTCCTTCGGGGATGATCCTGCGGACGTCGGCGTGCGTGCCGGCCATCGTCGTGGTGCAGGCCCGGCACTCTCCGCAGCCGGGCACCCCGTCGGATTCACACTGCAGCGCCGCGGCAAAACACAGCGCGGCCACCGAGCGACCTGACCCGGGCGGCCCGGTGATCAGCCAGGCATGTGTCATGGTCCCGGTGGCGTTGGCATTGTGAGCCGTATCACCGCGAGCAGCTTGCGCGGCGGCGACCAACTCCGCCTCAACGGCACGTTGACCCACCAGACGCGAAAAGACACCGGCCATCAGAGGTAACAGTAGTGCTGCGAACCGACACGTCCGTCTCAGTGCACCCGTTCCGGTCTCACCGGACCGATACGGTTGACGGATGACCACGCAGGCCGAGCCGATGGGGCGAATCAGCGCGTTCGTCCGGTGGGTCGCGCGCACGCCCTGGCCGGTGTTCACCCTGGGCATGCTGCAGTCCGACATCATCGGCGCCCTGTTCGTGCTGGGCTTTCTCCGTTTCGGGCTGCCGCCCGAGGACCGCGTTCAGCTGCAGGATCTGCCTGCGGTCAACCTGGCCTTCTTCCTGAGCTACCTGTTTCTGTCCTTCACCATCGGCGCGTATGTCAGCCTGCGGCTGCTGATACCGGTGATGCGCTGGCAGCGCCGCGACAGCCTGCTGGCCGACAACGACCCCGCGGCCACCGAGCTGGCCCGCACCCGAGCGCTCAAGATGCCCTTCTACCGCTCGCTCATCAGTTGCATCAACTGGTGCCTGGGCTCCATCGTCTTCATCGTCGCCAGCTGGCCGGTCGCCAGCCATACGGCGCCCGTTGTCGCGGTCGCAACCGCCCTTGGCGCCACCGCCACCGCGATCATCGGCTACCTGCAGTCCGAGCGCGTCCTGCGCCCGGTCGCCGTCGCTGCCCTGCGCGGCGGAGTGCCGGAGAACTACCGTGCCGCGGGTGTCATTCTGCGCCAGGTGCTGACGTGGGTGCTGTCCACCGGCGTCCCCGTACTCGCGATCGTGCTGGCGTTGGTGGCCAGCAAGTTCCAGATCCTCACCGCGTCCGCTGATCGGCTGACGACGCCGATCCTGATCATGGCGATCGCCGCGCTTCTCGTCGGTTTGGCGGGCACAGTCCTGGTGGCGATGGCCATCGCCGACCCGCTGCGTCAATTGCGCTGGGCACTGGGCGAAGTGCAGCGCGGTAACTACAACGCCCACATGCAGATATACGACGCCAGCGAATTGGGCCTGCTGCAGGCCGGTTTCAACGACATGGTTCGCGATCTCGCCGAGCGGCAAAGGCTGCGTGACCTTTTCGGTCGCTATGTCGGTGAGGACGTCGCCCGTCGCGCCCTCGAACGAGGCACCGAGCTGGGCGGACAGGAACGCGACGTCGCCGTGCTCTTCGTCGACCTGGTGGGTTCGACGCAGCTGGCGTCCACCCGGCCCGCATCCGACGTCGTCAGCCTGCTCAACGAGTTCTTCCGGGTGGTCGTCGACACCGTCAACCGCCACGGCGGCTTCGTCAACAAGTTCCAGGGCGACGCGGCGCTGGCCATCTTCGGAGCGCCGATCGAGCACCCGGACGCGTCAGGCGCCGCCCTTGCGGCCTCCCGCGAGCTGCACGACGAGCTCATCAACGTGCTGGGGTCGGACATGGAGTTCGGCATCGGGGTGTCCGCGGGGCGGGCGATCGCCGGGCACATCGGCGCTCAGGCCCGCTTCGAATACACCGTGATCGGCGACCCGGTGAACGAGGCGGCCCGTCTCACCGAGCTCGCGAAGCTCGAGGAGGGTCACGTCCTGGCGTCGGCGATCGCCGTCAGCGGCGCGCTGGACGCCGAGGCGCTGTGCTGGGACGTCGGCGAGATCGTGGAACTTCGCGGCCGTATCGCCCCGACCCAGTTAGCCAGGCCGTTGAACCTGGTAGTCGGCCAGGATGCGGCGGAAGAAGTGTCGAGCGACGTCTCTGCGGGCGGCCGCCGCTAGCCGCGCTTGGCCGCCTTCTTGGCGGGCGCCTTCTTCGCGGCTTTCTTGGCGGTCTTCTTCGCCGGCCGTTTCGCCGGGCCACGCGCACGCCGGTCGGCGAGCAGCTCGGAGGCCCGGTCGTCGGTGATCGACAGCACGTCGTCGCCCTTACGCAGGCTGGCATTGGTCTCACCGTCGGTCACGTACGGCCCGAACCGGCCGTCCTTGATGACCATCGGCTTGCCCGTCGCCGGGTCCGCGCCCAATTCCCGCAAGGGCGGCGCCGAAGCACGCTGTCCTGCACGGCGTTTCGGCTCGGAGTAGATCTTCAACGCCTCGTCGAGCGTGATGTCGAACATCTGCTCCTCGGTCGTCAATGAGCGAGAGTCCGTGCCGCGCTTCAAATACGGCCCGTAGCGGCCGTTCTGCGCGGTGATCTCGTCGCCGGTAGCCGGATCGACGCCGACCACACGCGGCAGTGACAGCAGACGCAGCGCGTCTTCGAGTGTCACGCTCTCGAGGTCCATCGTCCGCAGCAAAGAGCCGGTGCGCGGTTTGGGCCCGGTCGGCTTCTTGCCCTTCTTCGCGGGCGCGCCGTCCTCGGGTTCCTCGGGCTCGGGAAGGATCTCGGTGACATACGGCCCGTAGCGGCCGTCCTTGGCGACGACCTCGTGTCCCGTTTCGGGGTCGACGCCCAGCGAGCGGCCCTCTTGCGGTGTGGCAAAAGCTTTTTCGGCCAGCTCGAGCGTCAGCTCGTCAGGCGTCAGCTCGTCTTTGAGATTGGCCCGCTGCGGCGTCGGCTCCCCGCCGTCGCCGATGACGGTGCGCTCGAGATACGGACCGTTCTTGCCGACCCGCACATAGATCGGGCGGCCGGCGTCGTCGTCGAACAGCTTGATCGAGTTGACCTCTCGGGCATCGATGCCTTCGAGATTCACCCCGACGAGCCTCTTCAGGCCGCCGGAGCGGGCGACCGACTCGGGCACACCGTGATCGCCGCCGAAGTAGAAATTGTTCAGCCAGGTGGTGCGCTGTTCGTGGCCGGCCGCGATCTCGTCGAGCTCGTCCTCCATTGCCGCAGTGAAGTCGTAGTCCACGAGCCGCCCGAAGTGCTGCTCGAGCAGACCGGTGACGGCGAACGCCACCCACGACGGCACCAGCGCGCTGCCCTTCTTGTGGACATAGCCGCGGTCCTGAATCGTCTTGATGATCGACGAGTACGTCGACGGACGACCGATACCGAGATCCTCCAGCGCCTTGATCAGCGACGCCTCCGTGTAGCGGGCGGGCGGACTGGTCTGGTGGCCGTCGGGCGTCAGCTCCCTGGCATCCACGCGCTGACCCTGCGTCAGGTTGGGCAGCCGGCTCTCGGCGTCGTCGGATTCGCCGCCGGCCAGCTCGTCGATGCTCTCGACGTAGGCCTTGAGGAAGCCGGCGAAGGTGATGGTGCGGCCGCTGGCGCTGAACACCACCTGCTCGCCCGATGCTGCCTGACCGCCTATGCGCAGGCTCAGCGTCGTGCCTCGGGCGTCGGCCATCTGCGAAGCGACCGTTCGCTGCCAGATCAGCTCGTAGAGCCGGAACTCGTCGGTGTCGAGCTGGGCGTGCAACTGTCCAGGCGTCTGGAAGACGTCGCCGGCGGGTCGGATCGCCTCGTGCGCCTCCTGCGCGTTCTTCACCTTGCGGGTGTACTGCCGCGGCGTCGGATGCACGTACTCCTCGCCGTACAGCTGGCGGGCCTGGTTGCGGGCGGCGTTGATGGCCGACTCCGACAGCGTCGTCGAGTCGGTGCGCATATAGGTGATGTAGCCGTTCTCGTACAGCCGTTGAGCGATGCTCATCGTGCGCTCGGACGAGAACCGCAACTTGCGGCCGGCCTCCTGCTGCAGCGTCGACGTCATGAACGGGGCGTAGGGCCGACGGGTGTACGGCTTCTGTTCGACTGAAGTGACTTCGAGCCGGGCACCGCGCAGCCCCGTCGCCAACGCGCCCGCGCCGGCTTCGTCGAGCACCAGAATCTCGTCTGGCTTCTTCAGCTGTCCCAGCGAGTCGAAGTCGCGACCTGAGGCGACCCGTCTGCCGTCGACGGTGTTGAGCTTGGCGGCAAAGGTCGGCGGGGTCGCCTGCGGGTCCGAGACACTGGCGTCCAGTTCGGCCGTGACGTCCCAATAGCCTGCGCTGCGGAACGCCATCCGCTCGCGCTCGCGCTGCACGATGATGCGGGTCGCCACCGACTGCACCCGGCCGGCCGACAGTTTCGGCGCGACCTTCTTCCACAGCACGGGGCTGACCTCGTAGCCGTACAGCCGGTCCAGGATGCGGCGGGTCTCCTGCGCGTCGACGAGGTCGTTGTCGAGGTCCCGCGGGTGCTCGGCGGCGCTGCGGATGGCCGGCTCGGTGATCTCGTGGAACACCATCCGCTTGACCGGGATGCGCGGCTTCAGCGTCTCGAGCAGATGCCAGGCGATCGCCTCGCCCTCCCGGTCGCCGTCTGTGGCCAAATAGAGCTCGTCGACGTCTTTGAGCAGGCCCTTCAGCTCGGTGACGGTGCTCTTCTTGTCGGGACTGATGATGTAGAGCGGTTCGAAGTCCGCGTCCACGTTCACCCCGAGCCGGGCCCACGGTTCGGACTTGTACTTCGCGGGCACGTCCGCGGCGGCCCTCGGCAGGTCCCGGATGTGGCCGCGGGAGGACTCGACGATGTAGTTGGAGCCCAGGTAACCGGCTATTTTGCGCGCTTTGGTGGGCGACTCGACAATGACGAGTCGCCGCACACCACCATTTCGACCGCTGCCCCGGCCATCGTCAGCCAACTTCGCCTACGCTCCACTTTCTGTTTTGCCGTCCGGCGCCGGATTCATGCGTTCTTCACTATCCATCGCCGTTGGCAATTGCCAATTTCGCACCCCGGACGAGCCGACGCAAACTGGCCCTCCCATGCAGGGGCCTCACAGACGAGGCCAGAGCGAGAACGCGTCCACGTCGCCCGGAGGTTCCCCCACGTTCTCTACCAGGCGTGATAGGCGTCGACGGCCGCTGATTCGCAGCGCCGGATGCGACCCCCTCGTTCCGATCAGAGTCGGTGCGATCCCGACCCGCATCAGGGCCGAGGCGAGCGGCGAATGCGTGTCGGGCGCGTGCGGGTCGAGACCTAATAGATAGCGGTCCGCCTCGGGGGAACCGGCGGCAAGCGTCCAAGCCCGCAGCTCGCGTGGACCCGGCAGCCAATGCGGGGGCACCGTCTTGACCGCTCCCCGGGTCCACTCCGCGGCGATGCCGAGCAGTCGCGGGTCCACCGCGGTGCGCACGAGCGGGGTGTTCTCGTCGGTCCTGGCGACCTCGGGCTCGAGGCCGGCCTCGATCATCATCTCGGCCAGGGCCGCGGCGCGCCACAACCGATCCACCACCACCGACAGCCGCGCACCCTCGCCGACCACGACGACCTGGCCGGGCGCGGCGAGTATCCCCGTCAGGTCGGCGACCGCGGGCGGCACCGATTCTGCCGAGAAGAACGACAGCTGGCTCACGCAGACGACAGTAGGCCAGTAGCACGCCGGTGCGCTGTCGGCGGGCCGCTACTGCGCCCGGAAACGAAAACCCCCCGCCGGCCCTGTGTGGACTGTGCGGGGGGATTCGTCAGGTTGGATTGCTCAGATGGACCGAACGCCGGTTGCCTGTGGGCCCTTGGGGCTCTGACCGACCTCGAACTCAACCTTCTGGTTCTCTTCTAGAGTCCGGAAGCCGGATCCCTGAATTTCCGTGTAGTGGACAAAAACATCAGCGGAGCCGTCCTCGGGGGCGATAAAGCCGAAGCCCTTCTCCGCGTTGAACCACTTCACAGTTCCCTGTGGCATCTTTCGATCTTTCCTTCTCTACTTACCGGGTGCGGTCCACCGACTTCCGGTGCACCGGGCCCGTTCCGACCGCGTACCAACGCGTGTGTCGCCGGAACTTGACCCGACCTACAACCCTCGCAGGAACCGCGATCGCAACGTCGATCCTGCGAGTGCATATACACGAACACAGAAGCTGCGACCGCCCATAGTCAATCATGTTCCACGCTCCAGCGACAGCCTTGCCAGCGCACTAGGGAACAATTCCCCTACAGGAGGGCAACGATGTCGGATTTCGGCCGCGAGCTGCTCGCCTGCGCGGTCCAGGGCACCGATCCGGCGGAGAAGCCGCTGCGACATGTCGCAGACCTGCCGCCGCGTCAGGCGCGGCCCCAGGCGTGGCCACACTGGGCTGATCCGGATGTGGTGCAGGCGTTGAAGGATCGCGGAATCGCAGCGCCGTGGTCACACCAGTTCGAGGCTGCCAACCACGCCCACGACGGGCGCCACGTCGTGCTCAGCACCGGCACGGCGTCGGGCAAGTCGCTGGCCTACCAGCTACCCATCCTGACGGCCTTCGCCACCGACCCGCGGGCCCGCGCGCTGTACCTGTCACCGACGAAGGCGCTCGGCCACGACCAACTTCGGACCGCGCACGCGCTCACCGACGCCGTGGACAAGCTGGGCGCGGTGGCCCCCAGCGCTTACGACGGCGACAGCCCGAGCGAAGTACGGCGATTCGCCCGCGAGCGATCGCGGTGGATCTTCTCCAATCCCGACATGATCCACCTGTCGCTGTTGCGCAACCACGCGCGATGGGCGGTGTTCCTCCGCAATCTGCGCTATATCGTCGTCGACGAATGCCACTACTACCGTGGCGTTTTCGGTTCGAATGTGGCGATGGTGCTGCGCCGTCTGCTGCGGCTGTGCACGCGCTATTCGGCCAACCACTCAATGCCGACGGTGATCTTCGCCAGCGCGACGACGGCGTCGCCGGCGGCCACGGCCTCCGAGCTGATCGGCCAGACCGTGCTCGAGGTGACCGAGGACGGCTCGCCGCACGGTGCGCGAACCGTCGCGTTGTGGGAGCCGGCGCTGCGCACCGACCTGGTCGGCGAGAACGGCGCGCCGGTGCGCCGTTCCGCAGGCGCCGAGGCGGCAAGGGTGATGGCGGATCTGATCGCTGAGGGCGCACGGACGCTGACGTTCGTCCGGTCGCGCCGCGGGGCCGAGCTCACGGCCCTGAGCGCCCGTGCCCGGCTGGAGGACGTCGCGCCCGAGTTGGCCGGTCGGGTGGCGTCGTATCGCGCCGGGTATCTGGCCGAGGACCGGCGCGCGCTGGAGCGGGCGCTGGCCGAGGGCGACCTCCGCGGTCTCGCCAGCACCAACGCACTGGAACTCGGTGTCGACATAGCGGGGCTCGACGCCGTCGTGCTCGCCGGGTTTCCCGGCACCGTGACGTCGTTCTGGCAGCAGGCCGGACGGTCGGGCAGACGCGGGCAGGGCGCGCTGATTGTGCTGATCGCTCGTGACGACCCGTTGGACACCTACCTCGTTCACCATCCGGAAGCGTTGTTGGACAAGCCGATCGAGCGAGTGGTCATCGACCCCGGGAATCCCTATGTGCTCGGGCCGCAGTTGCTCTGCGCAGCGACCGAGCTGCCGCTCACCGACGCCGAGGTGCGGGCTTGGAACGCCGAGGCGGTCGCCGACGCCCTCGTCGACGACGGTCTGCTGCGTCGGCGACCGAGCGGCTACTTTCCCAGTCCAGGCGTCGACCCGCATCCTGCGGTCGACATCCGCGGGTCGTCGGGTGGCCAGATCGCGATTGTGGAGACGGAGACGGGGCGGCTGCTCGGTAGCGCCGACGCGGGCCGGGCGCCGGCCACCGTTCATCCGGGCGCGGTGTATCTGCACCAAGGTGAGTCGTTCATGGTCGACGCACTCGACTTCGAAGACGGCGTGGCCTTCGTGCACGCCGAAGATCCCGGCTACACGACGTTCGCGCGGGAGCTCACCGACATCGCGGTGACGGGCGAGGGAGAGCGAAAGACGTTCGGGCCGGTGACGATTGGGCTTGTTCCGGTGTCGGTGAGCAACACGGTGATCGGCTACCTGCGCCGGGAGCTGACCGGAGAGGTGATCGACTTCGTCGAATTAGAGATGCCGACCCGCACTCTGGACACCAAAGCGGTGATGTGCACGATCACGCCGGAAGCGTTGGGGGACAGCGGTGTCGAGCCGCTGCGAATACCGGGCGCTCTGCATGCTGCCGAACACGCCGCGATCGGACTGCTCCCATTGGTCGCCAGCTGTGATCGCGGCGACATCGGCGGGTTATCGACGGCGGTGGGTCCGGTGGCCGGCCTGCCCACCATTTTCGTCTATGACGGCTATCCGGGCGGTGCGGGTTTCGCCGATCGGGGCTTCACCAAGATCGCCACCTGGTGGGGCGCCACCGCCGCTGCGATCGAGGCTTGCGAATGTCCACTCGGCTGCCCCTCGTGTGTGCAGTCACCGAAGTGCGGCAACGGGAACGATCCGCTGGACAAGGCGGGCGCGGTACGGGTACTGCATCTGGTGTTGCGCGAATTGAAGCGCCGAGAGAACTGAGAACCACGCGGACGGTCGACCCCTCGACGGCCGCCCCCGTGGACCAGCTATCGACGGTGCCGGATCGGGCACGCCGAATATCAACCGGTTTCGATCAAACAGACACACAACGCGATCCGTTTTCCATTCCCACCGGTATGGTGCAAACGTAAAATACCTCGTAGCCACGCTACTGGCAACTCAGGTGTCGTTTTGTCAGCAGTGTCAAAATCCGCATGAGCGAGTGACTGCTGCGGATTTCGTCGTCTTTCTCGGCTGTCAATTCGCAATGCGTCGACCGGTAAGATCAGCGGAATGAGCCACGACTGGCTGCTCGTGGAAACACTGGGTAGTCAACCAGTCGTGGTCGCCGACGGTCGCCAGACCAAGAAGCTCATCCCGATCAGCGTGTTTCTTCGACGAAGTCCGGATCTGATGGCGATCCAGACCGCGATATCCGAAACGGTGCGCGCCCGCGAGGCCATGAGCACCATCACGCCCCGCAATGACCGCGTAATCCGTACTGAGCCGGTGGTCATGTCGGACGGCTGTCTGCACGGCGTCCATGTGTGGGTCGCACCGCTGGGCATGGAGCCCCCGGAGCGGCCCATCCCCGGACCGCTGAAGTGGGATCTCACTGAGGGTGTGGCCACCGATACCCCCGAGTCGATCGTGAACAGCGGCCGCGACCCTTCCACTGAAGCCACCCACGGCCGGACCTTCGCCGAGGATCTCCCGATGCGCGCCCTCAATGCCAGCGAGACGAAGGTGTTGTCGATGGCGATCAAGGGCGAGCCGGGCATGACGATGTGCAGCACCTGGACGGTCACCGACTACAAAGGCGAGACGATCGCCGTCGGCTTCGTCGCCCGCGCGAATCCCGAAACGCAGGATGACGGCAGCGAACGGCTCATCTGTCGCGCGATGAACTGGCGGGCCGACCCCGAGGGCTCCAGCCTGCCGCCCGACCATCTCGCGCAGCGCATCGTCGACGGGCTTGCCCGTCCTGGAGTGCACCGCGCGCTCGTCGACCCGGTCAACTGGACGCTCCTGAAATGGCTGGACGAGCCGGCACCGTTCTTCGACTGGCGCGCCAGAGAGGCGGGGCGGCCGTCGGTCAATCCGGCCGACGCAAAGCACATGGCGAGGATGACGCTCGAGTTCGCCAACGGGGCTACCAGCGGCGTGCTGCGGTTGCAGGCGAACGACGATGGGTGGACGCCGGTGCACATGACCATCAACCGCATCGAACTCGAGCCCGGAACGTTCGCCGCCTTGATGGCGCTGCGACTGCCGACCGAGGCCGAGTTGGAGGTGGTCGAGTTCGACGACGACGAGGATGCGGCGCCGGACGAAACGCGAAAAGGCAAGAGGCGCAAGAAAGACAAGAAAAAGACGAAGAGGAAGAAGGGCGACGGCGACTAGCCAGGCCCGTCGGCAGGCCCCGCCCGTGCGGCGGCGCGAGCAGGCCCCACTTCGATCGTGACGACGACGTCGAGGTCATCGATTGCGCAGTCGGCCACGCGGACCCTCATCGCACCCGCGATCGCGGCTGCCTGTCCACATGCCGCTTCTGCGCCGTCGGGCAACCGCGCGGCAGCGGCCAACGCAGCCGAATCGGCGGCGGCCTGCGCGCGGTGACGGGCGACCACAACTGACGCCAGGTGAAACACCGCGAAGGTCACGGCCAGCAGGACCGCCATCATCGCGGCGGCGATCAGGGTCGCCGAGCCACGCTCATCCCGCGCCCGGTTCGACCGCTGCGATCGTGTCTGCGCGTATGACGATGCCCGGCAAGATGATCGATGCCGCGGCGACGGTCGTGGCGACCAGGTCGCCGTTTCTGCGCACCTCGACCTCGGCCCCCGACGGGGCGATCGACTGCGCGGCTCGCACTGCCTGACCGTCGTCGCCGCGGGCCGCCAAGCGGGCCGCCTCCCGCGCCGCGTCGATGCACCGCACCTGCATCGACATCGCGGTGAGCCCGGCCACGCACAACACCAGAACGACCACCAGTGCGGCGATCGCGAATGCCGCCTCCACGGTGGTGGCACCGCGATCACCGATCAGACGTTGGTGTTGAGTGCCCGATTGATGATGTTCGTCAACGCGGTGGCGATCGAGTCGCCGGTGACCACCGTGTAGAGGATCGCGCCGAACGCCGCGGCCGCGATGGTACCGATCGCATACTCGACAGTCGACATGCCGGCGTCGTCGACGACCAGCATCACCAGTCGCGCCCTCACCTCGCGAATTGTGTTCGTCAGCACTGGATTCCCCTTCTATTGATTGACCGGACACTCGGCGGCGAGTCACGCCAGACCCGACCGCAACACATCACCCGCCAGGCCCGCGACGATCGGGACGATGCCAAGGCACACGAAGGCAGGCAGGTAGCACAGTCCGAGCGGCCCTGCGATCAGTACCGAAGCGCGCTGAGCCCGGGCATCCGCCGCTGATGCCGCTTCGTGGCGGGACTGGTCGGCAAGGCTCGCGATGCCTTCGGCGAGCGCGGCACCAGATGTCGCCGACCGCCGGGCCAGCCGAAGCAGAGCCTCGCCCTGGCTGTCGATTGGCAGATCGGAGTTCGACCACGCCGCAACGGGATCCGCACCCAGCGCGAGCATGTCCGCCGCACGGTCGAGCACCTTCGCGAGCCGACGCGGAGCCGACGGTGCGGCTGCTGCTGCCGCAGTCGACACGGCCATGCCCGAAGTGAGGCACGCAGCGAACACGTCGAGGGTCGACGCGACGGCGAGCGCGTCCGCGTCGTCCGACGCCGAAGCAGTGGGCGCGGAACTCTTGGCGGTCGGAAACAATCGCGCCCGCGCCCGGCCGCCGCCGATCAGCAGCACGAGAGCAAGTAGGACAGCGGAGACGGTCATGACAGCGCCCGGCCGGTGATGCGATCAGACCACACGAGGCCGCAGCACGCGAGCGTCACGCCCGCGACCAGCAGCCATCCGCCGACACCGCCGGACAGCAGGAAGTGAAGCGGATCGGCACCGATGAGCTGACCGAGTCCGATGCCCAGAATCGGCAGGCCAGCCAGTACCGCAGCCGTCGTGCGCGCGCCTGCCATGCCGGCATCGACGCGGGCCGAGAACCGTTCGCGCTCAACGATGTCCCGGTGTGCGGCGCGCATCAGGCTGGCAATCGCCAAGCCGTGCGTCTGTGCCAGCCGCCAGAACAGCGCGAGCCGTTCCCAATGCGCGGGCAGGCGCGACGACATGGCGGAGCTGTGCAGCCCGGCAGCCACGTCGGCACCCAACCGCGCTCGTGCGGCGACTGCCCGCAGGCTGTCCGCGACGGTGCCGTCGACCTCTCGCGCCGCGACATCGAACGCGGCCACGGGGTGGCAGCCCACCCGTAGCTCGCCGACGAGCACGTCCAGCGCGCTCTGCAGGTCTGCGGCTTCCCGTGTCCGAGCACGCCTGGCGGTCGCGCGTCGGCGCCGAAGAGCCAGTGTGCCAACGAGGACCGCGGCGGCGAGGGCGGCCGGGACAGGCAACACCACCGCTATCACCGCGGCAAGAGCGGCTCCGGCGACGGTCGCCGCACGGCGGCGTTGCCCGATCGGCCTCTGCAGCAATCGATGGCGGGCAGGTGGCGGTATGACCACGACTGCCAAGGCCAAGGCGAGTGCCGCGACGGTCACCGCGCACCGCGCTCGATCAGCAGAGCGGTCAGCGCGTCGGCGCCGCTGCCGTATCCGCGCTCGGCGTGCCACGCGGTCGCGACCCCGACGAGTCCGCCGCGGTCCCTTTCCAACACCGCTATCTCACTGAGCCTGCGGCGACCAGTGCGGTCCCGCCCGACATGCAGCAGCACCTGTACGGCCGCGGCGAGTTGACTGTGCAAGGCGAAGCGATCGAGGCCGCCGAGCGCTGCGAGCGCCTCGAGCCTGGCGGGCACTTCGGCCGGATTGTTGGCGTGCACGGTTCCCGCGCCGCCGTCGTGACCGGTGTTCAGTGCGGCCAGCAGATCCACCACCTCTGCGCCTCGCACCTCGCCGACGACGATGCGGTCCGGCCGCATCCGCAGTGCCTGCCTCACCAGATCGCGGACGGTGATCTCGCCCACCCCTTCGACATTCGCGCACCGCGCGACCAGCTTCACCAGATGCGGATGGCGGGGCTCCAACTCGGCGGCGTCCTCCACGCACACGATGCGCTCCTGCGGCGACACCCCGCCGAGGACGGCGGACAGAAGCGTCGTCTTGCCGGCGCCGGTGCCCCCGGACACGAGGAACGCCAGCCGGGCCGCGATGATCCGGTCGAGCAGTGCGGCCGCCTCGCCTGCGATCGCCCCGGCCCGGGTGAGCATCGCCAGATCCTGTGTCGCAGGCCGCAGCACACGCAGCGACAGGCAGGTTCCGCCACAGGCGATCGGGGCGAGCACCGCATGCAGCCGAACCGTGAACTGGTCGGCGGTCACGCCGGTCAGCTGGCCATCGACCCACGGTTGCGCTTCGTCGAGCCGACGCCCGACACTCAGCGCGAGCCGCTGCGCCAACCGCCGCACCGCGTCCTCGTCGGCAAACCGGATCGAGGTGCGCCGCAACCCGTTTCCGTCGTCGACCCACACGGCGTCCGGCGCCGTGACCAGAACATCGGTGGTGCCCTCCGCGCGCAGCAGTGGCTCCAGGACGCCGACACCGGTGAGCTCCGTCTGCAGCATCCGCAGATTGCTCAGCACCTCGGTGTCGCCGAGCACCCCGCCCGACTCGGCGCGGATCGCGGCCGCGACGACGTTGGGCCGAAGCGGCGCCGATTCGGCCGCCAGCCGCTCGCGGACCCGGTCGATCAACGACACGCTCATGCGACATCCACCGCCGGGTGCCTGGCCAACACCGACAGCACCTGCCGCGCTGCGGTGGCCAGTGGGGATCGGTGGCCCAACCGCAGACCGCCGCGCTCGAGCATGGCGGCGAGATTGACTTGCGGGCGCATGGCCGCCAACAGCGGTAGTCCGACGACAGCTGCCACGTCAACCGGCCGCAGACCGGCCGGCGACGGTCCGCGCACCACCAGTCCGACGTTCGGGTTGATCGCGCCCAGCGCCGATGCCACAGCGGTCGTTGCCGCGCAGCCGCCGACGTCGGCTGTGGTGATAAGCACGGTGAGGTCCGCGGCGTCGACCGCGAATTCCGCCGAGCGCGTGAGGCTGCGCGGTAGATCGCAGACCACCGTTGCGCCACCGCGTCGCCCCGCATCGACCACCGCGGCCAACGGCGCGGGTTCGACGTCATTGCCTGAGCGGACGCTGGACAACACGCTCAGCCCGTCGACGCGGGGCAGGGCCTGGCGCAACGCCGAGTAGTCGAGCCTGCCGTGCTGCAGAGCCAGATCGGGCCAGCGCAATCCGGGCTTGTCCTCGGCGCCGACGACCAGATCGATGCCACCGCTCCACGGGTCGGCGTCGACGAGAAGGGCATCGCGCGCGGATTTGGCGAGCGCAGTGGCAAACAGTGACGCGCCTGCACCGCCGCGGCCGCCCATCACCGCGACGACCGTCCCCCTGCGCTCGGTGCCGCCGCCCGATTCCGCCGCCTCCGACAGGGCGGCGACCAGTTCGGCCTCGTCGGCGGGCAGCGTCATGACACGTTGTGCGCCGACCGCGATCGCGGCCTGCCAATCTCCGGCCTGTGGTTCGTCGTGGCCCACCATGATGACGTGGCCGCGCCGAGGCAGGCGGGTTCCCGTGCAGCGGCCGGCCCCGGCGGCGTCGAGGAGCACGGCCGATGCCCCTGTCCAGGCTTGCCGGTTCGGCGGCTGCGCAACATGGACGACGGCCACACCGGCGGCGGCGACGACGCGGTCGATGCCGTCGCGCACCGCCGGTTGTGCAACCATCGCAAGTACGGTGTTGCGTGCGTTCATCAGCCCACAGTGCACGCGCGATCCGACCGGCGGCCAGTGCCATTCGGGGATCGGTGGATGAGACCGCGACTGTGGATAACGGAGTGCCGCAGCGGCAACGAAAACGCTATTCCGCAACTTGGCGGGAGTTCCCCATTTATCCGGCCAACGAAAAGGGGCCGAAAAAGGGACGACCCCCGCCAGGGGGGGAGGAGGCGGAGGTCGTCGTGTATCAGCCCCGGGGGGTCGGGCTGATGCACACCCGGCATAAGCCGAGTAATCCTCACTATACACACGGAAAGGCCACCAGGTGCAAGTAGTGCTTGCCGGCGCAAGCACCCGTCTGCTCACAGACGAGTGGCGGTCGACACCATTCGTGAACTGCCTTTTTGGCTACTTGGCCGGCTCGCGCTCACAGTTGCGACCTATGCTGAACGCTGTGACCGCACCCGACCCGGCGGCCGCTGGCGATTTGGCGTCGCCCCCGATGCCGATATCCGGTCAGCCCGTTCGCACGGCGGCCTTCTTCGACCTCGATAAGACGGTAATTGCGAAATCCAGCACGCTGGCTTTCAGCAAACCCTTCTTCGACCAAGGGCTAATTAACAGACGAGCCGTACTCAAGTCGACTTACGCGCAGTTCCTGTTCTTGATGTCGGGCGCTGACCACGACCAGATGGACCGCATGCGCAATTACGTCACCAATATGTGCGCCGGCTGGGACGTGGAACAGGTCAAGTCGATCGTCGCGGAAACGCTGCACGACATCGTGGACCCGCTGATCTTCGCCGAGGCCGCCAACCTGATCGCCGGCCACAAGCTCTGCGGGCGCGATGTCGTCGTCGTATCGGCTTCTGGCGAGGAGATCGTCGGGCCGATCGCCAAGGCGCTCGGCGCAACCCACGCGATGGCGACCCGGATGGTCACCGAGGACGGTAAGTACACCGGAGAAGTGGCGTATTACTGCTTCGGCGAGGGCAAGGTGCAGGCGATTCGAGAGCTCGCGACCCGGGAGGGGTATGCGCTGGAGCACTGCTACGCCTACTCCGACTCGATCACCGACCTGCCGATGCTCGAGATGGTCGGCCACCCGACCGTGGTAAACCCGGACCGCGGGCTGCGCAAAGAGGCTGTCGCCCGAGAATGGCCGGTGCTCACCTTCACTCGTCCGGTGCCGCTGCGGGACCGTCTTCCGGCGCCGTCGGGCGCGGCCGTCGCGACCACCGCCGCCGTCGGCCTGACCGCTCTGCTGGCCGGCGCGCTGACATATTCACTGTTGCGCCGGTTCGCTTTTTGACCTGTTCGTTCGTTTCGCAATCCGACCAGCTGTAGTAGCTGAGTCGCTGGCGGTAACGATCAAATCTCACGCGCCGTCAACCCTTGCTGTGACCGGGGTCACGGAGTACAAAGGAACCACGGAAGCTTGGAGAGGCCAAGACCGAGCCGGAAGAGAAGGCTCGACCTCCCGATCCAGGCTGCCCAGCACGGATCCCGGCACCCACGCGGAGCTAAAGCCGCGATATAGGCAAAAGTGTTGCGGGCCTGCGTAATTGCGAAGAGCGGACGACCACGACGGCCCTTTGGGTGGGGCCGCAGCCGTAGCGCATCGCCAATACGCCGAGGCCACCCACGCACACCCGACCAGCACGCTTGGTAACCGGAGTCCGTGCTAGCGGGCGGCGAGCCGAACCAGATTCGGAACGCCGCCCGCTTTCACTTTGCTGCGGTGCTACTTCGCAGCGGCCTCGGCGATGGTGAGCGCCTCCCGCGCGCCGGCCTTCAGGGCTTGGCAACCGAGCACCAGCCACGCCGCCAATCCGTCGGGTGTGCCCGAAGCGAATCCGCGCGCGGCGGCCCGGTAATCGTCGGAACGGCGCATCCAGAACACCTCTGGGACGCCGAGACCATGCGGATCCAATCCACTCGCGATCGTCACCAACCGCGACACCCCGCGCGCAACGAGCCCGTCGGCGGTGCCGAACGGTGCCAGCGTCAGCAGTTCCCCGTGCGCGACCGCGGCCAGCACGGTCGCGGGCACCTCGGATTTGCCGGTGACGAGATCGACCAACAGTTCCAGCCTCGGCCCCACATCGGGGTCGGCGCGTGGGCGACCGAGCCGGTCGTCGTCGACGAGGTCGGCGGCGGCGAGGGCGTGCAACCGGGCCAGCGCCTGCATCGGCGCCTTCTGCCAGACCCCGACGAGTTGCGTCGCGCCTCCTTCGAGCGCCTCCGACACCCGCAGCGCGCCGGCCAGCAGCGCGTCAGGTTCCCCGATTTCATCGAGTCGCAACGAACCGCCCTCGAGCACTGCCGATGCCTTGGCGGCACGCAGCGCTGCCTCCGCGGCGGTCGTCGGCCAGCCGCGAAGGTTGGTGCGGTGCCGATGTGCCTTGCCGAGCGCGTCGCGGGCCTCCTCGCCTGCGGCCGCCACGCCGGGCAGTTCGGCCAGCGGTGCCAGCGGGTGCGATGTCACTCGGCAAGGCTAGCGGCGCCCCGTGGCGCCCCGTTGCGACGCCGAACACGGCGGGTTCGACTGCGTACTCGGATGACTAGGCTCACAGATATGTCGCAGACCCACGCCGAAGGCCCATCCGCCTATCCCCCGTCCGACGACTTCGCCGCACACGCCAACGCCACCGCCGATCTCTACGGCGAGGCCGAGCACGACAGCTTGGCGTTCTGGGAGAGCCAGGCCAACCGATTGTCCTGGGCCACGCCGTTTCACGATGTCCTTGACTGGTCGGGTGCACCGGTCGCGAAGTGGTTCGTTGGCGGCAAGCTCAACGTCGCCTACAACTGCGTGGACCGTCATGTCGAGGCGGGCAACGGGGACCGGGTGGCGATCCGCTGGGAAGGCGAGCCCAAGGACGACAGCCGCGAGATCACCTATGCCGAGCTTCAGGCGGAGGTGTGCAAGGCGGCCGATGCGCTGACCGACTTGGGCCTGATCGCCGGGGACCGGGTGGCGATCTACCTGCCCATGCTGCCCGAGGCGATCGTGGCCATGCTGGCCTGCGCGCGCCTCGGCGTACTGCACTCGGTGGTTTTCGCCGGGTTCTCCTCGGCGGCGCTGGCGGCCCGTATCGAGGACGCACAGGCCAAGCTGGTGATCACGGCCGACGGCCAGTACCGGCGCGGCAAGGCCGCGCCGCTCAAGGAGTCCGTCGACGAGGCGGTGGCAGCGGTCGGGTCCGGCGGCGACAACCCCGTCGAGCACGTTCTCGTAGTGCGCCGCACGGGAATCGACACGCCATGGACCGACGGCCGCGACCTGTGGTGGCACGACACCGTGGACAAGGCCTCCGCCGAGCACACCCCGGAAGCGTTCGACTCCGAGCACCCGCTGTTCCTGCTGTACACGTCGGGCACCACCGGCAAGCCCAAAGGCATCATGCACACCTCGGGCGGCTATCTGACCCAGGCGTCCTACACCCATCACTACGTCTTCGACGTCAAGCCCGAAACCGACGTCTACTGGTGCACAGCCGATATCGGTTGGGTCACCGGCCACACCTACATCGTCTACGGACCGCTGTCCAACGGCGTCACCCAGGTGGTCTACGAGGGCACGCCGAATTCGCCCGACGAGCATCGTCACTTCGAAGTGATCGAAAAGTACGGCGTCACAATCTATTACACGGCGCCGACACTGATCCGGATGTTCATGAAGTGGGGCCGCGAGATTCCCGACGCACACGACCTGTCCAGCCTGCGGCTGCTCGGCTCAGTCGGCGAGCCGATCAATCCGGAGGCGTGGCGCTGGTATCGGGATGCGTTCGGCGGCAACAGAACTCCGATCGTCGACACCTGGTGGCAAACCGAGACCGGCGCGATCATGATTTCTCCGCTGCCCGGCGTGACGGCGGCCAAGCCCGGTTCGGCGATGACGCCGCTGCCCGGCATCTCGGCCAAGATCGTCGACGAAGACGGCAAAGACCTGCAGCCGGGCGCCGACGAGGCCGAGCACGTCACCGGCTATCTGGTGCTCGATCAGCCGTGGCCGGCGATGCTGCGCGGCATCTGGGGGGATTCGAAGCGCTACCAGGAGACGTACTGGTCGCGGTACCGCAAACAGGGTTGGTACTTCGCAGGCGACGGCGCCAGGGTCGACGCCGACGGCAACATCTGGGTGCTCGGCCGCATCGACGACGTGATGAATGTGTCAGGCCACCGGATCTCGACCGCGGAGGTCGAGTCGGCGTTGGTCGGGCATTCCGGCGTCGCCGAGGCTGCGGTCGTCGGTGCCAGCGATGACACCACCGGCCAGGGCATCTGCGCGTTCGTCATCCTGGCGGCCAACACGCCGGACAACGAGGGCATGGTCGAGGAACTGCGCGAGCAGGTGGCCAAGGAGATCGGAAAGATCGCTCGCCCCCGCGAGATCCACGTCGTGCCGGAGCTTCCGAAAACCCGAAGCGGCAAGATCATGCGACGGCTGCTGCGCGATGTCGCCGAAGGACGCGAACTCGGTGACACCTCGACCCTGGTGGATCCGACTGTCTTCGAGGCGATCAGGGCCAGCAAGTAGCCGCTACGCCGCCGGAGCGCTGCCGACGGGCACGAAGCCCGTTCCCGGCCTATTCTTTGCGGCGATGTCGGCCAACTGGGTGTTGATCGACATGGCCACCGCCGGGGTGTGCAGCGGGATGAACTTGACCACGCAGGTCGGCAGGTCTTCGGCGAATGCGCCGTGGATCATGCCCACCAGCCGGTTGTTGACCGTGACCGGTGCGCCGGAGTCGCCCGGCTGACCGCACACCTGGCTGACGATGGTGCCCGGCTGTTCGCCCGGTCCCCAAACGACGCCGCACGAGTAGCCGGTCGTGCGGCCGAGCTTGCATGCGACGTCGCCGGTCACCGGGTCGGGGCCGATGCCGTCGATCTGGAAGTCGTTGACATTGCTGACCGGCGAGACCTTCTGCGGGTCGAACTGGATGACGGCGTAGTCGAGGGCGTCGTTGCCTGCCACCATCGTGCCCAGCACGCCGCTGGCGTCCGCGCCCTCGGCGCCCACCTGCGCGCCGGGGCCGCCGCAGTGCGCCGACGTGAAGCCGATGAGGTTGCCGCGGCTGTCGTTGCCGATCGCGGTGAGTGTGCACAGCGTGTCGCCGTTGACCACCAGCCCCGAACCTCCGCCGAGCGCCACCGGGTCGTCGGCGTGGGCCGGCGGCAGGGTCAGCACCTGACAGCCCGCCATCATCATCAACACCACCGTCGAACGCAGCAGCCAGCGGTGCCCGGTCCTCAAATATTCATCCCCCATCGACGTCCCGACCCGCTTCGCGTGTGCCGGTCAGTCTATCGTTGCGCCGGCATCGTTTACCTCGGCGCCACGTGGCAACATGGCTCGACAAGAGCCCGCACGTCCGCAGCCGCCGGCAGGCGACACCGAAAACGGGAGGACCATCCGTGAGCAGCAGCGACCGGAACAATGGCGTGCCGACCACCGTGACCTCGATACCGCTGGTCGATCCGCACGCGCCCAAGCCGGATCCGTCGATCGGCGAGCTGGTCAAAGACGCCACCGCGCAGGTGTCGACGCTGGTGCGCGCCGAGGTCGAACTGGCCCGCGCCGAGATCACCCGTGACGTCAAGAAGGGCCTCACCGGAAGCGTCTTCTTCATCCTCGCGCTCGTGGTGCTGTTCTACTCGACGTTCTTTTTCTTCTTCTTCCTCGCCGAGCTCCTCGACACCTGGCTGTGGCGATGGGTGGCTTTCCTGATCGTGTTCGGCATCATGGTGGTCGCCACGGCGGTGCTCGCGTTGTTCGGCTATCTCAAGGTGCGTCGTATCCGTGGGCCGCAGAAGACGATCCAAACGGTCAAGGAGATCCCCGACGCGCTGACCCCCGGCCATGACAAGACCAAGGCATTGAGCGACGGAAAGGCCGCGGCCAGCCCGACCGCGGATCCGTCCGGCTGGTAATGACCCCACCCGATCCGTCGGTGGTCCGCATCGACGGTCCGTGGCGTCATCTCGAGGTGCACGCCAACGGCATCCGCTTCCATGTGGTGGAAGCCGAGCCGAGAGCCGACGAGACCACCCGACCGGTGACCGAGCGACCGCTGGTCATTCTGCTGCACGGGTTCGGGTCGTTCTGGTGGTCATGGCGGCACCAGCTGCGCGGGCTGCGCAACGCCCGCGTCGTGGCGGTGGATCTACGCGGATACGGGGGCAGCGACAAGCCGCCACGCGGTTACGACGGCTGGACGCTCGCCGGTGACACCGCAGGCCTGGTCCGCGCGCTCGGCCATCCGTCGGCCACGCTGATCGGCCACGCCGACGGCGGTCTGGTCTGCTGGGCGACGTCGGTGCTGCACCCGCGCATGGTCCGCGCGATAGCGGTGATCAGCTCACCGCATCCGGCCGCCCTGCGCTCGTCGGCCCTGAGCCGCCGCGACCAGGGCCGGGCGCTGCTGCCGTCGATGCTTCGATACCAAATGCCGATATGGCCCGAACGGGGGCTGACCCGCCGCGACGCCGCTGAGCTGGAACGACTGGTGCGCAGTCGTGCCAGTGCCAAATGGGTTGCCTCTGAGGACTTTTCGGAAGCGATCGGCTACATGCGCCGGGCCATCCAGATTCCGTCGGCGGCCCACTCGGCATTGGAGTATCAGCGCTGGGCGGTGCGCAGTCAGCTACGCAGTGAGGGTCGCCGCTTCATGCGCCTGATGAAACGGCCCCTGGTCGTGCCGATGTTGCACCTGCGCGGTGACGACGATCCCTACGTCCTGGCCGACGCGGTGAACCGCACACAGCGGTACGCCCCGCACGGCCGTTACGTATCCATCGCCCAGGCAGGCCATTTCGCCCACGAGGAAGCGCCCGACGCGGTCAACGACCAGCTATCGCGCTTCCTGGATCACAGCGCAGGCGTCACGCGTTGACGCACAGGCCGGTCGGGACCGGCGTGGTGTTGCCGATCTTGCCCAGCTGGTGACCGACCTCACGCGTCGTCAGCACGAAACCGGTCTCCGCGTCGTCGACCGCTGCGCCGAACACCACACCGAGCACCTGGCCCTGCCGATCGATCATCGGACCGCCTGAATTGCCTTGTCGGACAGTACCTCTGATCGTGTACACCTCGCGGTCGACAGTCTTCGACTTGTAGATGTCGGGGCCCTTGAGCTCGATGGTCTCGCGGACGCGGCCGGGTGTGGCCTGGAAATCTCCGCCGCCGGGATAGCCGACGACTATCGCGTCGGTACCGCTCTTGGCAGGCTCCTGGGCGAACGGCAGCGGCGTCGCCGACAGGCCGGGCACGTCGAGGATGGAGATGTCGGCGTCCGGGTCGTAGGACACCACCGTCGAGTCGTACGTCTCACCGTCGCTCTCGACCGTCACGGTCTCCGCACCGGCGACGACGTGCGCATTCGACATCACCCGGTTCGGCGCGACGACGAATCCCGTTCCCTCCAAGACTTTTTGGCAGCCAGGTGCCACCCCGCGGATCTTTGCGATGCTCGGCCGAACGGCAGCGACGACCGGGTCGTTGATCAGCGCGGCATCCGGCGCGTCGACGTTGGCGATCGGGGTACGGCCGAAATTGCCCAGCACGTCGGGCAGCCCGGAGGTGTCGAGCAGCGCCTTGAGCCGGTTGGGCACGGCCTTCAGCCAGGGCGGCGCGACCTGGTCGACCTGACTGAGCACCTTCGAACCCCGCACCGCTGCGGCAAGATTGGGTTGGTTGGTCGACGTGAGCGGCGTGGCAAGCAGATAGGCCACCACGGCGACGGCCGTCACCATCACGGCGACGCCGATTACCGAGTCGAAAAGTCGCAGAGTGCCATTGCGGATCGCTCCGCGCACCGCACGGCCGAGCACCACCCCGGCGATCTCACCGACCACCACCAAACCGAGGATCAAAAACAAGGTGACGAACAACTGAGTGCGCGTGCCGGTGAATTGCGTGACGAGGTGGGGCGCCAGCAGCACGCCGGCAACCGCGCCGAGCACCACACCGATGAAGGACAGCAGCGAGCCCAGCGCCCCCGAGCGCCATCCCGAGATCGCCGCCACGAACGCGACCGCCAAGACGGCCATGTCGAGCCACTGCGACGACGTCATACCTGAGCCTCCCCGTCGGTGTCATCATGCCCGACAAGGGCCATCGCATCGTCCAACTCGCGCACGTCGTCGGCGTCCCAGGGCACCGCCCAGCCGGCCACGTCGAGCATCGCCGAGATCACCTGCCCGGTGAAACCCCACACCAGCATCTCGTTCAACAGAAAGGCGGGCCCGGCGAGGCGGCGGGTGTTCTCTTTGCGGTACACCATCAACCGATTCTGCGGGTTGATGAACGCCCGCACCGGCACCCGCGCCACGACCGCGGTCTCGGACTCGTCGACAACGGCGACCGGGCCGGGATCCGGCGAGTAGGCGAGCACCGGGACGACATGGAACCCCGACGGCGGAATGAACATCTTCTCCAGCGTCGCCAGCGTCGCGATCCTGCTGGTGTCGATGCCGGTTTCCTCACGGGCCTCCCGCAGCGCGGTGTATATCGGGCCCTCGTCACCGGGATCGGCGGCACCGCCGGGGAACGCAGCCTGGCCCGCGTGGTGACGCAGGGTCGACGCCCGGACGGTCAGCAACAGGTCCGCGTCGTCGGGCAGGCCGCCGCTTCGCCAGTCCGGCGGACCCGAGAAGAGCACGAGCACCGCGGCATCGCGGCCGGCGCCGGTCAATGCGGCCTTGGCGTTGGCCACGGTCACCATCGCGAGAAGTTCGGCGGGCACCCGCTGCCGATACGCCTTCTTCACGGCGTGGGCGTTCTCGACCAGAGGTTTCAGCCAAGCCGGGGCGGCGTCGGGAGCCAAGGCACTCCGTTCGCTCGTGGAGCTCACCCCGGCACTCCTATCTGTGGACCGACCGCAGCGGCGATCTCGTCAGCACTGGCGAACGACCGCGGCAGGATCTCGGCAACGCTACCGTCCGACCGGAGCACCACGGTCGCGGGCATCACATTGGGCACCCGCAGCGCCGCGGCGATCAACCGCCTGCCGTCCTGCAGCGTCGGCAACCGCACACCCAGCTCGGCCAGCCGCAGCAGGGCGGCGGTCTCGTTCTCGTCCTGGTGCACCGTCAGCACGGTCACCGACGGCCCGACCCGACGCTGATACTCGGCCATCGCCGGGAGTTCCTTCGCACACGGCGCGCACCAATACGCCCACAGGTTGAGCACCACCACCCGACCGGCCAGCGCTTTGGCGACGTCGACGACCGAGCCGTTGCCCGCGCACTCGACGGTGATCCCCCGCAGTTCGGGCGGCCCCCCGCCGGGTCCGTCGCCGGGGCATGGCGCGAGGCCTGCGCGCGCCCTCGGCTCGGCCAGCGCCTCGGACGTGTCGGCGTCGCGGTGTTGCCTGGCCGTCGGTTGACCGGTCCCGGCGCTCGGCTCCTCGCGGTCCAGCTGCACCCACAGCCCCGCCCCGAGCGCGACCACGACGGCCAGCACCGCGACGGTCCACCGGGTCGAGGTGCGCATGGACCGGCCCGGCTACAGCCCGGCCAGCGCCAGCAGGTGTTCGGTCTCCGGACCTTTGACCAACGGCGCGGCGACAAGCGGATCGGTCGGGCCCGTCCCGAAGGACGGACAGTCCTTGGCCAGCACGCACACCCCGCAGGCCGGCTTGCGGGCGTGGCACACGCGGCGCCCGTGGAAGATCACCCGGTGGCTCAGGTCGGTCCACTCCCGGCGCTCGATCAACTCGCCGACCGCGTGCTCGACCTTGACCGGATCCTCCAGCTCCGTCCACCGCCACCGTCGGACCAGCCTGCCGAAATGCGTGTCGACGGTGATACCGGGAATGCCGAAGGCGTTGCCCAGGATCACGTTGGCCGTTTTGCGGCCGACGCCGGGCAGCGTGACGAGCTCCTCCATGGTGGCGGGCACCTCGCCGTCGAACCGCTCGACGAGCTCTGCGCCCAGCCGGATCAACGAGTTGGCCTTGTTGCGGTAGAAGCCCGTCGGCCGAACCATCTCCTCCAGTTCGGTGCGGTCGGCCTGCGCATAGTCCTTTGCGGTGCGGTACTTCTTGAACAGTGCAGGGGTGGTGAGGTTGACGCCCTTGTCGGTGCTCTGCGCCGACAGGATGGTCGCCACGGTCAGCTCGAGTGGATTGGTGAAATCCAGCTCGCAGTAGACGTGTGGAAACGCTTGCGCCAGTGCGCGATTCATCCGGCGCGCACGCCTGACCAAACCGGTTTGGGTTTCCGCCTCCCACTTGCGGGCACCGGTCCGCCTGGCCCGCTTGGCCTGCGCCGGTTTCTCGGGAGACGACCCGCCAACAGTCACGGCTGCAAGCGTACGCAGACGCCCGACAACTAGAGACTGCGGACCGGTGACAATTCGTGATCCCACCGAGACCTTCGGCGTGTTAACTACCTCGTTGTGTCGTCGCTGCTCGTGGTCTTGGTCCCGGGGTTGCTGATGTTGGCCACCTTCGGTCTCGAGCGGCTCGAATCCGGGCTGGACCCTGACACGGTTTCGGCAACCGACGTGGCCGAATTTTTGGCGCAGGCGCAGGCCGGCGACGTCCGTACGCTGGTACGAGAGGGCATGTTCGAGGCGTTGGACGGCATGCACCGCCGAATTCGGGAGCGCGTCTGCGACCCCGAAGTCGCCAGGACATATCTCAGCGACGACGAGTGGACGAATTTGCCAACACCGCTCTACGCAGACAGCCGAGCGAATACTGAGTTTCAGCCGTCTCGGCATGCCGATCGTGTGTAGCGTGGCTACACACGAAATGGTCGGCCTCTAGACTGATCTCGTGAACCGGTCAGAGGTCGGCGCGCGCGTGTCATATCACTCAACAGCTTAAGAGGGGCAACGTGGACGAGATCCTGGCCAGGGCCGGAATCTTCCAGGGAGTCGAGCCGAGCGCCGTATCCGCGCTGACAAAGCAGCTGCAGCCCGTCGACTTTCCCCGGGGGCACACCGTGTTCGCCGAGGGAGAGCCCGGCGACCGTTTGTTCATCATCATCTCGGGGAAGGTCAAGATCGGCCGCCGGTCGCCCGACGGCCGCGAGAATCTGCTCACCATCATGGGCCCGTCGGACATGTTCGGTGAACTGTCGATCTTCGACCCCGGGCCGCGGACCTCCAGTGCCACCACGATCACCGAAGTGCGGGCGGTATCGATGGATCGCGACGCGTTGCGCGCCTGGATCGCCGATCGACCCGAGATCGCCGAGCAACTGCTGCGGGTGCTCGCCCGCCGGCTGCGCCGCACCAACAACAACCTCGCCGACCTGATCTTCACCGACGTGCCTGGCCGCGTCGCCAAGCAGTTGCTGCAGTTGGCGCAGCGCTTCGGCACCCAGGAGGGCGGGGCACTGCGGGTGACCCACGACCTGACTCAGGAGGAGATCGCCCAACTGGTGGGTGCATCACGAGAGACGGTCAACAAGGCGCTCGCCGATTTCGCCCACCGCGGATGGATCCGCTTGGAGGGCAAGAGCGTGCTGATCTCCGACTCTGAGCGATTGGCCCGCCGGGCCCGCTAGCGATTTCGGCGTGCTTGGTTGCGGTCAGCGCAACTATGCACGCCGAAATCACTGTGCGCGGAGGTAGTCCAGCTGGGCCTGCACGCTCCACTCGGCGACGTCCCACAACTTCTCGTCGACGTCGGTGTAGACGTTCTCGACGACCTGCCGTGCGGTCGCGTCGTCACCGAGTTCGCGCAGCGCGGCGCGCACCTGCTCCAGACGTTCTTCGCGGTGCGCCAGGTACATCGCCGTCACGGCGTGCAGATCGCCGAGATCGGGGCCGTGGCCGGGCAGTACCGTTCGGGCGCCCAGGCCCTGCAGGCGCCGCAGCGACTGCAGGTAGTCGCCGAGGGCGCCGTCCTCCGAGTCGATCACCGTCGTGCCCCGACCGAGCACCGTGTCAGCGGTCAGCACGGCGTCGTCGAGCACGAACGACAACGAGTCGGCGGTGTGTCCCGGCGTCGCCATCACCGTGATCCGCACCCCGGCGGCGTCGATGACCTCCCCATCGGTCAGCGGGCCGCCGAGGCCACGCAGGAATCCACTGCCCACCGCGCGCACCACCGCGCCGGTGCGCTCGACGATCTTGTCGATGGCACCGGTGTGGTCTTCGTGCTTGTGGCTGATCAAAACCAGCGGAATCTTGCCGAGCTCGGCGATCCTGGAGATGTGTTCGTGGTCCTCGGGACCGGGATCGACGATCACCATCTCGTCGCTGCCCTTGCCGCGCAGCACCCAGGTGTTGGTGCCGTCCAACGTCAACAACCCGGGGTTGTTGCACAGCAGAACCGACGCCGTGTCGGTCACCGGCCGCAACACGCCGTAGGCCGGATGTGCGACGGCCGACGTCACCTCACCTCTGCCTGATCGTCGCTCACGCGAGCTCTGCCTGATCATCGACCTCGACGATCAGCTCGACCTCCACCGGCGCATTCAGCGGCAACTCCGACACCCCGACCGCCGACCGCGCGTGCGCACCCGCCTCGCCGAACACCTCACCGAAGAGGTCCGAAGCGCCGTTGACGACGCCGGGCTGACCGTTGAAGCCGGGAGCGGACGCGACGAAGCCGACGACCTTGACCACCCGGGCGACGGCGTCGATGCCCACCAGCGAGTCGACGGCCGCCAGTGCGTTGAGCGCGCAGACGCGGGCCAGCGTCTTGCCCACCTCCGGCGTGACGTCCGAGCCGACCTTGCCGGTCACCGTGAGCTCACCCGTGACCATCGGCAACTGGCCTGCCGTATAGACGAGGTTGCCTGCGCGGACCGCGGGCACGTACGCCGCCAGCGGTTTGACGACCTCGGGCAGTTCGATGCCCAGTTCGGTCAGGCGAGCGGACCAGGCGGTCACTTCGGCCGTTTCAGGTAGGCGACGTGCTGCTCACCGGTGGGTCCGGGCAGCACCGACACCAGTTCCCAGCCGTCCTCGCCCCACTGGTCGAGGATCTGTTTGGTGGCATGCGTCAACAAGGGCACCGTCGCGTACTCCCACCGGGTCGGTTCGCTCATGTGGCTGAGCTTACGGGCCGGCCCGAGGGCTTCGTTAGCATGCAGTAGTGGCTACCGAACCGAACGACCATAAGCCGGTCGGCTGGCCGTCGCGCCTGAGCAAGGCGCGGCTGCACTTCGTCACCGGCAAAGGCGGCACCGGCAAGTCGACCATCGCCGCCTCGCTGGCGCTGGCGCTGGCCGCAGGCGGTCGAAAGGTGTTGCTGGTCGAAGTCGAAGGGCGCCAAGGCATTGCGCAGCTCTTCGACGTTCCGCCGCTGCCCTACGAGGAAGTCAAGATCGCGACCGCGGACGGTGGCGGGACGGTCAACGCGCTGGCCATCGACATCGAGGCGGCGTTCCTCGAATACCTCGACATGTTCTACAACCTCGGGTTGGCCGGTCGGGCGATGCGGCGTATCGGCGCCGTCGAATTCGCCACGACGATCGCGCCCGGCCTGCGGGACGTGCTGCTCACGGGCAAGATCAGGGAGATCGTTACCCGTGGTGAAAAGGGCAAACATCCCGTCTACGACGAAATCGTGGTGGACTCACCGCCCACGGGTCGTATCGCGCGCTTCCTCGACGTCACCAAGGCGGTCTCGGATCTGGCCAAGGGCGGTCCGGTGCACTCGCAAGCCGAGAGTGTCGTCAAGGTTCTGCACTCGGAACTCACCGCGATTCATCTGGTTACCCTTTTGGAGGCGCTCCCGATGCAGGAGACGCTCGAAGCGATCGACGAACTTCGGGCCCTGGGCCTGCCCATCGGCAGCGTTATCGTCAACCGCAACATTCCCACCTTTCTGTCACCCGACGCGCTCGCCAAGGCCGCCGAGGGTGATATCGACGCCGATACGGTGCGAGGTGATCTGACCAAAGCCGGAATCACCTTGTCCGACAGCGATTTCGCGGGCCTGCTCACCGAGTCGATCCAGCATGCCACCCGGATCGGGGCGCGCGCCGAGAACGCGGAACTGCTCGATGAGCTGGACGTGCCCAGACTGGAGTTACCGGCCATTCCCGACGGCGTCGACCTCGGCAGCCTCTACGAACTGGCCGAAGCGCTCGCCCAACAGGGGGTCCGATGAGTACCACACCGCCTGCCCTCGATCTGGCGTCGATACTGTCCGACACGTCCAACCGAGTCGTAGTCTGTTGCGGCGCAGGCGGTGTCGGCAAGACGACCACCGCTGCGGCGATGGCGCTGCGGGCCGCCGAGTACGGACGCACGGTCGTGGTGCTGACCATCGACCCCGCCAAACGATTGGCGCAAGCGTTGGGTATCAAAGATCTGGGCAACTCGCCGCAGCGCGTTCCGTTGGCCCCCGAGGTCTCCGGGGAGCTGCACGCGATGATGCTCGACATGCGACGCACGTTCGACGAGATGGTCGTTCAGTACTCGGGATCCGAACGCGCACAAGCGATCCTGGACAACCAGTTCTATCAGACGGTTGCCACCTCGCTCGCGGGCACCCAGGAGTACATGGCGATGGAGAAACTCGGACAGCTGCTGGCCGAGGACCGGTGGGACCTCGTGGTCGTGGACACGCCCCCGTCGCGCAACGCACTCGACTTTCTGGATGCGCCCAAACGTCTGGGCGGCTTCATGGACAGCAGGCTGTGGAAACTGCTGCTCGGCCCCGGCCGCGGTATCGGCAAATTGGTGTCGGGCGCGATGGGCCTTGCCATGCGGGCTCTGTCGACGGTGCTCGGCTCGCAGATGCTCTCCGACGCAGCGGCGTTCGTGCAGTCTCTGGACGCGACGTTCGGCGGGTTCCGCGAGAAGGCCGACCGCACTTATGAGCTGCTGAAGCGGCGGGGCACACAGTTCGTCGTGGTCTCGGCTGCCGAGCCGGACGCACTGCGCGAGGCGTCGTTCTTCGTCGACCGGCTCTCCGAAGAACACATGCCGCTGGCCGGGCTGATACTGAACCGGACCCACCCGACGCTGTCGTCGCTGCACGCCGACAAGGCCGCAGAGGCGGCCGACGTGCTGGCGACCGAGGATCCCGAGTCCCTCACCGCGGCCGTGCTGCGGATCCATGCGGACCGGGCAGGCACCGCCAAGCGCGAGGTGCGGCTGTTGTCGAGATTCACCGGCGCCAACCCGCACGTGGCGATCGTCGGCGTGCCGTCACTGCCGTTCGATGTGTCGGATCTGGAAGCGCTGCGCGCGATCGCCGATCAGATCACCGGCGAGGCGCCCGCGGCCTAGGCGCGATCAGACCGCGCTGCGGTGTTTGCGCTGGGAGGAGAAGAAGTCCGCCCAGGACACCACCTCGGGGTGCTGCTTGAGCAGGGCGCGGCGCTGGCGCTCGGTCATGCCGCCCCAGACGCCGAACTCGACGCGGTTGTCGAGCGCGTCGGCGCCGCATTCCAGGATCACCGGGCAGTGCCTGCAGATGACTGCGGCTTTGCGCTGGGCCGCACCGCGGACGAACAATTCGTCGGGATCGGCCTGTCGACAGCGCGCCTGAGACACCCACGCGATTCGGGCCTCGGCCTCCGCGCCTTGGACCAAACTGCTGGGAAGAGAGGTAGTGGTAGTCCTGCGCGCAACTGGCCGTGTGATCGACACCAGCGTTTCCCCTTAAGTCCAGCCGCCGTGACTTGACGGCTCAGTCCTCCGGTGTAGAACGCTGATGCGATCTACGCCACATTGCGCAGGTCTTTGTTACCTGAATCGCACTGTAGGTACAAGCTAGGTGGTCAAAGGGTATTTACGCAACTCTTTGTTTGCCCCATTTTTGGGACAACCGTCCAGACTCGTCGAGCGGTCGCGCCGTCGGGTCCGGCGTAAGCGTATTTACGCTGGCAATCTGGCTGCCAGGCGAAGACGTGGCGGCGACGTAGTTACTCTGTAGGGCATGCCGGAGCGCCCGCCGAACCGACCGCCGGCGACGGTCACGGTCATCAAGCTGGCGTGGTGTTGCCTGTTGGCCAGCGTCGTGGTCGCAGGATTGATGTTTCCCGTCGTCGGGGGCTTCGGTCTGATGTCGAATCGGGCCTCCGATGTGGTTGCTAACGGCTCGGCTCAGCTCGTAGAGGGCGAGGTGCCCGCGGTGTCGACGATGGTGGACGCCAAGGGCAACGTGATCGCCTGGCTCTATTCGCAGCGCCGGTTCGAGGTACCCACCGACCAGATCGCCAACACGATGAAGCTGGCCATCGTCTCCATCGAGGACAAACGGTTTGCCGAGCACAACGGCGTCGACTGGCAGGGCACGCTCACGGGTCTGTCGGGCTACATGTCGGGCAATATCGACACCCGCGGCGGCTCCACCATCGAGCAACAGTATGTGAAGAACTACCAGCTGCTCGTGATCGCGCAGACCGACGCCGAGAAGCGCGCCGCCGTCGAGACCACCCCGGCCCGCAAGCTTCGCGAGATACGGATGGCCCTGACGCTGGACAAGACGTTCACCAAGCCCGAGATACTGACGCGGTATCTGAACCTGGTGTCGTTCGGCAACAACGCGTTCGGCGTCCAGGACGCCGCACAGACCTACTTCGGCATCAACGCCTCCGAGCTGAACTGGCAGCAGGCCGCCCTGCTGGCCGGCATGGTGCAGTCCACTAGCACGCTGAACCCGTACACCAACCCCGACGGCGCACTGCAACGCCGCAACCTGGTTCTCGACACGATGATCGAGAACATCCCGCAGGAAGCCGAGGCGTTGCGCGCGGCGAAGGAGCAGCCGCTGGGCATCCTGCCCCAGCCGCAGGAGTTGCCGCGGGGCTGCATCGCGGCCGGCGACCGAGCCTTCTTCTGCGACTATGCGCTGGACTACCTGGCGCGCGCAGGCATCAGCAAGGAGCAGGTGGCACGGGGCGGGTACCTGATCCAGACCACGCTCGACCCCGACGTCCAGGCGCCGGTGAAGTCGTCGATCGACGGCATCGCCAGCCCCGACCTCGACGGCGTCGCCAGCGTGATGAGCGTGGTCAAGCCCGGCAAGGACAACCATCCGGTGCTGGCGATGGCCAGCAACCGCACGTACGGCCTCAACCTCGACGCCGGGGAAACCATGCAGCCGCAACCGTTCTCACTCGTCGGCGACGGTGCGGGTTCGACGTTCAAGATCTTCACCACCGCCGCCGCCTTGGACATGGGCATGGGCATCAACGCCCAGTTGGACGTGCCCGGGCAGTTCCAGGCGAAGGGCCTCGGCAGCAGCGACACCCCCGGCTGCCCCAAGGAGACCTGGTGCGTGAAGAACGCCGGCGGGTATCGCGGCGCGATGAACGTCACCGACGCGCTCGCGACCTCGCCGAACACCGCGTTCGCCAAGCTCATCTCGCAGATCGGAGTGCAGCGGACGGTGGACATGGCGGTCAAACTCGGTCTGCGGTCCTATGCGCTGCCCGGCACCGCGCGCGACTACGATCCCGAGAGCAACGAAAGCCTCGCCGACTTCGTGAAGAGGCAGAACCTCGGGTCGTTCACCCTGGGCCCGATCGAGGTCAACGCGCTGGAATTCTCCAACGTGGCGGCCACGTTGGCCTCGGGCGGCACCTGGTGTCCGCCGAATCCGATCGACAAGCTCTTCGACCGTCGCGGCAACGAGGTGTCGGTCACCACCGAGACATGCGAACAGGTGGTCCCCGAGGGCCTGGCGAACACCCTGGCCAATGCGTTGAGCAAGGACGACCAAGGGGGTGGCACAGCCGCAGGGTCGGCCGGTTCTGTGGGCTGGAACCTGCCGATGTCCGGCAAGACGGGCACCACCGAGGCGCATCGCTCGTCGGCATTCCTGGGGTTCACCAACACGCTCGCAGCCGCCAACTACATCTACGACGACTCGACCTCGCCGGGCGAGCTCTGCTCGTTTCCGTTGCGTCAATGCGGATCGGGTGACCTGTTCGGCGGCAATGAACCGGCACGGACCTGGTTCACCGCGATGAAGCCGATCGCCAACAACTTCGGCGAGGTCAAATTGCCGCCGACCGATCCGCGCTACGTCGACGGCGCGCCCGGCTCGAAGGTGCCCAGCGTCTCGGGCATGGACCAGAGTCTGGCCCGTCAGCGACTGAAGGAGGCCGGCTTCCAGGTGGCCGACCAGGTCAGCACGGTCAACAGCGGCGCTTCCTACGGCACGGTGGTCGGGACGTCACCGTCGGGCCAGACCGTCCCTGGCTCGATCGTCACTCTCCAGATCAGCAACGGCGTCCCACCGGCACCGCCGCCTCCGCCGGTGGCTTCGATCCCGGGATTGCCACCGGTTGCCGGCTCGACGGTGGTGGAGATTCCGGGCCTGCCGCCGATCACGGTCCCGATACTGGGGCCGCCACCGCCTGCGGAGCCGCCACCGCCGTAAGAGGGCTGTCGGCAGTAGGCTGACATGCATGCCCGCCGCTTCAACACTGAAGAAGTCCGCTGCCGTGGCCGCCGGTTCGCTCGCGGCCGGGGTCGGCTATGCGTCGATCATCGAGCGCAACGCGTTCGTGACGCGCGAGATCACCATGCCGGTGCTGGCCCCGGGGTCGACGCCGTTGCGGGTGCTGCATATCAGCGACATCCACATGCGGCCCAACCAACGGCGCAAGCAGGCCTGGCTGCGTGAGCTGGCCGGCCTGCAACCCGATCTCGTGGTCAACACCGGCGACAACCTGGCTCATCCCAAAGCGGTGCCCGCCGTCGTACAGACCCTTGGCGACTTGCTATCAGTGCCAGGGGTTTTCGTATTCGGAAGCAACGACTACTTCGGCCCGCGGCTGAAGAACCCGGCCAACTACCTGACGAAGCCGACGCACCGGGCCTACGGCCAGCCGCTGCCGTGGCAGGACCTGCGGGCCGCCTTCACCGAGCGCGGCTGGCTCGACATGACCCACACCCGCCGCGAGTTCGAGGTGGCCGGACTGCGGATCGCGGCAGCGGGCGTGGACGACCCGCACCTCAAGCGCGACCGCTACGAGACCATCGCCGGCCCCGCCGACCCGACCGCGAACCTGCGACTGGGCGTGACGCACTCGCCCGAGCCCCGCGTCCTCGACCGGTTCGCCGCCGACGGCTACCAGCTGGTGATGGCCGGCCACACCCACGGCGGCCAGCTGTGCCTGCCGTTCTACGGTGCGCTCGTCACCAACTGCGACCTGGACCGGTCACGGGCCAAGGGCGCGTCACGCTGGGGCGCCACCATGGCGCTGCACGTCTCGGCCGGCATCGGCACATCGCCGTTCGCCCCGCTGCGGTTCTGCTGCAGGCCCGAGGCGACACTGTTGACCCTGGTGGCGGCGCCGACCGGCGGTCGTGACGCGGGGGCGCGGGTGGGTCAGTCCCATCCGACTGCCTCGGTGCGGTGACCGGCGCGCCCTCGAGCGCGACGCGCAGCCAGCCACGCGAGTGGGTTGACAATGCGGTTCGGCTGATCGAGGCCGACGCAAGGCGCAGCGCCGATACCCATCTGCTGCGCTACCCGCTGCCGTCGGCGTGGTGTGAAAGCGCCGACGTCGCGCTGTATCTGAAGGACGAGTCGACCCACATCACCGGCAGCCTCAAACACCGGCTGGCCCGCTCGCTGTTCCTGTACGCGTTGTGCAACGGCTGGATCGGTGAGAACACCACCGTCATCGAGGCCTCGTCTGGCTCGACGGCGGTGTCCGAGGCGTACTTCGCGGCGCTGCTCGGCCTGCCGTTCATCGCGGTGATGCCCTCGTCGACGAGCGCGTCGAAGATCAAGCTCATCGAATCACAGGGCGGCCGTTGCCATTTCGTGGCCGAGTCATCCCAGGTGTATGCCGAGGCCGAGCGGCTGGCCGAGGAGACCGGTGGGCATTACCTGGATCAGTTCACCAACGCCGAACGGGCTACGGACTGGCGCGGCAACAACAACATCGCCGAGTCGATCTACCTGCAGATGGGCCAGGAAGCGCATCCGATCCCGGAGTGGGTCGTCGTCGGCGCGGGCACCGGCGGGACGAGCGCGACCATCGGCCGCTACATCCGCTACCGCCGCTACGCGACGCGGTTGTGCGTCGTCGACCCGGAGAATTCGGCGTTCTTCCCGGCGTATGCCCAAGGGCGCGATGACGTCGTCACCGGAATGTCGTCCCGCATCGAGGGAATCGGCCGGCCGCGAGTCGAGCCGTCGTTTCTGCCCGACGTGGTCGACCGCATGATGACGGTTCCCGACGCGGCATCGATCGCCGCGGCGCGCCACGTCAGCGCGGTACTCGGCCGCCGGGTCGGACCGTCGACGGGGACGAATCTCTGGGGAGCTTTTCACCTGCTGGCCGAGATGGTGGCCGAGCGGCGCAGCGGATCGATCGTGACGCTGATCGCCGACAGCGGCGACCGTTACACCGACACCTACTTCAGTGACGAGTGGCTGGACAGCGCGGGACTCGATCCGGGCGTGGCCGCCGGTGTGCTCGTGGAGTTCGAGCGGTCCGGGCGCTGTCCGTGATCGTCGGCGTCCCTTGTCAGAGGGCCGTCGGAGGTCAGAAACAGCCACAGCGCAGCCAGCGCGAAGAATCCCACATAGATGGAGGCTCCCAAACCTGTCATGTCGCGCCTCGCTTCGAATGAACGTGCGGCCAACTGCCGTCATTGTGCATAACGCCGCCGACAATCCGGATTCTTCCCGCGGCGTGGCGTGACCTGCGTCGCCAAAATCTTGTCCGGCGACGGTGCTTTTGCCGCCGCGACATCGGTTTGGCGGCGCGCGTGCAGGGTGCGATACGCTGTCGTGGCTTCACGCGGGGTGTGGCGCAGCTTGGTAGCGCGCTTCGTTCGGGACGAAGAGGTCGTGGGTTCGAATCCCGCCACCCCGACCGCGAAAGCGCAGGTCACAGCAGTGGCTGGTAGCTAGGGCGTTCGGCCGGTACGCAGTGGGTACGCAGCAGATCGGATCGCCGCGTCCAATCGGTTCGCGACGCCGTCCAAATCCTCGTCGAACAGGTCGGCGTAGACGTCGAGCGTCATCGACGCCTTGGCGTGTCCGAGCATCCGCTGGACCGCCTTCACATTGGCCCCGGCGCTGACCGCCAGAGATGCGGCTGTATGCCGCAGATCGTGCGGAGTGATCGTCGGGAACGTCTCATCGTCGCGCTGGCAGCGCGTCACCGCGGGCGCGAAGACCCGCGTCCGGTAATTGGAGACGCGCAGCACCCCGCCCCGCATGGTCGGTGAACACCAACTCGTCGCGGCCCTTGCCGACCATCAGCGCGGCGACCTCGTCGGCCAGCGCCGCCGGGAACGGCACCGAGCGGCGCTCCCAGGTCTTCGGCGTGCTCCACACCAGCCCAGCGGACTCGGCTACCGACCGGGACACGTTCACCCGGCGCCGCAACATGTCGAAGTCCTGCACGCGCAGCGCCGCCATCTCACCCCAGCGCAGACCGGTGTAGGCCAGGAATCGGACGACCTCACCCTGACGCTCGACGGCATCAGCCAGCGCCGCCACCTGAACGAGGCTCAGATAGCCGCGGTCGGCGTGCTTGCGCTTTGGCAGCCGCACACCTTCGCAGGGATTGCGGGGGATGCGGCGGTCCTCCACCGCGGCGCCGAGTACCTGGCGCAGCAGCCCGAACGCGTTCTCGATCGTCGGCACGCCGGCATCGTCGGCGACCATCTTCGACACCCACGCTCGCACCGCGGCCGTCTTGACATCCACCACGGCCACATCAGCCCAATGCGGAGCTACCCGACTATCCCAGGTATAACGCCGTGTCGCCGCCGTAGTGCGGGCGATATGGCTTTGAGACGCCGACCACGACGCGTACAGGCGCCATCGCCTACGATCCAACGCCACCGCACGCTGTGGGAGGCGTGCGTGGAGCGCTGGCAGCCCGACGACGACGTGCGCGACTACGTGCAACTACGGGCATGCGCGGGCAACCGGAGTGCAACCGAGACGGTGAGTCGACTACGGCGGGAACGGCAAGTCAAGTTCCACGGGCCATTCAGTACGTCCTCGGCCCTACGCCACCGTGCCCGCACAAAAGCTGATGGTCGCCGGCCGCTTCGAGCAGCACGCCACCATCGTCGCCGACCTGTTCCGCAAACGCCTTGCGGTGGCCTCGGAAACCAAACAGGCCGAGGACCTCGACGACGAATCGGTGAAAAATCTGACCGGCGGCGACCGCCTGAAGGGCCGGCGAATGCGGGAAGACCGTGGGAGTTCTGGCCCACCACACGCTGATCATGTTCTCCAACCACAAACCCACCGTCTCAAGGCCGCGACGAAGGCATCTGGCGCGATGCGCGCGCAACGCATCGGCGGCCGACCCGCCGTCTCCGGCAACGCACTCGCCGACCTTATGGCGGGTGATCAACGATGAGCACAGCACGCCTTTCACCCGCCGACCGGGGGGTTCTCGTCGACGAGCCGTGGCTTGAGGCATTCCTCGAAGACGGTGACACCGGCCTGGACGATGCCCGCGCCCGCTATCACCGGGCAATCGCCGCTGCCCGTGCCGAAATTCGCGCTGGCGGCCTGACCCTGTTCAGCGCGGATGCGCACCGCCGACGGCCACGAAACCACCGCATTGCAGACTCATCCGACGAAATTGACGCCATGACAGGGCAATTCGTGAAGGTCGAGCCGGGCGGCACGGTCTTCAGAGGCCTTGCCGTTCCGTTTGACTCACCGGCGTACCTGGTCGAAGCCGATGGTCGTCTCGTCGCCGAACGGTTTGACGAGGCGTCGATTACCCGGCTGCCGGAAAACATCCCCCTCCTTGTCGGCCACCGCCGTGACGAGCCGCCCGCCGGTGTGATTACCAGCTCGGGAATCTCGAAGTTCGGGCTCGCCATCGAGGGCCGGCTGGTCGGGTCGGACGTTGAGGTCGAAGGCTGGCGCCGCAAGTTCGCCGACGGCTTGATGGCTTCGCTCAGCATCGGCTTCGCCGCCCGCGGAGCGCAGGACTGGCGTGCACCGGAGCGCGTCGGCGCACCCCCGATTGTCATTCGCCGCGGCGTCGAAATCGTCGAAATCAGCCTAGTGACCATGGCCGGCCTACGACAGCGCCGCCGTCGTGTCGGTGAATCAGCGCACCGCAGCCAGCGATGAGAGCCAGCGCATCATCGCCGACACGATGGTTTATCTTGCCGACGTCCGCGCGTACCTTGCCGAAAGGGGGCGGTGATGGCACTCCCGCGACGCCTGCGATCGTCGGGCGACGCGACACTAGGTCTGATCCGGGACCCGCACCACACCGACAGGATGGCGCCGGTTCTCAGGTTCAGTGACAGCCATGGCCGCACGCTTGCGCAACGAGCTGACCAGCAAAGAAGCTGCGGTGGGCTACTTCGCGGCCGGTAGCTTTGACCGGGCCGAGGGGACGTGGGAAGTCTCCCACATCCCCTGGCCGGTGCAATAACGATCATGAGACCCGATTGGGAATCACGGACCGTTGTTGACCTTAACGGTATAGCTTTGGCTGTTGTGGGCCTTCGCGCCGTTCCCCACCGCCACGGATCCGGCGTTCCTAACGGGCGACGTCGTCGTTCCCGTCGTCGTTCCCGTCGTCGTCGCCGTGGCGCCGGTGCCGTTCGCGGTGGCGTAGGAGCTGATGGCTTTGTCCACCGTGGCCGTGCCGCCGTTGTACGCAGTGGCCGAGCTGTTGGTGCTGTTAGTGACGATCGCGGTGGAGTTGGTACCGCTGGCATAGGCGGTGTTGCCGGTACCGCCGGTGGCGGCGGCCGTGGTGTTGGTGCCTATCGCGGTTGCGTAGTTGCCACCGGTCGACGTTGTGCAGCCGCCGGCGCCTGTGGTGCCGTAGTAAGTAACGCCGTTCGCTGAATAACAGCTGGCGCTGGCCGTCGCGGCCGAACTCAACGCTCCGATGGCTATCGCGCCCGACGCCAGCGCGCCCACAACTACTCCGCCGGCAATCCGCCCGCGACCACGCCGGACGGTGTCTGTTGACTTATTTGTACCCATTTTGCTGTTCCTCACTTGGTTGTGCTTCCTTTACTAAGTGGGCTGTTGCCCGGACCGGACGCGATGGCCCTCGTGTCGATGCTGACGTCTCCTCCCCCTTCATTTGGCTCGTCAGCCTGTCGCAAGTGGCCGACGATTGAATCCTTGCTCGCTCGAGCATGGATGGCGTAAGTAGTGGACTACTTCAAATCGCTCCCCCACTACCCCACTACTTGGGTTGTCCGGGTCCCCCATGCGTCGGACGGGACAGCAGGCTCCAGGGCAATGCAACCCGGAAAGCAGGCTGTGTGATACACGGTGGGATGGCGCCGAGCGCTTGGCCCGACATCTGCCGATTTAAGCAGCCTCGGTTGGGCAAAACGTCACCCATATGGATGAGGTTTTGGTATTGTCTACGCGAGTACAGCAAAGAATCCGTGCTATGCGGATGTAATTCGCCAAATCGGGGGATCAGGCGATGGTCACGGTCGATGAGTTTTCTCGCTTAGTGTCTAGCATCCACGCCGCGGCGGTCACTCCCCAGCACTGGGGATCGGCTATGCGAGTGATTCAACGTACGTTCAATGGATCGAACGCTAGCGGGCTGCTGAGGTCCGACTGTGCGGCCTGGTCCGTCGATAACTCGAGCCTTTCCCCGCGAATCGCCCAGAGCTACCACTCGTTCTACCATCGTTTAGATCACGCGCTCGCGGCCGTGGAGCAGGGTCCTGCCGGTGCGGTGCGGGCGGGGACGGCGTTGATGCCCCTTCTGCGAAGGTCGGAATTCTACGAAGAGTGGCTGCGTCCCCTCGAACTCGACGACGGGTTGTTCGTCCGGCTAACGAGCGGGCCGAGACCTACCTATTTCATCGTTGCGGCGCCGAGGCGGACCGAGTCGTTCGATACGCCGGACCGGGTGAAGCTGATGAGCGCGATGGTCCCACACCTGCAACAGGCGTTCCACACATATGATGAACTGGCGGCGCTGGCCAACAACACCGTCGAGATGGCGGGCGCGCTGGAGCTTATCCGGCACGGACTTATCATCCTCGCAGGCGAACGACAAGTGATAACCCTGAATTCGGCCGCCGAAGGGATCTTTCGCGCCGAAGACGGGCTTTACATGCGATCAGGACGTATCGCCGCAACAAGCACGCGCGCGGAACACGAGCTGCATTGCGCCATCCAGAATGCCCTTGCCAGCGAACCGTCCACCGTCCGCACTGGCCATTCACTCACCTGCGCTCGGCCATCGGGTAAAAGGCCCTACGTCATTCACGTCCTACCCTCCCACCGCCAAGACGCCGATGAGCCACTCCGTCAGCCAGCGGTGTGGGTTCTGATCATTGATCCAGAGGAGGGACCCGAACCGCCTGCAGCGCTGTTGCGGCGGCTCTACCGCCTCACCAAAGCCGAAAACGACATTGCTTTGCGCATGATGCGTGGCGCAGACCCAAAGCAAATTTCGGACGAGTTGTCGGTCTCAGTGACAACAGTTCGCACACATCTGAAACGCATCTTCAACAAAACCGACACCCACCGCCAAGCCCAGCTGGTCCAGCTTTTACACGCCCTGAGTCCTTAGCGCCGGGTGAGCCGGGCGGGGACATAGATCGACTGTCAGACCCGGCAGTGGAGGAATCCGCCCCGCTAGCAGGTCGGGCCGGATAGCGGTCACGCGCAATGGCAGCAGATTCTGCGGGTCCAGAGCGCCATTTCGGTGTCCGTGGATGCACGCTGAACTGGCATGGCCGTACAGCACCCCGCCTCATTTCGGGGGGGATGCGATTATTCACCGATGTTCACAAAAGGTCGTGGCCTCCGAAGACCGAACACCCAGATACATGCACCCGCGGACGTAACTTCTGAAACTTGGGTTCAAGTGGTCGCAGGTTCAAATCCTGTCCCGGTACGCAGTGGGTACGCAGCAGAATAATTGCAGCTTCCGACGCTCAACACAGTCAACGCTCCTGAACTGCGGTTTCTCCGGCAGTCAACGCAGCTTTACGCTGCAAACGCCCAGGTAGCTTCGTTCGGGACGAAGAGGTCGTGGGTTCGAATCCCGCCACCCCGACTCGCGTCATTGCAGGTGAGAGACCCTGACTGTTATATGGTCGGGGTCTTTTTCTGTCTCGGTCCGCAATTGGTCCGTCCAGCGGGCACCTCAGATGGGTTCGTACTCGCGCAGCACCGGGGAGCCGTTGTGATCCTTGGGGATCGGAATGAAGGCGTGGTGCGTCGTGGGGTCGATAGCCAATGAGTGCGCGCCTTCGGCCAGATGCGCCGAACCGCGCTCCATCAGGTGGCCATGGTCATGATCGAAAATGCTGACCCAGCCGCTTTCGGCAGCGACGTAAACGCGGTCAGCGCCAGCGTCGTAGACCAGCACGTCGGGCGTATCGCCCACTCCGTGATGATCAATGACGTTTCGGTTGGCCAAGTCAACGGTGACCAGCTTGCCGTTGGCTTCACAACCGACGAACACGACCTGCTCGGCCAGGTCGAGAGCCTGACCATGCGGATGGTCGCAGCCAGGAGTGGGAATCCGTTCCGTCACCGTGAAACTGACGGGATCGATCACAGCGAGGTCGTCACGGCCCTGCACCGCGACCACCATCCGGTCGGTGGGCGGGTCGTAGACGACGTTGCCCACCTCACCGCCCAGCGGAACGGTGGCGCGTACTGCGCCGGTTTCGGCGTCGATCACCGTTTCGGTGCCCGCACTCTCGTTGGTCGTCCACACCGTGCGCCTGACCGGGTCGTAGGCCAGCCCGTCGGGATAGGTGCCGGTCGGGGCGCGGAACACCACTTGACCGGAGTCTTCGTCGATGGCGACCAACCGGTTGTCACCGGTCGCGGTCGCATAGACCCGATGCTTGTCCGGAACGACGATCACCCCATGTACGTCAGGGAGATTCGGCAGTGTCCGCACCACGGAGTGCTCCCGCACATCGACATCGATGAGTTCGCTCGCGCCCATGTGCGCAATGAAGAGCCGACCCCGCTCGTCATCCAGTGCGGTGTAGTCGAACCGAACCGGACCACCGCTGAGTGCCATCTCTGACACCTGTCGGAGCGGTAACGCAGTCGACTGCGGCGACGTGGTGCATCCCACGACGGTGACCATCGCCGCCCCAGCCAGAAGCTGCGTCGACCATCGCACCGCCGCCACCCTCCACTGGCACATGCTCACGCTTCACAACTGCGCTGATTCCGACCGTACGTTCGACCGGGCTTCCACACCGGCCTATTATCTGCGTATGTATGCAGATAAGGGAGCGTGTAGCCGTCGACTCCCCGATGATCAGGTGGACCTGGTCGTCGAGGTATTCCGGATGCTGGCCGATGCCACCCGCGTGCAGGTGTTGTGGGCGCTGGTGAGCCGGGAGATGTCGGTGAATGACTTGGCCACACATATCGGGAAGCCTGCCCCGTCGGTGTCCCAGCACCTGGCGAAGCTGCGGATGGCGCGGTTGGTCCGCACCCGCCGCGACGGCACCACCATCTTCTACAGCCTCGACAACGACCACATCGGACAACTGGTCACCGACGCCGTCTTCAACGCCGAACACGCCGGAACAGGTGTGCCCGGCCATCACCGCGACGCCCCCGAATTCGCCGCACTCCACCCCGGCAACGTCAACGCCAAGCCGAACCCGGCCCGCACGAAGGGACGCCGAGCATGACCCACGACGCTGGCCAGCACCATCACGGTCACAGCCACGTCCGGCGTGGCGGCAAGGTCGGTGCCGCGCTACGGGAGGTATTCGCCCCGCACAGCCACGACGCGTCCGACAGCATCGACGGTGCACTGGAGTCCAGTGCCGCCGGCATCCGTGCGGTCAAGATCAGTCTGCTCGCCCTCGGCGCCACCTCGATTGTCCAGTTGGTGATCGTCCTGATCTCAGGGTCGGTGGCACTACTGGCCGACACCATCCACAACTTCTCCGATGCACTGACCGCCATCCCGTTGTGGGTCGCGTTCGCGCTCGGCACCAAAGCCGCCACTCGGCGCTACACCTACGGCTTCGGTCGTGCCGAAGACATCGCGGGACTGTTCGTGATCGCGATGATCACCCTGTCGGCAATCATTGCCGGAATCGAATCAATCCGCCGCCTGGTCAACCCCTTCCCCATCGAGCATGTCGGCTGGGTCGCCGCCGCCGGACTGGTCGGGTTCATCGGCAACGAACTCGTCGCCATCTATCGCATCCGCGTCGGGCGTCGCATCGGCTCAGCCGCCCTGATCGCCGACGGATTACACGCCCGCACAGACGGATTCACCTCACTGGCCGTGCTCTTCGGAGCGGCTGGAGTCGCCATGGGCTTCCCCCTGGCCGACCCCCTCATCGGACTGCTCATCACCGTGGCCATCCTCGCTGTGCTACGCACCGCCGTGCGCGACATCTTCCGCCGCCTCATGGACGGCGTGGACCCCGCCCTCGTCGACACCGCCGAGGCCGCGATGGCCGCCGAACCCGGCGTCACCGGAGTCCGCAGCGTGAAGATGCGCTGGATCGGCCACCGCCTCCACGCCGACGCCGAACTCGACATCGACCCCACCACTAGCCTCACCGACGCGCATCGCATCGCCCACGACGCCGAGCACGCCATGACGCACGCAGTCCCGAAGCTGTCGTCCGCACTCGTACACGCCTACCCCGCGACCGTCCCGGACCAGCGGTGACCGCCCGCCACCCCGACAGAGAAGACATGGCTGGCACCGGAACAGGTCACAGGCCGGAGAACCTCATTCTTGGGGCGGCTCTCACTACGGCTGCGTTCTTCTGTGTGGCGCTGGTGGGCACCCTGGCCAAGGTGTCGGGGCAGTACACCTCGACCGGAGTGCTCCTGCTTTTTCAGAACCTGCTCTGTCTGGCGTTCATGGCGCCGGTGGTCGCGCGGGGCGGATGGCCGCTGTTGCGGACGGACAAGGTCGGTCTGCACTTCCTGCGCGCTGTCACGGGGACGGCCTGCTGGTACGCGCTGTTCGTGGCGATCAAGCAGATTCCGCTGGCCAATGCGACGCTGCTGACCTACAGCGCGCCGCTGTGGATGCCGTTGATCGCCTGGCTCGTCTCGCGCCGGCCGGTCGCCAGGGCGACCTGGATCGGCGCCGCAATCGGATTCGCCGGCGTGATCCTGGTGCTGCAGCCCCACGCGCACCGCTTCGCCGCGGGCGAGCTGTTCGCGCTGGCCGGTGCGCTGATGTTGGCCGTGGCGATGATGTCGGTGCGCTGGCTGGGAGCCACCGAGCCCGTCACCCGGATCCTGGTCTACGTCCTTGCGCGCGAGACCCACCGCATGAACACTCGCCCCAGCGCGTCGGCGCCGTTTGCGCTGCGGGCGAACGAACAATCGGCACCGTCGGGTTTGGCCGATATCGGCGGCGGGAATCAACTGCTGCGTGACGCTGGCATCACCCAAGCTCGACCCCGCGCTGCCCTGGGCGACGGGGCCGTTGTCGTCGACGGTCCTTGACCTGTTGACCTGTCGCCCACCGCAGCGGTCTTTCAGCCCCGTTGCGTTGCCGGTCGGCGACGCCGACCCGTACGGCCTCGATCTTCAGCTGGCGCTGTACGTCTGCTACGAACTGCACTACCGCGGGTTCGCCGGCGTCGATCCCCGGTGGGAGTGGAACCCGGTGTTGTTGGCGCTGCGCGGCCAGCTCGAGGACGTGTTCCTGGACGCGGTCCGCAGCGACGTCGGCGACATCGGAGCCGACGTGACCGCCGATGCCGAGATGGATGCCTTGTGCATCGAGCCCGTCGACGGCACCGGTCCGTCCTATCACCTGCGTGACGAGGGCACCTGGGAGCAGATGCGGGAGTATTTCGTGCACCGCTCGCTCTACCACCTCAAGGAGGGCGACCCGCACGCATGGGCGATTCCCCGGTTGACCGGGCAGGCCAAGGCCTCATTCGTGGCGATCGAATACGACGAGTACGGCGGTGGCCGTGGCGCCCACCTTCATCAACAGCTGTTCGCCGACCTGTTGGACGCCGCCGGGCTCGATGCGAGCTATCTCGGCTATCTCGACGCGGTGCCCGCCGAGTCGCTCGCAGTGGTCAACCTGATGTCGATGTTCGGGCTGCACCGAGACCTACGCGGCGCCGCCATCGGGCACTTCGCATCGACGGAGATCACCTCGCCGCCCGGCTCTCGACGGCTGGTGGACGCGCTGCAGCGGATGGGTGCTCCTGGCCCCTGCGTGCACTTCTACGCCGAGCATGTCGAAGCCGACGCGGTGCACGAACAGGTGGTGCGCGTCGATGTGGTGGGCGACCTGGTAGCGGCCGAGCCGAACCTCGATCGCGACGTGGTCTTCGGGATCAGGGCTCGGGATCTGGTGGAGGAGAAACTGGCCGCACACCTGATGCGGTGTTGGGCACAGGGCCAGTCGTCGTTACGCAGGCCGTTGAGCTGAGGGCGTCTCGGTGCGCTGGCGCCTGCGGTGGCTGGTGTCGCACAACGGATACGTTTTCGAGCGGCGGCACGCGCAGATCGCCACCATGAACCGATCGGACTCCACGACAGTGCCGTCGGGCATCTCGATGCGCACCGGCCCTTGGACCATCACCGGCCCGGACGGAACCACCCGCACGACGCGGGCTTCGGCGCTGCTCATGCCTTGTCCGCTCTGATCACGACCAGTTCCTCTTCGCGCCTGCCCGGGTCGAGCCGCCCGGTGTCTTCGAGCCACTGGGCCCGCGCCGACATCACCGGGCCGAACGGAATCCATTCCCAGGCAAGGATTTCGGCATCCAAGCCGCAGCTGGCCAACCCTGCCAACGTCTTTCGGGGCTCCGCGAACTCGGACTGCACGAGCAGCATGGTGCCGCCCTCGGCGAGCAGGTCGCGCATCGACGCGCACAGCGGGTCGAGCACCAACCGCCCGTCATAGCCGGCGTCCCACGCCCGCGACGGTCCGATACGCGACGACACATCGAGGCCCGGGACGTTCGGGTCGTAGGGGACGTATGGCGGATTGCAGACCACCAGGTCGAACGGACCGAACTCCGTCGCGCGCGCCCAGGACCCACGGTGCACCGCCACGTCGAGACCCATCGTCCGAACCTGTTGGCGGGCACGATGTACCGCGCGGGGACAGATGTCGAACGCGGTCACCTCCGATGCCCCCTGCGCGGCCGCGGCGAGCGCGACGACACCGCTGCCCGTACACAGGTCGGCCACTCGGCGCCCGCGCGCCAGGCCCGTTTTGTCCATGACGTCGATCAGCAGTTGAGAGTCTTCCTGCGGCGCGTAGACGCCCTCGGCGACGACCGGCGCATCCCAGTCGGTGTAGGCAGTGGTCAACGGTGGCCCTTCGAGCGTGGTCGTCAGTGGTCAAGCCTTGAATTAATGCCCCGTATCGACCTTGTTAAACCAGCGGGTCGGGTTTGCTCAGCTCGCGGGTGGGCACATCAGAAACTGTGGAGTTCTCTGACATCACCGCACTCCCGACCCGGTTGGGTGCGGCAGCGCGCAGCCGAAGACTGTTCCACCCGGTCGGCGTGCTCGCCGAAGGCACCCTCGACCGGCTCGCACCGCCCGGCGAAGGCCTGCCGATGCGTTCCGGAGACGTCATCGGCCGCGTGTCGAAGGGCGTCGGGCTGCCCGGCGCGCTGCCCGATGTCGCCGGGCTGGCATGGCGCATGCCGCCGCAGGCCGATGCGCCGTCACCGTGGGATGTGCTGCTGGCCTCCACCGTCGCGGGGCGGCTACTGCTTGCGCCGGTCACGAAATGGTCTGGCACCACCTTCTCCAGCTTGATGCCGCTGCGCTTCGATGACGGTGTTTGGTGGGTGCGGGCCCAACTCGCCACCGAGATCGAAACGCCAGGACTGGCGCTCGACAGCATCTGCAGCCGAATCCGTTCCACCGGAGTTGAATTCGACATCGAACAGGCGGCGGGGACCGGTGACTTCCTGCCGCTTGCCCGGTTGACCCTGCACACCCTCACCCCCGACCGCACCGATGTCGCGTTCGATCCCACAGTGCACAGCGACCCAGCGGTGCAGTTGCTTCCGCAGTGGCTGACGAGGATCCGGCGGGCCGCCTACCGGGGCAGTCGGGAAGGCCGCGACGCCGAATAGTCAGGCGGTCGGGTTCTTCACCGCCCTCGGCGACGTCGGGCGCGTTCTCCCTGGTCGCCATGCCGCCGTCGTTGCCCTCGTCGGTCGGCCCCGGCCGTCCACCCTTCGGCTCGTCGGCGCTCTCGTCGTCGTAGATTCCCTTGCCGCGCGTCATCGCAACTCTCCTTCGTCCCCGGGGAGCTACCCGCGAAAGCCCCGTTTCAACCGCACCGCCGAGGGTATGTGCAGCGGACCCTCACACTCCGGCGAAAGGCAGATCTATGGACGCTTTGACGTTCCTTCGAGAGGACCACAAAAGCGTGCTGGGCATGCTCGAGGTGCTCGACGGCGCACCCTCGGGCTCGGGCGCCCAGGAAAGCGGTTTGGCGACCATGGTGACCAATCTGATAATCGCCGAATCCCAGCACGAGGCCATCGAAGAGCAGTTCTTCTGGCCTGCGGTGCGCAACGCGCTGGACAACGGGGACGAACTCGCCGAGGAAGCCATCGCCCAGGAGCAGGCCGGCAAGAAGCTTCTGCAGCGGCTCGAGGACGGCAAACCGGGCGAAGCCGACTACCACGACGCCCTGCAGGAGTTCGTCAAGCTGGGCCGTGAACACATTCTCTACGAACAAGAGGTCGTCTGGCCGGTGTTCGAAGCCGCGGTCAGCCCCGAGGAACGGCAGACGATCGGCGCAAGGCTGGAAGTGGCAAAGAAAGTCGCGCCGACCCGACCGCATCCGGACACTCCGCCCAATGCGATGGTGCAGAAGACGATGGGCACCGGCGCGGCGATCCTCGACCACGCCCGTGACATGGTCAGTGGCCGCGACGAGAAGAACCCGCCGGACCCTCAGGTGAAATAGGCCGAGCAAGCAAAAGGCCGGCGCCATTGCGCCGGCCTTTCTGTTGTAGCCGAGTTACGTTGTGGGCGTACGCTGCTCGTGCGTGAACGGCTTCTCGCTGTGCACGGCGGGTTGACCGTCCGGGCTTTTCTCCTCGCCCTTGTTCTTCCGCTTCTCGCCGCCGAGCCATTCCTCCTGCGGGTTCTCCACGTATTCCCACTCCATGCCCTCGGGCCACGGTCCCTGACCCTCGTTCCACGGGCCACGCACCGAACCCTCGCCGTTCGACATGTTGAAGGCCACGTTCTGGAAGCGATCGTCGCCTGCGAGCTGTCCGGCGGGGAAGTTCACCGGCAACTCGTTGAGCGCCGCGGTGAACTGCTGATAGTGCGTCACTTCCCGCGTCATCAAAAACGTCAGGGTGTCCTGCACTCCCGGATCGTCGGTGAACTGCTTGAGGTATTCGTAGACGATCTTCGCGCGAGACTCGGCGGCCAGATTGCTTCGCAGGTCGACGGTCGGATCCCCGTTGGCGTTGACAAAGGTGCCCTGCCACGGCACGCCGGCCGAGTCCTTGACGTCTGGACCGCCGCCGCTCAGCGCGAAGTAAAGCGGGTTCACCGCGACGCTGTGGATGATGTCGTCACGGCCGTGGCGAGAGGCGACCGCGGGCATCCAGTCACACCGCTCGTTGGCCATCTTCAGGTCGTCGTTGAGGCCGTCGAGCAGCATCGTGATCATCGATCCGACCATCTCCAGGTGGCTGAATTCCTCGGTCGCGATGTCCATGAAGAGGTCATACATCTTCGGGTTCTTGTCGCGCAGGACGAACGCCTGCGTGAAGTACTGCATAGCGGCCTTCAATTCGCCGTTCGCACCGCCGAACTGTTCCTGCAGCAACGTTGCGAACCGCGGGTCGGGCTGATTGACGCGAACCTCGAATTGAAGGTCTTTGTTGTGTACGAACATTGGCTCCTCCGGGCTATCGATGTCTGACAGATCGGGCCGGGGTACCCGGGGTTGAAGGGGCCAAACGACTTGTCAAGGCAATCAGGCAGACGCGCTTCGCAGTTTCTCCAGCAGCGGCCCCGCCGCCTCCTTGAGGAACAAATCCTGCGCCTCATCGCCCACTTGCACGAGCGCGACGTCGGTGAAGCCGGCTTCCCAGTACTCGCGGACGGCGTCGACGATGCCGTCCAGGTCCGGCCCGCACGGAATCGACTCCGCGACGTCTTCGGGCCTGACGAACTGTGTGGCGCCGTCGAATCCGGCGGTGGTGGGAAGGTCGGAGTTCACCGCCCAGCCGCCGGCGAACCAGCGGAACTGATCGTGCGCACGCGCTACCGCGGCGTCGCGGTCGGGATCCCAGCAGATCGGGATCTGACCGATCACCCGGACATCACCCGGCAAGCCGGTGCCGCGACGCGCATCGTGCCAGGAGTCCACGAGATCCTTGTTGGGCTCGACGGCGATCAAATGGTCGGCCAGCGGCGCGAACGTCTCAACCGAACGATCTCCCGACACCGCCGCCGCGATGGGCACGGGCGTCTCCGGAACATCCCAGATGCGGGCCGAATCGACCTCGAAATGCTCGCCCTTCCAGTCGACCAGGTCGCCCGTCCACAGCTCGCGGATGATCTGGATCGCCTCTCGCAGCATCTCGTGGCGCCGCGTCACCGTCGGCCACCGCTTCCCGACAACGTGCTCGTTGAGGTTCTCCCCGCTGCCGAGGCCGAGGGTGAATCGGCCGTCGGCGAGGATCTGCAACGTGGCCGCCTTCTGGGCGACGACCGCGGGGTGGTACCGCAGCGTCGGGCAGGTGACATAGGTCATCAGCTCCACCCGCTCGGTCGCGTGGGCCACCGCGCCGAGGACGGTCCACGCATAGGGCGCGTGGCCCTGCGACGACAGCCACGGGAAATAGTGGTCACTGGACACTTCGAAGTCGAAGCCCGCGTGCTCAGCCGAAACGGCGTAACGGACAAGCTCTTTGGGTCCGCTCTGTTCGGTCATCAGGGTGTAGCCAAAACGCGTCATGGCACCTGGTTACCCGGGCGTCCGAGGGTGAAACGACTACAACCGCGCCTTGACCGCCGCCGAGAGACGCGCCCCGTCGGCCTTGCCTGCGGCGATCGCAGTCGCGGCCTTCATCACCTGGCCCAACTGCTTCATGCCGGGGGCCGCCCCGTTCTCTTCGCTGACCGCGGCGATGGCGGTGTCGACCACGTCGGCCACTTCTGCTTCGGTCAGTGGAGTGGGCAGATAGTCGTCGATGATGCGGGCCTCGGCGTGCTCGTTGGCCGCCAGTTCCCCGCGCCCGTTCTGGGTATAGATCTCCGCCGCCTCACCGCGCTTCTTCGACTCCCTTGCCAGCACCTTGAGCACGTCGCCGTCGGAGAGTTCGCGCGATTCCTTGCCGGACACCTCTTCGGTCTGGATCGCCGACAGCAACATCCGCAGCGTCGCCGTGCGCAAGCGGTCCTGCGACTTCATCGCCGCAGTCAGGTCTGCACGCAGCCTGTCCTTGAGTTCGGCCATGCGGCCACTGTAGCGCCGGCATCCGCGGCATCCGGGCGCGCCGCAGGCCACATTGTCAATCGTGCCGGTGATCGACAGGATGGTTGCCATGAGTAACCCCGGATACCCGCCGGCCGGTTATCCGCCGCCCTGGTATCCCAGCTATCCCGCGCCCGGATATCAGCCATACCCACCCAACGGCTACCAGGGCTATCCGCCGATGCCGCAGGCGATCAGGCCGGGCGTGATCCCGCTGCGCCCGCTGACGCTGACCGACATCCTCAACGGCGCTTTCTCCTATATCCGCACCAACCCCAGGGCGACGCTGGGGCTGACGACGATCGTCGTGGTGATCGCGCAGCTGATCGGCCTGGGGCTGCAGGTCGGGCCGCTGGCCGCGATGGGGGAACTCGGGTCGCTGCGCGGCGAAGAGGCCTCGACCGCCGCGGCGTTGGGCTCGTCGGCGTCCAGCATCGCCGCCACCATCACCACCCTGTTGTCGTCGATCCTGCTGAGCGGCATGCTGACCGTGATCGTCGGCCGGGCGGTGTTCGGCACGAGCATCGGCATCGGGGAGGCATGGCAACGGGTCCGCGGACGGCTGCTGCCCCTGTTCGGCTTCACCCTGTTATGGCTCCTCGCGATCGCTGTGCCCGTCTTCGTCGTGGTGTTCGTCATCGCCGTCGTCGCTTCGCTGAGCGGCGCCGCCGCTTTTGTCCTCGCCATTCCGCTGGGACTGGGGTTGCTCGCGCTGCTCGTCTACCTGTGGACGGTGCTCTCTTTCGCTCCGCCGCTGATCGTATTGGAGCGCCTCGGCGTCTTCGCTGCGATCAAGCGGTCGGTGAAACTCGTGACGGGCGACTTCTGGCGGGTGCTGGGCATCCGGGCGCTGGCCACTCTCGTCGCAGGCGTCGTCGCGGCGGCGGTATCGATACCGTTCAGCCTCACCGGCCAGCTTCTGTTGCTGAGCTCGGAGTCCACCGCCACGATTCTGATCGCGCTCGTCCTCGTCGCGATCGGCGGCGCTGTCGGCCAGATAGTCACGGCACCGTTCAGTGCGGGCGCGGTGGTGCTGCTCTACACCGATCGGCGAATCCGCGCCGAGGCCTTCGACCTCGTGCTGCAGACGGGTGCGGCGAGCTGGGCCCCTGGTGCAGCACCCGATTCGACCGACCATCTTTGGCTCACCCGGCAGCACTGACGTGCCCGCAGTCGACATCGACCGAGACGCCGCCCATGAAGCGGCCCAGCGTGAGCTGGCAAAACCCATCTATCCCAAGGCATCTCTGACCGAGCGGTTCACCGAGTGGCTGCAAGACCTGCTCTACCGCATCGCCCGGGAGGGGTCGTCGATACCCGGCGGTTGGTTCACCATCACCGTGCTGCTCATCATCCTCGCGGTCGCCGTCGTGGTCGCCGTGCGGATCGCGCGCCGGACGATGCGCACCAACCGCGGCGCAGAGCATGCCCTGTTCGACTCGCGGGAGTCGACGGCTGCTCAGCACCGCGCCGCCGCGGAACGCGCTGCTGCCGAGCGCAATTGGTCTGCAGCGATCCGTCACCGGCTGCGAGCCGTCGCCCGCCAGCTGGAGCAGGACGGCGTGCTCGACGCCGTGCCTGGCCGGACCGCATCCGAGCTCGCCAGGGACGCCGCCGCGACAGCGCCGGATCTGCGGGCCCAATTGACGGCCGCGGCAGACATCTTCAACGATGTCAGTTACGGTGCACGGCCCGGAACCGAGCCCGGTTACCGGATGATCGCCGACCTCGACGACCGACTGAGCTCCCGCGGCAGGCCCGCACACGGCGCACTCCCTGCTTCCGTTCCCGCCGACACCTGGGCAGCGCTGCGATGACGAACATGGACACGGCGGTTACGCCCACCGTGCGGCAACGCTGGCGGACCGGTCGGTGGCTGATCGCGGCGCTTGTGCTCGTCTCGGCCGTCGCCACGGCCAGTGTCGTCCTGACGGCGCCGCGGCCCGGCGGCCGAATGGACCCGGCCGCAACATCTTCCGAGGGTGCCCATGCCCTTGTCACACTGCTCGGCGAACGCGGCGTCGACGTCGTCGTCGCCGACGACGTCGCCGAGGTCGAGCGCGCGGCCACACCGAACTCACTGGTGCTGACGGTGCAGACACCTCACCTCGTCGACGACGACGTGCTGCAGCGGCTGGCGGCACTGCCCGGTGACCGGCTCGTTGTGGAGCCGGTGTCGAGAACCAGGGAGATCCTGGCGCCCGAAATTCGGCGGGACGCGGCGGGCAGCGCCGGTGGGGATCCGGACTGCACGCTGCGCGAGGCCAAGCGTGCGGGTGACGCGCAATTCGATGCGAGCGAGGCCTTCGAAGCATCCGGCGACGTGCCGGTGACTCGGTGCTATGGCGGCGCGGTCGTCCGCTACCGCGACACCGGCCGCACCGTGACGGTCGTCGGCACCGCCGACTTCATGACCAACTCCGGCCTGCTCAAGCAGGGTAACGCCGCATTGGCGATGAACCTCGCGGGGCCGCAGCCACGGCTGATCTGGTACGCCCCGAAGCGCACCGAGGGTGAATCATCGGGCGCGACAAAGCTTTCCGACCTGGTGCCGGACAACGTCAGATGGCTCGTCGTGCAGCTGTGCCTCGTCGTGCTGTTGCTTGCGCTGTGGAAGGGTCGACGTCTGGGTCCGCTGGTGGCCGAGCACCTGCCGGTGGTCGTGCGCGCATCAGAAACCGTCGAGGGGCGCGGGCGGCTCTACCGGTCGCACCGTGCCGGTGACCGGGCCGCTGACGCATTGCGCGCTGCAACACTGCAACGGATAACGCCACGCCTCGGCCTGGGTCCCGATGCCGACCACGCGGCGATCGTGGGTGCTGTCGCCGAGCGTTGCGGCCGAGACGACGGGGCGGTCGGGCATGCGCTCTACGGGCCGCCGCCGTCGACCGATACCGACCTGGTAAACCTTGCCAACATGCTCGACGACATCGAAAGGCGGCTCGCACAGTCGTGACTCAGTCAGAAGCCCCGACAAGCGGCCAGAGCGCAGGAGCCGCCATGCCGGCGACCTCCGATTCGGCGCGAAACGCGTTGCTGGCGTTGCGGAACGAGATCGCCAAGGTGGTCGTCGGCCAGGATGCCGTCGTCAGTGGCCTGGTGATAGCGCTGCTGTGCCGGGGCCATGTGCTGCTGGAGGGTGTGCCCGGCGTCGCCAAGACGCTGCTGGTGCGCACGCTCGCCGCGGCTCTGCAACTGGACTTCAAGCGAGTGCAGTTCACCCCCGACCTGATGCCGGGCGACGTCACCGGCTCGCTGGTGTACGACGCTCGCACCGCCGAATTCGAGTTCCACGCCGGTCCGGTCTTCACCAATCTGCTGCTTGCCGACGAGATCAACAGGACACCGCCGAAGACGCAGGCGGCGCTGCTCGAGGCGATGGAGGAACGTCAGGTCAGCGTCGAGGGCGATCCGCGACCTCTGCCCGACCCCTTCATCGTCGCCGCCACGCAGAACCCGATCGAGTACGAGGGCACCTATCAGCTCCCGGAAGCCCAGCTGGACCGGTTCCTGCTGAAGCTCAATGTTCCACTGCCGCCGCGTGATCAGGAGATGGCGATCCTCGACCGGCATGCCCGCGGATTCGACCCGCGGGATCTGTCCGCCGTGCAACCCGTCGCAGGCGCGGCCGAGCTGGCTGCAGGTCGCGCGGCAGTGCGCGAGGTACTGGTGGCCGACGAAGTACTCGGCTATATCGTCGACATCGCCGGTGCCACAAGGCATTCGCCGTCGCTACAGCTTGGTGTCTCACCCCGTGGCGCGACCGCGCTCTTGGCCACCGCGCGGTCGTGGGCGTGGCTGTCCGGGCGAAACTACGTCACCCCCGACGACGTCAAGGCGATGGCGCGGCCGACACTGCGGCACCGGGTGGCGCTTCGGCCGGAGGCCGAACTCGAGGGGGCCAACCCCGACGGCGTGCTCGACGGCATCCTGGCCACCGTCCCGGTCCCCCGATAGTGATCCTCACCGGCCGGGCCGGACTGCTGGCGTTGATCTGCGCCCTGCCGATTGCACTGTCGCCATGGCCCGCAACGGCATTCGTCGCGCTGCTCGCGGCCTTGGCGCTCGCAGTCGTGGTGGATGTCCGCCTCGCGGGCGATACCCGCGCGCTTCGCCTCACCCGGTCCGGAGACACCGCCGCACGGCTGGGTCAGCAGGTCGCCGCCGAGCTCGCGATTGAGAACGCGGGCCGCCGCCGGGTGCGGGGCCTGCTTCGCGACGCCTGGCCGCCGAGCGCGCGAGCTGCGCCCCGCGCGCATGCACTCGACCTGGCCGCGGGGGCGCATGCTCGGGTGACGACCTGGCTGCAACCGGTGCGCCGTGGTGACCAGCGCTCGGCCATGGTCACCGTCCGCGCGCTCGGGCCGCTGGGCATCGCGGGCAGGCAGAGCTCACACCGGCTGGGTGGGCAGATCCGGATTCTGCCGCCGTTTCTGTCCCGTAAGCATCTGCCGTCGCGGCTGGCGAAACTCCGCGAGCTCGACGGTGCGGTCCCTGTGCTGATCCGCGGCCAGGGCACCGAATTCGATTCGCTGCGTGAGTATGTCATCGGTGATGACGTCCGTTCCATCGACTGGCGGGCCACCGCACGCCGCGCCGACGTCGTGGTGCGCACCTGGCGTCCGGAGCGCGACCGCCGGGTGGTGATCGTGCTCGACACCGGTCGCACGTCGGCAGGCCGGGTCGGCGTCGACCCCACCAGAGCCGACCCGGGTGGCTGGCCGCGCCTGGACTGGTCGATGGACGCCGCACTTCTGCTGGCCGCGTTGGCGTCCCGCGCCGGCGACCACGTGGACTTCCTGGCTCACGACCGGGTCAGCCGCGCGGGTGTGTTCAACTGTGCCCGTACCGAACTGCTCGCCCGGCTGGTCAATGCGATGGCGCCGCTGGAGCCCGCCTTGGTCGAGTCGGATGCCACCGCGATCGTGTCGGCCGTGCAGCGCCGCGTCCGCAGGCGTGCGCTGGTCGTGTTGATGACCGACCTGAACGCGTCGGCGCTCGACGAGGGTCTGATGACGGTGCTGCCGCAACTGTCGATGCGGCATCAGGTGCTGCTGGCCGCGGTCGCCGATCCCCGGGTCGAACAGCTGGCCGCGGGCCGGGCCGACGCCGCACAGGTTTACGACGCCGCAGCCGCCGAACGGGCCCGCAACGACCGTCGCACGATCGCGTCGCGGTTGCGGCGCCACGGCGTCGACGTCGTGGACGCGGCCCCGGAAGATCTGGCTCCAGCTCTTGCCGACCACTACCTGGCGATGAAGGCCACCGGCCGGCTCTAGTCTCGAGGCTCAGCCCGTCGGCACGACGTCAGGTGCGTCGTCGAGATCGCCGGTCTCGCCGGCCGCAACCGCTTTGCGGCCGAAGTGGATCACGTAGGAGAGGAATCCGATTTCGGCGAGCACCCCGATGGCGATGCGCACGAAAGTCGGGAGCGGTGAAGGGGTGACGAGGGCCTCGATCAGTCCCGAGACCAACAGCACGACGACCAGGCCCACCGCGACGGACACCACCGCTCTGCCCTGTTCGGCAAGGACCTGCCCGCGGGGACGGTTGCCGGGTGAGATCGCCGTCCACCCGAGCCGCATGCCGACCGCACCCGCCAGGAACACCGCGGTCAGCTCGAGCGGCCCGTGCGGGGCGAGGAGGCCGAGCATGATGTGGCCCTTTCCGGCGGTGAACATCAAGCCGGCAATGAGCCCGAGATTGGCTGCGTTCTGAAACAGCACCCACGGAATCGGTATGCCGAGAAGCAGTGCGAATGCGATGCACTGGGCGGCCACTAACGAGTTGTTCGTCCACACCTGCAGCGCGAAGGATGCCGCGGGGTTCTCGCTGTAATAGTCGGCGACGTCGTGGTTCACCAAATGCTCGATCTCCGAGGGTGTTCCGACCGCAGCCTGCACCTCTGGGTTGCCTGCCACCCACATCGCGATGACCACCGTGACGGCGAAGAACACCAGGGCGGTGGCGGCCCACCACCGCCACGACCGGTAGGCGGCGACCGGAAACGACACCGTCGCGAACCGGACGAACTCGCTCCACAGCGGTGCATGCGCACCGGTGACCGCCGAACGGGCCCGAGCCACCAGCGACGACAACCGGCCCACCAGCACCGAATCGCGCGAAGCCGTCCGCACCATCGAAAGATGTGTCGAGACGCGCTGGTAGAGCTCGACCAGTTCGTCGACCTCGGCACCGGTCAGCCGCCGACGCCGTTTCACCAGTGCCTCGAGCCGGTCCCACGTCGGGCGATGGGCGAGGACGAACGCGTCGACATCCACCTGCCGAATCCTAGTAGCGTGGGTCGTCATGGTCGGACCGGCAGAACAGGTGGTGACCGGCGACGCCGTCGTGCTCGACGTGCAGATCGCCCAGCTGCCCGTCCGGGCCCTGTCCGCGCTGATCGACATCGCGGTGATCTTCGTCGGCTACGTCGCGAGCGTGTTGCTGTGGGCGTCGACGCTGAGCGATCTCGACCCCGCGCTGTCGGGATCGGTGCTCGTCATCTTCACTGTGCTGACGCTGATCGGCTATCCGGTGGTGTTCGAGAGTGCGACGCGCGGCAGGACGCTGGGCAAGATGGCGCTCGGCCTGCGCGTGGTTTCCGACGACGGGGGCCCGGAACGGTTCCGCCAGGCTCTTTTTCGCGCGCTGGCCTCATTGGTCGAGATCTGGATGTTCTTCGGCGGTCCGGCCGTGATCTGCAGCATGGTGTCGGCGAAGGGCAAACGGCTCGGGGACGTGTTCGCAGGCACCGTGGTGATCACCGAACGGGGCCCCAAGCTCGCCCCGCCCCCTGCGATGCCGCCGGCGCTGGCCTGGTGGGCGTCGACACTGCAACTATCGGGGCTGGGTCCCGGCCAAGCCGAGTTGGCACGTCAATTCCTTTCTCGCGCAACGCAATTGGATGAGCGCACGCGAACCGAGATGGCATACCGCATCGCCGGTGACATCGTCTCGAGAATTTCACCGCCGCCACCGATGGGCACTCCCCCGCAATACGTTCTCGCGGCTGTGCTGGCAGAGAGGCACCAGCGGGAGCTGGAACGCCTGCGGGCAGTGCCCCGGGGCGGGTCGCCGCCGCCGTGGGGGCCGCCCCAGCAGTGGACGCCACCACCGCCCGCACCGGGCGACGGAAGCGGCTTCGCGCCGCCGAGCTGACCGGTCAGCGCTGCCGCAGCCCGATCAGCATCAGCACCGGCGCGATGATGGCGGTCACGGTGCGGACGTGGTTCCAGGCCGTCCATGTCGAGAGGTACGCCTGCCACTCGCCTGCGGCGTCGGGTCCCGCCACATCGACGGTGCCGAGATGGTCGTTGAGCGGCACGTTGAACGCGATCGTCACGAGCGCGCCGAGCACTCCGAAGACGGCGCCGGCCAACAGCCAGCCGCTGCCCGGTCTCTGAATCTGAACGGCCGCCACCACACCGAGTGCCACCGCCAGCAGCGCCGCCGCGAAGTACGCCAACAGGAACGGCGCGTTGGTGTTCGCATCGGCGTTGATGCCGCGCATCGCGGTGATCGCGGTGACCGGACCGGTGCGGTCGAGCCCGCGCATCACGAACGTCGAGAAGACGAACATCATGCCGCCGGCCGCCGCACTGGAGATCGCGGCGATCGAGGTGAGGATGACGTTGGGGCTCATGGTCATGCTCAGGAGTCAACCGCCGCACGCCGAGACGATCCATCGCTGACCGTCCCGACCGCATACGCGTTCGTCTACGGGTGGCCCACGGCCCGGTAGAGCTTCACCGACACCGCGGCCAACCACGCCCAGACCAAGACGACCGCCGCGGTGAACGACAGGATCGCGGCTGCGCCTCCGGTACCGGATGCCATGTAGATGAACGTGGCCGCGAACAGGGCCGCGGTGACCCGGGAGAACCAGGCCCAGCCGCCCTCGCGATTGCGGGAAAACTGTCCGGCGACGACGAGACAACCCGCGACCAGGCAGCTGAACGCGACTCCGGCGACCGCGAAGTGAACCAACCCGTGCCACGTGGGATCCGACATCCCCGGGGGCGTGCCCGGCGGGAACCCGTCGGACGGGTCGGCCCGAACCAGCCCCGCAATCACCAGGCCGGCGCCGTAGAGGCCGATCAGCGCGGAAGCCCAAGCCGATGCCCGCCCGGCGCCGAGGGCGCGCCGCATGCCCACGGCGGCGGCGACCGTCATCGCGCCGCTGATCAGGAAGGTCGCGACCTGGATCCAGCCGAAATCGCCGTTGGCCAGTTGGCTGGCGGCATGGCGCGTCGGGTCGAAGCCCTCACGAAACGCCGCTTGCGCCGCTACGGAGACGACGTAGAGGGGCCCGGCGAGCACGCCGTAGCCCAGCAACGACTTGGTGATGCGGTCGGCAAGCGGCGGGCATGTCGTCGCAGTGGTCACGCGTTCTCACTTCCGATACGGAACTAGACGGTTCAGTACCATAATCGAATCGAACTAGACTGTCTAGTACTCTCGCAAGCGGAGGAATGCCGACATGACCGATGCCACGCTGTCCGGGCGCTCGGCCCGCAAGAGGCAGACGATCCTGTCGGCCGGTCAGCAGCTGTTTCTGAGTCACGGCTACCAGGGCACGAGCATGGACCAGGTGGCTGCGACGGCTGCCGTGTCGAAGCAGACCGTGTACAAGCATTTCGGCGAGAAGCGCGAACTGCTGTTCGCCATCGTCACCGACGCGCTGGACACCGCGGCCGGTGGCATCCGGGAGCGGATCGCAGCGTTGCCCGACAGCGCCGACATCGACGCCGACTTGGTCGCCCTGGCCGGCGATTACCTGCACGCGGTGTTGGCCGATCCCGTGGTCCAACTACGGCGCCTGGTGATCGGCGAGGCCAACCGGCTGCCGGAGTTGGCGCGGCTCTATTACGAACACGCGCCGGTGCGCACACTTGCGGCCCTCGCCGACGCGTTCGGGGCACTGCACCGACAAGGAGTGCTCACCGCTCCCGAACCTGCGCTGGCCGCAGAGCATTTCGCGTTCCTCGTCGTGGGCAGGCCGATCGACCAGGCGCTTTTCGCCGGCTCGCAACCGGTGCGCGACGACCTCGACGTGACCGGCTATGCCCGGTCCGGCGTCGACGTTTTCCTCGCCGCATACCGGCGGCGGTAGGCCGGCGGGCGTTAGGCTCCCGGGGGTGGACGCCGTGGTCGGACTGCTCGACGGGGTTCGCGCGCGCGGCGCGTTCGTGTTGCGGTTGATGCTCGACCCGCCGTGGTCGATGCGCATTCAGGACGAAGCGGCGCTGACGCTGATCTGCCAAACGCACGGCACCGCGACCGTGGTCGGCGACGACAGCGGGATGGTCCGGCTAAAGGCCGGCGACGTCGCCCTCACCAAAGGCACGCAGCACTACCTGTTCGCCGCCGACCCGACGACCGCCCCGACGGTCGTCATCCAGCCCGGCCAGCGGTGCACCGACCTGTCCGGCGCGGACCTCCGATTCGAGATGTCACTCGGGATTCGGACGTGGGGCAACAGCGCCGACGGCTCGGATCGGTCGATCATCTGCGCCTACGAGGGCCACAGCGAGGTCAGTGCCCGGCTGCTCGACGCGCTGCCGAGCGTGGTGGTGCTGCGTGCACATGACTGGGAGACACCGCTGATCGGCCTGCTGGCCGCCGAAGCGGTTCTCGACGGCCCCGGCCAGGAGGCCTACCTCGACCGGCTGCTCGACGTGCTGTTGATCGCGGTGTTGCGCAACTGGTTCGACCGCGAGGAGAACGCCCCTCCGTGGTGGCACGCAGAACACGACCCCGTGGTAGGGCAAGCCCTGCGGTTGATCTACAACAATCCCGCCCACGCCTGGACGGTCGCGAATCTGGCTGCGGCCGTGGGCTCTTCGCGCGCGGTGTTCGCGCGTCGGTTCACCGAGCTCGTCGGTGAGCCGCCGATCGCCTTCTTGACCGGCTGGCGCCTCGCGCTGGCGGCGGACTTACTGCGGTCAAGCCCGGCCACGATCGCCGCGGTGGCCAGGCAGGTCGGCTACGCCACCCCGTTCGCGTTGAGCAGCGCCTTCAAGCGGGCGTACGGCGTCAGCCCGAACACTCACCGAGCCTCGGCCGCGCACCCGGCCTGAGGCGCCAGTTGCCGACAAGCGTTGCATCACGATAGTTTCCGATATATCGTTGACCTATCGGAAGCGCACACGGCGTTTCCCGGCGGAGTAAGGACTTTCCCCATGCACGACCCATTCACACCAACTCCCGGAGGGTTCGGAAGCGGCTTCGGCTTCGGCCCGCAACAACGACGCGCGCTTCACGAGCAGCGGCGGCAGGCGCGCCGCGAGTTCCGCGATCAACTCCGTGAGCACGGCGCCGACCGGCATGGCCCGTTCGGCCCCGGCTTCCCGCCCGGCTTCGGGTTCGGTCCCGGTCGCGGCGGCTTCGACCCTCGCGGCGGCTTCCCGTTCGCAGGCGGCCCGCGCGGCCGTCGCGGCGGAGGCAGGCGGGGTAAGCGCGGCGACGTCCGAGCCGCCATCATGGTTCTGCTGTCCGACCGGGCGATGCACGGCTACGAGATGATCCAGGAGATCTCCGAACGCAGCGGCGGCCTGTGGCGCCCCAGCCCGGGCTCGGTCTACCCGACCCTTCAGCTGCTCGTCGACGAGGGCCTGCTCGTCGCGGCCGAAAGCGAAGGCAGCAAGCGGCTTTTCGAGTTGACCGACGAGGGCCGTGCCGCCGCCGAGAAGATCGAGACACCGCCGTGGGACGAGATCGCCGAGGGCTGGAAGGATCAGGAACCCGGCCAGGTCAGCCTTCATGCCGCACTCAGCCAGTTGATGGCAGCGGTGGCGCAGTCCGCGCACGCCGCCACCGAGGAGCAGCAGGAGCGCATCGCCGGCATCGTCAACAATGCCCGCCGCGAGGTGTACAACATCCTCGGGGAGACCGAGTAGTCAACTGATCGGAATAAGCCCGGCGGCAATGGTGTAAGCCTTCGATATGCAAACCTTCCCGCTGGGCTCTTTTCGTGTCGGCCGCGTCGGATTCGGCGCCATGCAATTGCCCGGCCCCGGCGTTTTCGGCCCGCCCCGCGACCACGAGCAGGCGCTGGCAGTGCTTCGCCGCGCGATCGAGTTGGGGATCAACCACATCGACACCGCGCAGTTCTACGGGCCGAACGTGTCCAACGAGCTCATCCGCGAGGCCCTGCACCCGTACCCGGCGGACCTGGCACTGGTGAGCAAGGTCGGTGCCCGCCGAGACGACACCGGCGCGTGGCTGCCTGCCGCGGAGCCCGACGATCTCCGGGCGAGCATCGAAGAGAATCTCCGCACCCTCGACACCGATCACCTGGCCGCGGTCAACCTGCGCGTGCACGACGAGAACAGCGAGCCCAACGCGCCCGCGGCGGTGAACCGGCAACTGTTCGACCGTCAGCTCGACGCGATGATCAAGGCGCGCGACGAGGGGCTGATCGGCGGAATCGGCTTGAGCAACATCGTCGGAGAGCACTTGCAGATCGCCATGGACCGCACCGAGATCGTCTGCGTACAGAACGCCTACAACCTCGTCGACCGGGCATCGGCGCCGGTGCTGGACACTTGCATCGCCAACGACATCGCATTCGTGCCGTTCTTTCCGCTCGGCTCGGCCTTCACCGCGGACAATCCCGTGCTCGGCCATCCCGCGGTCAAGCGCGAAGCGGAGAAACTGGGGCGCACGCCTGCGCAGATCGCGCTGGCGTGGACTCTTTCGGTGGCGCCGAATGTGCTGTTGATCCCGGGCACGTCGTCGGTCAAGCATCTGGAGGAGAACACCGCCGTCGCCGACATCGAGCTCGACAGCGACACCAAACGCGAACTCGACGACGCCGCCGCCTGATCGGTGAATTCGGCGCGCCAACGTACGCTCAGCGTCGATTAGCGCGCCGAAATCACTCGACGTCGACCCAATCGAGGGTGCGCTGCACCGCCTTCTGCCAACCCGCGTAGCCGGCGGCGCGCTGATCCTCGCTCCAGTTCGGGCTCCAGCGCCTGTCCTCCTGCCAGTTCGACCGCAGGTCGTCCTCGTTCTCCCAGAAGCCGACGGCAAGGCCGGCGGCATACGCGGCGCCCAGCGCGGTGGTCTCGGCGACAACCGGCTTGACCACGTCGACGCCGAGGACGTCGGCCTGGATCTGCATGCACAGGTCGTTGGCGGTGATGCCGCCGTCGACCTTGAGCACCTCCATGTGCACCCCCGAGTCGGCTTCCATCGCGTCGACGACGTCGCGGCTCTGATAGCAGATCGCCTCCAGAGTCGCCCGAGCCACATGGGCGTTGGTGTTGAACCGCGACAGGCCGACGATCGCGCCGCGGGCATCGCTACGCCAGTACGGCGCGAACAGGCCCGAGAAGGCCGGCACGAAGTACACCCCGCCGTTGTCTTCGACCTGCCGGGCCAGCGACTCGCTCTGCGACGCGCCGCTGATAATGCCCAACTGGTCACGCAGCCACTGCACCGCCGAGCCGGTGACCGCGATCGAACCCTCAAGCGCGTAAACAGGTTTGGCCGCTGTTCCGTCGTCCGACGCGAACTGGTAGCACACCGTGGTCAGCAGCCCGTTCTCGGAGCGCACGATCTTCTCGCCGGTGTTGAGCAGCAGGAAGTTGCCGGTGCCGTAGGTGTTCTTGGCCTCGCCGGCGGCCAGGCACACCTGGCCGACCATCGCGGCCTGCTGGTCGCCGAGGATTCCGGTCAGCGGAACCTCCCCGCCGAGCGGTCCGTCGTCGCGGGTGACGCCGTAGGACTGCGGGTATGACGACGGCTTGATCTCGGGCAGCATCTGGCGCGGTATGTCGAAGAACGACAGTAGTTCGTCGTCCCAGTCCAGCGTCTCGAGGTCCATCAGCATCGTGCGGCTGGCGTTGGTGACGTCGGTGACGTGCACACCGCCGCGAGAGCCGCCGGTCAGATTCCACAGCACCCACGAGTCCGCGGTGCCGAAGATCGCGTCGCCCTTCTCGGCGTCGGCGCGCACACCGTCGACGTTGTCGAGGATCCACTGCACTTTGCCGCCGGCGAAATAGGTCGCAGGCGGCAGGCCGGCTTTTCGCCTGATCACATCGCCGCGGCCGTCGCGGTCGAGTGCCGAGGCGATGCGGTCGGTGCGGGTGTCCTGCCAGACGATCGCATTGTGGTACGGACGGCCGGTGTTCTTGTTCCACACCAGCGAGGTCTCCCGCTGGTTCGTGATGCCAAGTGCGGCAAGGTCACCGGCGGACAGCTTGGTCTTGTTCAGCGCTGAGGTCAGCACCGAAGCGGTGCGTTCGGTGATCTCGACCGGATTGTGTTCGACCCAGCCGGCCCGCGGCAGGATCTGCTCGTGTTCGAGCTGATGACGGCCCACTTCCACGCCGTCGTGGTCGAAGATCATGGCGCGGGTGCTGGTGGTGCCCTGGTCGATCGCCGCCACGAATTCGCGATTGTCTGCCACCTACCTGCTCCCCTCCTGAGCTTTCCAGTCGTCCATCATGGTCTACATGCCCGGCCAGATCCTCGACATTGACCGCATGCCCCGCGGCGGACCCGACGCATCATGCATCGACCGGCGACTGGAGACCGATCGCCTGGAGTACCTCGATCGCGACGACGTCGACGAAGGCAAGAAGCGCAGCGTGATCCGCGCGCTCGAGTGGACCGGAAAGGCGTTCGGCAGCACCGAGAAGTTCGCGCGCATCGTTCTCGACGAGGTCGCCGACGTGCCCGATCCGCGGATCCTCGAACTGGGCGCCGGCCACGGCGCCCTGTCGCGCTTGCTGCTCGAGTGGCATCCCACCGCCCAGCTCACGGTCACCGACGTGGAGGCCGTATCGGTGCGGGCGATCGCCGCCGGCGACCTCGGCGCGCACCCCCGCGCGGCCGTGCGCGAAATGGACGCGACGGCCATCGACGCGCCCGACGGTCACTTCGACCTGGCGGTGTTCGCGTTGTCGTTTCACCACCTGACACCGCGGCTGGCGTCGCGTGTGCTTGCCGAGGGCACCAGGGCGGCCACCAAGCTGCTGATCATCGATCTGCCCCGGCCGCCGTCACTGCTGCACGTCGCGCGTCTGGCGAGCATGCTGCCCTTCGCTCCGTGGGTGCCGTTCGTGCACGACGGCGTGATCAGCTCGCTGCGCACCTACAGCCCGTCGGCCCTGCGTGCGCTCGCCGCACACGCCGACCCGTCGATCGACATCGAACTGCGCGGCGGCCTGATCGGCCCGCAGGTCGCCGTCGCGGGTCGCCGGGCTCAGTCCGAGTGGTGACCGTGGCGGGCCCGGCGGCAGGGCACCACGTCAGATGCTCACCGAGGATCCTCGCTCCAGCTCGATCACGCGGTCGGCCATACCGCGCCGTTTCATCTCGTCGACGAACTCCGAAAGCGGCGATGCGAAAACCCTGTAGTCGTCGAAGTGCACCGGGATCATCCTGGGTAGGTTGAGCAGTTCGACCGCGTCGGCGCCCTGCTTGGCGTCCATGGTGACCGTCAGGCCGAACGGCAACCGCCGGCCTGCGGGCAGCCGGGTACCGCCCAGATGAAGCACGCCGACGTCGACGGCGTCGAACCGCACCGGAATCTCGTTGAGCTCGTCGACCAGCAGCGTGTCGCCGGAGACGTAGATACGGCGCGTGCGCTCGCCGGAGGAGAACTCCAGCATGCTGCCCATCACCGGCGGCAGCATGCGGTGCACGGGAGCGGGGGCGTGCCTGCCCGGCAGTGCCGTCACGGTCACGACCGTCTCACCCTTGACCACCTTGTGGGTCTGCCACGTCGACAGGGCGAGCGCGGACCCGAACCCGCGGCGCGCGAGCCGCTTTGCCGCATGCGGCGTGGTGAGCACCGGCAACCCATGGTCGAGTTCGGTGGTGGCCCGGCGGTCCCAGTGGTCGCCGTGCATGTGCGAGAGCACGACGGCATCCAAGGGTGGCAGCGCATCGATGTCGATCGCGGGGTCCCGCAGGCGCTTGGACACCAGCCCGTAGCCGAGGTAGGCATGTTGGCCCCGGTGCAGAAAGTTCGGGTCGGTCAGAAGCGTCACCCCACCTCCCGAGATCAACGTGGTGGCGTTGCCGACGAAGGTGACCGAGACTTCCATCGCCCGGGGCTACCCGCCGCACAGCGTTTTATGCACCGTTTGCTTGCGCGCGCGTCACCGAGCCTGTTGCATCGGCTTGTGGGCGAAGAGGTGAAGCAGACCGAGTTCAGCCGCGCGCACCGCCGCGAATACCGGCGCAAGGTCCAACTGTGCCTCGACGTGTTCGAGACGATGCTGACCCGGTCCAGTTTCGAGTTCGAGCGTCCCCTGACCGGCATGGAGATCGAGTGCAACCTCGTCGACGCCGAGTATCAACCCGCGATGCGCAATTCCGAGGTGCTGGCATCCATCGCAGACCCCGCATACCAAACCGAACTCGGTGCCTACAACATCGAGTTCAACGTCCCGCCGCGGCCGTTGCCGGGCCGGTCGGCACTGGAGTTGGAAGCCGATGTGCGCGGCAGCCTCAACGCCGCGGAGGCGAAGGCGAACTCGAGTGGCTCCCACATCGTGATGATCGGGATCCTGCCGACGCTGATGCCAGAACACCTCTCGGGCGACTGGATGAGCGAGTCCACCCGCTACCAGGCCCTCAACGACTCGATTTTCATCGCCAGGGGCGAGGACATCCAGATCGACATCGCCGGACCGGAGCGGCTCAGTCTGCAAACCGGGTCCATCGCACCCGAATCCGCCTGCACCAGTATGCAATTGCACCTGCAGGTGTCGCCAGAGGACTTCGCGAAGAACTGGAATGCGGCGCAGGTGATCGCCGGCCCGCAGCTGGCGCTGGGCGCCAACTCGCCGTACTTCTTCGGGCACCAACTGTGGGCCGAGACGCGAATCGAACTGTTCGCCCAGGCCACCGACACCCGCCCCGACGAACTCAAGGCGCAGGGCGTGCGACCGCGGGTCTGGTTCGGTGAACGGTGGATCACGTCGATCTTCGATCTGTTCGAGGAGAACGTGCGCTACTTTCCGTCGCTGCTGCCCGAGGTTTCCGAGGAGGACCCCGTCGCCGAGCTGGCCGACGGTCGCACGCCGAGACTGCCCGAGTTGCGGCTGCACAACGGCACCATCTATCGGTGGAACCGGCCGGTGTACGACGTCGTCGATGGCAGACCCCACCTGCGCGTGGAGAACCGGGTGCTGCCCGCGGGTCCGACGGTCGTCGACATGATGGCGAACTCGGCGTTCTACTACGGCGTGCTGCGCACCCTGTCCGACGACGACCGCCCGCTGTGGACGAAGATGAGTTTCGCTGCGGCACACCAGAATTTCCTGGAAGCAGCTCAGCACGGCATGGATGCCCGGCTCTACTGGCCCGGCCTCGGCGAGGTCACACCCGACGAACTCGTGCTCCGTCAACTGCTGCCGATGGCGCGTGCGGGCCTTCGCAGCTGGGGAGTGTCCGACGAGGTGTCCGAGCGCTATCTCGGTGTCATCGAGGGCCGTGCGAAAAGCGGGCGCAACGGCTCCGTCTGGCAGGTGGGAACGGTGCGGGCGCTTCAGGAACGTGGGTTGTCCCGGCCGGCGGCGCTGGCCGAGATGCTGCGTCAGTACTGCGAGCGGATGCACACCAACGAACCGGCACACACCTGGGCCGTCGGCGGGTGAGGTCGATCCGATCGCGTTCGAGGACTATCGCGCCACGCTGGTAACCGGTGTCATTGAGCGGCAACGGTTTTCGTAGACCCTGGCTCGGCGGTCGACTCGTCGGCCGTACCGCTGTCGTCGTCGATCATCGTTCGCTCGTCGAACGGGATGTCGCCGTCGAGCACGTGTTTCATCCGGTCGCCGTTCATGGAATTGGTCCACGTTCCCACCAGCACGGTGGCCACTGCATTGCCGCTGAAGTTCGTGACCGCGCGCGCCTCGGACATGAACCGGTCGATACCGACGATGATCCCGACGCCGTCGAGAAGCTCCGGGCGGTGGCTCTGCAGGCCGGCGGCCAGCGTCGCCAGACCCGCGCCGCTCACCCCTGCGGCCCCCTTGGAGGCGATGATCATGAAGGCGAGCAGACCCAGCTGCTCGGGGATCGACATCGGGTTGCCCATCGCGTCGGCAATGAACAACGACGCCATCGTCAGGTAGATCGCCGTGCCGTCCAAGTTGAACGAATATCCGGTCGGCACAACGATTCCCACGGTGGCCGGCTCGACACCCGCATGCTCCATCTTGGCGATCAGTCGCGGCAGTGCGGATTCCGACGACGAGGTGGCCACGATCAACAGGTACTCGCGGGCCAGATAGCGCACCAGCTTGAAGATCGACACCCTGGTGACCATCCAGAGCAGCGAGCCGAGCACGCCGAACACGAAGATGATGCAGGTGAGGTAGAACGCCAACATCAGCACACCAAGCTGGATCACCGCGTCGAACCCGGTTGCGCCGACCACCTCCGCGATCGCACCGAACGCGCCTATCGGCGCGACCCAGAGCACCCCGATCAGGACCCGGAACACCAGCTTCTGCAACAACTCGACACCGCGCAGCAGCGGTACGCCCGAGGCACCCATCGTTTGAATGGCGAAGCCGACCAGCAGCGCCACGAACAGCGCCTGCAGCACGTTGCCTGCCGTCAGAGCCGAGAACAGCGTTGTCGGAATGATGTTGGAGATGAAGTCCATCGGGCCGCCTTCTGAGGCGGCCTCACCGGCCAGCGCGGCGCCCTTGCCGGGATCGGCCGGGATGTCGAGGCCGGTGCCCGGGCTGATGAGGTTCCCGACGACCAGGCCGATGGCCAGTGCGACCGTGGACATCGCGAGGAAGTAAGCCAGCGCCAGTCCGCCGACCTTGCCGACCGCCGTCGCCTTGAGCTTGCCGATGCCGATCACGACGGTGCAGAAGATGACCGGGATGATCATCATCTTGATCAACTTGACGAAAAGCTCGCCCAGCACGCCAAGGGATTTCGCGGTATCGGGTGCCAGCAGACCGACGACGATGCCCGCGACCACGCCGATGATGACCAGGATGTAGAGCCAATGCGTGCGGTCGCGCTTGACCGGTCGGGGTTTGTCGTCGCGCTCGGTGTCGGCGTGCTCGGTCATGGTCGCCCCTTCGTGTCGTGCTGCAGGAATAACCAGAAGTGGGCCGGGTCACACGTTCGCGGTGGCGTCCACCAGCGCGGCGGCGAAGACGGCGAGGTCCTCGGGCGTGGTGTCGACATGCGGCGATACCCGCAGGACCGGCGCGGTCATCTCGAACGGCGCGCGTTGCGTCTCGGCGTAGGTGGTGACGATGCCTCGCTCGGCGACGAGCCACTCCCGCACCCGTTGCGGGTCCGCACCGGCCGTCGGTGCCAGCGTGGTGATCGAGGTCGGCTCGTCGACGGGCTCGACCACCCGCCAACCGTCGATGTCGGCCAGGGTGGCGCGGGTCGTGCGGCCCAGCTCCGCCAGCCCGGCGCGGATGTTCTGTGGACCCGCGGCCAGGTGCTCGCCGAGCGCGACCGAAAGCCCGATGCGCGCGCCGAGATTCGCCTCACCCGCTTCCAGGCGCTCCAGCACCGTCGACGGCAGGTTCCACTGCGGCGGTGGCAGCCGCGGCCGGAGCCGCTCGGCCAGCGCAGGTCGGATCGCGAGCATGCCGACGCCGCGAGGGCCTGCGATCCACTTTCGCGACGACGAGTACACCGCGTCGGCGCCGACCGCGCAGTCGATGTGCCCGAACGCCTGCGCGGCGTCGATCACGATCGGGACGCCGAGGCTGCGGCACGCTCCGGCAAGCTCGCGACCCGGCTGCACGATGCCGCGGTGGCTTGCCAGCGCGGTCAGGTGCACCAGTCCCGGTGGGTCCGCAGCGAGCGTTGCGGCGGCTTCGACCACCGTCACTCGCCCGAGAGCGTCGACGGGCAGCGCGCGCACGTCGAAGCCGTTGGCCGCCATCACCGCCAGGTTGGGTCCGTACTCGCCCGGCAGGCAGGCCACGGTGCGTGGACCGGTCCAGCTGCTCAGCAGCAGATCCAACGAGTTGTTGGCACCGGTGGTGTACACCACGTCGGACGCCGTCATCCCGCACAAGGCGGCGACGGCGGCGCGGCCCGCGTCGACGACGGGTGCCGCTGCCCGCGCGGCGACGTAGCCGCCCACCTCGGCCTCGTGGCGGGCGTGCGCGGCGGTGGCGTCGATGACCGCGAAACTTTGGCGCGAGCAGGCGCCGCTGTCCAGATGCAGCCCCGCGACCTTCGGCCGCGCCACCCGCCACCGGTCGGCGAGGGTGGTCATCTGGCGGAAAGCGACAGCCCGAAGTCGGCCGCCTCGTCGGTCCACCAGTGCGTGCGCCGAAGGCCCGCGGCGGCCAACTCGTCGGCCACCCCGGCCGGACGGAACTTGCACGACACTTCGGTGAGCATCTCCTCGCCGGCCGCGAACTCGACGGTGAGGTCCAGCGCCGCGACCCGCACCCGCTGCGCCGAGCGGGCCCGCAGCCACATCTCGATGCGCTCCTCGTCGGCGTTCCACCGAGCGACGTGTTCGAAGGCGGCCAGATCGAAGTCGGCGCCCAGCTCACGGTTCACGACCGCGAGTACGTTGCGGTTGAACTGCGCGGTCACGCCGGCGCTGTCGTCATAGGCGCGGACCAGCCGGCCGGTGTCTTTGACCAAGTCCGTGCCCAGCAGGAGAGTGTCGCCCCGGCCCAGCGTCTCCGCCAGCGTCGAGAGGAAGTCGGCGCGCGGCGCAGCCGTCAGATTGCCGATCGTGGAGCCGAGGAACACCACGAGCCGACGGCCGGTGCGGGGGATCTTGTCCAGATGTTCCTCGAAATCGCCGCACACGGCGTCGATTTCGATGCCGGGGTACTCGTCGAGGATGGCCGCGCTCGCGGACTGCAGCATTGTCGCGTCGACGTCGAACGGAACGAACCGGCGCAGCGACCCGGCGTCGCGCAGTGCACTCAGCAGCAGCCGGGTCTTCTCCGACGTGCCACTGCCCAGCTCGACCAACGTGTCGGCGCCGGACGCGGCAGCGATCTCACCCGCGCGGTCGCGGAGGATCTCCGCCTCCGCCCGTGTCGGATAGTACTCCGGCAACCGGGTGATCTGGTCGAACAGGTCACTACCGACCGCGTCGTAAAACCACTTGGGCGGCAACGACTTCGGCGTGACGGCCAGGCCAAGCCGCACATCGCGGCGCAGTGCCTGGGCCGCGGAGTCGGCGGCGAGATGGTTCGACAGCGACAGCGTCATGCCGATCCTTTCAGCGCGGTCGTTTCCACGCGGGAGTCAGAGACGGAGACGAGATGACGGTCCGGAACTTCGCGCCAGCCACTGTCATCGTCGAACGGTTCACTTGCCAGCACGACGCCGTCGTCGCGACGGAGCACGAACAAGGTGTCGCCCCAGGTGGTGGCCCGCAACTCGGATCCGTTGCCCGCCAATATGTTCAGCCTGGCATTAGGATCGGATGCGGCGACCTCGGTGACTGTGTCACCCAGCGCATCGAGGCCTCGGTCGAAGATGAGTGCGGCCAGCAGCGCACTGTCGTTGGTCGACTCCGCCGCCGCCGATGCGGGCAGTACGGCGCGGTCGACGAGGCCGTTGTGCGACAGCAGCCACCGCCCGTCACTGAACGGCGCCGACGCCGACGCCTCGATCGGCATTCCGACGCTTGCCGACCGCACGGCGGCCACCACGCAACCGCTGTGCAACACCGGCGCCAGCGATGCGAACGACGCGTCGCCCCACAGCGGAGCAGCACTGCGCCACCGCCGGGGGGTGCCGTCGCCGTCGAAGAATCCGACGCCCCACCCGTCGGCGTTCATCAGCCCGTGCTTCTGCCTGCGCGGTGAATAGGACTGCACCAGAAGGCCATACGGCGGATCCATGGTGAGCGAAGCCACCGAGCGCGGCTCACCCAGCCAGGCGAGGTGGCGACACATCAGAGGTCCCAGGCCAGTCGGACACCGTTGAATATCTGCCTGCGGATGGGGTGGTCCCAATTGCGGAAGCTCGGCCGCAGGATGTCGGCGGCGACCGCCCACGATCCGCCGCGCAGCACCTTGTAGTCGCCGTCGAAGAACGGTTGGCTGTACTGCTCGTAGAGCATCGGCGTGAAGCCGGGCCACGGCCGCAGCGGCGATGAGGTCCACTCCCACACGTCGCCCAGCATCTGCTCGGCACCGTACGCCGACGCGCCGGCCGGATACGCGCCGACAGGTGCCGGCCGCAACGAGTCGCCGCCGAGGTTCGCCAGTGCTGCAGTGGGTTCGCTTGTGCCCCAGGGGAATCGACGTCGAGTGCCGGCCTGCGGATCCCACGCGCACGCCTTCTCCCACTCGTGTTCGGTCGGCAGCCGACCGTCCGCCCAGGCCGCATAGGCCTCCGCCTCGAAATAGGTGACGTGCTGCACGGGCTCGTCGGCGGGAATCTCCTCGACATGGCCGAAGCGGGTCCTGGTGCCCGCACGGTCTCCGTCGTTCCAGAACTGCGGCGCGGTGAGGCCCGCCTGCTCGACGTGTGACCACCCACGCTGTGACCACCAGCGTGGTTCGCGGTAGCCGCCGTCGTCGACGAACTGCCGCCACTCGCCGTTGGTCACCGGGACCCGACCGATCCGGAACCCCGGCACGTCGACGACGTGTGCGCTGCGCTCGTTGTCCAGTGACTCCGGCTCGGTCACTGCGTCGACACCGAGAACGAACTCGCCGCCGGGCACCAACACGGAGGTGCCCGCCACCCCAGGCCTGCTCGGCGGCAGCGGCGATCCGTAGTCCATCAGCGGCGGCCCCGACCGCAGGTTCAGCGCCTGAAGCATCGTCTCGTCGTGCTGGTTCTCGTGGCTGATGACGAGCCCGAAGTTGAACTCCGCGCCGGCGTCGTCGTCGGTCAGCGCGTCGAGGGTGTCGAGTGCCTTGTCGCGCACGGTTGCACAGTATTTCCTCGCGTCGTTCGGCGGCAGCAGCGGAAGGTCGACCCGGCTGGCCCGCGGATTCTTGAACGCGTCGTAGAGTCGCTCCACGTCGGCGGCCAACATGCCTGGGCGGCGCGGGTCATTGCCGCGCAGCAGCCACAGTTCCTCCTGCCATCCGATGTGTGCGAGGTCCCACACCAGCGGGCTCATCAGCGGATCGAATTGCCGGTGCAGTTCGGCGTCGTCGAACTCGACGAGCCGCAGTGTCCGGTCCCGGGCCGAGGTCAGCCGGCGCGCCAACACGTCGCGTTCGGTCACTGCTCCCCTTGCGCCAGTTCGGTGACCGCGTGTGCGATCCCCTTTTTCACCACTCGATCGGAGAAGTCGTCGGCAGGACAACGACCCTTCTCGACCGAACGCACGAGGCGCTGCATGGATTCCTCGAGCGCGGCAGGGGTCCGTTCGGCCGCGGCCCGCACGCAGCGGGTGGCGGCTTCGTGCAGCCGCCGGTCGCCGAGGCCGCTCTGGGCGGCGCGGTCCCATGCCATCGCCACCGGTTCGGTGGCCTCGGCGGCGACGTCGGCCGCAGCCGGGTCGTCGAGAAGCGTGGCGAGGGTGAAGACCAGGGCGGGCCATTGCGCGTCCGGGACACTGTCGAGGTAGCGGATCTCGAGGAACCGGCGCGGCCGCACCGGTGGGAACAGTGTCGTCAGGTGGTAGTCCAGGTCGGCGACCGTGGGGCGCCGGTCGCCGAGCAACACCCGGCCGTCGGCCCAGTCCGCGAAGGGCACCCAGTCGGTCACCGGCACCGCGTCCATCTCGGGTGTGGGGTGGACGAGCATCACCGGCGCCTTCATGGCATAGCGGGTCCAGTCGCTGGCGGGGTCGTGGCCGTCAGCGCCGAGGACGGGGCCGCAGCGGGCCGAGTCCAGCTGACTCCACACCCACTGCCGGGAGCTGCGCCAGCCGGTGAACTTGCCGCCCAGCAACGGCGAATTGGCTGCGATCGCGACCATCGTCGGGCCGAGCGCGTGCGCGAGCCGGACTCGTGCCGCCCAGTCGGCCTGCGGTCCCGCTTCGAGGTTGACCTGCACCGAGGCCGTCGACGTCATCATCGCCGCGCCCGCGGCGCCGGTCTGGCTGGCCTCGAAGAACTGTTCCATGGCGCGGTAGCGGTCGCCGGGGTTGATTCGCCTGGCCGGCCGAAGCGGGTCGGCGCCCAGCAGCACGAGACCCAGACCGGCGTCTGCGAACACCGAACGCAGCAGCGCCCGGTCGGCCGTCATGGCGGTGATCGCGGGCAGCACCCCGTCGGTGGGCGGACCCGACAGTTCCACGGCGCCGCCGGGCTCGAGGGTGATAAGGCTGCAGCCGGGCAGCTCACCGACGCCTTCGATCACACCGGTGATCTCATCCCACGCCGGGCGACGAAGCGGATCGGCGAGGTCGAAGCAATGCGCCTCCACCTCGAGGCCGACGCGGCCGACCGGGCCGTCGGACAGGCACGTGTCGCTGATGCGCAGTGCGGCGCTGTCGGCGCTGGTCAGCTCGGTGCTGCCGGCGTCGATTGGGTGCCCTTCGTCCAGGTCGGTCGTGATGGTGTTGGTCATACCAGCCATCTCCTCCGGATGCGGAACGATCGCGGCCTCACTCCATCTTCGGCGAGCACACCGACAAAATCCCATGATTTTCAGCTGACAGATCGATGACGGTCAGCCCAATGTGCGCGTCACTACTGTCCCAGGGTGTTCTGCATCGCCCCTGCCAGCACGTTGACGGCCGGGCCGCCGTTGCCCGCCTGGCAGACTTTCGCCTGGAGCAGAACATTCTCCCGCAGCCGGGTGGTGTTGAAGCAGCGCCTGTCGGTGCCGGCTTCCTGCTTCACCCAGTCGGCGTCGGTGACTGTCGCAGGGCCGCCGGTGAACGACCACACCTCGGTGGTGAAGTTGTCCAGGTGCATGGCCGTGGTCTGGCCCGAGCAGCCGACCGTGCGGTCGACGACCCGGTGGAACGCCCGGTCCGCCGCGTCGGTGGTGGCGAAGACGCCGACGGCCTGCTTGACGAAATGGGTCATGTCGGTCGGCGACTCCTGCGACGTCGCGCCGTTGAACGACGCCAGGTCGGGATCCGCGTACACCTCGGGCAACCCGACGTCGGCCCAGTTGTTGCACTCCGGAATATCCACGTAGAACGGCTGGAAGGGATCGGTGAACGCCGACTCGAAGCGCAGCGATGCGCCGATGATGTTGCCGACCGACCCCTTGCCCAGCACGGCGTAGTTGACCACTCCCGGGTCCGACGGCCGCGCGCCCGCGGGTGCGGCGACCGCGAGGCCGACCGCGAGACCGACGCCGACAAGGGCGGCGGTGCGCACGGCTAGACCTTCGCCGACAGCTTGACGTCGATGTTGCCCCGGGTGGCCTTGGAATACGGGCAGACCCCGTGCGCCTTCTCCATCAATTCCTCGGCCGCGCCCTGCTCGAGGCCGGGCAGATAGCCGATCAGGTGGGCGTTGATGCCGAAGCCGCCCTCGGAATCCTTGCCGAAGCCGACCTGGGCGGTGATGCCCGACGCGTCGTCCAGGTCGATCTTCTCGTTGCGGGCCACCAGTCGCAGCGCACCGAGGAAACAGGCCGAGTAGCCGGCGGAGAACAGCTCTTCGGGGTTGGTGCCCTCGCCGTTGCCGCCCATTTCCTTCGGCGGGCGGGTGTCCAGGTCGATCCTGTCGGTCGAGGACTTCACGTGACCGTCGCGGCCACCTCCGGTTGCGGTGGACTCTGCGGTGAAAACGACTTCGATGCTCATGGCTCGATCATGCCAGCCCGAGACACCACGGCAAGACGCCCGGTGGGATCAGGCGTCGTTGCCGCGCACACCTTCCTCGACCTTCTTGCCGAGATCGGGATCGACATTGCGCCAGTACTCGAAGACCCGCGAAAGGACGGGTTCGCGCACGCCGTCGGAGACGTGACCGATGATGTTGTGAGCCAACCGCTCCCGCTGGTCGTCGTCGAGCACCTCACGCACCATCGTGCCCGGCTGGCCCCAGTCGTCGTCGTCCTGGCGCAGCGCGTAGGCCGTGCGGACCATGTCGCCGTCGGATGCCCAGTGCACCTCGGCGGCGCGCCTCGCCTCGACCTCGGGCCCGCCCATGGAATTCGGCGTGTACACCGGGTCACTGACTTTCCGGATCCGCATCGCGCCGTCTTTGGAGTAGGCGTTCACCTCCACGTGCGGCTCGTTCACCGGGATCTGCTTGTAGTTCACCCCGAGGCGGGCGCGGTGCGCGTCGGAGTAGGAGAAGCCGCGGGCCAGCAGCATCTTGTCCGGGCTCAACCCGGTGCCTGGCACGATGTTGTTCGGTTCGAACGCGGCCTGCTCGATCTCGGCGTGGTAGTCGGTGACATTGCGGTTCAGTGTCATCTTGCCGACCTCCTGCAGCGGATAGTCGCCGTGCGGCCACACCTTGGTCAGGTCGAACGGGTTGAACCGATAGGTCTTCGCGTCCTCGAACGGCATGATCTGCACGTGCAGCGTCCAGCTCGGGAAGTCGCCGTTCTGGATCGCGGTGTAGAGGTCGCGCTGGTGGTAGTCGCCGTCTTCGCCTGCCAGCCGGTCGGCATCCTCCTGTGTCAGGAAGTCGATGCCCTGGTCGGTCTTGAAATGGTATTTGACCCAGACCATTTCGCCGTCGGCGTTCAGCCAGCTGTAGGTGTGGCTGGAGTATCCGTTCATGTGGCGCCACGTCTTCGGGATGCCGCGATCGCCCATCAGCCAGGTGACCTGATGGGCCGACTCGGGTGACAGCGTCCAGAAGTCCCACTGCATGTGGTGGTCGCGCAGGTTCGTCGCCTGCATGCGCTTCTGGCTGCGGATGAAGTTCTGGAATTTCATCGGGTCACGCACGAAGAAGACCGGGGTGTTGTTGCCCACCATGTCGAAGTTGCCCTCGCTGGTGTAGAACTTCAGCGCGAAGCCGCGAGGGTCGCGCCAGGTGTCTGGGCTGCCCCGCTCGCCGGCCACGGTCGAGAACCTGGCCACCATCTCGGTCTTCGCGCCGGGCTGCAGGAAGGCGGCGCGGGTGTATCTGCTGACGTCCTGGGTCACCTCGAACTGACCGAACGCGCCGCCGCCCTTGGCGTGGGGTTGCCGCTCCGGAATGCGCTCCCGGTTGAAGTTGGCCATCTGCTCGATCAGGTAGTGGTCGTGCAGAAGGATCGGGCCGTCGGGCCCAACGGTCAGCGAATACTCGACACTCGGCGCTGGTGCACCGGCATCGGTCGTCGTGAACTTGTCAGCCATCGACTCATCTCCTCACGGTGGGCAACTCCCGAACAGGCTTACCCCAAAAGCCGAATCGACAAAAGGGCCGAGTGTGCGGCGTCGAACGCGACACGCCGGCATCGCGTCTGTGACCGCACACTCGGCGCTTGGTTCTACGGTCGAGCGGGTGCCGTGGTCGTCGGCGGCTGCGGTGCCTGAGGCGGCTGCGGCGGCTGGAAGCCCGGACCACCGGGGCCGAAGCCCTCGCGAGGGCCGCCGGGCCCCATGGGACCCATCGGGAACATCGGCGGCGGCCCGCCCCGATGCATCGTCGAGAAGTCGCGATCTCCTCCGCCGTGGTGGCCGCGGTGGCCACCACCCGCGTGGGCACCGAGGATGAAGCCGGTGAAGAAGACGACCGCGACGATGAAGACGACCCCAGCGACGATGCCGACCCCTGCGGCCACGGCGGTGAGCCTCGAGCGGCGCCGTTCGCGCTCGACGTAGGCGGGTTGCGACGGCGTGGTGGTCGCCACGGGTCCCGTCGCCGGTTCAGGTGTAGATGGTGTTTCGCTCATATCCCGAGCATGCAAACGATTGCGATGTGCTTTTGTTGAATTGCTTATGAATCAGCTGTGAATGAACCAGCCGGGTCGCGCTACGCCAGGTCAAAGAGCCAATGAAATTGTGGCGCGACGGCACTGGGGCTCAGGCACGGGCGCTGCACCCGATCAGCGGGGTAACCCGCAGCACCGTCATCCTTTGTTGTTCCAACTGCTCGCGCATGTTCTGTGCCAGGCGTGGCAAGTCGGGGTGGTTGTGCCAGTAGGTGGCTTCATCGAAAGAATTCACGACGCCAACCCCGGAAGCTGCCGTGAACCCTGCGAATCGCCGGGCGGGGCCTGACAGTCTTGGTTGGCAGCGTTCCAGACTCCGCCGGAATATTCGCAGCACCCTTTCGCCCGTGCGGTTAAGTCCTGAAGAGTGATCTCGCCCTTCTGGTAATCCGTCCTTGCCGCGTCCATGCAGTAGTCGTAGGTGTCGATGTCCCACACCCCGCTGTTGGGCTCGGCGGTCGCAATGGCCGGATAAGCGAGCGGGCTCCCGGCAACGGCCATCGCGCCGAGCAGCATCGCTGCGTACTTGAAGCGGTTCAGTTTGGGGCGGGTTACCTCGATCATCAAGGATTCCTCTCGCGGTCTGGTGAGGAAAATGCTCCATGGTCGAGGGGTGCTTCGGTAACCGCCCACAAGCCAGATTTGCCTTCTGAGCGGGAAGATTTTGCTATCCCCCAAGCAAGCGCTCTTCGAGCCGCTGAGCAGCACGCCAGACCGTGGTCACCTGCAACGCGCTCTCGGGCATTCTTCACCGTCGATCACGCTGGACACGTATAGCCACTCTGGCCGCCACGGGCCTCTTCGACGCGCCTCTGGGTGCTGCTGCGGAAGCACTGCGGAGGGAGACCGCAAAGAGCCCCGCTGACTAGGGCTTGAGCGGGTTCACCGCGAACTGGATGACGCGGTACGGCGCCTGAGCCCGGGGCAGGGTGTTCCATTGACTGATGAACACGCGCACCTCGTCGAGCGTCGACCCCGGCGAGATATAGCCGCCGTAGGGCTGGGCTAGTTGATTGACCCCGGGCGGCGGCAGGTCTTCGGCAGGCTCGGGCCAGTCGCCTGCGAACACGACGGTGGTGACCGGCGCGGTGCCCAGCGCGGTGGGATTGTCGGCGACCCGCATTTCCATGTTCCCGTTGCCGGCGTTGAAGTAGGACAGCACAGTCTTGCCGTCGATCTGCCGGATGCTCATCTCGCCGACCCTGCCGGGCCACAGTGGCGTCGACCACTTGCCCCAGCCGCCGGTCGACCACCCCTGCCAGCTGGACCGGTCGGTGAAGGTCTCCCGCTTGACGCGGTAGAGCACCACCGGGCCGGTGCGGTCGAAGTTGTTGGCCACGATGTACACCCAGCCGGTGGGCGAGTCGGCCGTCGGAACCGGGTCGTAGTAGCCGCTGACCTGGCTCTGGCTGCCGCCCTCATATCCCGCGTCGCGTACCGAACCGGGCAGCGTCGGCCAATTGCCGTGCGCCGGATCGGCTTTCACCAGCCGCGACGACACCGGCCGGAGATCGGCGGCGGTGGTCACCATCATGTAGTTGTCGCGGTTGATCTGCACGACCCCCGCGGGCAGCTGCGACTGTCCCGGCTTGGTGGGTTCGGCGAGCAGCGGCTTGTCAGTGCCGGTGACGCCGTCGTAGCGCACGCCGGCCGGGTCGTCGATCGACTCGGTCTCGACGTGCAGTGCGACCGGCGAGTACCAGCCGCCGAAGCCCACGCCCTGTCCGGCGAAGCTGTCCCCACACACCTGCAGGATGCCGCTGGGGAACTCGACGAACTCACATAGATCGGTGGCTCCGATGCCGTAATCCCTTGTCGGCGTGCCTGTTCCTGCTGTCGGGCCGATGCGCACCACCTGCCCCGGCGCCAGCGGAGGCAACACCGGATCCGGAATCGGCGACGGCGGATCGGCGTGCGCAGGCGCGGCGACAAGACACAGCCACGTCACGACCACCACCGCCGAAACGGAATTCCAGCAGCAGAACTGCGAGTACCGACCTGCTGGAATTCCGTTTCGCGGCAAGGCAGGCGGGGTCAGAGCTCGGCGGCCAGTAACTCGGCGATCTGAATGGTGTTCAGCGCGGCGCCTTTTCGCAGGTTGTCACCGGATACGAACAACGCGAGCCCCCGGCCGTCGCCCACACCAGGATCGCGGCGGATCCTGCCGACGAGCGACTCGTCGACACCGGCGGCGCCCAGCGGCGTCGGCACATCGACCAGCTTGACACCCGCCGCCCCGTCGAGCAGTTCGCGCGCGCGCTCCGGCGAGAGCGGCCGCGCGAATTCGGCGTTGATGGACAGCGAGTGGCCGGTGTACACCGGAACCCGCACACAGGTGCCGCTGACGAGTAGGTCCGGGATGCCGAGGATCTTGCGGCTCTCGTTGCGCAGCTTCTGGTCCTCGTCGGTCTCGCCGGAGCCGTCGTCGACGAGGGAGCCGGCCAGCGGGACCACGTTGAACGCAATCGGGGCAACGTATTTGGCCGGCGGCGGGAACTGCAGCGCGCCGCCGTCGTGCACCAGTTTCTCGCTCTCGTCGACCACCGCGCGAGCCTGCTCGAAAAGCTCCTGCACGCCTGCCAGCCCGCTGCCCGAGACCGCCTGGTACGTCGATGCGATCATGCGCACCAGCTGCGCCTCGTCGTGCAGCGGCTTGAGCACCGGCATCGCGGCCATCGTGGTGCAGTTCGGGTTGGCGATGATGCCCTTTTTGAGAGTGCGGGCCCGGTTGGCGACATCTCTCTTGAAGTTGACCTCGCTGACCACCAGCGGCACATCGGGGTCCTTGCGGAAGGCCGACGAGTTGTCGATGACGACGGCGCCCGCGGCGGCGAATCGCGGCGCCTGAATCCGCGACATCGTCGCGCCCGCGGAGAACAAGGCGATGTCGATGCCTGCCGGGTCGGCGGTTTCGGCGTCCTCGACCTCGATCTGCTGACCTCGGAATTCCAGCTTCTTGCCCTGCGACCGCGCCGACGCGAAGAATCGCACCGAACTGGCCGGGAAGTCGCGTTCGTCCAACAGCGTACGCATCACCTGCCCGACCTGTCCGGTCGCGCCGACTACTCCGATGTTGACCATGGTTAGTTTGTGCTCCTCACGTCCGCGGCTTGAGCTCTACCGTCCCGTCCCCGCATACACCACTGCCTGCTCGTGGCCGCCGAGGCCGAACGCCTCGTGCAACGCCGAAACCGCCTTGTCCAGCTCGGTGTCCTTGACCAACACCGAGATTCGGATTTCCGAGGTGGAGATCAGGTCGATGTTCACTCCCACCTCGGCGAGCGCCTCGCAGAACGTTGCGGTGACACCTGGATGGCTGCGCATGCCGGCGCCGATCAACGACACCTTGCCGATGTGGTCGTCGTAGAGGACCCTGGTGAATCCGATCTCGTCCTGCAGCGCTGTCAACTTCTCGACGGCGCCCGGCCCGCTGTCGCGCGAGCAGGTGAACGTGATGTCGGTTTTGCCGTCCTCGATCTTGGAGATGTTCTGCAGCACCATGTCGATGTTCACGTCGGCGTCGGCGACCGCGCGAAAAACCTTGGCGGCGTACCCAGGAACGTCGGGCAGGCCGACGACGGTGACCTTGGCCTCGCTGCGGTCGTGTGCGACTCCGGTCAGGATGGCGTCTTCCATGGGGATGTCCTCGATCGATCCTTTGACGATGGTTCCTGGCTTTTCGGTGTACGACGACCGCACGTGAATCGGAACGTCGTACCGGCGGGCGTATTCCACGCAGCGCAGCATCAGCACCTTGGCGCCGGCTGCGGCCATCTCGAGCATCTCCTCGAACGTCACGGTGTCGAGGTGGCGCGCGTTCGGCACGATCCGCGGGTCGGCGGAGAAGATGCCGTCCACGTCGGTGTAGATCTCGCACACGTCGGCCTTCAGCGCCGCGGCCAGCGCGACGGCGGTGGTGTCCGACCCTCCGCGGCCCAGCGTGGTGACGTCCTTGCTGTCCTGGCTGACGCCCTGGAAGCCGGCGACGAGCACGATCAGCCCCTCGTCGAGCGCCGACCGCAGCCGGCCGGGAGTGACGTCGATGATCTTGGCGTTGCCGTGGGTGCCGGTGGTGATCACGCCGGCCTGCGATCCGGTGAAGGACCTGGCCTGGGCGCCCAGCGAGTCGATGGCCATCGCGACCAGCGCGTTGGAGATCCGCTCACCCGCGGTGAGCAGCATGTCCATCTCCCGGGCGGGCGGCGCCGGACAGACCTGCCTGGCCAGGTCGAGAAGGTCGTCGGTGGTGTCGCCCATGGCCGAGACCACCACGACGACGTCGTTGCCCTGCTTCTTGGTTTCCACGATGCGCTCGGCGACACGGCGGATACGTTCGGCGTCGGACACCGATGATCCGCCGTACTTCTGCACGACGAGCGCCACTGTCAGCCCTTTCAGGTGGTCAAGGAGATCCCACCAAGGATAAGGGGTTCGCGCACCCGATTTACTCCCGCCGGTAGCGTCGGGCCGTGCCCGACAAGCAGGCCGACACCCAGGTGCCGATCCATCCCGACATCGCCGCCAGGTGGAGCCCGCGCGTGTTCGACGCGGAGGCGGTGGTGCAGACCGAACAGCTGATCGCCGTCCTGGAGGCCGCCCGGTGGGCCGCGACCTGGGGGCACCGGCAGCCGGTCCGGTTCGTCGTCGGGCTGCGCGGCGACGAGACCTTCGCCGGGATCAGCGGGCTGCTCAAGCGCGGCAACCGGTACGCCGCCGTCGCGGGAGCGCAGATCCTGGTCTGCGCCGACCAGGGCGAGGACGAGCGCACCGCCAGGTATGCGGCGGTCGACGCGGGCGCGGCGATCGCGCAGCTGACCATCGAGGCGGTGTCGCGGGGCCTTGTCGCCCACCCGATGGCCGGCTTCGACGTCGACGGCGCACGCCGGCTGTTCGGCATTCCGGCGGGCGTGCAGCCCATCGCGGTGGTCGCGGTCGGTTCCCTCGGTGATTACGGGCAGGCGCCGCCGGAGATCGTCGAGCGCGACGCCGAAGGCCGTCGCCGGTTACCGCTGCGCGACGTCGCCTTCGTCGGCAGGTGGGGGCGTCCGCTGCCGCTGTGACCGGTGCGGCCGTCAGTTGCAGGCGTCGGAGAGCTTGGCGACCGTGTCGGTGATCTGCTGGTTCAACGCTTCCATCTGGTAGACGGCGGGCGGTGCCGGCGCGCCGGGGGCGCGGGAGCTGGCGGCGGTGCGGAGCTCCGAGAACTTACCGACGAACTCGCTGGCCAGGCTGGCGAGCTGGGTGGCATCGCGGGCGAGGTCGGGTTCGTGCACGCTTTGGGCGCGCTCGGCGAGGCCGTCGGCCCACACCTGATAGGCGCCCTCTTCGGCAACGCTGGGAATGCCTTCCGAGTCACCGGTCTTGGCGGCGATCTGCTCGCCCGACGACCGATTGAAGGCGAGCAGGTCGTTGACCGGCTTGCACTCCGCCGACGACGGACCGAACACACCGAAGTACGAGAGCGCGAGGGCGATCACGGCGACGACCACCGCGATGATCGTGAACGTCCACCGCCGGGGGAGCCTCATCGCAGGCAACTTTAACGGCCGGCCGACTATTAACATCCGCGCAACCGCGCGAACCCGTCCACGTAACAGAAACATCGGTTACTGCCAGTGATCGGTCATCGGAGGCCGCAGTCACTCAGGAGATGTATATGGACGTGGATACAGGAACCACAGCATTCATGCTGTGTTGCATCATCGGCCTCACGCTGATGATCCCCGGGCTCGCGCTGTTCTACGGCGGCATGGTGTCCGTCAAGAGCTCGACCAACATGATGATGATGACGTTCGGCGCGGTCGCGATCGTCGGCGTGCTGTGGGTGCTGTTCGGTTTCTCGATGACCTTCGGCACGTCGTACGGCGGATTCGTGGGCAGCTTCACCGAATTCCTCGGCATGAAAGACCTTCTCAAGTCGGACACCACCATCAGTGGGCTACCGATAACGCTGTTCGCGTTGTTCCAGGCGTTGTTCGCGGCGATCACGGTGGCCCTGATCTCGGGTGCGGTGGCCGACCGGATGAAGTTCGGCGCCTGGATGGTGTTCGCCGCGGTGTGGGCGGTGCTGGTGTACTTCCCGGTCGCGCACTGGGTCTTCGCGTTCGACGGCGTGGTCACCGAGAACGCCGTCGGCGGCTGGATTGCCAACAGCCTCAAGGCGATCGACTTCGCAGGCGGCACCGCAGTGCACATCAACGCCGGCGCGGCCGCGCTGGCCGTCGCGATCGTGCTGGGCAAGTCGGCCGGCTGGGGAAAGCTGCGCAAGCCGCACAACGTGCCGCTGACGCTCCTGGGCGCGGGTCTGCTGTGGGCGGGCTGGTATGCGTTCAACGGCGGTTCAGCGCTGGCCGCAGGCAACTCCGCCGCGATCGTCATGGTGACCACGTTCGTCGCTACCTGCGCCGCGACGCTGGCCTGGATCGCGGTCGAGAAGATCAAGGACGGCCACGTCACCGGTGTCGGCGCGGCATCGGGCGCGATCACCGGGCTGGTCGCGATCACCCCTGCGTGCGGCGCGGTCACGCCCGTCGGCGCGATCATTCTGGGTGCCGTCGCGGGCGCCATCTGTGTCTACGCGGTCGGACTCAAGGAGCGCTTCGGTTATGACGACTCACTCGACGTGGTGGGCGTGCACCTCGTCGGCGGCGTCGTCGGCACACTGCTGATCGGCCTCCTCGCCAGCGAGAGCATGCCCAACGCGACCAACGGGCTGTTCTACGGCGGCGGCTTCGACCAGCTGTGGCGCCAGGCCGTCGCGGCCGGCGCGGTGATGGTCTACTCGTTCGTCGTCGCGTACGTCATCGCCTTCGCGATCAAGAAGACGATGGGCATCCGCATCTCGCCCGACGAAGAAGAGAAGGGCATCGACGCGACGTTCCATCGCGAAGCGTCATACGAACTGCAGCCCGTCTGATCTGACCCGAGCCCCGGCCGGCGCGGAACCGCTCGACCGCGCCGGCCGGCCGGTCGGCACCGTGTTTCGTATCGCGATACAGCGATTCCTGACAAGAGACAAGGCCACCACATGTCCCCCGACCTCGCCGCGCTGGCTCAGAAGTCAGGAACGAAGTTCATCCTCGCGCTGTTCGTCGACCTGCGGGGGAAGCCGTGCGCCAAGCTCGTGCCGGTCGAGGCCGTCGACCTGCTCGCCACCGACGGCGTCGGCTTCGCCGGCTATGCCGTCGGCGCGATGGGCCAGGAGCCCAAGGATCCCGACTTGATGGCCATCCCCGACCCGGCGTCGTTCACGTCGATCCCGTTCATCAAGGACGGCCTGGCCATCGTCCACTGCGACCCGCACGTCAACGGCGAACCGTGGCCCTACGCACCGCGGGTCATCCTCAAGTCGCTCATCCAGCGCGCCGCCGACGCCGGTTTCGAGCCGTGGGTGGGCGCCGAGGTGGAGTACTTCCTGCTGCGCCGCAACGCCGACGGCAGCCTGTCGGTCGCCGATGCCGCCGACACCGCTGCCCAGCCCTGCTACGACGCCCGCGGCGTCACCAGGATGTATGACCACCTCACCGCGATCTCCGCCGCGATGAACCGGCTCGGCTGGTCCAACTACGCCAACGACCACGAGGACGGCAACGGCCAGTTCGAGCAGAACTTCGACTACTCCGACGCGCTGACGACCGCCGACCGCGTCGTGACACTGCGCTATCTGCTGTCGATGATCGCCGCCGAGCGGGACATGGTCGCGACCTTCATGCCCAAGCCGTTTGCCGAGAAGACCGGCAGCGGACTGCATCTGCACCTGTCACTGACCAGCGGCGGCACGCCCGTCTTCCCCGCTGACGACGACGTCCGAGGGCTCGGGCTGTCCGAGACCGCCTACGCTTTCGTCGGCGGCATCCTCGAACACGCCTGCGCACTACAGGCAGTGGTGGCGCCGACGGTCAACTCCTACAAGCGAACCGGCGCGACGACGACCGCCTCTGGTGCGTCCTGGGCGCCGAAGTCACCGACCTACGGCGGCAACGACCGCACGCACTACATCCGGGTGCCTGACAATGCACGCATCGAGCTGCGCGCCGGCGATGGTTCGGCGAACCCGTACCTGGCGATCGCCGCGGCACTGGGGGCGGGCATCGACGGAATCAAACGCAGCACAGACCCCGGAGCCGTCGGCGCAGGCCCGGCGGGACGACCCCTGCCTCCCACGCTGTTGCACGCCGTCGACGAGTTCGAGGCCGACGCGGTCCTCACCGGAGTCCTCGACGCGGCCGGCGAGGGGGTGGCGTCCTACTTCGCCGGCATCAAGCGCGACGAGTTCTTCGCCTATCACAGTGCCGTGGCGCCCTGGGAGATCGACAACTACCTGACCGCCTTCTGATACCGAATCATCAAGGGAGACAACTCATGTGCGGGATCGTCGGATTGCATCTGCGCACCCCGCAGCTGTATCCGAGACTGGGGGAACTGCTCACCGGGATGCTGTGCGAGATGGGCAACCGTGGCAGCGACTCGACCGGTGTCGCCGTATACGGGGATCCTGACTGGTCGCCTCCCGGACGCGGGGTCGTATCGATGGTCGGCGTCTCCGACGACGCCGGAGCGGTCGCCTCGGCCGTGAGCCACCGCCTCGGCGGTGACGTCGAGGTGGCGACGGTGGACACCGCTTACCTGCTGACGGCCGACGCGACGTCGGCGGTGCTGCTCGACGCGGTCAAGGCGGCCTACCCCGGGGCGCTGATCGCCGGCTTCGGCGCCGACATGGCGGTACTCAAGGGCGTCGGGGACCCACGGACACTGACCCGAGCCTGGGGCCTGTCGAAAGCTCAGGGCTGGCAGGGCGTCGGGCACACCAGGATGGCGACCGAGTCCGCGGTCACGCCCGCCGGCTGCCATCCCTACACGGTCGGCCCCGAACAGTGCATGGTGCACAACGGCTCCTTCGCCAACCACGCCACCATCCGGCGCCGGCTGCGTTCGGCCGGAATCGACTTCGACAGCGAGAACGACACCGAAGTGGGCGCGCGGTTCATCGCCAAACAATTGGCCGACGGCCGTGACATCGAGTCCGCGCTCAAGGAACTCTGTGCGACGTTCGACGGTTTCTACACCCTTCTGGTGTCCAACAGGGACTCGTTCGCCGTGGTCCGTGATGCCATCGCGTGCAAGCCCGCCGTGATCGCCGAAACCGCCGACTGGGTAGCCGTCGGCAGCGAATACCGCGCTCTCGCAGGACTTCCCGGTGTCGAGGACGCCGTCATCTGGGAGCCGGAACCGGAGGTGATCTACGCATGGAACAGGTGACGGCATTCGATCTTCGCGTCACGCCGCTACGGGAGGTCAATGCCGCGCTGCATGGACCGGACATATCGGGTGAGTTCGTCATCGCCCACCCTGACGGCGCGCACAACGTCGCCGTCGGTGTCAGCGCGCCGGTGCGGGTCGTCGTGGACGGACACGTCGGCTACTACGCCGCAGGCATGAACCAGCAGGCCGAGATCGTGATCAACGGCAGCGCGGGTACCGGCGTCGCCGAGAACATGATGAGCGGCTCGGTGTGGGTCAAGGGCAACGCCTCGCAGTCCGCCGGCGCCAGCGCCCACGGCGGACTACTCGTCGTCGAGGGCAATGCCGCAGCGCGGTGCGGTATTTCGATGAAGGGCACCGACATCGTGGTCGGCGGGGACGTCGGCCACATGAGCGCCTTCATGGCGCAGGCCGGCCGGCTGGTGATCCGCGGCGACGCCGGCGAGGCGTTGGGCGACTCGATCTACGAAGCCCGCATCTACGTCCGCGGTGAGGTGGCGTCACTGGGCGCCGACTGCGTCGCCAAGGAGATGGGCCGCGAGCACTATCAGGAGCTCGAATACCTCTTGAAGGCCGCTGGTTTCGAGGGCGACGACACGAATGCCTACACGCGGTTCGGCTCGGCGCGCTCGCTCTACCACTTTCACGTCGACAACGCTTCGAGCTACTGATGCCCTACACCACCGACGACCGGGCCCGCCTCGGCCTGCGCGAGTCCGCCACCTTCGACCGCCAGACGATCGCCGCCATCCACCGTGCGGCCGAGACAGGCATCTACGACATCCGCGGCTGGGGCGCCAAACGGCCGGTGCCGCATTTCGACGACCTGCTCTTCCTCGGTGCGTCGATGTCGCGCTACCCATTGGAGGGCTACCGCGAGCGCTGCGGCACCGACGTGGTCCTCGGGAATCGGCACGCCAAACATCCTTTGCACCTTGACATTCCGGTCACGATCGCCGGTATGTCCTTCGGCGCGCTTTCCGGTCCGGCGAAGGAGGCGCTGGGCCGCGGCGCCAGTGCGGTCGGCACGTCCACCACCACGGGCGACGGCGGCATGACACCGGAGGAGCGTGGGCAGAGCAAACACCTTGTCTACCAATACCTCCCGTCGCGCTACGGAATGAACCCCGATGACCTGCGCAAGGCGGATGCGATCGAAATCGTGCTCGGCCAGGGCGCCAAACCCGGGGGCGGCGGCATGCTGCTCGGCCAGAAGATCTCGCCGCGTGTCGCGGGTATGCGAACCCTGCCCGAGGGCATCGACCAGCGGTCGGCGTGCCGGCATCCGGACTGGACGGGGCCCGACGACCTGACCATCAAGATCAACGAATTGCGTGAGATCACCGACTGGGAGAAGCCGATCTACGTGAAGGTCGGCGCGACCCGCACCTTCTACGACGTCAAGCTGGCCGTGCACGCGGGCGCCGACGTCGTCGTGGTCGACGGCATGCAGGGCGGCACGGCGGCCACCCAAGAGGTGTTCATCGAACACGTCGGCATCCCCACCCTGGCCGCGGTGCCCGAGGCGGTGCAGGCTCTGCAGGAACTCGACGTGCATCGCAACGGGGTGCAGCTGATCGTGTCCGGCGGCATCCGTTCCGGCGCCGACGTCGCCAAGGCGATCGCGCTCGGCGCCGACGCCGTCGCGATCGGCACCGCGGCGTTGATCGCGCTGGGTGACAATCACCCACGCCACCAGACCGAATACGAGAAGCTCGGCAGCGCCGCCGGGTTCTTCGACCACTTCCAGGACGGCACCGATCCCGCGGGCATCAGCACGCAAGACCCCGAGTTGGCGGCGCGGTTCGACCCCGTCGAGGGCGGCCGCAGGCTGGCCAACTATCTGCAGGTGCTGACGATGGAGGCGCAGACCATCGCGCGCGCCTGCGGCAAGGCACATGTGTTGCATCTCGAGCCGGAGGACCTCGTCGCCGTGACCATCGAAGCCGCCGCGATGGCACGGGTGCCGCTGGCGGGGACGAACTGGATACCGGGTACGTGACCGAGACGGCCGACGTCGTCATCGTCGGAGGCGGCATCGAGGGCTGCGCCGCCGCTTGGGCGCTGAGCCGGCGCGGCGTCACCGATGTGTTCGTCGCCGAACGCAATACCGTCGGGTCCGGCATGACGGGCAAGTCCAGCGGCATCGTGCGCGGCCACTACGGCGTCAGCTCGCTGGCCGCGATGGCCGCCGTCGGCTTGGAGGTGTTCGAGCACGCCGACGAGCTTTTCGGCACCGACATCGGATTCCGGCAGACGGGTTATGTCGTCGGCGTAGGGCCGGCGAACGTCGAGGCGATGCGCAAAAGCCTTGCCGCGCAGCGTGCAGTCGGCGTGCAGACCGAGGAGATAGGTCGCGGCGACGTCGCCGGGATGTGGCCGTTCGCCGACCTGTCGCCGTTCGCCGCGTTCGGCTGGGAACCGCGCGGCGGCTACGGCGACGCGTATCAGACCGCGCAGGCCTTCGCGGCATCGGCACGCGCGGCCGGCGTCCGGATCCGCCAGGGGGCGACCGCCACCGAACTCCTGGTCGACGACGGCGCCGTCGCGGGCATCCGGCTGGCCGACGGCGCCACCGTCTCGGCGGGCACCGTCGTCGTCGCCGCCGGGGTGTGGACCAAACCCTTCCTCGAGCGCTACGGCGTCGACGTGCCCATCCGCGTCGTGCGCGAGCAGATCGTCACCATCGACCCCGGCGTCGAGGTGGGCAGCGTTCCGGTGTTCTCGGACCTGGTGTCGCTGCAGTACGTGCGACCCGAGCTGGGCGGCGACATCCTGTTCGGCAACAGCGATCTGTCCACGGTCGAGGAAGTCGACCCGGACAACTACCTCAACCGCGCGACAGAGGCGTTCGTCGACCTCACCGTCGACAAGGTGGGCAGCAGGTTTCCCGGCTTCGGCGGCGCGGCGATCCGGTCCAGCTATGCGGGGTGCTACGACGTCACACCCGACTGGAACCCGGTGATCGGCAGGACCGCTGTCGACAACTTGTTCGTCGCGGCCGGCTTCAGCGGTCACGGCTTCAAGATCGCACCCGCCGTCGGCCGGCTGGTCGCCGATCTGGTGATCGACGGCCGCAGCGCCGACGCCCGCATTCCCGAGACCGACTTCCGGTTGTCCCGCTTCGCTGAGAACGACCTGTTGCAGACGGCGTATCCGTACGTCGGCGCTGGACAGATGCGCTAGACAGGTATCGCATGAGTGACGTCCCGCTGCTGCGCAACAGATCCGGCACCGCCCGTGACCGGGATCCCAACGCGCCGGTGGACGACCTCGAGTTCGAAGCCGCGATCGGGCGAAACGTCCGCCAGCTGCGTCTGCACCAAGGCCTCACCGTCGCGGAAATGGCTACGCGGGTGGGCATTTCGAAGGCGATGATGAGCAAGATCGAGAACGCTGCGACGTCGTGCAGCCTGTCGACGCTCGCGCTGCTGGCCAAGGGCCTGGATGTGCCGGTCACCAGCCTGTTCCGTGGCGCTGAGGTAGAGCGGCCCGCGGCGTTCGTGAAGGCGGGCAACGGCGCCCGCATCGTGCGCAACGGCACCAGGGAGGGCCACGCCTACCAACTGCTCGGCTCGCTGCGCGGTGAACACAAGCGGCTGGAGTGCCTGCACGTCACGCTGTCGGCGAAGAGCACGACCTATCCGCTGTTCCAGCATCCCGGCACCGAGTTCATCTTCATGCTCGAGGGCGTCATGGACTACAGCCACAGCCGCTCGGTGTACCGCCTGGAGCCGGGCGACTCGCTGCAGATGGACGGCGAGGGCGCGCACGGGCCGGTGGACCTGATCGAGCTGCCGATCCGGTTCCTGTCGGTCATCGCCTTCCCCGATTCGCAGGTATAGAACCTGAGGTTTTGGCTGCGCAGCCCGGCTTGCTACAGTGGTCGACGTGGCGCGGGTGCTCCTTCTCGGCACCCGCGACGGGGTCTGACCAGACCGGCTTCCCGTCGCGGGTGGTCGTGATGCGCCGGTCGAGTCCCCTTTGAACTCCCGGAGCGATCACCGTGAACAACCCGAATACCAGTCAACCGTCGGCGGACGCATACACATCGGCGCGCACCATCACCACGCCCGCGGGCGCCCCCTACGTCGGGCAGCCCGCATGGAACACCCAGCGCGGCTCGTCGATGCCGGTCAGCCGGTACCGCAGCTTCGCCGACGAAGTCGAAACCATCGCGGTACCCGACCGCACCTGGCCCGAGAAGGTCATCGACCGCGCGCCGCTGTGGTGCGCCGTCGACCTGCGCGACGGCAACCAGGCGCTGATCGACCCGATGAGCCCGGCCCGCAAGCGGCGCATGTTCGACCTGCTCGTCCGCATGGGCTACAAGGAGATCGAGGTCGGCTTCCCGTCGGCCAGCCAGACCGACTTCGACTTCGTACGCGAAATCATCACCGCGGGCGCCGTTCCCGATGACGTCACCATTCAGGTGCTGACGCAGTGCCGGCCCGAACTGATCGAGCGGACGTTCCAGGCGTGCGAGGGCGCGCCGAGGGCGATCGTGCACTTCTACAACTCGACGTCGATCCTGCAGCGCCGCGTGGTCTTTCGCGCCGACCGCGAGGCCGTCAAGGCCATCGCCACCGACGGTGCACGCAAGTGCGTCGAGGAGGCGGCGAAGTATCCCGGCACGCTGTGGCGGTTCGAATACTCCCCCGAGTCGTACACCGGTACGGAACTCGAATACGCCAAGGACGTCTGCGATGCGGTGGCCGACGTCATCACGCCCACGCCCGAGTGGCCGTTGATCGTCAACCTGCCCGCGACCGTCGAGATGGCGACCCCGAACGTCTACGCCGACTCGATCGAGTGGATGAGCCGCAACCTGACCCGTCGGGACAGCATCATCTTGAGCCTGCATCCGCACAACGACCGCGGAACAGCTGTTGCGGCAGCCGAATTGGGCTATCAAGCCGGGGCGGACCGAATCGAGGGCTGCCTGTTCGGCAACGGTGAGCGAACCGGCAACGTCTGCATCGTGACGCTGGGACTGAACCTGTTCAGCCGGGGAATCGACCCGCAGATCGACTTCTCCAACATCGACGAGATCCGGCGCACGGTCGAATACTGCAATCAGCTGCCGGTGCACGAACGCCACCCCTACGGAGGCGATCTCGTCTACACCGCATTCTCGGGCAGCCACCAGGACGCGATCAACAAGGGCCTCGACGCGATGAAGGTGTCCGCCGACGAGGCTGACGCCGACATGGACGACATCCTGTGGCAGGTGCCGTATCTGCCGATCGACCCGAAGGACGTCGGCCGCACGTATGAGGCCGTGATCCGGGTGAACTCACAGTCGGGCAAGGGCGGCGTGGCTTACATCATGAAGGCCGATCACGGTCTCGTGCTGCCGCGCCGATTGCAGATCGAATTCTCCCAGGCGATCCAGCAGATCACCGACGGCGAGGGCGGCGAGGTGTCGTCCAAGGAGATGTGGGACGTGTTCGCCCAGGAGTACCTCGCGCCGCTGCGGCCGCTGGAACGCATCCGCCAGCAGGTCGACGCATCGGAGGTGGACGGCGGCACCGACACCATCAAGGCCGTCGTGAAGGTCGATGGCGTGGAGAGGGAGATCGCCGGGTCGGGCAACGGTCCGCTTGCCGCGTTCGTCGACGCGCTGTCGGGTATCGGCATCTACGTCCACGTGCTCGACTACTCCGAGCACGCGATGTCGGCGGGCGAGGAGGCCCAGGCCGCCGCCTACGTGGAGGCGTCGGTGAACGGCAAGACGATCTGGGGGGTCGGCATCGCGACCTCGATCACCACGGCGTCGCTGCGGGCAGTGGTGTCGGCGGTCAACCGGGCGTCGCGCTAGTCGGCTACGGGCGCGGCGGCAGGTTGGCCAGCCACGTGTCGGGCAGCAGCTCGATCAGCTGTCCATCGGGATCGCGGATCATCGCGAACTGCTCGGTCGCCGCACCCGCAACGGCCGAGCCGCCGAAGTCCTCGACCTGCGCCAGCATGCCGGGCAGGTCGGACACCGACAACGAGATGTGGGTGAGGCCGACCTGGTCCATCACGCGCGGAGGTCCGGCGTGGACGTCGCGCTCGGAGTAGTCGAGCAACTCCAGCACCAAACCGTCGCGGACCAGGTACGTCGCACGCACCCCGATCGGTCCGTCCAGTTGCAGAAGCGCGGCGGTGCCTTCGTCGGGCAGCGCCAGCTCCCACCAGAACTGAAAACCGAGCAGGCCCTCGTAAAAGCGGCGCGAACGCTCACGGTCACTGACACACAACCCGATATGGTTGAAAACTGTTCTGTGACCGGTCATCACAGCCTCCTGTAGCGGGTGAGCGCCGTCGGCCCGGCGCTCCCGACATGCACGGTAGCGCGTTCCAGCAGTCCGCCGACGCCCTGCTCGGTCACCCACGACTGGACGCTGAGCACCATGCCCTCCTCGAGCACGGCATCGCGGCCACGGCCCAGCCCGATCAGCGGCGGCTCGGCGCCCAGCCCGAGACCGTGAGCCAGCGGCACGAGGGATTGCGGGTTGCCGGTCTCCTCCCACGCGCGGTAGAGGTCGGCCCCGCTGCCCCCGGGCCGGCACGCGGCCATCAGCGCGTCCATGGCGCTGGCGCACCGTGCCGCAAGTTCGGCCGTCGCCCGGTCCACCCGCCGCCCGGCGACGCGGGTGCGGGCCAGCCCCGCTTCATATCCGGCGTACAGCGCGCCGGGCGCGAGCACCACGAGCTCGCCCTCGCCGACGACACGACCGGAGGCGAGGTGGCGGAACATCACCGGCCCCTGTGCGGGCGTCGCGAAGCACACGCTTTCCGACGGCGGGTGTGGCGCACCGAGGCTCGCCACCCGCTCGTCGTGCAGACCGAGCAGTTCGCGCTCGGTGATGCCGGGGACCAGCGCCTCCTCCATCGCGCTCAGCCCGGCTTCGGCGATCGCGGCCGCCACTTCCAGACAAGTGACCTCGTCGGGCGTCTTGATCCGGCGGGCGGCCGCCATCACGGGCGCCGCGTCGACCAGCTCGGCTGTCGTGACGAGCCGCCCGATCAGCCCTTTGAACCTCGGCGTCATCCCGTCGGTGCCCACCGTCGCGGCCTCCGCGAGGCCCGCGACCTTCGCCAAGTCGGCCGCGAGGTTCGCCGGGTTCCAGCTCATGCGGTAGAGGTCTTCGTAACCGATCTCGGGTGGCACGCCCTCGTCCCAGGTCGAAAGCAGATGCACGCGGGCCGTCCGTCTAACCACGACGGCGACGGGGGCGAACGGCAGCACGCCCGAGCGCCCGAGCTGGCGGGCTCCCGACACATACCGCACGTTGCCGACGCCGCCGAGCAGCAACGCGTCCAGGCCATGGCGTTCCATGCCGGCGAACACCTTGGCGCGCCGGTCTGCCCGAAGCCGCGCGAAGTCGACGCGGGCGTCGTCCTCGAGGCCCATCGTTCCGACGAGCAGACCGCGGTCCCGCGGCCTTTGCGGGCTCATGCAGGGACTCCGTACGGTTCATAGGTCGAGCCGCTCAGCTTGACCCAGCCCGTATCCGTCACCGCCACAATGTCTTCCGAGCGATAGCCGGCGGCGCCGTCGTCCCAGATGACCGGTTCGAAGACGGCCACCATCCCGGGTTTCATGATCATCCGCTCGTCGAACCGCTCACCAAGATCGGTTCCGATGAGCGGCATCTCGGCGCTGTCGACACCGATGCCGTGCGCCAGGTAGAAGTGGTCGATCCACGGGCGGGCACCGCCGTTGGCCTCGATCGCCGCTTCTCCCAACTGCCGAGCGGACACCCCGGGTTTCAGGATGTCCAGCGCGGCGTCGACGACCGCCCGCCAGCGCTGAAATTGCTTGTGCTGCTTGGTATTCGGGACCGGGTTGGTCCCGGTGATCCATGTCCGGCCGTAATCGGAGGCGTACCCCTGCCAGGTGATGCCCGCGTCGACCCAGATGATGTCGCCGTCGCGCAGGAACCGGTCAGAGGTGACCGTCGGATAGGCGAGGTCGCCGTGCAGCGTCCACGGTCCGAGCTCCAGCGTCGGAGCCATGACCTGCCAGATCGGATCGATCGCGTTCGCGGATGCGCCGAGTTCGAACACCCGGCGAAGGAACGTCGCGCTCAGGTCGATCTGCCGGGTGCCCGGCCGCAGCGATTCCCGGGTGTCCGCCATCGCCTGCTCGTTCAGGAGCTGCGCGTTGCGGATGCAGGCGATCTCGTCGGGAGTCTTGAGCAGTTTGGCCGGGCTGACCAGATCCGCCGCGTCGACCCACTCGACGTCGGCCAGCGCGCGCAGCACGGGATGCGTCTGATGGTCGATGCCGATTCGGGCGCGCGGCCCGAAGTGGCTCGAGATCGCCGCGGCGAACTGCTCGACGCCGTCGTCGAGATCGGGGAACAGGGGCCCGTGCACGTGGTCTGCCGGCAGGTCGTCGGGCACTCCATCGGTGTAGATCGTGTACAGGTGCGGTGCCCAATCCCCTTTCACCACAACGGCAACCGCGCGGAACAGCGCGGCGCGGTCGCCATCCTGCCCCGGTTCGGCCGCGCCCGTCGCATAGCCGACCGAGCTGGAACCCAGCAGGACCAGACCGTCGACGCCCTGCGAGTCCAGCTGTTCCTGCAGACGCGCGAAGCGCTCCCGCCGCATCCGGACGATGTCGGGCATCGACGGGATCGCCCGCCCGGCGATCGTCGCACCCGCTGGCCAGTCGTCGATGGCTCAACCTCCCTAAAAATGCAAAGATAGCCTAATGGCGCGCCCGGATGTCAGTGCTGATTCGATCGTCGACTTCGACCACCATTCCAACGAGTTCAACGCCAACGAGGAGGCGGTCAACGCCGACCTGCGCCGTCGGTGCCCGGTGGCATGGAATCAGCGCTACGGCGGCTTCTGGTACGTCACCGGTTACGACGCGGTGGCGCAGGCCGCCCGCGACGGTGTCACGTTCGCGCACAAGTACGAGCCCGACGCCGCCGACGGGGTCAGCTACCAGGGCGAGATGGGGGTGCCGCGACCCGAAGGCCAACCGCCGCTCGGCATCGGAGAGGTCGACGGTCCGTACCACCTCGCGTTGCGGCGCGCGCTCACCCCGTTCTTCTCCTCGGGCGCCGTCGAGAAGATGAGACCGTTCATGGATCAGTCGGTGCACTGGTTCCTCGACCGCAAGATCGCCGACGGCGCGATGGATCTGGTCCTCGACTACGCCAGCCCCGTGCCGGCCATCCTCACCATGAGGCTGATGGGCCTGCCCTACGACGACTGGCAGCGCTACGCCGACTTCTTCCACTCGGTGATGGCCGCGGGCGGCGCCGACGAGTACAACAGGGCGATTGCCGAGGTGCCCGCGATGCTCGAGCGCCTGCTGGAGTTCATCGCCGCCCGACGCGCCGATCCCGGCGATGACCTGACGAGCTTCTTGGTCCGGTTCGACATCGACGGCGAGCGTCTGACCGACACTCAGCTGCTCGACATCCTGTGGAACCTCATCGGTGGCGGAGTCGACACGACGACGTCGTTGACCGCGCTGAGCCTGCTGCATCTCGGCACCCATCCCGATCTGCGCCGCCGGCTCATCGACCGCCCCGAGCTGTATCGCCCTGCGGCGGACGAGTTTCTGCGGTACTTCTCCGTCAACAAGCAGCTGAGCCGCACCGTCAGCCGCGACACCGACCTTGCGGGCCAACGACTTCGGCGCAGCGACAGGGTGCTGATCAGCTGGATCGCGGCCAACCACGACGAGCGCCACTTCGAGCGTCCCGGCGAGGTGATACTCGACCGCTCCCCCAACCAGCACGTGGCGTTCGGGCTCGGCGCGCACCGCTGTATCGGTGCGCCGCTGGCCCGCGTCATGTTCGAGGTGATGGTGAAGGCGGTGCTCGACCGCGTCCCCGACTACGAGATCGATGTCCAAGGCGTGCAGCGATACGCCGGCAACCCGACCATGACCGGAGTGGGCAAGCTTCCGGTCACCTTCACGCCGGGACCGTCGCTGGGGACATCGCCGCCGCAGTGAGCTCGCTCAGAACAGCGCCAACTGACCGCCGTCGAGGGTGTGGTCGGTGAACTCCTCGATGTCGGTACCGCCGATCACGTTGTCCAGGCTGGTCATGAACTCGGCGTCGCTGATCAGCGGAACACCCAGCTCCCTGCCCTGATAGCCCTTGCCCTGGTCGGGGCTCGACTCGTTGCAGATCACCAGCGACGTCTCCGGGTCCACGGCGTCGGCGTAGGACAGCCCGGCGTGCAGGATGCGCTCGACGAGTTCCTCGTGGGTGCGGCTCACCTCGGCGGACAAAGCGACGCGCATGCCCTGGACGAGGGGGCGGCCACGAACGAAGCGACCGGGATTCAGATACGGGCACGGCAGCCGCGACGCGATCATCTTCAGCGGCCGTAGTTCCTCATGGGTCACCGTCCCGCTGGGCCAGCGGCGTCGCTGCACGCCGCGCAGCGGCAGCCAGACCTTGCGGTCGCGGGCCCGCACCAGGGCCGGCTTGAGGATCTGGGCCAGCACCAGTGCGTCGTCGAGCGCGTCGTGCGGCTTCATCTGGCTGATGCCCCAGTGCGCCGCGATCGTCTCCAGCCGCATGTTGTCGACGCCGAGGTCGAGCCGCCGGGACAGTTCGACGGTGCACATCACGCTGTCGATGGGCAGTTCGAGCCCGGCCAACTCGGCCTCCGCGGTGAGGAACGAGTAGTCGAAGCCCACGTTGTGGGCGACGAGGGTGCGGCCACGCAGCACGTCGAGCAGGTCGGCGGCGACGTCGGCGAAGCACGGCTTGCCTTCGAGCATCTCGGGCGTCAGCCCGTGTACATGCGTCGGGCCCGGGTCGACGCCGGGATTCAGCAGGGTCGAGACGCTGCGCTCGACGTTGCCGTCGTCACCGACCGCGAGTGCGGCGACGCTGACGATGCGGGCCTGCCCTGGTCGGAAGCCGGACGTCTCCACGTCGACGACCGCCCAGCCCGCGCCGGGTTCGGCTGCCGGCCGGCCCCAGATGTGGCTCACTCCGTCAGGATGGCACGGTGCTCCGACAAGCCTCGGCCGGTGATCCCGCGTGTCGGCCACCTAAAATGCCGGGAATGGTCACCCCCCGCGGACATGTCGCGCTGGCCGCCGGAGCCGCCGCGCGCTGGTCGTCGCGGGTGACGGGCCGCGGCGCAGGCGCGATGATCGGCGGCCTCGTCGCGATGACCCTGGACAAGTCGATCCTCGGCCAACTCGGCCAGGGCCGGCACACGGCGATCGTGACCGGCACGAACGGCAAGTCCACGACGACCCGCATGACCGCGGCGGCACTGGGCACATCGGGCCCCGTCGCCACCAATGCCGAGGGCGCCAACATGGACGCCGGACTGGTGGCCGCGCTGGCGGCCGCGCCCGGCGCCACGCTCGCGGCCCTCGAGGTCGACGAGATGCACGTGCCGCACGTCGCCGACGCGGTGCACCCGGAGGTGATCGTGCTGCTGAACCTGTCGCGCGACCAACTCGACAGGGTCGGCGAGATCAATCACATCGAGCGCACGCTGCGGGCCGGGCTCGCGCGGCATCCCGGCACCGTCGTCGTCGCCAATTGCGATGACGTGCTGATGACCTCGGCGGCCTACGACAGCCCGAACGTGGTGTGGGTCGCCGCAGGCGGGAGTTGGGCGAACGACTCGGTGAGCTGCCCGCGCAGCGGCGAGATCATCGTGCGCGACGGCGATCACTGGTATTCGACGGGAACCGACTTCAAGCGGCCCACCCCGCAGTGGTGGCACGACGACACGAAGATCTACGGTCCCGACGGGTTCTCGGTGCCGATGAAACTCGCCCTGCCGGGAACGGTCAACCGCGGCAACGCAACTCAGGCGGTGGCGGCCGCGGTCGCGATGGGCGCCGACCCAGTGGCCGCCGTGCAGGCGACCTGCACTGTCGACGAAGTCGCGGGCCGCTACCGCACCGTGCGCATCGGTGCGCACACCGTGCGGATGTTGCTGGCCAAGAACCCGGCGGGCTGGCAGGAGGCGCTGTCGATGGTCGACACCGACGCGGGCTCGGTGGTGATCGCCGTCAACGGACAGGTGCCCGACGGCGAGGACCTGTCGTGGCTGTGGGACGTCAACTTCGAGCACTTCGTCGACAAGCCGGTGGTCGCCGCGGGTGAGCGCGGCACCGATCTCGCTGTGCGGCTTGGCTATGCGGGCGTCGAGCACACCCTGGTGCACGACGCCGTGTCGGCCATCGCGTCCTGTCCGCCGGGACACGTCGAGGTGGTCGCGAACTACACCGCGTTCCTGCAGCTGAACCGGGCGTTGTCCAGATGACGGAGTCGACGGTGCGGATCGGGCTGGTGCTGCCCGACGTGATGGGCACCTACGGCGACGGCGGCAACTCGGTGGTGCTGCGACAACGGTTGCGGCTGAGGGGTTTCGACGCCGAGGTCGTCAACATCACATTGGACGACCCGGTGCCGTCGACCCTGGACATGTACACCCTCGGCGGCGCAGAGGATTACGCCCAGCGGCTGGCCACCCGACACCTGATCCGGTATCCCGGCCTACAGGAGGCGGCGGCCCGAGGCGCGCCGGTGCTGGCCATCTGCGCGGCGATCCAGGTGCTCGGTCACTGGTACGAGACGTCGGCGGGTGAGCGGGTCGAGGGCGTGGGGCTGCTCGACCTGACGACGTCGCCGCAGCCGATCCGAACGATCGGCGAGGTCGTCGGCGAGCCGTTGCTGGCCGGGGTGACCGACCGGTTGACGGGCTTCGAGAACCACCGCGGCGGAACGGTTCTCGGCCCGGACGCGCAGCCGCTGGCCCGGGTGATCTCGGGGGCGGGCAATCGGGCGGGCGACGGCATCGACGGTGCCGTGCAGGGCAGCGTCGTCGCCACCTATCTGCACGGTCCGTGCCTGGCCCGCAATCCCCATCTCGCCGACCACCTGCTCTCGCGCGTCGTCGGCGAGCTCGCACCGCTCGACCTGGCCGAGGTCGACCAGCTACGCCGCGAACGGCTCGCCGCACCCCGCCGCGTCTAGCGCGTCATGCAGCGAATGTGCGGATGTACCGCTGTAATTCGTCGATTTGGAGATCGCAGCCGCGGGCAATCAAGGCCGCTTCGACTCTCGCGATGACATCCTTCGGCTTGTCCTCGGCGATCACTCGTATGACGACCCAACCCAGCGCTTCGAGCATGCGCAGCCTGGCGATGTCCTTGACATACTGCCGTCGGCTCTTCCGATGGTGATCGCCGTCGTATTCGACGGCGACCTTGTAGTCGCGCCAGCCCATATCGAGGAACGCCACCGCAGCGGTGCTGCCCGACATGACGGGAATCTGGGTTTCGGGCCGCGGGAAGCCGGCGTCCAACAGCCACAACCGAAGACTGCTTTCACGTGGAGATTCGGCCCCGCCATCGATGAGTGGCACCAGTTCGAGCAGCCTACGAAGGCCAGGAGCACGTGGGTACCGGTCACCGAGCGCCAGGACATCCGCGCGCGAGAATGTCTGATTCCACATCAGCGCATCGAGGCGGGCGAGGGCCTCCGTTCGCTCGAGGTGGCGCCCCATGTCGAAGGCGGTGCGCACTCTTGACGTCACCGGCAAGCCGGACACTCGGGTGATCTCGTCCTCTGCGATGCGGTCGGCCCTCGGAACCAGACCAGACTGCGGGCGGATTCTCACGCCGACGAGTTCGATCGGCACATCGGGATCCACCCAGGGCGCGCCATGCAGAGCCGATGCCGCGACACCTGCCACTACGCCTTTGCGGCCCGACGCCAGCCAGGCGGCGATCGCCCGGTCCCGAAGGGACGAGTTCGCGTCTTTGCGCGTGTAGACACCGCGATATACCGGGGTGTACCAGCGCCGGAGCTCGTGACGGCTCACGCGGCCGGCGGCCAATTCTTCACTGCCGATGAATACTTCAGGCATAAAGGCATCGTGCACGGGTGCACTGACAAGTCACATCGATCGACGTTTTGCAGGGAAAGTACGAGAAGATCTGTGCGAAACGTCGATCGATGTGACTCAGGTCAGCGCGCGGCGGCCGGAGAGCGCCCGGCCCAGGGTCAGCTCGTCGGCGAACTCCAGGTCGCCACCCATCGGCAGGCCCGACGCGATGCGGGTGACGGCCAGGCCGGGAATGTCGCGCAGCATCCGGACGAGATAGGTCGCCGTCGCCTCGCCTTCGGTGTTGGGGTCGGTCGCGATGATCACCTCGGCGACGTCGACGCCGTCGACACGTTCGCCGATCCTGTTGAGCAACTCGCGAATACGCAACTGCTCGGGGCCCACGCCCGACAACGGGTCCAGCGCGCCGCCCAACACGTGATAGCGGCCGCGGAATTCGCGGGTGCGCTCGACGGCCTGGACGTCCTTGGGCTCCTCGACTACGCACACCAGCGACGCATCGCGGCGCGGGTCGGAACAGATCCGGCAGCGGTCGTCGTCGGAGACGTTGCCGCACACCGCGCAGAACTTGACCCCGTCACGCACCTTCCCCAGCACGGCGGTCAGCCGGTCGATGTCCGGCGGCTCGACGGACAGCAGATGAAAGGCGATGCGCTGTGCGCTCTTCGGGCCGATGCCCGGCAGCTTGCCCAGTTCGTCGATGAGGTCCTGTACCGGTCCCTCAAACATGGCGCGTCAAGCTCTTACATCCCCAGACTGCCCAGATCGCCCATGCCACCGGCCAGCGGCCCGAGCCGCTCTTGGGCCAGCAGCGTCACTTGGCGTGCCGCGTCGGCGTGCGCGCCGACGATCAGATCCTGCAGCGTTTCCACGTCGTCGGGGTCGACCACCTTCGGGTCGATCGCCACTGCGACCACCTCGCCGCTGCCCTTCATGGTGACCTGGACCAAGCCGCCGCCCGCCTGCCCGTGCACCTCGCTGTTCGCGAGCTGCTCCTGGGCTTCCATCAGCTTCTGCTGCACCTCTTGCGCCTGCGCGAGGAGCGCCGACATGTCGGGCTGGCCTCCGGGTTGCATGACTGGTCCCCTTGCGTGTTGGTAACTACCGTGTTGGTAACTACGTGGTCTCGACTTGATTTCGCTCGCCGGCACGCGGCGGTTTGGCCTTTCAAGCCTAGACGCCGACGGGCTAGGTTGACGCGGTGCGCGTGTCAGCGATCCTTCGTGTCGGCGCGACCGCGACTACCTGTCTGGTCGTCGCAGCGTCGACGCTTGCCGCTCCGGCGTCGGCCGCGCCGGCCAACATCGCGGGCATGATCGTGTTCCTCGACCCCGGCCACAACGGATCCAACGACGGCTCGATCAGCCGCCAGGTGCCCACCGGGCGCGGCGGCACCAAGAACTGCCAGGAAAGCGGCACCTCGACCGAAGACGGATACCCCGAACACACCTTCACCTGGGAAACCACGCTGCGGATCAGGCAGGAACTGAATGCAGTCGGGGTGCGGACGGCCATGTCGCGCGGTAACGACACCGGTTTGGGGCCGTGTGTCGACGAGCGCGCGGCGATGGCCAACGCGCTCAAGCCGAACGCCGTCGTCAGCATCCACGCCGACGGCGGGCCGCCGACCGGCCGCGGATTCCACGTGCTGTATTCGTCGCCGCCGCTGAATCAGGTGCAGGCCGGACCGTCGGTGCAGTTCGCCCAGACCATGCGCGACCAGCTGCAGGGATCGGGCCTGGTGCCGTCGACCTACGTCGGCACCGACGGCCTCAACCCCCGCTCGGACATCGCGGGTCTGAACCTGGCGCAGTACCCGTCGATCCTGATCGAGCTCGGCAACATGAAGAACCCCGCCGACTCCGGCCTGATCACCACGCCCGAGGGCCGACAGAAGTACGCCGACGCCGTCGTCCGCGGGATCGCGGGCTTCCTCGGCGCGCAGCGGCGCTAGGGCTGTCGCTGGCCCGCTTCGACGGTCTTCTTCAGGTTCTCCAGCACTTCGGCCTGAATCTTCTTCAGCCCGAGGGGAGCGAACGTCTTCTCGAAGAAGCCGCCGATGCCGCCTGCGCCCTGCCACGACGTCTTGACGGTGACCGACGAGCCCGGTCCGGCCGGTGCGACGGTCCAGTTGGTCACCATCGAGCTGTTGGCGTCCTTCTCGATGACCGTGTGGCCCGCCACGTCGACGTCGGCCTTCACGTCGCGCACCCGCGACTTGGTCGCCTGCAACTTCCAGCTCGCGACGGTGCCGGCGCCCTGGCCGCCCTCCAGCACCTGGTAGTCGCGGTAGTGCGACGAGAGGATCTTCGGGCGGACCGTTGTGTAATCCGCCACAGCCGCCAACACCTTTTCCGGCGCGGCGTCGATCAAGACGCTGCTGGCCGCGCTGACCTGTCCCATCTCGTGTCACTCCCTCGTCGTGGCGCGGTCGCATCGGCCGCATACGCGGACTAGCGTATATCTGTGTCAGTTCCGGCAACCGACGCACGTGCTGCACATGCCGCCGGCGTACAGCGGCTGATAGCCAGCTACCGTGCCATCCCCCCGACGGCCACCGTTCGGCTGGCCAAACCGACTTCGAACCTGTTCCGCGCCCGCGCGAAGAGCACCGCCAAGGGCCTGGACGTCTCGGGGCTGACGGGCGTGATCTCGGTGGATCCCGATGCGCGGACCGCCGACGTTGCGGGCATGTGCACCTACGAGGACCTCGTCGACGCGACGCTGCCCTACGGGCTGTCACCGCTGGTCGTCCCTCAGCTCAAGACGATCACACTCGGTGGTGCTGTCACGGGCCTCGGCATCGAGTCGGCGTCCTTCCGCAACGGGCTGCCCCATGAGTCGGTGCTCGAGATGGACATCCTCACCGGCACCGGCGACGTGGTCACAGCATCGCCACAGCAGCACGTCGATCTGTATCGCGCATTCCCGAACTCCTATGGAACGCTTGGCTATTCGGTTCGATTGAAAATCGAGCTCGAACCCGTCAAGCCGTTCGTCGCGCTGAGACACCTGCGGTTCGGATCGCTGCAGGAGTTGGTCGCGGCGATGGACCGCATCATCGAGACCGGCGGCATCGACGGGGCGCCGGTCGACTATCTGGACGGGGTGGTGTTCAGCGCCGACGAAAGCTATCTGTGCGTCGGCGTGCAGACCTCGACGCCGGGGCCCGTCAGCGACTACACCGGCAAGCACATCTACTACCGGTCGATTCAGCATGACGGCCGCGAGAAGCACGACCGGCTGACGATTCTCGACTATCTGTGGCGGTGGGACACCGACTGGTTCTGGTGCTCGCGCGCATTCGGCGCGCAGAACCCGAAGATCAGGCGCTTCTGGCCGCGGCGGTACCGCCGCAGCAGTTTCTACTGGAAGCTGATCGCCTACGACCAGCGGTTCAACATCGCCGACCGGATCGAGAAGCGCAGCGGGCGGCCGCCACTGGAACGCGTCGTCCAGGACGTCGAGGTGCCGATCGAGCGGTGTGTCGAGTTCCTCGACTGGTTCCTGGACAACGTGCCCATCGAACCGATCTGGCTGTGCCCACTGCGATTGCGCGACGACGCCCGGACAGGAGGGGCCTGGCCCCTTTACCCTCTTCGGGCCAACCACACCTACGTCAACATCGGCTTCTGGTCGTCGGTCCCGGTCGGACCGGAGGACGGGTACACCAACAAATTGATCGAACGCAAGGTCAGCGACCTGGACGGACACAAGTCGCTGTACTCCGACGCTTTTTATTCTCAGGATCAGTTCGACCAGCTCTACGGCGGGGAGGCCTACAAAACCGTAAAGAAGGAATACGATCCCGATTCACGTCTCCTCGACCTATACGCGAAGGCGGTGCAAAGACGATGACGACCTACAAGGAAAATGCGACACCCGCGCCGCCAAGGAAGCTGACGCTGGCCGAGATCCTGGAGATCTTGGCCGCCGGCAAGCTGCCTCTCAAATTCACCGCCTACGACGGCAGCACGGCCGGGCCCGACGACGCGACCATCGGGCTCGACCTGCGGACACCGCGCGGCACCACCTATCTCGCGACGGCGCCCGGCGAGCTGGGCCTAGCGCGGGCCTACGTCGCCGGTGACGTCGAGCCGCACGGGGTGCACCCCGGCGATCCCTACGAGCTGCTTCGCGCGCTGGCCGACAAGATGGATTTCAAGCGGCCCCCGGCGCGGGTGCTGGCCAACATCGTGCGCTCCATCGGCATCGAGCACCTCAAGCCGATCGCACCGCCGCCGCAGGAGGCGCTGCCCCGTTGGCGTCGCATCGCAGAAGGCTTGCGGCACAGCAAAACTCGCGACGCCGAGGCGATTCACCACCACTACGACGTGTCGAATGCGTTCTACGAGTGGGTGCTGGGTCCGTCGATGACCTACACCTGCGCGTGCTACCCGCACCCCGACGCGTCGCTCGAGGAGGCGCAGGAAAACAAGTACCGGCTGGTGTTCGAGAAGCTGCGGCTCGAGCCGGGCGACCGACTGCTCGACGTCGGCTGCGGCTGGGGCGGAATGGTGCGCTACGCGGCCCGCCACGGCGTCAACGCGATCGGCGTCACGCTGTCCAAGGAGCAGGCGGCCTGGGCGCAGAAGGCCATCGCCGAGCAGGGACTGACCGATCTCGCGGAGGTTCGTCACGGCGATTACCGCGACATCGCCGAGGCCGGCTTCGACGCGGTGTCGTCGATCGGGCTGACCGAGCACATCGGTGTGCACAACTACCCGGCGTATTTCGGCTTCCTGAAATCGAAGATGCGCCCCGGCGCGCTGCTGCTCAACCACTGCATCACCCGTCCCGAGAACCGGACCGGGGCATCGGCGGGTGGGTTCATCGACCGCTACGTCTTTCCCGACGGCGAGTTGACCGGGTCGGGCCGCATCATCACCGAGGTGCAGGACGTCGGGCTGGAGGTGGTGCATGAGGAGAACCTCCGCAACCACTACGCGCTGACGCTGCGCGACTGGTGCCGCAACCTCGTCGAGCACTGGGACGAGGCCGTCGAGGAGGTCGGGCTGGCAACCGCCAAGGTGTGGGGTCTGTACATGGCCGGCTCTCGGCTGGGTTTCGAGACCAACGTCGTGCAGCTGCACCAGGTGCTGGCGGTCAAGCTCGACGACGACGGCAACGAGGGCGGGCTTCCGCTTCGGCCGTGGTGGACGGCCTGACGATTTAGCCCCCGTCGATGCGGCGGGCGCCGAGCTCCGTCTGCAGCAGCTCGAGCGCGGCCTCTTCGGGATCGCGCCGCACCGTTTCGGAGTCGTCGTTGCCGGCTTCGGCCAGCATGCTGTCCTCCTCGTCACGCGCGGCGTGGTCGCCGGGGGCGGCGGGACCACCGGCGGCACCGTCGCCCGCCGGAGAGCCGACCTCGAATCGCACCTTGAAGCCGACGCCAAGCGCATCTTTCAACGCTTCCTCCACGAGGTCGGTGTTGCGCTGTTCGTTGAGTCGCTTGGCCAGCGGCGCCGACTCGTGGTTGAGCAACAGCGTTGACCCGTCGACGGTGCGCACGACCGCACCGGCCAGCATGACCGCCAGCGAGCGGCTGCGTTCGCGCACCTTGTCCAGCACCGTCGACCATTGCCTGCGGATGGCCGCGGCATCGGGCTCAGCGGCGGCGGGTGCAGAGGGCGCGGCAGGCGCCTGCACGACCGGATCGGCGGGCGGCCGTACGGGCGGCGGTGACGCAGGGCGAGGCTCTGCGGGTACGGGGGGCGGCACCGGCGCCGGTTTCTCGGCGGGTTTGTCCGCGGGCGGGGCGGCGGCCGCGGTCCTGCGGACGAACTGCTTGGCAGGCCTGGCCGGCTGCCCTGCCCCACCCGCCGTAGCGCCGTCGGCGGGAATCGACATGTCCAGCCGCGTCTCGATGCGCTCGATCCGTTGCAGCAGAGCCGATTCCGTGTCACTGGCCGAGGGCAACAACAGACGCGCACACACCACCTCGAGCAGCAGCCGCGGAGCGGTCGCCCCGCGCATCTCGCCGAGTCCGGCGTGCACCACCTCGGCGTACCGCGTCAACGTGCCCGCACCGATCCGGGCGGCTTGATCGCGCATCCGGTCCAGCACGTCGCCGGGTGCGTCGACCACGCCGCGGGCGGCGGCCTCGGGCACCGCCTGGAGCACGATCAGATCGCGGAAGCGTTCCAGCAGATCGGTGGCGAACCGGCGCGGATCGTGGCCCGCGTCGATGACTCCTTCGACCGCGCCGAACAACGCTGCGGCGTCGCCCGCCGCCAGCGCGTCGACGGCGTCGTCGATCAGCGCGACGTCGGTGGCGCCCAGCAGCGCCAACGCCCTGGGGTAGGCGATCCGATTGCCGTCCGCCCCCGCCAGCAGCTGGTCGAGGACGGACAGAGTGTCGCGCGGCGAGCCGCCGCCTGCGCGGATCACCAGCGGGTAGACGGTCTCGTCGACCTGCACCCCTTCCTGCTCGCAGATCCGCTCGAGCAGCGACCGCATGGTGCGCGGCGCCAGCAGGCGGAACGGGTAGTGGTGCGTGCGTGAGCGGATCGTCGGCAGCACCTTCTCGGGTTCGGTGGTCGCGAACACGAAGATCAGGTGGTCGGGCGGCTCCTCGACGATCTTCAGCAGCGCGTTGAAGCCCGCCGTGGTCACCATGTGGGCTTCGTCGACGATGAAGATGCGGTAGCGGGACTGCGCAGGCGCATAGAACGCTCGGTCGCGCAGCTCGCGGGTGTCGTCGACGCCACCGTGGCTGGCAGCGTCGAGCTCGACGACGTCGACGCTGCCCGGTCCGTTGGGAGCCAGCGCGACGCAGGAATCGCAGACTCCGCACGGCGTCGCGGTGGGCCCCTGCTCGCAGTTCAGCGAGCGGGCCAGAATCCGCGCCGACGACGTCTTGCCGCACCCGCGCGGCCCGGAGAACAGATAGGCGTGGTTGATTCGGCCGGCCGTCAGCGCCGTGCACAGCGGCTCGGTGACATGCTCCTGCCCGATGACGTCGGCGAAGCTTGCCGGCCGGTACTTGCGGTAGAGCGCCACGCTCAGCAGGCTACCGACGCGGTCCGACGATGGAACACCTCAGCCATCGAGCAGGGCCTCGGTCGCGGCCAACAGCGCGCAGGTGGCCAGGCCGTGAATGGCCTCCCGCAGGTCGGGCAGCGCCGGGAAAGTCGGGGCGATCCGAATGTTCTTGTCCTCGGGGTCTTTTCGATACGGGAACGAGGCCCCCGCCTCAGTGACTGCAATGCCCGCGTCCTTCGCCAGGGAAACGGTGCGGCGGGCCGTCCCCGGCCACACGTCGAGGTTGACGAAGTAACCGCCTTTGGGATCGGTCCACGATGCGATCTTCGACTCGCCCAGTCGGTCGGTGAGGATGTCTTGGACCAACGCGAACTTAGGTGCGAGCTGCTGCTGGTGGCGCTGCATCTGCCTGCGCACACCGTCGGCGTCCTTGAAGAACCGCAGATGACGTAGTTGGTTGACCTTGTCGGGTCCGATCGACTTCTTCCCGGCGTACTGCAGGTACCACGCGATGTTGGCCAATGAACCGCCGAAGAAGCTGACGCCCGCGCCTGCAAAGGTGATCTTGGACGTCGACGCGAAGACGAACGGGCGGTTCTGGTGGCCGGCGGCCGCGGCAAGCCCCAGCACGTCGATCTGTCGCACCTCGTCGTGGGTCAGGGTGTGCACCGCATACGCGTTGTCCCAGAAAAGCCGGAAATCCGGTGCCGCCGTGTGCATTTGAACCAGCCGTCGCACCACCTCCCACGAGAAGGTGACTCCGGTCGGGTTCGAGAACACCGGCACGCACCACATGCCCTTGATGGCCGGGTCCGCGGCCACGAGCTCCTCGATGAGGTCGACGTCCGGGCCGTCCTCACGCATCGGGACGTTGATCATCTCGACGCCGAGGCTCTCGGTGATCGCGAAATGCCGGTCGTAGCCGGGCACCGGGCACAGGAACTTCACCGCCTGCTCCTGGATCCACGGCCGCGGCGAGTCCACCCCGCCGTGCAGCAGCGAGAACACCACCACGTCGTGCATCAACTCGAGGCTCGCGTTGTTGCCCGCGATCAGGTTCTGCACCGGGATGCCGAGCAGTTCACCGAAGATGGCGCGCAGCTCGGGCAGGCCGTGCAGGCCGCCGTAGTTTCGGGTGTCGGTGCCCTCCCCGTCGCGATAGGCATCCCTGCCCGCGCCGGGCAGCTCCAGCAGCGCGTTTGAGAGGTCGAGCTGCGCCGGTGAGGGCTTGCCGCGGGTGAGGTCCAGCTTGAGTTTCTTGGCCTGCAGGTCGGCGTAGTTGGCCTTCTGCGACTCGTGCTGCCTCTGCAATTCCTCACGGCCGAGCGAGTGAAACGACACGATGCGTCCTCAAAGTCTGCAAAAAGGGGGACCCCGCGCACCCGACAGAGCCCATTGACCCTTGCTGCCTTCCGGCCCTGGGGGAGTTCACAGGATAGACGCCGCGCGGGGTCCACGGCGAGTGTAATACGCGCTCGCCACGCGGCTGGACGGGCGTATCAGGCAGGTCGGCTACCATGGCCCGCGGAGGATTCGCCTAGTGGCCTATGGCGCTCGCCTGGAACGCGGGTTGGGTTAACAGCCCTCGCGGGTTCAAATCCCGCATCCTCCGCACTCGGTCCGAGGGGCGACCAGTGAGCAGTAGAGAACTGGTCACCCCTTGGCCCAGAAATTCTGAGGAGGAGTATGAGCCGCAAAGTTGCGGTGGCCTGGCACGCGTCGTTCTCGATCGCCGCAGGCATCTTGTACTTCTTCTTCGTCCTGCCGCGCTGGCCCGAGCTGAGGGGCACGACCACTCACCCGCTCGGCACGGTTCTGCGCATCGTGGCCGGCGCAATGATCGGCCTGGCCGGCTTGCCAGTGGTGTTCACGCTGCTGCGGACCCGCAAGCCGGAGCTGGGGACTCCGCAATTGGCGTTGAGCCTGCGCACGTCCTCGATTGCCCTGCATGTGCTCGCCGGGATGCTGATCGTCGGCACCGCGATCAGCGAGATCTGGCTCAGCCTGGACGCCGCGGGCCGCTGGCTGTTCGGTATCTACGGCGCCGCCGCCGCGGTCGCCCTGCTCGGCGTCTTCGCCTTCTATCTGGCGTTCGTTGCCGAGTTGCCCCCGCCTCCGCCCAGGCCGCTCAAGCCGAAGGCCGAGAAGAAGCGGCGCCGTCGCCGCAAGGGCGCCGACGAGTCGGACGGCGAAGAAGCCGGAGAGCCCACCGAGAGCACAGAGAGCGCGGAGACCACAGGGACCACGGAGCCCGCCGAAGACCAGGAGCCGCAGCCCGACGGGGAGCCGGCCGAGTCCGAGGAGCCTGCCGAGGCAACGACGGAGAAGCCCGCCGAGGTGACCGCCGAAAAACCCGACGACGTCGAGCCCGAACCCCAGGCAGACGCCGCCGACCAGGCGGACCCGGTGGCCGAGGACGCCGAAAGCGACGGCGGCCTGCGCAACCGCCGGGCTTCGGGCAAGATCACACTGCGGCGACGTAGGCGGTCGCGCGGCGGCGTCGCCGTCGACGATTAGCCTCACGTCGACGCGGGAACTACTCATTGCCACGATGTAATGAGAATCCGCTCCCTGCCGAAAGTCCTCTTATGGCCCGCTTGCACCCGTATCGCCTGATGATCGCGCTCTTCGCCGTGATGGCTCTCGTGGCGCCGATCCGCCCGGGGATCGCCGCCGCGGCGCCGCTGGACACCGCGACCGCCGCCGTAGAGCCGGCAGTCGTGCAGATCGACACCACGATCGACTACCAACACGCGGTCGGGGCCGGTACCGGCTTCCTGCTGAATCCCGGCGGCGAGGTCTTGACCAACTTCCACGTGGTCCAGGGCGCCGACGTCATCACCGCGCACAACGTCGGGACTGGCCAATCGTTCGGGGTTGACCTGGTCGGATACGACCGCACCCACGACATCGCCCTGCTGCAGCTGCGCGGGGCCGGGGGACTGCCGGTGGCGCCACTGGGCAACTCGGCATCGGTCGTCGTCGGCGAACCGGCCGTTGCCATCGGCAACGCGAACCCCGGCGGACCGCCCACCCGCGAGCCCGGCGCCATCTCCCGCCTCGATCGCACGATCGACGCGAAGGACGCGCTGACCGGCAGCTCCGACGAACTGACCGGCTTGATCGAGGTCGCCGCCAACGTCCGCGCGGGCGACTCGGGCGGTCCGCTGGTGAACGGCTCGGGGCAGGTGATCGGCGTGATCACGGCCGCGACGGTGAACTACCGGTTCGCACCCGGCGGCAAGGGCTTCGCGATCCCGATCAACCAGGCGCTCGGCATCGCCGACCAGATCCGGTCGCGGGCGCCTTCCAACACGGTGCACATCGGGCCGCCCACGCTGCTCGGCGTCGGCGTGGCCTCAGGCGACCAGAACGCAGACGTGCCCGGCGTCCTCATCCGCGAGGCCTTGCGCGGGGGTCCCGCCGCGCAGGCCGGCATCGTCGACGGGGATGTCCTCGTCAGCATCGACGGTGCACCGCTGGACTCGGCCACCGCGTTGACCCGCATACTCGACCGGCACTACCCAGGCGACGTCGTCGACCTAACCTGGGTCGATCGCAGCGGTCAGCAGCGCGCCGGCAAGGCCACCCTCGCCACCTGACCGCCACCGCCAAGTTTGTGGCCGAAAGCCACCGCGGCGACCGAGTCGCTTTCCCTATGCTGAGCGAGTGCCAAACACCACGCCTTACCGGGTCGTCCAGTGGACGACGGGAAATGTCGGAAAGAGTTCGGTAGAAGCGATCTCGAAGAACCCGACCTACGAACTCGTCGGCTGCTATGCCTGGTCGAAGGACAAGGCCGGACGCGATGTCGGCGAACTGGTCGGTATCGAACCGCTGGGCGTGGCGGCCACCAACGACATCGATGCGCTGCTGGCACTCGAACCCGACTGTGTCGTCTACAACCCGATGTGGATCGACGTCGACGAGCTGGTGACGATCCTGTCGGCCGGGGTGAACGTCGTATCGTCGGCGTCCTTCATCACCGGCCACAACCTCGGCAAGGACCGCGACCGGATCGAAGAGGCATGCAAACAGGGCGGGTCGACGATGTTCGGGTCCGGGGTCAGCCCCGGCTTCGCCGAGCTGCTGGCCATCGTCGCGGCGAACGGCTGCGCCCGGGTGGACAAGGTCAGCATTGCCGAAGCGTCCGACACCACTTTTTACGACTCACCCGACACCGAGCGGCCAGCCGGTTTCGGCATGCCGATCGACGACCCGAACCTGCAGCCGATGGCGGAGCAGGGCACGCGGGTATTCGGCGAGGCGGTACGGCTGGTCGCCGACGCCCTCGGCGTCGAGCTCGACGAGGTGGTGTGCGAGGCCGAATACGCGCAGACGACCGAGGATGTCGAGATGGCCTCGTGGACGATCAAGGCCGGCCAGGTAGCCGGCGTCTTCGCCAGCTGGCAGGGCCGCGTCGGCGGCAAGACCGTCGTCGACCTCAATGTGCGCTGGCGCAAGGGTCAGACGCTCGATCCCGACTGGAAAGTCGAGGGGGACCCCTGGACGATCACCATCGACGGACTCCCCACGGTGACGATGCACGTCGGCTTCCTGCCGCCGCCGGACTTCATCGAGAACGCGAAGACGATCGAGGATTTCATGAGCCTCGGCCACATCATGACCGCGATGCCACCGATTCACGCGATCCCGGCGGTCGTCGCGGCGGGGCCGGGGATTGCGACCTACAACGATCTGTCGCTGACATCGGCGCGCGGCGCGGTGCCCGAGGGCCGCTGACGCAGACCTAGATGCAGGCGCTGCCCTGGACATAGCCGAAGGGTCCTTGGACGCCGACGCACGCATCGACGGGGTCCCAGAGCCTGGGGCCGTCGCCGTCCCACCACCAGTCGTCGTCGTGTCCATGGCCATGGCCGTGGCCACGGCCGGGTCCGTTCTCCGCGATGTACTGCGGTCCGGCCGAGACCGGGGCGACCGGTGCCGCGTTGGCGACGCCCGTGCTCACACCGGCCGCGGCGAGCGCCAGTCCGGCCGAGATCAGAGTTCCGGCGGCAACTGCTTTCAGATCGATCACGATGATTCCCCTCAGCAACTTGTCGTGCGGTACCAGACACCGGATACCGCTTGGCGCGCCCCGACGGCCAAACAGGTTGTTAATAGCCAACTTCCAGCGTCCGGGCACTACTATAACGCGCCCCGCGAACGCGTGCTCAGCCGCCCGGCGGAGGTCGCCGCGACGCGTTTGCTCTCGCCTATCGCCTGCCTGCTACCCGCCTTTTCGGGGCGTCGCTGTCCGCGCCGGATTCTCGGAAGGTCGCGCCGTAGCGCGGCACTGTCACGGGCCCGGCGCTCCTCGCGGCGGCGATGGCATTGCGCAACGGGCGCGCAATTCCGGCGAACGACCCCATGTCGAAGACCATCGCCGTCAGCAACCTGTTGTGCACGAAGGCGAACGCGCTGCCGGTCGACGGGTCCGCCCAGCCGAGCGTGCCACCGAGGCCGATGTGGCCGAATCCCTTCAGCAAACCGGGAATCGGCGACTCGTGGTAGCCCAGATGGAAGGGCATGGGAACCAGCATGTTCAGGTCGGGCCGCACCTTCGGCTTGCCGATCAGGCCGTCGGCCAATTCCCGTGACAGGAATCGGGTGCCGTCGATCTCGCCGCCGTTGGCGAGGGCCGCGTACATCTTGGCCAGGCCGCGGCCGGTGACCACGCCGTTGGCAGCCGGCACCTCACCGTCGAGGAACGGAATATCGCCCTGCACAAGGGATCTGATGCCCGGGAAGTACATCGCGCCGAACGCACCGGAGAACGGCAGGCCCGCCACCTTCGGCGCGACGAAGTCGAACACCGGATTCGCCCGCGCTGCCTGCGGGATCAGGATCTGCGCCACCTTGGTCGGCGAACCGGCAGGCGGACGCCCGAGGTGCAGTCCGTCGGTGTTGAGCGGACGGGCCAGCTCGTCGCGGACCAGCGCTCGGAAGCCCTTGCCCGTGACGGCCCGGCACATTCCCGACACCAACCAGCCGAACGTCAGCGCGTGGTACGCCGGCCGGCCCCGCAAGCGGTCGACCGGAGCGGCGGCCAGCCGCTCCTCCATCAGGTGGTGGTCCAGCAGGTCGTCCTTGGTGACCCCCTTCAGGTGGGACAGGCCGGCTCGGTGCCGAAGCACGTCGCGCACCGTGATGTCGTCCTTGCCGTTGGCGCCGAACTCGGGCCAGTAGGCCGCGACCGGGGTGTCGTAGTCGAGAAGGCCGCGGTCGACCAGTCGATGGACCACGGTGGCCGCGACACCCTTGGTGGCCGAGAACACCATCGCGCCGGTATTGGCCGTCCACGGCTGCTGCGCGGCCCGATCCGAGAACCCCGTCCAGACGTCGACGACGGGTTTGCCGTCGATATAGACCACGAGGGCACCCCCGCCGAAGCGGCGACCGGGAAACAACCCGGCGAAGATGCGCATGACGTTCGCGAACCGCGGATCGGCTGCGCCGTGCAGGCCGGTCGGCAGACCGTCTTCAGCGCGGAGAAGCGACGACGACGTCATGGAGCCAACAATGCGGCCCCGCCAGACCCGGGTAGGGGCGAATCGCCAAATTCGACGGGCGTCGGATCATGTCCCGTGATCGACCGAGTCGAAGACCTCGACCGCGTGCTCGAACGGTACTGGCGTGATGCCGACTTCGGATCCGAACGGGTGGTCGAGTCGGAAGATGACGAACATCAGCAGTCCGAGAAGGACCGCGACGGCGCCCGACAACATCATGTGAGCCCGCGTGCTGTCGAGTCGCATGAACGCAGTGATCCCCACGAGGAGAACGGCACCGAAGGCCAAACCGGCCCAGAGCAACCATGGAATTCGCGGTTCGGCGTCCAGCACCCGGGTGTTGCGCTCCGAAGCGAGCACGGTCAGCTGCCCGAGGAACTCCCCGTTGATGGCCGACTTGGCTTCGGGGTCCAGCCGGCCGATCACCCGGTACATCTCGGTGATCGCGCCACGTGCGGTGCCACTCGTCGCACCGTCGTTCTGGCTCGCCCACTCGGGACCCTTCACGGCGATCGTGTACCTGCGCAATAGATCTCGCATGGGTAGCTGCTCCGCGGCAGGCATGGCGACGGTTTGGCGGTACATGGTTGCGAGAGTGGACGCCTCGTTGGCGACGTTGGCCTCCGCCGATGAGAACTGCTCCCATGCGACGACGACGGTGAAACCGAGGAGTGCTCCGTAGACCAGCGCCACCGTGGTCACGAAGGGCGACAGTGTGGAGTTGTACTCCCTGCCTGCCGAATGGCCGAGGACTCTATTCACGAACCAGATGGTTCCGACCGCCAGCAGAATCGATGCCGCAATGACCAGCACCAGCGTAAGCCACACGTACATTGGTTCCCTTTTCAGCCGACGATCTGCGTCACCGACGCCTGCAGGCGCGCGCCGGGCGGACCCTCGAGGGGCACGTCCTGCAGCACCCTAGCCTGGCCGCCCTGGACGGTGAAATCGCCGGTCTGCGGTTGGTTGCCACCGGTCACCTGGTATACCACCTTGATCTCCTTGTCCGGCAGTGGGTGCAGCCCAAGATATTTGGGCTCCACACGGTACTTGTAGACACAACTGGTGGTTGCAGAGCAGTTCTGTTCGGTGACAACGACGCCGACCTGAAACTCGGCCGGAGTGGGGACCCGCGGCTCCGGTTTGGCGGGAACCGTCGAGGGCAACGGCACGGCAGGGGACGGGGCGGCGCGCGGCGGTTCCCTGTGCGCGGTGAGCACCGCGATGGTCACCCCCAGGCCCGCGACGATCACCGCGAAGACGGCAAGCGAGGCGATCAGGCGTCGGGCGGTCATCAACCCACGATGACGTAGCGCTGCAGCACCCGCACCGATTTTCCGGTAATGCGCCGCGACGGCGCGGCCCATCGGAGCTTTGGGGGGTGAAGTATTCGAATACCTACGCCTGCGGCGTGCACCTACGCAATTGTTAGCACATGCACGAGCAGCTGGCCGGCTACATCGCTGGGCCGGTCAACGCTGAGGATCTCGCGGTGGCACCCGGCGGTGAATGGGTGCTGACATCGGGCATGACCGGGCCTACTGCGCCGTTGGGGCGGTTGTATGCGGTGAGCGTCGCCGACGGGGCATGCAACGAGATCTTCCCCTACCGCGCCACTTCCGCTCTCGACGCCGAGAGGTTCGCCGCGCAGCCCGACCTCAACCCGCTGAAATTCCGGCCGCACGGTGTCGACGCGACGACCCGCCCCGACGGCCGGGCGGAACTCTACGTGGTCAACCACGGGGGCAACGAATCGGTGGAGGTGTTCGAGGTTGACCTGGACGAGACCCGGCCCTCCCTCAAATGGGTTGGCGGCGTGCGGCTTCCGGGCAATACGGCCGGCAACGACGTCGCCGCGGTCGATGACGGATTCGTGGTCAGCACCACCGGGGACCCGCAAGGTCGTAGCGAGGTCAGTGTCGAGGAGGCGATTGCGGGGGCCGACACCGGTGGTGTGCTGGAGTGGTCACCCGCCAAGGGGTGGACATCGTTGCCCGGCACGCAGATCAATACGGCAAACGGCGTGGCTGTGTCACCCGATGGCAAGTGGATCTACATCGGCGGCTGGAATGCGCGCTGCGTCAGGAAGGTTCGGCGGGACGGCGGTGACGACCCCGAGACCATGACCGTGCCGGTGGACATCATGGTCGACAACCTGACGTGGTCGGCGGCAGGCAGGCTTCTCGCAGCGGGCACCTACGGCACCAGCATGCAGGACTTCCTCGCCGGCCACTTCGGGCCGAACCCTCGACTGGGCCTCCCGTCGCGGGTGATCGGCCTCGACCCCGAGACGCTTGCTACCGAACGGCTGATCGACTACGGGCCCGACACGTTCGGGGCGGCGACGACGGCGCTGCAGGTCGGCCGCGAGATCTGGGTGGGCACCGCGCGCGACCAGGGCCTGGCCCGCTTCCGTTTCCCCAAGTCGACGGGCAACTAACGAAAGTTACGGTTTGCTGACCACCAACCTGGGTATTGAAGGTCGAGCGACGGGGGAGACCGTATCGATCCGACGGGGGACGGGTCCGTTCGTTGCGCTCGGAAGAGGACTACAGCCCCTGGTCCTCGGCTGAACCGGTTCGCTGAACCGACGTGAATGAGGAGAGACAATGCGGAAAGCTGTTGCCATTCTTGGTGTGACCGGTGCGTTGACGTTCGGTGGAGCAGGTGTGGCGCACGCCACGACATACGAGAGCCCTGCCCCGGCGTCCACCACCACCCTGGCGGCCGACGACGCTCAGGACGACAGTGACAACACCGGACTGTGGGGGCTCGCCGGCTTGCTCGGGCTCGTAGGACTGCTGGGCCTGAAGCGGCGCAATGACCGGCCCGTCGCAGGCGCGGCAGGCACGGCAGGACAGCCCGGCTACGGCACTCCGCCGCGGGTCTAGTACCCAGCATCGGGCAGCTGCGGCCCGCCACCTGTTCCATTTTGGGTGGCGGGCCGTGCTCGTCTGCTCAGCCGTCGCCCACCGGATTCCCCTTATTGTCCCAGTTCGCAGCGACCTTCTTGCTCGGCTGCACGCGGGGCGGCTCGCCCGGCATCTTCGGGGTGTCTACGTACTCCTGGCCATGCTCACCTGCGTAAATGCGGTCGCCAAGCTCTGCCATGCGGCAAGTTATCGGGCGAGAACTCGCCCGTTTTCATGTTGCGAGGGTCGAATCGCGATGCTTGGACCCACCTTCGATTACACCTGTGCTACAGGCGATTTCGGGTGTGGCCTCGTCGGTCCAGACCGTTATCGTGAGACCGTGAATCCCGATCACACCGAGGGACTGCAGTATCACGCCCTGCCCACTGACGATCCCCTGCGTACTCTGAACATTCTGCGTGAAGCCGCTCGGCTACAACCAGTTTCTGATGAGCACGATAAGCGGGGCGGCTGAACCGTGAGGTTCGACATCGAGCGCCGGGAACCACGCTGTCGGATCTGTCGCCATGAGAGCGTGCGCATCCCGGTCAACAAGCTGCTGGACTGGCACGGAGTCGCGGTTTTTCGGGAGGGCGGCAAGACACATGCGACCACCTACGCAGACATCCTGCGTGTCCTGGATCCTCTTAACGAGGGCCGTGACAAGGGGGGCCGGATCACCTACGACTCCCTCTGGATTCACACCAAGCGTCACTACGAGATTGCCGGGATAGCGGCCTACTGGAGCACCCGCACGTACAAAGAGCTGAGGACGGCCTTGGTGGGATAACGCGGTGTACAACCTATAGAACAGGCCCAAGAGGGACCTCACTAGAGTTGCGCCACAGGGTATTTGGTTTGACGTCGCAGGTCATCGATGCCTGCGCACCCGTGTCACGGCTAGTCCTTTTTTACACTTGTCGTCGGCACAAACGTGATTTTCCGATCGAAAAGTGAGCAGGTGATTCCGGGACAGACTGCTCAGAATTCAACCGGGACCGACAACGTGTCCATGATCGCCGAACCGGTTCCCGACGTATCGTCGGTGAGCACCGACTGGTGTTGGTCTGAGTGACCTGCCCCGGACCGGACGAGCCCGCCGCTTCCCGGCTGACAGCTGTGGCCGAAGTGAAAGCGTTGGCCTGCGAGCTGCCCGCCAAAGGTGATTTGCACTGGCCTTGTGGCTGGTGGGGTTTGCGGCTGAAGTCCGTGGGTTATTAACCGTGCAGCGAGGGAGCCCAGGTTCGGTTGCGCCCGTGTGGTCCCACGCCAGGCGATGCGGGGATGTGACCCCTTGCGTTCAGAAGCTAGCGCCTGGCCCGCTATCGCCGCCCACATCAGATGCAGTTGTCGTCTCTTGCGGTCAGAGGCACCCGGGTCCGCATGTGTCCGGAGTAACAGTTTTGGGTGGGTTGCCGGGTGGCACACAGGTTCTGCGTGGTGGCTTATGGGGAGTTGCTGCCGCGTCGGTGGTCGGCGGTCCCTCCGGCGAGGGGGAGCGTCTGGCGGCGTATGACCGTCGGCCACCGTCCATCGACACCCGAAAAGCGTCCGCCAGCTTCATCGGGGGACACCATCCACCCACCCCATCAGCCGGTCTACCGATGGGCTGCGGGGCCACATAATCACCTCGGCAGATGGCACATTTCATATTCAATAAAGGCCATGACGCCGCCGGACGCGAGACGATCGGCGAGGGCGCGCAAGACAGCTTCAATGTCGGGCTGATGATGCCGACGCCTTAAAGGCGAGCGCTGCCGAGCAGAAGGTCCTCCACCCCTCGCGGTCGGGGGCCTTTTGCCGTCTTCCAGTTGTCGTCCTCCGGTAACGGTGATGTGCACCAAACCCCGCTCCGTTAAGCGGAGTCCAAGCCGGGCCAGATGAGGCCGCGGCGGCGCTGACATGCAATCGCCATTCAAGAAGTTGCCGGATGCACACATGAACTATCTCACGTTGTCCGTCGTCTTCTTAGACACGAGGAGGTGCGGACAGGATGCGTAAGTCAGATCACGCCTGGCTGGCACTGGCCGGTGGCGTCGCAGCCTACGACCTGATCGCCACCGACGATGAGCTGTTGACCGACGCGGCCCGCCGGTATTTCAAGTCTCAGCCGGTCGTCACTGCGTCAATGATCATGGTGACCGGCCTGCATCTGATCGGCGGCCTACCACACTGGTGCGATCCCTTCGCACTCCTATTCGGCACAACTCGACACCTACGGGGGCTGATGCTTTGACCGCACGGTGAAGCCGCCGAGCGGGCCGCTGCGATGCCCGATGAATGCAGCTACTTGGCAAACACCGCCGTGACTTGCTTGTACTCCGCCGACTGAGTGGCCTACCTAGCACATCGGTAATCCCGCCCGATCAACCCATCGCTGTCGCGGATCCGAAAAACTCGAACGAAGCGTCACTTCCATGTCGCGCGCTTCTCAATCGCGCGACAATGAAATGCGGCGACCGCCCGGCGGCAAGTCATGCGCCCATGAAGGAAGGTGTGACGTGGAAGAGACCAAGCGCCCTCGCGACTCCGGTGCCAATCCGCTACCCATGCCTCCGGGCTACGACTATGAGTACGACGAGGCACACGACGTGCAGGCCGGGCCACTGCATGAAACTCATGCACCACGTCAAGTTGACTCCCCACCGGGGCTACCTCTCGGCGAGGGCGGGGACTATGGCTACGACGAGGCCCACGATTTCTGCGCTCGACAATCAACCAAGACCTATTAGCTAAACCGGGTTCCCATCATTATCCCAGTTCGCCGCCACTTTCTTGCTCGGCTGCACGCGGGGCGGCTCGCCCGGCATCTTCGGGTAATTCGGCGGATACGGCAGGTCGCCGAGACCCCTTTCGTCGTCGGCCTTGACCATCTCGAGCAGCGGCTCGATCGACTGGGCCACCGCGTCGAGGTCGGCCATCGCGTCGCCTCGCTTGCTCACCAGGTCGGGGACGGTGGCAATGGTGTAGTCGTCGGGGTCGGCGTCGCGCAGTTCGTTCCAGCTCAGCGGCATCGACACCGTGGCGATCGGCGTCTTTCGGGCCGAGTAGGCCGAGGCGAACGTGCGGTCGCGCGCGTTCTGGTTGTAGTCGATGAACAACCGCTTGCCGCGCTCCTCCTTCCACCACGAGGTGGTGACGGCGTCGGGCGCCCGCCGCTCCACCTCACGTGCCAGCGCGATGCCGGCCCGCCGGACGGCGATGAAATCCCAGTCGGGCCGGATGCGCACGAACACATGAACGCCGCGACCGCCGGAGGTCTTCGGAAAGCCGATCAATCCCAGTTCGTCGAGCACCGGCTTGAGCACGTCGACGGCGATCGTCCGGGCATCGGTGAAGTCGGTGCCCGGCTGCGGGTCGAGGTCGACCCGGAGCTCGTCGGGGTGCTCGGTGTCGGGGCAGCGCACCTGCCAGGGGTGCAGCGTGACGGTGCCCATCTGCGCCGCCCACACGATGGCCGACGGATGGGTGACCTTGAGCGCATCTGCGGTGCGACCCGACGGGAACGTGACCGTGCACGTCTGCAGGTAGTCGGGATGCTTCTGCGGCACCCGCTTCTGGTAGATCTCTTCTCCGTCGATACCGTCAGGGAACCGTTGCAGGTGTACCGGCCGGTCGCGGAGCGACGCCACCATCGGTTCGGCGACCGCGCGGTAGTACTCGACCAGCTTGCGCTTGGTGCCGTTGCTGCCCAGCTTCGGGAAGTACACCTTGTCCGGGTTGGTCAACCGGACCTTGACCCCGTCGACGTCGAGTTCTTCTGCGGGAGTAGCCATCTCAAGACTCCAAGACGTCGTACAGATCGTAGTTGACCGGCACGTCGAGCTGGTCGAAGGTGCAGCTCCGTGGATCCCGGTCGGGGCGCCATCGGACGAATTTGACGGCGTGCCGAAACCTCTGGCCGTGGCCCGATGTCGCCGGCCCTCCGGCTCCGTGCTCGGTGTTGCCCTCCATCTGGTCGTAGGCGACCTCGCACACTTTTTCCGGCCGCACCGGGATCCAGCGTTTGTCGGCCGCCGAATTCCACCTGCTGGGTTCGCCGTCGACGGGCTCGTCGCCCTCGCGCAGCGGTTCCAGGTCAGCGAGCAGCTTCAACCGGTCTTTCGCCGTGAATGATGCTGCCCCGCCGATCATCTGGAGCTCGCCGTCGTCGCGGTACAAGCCCAGGAGGATGGAGCCGACGCCTTCGCCGCTCTTGTGTACGCGGTAACCGATGGCTACGCAGTCGGCATCGCGCGCGTGCTTGACTTTGACCATCTCCCGCTTGCCCGGCAGGTACGGCCCGTCGAGACGCTTGGCGATCACGCCGTCGAGCCCGGCACCCTCGAACGTCGTCAGCCACTGCACTCCCAGCGCGGGGTCCTCGGTGGTGCGGGTCACGTGACACCACTGCTTCACGTTGACCGCCTCGCCCAGCGCCGCTCGACGGGTCCGGAACGGCTGCTTCAACAGCGAGTCGGCATCGGTGGCCAGCGCGTCGAACCCGATGAAATGCGCAGGGGTCTCCGCCGAGAGCTGCTTGATGCGGCTGGCCGCCGGATGAATGCGCTGACTCAGCGACTCCCAGTCCAGCCGGATGCGGCCACCGATCTCGCGTGGGACGACGATCTCGCCATCGAGCACGCAGCGCGGCGCCACCTCGTCGCGCAGCGCGTCGAGAAGCTCCGGGAAGTACCGGCCGAGGTCCTTGCCGTTGCGTGACTGCAGGACGATGTCGTCGCCGTCGCGGAACACCAGCGCCCGGAAACCGTCCCATTTCGGCTCGTAGGACCACACCCCCGCCTGGTCGGGCACCGTGGCCTGCGCCTTGGCCAGCATGGGCTCGATCGGGGGCTGCACGGGAAGTTGCACGCTGTCCATACTCACGTAGACCCGCGGAGCCGGGCAATGTCATCGGGCGAGGCGACAATGAGCAGGTGCACCTGCCCGTCATGCCGCCGGTTGGCCCGATGCTGTCCAAATCGGTGCCGATCATTCCAGCCGGTGCCTCCTATGAGCCGAAATGGGACGGGTTTCGGTCCGTCTGTTTCCGCGACGGCGACGAGGTCGAATTCGGCAGCCGCAACGAGCGGCCGATGACCCGCTACTTTCCCGAACTGGTGGCAGCGGCGCGGGCGGAGCTGCCCGACCGCTGTGTGGTGGACGGCGAGATCGTCATCGCCGGCGAGCGCGGGCTGGACTTCGACGCGCTACAGCTTCGTCTGCATCCGGCCGCGTCGCGGGTGCGCCTGCTCGCCGAACAGACGCCTGCGGCGTTCATCGCCTTCGACCTGCTCGCCCTCGGTGACGACGACTACACGGCGCGACCGTTCAGTCAGCGTCGCGCCGCCCTCGTCGACGCGCTGGCCGGCGCAGGCACGTCGATTCACGTCACGCCCGCGACCACGGACATGACCACCGCGCAGCGATGGTTCTCCGAGTTCGAAGGTGCCGGCTTGGACGGAATCGTGGCCAAACCGCTGACGGTCCCCTATCAGCCGGACAAGCGCGTCATGTTCAAGATCAAACACGAGCGCACCGCCGACTGCGTGGTGGCGGGGTACCGGCTGCACAAATCCGGCGCGGACGCCGTCGGCTCGCTGCTGCTCGGGCTCTACACCGACGATGGCGACCTCGCGTCGGTCGGGGTGATCGGCGCCTTCCCGATGGCGCGACGCCGCGAGCTGCTCGCCGAACTGCAGCCCCTGGTCACCACTTTCGACGGACATCCGTGGAACTGGGGCGCCCATTTCGCCGGCGAAGGTGCATCTCGCAGGAACGGCGGCTCGCGGTGGAACGCCGGCAAGGACCTGTCGTTCGTCCCGCTGCGGCCCGAACGGGTGGTCGAGGTCCGCTACGACCACATGGAAGGCGAAAGGTTCCGCCACACTGCTCAATTCAACCGCTGGCGGCCCGACCGTGATCCCCGCACCTGCACCTACGCGCAGCTCGAGCAGCCGGTCACCTTCGCTCTCGGCGACATCGTGCCCGGGTTGTGAGGGTTTGACGAAGGACTCACCGGGCACCCGTATCGCATGTCCGTGACAGCATTTCAGGATCTGCCGCTCGCCGATCGAGACCGCGCCTGGGACGGCGACGGAGCGCAGAAGCGGGTCCGCAAATGGGCCGACGCCGAAGACGAGCCGAACCAGAAATACCGCGACGCCCACGTGTGGTACGACGGCGACAAGAAGGACAACTTCACCGCCTACAAGCTGCTGATCGCCGACGTGGTCGACGGCAAGCTGGTCGCCGTGCCGCGCGGGGTGATGGCGGCGGGCGCGATCATGGACGGCGCACGGGGCGGCATCGACATCCCCTCCGGCGACGTCGATCGCGTGAAGAGCCACCTGGCCAAGTACTACAAGAAGATGGGCGACACGGCGCCGTGGGAGCGCGACTGAATCGGCTAGATTGCGGTCGTGACCCCAACCGGCGCGGGCCGGTTCGCGCCCAGCCCGTCAGCCGACCTGCACATCGGCAACCTGCGAACTGCGGTGCTGGCGTGGCTTTTCGCCCGGTCCACGGGTAGGCGCTTCCTCCTGCGGGTCGACGATCTCGACGACCGCACCAACGCCGACATCGCGGCGCGCCAGCTCGACGACCTTGCCGCGATCGGCCTCACATGGGATGAACCCGCCGAATGGCAGACACGACACCCGCAACGCTACGACGACGCCGTGCAGGCGCTCGCCGATCGCGGCTTGCTCTACGAATGTTATTGCAGCAGAAAAGACATCCAACAGGCGCCGCGGGCGCCGCATGCCCCGCAGGGCGCTTACCCCGGCACGTGCCGCGACCTGTCCGACGACGAGCGCACCGCCCACCGCGCCGGCCTCGGACGTCCACCCGCGCTGCGACTGCGCGCCGACGTCGCCACCTTTTCAGTGCACGATCTGCTGCACGGCGAATACACCGGAGTCGTCGACGATTTCGTGGTGCGGCGCGGTGACGGGGTGGCGGCATACAACCTCGCGGTCGTCGTCGACGACGCCGCGCAGGGCATCGACCAGGTGGTGCGCGGCGACGACCTACTGGCGTCATCCCCCAGGCAGGCCTACCTCGCCAACCTGATGGGCCATCCGGAGCCGACGTATGCACACGTCGCGCTGGTGCTCAACGAGGACGGGGCGCGGCTGGCCAAGCGGGACGGCGCGGTGACCCTGGCCGAGATCGGCTCGGCCCGCGCGCTCGAGCAGATCGCCGAGTCGCTGGACTTCGGCGCGACGACATTGGACGCCATGCTGGCGGAATTCGACCCGGCCAGACTGCCGCGCGATCCGTGGATCTACCGCCCGCGCTGACCTGTCCCGGGCATACCGGCCAGGATGAGCAGAACCCTTCGACAGGCCGCCACGCATTGCTACGGTCCGGCGGTGAAGACATACCTACGGCGAGGGTTGCTCGCGCTCGTGCTGATGGCGGCGCTCCTGGCCGCCGCGTGCGGTTCGTCCAGCGACAACCAGGTGAAGTCCTCGGGAGTGCTGCGCGTCGGCACCGAAGGCGTGTACGCCCCGTTCAGCTACCACGACGCGGCGACCGGCGAACTCGTCGGCTACGACGTCGACGTCGCCAAGGCGGTCGCCGACAAGCTCGGGGTCAGAGCCGAATTCGTTGAGACACCCTGGGATTCGATGTTCGCCGCACTGGAGGCCAACCGCTTCGACGTCGTCGCCAACCAGGTGACCATCACCGACGAGCGGAAAGCGAAGTACGACCTGTCCCAGCCCTATGCCGTCGGCGAGGGCGTCATCGTCACGCGGGCCAACGACAACTCGACCAAGACGCTCGCCGACTTGAAGGGCAAGGTGGCCGCCGAGAACGCGACCAGCAACTGGTCGGACGTCGCCCGTGAAGCCGGTGCCCGGGTGGAGTCCGTCGAAGGGTTCACCCAAGCCATCAAGCTGCTCAATCAGGGCCGGGTCGACGTCGTCGTCAACGACAGCATCGCCGTCTATGCCTATCTCGCGGAGACCAGTGACAAGTCGGTGAAGATCGCGGGAAACGTCGGCCAGAAGAGCGAGCAGGGCTTCGCCGCCCGCAAGGACAGCGGCCTGCTGCCCGACCTGAACAAGGCACTGGACCAATTGCGCGCCGACGGCACGCTGGCCGACATCTCACAGAAGTACCTGAAGGCCAATGCATCCGGCGCGCCTGCCGCCGCCGCGCAGGGGCCGAAATCCACGTGGCAGCTGATCCTCGACAGCCTCGGCCCGCTCGCCAGAGCCGCGATCACGATGACGATCCCGCTCACGATCATCAGTTTTGCCATCGGACTTGTCATCGCACTCGCGGTTGCGCTCGCCCGACTCTCGTCGAACCCGGCCATCAGCAACGTCGCCCGTTTCTACATCTCGGTCATCCGGGGCACCCCGCTGCTGGTCCAACTCTTCATCGTGTTCTACGCGATGCCGGAACTCGGCGTGCGGATCGACCCGTTCCCCGCGGCCGTGATCGCGTTCTCGCTCAACGTCGGTGGGTACGCGGCCGAGATCATCCGGTCGGCGATTCAGAGCATCCCGAAGGGGCAGTGGGAGGCCGCCGAGACGATCGGCATGAAGTACACGACGACGCTGCAGCGCATCGTCTTGCCACAGGCGATGCGCGTTGCGGTACCGCCGTTGTCGAACACCTTGATCTCCTTGGTGAAGGACACCTCGCTGGCGTCGACCATCCTGGTCACCGAACTGCTACGGGAGGCGCAGCGGATCGCGGCGCCCACCTTCGAGTTCTTCGCGCTGTACGGCACGGCCGCGGTGTACTACTGGGTCATCTGCCTGGCGCTGTCCTTCGGGCAGGCCCGAATCGAACGCCGACTGGAAAGGTACGTGGCGCGATGACAGATCGGCCAGACAACCGGGTCACCGTCGAAAATGTCCGAAAGGCCTTCGGCGACAACGAAGTCCTTCGCGGAGTCACGTTCGAAGTCGCCCAGGGCTCGGCCACGACGGTCATCGGCCCTTCGGGGTCGGGGAAGACGACGCTGCTGCGCGCCCTCAACGCGCTCGACGTCCCCGACGCCGGCGCGATCCAGGTCGGCGACGAGCGGATCGACTTCTCGACGCCTGCGTCCAGGGACCAGCTGCAGCGGTATCGCGCGCAGAGCGGGATGGTTTTCCAGTCGCACAACCTGTTCCCGCACAAGACCGCGCTGCAGAACATCACCGAGGGCCCGCTGATCGTGCAGAAGCGGCCCAAGGACGAGGTGGAGAGCGAGGCGGTGGAACTGCTCGGCAAGGTGGGACTGGCCGACAAGCGCGATCAATACCCCTACCAGCTGTCGGGCGGCCAGCAGCAACGGGTCGGCATCGCGCGCGCACTCGCGCTGAAGCCGAAGGTCGTGCTGTTCGACGAGCCGACCTCGGCGCTGGACCCCGAGCTGGTCGGCGAGGTGCTGGCGGTCATCAGGGATCTTGCCGTCGAAGGCTGGACCATGGTGATCGTCACCCACGAAATCCAGTTCGCCAAGCAGGTTTCCGACCAGGTGCTGTTCACCGACCAAGGCGTGATCCTGGAGAAGGGCCCGCCCGCCGAGGTGATCGGCGACCCGAAAGAGGACCGGACCCGGCAGTTCCTCGACCGAATTCTCAACCCGCTGTAACCGCCCCGCGAAGCGCCACGGGGCGAGAGCGTGGGCGAGGTGATCATGCCCGGCAGGAAATCTCCATGCTGTCGCTATCCCTGACCGGGAAGTGCACGCTCACATAGCCGTTGGCCGGGTCGCGCATCCGGTCGAGATAGGGCTGCAGGCCTGGCATGCCGGTGTTGTCAGCGACGACGAGCGCACCGGGCGCCAGCCGCGGCTCGAGCAGCTCGAGCACCTGGACATAAAGGTCTTTCCACCCGTCGAGCAGCACGAACTCGACCGGCCCCTCGACTGACGCCAGGGTTTCCAGCGCGTCGCCGTGCAGCACGGTGATCAGGTCGTCGAGCCCGGCGTCGGCGAAGTTGCGGGTGGCCACCGTGACCTTGTCCGCGTTGAGCTCGGTGGTGACCACGCTGCCCGCGCCGTTGTCGCGCACGGCCGACGCCAGGTGGATGGCGGAAATGCCCAGCGACATGCCGAACTCCACCACGGTATTCGGGCGCGACGACCGCACCAGCGTGTAGAGCAAGCGGCCGGCTTCAGGAGTGACGGGAAGATAGAACTCGCTCAGCGCGTCGGCACGCTGCTGCGCATCGGCTTCGCGGGGCACCGAGCCCTTGCCGAACATCTCGCCCAGTATCGGTATCTGGCTGTCCGCCTCGGCGAACATTCGGTTCAGGGCGGACGCGACGCGCGCATCAAGCAGGGTGGAAGTCATGGCCACGACGGTAGTCCACACTGTTCTCATGCCCGTTTTGCACATCGAGCACGAGATCAGCGAACTGGCGGTCTGGCTCGATGCTTTCAAGAGAGTCGCTCCCGCCCGCGAGGCGGCGGGCGTCACGCGCACCGAGGTATACCGGCCCAGCGACGATCCGAACCGCGTCGTGATCAACCTTTCTTTCGAGAACGTCGATGCAGCAACGAGATTCCGCGAATTCCTGATCAATCAGATCTGGGCGTCTCCGGATTCCGCACCGGCCTTGGTCGGGCCGCCGACGGCTCGCGTCCTGGAAGAAGTGCACGTTTGACGCGTCGAGGTCAAGTTCGGTAGTAGCGGCCCAGCACATGTGCTCGTAGCTCGTCGAAGTCGCCGGCCCGGATCGCGTCGCGGATCTGGTCGACGAGCCTGATGACGAATCGCTCGTTGTGAATGGTGCACAGGGTGGAAGCCAGCATCTCCTTGGCTTTGAACAGGTGGTGGATATAGGCGCGGGAGTAATTCGCGCATGTGTAGCAGTCACATTCGGCGTCGATGGCGGTGAAGTCTCGGCGGTAGCGGGCACCGGTGATGTTGTAGCGGCCCGTCACCGAGTACACCGCGGCATTGCGCGCGACGCGCGACGGCGACACGCAGTCGAATGTGTCGGCTCCGGCGGCGACCGCGTCGAACAGATCGTCGGGTTCGCTGATTCCCAGCAGGTGCCGCGGCTTGTCAACGGGCAGTTCGCTGCAGACCCAGCCGACGATCGTCGCCAGGTTCTGCTTCTCCAGGGCCCCGCCGACGCCATAGCCGTCGAAGCCGCGGCCGTCGTCGTCGACGATGGACACCAGCCCGCGTGCGGCTTCGCGCCGCAGGTCCTCGTACTGTGCGCCCTGAACCACGCCGAACAACGCCTGCGGCGGTCGGTCCGGTCGAGCCGCGGTCAGCCTGCGGTGCTCGGATAGGCACCGCGCCGCCCACCGGTGCGTCCGCGCGACGGATTCCTCCTGATAGCCGCGGGTGTTGACCAGGGTGGTCAGTTCGTCGAACGCAAAGATGATATCCGCGCCGAGTTGGTGCTGGATCGCGATCGACACCTCTGGTGTGAACCTGTGGGTGGAGCCGTCCAAATGCGATGTGAAGGTCACACCGTCGTCGTCGACGCGGGCCAACCGTTGTTTGCCCTCGGCGATGATGTCGTCGGCCCGAACGCGTTCGGTGTCCATTGCGAGAACCTTGCGGAAACCGGCGCCGAGCGACAGGACCTGAAACCCCCCGCTGTCGCTGAAGGTCGGCCCGGGCCAGTTCATGAACGCGCCCAGGCCGCCTGCCTCGTCGACGATGTCGGCGCCGGGCTGCAGGTAGAGGTGGTACGCGTTCGCCAGAATCGCTTGTGCGCCAAGGTTTTTCATCATTTCGGGTAGGACGGCTTTCACGGTTGCCTGCGTTCCGACGGCGATGAACGCCGGAGTGTGGATGTCGCCGTGCGGTGTTCGGATCACACCGGCGCGTCCCAGCCGTCCCGGCAGCTCTGCGTCGATGCGGAAAGGCGCCTGGTCCACGCCTGTATTCAATCAGCAGGCAGTGCACAGGCAAATTTCGCGCAATCGCGAGACCGCAGGTGGGCCGCCCTCCATACTCTGTGGGACGGTCCGCCGATCTTGACGGTCCGCGACAACAAAAGGAGAACAGTGGTGAAACGTGGGTTCGTGGTCGCCGTAGGCGGCGCGGCGATTGTCATCGCCGGACTATCGGGCTGTTCATCGGACAAGAAGTCCTCGACCAGCGGAGATACGTCATCAGCTGCCTCAGCGGAGGGCAAGAGCACGGTCACGATCGACGGCAAGGACCAGGCCGTGCAGGGCACCGTGGTCTGCAGCTCGATGGGCGGCAACGTCAACATCGCGATCGGGGACGCCACGACGGGCATCGGCGCGGTCGTCAGCTCAGGCGACAGCCCGACGGTTCACTCGGTCGGTCTCGGCAACGTCAACGGTGTCACGTTGGGGTTCCAGGAGAACGCCGGCCAGGGTGAGGCGAAGGCCGAAAAGGACGGCAACACCTACAAGATCTCCGGCAAGGCCACCGGCATGGACATGGCCAACCCGTTGCAGCCGGTGACCAAGCCATTCGAAATCGAGGTCACCTGCCCGTAGTCGGGGCACGACTGAAGTCAAACGGCGGCGTCCAGTGGGGCGCCGCCGTTTTGGCGTTCAAGCAGGCGCGGTATAGCCGGCCGCGGACTGCCGAAGCTGCCAAATCTGGGCGGGGCACAGTTCGTTGACGGCTTGATTGATGAGATAAGCGGCTTGGTAGTAGTCGGCGGTACTGAAATCGCGATTGACCTCGTCGACCAGCGGCGCATAGCCGACCTCGGCGCCGACCCGGTCACAGATCTTGTGCCCGTAACCGAGCGCGGCGTCGGCGTTCGCGAAGTTGTAGCCGGGCCGGACCGTCACGTTCACCAAATAGGCCACCTCGTCGGCCTGTGCCGACGGTGCGCCTGTGAGCGCGACGACCGCCAACGCTCCCGCCGCCAGAATCCGCTTCATCGCAGGTGAGCCTATCTCCGTCGGCCGCCGTCTGCGACCGGTCGGCAGGCTCATGTAAGAGTGGAAAGAGTGAGCATGAGCCCGTTGACAACGTTGTACGGCGTGGCGGCGGTGACCACTGGAGCGCTGCTCGTCGCGCCGGTCCCGTCCGTTTCGGCCCAACCGTGCCCCGACGGAACTCCGGCTGTGGATCGGCAACCTCTACCAGGCCAAGACGATCGACCTGTGCATCACCAACGACCCGATCTGCGCCGGCAACGGCGACGGCGCCAATCACAGCCTCTACAACCGGAACGGAATGACCGACCAGGCCGCAGCTTTCGCGGTGGAACGGCTCTAGCCCATTAGCCGCCTCTGATACGACCCGAAGGCACGGCCGCCGAGCAGCTTCACGTCACCCGAAGTGGCAGCGGCACCGCGTCGGTGCAACGGCGTTGCTCATCGAGTGTTGCGTCCCGCAAGAGGAAACCCCGTACGCCAAGGCGAACCGCACGTTCTTCGACTTGACGTAGGCCGCACCGCGATCGATGAACGCCTGCCATTCCGTGGGCGTCACGTGCTTGGCGATCAGCAGAACAACGTCGCGCTCTTCGTGATCGAAGTGTTCGACGATTGCGCCGCGAAGCTCGTCGATCGCATCGGCGAATGCCTCGGTGGAAGCCGGATCTGCCAAGTGTTGCCACGCAGGTCTGGCCGCCTGAACTTTGTCGACGAGTCGGTCGATGCGGAGGTCGCACGGCATGACATCCACCTTCACGGATTGCGACACGGTCACGGATCGATACCCATCGACATATCAGTGGTCGCACTGGCCCCACTGGTCACTATCGTCACATCCGTCAGCTTGGGAGGTCAATGCGGCGTCCTGCTCCTTGAAAGGTGTGACATGTCGCCGTTTGCTCGAGTCGCGTCCGTGCCGGTGGCTTCGGCGGCCGCCGTCGGGCTCGTTTTCGGTATCGTCGTCGCGCCACCGGCGACCGCCGAGCCGTGCACCGGTGCTGCCGCGAAGGCTCAACCACCCGCGGCGCCGAACACCGCGGCGACTCCGGCCCTGCCCGGCGTGAGCGGACCCCCGATCGGCCATCGCCCCCGCAAAGCCAACGACAGTGCGCCGCTGCCGAACCTGGGTCGGCTGTCGCGATCGCTGCTCAGTTCGTTCATGCCGCAGTCCGCGCGCGTACAGCAGCAGGCGGGTGTCGCGCCTCCACCGGTTCCTGCGCCGGTTCCCGACGCCGCGCCGATAGCCCAACCCGCGCCGCCGGCACCCGCTCCGGGGCCGGCACCCGCGCCCCCGCCCGGGCCGCCGCCCGGCACCTCGCTGGTGGGCTGGGTGACGGGTCCGCACAGCCCGAACGACACGATCAAACGCTTCGCGATCACCGGTACAGACCTCGGGATCATGTGGGACAACGGTGATCCCGTGAACAATCAGGTGCTGATGGCCTTCGGTGACACGATCGGCTACTGCAGCGTGCGTGGCAGGCAGTGGCGGTACAACACGATGTTCCGCACGCAGGACCGCGCATTGTCGAAGACGGTCAGCATTCCCAACGGCGTTGTCAATAACAAGTACTCGGGTTCGCCGCTGTGGGCGCCCGCGCTGTCCAAGCAAGTCATCAATAGCATCAAGTTCGCGCCATTGGAGACCGGAATCATCCCGACTTCCGGAATATCAGTCGGCACAACGCAATACATGAGTTTCATGTCCATCAGAAGCTGGGACAGTCCCGGTTCGTGGACCACGAACTTCTCGGCGATCGCCGTGTCCCCCGACAACGGCGAGCACTGGGGTGTCTACCCGCAGAGCGTGCGTCCCGCGTCACCCGACGCAACCCCGCGGGTGCCATACGTCCCGGGGGGTGAGAAGTTTCAGGTAGGGGCATTCCTCAAGCCCGGCGACGGATACCTCTACTCGTACGGAACACCCTCCGGGCGCAGCGGGCCCGCGTTCGTGTCGCGCGTCCCACAGGGCCTGGTGCCCGAGCTGTCGCGCTACGAGTACTGGGACGGTGGCAACTGGGTGCCCAACAACCCGGGAGCCGCGCAGCCGGTCTTCCCTGCGCCGGTGGGCGAGATGTCGGTGCAGTACAACACCTACCTCAAGCAGTTCCTGGCGCTGTACTGCAACGGCAACAACGACGTCGTGGGCAGAACGGCCCCGGCGCCTCAGGGTCCGTGGGGACCAGAACAGATGCTGGTGTCGTCGAACGACTTACCAGGCGGCATCTACGCGCCTTTACTGCACCCGTGGTCGACCGGCAAAGAGGTGTATTACAACCTCTCGCTCTGGTCGGACTACAACGTGATGCTGATGAAGACGGTGTTGCCGTAGGCCAGAGGGAGTAGTTCGCAGGCCGTCATCGTGAGCCCTCTTCGGCCCGGTCGCCGTGAGGGTCGAGGCCGTCGTCCCAGTCGTCCCAGGTGTCGCGGCGTCTCGCGCGGGGAACGATGATGCGCCGCCGCAGTTCCAGCAGCAACTCGTCGGTGGAAAACTGTGACAGGGCGTTGGGGTTGCTCGGCCGGAGCCCATATCCCTGGGCCGGGGCAGGGGCGCTGCGGTGCAGGGTGGGCACGGTCTCCGAGGGCTCCCCTCCAGCCAGGATGGCGTCGATGCTTCCGGGCGCCCAGCCCAGCTTGTTCTCCAAGATGGCGTAGGTGCCGGGACTAGCCTTTCGCACACCGTGCTCGATGTCAGCCAACGTTCGGACGGTGAACTGCAGGCTGCCGGCTAGATCAGTGCGGCTGCGGTAGCCCAATGCCACGCGCCGACTGACGACGTGGTGGCCGAGCCGTTCCAAGTCGCGTCCGTCCATACGTCGACAATGACGTACCGCAGCGGAAATGTCGAGTCGCCGTGCCGCTTTTATTCCATCTGCTGCATGAAACTAGAAGTCACTTCCTCGAGACTCCAGCGAGTTCGGCCCTGGCCTGGGTCACCGCGTCCCAGAACAACTCCTCCACCTTCTCTTTGGATCGCCCGACTACCTCGATCTTTGGTGCTCCGGCGAGTTCCCTGCGCACTACCGTGGCCTCCGGCAGGCTCTCCCCGGTCCACCACTCCTGGCGGATCGCGAAGTCGTCGAACCGTTCACCCTCATCCGTATGACGCAGCGCCCCGCGCCGCTTGCTGATCGGCACTCTTGCCCACCACTCAGCACGCCAGTAGGGGCCGTCATAAGCGGCGGATGGGGCTCCCACCTGCCATTCTTCGACCTGTACAGGCTCCACCGGCGCAATCCCGTTGTACTCCTGCGCGAATCCATAGGCCGGGCCGGAATCCAGGAAGACCCGTTCAATGCGGTAACTGTCGCCAGTGCCTGCCGTCACCACATACACCGTCGTCATCAGTGCCTCCCGGACCCTAGGTATCACGACTCAGTCTGACAGCAGCAACCGGCCACGTCCCACAAACCGATTGGGACATCGTCAAGCCGAGAGTTTGCGCCAGCAGTCTGCCGTCACTGCATTTGCGACATGTGTCACTCGGCAATTGTTACCAAATTGTGAGCATAATTGCCGCTCACTTCCTAGTGTTGCCCTAAGGCAAGGAGTAATGCACGGCTGATCAACGGGCGGCTACGCGCCGCAGGCCCGCGGGACGTGACGAGCTTTGGGGCAACCGTCCTGAGAGATAGGGAGCGCGCACGAATGAAGAAACTCATCGCTGTCGTCGGTCTCGGCGCAGGTCTGACCGCCGCTCCGCTGATGGCGGCAGGAACGGCCAGCGCCTCCTGCGTCTCGCTCAACGGCCACGGCGTGGGGGAAGGGTCCCGGCATCGGGGGCGGCTGCGTTAGCGAGCCCGGCTCCCTGTCTATCGGCATCGGCAAGGACACCCAGGTACACACCGACGGCGTCGACGACGTCGGCATCGCGATCGGCAACCCAGGGAAGAACGATGTCCCGGCCTACGGCGTGCAGCCGACACAGGCGTACGCCGGCGGCGGGTCGGGCAACTTCTCGCGGGCGCTCGGCAACGGGACCAACGCGGGCTCAACGGGTACGCGCAACAGCGCGATCGCGGTGGGGCCTGGCAACAACGCGTATTCATTCGGCGGCCATCCGGTCGAAGAAGACCTCTCCAGCAGGTCCAACCACTCGGTCGTGGTGGGCAAGGGTAGCAACGCGTACGCCCTCGGCCCCGCCGACAAGCACGCCGCCGCGTTCGGCAACGGCGTCACCAGCTTCGGCAACGGCATACGGTGATGAGCGTCCGCAGGCTCTTCGCGGAAGCGGCCCTCGCGGCAGTGGTGGCCGGTAGCGGAATCGCATTGTCCGGCAACGCCAATGCCTTTCCCGGCGGAATCGGCGTGTGCCCCGGCGGCGGTGGTGGATACGGCGCATTCGGCTACTGCGACGGTGAGTCCTTTCCCGACGGCAGCTACGACCACACCGTAATGATCATGGGCGGCTGGCAGGCGAGCAGAGTATGCCCGCCTGATCCGGGCAATCCGGCCATGCCGCTGCCGTGGGGCCCCGGCCAGACATGCCCATTTCGCAAATGACGAAACTTCTGGTCGTCGGCGCCTCGCCGCCGATGTGCACCATTTCGGAAGTGGCGCAAACAGTCTGATCGTCGCGCGCCTGCTGCGGTATTGAGACAGCCGATGACCGAATGAGGCTCGCCGCTCGGCCCACCAGTGTATGAGGGGATCAACTGGTGAGCCGAGCGGGGCAGAGGACAGCGATCCGCCTGCGGTCGGGCCGATACCATGCGCGGTGTGCTCACGATGATCTCCCGCGTAGTCATCGCAGCCCCCAAGCGAGTGCTCCTCGTCGTCGTGCTGTTGACCATCGTGGCAGCGGTATTCGGCGCAAACGTCGCCGAACACCTCGGCGCCGGCGGCTTCCAAGATCCGAGTTCCCAGTCAGCTCGCGGAGTGAAGGCGCTCACCGAGAAGTTCGGCCTGGGCAACATGGACCTGACCCTGGTGGTCCGAAGCTCGAGCGGGGTGCTCGAGCCGGCGGCGGCAGAAGCCGGCCGCCGCCTGGTCGACGAAGTGCGCAAAGCCCCGTATATCAGCGGCGTCGTGTCGCCCTGGGATGACGAGTCCGCACGCAGCGAAGGGACGATCAGTGAGGACGGCACGACCGCCCTTGTGATCGCACGAGTCTCGGGCGGCGAGAACAACGCACCGAAGTACGCGAAAGCCGTGGCAGACCAGGTCAGCGGCGAGCACGACGGTCTGACCGTGCTGGCCGGCGGGACTGCGATGGTGGCCTCGGAGATCAACGAGCAATCGGAGAAGGATCTGCTCAGCGCCGAACTCATCGCCCTGCCGTTGTCGCTCATTGTTCTCGTCTGGGTGTTCGGCGGGTTGTTCGCTGCTCTGCTGCCACTCGTGGTCGGCGTGATGGCCATCATCGGGACACTCGGCATGATTCGGGGAATCACCCTTTTCGCCGACGTGTCGATCTTCGCGCTCGACCTCACCACGGCGATGGGCCTGGCACTCGCGATCGACTACACGTTGCTGCTCGTAAGCCGTTATCGCGAGGAGCACGCCCAGATCGGCGATCGGGACGAAGCTTTGCGCCGCGCGGTGGCGACTGCCGGGCGGACTATCGTGTTCTCGGCGTGCACCGTGTTTCTCGCGGTCGGCGCACTTGCGGTGTTCCCGATGTATTTCCTGCGTTCGATGGCGTACGCGGGTTGCGGGGTGGTCGCCCTCGCCGGCTTGTACGCCGTCGCCGTGGCCCCCGCGGTGATCAAGCTCCTCGGTGACCGGATCGAGTCGCTGAACATCCGTAATGTGTTTCGGCACAAGGCCAAAGACCAGAGCATCACGAGCAGTTGGCTGTACTCGACGGTCACCTTCGTCATGCGCCACGCTTTTCCGTGCGCGCTGGCGGTGGTGGCGCTGCTGCTACTGCTCGGCGCCCCATTCCTCAGCGCGCGCTTCGGGTTGCCCGATGATCGGGTGCTTCCCACGAGCGCCGAGTCACGACAGGTGGGTGACACGCTGCGGACGGAATTTCCCGGTAACGAGGCGACGGCCACGTCGATTGTGATTCCGGACGCGCGGAGTCTGACCGGCGAGGACGTGGTCGGTTATGCCGTCGCGCTGTCGAACGTCCCCGGCGTCGTGGTCGTGTCCGCACCTGGGGGCTCCTACGTTCAGGGCCGTGCCGTCGGACCGCCGGCGTCGGCAACCGGGGTCAAGGACGGGAGTGTGTGGCTGTCGGTGGCAATCGACAACCCGTCGTCCGACTCGCAGTCACGTCAGGAACTCGACCGGCTGCGCGCCGTTCCGGTGCCGGGCGGCGCCGAGGCCCTTTTCACCGGTCCCAATCAGCTCAATCAAGACTCGGTGGACGAAATCGTCCGCCTCTTGCCGATAGTGCTCATCCTGGTCGCGACGACAACCTTCCTGCTGATTTTCCTGCTCACCGGCAGCCTCCTGCTTCCGGTGAAGGCGCTGGTCCTCAACACACTGTCGCTGTCGGCCACGCTCGGCGCGCTGGTGTGGGTCTTTCAGGAAGGGCACCTGGGCGGACTCGGCACAACAGCGACGGGCACCCTGGTCGCGGACGTGCTGGTGTTCCTGTTCGCCACCGCGTTCGGGCTGTCGATGGACTACGAGGTATTCCTGTTGTCCCGGATCCGGGAACACTGGTTGGCGTCGCCCCAGCGCAGCGAGGACAACGCCGAGGCGGTAGCGCTCGGCATTGCCGGCGCCGGCCGCGTCATCACCGCGGCCGCGCTGCTGATGGTGATCGTTTTCGCGGCGCTCAGCAGCGGCCAGGTCGCCTTCTTGAGGATGATCGGGGTGGGTCTCGCACTCGCTGTCGTGGTGGACGCGACGCTCGTACGAATGGTGTTGGTGCCGGCGGTCATGAAGCTTGCAGGCCGGTGGAATTGGTGGGCTCCGGGGCCGCTCGCCAAGCTGCACGCGAAACTCGGGCTCGAAGGTTAGGACTGCCGCTTCACTCGGCGGTCAGAGTGATCTCGCCGCGCAGTTCATGGTCGAGCAGGAACGTGCCGGACTCCCGCACGGTCGGCGGGTGGAACGAATAAGCCGAGATGCACGAGGAGAGGTAGGCGATCTCGGGATCGGTGGCAAAGGCGAGGCCGCCCACCCGCGACACCATTCGGGCCACACAAGTCTGAAGCTGATCGCGCAGGCCGAGCCGAATCCACAACAGGTCCGCGAAGAGTGCGTCGCTTCGGTCGCCTGCGTCGTATCGCTCGGCGATCATCCGCATCGCGCGCCATACCCCTTCGACCGGGGAGAACAATTCGACGAGATCGGCCCCGGTAAAGCCGGGGCGATCGAGGAGTTTGAGCGCGAGCCGGGTTGCTGCGCCGACGTAGCCGGCCGTGATGATCAAGCCGAACAGCACGTAGCCCGACTTCTCATTACGCCCGTCCGGATCCTCCACATCACTGACCATCATCAACTCGTTCGGCACGAAGACGTCCTGGAAGATCACCTCGCTGGTTTGTGCGGCAGACAGCGGTGCGCTGGTCCAGAGCGGAGCCACACTCAGCCCGGGGCTGCCGTTCCAAATGAGCATGATCGCCCGCTGTTTGGTGTCCTCGAGGAGGACGCTCGCCATGACACAGTCCATGCTCTCGGCCAGGCTGCACGGTTTCTTGCGCCCGGTGACCGTATAGCCACCGTCGGCCGGGGCGGCTGCCATCGTGGGACGAAAGACGCTGCCGGATATGGTGCCCTCCGAGAAACCCGACGCGAACACAGTGCGGTTCTCGATCAGCGACTTGATCAAGCCCACGGTGTCCTCGTCGGTGGTCTTGGCGAAGTCGGCGAGGCCCGCGACGGAAAGATAGTGCATCGTGCTCGCGGCGGCGAGCGACGGACTCAGGTAACCGATACCCCGTTGCAGTTCAACCGTTTCCACACAGGTCGCACCCACACCACCGAGATCGGTCGGCGCGGTGAGCCGAGGGCCGTCATGTTCCTTCCACAGCTCGACGACTCCGGTCGCGGGGTCTTCGGCGGCCATCAGCCCGAGCTCCTCCAGCTTGCCGCCGAGTTCGGGAAGGTGACGACTGACCGCTGACACATAGGTCAGTCGCGCTTCGAGTCGGCTGCGATCCATCAGATTTCCTTCGTCGAGTTGGGCATGAATGAGGTTGAAAAACAACGGCTTACGGAGCTACGGCGATATACCTCTGCAGAGCCTCGCCAGAAGTCGCAGACGGCCGCCAGTTGGTCGTGGATCGGAGCAATGTCGAGTCGAGCAGCGGGTCGCCGAGCGTCACCCAGTGCCCGGAGAAGGGCGCAAGGTGCAAGCGGAACAGCAGATCTGCGCCGTTCTTCAGCAGGCCCAGTGGCGCGGAGATCAGTCGTGATCCGTTGATCGAGCTGATCTCCTGGACACTCGTATGGTCTGTCGGCGCGATGTTGTAGGTGCCGGCGAGCCCCTGACCGAGGATGGTGGCATAAGCGTCCACTAAGTCTGTGTGCCATAGGAATTGGTAGTAGGAACGTGCCGGCTCGGGGTAGAGCACGGACTTCGCGAGGAAGGCGCGAAGGCCGGAGTTGTCAAAGTGCTCGCCGACGATGTAGCAAGGTCGCGCCACGGCCAGATTCGTGCTCGCCTCGGAGGCGTTGGCCCAGTGCCAATTTGCCAAGTGTTCGAGAAGAGCCTTGTGATAGAAGTAGTAGTTGTCGGGGTTCTGGTCCCCGGCAGGATAACTGTCCTCGGACATCTGTCTGCCTGTACCGCAGGCCGACACGCCAAGCGCGTTCGCGCTCGACGTGAGGACGAGATGGCCGACACCCACCCGGCCGGCTTCATCGAGCAGCGTCCGCGTCGCGACCACATTGACCCGAAAAGCCTGCCGTTTGTCCCTGGGCTCCTCGACGCAATAGGCCAGATGGACCAGCGCGTCGTAACCGGTGACCGATTCGAGGTCGAACCGTGAGCTCAAGTCGAGGAACGTTTCGCGCAGTTTGGGGTGTTCGATGCCCGTGCGTCGGCGCCCGAGCACGGTGACTTCTGCAACGTCGTCGCTCAGCAGCGCCCAGCTCAGCACGGAGCGGCCGAAGTCGCCGGTCGCCCCGGTGATGGCGAGGCGAAGCCCTGGGCTCATGCGGGTGCCAGGGCCCACGAGAGTTCTTTGGTGAGCAGATCAGCGCACCAAAGGACTTCTTCCTGGCTCAATTCGGAGGTCATGCACACGCGCAGGATTGGCTTGCCCAACGGCACCGCCGGGTAGATCGCCGGCGTGACGAAAATTCCCGCGTCCCTGAGCTTGTGCCAGCTCAGAGCGGTTCGCAATTCGTCGAACAACCGAATGGGAATGATCGGGGACCAATCGGGACTGAGTTCGTCTGGGCGGTGCAGGGCGACGTCAAGGGGGTCGAGCGCCTCGCGGATGAGACGGGCGTTGCGCTCGAGACGGCTCCGGCGTTCACGTCCCTCATCGCCCTGGATGAGCTCGATCGCGGCGGCAGCGGCGGCCATCGAGCCCGGTGTTCCGGATGTGCTGAACCAGAAGGACCGAGCGCTGAGCCGGATCTCGTCGACGATGTCCTGCGAAGCGGCGACGAATCCGCCCAACCCGCCGATGGCTTTCGACAGCGAGCCCATCAGGATGTCGATCTCCTGTGCGACCCCGTTTCGTTCCGCCAGACCCGCGCCGGTTGGCCCGAACACCCCGACCCCGTGGGCCTCGTCGACCATCAGCATCGCGCCTGCGTCCTTGCAGACAGCGACGATCCGTTCGAGGGGGGCAGTGGACCCCTCCATCGAGTACAGCGAGTCGACGAGAACCAATATCCGCCGGAACTGCGTGCCTGCGTGGCTGCGCAGCGCCGCGGCCAGGGACGCGGCGTCGTTGTGGGCGAATTTGGCTTCCACAGCTTGGCTGAGACGCACCCCGTCTCGAATCGATGCGTGCACATAGGAGTCCACGACGGCGAGGCAGTCCGGCCCGAGGAGTCCCTGGATAGTGCCGACGTTGGTCTGATAACCCGTGGTGAACACGACTGCACCCTCGCGGCCGAGCCATTTCGCGATCTGCTGCTCGAGCGCGACGTGCAAGCTGTAGGTGCCGTTGAGCAGACGACTACCCGTAGTGCCTGCCCCGAAGTCTTCAGTTGCGTTGACGGACGCCGCGATGACGTCGGGATGCGTGGACAGGCCGATATAGGAGTTCGAACCGAGCAGCACGCACTCTCGGCCTGCCACGCTGATCTTCGGCGGGGTGACAGAGTCGATCTGCTGGAAGAACGGCAGTTGCCCGATCGACGCGAAGTGACGAACCATGGCTATCCGTTGACTGACGTCCGTGGCGATGTCGCCGCTGTCGGAATACTGCGTCCCGTCGTCATGCATGAGCTGTACCTTGTCGTTCGGGCGACACAAAGCGATCACCCCCCGACTCATAAAGCCTACCCATGTGCGAAATTCCGCGGTCTTGACGCCGTGGACGAGGCTGCACTACGACGTGGGATAACCGCGTTAAGATAATGCGGTTATCCGCGAAATACGTTGGCCCGCTGCGTAATAGAACACTGTGCAAGCGCAGATTACGCTTCGGTGACGCTGCGGCCTGCGTCAGAGATGCTCCGCCCGGCAATCATTTAGCGCGTAGAAAGATGGTCAGCGAGCTAGCTGCCTCAGAAGAGCCACGAACCCCGATCGTCGGCGTGTCTGCCTGCTTGGCAAAGCTCGGGCTAATAGGCTGCGGTCTCATGCGGGTGGCTCTCCGGCGTCTGCTTGCGGTCGTGATGTTGGCCGTCGGCTTGGTCGGAGTCATGGCCATTACAGCGCCGACTGCCGGGGCCTTGGGCTGGGGGGCGATCGCGGTCTCACCGGAGACCGGCAGGGTGGGCTACTCGAAGGGCCTCAACTCGGCTGTCGACGCCGAACGGGCGGCCATCGGGCTGTGCAAAGCACGCGATTGCCGGGCAGTTCTGAACTTCACCAACGCGTGCGGCGCGGTCGCCCAATCATTCGACACGTACTGGGCATGGGGCCGGGACCGTAGCAGCGCCGGCGCGCAGAACAGGGCATTGATCTCATGCAGTCATTACGGCGCCGGCTGTCGGGTCGTCGGCTGGGTATGTAGCTGAACGCGTAGGCGCCGAGGCCGGGACAGACCAGATGGCAATCAAGGTGAAGCGTTTTGGCGGTGGCGGAGGGATTTGAACCCTCGGACGGCTACCTGATCACGGGGTTGGATAGCTGTCCTTCGAGTCGAAAACACATGGTCAGGGGTTGATAACATCCGTAGTCAGAGCATCGCCAGCAACCGGCGGCCCGGACCAGAAACGAACCAGATGGTGTCCACGGTGTGTCCACGGCAGGCCGATGGGGGCACCCCGATCACTTAGATAGGCTAACTGTTGTCACGGGTGTCACGGGTGTCACCCCTGACGGGGCACCGGGGTGACTCATGTCAGGGTGACCTTCAGACCGGCCACCGTCCAGCTTGAAAGCTTCGCCCGCTTGCCGCCGACCGCTCTGCCACTCCTCGCGGGTCGTGTCTGGCGCGGTGGTTCGTGCAGTTCCCCCGTCGCGGCGCGGGTCGGTGCGGATAATTGGCTTGTGTACTTTCTGCGTCTACGCATCGCGCTTCGCAACATGGGCGTACGCGGCTGGGTGGTCGTGGTGATGCTCATAGCTGCCTGCGGGGCAGGGGCGTGGCTGATGACCAAAGGACTCCAGGCCCCTCCCATTACCGGGTACTACCCCTAGCCAGGACGCCGTGGTGGTCGCTGCTGGGGGTTGTCGCCGGTCGCCGAACGCGGGTTGGGCGACAGTAAAACGGCGTAGCCTTCGCGCATGAGTACCGCGACCGCCATGGTCGGCCTCTCTCTGGCCGTAGTCTCGCTGGTCATCACTTTGATGATGGCTGCGGCGGCCAGGTCTGCTTGGCGCAAACGCGTCCTCCGTCAACGTGCTGAGACCCCGAAGGATCGGTACAGAAGAGCCATTCAGGACCTTCACCGGATGCACGATGACACCGTTCGCAGCAGCGAGCGCAAGTCGAAACGCCAATCGGAGCCGCAAGGGGGTGGCACCGGGGGTGGCGGCGTATAACCGCCCCGCTAAACGGTGCTTACCTGCTATACCCACAGACTGACTCAGGACAGCACAGGCGACGGCCCGGGCAGAACAGGCCCTCACTCACCTCATCTGCGCAGGTCACCGGCAAGGGTAACCGGACGCGGATGGTCTACCTCAGCTCGAAAACCCAACTGGCACTGGACCGTTACCTGAGAGCACGCCGTGGTCACCGGCACGCCGCAGATCCGGCGCTGCTGCTGAGCCAGCGGGGACGCCTCACTCCCGACGGTGTCCGTACCCGCGTGAAGATCCATGCCGAGGCGGCGGGCCTGGACCCCAAAACGGTTCACCCGCATAGGTTCCGGCACAGCTTCGCGCACGACTACCTGATGGCCGGTGGGCGGTTAGTGTTGCCGGAGCTGCACGTCGCGCCGTCGAGCGGCTGCACATGACGCAGCCGCCGCTGAGCGTGGCTGTTAGTACCTGTTGCAGCTACCGGCGACTTGGAAGATCACCGGAATGTATGGCTGAAGGCTCGGGATACCCTGTACCTGCTGGACCATCTGTGCGCGCTGATTGGGCGGCGCGGCGACGAGTCCCTGCAGCCACGCGACCGTCATCGGGTTGGCGTTGAGTTCGCTGGCGACGCCGGGGTTCTGATCACTGAGCGCAGCCATTACCTGCGGATAGGTGCATGTTGAATTGACGATGGCGCTCACGTCGGGTTGTGCCGATGCGATCCCGGCTGTGGCACTCAGCGACAACGCCAAACCGCCAGAGCAAACAACCAGTTTCGTCCTTGACAGCATGATTCACGCTAACAGGTCCTCGACCAGATCGTCTGCCATTCGACGAAGGTAGGACTATGGGATCCACCGCAACGGCGAGGACTCGTTCGACTCAACGATTTTCCCAGGTCATCTGTCACGTCGATGGCGACGACTGATGGAATTTGCGGCAGACAGTGGGGTAAAGGCCGTAAGGGGTAACACCCCACTGAGCGGGCTGCCGCGCTGACCGCCGCCGTGTGGGGCGGTGATACAGGCGCTACAAGCGGACAGGCACACAATGGGCGACACAGGATGGCACAGGATCGGCACGGGCTGGAATAGCCCTCAAATCACCCCGTATGCGCAGGTCAGGGGCCGGTGGCACGGGTGGCACGGGTATACGGGCATTCAGGCGAAGCGGCGTGGGGGTGACGCGGGTGACGCGGGGTGGTCGCGGGGCTTTTCCACCGCACCACAGGAGCACCATTCGTAACAGGTTGCTCTGACGCCCTGACGCTGACCAGACTTATTCCGTCGGAATAACTCGACCTGACGAAAGTGGTTGCTGGCCAAGTGTTTTAGTGGTCCTGAAATTCTGGTGTATTCCCAAAGGCGAGTATCACAATGCCCTATGTGTGAGTAAGGAATCCATTGGTTTGTCGATCTGCTGCGACCCCCCGGCCTCGAAACCACTTGAAACGGATCCCAATTCGTTGTTTTTGTCCTGCGTTTCTATAACCCCGCCATAATGTCGTTGGAGTATGCCCAGGTAGAATGGCTGCAGGACAAGGGCTTTCATGTATTTTGCGTTCGTCGTACTGGTCGAGGAAACGTTTGGTATAGACCATAACTCCACACACCGGGAGGAGTGACAGGGTGTGTGGAATGTCATTGCAGGACAGGGGAATTCGTTGGAGTATTTGCTGTAAAGGGTGTGGCAAACTACACCGACTACCATGACGAATTGGCCTGGATTGCCCTCCAGCGCAACGGCGGTAGCCCAGTCACCCTGGAGGATGTCACGTCGATGTTCAGCGACCTCCGTGCCCACAAACGGAATTGCCGCTGTGAGTGTCGATGGGTACGGCAAGCCCTGCCCGACAAGGTGTACCGCTGCGCCCAGTACTGGAGTCGGTGCAGCCGTTCGGTTCTGGGCTAGCATATGCGCAGCAGTGCTGCGCAAGTTAGCCTAACTAATCTAATCCGTACGCGGCCGGAAAGACTAGGACGACCGGCTGGGTTCTGTTGGGGGGCAGGGTAATCCCCCAGGGGTAGCAGATGACTCGCACCCATCATCTTGTGCCACTTGTGCTCCTCGCCGGGAGCGTAAGTGCGGGGCGGCGATGCCGCCCAGGGTCTAGCTTCTTCACGGGTGGAACACCACCACTGCGTTGTTACCGCCGCGTAACCTGAAGGCCAAGCCCGACGTCGAGATCAAGGTCGGCCCAAGGCGTTTCGGTGTAACCGCACGACCGGTGCTGCCCGACGATGCCGACTACACGCGGCTATGGCAGATCGTCAACAAGAACAACCAAAACCGCTACATCGAATACCAGAAACGGACGTCGCGATCCATCCCCGTCGTCGTCCTGACCCCGAAAGGCTAGAACCGCTCTTTCGCGAGCATTCCAGTGTCACCTCGCGCGCCGGTCCCTTCGCAGGGCGGGTTCCGCGATCGAGCAGTCGAAGCGCTGGCCGAAGGATGACCAGAGTGTGGGCACGCCGAAACATGGCATCGCCTCCGAGACAGGCGGACCCAGTGAGAGCGGCGGTGGGGCGAACGGTCTCGGACGTGGCCGCCTATAGTGCCGACGGGCGTCTCATTCGGGTCTTAGTTCGAGACTGCGTTCAGTTCTGCTCGGGCCTGGTCGATTTGGTCGTATGCGTACGCGACGACCTCGGCGGTGGTCATCGTCTCACCCTTGCGGGCGAGCGATTCGTAGGATTCGTCGCCAAGGACCCTGCGCAGGTGGGCGATGGCAACGTCCACCTCTGGAACGGTCGACCGAGTGTGGGGCGTGACGGCGAATCCACTTATGGTGGCGGACGGTTCGTAGCGTCCGAGCCGGTCGAGCAATAGGGTGGGGAGGGCTAGCGCGTTAGGCAGCAGGAAGAAGCTGCCGGAGTCATAGTAGTACCGGATCGGCAGGATCATGTAGTCGAGGGCGTCGGCGGGGTCACCGTGGGTGATCGCAAGGACAGACAACATGCCCGCGATGCTCGACTCGGTCTGTCGGCTGCCACTGTCTTGAGCGATTGTGAGGCCCCGGCGGAAGGCCTCATAGGCGGCGGCGGGAGCCACGTCGCGGCGGGCCATCCCGTACGCGAACAACGCCCACGCGGCCAGGTTGGGGTTGTCGGTGCTGTCGGCGGCGGCAAGGAGTTCTTCCGAGGCCGCTGTTGCCTCGTCATCGGCACCGGCCATCTTCAGCGCGATGGCCAACAATGCCTGAGCGTGGACATTCGTGCCCGAACGGCGCGCAATCACGGTGCGGCACCACTCAACCCACCGCCCAAGCTGTCCTATGGCTGAGTACGGGCTGCCGATCGAAGCTTCGGCGTCCTTGCGGACTTCGTCGAAGCGTCCGCTGGTGACGGCTTCCTGGCCACCCCCGGCATAACCGACGGCGGCGTCGATCCGTCCGGATGTGAAGCACAGCGCCGCCATGGCGTAGAGCTGGGCCAAGCGCCGGTGTTGGACAGCGCGTGCGGGTTCGATGAGTTCCTCGGCCCACCGGATGGGTTCGTGTTGTTCGCCCCAGAAACCTACGAATGCCGCATAGTGGGCGATGGTCGCCGCAGTATCGAGGTCGTTGTGGTCGGCGGCCCAGCGGAACGCCGTGCGCAGGTTGGGCATCTCGACCGTCAACCATGAGTATGCCTCCCGCTGTCGGGGGCTGTCCCACAGCGCAAGGATGTCGGCTTCTTTTCCACCGAAGTGGTGGGCATGCGCGGTACGAACTTCTTCCGCCGCACCGCCCGCCACGAGTTGCTCTTCACCGAACTGGCGGATCGTCTCCAACATCGAAAAGCGTGTATGCCCAGACGAGCGATCCGCTATGAGCAGCGACTTGCGCACCAGGGCGTCGAGAAGATCCAGGACGACATACTCGTCGAGGTCATCGGATCCGGCCACCGCGCAGGCGCTTCGGAGGTCGAATCCTCCGGCGAACACCGAACAGCGTTGCAGCACTGTCTTTTCGGCGTCATCGAGCAGGTCGTAAGACCACGCCATCGCGTGGCGCAGTGTGTGGTGGCGTGCCAAGCCCCGCCGGGAGCCGACCAGCAGCCGGAACCGCTGATCGAGGCGATCACGCACCTCACTGGCCGTCATCGATGCCATCCGCGACGCCGCCAGCTCGATCGCCAGGGGTATCCCGTCGAGGCGGCGGCAGATTTCCCCCACCGCGCTCGCCTCGTCGGCGTTGGTCATCGAGAAGCGCGCGGCCACATTCTGGGCGCGTTCAACGAACAGATTGACTGCCGCAGAGCCGATGCCCCCGCTGAGATCCAGCGAGGGCACGGGCCATAGGTGTTCGTCAGCAACCCGCAAGCCTTCCCGGCTGGTGGCCAGAATATTCACCGTCGCCGAACGGGCCAGGATCGCCTCGATCATGTCGGCGGCGGCATCCAGAACGTGTTCGCAATTGTCGAACACCAGAAGTCGCGACCGACCCTCCAACGCCGACGCCACACTGTCGGCAACGCTCATTCCCGGCTGTTGGGTGACCCCGAGCACGGCCGCCACCGCATCGGGCACCGCCGCCGGATCGGTAACGGCCGCCAATTCGAAAAGCCACACCCCGTCGTGAAACTCATCGGCCAGCCGTGCCGCGACTTCGGTCGCCAGCCGGGTCTTGCCGACCCCACCGACACCGGTCAACGTCACCAACCGATGAGCCTTCACCGCCTCGTGCACCTCGGCCAGCTCTGCCTCCCGCCCCACCAGGCTCGTCGTTGGCGGCCGAAGGTTTCCCGAAGTCGCATCGAGAGTCTTCAACGGCGGAAACTCGGTGCGCAGGCCGGGCGCTTGCACCTGAAACATCTCGACGGGTTTGGCGATGTCCCGTAATCGCCGCGCCCCCAGAGCATTCAGGTCAATGCTGCTGCAGAGCCCGGCAGTGCTGCCGTCGAGCAGTATTTGACCGCCGTGACCGGCGGCCATCACCCGTGCCGCACGGTTGAGCACCGTCCCGAAGTAGTCCCCGTCGCGCAGTTCGGCCTCACCGGTCGCCAACCCCATCCGCACCGGCAACTCCAGTGTTCGCTGTGCAGCGATCGCGGCGTCGACGGCGGACCTCGGCGACGCGAACGCCGCAGCCACGCCGTCACCGCTGTGGCTGAACAAAAAACCGGCGTGCCCCTGGATCGCGGAGCGCAACACCTCGTCGTGTGCGGCCAGCGCCGCCCGCATGCCATCCGCGTCGTTCTCCCACCGACGGGTCGAACCCTCGACATCGGTGAACAGAAAGGTCACCACCCCCGAAGGAGCAGTCGGGGTCATGGCATTGCCTCCGCCCACGCGATATGGCCTTCGAAGCCAAGCGTTTTGGCCATATCTCGGTAGCGGTCGCGATAGTCGCGGTAAGTGATCTCGTCACCGTGTGCTTGGGCCAGCAGCGCGCGGAGCCGCAGCAGCCAGATGTCGCGGATAACCAGACCCTCGCCGGTAGGTGCCGCCAATCGCTCAATGGCGGCCTCGGCTTCGGGCACGTCACCGTCGGCGGCGCGTTCGAGCAGTGTCTCCACCAGCACACCCGTTGATGGACTGCTCCACCCCAGCAGTTGTCCCTCGCGGAACAGATGGTCGAGGGCGGCGCGCATCAGCGGTATGGCGTCATCGCGATCTTCACGCCGCCGAGCCCGCTCACGCGCCGAGTAGACCTCGACCATCGGTAAATCGCACAGATTGTGTCCCTGGCGGAGGAACACTTCGCCGACGTCGGCCAGCAGCTTCTGTCCACGGTCACTATCCGCAGCCGTGTGACGGTGCACTAACGCTACGCCCAGCGACATCCGCGCGAAGACCAGCGCGATATCGTCACCGGATCGTTCGGCAATCCGTAAGGCATCCTCGATTTCGCCCACCGCAGCATCATCGGGAGCGAGTACGCCATTCGGTATACCGCCGGAGTAGACGTAGGTGACCACCGTGGTGTAGGACACGGGGTCGGTGGTGCGGGCCATGACCAGGCCGTGCCGCAGGTCCTCACTCCATCCAGGACGACCCAGCGAATAACGGGCCACACCCCGCGACGTATAGGCGAGCGCTAACGGACACCCGAAGAGGAAGTCGCCTTTAGACGGGTCCCCGTCGGCCAGGCCGATTGCTGTCTTCGACCACCGCAGCACGTCACACCACTCGGCGCTTTCAATCTTGGCGTAGATCACCGGCACGGACAGCCCCACCGTCAAGGTCGGATCGCCGACCGACTCGGCGAGGTCCCACGCTTCCGATGCCAGCCGCGACGCCTCACCCACCCGGTCCTGATGCGCGCTTTCTACCACTAGCCCCGCCATCGCGATGGCCAGCGACGCCTTGTCCCCAGTGGCGGCGCACAACTCCCGCAGTTCCTCAAAGCGGTCACCGGTCACTTTCACACGGGCCCGAAAGGCGGTGCCACACAACATCGTGCGCGGGGCGATGCGCATGGCTGCCCGGTCGGGGTCCTCGGCGGGCAGTGCGTCGGCAATCTTTTGGGCGCGCTCCCAGCTCAGTCGCGCCGCGCGAATATCGCGGTTGGTCGCCCACGTCGCCGCGCGCATATGCCAGTTGTAGGCGACACGCAGATCACCGGCGGTCTCCAAGTGCTCGGCGATCAGGGCTGCGTTTTCGTCGACCGAGTCGTGGCCGCGTTGCTCGATGACGGAGGCGAGCCGCCGGTGCAGCTCGGCACGGTCCGACTTGAGCTGGGATTCATAGGCCACTGTACGGATCAGCGGGTGGTGAAAGACATATTCAGCTTGTCGTGTGAATTTCAGCTGATCGATGAACTGGGCCGCCACCAGGTCGGCAACGGCGGGTTCGACGCCTAGCTGTGTGAGCAGGTTCAGGTTGAAGCGTGATCCGATGACCGCCGCCGTATTCAAGGTGCTTTTCGCTTGTGGGGGAAGCCGATCGATACGGGCGGCGATGGCTGCCTGCAGGGTGGCGGGCACAGACACCTCGGCATTCTCTGTCGTCGACAAGTAAACGCCCCGCTCCCCCCGCAGCACACCACGCTCGGCCAAGTCGCGCACAATCTCCTCGGCGAAAAACGGATTACCGGCGGCCCTCTCGGCGATGGTCGTTCCCAGCCCAGCAACCGAGGGGTCCGGCCCGAGCAGTTCACCGATCAGTTCCGCAGTCTCCGAATCACGAAGTGGCGCAAGCGCGATGGTTTGCGCATCTGCCACCCGAGTCAACACGCCCCGATACTCCGGACGATAGGTGAGCACCACCAACGAGGGTGTCTGCGGAATCACGGTGAGGAAATCGGCCAGCATCGACTCGCTGACTTCGTCGATCCAATGGGCGTCCTCAACGACGTAGACCACCGGGGCTTTACGGGCCACAGACGCGGCATTCACCAACGCGGTCAAACGCCGCCGACGCGCATCGGGATCAATGGACGGCAACGGAGTATCCGGGTCGGCGATCCCCAGTAGGTCATCAAACAGCACCAAATCCTCGGGGTCTGCGCCGGCCACCCGGTCGCGCACTCGGTCACGGGCGGCCTGCCCGTCAAGACCATCGACGCCGGTGGCTGCGCGCAGCAACCGGGCCACGGCATGGAAGGGGACCTGGCTGGTGTGCGACTCGCAGAAGGCGGTGAACACCTCGACACCACGGATGGCCGCCATTGCAGACACTTCGCGCACCAGACGGCTCTTGCCGATGCCGGGTAGCCCCGTCACACCGACCACCGCACCGTGGCCGTCGACTGCGCGGTCCAACAAGCCTTCGACGGCGGACGCCTCCCAGCGCCGACCCACCAGGTTCGACTCGACACGCGCGATGAGGCGATGCCGTTCCTCCATGCCCAAGAGGCGACGGGCCACGACCCGTTCATCGGACCCCTTGATCTGAACCAAACCCGGCTCGCCGAGAGCAGCTGCGCCTTCAACCAATCGTGCCGTGGACACGCTCAGCATCACCCCACCGGGCGGCAGCGACCGACTCCATCCGCTGCGCCATCCCGACCTGTTCACCAACGGCGGTATAACCGTAAGTCCCCGAACCGATCTCACCCGCAATCACCTGGCCCGAGTTCAGCCCGACGCGCGACCGCAGGTCGATCCCGTCGCAGTCTTTGACCTCAGCAGCCAGGCGGGTTGTCTCATCTTGAATGCCCAGCGCCGCAAGACAAGCGCGGACTGGATGGTCCTCCATTGCTACCGGTGCTCCGAACACCGCCATGATCCCGTCACCGGTGAACTTGTCCACCGTGCCGCCATACCGCGTGACCACCGCAGCACAACGCTCAACCAACTCGGCCATGATCTCGCGCAGCCGCTCGGCACCCACGGCTGCTGCAATGTCCATCGAATGCACCACATCGGCGAACAACACCGTCACCTGCTTGTACTCCGCCGATCGGCTGAATTGAGTCACCGGGGTACCGCACTCGTAACAGAACTTGGAGTTCGGTGGCAGTTCGGTGCCGCAGGACCCACAGAACAAACCCGTCGCGGTCAGTCCACCACCACCATCCCCGCTGGGGTCCACGTCAGTATCTTTTCACTGCTGGTCAGCGATGTCCGTCATATCGCCAACGCTCTCCAACACAAGGGTTTGAGATCCTCAGATGTCACCTACTTCGAGGCCACCCGGTGGTCACCCACGGCCCGGTGGGGCCGACCCGCGCGGCCCGCTGCTTGGGGACCCATTGCGCGAAAGCGGCGGAACGCTTTCGTCCGGTCACTTACCATTCCGGGGCCGCGATCTTGATCGGGGGAACGGACCAATGCTCGAAGTGATTGACAAAGGCCGATGCACCGACGAGCACCCTGTGCCGCTGCTGTTCGTCCACGGCGGAACCCTGGCCGCATGGTGCTGGGATGAGCATTTCCTGGACTTCTTCGCCGACACAGGTTTTCGTGCCGTTGCGGTGAGCCTGCGCGGCCATGGTGCCAGCACCCTGTCTCAGGCGCTGAACTCGTGTTCCGTCGCCGACTACGTTGACGATGTACGCGCCACTGTTGACCTGCTCGGTGCCGAGTCGGTGCTCATCGGACACTCCATGGGCTGCCTGGTCGTGCAGAAGTACCTAGAGAAGCACCAGGCCCCCGTTGCGGTGCTCATGGCACCCACCACACCGCAGGGGGTCCGGCGAATCACGCTGCGGATGATCGGTCGTCATCCACGAAGCGTATTGCGTGCCAATACCATCGGCAGCTCCGCCGATCTGTTCAACACCCCGGCCTTGGCCCGTGAACACCTGTTCTGCGCACATACCCCCGAATCCATCGTCACGTCCTGCGCGGCCCGTATTCAGCCCGAGAGCGCGCGTGCCGGACTAGAGCTAATGATTCGTTTTCCCGATGCTCGCTCGGTGACTGCACCGGTGCTTGTTCTTGGCGCAACAGACGACGGCTCGCGAGCCGACGGGGAGGTGTCTGCTGCGGCGCGGGCCTACCATATTGACGCCGAGTTCTTCCCCAACATGGGCCACATGATGATGCTTGAGCCCGGATGGCAGGCAGTCGCCGAAAGAATTGAGAGCTGGCTCGGGGGCCAAGGACTCTAGCGGAATCCATCCTAGCGACTCTGACACGGACTCTTAGACTCGTATCTCGTCTATCCCGAGATGCCGTTGAGTTGCTCGCGCCTAGGAATCGCGCACCGCTCCGGTCCCGAGGAGTAGGTCCTGATCTGGCATCAACCCATCTTTTTCGAGTGGCCCCTGGCGAGCATGCGAGCGAATGGCAGCAGCATCAGGAAGTCGACAATCAAGACGACGGTGATCATCACGATGACCTTCGCGTCATCGAAGTTCTGCCCGGCGACCACGAATGCAGCGGCGGAGTTTCTCTGCGCCGTGCCCAGAGCCAGCACCCCCCGAGTGCTCGTTGCGGGTCCTCCAAGCAGCCACCCGATACCGACGCAGACCACCGTGTACACGACGGCGGCCAGGACGCCGAAGGTACCGAATACCGACAGGACACTGTTGAAGTGGCCAGCCAGGGTCAACACCACCACCAGGATCATGCTGATGTTGGAGATCCACCCAACCGTGGGGCGGATGCGGTCTGCCGCGCCCGGGCGGCGGGCCCGGACCAGGAGACCCAGGGCCAGCGGGATGAGCATCAGCACGATGAGCGACCGCGCGATCTTCACCGGGTTGACCGTGATTCCCTCGAGGAAGAACGGCAGAGCCAGGGGCAGGTAGCCCACGGTGACGACCATCAGCAGCACCATCAGGCCCACAGCGAAGGCCAGATCGGCCTTGGCGAACTCCGCGAGCTTAATCAGAAACGGCGCGCCCGCCGCCAGCCCGCACAGCAGCAGGCCGATCCCTAGCGGCTCGTCGAGACCGAGCACCCGCCAGAGCCCGAGCGCTAGCAGGGGCGCGAGGACGAAGTTGGCCGCGAGGGACAGCACGACCAGCCGGGCGTTCTTGAGCGGGGCCAGAATCTGGCCGACGGTCAGACTGAGGCCAACACCCAACGTGCTCGACACCACGAAGACGACGACGGCCACGCTCGAGCCCCGGATCAGCAGCTCGGTCAGCGCCACCGTTGCCGCCTTTCGTCACTTCATTGCGCACAGGTCAGTCGGCCAGCGCCACGCTGGCCGCGCGGTCCGCAGCACGGCGGTGTGTGGCATGGAGCCCCGGAGCCTACAGTGCGCTCCAGCGGTCGGTGATAGTTTTCAATCCTCACCGACTCGGCGGGGGCAGAAGCCATGCAGACAGCCCAGAACACGATTCTGGTGACGGGCGGCGGGTCGGGGATCGGTCGTGGCCTGGCTGAGTCGTTTCATCATCTGGGCAACCAGGTGATCATCGCTGGCCGCCGCCGCGAGCAGTTGGAGAGCGCGGCAGCGGCCAATCCCGGAATGCAATTGCTGACCTTGGATCAAAGCGATGCGGCAGACATCGAACGTTTCGCCACAGAGGCGACACAGCGCCACCCCGAACTCAACGTGGTGATCAACAACGCCGGTATCCAATACAGCGAGGACCTCACCGCTGGCCGTGTCGCCGAAGCGGAGGCCATGATCATCACGAACCTCCTTGGCCCCATCCGCCTCACTGCTGCGTTGCTGCCGCACCTGCTCGCTCAGCCCCGTTCGGCCGTTCTGAACGTCACCTCGGCGTTGGCCTTCCTGCCCAAGGCGCAGGTGCCAACCTATTGCGCCACCAAGGCCGCGCTGCACTCCTACACCCAATCGCTGCGGTTTCAACTGCGCAACACGGCGGTTCAGGTGATCGAGATCATGCCGCCGGGGGTCCAGACCGGCCTGCGCGACGAGCGAGTCAACGAACCCGACGCTATGCCCCTCGATGAATACGTCGCCGAGACCATGGCGCTGCTGACCGAGCAGCCCGAGGCGACCGAGATTGTCGTGGACGCCACGAAACCGCTCCGGTTCGCCGAACGCGACGGCGTGTACGAACAGCGCTACACCGACTTCAACACCTCACGCTCGCCCTGACCGGCGTCGGCGCTGCCTCTCAGCGGTACACCACACCAGACATTATCCAAGGGACGACAAAGGCAACATCTCGCAGACCAACGCCGAACCGGCGGGCGCAGCCAGACCAAGGAATTGGCCTATGTCTACGGCGGCCTGCGCTCTGCTTCTTCTGCGAGCGCCGCCGCTACTCGCGTATAGGTTGCCTGAAGCCTGGACTGAAATAGTCTGTGTAATCCGGGGATACGCGGCATGCATGTCGCCGTCCAAACGATGAGGGATCCGCTCGGTCGGTCTTCAATGCGGACATCGCCTCGGTAGTCCTTCAGCGGCACGTACCACGGAAGCATCACTTCGTAAGCATGATGATGTGGTCTCGTTCCTTGCACGATCCGGTCGTCTGTCTCGCTGAGCCCCACGCGTACCCGCCTGATGCCCCCCACTCCCGTGTCCGGTGCTCCCGGCAGTTCCCACGACGCAGCAGATACCGTTGGCATCCAGTCTGACCAGCTCTCGAAGTCCAAGAGGACGTCGTACACCGATGCAGGTTTCGCCTTCGAGGACTGTTCAACCCGGCACGACACAGACGCAGACATGAGGCGCAAAGTTACTCCAAATTGCGTCCAATCCGGGCCGGATCTACTGACGACAGAACACTCCGCACCGCATGCGTATCGAAATAGCAGATGTGCATCGGGTACGGACGTATCGGCCATTGGAGAATCTGCTTCGCCGGGCTATCCGTAAGTGCATTCTGTAGAGACACTGGCAACACCGCTAAGGAGACCCTTGTGAGCCGCAAGGTCGAGTTAGTCTTCGCGGCACTGTTCGCGCTGTTCTTCATCGGCTGGCTCATCTTCGACATGCCCGTCGCGCTCGGCCTCGTCAACAAGTCCACCGGTTGGTACGCGAGAGAGGTCGACCCGATTTTCCTCAATCCGCCGACATGGCTGAGGACTGTCGGCTGGTTCGCGTTCGCGTACGGCCCCTTTTATCTGGTGGCGGCATTCGCGTTTTTCCGTAGTAAGCAGTGGCTCCCGTACCTGCTGCTGCCCCTCGCCGGGATGATGGTCACCAGCACCGGGATCTATATGGTCACAGACGCGACCGGAGATGTTCGGCCATTGAACCCGACTATGTTCTCTGTCTTAAACGGGCCGTACATCGTTGTCCCCGTCCTGGCTGCGATCTGGGCAATCGTGCGAACGAGAAAGGTCGTCACGCCGGGCACGTCGACAAGCGCATAGGCGACCACAAGCACGACAATTTGGCAGAGGTTGGATCGGGACACGATTGCTTGCCTGGCGCGGAAAAGCGCTTCTACCAGCGCGAACGGGCCGGGAAACCCGGTTTGTGAAGGGCGGTGGCGGAGGGATTTGAACCCTCGGACGGGGGTTACCCGTCACACGCTTTCGAGGCGTGCTCCTTAGGCCGCTCGGACACGCCACCGTGTGGCAGCCTACCGAACGCGCAGCGGTCTACTCCAATCGCTGCCTGGCAAAGAACTCCGCCAGCGGTGCCGCGCACTCCTCGGCCAGTACCCCGCCGGAGACCGCGGGCCGATGCGTCAGCCTGCGGTCACGCACCACGTCCCACAATGAGCCGACCGCGCCCGTCTTCGGCTCCCAGGCGCCGAACACCACGCGAGACACCCGTGCCATCACCAGCGCGCCGGCGCACATCGTGCAGGGTTCGACGGTGACGGCCAGCGTGGCGCCCTCGAGTCGCCAGCCGTCGCCCAGTTCGGCGGCTGCCGCCCGGATGGCGAGGATTTCGGCGTGCGCCGTCGGATCCCCAAGCGCCTCACGCGCATTGGCCGCCCGCGCCAGCTCGGTCCCGTCCGCACCGAAGACCACCGCACCAATCGGCACATCGCGCGCACCGGCGCCGCGTGCGGCATCGAGTGCGGCGCGGATCAGGTCTTCGTCTGTCACCGCTCGAGGCGCTCGAGCACCGCAGACAGTTCCTCGGCGAACCCCATCTCCCGCGCGATCCGGCCCAGCTGTTCGTCAGCGTAGAGGTCGTACTCCGAGATGATCACGCCGAGCACGGCGTCAGGCAGGCCGATGTCCGACAGCAACCCGAGGTCGCCCTCCTCGAAGGGATCGGCGTCGTCGAGCTCCTCGGGACTGATGTCGGCGTCGAGCTTCTCGAGCACCTCGGCGGCGATGTCGTAGTCCAATGCCGCGGTGGCGTCCGACAGCAGCAGCCGGGTACCGGCCGGGGCGGGCCGGACGATCACGAAAAACTCGTCGTCCACGTCGAGCAGCCCGAAAACGGCCCCTGCGCTGCGCAGTTCACGAAGTTCGGTCTCGGCGGCCGCCAGGCTGGTCAAGGCAGCGGGACGCATCGCCGAGCATCGCCACTTGCCGTCCTCCCTGACGACGGCCACCCCGAAGCCGTCGGGCGCGTCGGCATCTGGCGCAGACGCCCGCTGTGGTCCCATGAGGGCCTACGCTAGTCCCCGACCAGTGCGTATGACCAGCAATCGGCCCCAGCCGGGCGTCGGTGCACACACGATCATGTGCCACCCTTGAGGCGTGACGAATCCGCCGGTCTGCGTGCTTGGTCTCGGCCTGATCGGCGGCTCTGTGATGCGCGCCGCGGCCGACGCCGGCCGTGAGGTGTTCGGCTACAACCGCTCGATCGAGAGTGTGCAGGCAGCCTGCGCCGACGGCTTCGACGCCACGGAGAACATCGAGAAGGCGTTGACCCGCGCCGCGAAAACCGGCGCTTTGATCGTCATGGCCGTCCCCGTGCCCGCCCTGCCGATCGTGCTGGAGCACATCCGCGATCATGCGAAGGACTGCCCGCTGACCGACGTGACGAGCGTGAAGGTCGCCGTGCTCGATCAGGTGAAGTCACATGGCCTGCTGGCGAACTTCGTCGGCGGCCACCCGATGGCAGGCACCGCGCACTCCGGCTGGGCGGCCGGGAATCCCGCATTGTTCGTCGGCGCGCCGTGGGTGCTCAGCGTCGACGACCACGTCGACCCCGATGTCTGGGCCATGGCAATGACGTTGGCGCTCGACTGCAAAGCCATCGTGGTCCCCGCTCGGTCCGACGAGCACGACGCCGCCGCGGCCGCCATCTCGCATCTCCCCCATCTGCTCGCCGAGTCGCTGGCCGCCACCGCGGGCGAAGTTCCGCTTGCGTTCGCACTGGCCGCAGGCTCGTTTCGTGACGGCACGCGGGTGGCGGCCACCGCACCCGATCTCGTCCGTGCGATGTGCGAGGCCAACTCCGATCAACTGCTGCCTGCGCTCGACCGCGCCATCGAACTGCTGACGCACGCGCGAACGTCGCTGGCAGCACATCATTCAGTCGCCGAACTGGTCGAAGAAGGGCACGCCGCCCGGATGCGATTCGCCAGCTTCCGCCGCTCTCAGATCGTCGCGATCGTCGTCGGAGCGCAGGGCTGGCGCGACGAACTGGCTGCCGCCGGACGCGCCGGCGGCGTCGTCAAATCCGCTCTGCCAGTCCGGGGTACTCGAGGATGAAGCCGTCCGAATCCACGGTCACCGTCGTCTCTGCCACCGGCGAGTGCAGCTTGATGCCGTCTGGCGCGCTGCTGTAACTGATCGTCGCGGGGTTGACCGTCAGGTCGGGCAGCGAGACGTACACCACCGGAACCGACAGCGAGTCGCTGCGCTGGTACAGCCCGGTCCGCCGAATGGGCAACGTGTTGAAGAACGGACTGTAGATCACGTCGACGTCCATGGCGCCGCCGTAGTCCGCCCTGTTCGACTTGCCACCGTGGTCTTGCACCAGCCACATGTTCTCTTCGTCACGCGCGATCGAGAGCTGCCGCTCCCGCTCGGCGAGCGTGACCGTCATGGAGAGCCGCTTGGTCGCCCCCGATTCGTCGGTGACCAGATCGTAGGACGCGGAGAACGACGGGTGCGTTTCCGTTGCCGCCGCGACGATTCGGCCGTATGCCTTGATCCGGTTGTTCGACAGCGACACCCGCACGGATTCCATCCGCGGGGCCTCATGGGCGCGCCAGGTCAGGATCGCCGGCCAGGCGGTGGGCTCTTCTGCTCTCACCCGTCCACCGTAGGCGAAGGACCGCCTCGTTCGTAGCCCGCTGAGAAACTGCTCGCGGTGCGATCACGCGCAGGCGCGCGAGATTCCAGCGCGACCTCATCGTCCAGCAACGGCTGCGGCATTGCCCGCAGGCGTCCGCTTCCGGGCACCGACGCCCACACCGCGAAAGCCATCAGGCCGTCGAGGATCAACGCCAGCGCCGTCACCATCAGCGCACCCACGAGCGCCAGGTAGAACTCGCGCACCTTGATGCCGTCGATGAGGTAGCGGCCGAGGCCGCCGAGGCTGGCATATGCCGCGACGGTCGCGGTGGCGACGATCTGCAGCGTCGCGGTGCGCAACCCGCCGAGTATCAGCGGTAATGCGTTGGGCACCTCGACGCGAAGCAACACCCGCCGTTCGGTCATGCCCATCGACCGGGCCGCGTCGACCACCGCCCTGTCGACGTTGGCGATGCCCGAATAGGTGCCCGCCAGCAGTGGGGGAATGCCGAGCAGCATGAGCGCGACGGTCGGCGGGATCAGGCCCAGACCCCACAGCAGCACGCCGAGCAGCAGCACGCCAAGCGTGGGCAGCGCGCGCAGAGCGTTCACGCCGGAGACGACGAGGAAGGTGCCGCGCCCGGTGTGGCCGATCACCATGCCCAGCGGGACCGCGATCAGCGCGGAGAAGAAAACTGCGACCACCGTGTACTGCAGATGCTCGAGGATGCGGACCGTCAGACCGGCGGGCCCACCCCAGTTGGCGGCGGTGAAGATGAAGGAGAGCGCCTGCTGCAGGAAGTTCATGCGGGCGCCCCCGCCGTCGGCTTGGCCGCCCTGGGTGTGCTGGTCGCCCTTGTCCACGGCGTGAGCGCTTTACCCGCAAGCATGATCAGGGTGTCGATCACCAGCGCCAGCACGAAGATCGCGATGATGCCCGCGATGATCTGGTCGCTCTTGTTGGCCTGATATCCCTCGGTGAACCACGTGCCGAGGCCGCCGACCCCGATCACCGAGCCGACCGACACCATCGAGATGTTGGTGACGGCGACCACCCGCAGGCTCGCAACGAGCACCGGAACAGCAAGCGGCAGTTCGACTTTCAGCATCCGGGTCAGCGGTTTGTAGCCGACTGCGGTCGCCGCGTCGAGCACCGCAGGCGACACCGCGTCCAGCGCTTCTGGCACTGCACGTACCAGCAGCGCGACCGTGTACAGAGTCAGCGCCACGATCACGTTGGCTTCGTCGAGGATTCGCGTCGGGATGAACAGCGGCAACACGACGAACAGCGCCAGCGAGGGAATCGTGAAGATGATGCTCGCGGTGATAGTCGTTAGCCGTCGCAGCAGCGTCGTGCGCTGCACGAGCGCACCCAGCGGCACGGCGATCAGCAGTCCGAGCACGATCGGGATCAGCGACAACCGCAGGTGGATGACGGTGAGGGTCCACAGGTCGTCGAGGTGGGTGAACAGATAGCGCACCGGCTACCCCACCTCCGGGATGCGCCGCTGCTTGTCGAGTAGTTCGAGGACGTCGTCGGCCCGCACCCCGCCGATCAACTTGCCGTCGTCGTCGACCGCCACCCCGAGCCCCGTCGGTGAGGACAGCGCAGCGTCGAGCGCCAACCTCAGCGTGCCGTCTGGCCGGAAGAAAGACCCGCCGCCGATCGTGCTGTCGTAGAGCGGGCTGCCCTTGCGGTGCACCTCGACACCCCCGGCGTTGATCCATGCGAACGGCTTGCCGTTCTTGATGACCAACGCCCACTCCTCTGGACCGAGTGCGAGGCCGTCGACGTCCTCCTCGGCCACTGACCTGACGTCGTGCAGCGGCAGCCCCGTCGCGTGAAAGAACTGCAGACCGCGGTAGCCACGATCGGCGCCGACGAAGCCCGACACGAGTTCGTTGGCCGGGTTCGACAACACGAACTGCGGGTCTGCGTACTGCTGCAGCGCACCGCCGCGGCCGAAGACCGCGACCTTGTCGCCGAGCTTGACCGCCTCGTCGATGTCGTGGGTGACGAACACGATCGTCTTCCGCAATTCGCTTTGCAGCCGCAGGATTTCGGTTTGCAGATCCTCCCGCACCACGGGGTCCACCGCCGAGAACGGTTCGTCCATCAGAAGGATCGGCGGGTCCGCGGCCAGCGCCCTGGCCACGCCGACGCGCTGCTGCTGGCCGCCCGACAACTGGGCGGGGTAGCGGTCCCCCAGTTTGGGGTCCAGTCCGACGCGCTCCATTACAGCCAGCGCGGCTTTACGTGCGCTGCGCCGGGACTCGCCACGCAGCACCGGCACGGTCGCCACGTTGTCGACCACCCGCAGGTGTGGCATCAGCCCGGCGCTCTGGATGACGTATCCGATGCCCAGGCGCAGCTTGACCGGATCCACCTTTGTGACGTCCTCGCCGTTGACCGTCAGCGTGCCCGACGTCGGATCGATCATCCGGTTGATCATCCGCATCGACGTGGTCTTGCCGCAGCCCGACGGGCCGACGAACACGGTCAACGTCCCCTCTGGCACCTCCAGCGTCAGATCGTCGACCGCGACGGTGCCGTCCGGGTATTTCTTGGTGACCTTTTCGAAGGTGATCACTGCGCTCACTTCTGGACGGGCTTGTCGAAGCCGTTGTCCTTGATCCACTTTTCCGCCGCCTCGTCGGGGTCGATGCCCCGGTTGCCCTCCACTGAGGTATTCAGGTCGATGAGCGCCTCGGTGGTCAGCTTGGCGCTGACGGCGTCGAGCACCGTCTTCAGCTCGTTGGACATCTTCTGCGACGCCACCAAAGGCACCACGTTCGCGGCGAGGAAGACGTTCTTCGGGTCCTCCAGCACCACGAGCTTGTTCTGCTCGATGGACGGCGACGTGCTGAAGATGTTCGCAGTGGTGACGGTGTTGTCGGTCAACGCTTTGACGGTCGCGGGGCCACCGCCGTCACTGATCGCGATGAAGTTGGCCGGCGCGATGTTCAGCCCGTACTTGTCCTTCAGCCCCACCAGACCCGTTACCCGGGTCTGGAACTCCGACGGCGCACCGACTTTCACCTCGGCCGAGTGCGTGGCCAGATCCGCGATCGACTTCAGGCTCAACCGCTGGGCGGTCGCCACTGTGACGGCGAGGGTGTCCTTGTCCTCGGCAGGCGACGGGTAGAGGATCGAGAGGTCGCCAGGGAGCGCCTTCAGCAGCGCCAGCAGCACCGCGTCCGAGGTGGTGGCCGTGGCCTCTTTATCGAAGTACTGCAGAAGGTTGCCGGTGTACTCCGGGATCAGATCGATCGAATGATCCTGCACCGCAGGGATGTATGTCTCCCGGCTGCCGATGCCGAACTGGCGGGTGACGGTGAAGCCGTTGGCTTCCAGCGCCTGAGCGTAGAGCTCGGCGATGATCTTGCTCTCGGTGAAGTCGGCCGAACCGACCTTGATCGACTTGAGGTCGCCGGAGACCTCGCCGCCGCCAAGCGGGTTGGAGCTGCCGCAGGCCGCCGTCACCAAGGCCAGGACGGCCACCAGCATCGCCAAACTCCACCTGCGCGTCTTCGACATACCCGTCGCCATCACCATGTCCTCTCGGCGGAAAGCTCCATCGGACCCTATCGGCAGCGGCCGCCACCCGCCGCGGTTTGCATTCAGCGTGAAAGTGACGGCTTGTTTCAATCGCGGTGCCAAGGGGCAAACATGGAGGCATGACCAGCGATCCCTCCGCGTCACCGAACCGGCCAGACGGCGGGCACGCGCCGCTTCCCGGAGAACCGGTTCCGCCGCCGCTGATGGATCTGCCCGAGGCAACCGACACCACGCACGAGCCGCCCAAGAACGCGGTCCATTTCACCAAGACCTCGGCGGTCTGGTCTGCGCTGGTTCCGGGCTTTCTGATCCTGCTCGTGCTGCTGATCTTCATCGCGCAGAACACCGAGTCAGCGGAGTTCGCGTTTCTCGGCTGGCGCTGGAGCCTGCCGCTCGGTGTCGCGATACTGGCGGCCGCGGTCTGCGGCGGTCTGTTGACCATCGCGGCGGGCACGGCCCGAATCCTGCAGCTGCGACGCGCTGCGAAGAAGAATCTGAAGGCTCGTCCCTAGCGGTTCAGTGCGCTGAGACCCTCGGCCATCAGGGGGCCGACGGCCCGGTCGACTTCGTCGGTGTCGACGGCGACGCCGCCGCCCATCCGCGCCCGGAACGCGATACCCGCCGCGATGATCGCCACCTTGAAATAGCCGAGCGCCAGATAGAAACCCCAGTGGTCCAACTGCTGCTCGGCCGCAAGAGAATAGCGGTGGGCGAGTTCGTCGGCGTCCGGCATCGACGGTGACGCCCAGGCCGAACTGGCGTGGATCACGTTGAACAACGGGTGGCGGTACACGCACATCAGGGCGGCGTCGCTGATGGGGTCGCCCAGGGTGGACATCTCCCAGTCCAGCACCGCGAGCACCTTGCCTGCGTCCTCGGCATCCAGCATCGTGTTGTCGATGCGATAGTCACCGTGCACGATCGAGGTTCGGCTCCGCGCCGGGATCGCTTCTGCCAGAGCGGAATGCAGACGCCGAACGTCGTCGTCGAAGGGATCGTCCTCGCGCTTGACCAGCTCCCACTGCGAACCCCACCGACGCACTTGGCGTTCGAGGTAGCCCGTCGGCCTGCCGAAATCACCGAGACCCACCGCGTCCGGGTCGACGGCGTGGAGGTCGGCGAGCACCGTGATCAGCGCGTCGACGCAGCCGCTGATCGCCTGCTCGTCACCGAGGGCGTCGAGTTGAGCGGCTTCGCGGACGACGCGGCCCTCGACGTACTCCACCATCTGAAACGGCGCCCCGCCCACCGAGTCGTCGTTGCGCATCGTGACCGCGCGGGCGACGGGCACGGGCGTGTCCTGCAGGGCGGCCACGACCCGGTACTCGCGGGCCATGTCGTGCGCGGACGGCGTCAGGCCGTGCAGCGGCGGCCTGCGCAGCACCCACTTCGATTCGTCGTCGGCGACCAGGAACGTCAGGTTCGACCGGCCGCCCGAAATCAGCTCGGCCCGCAGCTCGCCGCTGCGCGCGATGCCGGCCGCCCGCAAGTGGCGGTCCAACGCGGCGAGGTCGAGTCCTTCCAGCGAGGTCGGCGAGGATGTCACGGGACTTGTCTACCACCGCTGGTTTCTCGGCAGCAGATCCCATACGTGCTCAGTGCCATTGACCGCCGCGACGTAGAGCTCGCCCTTGCGGGAGGACAACAGCCGGGTGATGCCGGCGTAGTCGACGTTCACACACAGGACCCGCTCGGTGCGCAGAATGCTGTGCAGCAGACCGTTGATCACCCCGCCGTGGCTGAACACCGCGACGGTGTCCTCGTGATCGCCCGCCGCAGCGATGTCGCGGATGCCTTCGTTGACGCGGACCAAGAACGCCGCCTCGTCGACGCTACTGGGTAGGTGGCCGCTCGCCAGCCGCGCGAGTTCCTCAGGATACTCGGCTGCTATCTGCTCGATCGGGATGTAGTGCGCGAGGTCGCGGTCGTACTCGGCGAGGCGGTCGTCGATGTCGATCGGAAGCCCGAGGGCATCGGCAACCGGTTGCGCCGTCTGCACCGCTCGCCGCTGCGGGCTGCTGACCAGCCGCGTGATCGGGAAGCGGGCCAAAGCGTCGGGAAGCCGCTTGGCCTGTTCGAACCCGTCGGCCGACAGCTCGGGATCGGATCCCTCTCCGGGCTCGCTGCGCAGTGGCAAAGCGTGCCGGACCAGTAGCAATTGCACCGTGACACCATATGACCACCCGAGCGAGGAGATCCGATATGGCGCCGACAAGAGGCTATGCCGACGAACTGTTCGACCTCACCGACCGGGTTGTGCTGGTCACGGGCGGCAGTCGGGGCCTGGGCCGCGAGATGGCGTTCGCCGCCGCGCAGTGCGGCGCCGACGTCGTCGTCGCCAGCCGCAAGCTCGAGTCGTGCGAGCAGACCGCCGAGGAGATCGCGTCGGCGACCGGGCGCGCCGCGATGCCGTACGCGGTGCACGTCGGCCGCTGGGACGAGCTCGACGGTCTGGTGGACGCGGTGTACGGGCGGTTCGGCAAGGTCGACGTCCTGATCAACAACGCCGGGATGTCGCCGCTGTACGAGTCGCTGGACTCGGTGTCCGAGAAACTCTTCGACGCCGTGATCAACCTGAACCTCAAGGGCCCGTTCCGGTTGTCGACCCTGGTGGGTCAGCGCATGGTCGCCGACGGCGGCGGGTCGATCATCAACGTGAGCTCGAGCGGGTCGCGGCGACCGCGGCCCGAGCAGCTGCCGTACTCGGCCGCCAAGGCCGGGCTCAACGCGTTGACCGAGGGGCTTGCGCTCGCCTTCGGCCCGACCGTCCGGGTCAACACGCTGATGCCCGGCCCGTTCCTGACCGACATCAGCAAGGCGTGGGACATCCCGGCCACCACGAAAGGCGCGCAGCACTTCGCGCTCCAACGGCTCGGCAACCCGCCCGAGATCATCGGCGCCGCTTTGTTTCTGGCATCGGACGCGTCGAGCTACACCAGCGGCTCCGTCATCCGGGTGGACGGCGGAATGCCCTGACCGCTACGGCTCGACGATGTTGAAGCCGGGGTCGGGCGGCTCCACCGCGGCGAGCACGGACGGCATCGCATCGGCGTCGCCGGTGACCTCCAGCCCGGGTGAGCTCGTGTCGCCCACGGCGAAGGCCAACAGCCGCAACTTGTTTGCAAGCGTGATGGTCGCCTGGGCGGTGGATTCGTCGGCTGGTCGCTTCCGGTGGACCAACACGCCGTTGCGCAGCGTCAACCGGTAATTGGTCGCGGTGTCGAGGAAGGTGATGTCGACGGCGACGTCGAGGTCCCATGCGCGGGGCCCGTTCAGGTTGATCGCGAACGTGTCGAACATCTGCTCGGGCGTCAGCTGCGCCATGAGCGACGGCGAGGCGGTCTGCGTCGGCGTGCCGAAGTTGCCTTCCCGCAGCTCCGTCATGCCCGACAGGAAGAAGTTGCGCCACACCGCGTTCTCCGAGCCGTAGGCGAGCTGTTCGAGGGTGTCGGCGTAGAGCTCGCGCGCGGCGGCGTGATCCTTGTCGGTGAAGATGGCGTGGTCCAGAAGTGTTGCCGCCCAGCGAAAGTCGCCTTCATCGAATGCCTTCCGGGCGATGTCGACCACGCGGTCCGGGCCGCCGATAGCCTCGACGTAACGCGGCCCGATGGCTTCAGGAGGGTGTGTCCACAGCCGGCCGGGGTTGCCGTCGAACCAGCCCATGTAGCGCTGATAGACGGCTTTCACGTTGTGGCTGACCGACCCGTAGTAGCCGTGGGTGTGCCATGCCTTGTCCAGCGCCGGCGGCATCGCGAAGTTCTCGGCGATCTCGATGCCGGTGAAGCCCTGGTTCAGCTGCCGCAGGGTCTGGTCGTGCAGATAGGCGTAGAGATCCCTTTGCACAGAGAGGTATTCGACGATCCGGTCTCTGCCCCAGGTCGGCCAGTGGTGCGACGCGAACACCACGTCGGTGCGGTCGGTGAAGGTGTCGATCGCCTCGGTGAGGTAGCCGGCCCAGCCGTGCGGATCCCGCACCAGCGCGCCGCGCAGCGTCAGAAGGTTGTGCAGATTGTGGGTGGCGTTCTCGGCCATGCACAACGCGCGGAACTTCGGGAAGTAGAAGTGCATCTCGGCGGGCGCCTCGGTGCCCGGCGCCATCTGGAACTCGATCTCGACGCCGTCGAAGGTGTGCGTCTCTCCGGTCTCCCGAATGTCGACCGTCGGGACGATCATCGCCACTTCACCGAGAGACGGCGTCTGACCGAGCCCGCAGCCGACCTGCCCCTGCGGTCCGCGCGCCAGCACCGCGCCGTACATGTAGGAGGCCCGTCGCGCCATCGCCGTGCCGGCGTAGACGTTCTCCTGCACGGCATGTTCGGTGAAATGCTCGGGCGCGATGATCGCCACTTTTCCGGCATCGACGTCGGCCTGCGTCGTCACACCGAGCACGCCGCCGAAGTGGTCGACGTGGCTGTGGGTGTAGATGACCGCGACGACGGGCCGATCGCCGCGATGAGCGCGGTAGAGAGCCAGCGCCGCCGCGGCTGTCTCGGTGCAGACAAGCGGATCGATGACGATGACTGCGGTGTCTCCTTCGATGAAGCTGATGTTGGACAGGTCCAGACCCCGGACCTGATAGATGCCCGCCACCACTTCGTACAGCCCTTGCTTGGCGCTCAGCTGACTCTGCCGCCACAGGCTAGGGTGCACCGTCGTCGGCGCGTCACCGCTGAGAAACTCATAGACATCGTTGTCCCACACCACCCGACCGTCGGCGGCCTTCACGACGCACGGCTCGAGCGCGGCGATGAAGCCCCGGTCGGCATCCTCGAAATCACGGGTGTCGTCGAAGGGAAAATTGTCGAGGTGCTCTCGGTTCGCGGCTTCGACGACGGCGGTCGGCGGCTTCTGATCCATGCCGCAGACATTGCCACCAAAGGTGGTCATGCGGGTTCGGTTGGTGCGAAAACCTGGATCACACCGTTGATTTCGCGAACATCGAAGCGTGGCAAGCGGCGCCGGCGCCGCCGGTAGTTGATGAGTCAGCGTCTGGCCCTCCAGCGAGAACGACGTCGAGTGGCAGGGGCAGCGCAGCCGGGCTTCGGGTGCGTCCAGCCACAGCTTGCAGCCCTGGTGGGTGCAGATGCCCGACACCGCCTCCAGCTGTGCGTCGTTGCGGTGCACGAACCCGTTGACCGAGCCGAGGTCGAACGCGAGCGCTCCCCCGTTCGGCAGGTCGGCGCTTGCGCCGACGGCATGCCACGCGCCCGCGTTGGGGTGGAGCACACCCTGGGTCGGCGGTGCGGCCTCACCAGAGGTCTGCGACGGGGCCAGCAGGTTGCGGCCGACCACGATTCCGGTGACCGCGGAAGCCGCCGCCAGCCCGGTGCCGATGACGACCTGGCGACGGGTGCCCGACGGCCCCAACGCCGACCGATGCTCCGCCTGTGGCGCCTCGTCCATCTGCTGCGCCAACCGGCGGTGCAGGTCGGTGATGAACTCCTCGCGTGGCGAGTCGCTGCCCGTGCGGGCGGCGCGTAATTCGATCGCCGTTCTCATCTCGTCGGCTTCGAGTTCGTCAGGACGGGCCCGCTCGGTGCGCTGACCCCGAAGCAGGCCGTCGACGAAGCGGCGCACTGTTCGCCCGCTCACAGCGCCTCCTCACTCATCCGCGCAGCCATCTGCAGTGCCCGATGCTGCAGCACCTTGGCGTTGGCGACGCTAACACCCATCTGTCCTGCCGCCTCGCGAACCGAGAAAGCCTGCAGGAAGCGGAGTTCCAGGACACGGCGATAGTTCTCCGGCAGCTGCGACAGCACAAGGCGAACACGGTCGGGCGCATCCGAGGGGAGGATGTCCTGGTCACTCTCGTCGGGCAGGTCGTCGTCGATCGTTGTTATCTGGCGGCCCATCCTGTCCCGCCAATACGACGCGAGGACCGTGCGGGCGGTCATCTTCAAGTACTTGCGCACCTCCGGCACCGTCGCCGAGACCCGTAGCGGCTTCAGGGCGGTCATGAACACCTCGGCGGCGAGGTCCTCTGCGTCGGGTTGGTTGCCCACTTTCGAGTACATCAGCCGGTACACCCAGGTGACGTTTTCGCGATACACCGCATCCCAGTCCGGATACGCCGCACCGGTCACCGGTCGCAGTCCTCCCTCCGGGCGGGACCTACGCGCCGGTCTGGGTCGAGGGCGCGCCTCATTCTGACTCGCGATCATCCGTCACGGTCCTCGATTCGACATCGGAGTCAGTTGTCTTCCGAATCAGACCGTGGCGCCCAGGACACGTGCCGGGGTGTCGGCGCGGTTCATCCGGCGGTCGAGCGAGTAGCCGCCGGCACCGACGATGAGCAGGAACACGCTGCCGCACAGCATCGCGATCTCGAGGCGGCCCTCGTGGAAGAAGTCCAAGAAGCCGTGTTCCTTCGGATACAGTGCCGCGCTGCCGAACAGCAGCGGCACCTTGGTGAAACCGAGGGCGCCGATCATGTCGACGATCATCGGCAGCGCGGCCAATCGTACCAGTAGGCCGGCAAGGATCGCCGCGCCGCAACCGATTTCGAACACTGCGTCCAGATAGGCGGTGAAGGTGGAGAACGGTATGTCGACCTTTGCGAAGCGGCCGGGCCCCAGTGCGTCGGGGCGCAGAAATTTGAGGAAGCCTTCACCGATGAAGATCAGCCCTACATAGAGGCGGATCCAGAGAACGGCGCCCGAGGCCTGGGTCGCGGTCAACTGGGTCAGCGAGAGTTCGCGCTGCGACATGTTCGTGTGCCTTTCTTTTCGGATGGTCCGTAACGAGATAGGCAGCGGGGTTACACGTCGTGGTGATTGACTCACGCCATGGGTGTGCGTCGAGTGGTGACCGGGCACGACGAGTCCGGGAAGTCCGTGTTCGCAAGCGATGAGACCGTCGAGCCTGACCGGCCGTTACTGTTGCCGGCGGCCGAGTTCTTTCAGCTATGGGGCGGTGATGCGACACCGCACTTTCCCGACGACGGATCGATGCCCGGCTGGCACACCTACTTCCCGCCCGTCGGGGGCTTCCGCTTCGGGCTCTTCACGGTCCCGCCGCACACCGTCGCGGGTGAGCAGGACCCGTCAAGCGTCGAAGACGCGGTCGCCGACATCGAACAGAAGATGCCCGGCCTGTTGCGCTACATGGACCCGTCGGATCCCGGCATGCACGTCACCGACACCATCGACTTCGAGGTGGTACTCGAGGGCACCGTCGTGCTCGAACTCGACGACGGCGCCGAGGTCACACTGCATCCCGGTGACACCGTCGTGCAGAACGGCACCCGGCACCGGTGGAAGAACCCCGGCGACAAGCCGGCCCGGATGGCACTGTTCATCTGCGGGGCCAACCACGACATGGTGCCCGCGCCGGATTAGATGTCGCGTTCGGCGAGCCACCGCTCGGCACGCCGCTTCGACGCCCGCGACAGCCACGCGTCGGCGATGAGCTCGGACAGCTCTTGCCTGCCGATTTCGGCCAACCTGCCGGCACGGACCAGCACCGACGGGTGCCCGTCGAACCTGTCCGTGGTGAAAAACGGCGACTCAGGGTCCTGCAGCAGGGCCAGCTTGTCGCTCTCGGACTCCACCCAGATCATGATCACGTCGGTGTAGCGCTCACCGGTCGCCGGATCCTCCGCGTCGGGTTGCGGCGTGCGGAAGAACACGAACGACTTGCCGCCCACCTGATAGATGGGATTGCCTTTCGGCCCCTCGATCCGCTTGACGTGTGGCATCGCCGCGGCGAGCTCGTGGACATCGCTGACCTTGGCGGGTCGGTCACGCATCGCGGCGGTCCACGCGATGCAGGGTGACGTCGGTCAACGCGCCCCCGTCGACCATTGCGGTCATGTAGGTGGCGAACGGCTGGCGGCGCCTGTCGGTCGGTGATCCCGGGTTCAGCAGGCGCAAGCCGGTCGTCGCCGTGGTGTCCCAGGGAATGTGGCTGTGGCCGAACACGAGCACGTCGGTGTCGGGGTAGCGCCTGGCCATCCGCGCCTCCCGGCCCGCGGCGCCGCCGGTCTCGTGGACGACGGTGAAGCGCAACCCGTCAAGGCTCACGTCGGCGCGTTCCGGCAGCCGCGCTCTCAACTCGTCGCCGTCGTTGTTACCCCAGCACCCGACGAGCCGAGCCGACCTCGCCTCCAGCGCATCGAGCAGCGAAGGCTCCACCCAGTCGCCCGCGTGCACGACGACATCGGCGTCGGCCACCTCGTCCCACACCTGCGGTGGCAGGTCGCGCGCCCGCTTCGGCACGTGGGTGTCGGCGATCAGCAGCAACCGCACGATCAGCTCGCGAGCAGCTCGGCCATCTTCGGCATCAGCGCCTGCAACCCCTTGAGGGGCCGCACCATCACCTTGAACGACACGATTTCGTCCTCGTCGTTCCAGTGGATCATGTCGATGCCGTTGACGTACTTTCCGTCCAGGGTGGCGGCGAACTCGAGGATCGCCGAGCGTTCACTGAACCACTGCTCGACGTAGTGGAAATCGGTTCCGGCGAACACCTCGGCTGCTGCGGCCAAATACGCCAAGGTGGTGGCGCGGCCGTGCTGTGGCGTGAAGACGGCCGGCGAGTAGAACACGGCGTCGTCGGCCAGCATGCCTTCCAGTTCCGACGTGCGGCCGTTTTCGATGATGTCGATCCAGCGCGCGATGACCGGTGGCGTCATACCCCTGACGATATCCAACGACGGCCGGGGGGAAAGATAGTAAGCACTCACCATCTTTGGTACGGTCGGCCGCATGCCTTACGACGTGATCGTTCGCAACGGCCTGTGGTTCGACGGCACCGGCGCCCGGCCGCAACGCCGCACGCTGGGCATTCGTGACGGCATCGTGGCCGAGGTGTCCGCCGGACCCATCGACGAGACCGGCTGCCCTGACGTCATCGACGCCGAAGGCAAGTGGGTGGTCCCCGGCTTCATCGACGTGCATACGCACTACGACGCCGAGGTGCTCCTCGATCCCGGTCTCCGCGAGTCGGTACGGCACGGTGTCACCACGCTTCTGCTCGGCAACTGCTCGCTGTCGACGGTCTACGCGGAATCCGAGGATGCCGCCGACCTGTTCAGCCGCGTCGAGGCCGTGCCGCGCAAGTTCGTGCTCGGCGCGCTGGAGGCCAAGAGGACGTGGACGACGCCCGCCGAATACGTGCAGACACTCGACGACCTGCCGCTGGGCCCGAACGTCTCGTCCATGCTCGGCCACTCGGACCTACGCACCTCGGTCCTCGGACTCGAGCGCGCGACCACCGCGGACGTCGAACCGACCGGCGCCGAACTCGAACGGATGGCCACGCTGCTCGACGAGGCGCTCGAAGCAGGCCTGCTCGGTATGTCAGGTATGGACGCACCGATCGACAAACTCGACGGTGACCGCTTCCGGTCCCGCGCGCTCCCGTCGACATTCGCCACCTGGCGCGAGCGCCGCAGGCTGATCAAGGTGTTGCGCAAGCGCGGTCGCATTCTGCAGAGCGCGCCCAACACCAAGAACCCGGTCGAGGCGCTGAACTTCTTCCTCACCAGCAGCAGGATGTTCGGCCGTCGGCGTGGCGTCCGGATGAGCCTGCTCGTTTCGGCCGACGCGAAGTCCAACACCGGCGCCGTACACGTATTCGGCCCCGGCACAAGGATTCTCAACAGGTTGTTCGGATCACTTGTGCGGTTCCAGCATCTGCCCGTCCCGTTCGAGCTGTACTCCGATGGCATCGACCTGCCCGTCTTCGAGGAGTTCGGGGCGGGCACCGCCGCCCTTCATCTGCGCGACCAGATCGAGCGCAACGCGCTGCTCGCCGACCCGGAGTATCGGCGCCGGTTCCGCGCGTCGTTCGACCGCAAGAAACTCGGCCCGACGCTGTGGCACCGCGATTTGCATGACGCCACCATCGTCGAATGCCCCGACACATCCTTGATCGGCAAGAGCTTCGGGCAGATCGCCGACGAACGCGGCCTTCATCCGCTGGAAGCCTTTCTCGACGTGCTCGTCGAGAACGGCGAGCGCAACGTGCGCTGGACTACGATCGTCGCCAACCACCGGCCCAAGCACCTGAACGCACTCGCCATCGACCCGTCCGTCCACATGGGTTTCTCCGACGCCGGTGCACACCTGCGCAACATGGCCTTCTACAACTTCCCGCTCAAGCTGCTTCGCCGGGTCCGTGAGGCAGAGCTGGCCGGCAAGCCGTTCATGACGGTCGAGCACGCGGTACACCGGCTCACCGCCGAAGTCGCGGAATGGTTCGGGCTGCCCGCGGGCACGCTGCGCGAAGGAGACCGGGCCGACTTCGCGGTGATCGACCCGGCCGGCCTCGACGAGTCCGTGGACACCTACCACGAGGCGAAGGTGCCGTTCTACGGCGACTTGTCCCGCATGGTGAACCGCAACGATGCCGCGATCGTCGCGACCGGCGTCAACGGCGCGGTGGTGTTCCGTGAGGGCCGGTTCCGCGACGGCTACGGGGAGACCGTGAAGTCCGGACGGTTCCTGAAGGCAGGCGTACCGGAACGGGAATCGGTCGCGGTCTGATATGGCCAGGACCCAGCAGCAGCGCCGGGAGGAAATGATCGCCCGTCTGCTGGATGCCAGCATCGCCACCATCATCGAGGTCGGCTACGCCCGTGCGTCGGCGAAGGTGATCGCCCAGCGCGCTCAGGTGTCCGACGGCGCCCTATTCCGCTACTTCCCCACGATGGGCGACCTGATGGCGGCCACTGCACAGGAGGCCGGGCGGCGGCAACTCGAGGTGGCCACGAAGCGGATCGCCGACATCCCCGCGGACAGACCGGCGATCGAGGGCGTGCTGGCGATCATCCGCGACGTGACAGCCAACGACACCAACACGGTCATCTACGAGTTGATGGTGGCCGCGCGGACCGACGAGAAGCTGCGCAACACCCTGCGGGAGGTGATGACCGCCTACATCGCGAAGATCTACGACGCCGCCCGCGCGGTGCCGTCCGCAGACGAAATCGCGGCCGTCGGGGGGGAAGAGAACTTCGCAGCCCTGGTGTCGGTTCTAATCCATGCCTTCGACGGGGCCGCCATGATCGGGTATGTGTTGACGCAGCCCGCCATTGACGACCGCCGCATCCCGGTTCTGCTGACGCTGCTGAACTCAGCGCGCCCGTAACCCGGTTGCTCGCGCTCCCATAGGCTGGAGCGGTGTCGGAGGAGCGCGCGGCCAAACCTGCCAAGGCGATCTTGTACGTCCTGACGGCGGGTCTTCTTTTGGCGGCGTTGATCTTTCCGGTCGTCGGCGGCGCCGGCGCGCTGGCCAACCGACTCTCCGACGTGACGGCTCGTGATTCGGCTCAACTCATCGAAGGTGAGGTGCCGATCATTTCGACGATGGTCGACGCCGCGGGCAATCCGATCGCATGGATCTACGCCCAGCGCCGCTGGGTGGTACCGGGCGACCGCATCGCCGACACCATGAAGCTGGCGATCGTGTCGATCGAAGACCGGCGGTTCGCCCTGCACAACGGCGTGGACCTGCAGGGCTCGCTGACCGGCTTGGCCGGCTACCTGCGTGGCGCCATCGACACCCGCGGCGGCTCGACGATCGAGCAGCAATACGTCAAGAACTACACCCTGCTAGTGGCCGCCCAGAACGATGCGGAGCGGCGGGCGGCCGTCGAGACCACTCCGATGCGCAAGCTGCGCGAGATGCGGATGGCCCTTGAACTCGACACGGCGCTGCCCAAGGCCGAGATCCTGACCCGGTATTTGAACCTGGTGTCGTTCGGCAACGGCGCCTTCGGTGTGCAGGAGGCGGCTCGTACCTACTTCGGTGTGAATGCGGCGGACCTCAACTGGCAGCAGGCGGCGCTGCTGGCGGGGATGGTGCAGTCGACCAGCGCACTCAACCCCTACACCAACCCGCAGGCCGCCCTGGAACGACGGAACCTCGTGCTCGACACCCTCATCCGCAACGTCCCGGAGAAGGCCGACGACATCCTGGCCGCCAAGGCGGCGCCGCTGGGCGTCCTCCCCGCGCCCAGCCCGCTACCCCAGGGCTGCATCGGAGCCGGCGACCGCGCGTTCTTTTGCGATTACGCCCTGTCCTACCTCGCCCGTGCCGGCCTGACGAATGACGATTTGGCCCGCAACGGCTACCTGATCCGCACCACGCTCGACCCGAAGGTGCAGAACTCGGTCAAGCAGGCCATCGACAAGGTCGCCCCTCCCACTCTGCAGGGCGTCGCCAGCGTGATGAGCGTCATCAAGCCGGGCAAGGACGCGCACCGCGTCCTCGCGATGGGCGACAATCGCACCTACGGGCTCGACCTCGCTGCCGGCCAGACCGTGCAGCCCCAGCCGTTCACCCCTCTGGGCGACGGCGCAGGATCCGTCTTCAAGATCTTCACCACCGCTGCGGCCCTCGACATGGGCATGGGCATCAACGCCCAACTCGACGTTCCGGCGAAGTTCGACGGCGCGGGACTGGGTGACAGCAACACCCCCGGATGTCCGCCCCGCACGTGGTGCGTCAAGAATGCCGGCGGCGGCGGGCGCGGCCCGATGAACGTCACCGATGCGCTGGCCCAGTCGCCGAACACCGCGTTCGCCAAGCTCATTCAACAGGTCGGCGTGCCACGCGCGGTGGACATGGCGGTCCGGCTGGGGCTGCGGTCCTACGCCGAACCGGGCAGCGCCAGAGCATATGACCCCAATAACCACGGCAGCCTCGCGGACTACGTCAAACAGCAGAACCTCGGCTCGTTCACACTCGGCCCGCTCGAACTCAACGCACTCGAGTTGTCGAACGTCGCGGCGACGCTCGCCTCCGGTGGCCGGTGGTGCCCACCGACCCCGATCGACAAGGTCGTCGACCGAACAGGTCGCGACGTGCCGCTGCCACAGGCCAAGTGCGAACAGGTGGTCCCCGAAGGACTCGCCAATACGCTGGCCAACGCGCTCGGCAAGGACCACATCAGCGGCACGGCGGCGAGTTCGGCCGGTTCGGTCGGCTGGAACCTGCCGATGTCGGGCAAGACCGGCACTACCGAGTCCCACCGATCCTCGGCATTCGTCGGCTTCACCAACCAGTACGCCGCCGCCAACTACATCTTCGACGACACCCCGACCCCGTCGGATCTGTGTTCATGGCCGCTTCGGAGGTGCTCGAGCGGCAACCTCTACGGCGGCAACGAACCCGCCCGCACGTGGTACCTCGCGATGAAGCCGATCGCCGAAGACTTCGGCCCGGTCGCACTGCCCCCGACCGACCCCCGGTATGTCAACGGCGCGCCGCCCGTTCCGTTGCCCAGAATCACCGGTATGAAATTCGACGCCGCGCGTAAACGGCTGCAGGACGCCGGCTTCCAGGTCTCCGACCAACCGTCGCCGGTCGACAGTTATCTGACGAAGGGGGCGATTGTCGGCACCACTCCGAAGGACAAGGCCGTCCCGGGCTTCCTGATCACGATCAACACCAGCAACGGCGTCTCCCCCGCGCCGGTGTACTACCCGTCCGCGCCGTCGCAGGCACCACCGCCGCCACCACCCAACACTCTGCCCACTCTGCCGCCACCACCACCCGACACCAATGTGGTCGAAATTCCTGGGCTGCCGCCGATATTCCTGCCCGCTCCGCCGCCACCTCCCGGGCCGGAGCCCGCCGTGCCCGCGCCGGAGCCCGCTGCGCCGCCCGGGCTGCCGGGGCCGCCGCCCGGGCTGCCTGGGCCGTTGGGGCTGCCTGGGCCGCTGCCGCCGCCGTAGCGTCCGAAGAGATCCTTCCGTGGGGCTTCTGTGACCAGAGATGCTCCCGGGAAATTGGTTTGCCAACACAGGGGCGTATGTGGGGCGTGTTGTGAGCCGCGAGCGGGTTTGACAGTCAACGACGCAGGGTATTCGTCCGGAGCCGTCGGGGGCTGTTGATTGGGGAGGACTTGCTCATGTCTATCGGTATTTGCCCTGCATGCGGCTACCCGACGTTCGAATCTAGGACCTGTGCGGCCTGCCTTCCCATGATGGCGGCGCGCGCGGGGCAACCGGCGATGAATGAGAAGTACCCGACGGGCGGGGCCACTGCGCTAGCGGTGCGACCGGCCGGGTAACCGGCAACCGTCGTCCATCCACATCAGGGAGGTTCGAAATGTCCAACATCGCTGGATCACTGAATTCGCTGATATGGCTACTGATCGTCATCCTCGTCATCGCGGTGGTGATCTGGGCGGTGCGAATGGCCTTTGCACCACGCGGTGGACGCACCTACCGTGAGCACACGGTCGTACAACAACCAGCACCGTCGCAGCCGGCTCAAGCCGGGAGCCTCGCACCGGGCTGGTATCCGGACCAGAACGATCACCGCATGATGCGTTATTACGACGGACGAGTCTGGACCTCCGAGACGCGCGGCGCGTAGGGGCCGACCGTATCCTTCTACGGTGCAACGATATTCGCGAGCCCCGATCGGGCGGATCCACACGAAGCATTAGTCGTCCGCGCGGGATCAACCTAACATCTGGTTCGTCCCTAAAACAGGCCCAAGTCGTCCATCAGCGAGTGCAGATCGGCGATCAAATTCGCTGTGCCGGCTGCGGACTCAGGCAAAACCAATTCATGGCTTCCGGTCGGTGCGCTCAATGCGCACAACCTGAAAATCGCGGCTAGTGCGGGTTGTGCGCACAAGCGAGCCACCGTGACCGGGGATCCCTAGCTTGGGCTTTGGAAACGTCCGAATTGCCCACGCAAACAGGAGAATCAGATGACAGCAGACACCAACACCCAACATGACTGCGCGGATTGCGGCTGCCTGGCCGCGATGCTCGGCCTCACGCTGGGTGACGTCCTTGCCGGCAACGCTGAGTAAGCGACGTGCACCGAGGCTGTTCCCTCTAGGCACCCTCGGTGCGCGCACTCAACTTCTGCGCCGGCGATGAGCGCGCCCGAAGGCATTCGAACCCCTAACCTTCTGATCCGTCGGCAGCTAGGAACCATACTGGGCAGTCTGCGGACGTTCATCAGAGCGCGGCCCGTGGTCGACGAGACTTGGCTCTGACCAGCGGTATTCGGCCGCATTTAGTCACGGCGGGCCGTAACTGTTTGTTGGGTTCGGTCGGTCACTTCCAGATGAGTTGTGACAACGTCGTGACACTGAAGCCACGAAACCGTCCCAGGGCGCCAGCTCGGACTTTCATCCTCGCGGGGCGGCATATCTGCGTCCGCGGATTTCGCCGTCACGTAATTCCTATGGTGGCGCCGCTTTTATGCCAAAGAATGTACGACTACTACACCCTTCGTTGCGGAGTAGGTCGCGCCTGGCACGAGGTCAAAGGGGCGAGACGCGGTTCTACCAAGGCGGCTGGCTACCTTCGTAGGCAAACGCCATGATCACACCGTTATGGCTGGCGCTGGGCCGGACGGGGACACGGACGCAAAGTAGTGTCTGGTGATTCATTTGAGTGATGAGTCGAGTGGCCCAGTTCGCTAAAGATCAGGGGCCACTCAGCCGTTTAGGTGTTACGCATTCGTGAGATTGAAGACCAGGGGCATGACCGCATCGCCGGGTCGCAGGGTTCGCCTTTACGCGACCACACAGCCGTTCCCGTGAGCTTGAAGGTGAGAACATCGGCATTTCACAAGAAGAACGGTTCGGGTCATGTGAACCCATGGTCTGCGTTGTAGGCCGAGTGACGGGATGTCAGCAGCGCCGCGGGCGAGGAACATCTGCAACGAAATATGTCGGATTAATAGTCTTTCTTGTGTGAAGGCGGGGGGTGACGGGGAGTTGCCGGACGTGCCGTGCTGCTCGAAAATGTGACTTGTTGAGGGTTTGTTCTGGTTGCGAATCGTAGGTGAAGTGACGTTGTTGTGGTTAGTTGATTGTTCGGTGTTGGTGATTTGCCTTTGCAGTGGACGTTGGTTGTGCAGACTACGTGGACAGCGGCTGGAGCGGTGATATCGGGCAGGTGCAGGTGGCGGTGGGCGTCGGTCACGATTGGTTAGCGGTGTGGATTGGAGTCGCGTCGCACACGGTGGTACTTCTTGGTGATGCGGTTGGTACGCAGCGGAGTTGTTTGGGTGGACTGATCCACTCAGTCGGCGTCGATGACGCGGTGTTGTCAGTACGATCGCTGCGATCCAGTGGGCACGAGCGCTGACGGGGGTGGTGTTGCAGTTGATGGCCGTTGCTGCGGTAGGTGGCGTCATCTGGTGCACTGATCGGGCACACAAACCAAGGTCGCCCGAGCTCAAAGGACTCGTTCGCGGAACCGGCGACATATAACCGCGCGTCCTAATACTGATCGGCCCGCCTTCGCTGCCCCGACGGCGGACCGAGTTTTGTGATGACGCGCGCCCAGAGGGTCTGTGGCCCTTCAAACCTGGGCGGCCGAACAAGAGTCCGGGCCCTCCATGTGTGGAGGGCCCGGACAGAAGGCATCTACAGGACGCCTCAGTAAAATAATTTAGGCATCGTCGTGATGACGGCTGCCCGACTTCGCCAGCCCACGGCTGACCATATAGCCACGGGGATCGCGTAGGGGTGACTGGATACGATTCTCGGGCGCCAGTTCGGAAATGCAAGGGTCGCTGTCTCGACTAACGAATGCAGGTGCATTGCTCGACGAAGCCGAAGCATCGGAATCTGCTGCGAATTACCAGCACCAGCGGCCTTGCACGCCGTGATGTCGACTGCGTGCCATTCGGCAACGTCGCGATCTTCATACGTGATGCCGTTCGTTGGGTCTGCACGTCGTTGTGCGCGATGTTGAAGACGTCGGCATTCCCCGGTACGATCGGTGTTGGCTTGCGCGGATGACGCTTGGCATTCGGCCGGCGCCTTCGGCTGCCACACGATGCGACGTAGCTGCTCGATTACCTGTTCTGACCATACCAACACCGAAGTTTAAAAAATTTATTAAGATATTTTTTGTGATTATGTAGCCGACGCTGAGGATCACGACGTAGAGCCATGCCTTATCGGCGGCGAAGTAGTCGGCGTGCCCATCGGCCGCCTTGACAAAGAAGGATGCGAGCAAGACGGCGATGGTTGCGACAATGAAGACGACGAATTCGGTGGTCTTGTAGAACGCCTTCGTCTCTCCGCCGCGTGTCGGCCGAGTGACCCGGTTGAGATTATATTTTTTATTATTTTTTGTCAGCTGCGCCGCGGGGGCCAGCCGAAACATCCTCGCGACGAACTGAAGTCGGATTGTTAGTGGTTGTCATGTGTACTCCTTACACATGCAGCCGAGATCGCTTCGGCGGCATGAGGTGGTATGCGCAACCTCCTCCGAGGAGGTAATGGCTGCTGAACAGCCGCGCTTGGTTCTAACCCGCACAGTCCAAGTGGCGACAAAGTAGCGCCCACCGACTGAACGAGTGATTACTCCGGGTGAAGAGCTGAAGCTCACGGCATATGGACAAGACCGCCCGAAAGGTAATAGACACTTCGACGTTGAAGCATCAACCTGTTGCTTCCGTACCCTCCTGGTGGCGTGGCAAAAAGTTGAGATTGTGGCATCCGTTTTGTGGGGTGGCTCCGTGTGGGGTTGTATGGACCGTCGCCCGGCGGGCTCGAATCGTCGAACCCGTTAACTGCTCGGCCTCTCCAGGTGTGGTTCTATGGTGATGCGACATGTCGGATATCGACCCGGGCACTGGGCACCCGCCCTCTTTCACGCGGGCATCTGAGCAAGGCTCAGACACCGGCACCGATGGCTATGTGCCGCAGCCGCTGGACAAGGCCCTGTTGGGCGGCCGGCCTCAGCTTGTCGGCACCTTCGAATACCGCTATGACACCGACACCTGGTCGTGGTCTGACACCGTTGCCCGGCTGCACGGTTACGAGCCGGGAACCGTGGAGCCCACCACAGAGCTGGTCTTGAGCCACAAGCACCCCGATGACCTAGCTGTTGTGATAATAAGTGTTACTTGGGGCTGAAAGTGCGTGTGGATCTCGTTCGCATCGTCGCTTGCCTGGAATGTCTTGGCGAGTCCTCACGCTCCGGGATTGCGTTCCAGCAGCGGGGCGGGCACGCTATCGCGACGAACTCGACGGAGTCTCGGCGGGACTCGAGCACCTTGCGTAGCCAGAGGGCCGACGAGGGCCGCGAACAGATTGAGTGATGTGCGGCGACGATGGGTGGCACCGTAACGGCTGGCGGCACCATGCAGACCGCTCGGACAAGGACGCCGCAACGTGGATTCCGGGCACACTCTGCGTGATCTTGCGAACTGGCGAATGTGTGCAAGCACAGGACGTTCAAAGAGGTCGTCGCTCACGGCACCGCGCGGAGGTCATCGACGAGTTGGTGGTGACGGTTCACATGTGCAGGTTGATGTGACTAAGTTAAGGGCTTACTGAAACAGTCAGCCGCACCGTTCAGCAGCCGCCACCGCATCCGCACGGCTAGCGGTGACATCCGCAGAGTCGTCGTCGTCGGCACCGCCGTCTTCGGTGAGGACGGCGAGGTCGTCGCCACTCGAGGGTTCTACATCGACGTCACCGATGGGTTGTCGTTACGAGCGACAGCAGTATGTCGACTAAAGCGACATTAGCACGAATGTCGATGGCCGCGACAGCACGACGTGCAAGAATGTCGCTGTGGACGACACCATGGATAGTTGGCAGGCAGAGTTGGTGACCCGGTTAGGTGAGGTGATAGCGGGGGCGCGGAAAGCGCGTGGCATGTCTCGCGTGAAACTCGCTGAAGCGGCGGAGGAGATCGGCGTGCCGGTGCACCGGGTGGCCATCACTCGGATTGAGGGGGCCACAGGCCGTCACGGTGCCCGACCGTGGCCAAGGGCGCGATCGACGCCGATGGACGCGGCGGGAGATCAAGGCGGCTGACGGTTTGTCGATCGCGGGTGAGCGTGACGAACGCGTCGGATTGATGGCAGCTCTCGGCGACGTCAACAATCAATTGGATACGTTGCAGCAAGACCTGTTACAGGCCGAGGAGCGGCCGAAGTTCCTTCAGATGCCGGACCAGTATCGGCAGCACTTGGCCGAGGACGGTCGAGCGGTATCGGCAGCTAATTGAGTCGTCGGAATCGCGCCGGGAAGACATTCTGAATATGCTGGGGGAGCAAGACGATGCCTAGGCAGCAGCTCCCTCCGCAGATTAGGAAAATCGAGGTGACCGACCGTAAGACGGGGAAAACCGTTGTGCGATATCAAGTTACGGTTGATGCGGGGGTCAACCCGGACACTGGCAAGCGTCAGCAGGTGCGGCGGCGGTACGCCACCGAGAAGCTGGCCCGTGATGCGCTAGCCGAGATCACGCAGCAGGCGGCCACCGATACGTTCGTTCCCCGCAAGGCGGTGACAGTGGAGCAGTTATGCGAGGACTGGCTCGCTTCGCTGCACAACGCTCGCCCACGACTGTCACCCACTACGGCTACGTCCTAGGGCCGCTGCGTGAGCAGTACGGGCACTCTGCCGCTCAGATGCTGACGCGACCGCAACTGGACAAGGTCCTGATCGACTTGCGGGACGGCGGCACCACGACGGCGGCGGGGCACACCCGGCGTCCGTGGTCGGCTCGATCGCTGAATGCGGCCATCGACGCGTGGCGTCTGGTGCTGGGCTACGGCTGCGACCGTCGCGACCTCTCGCACAACGTCGCTGCGGCCATCAAGAAGGTCGAGCGGGTGCGCCGCGAGATGGATACGTACACACCCGCGGAGATCGGGAAGGTGCTGCGCGCCGCCGACAAGGACCGCAGCGGGCACCTGTGGTGGCTGGCGCTGTCCGGTCTGCGCCGTGCGGAGATCGCCGGATTGCGTAGGGATGACGTCGACTTCGACGACGGCTACTTGACCATCGCCCGCAACCGTGTACAGGTCGGCGCGAAGACGGTCGTGGAGGGCCAGCTGAAGACCCGCGCGTCCCGCCGCACGCAGCCTGTCGACGACACCTGACGGCGGTGCTGCGGCGCACCAGGGCCGCGCAGAAGCGGGAGAACCTTGCCTTCGGCGCGGCTAACGACGACAGCGGCTACATCGCGGTCAACGAGGCCGGTGCTGCGTACACGCCGGGCGCGCTGACGAACATGTGGCACAGGCTGACGACGTCAGCAGGTCTGCGCCGGATCCGGCTGCACGATGCACGGCACTCTGCGGCACCGCGATGCACTGCGTGGGGCCCTGTCGGAGATCGCCGGTACGGTCAGACGCGCGAGCAACGCCGCGACCTGGGCCGCGACCGCTGGCCAACGAGTTGAAAGCTGCGTGCGAGTCGCGAGGACTCGCTGCCAACAAGCCCGACGACGAAGGCCAGGCGCAGATCGGGCTGCGCTCCAGGCCAGTCGGCGTTTCGTGTGCGCGCCCGAAGGGATTCGAACCCCCAACCTTCTGATCCGTAGTCAGATGCTCTATCCGTTGAGCTACGGGCGCATGTCTTCAGTTGTGCGGCTGCGAAAGCCACGGCGGAGGCGAGAGGATTTGAACCTCCGGTCGCCTTTGAGGGCGACAACTCATTAGCAGTGAGCCCCATTCGGCCGCTCTGGCACGCCTCCCGACGGTTTACCGCCGATCCGACAGCGTACACATGCCCCCGCGCACCAGGCAAAGCGCATAACGCCCACCCATAGACTGTTCGGGTGCCCGCGCGTCTACGCCCTGAACTGGCCGATCTGCCGGCGTATACGCCCGGCAGGACGGTGCCGGGAGCGATCAAGATCGCAAGCAACGAGACGGTGCACGGACCGCTGCCGAGTGTGCGGACGGCCATCGCCAAGGCCACCGACACCATCAACCGCTACCCCGACAACGGCTATGTCGAGTTGAAGGAGCGGCTGGCCAAACATGTGAACTTCGCGCCCGAGCACGTCGCGGTCGGTTGCGGCTCGGTGAGCCTGTGCCAGCAGCTCATCCAGATCACCTCGACGGTCGGCGACGAGGTGATCTACGGCTGGCGCAGCTTCGAGATCTACCCGCTGCAGACCCGCACGGCGGGTGCGAGCCCCGTGCAGGTCGCGCTGACCGATCACACCTACGACCTCGACGCGATGCTTGCCGCAGTGACCGACCGTACCCGGCTGATCTTCGTCTGCAACCCGAACAACCCGACGAGCACCGTCGTCGACCCCGACGCGTTGGCCCGCTTCGTCGAGGCCGTGCCGTCGGACATCTTGATCGCGCTCGACGAGGCCTACGTCGAGTACATCACCGACGACATGCTGCCCGACAGCTTCGGGCTGATCCGCGCGCACAGCAATGTCGTTGTGCTGCGAACGTTCTCGAAGGCGTACGGCCTGGCGGGCCTGCGCGTGGGCTATGCCGTCGGCGATCCCGACATCATCACCGCGCTCGGCAAGGTGTATGTGCCGTTCAGCGCGACGAGCATCTCTCAGGCGGCGGCGATCGCGTCGCTGGACGCCGCCGAGGAACTGCTGTCCCGCACCGAAGCCGTCGTCGCCGAACGAGCCCGGGTGACTGCGGCCCTGCGCGGAGCGGGGTACACGGTTCCGCCGTCGCAGGCCAACTTCGTCTGGCTGCCGCTGCCGGGCCGCGCCCAGGAGTTCGCCGCCGACTCCGCCAACAGCCGCATCATCGTCCGTCCCTACGGCGACGACGGGGTGCGGGTCACCGTGGCTTCGCCGGCGGAGAACGACGCGTTCCTGGACTTCGCAAAGCAGTGGAGAAGAAACACATGACCGACGATGTGGCACGGACGCATTTCAACGATCTCAAAAGCCGGGCACTCATACTTACGAGGAACTCGAGGAGTTCTGGTCGACGCTGGAACCGGTTGGCATCGACTTCATGATCGGCGAGTGGAGGGGCGGTGATATGCCTGCCGGTCACTTCGGCGACGGCTTCCTCGGCGACCGCTGGTTCGGCACCACCCTCACATCGGCAACCGAAGTGCAGCCGATCGTCTGCGTCGACGAGGACGGCAAAAAGTACGAAGACACCAAGCTGATGAAGGGCGGCGCCAGCCTATGGATGGAGGAGTTCCGCGGCGAGGTGACGGCAACGGTGGTGTACGACGCGGTGCCGATTCACGATCATTTCAAGAAGGTCGATGACGACGCCGTCCTTGCCATCACCAACGGCAAGGGCGCCCTCGACCACGGGCGCTACATGTATTTCTGCCTCCAACGGCTCTAGACGCCGCTCGGATTGCGGCCGGTGTAGGCCACCAGCCGGTCCAGCGAGCCCGCGTCGGCGGGCACGTCCACCGGATCGTCGAAGCCTGCGGTTGTTCGCCCCTGCGGCGTGATGACCCTTTCGGCGAGCCCCATCACATAGTCGGTCAGGGAATCGGGCGCATGCACCGAGCGGCCCATCGCCATCGCGTAATCCCAGGCGTGCACCAGGAATTCGAGGGACAGGATGCCCGCCATCACCTTCGCGGGCGCTTCGTTGTCGCCGAACTTCACGGTGCCGTCGAGTCCGCGCCGGTGCCACGCGTCCAGCGCCGGCCGGGCGGCGACGACGACCTGGCGCTCGACCGAGTCGTCGGCATCCCGTTCCGGTATGTCCGCGCCTGCGGCGCCGCCGAGAACGGTGATCGAGTTCATCAGGTGGTCGGTCAGGCTCGCGATGTCGAATTCGCGGCACGGCGTTTGCCGTGACCAGTCGTCGTTGGCGATCGGATGCAGCACGTTGAGCAGGACGGCGAGGGTGGCTTCTGCGCAGGCGAGTTCGTCGGCCGGCGGCGAATCCGGTCCGGACGGCAGATCGGCGGGCTTGTCGGTGGACATGATCATCACGCTACGACGCGCGTGCGCCTATCGTTGCGCAGATGGGTTCCTTTGCGCGGGCAGTGGCAGCAGCACTGGCATTCGTCGGCCTGGCCACCGGGTGCGCCCGCACCACAGAGGGCTCCGTCGCGATGACGACCGAGCCGGGCCCGCCGCTCGCCTCGCCGCGGACCCCGTCGACAATCGACCCGGGCTTCCCCGGTCTCCCGGGTCTGCCGGGTCTGCCGAACATCCCCGGCCTTCCGCAGATACCGGGTCTGCCGAACCCGAGCAACAGCAATGTCCCCGAGGTTCCCGCACCGGCGAACTGGGAGACGATGAAGTGCAGCGAGTACACCAAGCTCGACGAGGCCACTCAGCGGGCGGTGATCAAGGCCATCGTGGAGGACCAGGGCTCCCAGCAGGGCCGTGGCCCGGAATCCGAAATGATCGCGGCCATCATGGCCACCACGATGTGCGGGTTCCTGCCGAGCGCGGTCGTCAAAGAGGTGGTGGCCGGCGGGTCGCCGCCGTGAGTGGCTAGCCTCTCCCGCATGGGTGATTCGTATGAATCGGTGACGGTCGACGTCGACGGCCAAGTCGCGCGGGTGACGCTCGTCGGTCCGGGCAAGGGCAACGCGATGGGACCGGCGTTCTGGTCGGAGATGCCCGAGGTCTTCGCCAAGCTCGACGCCGACCGCGACGTGCGCGCCATCGTGCTCACCGGCTCGGGGAAGAACTTCAGCTACGGGCTCGACCTTCCGGCGATGGGCGGATCCCTGGCTGAGGTGATGAACAACGGCTCGTCGGCGCGGCCGCGCGCGGAGTTCCACGCCACGATCCTGCGCATGCAGGGCGCGATCAATGCTGTCGCCGACTGCCGCACCCCGACCATCGCGTCGGTGCACGGCTGGTGCATCGGCGGTGGGGTCGACCTGATCTCGGCCGTCGACATCCGCTACGCCAGCGCCGACGCGAAGTTCTCGGTGCGTGAGGTGAAATTGGCGATGGTCGCCGACGTCGGCAGCCTGGCGCGGCTGCCGCTGATCCTGACCGACGGCCACCTGCGCGAGCTGGCGCTGACAGGAAAGAACATCGACGCCGCTCGGGCCGAGAAGATCGGCCTCGTCAACGACGTCTACGACGACGCGGAGGCGTCGCTGGCCGCCGCGCACCAGACAGCCGCCGAGATCGCCGCCAATCCGCCGCTGACGACGAGCGGCATCAAGGACGTACTCGATCAGCAACGGATCGCGCGGGTCTCGGAGAGCCTCCGATATGTGGCGGTGTGGAATGCGGCGATGCTGCCGTCGAAGGACCTCACCGAGGGCATCACCGCGACGTTCGAAAAGCGGCCGCCCAACTTCACGGGGGACTAACCGCCCCGGGCTCTGGGCCGCCAGCCATAGCCGCCGAATGACTGAGGCCGGTCGTCGACGATGTTGTACATCTGCCCGCCCCTGCCGCGGTCGAGAGCATCGGCCGTCGCACTGGCCACGTCATCGATGTGGACCCAGGACACGACCCCGCTACCGCTCATCGCGGGCATCATCCACCACTTGGTGAGCCGCACGAACATCTCGTCGTGAGGCACTTCCGGTCCGTAGAAACACCCGTAGCGCAACGCGATTCCCTCGGTGTCGCCGTGTTCGCCCGAGGACAGGACGTTGCGCTCCATGCGGCGAAGGGCGGCCAGCATCTCGTCGCCACCCTTCGGCGGCGGACCGGGGTAGGGGTCCGTCTCGTCCATCAGCGCAGGCCCGGCCGTCGGATAGCCGTAGGCGAAGATCACCGACTCGGCGACGATCCGACGGACTCCCGATCGTTGCGCGGCGGCGACCAGAGGCTCGAAGTCCTTTGCGCGCATCGGTCCCCGCGACGACTTGGACGACGATCGGGTCAGCCCCACCACGTCGTGGCCGCGGGCAACGAGTTCGCGCAGCAGCGGGAGGCCCCGGGACGCTGGTGGCGCCCGCGACCAGAACACGCATCAGAGGACTGCCTTCCTCTGCGCAGCGACACTGGCACGAAGCGCGAACGCCAGAATCACCGTTGTCGCCACCAGCCCGCCGGCCTCCAGCCACCCGATGGCATCGCCTGCGCCGTGGTGCGGGTCGACGATGTGGCTGATCGAGTGCAGCGCCCAGTGCACCGTTGCAAATGCCAGCGCGGGCACCCGCCATGATTCGCGCCGTACCGCCGCCAACAGCAGCAGGCCCTGCGGTATCTCGAACGTCGCGTTGTCGAAGATGTAGTGGTCGTTGCGAAGTCCGAACGTCCCGATGGTGTCGAAGAACATCTGCGGACAGAGCACCATGAACAGCCCGAGCCCCAGGCCGTACAACCCGAAAACGATCAGGGTCACCTTGACGAACCCGGCCCTTGTGCGCGGCGGCGTCGTTGTCATACGTTCACGCTAGATCGTCATTGGACTCACGATAGGCACCACTTGCATGGCAATTTCGGGTACCACTTCGCGAGTCAGCACCCGACGCGGGTGCTCGCAGCCGACCTCGGCGTCTCTCGCAGGCTCGTCGTCGATGCATACGGCCAGCTGACCGCCGAGAGGTTTCTGTCGAGCCGGCAGGGTTCGGGCACCCGGGTCGCCATGGTCGACTCGGCGAGCGTCGCGCGACATCCAGCACCGACGCGCCGTTACGACGTCGACTTCCTTGCCGGCGCACCCGATCTCGGTGGCTTTCGCGCGCGGCGTGGCTGCGTGCGTTGCGCCAGGGCCCGGCCGAGATCGGCTCGGAGTCGCTCGGATACGTCGACCCGCAGGGCCTGCCCGCGGCGCGCGCCGCGACAGCGGACTACCTGCGGCGCACCCGAGGCGTGCAGGCCGACCCGCGGCACATCGTGATGTGTTCGGGCGCGACACAGGCCATCTGCTTGCCCGCGTGCTACATGACACCGAGTTGCCGCTCGCGATGGAGGACCCTGGGTTCTGGCTTCATCGGATGATCCTGCAGCACAACGGCATCGAGCCACTCCCCGTGCCGGTGGACGGCGACGGCCTCGACGTCACGGCATTGGCCGGCAGCGACGCGAGAGCGGTGCTGACCACACCCGCACATCAGTCCCCGACGGGCGTCGTGCTCTCGGCGGCCCGGCGGACCGCCCTCGTCGAGTGGGCACGCCAGGGTGGGCTGGTCATCGAGGACGACTACGACGCCGAATACCGTTACGACCGCGCGCCCGTCGGCTCCGTGCAAGGGATCGCACCGGACCGCGTGGTCTACATCTGCTCGGCGAGCAAGACGCTGGCCCCCGGGTTGCGCCTCGGGTGGATGGTGGTGCCTCAGTCGCTGATCGGAGCGGTCAGGCTCGCGAAAGGCTTCGCCGACACCGGCAGCTCGGTGATGGACCAGATCGCGTTCGCCGCGCTGGTGACGTCGGGCGGCTACGACCGCCACCTGCGTCAGATGCGCCGCCGGTACCTGACCCGCCGCCGCAGGCGTCCACCTCACCGTCCGGTTTCCCGACGGCTACCCGATCGCCGACCTGGTTCGCCGCGCGGCGGCCATGCGGGTGAACGTCGAGCCGTTGGCACCCTGCTACGCCGACCCGGCGAAGGCACCACCGGGACTACTGCTGGGCTATGCCAACCTCACCGAGTCGGCCATCGATGCGGGGATCTCGGCGCTGGCGCGGGCGGCACGGTGACCCGGCGCGACAATGTCGGCATGGCAACGGTCGATGTCGAGGTCCACACCACGATCGGCCGGCCGCGCGCCGAGGTCGCGGCTTACTCGTGCGACCCGGACAACGCCACCGCCTGGTACGCCAACATCAAGGCGGTGACGTGGGAGACGGCGAAGCCGCTGGCCCTGGGCTCCCGCTTCCGGTTCGTCAGCGGATTCCTGGGCCGCACGCTCGAGTACACCTACGAGGTCGTCGAGATGATCCCGGCGCAACGCTTCGTGATGCGTTCCGACCGCGGCCCCTTCCCGATGGAAACCACCTACACCTGGGCAGACGCCGGTGACGGCGGCACCTGGATGACGATTCGCAATCGCGGGGAGCCGACAGCGTTCGCGGGCCTGGCCTCGCCTATTGTCGCGACGGCCATCAGGCGTGCGACCGCCAAGGACCTGGCGCGCCTGAAGGCTCTGCTCGAAGGCCGCTGAACAGCGATCACCAGAAATCGCTTCGAGCCCGCGCGCCGTCGATTTGTCTCATCGCACCAGCTTGTTAGGCTCCCCGGGGACCTTGGAAAGCGCTTCGAGGGCCATTCGGGTTTGATGACGCGTAGGAGCAGCATGACCGAGCGCGGGGCGCTCACCGAGCACGCCGCCCCCGAGCGGCTGGTGGTCGCACGTGGGCTGTTCACCGGCCCGAGCGCACAGGTACCCGACGAGATGTACGCCCGCATCGTGAGCGGCAAGGCCCACAGGGAACGCAATGCCCTGCACGTCGAGCACGGCGCGACCGTCGACACCAACACCTACTTCGGCCGGCTGCCCGCCAGCTACTTCCAACGCTGGACCGTCGCCACCGAAGTGCAATTGAAGCTGGTGTTCGACGCGTCCGGACCCGCGACGCTGCTGCTGCGCGCATCCGACGCGGGCGGCACCGAACGAACCGTCAGCAGCAAGGAGGTCGACGGCACCGGGACCGCGGTGCTGTCCGCCGGGCTCAACGAGTTCGTCGACGGCGGCGCACTCTGGATGGAATGCAGGGCCGTCGGCGGCCCGCTGAGAATCACCGACCTGGAGTGGACGGTGCCTGGTCCGCCGACCATCCGGCCCGCGGCGATCGCCATCTGCACCTTCAACCGGGCCGACGACTGCGCGGCGAACCTTGCGACCATCGCGGGCGACAAGAGCCTGTTGGCGGGCATCGACGCGGTCTACGTCGCCGACCAGGGCACCGATGCCGTCGAGACGCGTCAGCTCTACCAGGACGTCGCCGCACAGCTGGGCGACAAGCTGGTGTACATGCGCCAGCCGAACCTCGGCGGTGCGGGCGGATTCGCGCGCGGCCTCTACGAGATCTCGAGCATCGCCGACCACGCCAACGTCATCTTGATGGATGACGACATCCTGCTGGAACCCGAAACGGTGTTGCGGCTCAACGCTTTCGCCAACCTGACGCCGAACCCGACGATAGTCGGCGCGCAGATGCTGTATCTGAAGAACACCAAGCAGTTGCACGTCGGCGCGGAACAGACCGAAATGCCGCGGCTGCGGGCGGGCCGGTGGGCACCCAACGCCCTGCACAACTCGAACATGTTGAAATACCGGCAGGACCAGCGCGTCGACGCCGAGTACAACGCGTGGTGGTCGTGTCTGATCCCGTCGGAGGTGATCGCTGCGATCGGTCTGCCGATTCCGATGTTCTTCCAATGGGACGACATCGAGTACGGACTGCGCGCCGCCGAAGCCGGCTTCCCGACCACGACGCTGCCCAACGCCGGCGTCTGGCATGCCGACTTCCACTGGAAGGACCGCGACGAGTTCATCCGCTACTTCAGCGTGCGAAATTCGCTGATCACTCACGCGATGCACGGTCAGATCGACGGCAAGGCGACCAGCAGGTGGCTGGCGCGGGAGATCACCGAGTGCCTGACGGCGATGCAATACGGCCTGGCCTACACCATGATTCGCGGTGTCGAGGACTTCCTGGAGGGACCGGCGATCCTGCACGACGGCGGACCCTCCGCACTTGCGGCGATACGTGCCGAGCGCTCTGAGTTCCCCGAGACCGGTGTGCATCCGGCCGTGAAGATCGGCGAGCTCACCGGCGCCGTTCCGCGAATCGTTCCGCTCGGTCACCGCCCCCGCAAGGATCGGATGAATCTCGTCCTGGCCAAACGCGTTGTCTACCAATGGCTCGGCCGCGCGATACCCGGACCTGTCGCGATCACCGCGGCGCACAACGAATGGTGGCACGTGTCGCTGTTCGACTCCGCCGTGGTGACCGACGCGTCGCAGGCGGGTGTCCGGATCCGACGGCGCGACAAGCAGAAGCTGAAGACACTGTCCCGCCGCACTCGAAAGGCGTTGCGGCGGCTGCAGAAGGAGGCGCCGTCGGCGCAGGCGAAGTGGCGAGAGGCCCTTCCGACCCTCACCAACCGGGACAACTGGGGACGGCTGTTCAGCGGCTGATCAATGCAGCCGCACGACCACCTGCTCGTTGTTGCCCGTGTAGCCGAGGTATTCGAAGCTCCGGCCCGTTCGCTCGGTGAATTCGGTCCACGCCCGGTACTCGTGCATCCGCCAGCCCGGATAGTTGAAGAACTCGTCGAAGAGCAGGATCGCATCGGGCGCGAGACGGTCACCCAGAAGGTCGAACACCGTCTTCGTCGACGAGTACAGGTCGCAGTCGACATGAAGGAACGCGATCTGTTCCTCGTTGCGGGCGAGGAATTCAGGTAGTTCGTCGGTGAACAACCCGGCGATGATCTCGGCTCCTTCGACCGTCGGAATCTGCTCCTGCGCGAACTCGCCGGCCGGAAAGCCGGTTCGCCACGTCTCGGGCAGGCCGGCGAAGCTGTCGAAGCCGGCAACCGTCCGGTCGCGGGCCACCGCGTCGGCGATGATCTTCAGGGTGCTGCCCGTCGCCACCCCGAATTCCAGCGCGAGGCCCGCACCCTTGATCTGACCCAACGCGAACCGCAGCGTGTCATGCGGATGCCAGAACACCGACGCGCTCGGCATGTGCTCGAGAACGAATGCCGCGCTGTCACTCGCGGCGGCGATGTCCTGTGCGTTCAAGATGTCGCGGCGCGAGATCTGCTCGAGGTCGAACAGCCTGCGGTGCAGGCGTTCGTCCGACTCGGTCAGCCGGCCTGCCAGCCGGTCGAGCGCTGCGATCTGTTCGTTGTGCAGGTCGTGCAGATGCCGTTGGTGCTCGTCGACCTGTTGCTGGCGGCGGGTCAGCTCGGCGTCGACGACCTCGGCCACCGCGCGCTGCAACTTCTCCCGCGCGGAACTCTTGAGCCGGTCGAACATGCAGAACACCGTAGCCCGCCCGGAGCCGGAACCATCGCCCGGCGCAGCGGTGGCGGAGGGATTTGAACCCCCGGACGGTTTTAGCCGTCTCTCGCTTTCAAGGCGAGTGCATTAGGCCGCTCTGCCACGCCACCGCCGATCAGCGTACTGGTCAGACCCGGCCGAACTTACCGGCCGCTGGAATTCCCTTGAGTCCGACGCTGATCCGGCGGCAGTTCTCGCCCATCGCGGCGATCTGCGGCCGCGAGAGCTTGCCGAGGAAGTGCTCGCGCACGCCGAGTCCGTAGGTGGCCATCGCCTGGCGCACGAGCAGTCGGCCGTCGTCGGTGATGGTGGCCAGCACGCCGCGGCCGTCGTCGGGGCTTGCGCCGCGGCGCACCAGGCCCTGCACTTCCAGTCGGCGGATCTGCCGGGTCACCCGGCTCGGCAACGACATCAGTCCCTCGGCCAGGTCTCCCATGCGGGCCGACCCCGTCGGGGACTTGTCCAGGGTGTCGAGCAGACGCACGTCGTTGAGGGTCAGATTGTGCGCTTCGACCAGCGTCCGGTTCAGGGTCGAATACATGCGCAGTGCCGAGTCGAGGAAGTTTTGCCACGACCGTTGCTCAGCGATGTCCAGCCCAGGCATATCACCAGCGGTACGCCCGGCAATCATCCCCTCCATCTTCGGCATGGTAAACGAGATTCTCATTGCTGAGGGCCGAATTACGCCGGGCGTAAGGTTTTCAGAATGCATGCGATCGTGGCCGGGTCCGACGGCCGACTCAGCTGGCAGGAAGTTCCCGACGTGTCCGCCGATGCAGGTGAGGTGGTCATCAAGGTCAATGCGGCAGGCATCAACCGGGCCGACCTTCTCCAGGCGGACGGCAAGTATCCGCCCCCTCCCGGAGCAAGCGACATACTCGGACTCGAGGTGTCGGGCACGATTGCCGAGGTCGGCGGGCAGGTCGACCGGTGGGCGATCGGGCAACCTGTGTGCGCTTTGCTGGCCGGAGGCGGTTACGCCGAGTTCGTCGCGGTGCCCGCGGGCCAGGTGATGCCGCTGCCCGACACCGTCGAGTTGCACCACGCGGCGGCGCTGCCCGAGGTGGCCTGCACGGTGTGGTCCAACCTCGTGATGACCGCGGGCCTGTCGACCCGCCAGGTGGTGTTGATCCACGGGGGCGCCAGTGGGATCGGCACGCATGCGATCCAGGTCGCCCGAGCCCTGGACTGCCGCGTCGCGGTGACCGCCGGGTCGACGTCGAAACTCGACCTGTGCAAGGAACTCGGCGCGGAGATCCTCGTCAATTATCGCGACGAGGATTTCGTGAAGGCGGTGCGCGACGCGACCGACGGTGCCGGCGCCGACGTCATCCTCGACATCATGGGCGCCGCCTATCTGGACCGTAACGTCGACGCGCTGGCCAACGACGGCCGCGTCGTCATCATCGGTATGCAGGGCGGCGTCACCGGCGAGCTCAACATCGCCAAGCTGCTCGGCAAGCGCGGCGGTGTGATCGCGACCGCGTTGCGGGCCCGGCCCGCGGAGGGTCCGAGCAGCAAGAGCGAAATCGTCGCCTCGGTCGTCGACAACGTGTGGCCGATGGTCGCCGACGGCCGGGTGCGCCCGATCGTCGGCGCGGAGTTTCCCGTCGACCAGGCGGCCGCCGCCCACGAACTGCTCGACTCCGGCGACGTGTCCGGCAAAGTGCTGCTGCGCGTTAGGAATTAGGCCCCGTCAGCCGAGCGACGCCAGCGCACGGATCAGCTGGTCGACCTCTGCGGTGGTGGTGTAGTGCGCGAGACCGACGGTGACGGCGCCGCCGATGTCGTTGACACCGATCACGTCGAGCACCCGCGAGCTCGCGTTGGCGATGGCCAGCACGCCGTTGTCCGCCAGTCGCTGCACGACCCGCTCGGCGGGCACGTCCCTGACCACGAAGCTCAGCACGGGGATCGACGTCTCCGGCCTGCCGATCACCATGATCAGCGGCAGCGACCGAAGCGACATCACCAGGTAGTCGAACAGCCGCGTCATGTAGGCCCCGGCGGACTGCATCGAGACGGCGAGCCGTTCGCGCCGCGTCCCTCTGGCCGACTCGTCGAGGGAGGCCAGGTACTCGATGCTTGCCACCAGGCCGGCCAGCAGGGGGTACTGGTGCGCACCGATCTCCAGGCGCTCGACTCCGATGGCGTACGGGTTCAGCGCGATCGAGCCGAACGAGCCGATGCTGTCGGGGTCGCGGAAGACCAGGGCGCCGACGGGCGGGCCGCCCCAGGCGAGCGCGTTCACCGCGATCACGTCGGCGTCGATCTCGTCGATGTCGATGAGTCGGTACGGCGCGGCCGCCGAGTGGTCGACGATGACCAGACCGCCGTCGACGTGCATCAGCTTCGTCGCGGCCCGTAGATCGGTGACGGTTCCCAGCGTCGCCGAGGCCGAGGTGACCGCGACCAGGCGGGTCGCGTCGCTGATCAAATTCTCCCACTGCCAGGTGGGAAGCTCGCCGGTCTCGATGTCGACCTCGGCCCACTTCACTTTGGCGCCATAGCGATTCGCCGCCCGCAGCCACGGCGCGATGTTTGCTTCGTCGTCAAGACGGGTGACCACCGTCTCATAGCCCAGGCCGACTCGCGACGACGACGCGTCGGCCAGTGAGTTGAGCAGGATGGCGCGGTCGGCGCCCAGAATCACCCCGCGGGGATCGGCGTTGAGCATATCGGCGACCGCCTGGCGGGCCGCCTCGAGCACGGCGGCACTGCGCTGCGCGGACGGATGCGGGCCGGCCGTTGTGGTCATCGAGTTCCGGAACGCCGTCGAGACGGTGGTGGCCACCGAGTCGGGCAGCAGCATGCCGTTCTGGGCGTCGAAATGCACCCATCCATCGCCCAGTGACGGATGCAATCCGCGCACCCGGGCGACGTCGTATGCCATGCCAGCCACCTTAAGAGAGCCTGCGAAGTCCACGATTCGACGGCGTTCAGTGGCTGCCAACACCTGCTTGGGCAGTGCCGGACCGGGCCACCTGGGCAGCCATACTAGTGCAGTGAGCCTTGCCTTCGAAGTGCTACTAGCGGTGTTGTTGCTGGTAGTGCCCGGAGCCATCGTTGCGCGCGCCAGTCGATTGCCCGTTGCCGTCGCGGTGGCCATCGGCCCTGCGCTGACGTACGGCGTTGTCGCACTGGCGATCGTTCCATTCGGCGCTCTCGGGATTCCCTGGAATGCGTGGACCGCTTTCTTTGCTCTTGCCGTCGTCACCGCCGTCGCCGCCTGTTTGCCGGCACTTCTGAACCGCTTCCGCGACCGCGACGCCGAGGCCAGGGCGACAGCTGCCCGGCCCGCGCTGGTCGTGGCCGCGGGTGTGCTGCTCGGCGCTGCCCTGATCGGCCTCGCGGCGGTCAAGGGGCTTCCCCACTGGCAATCGATCCCGAGCACATGGGACGCCGTCTGGCACGCCAACACGGTGCGCTTCATCCTCGACACCGGCCAGGCCTCGCCCACCCACATGGGCGAGTTGCGCAACGTCGAGACCCACGACGCCCTGTATTACCCGTCGACGTTTCACGCCGTCGCCTCGGTCTTCAGCCAGCTGACCGGTGCGGCGCCCACCACCGCCTATACGCTGAGCTCGCTCGCGGCCGCGGTCTGGCTGTTCCCGGTGAGCGCCGCGACCCTGACCTGGAAGCTGCTGTCAGAGCGGCTCGGCCAATGGCAGACCGCCGCAGCGGCCGCGACGGCCGCGACACTGTCGGCGTCATTCACCGCGATCCCCTACATCGAGTTCGACACCGCGTCGATGCCGAACCTCGCCGCCTACGGCGTGGCGGTGCCGACGATGGTGCTGGTGACGTCGGCGGTGCGGCACCGGGACCGCATACCGCTGGCGGTACTGGCACTGCTCGGGGTGTTCTCCGTCCACATCACCGGCGGCGTGGTGACGGTGGTGTTGGTCGTCGCCTGGTGGCTCGCCGAAGCGCTGTGGCGTCCGGTCCGTGGCAGGCTGCCGGATTTCGCCGCGCTGGTGGCGATGGCCGTGCCCACGGTATGCCTGCTGCTGCCCCAGTTCGTCGGCGTGCTGCAGCAGGCGGAGATCATCGCGGGGCACGCCTTCGTGACGCACGAAGGCAAAAAGCGCGGGCTGATCGACGCGCTGGTGCAGCACACCCGCCACCTCAACGACTTCCCGATCCAGTGGGTGCTGATCCTGCTGGCCGCGGTCGGTGGGGTGGTGCTCCTGGTGAAGAAGGTGTGGTGGCCGCTAGTGGTGTGGTTCGGACTCGTGGTGTGCATCGTGCACTCGTCCGCGCCGTTCGGCGGCCCGCTGGGCGATCTCACCGGAGTCTTCAGCGACCTGTTCTACAGCGACCCGCGCAGGCTTTCGGCCGTGGTGGCGATGCTGCTGGCACCCGCAGCCGGTACTGGGCTCGTCGTCCTCGCGTGCGTGGCCGTCGGAGGTGCGAAGAGGTTGGCGGGGGCGGACAGCGCGCACCGCCCCGCGCTCTGGCACGCGGCGACCGCAGCGGTGTTGATCGTCGTCACCGTCGTGATCGCCGTCTGTTACCTGCCGAGGGGCCGCTTTCTGTTCGGCGAGAAGTACGACTCGGTGATCATCGACGCCAAGGATCTCGAGGCATTCGCCTACCTCGCGAAGCTGCCCGGCGCGCGCGACACCTTGATCGGCAATGCGAACACCGACGGCACCGCCTGGATGTACGCGGTGGCCGGCGTGCACCCGCTGTGGACCCACTACGACTATCCCGTCCAGCAGGGCCCGGGGTATCACCGGTTCATCTTCTGGGCGTACGCCGACGACGCCGACACCGATCCGCGCATCGCCGAGGCCGTGAAAGCGCTCGATATCCGGTACGTGCTGACCAGCACGCCGGTGGTGCTGAAGTTCGCGATGCCCGACGGGCTAGTGTCGCTAGATAAGTCACGGTCGTGGGAGAAGATCTACGACAACGGCGAGGCCCGTATCTACGAGTGGCGCGGAAAATAGAGGAAATGCGGAACTGATGACTGCGAACCCCGACGACGACAACATCGAGATCATCGGCGGCGACGGCTCGGTTGCCCCGGAAGACGAGCGAGCCGACGGCAAGTCGCTGACCGACCTTGTCGAGCAGCCCGCCAAGGTGATGCGTATCGGCACGATGATCAAGCAGCTGTTGGAGGAGGTTCGGGCGGCGCCGCTCGACGACGCGAGCCGCAACCGCCTGCGCGATGTGCACAGGACCAGCATCCGCGAACTGGAGGACGGGCTTGCTCCTGAGCTGCGCGACGAGCTGGAGCGGCTGACGCTGCCCTTCACCGACGACGCCGTCCCGTCGGACGCCGAACTGCGCATCGCGCAGGCTCAGCTGGTGGGCTGGCTGGAGGGCCTGTTCCACGGCATCCAGACCGCGCTGTTCGCTCAGCAGATGGCGGCCCGCCAGCAGCTGGAGCAGATGCGCCAGGGTGCGCTGCCGCCGGGCCTGAGCGCACCCGGGCAGCGCGGCGGCCCCGCGTCGTCGGGCACCGGGCAGTACCTGTAGTTCTGAGGGCTTCGTGACACGTCCTTCCGGACCGCACATCCAGACCCGCAACGCGTGGGTGGAGTTCCCCATCTTCGACGCGAAGGCGCGCTCGCTGAAAAAGGCGTTCCTCGGCAAGGCGGGCGGCACCATCGGACGCAACGAGTCCAATGTCGTTGTGATCGAAGCGTTGCGGGACATCACGATGTCGCTGGAGCTCGGCGACCGGGTGGGTCTGGTCGGGCACAACGGCGCGGGCAAATCGACGCTGTTGCGCCTGCTCTCCGGCATCTACGAGCCGACCCGCGGTGTCGCGACCGTGACGGGCCGGGTAGCGCCGATCTTCGACCTCGGGGTGGGCATGGACCCCGAGATATCGGGCTTCGAGAACATCATCATCCGCGGCCTGTTCCTCGGTCAGACCCGCAAGCAGATGCTGGCAAAGGTGGACGAAATCGCCGAGTTCACCGAACTCGGCGACTACCTGAAGATGCCGCTGCGCACCTATTCCACCGGCATGCGGGTGCGCCTGGCGATGGGCGTCGTCACCAGCATCGACCCCGAGATCCTTCTGCTCGACGAGGGCATCGGCGCCGTCGACGCCGAGTTCCTCAAGAAGGCACAGGCGCGGTTGCAGGGCCTGGTCGAGCGCTCCGGCATCCTCGTGTTCGCCAGCCACTCCAACGAGTTCCTGGCGCGGTTGTGCAAGACCGCGATGTGGATCGACCACGGCACCGTCAAGATGACCGGCGGGATCGAGGAGGTGGTGCGCGCCTACGAGGGTGAGGACGCCGCGCGCCATGTCCGCGAGGTGCTCGAAGAGAACGCGCGTGATCGCACATGACTGACACAATTGTCGCGGTCGTGGTTACCCACCGCCGTCCCGACGAACTCGCCAAATCGCTGGACGCGGTCTCTTCTCAGAGCAGGCGGCCCGACCACCTGATCGTGGTGGACAACGATCACGACGAGCGGGTGCGGGACCTGGTGGCCGGTCAACCCGTCCCGACCACTTATCTCGGGTCACGCCGAAACCTGGGTGGCGCAGGCGGTTTCGCCCTGGGCATGCTGCACGCGCTGAGCCTGGGCGCCGAGTGGGTCTGGCTGGCCGACGACGACGGACGACCGCAGAACGCCGAGGTGCTGGCCAGGCTGCTGGCGTGCGCCGAGAGGTACGGATTGGCGGAGGTCTCGCCGATGATTTGCGACCTGGACGATCCAGAGCGTCTCGCGTTCCCATTGAGACGCGGGCTGGCTTGGCGTCGCAGAGTGAACGAGTTACGCACGGACTCACGCCTTCCGGATTTGATGCCGAATATCGCGCACTTGTTCAACGGTGCACTCTTTCGCGCTGACACGCTCGAGTCCACCGGTGTACCGGATCTGCAGCTGTTCTTCCGTGGTGACGAAACCGAATTGCACCGTCGACTAGGACGATCGGGGCTTCCGTTCGGCACGTGCCTGCACGCGGTATATCTCCACCCGCAAGGCGGCGACGAATTCAAGCCCATTCTGGGTGGGCGCATGCACGCGCAGTATCCAGACAATCCGACCAAGCGGTACTTCACCTACCGCAATAGGGGCTATCTGCAGTCCCGACCGGGAATGCGGAAACTCCTGTTCCAAGAGTGGCTGCGTTACGGCTGGTACTTCCTGGTGTCCCGGCGCGACCCGCAAGGCCTCGCCGAGTGGGTCCGGCTGCGCAGGCTGGGCAGGCGCGAGAGGTTCGAGAAGCCATGACATTCACCGACGCCGCCGCTCAGTCGAGGACGATGACGCGCGCCTGGGCTGACCTCGTCGACGGCTTCGCCCGTCGCGAGCTGTGGCTGCACCTCGGCTGGCAGGACATCAAGCAGCGCTACCGCCGGTCGGTGCTGGGCCCGTTCTGGATCACCATCGCCACCGGCGTCACCGCGATCGCGATGGGCGGGCTGTACTCGAAGCTGTTCAAGCTCGAGCTGTCCGTGCATCTGCCCTACGTCACGCTCGGCCTGATCATCTGGAACCTGATCAACGCCTCGATCCTCGAAGGCGCCGACGTCTTCGTCGCGAACGAAGGCTTGATCAAGCAGTTGCCGACGCCGCTGTCGGTGCATGTCTACCGGCTGGTGTGGCGGCAGATCATCTTGTTCGCCCACAACATCGTGATCTTCCTGGCGATCGCGATCATCTACCCCAAGCCGTGGTCGTGGGCGGACCTGACCGTCATCCCGGCGCTCGGCCTGATCGTGCTCAACTGCGTGTGGGTGTCGCTGTGCTTCGGCATACTGTCCACCCGCTACCGCGACATCAGCCCGCTGCTGTTCAGCCTCGTCCAGCTGTTGTTCTTCATGACGCCGATCATCTGGAACGAGGAGACCCTGCAACATCAGGGCGCCGGGCGGTGGGCCAAGATCGTCGAGCTGAACCCGCTGCTGCACTACCTCGACATCGTGCGGGCGCCGCTGCTGGGCGCCGAGCAGGAGGTACGCCACTGGGTCGTGGTGGTGGTGCTGACCGTGATCGGCTGGCTTCTCGCCGCGATCGCCATGCGGCAGTACCGGGCTCGCGTGGCTTACTGGGTCTGACGGTTCAGCGGCGCGGCGCGGCCGTGTGGACCGTCGCGTTGATCCGGTTCCACGCGTTGATGGTGACCGCCATCGCGATGACCTGGCCGAGTTCGCGGTCGGTGAAGACCTCGGCCGCACCGGCGTACACCTCGTCGGGCACGCCGTCAGCGAGGTCGGTGATGGCCTCGGTGAGCGCGAGCGCCGCCCGCTCCCGGTCGGTGAACAGGTCTCCCGCTTCCCTCCACGCGACGAGCAGGTCCAGCTTCTGCTCGCTCACGCCGTGCTTGCGCGCATCGACGAGGTGCATGTTCAAGCAGAACGCGCAGTGGTTGAGCTGCGACGCGCGGATCTTGATGAGCTCGCCGAGCTGGGGCTCGACGTCCTTGGCCGCCGCAGCGCTGAGAGCCATCATCGCGTCGAGCAGTTCCGGCGAGGTCTTGTAGATCTTCAGCCGCTCGACGGCGGTTGCCCGGGTTTCCAGTGTTTGTGTCATGGCATCGACGCTACTGCGAAAAGACCCGTCCGCATGGTTCAATCTCGATGTGACTTCATGGGCCAATTCCGGCAGTCGTGACCTGCACCTGGACCTGCGGGAGGTCATCAGGCCCGGCGCGCGCGGAGCACGTGAAGCACTGCTCGCCGCGCTGCGCGACGCCGTGCGGTCGGGCCGGTTGCGACCCGGATCCATGCTGCCGCCGTCGCGCAGTCTGGCCGCCGACCTCGGATTGGCCCGCAACACGGTGGCCGAGGCGTACGCCGAGCTCGTCAACGAAGGCTGGCTCGCGTCGCGCCAGGGGGCAGGCACCTGGGTGCTGAACGCCGGGGGCGCCCATGCGTCGCCGCGGCCCCGCGGCGCGCCGGCCAGACCCCGGCACAACCTGATGCCCGGCTCTCCCGACGTAGCGGAGTTTCCCCGCCACGACTGGCTTGCGTCGGCCCGCAGGGCGATCTCCACCGCGCCTACCGATGCGCTGCGGATGGGCGATCCGCGTGGCAGACCCGAACTGCGTGACGCACTCGCCGAATATCTGACCAGGGCCCGCGGCGTGCGAACCTCGCCGGAGTCGATCGTGGTGTGCGCAGGAGTTCGCCACGGGGTCGAACTGCTTGCGCGGGTATTTCGCGGCCGGGGTCCGATCGCCATCGAGGCCTACGGGCTCTTCGTCTTCCGCGATGCGCTTGCCGCACTCGACGTGCCGACGGTGCCGATCGGCGTCGACGAACACGGGGCGATCGTCGAGGAACTCGACGGTCTGCAGACACCGGCCGTTCTGTTGACGCCGGCGCATCACAGTCCGTTCGGGATGCCGCTGTACTCGACGCGCCGGACCGCCGTCGTCGAATGGGCCCGGCGCACAGGCGGTTTCGTCTTCGACGACGACTACGACGGCGAATTCCGGTACGACCGTCAACCCGTCGGTGCGCTGCAGGCGCTCTCCCCCGACCGGGTCGTCTATCTCGGGTCAGCCAGCAAGAGCCTGTCGCAGACGTTGCGACTGGGCTGGATGGTGTTGCCGGACAACTTGATTGACATGGTCACCGATGCCGCGGGCGGACAGCAGTACTACGTCGACTCGCTGGTGCAGCTCACGATGGCCGATTTCATCGACAGTGGTCGCTACGACAAGCACATCCGGCGCATGCGAATGCGCTATCGCAGACGACGTGACGCGCTGGTCGCCGCACTGTCGGGATTCGACGTCGGCATCGCCGGTTTGTCTGCGGGCGTGAATCTGGTTCTGACCCTGCCCAGCGACACCGAACACGAGGTTGTGCGTCGCGCGGGAGAGGCCGGGATCGCGCTGCAGGGTCTTGGGATCATGCGACATCCGCTGGCCGGGCCAACGGTTCCCGATCCGGACGGAATCATCGTCGGCTTCGCCGCGCCGGCGGAGCACGCGTTCGGCCCGGCCGTCGATGCGCTTTTGAGTGTTCTGACCGCGTCCGGGCTGGCAAGGTGATCCCCTATGAGCTCACAACAGCGTCGACAGATGGGTCTGTACGAACGGACGCTGGAGAAGTTTGCGCGAACGCCCGTCGGATATTGGTACGTCAAACGGATTGCGCCGAAGGTCGATCCGCCTCTGCTGCGGATGACCGGCGGCCGGGTGAGTTCTGTGTATCCCGTCAAACTCATGCTGCTCACCACGACGGGCGCCAAGTCCGGCCAACCGCGGGTGCAGCCGCTGGGGTATGCCAAAGACAGCGACGGGTTGCTGCTCATCGCGTCGAACTACGGAAATCCGCGGCACCCGGCGTGGTACTGGAACCTCAGGGCCAATCCGAAGGTGGAGGTGCTCGCAGGAAAGGACAGCGGAACGTATGTCGCGAGTGAGATCACCGACCCGGCGGAGCGGGAACGCGCGTGGGACCTCGCGCTGGATTTCTACGCCGGCTACGCGGATTACGAGAGCCGAGCCGGTGACCGCACGATCCCGTTGATCCACTTGAAGCGCGTGATCTGAGGGGTCATCCACAGTTGGGAGTTCATCCACAGGTTCGGGTTGGGCTGGTGGTTCGGGTCGGGGGTGCGCGCTAGATTCGAACTTGTGTTCGATCATCTTGCCGTAGCTGCCCGATCCGCCTCTGGAGGAGCGGCGGTGGCGGCGTGGTCGCGGGTGGAGAACGCGGCGTGTGCGCGGCGGTTGTCGGCGATCGCCGACATGTTCGAGGCCCGGCTGGCGCTGGACGGGTCAGCCGAGCGCGATCAGTGGTGTGTGGACAACTGGGATCTGGTGGCCGCCGAGGTCGCCGCCGCGCACACGGTGTCATTGGGGGTGGCATCTCACCAGTTGATGATGGCGATGGCGCTGCGCGAGCGGCTGCCCCGCGTGGCCGAGGTGTTCCACACCGGCGCGATCGGTCTGCGCCTGGTGCAGGCGATCGTGCACCGCACCGCGCTGATCGCCGATCCGCAGGCCCGCGCCAAGGTCGACGTCGAATTGGCTGCGGTGGTGTCGGGGTGGGGCGCGATGTCGGTGGCCAAAGCCGAGGAGTCGATCGATTACTGGGTCGAGCGCTATGACCGGTATGCGCTGCGCCGGATGGACCACCGTGCCCGCGGCCGCCATGTGGACAAACCCATCACCGATGGCAGCGGCACCGCCACGATCGAGGCGGTGCTGCTCGACCACGACGCCGCCACGCTGGACCAGCGCCTGGAGCTGATGGCCCGCGCGGTCTGCGACGGCGACGGGCGAACCCTGGATCAACGTCGCGCCGACGCGTTGGGCGCGCTGGGCGCCGGCGCCGACAAGCTGGCCTGCACCTGCGGACACTACGACTGCCCAGCGGCGGGAACCCCGGCCAGTGCGGTGGTGATCAATGTGATCGCCGACGAGAAAAGTCTGTCGGACGACACCCCGGTGGCCCTGGACGGCGAGCACCCCGAGACGGCGACCCGGCCGACACCGGCATCCCCGACACCGACCGGCCGCCGGCGGTCCTGCTGGGCGGAACCGTCATTCCCGCGCCGCTGCTGGCGGCCAAAGTCGCCGCCGGGGCCACCATCCGATGGGTACACCATCCCGGCGACGCCCCACCCGAACACCGCTACCGGCCCACACCAGCGTTGGCCCGGTTCGTGCGCTGCCGCGACATGACGTGCCGGTTCCCGGGCTGCGACCAGCCCGCCGACATCTGCGACCTCGACCACACCATCGCCTACCCGCTCGGCCCGACCTGCGCGTCCAACCTCAAATGCCTATGCCGAAAACACCACCTGCTCAAGACGTTCGGCGGGTGGCATGACCACCAACTACCCGACGGCACCGTCATCTGGACCACGCCGAGCGGTCAGACCCACACCACCCATCCCGGCAGCCGAATAGTCTTCCCGTCGCTGTGCCGGCCCACCGCACCAGTCTCGCTGTCAACCGCCGAACTGGCAGCAGCTGCCGCCGCGACCGCGACCCAGACCGGTCGCGGACTAGCCATGCCGCGCCGCAAAAGCACCCGCGCCCACGACCGCGCCGCACGAATCGCCGCCGAACGGCGCCTCAATGAAACCGAGCCCCAACCCAAACCCGCCACCAACCCACCGGCGCAGGCCAGGGCCGAGAACTTCGCAGCATGGCTGGCGGCCCTACCGCCCGGCGATGGCACCCCGCCACCGTTCTGACCGGCCCGGCATTAGGGCGCGACGGCGAACAGATGCCACTCGCCGGGCACACCCTTGAGCTCGTGCACCCCGCGATCATCGAACGCGAGCCCCGACCCGATCACCAAGTCGCGCAGCGTGCTCGACACCAGCACCTCATTCGAACCTGCCAGTGCGCTCACGCGCGCGCCGATGTGCACCGCGATCCCGCCGATGTCATCACCGCGCACCTCGCACTCGCCGGTATGCAAACCGGCACGCACCTCGATGCCAAGGGCATGCACCGCATCGCGAATTGCCATGGCGCAGCGGATCGCCCGCTGCGGGCCGTCGAACATCGCCAAAAAACCGTCGCCCGAGGTGTTCACCTCGCGGCCGCGGAAGCGATTGAGTTGTACGCGGACGAGGCGTCGTGGGCGTCGAGCAGCGCGTGCCAGTCGCGGTCGCCGATCTCCGCCGCGCGCGAGTCGAGTCCACGATGTCGGTGAACAACACCGTGGCAAGAACCCGATCATCGGGTACTTCTGCGTGGTGTCCGGTGAGGAACTCGGCGATCTCCTGAAACGACTGACGCCACGGCTCGACGAAGTGGAAAATGTTGCGCCCCGGAAGCTCAACGTATTTCGCACCCGGAATACGATCGGCGACATCCTTGCCCCACTCGGGCTGCGCCGCTGCCGTCGCCCAAAGCGAAGGCCCTGTTGAAACTCCCCTTTGCGATCGCATCGGTCGGAACCACCTTCATGACGGAACCGTTGAAACCCGGCTTTCCGACGGCGACAGCCAGGTTGCCCGTGCCCGTTGCGGTCGTTTCGGCGTCGGTGCCGATGGAGACCGCGCCGTTGAGGCGGCCTTGCGCCTCGGCTGTCGCACCCGTACCGATCCCCACCGCGAAACTGGTCGGCGTGCTGGTGCAACCCGAGCCGTTGCCGATACCGCCGACTGACAGGCATGTCGCGTGGGCTGTCCCCGCCATGGCGAGTGCCGCGGCCACCAGTGCGGCCGACGCCGCTGCACCGCCCAGAAACCGCCGACCCATCGGTCGCCCCCTTCGACGATCCGGCTGAAAGCCCAGCCGGGCTTGATTGGCAACGTACCTCGCCCGTCCGCGGCACGAGAGAAATAGCCTGAGTAGGCTGCCCGGGTGGCCGAGCCTCCGATGCAGCCCAACCTCACACTCACGACGCAGCTATGGCGGTTCGTCGTCACCGGTGGGCTCTCGGCGATCGTCGACTTCGGGCTTTACGTCCTGCTCTACCGAATCGCCGGAATGCAACCCGACCTCGCCAAGGTCATCGGCTGGATCGCCGGAACGACGACGGCGTACCTACTGAATCGTCGCTGGACCTTTCAGGCGCCTCCGAGCACCGCGCGGCTGGCCGCGGTGTGGGCGCTGTACATCACGACCTTCGTCGTGCAGGTCGGGCTCAACCACCTCTTCCTGCGGCTGCTCGACTACACGCCGACGGCAGTGGTGGTGGCGTTCGTCATCGCTCAGGGCACTGCGACCGTGATCAACTTCATCATGCAGCGCATGGTCATCTTCCGCTTGAAGTGAGCCGCCGGGGCCGCACGGTACCCTCGTCACGATGTTTCCGACCACCACACGACGCCTGACCGGCTGGGGCCGCACCGCCCCGTCGGTGGCGCGGGTGCTCTCGACCGCCGACCAGGAGCTGATCGCGAAGGCCGTCGCGCAGGCGGCCGACGGCGGCAGCCGCGGCATCATCGCCAGAGGCTTGGGGCGGTCCTATGGAGACAACGCCCAGAACGGCGGCGGCCTCGTCGTCGACATGACGGCGCTCGACAAGATCCACTCGGTCGACCGGGACAGCCACCTCGTCGACGTCGACGCCGGCGTGAACCTCGACCAATTGATGCGCGCGGCGCTGCCGCTCGGCCTGTGGGTCCCCGTGCTGCCGGGCACCCGTCAGGTGACGGTCGGCGGTGCGATCGCGTGCGACATCCACGGCAAGAACCATCACAGCGCGGGCAGCTTCGGCAGCCACGTGCGGTCGATGGAGCTGCTGACCGCCGACGGCGAGATCCGCCACCTGACCCCCGACGGTGCCGACTCCGACCTGTTCTGGGCCACGGTCGGCGGCAACGGATTGACCGGAATCGTCCTGCGGGCCACCATCGCGATGACCCCGACCGAAACCGCGTACTTCATCGCCGACGGCGACGTGACCGGAGGCCTCGACGAGACGATCGCCTTCCACAGCGACGGCACCGAATCGAACTACACCTACTCCAGCGCCTGGTTCGACGCCATCAGCGCACCCCCGAAATTGGGCCGCGCGGTGATCTCCCGCGGCTCGCTGGCCACCGTCGAACAGCTGCCCAAGAAGCTGCAGTCCGAGCCGCTGAAATTCGATGCACCGCAATACTTCACCGCCCCTGACATCTTCCCCAGCGGGCTGGGAAACAAGCTGATCTTCGGAGCGATGACCGAGCTGTGGTACCGCACGGGCAAGACGTATCGCGGCAAAGCCCAGAACCTCACGCAGTTCTACCACCCGCTGGACATGATCGGCGAGTGGAACAGGGCCTACGGCGCAGTGGGTTTCGCCCAGTACCAGTTCGTGGTACCCACCGAGGCGGTCGAGGCGTTCAAAGGCATCATGTCCGACATCCAGCGGTCGGGGCACTACTCGTTCCTCAATGTCTTCAAGCTGTTCGGGCCGGGCAACAAGGCCCCGCTGAGCTTCCCGATCCCCGGCTGGAATGTGTGCGTCGATTTCCAGGTCAAACCCGGGCTCAACGAGTTTCTCAACGAACTCGACCGGCGGGTCCTCGAATTCAGCGGCCGGCTCTACACTGCCAAGGACTCACGCACCACTGCCGCGACGTTTCACGCCATGTACCCCCGCATCGACGAGTGGATCGCCGTGCGCCGCAAGGTCGATCCCGACGGGGTGTTCGCCTCGGACATGGCCCGCCGTCTGGAGCTTCTGTAAATGAAGGGCACACATGGTTTTTGATGCCACGGGTAATCCTCAGACCATCCTGCTGCTCGGCGGGACGTCCGAGATCGGCCTCGCGATCTGCGAGCGCTACCTGCGCAACGCAGCGGCGCGCGTCGTGCTGGCCTGCCTGCCCGACGACCCGGGCCGCAACGACGCCGTCGCGCAGATGAAGAACGCCGGCGCCAGATCCGTCGACGTCATCGACTTCGACGGCGTCGACACCGACAGCCATCCCCAGGTCATCGACGCGGCGTTCGCCGGCGGGGACGTCGACGTCGCAATCGTCGCATTCGGCTTGCTGGGCGATGCCGAAGAGCTGTGGCAGAACCAGCGCAAGGCTGTGCAGATCGCCGAGATCAATTACACCGCAGCGGTTTCCGTCGGTGTCCTGCTCGGCGAGAAGATGCGCGCCCAGGGCTATGGACAGATCATCGCGATGAGTTCAGCAGCGGGCGAGCGGGTCCGTCGGTCCAATTTCGTGTACGGCTCGACGAAGGCAGGTCTGGACGGCTTTTATCTCGGCCTCGGAGAGGCTCTGCGGGAGTTCGGGGTTCGCGTGCTGGTGATCCGCCCCGGTCAGGTGCGCACCCGGATGAGCGCGCACGTCAAGGAAGCGCCGCTCACCGTCGACAAGGAGTATGTCGCCGAGCTGGCGGTCACGGCATCGGCCAAAGGCAAGGAACTCGTATGGGCGCCGGGAGCGTTCAGGTACGTGATGATGGTGTTGCGGCACGTTCCGCGGCCCATCTTCCGCAAGCTCCCCATCTGAGATCCTCGGGGTCGATGATGCGTGGCGCGCTGGCCGTGCTCGGCCAGATGGCGGTGGCGGCCGCCGTCGCCGTGGCCGTGGCCGCTGTCGCACTGATTGCGATCGCCCGGGTCGAATGGCCCGCATACAACTCCTCCAACCAGCTGCATGCGCTGACGACCGTCGGCCAGTTCGCCTGCCTGGCAGGGCTGCTCGCCGCCGGCTGGCTGTGGCGCCGCGGACGTCGACTGGCGGCGCGCGCAGCCGCCCTGCTCTTCCTGTCCGCCTTCTCGGTCGTCACACTCGCCATGCCGCTCGGCGCGACCAAGCTCTACCTGTTCGGCATCTCCGTCGACCAGCAGTTCCGGACCGAATACCTGACCCGACTCACCGACACGGCCGCGCTGCGCGACATGACGTACCTCGGTCTGCCGCCCTATTACCCCGCGGGCTGGTTCTGGCTCGGCGGCCGGACCGCCGCGCTGACTGGCACACCGGGCTGGGAGATGTTCAAGCCGTGGGCGATCACCTCGATCGCCGTCGCGATCGTGCTCGCATTCGTGTTGTGGGCGAGCATGATTCGGTTCGAGTACGCGCTCGCCGTCACGACGGCCACGGCCGCCGCGACGCTGGCCTACACCTCCACCGAGCCGTATGCCGCGGTCATCACAGTCCTGCTGCCGCCTGTGCTGGTGCTGGCGTGGTCGGGCCTGCGCGGCGGGTCCCGGTCGGGCGGTTGGGCGGCGGTCGTCGGCGTCGGCCTGTTCCTCGGCGTCGCCGGCCTGTTCTACACCCTGCTGCTCGGCTACACGGCGTTCACCGTGGCCGTCATGGCGGTGGCGGTCGCAATCGCCCGCCGGAGCGTGCAACCCGTGCTGCGCCTCGCGGTGATCGCGGTGATCACCTGTGCCATCCTGCTGGTCGGCTGGCTGCCCTACCTGTTGGCCGCGATCGGCGGCTCACCGGCCGACTCCGGCACGGCCACGCACTATCTGCCGCCCGACGGCGCGCAGCTGTCCTTCCCGATGCTCGAGTTCACGCTGCTCGGCGCGCTGTGCATGGTGGGCACGCTGTGGTTGGTGGTCCGGGGCCGCAACTCGGCGCGTGCCGCGGGCCTGGCGTTCGGCGTCGTGACGGTCTACCTCTGGTCGCTGCTGTCGATGCTGGCCACATTGGCGCGTACCACGCTGCTGGCCTTCCGCCTGCAGCCCACGCTGACGGTTCTGCTCACCGCGGCAGGCACCTTCGGGTTCCTCGAGGTCGCCCTCGCGATCGCGCGGCGGTACACCCCCGGCACGGGCCGGCGGATCGTCACGGCAGCGGGCGTGGTCGGCGCGATCGGCGCGATGACGTTCGCTCAGGACATCCCCGACGTGCTGCGTGGCGACATCGTCGTCGCCTACACCGACACCGACGGTTACGGCCGGCGCGCCGACCGGCGCCCGCCCGGCGCCGAGCAGTACTACCGCGAGATCGACGCCAGGATCCAGAAGCTGACCGGCGGGCCGCGCGACGAAACCGTCGTGCTGACCGCCGACTACAGCTTCCTGTCGTACTACCCCTACTACGGGTTCCAGGGCCTGACGTCGCACTACGCCAACCCGCTCGCGCAGTTCGCCGAGCGGGCGGCTGCGATCGGGCGCTGGGCCAAGCTGGAGCGTGCCGACGATTTCATCGCCGAACTCGACGCATTGCCGTGGGCGGCGCCGACGGTGTTCCTCATGCGCCGCGGCAGCGGGGGCGAGTCGGCGGGCACATACACGTTGCGACTGGCCGAGGACGTCTACCCCAACCAGCCCAATGTCCGCCGCTACCACGTCACCCTCGACGCGGCCCTGTTCGACGACCCCCGCTTCACGGTGGCCGACATCGGACCGTTCGTGTTGGCCGTGCGACGGCCGGAGGGCGGCTGATGGCCGTCGAGACACCGCCTGCATCCGGCCAATTACCATCTAGCCCCGTGGTCCAAGACGGGACGCAGCGACCCAATCACCGCACCGCCCGGTTGGTCGCCATCATCGCCGGGCTGCTGGGCGCTGCGCTGGCGCTGGCCACACCGTTCCTGCCGGTCAAGCAGACCACCGCCGAACTGAACTGGCCCCAGAACGGCGTCCTGCGCAGCGTCGACGCGCCGCTGATCGGCTACGTGGCCACCGACCTGACCATAAGCGTGCCGTGCTCGGCGGCCGCCGGGCTGACCGGAGAGCAGAACGCGGGCCGGACCGTGCTGCTGTCGACGGTGCCCAAGCAGGCGCCGAAGGCCATCGACCGCGGCCTGCTGATGGAACGGGTCGACAACGACCTGCTCGTCATCGTGCGCAACACGCCGGTCCTCACCGCACCACTGGCGCAGGTGCTCGGCCCGGCCTGCCAGAAGCTGACCTTCACCGCGCACGCCGACAAGGTCACCAGCGAATTCGTCGGGCTCGTCAAGGGACCGCAGTCCGACGACCCCGGCGCGCCGCTTCGCGGCGAGCGCAGCGGCTATGACTTCCGGCCCCAGATCGTGGGCGTGTTCACCGACCTGATCGGCCCCGCGCCGCCGGGCCTGCAGTTCTCAGCCACCGTGGATTCGCGCTACAGCACCTCCCCGAGCGCGCTGAAACTGCTCGTGATGATCGTCGGCCTCGCGATGACGGTCGCCGCGCTTGGCGCGCTGCACCTCCTCGACACCGCCGACGGCATGCGGCACCGGCGGTTCCTTCCGCCGCGATGGTGGACCGTCCGGCCACTGGACGCACTCGTCACCGCGGTCCTGGTGTGGTGGCACTTCGTCGGCGCCAACACATCCGACGACGGCTACATCCTGACGATGGCCCGAGTGTCCGAGCATGCCGGCTACATGGCCAACTACTACCGCTGGTTCGGCACGCCCGAAGCGCCGTTCGGCTGGTACTACGACCTGCTGGCGTTGTGGGCCCATGTCAGCACCAACAGCGTCTGGGTCCGGCTGCCGACTCTGTTGATGGCGCTCACGTGCTGGTGGGTCATCAGTCGCGAGGTGATTCCGCGGCTCGGGCACGCCGTCAAGACCAACCCCGCGGCCAAATGGACTGCGGCGGGCATGTTCCTGGCGTTCTGGCTGCCATTGAACAACGGCCTGCGACCCGAACCGATCATCGCGCTGGGCATCCTGCTGACGTGGTGCTCGGTGGAACGCGGGGTGGCCACCAGCCGCGTGCTCCCGGTGGCGATCGCAATCATCATCGGCGCGCTCACGCTGTTCTCCGGACCGACGGGTATCGCCGCCGTCGGTGCCCTGCTCGTCGCGGTCGGTCCTCTGAAAACCATTGTGGCCAGCCATACTTCACGGTTCGGCTACCTCGCGCTGCTGGCTCCCGTGCTGGCCGCGTGCACCGTGACCATCTTCCTGATCTTCCGCGACCAGACCTTCGCCGCCGAGATCCAGGCGAGCACGTTCAAGTCGGCCGTCGGCCCGAGCCTCAGTTGGTTCGACGAGCACATCCGCTACGAACGCTTGTTCATGGCCACCCCGGACGGCTCGGTCGCCCGCAGATTCGGCGTGCTGACCCTGTTGCTCGCGTTGGCGGTCTCGGTCGCGATGACGTTGCGCAAAGGCAGGATTCCGGGCACCGCGGCAGGACCGAGCCGGCGCATCGTCGGAATCACCATCATCTCGTTCCTGGCCATGATGTTCACGCCGACGAAATGGACACACCACTTCGGAGTGTTCGCCGGGCTGGCCGGCTCGCTGGGAGCGCTTGCGGCGGTCGCTGTCACCGCCGCGGCCATGAAGTCACGGCGCAACCGGGCGATGTTCGCCGCCGCGGTCCTGTTCGTGATGGCGTTGTCCTTCGCCAGCGTCAACGGCTGGTGGTATGTCTCCAACTTCGGCGTGCCGTGGTCGAACCAGTTCCCGGAGTGGCACTTCGGCTTCACCACCATGTTGCTCGGCCTCGCCGTCGTCGCCCTGCTGGTCGCCGCCTGGTTCCATTTCTACGGCCGCGACATCTCGCCGCCCGACGGCAACGACCGCCGATTGACACGAATCCTGCAGTCGCCGTTGGCGATTGCGGCATGGCTGCTCGTCGTATTCGAGGTGCTGGCGCTGACGCTCGGCATGATCGACCTGTATCCGGCATGGTCCAACGGCCGCTCCAATCTAGGGGCGCTCATCGGAAAGCGCTGCGGGCTGGCCGATTACGTGATGGTGGAGCAGGACACCAACGCCGGCATGCTGACACCGGCGAGCGGCACGCCCGCCGACGCCCTGGGCGGCTCGACCACCGAGGGGTTCGGCCCGACCGGAATTCCCACCAACCTGTCGGCCGACGAAGTGATCGGGGGCGGCCCCGGCACGTCCAGCAACTTCGCCGACTCTGCGCAGGGCGACCGGGACGACACCAGTCAGAGCGGCACCGAGGGCGGCACCACGGCCGGCGCCGGAATCAACGGCTCACGCGCGCGGCTGCCGTTCAACCTCGATCCGGCCCGCACGCCGGTGATGGGCAGCTGGCGCAGTGGCACGCAACAGCCGGCGGTGCTGCGATCGGCGTGGTACCGGCTACCGGCGGACTGGAGTGAACGCGATCGGTCGTCCTCCATTCTCGTGGTGTCGGCCGCCGGGCGCTTCGACACGGGCGACGTCCTCGTGCAGTGGGCCGGCGACGACGGCGAGCCGAAGGGCGCGGTCGGCTTCGCCGACGTCGGTGCTCCGCCGGCCTGGCGGAATCTGAGGGCACCGCTGGGCGCCATCCCCGCCGACGCGACGCAGGTCCGGCTGGTCGCCACCGACGACGACCTGGCACCGCAGCACTGGATCGCGGTCACCCCGCCGCGGATCCCGCAGCTGGAGACGCTGCAGGAGGTCGTCGGATCCCAGGACCCGGTGCTGCTGGACTGGCTGGTCGGAATGGCCTTCCCGTGCCAGCGCCCGTTCGATCACCGCAACGGTGTCGTCGAGGTCCCGAAGTGGCGGATCATGCCCGACCGGTTCGGCTCCGAGGCGAACTCGCCGGTGATGGACAACGTCGGCGGCGGCCCGCTCGGCATCAGCGAGCTGCTGCTGCGGGCGACCACGGTGCCCTCCTATCTCAAGGACGACTGGTTCCGCGATTGGGGCGAGCTTCAGCAGTTCACCCCCTACTACCGCGACGCGGAGCCGGCGCGGCTCGATCTCGGTTCGGCGACTCGAAGCGGGCTGTGGAGCCCGGCGCCGCTGCGTCACTAGATCTGTCGCCTACCATCGACCCTCGTGCCACGCGACGAATCTGAGCGGACCCGGCTGTCCGGGCTGTCAGCGATCGCCAGGATCGTCGCCGTCGTCGCGGGCATCGCGGGCGTGGTGTTGTGCGCACTGGTCCCGCTCCTGCCGGTCAGGCAGACCACCGCCACCATCGCCTGGCCGCAAGCTCCCGGGCCCGACGGCATGGTCACCGACCTCACCGCCCCGCTGGTGTCGGGGGCGCCGCGGGCGATGGACATCTCGATTCCCTGCCCGGACATCGCCACGCTGCCCGCCGGGGGCGGAGTGGTGCTGTCCACGGTGCCCAAGGAAGCCAGCGACGTCACCAAGGGGGCGATGTTCGTCCGGGCGACCGCCGACACGGTGTTCGTCGCGTTCCGCGACACGGTCGCCGCCGCGGCTCCCCGACCCGCGGTCGCCGCAGGCAACTGCAGCGTGCTGCACATCTGGGCCGACGTCGGGCAGGTCGGCGCCGACTTCGTCGGGATTCCCGGAGCCGCGGGCACGCTCGCGCCGGAGAAGCGGCCGCAGGTCGCCGGAATCTTCACCGACCTCAAAGTGGCCGCCCAGCCTGCGGCCGGACCGAGGCTCTCCGCGCGCATCGACGTCGACACGCGGTTCATCACCTCGCCGACGAAGCTGAAGCTGGCAGCGATGGTGCTCGGCGTGGTCTCGGTGCTGGCCTCGATCGCGGCACTGGTCGCCCTGGACCGAAGGACTGCGCGGCGGGTGCCTCGCGCCTGGCGCCGGTTCCTGCGCGCCGGCCCCGTCGTCTGGGTCACCGACGTCGGGGTGATCGGCACGCTGCTGCTCTGGCACGTCATCGGCCCCGGCTCGTCCGACGACGGCTACAACCTCGCTATCGCGCGGGTGTCGATCGATGCGGGTTACACACCGAACTACTACCGGTTCTTCGGCGCCAGCGAAGCTCCGTTCGACTGGTACCAGAGCGTGCTGGCCCATCTGGCGTCGATCAGCACGGCCGGGGTGTGGATGCGGCTGCCCGCCACCGCCGCCGCGATCGCGACCTGGCTGATGATCAGCCGCTGCGTGCTGCCCCGGCTCGGCAGGCGGATGGCCTACAACCGGGTCGCGGTCCTGACCGGTGGCGCGGTGTACCTGGCGGCCTGGTTGCCGTTCAACAACGGCCTGCGCCCCGAGCCGCTGATCGCGTTCGGCACGATCGCCGGCTGGGTGCTGGTGGAGAACGCCATCGCAACGCGCAGGATGTGGCCGGCGACGGTGGCGATCGTCGTCGCGGTATTCAGCGTCACCACGGCCCCACAAGGGCTGATCGCGCTGGCACCGATCCTGGTCGGCGCCAGGGCCATCGCACGCAACATCCGCGCGCGCAGGCCCGTCGACGGCATCGTTGCCCTGCTGGCTCCGCTGCTGGCGGCGATGTCGCTGATCTTCGTGATCGTGTTCCGGGACCAGACGCTGGCCACCGTCGCCGAGTCGGCCCGCATCAAATACGTCGTCGGCCCGACCATCGCGTGGTACCAGGAATTCCTGCGCTACTACTTCCTCACGGTGGAGGACAGCGCCGACTCGTCGCTGACCCGACGGTTCGCCGTGCTGGTGATACTGCTGTGCCTGTTCGGGATGATCGCGGTGCTGCTGCGGCGCGGACGCCTGCCCGGCGTCGCTTCCGGGCCGGTGTGGCGGCTGATCGGCACCACCGCGATCGGCCTGCTGCTGCTGACGTTCACCCCCACCAAGTGGGCGGTGCAGTTCGGCGCGTTCGCCGGGTTGGCGGGTGCGCTGGGAGCGGTCACCGCATTCGTGTTCGCCCGCGTCGGCTTGCACACCCGACGCAACCTCGCCGTCTATGTGACCGCGTTGCTGTTCATCCTCGCCTGGGCGACATCGGGCATCAACGCGTGGTTCTACGTCGGCAACTACGGCGTGCCGTGGTTCGACAAGCAACCGGTGATCGCGGGCGTTCCGGTCACCTTCATCTTCCTGGCCCTCGCGATGGCGACGGGCCTGCTGGCGGGCTGGCTGCACTTCCGGATGGACTACACCGGACACACCGAGGTCGCCAATACCCGACGCAACCGCGTGCTGGCATCGACACCGCTGCTCGTGGTCGCGGTCATCATGGTGGTGCTCGAGGTGGGCTCGATGGCCAAGGGCGCGGCGCAGCGCTATCCCGTCTACACCACGGCCAAGGCCAACGCCGAGGCGCTGGCCGCCGGCCTGGGCGACACCAGCTGCGCGATGGCCGACGACGTGCTGGTCGAGCCGGACACCAATGCCGGCATGCTGCAAGCGGTTCCGGGTCAGCGCTTCGGGCAGTACGGACCGCTGGGCGGCGAGAACCCGGTCGGGTTCAACCCGAACGGCGTCAGCGACACCCTCGAGCCCGCCGAGGCCGTCATGTCCAATCCGGGCACCGTGAACTCCGACGGCTCGCCCAACAAGCCGAACGTCGGCGTCGGCTACGCCGCGGGCACCAGCGGCGCATACGGCCCCGAAGGCGTCAACGGGTCGAAGGTCTTCCTGCCGTTCGGCCTGGACCCGAAACGCACACCGGTGATGGGCAGCTACGGCGAGAACACCGTCGCCGCCAAGGCCACCTCCTCCTGGTACGAGTTGCCCGCGCGCTCGCCTGACCGCCCGCTGGTGACCATCGCTGCGGCGGGCGCGATCTGGTACTACGAGGAAGACCACTCGTTCAACTACGGCCAGTCACTGAAACTGGAATGGGGCGTGCACCGGCCCGACGGCTCCTATCAGGCCCTCGGCCGGGTGCAGCCGATCGACATCTTCATGCAGAAGGCATGGCGGAACCTGCGGTTCCCGTTGGCGTGGGCGCCGCCGGAAACCAACGTGGTGCGCATCGTCGCCGACGACCCGAACCTGTCCACCGACCAGTGGTTCGCCTTCACCCCACCGCGGGTGCCGGTGCTGGAGACCGCTCAACAATTGATGGGGTCCGACACGCCGGTGCTGATGGACATCGCGACCGGCGCGAACTTCCCGTGCCAGCGGCCTTTCTCCGAACACCTTGGTGTGGCCCAACTCCCGGAGTACCGCATTCTCCCGAACCTCAAGCAGACCGTGGCGTCGTCGAACCAGTGGCAGTCGTCGGAGGATGGCGGACCGCTGCTGATCACCAGGGCCCTGCTGCGCTCCGACAGCGTGCCGTCCTATCTGCGCGACGACTGGTACCGCGACTGGGGAGCCATCGAGCGCTACCAGCGCCTGGTGCCCGGATCCGAGGCGCCCGACGCCGTCATCGACCAGGGTGCGGTCACGGTGCGGGGGTGGACCCGCAACGGACCCATCAGGGCGCTGCCATGAGCGACAACATTCGGACGGTGCGCTGGGTTGCGACGATTGCCGGCCTGATCGGGTTCGTGCTGTCGGTCGCCACGCCGCTGCTGCCGGTGGTGCAGACCACGGCAACCCTGAACTGGCCGCAGCACGGCGAGCTGAAAGACGTTACCGCCCCGCTGATCTCACAGGTACCGGTGTCGATGACGGTGACGGTCCCATGTGACGTGATCCGCTCGATGCCGCCGAACGGCGGCACGGTGCTGAGCACCGCGCCCAAGCGTGGCAAGGAAGCCGCGCTCAATGGACTGTTCGTCACCGTCACCCCGCAGCGGGTCGACATCACCGACCGTGCCGTCGTCATCGCAAGTGTGCAACGCGCACGGGTCGTGGGCACCGCGGGCGCGCCCGGCTGTTCCCGCATCGACATCGTCTCCACCGACGCCGGGACGTTCGCCACCTTCGTCGGCCTCACCGATCCCACCACCGGTAAGGAACAGCGCTCCGGCTTCACCGACCCCAACCTCCGCCCGCAGATCGTCGGCGTGTTCACCGATCTGGTCGGCCCCGCGCCGCCGGGGCTGTCGGTGTCGGCGACCATCGATACCCGGTTCTCCTCCAAGCCAACGCCGTTGAAGCTGGCCGCGATGCTCGGGGCGATAGCGGCGACGATCGTCGCACTGCTGGCGTTGTGGCGCCTCGACCGCCTCGACGGCCGGCGGATGCACAGCCTCATCCCGTCGCGCTGGCGCATCGTCACCGCCGCCGACGCCGTCGTCGTGGGCACGTTCCTGCTCTGGCACGTGGCAGGCGCCAACTCCTCCGATGACGGCTACATCCTCGGCATGGTCCGCGTCGCCGACCACGCCGGCTACATGTCCAACTACTTCAGGTGGTTCGGCAGCCCCGAAGATCCGTTCGGCTGGTACTACAACCTGCTGGCGCTGATGAGCCATGTCAGCGACGCGAGCATCTGGATGCGGCTGCCGGATCTGATCTCGGCCCTGGTGTGCTGGCTGCTGCTGTCGCGCGAGGTGTTGCCGCGATTGGGCCCGGCGGTCGCGTCGTCGAAGGCCGCGATGTGGGCCGCCGGCCTGGTTCTGCTGGCCGCGTGGATGCCGTTCAACAACGGCCTGCGGCCCGAGGGCCAGATCGCCGTCGGCGCACTGATCACCTACGTGCTGATCGAGCGGGCCATCATCTCGGGACGCATGACACCGGCCGCGTTGGCCGTGACCGCGGCCGCGTTCACCCTCGGCATCCAACCGACCGGGTTGATCGCGGTGGCGGCGCTGCTCGCCGGCGGCCGCCCGCTGCTGCGCATCCTGGTTCGCAGGCACCGCATCGTCGGAACATGGCCACTCGTCGCGCCGCTGCTGGCGGCGGGCACCGTGGTGCTCACGGTGATCTTCGCCGATCAGACGCTGGCAACGGTGTTGGAGGCCACCAGGATTCGCACCGCGATCGGTCCGAGCCAGGCCTGGTACACCGAGAACCTGCGCTACTACTACCTGTTCCTGCCGACCGTCGACGGCTCGCTGTCGCGGCGGTTCGGCTTCCTGATCACCGCGCTCAGCCTGTTCGCGGCGATGTTCGTGATGTTGCGGCGCAAGCGCATTCCCGGGGTCGCCCGCGGTCCGGCGTGGCGTCTGATGGGCATCATCTTCGGCACCATGTTCTTCCTGATGTTCACGCCGACCAAGTGGGTGCATCACTTCGGCCTGTTCGCCGCTGTCGGGGCGGCGATGGCGGCGTTGGCGACCGTGCTGGTGTCGCCGAAGGTGCTGCGCTGGTCACGCAACCGGATGGCGGCGGTGACGGCCGTGTTGTTCGTGCTGGCGCTGTGCTTCTCCTCGACCAACGGCTGGTGGTACGTCTCGAGCTTCGGTGTCCCGTTCAACAACGCCATGCCGAAAATCGGCGGAATCACCATCAGCACGGTGTTTTTCGCGCTGTTCGCGATCGCGGCGCTCTACACGGTCTGGCTGCACTTCGCACCGCGTGACCGCGGGGAGGGACGCATCGCGCGCGGGTTGACCGCAGCGCCGATTCCGATCGCGGCTGCCTTCATGGTGGTGGTGTTCGTCGCGTCGATGCTCGTCGGCGTGGTGCGGCAGTACCCGACGTACTCGAATGCATGGGCCAACCTGCGTGCGTTCACCGGCGGGTGCGGCCTGGCCGACGACGTGCTGGTGGAACCCGACGCCAACGACGGGTTCATGACGCCGCTGCCCGGAAACTACGGGCCACTGGGTCCGCTGGGCGGTGAGAAGCCACTCGGGTTCACCGCCAACGGCGTGCCCGATCACATTGTGGCCGAGGCGATCCGGATGACATTGCCCTTGCCCGGCACCGACTATGACTGGGATGCGGCCACGAAGCTCTCCGCCAGAGGCGTCAACGGATCGACGGTGCCGTTGCCCTACGGCCTCGACCCGTCCCGTGTTCCGGTGGTGGGCACTTATGCCGCCGGACCGCAGCAGCAGAGCAAGTTGGCCTCGGCGTGGTATCAGCTGCCCAATGAAGGCAGACCCGACGACGCCCATCCGCTGGTGGTGATCACGGCGGCGGGCACGATCGCGGGCAACAGCGTGCTCAACGGTCACACCGACGGGCAGACCGTCGAGCTGGAGTACGCCCGCCCGGGTCCCGACGGTGCGCCGGTGCCCGCGGGCCGACTGGTCCCCGACGACATCGCCGTCGCTCCGTCGTGGCGCAACCTGCGGTTCGCGCGGTCCAAGATGCCCGCGGACGCGACCGCGGTTCGCGTTGTGTCGCAAGACTTGTCGCTCACCCCCGGCGACTGGATCGCGGTGACACCGCCGCGGGTGCCCGAGCTCCGCTCGCTGCAGGAGTACGTCGGCTCCAGCCAGCCGGTGCTGATGGACTGGGCGGTCGGACTGGCGTTCCCGTGTCAGCAGCCGATGCTGCACGCCAACGGGGTGACCGAGGTGCCCGCATTCCGGATCACGCCGGACTACACCGCCAAGAAGCAGGACACCGACACCTGGGAGGACGGCGTCAACGGCGGACTGCTCGGCATCTCCGATCTACTGCTGCGCGCGCACGTGACGGCCACCTACCTGTCCAGGGACTGGGGGCGCGACTGGGGTTCGCTGCGCAAGTTCGAGACCATCGTCGACGCATCGCCGGCCGAGATCCAACTCGGCACCGCGACGCGCAGCGGGCTGTGGAAGCCCAACAAGATCCGGGTCGGTCCGTAGCCGTCAGCGGGGCCGAATAAGCACTCCGTAGATTTCTTGACTTATTCCAGAAAAGGGACAAGACTTCCGAACGTGCCTACCGCGGAGGACTTTCAGCAGATGCTGCGAGGGGCCGCGCTGCGCGTGACGCGTCCCCGCGTCGGGGTGCTGACCGCGGTGCATGCCCATCCGCACGCCGACACCGACTCGATCATCCGGGCCGTGCGCGCCGACCTCCCCGACGTGTCGCACCAGGCGGTCTACGACTCGCTGAGCACGCTGACGACGGCCGGGTTGCTGCGCAAGATCCAGCCGTCGGGCTCGGTGGCCCGTTATGAGTCGCGCGTCGGCGACAACCACCACCACGTCGTCTGCCGGACCTGCGGCGTCATCGCCGACGTGGACTGCGCCGTCGGCGACGCACCGTGCCTGACCGCGGTCGACGACGACGGCTCCCTCGCCGGCTTCGCCATCGACGAGGCGGAGGTCATCTACTGGGGCGTGTGCCCCGACTGCGCGGCCGCACAAGTTTCCCGATCACAGCCGTGATCACCGCCTCAATCACCCACTCCCGGAAGGAAAGCTGTGTCATCTGATACATCCGATGCCCGCCCGCCGCACGACGATTCCAAGACGGCCAGTCACAGCGAGAGTGAGAACCCGGCGATCGATTCACCGAAGCCGAAGGCGCACGCTCCGCGGAAGAACCAGGACTGGTGGCCCGATCAGGTCGACGTATCGGTCCTGCACAAGCAGAACGAGAAGGGCAACCCGCTCGGTGAGGACTTCGACTACACCGAAGAGTTCGCCAAGCTCGACGTCGAGGCGTTCAAGCGCGACGTCATCGAGCTGATCAACACCTCGCAGGACTGGTGGCCTGCCGACTACGGCAGCTATGCCGGCCTGTTCATCCGCATGAGCTGGCACGCCGCGGGCACCTACCGCATCTTCGACGGCCGCGGTGGCGCCGGGCAGGGCTCGCAGCGCTTCGCCCCGCTCAACAGCTGGCCCGACAACGCGAACCTGGACAAGGCCCGCCGGCTGCTGTGGCCGATCAAGCAGAAGTACGGCAACAAGATCTCCTGGGCAGACCTGATCGCCTACGCCGGGAACGCGGCGTTGGAGTCGTCGGGCTTCACGACGTTCGGCTTCGCGTTCGGTCGCGAGGACATCTGGGAGCCCGAGGAGATGCTGTGGGGCCAGGAGGACACCTGGCTGGGCACCGACCAGCGCTACGGCGGGACCAACGACAGCGATCGTCAGCTGGCCGAGCCGTACGGCGCCACCACCATGGGCCTGATCTACGTGAATCCGGAAGGGCCGGAAGGCAAGCCGGATCCGCTGGCCGCGGCGCACGACATCCGCGAGACGTTCGGCCGGATGGCGATGAACGACGAGGAGACCGCCGCGCTGATCGTGGGTGGCCACACCCTGGGCAAGACGCACGGCGCGGGCCCAGACGATGGCATCGGACCCGAGCCCGAGGGTGCCCCGATCGAGGAGCAGGGCCTGGGCTGGAAGTGCCCGTTCGGCTCCGGCAAGGCCGGCGACACCATCACCAGCGGTCTCGAGGTGGTGTGGACCAACACGCCGACCACGTGGAGCAACGCCTACCTGGAGATCCTCTACGGCCACGAGTGGGAGCTCACCAAGAGCCCCGCGGGTGCATGGCAGTTCGAGGCCAAGGACGCCGAACCGACCATCCCCGACCCGTTCGGCGGCCCCAACCGCAAGCCGACGATGCTGGTCACCGACATCTCGATGCGGGTCGACCCCATCTACGGCGAGATCACCCGGCGCTGGCTCGAGCATCCAGAGGAGCTCAACGAGGCGTTCGCCAAGGCGTGGTACAAGCTGATGCACCGCGACATGGGCCCGATCGACCGCTACCTCGGCCCGTGGGTGGCCGAGCCGCAGCTGTGGCAGGACCCGGTTCCCGTCGTCGATCACCAGCTGATCGACGAGGCCGACATCGCTTCGCTGAAGGCCACGCTGCTCGACTCCGGACTGTCGGTGCAGCAGCTGGTCAAGACGGCGTGGTCGTCGGCGTCGAGCTTCCGCGGCACCGACAAGCGCGGCGGCGCGAACGGGGCGCGGATTCGCCTGGAGCCGCAGAAGAATTGGGAGGCCAACGAGCCTTCCGAGCTGGCGCAGGTGCTGCCGGTGCTCGAGCGGGTCCAGCAGGACTTCAACAGCTCGGCGGCCGGCGGGAAGAAGGTGTCGCTGGCCGACGTGATCGTGCTCGGCGGCTCTGCGGCGGTCGAGAAGGCGGCCCGCGATGCCGGCTTCGAGATCAGCGTGCACTTCGCTCCCGGTCGCACCGACGCGTCGCAGGAGCAGACCGACGTCGAGTCGTTCGCGGTGCTGGAGCCGCGGGCCGACGGGTTCCGCAACTTCGTCCGCCCGGGCGAAAAGGCGCCGCTGGAGCAGCTTCTGGTCGAGCGGGCCTACATGCTCGACTTGACGGCTCCGGAGTTGGCGGTGCTGATCGGTGGTCTGCGGGCGCTGAACGTGAACCACGGCGGCAGCAAGCACGGTGTGCTCACCGACAGGCCGGGCGTGCTGAGCAACGACTTCTTCGTCAACCTCGTCGATATGAACACGGCGTGGAAGCCCTCGCAGACAGTCGAGAACGTCTACGAGGGACGGGACCGTTCGACGGATGCGGTCAAGTGGACGGCCACCGCCAACGATCTGGTGTTCGGTTCGAACTCCGTGCTCCGCGGCATCGCCGAGGTCTACGCGCAGGACGACAGCAAGGACAAGTTCGTCGAGGACTTCGTCGCCGCGTGGGTCAAGGTGATGAACAACGACCGTTTCGACCTGGAGAAGTAGCAGCACTGGAACGCAACACCCCCGCGAGTCCGCAAGGCTCGCGGGGTGTTTGCGTTATTGGTCTCGGCTAGATCGGCAGCAGGCCGTGCTTGCGCTGCACCCGGCCGTGATGCTGCTTGTCGCGCAACAGATGCAGCGACTTGCGCAGCAGCAGCCGCGTCTCGTGCGGCTCGATGACCGCGTCGATGAAGCCGCGCTCGGCGGCGATCCACGGCGTGGCCATGTTGAGGTTGTAGCCCTCGATGAAGTCGGCGCGGATCTTCTGCACCTCGGGTGCGGTCGGATCCGGGAACCGCTTCACCAGCAGCTGCGCGGCGCCCTCGGCGCCGATCACCGCGATGCGTGCGGTGGGCCAGGCGAAGTTCAGGTCGGCGGACAGCTGCTTGGAACCCATCACCGCATAGGCGCCGCCGTACGACTTGCGGATGGTGATCGTCACCTTGGGCACGTCCGCCTCGACGACCGCGTTCAGGAAGCGGCCGCCACGCTTGATGATGCCGCCCTTCTCCTGCTCCACGCCGGGCAGGAAGCCCGGGGTGTCGACCACGAAAACCAGTGGGAGATTGTAGGAGTCGCAGAACCTGATGAACCTCGCGGCCTTGTCCGACGCCTCGTTGTCGATCGCACCCGACATGTGCATCGGCTGATTCGCCAGCACGCCGACGGGCCTGCCGTCGACGCGTGCGAACGCGGTGATCATCGCCTGCCCCTGCTGCGCTGCGACGTCGAACACGTCGCCGTCGTCGAAGATCCGCAGCAGGATCTCGTGCATGTCGTAGGCGGTGTTGTCCGCGTCCGGCACGATCGAGTCCAGTTCGAGGTCGTGGCTGGTGATCTCGGGTTCCAGGCCGGGGTTGACGATCGGTGCGTCGTCAAAGGTGTTGGGCGGCAGGAAGCCGAGGTAGTCGCGCACGTACTGGAACGCCGCCGTCTCGTCCTCGACCACCTGGTGGATGTTGCCGTAGCGGGCCTGCGCGTCGGCGCCGCCGAGTTCGTCCAGCGAGACGTCCTCACCGGTGACGTCCTTGATCACGTCAGGCCCGGTGACGAACATGTAGCCCTGGTCGCGCACCGCGACCACCAGGTCGGTCTGGATCGGCGAATAGACCGCTCCGCCAGCGCATTTCCCGAGGATGATGGAGATCTCGGGGACGAACCCGCGCAGCAGCTCGTGGCGGCGGCCGAGTTCGGCGTACCATGCCAGCGAGGTGACGGCGTCCTGGATACGCGCTCCGCCGGAGTCGTTGATGCCGATGATCGGGCAGCCGACCATCGCCACCCACTCCATCAAACGGGCCACCTTGCGGCCGAACATCTCGCCGACCGTGCCCTGAAAAACCGTCTGGTCGTGGCTGAACACGCCGACCGGACGCCCATTGATGGTGCCGTGGCCGGTCACCACCCCGTCGCCGAACAGCGCATTGGGGTCGCCTGGCGTCTTGCACAACGCGCCGACCTCGAGGAAGCTACCCGGGTCGAGCAGCGCATGAATCCGCGACCTGGCGCTCGGGATGCCCTTCTTCTCGCGCTTGGCGACGGCCTTCTCGCCACCGGGTTCCTTTGCCAGCTCCAGCTTTTCGCGAAGTTCGGACAGCAGTTCCGCGGTGGTCTTGTTGGTCACTTGCTCTCGCTCTCGATGCGGTTGATCGCCTCGCTCATGTGCGCGCCCACCTTGGCGATGTAGGGCTCGTCGATGGCCTGGATGTGCTCGCCGCCGATCGGGACGACCTCCAGGTCCGACACGAACTCACCCCAGCCGCCGTCGGGTTGGCGAGTGGCATAGCGCGGTTCGAAGAAGATCGCGTCGTCGTGATAGCGGTCGGCCATGTACAGCGTGACGTGGCCGTCGTACGGCTCGATCTTCGCCGTCTCGAGCAGGCGGTTGTCCAGGTACGACGTGCGCTGGTGCTCGATGACGCCGCCGGGGATCTGCACGCCGCTCTCCTTCACGGCGTCGAGCACGAACTGCACCTGGCCCTCGTCGTCGAGGTCTTCGAGCTGCTCGTAGGGGATCGCGGGCACCTGCACGTTGAACGTGCGCTCGGCGAACCGCGCGTAGCGGTCCCAGCGCGCCCGGGTCTCCTCCTTGGTCTGCGGCACTTCCTCGCCGGCGCGCACGGTGTCGATCAGTCCGACGAACCGGACGTCGGCGCCCGCCTGCTTCAGCCCGATCGCGCACGCGTACGCCATCGCACCGCCCAGCGACCAGCCGGCCAGGATGAACGGACCGTCGTGCATCTCCAGCAGCTTGGGCACGTACTCCGCGGCGCGCTCCTCGACGGAGCCCTCCACCCGCTCGATGCCGTACACCGGGGTGTCCCGCGGCAGCCGGTTCAGCAGCGGCTCGTAGACCACCGTCGACCCACCGGCAGGGTGGAACACGAAGACCGGAATCTTCGACGCGCCCGCTGGGTCCTTCGACGGAGCGCGCAGCGTCCGCACGAACCCGTCGAGTTCACCGGCCTCGAGGTGCTCGCGCACGATCGTCGCCAGCGCCTCGATCGTCGGCGAGTTCTTCACGTCCTCGATAGTGATCGTGCCCTCGGCGCGCTCGGTGAGCCGTGCGGCCACCTTCTCCGCGGTGTCGTCGTCGAGTTCGGGCAGCGCGTTGAAGATGCCGCCCGGCGACTTGCCGGTGACGATCGCCCATGTCGCGAACGTGACCCGCTCGGCGGCTTCGCGCGGGGGCACATCGGCACCGAGCGCCTCGGTGACGGCCTCCTGCGACAAAACTTGAGCCGCGACCGTGGCCGCCGACGGCTGATCGCCGTTGGCGCTCGGACCCGACGGGTCCGTCGGCGGCGGCGGAATCGGCAGATCCGTTTCCGGTTCGGCCTGCGGGTCGGGTGCGGGTGCCTGCACCGTGGTCGGCGACGCGCCGCTGAGGATCTTGGCCTGCTCGGCGGCGATCTCCTCGGGCGTCTGCGTCTTCTGGTGCTCGTGCAGCTCCTCGACTTCGTCACGATGCTCGATCGCGTATTCGATCAGCTTCTCCACGGCGTACAGGTTGGCGTCGCGCACCGCGGTCAGCTGAATCGGCGGCAGGTCGAAGTCGTACTCGACGCGGTTCTTGATCCGAACCGCCATCAGCGAGTCCAGGCCCAACTCGATCAGCGGCACCTCCCACGGGAGGTCCTCCGGCTCATAGCCCATCGCCCCGCCGACGATCGCGGCCAACCGGTCGTGCACGGTCTCACCGGTGTCCGGCGACCACTTCGCGAAACCGGCACCGAGGTTGGCGCCGCGGGTCAGGTGATCACTGAGTATTTCGGCGTCGTCCTCTTGTTGCTCTTGCGGCGCCGCAGTCGGTGCCTCGGCCACCGCAACCCCGGTGGCGACGGCGGCGGGCAGGGCCGCGGCCTGACCGTCGCGGCTGACGATCGCGTCGTACACCAGGGTGAACGACTCGTCGATCCGCGCGTGCACCTGCACACTCGCGCCGCCGGGATGACGCGTCAGCGTCGTCACCAGGCGAGCACCGTCACCGGGCACCGCTCGCTGCTCCGACGCCGCCAGCTTGGCCTCCGGAAGCACTTGGGCCGCTGCGGCTTTCACGAGTGCAGCCAGGTCGACGGCGCCGTCCTTGGGGAAGTACTCCCACACGTGGCGGCCGTCGGGCGTCGCCACGTGGTTGCCCGGCATCAGTGTCGAGCTGTCACCGGTGAACCTCGCCTCCAGCCAGTGCGGCTTGCGGCGGAACCGCGTCGGCGGGATGTTCGCGTAGTCCAGCGCGCCGGCCAGGCCGATGGACGTGCGCGGAAACAGCGTGCGGATGTCGAGGTCGTGGCCGTACACGAACAGCTGCGCCATGGCCGCGGTCATCGCGTCGACCTCGTCCTGCTTGCGGGCCAGCGTCGCGATCAGCTGCGCGTCGTGCAGACCCGCCGCCGCAGTGGTGAGACCGACCTGCATGAGCGCAACGGGATTCGGCGCCAGCTCGAGGAATGTGGTGTGACCGTTGTCGACGGCGTTGCGGATGCCGTGCGTGAAGTAGACGCTGTGCCGCAGGCCCTTCTTCCAGTAGTCCACGTCGTGGATCGGCTCGCCGCCGGGGCGGATGTAGCTGCCCTCGTGGACCGTGGAGAAGTATCCGCATGCCAGCGGTCGCGGCGTGATGCCCTGCAATTCGGCGGCCAACTCGCCGAGCAGCGGGTCCATCTGCTGAGTGTGGCTGGCGCCCTTGGTCTGGAACTTGCGGGCGAACTTGCCCTCTTTCTCGGCCCGCTCGATGATCGCGTCGACCTGTTCGGGCGGTCCGCCGATGACCGTCTGCGTCGGCGCCGCGTAGACGCACACCTCGAGATCGGGATAGTCGGAGAACACCGTCTTGATCTCTTCGGCGGAGTACTCGACCAGTGCCATCAGCCGGATGTACTCACCGAACAGCATCGCCTCGCCCTCGCCCATCAGATGCGAGCGCGAGCAGATGGTGCGCGTGGCGTCGGCCAGCGACAGGCCACCCGCGAAGTAGGCCGCCGCGGCCTCGCCGAGCGACTGGCCAACGACCGCACCGGGTTTCGCACCGTGGTGGCGGAGCAGCTCACCGAGCGCGACCTGGATCGCGAAGATGGCGACCTGAGTGGTTTCGATGCCGTAGTCCTGCGAGTCGTCGAGGATCAACTCGACGATGGAGTAGCCGAGTTCGTCCTGGACCAGCGCGTCGACCTTGTTGATCCACTCCTCGAAGACCTCGTTGCGCAGATACAGGCTCTTGGCCATCTTGCGGTGTTGCGCACCGAAACCCGCCAGCACCCACACCGGCGCGTTGGTGACCGGGCCGTCGGCGCTGTAGACGTTCGGGCTCTGCTTGCCGTCGGCCAGCGCGCGCAGCGCCTTGACGGCCTCGTCGTGGTCGTGGGCCATCACCACGGCGCGCGAACGGCCGTGGTTGCGTCGAGACAACGAGCGGCCGATCGACTCCAGCGAGGAGGCGCGGCCCTCGGGGCTGTCGATCCAGTCCGCGAGCTCAGCGGCGGCTATCTTCTTGCGCGACGTCAGGAACGCCGAAACCGCAAGCGGCACAACGGGTGTGTGCGGTTCCTCCGCCTCGAGCTCCTGCAGCGCGACCTCTTTGAGGCGCTTGGCCTCGTCGGTCAGGCCCAGCGGTTCGGGCTCGCCCTCCTCGGCGCCGTAGGCGTGCTCGCCGAAGAATTCGGCGCCTTCGTTCTCGTCGTCGTGGACGAACTCGCCGTACTCGTCCATCCGCACCCCGCCGACGAACACGGCCGACTCCTCGGCGGTGTCCCCGTGCGGCTTGTCCTCGGCGGCTTCGGAATCGGGTTCGGGCTCGATCAGATCCGACGGCAGCACCTCACGCAGCACCAAGTGTGCGTTGGCCCCGCCGAAGCCGAAGCCCGACACCCCCGCGATCGCGTGCCCGCTGTAGCGCGGCCAGTCGGTGACGGTGTCGGCGACCTTCAGCCGCACACCCTCGAAGTCGATGTAGGGGTTGGGACCGGAATAGTTGATCGACGGCGGCAGCTTGTCGTTCTTCAGGGCCAGCGTCATCTTGGCCAGGCTGGCCGCGCCCGCGGCCGATTCCAGGTGGCCCACATTGGATTTCACCGCGCCGAGCAGCGCAGGCTTGTCGACCGGGCGACCCCTGCCGACCACCCGGCCCAGCGCGTCGGCCTCGATCGGGTCGCCGAGGATGGTGCCCGTCCCGTGCGCCTCGATGTAGTCGACGGTGCGGGGGTCGATGCCCGCGTTCTTGTATGCCTTGCGCAGCACCTCGGCCTGCGCGTCGGGATTCGGTGCCAGCAGGCCGTTGGACCGCCCGTCGTGGTTGATCGCGCTGCCCGCGATGACCGCGAGGATGTCGTCGCCGTCACGGCGGGCGTCGGCGACGCGTTTGAGCACCAGCATGCCGCCGCCCTCCGACCGCGCATAGCCGTCGGCGTCGGCGGAGAACGATTTGATCAGGCCGTCGGGGGCCAGCACGCCGCCGACTTCGTCGAAGCCGACGGTGACGAGCGGGGTGATCAACGCGTTGACACCGCCGACGATCGCGACGTCGGCCTCACCCGAGCGCAGCGACTGCACACCCTGGTGTGCGGCCACCAGCGAGCTCGAGCACGCCGTGTCCACCGCCACCGACGGCCCGCGGAAGTCGTAGAAGTACGACACCCGGTTGGCGATGATCGAGCTGGCCGTGCCCGTGATCGCATACGGGTGCGCGACCGACGGGTCGGACATCGCCAGCATGCTGTAGTCGTTGGTGGAGCTGCCGATGAACACGCCGACGCTCTGCCCGCGCAACGCCGACGCGGGAATTCGCGCGTGCTCCAGCGCTTCCCAGGTCAGCTCCAGCGCCATCCGCTGCTGCGGGTCGACGTTGTCGGCCTCCATCTTCGACAGCGCGAAGAATTCGGCGTCGAAGCCCTTGATGTCGGAGAGGTATCCGCCGCGGGTGCGGGCCTTCGCGACGCGTTCGGCGATGCGCGGCTCGTCGAGGAACTCCTCCCACCGGCCCTCGGGCAGGTCGGTGATGCCGCTGCGGCCCTCGAGCAGCGCCTGCCACGTCTCGTCGGGGGTGTTCATGTCGCCGGGGAAGCGGGTGGCCAGTCCGACGATCGCGATGTCGTCGAGCTCGCGGTCGCGCGACCAGTCGATGTCCGCGCCGTCGCCGCCCTCCTCCTCCGGTTCGCCCTCGACGATGACGGTGGCAAGGGACTCGATGGTCGGATGGCGGAACGCGACGGTCGCCGTCAGCGTCACGCCGGTGAGGTCTTCGATGTCGCTGGCCATCGCCACCGCATCACGCGACGACAGACCGAGTTCGACCATCGGGGTGGAGTCGTTGATCCCGTCGGCGGATTGGCCGGTTGCCTCGGCGATCCAATTGCGCAGCCATTCGCGCATTTCCGCGACGGTCATGTCGGTGCGGGCGGGCGTGACGGGACGCTCGGGTGCCAGCTTGAAACCCTCGGGAGCGTCGTTCTGCGAATCCGGTTCTATGTCAGTCATTGTCAACTCAGTCGGTTTCGTCCGGGAAGGCGTTGGCCACCTTCCCGCTGCGCAGGCTCCCGTCGAGGTAGGCGGCGCGGCAGGCGCGGCGGCCGATCTTGCCACTGGAAGTGCGCGGGATGGCGCCGGCGGGCGTCAGCAGCACGTCGCGCACGGTGACACCGTGGCGCACTGCGATCGCTGCGCGGATGGCGTCGGTGATCGGCGCCATCTCCAGCTTGTGCGCACCGGGGGCGCGCTCGCCGACGATGACCAGTTGCTCGGAGGTGTCCTCGGGATCGCGCTTGAGCCCGGCGTGTGCGTTGTCGAACACCTCGTCGGGAAGCTGGTTGGCGGGCACCGAGAACGCTGCGACGAAGCCGGTGCGCAACGCCTTGGTGGACTCCTGCGCCGAGTACTCGAGATCCTGCGGGTAGTGGTTGCGGCCGTCGATGATGACGAGATCCTTGACGCGGCCGGTGATGAAGAGCTCGCCGTCGTGGTAGGCGCCGTAGTCGCCGGTGCGCACCCACAGCGCGTCGTCGGTCGCACCTTCGGCGTGCGACGGGTTGGTCCGCGACTTCAAGATGTTTTGAAAGGTGGCTACGGTCTCGTCCTTCTTGCCCCAGTAGCCGGTGCCCATGTTCTGGCCGCTGATCCAGACCTCGCCGATCTGGCCGTCGGGCAGTTCGGTGGCGGTGTCCGCATCGACGATCACCGCCCACTCGGCGACGCCGACCTTGCCCGCACCGGCCTGCGCGACCGCGCTCGGCGAATCCTCGGGCACCTCGACGAACGTGCCCGTGTTCATCGCCTCGCGATCGACATGCACGATCCTGGGGTGGTCACCCATCGGCGTCGTCGACACGAACAGCGTCGCCTCGGCGAGGCCGTAGGACGGCTTGATCGCCTGGGGCTGGAAACCGAACGGGCCGAACGCCTCGTTGAACCTGCGCACGGTGGCGGCCGATATCGGCTCGCTGCCGTTGAGGATGCACTTCACCACGCTCAGGTCCAGCGGCGGTTCGCCGTCCTTGGGCAGGCCGCGCGCGGCCGCGTGGTCGAAGGCGAAGTTCGGCGCCACCGAGATCACGCCGCCGGTGTCGTCGGGCTTGCGCGCGATCGCACGGATCCAGCGGCCGGGCCTGCGGACGAACGCGGCCGGCGTCATGAACTCGAAGTAGTGGCCGATCATCGGCGAGATCATCGCGGTGATCAGGCCCATGTCGTGGAAGAAGGGCAGCCAGGACACGCCACGGTCGCCCTCCTCGCCCTGCAGGGCCTCGATCACCTGCACCACGTTGGTGGCCAGGTTCAGGTGAGTGATCTGCACACCGGTCGGGATGCGCGTCGAGCCGGAGGTGTACTGCAGGTAGGCGATGGTGTCGGGTTCCACCTTCACCGGTTCCCAGGTGGCGCCGACGTCGTCGGGCACCGCGTCGACGGCGATGACGCGCGGCCGCTCCTTGGCGGGCCTGCTGCGGAAGAACTTGCGGACACCCTCGGCCGACTCGGTCGTGGTGAGGATCGCCGAGGGGTGGCAGTCGTCGATGACGGCGTGCAGCCGGCCGACATGGCCGGGCTCGCTCGGGTCGAACAGCGGCACGGCGATACGGCCGGAGTACAGGGTGCCGAAGAACGCGACGAGGTACTCGAGGTTCTGCGGGCACAGGATCGCGACCCGGTCGCCGGGCTCGGTCACTTGCTGAAGGCGAGCGCCGACGGCACGGTTACGCCTGCCGAAGTCTGCCCAGTTCAGGTCGCGCCCGATACCGTCGCGCTCGGTGGAGAAGTCCAGGAACCGGTAAGCGAGTTTGTCTCCACGCACCTTGGTCCACCGTTCGACGTGAAGAACCAGGCTGCCGCTGTCGGGAAACCTGATCAGTCCGTCCTTGATGAACGGGTTGTGGAACCCCATTTCACTCTCCTGTCAAAGCACAGTCATCGCGACGCGTGTCTCGCGTGCACCGTCGGGCAGCCACGGGCGTCGTGAGGGACTCCGTTGTCCGCGTCGTCCCCGCGAACCCAAACCTCCAAGATGCTACCGAGGCGTCGGTGTCCGCTGTCAGGTCACAGGTCGGCGACTCGCCCACACGTGCCGCTATGGCCCGTGACCAGTACTTTTCATCCAGCCGTAAGTCGTTGGTCTTAGTTATTTCTTAATGTTATGCGACCACCAGGCGCAGGCCAAATCTGTGGCGGTCACGTGTCAGCCATGTTTTGGATGCGGAGCGTTATCAACAACCTTCTGCGCCCAATCCAGTGTCCACTGCGTGGCCGGTTGACCGTCGAGATTCCAGAATTGTGTCGTGGCGTACATGGCGTGCACGGGCTGGCCCGCGCCGCCGCCCAGGATCTCCAACGTCCTGGGCAGGTTGGTGATCGAGAACGCCTCCTCCGGCGCCGAGCAGATCAGGTCGCCGGTCGCGCAGATCTCGTTGGTGCGGTCGTTGAGCAAGCCGAACCCGTCGGGACGGGGGCCCGTCATCGTCAGGCCCATCTCGCCGAGCATCGGCACCTCGGTCAGCGTGATCTCGGCGCCCTGGCCCGGCGGGTTGGGGCCGACGTCCTGGCCCACCCCGGTCTGCCTGCGGCCGTCGGCGATCAACGTGACGCCGAGCACCAGGTCCGCGTCGACCGGACCGCGGCCGTTGCCGATGTCGCTGGCGATGTCACCGGCGATCACCGCGCCCTGGGAGAAGCCGACGAGCACGTAGCTGGTCAGCGGGCAGCGGTTGTTCATGTCGGTGATGGCCTTCACCGCGTTGCGGGTGCCCTCGGCGCGGCTGTCGTTGTAGGAAATCTGCTTGTCGGCCGACAGCGGATTGTGGAACTGAGCCGTGTAGGGAACGGTGAACGTCTCCATCCGGTCGGTGCCGAACTGCGCGCGAATCGGGTTCGTCACGTTCAACAGCAGCGCGATCGGGAACTGGGTCGGGTTGGACGGGTCCAGCTGCGGTGACGACTCCCAGGTGCCGGGAATCGAAACCAGCTGCACGTCGGGGCAACTCGCGTCCTGGAACTCGGGGCGCGGCTTGCCCGTCGGTGGCACCGCCGACGGCGGCAGGGCCGACGGCGGAACGGCGGTATCCGGCTTCTCGGGCTGGCGGATCATGATCCACGCCACCACCACCACGAGCGCCACGACGAGCGCCATCGCTCCCGCTGCGATGAGCGCGAGAATCCGGTGGCGCTTGCGCCGACTGTTGGTGGCCATATCTTCTTTCTGCTAGCAGAGGCGTTCGGTGGCGATCCGAATGTAGTCGGCCGTGATGGCGTCGACTTCGGAAGGCGGCGGCGCCACGACGTTCATCGAGGTATTGCGCACGTCGCCGCGCACCAACGGCACTACGTAGTCATGGACGGCCGCATCCGGCTGCTTGGCTGCCCGGGCTTGGCAGACATAGGACCCGATGCTCAGCGCCATCAGGTCGGTGGACGGCCGCACGCCCGCGGCCCTGAGGGCGTCGAGATAGCCGCGCTGATGGGCGGTAACCATCAGTCCGTGCGGCTGGATGCCTGCCGCGCGCGGCCCGATGCCGCCCGGCGCAGCGCGGGTCTGGGTCGTCGGCGGCGGCGGCTGCACCGACATGGTGGGCAGCATTCCGTCGCCGGAGGCGCAGCCGGTCAGCAGCGCCGTCACCGCAGCGGCCAGGGACGCAGCTACGGCGACGGCCCGAAGCGACCTCGGCCGACGCCGAACCGTGTGCTGCACTCCTCCAAGGTACCGGCGTTACGGAATCACTTGATCGTCGTCACGAGCTCACTGGACATCGCGGCCAGCTGCGGACCCCACGACGACCAGTCGTGCGCGCCGCTCGGCGGGAAGTCGAAGTGCGCATTGTGCCCGCCGGTCGCGCGATAGTGCTGATAGAACTCGCGGTTGCTGCCCTGGGCGATCGCGCAGTACCCGATCATCGCCGCGGGGTCACTGCAGTCGAGCGTGGCCGGGCTGAACACCCACAGCCGGGTGTTGTTGTCGACCAGCAACTGGACGTGCACATTCGGCGAATGCCACTTCCAGCGCCCCAGCTGCGGCAGCCCCCACATGTTGCGGATGTCGACACCGCCGAACTCGGCGAGTCCGGCGGTGATGGCGCCGTCGGTGCCCGTCCGCTCGGGCGCCAGGAAACCTGACAGCGACCCCGCGTAGCGGTACCGGTCCGGATGGAACGCCGCCATCGCCACCGCGCCGTAACCACCCTGCGCGGCGCCGACGATGCCGTGACCGTTCGGCGCGAGGCCCTTGTTGGCGGCGAGCCAGTTGGGCAGCTCATCGGCGAGGAAGGTCTCCCACTGCTTGCTGCCGTCCTGCTCCCAGTTGGTGTACATGCTCCATGCGCCGCCGGCAGGCGCGGCCACCGAGATGCCCTTGCCCGCCAGCGTGTTGAACGCGCCTGCGCCCACCCAGTTGCTGACATCGGGGCCGGCGTTGAACGCGTCGAGCAGGACGACCGCGTGGGGGCCGCCGCCCTGGAAGGCGACCGGGATGTCACGCCCCATCGCCGCCGACGGCACCATCAGCATCTCGATGCCGTCTGCCCGTGCGACCGGCGCCACCGCCGACCACAGGCCCGCGGCCAGCACGACGGACAAGACCGCTCGAATCATCCCACGCATCTACCCACCCTCACCGTTGGCTGTCCCCTGCCGCAATGCAGTGAACCACATCACCACCCCGCGCGGAAACGACTGACGGCGGCAACCCCGAAGGATTGCCGCCGCCAGAGGCCGTATCTGTTTTCGGAGCGACTAGCCGCCCGTCGTGGCCGCCGCCGTGCTGGTCGAGGCCGACTCAGCGGTGGCGATCGGAGTGGACGGCTGCGGTGTGGCGCCCAGCACCCGCTGGATGTCGGGCTTCATCTGCTGCAGCTGCGCACCCCAGTACTCCCAGCTGTGCGTACCGGCCGACGGGAAGTTGAACACGCCGTTCTTACCGCCCGCGGCGATGTACTGCTCCTGGAACGTCTTGTTGGTCCGCAGGGTGAAGCCCTCGAGGAACTTCGCGTTGAAGTTGTCGCCTGCGACCTCACCGTTGACGTCACCGGGCTTGCCGTTGCCGCAGTACACCCAGACCCGGGTGCCGTTGGAAACCAGCGTGCCGATGTTCACCATCGGGTCGTTACGCTTCCACGCCGGGTCGCTCGAGTCGCCCCACATGTCCTTGGACTTGTAGCCGCCCGCGTCACCCATCGAGGTGTTGACCAGCATCGGCCACCAGCCCTCGGAGAGGTTCAGGAAGCCCGAAAGCGATCCCGCGTACTGGAACTGGTTCGGGTGGTAGATCGCCATCGTCAGCGCCGCCGAACCGGCCATCGACAGGCCGACCGCCGCGTTGCGGCTCGGGTTCACACCCTTGTTGGCCGCCAGGTAAGCCGGCAGCTCCTGGCTGATGAAGGTCTCCCACTTGTAGGTGGAGCAACCCGCCTTGCCGCACGCCGGTGAGTACCAGTCGCTGTAGAAGCTGGACTGGCCGCCGACCGGCATGATCGTCGCGAGCCCGGAGTCTACGTACCACTCGAATGCCGGGGTGTTGATGTCCCAGCCGTTGAAGTCGTCCTGCGCGCGGAGACCGTCGAGCAGATAGACCCCCGGGGCATTGGGGCCACCGTTCTGGAACTGAACCTTGATGTCGCGTCCCATGCCCGCGGACGGAACCATCAGATACTCGACCGGCAGGCCCGGCCGTGAGAACGCCCCTGCAGTCGCCGAGCCGCCGACAGCGCTGACCAGGCCGGGCAGCACGGCGACTGCGACAGCCGCGATCGTGAGCCGGCGCGGCAGCGCTTTCGCCGCGCCTCGGATCTTGCCAACGAACTTCATGCTTCATCTATCCCATCTGTCGTATGCCGCACCCGAGATCCAAGACCCACTCGGCGCAGGTGCCCGTGTAGTCAACCACATCTCGGTGTGATAGCTCTCCTCAGCGGCTGTCGTCGCTGGTCGCCGCCTCGGCCGTCGAGTGCGGCGGCCACGTTTGTCGATCTCGCCGACGCGATCGTCAATATTTCGAGTTCAGGGACCCGTCGCAGGCAGTCCGGTGTAAGCGGGGACCGACGGCTGCGGGATCGGAAGTCCGCACCGGATCAGGTCGTACATCGGCACCCGGTCGATCCGATATCTGGTGAATGTGAACGCGTGCAGCATATTTGACAAGAATCGCGGCGGTCCCATCGGGCTACGGATCGACGTCAGCATCGACTCGGTGGCCGGGCACTTGAGTGCCACTTCGGCCTGCGCGATCCAGTCCTGGTCGAGATACGGCGGAAGATAGGGCGGTTTCTTCAGAAACGGTCCCTCGGCGACGGCCCAGTCGGGGAACAAATTCTTGTCGTGCCCGATGCGGCCGTCCTCGAGTCGCGCGGTGTGCGCAGCCAACGGATTGGCGAGGCCGATCTGGTCGATCACGCGGATGTCGAGGCCTACGTTCATGCCGAGCATGCCGAGGTTGGTGAAAAACACCGTGTGCGGACCGATGTAGGCCTTCCGCTGGTCCGGTGGCATGTCCGGCGGCGGCGGTAGCGCGGGCACGACATCCCACCGGTCGAAGGTGCCCGACGGCAGCAGCAACGCACCGTCCGGCGTGTTGTCGAGCGCAACGAGCACGGCCCGCATCCGCGGGTAGTCCAGGTAGTCGGCCGCGGTCAGTGGATGCGCGTGACCGGTGGCCTGCGAATAGAACCGGCGTTCGTCGACGATGCCGGTATACGTCACGCGGGTGGCATCTGAACCCATGCCGGGCGAGTTCGCCGCCCACAGCGACCACCCCACGACGGCCAGCCACAACACCGAGGTGATGCCCGCGAGCTGGTATCCCACTCCCCGACTGAACTTTTCGCCGTCGGGCAGCAGCACGGGTATCACCGCGACCGGCGCCAGCAGGCAGAACATCGGCGTCAGCAAAACCCTGCCGTGCATGAAGTCACCACCCTGCCTGATCCAGTAGACCGCTTGCAGCAGCCCGCTGACGACGATGAACATCACCACCGCGGGCGGGCTCTGCACCATGCGTGCGAACCGGCCGTATCCGTACGGCGTGGTCCGGCGGATCCACCACGGGCGACTGCGGGTGGTGGCCAGCACGAACGCCAGCATCACCAGCAGCAGCGCGGGCACCCACAACAGGTACGGCTCGTCGAAGTTGGTCAGGTACACCCAGCCCTGCGCCCACTTGTTCCCTGACGCGTCCTTCGCCAAAGCCGTTTGGGGAACGAGCAATCCGTAGTACCCCATCCGGAATATCTGGTACGCGACCGGAAGCAGCCCGCCCGCGACGACGATCAATATCCGGCGTCGCCATCCCCTGGCCGCCACCAGCATCATGATCAGCGCGAGCCCGCCGATCAGGGCCAGTTCGGGGCGGACCAGCACCGAGAGTCCGGCCAGGAATGCGAGCATGCCGTCGAAGAATCGGCTGACCGCGTTGGGGCCGGCGCTGTCACGGTGGCTGCGCAACGCCTGTGACCAGCCGACCATCATCCACCACAGCAGACCGAGATAGGCAAGCACCAAACCACCTTCGAGACCCGAGGTGGCGAAATCGCGTGCCGGCGGCACCGCCATGTACACCAGCACGCCTGCAGGCAGCAGCAGTGCCCGGCGGCCCTGCAGGCTCGGCGCGTACAACCGGCCGGCCCCCAGCATCAGGAACACGACGCCGACCACGCTGAGCACCAGGGCCAGCCAGAGGGCCACGTACTCCAGTTGCGTCGGACCGCCGATCAGACCGCCGAGGTAGTTCAGATACGTCCAGAGCGTAGAGGTGTTCGACTCGACGCGCTCGCCCTTGTTGAACACTGGCCCGTTGCCCGCCAACAGGTTTCGCACCGTGCGCAAGACGATGAGACCGTCGTCGGCGATCCAGCGGCGCTGCCACGCCCCCCAGCTGAACAAGGCGGCGGCGACCAGCACGCTGAGCCACAGGCTGACCCGCGCGGTGACGTCATAGGGAAAGGCGGGGCCGCCCGCATCTCGGTTGCCGACGGGCGCACCGCGATCAGCCGAGGAGAACAGCGGCACCGATGGTTCCGATCCACGCGACGGCCAGCAGCTGAAGCACCCGGTCCTTCAGCGCGATCTCCTCCGGTTCGCCGGCCAGTCCGCTGTCGACGTCGACGGCATAGCGCAGGATCGCAATGGTGAACGGAATCATGGTGATCGCATACCAGGATGCGTTGGTGCCGTCACGCTCGAAGGCCCACAGGCCGTAGCAGACCACCATCGCGGTGGCCGACAACGTCCACACGAATCGCAGATAGGTCGACGTGTAGCTCTCGAGCGACTTGCGGATCTTCGCCCCGGTCTTCTCCGACAGCTGCAGTTCGGCGTACCGCTTGCCCGCCACCATGAACAGCGAACCAAACGTCATCACCAACAGAAACCATTGCGACAGAGGAATGTTGGCGGCCACGCCACCGGCGATCGCCCTGATCAGATACGCCGACGATACGATGCAGATGTCGAGCACCGCTTGGTGTTTGAGACCGAAGCAATATGCCAGCTGCATCGCGATGTAGACGCCGATGACGGCGGCCAGGTTCGGCGTGGCAAGGAAGGAGACCGCCAGCGCGGCCGCCGCCAGGACGACCGCTGTGCAGTACGCCAGCCAGGCCGGCACGATGCCGGCGGCAATGGGCCGGAACCGTTTGGTCGGGTGCGCACGGTCGGCCTCGACGTCGCGGGCATCGTTGATCAGGTAGATGGACGACGCGGCCAGGGAGAACGCCACGAACGCGATGGAGACTTTGATCGCAACGTCGCGCCAGTCGTAGGGCATGTCGCTGCCAAGGGCGGCGACCGGAGCGATGAGCACGAGCAGGTTCTTCACCCACTGCCGCGGTCTGGCGGCCTTGATCAGGCCGGTGACCACATTGCGGGGTGGGCCCTTGACCGGTGCCGGTTCTTCCGTCATCTTCGCCGCCCTGGATGCACTGCTTTCGCTCGAGATGCTCATCAGTCTCCTCCGACCCGGTCGGCGATCAGGACGACGGCCTTGGCGACGGCCGCCCCAACCGCCACCCCGGTGATCACGTCGCTGGGGTAGTGCACGCCGAGGACCAGTCGCGACAGCGCCATCGGCGGTACGAACAGCGCGGGCAGCGGCAGTCCGCTCGCCCTGGCGAGCAGTATCGAGGCCGCGGTCGTGGAGGTGGCGTGCGCGGACGGGAAGCTGAGCCTGCTCGGCGTACCGACGTTCACGGCGATGCCGGGGTGGTGCGGCCGCTCCCGACGCACGACCCGTTTGATGACGATGGCGGCGGCGTGCGCGGCGAAAGCGCCGAGCCCGGCCGCCAGCCATGCCCGCCGCCGGGCCGGCCTCGTCAGTGCACCGATGCCGGCGAGCACCAGCCAGCCGATGCTGTGCTCGCCGAAGTGCGAGAGCGCACGCGCGCCGGCGAGCACGCCGGGTCGGTCGGCGAGCGCCGACTGCACGGCCACCAACGCGGCCTCCTCGCCGCGCGGGGCCGGCGCAGCGAGCGCAGGGCCCACGCCCGAAGCGCCGGGGAGGGACGCCTCATACATGCGCGGGTTTTTCCAGGAACACGCTTTCCCACTGCTGCACACCCGACAGCGTCGGGAGCGCATCGCGGTAGGCCTTGCGCAAGTCGTCGAAGCGCTTGGCCAGCTTGCGCTGACGGCGCACCGACTGACGCAGCAGGGCCAGCATCTTGGCGCGGTCGCGCTGCCGGTAGACGACGCCGCGGCTGTCCGCGGTCGTGACGGTTACGCCGTCGACCGTGCACAGCAGAAACCAGCGCGAGTCCTGGGTGGGCACGTTGAGCTGCGGCCGCTGATGGTGCGCGACGTCGGCTCGGGTGAGGTTGTGCAGGACCCCTCGGATGAGCCGAAGTGCCTTGCCCGGCGCGGTTCTCGGTTCTCCGACACGGCCAACCATTCCCGATGGCGGCGGCAGTTCGGTCGCCGACGGCAGTATCACCGCGTCGGGGTATTCGCGGCGCAGGCGGTGCACCTCTGGAAGCGCCGACTCCAGGATGGAGAAGATGTGCTCGGGGCCCGCGAGGAAGTCGTCCATGGCCTTGTTCTGGATGGCGACGGTCGAATACTCAAGGCACAGAAGGTGTTTCAGCGTCGCCTTCAGATGACTGCGCACCAGTCCGCGAACATCGCCGTCCCAGTGCAGCGCCGCGACCACCAACCGGTTCCGCAGGTGGAAGTAGGCCTGCCAGTCGATGGCGTCGTCCTTGTCGCTCCACGCCATGTGCCAGATGGCGGTCCCCGGCATCGTGACGGTGGGGTAGCCGTGCTCGGCGGCGCGCAGGCCGTAGTCGGCGTCGTCCCACTTGATGAACAGCGGCAGCGGCTGACCCAGCTCGTCGGCCACCGAGCGCGGGATCATGCACATCCACCAGCCGTTGTAGTCGACGTCGATGCGACGGTGCAGCAGCTTGCTGTCGGAATAGCGGTCGTTCAACGGATTTCGGGCGAAGTCATGGTCGTACTTGGTGTGCGGTGCGTTGGTCCACATAAAGTCGCCCCGGCCGACGACCTCGCCCATCACGTGCAGATGTGCGGGATCCTGGAGGTTCAGCATCTGACCGCCGACCAGCATCGGCGTCTTGGCGAACCGGCTCATCGCCAACGCCCGCAGGATCGAGTCGGGCTCGACGCGGATGTCGTCGTCCATGAACAGGATCTGCTGACAGTCGGTGTTCTTGAGCGCCTCGTACATCACCCGGCTGTATCCGCCCGAACCGCCGAGGTTGGGCTGGTCGTGAATCGACAGCCGGGCGCCCAGCGGAGCGGCGACCTCGGCGAATTGCGGATGGTCGGCCAGCTTCCTGGTGCCCTGGTCGGGCACGATCACCGCACCCACGACCTCGTCCACCAGAGGGTCCGACGTCAACGCCCGAAGGGTTTCGACGCAGTCGTCGGGCCGGTTGAACGTGGGCATGCCCACCGCGATGTTCGCCGTGCCGGGCGCGGGCACGGGTGCGAACCAGCCGGCACTGTGCAGGGTGACCGCGCTGTCGGTGGTGACGTCGAACCAGATCCAGCCGCCGTCTTCGAAGGGCTCTAGCCCGATCTCGATCTCGAGCACTTGGGTCTCGTCGTCGCTGTCGTGAAAAGGCCTGCCCTCCACAAAGATCCGTGCGCCGGTGGCTTTGCTCCGGTACACGTCGATCCGTCCCGTACCGGTCAGCTCCGCGCGCAGCACCACCGATCCCAGCGTGGACCAGCGCCGCCAGTAGCTGGCGGGAAACGCGTTGAAGTAGGTCGAGAACGACACCTCCGACTCAGGGCCGATCTGCAGTGTCGTGCGGCTCGCGGCGTGCGCGCGGCGGGCGTTGGTCGCCGACTCCTCGATGTAGAGCTTGCGGACGTCGAGCGGTTCGCCGGGACGCGGCAGGATGATGCGGGCGAGCCGGCTGACCGCAGTGCCGGTCATGCGGTGACCTCGGGCAGCGGCACACCGTCGCGCAGGTGCGGGGCGAGCGTGTTGTCGTACATGTTCAGCGCACTTGCGATCGCCATGTGCATGTCGAGGTACTGGTAGGTGCCCAGCCGACCGCCGAACAGCACCTTGGCGTCGGCGGTTTCGGCTTTCGCCCTTGCGCGGTACGCGGTCAACAGCGCGCGGTCGTCTTCGGTGTTGATGGGGTAGTAGGGCTCGTCGTCAGCGGCGGCGAACCGCGAGTACTCCCGCATGATCACCGTCTTGTCGGCCGGATACTCCCGTTCCGGGTGGAAATGCCGGAACTCGTGGATGCGCGTGTACGGCACGTCCTCATCGTTGTAGTTCATCACCGGAGTGCCCTGGAAGTCACCGGTGGGCAGCACCTCGACTTCGAAATCCAGTGTGCGCCAACCGAGCCGGCCTTCGGCGTAGTCGAAATAGCGGTCCAGCGGCCCGGTGTAGACCACCGGAGCATCCGGGCTCCCGGCGCGCAACGCCTCGCGCACGTCGAACCAGTCGGTGTCCAACCGCACCTCGATGCGGTCGTCGGCGGCCATGTTCGTCAGCCACGCGGTGTAGCCGTCGACCGGCAGCCCCTCGTAGGCGTCGTTGAAGTAGCGGTTGTTGAACGTGTAGCGCACCGGGAGCCGGGTGATGTTGCTCGCAGGCAGTTCCTTGGGGTCGGTCTGCCACTGCTTGGCGGTGTAGTGCTTGATGAACGCCTCATACAACGGGCGCCCGATCAGGCTGATCGCCTTCTCCTCGAAGTTCTGCGCGCCCGCGGTGTCGATCTCGGCGGCCTGTTCGCTGATCAGCTGACGCGCTTCGTCTGGGGTGAAGTACTTGCCGAAGAACTGCGACACCAGACCGAGGCCCATCGGGAACTGGTAGGCCTGGCCGTTGTGCATCGCATACACGCGATGCTGGTAGCCGGTGAACTCGGTGAACTGCCGCACGTAGTCCCACACCCTGGCGTTGGAGGTGTGGAACAGGTGCGCGCCGTACTTGTGCACCTCGATGCCGGTCTGCGGCTCGGGCTCGGAGTACGCGTTGCCCCCGATGTGCGGACGCCGCTCGAGCACCAGGACTCGCTTGTCCAGTTGGGTCGCCACGCGCTCGGCAATCGTCAGACCGAAGAATCCGGAGCCGACGACAAAGAGGTCAAAACGGGAAGTCATCGGCAGCCAGGGTATCCGACCGCGCAGCGCCCGCCCGAATCCGATACGGGCTCAATGTCGCAATTCGCTCACGATTCCATATCGTCACTCTAGACACATCAGTCACACCCGTACCATCAATCACGTACCGCTCTGCAACACGTAGTCCACATATTGAGGAGACTTCCCGTGCCAAACCGACGTCGACGCAGGCTCTCGACAGCCACGAGCGCAGTCGCCGCCCTGGCCGTCGTGAGTCCATTTGCCATATCCGCCGTAACCGACCTGGCCAAGCCCGCACCGCAGCCCCGCGAGTTCCGCTCGGCTGCCATGGTCACAGATCTGCCCAACGAGCTGATGTCCGCCTTGTCGCAGGGGTTGTCCCAGTTCGGCATCAATCTGCCGAACCCGTCGGCGCTGACCGGTTCGCCCGCGGGAACGCAGACGACGTTGACCGCCCCCAATGCGCTCGCGTCGCCTGCACTGACACCCGGCCTCACCAGCCCGGCCGCTACGCCCGGCCTGACCACGCCCGCACTCGGCACCGCTCCGGTGGCTGCCGCGACGGCGCTGACCGATCCGGCGCTGGCCAATCCCGCCCTCACCAGTCCCGCTGCTCCGACGCCCGGAGGTCCGGCAGGATTGCCCGGGCTGGCGGCCGATGCCACCGCCAACCCGGCCCTGATCAGCCCGACCGGAGCGGTTCCCGGCGGTCTGACGACGCCGCCGGTGGCCGGCCTCGACCCCGCGCTGGCAACGACGCCGATCTCGAACGCCGCGGGCCTGCCCGCACCGGGCGAGGTGCCGATCGGGCTCGACCCCACTGGTGCCGGTGCTCAGACCTTCCCGCTTCTGGGTGGAGGTGACCTGGGCTCCTCGATGCCCGCGGCGAGCACCGGCAGCAGCGGCCTGCTCGGCGACCTCAGCAGCGCGGCACAGCAACTCGGCGCCAGCCAGGCGATCGATCTGCTCAAGGGTGTGGTGATGCCGATGATCACCTCGGCGATGAAGCCCGGCGCAATCGCGCCGCCGGTGCCCGCGCCCCCGGCCCCGCCGGCACCCGCCGAATAGTCCTGCCCCCCAAAACGGCGCCGCAGAGCCAAGTGGCGGGCTCTGCGGCGCCGTTGCAGGAGATCTCGACACATAACACGCCAGTTCGGCCGTGTCGAAACACTGGTAACAACTGACTCATACGTAACATCGGTCCGTGCCGTCCCGTCGCCACCCGATGCTGTTCGCCGCGATAGCGGGAACCCTGGTGATCCTTCCGTGGGCGCTGCCGAGCACACCGTTCGACGAGGACCGTCGCCCGCTCGCCGAGCAGACGCAGTTGGCGCAGCAGCCGCTGACCGGCCTCGGCGGCGGCGAGACGATCCGTGAGGTTCATCAGGACACTCCGTTTTCCCTCGTCGCGCTGACGGCGGCCGACCTGAGCGACACCTCGGCGCGGGTCCGGGCGAAGAAGCCCGACGGTTCATGGGGGCCGTGGTATGCCGCCGAGAACCTCGACGGCGTCGGCGACGAATCGCCCGCCCCGCGGGGCACCGAGCCGGTCTTCGTCGGCCTCACCACCACAGTGCAGATCGCGGTGACCCGCCCCGGCGGCACGACGGCATCACCGCCGCCGCACCAGCCGCCGGCAGGACCGGCAGGACCGGGCCTGGGGTACGTCCCGGCCACCACCGGCCAGCCCTTCGGGCAGAACGTCAACGCGGTGCTCATCAGCCCGCCGCAGGCGCCGATCGGCGACCTGCCGCTGCCGAACGCGGTGACGCCGGCCGGCCAGCCACCCGCCGTCATCACCCGGGCACAGTGGGGCGCAGACGAGTCGATGAAGTGCCCCAACACGGTCTACGACCAAGGGGTACGGGCCGGCATCGTGCACCACACCGCGGGAAGCAACGACTACGGGCCGCAGGATTCCGCGGCGATCGTGCGCTCGATCTACGCGTATCACACCCGCACCCTTGGCTGGTGCGACATCGCCTACAACGCGTTGGTCGACAAGTACGGGCAGGTCTTCGAGGGCCGCGCGGGCGGCATGGACAAACCGGTCGAGGGCGCCCACACCGGCGGATTCAACAAGGACACCTGGGCGGTGGCGATGCTCGGCAACTTCGACCTCGAGCCGCCGACCCCGATCCTGCTGCGCACGGTCGGCCGGCTGCTCGGATGGCGGCTCGGCATCGACCACGTCGACCCGCGGGGCACCGTCGTACTGACCTCCGACGGAGGGTCTTTCACCCACTTTCCCCGCGGCGCCACCCCCACCCTGCCGACGATCTTCAGCCACCGCGACGTCGGCATCACCGACTGTCCGGGCAACGCGGCGTACGCCGCGATGGACCAGATCCGCGACATCGCGGCGCGATTCAACGAACCGCCCGCGCCCCCGAGCCTGAAGGACATGCTTCGCGGCGGCGCGATCCTGGCCAAGTGGGAGTCGATCGGCGGCGACACCAGCGCGCTGGGCGCACCGAGATCCCCGGAAGCCGCCGGCGCGGGCAGTGCCCGCTACGCCACCTTCGACAAGGGCGCGGTCTACTGGTCACCCGAAAGCGGCGCCGAACCGCTCACCGGTGCGATCTACGCGGCGTGGGCGTCGCTCGGTTACGAGCGCGGCGCACTGGGCCTGCCGACCAGCGGCGAGATAGCCGAACCGCTGTGGATCGTGCAGAACTTCCAGCACGGCACGCTGAATTTCGACCGCGAAAAGGGCACGGTGACAAGGGTTATCGACGGCCTCCCAGAGGAACTGCCACCGCCGTCGGACGACGGTCCACCCGTGCAGCTGGAGCGGATCAAGCCCATCGACGTGAGCTGAGCGCGCCGGTCACATCCACCAGCGTTCGAGCACGTGGGCCAGGCCGTCGTCGGAGTTGGACGTGGTGACTTCGTCGGCTGCCTCGACCGCCTCGGGATGGGCGTTGCCCATCGCCACGCCGAGGCCCGCCCACCGCAGCAGCGGAATGTCGTTGGGCATGTCGCCGAAAGCCACCACATCCTCGGCGGTGATCCCGTAGGGCCGCGCCACCTCTTCCACGCCGGTGGCCTTGCTGATGCCCAGCGGCACCACCTCGATGAGGCCGTTATTGGTGGAGTAGGTGATGTCACCTTGCAGCCCAACGTGTTCGACGAGCGCGGCGGCCATGTCGGCACTGCGCGCGCCGGACTTGCGGATCAACAGCTTGATCGCAGGCGCGCCGAGCAGATCCTCGACGGACACCTCGGTGTTGTCGGGGTTGAGCCACGCATGTTCGTAGCCGGGCGAGCTGACGAACTGCGGGGTGGCCGCGTCGTGTGCGCTGCGGCCCACCCGCTCGACGGCCAGGCCCGCGCCGGGGATGACGCGGGTCGCAATCTCGGCGAGCTCGCCGAGCTGGTCGGCCGACAGCGTGCGGGCCGACACGACGCGGTCGGTGGCCGGGTCATAGATCACCGCACCGTTCGCGCACACCGCCATCGGCGCGAACCCCAGCGCCTCGACGACGGGCTGGACCCACCGCGGCGGGCGGCCGGTCGCCAGCACGAACCGGGTGCCGGCGTCGACCGCCGCGCGCACGGCGCCGCGGGTGCGCGGGCTGATCTTCTCGTCGTCGTCGAGCAGCGTGCCGTCCACGTCACTAGCGATCAGCTCGGGTGTCATTCGGCCCGTTGCCCCGCCTGCTTGCGGGCCCGCTCGGCCAGCTCGGCTTCGTCGAGCGCCTTCGCCTCGGCCATCGTCGGCGCGGAGCCGCCGAGCCGCCGCGGCACCCAGAACGCGCCTTCGGGATGCTCGTAGGACTCCTGGGCGCGGTGCAGCAGCGTGGTCATCGACTCGCGCATCGCGGCGTCGGTGCGCTCAACGGTGTCGGCAGGCTGCAGAGGTGCACCCACCACGACGCTGATCGGAATCTTCGCGCGGCCGAGCTTGCGGGGACGATCCTTGGTCCAACGCCGGTGCGCGCCCCACACGATCAGCGGAATGATCGGCACCTGCGCCTCGACGGCCATGCGCGCGGCCCCGGTCTTGAATTCCTTCAGCTCGAAGCTGCGGCTGATGGTGGCCTCCGGATACACGGCGACCAGTTCGCCTGCGCGCAACCGCTGCACCGCCACCGCGTAGGCGCCGGCACCGGCCCTGCGGTCCACCGGAATCGTGCCGGTGTGCCTGATCAGGTAGTTGACGACCTTCACCTCCGTCATCTCGTGCTTGATCATGAAGCGCAGCCGCCGGTGCCGCTGATAGGCGGCCAACGCCGAGGGCGCCCAGTCGATGTAGCTGGTGTGGTTCATGGCGACCACCGCACCACCCTGGTCAGGGATGTTCTCCAGGCCGTGATACGTGATTCGGCTTCCGGAGGCCGCCACGGCCGCCGAGACGGCGATCTCCAGCGTGCGGAAAACCGGTTCCATTCCCGATTACTCCGGCGCTCCCGTCGGACCGCGCTCTTCCCGGCGCGCCGCCTTCTCCTGGGCTTTCCGGCTGGCTTCGTCGGCGTCCATCTGGTTGGCCTCGGCCATCGACGGCGCGCCGCCGCCGAGCCGGTGCGGCACCCAGAACTCGCCGGCCGGATGCGGCCCGTAGTCGTCCTGCACCTGCTCCAGCAGGTGCTGCATCCGCGAATGCAGCAGCGCGGTCAGCTCTGTCGGAGGCAGCGTCGGCGCGATCGGTTCGCCGACGGCCACCGAGATGGGGACCTTGGGCCGCCACATGTTCTTCGGGTGACCCTTGGTCCAGATCCGCTGGGCGCCCCAGACGATGTGCGGCACTATCGGCACGTCACACGCGATCGCCATCCGCGCCGCGCCCGACTTGCACTCCTTGATCTCGAAGCTGCGGCTGATGGTGGCCTCGGGGTAGACGCCGACCAGCTCACCCTCCTTGAGCATGTGGCAGGCCTGCTCGAAGGATGCCGAGCCACTGGCCCGATCCACCTCGATATGGCGCAGGCTACGCATGATCGGCCCGGTGATCTTGTGGTCGAAGACCTCTTTCTTGGCCATGAACCGCACTTTGCGGCCGCGCTTCTGCCGGTAGGCGGGCAGCCCCGCGAAGGTGAAGTCGAAGTAGCTGGTGTGGTTGATCGCTACGACCGCGCCGCCGGTCACCGGCAGGTTCTCCACGCCGGTCACGGTGAACTTCAGCCCCTGCAGCCGCCAGGCGAGGCGGGCGAGTCGGATGACAGTCCCGTATACCGGTTCCACGTCTGGAAGCCTAGTCGCCGCCGTCGGCCCTCTAGAATCGGCTGAACGGACATTCGCAGCGAAGGGGCATCAGTGCAGGTCACGAGCGTCGGGCACGCCGGCTTCCGGATCGACACGCAGGCCGGGAGCATTCTGTGCGACCCGTGGGTGAACCCGGCGTACTTCGCGTCGTGGTTCCCGTTTCCCGACAACAGCGGGCTCGACTGGGACGCGCTCGGAGACTGTGACTACCTCTACATCTCGCATCTGCACAGCGACCACTTCGATCCGCAGCATCTGCGCAAGCACGTCAACAAGGACGCGGTCGTGCTGTTGCCCGACTATCCGGTGCCCGATCTGCAGCGCGAACTCGAGAAGCTGGGCTTTCACCGCTTCTTCGAGACGACGAACTCCGTCAAGCACACGGTCGGCGGGCCCAAGGGTGAGCTCGACGTGATGATCATCGCGTTGCGCGCGCCGGCCGACGGCCCCATCGGCGACTCGGGCCTGGTGATCGACGACGGAGAAACGGTGGCGTTCAACATGAACGACGCCCGGCCGGTCGACCTCGACGTGGTGCACGCCGACTTCGGTCAGGTGGACGTGCACATGCTGCAGTACTCGGGCGCGATCTGGTACCCGATGGTCTACGACATGCCCGCGCGCGCCAAGGAGGCGTTCGGAATCCAGAAGCGGCAGCGTCAGATGGACCGTTGCCGCCAGTACATCAGCCAGGTCGGCGCCAGCTGGGTGGTGCCGTCGGCCGGCCCGCCCTGCTTTCTCGACGCCGAACTGCGCTACCTCAACGACGACCACGGCGACCCGGCCAACATCTTCCCCGACCAGGCCGTGTTCCTCGACCAGATGCGCAGTCACGGCCATGACGGCGGCCTGTTGCTCATTCCCGGCTCGACCGCCGAATTCACCGGCTCGCAATGCAATTCGGTGACTCACCCGCTGCCCGAGGACCAGGTGCAGGCGATCTTCACCACGGGCAAGGCGGACTACATCGCGGGCTACGCCGAGCGGATGGCGCCGGTGCTGGCGGCCGAGAAGGCGCGCTGGGCGCCTGCTGACGGGGACTCGCTGCTGGAGCCGCTGCGCGCGAGGTTCGAGCCGATCATGAGCCAGAGCGACCAGATCTGCGACGGCATCGGCTACCCCGTCGAACTGCGTCTGGGCGCCGAGACGGTGGTGCTGGACTTCCCGAAACGTGCTGTGCGGGAACCTATTCCCGACGAGAAGTTCCGTTACGGGTTCGCCATCGCGCCGGAGCTCGTGCGCACGGTGTTGCGCGACGATGAGCCGGACTGGGTCAACACGATCTTCTTGTCGACCCGGTTCAAGGCGTGGCGGGTCGGCGGCTACAACGAGTACCTGTACACGTTCTTCAAATGCCTGACCGACGAACGCATCGCCTACGCCGACGGCTGGTTCGCCGAAGCGCACGACGACTCGGCCTCGATCGAGCTCGAGGGGTTCCGCGTGCAGCGTCGCTGCCCGCACCTGAAAGCCGACCTGTCGAAGTTCGGCGTGGTGGCGGGCTCCACGCTGACCTGCAACCTGCACGGCTGGCAATGGAATCTGGACAACGGCCGCTGCCTGACGTCCAAGGGCCACGTGCTGCGGACCGAGCGGATATGACCGCCGCACCGAGGCAGTACTACGACGACGGGCTGATCCAGCTCGACCAGGAAGCGATCACGTTGCGGCGCTACCACTTTCCGTCGGGCACGTCGAAGATCATCCCGCTGCGGGCGATCCGCGGCTACAAGGCCGAGCCGCTCGGGATGCTCACCCAGCGGTTCCGCATCTGGGGCAGCTCCGATCTGCGCCGTTGGCTGCCGTTGGACGTATGGCGGCCGATCAAATCCACGCTGGTGACACTCGACGTGGCCGGGGCCCGGCCGAGGCCGGCGTTCACACCGCAGCGGCCCAAGGAGTTCCTCGCCAAACTCGAGGAGCTGCTCGAAAACTAAGCTCGGGGCTCCAGCACTTCGGTACCGACGTAGGGCACCAGCGCTTCGGGCACCCGCACACTGCCGTCCGGCTGCTGGTGGTTCTCCAGGATCGCGACCAGCCAGCGGGTGGTGGCCAGCGTCCCGTTCAGCGTGGCGGCGGTCTGCGGCTTCCCGTTCTCGTCGCGGTAGCGGATCGCCAGCCTGCGGGCCTGGAACGTGGTGCAGTTCGACGTCGATGTCAGCTCCCGGTACGTGCCCTGGGTCGGTATCCACGCCTCGCAGTCGTATTTGCGTGCCGCTGACGCGCCCAGATCCCCTGCGGCGACGTCGATCACGCGGTAAGGCACCTCGATGTTGGCCAGCATCTGGCGCTCCCAGCCGAGCAGACGGTCGTGTTCGGCTCCGGCGTCCTCCGGCCTGCAGTAGACGAACCCCTCCACCTTGTCGAACTGGTGCACGCGGATGATTCCGCGGGTGTCCTTCCCATGGCTGCCCGCCTCGCGCCGGAAACACGACGACCAGCCGGCGTAACGCCGCGGGCCGCCCGACAGGTCGAGGATCTCGTTGGCGTGATAGCCGGCCAGCGGCACCTCGGAGGTGCCGACGAGATAGAGGTCGTCGGCATCGAGCCGGTACACCTCCTCGCTGTGCGCGCCAAGGAAGCCGGTGCCCTCCATGATCTCGGGCCTAACCAGCACAGGCGGGATGACGAGCGTGCAGCCGTTGTCGGTGGCAAGGCGCACTGCGAGCTGCATGAGGCCCAGCTGCAGCAGCGCGCCGTATCCGGTGAGGAAGTAGAACCGCGCACCCGCCACCTTCGCGCCGCGCTCCAGGTCGAACAGGCCCAATGACTCGCCAAGGGCCACATGGTCTTTCGGGTCGGTGAGGTCAGCGGGCGTGCCGACGGTGTCGAGCACGACGAAGTCGTCCTCGCCGCCGGCGGGCACTCCGTCGACGATGACATTGGATATCGCCATGTGTGCCGCGGTGAACGCCTTCTCGGCATCTGACTGGTGCGCCTCGGCGGCCTTGACCTTCTCGGCGAGGGCCTTGGCCGCCTCGAGCAGTGCTGGTCGCTCCTCCTTGGCCGCCGCGCCCACCTTCTTGCTGGCGGCCTTCTGCTCGGCGCGCAGGTTGTCGGCGGCCGACACCGCGGCACGGCGCGATGCGTCGGCCTCCAACAGGACATCGACGAGGCCGGGATCCTCACCGCGGGACCGCTGTGACGCCCGCACCGCATCGGGGTTTTCGCGCAGTGTTCTGAGGTCGATCACGGCGCAAACCCTACCGCCGGCAGCACAACCCCATAACGTTACATCCGCCTCACTTGTCACAGCCCCCGGCGCGCCTGTCACAATGGAGCAGATGTTGGAGGCACCCGAGCGGGTCGAGTCGACCGCCGACGCGGCAGAACACCGCACGCCGAAGGTGGCGTGGTGGCGCAGTCTGCACGCCACCTCCACCCGTCGGGCCCTGTTGCTGACCGCCCTCGGCGGGCTCCTGATCGCCGGCGTGCTCACCGCACTGCCGCCCGGCGAAGGCCCCAACACCGGTCCGGCCGGCGCGATAACCCTGGGCCTGCGGGGCGCGGAGACGTTCGGCAAGGCCAAGAGCGGCGACTGCCTGAACTGGCCGGAGCGCAACCCCGACGCCGCCGAGGTCGTCGACTGCAAGGGCGAGCACCGCTTCGAGGTCGCCGAATCGGTCGACATGCGGACCTTCCCGGGCAGCGAGTACGGCCCCGACGCCGCGCCGCCGTCGCCGGCGCGCATTCAGCAGATCAGCCAGGAACAGTGCCAGGTCGCCGTGCGCCGGTACCTGGCCGACCATTTCGACCCCAACAGCCGGTTCACGACAAGCATGATGTGGTCGGGTGACAAGGCGTGGCGGCAGTCGGGCGAGCGCCGCATGCTCTGCGGCCTTCAGCTGCCCGGTCCCAACAACTCCCAGCTCGCCTTCCAGGGCAAGGTCGCCCAGATCGACCAGTCCAAGGTCTGGCCTGCCGGAACGTGCCTCGGCATCGATCCGTCCACCAACCAGCCGACCGATATCCCGGTCGACTGCGCGGGTCCGCACGCGATGGAGGTGACCGGCGCGGTCAACGTCGCCGAGAAGTTCCCTGCCGGGTTGCCACCGGAGCCCGAACAGGACGCGTTCATCAAGGACGCGTGCACCCGGATGACCGACGCCTACCTGGCCCCGATTCAGCTGCGCAGCACCACGCTGACGCTGATCTACAGCACGCTCTCGCTGCCCAGCTGGGCGGCCGGCAGCCATCAGGTGTCGTGCAGCATCGGCGCCACACTCGGCAACGGTGGTTGGTCGACACTGCTCAACAGCGCACGGGGTCCGCTGCAGATCAACGGCCAGCCCCCGATCCCGCCTCCCGCCATCCCCGAGGAACGGCTGAACTTCCCGCCGATCCCGATGCCCGACACCTCGTCGGCCGGCTCGAGCAGCAGCAGCCAGTACGACCAGAGCGACTCGAGCCAGTCGACTCAACAGACCCCGCAGACCCAGCACGGTCAGCAGACCCCGAACAGCGCGAGCCAGTCCCCGCCGCCCTCACCGGCGGATTCTGCGCCCGGTCCGGGAGGCAACACCTTCATCAACGGCCCGCCGCCCGGCGAGGCTCCGGCCCCGGCTCCGCCTGCGGGCGATGCCGCGCCCGCACCTGTGGACCAGGCCCCTCCGGCGGCGCCCGCGCCGGGTCCCGCTCCTGGGCCGCCCGCCGAACCCGTGATTATGCCGCCAGGGGCGTAGCCGATGACCGTGCGGATGAGCCCGCAACGGTTTGAGGAGTTGGTGTCCGACGCGCTCGATCTGATCCCGCCCGACCTGGCCGCGGCGATCGACAACGTCGTCGTGCTGGTCGAGGGCCGCAATCCCGAGGAACCAGAACTGCTCGGCCTGTATCACGGCGTCGCGCTGACCGAGCGCGACTCCTGGTACGCGGGCTCGCTGCCCGACACGATCACGATCTACCGCGACGCGCTGCTGGACATCTGCGAGACCGAGAACGAGGTGGTCGACGAGGTGGCCGTCACGGTCATCCACGAGATCGCCCATCACTTCGGCATCGACGACGACCGACTGCACGAACTGGGCTGGGCCTAACCAGAGGCGAAGTGGCAGGCGCGGCAACGGCGGATTGTCCGCCGGTGGTGCTATGAACGGGCCATGGACAGCGATTGCCGCGGGTGTCGAGCGGCCCTCGACCACTGCCACGGCACCGTCATCCATCACACGCTGCAGTGGACGGAGTGCACGGAGGCCGACTGTGTCATGCCGGAAGTCGTGCACGCGTTCGTGATCGACTGCGAGGCGATCGGGTGCAGCTGTGCTCAGCCCATCGGATCGGCCGACGACAGGGCGTCCTCGACCGGGTGAGGCTCGGGCTCGGGATAGAACGGCGGCGACACCTCGCCCCAGTGCAGACAGCTCCACCGGCCGTCGGTGATCGGCGCCAGCACCACCGATTCGGCATTACCGAGGTGATGGTCGAGCGCGAAGCCGGCATCGACGCCTGCCAGGGTCGCAGCCGTCAGCCTGATTGCCGCGCCGTGGCTGACCACCACGATGTCCCCGCGCCACGCGGCATCGTCGAGGTAGCGCATCCGCAGCCGGGTGAGCACCGGGACGCATCGGTCCAGCACTTCCCGGCCGCTTTCGCCGGCGGGCAGCCGCGCGTCGAGGTCGCCCTGGTGCCAACGGTGGTACACGGCCCTGAACTCGTCGATGGCGGCGTCGTCGTTGCGGTCCTCCAGCTCACCGACCTGGGCCTCGTGAATGCCCTCGAACTCGCGGGGCCGCAGTCCGCGCAAGCCGCTGATCTCGGCGGCGGTCTGGCCCGCGCGCGCCGCAACGGAATGTGCCACCATCCCGATGTCGTGCGGCCACTCGCGGGCGAAGATGCGGGCCTGCTCGCGGCCGAGATCGGTGAGCTCGGCACCCGGCGGCCGGGTGTCCAGCCGGCGTTCGACATTGCCGTGTGACTGGCCGTGGCGGACCAGCACGAGCCGTCCGCTCATGAGCGCTCGCCCTCCCGCAGTCGCATCAACCAACCGGACGCCTCGTCGAGTTGCGGCGGCACCGCACCGGCCGGCGATCCCGTCGGCCATGACCCCAGATATCGCACATCCGCACAACGACGGTGCAGCGCCCTGAGTGCCTCGGCGACGGCGTCGTCACAGATGTGCCCGACGCAATCCAGGAAGAACACGTAGGTGCCCAACTCTTTTCGGGTCGGCCGCGACTCGATGCGGGTCAGGTCGATGTCGCGGATCGCGAACTCGGTCATCGCCGACACCAGCGCACCGGGCACGTTGTCGAGCTTCAACACCACCGACGTCCGGTCGGCGCCCGTGCTCTGCGGCGGCGGACCGGGCGGTCCGACCAGCACGAAACGGGTTCTGGCGTTGGGTTCGTCGACGACGTCGGTGGCCAATGCGCTCAGGCCGTACCGTTGGGCCGCCAGCGCGGTGCTCACCCCCGCGTCGGCGCGGCAGTCGGCAACGTCGCCGGCCGCGGCGGCGTTGGAGTTGGCAGGCACCAGAACGGCGTTCGGCAGATTGGCGGCAAGCCAGTTGCGCACCTGCGCGCTCGCGACCGGGAACGCGGCGACGGTCGCGACGTCGGCGGCGGTCAAACCGCTGCGCACCACGATCGTGAACGCCACGTCGAGCGTGAGCTCGGCGAAGATCTGCAGCTCGGGACCGGTGGCGAGACTGTCGAGTGTCGGCAGCACCGAACCCTCTATCGAGTTCTCGATCGGCACGCACGCATAGTCGGCGTCCCCCGACCGCACGGCCGCCAGCGCCGCGGTGGTGCTGTCTGCGGGAAGCGGCGTCAGCCCGTCAGACGGGCGACTGCCGGGGACCATGCCGTTCTGTGCGATGCGCATCAGTGCGGCCTCGGTGAAGGTTCCTTCGGGTCCGAGGTAGGCGATGCGCGGCACGATTTCACCCTATCGGTTCGCGCTCGACCGGCCCTTCGCGCCGCGAGGTGCGCCTTGCAGACCGAGTTAGGCATCGCTAAGTTAGGGTCACCTAATCAGAAGGGTGGGGTGATGGCGGCACCGGCAGCGACGACGACACCGACGACGGCCGAACGGATCCGGAGCACCTGTGCACGGGCCGCCGGGGCGATGCTCGCGATCGAGGGCGTCGATCCGATCGCGAGCCCGGTCCACCACCTTCTCGACGACGGCTCCTTCGCCGTCACCGTGCCCGCTGACGGCTCTGCGGCGACGGCGGTCGCAGGGGTCGCAGCGGGGGTGCCTGCCGTGTTGGAGATGACCGACTACGCCCCGCTTCCGTTGCGTGAGCCGGTGCGATCGCTGGTGTGGATCCGCGGTCAGGCGCACACCGTGCCGACCGCAGAGGTGGCCGGCCTGCTCGATCTGATCGCCGCCGCGGATCCCAATCCCGCACTGCTGCAGACGAATACCCACGACGGCGCCGACGGCGACACCCGGCTCACCCTGGCGCGGCTGGAGGTCGAGTCGGTGGTCGTCGCGGACTCGACCGGCGCGGAGGCCGTCGGCGTCAGCGCGCTGCTGCAGGCGCGGCCGGACCCGTTCTGCGTGATGGAGTCGTGCTGGCTGCAGCGTCTGGAGGCCGCACACCGCGACGTGATCGACCGGCTCGCACAGCGACTGCCTGCCGCGCTGCGGCGCGGACGCGTACGCCCCCTCGGGCTCGACCGCTACGGCGTGCGCCTGCGGGTGGAGAACGACGAGGGCGATCACGATGTGCGGTTGCCGTTCACCAGACCCGTCGACGATGTCACCGGACTCAGCCAGGCGATCCGCATACTGATGGGCTGCCCGTTCCTGAACGGGCTGCGGGCCAGGCGCCCGCTACCGTAGCTGCGGTGAGCGCGCCCGAGGACACGAGCCACGCCGACCGGCGCGGGCTGCGCATCGAGATCGCCGTCGTGCTGGCGGTGACGTTCGGGCTCAGCGCCTACACCGCGACCCTCGACCTGATCGAGGCGATCCTGCTCAACCTGTCCAAGCAGACGGTTGCGCTCAACCCGCGGCTGTCGCCGTTCGACCTGATCAACCTAGGCCTCAACCTGGCCAGGGTCGCACAGCTCATCGCGTGGGGCGCACTCGGGTTATACCTGTTGTGGCGCAGCGGTATCGGGCTGTCGCGAATCGGCCTCGGCCGCATCCGCCGCTCCGACGTGATCGGTGGTTGCGGGCTCGCGGCGCTGATCGGTCTGCCCGGTCTCGGGCTCTACGTCGCGGCACGCGCGCTGGGCATGAGTGTGTCGGTGGTGCCGTCGACCCATCAGAACTCGTGGTGGCAGATCCCGGTGTTGATCCTGCTGGCCTTCGCCAACGGCTGGGCGGAGGAGGTGATCGTCGTCGGCTTCCTGCTCACCCGGCTGCAGCAGCTGCGGGTGAACCCGATCGTCGCGCTGGTGGCCACCAGCATGCTGCGCGGGGCCTATCACCTGTACCAGGGCTGGGGGTCCGGCCTGGGAAACGCGGTGATGGGCCTGGTGTTCGGTTACGCGTGGCAGCGCACCAGACGATTGTGGCCACTGGTCATCGCGCACGGAATCATCGACACCGTGGCGTTCGTCGGCTACCTGCTGCTGGCGGGCCGGTTCGGCTGGCTGACGTAACGGGCCGCGTACATTCTTTCTGTGAACGGCGATCGGCGGCCTCCGCCCCCCGGGCGGCGTGAGCCGTCGCAGGTGATCAGGCGAGACCCGACCCATCGGCCCCCGCCGGCCTGGCCACCCAACCCCCCGACCCCGCCGAGGCGCCCGCCGCCGCCACCGCCGCCCCGGCGCCCGAAGCCCGTTGCGCGACAACCACTACCACCGCCGCCCCGGCGCCCGAATCCCATTGCGCGACAATCAATACCGCCGCCGCCACCGCGGCCGACTGTCCGCAAACGCGGGCCTCGCCTGCGTCACATCGTTCTCGCGGTGTTCCTCGTTGCGGTGCTGGCGGTAGCCGGCTCGGTGGGCACCGCGCTGTGGATCGACACCAAGCTGCACCGGATTGCGGCACTGGCCGCCTACTCCGGCAGGCCGGCCGCAGGCAAGGGCACCACCTGGCTGCTCGTCGGCTCGGACAGCAGACAGGGGCTCACGCCCGAACAGCAAGCCGAACTCGGCACCGGGGGCGACATCGGCAACGGGCATACCGACACGATCATGCTCGTGCACATCCCCGCACCGTGGTCGGATACCGCCACCACGATGGTGTCGATTCCCCGCGACTCGTATGTGGAGATCCCCGACTACGGCACCGACAAGATCAACGCCGCGTTCGCCTTCGGCGGTGCCGCGCTGCTGGCCCAGACCGTCGAGCAGGCGACAGGTGTGCGCCTCGATCATTACGCCGAGGTCGAATTCGACGGTTTCGCAAGGCTTGTCGACGCAGTCGGCGGCGTGACGATGTGCCCGCCAGAACCGGTCTCCGACCCGCTGGCCGGCATCGACCTCCCTGCGGGCTGCCAGCGACTCGACGGCCGCAACGCACTGGGTTACGTCCGGACCCGGGCCACGCCGCGGGCCGACCTGGACCGGATGGTCAACCAGCGTCAGTTCATGTCGACCCTGATGCACCGCGCGGCCAGTCCCACCGTCGCGCTGAACCCGCTGCGGTGGTATCCGATGGCCACCGCCGCGGGCGGCTCGCTGACCGTCGACGAGGGCGCACACGTGTGGGATCTCGCCCGGCTGGCGTGGGCACTGCGCGGCGACATCACCAACACCACGGTGCCGATCGGCGACTTCACCGGCAGCGACTCGGGCTCGGTGGTCGTGTGGGACGAGGACGTCGCCGATGAGTTGTTCGCCGCGCTGCGGTCGGACACGCCGGTTCCGCCCGACGTGCTCGCGGCCGGAGCCATCCGCTAGTCTCGGCCCGCTCCGGTCAGCCCGTTCTGCAGCCAGTCCTTCGTGCGCCCGGGGTGATTGGTCGCCACCCAGGCCACTTCCAGGTCTCGGCAGTATCGGACATCCTCGTAGTGGTCGACGGTCCAGCAGTACAGCGCGCGGCCCTGGGCGGCGGCCCTGTCGACCAGTTCCGGGTGCTCCCGCAGCGTCGCGATGGACGGCCCGACCGCGGTCGCGCCGACGGTGGTCGCGGCGCTGCCGCCCAGATAGCGCGAGGTCTCGCCCAGCAGGACCGTGGGCAGCAGCGGGGCCGCCCGCCGGATCCGCCAGACCGCCGCGGCCGAGAACGACATCACCACCGCACGGGAGAGATCCGCCGACGCCGGGGATGCGATGCCGTACCGGTGCAGCAGCGCCAGCACCTTGCTCTCCACCAGCGCGCCATAGCGCACCGGATGCTTGGTCTCGATGAAGATCTTCACCGGCCGGTGCCAGTCCAGCACCAGCGAGACCAGGTCGTCGAGGGTCAGCAGGCCGGTCTTGTCCGACGAACCGTCCGCCCGCCAGCTCGAATGCCACGAGCCGTAGTCCAGTGCCCTGAGCGCAGCCAGCGGCATCTCACTGACCAGGCCGGTGCCGTTGGACGTGCGGTCCACCCGACGGTCGTGCACGCACACCAGATGCCCGTCGCGGGTCAGCCGGACGTCGCACTCCACCCCGTCGGCGCCCTCCCGCAGGGCCAGCTCGTAGGCCGCCAGCGTGTGCTCAGGACGGTCCGCCGAGGCGCCGCGGTGTGCCACCACGAACGGGTGACCGCCGAACTCCTGGCCGGCTCCGGCGTCGCCCGAGTTCATATGCCTATGCTGCCGGGTTACGGCCTTCGGACTCAACCGCAACGCCGGATTCGGCCGTTGATTCATCGGCGACGATCACCCAGCGCGTAGCCGGCTTCTCGACCGGCCTGCGTTCGAAGCCGATCAAGACCCGACCGACCAGGACCATCGTCGCCATCGCGAGAAGATAGGCGACGATCGTCGTCACGGTGTTGTCCGCGATGCCCTGGGCATCGGTGGTGAAGCTGGTCGCGATCGAGAACACCGAGACCGCGGTGGACAGCACCCACACCGCCCACCACACCGCGATCGGTCGGCGAACGCGGTCGACGAGTTCTTCGACGGCGGCGAGTTCGAGCACGAAGACCGGCGCCCACGCCAGGTTCGCCAGCGGCACCAGGCATCCCGCGCGCAGTGCCCACAGCGGGCGATGCTCTTGTCGGCCAACATGTTTGAAAGCCGCCGAGCGCCGCGCGATGAGCCAGTTCGTCAGGAGCACGAAGCTGGCGAACAACAGGAAGAGCGCGGCGACACTGACCAGGATCCCCAGCCAGGTGGCCAACCACGCCACCACCGGGTTAAGGAGCACGTCGCGGTTGATGATGAGCAGCGCGTAGCGCACCATGTGGACCAGCGCGGCGAGGCCGAGTGCCGCGATCGTCGCGACCAGGGTGACGCGAAGGGCGGCAAGGGAAGGACCGCGACGTGGCTCGGCCTGCTGCTGGAACTCTGTGGTGTCGAACCGCTCGACGAGGCCCCAGCGCGGAATGACGGCGTAGCGGGGGGTGGGGCCGAGATTGGGCCTGCGCCGACGGGCCGGCGGAGCCGCGCCGGGGCGAACCGCGATCCAGCGGTAGCCCGGCGGCAGCCGGGTCGTACCGTTCTGCCCGCCCTGGCCGGCGGGGCGCACCGCGGGTGCCGTCGGCCGCGCGCTCCACTCCGACGGCGCAACCGGGGGTGACGGCGCGGCCGGGACCGACGGCGCCAGCAGGGCGCCGTTGCACCGCGGGCACCAGACGCGCTGCCGGTCGCGCACGTTCCACCGCGTCCCGCAACGGGAACACATCTGGATCATCCGCTCAGCCTAGCGACGGTTACTCAGACGGTGCCGACGCCGCCGTCGGGGGTGACGACGGGCCTACCCGCGTCAGCCCAGGCCTGCATGCCGCCACTGACGTTCACCGGCGTGTAGCCGTGCTGCGCGAGATAATGCGCGACGCGCAGGGAACGCCCACCGAGATGGCAGACCACGAACAGCTTCGCGCCGGGGTCGATCTCGCCGATCCGGGCGGGCACCTCGCCCATCGGGATGTGTCGCGCCCCGTCGGCGTGGCCGCGTTGCCACTCGTCGTGCTCGCGGACGTCGAGCAGGACGACTGACTCGTCGAACGTCGTCGGAACCTCGGTCACCTCTACTTGCTGGACGCTCATGCCGTCATGCTACGAGGCCGGATTTCATCGACACACGTCAAGCAGCAATGCGCGGCTATCCACAGTTTCCACAGGTTTATCCACAGGCCGTCGATCCGCCCGCAGTGGTCTGAGCTTCTCAGTCTGTGTGATTCCTTGGCGCAGCTGTGGATAACCTGGCGTCGTTACCGAACGGTGATCAACAGGCGGGCGGGCTCGTCAGCGAAATCCGTTGGTGCACTAACCGTTGTGCTCGTGATCGGATTTCTGCATCGCCGCGCGAAGGTCTATGATCGGCGTCACAGAGCAAGTTGTGACAGATCTCACCGGGGTGGGCAGTGAACGTGCAGGTCAGGGGGCTTTGATGACGTCACATCCGTACGGGCCCGCGGTCCGCGTCGACGTCCGAGTGGCAGTCGTCCGGGCACGTCTACACGCGCGGCCAGCTGATGGCCTGCATTCGCGCCGGCCTGATCGCGCTCGTGCTGTTGGGCATTCTCGCCCTGATCGTCTTGTTCTGAGTCGAAAAAACGGCCCCGGTCTCGATACGAGAGCCGGGGCCGCTTCTCTGCGGTCTCATGCGGGCGGGTACACGCCCATCTGCTTGCCCTTGTCGGTCTGCCAGAAGATGTCGGAGATCTCGTCGATCGTCTTGAGCAGCTTCTCGGCGACCGCGGCGTCGAGCGACTTCTTCACGTCACCCGCGCCGTGCACGCCGTCCCAGAACAGCTGGTGCAGGTTCGGGAACTGCTCGAAGTGGTCCTTGGTGAAGAAGTCGGCCCACAGCACCATCAGGTGATGCTTGACCTCCTCGGCCTGGCGTTCCTTGATGATGACGGCGCGGGCCTTGAAGTGGTCGTCGTCGGAGTCGTGGTACTTCTGCATGGTTTTCAGGCAGGACAGCGCCTCGATCTTGGCCTGGGCGGGGTCATAGACGCCGCAGTACAGATCGCAGTGCGCATGGGCAGGGGTGGCGTTGGCGAAGAGTCGATCAAGCATGGCTCCAACCTACCCTCAGGGCATGCGCGATAACCATCCGCACCTGGACTGGCCGCTGAGAATATTTCGGGTCGTCGAGGACTCGATGCGGCCGGCACTCCGTCCCGGGGACGGGCTCGTCGCGGTGCGCGGCGGTGCTCCTCGGCGCGGCCAGCTTCGGCTGTTCCGCGACCCGCGACTGTCCACGCGCTGGTTGGTCAAGCGTGTCGGCGACGTGTACGGCGAGGGGCGCGGCGCGACGTTCGAAGCCCGCTCCGACAATCCCGCAGCGGCGGGGGCCGTCGACTCCCACGAATTCGGCTGGGTTCGCGCGGCGGGCTCCTACCGAGTGATGTGGGTGAGGACCGAACTCGGCCGTTAGCACTCGTGTCGTCTTGCGCGCCAGGCGTTGCTGGCTCATGCTGAGCGGATCGACCCAGCGGGGTGTCGCAGGCGTCCCAACACGATGTCGCGGAGGCGAGATGGAGACGGGGTCCGGTCGGGCGATCGAAATCGCGCCCTTTCATTCGCGGGGATCGCTGCGGGGGTTCGTGGTGTCGGGCCGCTGGCCGGACTCCACCAAGGAGTGGGCGCAGGTGCTGAGGGTTGCGGTGCGGGTTGCCTCGTTTCCTGGATTGCTGGCCACCACAACCATTTTCGGCGCACGCGAGGAGCTGCCCGATTCCCCCGAGCCCGGCACAGTGGGACTCGTCGTCGCCGAGGGCACTGTGGTCGGCGAGAATGCCGTGGCGCCAGGACATTTCGCGGACCACCAGCCTCCCGCGCTCCTGATGCTGCATCCGCCGTCGGAGACCACGCCAACGCTGCCGGAGTGTTCAGGGGCCGCGTCGGGCTGCGTGCTGCTGCCCGGCCTTCCCCATCTGGGCCTCGACCACCGCGCCGCGTGGGTGGAGGCGGAATCCGACGGAACGGTCACGTCGATGGTCAGCCGCGTCGGCCTCGACCCGATCAGCGACCCCGACACCGCCATTTTGGCCATGCTCCTTGCCGCGTAAGGGTTTTCGAAGCGCGGACTTTGCTTCTCGAATCCGCGAATACGGGTTGCCGAACTTCGGCGCAGCGCTGGCGCATCGCCGACGTGGTCGTTAGGGTGGCTTTATAAGCGAAGGGGAGTAGCCCCCAATCGTCGTGTCGACATACTGGCGCACAGCCCGGCAGGCGAACCGCGGATGCGGTGGGCGAGACCTTCGACCGAATGCCCGACGGACGATTGCCGTTTCGGCCGTCAGGCGCCGCGTCGAAAGGCTCTCGAAATGCTCGCCGCCACACTGGTCAGTCTCGGTGTCGTGTTCCTCGCCGAACTCGGTGACAAGTCCCAATTGATGACGATGACCTACGCCCTGCGTCATCGGTGGTGGGTGGTGCTGTCCGGCGTGGGCATCGCGTCGTTTCTGGTGCACGGGCTCTCGGTGACGATCGGGCATTTCCTGGGGATGACCCTGCCCGAGCGCCCAATCGCGTTCGCCGCGGCCGTCATCTTCCTGTTGTTCGCGTTGTGGACCTGGCGCGAGGGACGCGACGACGGCGACGAGGATGTCCGCCCGGTGCCCGAACCGCGTTATGTACTGCTCGCGATCATCTCGTCGTTCGTCCTGGCCGAATTGGGCGACAAGACCATGCTGGCCACCGTCGCCCTGGCCAGCGACCACAACTGGGCCGGCGTCTGGCTCGGAGCGACCCTCGGGATGATCCTGGCCGACGGGGTCGCCATCGCCGTCGGCGCGGTGTTGCACAAGCGGTTGCCCGAAGGCCTGCTGCATCGGCTGGCCGGCGTCATGTTCCTGATCTTCGGCCTCTGGATGCTGTTCGACGGAGCACTCGGGTGGCGGTGGCCTGCCGTCGCGATCACCGGCTCGGTCGCCGTGGTTGCCGTGGCGGCGGGCCTGGCGCGCCTGCGCAGGCGGCGGCGCAGCCTCGCTGCTGACCCGGGCGTGCCGCTGGCACCGTCGCCCGAGCGGAGCTGATCGCGCGCTGGCAATTCCCGGCCGTGACGCCGACCCCGTACTCGTCGGGAGGGGCTCCGCGGATGACAAGGATTCAGCAAACACCGCGCTCCGGTTGCCGGCTGGCCGAACTGGTTGCCCGCCGCTGTAGCGGCGAGCGAAAACCCGCTGGCCCAGGCCCTCAAAGCTAAGAATTTGCTGAGTGACCGTCAAAATTTGCCGGGCCACATCGCGAGACATCGGTGAGATATGGGCCAAACATGCTGATGAGCGCGGTTTCGGGCCCGTTGCGGGAAAAGCCGAATTAACTTTTCCGCGGTTTGCACTTGGTTGTTGGCACAACTCTCGCTACGATGATCAGCAAATACGCCGCCTAGTTAGTCCGCTCTGCCAGCATGTGGAGGTCAATTCGATGAGCAAGACTTTCTCCGCCCGACTAAACCGCCTGTTCGATACGGTTTATCCGCCCGGGCGTGGACCGCATACGTCAGCTGAGGTGATCGCGGCTCTCAAGTCGGAGGGCATCACCATGTCCGCCCCCTACCTGTCGCAGCTGCGCTCAGGCAACCGTACGAATCCCTCGGCGGCGACCATGGCCGCCCTTGCCAACTTCTTCCGTATCAAGCCGGCGTACTTCACCGACGACGAGTACTACGAGAAGCTGGACAAGGAATTGACGTGGCTCGCCAACATGCGCGACGAGGGCGTCCGCCGTATTGCGGCGAGGACGGTCGGCCTGTCCCCCGAGGCGAAGCAGGACATCGTTCAGAAGGTCGATGAGTTGCGTCGTCGGGAACACCTCGACGATTAGCCCGCGGGGAGTCGGCATCCGGCTCCCGGCGAAGTAATCGTCGAGCCTCCGCATTAGGAGGCGGCTGCGGCACCCGCCCTGTCCAGCTCTTGGTACTGCCTGGCGATGGCCAGTATCCACTCCCGGTCGGAATACGTGGTCGGCTGACGAAGCCAGCCCAAGCCGGGGAACAAACCACGTTTGGTTTCCGCGTCGAGTTCGCCGCGGCCCGCATAAATCCACTCCGCGACCGCGTGGGCCTGCTCCTCGGGCCCCACGTCGGGGGTGGCGAAGTCCCCCAATTCGACGATCCCACGCTCCACGTCGCGATCGGGCGAACCTCCCGAGGTGTCGACGGGATGGCGCAGCGCGGCATCGGCGGCGGTCGCCTCGAGGAACAACGCATCGGAGATCAGCGACATCCGCTCGGCCACCCGAAAGACCAGAGGCCCGCGGGGGCGAACCCCGATGCCGACGTCGGGGTGTCGACGCCCCAGTTCGTCGAGCAGCGGCTGGATTGCCTTCAGCTCGCGGCGCGCGCCGAACCAGTCCTCGACGCTCGGCAACAGCGACCCCGCCGCCACCACCAGCATCGCGCAGCCCAGCAGGGTCGCGGCCGCACCGACCCCGACGAACTGCGTGGTGCCAACGGCCCGCAGGAAGAAGAACGCCGTGGCCAGCACGATCAGCACGATGCCCAAGGTGAACACGAACAGTGCCCGGCCTCGCCTCGTGCGGTTGGAATGCCGCATGCCCGCCCAGGACACCAGGGTCAGCGCCAGCAGCACGTACAGCAGCGGCAGCAGCCACGACAGCGCCGTGCCGTTGGAGCCGAGGTTGCGCCTCAGGTACGCCTCGGGCGACATCTCCGGTTCCTGGCCGCCGGCGAAGAACGCCACCAAGGTCGCGACCGCGATGACGACGGCGACGCCGTACTGCCACATCGCGATCCGACGGAGGGTCGCGGGCTTACGCGGCGATGAGACCGTGGTGATCATCACGCAGCTGCCCGCCGCGCACGCCACCAACGCCACCTGGCTCAGGCCTATCGAGATGTTGGGCCAGCGCAGCAAGGTGTCCAGCAGCAGGGTCAACGGCTGCCAGTTCAGCGCAGCCACCATGCCGAGACTGCCGAGCGCCAGGATCATGGCAGTGCTCACCAGCGATTGCTTGTTGACGAGGGCCCAACCGATGCGCAGGCCGGTCGCAAGTCCGAGCAGACCGGCGATCACCCAGATGATCAACCAAACGCCTCTCCGAGCCGAACCTGCACGATCGAGGAGCGGTCGGAGGGCAGCCTGCCCAGGCGGTAGATGAGCAGCGCCGCGAAGTCCTCCGCCTCCTGCTCGGCGTCTTCACCGCTGGGCCCCATGCAGCCGGTCCGCTGGTTGAGCATGTAACCGATCAGCTCGGAGCTGGCGAACTCCGTCTCCTCGCGCGCAGCCTGCACGACGGGGATGCCCTCGTGGCCGAGGACCAGGTGGCCGAGTTCGTGGGCCAGGGTGCGGTCCCACGCCGGCAGACCCTTCTGGATCAGGAACACGTCGCGGTCGGCGTACTGCCGCCACTGGCCGCACACTCCTGGCGGCAGGTCGGACATCGTGAGTTCGATCGGCCGCTGACGGTTCTCGCTGACCGCGTCGACAAGGCGGGGCAACGAGATTTCACCGCGTCGTGGAGCTAGATCCAGAACCGCACTGACGGCGCGGGTCACGCGACGACTGGCAGGCATACATCCCCCTCTCCCAAGAGTCCACTATGCGCTGCCCGCCCCGGCCAGGTGGGCAGTTTGTCTTACTACCTCATGAAACGGGCCGAGCCGCCGACCCGGACGGCGTGGCCCGCCTTCGCTTGCCGGTACCCGACCAGTCCGCCGGCTCCCGTCAACACCATGATGCCGACGAGCCCGGGCACGGCCAGAGCCGCGACCTGGGGCATTCCGGCGGACCGCAGGTATTCGGTATACCCGATCCGGTACGACGCATTGGGTGGCCCCGCCACACTGCTGCCCACGCTCGCGGGTGACGAACCCCGCCCGGCTGGCGGCTCCGCGGAGACGGCGCGAGGAAGGGCGGGCGGAGCTCCCGCGGACGCGCCGCCCGATCCGGCGCCACCGCCGCCCGCGCCGAGGCCCAGCGGCGGCGCGACGATCACCGGCAGCGCGACGGGCGCCGCCGCACCGACGGGCGCCGCGGCCGCCGCCCCTGCGCCTGCGTCGAGCACAGCGGGGCCCGTGGGAGAGCCGGGCGGGCCCGGCTTCAGTTCGTCGGGAAGCTGCATCCCCGGCACCGCAGGCGGCTTGAAGCGCGGCAGCGAGACGATCCCGCCACCGCCCCCACCTCCTCCGCCGCCGCTCTGCGGGGGCGTCGGGGCGGGATCCCCCGGCGGTCGGCGGCTCGGTCGGCTTGGTCGGTTCGGGGCACGGAGTGGAGGACTTGGTCGGCGAATTCGTTTGCGTCGATCCCGTGTCGCCGGGTTCGCTGGCCCGACCGTTGCCCCACCGGGTATCCGGTGGCTGCCGTTGTCCGGGCGCCTCCAGGCCGTTGCCGTCGTCCAGTTCGAATGCGCGGCGAACGACGCCGCCGATCGAGTCGTCGTCGTTGCGGTCGTCGTTGCGGCCGTGGCCCTGGCCGGGGTCCGCGAGCGCGATCGCGCCGCCGGCACCACCGATGAGCAGCCCGGAAGCCACGAGGCAGGCCGACGTGGCCGCACGCAGGTGGGAAGCCACTCGGTCACCACCTCTCCGAACGTCGTCCGCACCGGTTTGACGGGTGTGCCGATTGTCGCACAGTCCGTCGGCGGCGTTTGCTAGTAGACCGAACAGCCCGCGGAGCGGGACGCGGCGCCGACGACTCGGCCACGGGCGATAGTGTGGTGCTGCGCCATCGCAGACACGATTGGCCGAAATGCCGACGAGATGACCGGAAGGCGGCCGGGATGGGCCTGTTCACGCGACGGAAAAGCCGCGCTACTCGGCGAGCGGAGGCCCGTGCCATTAAGGCGAAGGCGAAGCTGGAAGCCAGGCTTGCGGCGAAGAACGAGAACCGTCGCATGAAGGCCGCCCACCGAGCCGAGACCAAGGCCCTCAAGGCGCAACTGCGCGCCCAGCGGCAGAGCGATCGCAATGCGCTCAAGGTTGCTGAGGCGGAGCTCAAGGCGGTTCGCGAGGGCAAGCTGTTGTCTCCGTCGCGGATTCGCCGAACGCTGACCATCACGCGACTGCTGGCGCCGATCGCAGTGCCGCTCGCCTACCGCGCCGCGATGGCCGCCCGTGGCTTCCTCGACCAGCGCAGGGCGGACCGGCTCGGAGTGCCGCTGAGCCAGCTCGGCCAGTTCTCCGGCCATGGCGCCCAGCTGTCGGCCCGCATCGCGGGCGCCGAGCACACGCTGCGCCAGGTGGCCGAGAAGAAGCCGAAGGACTCCGAGACCAAGCAGTTCGTCACCGCCATGACCGATCGCCTGACCGACCTGTCGGCGGCCGTGACCGCCGCCGAGAACATGCCGACCGCCAACCGGCGAAGCTCCCACGAGTCGATCAGTAGGCAGCTCGACGGCATCGAGGCCGACCTGATGGCCCGCCTCGGCGTGGCCTGACCGGGCCGTGACCGCCGCGCCGGCGACCGTCGCCGCCCTGCTGCGGGGCATCGCCGCGGGGCTGCTGACCGCGGCGCTGGCGGTGGCTGCCCACGGCGCAGCCGACGGCGCCGCTCCGTCGGGCGACGCGGTCGTGTTGCTGGTCGTGCTCGCCGCGACGGTCGGCGGGCTGGCCACGACGATTCCCCGCACCGCCGACGTGCGTGTGCTCGTCGGCCTGCTCGCAACCGGCCAGCTCGTCGGGCACGTGATGCTCGCCGTCGCCGGCCACCAACGGCATGCCGACGTCGCCTGCGGCAGGCATGCTCGTCGCGCACGTGCTGGCGGTGTTCGGCGGTGCGGTCCTGATCGCCGCGGGCGAGCGGCTGTGCCGGGTGGTGTCCCGCGTGCTGCAGGTGGCCACGCGCGCCGTCGTGGCGCCGATACCGTCGGCGCGGGTCGCGGTCGCCGCCGCCGATCAGCCACTGCGTTCGGCGCTTCTGCTCGCCGCATCGGTGTCACACCGGGGCCCGCCGGTCAGCTGCTCACGCTGACCGGCCAATCCCCCGACACCGAAGAAAGTGACAACCGAATGCACCGCCCTTCCAGCGCGCCCATGCGCGCCATCAGCACCGTTGCCGGCACCGGAGCGGCCCTCTCGCTCGGGCTGGTCTGCGCCGGGCCCGCATGGGCCCACGTCTACGCCGACGCCGACGCCCCCGCACCCGGGCGCCACCTCCGTGGTGACGTTTCGGGTACCTGGCGAATCCGAAAGCGGTTCGCTGACAACAAAATTGGTGAAGCTGCCCGATGTTGCATCAGCGCGGACCGAGGTCATGCCGGGCTGGACCGCCACGCTGGACCGGGCGGCGGGAACCGTCCGATCGGTCACGTGGACGGCCGACCCGACGACGGGCATCTCCTCTGACCAGTTCGCCCTGTTCCGGGTGTCGGTGAAGCTGCCGCGCGGCGACAGCGTCGAATTCCCGGCCACTCAGACGTATTCCGACGGCACGGTGGTGGCTTGGGACCAGGCGCCGCTGCCCGGCGGCGGCGAGCCGGAACACCCGGCACCGGTGGTGAGCTTGACCGGCGCCGCCCCGTCGGAGACGGCAGACCGTGAGATGACGGCGCAGGCCGCGGCGGGGGCGGACAACACGGCACGCTGGCTCGCCGGTGGTGCCGTGACGCTGGCCGCGGTGGGCGTTGGTGCTGCGGCGATCGGACGGAGACGGACGTGATCCGGTCGGTCCGACTCGCGTTCATCGCCGCCCTGATGGCGGGGCCGGCGCTGATCGGCGCGCCGGTCGCCTCCGCGCACACGGTCCGCATCGCGACCGATCCCGCCGACAACGCCGCGCTGGCGCACGGACCCCAGCGGGTCAGCGCGACCTTCAACGAGCAGTTGCAGCCCGAGTTCGCCGCAATGAGCGTGGTCGGTCCCGACGGCAACCTGTGGTCGTCCGGCGACCCGCAGGTGCAGGGCGCGGTGGTGGCTGTCGGAGTGCGTCCACTCGGCCCTGCCGGCACCTACACCGCGAACTACCGGGTGACGTCGGCCGACGGCCACCCGGTGTCGGGCTCGTGGTCGTTCCGGCTCACGGTGGCAGCCGATGGCACACCGGGCCCGTCGGCCTCCGCGCCTGCCGGTGCCTCGCACGACGGGATTGCGGTGTGGCCGTTCCTGGTGGCGGGCGTATTGATCGTCGGCGGCGGGATCCTGTGGGCAGCGCGACGAAAGGCGTGAGTACCCGCGGGGCGGTCGTCGGCGGTGTCGCCGTCGTGCTTGCCGGCTCGGCAGCGGCGTGGGCATTGAGCTTTCCGCAGGCTACCCCCGCGGCAACCGTGGCGCGCGCGCTGGCCGACTGTGCGGCCGCGGTCACCCTCGGCCTCGCGTTGGCGCCGATGCTGGACACCGGCAGGCATCGGGACCGAGTTGTCTGCCCGAGCGGGCCGAGTGGTGGCCTGGGCGGCAGGCGGCTGGCTGTTCGCCGAGCGTGTCGCATCATGGTGGGCGCCGCAGCCGCGGCCGCGACTCCGGTGAACCGGATCGGCCTGGGTACGACGGCGGAGTTCGCGTGGGTGACGTCGGGCGGGCGGTCCGGCCTCTTCAGTATTGCGGCGGCAGGGCTGGCGCTCGTGGTCGCGCTCGTCGCACCGGCGAGGCGGCCCATAGTGGTCGCCGTCGCCGGGATCTCGGCGGTCGGGCTTGTCGCGCGCACGATCGGCGGTCACGTGTCGGGCAGCGGGTGGGGCGTCATCGCGATTGCCATTCACGTCCTTGCCGCCGCGACGTGGTGCGGCACGCTCGCAGCATTGGTGTTGACCGTCGAACACCGCGGTCAGTGGGCACGCCTGCTGCCGCGGTTCTCCGAGCTGTCGCTGGGCTGCGTGATCGCGTTGCTGGCGGGCGGGGTGACGGGCGCGGTCGTTGCGGTGGATTCGGCGTCGCAGTTGTTCGCCACGGGTTACGGCCGCATTTTGCTGACCAAGGTCGTCCTCACGGTCGTGCTGATGATGCTGGCCTGGCGTAACCGGGCCCGCTGGCTCCCCGCGGCACGGTCGCACCACGTCACCGCCTACGTGTCGCGGTCCCGGTCGCTCACCGAGCTGGCGGTCATGGCGGTCGCCCTGACCATGGCCGCCGCGCTGTCGGTCACCGGTTAGGGTTGAATGATTGAGGACGAGACACTGCAAAGGAGCAGCCTGATGGCCGACCAGCAGGATCGACCCGACGAGAATCCCGACGTCCCACCGCCTGCGCCGACACCGCCACCCCCACCGCCGCCCGCGGCGAAGAAGGCGCCCGCCAAACCCGCCAAGAAGGCACCTGCGAAGGTGCCGAAGACGACGCCCGCGAAGGCCGCCAAGAAAGCCGCGCCCGCGAAGAAGGCCGCCAAGAAGGCCCCGCCTGCGAAGACGGCGCCGCCGACGGCGCCATCGCCGACGATCTCGAAGCTGGCCGACACCAACGGTGACCGTAACGTCGCAGACGCAGCGAAAGTGGCGGCGGCAGAAGCGAAATCAACCGTTGCAGCAGCGCAGACGCCAACCGCGGCGTCGGGCCTGGTGCCACTGGTGGGCCCAGAGCAGTCACGTATCCCGCTCGCCGCAGCGATCGCGGCGGGTGTGCTAGCCATCCTGATCGTCCTGGTGGCACGCCGCCACGGCGACGACTGACCGGCTACTTGACCCTCACGTGACGTCAGGGTCGATAGTGGCGGCATGGACGCCAGGACCGTCGGCGCGGTAGCCGCCCTTACGGGCGTCTCCGTGCGCACCCTTCATCACTACGACCACATCGGTCTCGTGGTGCCCAGCGTCCGTACCCCGGCCGGCTACCGCGGCGCCGACGTCGAACGGCTGCACCTGGTACTCGTCTACCGGGCCGTCGGGCTTCCGCTCGACGAGATCGCCACGCTGCTCGACGTCCCCGATGCCGATGTCGTCGCCCATCTGCGCCGTCAGCACGAGTTGCTGAGCGAGCAGGCCGACCGGCTCCGCAACACCGTCAAAGCCGTGGAGGAACTGATGAACGCGCACCGCAGAGGAATCCAGCTCTCGGCGGAGGAACAGGTCGAGATCTTCGGCACCGCCGCGCACAGCGAGGAGTACGCCGCCGAGGCGTCGAAGCGCTGGGGCGATACCGACGCGTGGCAGGAGTCGCAGCGGCGCACGGCCGGCTTCACCCGGGAGGACTGGGTGCGGATCAAGGCCGACGCCGACGCGCTGCTCACCGCGCTGGCGGCGGCGAAGCGCAGTGGGGTCGCGCCGGGTTCGCCGCACGCCGACGAGTTGGCGGCGCGGCACCGGGCGTCGATCGAGCAGTTCTACGAGTGTGGCGACGAAATGCACCGATGCCTGGTGCAGATGTATCTGACCGACGAGCGCTTCCAGCGCTACTACGACGACGTCGAGCCCGGTTTGGCGCAGTTCGTGCACGACATTGTTGTCGAAAGCCTGATTTCCTAACGCGCTTCGCGGTTAGTTTGAGGCCCATGGTGGGGAACCCGCCGTCGGGCACGGTGACGTTTCTGCTTACCGACCTCGAAGGGTCCACTCGCATCTGGGAGCAGGACCCCGAGGCGATGAAGGCAGCCATGGTCCGCCACGACGAATTGCTCGAGAAGATCATCGCCGCGAATCAGGGCTTCATCTTTTCGCGGATGGGCGACGGCATGGCTGCGTCGTTCTCGACAGCGCGAGACGCTGTGGCTGCGGCAGTCGACTTCCAGGCCGCGCTGGCCCAAGAAGATTGGGCCACCGGCGATCCGCTGCGGGCGCGCATCGGGCTGCACACTGACGAAGCGGTCGTCGTCAATGACAACAACTACGTGAGCCAGCCGGTGAATCGGGCGGCGAGGTTGATGACGGCGGCGCACGGTGGGCAGATCGTCGTATCCGGCGCGACGGAATCGCTTGTGCACGAGGGGCTTCCCGCCGGTTCACGGTTGACGGATCTCGGCGAGCACCGACTGCGCGACCTCGGTCACCCGCTGCGTGTATTTCAGTTGAGCTACACCGGACAGGTTGACGAATTTCCCCCGCTGCGGACCCTGGATTCCTTCCCCGGCAATCTGCCCGCCCAAGTGAGCTCGTTCATCGGGCGACACGACGAAGTCGCGAAGGTCATTGCGGCAATGAGAAATTCTCGGATCGTGACGATCACCGGAGTCGGTGGTGTCGGCAAGACCCGGCTGTCACTTCAGGTCGCCGCAGACCTTCTGCCTGAATATCGCGACGGCGCGTGGCTGATTGAATTGGCGCCAATCCGGGACCCTGACGGTGTCCCGGATGCCGTGGCGGCTGTGTTCGGCCACAACCGAACCGGTCCGTCGCTCACGGAGTCGCTGGTCGAGATGCTCGCTCACAAGAAGGTCCTTCTCGTGCTGGACAACTGCGAGCACGTACTCGGCGCGACCGCAGAACTCGTGAGCGCTATCGAACGTGCGTGCCCCGGTGTCGCGGTGCTGGCCACCAGCCGTGAAGGCATGGCAGTCGATGGTGAGCAACTGATCGCCCTTCCGCCCCTGGATGTTGGTAAGTCAGGCGAACAAACCGGGCGACTCTTGCAGACTGACGCGGTCAGATTGTTCGTCGAACGTGCGCAGCGGGTGAAAGCCGACTTCCAACTCAGGAACGACAACGCCGTTGCGGTTGTGGAGATCTGCCGACGGCTCGACGGGGTACCACTGGCGATCGAACTCGCTGCCGCCCGGGTCATCGCGTTGAGCCCCGACGAGCTCCTTCGGCGATTGGATCGCCGATTTCAGGTGCTCGCGGGCGGCAGACGGGGCGCAGTTGAACGCCACGCAACACTTCGCGCAGCGATCGACTGGTCCTACGAATTACTCGATCCGGCCGAGCAGCGGCTACTCGCGCGCATGTCGGTGTTCTCCAGTGGATGCACGCTCGATGCCATCGAGGAAATTTGCGGCGATGACCCGGTAGACCGCGACGCGGTGTTAGACCTAGTGACGGGTTTGGTTTCCCGGTCGCTTGTCGTCGCTGAAGACCGGGTCGATGGAACCCGCTATCGCCTCCTGGAGACGATCCGGCAGTACGGCGAGCAGCGTCTCGCCGACTGCCATGAGACCGACGCGATGCTCACCGAGCACGCAAACTACTATGCGGACCTATCCGCCCTTTCGGCCGAAAATTCGTACGGGCCGGAACAATTGACGTGGGTTCGACAGATTAACGTGGAGCGCGAAAACATCCGGGCGGCTTTGACTTTCGCGATCGACGCCGACAATGCGGCACTGGCGGTGAAACTCGTCGCAAGCCACCCACATCGCCAAGCGATGTCTGGCTACCCGATGGGAGAGGTGCTACTAGCACCGGCATTTCGAGTGCTCGCTCTACCTGGAGCCAAGAACGAGCCGGAGTACGCGCGCGTTCTCGTTGTCGCGGCGCATCAATCGGTATACGACGGCGACTACGACAGCGGACACGACCTCTGCCGGCAGGCAGCCGAAGCCGAAGCAAAGCTCACGACGCCGCTCCCCGGCCCCCGCATCGAGATGGACATATGGATCCTTCAGGCTGCCGCTCTGCTATGGTCTGGCGCATACGCGGAAGGCTCGGCTTGCTATGCGCAGGCAGCTGAAATCGCAAACAGCGAAGGCTATCCCGGCATCGCCGCCATGCTGCTGTCGTACAGCGTGAACACCGATCTATTGGGAGGCAGCAAGGCAAACGAATGGTCTCGAAGGCCGAGGAGGCCGTCGGGCTTGCGCGGACGCTCGGGCATGGCCGCGGCGATCGTGTCGAGCCTCAATTCGCTGGCGCTGGCGATCGCCGAGCGCGATTCTGGGCGCGCCAGAGCGCTCTGCGGGAGAGCGTCGAGCGCTCGAGCGTTTCCGGGGAGGAACTCACGATCGGATTCCTCACTGCCTGCATGGTGTCGGGTCGGCTTCGAGATTGGGAGCTGACGCTCGCGTTGGCGGGCCGTTCGTTCGCGGGGACCCGGTGGGCTCTCGCACCGTCGCAGGTCGCTACCACGCTCGCGGAGTGCGCTCGTGCGTTCGCCGAGACTAGACCGGAGGTCGCGGGCCTTCTCCAGGGAGCCGCCTACGACGCCTTTGCACAGTCCGATCCGATGTCACACGAGAAGCGTCGGACTCCGCAATCGTCCGCAGGGGAACTTCGTCCTCGAAGCGCTCCGTGAGACCAGCAAGATCGTCAGCGCCGCTCTGGGCGCCGAGAAGCGGCGCGAACTGGCGTTACGCCGGCGCCGCCATGAGCATGGACGAGGCAGTCACATGCGCGCTGGCTAACATCGATCCGAAACTGCTCACTGGTCCGATCGCTAGCATCGACGGGTGAGCATCGAACCGCGCCCCACCGCTGACCTCGTCGACGAGATCGGGCCCGACGTCCGAAGCTGCGATCTGCAGTTGCGCCAGTTCGGTGGCCGCACGCAGTTCGCCGGTCCTATCACGACGGTTAAGTGCTTCCAGGACAACGCACTGCTGAAATCGGTGCTCTCCGAACCGGGTAACGGCGGAGTGCTGGTGATCGACGGCGGCGGGTCGCTGCACGCGGCCCTCGTCGGCGACGTGATCGCCGGCCTCGGTGTGGACAACGGCTGGGTGGGCCTGATCATCAACGGCGCCGTCCGCGACGCCTCGACGCTGCGCACCCTCGACATCGGAGTGAAGGCGCTGGGCACCAACCCGCGAAAGAGCGGCAAGACCGGCGACGGGCAGCGCGACGTGAACGTGGCGTTCGGCGGCGTCACGTTCACGCCCGGCGACATCGCCTACAGCGACGATGACGGGATCGTCGTCGTGGCTGGAGACTGAGAGGATCGGCGGCTTAGGCCGAGACCTCCGCAGGCACACGGTGTTTGGTGAACAGCAGGGACTCTTCGTCGACCTTGCCGTGGCGGATCATCCGCATGTCGAAGAGGTAGTTCTGCTTGAGCCGCCACGGTGCCCGTGACCCGGACTTCGGCAGCAGGTGCTCCGAGCGTTTGAAATAGCCTGGAGAGAAGTCCATGAACGGCAGCTCCTCGACAGCGTCGCCGGGGTGCTGGGGTTCGACACGGTCGAAGCCGTTGTCGTCCATGTAGTTCAGCAGCCGGCAGACGAACTCGGAGACCAGGTCTGCCTTCAGCGTCCACGACGAATTGGTGTATCCGAACGTCATCGCGAAGTTCGGGATGCCGGAGAACATCAGGCCCTTGTACGTCATCAGCGAGGTGAGGTCGATGGTCTGGCCGTTCTTGGTCGGCTCGAGGCCACCGAGCAGCTGCATGTTCAAACCCGTTGCGGTGACGATGATGTCGGCTTGCAGTTCTTCGCCCGAGGTCAGCTTGATGCCAGTCTTGGTGAACCGTTCGATGGTGTCGGTGACGACGTCGGCGTGACCCTTGCGGATCTCCTTGAAGATGTCGCCGTTGGGGGCCAGGCACACACGCTGGTCCCACGGCTTGTAACTCGGGGTGAAGTGCTTGTCCCAATCGAAGCCCTCGGGCAGCCTGCGCTCACCCATCTTGCGCAGAGCGCTTTTGAAGGTGTTCGGGAATCTCCTGGCGATCTGATACTGCACCGTCGCCTGGATGATGGCCTTCCAGCGGATCGCCGTGTACGCCGCCTTCTCCGGAAGCAGCCTGTTGGCTTTCGCGGCGAACGGATCCTTGTCGGGCATCCCGGCGACGTAAGTGGGTGTGCGCTGCAGCATGGTCACGTGACCGGATCCCGACCGGATGAGCGCCGGGATCAGGGTGATCGCGGTGGCGCCGCTGCCGATCACGACGATCTTCTTGCCCTGGTAGTCGATGTCCTCCGGCCAGTGCTGCGGGTGCACGATCGTGCCGTCGAAGTCTTCGGCGCCCGGGAAGTCGGGCGAGTAGCCCTCGTCGTAGTTGTAGTAGCCGGTGCAACCGAACAGGAACGCACAGCTGATCTCGCGCTGCTGCCCATCGCTCTCGATGCGCAGCGTCCAGCGATTGTCGGGGTCCGACCAGTCAGCGGCCACCACGGTCTGGCCGAGCCGCATGTGCTTGTCGATGCCGTTCTCGGCGGCGGCTTCCTTCAAGTAGTTGAGAATCGAGGACCCCTCGGCGATCGCCAGCTCGTCGGTATAGGGCTTGAAGCGGAACCCGAGGGTGTACATGTCGGAGTCCGAGCGCAGGCCCGGGTACTTGAACAGGTCCCAGGTGCCGCCGAGGTTCTCGCGGCGCTCCAAGATGACGTAGCTCTTGTCCGGGCAGCGGTTCTGCAGGTGCCAGGCGGCGCTGATTCCGGAAATGCCGGCTCCGACGATGACAACGTCGACAAATTCAGTCATGATGTAAAGCTATCAACGCGGTGTCGAATTAGTCAACAGCGTGTCGAGATTATCGACACCGTGTAAAGTCAGGCAGGTGACAACCGCCAGCCACCCGCGTGCCGCCCGCGGCCGGCGTGCGGGCCGGCCGTCCGGCGACGACCGTGAAGTGGCTATCCTCGAGACCGCCGAGCGCCTCCTGGAGGTGCGTCCGCTCGCTGAGATCTCGGTCGACGACCTGGCCAAGGGAGCCGGGATCTCGCGGCCGACGTTCTACTTCTACTACCCGTCCAAAGAGGCGGTGCTGCTGACTCTGCTCGATCGAATCATCGCGGAGGCCGACGAACGGGCTGACGTCGCCCTCGGCCCGATGGACACCGCAGTCGATCCGGCCGGGGTGTGGCGCGCGATCAACGCCTTGTTCGAGTCGTTCAGCGAACATCGCGCGGTCATGCTCGCGGGGTCGGCCGCTCGGCCGACGAACTCCGAGGTGCAGTCGATGTGGTCGACGTTCATGCACAAGTGGATCAACTACACCGCCGATTCGATCCAGGCCGAACGCGACCGCGGCGCAGCCCCGGTGACCATCCCCGCCCGGGATCTCGCGATCGCGCTCAACTTGATGAACGAACGGACGATGTTCGCCGCCCATGCGGTCGAGGGCGACTCGGTGGCGCGCGAACGCATCGTCGACACGCTCGCTCACATCTGGGTGAACAGCATCTACGGCACGACACCCTGACTCGTCGGCGGCGGATGCGAACATGTGTTCGTGGACGCCAGCATCCTGCATGCTGATCTCGACTCCTTCTACGCCTCGGTCGAGCAACGTGACGATCCCGCGCTGCGCGGCAGGCCGGTGATCGTCGGCGGCGGCGTCGTCCTCGCGGCCAGCTACGAGGCGAAGGCCTACGGCGTGCGCACCGCGATGGGCGGCCGCCAGGCCCACCGGCTGTGCCCGCACGCGCTCGTCGTGCCGCCACGGATGAAGGCGTACTCCGAGGCCAGCGACGCGGTGTTCGACGTCTTCCACGACACCACGCCGATCGTCGAGCCCCTGTCGGTGGACGAGGCCTTCCTCGACGTGTCCGGACTGCGCCGGGTGTCGGGCACTCCGGTGGAGATCGCCGCGCGGCTGCGAGCGGCGGTCCGCGACCGTGTGGGCCTGCCGATCACCGTCGGCATCGCCCGCACCAAATTCCTCGCCAAGGTGGCCAGCCAGGAGGGCAAGCCGGACGGGCTCCTGCTCGTCCCGCCCGACCGCGAACTGGAGTTCCTGCACCCGTTGCCGGTGCGCCGGCTCTGGGGAGTCGGCGCGAAGACGGCCGAGAAGCTGCATGCACACGGCATCGAAACGGTTGCCGACGTCGCCGAACTCACCGAGTCCACGCTGTCGTCGCTGGTCGGCGGCGCGATGGGTGGCCGGCTGTTCGCGTTGTCCCGCAACATCGACCGGCGCCGCGTCGTGACGGGGGTGCGTCGGCGCTCGGTCGGCGCGCAACGCGCCCTGGGCCGGCGGGGCAATTCGATGTCGGCGGCGGAGGTAGACGCCGTCGTGATCAACCTGGTGGACCGGATCACCCGCAGGATGCGCACGGCGGGGCGCACCGGCCGAACAGTGGTGTTGCGGTTACGGTTCGACGACTTCGGCCGCGCAACGCGGTCGCACACCATGCCGCGGGCGACGGCGTCCACTGACGTCGTCCTCGAGACCGCGCGCGACCTCGTCGCCGCCGCGGCGCCGCTGATCGCCGAGCGCGGGTTGACGCTCGTCGGTTTCGCCGTGTGCAACATCGACCGCGATGGCGCTCAGCAGTTGGAGCTGCCGTTCTCCGAAAGCGCCGACGCGGTCGCGTTGGACGGCGCCGTCGACGAAGTGCGCAGGCGTTACGGCAACACCGCGGTCACGCGCGGCGTCCTCGTCGGCCGAGACCCCGGTCTGGAGATGCCGCACCTGCCCGACTAAAGAAGCTGTGCGGCAACGAATCCCGCGAGCAGAACGGCGAAGCCGCCGATCTCGGCCACGATCAGGGCCAGCATGCCCGCGTGCACTCCGGGGGCGGGATCCGCGAACTGATTGGTGGTGTCGCGCCTCACGCCGTGGCTGATGTAGGTGACGATCGCGATGACGAAGAACGCCACGACCACCATGGCGGCCGTCAGGTTCACCCAGGTAGGCCAGCCACTCAACTCGACGAACGCGGCGATCAGCAGTGTCGCGAACGAATAGAGGAGCGCGGCCCGGTGCGCGATGTCCACGTAGGGGTGCGCCAGATGGCTCTCCGAGGTGGCCATCTGCCGGTACTTCCAGATCCCGAGCGCCAGTGCCAGCAGGAAGATCAGCCCGGCCGCCAGCAGTGTCAACCTGGTGTCGATGCCTAGATGCACGCTCTCACGCTACGAGGTCGTCCATTCGAGCAGCCGGTCGGCACTCCAGGTGTTGACGATCCGGTCCACCGGCACCTCGGCGTCCAGCGCCCGTTGTGCGCCGTAGCCGAGGAAGTCCAGCTGCCCAGGCGCGTGCGAGTCGGTGTCGATCGAGAACAGGCAGCCGATGTCGCGCGCGAGGTTCAGCAGGCGTGTCGGCGGGTCGCGGCGCTCGGGCCGCGAGTTGATCTCCACCGCTGTGCCGTTGTCCCGGCATGCTGTGAACACCGCCTCCGCATCGAACTTCGACTCCGGCCGCATCCCCCGGCCGCCGGTCACCAGCCGACCGGTGCAGTGGCCGAGCACGTCGGCGTGGGGGTTCTCCACCGCCTTGACCATCCGCCGGGTCATGGCGGAAGCATCCATCTTCAGCTTGGAATGCACGCTGGCCACCACGACGTCGAGCCGTTCGAGAAGTTCGGGCTCCTGATCGAGCGACCCGTCCTCGAGGATGTCGACTTCGATACCGGTGAGGATGCGCATCGGCGCAACGGTTTCCCGCAGTTCGTCGATCACGTCGAGCTGCTTGCGCAGCCGCTCCGGCGACAGGCCGTTGGCGATCGTCAGCCGCGGCGAATGGTCGGTCAGCGCACAATACTCGTGGCCCAGATCCCTTGCCGCCAGCATCATCTCCTCGATCGGGGCCGACCCGTCCGACCAGTTGGAGTGTACGTGCAGGTCCCCGCGCAACGCCGCCCTCACCTCGCCGCCACCCAGATCCTTTGCGGCGGAACGCAATTCGACGAGCACATCCGGATCACGGCCCGCCCACGCCTGCGCGATCACCTTCGCCGTCTTCGGGCCGATGCCGGGCAACGACTGCCAGCTGTTCGCGGCGCCGTGCCGGTCGCGGTCGCCGTCGGTGAGCGCCTCGACGATGTCGGCGGCGTTGCGGTAGGCCATCACCCGGCGCGGATCCTCCCGCGCGCGGTCCTTGTAATACGCAATCTGACGCAGTGCGACGGCCGGGTCCATGACTCCAGTGTGCCCGCTCAGCCCACCCGCCAGTCGGGGTCACGCCCGCTCATCGCGACGATGCGGGCCATCTCCGGCGCATCGGCAGGCGGAAGTGAGATCGATCATCTGTACCGACCGGGGCGGGGGACGAAACTCATCACCCCCGAAGCGGCTTCGTCGCCCCGTGGACGAGGGCACGCACCTGATCCTCGAGCGCGCCGCCTGCGAAGAACAACACTTCGTCGCCGGCGAGCAGCACATCGTCGGGTTGCGGCAGGATCACCCCGCTGTCCCGGACGACGATCGCCAGCACGGAGTTCTCCGGCAGGGCGACGTCGCGCACCCGCTGCCCCACCATCGGATCGTTGGCGGGCAGTTTCAATTTGGCCAGACTCACCTGGCCCTGGCGCAGCTCCATCAAGCGCACCAGGTGACCGATGTCGATGGCGCCCTCGATGGCCGCGACGAGCGCGCGGGGCGCTGACACCGCGACGTCGACGCCCCACGCCTCGGTGAACAGCCATTCGTTGCGGGCATCGTTGACCCGGGCCACCACCCGCGACACCCCGAACTCGGTCTTGGCCAGCAGTGAGGTTGTCAGGTTCACCTTGTCGTCGCCGGTCGCCGCGATCACGACATCGCACAGTTGCATGCCGGCCTCTTCGAGCTTGACCAACTCGCAGGCGTCGGCCAGCAGCCAGTCCGCGCCGGGAACCGTGTGCGGTTCGTAGTGGCGGACGTCCTGCTCGATCAACAGGATCTTGTGACCGTAGGCCAGCAGTTCCAGCGCGACGGACCGCCCGATCGCGCCCGCCCCGGCGATGCCGATGCGCATCGTCTGGCGGTCGTCGGCGCGGTGGGACGACGGATCGGACCGCCGTCGGATTCGGAACACAACGTCATACTGACCCATGCGCCGCCGGACTGGTTAACTGCGGGATGAAATGACGTTGCAGCAGCTGTATCTCATCCTGCTGGCCGGCGGGCTGGTGTTGCTGGCCAGCATCGTGGCCACCCGCGCGGCCACCACGGTCGGCCTGCCCAGCCTGCTGCTGTTCCTCGGCGTCGGCGTCATCGTCGGCGAGGACGGGCTGGGGCTGCATTTCGAGAACTACCTGCTGGCCGACCATCTCGGCACGATCGCGCTGGCCATCATCTTGATCGAGGGCGGTCTCACGACGAAGTTCTCCGACGTGCGCCGGGTGCTGGCGCCCGCGGGAATGCTGGCCACCGTCGGCGTCGCGGTCAGCATGGCGATCACGGCCGCAGGTGCGCACCTCCTGCTCGGGATGGACTGGCAGCTGGCCCTGCTCCTGGGCGCCATCGTGTCCTCGACCGACGCCGCCGCCGTGTTCTCGGTGCTGCGGGTCGTGCCCCTGCCCAGACGCGTGGCCGGGCTGCTGGAGGCCGAGTCGGGATTCAACGACGCGCCCGCCGTCATCCTCGTGCTGATGTTCAGCACGACACCGCTGAAACTGTCACCGGTGCACGCCCTCGGTCAGTTGGTCTACGAGCTGGGCGCAGGCGCGGCCATCGGGCTCGGTTGCGGGCTGCTCGGCTCGATCGCGCTGCGCCGCATCGCACTTCCCGCATCGGGACTGTATCCGCTCGCGACCTTCGGCCTCGGCATGGTCGCATTCGCCGCGGCGGGCAGCGCACACGCCAGCGGGTTCCTCGCCGCGTATCTGGCCGCAGTCGTGCTCGCCAACTCCGGGCTGCCGCACCGGTCAGCCACCCGATCGTTCGCAGAAGGGCTGGGCTGGCTGGCCCAGATCGGGCTGTTCGTCCTGCTCGGTCTACTTGTCGACCCCAGCGACCTCGGCGGCGAACTTGTGGCGGCCATCGTCATCGGTCTGGTCCTGTTGTTGATCGCCCGGCCGGTGTCGGTCGTCATCGCCCTGGCCGGGTTCCGCGTGCCGTTGAAGGAGCAGATTCTTCCTGTCGTGGGCCGGACTGCGCGGGGCCGTTCCGATCGTGCTCGCGACCTTTCCGATCGTCGAGGGCGTGCCCGATGCGATCCGGCTGCTCAACATCGTGTTCATCCTGGTGGTGGTTTTCACCCTGGTGCAGGGACCCAGTTTGCGCACGCTCGCCCAACGACTGGCGTTGATCTCGAAGGAGGCCACCCGCGAGATCCAGGTCGAAGCCGCCCCGCTGGACGTCCTGGAGGCGGAACTCCTGACGATGAGGGTGCAGTCGCCCTCGCGGCTGCACGGCGTGACCGTGCTGGAACTGCGGTTGCCCGACCCCAGCGTGATCACTCTGATCATCCGCGACGGCCACACCTTCGTCCCGCAGCCCGAGACCCGGATCGCCTCGGGCGACGAACTGCTCATTGTGACGACGCCGAAGACGCGCACCGCCGCCGAACGCAGGCTGCGCGCGGTCAGTAGGCGCGGAAAGCTCGCCTACTGGTTCGACGAATTCGGCGAAGCCGAATAGACGGCCGGAGTCGGCGAAGCGGACTGACAGGACACCGCCAGGTGATCGGGACTAACGTCGATGTAGTGCGATTCGCCTTCAAGACATCCCCGCAGAACACCACGTGGCACGACATGCTCGCCGTCTGGCAGGCCGCCGACGACATCGACGTCTACGAGTCCGGCTGGACCTTCGACCACTTCTATCCGATCTTCTCCGACTCCAGCGGCCCGTGCCTGGAGGGCTGGACCACGCTGACGGCGCTGGCGCAGGCCACCAAGCGCCTGCGGGTCGGCGTGCTGGTCACCGGAATCCACTACCGGCATCCCGCGGTGCTGGCCAATATGGCTGCAGCGCTTGACATCGTCTCCGACGGCCGACTTGAGCTGGGTATCGGCGCGGGCTGGAACGAAGAGGAGTCGGGCGCGTACGGAATCGAACTCGGCTCGATCAGGGAGCGCTTCGACCGCTTCGAGGAAGCGTGCGAGGTGCTCACCAGCCTGCTGAGCAAGGAGACGACGACGTTCGACGGCACGTATTACCAACTCGAGGATGCGCGCAACGAGCCGAAAGGCCCGCAGCAGCCTCACCCGCCGATCTGCATCGGCGGTAGCGGCGAGAAGCGCACGCTGCCACTCACCGCGCGCTACGCCGACCATTGGAACTTCGTCGGCGGCCCGCCCGAGGAGTTCGCCCACAAGCGCGACGTGCTCGCCGCCCGCTGCGCGGACATCGGCCGCGACCCGAAAGAGATCACGCTGTCGGCGCATGTCCGACTGGAGCCCGCGCACGCGAGGAGCGGAAAGAGTAGCGACCTCGACTACGCCAAGGCGGTCGACGAGGCGGATGCACTGGGTCAGGAAGGCCTGGACCTCGCGATCATCTACCTGCCACCGCCGCATGACCCCGCTGTGCTCGAACCGCTCGCCGAAGCGATCAGGGATTCGGGCCTGGGCAGCAAATCTCAGTGACGGTAACGGCAATATAACAGTCCGGCAAAGGAACGGTCACGACGGGGCGCGTCGTCGCCTTTTGACCGGCCGAACGGTTGCTAGAAGCCGAAGCGGACGAGTTCGTCGGCGGTGATGAGGCGCTCGGCCTTTGCCGGGTACTCGCGGCACCTCACCGGATGGCGAAGCAGTGACCAGGCAATTCGACTCATCCGGGACCGGGAGAGAGGGTTGAGGTACACGTCGTTCACTCCTGCGGTATAGCAATTGCTGACCGAGGCACTACGTTACCGCAGCGTCCTCATCAAGTCATTAGATACTTCTGAACTGGCAAACAAAAGGAGGCGCGCCGAACAATCGTCAGATGTTTTTGGTGAGGCTGGAGTGACAAATGAGTTCACTTCATGTACACGTCGTCGAGCGTCACGGTGCGCAGCCGGCGCGCGCGGATGAGGTCGACGAGCCGCCCGTAGACGTGGGTGACCGGCTCGTGGTTGAGGTGCCCGATCACGATGGTTCCCGCGGTGAAGTATTTCTCGGCCATCGAAACGATGGTGTCCGCCGGAATCACCACGTGGTCCTCCAGCGAGCCCGACCACAGCGTGGTCGCGGTGTAGCCCAGTTCGCCCGAGATCTTGTCCACGTGTGCGTTGTGCTGACCGTAGGGCGGACGGAAGTACGGCCTGGCATCGATGCCGTAGGTCTTCCAGAGGAAGTCGTGGTTATGCCGAAGTTCTTCTGCCACAGCCGCTAACGGCAGTTTCGTCATGTCCGGGTGCGACCAGGTGTGGTTGCCGAGCTGAACCTGGCCGGTATCGACGAGCGGCCGCAACAGCGACTGGTTCTCGACCCAGGACCGGTAGGCGCCGTTGACGAAGTACGTCAGCCGAATCCCGGTGTCCCTGGCGAATTCGGTATAGAGCCGCACCACCTCGCTGTCGGCTCCGTCGTCGACCGTGAGCGCCAGCAGGTCGCTGTCCCCGGGCAGGTTGGCGAGCACACCGCCGCCGGGCAGCGGAATCCGGGCCGATGGCGGTGGAGGAGGAAGCAGGGCGGGCGGTTGCTCGACGGCGACCGGAGAGGGTTCGGTTGCCCGCGGTTGCCCACCCGTGCCGCATCGCGTCAGGCCCATCGCCCCGACGGTCACCGCCGAAAGCGCCAGCAGGAAGTGGCGCCGGTCCAGGTTCATCGCCACTACTGTCGCGCGCGAGAGCCGAAAAGCCGCACATTGGCGGGCGTGTCGCTCAGCGCTGAGGAACCGCGGTCGGCTTGATCGGCGCAGGCAGTGCCGTCTGACCCATCAGGTAGCGGTCGACCCCGGCCGCCGCGGCGCGACCCTCGGCGATCGCCCACACGATCAGGGACTGACCCCGGCCCATGTCGCCTGCGACGAAGACACCGGGCACCGAGGTGCAGAAATCGGCATCCCGTGCGACGTTGCCCCGATCGGTGATATCGACGTTCAGGTCGTTGATCAGGCCTTCCCGCTCCGGGCCGACGAAACCCATCGCGAGCAGCACGAGGTCGGCCGCCATCTCGAAGTCGGTGCCCTCGACCTTCTCGAACTTGCCTGCGATCATCTCGACCTCGTGCCCGCGCAAGCCGGTGACCTTGCCGTCGCTGCCGATGAACTCCTCGGTGTTCACCGAGTACACCCGTTCGCCGCCCTCCTCGTGGGCCGAGGACACCCGCAACATCAGCGGGTAGACCGGCCACGGAGTCGAGTCGGCGCGCTCCTCCGGCGGGCGCGGCATGATCTCGAACTGGTGCACGCTCTTGGCGCCCTGCCGGTGCACGGTGCCCAGGCAGTCGGCGCCGGTGTCACCGCCGCCGATGATGATGACCCGCTTGTCTCTGGCGTGCAGCGGGGGCAGCCCGTCGTCGTCGGTCACCGGGTCGCCCTGTTGAACCCGGTTGGCCCACGGCAGGAACTCCATCGCCTGATGGATGCCGTCCAAGTCGCGGCCCGGGATCGGCAGGTCCCGCCATGCGGTCGCACCGCCCGCCAGCACCACCGCGTCGAACTCCGACCGCAGTTGCTCTGCGGTGATGTCGACGCCGACGTTCACGCCGGCGCGGAACCGGGTGCCTTCGGCCTCCATCTGCTCGAGCCGCCGATCGATGTGGCGCTTCTCCATTTTGAACTCGGGAATGCCGTAGCGCAGCAACCCGCCGATCCGGTCGTCGCGCTCGAACACCGTGACGGCGTGGCCGGCCCGGGTGAGCTGCTGGGCGGCGGCCAGCCCGGCCGGACCCGACCCGACGACGGCCACGCTCCTACCCGTCGGCTTGTCGGGAGGCAGCGGCACGACCCAGCCCTCGTCGAAAGCGTTGTCGATGATCTCGACCTCGACCTGTTTGATGGTCACCGGATCCTGGTTGATGCCGAGCACGCAGGATCCTTCGCACGGGGCGGGGCACAGCCGACCGGTGAACTCGGGAAAGTTATTGGTGGCGTGCAGCCGCTCGATCGCATCGCGCCAGCGGTCGTTGCGCACCAGGTCGTTCCACTCCGGGATCAGGTTTCCCAGCGGACAGCCGTTGTGACAGAACGGGATACCGCAGTCCATGCAGCGCGTCGCCTGCTCGCGCAGCGCCTCGTGCGAGAAATCTTCGTAGACCTCGTTCCAGTCCCGCAGTCGCAGCGGGACCGGCCGCCGCTGCGGGGTCTGGCGCTTGGTGTATTTGAGGAAGCCTCTCGGGTCAGGCATTCGCGGCCGCCATGATCGCGGTGTCGACATCCTCGCCGGCCTTTTCGGCGTCGGCGATGGCCTGCAGCACCCGTTTGAAGTCGCGCGGCATCACCTTGATGAAGTTGCCCACCTCGTTGTCCCAGTCGGCCAGAATGCGCTGTCCGACAGCGGAATCCGTGGCATCTACGTGCGCGGTGACGATCCCGTGCAGGAAGTCGAGGTCCTCGTCGTCCATCGCGTCGAGGTCGACCATCTCGGCGTTGAGGTTCTCCTCGAAGGTGCCGTCGACGTTGTAGACGTAGGCCACGCCGCCGGACATGCCCGCCGCGAAGTTGCGGCCGGTGGCGCCGAGGATGACGACCTTGCCGCCGGTCATGTACTCGCAGCCGTGGTCGCCGACGCCCTCGACCACCGCGTGCGCACCGGAGTTGCGCACCGCGAACCGCTCGCCGACGACGCCGCGCAGGAAAGCCTGGCCGCTGGTCGCGCCGAACAGGATCACGTTGCCCGCGATGATGTTGTCCTCGGCGACGAAGTCCTCGGGGGCATCGTCGGACGGACGCACCACCAACAGGCCACCGGACAACCCCTTGCCGACGTAGTCGTTGGCGTCGCCGTACACCCGCAGGGTGATGCCCTTAGGCACGAACGCACCGAAACTGTTTCCCGCCGACCCGTCGAAGGTGATGTCGATGGTTCCGTCGGGAAGACCTTGGCCGCCATAGGCTTTGGTGAGCTCGTGGCCGAGCATGGTGCCGACGGTTCGGTTGGTGTTGGCGATCGTCGTGGAGAACCGAACCGGAGTGCCGGAGTCGAGCGCCTCCCTGCTCATCACGATCAGCTGCTGGTCGAGCGCCTTGTCCAGCCCGTGGTCCTGACGCGAGCTGCAGTACAGGTCCTGGTTCATGAACGCCGACTCCGGCTCATGCAGAACCGGCGACAGGTCCAGTTTGTAGGCCTTCCAGTGCTCGGCGGCCTGGGTGGTGTCCAGCGACCCGACCTGGCCGACCATCTCGTTGACGGTCCGGAAGCCCAACTGGGCCATCGTTTCCCGCACTTCTTCGGCGATGAACATGAAGAAGTTCTCCACGAATTCCGGCTTGCCGGTGAACCGCTGCCGCAGCACCGGGTTCTGCGTGGCCACACCGACCGGGCAGGTGTCGAGGTGACACACCCGCATCATGATGCAGCCGGTCACCACCAGCGGTGCGGTGGCGAAGCCGAACTCCTCGGCGCCGAGCAGCGCGGCGATCACAACGTCGCGCCCGGTCTTGAGCTGGCCGTCGACCTGCACGACGATGCGGTCGCGTAACCCGTTGAGCAGCAACGTCTGCTGCGTCTCGGCCAGCCCGAGTTCCCACGGCGCGCCCGCGTGCTTCTGAGAGGTCAGCGGGGTGGCGCCGGTGCCGCCGTCGTGGCCGGAGATGAGGACCACGTCGGCGTGCGCCTTCGACACGCCCGCGGCAACGGTGCCGACGCCGTTCTCGCTGACCAAGCTTCACGTGCACCCGGGCCTGCGGGTTGGCGTTCTTCAGATCGTGGATCAGCTGCGCGAGGTCCTCGATCGAGTAGATGTCGTGGTGCGGAGGCGGGGAGATCAGGCCGACACCCGGAGTCGAGTGCCGCACCTCGGCCACCCAGGGGTAGACCTTGTTGCCCGGAAGCTGGCCGCCCTCACCGGGTTTCGCACCCTGGGCCATCTTGATCTGGATGTCGGTGCAGTTGGTCAGGTAGTGGCTGGTCACGCCGAACCGTGCCGACGCCACCTGTTTGATCGCGCTGCGGCGCCAGTCGCCGTTCTCGTCAGGGTCGAACCGCTTGACGTCCTCGCCGCCCTCGCCACAATTGGACCGGCCGCCGAGCCGGTTCATCGCGATCGCCAGCGTCTCGTGCGCTTCGGCCGAGATCGAGCCGTAGCTCATCGCGCCGGTCGAGAACCGTTTGACGATCTCGGTCGCGGGCTCGACCTCGTCGAGCGGCACCGGTGCGCGAACACCGTCCTTGAACTTCAACAGGCCGCGCAGCGACGCCATCCGCTCGCTCTGGTCGTCGACGAGTTGGGTGTACTCCTTGAAGGTCGAGTACTGCCCGGTGCGCGTCGAGTGCTGGAGCTTGAACACCGTGTCGGGGTTGAACAGGTGGTACTCGCCTTCGCGGCGCCACTGGTATTCGCCACCGACCTCGAGTTCGCGATGCGCCCACTCGTCGGGCCGGTCCAGGTAGGCCAGTGCATGCCGGGCGGCGACGTCGTCGGCGATGTCGTCGAGCTCGATGCCGCCGACCGCACACGTCAGACCCGTGAAGTACTCGTCGAGCAGCTGCTGGCTGATGCCGATGGCCTGAAACAGCTGTGCGCCGGTGTAGGACGCCAGCGTCGAGATGCCCATCTTGGACATCACCTTCAGCACACCCTTGCCCGCGGCTTTGACGTAGTTCGCCTTCGCCGTGTCACTGCTGATGCCGGTGATGGCGCCGCGGTCGACCATGTCCTCGATGGATTCGAAAGCCATGTACGGGTTGATCGCGGCGGCGCCGAAGCCGACCAGTGCAGCCATGTGGTGCACCTCGCGGGCGTCACCCGCCTCGACGACGAGCCCGACCTTGGTACGGGTGCGGTCGCGAACAAGATGGTGGTGCACAGCCGCGACGCTCAGCAGCGACGGGATCGGCGCCATCGACTCGTCGGACTCACGGTCGGACAGCACGATGATGCGCGCGCCGTCACGGATGGCGGCAGACACCTTGGCCCGGACGTTGTCGAGGGACTCCTTGAGACCCTGGCCGCCGCGGTTCACCGGGTACAGACAACGAATCACCGCGGCGCGCATCCCGTGCTTATGGCCGCGGATCTCGTGATCGGGATCGACGCAGATCAATTTCGACAGCTCGGCGTTACGCAGGATCGGCTGCGGCAACATGATCTGCCGACAGGACTCGGCGTCGGGGTTGAGCAGGTCGCCCTCGGGTCCGACGGTGCCCCCCAAGCTCGTCACCAGCTCTTCGCGGATGGCGTCGAGCGGCGGATTGGTCACCTGGGCGAAAAGCTGCTGGAAGTAGTCGTAGAGCATCCGCGGTCGCTGGGACAGCACGGCGACCGGGGTGTCGGTGCCCATCGAACCCAACGGCTCGGCGCCCTTGACCGCCATCGGCGCGACCAACAGGTTCAGTTCCTCGTAGGTGTAACCGAAGATCTGCTGGCGCAACACAACCCGGTGATGAGGCATGCGCACGTAGTCGCCGGCGGGAAGCTCGTCGAGGTGGAACAGGCCGGCGTCCAGCCACTCCTGATACGGGTACTCGGCGGCGAGCTCAGCCTTGATCTCCTCGTCGTCGACGATGCGACCCTGCGCGGTGTCGACAAGGAACATCCGGCCGGGCTGCAGCCGCATCTTCTTCACCACGGTGGCCGGATCGAGATCGAGCACACCAGCCTCGGAGGCCATCACCACAAGACCGTCGTTGGTCACCCAGATGCGCGACGGGCGGAGGCCGTTGCGGTCCAGGACCGCGCCGATCACGGTGCCGTCGGTGAAGGACACCGACGCCGGTCCGTCCCACGGCTCCATCAGCGACGCGTGGTACTTGTAGAACGCCCGCCGCGCCGGGTCCATCGATTCGTAGCGCTCCCAGGCCTCCGGAATCATCATCAGCACGGCGTGCGGCAGGCTGCGCCCGCCGAGGTGCAGCAGTTCGAGAACCTCGTCGAACCGCGCGGTGTCCGACGCGCCGGGAGTGCACACCGGGGTGACCTTGTCCAGGTCCGTGCCACCGAACAGGTCGGTGTTGATCAGCGCTTCGCGGGCCCGCATCCAGTTCTCGTTGCCGGTGACGGTGTTGATCTCGCCGTTGTGGGCGATGCGCCGGAACGGGTGGGCCAACGGCCAGGACGGGAAGGTGTTCGTGGAGAAGCGCGAGTGCACGATGCCGAGCGCACTGGTGAGCCGGTCGTCCTGCAGGTCCAGATAGAACGCCTTCAGCTGCGGGGTGGTCAGCATGCCCTTGTAGACGAAGGTCTGACCGGAAAGGCTTGGGAAGTAGACGGTTTCGCGACCGGGGCCGTCCTGCCCGGGACCCTTGGTCCCAAGCTCGTGCTCGGCACGCTTGCGCACCACATAAGCCCGGCGCTCCAGATCCATCCCCGAGGCGCCCGCGATGAACACCTGCCGGAACGTCGGCATCGCGTCTCGGGCCAGTGCACCGAGCGACGACTCGTCGGTGGGGACGTCGCGCCAGCCCAGCACGTGAAGGCCCTCGGCCTCGGCGATCTTGCCGACCGACTCGCACGCGGTGGCGGCGTCCTTCGACGACTGCGGGAGGAATGCGATGCCGGTGGCGTAGCTGCCCGGTGCGGGCAGGTCGAATTCGACGACCGCGCGCAGGAACGAGTCGGGCACCTGCAGCAGGATGCCTGCACCGTCGCCGGTGTGCGGCTCTGCGCCCTGCGCACCGCGGTGCTCGAGGTTGACCAGGGCCGTGATGGCCTTGTCGACGATGTCGCGGCTTCGGCGGCCGTGCATGTCCGCGACCATGGCAACGCCACACGCGTCATGTTCGAACGCGGGGTTGTACAGCCCCTGCACACCGGGCGCCATTCCCACCTAGCCCTTCAACACCTACTGAGATACCTGGCAGCCGTCGACGACGGTGTCAGCCGGTCATGGCGGTGGTGGTGCCTCCGTGCAGCACTGAACGACGACCCTTATCCCACTGACGCACAAGTGGAGAAAACGATATGACAAACCTCTGCTGACATGCCAACTTAGTTGTACCTAACCCCACCACCCGGCCCCGTGGCAACGCTGCCCCTGCCACAGACAATCATACGAGTGAAGACGTTGGCCGCCTTGGGTTTTCGGTGGACAGGGCGGCTGGGGCCCGGTCCGGTGGACAGACAGGCATGCGACGAAGATCACTGGCTCAATTTGCTGTCAGTGCCGGAAGTGAGCCTTCAAATCAGCTTTCGCCGTGGTAGGTGATTTGCTGCAAACCTAGCCAGATTCTTAGAGTCCGGCGCGAGGCCCGCCCGCTCACCCCTCGACGAGCAGGCGGGCTGCGGTGTTCAGCGGTGCGCCGGGTGCCCGCCGCGCTCAGCCAGCGAGCGGAGTTGCCTGAGCGCAAAGGTGCGGCCCCGGCCGCCCTCCGGGATGTGAATGCCGGCCCACAGGCCCTGGGCGCCGGGCATCTCGCACGCCTCCTTCGCGCACAGCCACCGCCGCGGGCAGGCCCGGCACACCGCCTTGGTCTGGTCATCGGTGGCGGTCATCCACCGGTCGGGATCCTGCGTGCAGGCTCCGATCAGGTTGTCGGCCAAAACGGGCATCTCGATCATGACGGTCATGACCACTTCCTCTCGCTCGGTGGCGTTGGCAGAACCGTAGCGCTGTTTCCGTAGCAGCGCAACACTTACTACGGTTTCGCCGCTCCGCGCTGGATGGCCGTCTTCCGTCGGATCCGACTGGCTACACTGGGCGGGTGGAAGAGGACGCCGGCGATCCGGGCATCGCCCGCGCCGGCGCAGCGGTCGCCGCCCGGCGCCGCGAATTGGACATCAAGCAGCGGAATCTCGCCAAGTACAAGATCATCAACGCCGGCGCACTGATTGCGTTCGAGAAGGGCCGCAGCTGGCCGAGAGAGCGTACGCGAGCCAAGCTGGAGGAGATCCTGCAATGGCCCGCTGGAACCATAGCGACGATACGGTACGGCGGTTCAGTGCCCGGTGCCGTATCGGATCAGCCCGTGGACGACGGCTCGGCGTCGCTGATCGCGGGCACGGTCGAGGTGGCGATGACCACCCTCGGCGCCGCGATCGAATCGCTGCCCGCCGACGAAGACCCGGATTTCGCCGCGCGGGCTCTCGTCATCCTCGCCGACCTGCGCAAGCTCGAGTCGGTGGTGGCCCGCGCGGCCCAGCGCAGCCGTGGGACGGCCGATGTGGTGCTGGCCCTGCGCTCGGTTCGCGGGCGCTACGACGACTTGATGTTCCGCGCCGCCGGGGCGCCGGGGGCGACGCTGGGCCAGCGGCTCTACGCTGCGCGGCGCCGGGCGAACCTGTCCGCCGCGGAGACCGCGAACGCGGCGGGCCTGCCCGTCGAGCTGGTGAACGCGGTCGAGGCCGGCGAGAAGGCCACCGAGGCGGACACCGCGACGCTGAACGACCTCATCGCGTCACTTGATGGCTGATACTTGATCCGTGCCGATGTCCGATCTGGTCCGCAACGCCGGTGGCGTGTTGGCGCGCGCCGACACGCTGTTCGGCACCGCCGATCCCGCCGAGGCCGCGTCGGCAGCCGACCGTCTGACCGACGCGGCCGACGTGATTCGCTCGGGCCAGCAACACGCCGCGGAGATGGCCGGCGGCGCGCTGACCAGCTATGCCGATTTCGCGCATGGCACCCACCGGGCGCTGGACCACCTCTCTGGGGTCGAGTCCGACTTGGGCCACCGGTTGCAGGAGGCCGCCGACGCGGTCAGCGCGGCGAAAGCGGCTTCCCAGTCGGCGCTCGACGTGGTGTCTTCGGCGTCGGATACCCTCGGACACCTGCCGGATTCACCCGCTGCCGAATTGGCCGTCATCCACGCCCTGCGCGCACAGGTCGGTCAGCAGCTCGAGCTGATCCGTACCCAGCAGGCACTCGCCGAGCAGCTGGGCGCGCAGCTGCGCGGGCTCGGCTACTGAGGTCGCAGGTTCAGCCGCCGCAGCAACTGGGCGTTGAGCGCGACGATCACCGTCGAAGCCGACATCAACAGCGCGCCGACCGACATCGGCATCACGAACCCGATCGGCGCTAGCACGCCGGCCGCCAACGGCACCGAAGCGAGGTTGTAACCGGCTGCCCACCATAGGTTTTGCTGCATCTTCCGGTATGCCGCCGCCGAAAGCTCGATGACCGACAGCACGGCCCGCGGATCGGAGCCGGCCAGGATGACGCCCGCCGACGCGATCGCGACATCCGTGCCCGCGCCGATCGCGATGCCGACGTCGGCCTGCGCCAGTGCCGGGGCATCGTTGACACCGTCGCCGACCATCGCGACCCGCCCCGGTCCGCCCGAGCCCTGGGCCTGCAGCTCGGCGACGATGACCGCCTTGTCGGCGGGCCGCACCCCTGCGTATACCTGATCGATGCCCAGGTCGGCGGCGACCGCGCGCGCCACCGGCTCAGCGTCCCCGGTGATCATCACGACCTGAATTCCCAGCCGGTGCAGCGCGTCGACGGCCTGACGCGACTCCGGTCGCACCTCGTCGGCCAACTTGAGCGCGCCGACCACGGATCCGTCGACCAGTACATGCAACACGATCGCGCCTTCGCGGTGCCATTCCGCCGCCTCGGGCAGCTCCGCGCACTCCGCCTCGGCCAGTAGGCGCGGCCCACCGACTCGGACCCGGCGGCCGTCGACGGAGGCGCTCACCCCGACCGCGGGTGACGACGAAAAGTTCGTCGACACAGGTATATTCAGCGCCCGCAGGTTCGCTGCGGCCACGACTGCACGGGCCAGCGGATGCTCGGAGTCCATCTCGGCGGCCGCCGCCAGCGCCAGCATCTCGTCCTCGCTACGGCTACCGATCACGGCGAGTGCCGTTATGCTCGGCTCGCCCCTCGTCAGCGTGCCGGTCTTGTCGAAAAGGACGGTGCCGACCGTGCGCATGCTCTCGAGTGCCAGCCGATCCTTGACGAGCACGCCCGCCCTGGCCGCGCGTTCGGTGGCGATGGACACCACCAGCGGTATCGCCAGACCCAGCGCGTGCGGGCACGCGATCACCAGCACCGTGATGGTCCTGATCACCGCGTCCGCCGGGCTGCCGGTCACGGCCCAGACCGCAGCGGTGACGACGGCCGCCCCCAGGGCGAACCAGAAGAGCCAACCGGCCGCCTTGTCGGCCAGCCGCTGGGCCCGCGACGACGAGTTCGCGGCCTCGGTCACCAACCGCCCGATGCCCGCCAGCGCGGTGTCGTCGCCGACGGCGCCGACCCTGATTCGCAAGCCGGAATCCGTTGCGACGGTGCCCGCGACCACCCGGTCGCCCACGCAGCGGCGCACCGGCATGGACTCCCCGGTGACCATCGATTCGTCGATGTCGGCCGCGCCGTCGATGATCTCGCCGTCGGCGGGCACGCTCCCGCCGGGACGCACGACCACCACGTCGCCCACCTGAAGCTGCGACGGGGCGACCATGACGATATCTGGGCCCTCGACCCGTTCGGCGACGTCCGGCAGCAGCGTGGCCAGTGAGTCGAGCGCCGAACTGGTCTGCGCCAGCGAGCGCATCTCGATCCAGTGGCCGAGGAGCATGATCACGATCAGCAGGGCCAATTCCCACCAGAAATCGAGTTGATGGCCGAGCAGGCCGAGACTGGCGCCCCACGACGAGACGAACGCCACCGTGATGGCCAACCCGATCAACAGCATCATTCCCGGCGCACGGGAACGTATTTCATTGATCGCGCCGGTGAGAAACGGGCGACCGCCCCAGATGTACATCACGGTGCCGAGTGCCGGTGAAACCCATCGCGCGCCGGCGAACTCGGGGACCGGGTAGTTCAGGATCATCGCGAACATGCCCGACAGCGCCACCGTCGGGACCGCCAGCGCAAGCATGGTCCAGAACAGCCTGCGGAACTGCGCGACGTGATCATGGCGGCCGCCATGGCCCGCATGGCCGTTGGCTGCGTGGTCCGTGTGGCTCTGATGCTGCGAGTGATCGACCTGGACCATGCGTTTCACTATACCCCATGGGGGTATCCGAGCCGGTAAAGTTCGTCGCCTTATGACGCCGACGGCAGGAGCACTCCCGCCCGACGACTCCATGCGGGGCTCGATACACATCTGCGTCACGGCGATCGTGGCGGGTGTGTTCATCGGCTTCGTCGGCGCCGCCTTCCGCTGGTGCCTGCAGACAGCCGATGACCTGCGCATCGACGTCGTCGACTGGGCGCACAAGCTGCCCGGGCCCGGCTGGCTGGTGCCGGTGGCCGCGGCTGCGGCAGGCGCCACCCTGGCCGCGCTGATCGTCCGGTGGGAGCCGTTGGCCGCCGGCAGCGGAATCCAGCATGTCGAAGCGGTGTACCGGGGCGACGCCCAACCACCGCTTCTTCGCGTGCTTCCGGCGAAGTTTCTGGGCGGTGTGCTCAGCATCGGGTCGGGGCTCGTCCTCGGCCGTGAGGGGCCGACGGTGCACATGGGAGCGGCGATCGGAGCCGAGGCGGCCCGGCGTGCTCGGCTGCCCGACTCCGAGGTCAGAATGATGCAGACGGCACTGGGCGGGGCAGGCCTGGCGGTGGCGTTCAACGCGCCGATCGGCGGCACCTTGTTCACGCTCGAAGAGGTCACCAGGTCGTTCCGGTTGAAGACCGTGCTGGCAACACTTTTCGCGGCGGTCGCAGCGGTCAGCTGCTCGCGGCTGGTGCTGGGCAACCACGCCGACTTCGACGTCGAACCCGTCGCCGCCCCCTCGCTCGCCTGGCTGCCCCTCTTCGTGGTGTTCGGACTGCTGACCGGCTGCGTGGGCGCGGCCTACAACGAGTTGGTGTTGTGGTTCCTCGACCACGTCGCAGCGATTCGCCGCATCTCCACCCTGACGAAGGCGGCTGTCATCGGAGCCGTCATCGGGTTCGCGATGTTCGTCTACCCGCTCGCGGTGGGCGGAGGCGAGGACCTCACGCAGCGAATCCTCGGCGGCCAGCACATCGTCTTGTCCGTCGTGATCGGAATACTCGCCGTGCGATTCGTCGCGGGCCCGCTCTCGTATTCGGCCGCCGTACCCGGCGGGTTGTTCGCGCCGCTGCTGGCCGTTGGTGCGCTGTGGGGACTAGCGTTCGTCGGCTGCTTCAACGCGGTATGGCCTTACGACGCAACACAACTGGCGATTCCCATGGCGCTGGTCGGAATGGCGGCGTTCTTCGGCGCGACCGTGCGCGCCCCGGTGACCGGTATGGTCGTCGTCACCGAGATGACGGCCACCACCGAGGTGCTCGTACCGATGATGGCCGCAACCGTGGCGGCAGTGCTCGTGGCCTATCTGATCGGCTCGCCACCGATCTACGACAGCCTTCGCGAACGGATGCCCGACGAGGCGTCCATCGGGCGCCGTGGCGACCAGCGCTCGCGCTGATTGCTATCCCGGAACGATTCGGCAACAACACATTCGCACGGCCGACATGCGTGCCATCCTGACAGCATGACCCCACCGACCATGCTTCACCGGCTGGCAGCAGAGTTCGTCGGCACCTTCTGGTTGGTTCTCGGCGGCTGCGGCAGCGCGGTGTTCGCCGCGAAGTTCGCCTCGTCTGATGGCGTCTCGCTCGGAATCGGATTCCTCGGCGTCGCGCTGGCTTTCGGGCTCACCGTGCTGACCGGCGTGTATGCGTTCGGCACCATCTCCGGCGGGCACTTCAACCCCGCTGTGACGTTGGGCGCCGCGCTCGCGCGGCGCGTGGAGTGGAAGGCGCTGCCCGGATACTGGGTCGTCCAGGTGCTCGGCGGGTTGGTCGGCGGGCTGGTGATTCTGGTGGTGGCCAACGGGAAGGACGGTTTCGAGGCGACGGGCAACATGGCCGCCAACGGCTACGGCGCACACTCGCCGGGTGGTTACACGCTGCTGGCCGTCGCGCTCACCGAGATCATCCTCACCGGTGTGTTCCTACTCGTGATCCTAGGCTCGACCGACGACCGCGCGCCTGCGTCAAAAGGTTTCGCGGGCTTGTCGATCGGCCTGACCCTGACGCTGATCCACCTGATCTCGATCCCGATCTCGAACACATCGGTCAACCCGGCGCGCTCGACGGGCGTCGCGTTCTTCAACGGCGACGGCGCACCTGCACAACTGTGGGTGTTCTGGCTCGCACCGTTGATCGGCGCCGCGATCGCCGGTCTCGCCTACCCGTACTTGTTCGGCGGCGGCGAGGAACTCGCCGATCAACCGGTGCGCGACGACGCCCTCGACGACACCCTCGACGACGCAGGCCCTGCCGGTACTACTTGACCGGTGCCTTCTTCTTGGCCCGGCTCGCGGCGGCCTTCTCCGTCTTGGCGCCGGCGCTGGCCAACTGGCCGCCCGCGTTCTCCAGATGAGCGCGCACGAACCACTGGAACTTCTCGAGTTCGGCCGCATGCGCGATCAGGATGTCCTCGGTCACCGGGTCGAGATCCTCGATGCGCTCGATGGATTTACGGGTGTCCTCGATGACACCGGTGTAGACCAGATCGAGTGCGGCCAGATGCGCCTGGACGGTGTCGCGTTCCACCGAGTAGTCGTCCCAGGTGCGGTCTTTCAAGATGGCCCCGGGCGTGCCCAGCGGCGACTTGCCGAGTGTCGCGATGCGCTCGGCGACCTCGTCGGCGTAACCGCGCACCAGTTCGACTTGCGGGTCGATCATCTCGTGCACGCCGATGAAGTTGGGGCCGACCACATTCCAGTGGACATGCTTCAGTGTGAGGTGGAGGTCGTTGTACCGGCTCAGCGCCTTCTGCAAGATTTCGGCGACCTCGTCGCCCTGCTTCTGCGACATCCCGGGAACTGTGAACTGCGTCATCGATGAGCTCCTTCGCGCATGGTCTTCCGTCGCGCCCCGGGTACCCGGGCGGTCGGAGCGGTAATCACCCGCGCGCAGCCGTCACAAATCGGCCAGATTCGGTATCGCCTGACGCGCGCCGAACCGCGGGTTGCGAGCCAGGCCGCTGACCTCGAGCAGGCGCACGGCGCGGTGCCGGTGCGGACGCAGCGGCGACAGCAGGACCAGCATCGAGTCGTCGTCGATCGGATGGCCCAGCAGGCTCCAACCGACCACCTTGGCCAGGTGGTAGTCACCGACCGACAGCGCGTCGGAATCGCCGAACGCGCGCTGCGCCGTCTCGGCGGCAGTCCACACGCCGACGCCGGGCAACGAGGTCAGCGCCGTGCGCGCCTGCTCGGGCGGGCGGCTGACGAGCCGCTCCAACGAGTCGGCGCGCTGCGCGACGCCGACGACGGTCCTGGCCCTGCCGGGGTCGACGTTGGCCAGGTGGAACTCCCACGACGGGATGCGCCGCCACACGTCGGCGGGCGGCGGCACCCGCATGCGCGCGGGCGCAGGCCCGGGTGCGGGCGAGCCGTACCTGGTGACCAGCAGCCGCCAGGCGCGAAACGCGTCCTTACCGGCCACGCGTTGTTCGATCACGGCCGGGATGAGCGACTCCAGCACCCGCCCGGTCCGGCCGAGCCGCAGATGGGGCACCCGTCGGTGGGCCTCGGCGATCGTCGGCTCAGCGGGGCTGAATCCGGTCGCGTCGTCGTCGGCGCCCAGCAGCGCGGGAAACCCGTCGGCGAACTCGGCGGCGCCGCTTCCCCACGCCTCACAGCCGACCGTACGAGGTCCCGACCTGCTGATGCGCGCCGTCACCGGTCCGGTGCGCATCAGGGTAGTTCGCCAGATCGCGCCGTCGGCGGCCGTCACGTAACAGGGGTCGCCGCCACCGCGGCGCAGTGGTGACAGCGTGAACGCCGGGACTTGCCGGTCCCGGGAACTCGACGGTGCACTCAACGGCTTCGGACTTGATGACGTAATAGTGACATCACTGCCGGTTCGGGCCGCTCGACTGGGGGTACGGACAGATCGCAAATAGGCTGGCGACTCCGCCGGTGGGTCAGGGAAGGGGTGGATGTTGGGCGTCGACGGACGGCTGTTTGCGCCTGCGCTTCACCCGGCGCCGGTGATGACGTACCGGACCCTGGGCCAGTTCGACGTCTGGCGCGGCAACCTCCGCAAGGCGGTCCTCAACTCGGTCGACGAGTTCGTCGCGGATCGCTGTGCGGTCGACCTGCGGGGCGCAGGAGTCGACGTGGCCGCCGACGTGCTGGTCGGCTTCGTCGGCTCGGGCAAATGCCTGCGCTCGACGTTCATGTTCCTCGGCTGGTTGTGCGCGGCGGAGCCGTCCCACGCCGCGCTGCGCGCCGCGGCCAGCCTGGAACTGCTGCACGCGTTCGCGCTGCTGCAGGACGACGTGATGGACGGCTCACCGATGCGGCGTGGCCGGGCGTCGGCTCATGTCCAGTTCGCGGCCTGGCACCGCGACCGCGGGTTGTCGGGCTCCCCGGAACGGTTCGGGGAATCGGCGGCGGTGCTGCTCGGCGACCTGTGCCTGGTCTGGGCCGAACAGATGCTGCGGGACAGCGGCATCGACCACGGCTCGCTGAGCAGGGCCTGGCCCCGATACGACGCGATGCGCAGCGAACTGGCGGTCGGCCAATTCGCCGACTTGGTGAATGATGTCGGCGGCCTGCCTACCCTGGATCAGGTGCTGGAGGTGGCGCGACGCAAGTCGGGGAATTACACGGTGCGCCGGCCGCTGGAGATAGGCGCTGCGATGGCCGGCTGCGGCGACCGTCTGCTGATGCGGCTGGGCCGCTACGGTGACGCGGTGGGTGAGGCCTTCCAACTGCGCGACGACCTGCTGGGCATCTTCGGCTCGCCGGCGATCACCGGCAAGCCGGTCGGTGCCGACCTGGTCGAGCACAAGGCGACCAGCGTGGTGGTCGCCGCGCACCACATGGCCGACCCGACGCTGCGGCGCCAGCTGGCCGAGCTGATGAACGCCGCCGAACTCGACGAGACCGACGTGACCCGGTGGCGCAACGCGATCAGCGCCACCGGCGCCGTGGAACACATCGAAGGGATGATCGCCGACCGCCTTCGACGCGCCTCGCGGTGGATCGACGAGGCCCGGCTCGACGACGCGGTGCATTCCGCGCTGCTCAACATGGCGTCGGCCTGCACCCAGCGGGCGGCATGATGCGGACCGTAGCGGGCAACACCGACCGCGTGGTGGTCGTCGGCGCGGGCCTCGCCGGCCTGTCGGCCGCACTGCACCTGGCCGGGCGTGGCCGCGCGGTGACCGTCGTGGAACGCGCCGACGTCCCCGGCGGCCGGGTCGGCAGGCTCGACGTCGACGGCTACCGGCTCGACACCGGCCCGACGGTCTTGACCATGGCGGACCTGATCGACGACACCTTCGCGGCGGTGGGCGAGTCCACCGCCGACCGCCTGGAGCTGGAGACGGTCGATCCCGCCTACCGTGCGCTGTTCTCCGACGGCAGCTCGTTGGACGTGCGCAGTGACCGCGACGCGATGGCCGCGGAGGTCGAGCGGTTCGCCGGTCCGCAGGAGGCGCAGGGCTATCTGCAGCTGCGTGACTGGCTGGCCCGGTTGTACGAAGTCGAGTTCGACGGATTCATCGGCTCGAACTTCGACTCTCCGCTGTCGCTGTTGACGCCCCAGCTGGCCCGGCTGACGGCGCTCGGCGGCTTCCGTCGGTGGGACCGGATGGTGAAACGGTTCATCGATGACTCCCGGCTGCACCGGATCTTCACGTTCCAGGCCCTCTACGCGGGTGTTCCGCCGCAACGGGCGCTGGCCGTTTACGCCGTGATCGCCTACATGGACACCGTCGCGGGCGTGTACTTCCCGCGCGGAGGCATGCGGGCTCTTCCGGATGCACTGGCTGCCGCTGCTGTGGACGCCGGCGTCGAATTCCGTTACGGCGCAAAGGTGACCGGCCTCGACCGGGCCGGTGACCGGGTCCGCGCCGTGGAGACCGACACCGACGAACGAATCCCCGCCGACGCGGTGGTGCTCACCACCGAGCTGCCCGACACCTACCGGCTGCTCGGCCGCACGCCACGCCGGCTGGTGGGTCTGCGGCCGTCGCCGTCGGCGGTCGTCGCCCACGTCGGCTGCCGATCTCCAGAGCGCGAAATGCCGCATCACCACATCCTTTTCGGCGACACGTGGGAACAGACGTTCCGCGAGATCATCGACGACGGGGTGGTGATGAGCGATCCCTCGCTGCTGGTGACGAGGCCGACTGCAGGCGACCCGGCCCTTGCGCCGACGGGACGGGACCTGCTCTACGTGCTGGCGCCCGCACCGAATCTGGCGCGCGGCACCGTCGACTGGGACGGCATCGGAAGCGCGTACGCCGACAGCATGATGGCCGCGGTCGCCGGCCGGCTCCCGCAGCTCGGCGTCGACGCCGAACTCCTGCACGTGGTGAACCCCGCCGACTGGGCACGCCAGGGAATGGTGGCGGGCACCCCGTTCGCGCTGGCGCACACGTTCGGCCAGACCGGGCCGTTCCGCCCCGCCAACACCGTCCGCGGCGTGGACAACGTGGTGCTGGCCGGCTCGTCGACCGTGCCCGGGGTGGGTGTTCCGACCGCGCTGATGTCCGGTCGACTGGCCGCCGACCGGGTCACCGGACCGCTCACCGGGCCGTCGGCGACCCACATCGGTGGGGGCCGCGCACGCGAGGATCAGGCCAGCGCACGCGAGGAGCAAGGAATGCAGAAGTGATGCGCTCCGAACTCGATGCCGCCGGTGTGCACGATCCGACCCTGCGCGACGCCTATCAGCAGTGCCGGCTGCTCAACGCCGAGCACGGCCGGACGTTCTTCCTGGCCACCAGGCTGCTGGCGCCCGAGCAACGCCCGGCGGTCCACGCGCTGTACGGGTTCGCCCGGCGCGCCGACGACATCCTCGACGGCTTCGACGACCGCGTGAGCACCGCGCAGCGGGCCGAGCAGCTGCAGCTGCTGGCCACGCAGCTGTTCAATCAGCTTGTCCAGCATCAGGATTCGGGCGACGATCCCGCGCTGCGGGCCGTCGTGCACACCGCGCGCAAATACGGCATTCCGTGGGAGATGTTCGACGACTTCCTGGCGTCGATGCGGATGGACCTGGCGGTGACGGACTACCCGGACCGCAAGGCACTCGAGCGTTACATGCACGGGTCGGCCGAAGTGATCGGCCTGCAGATGCTGCCCGTGCTCGGCACCGTGGGCCCCCGCGAGGAGGCCGCCCCGTACGCCGCCGCGCTCGGAAAGGCCTTCCAGCTCACCAACTTCCTGCGCGATGTCGACGAGGACCTGCAGCGCGGGCGGGTGTATCTGCCCGCAGACGAACTGGCCGCCCACCGCGTCGACCGCGACCTGCTGATGTGGTGCCACGACAACAAGCGCACCGACGCCCGCGTGCGCCGGGCGCTGATCGAGCAGCACGCCACGACCCGCCGGGTATACGACTCCGCCCGCAAAGGCATCGACATGCTCGACCCGCGGTCCCGGCCGTGCGTTGCCGCGGCCTTCACGCTGTACTCCGAGATCCTGGACCGCATCGAGAGCATCGACTTCGCCATCTTCGACGAGCGGGCGACCGTCGGCACCGGACGGCGGCTGCAGGTCGCCGGTATCGGGCTGGTCCGGGCCTGGCGCGCGCGGATGGCCCACGGTAGGTAAGAACCAATCATGGACCACTGGCAATATCTGATCGTGCTCGGCGCATGCCTGGTGATCACGGCGCCCCTGGAACTGTTCGGCGAGGGTGTCTACCGGCAGGCGCGCCGCGCCGCGTTCGCCGTGCTGCCCGTTGCGGCCGTGTTCGTGGTCTGGGACGCGGTCGCGATAGCCGCACACATCTGGACCTACAACCCGAAATACGTCACCGGCATCTCGTTGCCCGCCGACATCCCGATCGAGGAGCTGTTGTTCTTCATCGTGATCCCGCTGTGCGGGCTGTTCACCTACAACGCGGTCGACACCATCCTGACCCGCGCTGTCGCGGGTCCGCCAACGATCGGAGCAGTCGTCGTGACAGGTCTGGGTTACAGCGTGCCCGCCGTGGCCGCGGTGATCGTGGTGTGCGCGTTGGAGTTCGGCGTGCTGCACACCGGCCTCTTCCGTAGGCCGGCGTACTGGATCTCGATGGTGATCGTGTTCGGTTTCCAGATACCTGTCGACGGGTGGCTGACCAAGCTGTCCGCGCCGATCGTCATCTACGACGACAGTCACACCAGCGGCCTGCGGTTCCCGTTCGACATCCCCGTCGAGGACTTCTTGTTCGGCTTCGCCCTGGTCACCGCGGTGCTGCTGCTGTGGGAACGCCAGCGGCCGCGCGACCGCAAGGCCGGTGCGCCGCAATGACCGACGGCAAGGCGCAGGTGCCCGCGGCGTTCGACGCGGGAGCACCCGCCTACGACGGCCTGGTGGACGCCAACCCCGGCTATCACCGCCATCTCCGGATGTCGGCGCAGCGCATGCGGCTCGCCGACGGCGGCGAGGGACTGCGGTTGCTCGACGCGGGTTGCGGCACCGGCGCGTCCACCGCGGCGCTGCTGTCGGTCGCTCCACGGGCCGAGATCGTCGGCGTCGACGCGTCGTCGGGCATGCTGGAGGAGGCCGCCGCCAAGCGCTGGCCCACCTCGGTGCGGTTCGTGCACAGCCGCATCGAGGACATCGCCGAAGCGGGGGTCGGAGGACCGTTCGACGGCATCTTCGCGGCCTACCTGCTGCGCAATCTGCCCGATCCCGACGCTCAACTGCGGGAGTTCCTGACGCTTCTGCGGCCGGGTGCCACCCTCGCTGTGCACGAGTACTCGGTCCGCGACTCCCGGGTGGCCGCGGCGACGTGGAACGCGGTGTGCGCGACGGTCATCATCCCGATGGGCAAACTGCGCAGCGGCGACGCCGGCCTATACCGTTATCTGCGGCGCAGCGTCAACGAGTTCTACGGTGCCGAGGCGTTCCGAAACCGGCTGCGGGCCAACGGGTTCGCCAATGCACGAAGCTCGACCGTGCCGGGCTGGCAGCGCAACATCGTGCACACCTTCCTCGCGGAAGCCCCGGCATGACCGATCCGCGCCGCGCCAGCCATCCCGCGCCGTCCGGCCTGCCCGATGCCGGCGCGTTGAGCAGCACTCCGCGCGTGGTCGTGGTGGGGGGCGGCATCGCCGGGCTGGCCGCAGCCGCCGGTCTGATCGAGCGCGGTGTGGCCGTCGACGTCGTCGAGCGGGAGGACTACCTGGGCGGCCGCGTCGGCGGCTGGACCGAGAAGTCCGACGACGGCGCCGACCTGCCGATGAACCGCGGATTCCACGCGTTCTTCCGGCAGTACTACAACCTGCGGAATCTGTTGCGCCGCATCGATCCCGAGCTCGGCATGCTGACCGCCGTAGAGGACTACCCGCTGGTCGACGGACAGGGCAGGCGCGACACCTTCCGGGGTCTGCCGCAGACGCCGCCGCTCAACGCGCTGGCGTTCGCCTTCCGCAGCCCCACGTTCCGCTTGCGCGACCTGGCCCGGCTCAACGCGCGCGCCGCCGCGCCGTTGGCCGCGGTTTCGGTCCCCGACATCTACGAGCGACTCGACCATCTGGACGCCGACCGCTTCCTGCGCGACATCAACTTCCCCGCCGCCGCACGGCATCTGGCGTTCGAGGTGTTCTCCCGTAGCTTCTTCGCCGAACCCGGCGCGTTGTCCGCTGCCGAGCTGGCCACCATGTTCCACATCTATTTCCTCGGCTCCAGCGAAGGGTTGATCTTCGACGTCGCGAACGCCAACTTCGATGTGGCGCTGTGGAATCCGTTGCGCAGCTATTTGGAGTCGCGTGGTGTGCGGTTCCACACCGGGGTGTCCGTCACCGCCGTGACCACCGAGCCGCGCCTGCAAGTGCACTGCGATTCGGGTGCCGACTTCGACTGCGACGGCGTGGTGCTGGCCACCGATGTGGCCGGCCTGCAACGCATCGTCGACAAGTCGACCGGGCTGGGGGACGACGATTGGCGCGCGCGGGTCGCGCAGATGGGCACCGCACCGCCGTTCGTCGTGCAGCGGCTCTGGCTGGACCGGCCAGTGCGGCCCGACCGTGCGCCGTTCCTCGGGACGGGTGGCCGCCCACCGCTGGACAATGTCAGCGTGCTCGAGCGCTACGAGAAGGAGGCGGCGGCGTGGGCCGACCGCTGCGGAGGCTCGGTCGTCGAACTGCACTCATACGCCGTGACCGGGCACCACGACGACCTCCGCGACCGCATGCTCGCGCGTCTGCACGAGCTCTACCCGGAAGCCAAGGCCGCCAACATCGTTCACGAGCGGGTGCTGTTCCGCAACGACTGTCCGCGCTTCGCACCGGGTGACCACGCCGCCCGGCCGACTGTCACCACGTGTCATCCCGGCGTCGCGTTGGCCGGTGACGGCATCCGCATCGACCTGCCCGTCGCGCTGATGGAGCGCGCGGCGACGACCGGCTGGTCGGCGGCCAACTCGCTGCTCAGCCACTTCGGGCTTGCGGGGCATGTCCTCCACACCGTGCCGGTTCAGGGTCGGTCGGGCGCACTGCGACGGCTCGCGCAGCGGGAAAGGCAGGTGGCGCGATGAGCGCGTTGAGTGCGATGGCGGCGAAGTGGGCGAAAACGTCTCCGTTCAAGGTACTTCCGAGCGTGCAGTGGGCCGGCCAGCGGCCCACCTACGCCGACGCCGAGCCCGCGATCATCGACGCCGCGCTCCGACGGTCGCAGCGCAGGCCGAGCGGTAACTGGTACGCGTTCGCGGCCAGCGACACAATCCGCAACCGCCCGTTCGGCACGTCGGTGGGCGGCATGGAGATCGTGGCGTGGCGAGGCACCGACGGCGGTCTGCATGTCGGACCGGCAACCTGTCCGCATCTCGGCGCCGACCTGGCCACGGGCACCGTGGACTGCGGCGCGCTGATCTGCCCGTGGCACGGGTTGCGACTCGAAGGCGGCCGGGAGTTCGGCTGGAAACCGTTTCCGGCCTACGACGATGGCGTGCTGGCCTGGGTCCGGTTGGACCGCATCGGCGGGGAAGAGCCCACCGAGGCACCCGCCGTGCCGAACCGCCCGGCAGAGCCGCGAGTGCACGCGGTGACGCGTCTGGTCGGCACGTGCGAGCCCAGCGACATCATCGCCAACCGGCTGGACCCGTGGCACGGCTCCTGGTATCACCCGTATTCGTTCGCGCAACTCGAGGTGCTGTCCGCGCCGCCCGCCGACGACGACGACCTCGCCGAGGAATCCGACCGGTTTCTCGTGCCGGTGACGTTTCACATCGGCCGGGTCGGGGTGCCGGTCGTCGCGGAGTTCACCAGCCCCGAACCGCGCACCATCGTCATGCGCATCGTCGACGGCGAGGGCGCGGGCAGCGTTGTCGAAACACACGCCACCCCGGTGGGCCCGGGACCCGACGGACTGCCGCGCAGCGCGGTCATCGAGGCGGTCATCGCGCACTCCGACCGTCCGGGTTTCGTGCACGCCCTGCGCGGACGCCCGCTGATCGCGCCCTTCATGCGGCTTGCGGCCGCCAAACTGTGGCGCGACGACCTGGCCTACGCCGAACGGCGCTACCGGGTACGCACCCGCGATTAGCCGGCGACGGTGATCTCGGCCTTGTCCGGATAGAACGCGACGTGGCCTGCGATATCGGCCACCGCCGGATACGGCTGCTCGTAGGTCCAGATGACGTCCTCGACGATGCCGCCCGACCCGGTCGTCACGTGGTAATAGCTGGCGTCGCCCTTGTACGGGCAGTAGGTGGTGGTGGCGCTGGAGGTCAACGCGGACTGCACGACATCGCCGACCGGGAGGTAATACACGGCCGGATACGTCGACTCCTGCAGCGTCAGCGCCTTGTCGCTCTCCGCGACCACCTCTCCGCTGACCCGCACAGTGACGTGCTTGCCGGTGGGTTCGACGGTGATCGGGTGGTCGGCGGTCGGCTCGCGGACTGGTTTGTCGGTCATAGTTCAGGCAACGTGGTGATCGCCACACCTGTTCCTCGTGCGCCGATACGATTCCTGCCATGACTCTTCTCGGACCGGCTTCCGCCACGGCGGACGTCACCATCGACGCCGACCCTGCCACCGTCTACGGCCTCATCACCGACCTGCCGACACTGACGTCGCTGGCCGAGGAGACCGCCGCGATGACATGGCGCAAGGGCGGTGTCGCGGCCCCGGGCGCGGTGTTCAAGGGCACCAACCGCAACGGCTTGCGGCGCTGGACCACCACATGCACGGTCACCGATGCCGAACCGGGCCGGGTCTTCGCGTTCGACGTCAGTTATCTGGGCGTGCCGATCGCGCACTGGCGCTACGACATCGCCGACCGCGACGGCGGCTGTCGTGTCAGCGAGGGCACGTGGGACCGCCGGCCCGGCTGGATGGCGGTGGCGGGTGGTCTGGCCACCGGTGTGTCCGACCGCGACAGCGCCAACGCCGAGCACATCAAGGCGACGCTCGCGAGGCTGAAGGCGAAGGCTGAAGCCGGGTGACGATCAAGCGGCGAGGCACGAGCCGCGTTGAGGAACGCGGCCAAACCGGTAGAGCCGGCTAGGGCCGGCCGGCGATCTTGTCGGCGGCAACGGCGATCGGTGACGTCGTGGACCGGCCGCGGGCCTCGTGCCAGTCGGCCAGCTTGTAGGCCAGATACATGCTGCGCACACCGAGCCAGCGCAGCGGCTCCGGCTCCCAGGTGGGCGACTGGTGACCGACCCAGGGCAACTCGGTCAGCGGACTCGGGCGGTCCAGAACCAGGTCGGCGAGCGTGCGGGCCGCCAGGTTCGTCGCGGTGACGCCGTGGCCGACATAGCCGCCTGCCCAGCCCATTCCGGTGGCCTTGTCGAAATCGACGCCGGCCGACCAGTCCCGCGGCACCGCCAGCACGCCACACCAGCCGTGCGCGATCGGCACGTCCCGGATCTGCGGCAGCACCGCGCGCAGCGTCTCCGTCAGGTGCGAGATCGTGCGCTGCGGGACACGTCCGTCGACGTCGGTGCGCGAGGCGTAGCGGTACGGGACGCTGCGGCCGCCGATCGCGATGCGGTCGTCGACGGTGCGCTGCGCATAGAAGAAGCCGTGCGCCAGGTCGCCGACGGTTTCGAGGCCACGCCAGCCGATGCTGTCCCACAGGTCCTCGGGGATCGGCTCGGTCGCGATCATCGAGCTGTTCATCGGCAGCCACCGTCTGCGCAGCCCGGGCAGTGCGGCGGTGAAGCCCTCGGTTGCGCGCAGCACGACCGGCGCTGTGACGGCGCCGTGCGGCGTGGTCGCCTTTCCTTTGTCGATCGCGGTGACGGGCGACTGTTCGTAGATGTCGACGCCGAGTGAGGCCACGGTGTCGGCGAGGCCGCGGACGAGCTGTGCGGGTTGGACGCGGGCGCAGTGCGGGTTGTGATAGGCCGCCACCACACCGTCGAATCGAACTCGTTGCGCCGCTTCGGCTTTCGAGAGCACGGCGATGCCGTCGACCTTCCAGCTGAGCTCTTCTTCGGCCGCCGCGGTCAGCCGCGACGCCTGCGCCGCATTGCGGGCGATCTGAAGCGTGCCGCCTTTGACGATGCCCGCGTCGATGCCTTCGTGGGCCGCGACGTCGATCACCTCGTCGACGGAGTCGTTGAGCGCCCGTTGCCAGGCCACCACGCCGTCACGGCCGTGTTGTCGCGCCATCGCGTTGCGGTCGCCGGGCACCAGCCCCGACAGCCAGCCGCCGTTGCGGCCCGACGCGCCGAACCCGGCGAACCGGGCCTCGAGGACGGCGATCCGCAGCGAGGGGTCTGCGCGCTTGAGGTAGTACGCCGTCCACAGCCCGGTGTAGCCGGCGCCGACGATGCAGACGTCGGCGTCACGGTCGCCCGGCAGGGCTGGACGGTAGGCGGGCAGTTCGTCGATACCAGTTGGATATCCGGCCGTTGATGGTGGGCACCCGGCGATTCTGGCAGGCACCAGCAGTTGTCGGACACCCGGCGCATGGTGGCCGTAGAGCACCTACGAAAGGACACGATCATGTGCTGGCAATGCGACCACCCCAGCGCGACCACCGACCGACTACCTCGTCGAGCTCCGCAGGACCATCCGTAAATGCGGGTGGGCGGTGCAGTACGTCGAGGACGGCAAAAAGCCGTTCGCGTACACGGTCGGGCTTCACGAGCGGGGATTCACCGAGTATCTGGTCACCGGCGTACCTCCCGAGTCGGCGGTGAAGCTGCTGAACGCGGTGGCCGGACACGATGCGGCGAACGCCGTGAACCCGGCGAAGGTCGCCATGGATCGGGTCGCGCCATGGAGTTCGTCAAGGTCGACCAACCCGATGCGCACCTCGAATAGGCGATCGCCTTCTACGGTCCCGGCGTCGAGGGCGCTGCAGCTGGTCGGGCTGACGAGCGCGGCCACTGCCCGTGGGCGGCCGCCTTCGCGAGGGCCGGGTACGCAACCGGTGCTCGGCAAGCGCTCTCAGAAGGCGTAGCGGTGGTACTGGGCCATGTAGCGCAGCTTCGACGACAGCGACATCACCCTGGCCATCAACCGGTACGGCCGCGATACCTCGGCGAACGTGGGTGAGTCGAACGGCGACACCCACGCAAGCAACCGCAGGCCGGGCACTGCCCCGCGGATGTCGTCCGGGCCGTCGATGCCCCAGTGCAGCGTCGCCCCCGACCGCTTCACCACGGCGTTAGTCCACTGCGTCTTGATGCCGAACCGGCTGAACGCATCGAACTGCAACTCGCCCGACGGAGCGTGACCGACGATCCGGCGCAGCAGGGCGATCCCGTCCGCCTCGGTCAGGTACATCGTCAGCCCCTCGCCGATCATCAGCGTCGGACGGTCGGCGGGAACCGCGGCGAGCCAGGCCAGGTCGGTCACCGATGCCGCGACGATGTGGCAGTGCTCGCGCGTCGGGAACAGTTGCCTGCGCAGGTTTGCGACGTCGCGATAGTCGACGTCGTACCACTCGACGCCGGGCCCTGGGTCGAGCCGGTAGTACCGGCTGTCCAGGCCGCAGCCGAGGTGCAGCACCGTCGCCTCCGGATGCACCGCAAGGAACTGTCTGGCCCAGTAGTCGAAGTGCGCCGACCGGGTGGTGACCGACGGAGAGTTGCGCGCCGTGATCGTCGTCTCGGACCAGTCGTAGTCGATGCGGTCGACGATGTCGCGGGCCCACCGGTCGCCGAGAATCGGGTTCTCGAGGTCGGCGTCCAACGCCTTGGCGTAGAACGTCGCCAACATCGTCTGCGGAGCGCCGGACAGATCCACCCGGAGTTTCTCGGTCACGTCCTTGGACGGTAGTCCTGTCGCCGCCACACGCTCAAAGCCTGAACAGCTTGCCGCGCGTCGGTCAGCCGGCCTGCTTGCTCTTTCGCTTGGCATCGCGCAGGCCCACCCAGAATCGCGCCGCCTCGCGAATCGAGTCCTCGACCGGCCTTGGCTCCCACCCGAGTTCGCGCCGCGCCTTGGTGCAGTCGACGGGCGCCTCCGCGCGCATCAGGCGCAACGACGCCAGTGAGAGTTGTTCGTCGGTGCCCCGCAGCCGCGACTTCGCGGTGCCCATGGCCGCCAACGCGTACGACGCCGCCAGCGGAAGCGACCTGCGCGGTGGCGCCACCCCTGCCGCCTCCGCAGCGATGCGGGCGACGTCGGCGTTGGTGATCATCTTCTCCGAGATCAGGTATCGCTCACCGACGCGCCCTTTTTCGGCGGCCAGGATCAGCGCGCGGGCGGCGTCGTCGACCCCGACGGCCTCCAACTCGATGCCGTTCATCACGAACGGCAGCTTGCCGAATGCCGCTCCGGCGATGATCGCGCCGTGCGGTGTCCGGCCCCAGTCGCCGGCCCCGTACGTGGTGGACACGCACATCGCGATCGCGGGCAGCCCGTGCTCGCGGGCGTACCGCAGCACCAACTCCTCGGCCTGTACCCGCGACCGCACATACGGGGTCACGCCGCCGACGATCGCGTCCTCTTCAGTCGCGACGCGCCCGCGCTTGCGGCCGACGGTCACATAGCTGCTGGTGAAGATGAAGCGCTGAAGGCCGGCATCTTTGGCGACCTCCAGCACGTTTCGGGTGCCGTCGACATTGGTGTGGAACAGCGGCGCCGGGTCCCTCAGCCAGCCGCGGGTGTCGACGACGCAGTAGTAGACGACGTCGCAGCCGGCCATCGCCTCGCGCAGCACGCCGTCGTTCCAGATGTCGCCGACGAATCGGGTGGTCTTCAAGTCGTCGATGCCGATCGTGTTCGCGCCGTCGCGCACCATCACCCGCACGTCCCGGCCCTCGTCGACGAGCCGGCGCGTGACGTGGCTGCCGAGAAAACCGTTGGCGCCGACGACGAGAACGGTCATTTTCCGGCCCCGTAGTGCTTCAGCCACTCGGCCGCCTCGTCGGGCAGCGTGCCGAGCTGTTCGGCCTTGCGGCACCACTTCACCGTCGCCGACACGAACCGCAGCGGGTTGTAGACGTCCTCCTGCCGGCACCACAACCCGTCGCCGGCGTAGGTGATGATCGAGATGTTCGTCGCGCTGATGACGGTGCCGTCGCCGGGGTCACGCATCGGGTTGTCCAGCTCGCAGATAATGCGACCGGTCGGCTCGTCGATGACCGACCAGAGCGACGGAAAGTGGGTCATGTAGCTACCGGGGAACGTCTCCATGGTCTGCCAGATCCACTTCGACACCTCGTCGCGGCCGCGCATGGTGCCCGCGGCGTGCTCGACGTAGACCACGTCGGGGCTGTACTGAGCGACCCACGGGTCCCAGTCGCGGCTCTGCGCCGCCCGCTCCACCGTCTGTTCGAAACTCGCGAACGCGTCAGCCAGCTCGTCGCGCGTGAAGACCCTGCTCGTCACGGACAAACTAGAACACGTTCTACCTGAATTTGTCGAGTGCTCACACAGCGCTGAGCAGCAGTCGGCCGCCGAGCGGTGCTTGCAGCGGCACCTCCAGGGTTCCGAACAGCGCGATCATGATGCAGGCCCGGCCGACTGCCTTCCGCAGCATTCGCTCTGCAGCTCCACGGTGACCGTCTCGCTGGTCTCGTGCGCCGTCGCGTGCACGCCGTAACACGCGTCGGTGTCCGACGTGAAGTTCACATTCACAGCGGTGTCACTGCCCGCGGCGCGGCTCCATGACTCGACCGGGGCCACCGGCTCCGCGCGGGCCACCGCCGACGACCACAGCAGCAGCGCCACCACCATCCCCACCGCCGCGCGCATGTGTCCACGGTAACCATGCTGACCTGGATTAATCGACCGACGTATACCGTTATAGGAACGCCATGAACAGCAACTATCACAAGAATCCCGAAGCGGTCGGTGCACTGTCACCGGAGCAGTATCACGTGACCCAGAAGAACGGCACCGAGCGCCCGTTCACCGGCGAGTACTGGGACAACCACGAGCCCGGCATCTATGTCGACGTGGTCTCCGGCGAGCCGCTGTTCGCCTCGGTCGACAAGTTCGAAAGCGGCAGCGGTTGGCCCAGCTTCACCCGGGCCATCGACAGCGGAAACGTGATGGAGAAGCGCGACTTCTCCCACCTGATGTTCCGTACGGAGGTGCGTTCGACGCACGGCGACAGCCACCTGGGCCACGTCTTCAACGACGGCCCGAAAGAGGACGGCGGGCTGAGGTACTGCATCAATTCCGCCGCGTTGCGATTCATTCACCTCGACGACCTCGAAGCAGAGGGCTACGGGCAGTACAAGACGCTGTTTTCCGATCAGGAGGCACAGGCATGAGCGAGTACCAGAAGGCGATTCTGGCCGGCGGCTGTTTCTGGGGCATGCAGGACCTGATACGCAAGCAACCCGGGGTCGTCTCGACTCGGGTCGGCTACACCGGCGGCCAGAACGCCAACGCCACCTACCGCAACCACCCTGGGCACGCCGAGGCGATCGAGATCACCTACGACCCGACGCAGACCGATTACCGGGCACTGCTCGAGTTCTTCTTCCAGATCCACGATCCGACGACGAAGAACCGACAGGGCAACGATATCGGCTCCAGCTACCGCTCGGCGATCTTCTACACCGACGACGAGCAGAAGCGCGTCGCGCTTGACACCATCGCCGACGTCGACGCCTCGGGGTTGTGGCCGGGCAAGGTCGTCACCGAAGTCACTCCAGCCGGCGACTTCTGGGAGGCCGAACCCGAGCACCAGGACTATCTCGAGCGCATGCCGTGGGGCTACACCTGCCACTTCCCGCGGCCCGACTGGAAGCTGCCGAAACGCGCGACCCAGCAGGCCTAGTCGACTACTGGCGGCGCCGCACCACCACGCGGCCGCCGTCCTTGGGCGTATAGGCGACACCACGGTGGTGCACCTTCTCGTCCGGGGCGTCGTCGGTCTCGATTCGGAAGTGCGCCAACACAGTTCGCAGCACGACGTCCATCTCGGTGTTCGCGAAGGCAGCGCCGATGCAGCGCCGCGTACCGCCGCCGAACGGCAGCCACGCGAACGTCGGCGGCTTGGCGTCCACAAAGCGGTACGGGTCGAACCGCTGCGGGTCGGGGAAGTTGTCGGCGTTCTCGTGCAGGTCGGCGATGCTGACCAGAATCGTGTAGCCGTGCGGTATCTCCCACTCGCCGACGTCGAACTTCGGCGCCTTCACGTGGCGCCCCGCGAAGTCGATCACCGTTCGCGCGCGCTGCAACTCCAGGATCGTGGCCTGCCGGAAGTCGCTGCCGCCCTCGTCGACCTCCTTGACCAGTTCGGCCAGGACCTCCGGGTGACGGCGCAGCCTCTCGAACGCCCAACCGAGCGAGGAGGCCGTGGTTTCGTGCCCGGCGCCGAGCAGGGTCAGCAGTTCGTCGGAGACGTCCTGGCGCGACATCGCGGTGCCGTCGTCGTAACGACTGCGCAGCAGCAGCGCCAGAATGTCTGACCGCGCACCGAGATCGGGATCAGCCTCGGCCTTGTCGATCAGTGTGAAGACGATGCGGTCGAACGTCCGCCGGAACTCGGTCAGCCTGCCCCAGGGACTGCGGCGCCCGGTGCGAAACGGCGGCTCGGGCAGCGTCGCCATCCGCGACCCCAGCTTCACCCACGGCGGGATGATCTCGCGCAGCTCGTCGAGCTCTTCCCCGTCGGCGCCGAAAACCGTCCGCAGGATCACGTTCAGGGTGATTCTGTTCATCGGCTCGAGCGTCCGGAACTCCTTGCCCTCGGGCCAGGTCGCGCTCTCGCGCAGCGTCTCCTCCTCGATGACCTTCTCGTAGTTCTTGATGCTCTGGCCGTGGAACGGCGGCGCCAGCAGCTTGCGCCGGTTTCGGTGCTCCTTGCCGTCGAGGGCGAACACCGAACCCGGCCCGAAGATGCGGCTGAGGTTGGGCTGCACGTTGATCAGATCGTCGGTGCTTGCGGTGAACACCGTCCGCACCAGCGCAGGGTCGGAAATGACCACGGTCCGGCCGAAGAACGGGATGTCGATCGCGAAAACCCGGCCGAGCCGTTCGCTGCCGAAGTGCATGGACTTCCGCCGGAACGCGGCGAACGCGATGCCCTGCACGAATTTCGGCAGCCGCGACGCTGGCGGACGCTTCCCCGGTCGATCCGGCGGCGGGGCTTCGGTGTTGACGATGGCCGACTCGGTCATGCGCATCACTCCCACCAGTCTGTGGTACCGGTTCGTACCGTGTCGTTTCTCCACACGGTACTCTGCGGTACCGTGGTGTGACAAGCTTCCCCGATGAAGATCGAAAGGGTGGATGGTCGTGACGATCGCTGAGGATTGGCCACTCGTCGCAGATGACGAGGTCAGCCCTTTCCGGCGTCGGCTGCTCGATGGCCTGGCCGCGTCGATCGGCGAACGCGGCTATCGCGACAGCACCGTGGCCGACATCGTCCGCCACGCCCGCACGTCCAAGCGCACGTTCTACGGCGAGTTCTCCAGCAAGGAGGAGTGCTTCATCGAGCTCCTCGCGGCGGGCAACCGCGACATGATCGCGAGTATCCGGGCAGCGGTGGATCCCGAAGCGGACTGGCAGCAGCAGATCCGGCAGGCCGTCGATGCCTGGGTGGCAGACATCCAGGCCAGGCCGGCGATCACGCTGAGCTGGATTCGCGAACTACCCGCACTCGGCCACGACGTTCGGGCCCTGCAACGCCGCGGCATGACGGCCGTCGTCGACATGTTCGTCGACATGAGCCACAACCCCGGGTTCCGTCGCGCCGGAATCGCGCCGTTGACCGAACAGATGGCCGTCCTGCTCTTCGGGGGCCTACGTGAGCTGAGTGCGCTGACGGTGGAGGACGGCGCCGACGTCCACGACATCGTCGAGACGTCGGTCGCGGGCTCGATCGCCATCCTGGGCGCAGGCCGCTCAGCTCAGCATTAGTCGCGCCGACTTCTCCAGCCGGTCGGCGATGTCGGCATAGGACCCGTAGCCCATGCCCGCCCGCACGAGTGCGCCTGCGTACAACAGCTCGAGCGACTCGATCACGTCCGGATCGCCGTCGGATCCCAGCGCCGCCAGCAGCCGGTCGTGGATGTCGCGACCGATGCGGACGCGCAGCACCTCGACGTCGGGATCCCTGCCGAGCAGTGCACTGGTGACCGCACCGGCGAACTCCGGCTCCCCGGCGACGAGCAGTGCAGTGTGACGAAGCACGTCGATCACCCGGCCCGCGGAATCGCCGGACTCGCGGACCGCGGGCGGCGCCGCGGCCAGCCTGCGCCAGAACACCTCCGCCACCAGATGTTCCTTGGACGAGAAGTACGTGTACGCCGTCGCCGCGCCGACACCCGCCTCGGCGGCCACGCGGCGGACGGTCAGCCCGCCGAAGCCGTCTCTGGTGAGGATCTCGACCGCGGCCCGGCCGAGGCGGTCGACGGTGTCGGCCTGCTTTGCGGTCAGCCGGCGCCTGGTCGACTCCAGGACCGGATCGGACACGTGTCCGGACGCTACTACAACCACCTACCACCAGCAACGGTAGGTTGGACGCGATGAGCGACACCGAAACCGCACCTCCCGCAGGCGGGAGCATGTTCCTGCCCGCGCCCGCCGCACGCCTGTTCGCCCTCGCCGATCGGGTCACCGGCTTCATGCCCGCCGACGAAGGCCGCGCACTGTACGACACCGCGATCCGCTACCTCGGTGACGGCGTCGGGGTCGAGATCGGTACCTATTGCGGCAAGTCGACGCTGCTGCTGGGCGCCGCGGCGCAGCAGAGCGGCGGCGTGCTCTACACCGTCGACCACCACCACGGTTCCGAAGAGCACCAGCCCGGCTGGGAGTACCACGACACCTCGTTGGTCGATCCCGTCAGCGGACGGTTCGACACGCTGCCCTCGCTGCGCCGCGCGCTGGACGACGCCGACCTCGACGAGCACGTCGTCGCCGTCGTCGGCAAGTCCGTGGTGGTGGCCCGCGGCTGGCGCACACCGGTGCAGTTCTTGTTCATCGACGGCGGCCACACCGAAGAGGCCGCACAACGCGACTTCGACGGCTGGGCCAGGTGGGTCGACGTCGGCGGCGCTCTGGTCATCCACGACGTCTTCCCTGATCCCGACGACGGTGGCCAGGCGCCGTTCCACATCTACCAGCGGGCGCTGCAGACAGGCGCCTTCAGCGAGGTATCCGCCGTCGGCTCGATGCGTGTGCTGCAACGGATTTCCGGCACGCCGGGCGAACCGCTGTAGGTCTCAGCGGCCGCTCGTCGCGCACTCGCAGTCGAATTCGCCTTCCAGCCCGCGGGGCAGGTCGGCAGCGCGGAAGATGCCGTTGGCCGCTGTGGTGCGCGACAACGCGTCGGCGGCGAGAATCATCGCCCCGCCCGTCCAGGTGGTCCGTTCCTCGGGCCAGCGCTTGCCGTCGGCGAAGACGAGCCCGGTCCAGTAGGAGCCGTCCACCTCGCGCAGATGGTGCATGGCCGCGAACTGCTCACGAGCACGCTCCCGCTGCCCGATCGCGTCCAAAGCCATTACCAGCTCACATGTTTCGGCGCCGGTCACCCATGGCCGGTCGTCCACGCACCGGATCCCGAGGCCCCGAACGACGAAGTCGTCCCAGCGCTCGTCGATGCGGGCCCGGGCCGCGGCGTCGCGCAGCGCACCGCCGAGCACCGGGTAGTACCACTCCATGGACCACCGGTCCTTGCACACGAACCGGTCGGGGTGGTGGGCGATGGCGTGGCCGAGTTGACCGACGGCGACCTCCCACTCGGGCTGCGCGTCGTCGAAGTAGTCCGCGAGGGCCAGTGCGCAACGCAGGCTGTGGTAGATGCTCGCGCACCCGGTCAGCAGGGCATCCGCCTCAGGCCCGGACTCGCTTCGGGCCCAAGCGATCTCGCCACTGGGCTGTTGCAGGTCGAGCACGAATTCGACGGCCTTGCCGACGACGGGCCACATGTCCTCGGCGAACCGGCGGTCGCCGGTGCTCAGCACGTGGTGCCACACCCCGGTGGCGATGTAGGCGCAGAAGTTGCTGTCGCTGTTGGCGTCCTCGATGACTCCGTTGCGCAATTGGATCGGCCACGAGCCGTCGGCGCGTTGGGTGCTTCTGCACCAATCGAACGCTGCGCGTGCCGGTTCCAGCAGGCCGGCGGCGGTCAGTGCCATCGCGTTCTCGACGTGGTCCCACGGATCGGTGTGGCCACCGTCGGACCACGGGATGGCACCGGAGGGCTCCTGCGTGTCGGCGATCGACTGCGCTGTCTGTCGGCACTGCGCGGGCGTCAGGACGCCGGGCACTCCCGGTGCCTCAGACACCCGCATCGGACACCTCCGGCTTGTGGAAGTACATCGCCACGCTCTTGCCGATCAACGGGTTCATCAGTGACTCGGCCGTCCTGGTCAGCCACGGCCGGCTGACCATGTCCCATACCAGCATCTTGTGGTAGGCCACGACCGCGGGGTGATCCGACTTCGACGTTCCCACAGCGCATTTGAGCCACCAGAACGGGGCGTGCAGCGCGTGCGCATGGTGCGTGTGGGTCAGCGCAAGGCCGTGGGACACCACCTTGTCGCGCAGTTCGTCGGCGCGATAGATCCTGATGTGGCCGCCGTCGTTGGCGTGGTATTCGTCCGACAGCGCCCAGCAGATGCGCTCGGGCAGCCACCGCGGCACCGTAACGGCGAGCGAGCCGCCCGGCTTGAGGACGCGGACCAGTTCCGAGATCGCCCGGTCGTCCTCGGGCACATGCTCGAGGATCTCCGATGCGATGACACAGTCGAATGAGCCGTCGGCGTAGGGCAGGTCGAGCGCATCGCCCTTGACGGCCTCTGCCCTCGCCGACGCAGGCACCTCGCCCTGGTCCTTCATCGCCTGCAGGATCTCGTCGACGTCGTTCAAGTCGGATGCATTCTGGTCGAACGCGATCACGTCGGCGCCACGCCGGAATGCCTCGAACGAATGCCTGCCCGCACCGCAGCCGACGTCGATCACCTTGGTGCCCGCCCCGACCGGCAACAGGTCGTAGTCGACCGTCAGCATCGGCCGACCCTCTCGCGCGCCAGCTCGTAAACCGCAACCGTCTGCGCGGCAACGGATTCCCAGCTGAACACGTCGAGCGCGCGCTGCCTGCCGTTCTCACCCAGCCGGCGCAGCTCCAGCGGCGAGTCGAGCAATTCGCCGAGCACCGCAGTCAGCTCGTCGACGTCGGCGGGGGTGACCAACCGCGCGCAGTCGCCGTCGGAGCCGACCACCTCCGGCAGCGCGCCTGCCCGGCTCGCCACGATCGGTGTCCCGCTGGCCATCGCCTCCACGGCGGGCAACGAAAACCCTTCGTACAACGAAGGGATGCAAGCGATTTCGGCGGATGCCAACAGGTCCGCGAGCTCGGAGTCGGACAAGTTGCTCGAGCTGTGCACGATGTCGGAGATGCCGAGCTCGGCGATGAGCTTCTCCGTCGGGCCGTTGGGTTCCAGCTTGGCGACCAGCTGCAGTTCGAGATCACGCTCGACGCGCAGCCGTGCGACCGCGTGCAGCAGATGGCTGACGCCCTTGAGCGGGACGTCGGCGCTGGCGATCGCGATGATCCGGTTGCGGACGCGCTCCTGCGCCGGCTTGAACAACTCGGTGTCCACGCCGAGCGGCACGACGTGCAGTTGCTCGGACGACACCGCGAAATCCTCGGCGATGTCGGCGGCCGACGTCGACGACACGGTCAGCAGCTCCGGGATCTGGCACGCGACCTCCTTCTGCATCTCGGCGAAGCCGTACCAGCGGCGCACGAGGGGCTTGCGCCACCACCGCGCGGCGGCGACGTCCAGGACGCGGTCCCGGGTGATCGGGTGATGCACGGTGGCCACCACGGGGAGTCCCAGCTCGGCGATCTTCAGCAGGCCGGAGCCGAGGCACTGGTTGTCGTGCACAACGTCGAAGTCGGCCAGCCGCCCTGCCAGCGCACGCGCGGCGCGGAGGCTGAACGTCCGCGGCTCGGGAAAGCCCGCGGTCCACGTCGTCAGTAGCTCCAGCAGGTCGATGCGGGTCTTGATCTCGCTGGGCCACGGAACGCGGAACGGATCCGGCTCGCGGTAGAGGTCCAGGCTGGGCACCTTCGTCAGCCGCACGCGGGGATCGAGGCCGCCGGGGTACGGCTGGCCCGAGAACACCTCCACGTCGTGGCCCAGTTCGACGAGTCCGCGGCTCAAGTGGCGGACGTAGACGCCTTGCCCGCCGCAGTGCGTCTTGCTCCGGTAGGACAGCAGGGCAACACGCATATTCAGTTCACTCCGGACTTCGGGGCCGACGAGCGCTGGCTCGTATTGACGAGGTTCACTCGTGGCTACCGTCTTGACCTGCGGTCCGAGTCGACGACAGGCCACTGGACATGTGTCCAGACTATAGTTTGACAGGCTATCTGACGCAACGCGGCCACCCTGTCTGACTACCACAGTCACCGCTGACCGTCGCGTTCAGCCTGACCCGCTACGGAGGCGGGAAGCCCCCCGTGGCGACCGGGCCCCACCGTTCGGGCGTGATCCGGATCAGGCACTTGCCCTGGTCGACCATCGCCTGGCGGTATTCGTCCCAGTCGGGGTGCTCGCCCGATATCGACCTGAAGTAATCGACCAGCGGTTCGACGGCGTCGGGCAGGTCGATCACCTCGGCGGCGCCGTCCACCTGCACATAGGGCCCGTTGAAGTCGTCCGACAGCACGGTGACACTCGCCCGTGGCGTGCGCCGGATGTTGGCCGACTTGGCCCGCAGGGGGTAGCTGGCGACGACGATGCGGCCGTCGTCGTCGACGCCGCCGGTGACCGGCGAGGACTGCAGCGAGCCGTCGGCCCGAAAGGTGGTGAGCACCATGCGATGTCGGGAACGCACGAACTCGAGCAGTTCGGGGCGGCCGACGACATCGGCGGTGGCGTAGTTTCTGGCCACGTCGCCAGCCTAACCAGCGATACGCCGCGGGCCGGCCCGGGCGGCAGGCATCGCGCAGAATCCGGCGTCCGCGCCGTGTTTGCTCGGTACCTTTACAGATTACGAATTCAGTTTGGCAACTATCTCTCTGCCCACCGGAGGACGATCTTCACCATGGCAGAAGGACCATCGGGCGGCGCCGCGGCCCCCAGATCGAGTGCGCTCGCTACCGAGTTGGCAGCCGCCGGGTTCACCGACCCCGTCGAAGTCGGTCGTGGCGGCGGGGGCGTGGTCTATCGCTGTCACCAGAAGTCGCTCAACCGGAGCGTCGCGATCAAGGTCCTCGCATCCGATCTCGACGAAGACGACCGCGAAAGATTCCTGCGCGAGGGATACGCGATGGGGGCCCTCTCCGGCCACCCGAACATCGCGAACATCCTTCAGGTCGGCATGACCGAGAACAACCGGCCGTTCATCGTGATGCCGTACTACACAATGGGATCGCTGGCCGAGCGCGTCCGTCGCGAGGGCCGGATCGCGTGGCCCGACGCGTTGCGAATCGGGGTGAAGTTGTGCGGCGCGCTGGAAACCGCGCATCGGACCGGCACACTGCACCGCGACATCAAGCCGGCGAACGTTCTCGTAAGCGATTACGGCGAGCCGCAGCTGAGCGACTTCGGCACCGCGCGCATCGCCGGTGGGTACAAGACGGTCACTGGTTACTTCACCGGCACCCTGTCCTACACCGCGCCGGAGGTTCTCGCCGGCAACTCGCCGACGGCCGCGGCGGACGTGTACTCCCTCGGCGCCACGATCTACGCGCTGATCGCGGGCAGCCCGCCGCACGAGCGCAAGGCCGACGAGGACCTCATCGCGCACTACCTGCGGATCACGTCGTCACCCGTGCCGGACCTGCGCAGCGGGGGCATCCCGGCCGACGTGTGTGCGGCCATCGAGAAGGCCATGAAGATCGAGCCTGCCGAGCGGCAGGCGTCGGCGGCAGAGTTCGGTCGCGAATTGCAGTTGGCGCAGCGGCACAACGGGTTGACGCCGGATTCGATGGCGCTCAGCGAGCACCCTGCAGAACCGGAGCAGACGGGGGGCACCCAGGCGTTGCCGCTGCCAGAGCTGTCCGGTCGGACCGACCTTGGCGACGAGGCGTCGGCCTCCGGGCGCGGCCCCGGCGCATTGTTGCCGCCACCGACGCCGGACATGTTCGCCCACACCGCATCGGTCAGTGCGTCGAGCCTGAAGTGGCCGGTGCCGTCGGCCGACCCGAGAACGACGACCGTCAAACCCGAACCCGTGAATCGCAAGAAGATCCTGATCGCCTCGGCGGCCGTTGCGGCGGTGTTGCTGTTGGTGATCGGCGGCATCTTCGTCGTCAGGTCGTCGCGCGACGGCGGAGCTGTGCCGGCCGCCCCGAGCCGGCCGACCGTCGAGGCGCAGGCCGGCTGGGAACCGATCGCCGATGCGCGCGTGGCCCGCGACGCGGTCGCCGCCACCCAGGCCGACGGCACCATCTGGGTCTTCGGCGGCATGGGGGCGGACAACCGCGTCAGCGGTCGGCACGAGGGTTACGACCCGGCCATCGACAGCTGGAAGAGCGGCGATGACCTACCCGTGCCGGTCCAGCATGCGATGTCGGTGACGTGGCAGGACACCCCGGTCGTGCTCGGCGGCTGGCGCACCGAAGGCGCCAACTCGAAGGTGGCGACGGACCAGGTGTGGCGGGTGGTCAACAGTCGCTGGACGACACTGCCGCCGCTGCTGCAGCCGAGGGCGGCCGCCGCCGCCGCGGTGGTGGCCGACCGCATCATCGTCACCGGCGGGGTGAATGCGGGCGGCGAATTGCTGAACTCCACGGAGATCTTCGACGGCAACTCATGGAAGCCGGCCGCGCCCATCCCCACCCCGCGACAGATGCTGGGCGCCGCGTCCGACGGCAAGCTCGTTTACGCCCTCGGTGGCAGCAACGGCACCTCCGATCTGGCGACGGTCGAGACGTACGACCCGGCCGCGGACACGTGGACGAGCCTGCCCGAACTGCCGGGCCGACGCAGCGACTTCGGTGTAGCGAGCACCGACGGGCGACTCGTGGTGGTGGGCGGTATGTCGCAGGGCGCGATCCTCAAGAGCGTGGTCGCCTTCGATCTGGCGACGCAATCGTGGAATGGCCTGCCGGACTTGGCAACTGCGCGACACGGTATGGCGGTGGCCGGCGTCGGGAAAGCGATCTACGCGATCGGCGGGGCGAGCGGCGACGGTGACACCGAGATCACGTCGGCGGCCGAGTCGCTGAAGCTGGCACCGCGCAAACCGCAGCCGGCCGCCGAATGGCGGGTGCTCGCCGATGCGCCGACCCAGCGGTTGATGATGGCGTGGGCCGTGCTCGGCGACGAGATCTGGATCGCGGGCGGAATGCGTCACGGCGATTACCTGCCGACGGTGGAGAGCTACAACACCAAGACCGGTACATGGCAGGAACATCCTCCACTGCCGATTCCCCTACATCATGCGACGGGGGCGAATTATCGCGGTGAGATGGTGGTCATCGGCGGCGCAAGCGACAATCTCGCCCAGGCGTCGAACAAGGTATTCGCATTCCGGGGCGGCAAGTGGGAGGAGCTGCCGCCGCTGTCGCACGCGCGTGCGGCGTCGGCGGCGACAGTCGTCGGCGACAAGCTCGTCGTCGTCGGCGGGCAAGACGAAAAAAAGCTCGTCGCGGCGACCGAGGTGTTCGACGGGCAGTCCTGGACGCAAGCCGCCGACCTCCCGACTCCGCGCGAACACCTCGCCGCGGTGTCGGACGGCGTGTACGTGTACACCGTCGGCGGCCGGAATCTGTCCGCAGACGAGAACTCCTCGGCCTTCGAGCGGTTCGACCCGGTGTCCGGGAACTGGGAGACGCTGCCGAACATGCCGACCCCGCGCGGAAGCTACGGCGCTGCGGTCATCGACGGCCGAATCGTGGCCGTCGGTGGCGAAGAACCGACGCGCGTGCTGGCCACGGTCGAGATGTACGACATCGCCAACCGGAAGTGGACCACGTCGGCGCCGCTGAACACGCCGGTGCACGGCGAGGTGGTCGCGGCGGTCGGCTCCACGGTTTACTGCATCGGCGGCGCGGACCGGCCCACGCACGAGAGCGCGGTCGCGAACGTCGAGGCGCTGGATTTCACCTAGCCGCTGTCGCGCAACTGAGCGATCGTCACCGCGCCGCGCCGAAGCGCCTCGTTGGCCAGCCGGACCCGGCGGTCGCCTTCGGCGGGGATGTCGAACTTGTCGTACATGTTCTGCAGATGCTGTTTGACGGCTGCCTCGGTCACGAACAGCTCGCCGGCCATCCGCCGAACAGATGCGGGCTCGGGAAACGGGTCGTCGGAGACCAGCGGCCGACACAGCACCATCAACACGTCCACCTCCCGCCGGGTCAGCCGCGGCGGCAGCTCCGAGGGCTGCGCCGACTTCGTCTCCTCCTCGCGCGGCCCAGCGCCGGCGTCGCGGACCTCCCAGAACAACAGCCGCGACTTGCCGACGCGCACCTCGTCTCCGGACCGCAGGACTCGCTCGGCGGTGATCCGTTCGCCGTTGAGATACGTGCCGTTGCGACTTCCGAGGTCCCGTATCGACCATGCGAAGCCGAGATTCTCGAACACGGCGTGCAGGCGCGAGACGGTGTCGTCGTGCTCGAGCGAGACATCGTTCGTCGAGGCCTTGCCCAGGGTCACTCGTTGGCCGGTCAGCGGGACCAGCTCCCGCCCTGACGGCTTCGAGACTTCCAGGTGGGAAGACATGCAGACCTCCTATCCGGGCATTCTTGCGTAGTTGGCAGGTCCATGGTCGATAACGCCGCGCCGACACGCGCTCCTGGGTCAGGTGCGCGGGGAGCGGTGAGTGGGTCGCCACGCGGCGGGGGTGAACCGCCGGATCGTCCTCGTCTCCAGGATCGGTGGCCACGGCCACTCGCGGTGCGCGCCCCCGCGGGGAGCCTTGAGGAACGCCAGGCCGAGCACGAGGCCGAAGATCAGATGCCCGACGAGTGTGATGGTGACCGTGGCCGCGTTCAGCGGGAACATCATCTCCTGCCCGCGCGGCGCCAGCGCCACCGTCGCCATCAGCCCAGCCCAGGTCGGGAACACGGCGAAGGCGACTGCGGCGAGCACCGCGTTAGGGCGAAGGTCCGCCCTTGTCGGTGGGTCGAACTAGTGTTCGAATTATGAGTTGTAAAGACGAAATCAGTGCCGCGCTCGACGCAATCAGGGCGGGGCAGCACGCGTTGCTCGCCATGCCGCTGCACACGTTGACGTGGTCGGAACGAATGGCGGTGCTCCAGCAGGTCGACGAGCTGGGCAAGGAACTCGCAGCGTTCGACCGCAGGCTGCTCGGCAGGCTCATTGCGCAGGCTCCGCCGCCGCAGTTCGGCGGCGCGACATGGTCAGAGGTGCTGTCGCGTCGGCTGCGGATTTCGCCGGCCGAGGCCGAGCGACGGGTCGCCGCGGCGATGTACACCCGCGACGTGGATCGGCCCTCGGCGTAGTGCGATGACTTCGTCCGCGGTCGAGAAACGGCTCTGCGCGGTGGATGCGGAGATCGACGAGCTTCTGGATGCCTCGCTCGATGACTTGTCGACCGGCGAGTGCACTGCGCGGATGTATCAGCTGGAAACGACGGTGCGCCGGCTGGATGCGCTGCGGAACCGCTTCGTGGCGGCGCTGGCGCAGGTGCCGGTCGATGAGTTGGGTGAGTCGTCGTTGGCGGCGGCATTGTCGACGGTGTTGCGGATCTCCAAGGACGAGGCGACCCGGCGCATCAAGGAAGCCGCCGATTTGGGGCCGCGGATGGCGGTGACCGGTGAGCCGTTGCAGCCGGTGTTGCCGACGACGGCGGCCGCCCAAGCGCGCGGGGAGGTGGGTGCCGAGCACGTCAAGATCATTCGCCGGTTCTTCGACAAGCTGCCCGGTGTCGTCGACGACGACACCCGCCACGCCGCGGAGGCCGATCTGGCCCGGCTGGCGGGCGGACTCAAACCCGAGGAGTTGCGGGCGGCTGCCGACCGGTTGGCGCAGCTGCTGGATCAAGACGGCGAACTGTCCGACGCTGATCGAGCCCGGCGGCGCTACCTGACGATCGGTAAGCAGGACCGCGATGGGATGAGCGAGGTCCGGGGCCGGCTGGACCCCCAGGCCCGCGCGGTGTGGGATGCGGTGGCCGCGGCCTGGGCCGCACCGGGCATGTGCCACCCCGACGCCGAGCAGCCCTGTGTAGACGGCCAGCCCGACGGCGACGCGTCCCACGGTGATCTGCGGAGCACCGGGCAACGCAATCACGACGCGTTCACCGCGGTGTTGCGGGCCATGCTGGCCTCGGGACAGTTGGGCAGCCACAAGGGTCTACCGGTCACCATGGTCATCACCACCACGTTGGCCGAACTGGAATCCGGGCGTGGGCATGCGGTCACCGGCGGCGGCACCCTGCTGCCGATGGCCGAGGTGATCCGCCAAGCCGCCGCGGCCCATCACTACCTGGTCGTGTTCGACGACCACACCGAAGAACCGCTCTACCTGGGCCGCGCGAAACGGCTGGCCTCCAAAGCGCAGCGCATCGTGCTGTACGCCAGAGATCGTGGCTGCACCCGCCCCGGCTGCACGGCCCCGGGCTACTGGTGTGAAGCCCACCACGACGACGGCTGGGCCGCCAACCACAGCCCCACCGACATCACCAAACTCTCCCTGGCCTGCCCCGCCGACAACAAACTCATCGAGAACACCCGCTGGAGCACCCGCAAACGCCACGACGGCCGCACCGAATGGATCCCGCCGCCGAAGCTGGACACCGGCCAAGCCCGCGTCAACAACTACCACCACCCCAACCGCTACCTCGTCCCCGATGACGAAGGGGACGGCGATGGGGAGACGGACGACGAGTCCGAATGTTGATCACCGGCGTTCCGGCTTGCGTTGCAACATCCATGCCGGAATCCAGTGCGTGACCGAGCGCCGCTTCGGGCCGTAAGCGATGGGATAGGTGACCAAGCCCCACCAACGGCCTTGTTCGCAGATGCCCCAACAGGTCAGTCGACCTTCGACGACCGAGTGCATCTGCAGCCCGGCGGGGTTGTAGCCGCCGCGGCTGTGCGGCTCACGCGGAAACAACGCGGCGAGGTCGACGAGGACGGCCACCGGCGGCTCGACGGGCCGGAAGGCCTGTTGGACGGGTTGCCCGTTGTAACCGATGGACTGCAGCTCGCCCATCGTTCGATCATACGTTCGAACGGACTACCCTGGAACGTGATGTACATACCCCGCAAGTTCGCGTTGACCGACGAACAGACGGCGGCGGCCCTCGCAGCTGCCGACTTCGCGCAACTGATCAGCCACACCCCTGCGGGCATGCTGGTGACTCCGCTTCCGCTGATCTACGACGAGGCCGCCCGCACCCTCGTCGGCCACGTGTCGCGCGCCAATCCGCACTGGCACGCCGGCGGTGCCGAGTCGGTGGCCATCTTCTCCGGTCCACACGCCTACATCTCGCCGACCTTCTACGCGACCAAATCGGAAACCGGCAAGGTCGTTCCCACCTGGAATTACGAAGTCCTCGCCGTCCGCGGCCGCCTCGTCGTCCACGACGATCCCGACTGGGTACTCGACCTGGTCACCAGGCTGACAAACCGTCACGAGGCGGGCCGGCCGCAGCCATGGCGGGTGACCGACGCACCGCAGGAGTACACGCGCTCGCAGTTGCGCGGAATCGTCGGCGTCGAGAGTGGTCATCGCCGAAGTCGAAGGCAAGGCGAAGATGTCGCAGAATCAGCCGGCCCGCAACCGCGCCGGTGTCGTCGCCGGCCTGCGCGGGTCCGACGCAGCGCAGGATCAGGCGGTAGCCGACCGAGTGGCCGCTGTCGACGACGGCAACACGAACGCGAACGGCCGCGGATAACCCAGCGCGGTCAGCCGCGAATGCCGCAACGCCGCCACATGCGCGGGCCGCACATCGCCCGAGGTGGGCTCGTAGCACTGCAGCGTCTCCGCCGCGACACCGACGATCAGGATCCAGTGCCTCGGGATGACACGCCCGACGAGCATGGCGACCGGCCAACCTGCCCGCACCGATTCGAGGACGTCGGTCAGCCGATCCCGGCGGCCGAAGAACGGCCGCCACCGGTATCTCACGCCGCGCAACTCGGCGCGGGTGTTGACGGCGCGGGCCATTCCCATCGGAGTGGTGCCGAGCATGCGCGGCCACACGCGGTTCACCGCGGAATGGAGTCGTAGCTGCTCGTCGTCGAACCAGCCTCTGTCGCGCAGCGACGCACGGTACGCCGGGTCCATCAGGGCGCCGGCCACCACCGCGACGCTGGGACCACACGCGGCGGAGTCACGCTGGCGCAGTCGCAGTCCTTCGATTCTCATGTCGCCCGGTTTCCGAGCAACGCCTCGCCGCGCTCCCGCAGCTCCACTTTCCTGACCTTGCCCGTCACCGTCATCGGGAACTCGTCGACGGCCTGGACGTAGCGCGGGATCTTGTGGCGGGCGATCTGGCCGGCACAGTACGCGCGCACGTCTTCGGCTGTCGGCGGCTCGGCGCCGTCGCGGACCCTGATCCAGGCCATCAACTCCTCTCCGTACTTCTCGTCGGACACACCGACCACCTGTGCGTCGACGATGTCGGGGTGGCCATACAGGAACTCTTCGACCTCGCGGGGGTAGATGTTCTCGCCGCCGCGGATCACCACATCCTTGATCCGGCCGGTGATCGCCACGTAGCCGTCTTGGTCCATCACCGCGACGTCGCCGGTGTGCATCCAGCCGTCACCGTCGATCGCCTCCGCGGTCTTCTCGGGGTCGTTCCAGTAGCCGGCCATCACGCAATAGCCGCGGGTACAGAGTTCACCCGGTGTCCCCCGTTCGACCTGCCCACCCGTTTCCGGGTCGATGACCTCAATCTCGGTGTGGCCGACTACTTTCCCGACGGTGGTGACTCGCCGCGCCAAGCTGTCGGTCGGTCGTGTCTGGGTCGACATCGGCGATGTCTCGGTCATGCCGTAGACGATCGCGACCTCGCGCATGTGCATGCGGTCGATCACCTTGCGCATCACGTGCTGCGGGCACGTCGAGCCGGCCATGATCCCGGTCCGCAAGCTGCTCAGGTCGAAGTCGTCGAAGTTCGGCAGACCTAGCTCGGCGATGAACATCGTCGGCACTCCGTACAACGACGTACAACGCTCTGCTGCAACGGCTTTCAACGTCGCCTCCGGGTCGAACGCCGGCGCCGGAATCACCATCGCCGCACCATGCGTCGAGCATGCCAGGTTGCCGAGCACCATGCCGAAGCAGTGGTAGAACGGCACCGGGATACAGACCCGGTCGTCTCCGGTGTAAGCCAGACCCTCGCCGACGAGATAGCCGTTGTTGAGGATGTTGTGGTGGGTCAGCGTGGCGCCCTTGGGGAAACCCGTCGTGCCCGATGTGTACTGGATGTTGATCGGGTCGTGGGCGTTGAGCCTGGCCTGCACCCTCGCGAGCGCGTCTGCGTCCACCGGCGTTTCGGCGATCTCCTGCCACGGCTCCCACCCGATGACGAGCACGTCGTTCAGCGCGGGGCAGTGCCCGCGCACGCTTTCGAGCATCGCCACGTAGTCGGCGCTCTTGAACTCGGGTGCGGCGAACACCGTGCACATCGACGCGTGGTTCAGGGCGTACTCGAGTTCGGCGGTCTGGTAGGCGGGGTTGATGTTCACCAGGATCGCGCCGACCAGTGCGGTGGCGTACTGGATCATCGTCCACTCGGCGCAGTTCGGCGACCAGATGCCGATCCGATCACCGGGTTCAATGCCGCGTTCGATCAGCGCGGTGGCGATCCGGCGGGTGGCTTCGTGGAACTCCCCGTAGGTCCAGCGGCACCCGGTCCTGCATTCGACGAGCGCCTCCCGGTCGGGGAACGCCGTCGCCGTGCGCGCCAGATTGGCGCCGATCGTCTCGTCCAAGAGCGGCGGGCTGGCGGCTCCGGCATCGTAGGACAACACGCGCGGCTCCCTCCGTAGTGGATTTTCAGCCGACGCTGGGTACTCGTCACCGTAAATCGGACGAGGCGGACAGGGGTGGGGAAATGTCAATCCTGGCGGGGGTGCGGCCATGAGCTTCGACTTGACCCCGACCGCGGCACAGCACGACCTGGCTCGGCGCACCCACGAGTTCGCCGAGCAATGTGTCCGCCCGGTGGCCGCGGACTACGACGCCCGCCAGGAGTTCCCCTGGCCGGTATTGGAGGAAGCGGCTGCCCGAGGTTTTTATAGCCCGCTTTTCTACCGCGACCTGATCGGCGACCCCACCGGCCTGTCGTTGCCGATGTTCATGGAGGAACTGTTCTGGGGCTGCGCGGGAATCGGCCTGGCGATCGTGATGCCCGCCTTGGCCTTGTCGGCCATCGGCCAGGCGGCGTCGCCCGAGCAGATGTTGCAGTGGGCGCCCGAGTGCTTCGGCGAGCCCGGTGATCTCAAGCTCGCCGCGCTGGCGATCAGCGAACCCGAGGGTGGCAGCGACGTGCGCAACCTGCGCACGCGGGCCAAGCGCGACGGCGACGACTGGATCATCGACGGCCACAAGATGTGGATCGGCAACGGCGGCATCGCCAATGTGCACGTGGTCAACGCCGTCGTCGACGAGGATCTCGGGCACCGCGGCCAGGCGCTGTTCATCGTGCCCGGCGGCACGCCGGGGCTGGAGATGGTGCGCAAGCTGGACAAGCTGGGCTGCCGGGCTTCGCATACCGCGGAGTTGAGGTTCAACGCCGTTCGAGTGCCCGGCGACAATCTGCTCGGCGGCCAGGAGAAGCTCGAACACAAGCTCGCCAAGGCCCGTGAAGCCATCGAGGGCGGCAAGCACTCCGGCTCGGCAACCCTGGGCACGTTCGAGCAGACGCGCCCGATGGTCGCCGCTCAGGCCCTCGGGATTGCCAGGGCCGCAATGGAATACGCCACCGAATACGCCAACCGCCGCGAAGCGTTCGGCGCACCGATCATCGACAACCAGGGCATCGCGTTCCCGCTGGCCGACCTGGCCACCGCGATCGACGCCGCGCGCCTGCTGACGTGGCGGGCGTCCTGGATGGCCGCCTCCGGCATCCCGATGGAGCGCGGCGAGGGCTCGATGTCGAAGCTGGCCGCCAGCGAGACGGCCGTCCGGACCACCGAACGGGCGATCCAGACGATGGGCGGCTGGGGCTACATCAAAGACCACCCGGTGGAGAAGTGGTACCGGGACGCCAAGCTGTACACCATCTTCGAGGGGACCAGCGAGATCCAGCGGGTCGTCATCTCCAACGCACTGGGCGCAGCAGACGGCAAGCCACCCCTGCACTTCGACCTCGAACCCTCCGGCGGCCCACTGAACCGGATGTTCGGCCGCGGCACGCCGGCGCGCACCCAGGTGGCGAACTCCGCGCTGGCGATGCGCGATCGCGTTCCCCAACCGGTCATGCAACTGGCGATGAAGGTGCTCAAGCCGCCCAAGAAGTAAGCAGACCGACGGAAGCGGCCATTTCCGACGCATTTGCAGGTTTTCCCGCTCTGTCGAGGGGAATGCCGACTGCACGGCGACAGGAGGAGGTCTGATGCGCGCAGTGACCTGGCAGGGCAAAAGACACGTGACGGTCGAACGGGTGCCCGACCCGATCATCAAGGAACCGACCGACGCCATCATCAAGGTGACGAGCACCAACATCTGCGGCTCGGACCTGCACCTCTACGAGGTGCTGGGTGCGTTCATGTCACCGGGCGACGTCCTCGGCCACGAGGCGATGGGCGTCGTCGAGGAAGTCGGCGCCGAAACCGGCGACCTGAAGGTCGGCGATCGAGTGGTGATCCCGTTCAACATCTCGTGCGGACACTGCTTCATGTGCGGGCAGGGACTTCAAAGCCAGTGCGAGACTACGCAGAACCGCGACCAAGGCACCGGCGCGGCGCTGTTCGGCTACTCGAAGCTCTACGGCGAGGTGCCGGGCGGGCAAGCCGAGTACCTGCGCGTCCCGCAGGCCCAGTACAGCCACATCAAGGTGCCCGACGACGGTCCCGACGAGCGCTACGTCTATCTGTCCGACGTGCTGCCGACGGCCTGGCAGGCGGTGCAGTACGCAGACGTCCCGCCCGGCGGCACGCTGGTGATCCTGGGGCTGGGCCCCATCGGCTCGATGGCCTGCCGCGTCGCACACCAGATCAAGGACTGCCGAGTCATCGGTGTCGACATGGTTCCCGACCGGCTGCAGCGGGCGCGGGAGTTGTGCAGCGACGTCATCGACATGAACCTCGACGATCCCGTTGCGGTCGTGCGCGACTCGACGGAGGGGCGCGGTGCCGACGCGGTGATCGACGCGGTCGGCATGGAGGCCCACGGGTCGCCGATCGCGACCGCGGCGCAGACCGCGGCCGGCTTCCTGCCGCCGCCCGTCGGCCGTGCGGTGATGAAGAACGCGGGCGTCGACCGGCTCGCCGCGCTGAACTCGGCCATCGAGATCGTCCGCCGCGGCGGCACCATCTCACTGAGCGGCGTCTACGGCGGCGCGGCCGACCCGATCAACATGATGAAGTTGTTCGACAAGCAGATACAGCTGCGAATGGGACAGGCCAACGTCAAGCGCTGGGTGCCCGACATCCTGCCGCTGCTGACCGACGGCGATCCGCTCGGCACCGAATCGTTCGCAACACACCGGCTGCCGCTGAATGCCGCTCCGGATGCTTACGAGAAGTTCCAGAAGAAGCTGGACGGCATGGTCAAGGTGGTGCTGACGCCGTAGCTCGCCCGAGTCCGCCGATTGAGGCGGCGGCTCTCGGGTAGTCCTTCGTCATGGATCAGAACGAAGCACCGATCCTCGATGCGCTGGTCGACTACCGCAAGGCAGGCCGATACGGCTTCACGCCTCCTGGCCACCGCCAGGGACGCGGTACCGACGACCGCGTGCTCTCGGTGCTGGGGCGCGAGCCGTTCGCCGACGACCTGCTCGCGTCGGGCGGCCTGGACGACCGTCGGACCAGCGGCGGCTTCCTCAAGCGCGCCGAAGACCTGATGGCGCAGGCCGTGGGCGCCGAGGTCGCGTGGTTCTCCACCTGCGGCAGCTCGCTGTCGGTCAAGGCCGCGATGATGGCGGTCGCAGGCGGCGCCGAGGGTGGGCTGCTCGTGGGGCGCGACAGCCACAAGTCGATCGTCGCCGGCCTGATCTTCTCCGGCGTGCTCCCGCGATGGGTCACCCCGCGGTGGGATGCCGAGCGCCACATCTCCCATCCACCTTCACCCGACGACGTCGACGCCGCTTGGGACCGCTACCCCGATGCGGCGGGTGCGCTGATCGTCAGCCCCAGCCCGTACGGCACCTGTGCAGACATCGAGAACATCGCCGCGGTGTGCCATGCCCGGGGCAAGCCGCTGATCATCGACGAGGCGTGGGGCGCGCACCTGCCCTTCCACCAGGACCTGCCGACCTGGGCGATGGACGCCGGTGCCGACGTGTGCGTGGTGAGCGTGCACAAGATGGGTGCGGGTTTCGAGCAGGGGTCGGTGTTCCACCTGCAGGGCGACCTCGTCGACCAGGACCGGCTGTCGGCCTGCGCCGACCTGCTGATGACCACCAGCCCGAACGTGATGGTGTACGCGGCGATCGACGGCTGGCGTCGGCAGATGGTGCAGCAGGGTCATGAATTGCTCGGCGCCGCACTGGATCTCGCAACCACGGTGCGAGACGACATCGAGTCGATCGCGGATGTCGAGGTACTCGACGACGAACTGCTCGGTGTCGAGGCGAGCCATGATCTCGACCGCCTCCAGGTACTGATGGACGTCTCCCGCACCGGGACGTCAGGCTATCAGGCCGCCGACTGGCTCCGGGAGAACATGCAGGTCGACATCGGGATGGCCGACCATCGCCGGGCATTGGCCACGTTGTCGTTCGCCGACGACGCATCCACGGCCGATCGCCTGCTGGACGCGCTGCGCGGGTGGCGCAAGGCGGCGTCGGACTTCGACCCGCCTCCTCCGGTCGACCTACCGTCTCCCGCCGAGATCGAGCTGGAAACGGTGCAACTGCCGCGCGACGCGTTCTTCGGCCCCGTCGAGATGGTCCCGGCCGACCGGGCCTGCGGGCGGATCGCCGCCGAGCAGATCACCCCGTATCCACCGGGCATTCCGGCGGTGGTGCCCGGAGAGCGCCTCGACGATGCCGTCATCGACTATCTGCGCAGCGGGGTGGCCGCGGGGATGATGGTTCCCGACCCGGCCGACCCCTCACTGGAGAAGTTCCGTGTTGTCGCCTGAAGTTCCCGATACCCCTGGTTTCGGATACGTGAGATCTGGCAACATTACCGACCGGTAAGAAGTTTCCTCCGACATTCATAGGTGGCGCCAGATGACGGGTTCAACGGAGATTTCGATCCTTGCCGCGGCAGGCAGCGAGGGCGGTGGCGCGGCGCTCGACCAGGTGATCGGCATGACGGCGGTGGCCGTGGTGATCGGTGCGCTGCTGTGCTGGCTCGGCTATCTGCACCGGGCACGCAAGATCACCTGGGTCAACAGTGTCGCCGAATACGCAGGCCGGAAGTTCAAGCGGCCGCCGTGGGTCGCGGTGCCGATGGCGCTGTTCATCGCGACGCTGATCTGCGCGCTGTTCGGGTTCATCTGGGACGTCAGCCTGCACATCGGTAAAGGCCGCGACCCGGGGCCGCTGGCCAACCCGGCGCACTACTTCATCCTGGTCGGCTTGTTCCTGCTCTTCGTGGCCGGCTGCGCGGCGATCATCCTGCCCTACGAGAAGCCGGGTCCGTTCGCCGTTCGGATCACCAAGGACTGGTATGCGCCGGTCAGTGGTTTCCTGATGGCCGGCTGCGGCCTGTACGCGCTGACCGGATTCCCGCTCGACGACGTCTGGCACCGCATCTTCGGTCAGGACGTCACGCTGTGGGGGCCGACCCACCTGATGATGATCGGCGGCGCCGGGTTCTCAACGATCTCCTCGCTGCTCCTCGAGTACGAGGGCGATCGGGCGATGGGCGCCGACAAGCCCAAGGATGGCGTCTTCCTCAAGGGCGTCAAATATCTCGGCTTCGGCGGGATCATCATCGGGCTGTCGGTGTTCCAGATCGAGTTCGACTTCGGCGTGCCCCAGTTCCGCCAGGTGTTCGAGCCGATGCTGATCGCGGCGGCGGGAGCGTTCGGCCTTGTGGCAGCGCGAATCATGCTCGGCCGTTTCGCCGCGATAATGGCCGCGCTGTTCGCGATCGTGTTGCGCGGCCTCGTTGCGCTCGTCGTGGGCCCGATCCTCGGCTCGCCGATCAACTGGTTCGCGCTTTATCTCGGCGGGGCGCTGGTCGTCGAACTCGTGGCGCTCACGCCGTTGTTTAGGCGGCCGATCGTCTTCGGTGCCGTCAGCGGCCTTCTCGTCGGCACCGTCGGGATATGGCTGGAGTCGTTCTGGATCGACGCCGTCTACCACTACCCGTGGCCGTCGAGCTTGTGGCCCGAGGCGCTCCTGATGGCGGTGCCGGTCGCCGTGCTGACCGGCGCATGTGGCGCGATGCTCGGCATGGTGCTCACCGACCAACGGCTCCCCGCCCGCGCGATCGGCATCGGGCTGGTCGCATTGACCGTCCTGGTCATCGGCGGCGCCACCGCCAACGGTCTGCGCTACGACGTACCGCAGAACGCCACCGCCACCATGACACTGACGGAGGCACCCGGCTCAGCTCCCGACAAGCGGATGGTCACCGCCGACGTGCGGATCAACCCGCCCAACCTGATCAGCGAGGACGCGAACTGGGTGTCGGTCCTCGGTTGGCAGGGCGGGCTGGCCAATGAGCGCGGCATCTTCGTCGACCGCCTGGAGCGGCTCGGTCCCGGCCACTATCGCTCCACGCAGCCGATGCCGGTGTACGGCAAGTGGAAAACGCTGCTGCGGGTGCACGACGGGCGCATCTTCACCGCCGTGCCGATCTTCCTGGCCGGCGATCCGGGTATCGGCGCGCCGGAGATACCGGCGCAGGCCACAATGACGCGTCCGTTCGTCCCCGAGATCACCATCCTGCAGCGTGAGCGCAATCCCGATACGCCCATGGTGCTGTGGACCATCGGCGGTCTGGTAGTGCTCGTCTGCACGCTGATCATGATCGGCGGACTCACCTGGGGTGCGGGCCGGATCAACAGGAGCCAGCCCACCGGCTCGAAGGCGGAGTTGCAACCATCGGCGCAGGCATGACCGACGACAGCGTGACGGTTCTGGCCCATCACGGCCTCCTGCTCGCGATACCGGCGTTCGTCCCGGCTTTCATCGTGGCCGGGGTCATCGCCTACATCGCGATGAAGGACCGGCGCAATCGCGACGAGACTCACAGCGAGGCGACAGGATCGACCGACCACAATGATTCAGCGTGAAGTCGACGCCACTCGATAATCGTCTTCTGGTAGTGCTCGTCGCGGGTGTGCTGCTGACCGCCGGATGTGGTGGCGGCGGGTCGGGCTCCGAGAACGCGACGGGCTCGCCGTCCGCGTCGACGGTCAGCCCGTCGGACATGCAGAACCAGCAGACCCCGCCCGATCGCCTGCTGATCGATGTGACGATCAAGGGCGGCCAGGTCAACCCGACGAACGCTGCGCTGCAAGCCAAGACGAACGAACCCATCGTGGTGAAGGTCGACAGCGACGTGGCCGACGAACTGCACGTGCACTCAACGCCCGATCACGAGTTCAAGGTGGAGGCCAAGCCGGGCCAGCAGTTCCAGTTCTCGGTCGACGTGCCCGGCAACGTCGACATCGAGTTGCACCATCTGGACAAGACCATCGCGACGGTGCAAGTCCAGCCGTGACCGACCGACCCGTCGCCGTGCTGGCCCATGGGCTCGGCGGCTCGACGGATCTGCCGATCCCCTACGCGTACGCGCTCATCGGCGCGGCGTGGGCGCTGACGTTCACGTTCGCCGTGGTCGCGTTCGCCTGGCGCAAGCCGCGCTTCGACACCGCCAAGGACGGCCGCGCGTTGCCGCAGTGGGTGACGACGGTCGTCGACGCGCCCGCCGTCCGCTGGATGCTGGCCGCCGCGGGTCTGGCGTTCGCCGCCTGGGTCGCGATGGCCGCGCTGTTCGGCAAGCCCGAGAACAACCCCACCGCAGGCGTGTTCTACGTGCTGATGTGGATCGGTCTGGTGGCCGCGTCGCTGGCGATCGGGCCGATATGGCGGGCCGTCTCGCCGGTGCGCGCGGTGTATCGGCTGCTCCGGCTGGCCCGGTTGCCGTCGGGCCGGGGCTATCCACGCCGGCTGGGCTACTGGCCCGCGGTGTTCGGTCTGTTCGCGTTCGTGTGGCTGGAGCTCGCCAGCCCGGATCCCGGGTCGCTCGGCGCGATCAAGCTCTGGCTGCTGATCTATTTCGTCGCCACCCTGGCGGGCGGGGTCGTCTGCGGCGAGAAGTGGTTCGGCCGCGCGGACCCCTTCGAGGTGTACAGCGTCGTGGCGTCGCGCTTCTCCCCGTTCCGCCGTAACCCGGGCAGCGGCCGGATCGAAATCGGCAACCCGTTCGATCACCTGCCGTCGCTGCCGATCCGGCCGGGCACGGTCACCGTGCTAGCGGTCCTGCTCGGATCCACTGCGTTCGACAGCTTCTCGGCGTCGCCGGCCTGGCGGAACTTCGTCGACGGCATCGCACACACCGGCGCGACCGCCGGCTTGATGCGCACCGCAGGCCTGCTGGTGTTCATCGCCGTCGTCGTGGTGACGTTCTCGCTTGCCGCCCGGGCCACCGGCGGAGTCGACCGAGACACCAGACGACAGCTGCCCGGGTTGATGGCGCACTCGCTGATCCCGATCGTGCTCGGCTACATGTTCGCCCACTACCTGTCGTTTCTGGTCGAGAAGGGCCAGCAGACGATCATCGGCCTCGCCGACCCGCTGGGCCGCGATTGGAACGTACTCGGCATCGGGCATGCCGAGGTGAGTTACGTTCTCTCGCTTCACCCTTCGGTGCTCGCCACGATCAAGGTGTGCTGTGTGGTCGGCGGGCACGTCGCGGGTGTGGTCGCCGCACACGACCGTGCGCTGCGGGTGCTGCCCGCGGGTTACCAGCTGACCGGCCAGCTGGCGATGATGCTGGTGATGGTCGGCTACACCTTCACCGGCCTGTACCTGTTGTTCGGAGGCTGATGAAAGCGCTGCTGATCGTCGACGTGCAGAACGACTTCTGCGAGGGCGGCTCGCTGGAAGTGGTTGGGGGACAGTGGGTTGCCCGCGCGATCACCGGATACCTAAGGAGACCCCTGGACTACGCGCACGTGGTGGCGACGAGGGACTTCCATGTCGATCCCGGCGGCCACTTCTCCGACGAGCCCGATTTCGCCGCGTCGTGGCCGCCGCACTGCGTCGTCGGGACGGCAGGCGCCGACTTCCATTCCGGGTTGGACCGCTCCGCTGTCGAGGCCGTCTTCACGAAGGGCCGGTACGCGGCGGCGTACAGCGGCTTCGAGGGCAGCGACGAGTCCGGCACGTCGCTGACGGACTGGCTGCGACAGCGACGCGTCGACCAGGTCGACATCGTGGGCATCGCCACCGACTACTGCGTGCGGGCCACCGCGACCGATGCGGTCGCGGCCGGCTTCACCACCCGGGTGCTGCTCGACCTGACCGCCGGGGTGTCGCAGGAGTCCAGCGCCGAGGCCGTCGCCGACATGCGCGCCCGCGGGGTCGAGATCGTCGACTCGACGCGGCGCTAGCGGCCGGTCCACCTCGGCGGCCGGCGTTCCCGGTACGCGCGCACACCCTCTTTCGCGTCCTCGAGCTTCATCAGGTCAAGATGAATCCGCGTCTCACGCGCACCGACGGCCTCGCGGTCGAGGTCGAACGAATCCCACAGCAGCGCCTTGCTCGCCGCGACCGATTCCGGTGCGGCGTTCTCGGCGATGTCGTGTGCCAGTGCCAGCGCGGCGGGCAGCACGTCGTCGGCGTCCAGCACGCGGCTGCCCAACCCCAGCGCCACGGCCCGGTGGCCGTCGAAGGTGGCGCCGCTCAACAGGATTTCAGCCGCATTGGACAGCCCGACCAGGCGCGGTAGCACCCAGTGCGAGTAGGCGTCGCCGACCATGCCGCGGCGCACCTGCACGACGCCGTACTGCGCGTCGGCCGCGAAGATCCGGATGTCGCACTGCAGGGCCAGCGTGAGCCCCAGCCCGATCGCATGACCGTTCACCGCCGCGATCACCGGCTTGTGCACCGACCAGGCCGCGACGTCGATGCCCGCGGCGTTGAACGTCGGCCCGGGGTCGGTGAAGGTCCGCTCCCCGGCGGCGAGATCGGCTCCCGCGCAGAACGCGGGCGGGGCGCCGGTCAGCACCACGGCCCGGATCGCGTCGGCCCGGTCACACCAGAGGTAAGCATCGGCGAGTTCCTCGCGCATGCCGTCGCCGACGGCATTGCGCTGCCGCGGCCGGTTCAGCGTGATGGTTGCCACATTGCGGTCCACGTCGACGAGCAGAGTCCGGTAAGAGGGCAGGTCGGCACGGGTCGGCACGCGCACTACCTCCGGTCGGTCAAGATCGGCGACTTTGGTTGTGATGCTGCCCTACCGGGCATCCCCGTATCGTCTCGTTGGTCCCGTCAATTTTGGAGTGTGTTCGTTGACCCAAGCTGCCAGTTCGCAGTCGGCCCCGCCGGAGATCTGGCCAGGCAAGGCCTATCCGCTGGGCGCCACCTTCGACGGGTTCGGTACCAACTTCGCGGTGTTCAGCGAGGCGGCGGAGCGGGTTGAGCTGTGCCTGTTCGACGCCGACGGCGTCGAGACGCGGCTGACGATGCCCGAGGTCGACGGCTTCGTGTGGCACGCGTTCCTCCCGGGCATCCAGCCGGGACAGCGGTACGGCTACCGGGTGCACGGCCCCTACGATCCGTCGGCAGGTCACCGGTGCAACCCGAACAAGCTGGTGCTCTGCCCGTATTCGAAGGCGATCGACGGCACCTTCGACTGGAACCAGTCGCTGTTCGGGTACAACTTCGGCGATCCGGACAGCCGCAACGACGACGACTCGGCGGCCAGCATGCCCAAGTCGGTGGTGATCAACCCGTATTTCGACTGGGGTGTCGATCGCCCGCCGGGCCACGAGTACGCCGACTCGGTGATCTACGAGGCGCACGTGAAGGGCCTGACCCGGACGCACTCCGATATCCCGGAGAGCATCCGCGGCACCTACGCCGCGATCGGTCACCCGGCGATAATCGAGCACTTGAAGTCCCTCGGCGTGACCGCGATCGAACTCATGCCGGTACACCACTTTGCGAACGACTCGACGCTGATCGAGAAGGGGCTGTCCAACTACTGGGGCTACAACACCGTGGGGTTCTTCGCGCCCGACCCGAAGTACAGCAGTAACCCCGCACCGGGCGGACAGGTGCAGGAGTTCAAGGCGATGGTGCGCGCGCTGCACGAAGCCGGCATCGAGGTGATCCTCGACGTCGTCTACAACCACACCGCCGAGGGAAACCACCTGGGCCCGACGCTGTCGATGCGCGGCATCGACAACGCCGCGTATTACCACCTCGTCGACGACGACAAGCGTTATTACATGGACTACACGGGCACCGGCAACAGCCTCAACGTCCGTCATCCGCACGCACTGCAGCTCATCATGGACTCGCTGCGGTACTGGGTCACCGAAATGCACGTCGACGGCTTCCGCTTCGACCTCGCCTCGACGCTGGCGCGGGAGTTCTACGACGTCGACCGCCTGGCCACGTTCTTCGAACTCGTGCAGCAGGATCCGACGGTCAGCCAGGTGAAGTTGATCGCGGAGCCGTGGGACGTCGGACCCGGCGGCTACCAGGTGGGCAATTTCCCACCGCAGTGGACGGAATGGAACGGCAAGTACCGCGACACCGTCCGCGACTACTGGCGCGGCGAGCCCGCGACCCTCGACGAGTTCGCCTCCCGGCTGACCGGCTCGGCCGACTTGTACGAGCAGACCGGGCGCAGGCCGGTGGCGTCCATCAACTTCGTCGTCGCGCACGACGGGTTCACGTTGCGGGATCTGGTGTCCTACAACGAGAAACACAACGAAGCCAACGGCGAGGACAACAACGACGGCGAGAGCCACAACCGGTCGTGGAACTGCGGCATCGAGGGACCCACCGATGATCCGGAGGTCAACGCGCTGCGAGCCAGACAGCAGCGCAACTTCCTGACCACGCTGCTGCTGTCGCAGGGCGTGCCGATGATCGCGCACGGAGACGAACTCGGCCGCACCCAGCAGGGCAACAACAATGTGTACTGCCAGGACAATGAGCTGTCCTGGGTCGACTGGGGCAGCGCCGACGAGGGCCTGATCGAGTTCACCCGGGCGGTGTCGGCACTGCGCGCGGCCCATCCGGTGTTCCGCAGGCGGCGCTTCTTCAGTGGACGGCCGGTCCGGCAACGCGGCGGCCCCAAGCTGCCCGACATCGCGTGGTTCGCGCCCGACGGTTCGGAGATGGCCGACGAGGACTGGGATTCCGGATTCGCCAAGTCGCTCGGGGTCTATCTGAACGGCCAGGGCATCCCCGATCTCGACGTGCGGGGTCAGCGGGTCACCGACGACTCGTTCGTGCTGTTCTTCAACGCGCACCACGAGCCGATCGACTTCACTCTGCCGAAGCAGGAGTTCGGCCCGTCCTGGGTTCCGGTGATCTACACCGCCGACGACGTCGTCGGGGAATCCAAGCCCTACGACGCCGAGGCGACCGTGACCGTGGACGCCCGATCGGTGATGGTGCTGCGCGCTGAGGCCTGACCGCCTCGCGCGCCTGAGTTACTCGACGACGTCGTAGAACGAGTCGCCGTCCTCCGGCGTGCCGTCGATCTGGCCACGCTCGCGGCCGTGCTGCTCGGGGTCAAGACGGTCGACCTCGTCGTTAGGCATCGACTCGGTCTCGGCTGTGGTGTCGTCGGCGTCGCGCACATCGACGTCGCTGGGTCTGACGTCGGGTTCTTCGTCGGAGAGGCGCTCGTCGAGCGTCTCGTCCTCGCGGGCGTCGATCCAGCGCTCCGGCGGGTCGACCACCTCGTCGCCGTCGTCGTTGCGCACCTCGTCGGAGTCGAGCGCTTCTTCGGGCGTCAGAGGGAAGTCGTCGGAGACGTCGCGTGCCATGCACCCATGTTGCCCGACGCCCGATCCCGCTGCAGCACCGGCCGCGCGTGCTTCCAAGGGCCGCCGGAACTCACCGGAAAACCCGGCCCATACCCGGCAGTATGGTACCGTTTAGCCGCTGAAGCAGCCGTGGTCGTACTCGGCACCGAGGGGTGCCGCCGGCCGGGCGGGCTGGAAGTAGAAGCCGAAGAGCGGCGGCGACTACCGGCGGCCACGGTTGCAACAGCACCCGTAAATGCGGAAATCCTCAGCGTTCGCTGAGCCTCCTCGCCGTCACCGGCCGCTATGCTGCCGTCCATGACCCCGTCGCGCGGCGCCGGGCACCGGCTTTCGGTGGACGACTGGATTCAGGCCGGGTTCGGCATACTCGCCGACGGCGACCCCGGCGCACTTCGCGTCGACCGGCTGTGCGAGCGACTCGGCGTCACCAAGGGCAGCTTCTACTGGCACTTCGCCGACCTGGCGGCCTATCGGGTCGCGCTCGTCGAGGCCTGGGGCAGCCTGCAGGACCAGGACCGTCAGCGGTTCGAGAACATGCCCGACGTCGAGCCACGGCAGCGCCTGCGGACCATGATGGCGGCCGTCGTCAGCCCGCAGCAGTACGCGCTGGAGCGGGCGATGCGGGTGTGGGCGATCACCGACAAGACCGTCGCGAACAGTGTCCGCAAGAGCGACCGCAGGGTACTGCGTGCCGTCTACCAAGCGTTCGTCGACAGTGGGTTCGAGCCCGGGGAGGCAGGCGTGCGGTCGATGGCGTTCTTCGCTGCGGGGATGGGGCTGCTGCACGGCACCGACCCGGCCGTCGACGCGCCTGCCGGGGTGCGCGAGCAGTTCCTGGACTTCATGCTGCGCCCCTAGCCGCTCGACGGTTTGAGGCCCGTCTTGGCGTCGAGATACTGCAGCAGATCGTGGGCGGCCAGCTCGACGTCCTTGTGCCGCCACTCGGCAGCCCGGTAGACGCAGGCGATCAGCCCGGTGCGGTGGATCCGGCGCAGGTCTCCGTAGACGAATGCGTAGCGCGCCTTGGTCTCGTCCTGCGCGCCTTCGGTCAGGCCGAGGTGCCATTGCGCGTACTCGGCCCACGAATGCTTCTCCAGGAACGCGTTCTGGGCTTCGGCGCGCGGTTGGACCTGTCCCCAGTCGCTGTCCAGCACGTACTGTCGTGCGTCGATCAGTGTGTGCGCCTTGGACACCGCCGCGGTGTTGAGCGAGTACTTGGCCATGCCTTCGGTTACCCGTTATGCCACCGCAAGCCGCTCGCTTCGCATCACCTCGGTCGCGGCGCGTTCTCCGGAGCGGACGGCTCCGTCCACCCAACCCAACATGACGGCCGAGCTCTCCGTGCCGGCCCAGTGGATGCGGCCGCACGGCTCACGCAGGGCCGGTCCGAACTCGGTCAGCACACCCGGCGGCGCGTGGCTGATCATGCCGCCGCCGGAATAGCGTTCGACGGTCCAGTTCTGCTCGAGGTAGTCGATCGGCGAATTCGCTTTGGCGCCAAAGCGGTTGGCGAGCTCGCCGAGGACTAGTGCGCGGCGGTCCGCCGGTTCGGCACTGCAGAGCTGACGCGCGATCGGACCTTCGACGATCACGCAGAGCACTCCGGGCGTGCCTGCGTCGGTGCATGCGTCGATGGTCACCGGTGCGGGTGTGCCCGGCGCCGCCGACTGACCCGACAGCCCGTCACCCCGCCAGAACGGCTCGTCGTAGACGACGTTGATCTTGTAGACCGCGCCGCTGGGCATCCGCTGGTGGAGCAGCGATCGGTTGACGGGAAGCATTGGCTCGTAATGGATTTGGCTGGCGATCGCGATTGGCACGGCGACGATGGCGCGCCGGGCCCGCACCTCGGTGTGCTCGACGCTGACCGTCACTCCGTCGTCGTCCTGCTCGATGCGTCGCACCGGTTGGCGCAATTGCAGCGACTCGCCCACCTCGGCGGCCATCGGCCCGTACACCGCAGCCATCCCGCCAACGACGCGCGAGTCCTGCGATCCGCCCTCGACCCCGAACACGAACTGGGGTCCGCCGCCGGAGGCCATCTGGTGCAGCGCGAACAACAGCGAGACCTCCGACGTGTCGCTGGTGTACGTGCCGCCGATCGCGGTCTCCAGCAGGGCGCGGGCGGCCCGCGACGGGACATGGTGATCCAGCCACAGCCCGACCGTGGTGCTGTCCCACTTCGCCGCCCTCTTGGCGTTCCACGGCGCCTCGAGCGGAATCGCCTTGCACATCTGGGCCAGTTCGAGCATCGCGGTGCCGAGATTGACCGTGGCGAACGGGCTCAGGGTCCGCGGCACGGTGCCCGTGTAGCGGAACTGCTTGCCGTCGAGGACCATCATCGACTGGCCGTCGGCGTACTGCTGGTAGCTCGGCACGCCGAACTCCTGCATCAGCGCCTGGATGCGATCCTGTCCGGGCCCGACCCATGCGCCGCCGCGGTCGATCCACGTCCCGTCGCCCCGTACTTCGGTGAAGGTCCGCCCGCCCACCCGGTCGCGAGCCTCCAGCAGCGCCACCGAATGGCCGGCCTGCTTGAGCCGCAACGCCGCCGTCAACCCCGCGAAACCCGCTCCGACTACACAAACATCGACGTCAGCCATGATCGGATGGTCCGCCGGCGAGAGCCGGCGCGGGGCGGTTTGGCAAATTTACGAAGCCGTCAGAAAATTAGCCGGTGATCCTCGCGATGGATCGCATCGGGATCGGCAGCCACGTCGGCCGGTGCCGCGCCTCGTAGGCCGCCTCGTACACGGCCTTGTCGAGTTCATAGGCGGCGAGCAATTGCCCGGCGTCGCGCGGGTCACTGCCTGCCACCGCCGCGTAGCCTTCGCAGAACGAGGCGCGGTTGCGGTCCACCCATTCCCGGGCGCGCGCCGCCAGCTGCCGGTAGCGGTGGTCGTCCTCGGCCTGTTCCATCAGCCGTTGGTACGCCGCGTACTCGAACGAGCGGAGCACCCCGGCCACATCGCGGGCGGGTGAGTCCGGTCGCCTCCGATCGTCCAGCGGCTGGCCGGGCTCGCCTTCGAAGTCGATCAGCAGCCACCGCTCCGGGGTCCGCAACACCTGCCCCAGATGCAGGTCGCCGTGCACGCGTTGCACGGTGATCGACTCCTCGGCCAGTTTGCGGTAGCGCTCTTCGATGAGTGGGACATACTGCGACAGTTCGGGAACCGCCGCCGCCGCCGCCGTCAACCGGTCAAGCACCATGTCGGTCGGGAACAGCGTCGTCGCGGTGCCCAGCTCCTCGGCGAGGGTGGCGTGCACCGAGGCGACGGCCTCGCCGAGCCGGTATGACTCGCCGGCGAAGTCGCCGCCCACCTCGTCGGCGTAGAGGTCGCCCTCGGCGAACAGGTCGCGCGTGCTCGCGGTGGCCATGTCCCAGCCCTCGGCGGAGTTGGCCGCGAACGCGGTGACCATCCCGAGTGCGCAGGGCCCCTCGTCGGAGGACGTTTCGAACGAGCCGAGGAGCCGGGCGACGTGCGGGTTGCCTGCGCGCGCCAGCACGCGGTTGAGTTCGATGTCCGGATTCGTACCGACGGTGATGCGGCGGAACACCTTGAACACCGCCTGGTCCTCGAACACGACGCTGGTGTTGCTCTGCTCGGCGCCCGTGACCCGCGGCGCGGCGTCCAACGGCAGCGTGACATCGGGTTCCTTGCTGAACCGCAGGGGTCCGACAGTCGCCGAGGTGTCCACCAGCGACAGCAGGTAGCTGGCGGCGGCCGGGTCGTAGAGGGCGTCGTAAGCGATGCGGCCGTCGTGTGCGCCGATCGTGGCGACGTGGAGGTATTCGTCGACGATCGGCCCGGCATCTGCGGTTGAGCCCTCGGCTGCCGCATCCCACCGCACGATGACCTGATAGCGATCCGAACTGCCGTCCGTATAGGAGGCGTCGAGCAGCACCAGGTCGAGGTCGTCGCGAAGCGCCACCACGTGCACGGGCTCAGCCGCAATCAGTTCGCGGGTGCGGCCCGCATACCAGCGCTGCTCGGGAAGCCAATCAGACCATGGCAGGTTCGCCGGCTGACTCATGACTTCTCCTCAGCCGCCTTCAGCTCGAACCAGTAGAACCCGTGACCCGGCAGGGTCAACAGGTACGGCAACTGGCCGATGCGCGGAAACTCAACGTACCCAGTCATCTCGACAGGTGTGTACCCCGCCCAGTGCTGCAAATTCAGCTCGATGGGCTGCGGAAAGCGCGACAGGTTGTTCACGCACAGCACCACGTCCTGCGAGCCGTCGCGGTCCAGTTCCCGGACATATGTCAGCACCGACGGATTGGAGCCGCCGAGCTCGCGGAACGTACCGGTGGCGAAGGCCTCGTGCCTGCGCCGGACGGCCAGCATGGTGCGCGTCCAGTTCAGCAGCGACGACGAGCTGTCGACCTGCGCCTCGACGTTCACCGACTGGTAGCCGTAGATCGGGTCCTGGTTGGGCGGCAGGTAGAGCTGGCCGGGATTGGCCTTCGAGAATCCGGCGTTGCGGTCGGGTGTCCATTGCATCGGGGTGCGCACGCCGTCGCGGTCGCCGAGCCAGATGATGTCGCCCATCCCGATCTCGTCGCCGTAGTAGAGCACGGGCGAGCCGGGCAGCGACAACAGCATCGCGGTGAACAGCTCGATCTGATTGCGGTCGTTCTCCAGAAGGGGCGCCAGTCGCCTGCGGATGCCGACGTTGGCCTTCATCCGCGGATCCTTGGCGTACTCGGAGTACATGTAGTCGCGCTCTTCGTCGGTGACCATCTCCAGGGTCAACTCGTCGTGGTTGCGCAGGAAGATGCCCCAGTGCGCCATATCCGGGATCGGCGGCGTCTGAGCCATGATCTCCGAGATCGGGAAGCGCGACTCCCGTCGCACCGCCATGAAGATGCGCGGCATCAGCGGGAAGTGGAACGCCATGTGACACTCGTCGCCGCCGGTGTCGGGATCGCCGAAGTACTCGACCACGTCGGCGGGCCACTGGTTGGCCTCGGCCAGCAGCACCCTGCCGGGGAATTCGTCGTCGATCACCTTGCGGCAGTGTTTGAGGAACGCATGCGTCTCGGGCAGGTTCTCGCAGTTGGTGCCTTCGCGTTCGAAGAGGTAGGGCACCGCGTCCAACCGGAAGCCGTCGATTCCGAGGTCGAGCCAGAACCGCAGCACGTCGAGCATCGCGTGCTGAACGGCCGGGTTGTCGTAGTTCAGATCCGGCTGGTGGGAGAAGAACCGATGCCAGTAGAACTGCTTGCGCACCGGATCGAAGGTCCAGTTCGACTCCTCGGTGTCGACGAAGATGATCCTGGCGTCGCTGTAGAGCTGACTGGTGTCGCTCCACACGAAATAGTCGCCATACGGGCCGTCGGGGTTGCGCCGCGACTCCTGGAACCACTCGTGGGAGTCGGACGTGTGGTTCATCACGAGGTCGGTGATAACGCGGATGCCGCGGCGGTGGGCCGCGTCAAGCAGTGCGACGAAATCCTCGACCGTGCCGAATTCCGGCAGGACCTTGTAGAAGTCGCGGATGTCGTAGCCACCGTCACGCAACGGCGAGTCGTAAAACGGTGGCAGCCACAAGCAGTCGACGCCAAGCCATTTCAGGTAATCGAGTTTCTCGATGAGGCCGCGAAGATCGCCCGCACCATCGGCGCTTTCGTCGTAGAAGGCGCGCACCAGAACCTCGTAGAACACCGCGCGCTTGAACCAGGTGCGGTCTTCGGGAAGCGCGGCGGCATGGTCGAAGTCGTCGGCGGTCGGGTGTTCGACCACGCCGCCTTCGACGTGGCTGCCCTCGGTGGGATCGTGGTCGACCGATTTGTCGGCGCCGCTCGTCAGTTCCATCGAAACTCAAACCTACCCACCCGCGACCAACTTGAATCGGCGGCGCGTGTCGCGACGGGAGTGAGCAAAGAAAACCCGTCGCGTGGTGTCAAGGAACGGTTGAACCCGCCGCTGAACCGGGATCAATTGATCTTCGACGAAGCGGGTGGCCGTGTCAGAGCCTGATGATGGCGAAGCTCCAGTAATTGTTGGTTTGTCCGATGCGGCGATGCACATCTACGCCGCGGCGATCCACGCATTGCCCGATCCAAGCGATCCCGAGTTCCCCGACCGCGCCTCCGTGATTCTCAGCGGTCTGCGCAAACTTCAAGACTCCCTCGCAGTCGCTACACGATCTGACGGCCACGGCGGCCAACGGGCCCGGCGCAACTCTGTGTCCACCAAGGAGGCGGCCAATGGCGTCGGGCTGCGCAAGGATCTCATCGAAGCAGTCGAAGCCGACGAGCCGGTGCTCGAAGACGAGGCGTCGCGGATCAAGGACCTCATCGCCGCGCTCGGCGGCTGACCGCCGGTTCCGGCGGCACTCCGGCCGACGGCCGCCGCGGTGCTGCAGTATCGTGCCGTCGTGGCAACCCGTGACCATGGTGACCCCGGCGACGCCCCGTCGGTCCCACCTCCGCTGGCGGATGTGGTCAACGCCGTCCGTCCGTCGGCCGCGGAGGAGGCACGCACCATCGCGGCGTCCACCAACACCGGGACGCTGGCGACGCTGACCGCCACCGGCGACCCGTGGGCCTCCTTCGTCACCTACGGCCTTCTCGACGGCGCGCCGGTGCTGTGTGTCTCGAACATGGCCGAGCACGGCCGCAACCTTGCCGGCGATCCGCGGGCCAGCATCTCGATCGTGTCCCCCGCGACCGGGTCCGACCCCTTGGCGAGCGGACGCGTGACGCTGGCGGGCGTGGTCGAGCAGCCCACCGGCGACGAGCGCATCGCGGCCAGGGCTGCGCACCTGGCCGCAGTCGCGGCCGCCAAGTACTACATCGACTACAGCGACTTCGCCCTGTGGGTGCTCCGGGTACAGCGGGTGCGCTGGGTCGGCGGTTACGGCCGGATGGATTCGGCGACGGGCGAGTCGTACTCGACCGCCGAGCCGGACCCGGTCGCACCGCACGCGGCTGGGGCGATCGCCCACCTCAACGCCGATCACGCCGAGTCGCTGTGCGCGATGGCCAAGGCGCTCGGCGGCTACCCCGACGCCACCGCGGCGAGCTGCACGGGCGCCGACCGATATGGGCTCGATCTGTTGGTCCACACCCCGCGCGGAATCGCCTACACCCGAGCCGCATACGCCGCGCCGATCGACTCGTATGACGACTTGCGTTCGGCCACAATAGAATTGGCCGAGCGGGCTAGGATCAGCCAGTGACTGGCGGGCGATCGCAGAATTGGCAGGCCGCATTCGAGCTGATCCGCACCCGCGGCCACGAACGCCGTGACGAGCCGTTCAAGCTGGCGAGTGGTCAGCTCAGCCACGACTACATCGACGGCAAGTACGCCGTCGACACCGGCGAACGGCTGGCGATCGTCAGCCGGGCGGTCGCCGAGCTCGCGGCCGACAACGGGATCGAGTTCGACGCGGTGGGTGGGCTCACGATGGGGGCCGACCCGCTGTCGCACGGCGTCGCGATGGTCACCGGCAAGGCCTGGTTCTCCGTGCGAAAGGAACAGAAGCAGCGCGGACGCGAGCAGTGGGTTGAGGGCACCCGACTCGAGCCCGGCACCCGCGTGCTGCTGGTCGACGATGTGATCAGCACCGGCGGCTCCACGGCACTGGCGTTCGACCGGATCGCGCCGCTCGGCGTCGTCGTCACCGGGGTGATCCCGATGGTCGACCGCGGCGACGTCGCCGCGGAACTGTTCGCGCAGCGCGGCGTCCCGTTCGCCGCGCTGGTCACCTACCGCGACCTCGGCATCGACCCGATCAAGTCGGTCTGACGCTCCGCCCTGTCACGCCCAAACCCAACCGGCGGCTTCGACCACCAGCACGCCGGTCGGTTCGGCACCGACGCTGACGCGGTCTCCGGGAGCGAACGTCCTGGCCGCCGAGCCCGCGATCTGTGCGACCACCGCCGTGCCGTCGGCCAGGGTGCAGTACACGCGTGAAATCGGTCCCAGAAACGCCACCGACACCACCGATGCCGCGCCCGCCGGGTCGGCGGCCACGGTCACCGACTCCGGCCGCACCATCGCCAGTCCGGCTCCCGATTGCACAGAGCCGGGCAGCACGGGTACCGAGGTGCCGAGCAGCCGGGCCTGCCCGGCTGAAACCTCCGCGGGCACCTTGTTGCTCAGGCCCACGAACTCGGCGACGAATGGCGTCGCCGGGTGGGCGTAGAGCTCGGCGGGGGCGGCCAGCTGCTCGAGCCTGCCCTGGCTCATCACCCCGACGCGGTCGGCGACGGCGAGCGCTTCCTCCTGGTCGTGCGTGACGAACAGGGTCGTCGTTCCCACCTCGAGCTGAACCCGCCGGATCTCCTCGCGCAGCTGCACGCGCACCTTGGCGTCCAGGGCCGACAACGGCTCGTCGAGCAGCAGCACTCGCGGTTGGATGGCAAGTGCCCGCGCCAGCGCGACGCGCTGCTGCTGGCCGCCGGACAACTCGCTGGCGTACTTGTGCCGGTGCGCGGTCAGCCCGACCAGCTCGAGCATCTCGTCGGCGCGAGACATCCGCTGCGCCTTGTCTTTTCCGCGCATCTTGAGCCCGAAGGCGACGTTGTCCAGCACGGTCAGGTGCGGGAAGAGGCTGTAGGCCTGAAAGACCATGCCCATGTCGCGCTTGTTCGCCGGCACCCTGGTGAGGTCTTCGCCGTCCACCGAGATGGTGCCCGATGTCGCCTCGTCGAGACCGGCGAGGATCCGCATCGCCGTGGTCTTGCCGCATCCCGACGGCCCCAGCAGCGCGACCAACTCGCCCGGCTCGATGTGCAGTGTCAGCCCGTCGAGGGCCTTCACCGTGCCGTAAACCCGTGTCAGGCCGTTCAGTTCGACCGAAACTCCGTTCGTCATGTCCGAACTCCAGGTTTGGCCGCGGACGTGAGGAGCGAAGAAGCTTCGGCTGTCATCGGGGCGGCGACGGCCGGGTCCGCCGCCGCAGATACCGGCCGGCGTCTGCCACGCGTGACCAGCGCCAGGACGAGGAGCAGCACGAAGCCGAATACCAGGGTGGCCAGTGACGCCGCCACCGACGTCGGTCCGTCCGACTTGCCGATCAGCACGATCTGCACCTGCAGCGTCTGGTAGCCGGACAACGAGGCGATCGTGAACTCGCCCAACACCACTGCGATGGAGATGAATGCCGCCGACAGGATGCCCGACCAGATGTTGGGCACCACCACCCGGCCGATCGTCGTCAGCCAGCCGGCACCCAGTGAGCGTGCCGCTTCCGACATCGTCTTCAGGTCGATCGCCGCGAGCGCGGCGTCGATCGCGCGATACGCGAACGGCAGCACGAGTACGACATAGACGAATGTCAGCGTGAGCGCGGACTCACCCAGGAAGTAGGTCACCCACAGGTACACGTTGCGCAGACCGACCACGATCACCAGAGCGGGAATCGTCAACGGCAGCAGGCAGAGAAACTCGACGATGCCTTTGGCCCACGGTGCGCGCAGCCTGACCCAGATCATCGTCGGGATCAGAATCAGCAGCATCAGGATCACCGTGAAGACGGCGAGCAGCAGTGAGATCACGATGGCCGCATACAGCGCGTCGTCGGCCACCAGGTTCTTCCACGCCTGCAGTGTGCGGCCGCCCGCGAGCAGGTTGCGGGTGGAGAAGTCGGCCATCGCGTACAACGGGAACAGGAAGAACAGGCCGAACACAAGCAGCAGGGCTGCGCGAAAGACCTTGCCGCTCAACGTCGTCGATCTCATTGCAGCCACCGGGCCGTGCGGCACACGAGTGCATTGTAGGCAGCCATCACCACCGCGACGATCACGATCATCTCCAGCGCCAGCGCGTATGCGAAGCCGGCCTGGCCCAGGACCACCTCGCTGGTGAGCGCGGCCCGGATCAGCAGCGGCAGAATCGGGCTGCCCTGGCTCACCAGCGCCGCCGCGGTGGCGTATGCCGCAAAAGCGTTGGCGAACAACAGGAGAAAGGAGCCGAGGAACGCGGGTGTCAACAGCGGCACCGCCACCTGCCGCCAGTACTGGAACGTCGACGCGCCGAGGCTGACGGCGGCCTCGCGCCACTGCTCACGCAGGCCTTCGAGCGCGGGCACGAACACGATCACCATCAGCGGGATCTGGAAGTAGGTGTAGACGAGTATCAGGCCGGTGAGGCTGTAGAGCCAGCCCGACCCGGCGAGGTTCCAGCCGAAGTGCTGCTGCACCCAGAGGGTCAGAACCCCGTTCAGTCCGATCGTCGCAAGGAACGCGAAAGCCAGTGCGACTCCGCCGAACTGGGCCAGCACACTGCACAGTGAGATGACGGCCCTGCGAAGCACCGAGGAGGGCGGACTGCTGACGATCAACCAGGCCAGCACCGCGCCGAGAGCGGCCCCGATGATCGCCGTGCTCGCCGACAGCAGCACGCTCTTCCACAGCGCGGACAGCGCCGTGCCGGTGAACAACGCCGAGATCCGGTCCAGCGAGAATCCTCCGTCGACGACGAACGCGCTGACGACCACCGTGACGGTCGGAATGATCAGGAACACGGTGACCAACGCGAAGAACGGCAGCAGCGGCAGCGCTTCGGTCAGCCGTCGCGCCCCCCGCGCACGCACCATGTCAGCCGACGGCCTTCGCCCAGTTGTCCGCCAGATACTTGGTGGCCTTGTCGGTCTGGTCGGGCGTCGGCACGGTGACCGGGCCGTCGATGACCGGGATCTTGTCGACGGCGGCCTTGTCGATCGTGCCCGCCTTCATCATCTGGTCGGCCCGCACCGGCCTGACCCCACCGGCGGCGTACAGATTCTGCCCCTCGTCGCTGTAGAGGAACTCCTGCCACAGCCGGGCCGCGGCCGGATGGGGTGCTGCGGAGTTGATCGCCTGGTAGTAGTACCCGGCGACGACCGCGTTCGACGGAACGAAGACCTGCCAGCTCGGCAGCTTCGCGGTGCGCGCGGCGTTCAGGTAGTTCCAATCGATGACGACGGGCGTCTGTCCTGACTCGATCGTGGCAGGCGTCGGGTCGACGGGCAGAAAGTTGCCGGCGGCCTTGAGCTTGCGGAAGAACTCGACGCCGGGCGCGATGTCGTCGACCGAACCGCCTTGGGTTAGCGCGACCATCAGCACACCCGAGAACGCCGCCCCCGCCTGGGTCGGGTCGCCGTTGAGTGCCACCTTGCCGCTGTACTCTCCCTTGAGTAGATCGTTGACGTCGGCCACCGGCGGCACCTTGGCCGAGTCGAAGCCGATCGACATATAGCCGCCATAGTCGTTGACCCACTTGCCGTCCGGGTCGGAGTACGCCGCGGGGATGTCGTTGAACGTCGCGACCTTGTACGGCGCGAACATCGACGTGTTGGCCAGTGCGACGGACTGACCCAGGTCGAAGACGTCGGGAGCGGTGCTCTTGCCCTTCTGCTGATTGGCGGCGTTGATCTCGTCCTGGCTGGCCGCATCGGGCTGCGCCGAGTTCACCTTGATGCCGTACTTGTCGGAGAAGGCCTTGATGATCGCGCCGTAGTTGGCCCAGTCCGGCGGCAGGGCGATCACGTTCAGCTGGCCCTCTTTCTTGGCCGCGTCGACGAGGGCGTCCATGCCGCCGAAGTCCTGCGCTGATTTCGCCTGTGCTGCACTCACGCCCGACTGCGTCTGTTCGCCGTCGTTCTTCTTCTCGGGTGGCGCACAGGCCGACGACCCGGCCACGAGCAGGGCGCAGGCGGCGGCCACGGTGATACCCGCAAGGCGCGAATTCTTCATGGGTGAACCTTCCGACGAGCAGGCAGACCGGTAGTGGCGCAGCGGTGACGATGCCGGGTCGTCGTGGTGAACGGATGACCGCGGCGTTGGAACCCTATCGTGGCAGCGCTTGTCGGGCAGGCCGTTCCTGCGAGTCGGCTTTTATCCGGGAGAGCGCGCATTTCCCCAGGTAGTGGCGTTAGCATCAGATGGTGCCGGAGATGGGGACCTCGGGGGACTTCGACTATCTGGGGGCAGAGGCCGACCGCGGCGACGCGGTCGACGTGTCGGACGCGCACAGCGCTCGTCCGGCGGGCACATCCAAGGCCGACCTCGATTATCTGCTGGCCGAGGCCGAGTCCGGTGAACACGTCGGGTTCGACGCGTTCGACGAGAAGACCTGGGACTACGAGTTCACCCCGATGCCCGCGACGCCGTGGTACCGGTCACCGCAGGCACGCACGCTGCTGTTCGCAAGCGCGGCGGCAGTGTCGGCCATCGTGGTCTCGGTGGTGCTGCTGATGTTCCGCGGTACGTCCGCCGACAACGAGTCGGTGCCCGCGCAGAGCACGACAACGGTCACCGCGCCGTCGACCACCGCGACGAGCGAGAGCCCGCCGCCTCCACCGCCGCCTCCACCGCCGCCGCCACCACCACCGCCGGAACCACCGCCGGTGGCGCCGTCCGCGGTCAACGAGGCGCCGGCGATCGTTCGTCCCAGCGCGCGGCCCAGGCCCACCAAGCAGCCCGAGATCGGCGTGACCCGCACGCCGGCGACGAGGCATCCGATCAGTGTCGCGCCTGCGCCGCGGCGGCCGAGGTGACCGCGACGGTCAGCGGTGGTTTCCGCCGTGATGAAAGATCAGCACGTTGCCGTAGAACGGGAACTGGTCAGGGTAGGTGACCTCGTGGTCGCTGTTGATCTGCACATTGCCGGGTGACTGGCACTGGGTGGTCTGGCTCCCGACGTACATGCAGGTCTGCGCGGTGGGCGCGGCGGACGCGGCCGGTGCGATCGCGATGGCGGCTGCCGACGCGGCGCCGGCGGTGACCAGCGTCGCGATGTGACGCAGTTTCATGGTGAACCCCTGTCTTGAGTTTCTAAACTGTACGTTCAGTTTTAACAGAGGGGTAACAGGAATCCATGCCGCTGCGGCGGGTGATGTCACTCACTCGGGGCGAGGCCGCGGATCGCGACGTCCACAAGCGCGTCGGCCGCCTGGTCGGTCATCGGCGCATGGCCGACCATCAGGCGATACAACGCCGGGCCGATCAACATGTCGATCGCCGCGTCGGGGTCGACGTCGCTGCGCAGTTCGCCGCGATCGACCCCGCGGCGCCAGATCGTCCGGAACAGTTCGCGACGCGAGTCGACCAGGTTCGCCCGCAGTCCCTCGCGTACCGACGGGTCGGCCTGTGCCTCGCCGACGAGTTGGGCGAACACGCGTCCGCTCGGCCCGGTGTAGAAGTGCAGCAGCCCCCGCACGACGGTGAGCAGGTCTGTCCGCGTCGACCCGGTGTCGGGGTCCTGCGACTCGGCCGTCATCTCGGACAGGAACGCGTCGGTGGCCACCGCGTACTTGTTCGGCCACCACTTGTAGATCGTCGCCTTGCTCGCGCCGCTGCGGCTCGCGATCTCCTCGGTGGTCATCGCGCGCAGGCCGACCTCCTGCAGCAGCGCCGACGCGGCACGCAGCACCGCCGCGCGGGACTGCTCGCTGCGGGGACGGCCGGGGCGGGTGCGCGGTTGCGCTTCGGCTGTGTTGCTAGCCACCGGCAGGCCCTGTGCCGAAAATGAACGACGCGTTCACAATCTTTACTATTGACTATTCCGGCGGTACCGCAAGTCGAGAAGGGCAGCATGTCGGAGTTCGATGCACGGGAGAGGTTCGCCTCGTCGCCGGTCGCCCAACTGGCGACGGCGGCCGCCGACGGGGTTCCACATCTGGTGCCGATCGTGTTCGCGGTCAGCAACGAGGTGATCTACACCGCGGTGGACGCCAAGCGGAAGTCCAGTCGGCGGTTGCGCAGGATGGCGAACATCGAAGCCAACTCCGCCGTCAGCATCATCGTCGACCACTACGACGACGACTGGTCGCAGCTGTGGTGGGTCCGTGCCGACGGCGTTGCCGAAATCCATTACAGCGGCGAGGAAATGGCCACCGGTTATTTCGAGCTGCGCCGCAAGTACCCGCAGTACCAACGCATCGCGCTCGACGGGCCCGTCATCGCTGTCACGGTCTCACGGTGGTCCGGGTGGCAGGCCTGAGCCTGCCGTAATACGTGCGCGGGTGAGCACGCCACCCAGGCGAAAATGGTCTGCCCCGCACCTGCCGGGAATATTTCGGTGCCGAAAGTTGTTCTCGCGGTGAGGTTGTCAGGCCGAAGCTGCCATTCGGCGATCAATTACTGCCACCGGAATTAAAGCGCTGACCTGTCGGTTCTTTCGATCAGGTCGGGCACTAAGTGATGGAGTCCGGCGCCGAAGACGGCCACGGCCACGGCTCGACCCGCACACAACAGAAGAGAAGAAGGCACCAAAGATGAAGAAGATCGGATCAGCCGCACTCGTCGCGGGCGGACTCACCGCGGCAACCCTGGGACTGGCCGCGCCCGCCGTCGCTGCGCCGACCGGCCCGGGCAACGCTGCGGACACCATCAACGAACTAAAGAACGACGGCTACAACGTCATCGTGAACCGCGTCGGCGGAACTCCCCTCGAGCAGGCGACGGTCGTGGCCGTGCGGCCCGGCCAGACGTACTCGCGGACGGACTCCGGTAACCCGGGCGACAGCCTGGCGACCACCGTCACGAGCAAGACGGTGTACGTCGACGTCAAGTAACGGATGGTCAGCGAGCAAGGGGCACCCCGCCGGGGTGCCCCTTCTTCGTGGGTGATCATGGAGCCCGTGACCGAGTACTCCCTGCCGATCGTCCCGAGGTACGCCGAGATCGATCAGCAGAACGTCGTCTTCAACGCCCACTACCTCACGTGGTTCGACGAGGCGGTGACCGGATACTTCGACCATCTCGGCGCGAGCTACCCGGAGCTGATGTCGGCGGGCCTCGATATTCGGTTGGTGCACACGGAGATCGACTACGCCGCACCTGTTCGCTGGCGCGACGGTGAGCGCGTGGCGGTCGTGTGTGACCACGTCGGAACGACGAGTTTCACCATCGGTTTCGCGGTTCTTCGACAGCGAGACGACTCCGAGGAGTCGGTGGCCGTGCGCGGCCGCAACGTATACGTCGTCGTCTCGACCGACGACTGGACCAAGCGACCGATACCCGAGCCGCTGCGCGCCGCCCTGTCAGGTTAGGCGTGGTCATTACCTGTCGGGTAGTAGTGCTGCCGACCGGGCGGGTTTAACGTCGGCTTGGGACCGACCTCGGGCACGCACACGGAGGCGCGCTGCTGCGCCAGTGGCGGCAACGGCGGCGCCGCAGCCAGTTGGACCTCGCGCTGGACACCGGAATATCCGCCCGGCACCTCAGCTTCGTCGAGACCGGTCGGTCGCGCCCCAGCCGGGGGCTGTTGCTCGCGCTGGCTGAACAGCTGGAAGTGCCTCTGCGCGAACGCAATGCGTTGATGCTCGCCGCGGGTTACGCGCCCACCTTCGCTGAATCCGAGCTTGACAGCGTCGAGACCCGCCAGGCCCGCGACGCGCTCGAGCGGTTGTTGGCCGGCCATGAGCCCTATCCGGCCGTGGTACTCGACCGCTGCGGTGATGTCGTCTTGACCAACCGCGCCGTCGGCCCCCTGCTGGAGGGCGTCGACGCCCGGTTACTGCAGCCGCCGATCAACACCTACCGGCTCAGCCTGCACCCGTCGGGGATGATCTCGCGGATCCGTAATCCGGCCGAGTGGACGGCTCACCTCGGCCAGCGGTTGACGCGGCTGGCCCGTCTCACCGGCGACCCGCGACTGGTGGCACTGCTGGACGAGATCCGCAGCTATCCCGGTGTCGCCGACGCGCTCGACGACTACCACGAGCCGACCACGTCAGAGCTGTTGCTGACCCTGCAGTTGGACCATCCCGCCGGAGATCTCCGGCTGCACAGCACCCTCACCAGCTTCGGCAGCCCGCACGACGTGACGCTCTCCGAACTGACCGTCGAGTCATTCTTCCAGCCGATGACGCCACTCGTCATCGGCTGCGGGAACTTTCTACGACTGGACGGTGACCGGATCGCCGACCCGGACGGTGTCGAAATACCAAGCCGCGTTGTCGGGACTGAGGTTGATGCAGCCGTGGCTCACGTTGGCGCTGCCCTGCGAGCCCACCGACCACGGCGCGCTGTGCACATAGACGCCGCCCGACGTGATGCGGACCGCGTCGGCCACAGTGAGCTTGTAACCCTCGGGGTCGGACAGCGGGATACCGATGGTACGCGAGTCCATCACCACGCTTTTCTCCTTCGCCAACGCGGTGAACGATCCGACTGGAGTGGGATGCTTGGGCTTGCCCATCGATGCGGGCATAGTCCGCACCACCGCGTCGTCGATGCTGACGGTGAAGGTGTGCGCATCGATGTCAGCGACCCCAACCACCTTGGAGCCGCTTTCGAAGTCGGTCTTGAAACCGCCCGCCGTCACCGATATCGGCGCGTGCGCCGGCCAGAAGCTGTCTGGAACCCATTGCAGCTCTTGGCTGCTGAGCCAGGTGAACTTCCCTGTCGGCGTATCGCTCGACCCAATGGTGACGGACTGCTCGGCGCGGGCCCGGTTGCTGACCGGCTCGGCGAAGGTCACCTCGATCGGTGCCGCCACACCGACCACGTCTCCGGTGGCCGGCGAGATCGCGGTGACGGTGAGGTCCGGGTTCGGACCAGGTGCCGCCGCCATGCCGGCAGGGGCCGGTTCAACCAAGGCGACGGCCGCAACCCCCAGCAAGACGAGTGTGTAACGAACCAATCTGCGCAACGTCCATCCCTTCACGACTCCCGACCAGCAAAGTGCCATTCTAGTGAACCAATCTGTGGACAGCCGACGACGAGCCGTAAGACCACGTCGGAAGGGGTCTTGCACTGTGTTGCGAATGGGGGAATTGTGGTTGGCAGCACGGGCCCGATGAAGTGACCCGGGGCTGAAGGGAACGTCATGGGTGACAAGGCGAACACTTCCCAGGGCGCCGGGGCCGCCCCCACCGCGGACAGTCCGGCCGCCATCCGAAACGTGGTGCTCATCGGCCCATCGGGTGGCGGCAAGACCACCCTCGTCGAAGCTCTTCTGACCGCCACCGGCGTCCTGTCCAGACCCGGATCCGTCGTGGACGGCACGACGGTGTGCGACTGTGACGAGGCCGAGATCGCACAGCAGCGTTCGGTGGGGCTGGCGCTGGCGCCGCTGTCGCACAACGGTGTCAAGGTGAACCTGATCGACACCCCTGGATACGCGGACTTCGTCGGCGAACTCCGGGCCGGGCTGAGGGCCGCCGACTGCGCACTGTTCGTGATCGCCGCCAACGAGGGCGTCGACGACCTCACCAGATCGCTATGGCTGGAGTGTCAACAGGTCGGCATGCCGCGCGCCGTGGTGATCACCAAGCTGGATCATGCACGGGCAAACTACGACAACGCTCTGGCCGCCGCGCAGAGCACGTTCGGCGACAAGGTGCTGCCGCTGTACCTGCCCGCCAACTCTCCGTGCACGGGACTGATCGGGCTGCTGTCGCAGACCCATTTCGAGTACGCCGACGGGAAGCGGACCACCAGGGAGCCCGAAGCGTCCTATACCGACCGGCTCTCCGAGCAGCGAGGCACCCTGATCGAGGGCATCATCGAGGAGTCCGAGGACGAGACGCTGATGGAGCGCTACCTCGGCGGTGAAGAGATCGACGAGAAGGTGCTGATCGAAGATCTCGAGAAGGCGGTCGCCCGCGGCTCGTTCTTCCCGGTGATTCCGGTGTGCAGCAGCACCGGCGTCGGCACCCTGGAGCTGTTGGAGGTGGCCACCAGCGGCTTCCCGTCCCCACTCGAACACCCGCTGCCCGAGGTGTTCACGCCGCAGGGCAAGGCCCGCGGCACGATGCGCTGTGATCCGAAGGGGCCGCTGCTCGCCGAGGTGGTCAAGACGACGTCGGACCCCTACGTCGGCAGGGTCAGCCTGGTCCGGGTCTTCTCCGGCTCCCTCAGGCCCGACGCGACCGTTCACGTGTCGGGCCATTTCTCGTCGTTCTTCGGTCCGTCCCGATCCAACGGATCGGCAGGCGGTCACGAGGATCACGACGAGGACGAGCGGATCGGCACACTGTCGTTTCCGCTCGGCAAGCAGCAGCGGCCTGCGGGCACAGTGGTGGCAGGCGACATCTGTGCGATCGGCAGGCTCTCGAAGGCCGAAACCGGAGACACGTTGTCCGACAAGGCCGAACCGTTGGTCCTGCGGCCGTGGACGATGCCCGAGCCGCTGCTGCCGGTCGCGGTGCAGCCGCGGGCCAAGACCGACGACGACAAGCTGTCGGTCGGCCTGCAGCGGTTGGCGGCCGAAGACCCGACGCTGCGGATCGAGCAGAACCCCGAGACTCACCAGATCGTGCTGTGGTGCATGGGCGAGGCGCACGCCGGCGTGATGCTCGACGGCCTGTCACACCGGTTCGGCGTCAGTGTGGACAAGGTGGACCTGCGCGTGCCGCTGCGCGAAACCTTCGACGGCCCTGCGAAAGGCCATGGCAGGCACGTCAAACAATCAGGCGGGCACGGCCAATTCGCCGTGTGCGACATCGAGGTGGAACCGCTGCCAGAAGGTGCGGGCTTCGAATTCGTCGACAAGGTGGTCGGCGGCTCGGTGCCGCGGCAGTTCATCCCGAGCGTGGAGAAGGGTGTCCGGGCACAGATGGAGAAGGGTGTCGGCGCCGGCTACCCGGTGGTCGACATCCGGGTGACGCTCTTCGACGGAAAGGCACACAGTGTCGACTCGTCGGACTTCGCGTTTCAGATGGCGGGCGCCCTGGCGCTGCGCGAGGCGGCGAACGCGACGCGGATCAATCTGCTCGAGCCGGTCGATGACGTGTCAGTGCTCGTGCCCGACGATCTCGTCGGCGCCGTGATGGGCGACCTGTCCAGTCGGCGGGCCCGCGTGCTGGGCACCGAGAACATCGGCGAGGACCGCACCGTGGTGAAAGCCGAAGTGCCACAAGTAGAGTTGGCTCGCTACGCCATCGACCTCCGCTCGCTGTCACACGGCGCGGGGTCGTTCACCCGCGCCTTCGCGCGCTACGAGTCCATGCCCGAGTCGGCCGCGGCGAGGGTTCGGGCCATCGACGCCTAGTGGGTCAACGCGGCCACCACGGCTGCGAACATCGTGTTCTTGATCGCGCCGAGCGTGCCGGGATCCTTGGCGCCCAAGGGCGCCAGCATGTTCAGTGCGGCGCCCGTCACGGAGTCCTCCTCTGCGGTGGCATCGACGATGCCGATCGCCGCGGCCTCCGCACCGCCGAACCGGCGTCCGGTGGTCATCGCTGACACCGCCGCCTGCGGTGTCAGCTTGGCCTGGATCAACGCGGCCATGCCCGGTGTGAAGGGGATTCGGATGTCGACTTCCGGGAAACAGAAATAGCCGCGGTCAGCCCGCATCACCCGAAAGTCGTGGGCCAGGGCCAGCATTGCGGCCGCACCGAACGTGTGGCCGCCGATCGCCGCCGCGGTCGGCAGCGGCAGCGTCAGCATCCGGGCCAGCAGTGCCTGCACCCGCCCTACGTACCACTGGGTCTGGTCGCCGTGCGCAGCCAGCCAGTCCAGGTCGAGGCCGTTAGAGTAGAACTTGCCCGTCGCCACCGTGACCAACCCGTGTGCGCCAAGCGATATCGCATCGTCGAGGTGAGCGTCGAACTGGTCGAGAAATTCTGGGGAGAAACGGTTTTCGTCGTCGCCGAGATGCAGCAGCGCAATGGTGTCCTGGAAACTGAGGGCGGGCATCGGCTGCATTCACTCCGGCAGTTCGAGGAGGCGGCGCGTCAGCAGCAGCAGCTGCGTACGCAGTTCGTCGTCATCGATGTCGGCGACGAGGGGGTGCGTGACGGCGGTTCCGATGGCACCCGCGAGCATCGCGGCGCTCACCCGACTCTGGTCGTCGGCGTCGCCGAGCAGCACCCCGTACAGACGGGTGAGGAACTGCTGAAACGGGAAATGGTCGGCGAGCAGCCGGATCACCACCGGATCGAACTGCAGCGTCGCGGCCGCCCGGCGCCGCTCGATCGCCATGTCGATCACCCGGGTGAGCAGCACTTCGCGCGCCCGTGGCGGGGACGCCTCCGCCTCGGCGGCCACCAGTGCATCGTCGAGCCTGCCGAGTTCACGCTCCGTCAGCGCGATGACGATCTCTTCCTTGGTTCTGAACTGGTGGTAGACCGCCGCCTTGGTGACGCCGACCGCGTCGGCGATCATCTGCAGCGATGTGCCGCCGACGCCGTGGTCGGCGATCAGCGTGAGCGCCGCGTCGAGGATGCGCTGCTGCGCGGCGCTGCGCTGTACGGCCGGGAGCCTGCCGGTTGCGACACGCTCTGCGGAGACCACCTCACGAGGGTAGCCGCCTGGCCAGCCGCTCCCAAGGCCACGTCATCAAGGCCCATACCGCCGCCACGAGCACGGCGGCCACGAGCACGTACACCGGCCACGGGCCGAACAGGTCGAGCAGGGAAGCGGTGTCGGGTTTGCGGTTGAGGAATCCGTAGTTGGAGCCGGCAAAGCCGTTGAACGTCAACGTGATCAACGCCCACGCCAGGGTGACGGCGACGACGAACCGGTAGTCGCGCCACGTCGGCCGGAAGCCGCGGCCCCAGGTGAGATAAATCGCGGCCCAGACGACCAGCAGATGGATGGCCCAGAACGCGAGGAACCGGTAATTCGGGAAGTCCGGACCCCGCAGCACCGGGGAGATCAACGCCTGCACGCTGAGCACGAGGCCCCAGTAGTAGGTCAGTGCGACGGCCCAATGCCGTTGCGCCCACAGCGCATACGCACCCGCGGTGGTCGCGACGTCGGTCAGCTGCAGCGGCACCGACCCCTTCACCGACGGCGGGATGAACGAGTACACCAGCACCGCCGCGTAGATCAGCGCGGTCAGTCCGCCGAGGATCCGCCCGAGCCTGCGGGCCTGCTCATCGGTCTGCCTGCGGCCGACCCAGACGAGCAGTACCGCAACGGCCACGAACAACGCCAGGACCGCCCAGTGCGACGGCCCGTACGGGGTGAACTGTCGTTGAACGCCGACGCGCACCCGGACCACGGTAGGTCAATCCGGCCGGCTCGACGAAGTGCCGACCGTGAAGGGGGCGAACTACCGGTTCGCTTCCTCAGTGGACTCGTTGTCTTTGACCCGGGTCTTGTACAGGCTCGCCGCGGTCGTGATGGCGAGCGTGACGACGATGACGCCGAGGGACACCAGGGTGGGGATCTCGGGCACCGGCACGTGCTCGCCGCCGTTGATGAACGGCACCTCGTTCTGGTGCAGCGCGTGCAGGACCAGCTTCACGCCGATGAAGGCGAGGATGAACGCGAGCCCCTGCGACAGGTAGACCAGCCGCTTGAGCAGGTCACCGAGCAGGAAGTAGAGCTGCCGCAGGCCCATCAGCGCGAACACGTTCGCGGTGAACACCAGGTACGGCTCCTGGGTCAGCCCGTAGATCGCCGGGATCGAGTCCAGCGCGAAGATCAGGTCGGTGGTGCCCAGCGCGATGATGACGAGGAACATCGGCGTCATCAGCCGCTTGCCGTTCTCCTTGACGTACAGCTTCAGTCCGTCCCATTGGTCGGTCAGCTGTAGGTGGCTGCGGGCGAACCGCACGACGAAGTTGTCTGCGTCGTCGTCGTGATCGGTGTCGCGCACCAGGTTCGCGGCGGTGTAGAGCAGGAAAGCGCCGAAGATGTAGAACACCCAGGAGAACTGGTTGATCGCGACGGCGCCCAGCGCGATGAAGATGCCGCGGAAGACCAGGGCGATGATGATGCCGACCAGCAGCGCCTGCTGCTGGTGTTTCTTGGGCACGTTGAAGCTGGCCATGATGATCAGGAAGATGAACAGGTTGTCGACCGACAGGCTGTACTCGGTCAGCCAGCCGGCGAAGAACTCGACGCCGAACCGGCTGCCGTGGAAGAACCACACCCACACGCCGAAGGCGATGGCCAGGCCGATGTAGATCGACAGCGCCGTCACCAGTTCGCGCTTGGACGGTTCATGCGGACGTCGCCCGATCACGACGATGTCGAACAGCAGTACGGCGATCGTCACGGCCAGCGTGACGATCCATTCGAGTTGGGTGACTTGCATCAGGGTGCCTCCGGTCGCCAAAACGCCCGAGGTCTCTTCCGCCGACCGCTCGGCCCGCGGGCCGGTCCTCCAATGATGGATGACGTGATGACGACGCCGCGGCGAAGGAATACTCCCCTCTGGCCATCAGTCTGTCAGACGGCTGTGGGTTATGCCCACCCGACGGTCCTGGGGCCGGTCTGCGGCGCCTGTGCGACGATGCCCCGATGACGGCGCGTCCAGCACATTTCACCGAAGTCGGCGACAACCGCTACCAGCCGACGAGGTACGCGCAGAGCCACTGGGGAGCCGACCACCTCAACGGTCCGGCCTTGGTCGGGCTGGCGGCCCGCGCCCTGGAGGACAAGTTCGGGGCCGACGAACTCATGCCCACCCGCCTGACGGTGGACCTGTTCAAGGCCGCCCGTGGGGTGCCGACGACCACAAACGTGGCGCTGATCAGGGACGGCCGCCGGATCCGCAACTCGGAATGCGAGATCGTCCAGGACGGTGTCACCGTGGTAAGGGCCACGATGGTGCAGTACCGCCGCTCACAGGCACCGCGGGGCGAGGAGTGGGCGGCGGCCGCCGACTTCACCTGGCCACCCGAACTGGACGGGGTCGGCATGTCGTACATGGGCAGCGACGGGGTGGGCTGGACCAAAGGCATCGCCGAGCATCAGAACACCAACCGCAAACGGTTCGTCAACCGGATGGTCGACGTCGTCGAAGGGCACGACAACACGCCCTTCGTGCGCGGCGCGATGGTGGCCGAAGGGGCCAGCCTGGTCACCAACCTCGGCTCGGCAGGCGTCGGCTACATCAACGGCGATCTCACCGTCGCGCTGGCCCGGCTGCCGATCGACGAGTGGATGGGCGTGCAGGCAGACTCACATTGGGCGGAAGACGGAGTCTCCGTCGGGACGGCAACCATGTTCGACCGCATCGGCGCATTCGGGTCGGCGTTGGTGACCGCCATCGCCAACCCGGCCGTGCAGATCGACTTCGCCGACGACCCGTTCCCGTCGCGCACGCGTTGACCGTTGTCCTCCGATCGGCCCACTCCATTTCCACCGCTGCTTGGGCCGGTCACCGGACAGACCGTCGCCGGTTTCGGCGGAATAGTCCGCTGCATGAACAAATCCGCTTGCGACGCCCCCGTGGTTCCCTTCTCGTTCGCGACGGCGTTCGCGTCGCAACCCCCGCGGACGTTTCGGTCCTCGGCGAAGCTCCGTGACGTCGCCTATGAGATTCGCGGGCCGGTGCATGAGCATGCGGCGCGGTTGGAGGCCGTGGGTCACCGGATCCTGAAGTTGAACATCGGTAATCCGGCGCCGTTCGGGTTCGAGGCTCCCGATGTGATCATGCGCGACATGATCGCTGCGCTGCACTGGTGCAGAACACGGTCACCGCATACATGCTCGGCCTGAGCATCGCTTTCATACCGCTCGGCCTGATTTCGGATGCGTTGGGCCGCAAGCGAATTCTACTCGGCGGGCTCGGCCTGCTGGTCGCGACGAGCATCGGCTGCGCGCTGGCGCAGAGCCTGCTGGAGCTGTTGTGCCTACGCTTCGTTCAGGGCATCGGCGCCAGCGCGTGCCTTCTGCTTGCCGCGGCCATCGCCGCCGACCGCTTTCGCGGGGCGAAACTGGTGTCGGTGCGGTGCGGCCTGGGGTTCGGCACCGGTATTCGCTCCGGCATTGGGCGGATTCGTCGTCGGAGTGCCACCAGCGCGACGTCGATCGATGCACCGCCGGCTGGCGGAGATCGTCGGCAGGCGGCTCGACCGGCCATGGATGAACGTCGTCGGCGCACGCTGCCGAGGCATGTTGCTGGCCGCAGGCGGCGACGTCGAGCCGCCGGTGACGCCGTCGCACGCGCACTCGCCGAACACGACCGGCTCCCCATGCCCTTCGAACGGGCGCGGACCCAGCTCCTGGCTGGGCAACTTCAGCGCCGTCAGCGCCAAAAGGACCAGGCCGCAACGACTCTGCGCAAAGCGTTGCGGACGGACGTTCGAAGACCTGAACGCCCCGCTGTGGGCCGATCGCGACCGAGCCGAACTCGCGCGAGCCGACGTCGGCACCCGAAGGGTGTCCAGCTTGAGCCCGTCCGAGCAGCGGGTGGCCGAACTGGCCGCGTCGGGCATGACGAACCGCGACGTCGCCGCCACGCTGTTCATCAGCCCCAAGACGGTGGAGTCGAACCTGGCCCGGATCTACCGCAAGCTCGGCATCCATTCGCGCGCCGAACTCGGCAGGCACATGGGCCGTCCCAACCAGCCCGGCGGTGACGCCTCCGCTCAGGGGTTGCGCACGCAGTCGTAGGTGAGCGGGATCTCGTCGCCCAGCCCGACGACCTCGAACTGGTCGACGGCGATGCCGCTGAACGAATTCGCGGCGACGCCGAGGTCGGCCCACTTGGCGCGGCTGGTCCGGTCGTCGGCGAAGGTGAGTGCGATCTCGCCGCCGTCGGACAGCAGCATCCCGTGCGTCTTGAGCGCCTTGAGGATCACCGTCTCGGCATCCGAGTAACCGGACTCGTCGACGTCGGGCTTCAACCGCAAGCGCACTCCATAGGGGGGCGCATCGGCCTCGGCGCTTTCGGGTCCGCCGGCATGCGTCGCGGGGGCCACGTACACGTCGGCCTTCATCCGGTCGTTGGGCAGGATGAAGCGCAACGCGTGATCGACTGCGCCGGAAGCGACTTCGTCGGCCGTCGGCGTCAGCGCGGCGACCGGGAAACCCGCGGCGTCGGCGCTCGTGCACTGGTCGCCGCGCAGATTGTCCGGATAGGCTTTGTCCAGGTCCCATACGAAGAACCCGTTGACGGCGATGGTGTCACCGGCCTTGTTGGCCTGGTAGGTCTCGTAGAGCTTGCGACCGTCTCGGTCGACCACGAGCAGATGGCAGTCGCCCTGCCCGTCGGTGTTTCCCGACGGGTCGCAGGACAGGTCCGACGACCCCTCGACATTCGCCTCGGCGGGCACCGGCATCTCGGCAGGGACAGTGTCGCAGTCGGGGCCGTTGTGACAATAGTCTTCGGCGCCAACGATATTCATCCGCGGCGTGTTGCTGTCGGCGTAGAAGACCGGAATGGAGAAGTCGGCCTGCAGAACATTCCCGTTGCCCCACCCGCCCAGGTCGCCGAGGGTGGCGATGATCGCGTCGCTGCGGTCGGACTTGGTGGCGCCCGACACGTCGGCCGTCCACGGTTCCGCGGCGGTGAACATCGCGCCCGCAGCAGAAGACGGCTTCGCCGCCGCACGCGAAGGCGAGGCCGGGGCGGCATCTCCACCGCCCCCGGCACACCCGACGCACGTCGCCGCTGTCACACACAGGACCGAGATGATCGACCTCATGGCTGCCTCGACACCTTCCTGACAGTCGGCTGTGAGCAGAACCTATCCCGGTCGAAGTTGCCGCGGTATCGGGTGTTTCCTCACGGTTGGCCGCCGGTCACGGCAGCACGATGCGCAACCGTTCCCATCCCCGCACTGTCGAAGTCGGCGCGGGCACTGCGCTGCGGTAGTCGATCTCCCAGTCGGGCCACCGGTTCAACAACTCGTCGAGGGCCACCCGGCCTTCCAACCGGGCGAGGTTGGCGCCCAGGCAGTAGTGCACGCCCTTGCCGAACGTGAGATGGCTGATGGTGTCGCGGTGGATGTCGAAGCGGTCCGGGTCGGTATAGCGGCGGGGGTCGCGGTTGGCCGCACCGAACAGCAACAGCATCGCGCTGCCCGCGGGCACCGTCGTGCCGTGGATCTCGACGTCCTGGGTCATGTACCTGGCGACGTGCGGCCCGGTCGGCTCGAACCGCAGCGTCTCGTCGACCGCGCGGGTCAGCAGCGAGCGGTCGCGGTGGACCTCGCGACGCTGGTCGGGATGCTCGGCGAGCACCTTGGCCAGCCAGCCGATCAACCTGCCGGTGGTCTCGTTGCCCGCACCGGCGACGACCTGCACGTAGTGCAGGATCTCTTTGCGGTGCAGCTTGCGGGTGATCCCGTTCTCGTCGGTGAACTCCATGTTGAGCAGGACGGTCATCAAGTCGTCCGACGGATTCTCGGCGCGCCACTCGACGTAGTCGGCGTAGATGCTGCCGTCGGCGATCTTGTCGGGGTTGGCCACCTTCATCGGAGCGCCGGGCTTCGTGCGCAGGTTGGCGTCGTTGGCGTCGCGCACCGCAACCTGCTCGGACTCCGGGATACCGAGCAGCATGCCGATCACCCGCATCGGCATCATCGCGGCGAGTTCGGCGACGATGTCGAAGCCGTCGGAACCCACATGCGGATCGAGGCAACTGACGCAGAACCGGCGGATCTGGTCCTCGATCTCGGCCATCCGGCGCGGGGTGAACACCCGGCCCATCAGGCCACGCAACATGGTGTGCACCGGGGGATCCTCGAACATCATCACCCCCTTCGGCATCTCGAATTCGGAGTTGACGAGCTCGAGGATGTCGCTGCGGGAGTTGGAGAACGCCCGCCAGTTGGCCAGCGCGGACTCGACGTCACTGTGGCGTGAGATCGCCCAGAACCGGTAGCGGTCGTTGTAGTAGACGGGGGCTTCCTCGCGCAGCCGTGCGTAGGTCGGCCACGGGTCGGCAGCGATGCCGACGTCGTAGGGGTCGTAGTAAACGGCTGCTCGCTCGGCCATTGCACCCTCGCATCTTGTTGGGCACTCGCCCAACATCTAGGCTGATGGCATGTCTAGCAGGCGGCGTGGCACCTGGTCAACACCGAGATGACAGCGACGAAGTCCGCGGGCCGCAAGAGCGCCACCCGGAAAGCGCTTGTCCAAGCGACCGCCCAAGTCATGCTCGAGGAGGGCTATGCGGCCGCGACGTCGCGCCGGGTGGCCGCCAAGGCGGGGGTCAAGCCGGCGCTCGTGCACTACTACTTCCCGAGCATGGACGACCTGTTCCTGGCGGTGCTGCGCGAGGGCGCCGAGGCCAACCTCGTCCGTCAGCGCGCGGCGCTGGCCGCCGACCAGCCGCTCAACGCGCTCTGGCAGCTCAACACCGCGCACGGTGCCCGGCTGCTGATGGAGTTCATGGCGCTGGCCAATCACCGCAAGGAGATCCGCAGCGAGATCGTCTCCTATGCGACGCGCTTCGGTGAGCTCGAAGAGAGCGCGGTGACGCTGGCCATGCGCGCACACGGTGTCGACCTGACCGAGTTTCCGCCGGTGGTGATGTCGATGATCGTGACCAGCCTCGCCCGGATCCTGGTACTCGAGCGCAGTCTGGGCATCACCCGCGGCCATGCCGAGGCGACGGAGTTCGTCGAGCGTGTCCTCCACACCTACGAACTGAAGCTGTCCCGTCGACCGCTTTGAATAACGTTTCGGTCACTATTGAGATCACGATCAAATAAGGGTTGTCGGCGAATTCTGAGAACCCTTCACAGTTCGGCCGGTTTTCTGGTCGGCGGCTTACCCGATTCGGCGATATTGAGGCGCAAATCACCTCGTGTGAATGTAACGCCGCGACCTGCTCGACCAGCGGGTTCGCCCGACGGGGTTGGCCACATTTGCGTTCGGCTACCGTGGATTTCGGGCGGGGAAATCCGAAAACGAAACGCAAGTTGAGGAACGTGATCATGAATTTCAGTGGTATCACTGCGCGCCGGAAAGTGGCCGGTGCGCTCGTCGGTTCGCTGCTCGGTGGAGTCGCCGCGGCGACCATCGCTGCGCCGTCCGCCGCAGCCGCGCCGCAGGGATGCAGCGTGAGCGAGGTGGCCGACACCGTCAGCGCCACCTGGGGCTCCGCGCGCCAGTATCTGAACAGCCATCCCGGCGCCAACCAGGTGGTGATGGCGGCATTCAACGCGCCACGTCCGCAGGCCGAGTCCGATGTTCGTAACTACTTCACCGCGAATCCGGGCGAGTACTACGACCTCAAGGGCATCCTGGCGCCGATCGGCGACAAGCAGCGTCAGTGCAACGTCACGGTGCTGCCGCCGGAGCTGGCGACGGCCTACAACACATTCATGGCCGGCTAGTTCTCAGCACGGACGACCCGCCGCCGCAGCCGACGCTGGGCGGCGGGTTTTCTGCCTCCACAGGCGCCGTGGGTGCGTGCCGATATCAAGACTTCTCGCCCGTGCCGGACGCCGATCGGCGGAACGGCTCGCGCCCCGGCGGCTGCGACGGCGGGGGCAACAGCGCCGTGCGGCGTCGGATGGCCACCGTGGACGGCGACTTCGTGTTCAGTTCCAGACGCTCGCCGGCGTGGCGGATCGTCAGCGTGGCGTCGGGTCCATCGCGCAGCGTGTAGGTGACCTCGTCATGGCCGGCCTCGACGGTCACCCGGAAACCTCGCCACCGCAGCCGGAAGCACAGCCGCTCGATGCCGTCGGGCAGCTGCGGATCGAGCGCGAGGTCTCCCTCGTCGTCGCGCAGTCCGCCGAACCCCGCGACCAGCGCGGTCCACGCACCGGCGAGCGAAGCGATGTGCAGGCCGTCCTCGGTGTTCTCGTGGAGGTCACGCAGATCGACCAGTGCGGCCTCATAGGTGTAGTTGTGGGCGAGCTCGAAATGTCCTGCAGCGGCACATATCACGGCCTGGGTGCACGCCGACAGCGAGGAGTCGCGAGTGGTGCGCCGCTCGTAGTAGTCGAGGTTGCGCGCGACCTGCTCGGCAGAGAACGCACTGCTTCGCCAGTGCATCGCCAGCACGACGTCGGCCTGCTTGACGACCTGGGAGGGGTACAACCGGACATAGGGCTCGTGGATCAGCAGCGGGTACTGCGTGTTCTCGGTGAAGTTCCATTCCCGGCGGGTGGTGAAGCCTTCGCACTGCTCGTGCACACCCAGATCCTCGTCGTAGGGAATGTTGACGGCCTTGGCCGCGTCCCGCCACGTCTGCGACTCCTCCTTCGTCACCCCCAGCGCACTGGCTTGGTCGCGATGGCGCTTGCAAGCCTCGGCGGCCGTCAGCAGGTTGTGCTTGGCCATCAGATTGGTGAAGACGTTGTCCCGCACCAGGGCGGTGTACTCGTCGGGGCCCGTGACGCCGTCCAGATGCCAAACACCGTGCCGGTCATGATGTCCGAGCGACACCCACAGGCGGGCCGTCTCGACGAGCACCTCCAGCCCGCACTCCTCTTCCAGCGAATCGTCGCCCGTGACAACGCGATACCGCTCGAAAGCCATCGCGATGACGGCGTTGACATGCCACGCTGCGGTGCCGGCCGGCCAGTACGCCGAGCACTCCTCGCCATGGATGGTGCGCCAGGGGAAAGCGGCGCCTCTCAGGTCGAGCTCCTCGGCACGTGCGCGCGCGAGTTCGAGCGTCTTGGCACGCCACCTCAGCGCGTCGGCGGCCGCATTCGGGGCCGTGTAGGTCAGCACGGGCAGGACGTAGCCCTCGCTGTCCCAGAACGCGTGCCCGTCATAGCCCGTTCCGGTGAGGCCCTTTCCCGGAATGGCCCGGCCCTCTGCGCGGGCGCTGGCCTGCAAGACGTGGAACAGCCCGAACCGCACCGCCTGCTGACATGCGGGGTCGCCCTCGACCTCGACATCGGCGGAGTCCCAGAACTCGTCAAGGTACTTGCGCTGGCCGTCGAGCAGGCCCTGCCAGCCGGCGTACCGCGCACCGGTGATCGCTCCTGCAACCTGATCACGCAACGCGGGCCGCGACCGCAGACTCGACCAGCCGTAGCCGAGGTACTTCACGATGCGCAACTGCTGTCCGGCGCGCAGCCCGCAGATGACGGTGGTGCGGGCCAGATCCTCCTGTGCCTCGCAGCTGAACTCGACCCGGCCCGGCACCTCGATGTCGTGTTCCATCGCCGCGGCCATCATCAGCTTCGTGCGGCGGGTCTTGTGCACGAGCACCGCTCCGCACTCGGTGGTCTCGTGGCGCACCGCCTCGAGCGGGTTGCACAACACCGCGGCCACCCGCGGGTCGTTCGAGCGTTCCGGCTGGTCTTCGTTGGCCACCAGTTCCGACTGCACCGTGACGCGGACGAAGTCGCCGACGGCCTCGACGATGTACTCGATGGCCGCCACGCCGCGCTGGGCCAGCGACACCAGGCGGGTCGACCGCACCGCGACCTCTTTACCCGCGGGGGACTTCCACTGCGCGCTGCGCCCGAGGGTGCCGGCCCGCAGGTCCAAAACCCGTTCGTGATGCGACAATTGGCCGTAGCGGACGTCGAACGGCTCATCTTCGACAAGCAACCGCAGAATCTTGCCGTTGGTCACGTCGACGATCGACTGACCGTCCTCCGGATAGGAGAATCCGGCCTCCGCGTAGGGCAGCGGCCGGGTCTCGTAGAAGCCGTTCAAATACGTTCCCGGCAGCCCATGGGGCTCGCCTTCCTCGAGGTTGCCGCGAAGTCCGATGTGCCCGTTGGACAATGCGAACAGGGACTCGGTCTGCGCGATCCGGTCCAGGTCGAGTCCGTTCTCACGCACATGCCACGGCTCGACGGGGAAGATGTCGTCGTCGTCGGCGATCATCAGGCGTCCAACAGGTCGGCGAGATCGCTGACCACGACGTCGGCTCCGTTTTGCCGCAACTCGTCGGCATGACCCACCCGGTCGACGCCGACCACCACCCCGAAATGACCGGCGCTGCCCGCGGCGACGCCCGCCAGCGCGTCCTCGAACACGGCCGCCTGATCGGCCGGGGTGTCGAGCAGCTCGGCGGCGCGAAGAAACGAATCGGGCGCCGGCTTGCCCGCGATGCCCTCGTCGCGCATCGTCACCCCGTCGACGCGCGCCTCGACGAACTCGGCCAGGCCGGTGATGTCGAGGACCTCCCGGGTGTTGGCGCTCGACGACACGACCGCCACGGCAAGCCCTGCCGCCGCGACGGCCTCGAGGTAGCGGCGCGACCCGTCGAACACTGTGACGCCGTCGGCGCGAAGCGTCTGTTGGAACAGGTCGTTCTTGCGGGTGCCGAGGCCGTGCACGGTCTCTGCCGACGCGTCGTCGTCGGCGTCGCCCTCGGGCAGCGTGATGCCACGGCTCTCCAGAAACGACCGGACCCCGTCCTCCCGCTTCTTGCCGTCCACGTACTCCTCGTAGTCGTCGTCGACGTCGAACGGGACGAACTGTTCGCCGCCGTCGTCAGCCCGTGCGCGCAGGAAGGAGTCGAACATCTCCTTCCACGCTTTGCGGTGCACACTCGCCGTGTCGGTGAGCACGCCGTCGAGATCGAACAGACAGGCCCGAACCCCGTCGGGCAAACCCAGCATCGCGGTCACGAGCCGGGTTATACCCACCGCGGGCCATCCATAGACTGGGCCACGTGGCCGATCTCCATTCCGGCGTTGCCGTGCTTGCCCCGCTTCTGGGCGTTTGGGCAGGTCAGGGCACGGGTGTCTATCCGACGATCGCTCCGTTCGACTATCTGGAAGAAATCTCGTTCGGGCACGTCGGCAAGCCGTTCCTCAGCTACACCCAGCGAACGAAGCACGTCGAAGACGGTCGTCCCCTTCATGGGGAGACCGGCTATCTGCGGGTACCGTCGGCGGGTCGGGTGGAGCTGGTGCTGGCGCACCCGACCGGCGTGACCGAGATCGACGAGGGCACGCTGTCGGTGCGCGGGCCGACGCTCGAGATGGTGCTCGTCGCCACCGCGATAGGACGCACCGCGTCGGCCAAGGAAATCACCGCTCTGGGCCGCTCGATCCGCATCGACGGCGACGAGCTGACCTACACGCTGCACATGGGCGCGGTGGGCCAGCCGCTGCAGCAGCACCTGACTGCGACGCTCTACAGGAAGGACCAATGACCAGCCAACGCACTGACGACGGCAGAATCCGCGTTCCGGCCGATCTCGACACGGTCACCGACGTCGGGGCGGAAGACCACTCCGACATCGATCCGGCGGCCGTGGAGCGGATCTGGGCGGCGGCGCGGCACTGGTACGCCGCGGGCATGCACCCCGCCATCCAGCTGTGCCTGCGGCACAACGGGAAGGTGGTCCTGAACCGTGCCATCGGCCACGGTTGGGGAAACGCCCCCGAGGACCCGCCCGACGGGGAGAAGGTGCCGGTCACCACGGACACGCCGTTCTGCGCGTTCTCGGCGGCCAAGGCGATCGCGACAACCGTGGTCCACATGCTGGTCGAGCGAGGGTTCTTCGCGCTCGACGACCGCGTCTGTGAGTATCTGCCGACCTACACCAGCCACGGCAAGGACCGCACGACGATCCGGCACGTCATGACCCACAGCGCAGGGGTGCCGTTCGCCACCGGGCCGCGGCCCGATCTCGATCGCATGGACGACACGGAGTACGCCCGCAGGAAGCTCGGCGAACTGCGGCCGATCCACCGGCCCGGCCTGGTGCACATCTACCACGGGGTGACGTGGGGCCCGTTGGTGCGCGAGATCGTCTCGGCCGCAACAGGCAAGAGCATCCGCGAGATTCTGGCCACCGAGATCCTCGACCCGCTCGGCTTCCGCTGGACCAACTTCGGTGTCGCCGAGCACGACGTGCCGCTCGTGGCGCCGAGCCACAACACCGGCAAGCCACTGCCCGCGCCGGTCGCGAAGGTGTTCAAGATGGCCGTCGGCGGCACCATGGCCGAGATCATCCCGTTCGCGAACACGCCGATGTTCCTCACCGGCATCGTGCCGTCCTCCAATCTCGTCTCCACGGCCGACGAGATGTCGCGGTTCGCCGAGATCCTGCGCCGCGGCGGCGAGCTCGACGGTGTCCGGGTGATGCGGCCCGAGACGCTGCGCGCGGCGACGAAGGAATGCAGGCGGCTGCGCCCCGACATCGCCGACGGCTTCGCGCCCCGCCGCTGGGGCACCGGATACATGCTGGGGAACAAACGCTTCGGGCCGTACGGCCGCAACGCGCCCGCCGCGTTCGGCAATACGGGCCTGACGAACATCGCCGTGTGGGCCGACCCCGAGCGCGGCCTGGCGGCCGGCCTCATCAGCAGCGGCAAGCCGGGCAATCACCGGGAGGCGAACCGCTATCCGGCCCTGCTGGACCGCATCACCGCCGAGATCCCGCGTCAGCGGATCTTCTCGCCGTAGACCCGCGCCACGGTCAACGCCATCAGCACTCGACGGTGGCCCACGACCAGCCGTCGGGACTGGTGACTTCGAGGGCCGCCCGCGGGTCCCGCCGCAGGTTGGCGGTCTTCGCGCGGCCCTCCGTCATCGACACGTAGACAACGTCGGCGTCCCGGTCGTAGAACGGGGTGACCGGCGACAGCTGCGGCAGGCCGTCGGACTTGATCGTCGCCAGCACGCCGAGCCTGCTTTCGGCCAGCAACGTGTGCGGGTCGAACTCGGTGTCAGTCATGCTGTGGGCAACCTACGGCCGTCTGGGTGCTATTCCGCCGCTGCCGGTAAACTCGCGATGCTGTCGCCGATGGGGCGGACGGACTGACTGGAGGTGGTCATGGATAGCCGGCCCGATTCTGCCCGCAGTGTTGACACCGGCGCAGGTAACGACTGCACGCTGGAGGAACGTCGTGTCGACGGCGTCAGCGTGGTGGGCGTTACCGGCGTCGTGGACATGCTCACGGCCCCCGATCTGGAGAAAGCCATATCCGAGGCCGCCAAGAGTTCGCCGTCCGCCGTGGTCGTCGACATGACCGCCGTCGAGTTCCTGGCTTCCGCGGGGATGGGCGTGCTGATCGCCGCCCAGGCCGAACTGTCACCGGGCATCCGGTTCGCCGTCGTCGCGGAGGGTCCCGCGACCAGTCGCCCGCTCAAGCTCGTCGGCGTGACCGACGTGGTCGACCTGTACGCGACGCTCGCCGACGCGCTCGCCGCGCTGAGGAGTTAAAAGCGGCACGATCGGGTAGCCAGCAGCTGACATGGCAGACACCGGACGACGCGACTCGAGGACACGGTTCGCACACACCAATGTCCTCGCCGACGCTGCGCGCGCCGCACAGATGCGCCGAGAGTTCTCCGTATGGCTCAAGCGGTGTTTCGCCCTGGACGCGACGAAGGCCAGTGACATGCTGCTGGCGGTCAACGAGGCGTTGGCCAACGCGGCGGAGTTCGCCTATTCGGCCGTCGGCGAACCAGGCGCCATGCATTTGCTGGCCGACTACGACCGAACCGCAGGCGTGCTGACGGTCACCGTGGCCGACGAGGGCGCGTGGCGCATCGCGGACAGCGAGAGGAACAGCATCTCGCGCGGCAGGGGCATTCCGCTGATGCGCGCGCTGGCCGACCGGGCCTCGATCGACTCGACGCCCGCGGGCACTCGCGTGCGGCTGGAGTGGGAGGACGTCCCCGCCGCCCAGTGGGCGGCCACCTGACAGCCCGATCAGGAATTGGGCAGCTTCACGACCTGGACGAAGAACTCGTCGATCTGGCGCACCGCGCTCATGAACTGGTCCAGATCGACCGGCTTGGTGACGTAGGCGTTGGCGTGCAGCTTGTAGCTCTTGAGGATGTCCTCCTCGGCCGACGACGTTGTCAGCACGACGACCGGTATGTGGCACAGGTCGCTGTCGGATTTGATTTTCTCCAGCAGTTGCCTGCCGTCGTACTTCGGCAGGTTGAGGTCGAGCAGGATCAGGTCGGGTCGAGGCGCGTCCTCGTAGGCGCCCCGCTTGTACAGGAAGTCCAGGCCTTCCTCACCGTCGTGAGCGACGTGCAGGTTGTTGCTGATCTTGTTGTGCTCGAACGCTTCCCGGGTGATGAGTTCATCACCGGGATCGTCCTCGACCAGCAGGACGTCGATGGCGCTGACAGATTGGGTCACTCGGTTGTTCCTTCCAGAGCGGGTGTGAGGATCTCGTTGGGTTGGGTGGTCGGGGTGGCGGGCAGGGTGAACAGGAAGCGGGTCCCGCCGGTGTACGAGGAGTCCACGCGAATCGCGCCGCCGTGGTACTCGACGATCTTCTTGCACAAGGCTAGACCGATGCCCGTTCCGCTGTACTCGTCCCTGCCGTGCAGGCGCTGGAAGATCACGAACACCTTGTGGACGAAGTCCTCGGCGATCCCGATGCCGTTGTCCGAGACGCTGAACAGCCATTCCTGCTCTTCGGAGTCGGTTCGCGGTTGGTAGTCGATCGCGATGCGCGGGGCGGTGTCCTCTCGCCGGAACTTCACCGCGTTGCCCAGCAGGTTCTGCCACAGCATCGCCAGCAGGGTCGGGTCTCCGTCGACCGTGGGAAGCGGCCGGTCGGGGCGCACGATCACGGCGTCGGCGTCCTCGATCGCCGTCGACAGGTTGCCGAGCGCCGTGTCGAGGGCTTCGTCGAGATCGACTTCGGTGTGAGTGCCGCCGAGCCGGCCCACCCTGGAGAACGTGAGCAGGTCGTTGATCAGCCGCTGCATCCGTTTCGCGCCGTCGACCGCGAATCCAATGTACTCGACACCGCGTTCGTCGAGTTTGTCGCCGTAGCGCTTCTCGAGAAGTTGGCAGAACGACGCGACCTTGCGCAGCGGCTCCTGCAGGTCGTGCGAAGCGACATAGGCGAACTGTTCGAGCTCGGCGTTGGACCGCCGCAGTTCCTCGGCCTGTTCGTCGAGGGCGGCCTTCGCGGTCGTCGACGCGTCCAGCTCGTCGACGATCCGCTGCCGCATGTCCTCGACGCCTGCGGCGATGGACCGGATGTCCCGCGGGCCGCGCGGGACGATGCGTTCGCCGAAGTTCCCTTCGGTGATCCGCCTGCACGCCGCGGCCAGGGCGTCCAGCGGCCGGGTCACCGCGCTGCGCACCAGCAGCGCCAGCACGAATCCGAGAGCCAGGAACACCGTCACCATCGTGATCGCCAGGCCGTCGCGCCAGTGGCGCATGCGGTTGAGCTGTTCGATTCCGGCGGTGCGCGCGGCGCCCAGGTTCGCGTTCTGACGATCGAAAAGTGCTCGGAGGCGGTCGAATTCGGTCTTGCCGCGCTCGGTGAGCTGGCGGCTGGCGGGCCCGGGGCCGCCCCGTGAGATCTCGGCGATGAGGGGTTGGGCGTAGGACGTGCGCCACTGCGCCGCCGCCTGTTCGATCGCATCGAGATCGGCTATCAGGTCGGCGCGGTCGCCGACCCGTCGGCGAATGTCGTCGGCGGTGCGCTGCTCGACCCGCTGGCCTTCGTAGTAGGGCTCGAGAAATTGACTGTCGCCTGCGATCACGTATCCGCGGACCGCGGTTTCCTGGTCGCGCAGCGCGGCCTGCAGTTGGTAGGCCGCGACGCGCGCCGGCTGGATGCCGTCGATCAGCTCACGCGACTTGGCATCCGTGCGCTGCATCAACAGCCCGCCCGCGACCAGACCGACGAGCACCGCGGCGGCCATCGCCGAGAGCACCAGGTTCTGCCAACCCTGCACGGTGAGGCGGCGGCCCGGCGTGGTGATCACGGGCTCGGTCATCGAGCGGTGCGTTCCACCCGGACCACCGCGATGTCGTCGGTCAGCCCGCCGTGCGCCTGCGCACGCTTGGCGGCCTCGTCGATGAGCGCATCGACGAACGCCGGGCCGGGCAGGTGGGCCAGCGAGCGCGCCAACTCGAGAAGGCCCTCCTCGCCCAGGCGTGCGTTGCCGTGCCCGGAGTGCCCCTCGAACAACCCGTCGGTGAGCAGGACCAGACCCGGTGCCCGGGGGCCATTCCACCTGGTGGTAGTCCCAGTCGCCGGAATAGAGGCCGAGCGCGGGGCCGCCGGGCGGCTCCAGCCAGTCGACCGTGCCCTCCCCGTGCAGCAGCATGCCGGGGTGCCCGGCGCGCACGGCCCGGAACTGCGATCCCTCGGGCGGAATGGCGAGGCTCAGCACCGTGGCGAAGATGCCCCTGCCCGCCCGCTCGGTGCACAGGATGCGTTCGAGCTCGCGCATCCGGTCCGGGCCACGCAGCCCGGCGAAGGTCAGTGCACGCCATGCGATGCGCAGTGCCACACCGAGAGCGGCCTCGTCAGGACCGTGGCCGGCGACGTCGCCGATCATCACGTGCACTGTCCGGTCCGGCGTCTGCACGAAGTCGTAGAAGTCGCCGCCGAGAAGCGTGTGTTCCCGGCTGGGCACGTATCTCGCGATGATCTCCAGGCCCGGATTGTCGAGCAACAGCGGCGACGGCGACAGCCCGCGTTCGAGCCGCGCGTTCTCCATCGCGCGCAGCTGGCTGGCGTGCAGCTCGACCGCGGTGATCTCGGCGCGTTTGCGCTCGATCGCGTAAAGCACCGCCCTTCTCAGCATCTCGGGTTCGACGCGGCCCTTGACCAAGTAGTCCTGCGCGCCGGAGGCGACGGCCGACATCCCGAAGTGCTCGTCGGAGAGTCCGGTCAGGACGACGATCGGGATGTTGGGGTCGGCGTTCTTGATGCGTTCCAGTGCTGCGATCCCGTTCGCGTCGGGCAGGTTGAGATCCAGCAGCACGCAGTCGGGACGGGTGGTCGTCAACTCGCGCTCGGCATCGGTGACGGTCGGCGCCCACGAACACGTGATGTCGGCGGCGGCGTCCGCGATCAGCTCTTCGACCAGCAGTGCGTCGCCGCGGTCGTCCTCGACGAGCAGCACCGACAGCCTGCGTCCGCCTGCAGTGCGGACCGTGGCCGGGTCCGGTGCAGGCCTGGTCTGCTGCTCAAATGGCGCGCGCATGGGTGATCACGTCCTTTTACAAACTAGCGTCACCCGGTCGCGCGACCTTCTTCTTCAGTGACAACGCACCAAACAATACCCAGCAGACTTCGGTGTCGCCGCACAGCGGTCCCCCGACCGGCGACGGCGGTCGATCGTTTCCTATCGTGGCCAGATGAGCACCGTTGCCGACTCGGATCGCGTCGCCGATCTCGCCAGAAAGGTCGTGGCCGACCACGACCCGAAATCCGTCCCGATCCCCGAGTTCCTCGGCGCCTGCTACGACGCCGGCCTGTCCTGGGTGCATTTCCCCGAGGGCCTCGGCGGGCTCGGCGTTTCGCGCGGCCTGCAGGCTGTCGCCGACGGCATCCTGCAGGGCGCGGGCGGCCCGGTGCCGCTGGGCCTCAACCCGATGGGTTACGGGATGGCGGCGCCGACCGTGCGCGAGCATGCCCAGACCGACGAGGTGAAGCACCGACTGCTGCGCCCGCTGGCGACCACCGAGGACATCTGGTGTCAGTTGTTCTCCGAGCCGGGTGCGGGTTCGGATCTGGCCGGCCTGGCCACCTCGGCGGTGCCCGACGGCGACGAGTGGATCGTCAACGGCCAGAAGGTGTGGACCAGCCTGGCGCATCGGGCGCGATGGGGCCTGCTGCTCGCGCGCACCGATCCCGATGTGCCGAAGCACAAGGGCCTGACCTACTTCGTGATCGACATGCACGGACCGGGCGTGGAGACGCGGCCGCTGCGTCAGATGACGGGCCACGCGGAGTTCAACGAGGTGTACATGACCGACGCCCGCATTCCGGACACGTTCCGGCTGGGCGAGGTCGGCGACGGTTGGCGGGTCGCGATGACGACCCTGATGAACGAGCGCAGTGCGCTGGGCGCCAGCGGAAGCAGGCGCGGCGCCGGCACCATCGCCGAAGCGGTTTCCCTGTGGGCCGCCCGCCCCGACCGACAGACGCCGGTGCTGCGCGACCGGCTGAGCCAACTGTGGCTGCGCTCGGAGGCGCAGCGCCTCACCTCGGAGCGCTCACGCGCCGCCGCCACGGTCGGCGGTCCCGGCCCGGAAGGCTCGATCGGCAAGCTGGTCGGCGCCGAACTGAACCAGCACATCTACCAGTGGTGCATGGATTTGCTTGGGCCGGAAGGGATTCTGTACCACAGCTATGCCCTGCGGGATAACGACCGCGAAGTCGAGGACTGGCGGGGTCCGCTTCAGCAGCGGTTCCTGCGCAGCCGCGCCAACACCATCGAGGGCGGCACCTCCGAGGTGATGCGCAACATCCTCGGCGAGCGGGTCCTTGGCCTGCCCGGCGACCTGCGCGCCGATGCGGGCATGCCGTGGAAGGAGGTCCCCCGTGGTTGAGGAGCTTGCGGATCAACCCCGCGATCAGGTTGAGGAGCTTGCGGATCAACCCCGCGATCAGGTTGAGCATCAGGCCGAATTCACGTTCACCGACGAGCAGGCCCAGCTGCGCGCAGCGGTGCGCAAGTTCTGCTCGGAGAACTTCGACGAGCAGGCCGTGCGGAAGCTGATGGAGTCCGACCCGCCGTTCGACGCGGCGGTGTGGACGCGGCTCGGCGCCGAACTCGGAGTGCTGGGGCTGTCGGTGCCAGAGGCCGACGGGGGTGTCGGCGGCACGCTCGTCGACCAGGCGGTCGCGGTCGAGGTGCTCGGCTCGTCGCTGGCATGCGGGCCGGTGTTCGGCACGGTGTTCCTGGTGATCCCCGCCTTGGTCGCCGCGCGCGCCGGGGAGGCGCGCGACGAGTTGTTGGGCGAGCTGGTCGAGGGCAGGCGCACGGCAGCGTTCGCGGTGACCGACCATGCCGGGGCCTTCGACCCCGATTCGGTGCAGGTCACTGCCGAGGGTGAGGCGCTGACCGGGACCGTGCCACAGGTCGTCGACGCGGGCGCGGCCGACGAGCTTCTGGTGGCCGCGCGCGACGGGGACCGGGTCTCGCTGTATGCCGTCGACGCCTCGGCGCCCGGGGTGCAGCGCCGCCCGCTGGTCACTCTGGACCCGACCCGGCCGCAGGCGACGGTCGAGCTGTCCGCGGCCCCCGGCCGGCTGGTGGCCGGCCCGGCCGAGGCGGACCGCGTCATCACCCACGCGCTGCAGGTGGGTGGGGCGCTGCTGGCCGTCGAGCAGGTCGGCGCGGGGCAGCATCTGCTGGACCTGACGGTCGACTACGCCAAGTCCAGGCTCCAGTTCGGCCGGCCGATCGGTTCGTTCCAGGCGATAAAGCACAAGCTCGCGGACCGGCTGATCGACCTCGAGCACGCTCGCTCGACGGCGTATCACTCGGTGTGGGCGCTGACCGACGGGTCGGATGATCCCGCGTTGGCGGTGAGCATCGCGCAGGCGACGTCGTCGGCGGCCCTGAGCCGGATCGCCGCCGACACGATTCAGGTGCACGGCGGGATCGGGTTCACCTGGGAGCACCAGGCGCACCTGTACTTCAAGCGCGCCACCACCGACGCGGCGCTGCTGGGCAACGCCGAGCAGCACAGGTCCCGGGTCGCCGAAATGGTGCTCGACAGTGCCGAGGCCGGCCGGGTTCCGCGGGTGGCCGACGGCTCGCCTGCGTGATCGCTAAACGGGAAGTGTTGTGCCCGTTTCCTTTTCGGCGAACTCGACGAGGCGTGCCGCGGCTTCGTAGTCACAGGCCACCGCCGACCGGCCGATCATCACCGGCGCGCCCTTGAGGCCCCACCTGCCGTCGATGCCGACGTAGGCCCCGGGCGGAATCGGCTCGCTGATGCAGTAGAGGCTCGTCGCCGCCCCCGCGTCGATGTCGTTGCCGAACACATTGGCCAGCCTCTTCACCACCTTGTCGGCGGCCGCCATCACCGGGCTGTCGGAAATGCTGGAGAGGTTCGACGACACCCACCCGGGGTGGGTGAGGTGGCTGACCACGGGTGAATTCGACTGCCGCAGCCTGCGATCCAAGTCGAGGCCCCACATCATCACCGCCAGTTTCGATCGCGCATAGGCGCCCATCGACGTCCATTTCGCGGTGCGCAGATGCATGTCGTCGAGTCGAAGCGTGGCACTGCGGTGCGCTTGCGATCCCACGTTGATGATCTGCGAGCGCACTCTGGGGAAGATGAGATTGGTCAGCGCCAACGGTCCCAGCAGGTTGGTGCCGATGGTCTTCTCGAAACCGTCGACCGTCTCTTCGCGGCTGGCCGTGAGCATGCCCGCGTTGTTGATCAGGATGTCGACGTCCCCGTCGAGTGCGTCGGCGAACGCGCGCACCGACGACAGGTCGGCGAGGTCGACCTTCGCGATCGACGTCGAGCCGCCGATCTCGTTGGCGCGCTGGGCGGCCAGTTCGGTGTTGCGCACGGCCATCACCACGTGCGCGCCCGCCCGGGCCAGTGCCCTGGCCGTGCCGAGACCCACGCCGTTGGTCGCACCGGTGACGATCACCCGCTTGCCGGTCAGGTCGCCCAGCCGGGCCGGTGTCCACTCCGTCACGACGTCAGGTTAATCGGTCGGTTGTCGCGCACGCCGCGGTAGATGCCCCACCGCACGATCACGGGCATCAGCACCCGGTCGAACGACCACGCCGGGAAACGGAATGCCTGACCCTTCGGGGTGAACACCTCGAGCCCGTCGGCTTGCACGCCCAACACCGACCCCCAGCGCCGCTTCGGCGCCCGGTAGGACCGCAACGGCTTGCCTGCGAAGTGTGCGGCGATGTTGTGGGCAAGGACGCCGTCGCCGCGGTTGCGGGCCGAACTGCGCAGCGGATCGGTCGCCGCGACGTCACCGACCGCGAACACGTTCGGGTGGCCCGGCACCTGCAGCTGCGGCGTGACCCGGACGAAACCGCCGTCGTCGAGCAGGTCGGCGGGCAGCCAGGCCGTGTTGGGACGGACCTGCCCGATGGCCCAGAGAACGGCGTCGGCGCAGGCCTGCGGCTGTCCGGTGCTCCACCGGACCGGCTCGGTGGTGATCTCGTCGCACAGGAAGCCGTCGGGGATGACGGCTCGGTGGCCGGGATGCAGTCCGACCCCGGCGTCGACGAGGCGGCGCCGCACCTTCTCCCAGATGCGCGGGTGGTGCGACGGCAGAGCGCGCTCGCCGGGGAAGTACAGGTCGACGCGCTTGTCGGGCCACGTGGTGGCGACCTGCGCGGCGCTGCTGATCGCCGCGGCACCCCCGCCGATCACGATCACCGACCCGGCAGCGGTCAGCCGGGTGTGGGCCCTGCGAAGGTCGTCGCCGATCTCGTTGTGCGACTGCATGTTCGGCGTCCGCCAGAAGCCGTTGGTGACGCCAGTGGAGATGACCAGCGCGTCGTAGCCCTCGTGGGCTGTCGACCCGTCGTCGCTACGGACCGCGACGGTGCAGCCGTCGAGGTCGAGGCCGGTCAATGTGCCGTGCACGGTGCGCACCCGGTCCAGGGCGCGGAACCGGTCGAACGGAATCCAGTTGGCCCTCGCCCATTCCTCGGGCCGGGAGAGCCGCCAGCCCAGCTCCTGGCCGCTGACCAAGGCCGGCTTGGCGGAGACACCGACGACGTCGAATCGCCGGGCCAGCCGGATGGCGGTGAGCAGACCGCTGTCGCCAAGGCCTGCGATGACGACGCGGTGGCGGTTGGTCACACCGTTGAGACTCCCACACCTCCGGAGTTACCTTGAGCGCACCATGACGCACCCCTTGCGACGGATCACGGCTACGGCGTTGTCGGCCGCAGGGTTGGCCGCCGTGCCGATGGCCGGGGTGATCGTCTTCTCGCCCGCTGTCAGCTCTGCATGCCTGCCCGGCGAGACCGGCGTCACCAACGCGTGCGCGCCGTTCTGCCTGCCGGGCAAGGCGCTCGACGTCCAGACGGGGCTGTGTGTCGCGGTGCCCGACCCGGAGCCCAACGGTGTCAATCCGCCGATCAACGACTACTGAGTTTGTCGGTACTTCGAACTAGTGTTCGAAGTATGAATTCGGTCGCCGCTCACATCTCTGCTATGGACGCAGAGCTCGACGCGGCGCTGCGCCAGCCACTCGGCTCTCTCAGCGTCGCCGAACGGTTGGCGGCTACGCACCAACTCGAGACCTTCACGCGCCGGGTGGATGCGGCACGAAACCTCCTCGTCGCATCGCTGGCCGGGGTGCCCACAGAGGAGTTGGGTGAGTCGTCGTTGGCGGCGGCATTGTCGACGGTGTTGCGAATCTCCAAAGACGAGGCCACCCGGCGCATCAAGGAAGCCGCCGATTTGGGGCCGCGGATGGCGGTGACCGGTGAGCCGCTGCAGCCGGTGTTGCCGACGACGGCGGCCGCCCAAGCGCGCGGGGAGGTGGGTGCCGAGCATGTGACGATCATCCGCCGGTTCTTCGACAAGCTGCCCGGCTTCGTCGACGACGACACCCGCCACGCCGCGGAGGCCGATCTGGCCCGGCTGGCGGGCGGACTCAAACCCGAGGAGTTGCGGGCGGCTGCCGACCGGTTGGCGCAGCTGCTGGATCAAGACGGCGAACTGTCCGACGCTGATCGAGCCCGCCGGCGCTACCTGACGATCGGTAAGCAGGACCGCGATGGGATGAGCGAGGTCCGGGGCCGGCTGGACCCCCAGGCCCGCGCGGTGTGGGATGCGGTGGCCGCGGCCTGGGCCGCACCCGGCATGTGCCACCCCGACGCCGAGCAGCCCTGCCTCGACGGCGAGCCCGACGGCGACGCGGCCCACGGTGATCTGCGGAGCACCGGGCAACGCAATCACGACGCGTTCACCGCGGTGTTGCGGGCCATGCTGGCCTCGGGCCAGTTGGGCAGCCACAAGGGTCTACCGGTCACCATGGTCATCACCACCACGTTGGCCGAGCTGGAATCCGGGCGTGGGCATGCGGTCACCGGCGGCGGCACCCTGCTGCCGATGGCCGAGGTGATCCGCCAAGCCGCCGCGGCCCACCACTACCTGGCGGTGTTCGACGACCACACCCAACAAGCCCTCTATCTGGGCCGAGCGAAACGGCTGGCATCGAAGGCGCAGCGAATCGTGTTGTACGCGCGCGACCGTGGCTGCACGTTCCCCGGCTGCACCGCACCGGCCTACCACAGCGAAGTGCATCACCGCGACCGCGACTGGGCCGCAGGCGGACTGACCAACATCGATGACGAAACGCTGGCGTGCGGGAAAGACAACCGCCGCGTCAAACCCGGCGGCTGGAGCACCCGCAAACGCCACGACGGCCGCACCGAATGGATCCCGCCGCCCCAGCTGGATGTCGGCCAAGCGCGAATCAACAATTTCCACCACCCCGAGCGGTACCTCGTCCCCGACGAAAGCAGTGACGCCGGCGGCGGTGATGACGCGGTCGAGACCTAGGCCGCGGGAGTGGGCACCCAGTTACCGTGGAAGCCGGCAGGCACTCGGTGCGGCAGCTTGATGCTGGCGACATCCTGCAGCGTCTGCGCGTCGAGTATGGCCAGCTCGCTTCGATCCGCTGCACGGTCGTACACATAGCCCATCAGCACGCCGTCGTCCTCGGCCGCGTCCGGCGCCGATGGGTGAAACACGAACTCCCCCAACGCCTTGTCCGCACCGAACGAGCGCGCCAGGGTGCCGCTGCCCACGAAGTCGTGCTTGAGCAGGACGTCGTTTCCGTCGAAGCCTTCTCCGACGGTCGGCGCGTAGCCGTACCGGTGCCGCTTGCCGACCAGTCGTTCGTCGACGCGGGGGAATTCCTGGCCGCGGTCGTCGACCCGGGATTCGCGAACCTTGCCGTCGGCGAGATCGACGGTCCAGCGGTCGAGCGTCGGCGGACCTTCGTTCGGCCCCAGGTGCTCGGTCGCGAACATCTTCGGGTGTCGCACCACATCGAGCGTGATGGTGTCGCCCTCGGACGGGTCGCAGTCGTAGGCGTTCATCGGGTGGAACACGTAACACGGTTCGACGTCGAACCAGCGGACGTCGCCATTGTCCCCGTCGCGGGGCATCACCCCGATCCTGGCCGGGTACTTCGGATCCCACGAATACGGGAACCGCCGATCGGCCGAGTTGCCCCGTGGCTGTCGGGCCGAGATCGGATCCGGGATGCGGACCCGACCGATCAACGCCGACAACAGAAGTCGCGCAGGCAGGCGCATGTTCCGCGGCACCGTCATGGCGACCGCCTGTTGGGTGTCGAAGGTGACGGGCAGGTCGTAGAACACGACATACTTCTCGGTCAACGACATGTCGTGCATCATCGGGCTGCCCGTCACCTCGATGTCTACCGTGCGGCGCGCCTTCCCGTCGGTGCCGATGACCGAGTACTGGACCGTGTTGCCGCGGTACATGCTGTACGAGACCGCATGCAGCTCACCGGTTTCCGGGTCCCGTTTCGGGTGCGCGGTGTAACCGCCGGTCAGCGTCCCGTCGAAGTCGCAGCCGCCGACGGTGTCCAGCTCGTCGGTGAGTTCGACATTGGTGACGCCGGACTCGATGAGCGCCAGCGTCTTACCCGCATGACCGATCACGTTGGTGTTCGCGCCGATTCCGGCGAGCCGGAAGTCGCCGGCCGGTGGCTCTTCGCCGAGCGCCCGTGCCGTCTGCGGACCGCGGACCCACCGGTTCCGGTACCACTCCGCCTTGCCGTCCCGGATGCGGATGCCGTGCACCATGCCATCGCCGACGAACCAGTGGTAGAGGTCGGGATCGATTTCGCCGATCGGGTTGGGCCCGTTGCGCAGGTACCGCCCGTCGAGGTAGTCGGGAATCGCGCCGACCACTTCCAGGTCGGTCAGCGTGTATTCGCGGTCCACCGGCGCAAACTCGCCCGTGAGATAGCGGTTCGTCATCGCGACACCTCCTATAACACTGTTATGGTGCTCCATTTATAACACTGTTATGGCACCATGGCAAGAGTGCCCGACGTCCGCACCCACCTGGTCGAAGCCGGCCTGCGCGTGCTCGAGCGCGACGGCCTGCCCGCTCTCAGCGCACGCCGGCTCGCCGCGGAGACCGGAACGTCGACGATGGCGGTCTACACCCACTTCGGCGGCATGACGGGGCTCGTCGACGCCATCGCCGGTGAGGCGTTCAGCCGGTTCACCCGCGCGCTGACCGAAGTGCCGTCGACCGACGACCCGGTCGCCGACTTCATGGTGATGGGCGTCCACTACCGCGACTACGCACTGGCGAACCCGCATCGCTATCAGATGATGTTCGGCACGTCGGCCGAGTCGCTCAACCGGTTCCGCGCCGACCTCACCGTCACCGGCAGCGCCAGCGCCCGCGCGGATTTCGCGATGTCCTTCGAAGCGCTGCTGGCCGCCGTGCGCAGGATGATCGCCGCAGGCCGCATCCGCGACGACGGGGAATCGGCGATCGCGGGTCGGCTGTGGAGCGTCACCCACGGCGAGGTGATGCTGGAGATCGCCGGCTTCTTCGGACATGAAGGCCGCGGGGTGACGCAGATCCTTGCGCCGCTGACCGTCGACCTTCTGGTGGGTATGGGCGACGACCGCGACGCGGCCCATCAGATCGCTGGCTGCAGCCGTGTCCCGGGTCGGCAGGAGTCTGTAAACCGCTAGCCGCGAAAGGTTGGCCACGCCGCCGAACATCTTCACACCTCGCGGTGATGCGGCGGGGCGACGCCAAGCACGTCGTGTCGGCCTGCTCACCACACCCGGAATTGACTTGCAAACATAACGAGGGGCCATGGGACAAGCTGCGCCACAGGATGATTCGTCGATCATCGTCAGTCTCTCCGAGGCAGCGATGCACATGTACAGCGCCGCGATCGACGCGTTGCCGTTCGCCGAGGACAAGAAGTTCCACAAGCGCGCCGACGTCGTGCTGGAGGGATGCGATCGCCGCCCTCGGCGGGGTGCCCGGCACCGAGCATCTGCAGTACCACGACCCCGAGCGTCATGAGTCAGAGCATCAGGAGCACGACGAGTCACCCCTCAACGGGCACGAGGAACACTTCGCCGAAGAGAATGTCGGCTGACGGCCCGAGCGGCAGCGGCTCTAGCTGCCGAGCTCGCCGGCGATTCCGCGCTCGATCGCGGCGCGCGTGCGCTCCGGGAGCACCACCAACCCGTCGAGTTCCCGGCGGGCGACGTCGAACGCACGCTCCCGTTCCTGCGGTGTTGCGGCAGTATCCGTCGCGATCCGCAGTGCAGCGTGCGCACGTGACAACCGCTGCTGCTCGTCGCGCGAGAAACCGCTTCGCCGCCTGCGGATGGCTTCGGCCTCGGCAACGTCGAATGCGGTGACGTACTCCTGCACCGCATCGAGATATTGGCCGGCGGCGTCGCTGTCGTCCAGGAGGTCGGCTGCGTCCGCGGGCCGCAGCAGGTCGGCCCGCAGCTTGGCTCGATGGAACCGCTGGGTGAGTGGCTCGCGCATGTCCGTCACGAGCGGATAGTCGAGCAGCTTGCTGACGTCGATCTCGTAGTCGAGCCAGCGGGTGTCGGTGCGGTCGTGTTCGCGCACCGTCTTCAGGATCGCCTGCCACCGAGCTGACCTGGTGGACCGCTGCGGCACCGACGCCTCCCCCGGCGCGGCTTCGTCGGAGCGTTCGCGTGCCTTGGACATGGCCTTGAAGCCGCCGTAAAGCACGCCGATCACCGGCACGATCACGATCAGCAACTCCACCAGACGGACGATGAGCAAGCCCACTCCGCCAGGATGCCACCGCGGGTCACGGGAGCGGGGTCCGCGCAGTGTGCGCCTGCGGCTCAGGGGTTCCCCGCGCGCTCAGCAGCAGCGCGGCGACGACGAGCGCGATGCCGGTGAGTTCGGGCATCGTGGGTGTCTGGCGCAGTACGAAGACACCGATCACCGTCGCCGTGACCGGCAGAAGCGCCAGCAGCAGCGCGAACCGCGCGCTGCCGATCTGGACGAACACGAGTTGGTCGAGCGCGTAGGGGATCGCGGTGGACAGCAGGCCGATGCACAGGCCGAGCAGCCAGGTTCGCCAGTCGCCGAACACCGAGCCGTCGATGCCGGCCTGCCGAACGAGGATGGCGGGTGCGAGAACCGCGGCCGCCAGCGACATCCCGACCGCCAGCGAGTCGAGTCCGTCGCCGGTGTCGGCCACGCGCTTGCCGAGCAGGATGTAACCGGCCCACATCGCGGCGGCGACCAACGCGAACAGCACGCCGGTCAGGTTGGCGTGGAACTCGACTCCGGCGAGGAGGAGCACGCCCGCACATGCCAGCGCGACGGAGGCGAAGTCGCGGGCGCGACGAGAGCCCAGCGCTGCCACCAAGGTCGGACCGACGAACTCGATGGCGACCGCGGTGCCGAGCGGAATGCGCGCCATCGCTTCATAGATGGCGATGTTCATCGCGATCGTCACGAGCCCGAACATCAACGCGACACCGGCGGCCCGCCGGTTCCAGCTGCGCTGCCACGGCCGCCGCCAGACCGCGAGCGCCACCGCGGCGGCCGCCGCCCGCAGCCACGCGACGGTCGCCGGTTCCGTCGTCTCGAACAGGAACACTCCGATCGCGGCGCCGACGTACTGGGACACGGCCCCGACCACGAACACGACCGGGATGGACCACCCCGGCAGCAGCGATCGAGAAGCGATGGGTCGCAGCCTACTTCGCCGCCGTCACGCCGCTACCCGAGGACGCCGCGGTGCCGAACTCAGCGGCCATTGCCGGGAACGCCGGCAGGTACATGTCGATGGACAGGGGTGCGACCGCGGTGAGCAATGCCAGCACGCCCAACCAGCTCAGCGGCAGGTGCGACTCGGCCTGACCGGCGGTCGCGTCCATTCTCACGTCACCCATGCAAGCCTTGTACCCGTCAGCACCGATCAGATTCCTTGGGAGTGGCCGGATGGACGAGCAGCGCGCCGGGGTGAAGCTCACGAACCTGGATCAACCACTCGGCCCGGATGCCGGCGTCACCAAGCGCGACCTGGTGGACTATCTGGACGGGGTCGCCGACCGGCTGCTGCCCGGGCTGGCAGGCCGGCCGCTGACCGTGCTCCGGATGCTGCGCGGCCAGCAGCCGTTCATGCAGAAGAACGTGCCGAAGTACACCCCGGACTGGGTGAAGACGGTCGCCATCTGGGCTGAGGCGTCGAAGCGCGAGGTGCACTACGCGCTGTGCGACGACCGCCGAACCTTGCTGTGGTTCGCCAACCAACGCGCTGTCGAGTACCACCCGACGCTCGGACTAGCCGACGACATCTACCGGCCGACGCACATGGTGCTCGACCTCGACCCGCCCAGCGGCGACGACTTCGGCGCTGTGGTCGCCGTCGCCCACCTCGTGCGCCGGGCACTGTCCGACAGCGGATTGGCGGGCGCGGTGAAGACCAGCGGCGCCAAGGGTATTCACATTTTCGTGCCGATCGACGGCTCGGCGCCCGTCGACGACGTGGCGGCGGCCACCCGCGCGCTCGCCGCGAGGGCCGAGGCGCTCGATCCCGACCTGGCGACAACGGCGTTCATCGTCGACGACCGCGGCGGCAAGGTGTTCGTCGACTCGACCCGCGCCGGTGGCGCCACCGTCGCAGCGGCTTACAGTCCCCGCCTGCGGCCGGGGACACCGGTGTCGTTTCCGGTGAAGTGGTCGGACCTCGACGGCGCCGACCCCGCCGCCTTCACGGTGCACACGGCGCTCGACGCCCTTGGCGGGAGTGACCCGTGGACGGAGTCGATGCCGCAACCGCAGCGACTGCCCGATGATCTGATCGCGCAGGGCCGAGGCATCCCGGTCGCGCGCGTGGCGGCCATGCATGAGGGGAAGCGCCGGGCCCGCGCCCGTCGTCGGCAGGCGTAGCGAATGTGCGCGTCAGGCGACCAGGTCGTCGGCGGCCGGGGTCTCACATGTGGCGCAGGCCTCGTTCTCGAAGCTGAGCTGACCGCAGGCCGGACAGATGAAATCGAGCATTTTCGCGCCGCCTTCCCAAGGCTGAGTAAAAGGGGTCGGCGCCGAGCTTCTGCAGCGCTGCCCGCTTCGTACCCTGCGGTTCCGGCCGCGAAACTTGCCGAATTCTTACGCTTCTCACCGCTGGGCCTGCAGTGAGACCACGGTGATGTCGGGCCGTGCGCCGACCCGCACGGGCGGACCCCAGAACCCGGCGCCCCTGGTGACGTACAGCTGTGTCTTCCCGACAGTCGACAGGCCGGCCAGCGATGGTTGCACGGCGCGCACGACGTAGTGGAACGGCCACATCTGGCCGCCGTGGGTGTGCCCGGACAGCTGGAGGTCCACACCACGCGCGGCGGCCTCGGTCACCTGAACCGGTTGGTGGGCAAGCAGAATCGTCGGCCGCGACCCGTGTGTGCCCGACAGCGCCCGGTCGAAGTCCGGCGGATCCGACCTGTGCTCACCCGCGACGTCGTTGACGCCCGCGAGCAGGATGGCGTCCGCGCCCCGCCGGATCGCGGTGCTCTCGTTGCGTAGTGGTTGCACGCCGAGCCGCTCCAGCTCGCGCAACCAGGACCCGGTGTCCTCGACGAAGTACTCGTGGTTGCCGGTGACGAAGAAAGCGCCCTCGCGAGACGTCAAGTCCCGCAATGGTTCCGCCGCCGCCCCCAGCTCCTCCACTGTCCCGTCCACCAAGTCCCCGACGATCGCGACCAGGTCCGGCTCGGTCCCGTTGATCAGGTCGACGATCCGCTCGGTGTGCGCGCGCCCGGCCAGCGGGCCCAGGTGGATGTCAGACACCACGGCGATGCGAAACCCCTCGAAGGCCGGGTCGAGCCGGCGCAGCCGCACCGGAACCCGCAGCATGTCGGGCGGACCGAGCGCACTGACCATGCCGACGCCGACCGCCCCGACCGACGCAGCGCCCGCCGCCGTCGCGCCGGCCCTGGCGAGGAACACCCGTCGGTTCATCGCCTGCTCCTGCTGCCCAATCGGTTGGCCGGACCCGCGTTTCACCCGCGCGCGCAACGCGAGCCGGACCGGCTCGGTCACCAGCAGCGCGAGAAACAGGTAGACCACCAGGCCGAACCAGACATAACCCGGCCATGCCAGCCACGGCGGCTCTCGCCAGCCGAAGACGCGCGGCACCACGATCGTCGCGACCAGCACCGCCAGCAGGGCCGCCAACACACCGGTGAGCGCCCACCGGGTACGGCCCCGCCGCGTCGTGTCCTTGACGAACCTTTTCCACACATAGAGGTGCATCAGGCCGAGAACGGTGCCGAGCACGACGATGAACATGCGTCAGCGCGACCTCACCCGCAGAGCATCTCCGGTCGGCGCGCCGTTTGTCGAGCGCACGGATTCCGGTGTCACCGCGAGCAGGCCGGCCAGCCCGTTTCGTTTATCGGTTCTGCGGCAACACTGCAGCGCAGGTAGCCGCATCAGCCGGCGTTCGGCGTCGGGTTCCGGTGCGGTTGGACAAGGGAAAGGATCAGCATGGCGCTCGACGACGACGACATGACCACCTCGGGTGGCGGCGGAGAAGGAACGGCTGACGGCGGCTCGAACCCCGAAGGCCACGACGGCGGAGCCGACGGGACCGCGGGCAGTGAGGGTCCCGCCGACGGCGGCTCGAACCCTGAAGGCCACGACGGCGGAGCCGACGGGACCGCGGGCGGTGAAGGTCCCGCCGACGGCGGCTCGAATCCCGGAGGCCACGACGGCGGTGCCGACGGGACCGCCTGACCGCCTCTCGGCGCTGAGCCGCTGCGTCGCGGCGGACCCCCGGACATTCGCCTCGGAATACTGGGGCCGCAAGCCGTTGCTCAGCCCGTCGTGTGCGCTGCCCCGCGATTTCGGCGATCTACTGTCGGCCGACACGGTCGACGAACTGATCGCCGAGCGCGGGGTGCGCGCTCCGTTCATCCGTCTTGCCAAAGAAGGCGACGTGCTGGCCAGGGACTGCTACCTGGGGCCGGCCGGCTTCGGCGCGGAGATGCCCGACCAGGTGGACTCGGCCAAGGTGCTGGCCCAGTTCACCGCGGGGGCGACGATCGTGCTGCAGGGTCTGCATCGGCTGTGGCCGCCGCTGATCGACTTCGTCCGGGCCGCGGTCGACGAACTCGGCCACCCCGTGCAGGCCAACGCCTACATCACGCCGCCCACCAACCGCGGCTTCGATCCGCACTACGACGTGCACGACGTCTTCGTCCTGCAGGCGGCCGGCCAGAAGCGGTGGGTCGTGCACGAACCCGTGCACCGCCATCCCCTGCCGTCGCAGCCGTGGACGCAACATCGCGAGGCGATAGCCGACCGGGTGACCGGCGAGCCGGTCATCGACGCCGTGCTCTCCGAGGGCGATGCGCTGTACCTGCCGCGGGGATGGATTCACTCGGCGCAGGCCCTCGACCACACCTCGATCCACCTCACCATCGGCGTCTCTCCGCTCACCGGCCTCGACGTCGCACGGACCGTGGTCGACGAGCTTGCGACGGTCGACGCGTTCAGGACATCCCTGCCGATGGGCGGTGACCCGACAGACCGGGATGACATCATCGCCACGGTGACCAAGGTGATGGCTGAAATGGTCGGCACACTGCGCGACGAGGCGTCGGCGCTCGGTGACGGCGCCGCCAAGACATTGGTGCAGCGGCATGCCGACCGCACCCGGCCCGTCGCCGTTCGTCCGCTGGCCTCGCTTGCGGCAGGCGAGCACGCCGGCACCTCCAGGGTGCGATGGCGTCGCGGGCTGGTCTCGGTGATCGAGCGGTCCGGTGAACGCATCGTGCTGCGCCTGCCCGACAAGGTGATGACCTTTCCCGGCTCGTGCGCGCAGGCCGTCACGGCGCTCCGCGACGGGAACGCGGCCGACGCCGACAGCCTGCCGGGTCTCGACCACGCCGACGGGACGGTGCTGATCCGCAGACTTCTGCGAGAGGCTGTCGTCGTACCGGTCGACGAATGACCGCGGCCAGGCGACCGCCGTGCAGCGACCAGTCGCTGGCCCGAGGCGACACGATGTACGGCACGGCATCGGCCGGGTTCGCGTGGATGTTGCTGGAATTGCCCGGCGCGTGGGGTAATTCGGCGTTTCTGCAATCACCGGCGATCATCGACGCCGAGCTGGGCCGGGCGATCGTCCGGCGCGTGGAGGCGGCCAAGATGCGCATCGCCGCGATTCGCCGACCGGGACGCCGGTCGTCGACGCCACGCTGGCGCTGGTTCGTCGCGCATTCCCGGGAGGGCAGCGAAGCGCTCTACCGCGGAGAGGTGAGCGACCCGCGTGAGTACCTGGACCTCGCTCTCGACGGAAGCGACGGAACCTTGTCGCCCGATCCGGTCGTGGCGATCTGTGCGCATGGCAAACACGACCAGTGCTGCGCCGTCCGGGGCCGTAGCGCCTGCAGCGCGATTGCCGCGCAATATCCCGAATTCACCTGGGAGTGTTCGCATCTGGGTGGCGACCGGTTCGCGGCGACCATGCTGATACTGCCGGAGGGCCTGTGCTACGGGCGCGTCGACTCGACCGACTCGGCCGACCTGATCCGGTTGTATCTGGACGGGCGACTTGACAACACGCTTCTTCGCGGACGCACGTCGTTGCCGCACGCCGCGCAGGCCGCGCAATACTTCGCGCGTGAGGCATTTGGCGACGACCGCATCGCCAGCCTGTCGCCTGTCAGCGTCGAGCGGGGAGAGGGCAGCATCCGAGTTGTGCTGCGCGGGGAGTCGGGCCCGATCGAGGTGCACCTGGACGAGCAGATGAGTGACCCTCTTCTGTCGCAGTGCCACGCGAAAGTCGAAGGCCGAGTGCGCGTCTTCACCCTCGCGTCGATGACCTCGCCATGATGGCGGGCGACGTCTCGCTGATGGACGGCTGGCTGCCGACCGCGCTGCAGGCGGCCACGGTGGCCGTGTTGGTGGCCGGCGCCGTCGGCGGCCCGTCTGCGCGGTGGCGCCCCCGGTGGCTACCGCCCCTGCTGATCGCCGGAGTGCTGGCGGCGCTTGCCGCGCACTGGTGCTTCGAGGTGTTCGGCCTCGCCAGCGAGCCCGCTCCGACGTCGTTGTGGGTGTGGACCGGCGTGACCGCGGCGGCCGTCGGCATCGTTGCGGTCGGCTGGCCCGACGCGGGCTGGTTCCGTCGCAACGTGACGGTCCTCGCGACGTCTCTGTGCCTGCTCAGCGTCGGCGTGACGGTCAACACGTGGATCGGTTACTTCCCCACCGTCGGCACCGCGTGGAATCAGCTGGCGGCCAGACCCCTGCCCGCACAAGCGGATTGGGCCACGGTCGCGGCGATGCGACGACGGTCCACGCCGCCCGCTGCGGGTGCGTTCTTGCCGGTCCGCACCGGCAGTGCTGCGTCGGGCTTCGCCCACCGCGACGAGTATGTCTGGCTGCCGCCGGCCTGGTTCGCCACACCGACACCCTGGCTGCCTGCGGTCATGATGATCGGCGGGCAATTCAACACCCCAGCCGACTGGCTGCGCGCCGGCGACGCCGTCACTGCACTCGACGGCTTCGCGGCACTGCATCACGGGTTCGCGCCGGTCGCGGTCTTCGTCGATTCGAACGGGTCGTTCGCCAATGACACCGAATGCGTCAACGGCAGGCGCGGCAACGCCGCCGACCACCTCACCAAGGACGTGATCCCCTACGTCTCACGACATTTCGCCGTGGGCACCGGCCCGAGGAACTGGGCGGTCACGGGGTTCTCCGCCGGCGGCACGTGTGCTGTGGGCCTCGCTGTCATGCACCCCGACCTCTTCGGCGCGTTCGTCGACATCGCCGGTGACCTTGGCCCCAATGCGGGCACCAAGGACCAGACCGTCGACCGGCTCTACGGTGGTGACACCGGCGCCTGGTCGGAATTCGATCCGGCCACGGCGATCACCAGACATGCCGTCTACTCCGATCTTTCGGGCCGGTTCGTCGTTCCCACGGCAACTCAGCCGACGGACGGCTATCTGACCGCGGCGCGCACGCTGTGCGACCTCGGCAGGTCGCGTGGCATCGATTGTGACGTGCTGATACGCCCGGGTCGCCACGTCTGGCCGTTCGCGGCCGCCGCCTTCGCTGAATCGCTGTCGTGGCTGGCCGCCGCATTGGGCCTCGCGTCAGGGGTTGACGACCCGCCGCGGGGGTAATGCCGCAAGCATGACTTCGCAGCCGAATTCGACCGCGAGGGCGCCATCACCAGCGCGCTGCCGTCGTTCCTGGATCCACTCCAGCCCCGCCGCACCGCGTGGGCGTTCGATCGCTACGGGCTGCCATAGATCTACTGGAACCTGATCCTCAACGGCAGGCTCTGACAGGGAAGCGGACCCCTACTTCGGGTCGTCCTCGTCGTCGGAGGTCGGCAGGGCCTGCGCTCCCGGCGTCGCCGGGCTCAGCACCTCCTCGGCCGGCTCACCGGACTGATCCTGCGGTGACCCGGTTCCCGGTTCCGATGCTGTCATCGCGTTCCTCCTGTGTCTGTCGTGCCGTGGGGTCGACAGCCCTGCGGGGCCGTGTCATGGTGTGTTACCCGTGGCGCGACAGGCGGAAACGATCACGACGGGTGAGGCCGGTTGCGCGCACAGCCGGAAGGCACCGACGAGAATGGAAGGGACCGTTGTCCCTTCCACTCTCAATCTATATCGCAACAGGGGGCTTGCGGCAAGGCCCCGGTGATGCCTCAGAATCGTCCCCTGACCTGCGGCGTGACCCCAGGTCTTAGAGAAAACCCACAGCGTGAGGGGCATGTGACAACGCGAGATCACGACGACGAGCTGCAGTCCGAACAGCGGTACGTGACCGGGCTCTACGCCCGGCTCGACGCCGAACGGGACCGGGTCGCCAACAGCTACACCGCGGCGTTGCGCGGCCCGATCGACGTCAAGGACGGCAGCACGTTGGTGCAGCGGGATTCCGAGGTGCGGGCGCTGGCCAAGGAAATGCGGCGGCTCGGCGTCGCGGACAACGGCCTGTGTTTCGGGCGGTTGGACTCCCTGGCCGGCGAACGCCACTACATCGGCCGGATCGGCATCTTCGACAAGGACGACGACTACGAGCCGCTGTTGATCGACTGGCGGGCGCCCGCTGCGCGCCCCTTCTACGTCGCCACCGGCGCCAGCCCGGAGGGCATGCGTCGCCGCCGCCAGTTTCACAGCCGGGGGCGTCGGCTCGTCGACTTCACCGACGAGGTGCTCGGCCGTCCCGACGGAGCGGAAGGCGGCCACAGCGATGCAGCCCTGCTGGCGGCGGTCAACGCGCCGCGCGGTGACGGGATGCGCGACATCGTCGCAACGATCCAGGCCGAGCAGGACGAGATCATCCGGCTCGACCATCCCGGCGTGCTGGTGATCGAGGGCGGCCCCGGCACCGGCAAGACGGTGGTGGCGCTGCACCGCGTCGCATACCTGCTCTACACCCAGCGCAGCCGGATCGAGAACCACGGTGTGCTCGTCGTCGGGCCGAACTCGGCGTTCCTGCAGCACATCGGCCGCGTGCTGCCGTCGCTCGGTGAAACGGACGTCGTGTTCATGACCACCGGGGACCTCCTACCCGGCCTGCGTGCGACCCGGGAGGACGGACCGCAGGCCGCGCGACTGAAGGGCTCGCTGGCGATACTGGACGTGCTCGCCGCGGCGATCGCCGACCGGCAACGGCTGCCCGAGCATCCGATATCGATCCAGCTGGCCGATGTCACGGTCCGGATCGACGCCGAGACGGCACAGTGGGCCCGAGAAGAGGCTCGCGCGAGCCGCCGTCCGCACAACGAGGCCCGTGCGGTGTTCGTCGACATCGTCACCTACGTGCTGACCGAGCGGGCGATGGGCCGGATTGCCCGCGGCTGGCTCACCCGCGACGACCGTCGAGCATGGGACGACCTGCGCGCCGACCTCCTCAAGGAGCTCGCCGACAGCGCCGCGTTCACCGCGGCCGTCGACGAACTCTGGCCGATCCTCGCCCCGGAATCCCTGCTGGCGTCGCTGTACTCCTCCCGCGAGCGCCTGCGGGCAGCCGGCGCCGACGATGCGCTGTGGCGTGCGGACGGCGACTCGTGGACGGTGTCCGACGTGCCGCTGCTCGACGAACTGGTCGACCTGCTGGGGCCCGACAAGCCGGCAGACGACTCCGCCGAGCGGGAGCGACGGACCGAAGCCGCTTATGCCGCCGGCGTACTCGACATGATGATCGGCCGGGAAGACCTGATGGACGACGAGGACCACCTGCTGGCCACCGACCTGCTCTACGCCGAGGACCTGGCGGAGCGCTTCGTCGAGCGCGACACCCGCGAACTCGCCGAACGCGCCGCCGCCGACCGGGACTGGACCTACCGCCATATCGTCGTCGACGAGGCGCAGGAGCTGTCCGAGATGGATTGGCGCGTGCTGATGCGACGCTGTCCGAGCCGGTCCTTCACGGTGGTCGGCGATCTCGCCCAGCGCCGGTCGGTGGCGGGAGCGACGTCCTGGGACGCGACGCTCGACCCGTATGTGCCCGGCCGCTGGGCCTACCGGTCGCTGACGGTCAACTACCGCACTCCCGCGGAGATCATGTCGGTCGCCGCGGCGCTGCTCGCCGAGTTCGCCCCGGACGTCCAGCCACCCGATTCGGTCCGCGCGACGGGTGTGCGGCCGTGGTCGCAACGCGTCACGGAGGACGAATTACCCTCTGCGATCAAGCAATTCATTCGACAGGAAGCCGCCCGCGACGGCACCAGCGTCGTGATCGGTCCATCGGGCCTGCCGGGCACGGTGCCGCCGTCGGAGACCAAAGGCCTCGAGTTCGACGCCGTCCTGGTGGTGTCACCCGAGCGGATCCTCGCGCAAGGACCGCGCGGGGCAGCCGAGCTGTATGTGGCCCTGACCCGCGCGACGCAACGCCTCGGCGTCCTGCACACGCAACCGTTGGCAGCGGCACTGCGCGGACTGCAACCCGTCGGCGCTACTTCCAGGCGAACACCGGCTGCTCCAGATCGTTGACCGGGTCGTTGCGGCCCTCCAGGCCCAGCCATCGCAACTGCAGCAGCACAGCCCCCGTCGGCGCATGGATCAGGTCGTTCCCCAACGGGATCTGCACGACGGGACGCGGACTCTCGGAGATGCTGATGAATCGTGGCGAATCGTCGCGCTGCAGTTGGTGCAACCCGACGCGGTAGACCGCCACCACCTCGTCGGGTGCCGGGCGCGGGTCGAGCCGTCCGCCGCCCCAGATGACCACCGGCGTGATCACGTAACCCGACCTCGTCGGGTAGTCGTCGAGTAGGCCGAGGACGTCGGAGGGCGACAAGGTGACGCCGACCTCTTCGTCCAGCTCCCGCAGCGCGGCGTCGACGACCGTTTCACCGGCGTCGAGGCGGCCGCCGGGCAGTGCCCATTGAGCGGCGTGCGACGACAGCCGAGTTGCTCTGCGGCACAACAGGAATGCCGCTCCGCCGGATACGTCCACCATGCGGCCGTCGAGGCCGGCCAGTACCATCTCCCGTCCGACGTTCCAGTCGTCGACATCGACGGGATCGACCCTGTCGTCGCCGGCCTCGGAGTCGACGAGCACCACCGCGACGGCTGCGTGCCGCTTGTTCGGGTCGGTAACGGCGCGGCGGTGGTGTCCCGCCAGGTTCGATCGGAGCCGTTCACGCAGCGCGTCGTCGTAGGCGATGGTCACCCCTGGACCATAGGACCCGGGGGCCTCACCCGATGCGAGCCCCTCCGGCGCGCAGCGCATCGGCCAGTGTCCAGATCGAAATGCCCAGCAGCGCGACGTCTTTGACCAGGAAGCCGCCGGAGAGGGTCAACACCGGGAATCCGCCTTCGGACGCCTCGAACACTCCCGCGGTGGTGAACAGGAACGTGATCGTGGCGACGAACAGGCCAATCGCCATCACGCTGCCGACGGCCGACAACCGCGGCGCCCACGGCTTCACGGCCAACAGCGCCGCGGTGGCGACCTCCACGACGCCCAGCAGCGCCGAGAACGTGGTGCCATGGCAACCGGCGGCGTGACGTCAGTCCTCGCGGGCGAGCGCGGCTTCGAAGAACGCTAGCTCCAAGTGCATCGCCCGCCGGTAGGCGCTTCGCACGGCCGTCGTGTCACCAGCTTGTTCGTCGAGCAACCGCTCCAACGACCGCGCGATCTCTTCGAAGCCGGGATCGGCGTAAGTGCGTACCCACTGCGCGTACGGGCCGGCGGCGTCGGCGTCCAGCGATGCTCCCAGCCACGCGTACAACCGCATGCAGGGCGTCATGGCCGCATAGACCACGCCCAGCTCCTGCGTGCATGCCGTCGCCAGCAGGAAGTCGGTGTAGGCGGTGGTCGCCGACAGCGGGACGACGCCGGCCATGTCGATACCCCACGAGGCTGCATAGGACGCGTGGAGTCCCAGCTCCTGCCGGACCCCGGCGAGCAGGTCGGCCAATGTCAACAGCGTTGTCGTGTCCGGGCTGCGCGCCAACGCCAAAGCGTATGCGCGAGCAAATGATTCGAGGAAGAACGCGTCCTGCGCAAGGTATCCGGCGAAGCGTTCTCGCGGCAGCGACCCGTCGCCGATACCGCGCACGAATGGATGCGCGAGCACGGCCGCGGCCACATCGGCGTTGTCCGACCAGAGCGCAGCAGACAGCGTCATGCCGGACTCAGCGCTTCAGCCAACTCCTGACGGTGTCCAGATCTCTGGTCAAGGACATCAGGATGCCGTCGCGGTAGCGCACCCCGCCACTGATGGCCTGGTTGCCCTGCCACACGATGTGAACGCGTTCGGGCCGGCGCAGGTAGTAGTCGCTGCGGTCGGCGTCCCTGTGCTGCCAGCCGGCTTCGACGGCGAGCTCGGATACCTCGTCGCGCTCGGCGGTTGCCGTCATCGGATGTACCTCCTCGGTGCACGGGTACGGTATCGCCGGGATCAGACCTGAGACAAACCGCCGTCGACGCAGAGTTCCGCGCCTGCGATGAAACTGCTTTCGTCGCTGGCGAGAAAAAGCGCCGCCGCTGCCACTTCGTCCGGCCGCCCGAGGCGTCCGAGTGGGATCGTCGCAGCGAGCGACGAGCGGACGTCATCGGGCAGGCCGTCGAACATCGCGGTGTCGGTCGGACCCGGGCTCACCACGTTAACCCTGATGCCGCGCGGTGCGAGTTCGGTGGTCCAGGTGCGCGCGAGGGCACGTACAGCGGCCTTGCTGGCACCGTAGACGCTGTAGCCGTCGGTGCCGAGGCGCCCGGCGATCGAGCCGATCAACACGACCGCGGCGCCCGGCCCCATCAGCGGCAGCGCGAGTTGGACGGCGAACAGCAGGGCGCGCACGTTGAGCCCGATGATGCGGTCGAAGTGCTCCTCGGTGATGTCGGTGACCCGGCTGAGCTCGGTGAAACCGGCGTTCACGACGACGATGTCGATGCGCCCGGCGTCGCTGCGCAGCGTGTCGACGACCGACCGCAGGTCGGCCAGCACACCGGCGTCTGCCTCGATGCCCCGTGCGCGCGGTCCCAGCGTTGCGAGCGCGGCATCGAGGTCGGACTGCCGTCGCCCGGTGAAGTACACGTCCGCGCCTTCGGCGGTGAACCGTTCGACGATGGCCAGCCCGATGCCGCTGGCACCGCCGATCACCAGCGCGACCTTGCCGTCGAGTCTCGTCATCGCCGAAACACTAGCCCCGGTACTGCTGCACTTTCTCGGCGTACTGGTCGAGCAGCCGAAGCGACTCGTCGTGTGGCTTGGTCGGCAGTGCGAGTGCCAGCTGCCCGAAGCCGAGCTGGTCGGCGCCGTGCCAGTAGTCGGGATCGACCGGCGCGCCGAACATCGCCAGCGGCACGTCGTGGGACGCGCCGTCACGCATCTGGCCGACCCGCCGGGTCAGCCTCTCGACCGGAAGCGGGTTGGAGATCCAGCCGGCCTCGTGGCGGATCACCCGCTTCACGGTGGCGTTGGAGTCGCCGCCGATGTAGATGGGCGGGTGCGGCTTCTGCACCGGCTTGGGCCTGCTGTAGGAGGCGTCGAAGTCGACCAGGGAGCCGTGGTATTCCGCGGGCTCGGTGGTCCACAGCGCCTTGATGGCCTCGATCCGTTCGTCGAGCAGCGTGCCGCGGGTCTTCGGGTCGGTGCCGTGGTGTCGCAGCTCTTCGATGTTCCAGCCCGCGCCGACGCCGAACACCATGCGCCCGTTGGAGATCAGGTCGATGCTGGCGACTTCCTTCGCGGTGATGATGGGGTCTCGCTGGATCAGCAGCGCGATGCCGGTGAACAGCTCGATGGTCGAGGTGACCGCCGCCGCGGCGGCCAGCGTCACGAACGGGTCGAGCGTTCGGTAGTAGACGGAGGGCAGTTCGCCGCCCCCCGGATAGGCACTTTCCCGGCTCGCCGGGATGTGCGTGTGCTCGGCGATCGTCAGCGAGTGAAAGCCCCGCTCCTCGATGGCCCGCGCGAGCGAAACCGTGTCGATGGTGTCGTCGTTGACGAATGTCGAGATCCCGAACTTCATCTGTGCCCTTCTCGCCGTTGTCAGGCGCGACCAACGCCCCTCCGTACGACGCTATTCCCCGCGACTCGACAGCCGTTGACGCACGGTGGTCGCCCGCAGCGTCAGGTGGTTGCGCTCGGCCAGGCTCTGCGCCTGCGCGGCGGCTTCGGCATAGAGTCGGGCCGCCTCGGCGGCATCGCCTGCCCGCTCGTGGAAGTAGGCGGCCGCGGCGGTGTAGCGCGGCAGCGTCGGGTCGAGTTCGGCCAGGGCGGCCAGCCCGGCCTGTGGTCCGTCCGCCTCACCGACCGCGACGGCGCGGTTGAGCCGCACGACCGGGCTGTCGGTGAGTGCGACGAGCTCGTCGTACCACTCGACGATCTGCAGCCAGTCGGTCTCCGCGGCGCTGGGCGCATCGGCATGCAGTGCCGCGATCGCGGCTTGGGCCTGATACTCCCCCAGCCGGTCGCGGACCAGTGCGGCCTGCAGCACAGCGACGCCCTCGGCGATCAGATCGCGCCGCCACAGGCTGCGGTCCTGCTCGGACAGCGGCACGAGGCTGCCGTCCGCGCGGGTGCGGGCCTCACGTCTGGCGTGATGGAGCAGGAACAGCGCCAGCAGCCCGGCGGCCTCCTCGTCGTCGGTGGTCTCGGCCAGCTGCCGGGCCAGCCGGATCGCCTCCGCCGCGAGGTCGACGTCGCCGCTGTAGCCCTCGTTGAACACGAGGTAGAGCACCTTCAGCACGGTGCGGACGTCTGCGGGCCGATCCAGCCGGACGTCGCTGACAGTGCGTTTGGCCCGGCTGATCCGTTGCGCCATGGTCGCTTCCGGCACGAGGTAGGCCTGCGCGATCTGGCGCGTGGTCAGCCCGCCCACGGCCCGCAGGGTCAGCGCGACCGCCGACGCGGGGCTCAGGCTCGGATGCGCGCACAGGAAGTAGAGCGCCAATGTGTCGTCGGCGGAGGCCGCGGGCCCGGGCGCCGGCTCGGCGGAGACCAGTAGCTCGCGCCTGCGCCGCGCGGCCTCGGAGCGGGCCGAGTCGACGAATCGCCGCCAGGCGGTCGTGACCAGCCAGCCCTTGGGATCGTCGGGGCGCCGCTGCGGCCAGGTCTCGACCGCACGCGCCAGTGCCTCCTGGACCGCGTCCTCGGCAGCGGCGAAGTCCGCGCCGCGGCGGACGAGCGCCGCCAGCACGCCGGGGATCAGCTCCCGCAGCGCGGTCTGATCCATCTACTCGGTGACGGTGGGCGCAGCGGTCAGGAACGGCCGCACCTCGAGCCATTCATGGATCGGCTTTCCGCCGGCTCCCGGTGCGGCCGACAGCTTCCCGGCCAGCTCGACGGCGCGCTCGAAGGAGTCGACGTCGACGATCATCCAGCCCGCGATCAGGTCCTTGGTTTCGGCGAACGGGCCGTCGGTCACGGGCGGCCTGCCCTCGCCGTCGTAGCGGACCCACGCGCCCTCGGGCCGCAGGGCCTGGCTGTCGACGTACTCGCCACTGTCGCGCAGGCGGTCCGCGAAGTCGTTCATGTAGCGGATGTGGGCCTCGACCTCGTCGGGCGCCCACTGATCCATCGGCGCACCGTTCACCGCCTCGGGCGCGCCGCGGTAATGCTTGAGGAACAGGTACTTCGCCATGGTTTCTCCTCCCAACTTCGCGACCCTAGTTGGTCGCTCATCCCCTGGGACGGAGCCGCCGGGACATTCTCGACATCCGCGGGCGACGCAATGCCGCTTTATTTGTCCGCGATGGTGCGTGCCTTGACACCTGCGGCCGTAAGCAACTCGGTGAACGCCTCGACGAAGGCGTCGGTGACGTCGTGGGGATCGTGCAATGTGTCGTCATCCGCGAGCACCGAGACGCTCAATTGGTCGACATAGCTCCACACCGTGACGTTGAGTGCGGCGCCGGCGGCGAGCGGCCCCACGGAATAGAACTCGGTGACGACTGCGCCGGCGATGCTGCCCCGTACCCGTGGTCCTGGCACGTTCGAGATGATCAGGTTGAACAGTTGGTTGGGTGCCTCACGCCGCGACATCCACTTGAATGTCGCCCTCGTCACCGTCGGCGGCACGAACTCCAGCCACTGCCCGACGAGATTCGGGCCGAGTAGTTCGTGATCTTCCTTCGCAATTCGTGTCGACGTCCGGATCAGCCGGAGCCGCTCCAGCGGATCGTCGACTTGAACGGGCAACGACACCAGCATCGTGGCCAGGGCATTGCCGGTGATGCGGTCCTTCGAGGTGTCGGTGGACGCAGGTACCGATGCAATCAGCGGCTGGTCGGAACGTTCGCCATAGTGCAGCAGCAGCCGTCTCAGGGCACCCGCTGCGATCGTCAACACCAGGTCGTTGATGGTCGCATCGAGAGTTTTAGCGATGGCTTTGACGTCGGCGAGTGGCAGTGTGGCGCTGGCGAACGTGCGTCCCGCCGGCAGCTTGTGGTTGAGGAAAGTCAGCGGCGGCTTGAATTGAGCGGCCAAGTCGGGATGCCGAATGCGCTGCCGCGCCCGGCGCTGCAGCCGGTATGCCCCGACCAGTCCCGCCCGCACCGCGGACGGCAGTGTCCGCGCCCGCGCCACGTGGTCGCGTGCGGCGAATCGCAGAACTTCACCCGTCGTAGGCGCGGAATGCCCGGGGTTCACTTCGTCGTGTGACGGTCCGCCTCCGGGCCACTCCATCACCCGCGCCAAGAGATTGGCGGACGCGACGCCGTCGGCCAGGACGTGGTGCACCTTGCCGATCACCGCAATCCGATTCCCGGGCAGCCCCTCGGCGTAGTGGAACTGCCACAACGGGCGGTCGCGGTCGAGCGGCGTGCTCGCGACGGCGCCGATCACCGCGTCGAGTTCCCGCCGACCACCGGGCGCAGGCACCTGCACCCGCTGGAGGTGATAATCCAGATCGAGGTCCGCCGCCTCGCGCCAGATCGGGCGATGCAGATGCCATGGGGTGGACACCAGCTGGTAGCGCAGCGGCTCGAGAACCGGCAGCCGAGAGGCGAACACCTGTCGGAACGCGTCGAAAGTCGGTGTGCCCTCGAACCCGGTCGTGTCGACGACCGCCACCTTCAGGGTGTGTTGGTGGACGGTCGGCGTCTCGCTGGACAGCAGCAACACATCCCAGCCACTGAGTCGTTTCACCGCCGTCCTTCCTCAGATCGGTGGCGTGTTCGAGCTAATTGACCGCTCGCCGTTCGTCGTTCGCGGCGGGAAGCCGGCGGTGCACCGACTCGATGGCCCGGCGCAGACCCGGCACGAAAGCGCTCGGCTGCAGCGTGCACCCCGCATGACCCGCGTCGACCATCACCGTCTCGGCGTCCGGGATCCGGCCCGCCAGCCACTTCTGCCGCTGCACTCCGAACGCGCGATCCTTCATGGTCACGACTACCGCTGTCGGCACGTCGATCTCGCCGACCCACGAGGTCGAGTCGAACCGCACCACTTCGGCGACCGCACGAGTGATGCCGCCCGGCGAGGTGGCACGGAGCTGTCCCAGCACCCATTGATGGTCGCGTAGGTAACCGCTTGTCACCCCCGCCGAAGGCCCGCAGCGGTGCGGGCTCGGGCTGAGGGTCTCCATCAGGGCGGCGAAGACGCCGGTGGCGATGCGCTCATAGCGGGCGCGGCTCACTGCCGCCGCTGCGGCGCACAGCACCAGCCCCTCCACTCTCTCGGGGTGGCGTCGCCATACCAACTGCGCCACAAGCGATCCCATCGAATAGCCGACCGGCACGAACTTGGCGATGCCCAGCGCGTCGGCCAGGGCGGCGACGTCGTCGGCGCAGTCCTCCAGCAGCATGCGCGGCGGCGAGATGCCCTGCCCGTGGCATCTCTGATCGAAGACCACCACCCGACCGAATTCGCGCACCACGTCAAGGGCCGGGTACCACGTCATCAGCCCGGTGCAGGCGAGCGAGTGCAACAGGATGTAGGTCGGCCCGCGGGAGGGCCCCGTGTCGATCACATAGGTGCTGCCCCGGCCGGGGAGGTCGACAATCGCACCGTCGGGAATCCGGGCGACCGGCGCCAACGCGGGCACCTTCGGCAGCCGCGGCATCGGTATGCCCCGCAGGGGTGATACGCCTTTGATGCCGCTATTAGACCATCACTTCGCGCGCCGGCACAGAGGTAGTCCGGCGGCGACCAATACCGCCGCGGCGGGCGCGAAGGCCAGACGTAAGCCCGCCGCATCGGCTATCACTCCGAGTACACCCGGTCCGATCACCGAGCCGGCGCCGAGACTGCACAGCGTCAGGACGAGCCCGCTGATGGGATTCCGCGCCGCCCCCTGCCACCCAGTGTGACAACGCGGCACGGATGACGCCGCCGGCCGGTCGCGAAGGCCGAGTTCACTTATTCGACCACCTGGAAGTATGAATCGCCGTCTTCGGGTGCACCGTCGATCTGCCCGCGATGGACCCCGGGATCACCGGCAGCGACGTCGGAACCCACCGTTTCGTCGCGGTCGCGTGGGTCATCGGCGTCGCGCGGGTCGATGTCATCGGGCGTGACGTCCGGCGTTTCCTGGGCGAGTCGTTCGTCGAGCGTCTCGCCCTCGCGCTCCTCGTCGGTCGACATGCCGACCTTGGTCACCCCGGTCCAGTGGTCGGGCGGATCGACCACCTCGTCGCCGTCGTCGTTGTAGAGCTCGTCGGAATCGGTGGCCTCCATGGGGCTCAGCATGTCGTCGGCGCCGCCCACGTCGTTCGCGGTGGTGCCGCTGGCATCGTCGGTGCTCACTCGTTCCTCCATTCGGATGCGATCTGAAGGGAAGCAGTAGCCGTCGCGGCCTGGGCTAAACCCGCGAACGGGTCGCCCCTGATCATGCGTGACGCAGGACCAGCATTTCGCCGGTGACCTTCCCGTCCCGCAAGAGGTCCGAGATCCGCTTGCTCTGACGCTCGGCGACCTGCCACGCCTGCGTCCCGCCGTGCCGGTCGGCCAGTGCGTCTGTGACGGTGTCTATCCGGGCGGTCCACTCCTGCGGAATGGCAGGCAGGTCCTCGGTGCTTCGCCACGCGGTGATGCCGAGACCGGCGCCCGCGACCAGCGATTCGAGTTCGCCGGCCGTCGGGAAGTGGTTACCCTCCGGCTGTTCGGCGGAGACGGGCTCGCGGGCCACGAACACGAGCAGCGCGATCCGGCCGGGCGGCCGCACCGTCCGGCGCAGCTCCGCGAGCAACTCGCGCTGGTCGGGCGTCGTGCACAGGACGCCCAGAGACCAGGCAGCGTCGACGCTCGCATCGGGCAACGGCAATGCGGAACCGAGCGCCTGCACCACCGGGAACCCGAACAGGGTGCGCGCTGCCCGGCAGCCGCCCAGCTCGGGTTCGACCAGCAGCGGCGCCACTCCGACCGCCTGCGCGGCGTACGCGGCGGGGCCGCCCACCCCCGCACCGCAGTCGAGCAGGGATTCCCCTGCGGCCAGCCGCAATTGGTCGATCAGCCAGTCAAGAGCCGCCGGGCTCCCGCTGCCACGGCAGCCGGCGGGGACGTAGTAGTCGGGTCCCAGGTCCGCCGCCACCTGCGCAGTCCATTCGGCGACGGTGTCGAACTCCGCTTCCATCGCCTCGGTCATGACGTCGCCCCGGCCTTGATGCGCCTGCCCACCTCGGCCTTGATCTCGGCGCCCGCTCGGACACCCGCGTCCGAGCCGAGCCCGGAGACGTTCACGCCGTCGACTCCCTCGATCGTCAGCAGGGCCATGGCCTCGGCGACTGCCGCCTCGATGCCTGCGGCCACCGGATCCGAGGCGCCGAGGACGTGTTCCATCACGGCCTCGTCGAGTTCGAGACCGGGCAGGCCCGCCAGCACGGCGGCCGATGCGCGGTCGGTGAATACGGCGACCGCGGCGATGACGGGGATCATCAAGCCGCCCGCGCGCGCCGAGGACATGAAGCGAGCGATCATGTCCGGGACCGGCACGTGGTTGAGCACCGCGAGGCTCGCTCCTGCGCGTTGCTTCTCGACCAGTCGGGCCGGGCGGGCGTGCACGGGCGGGGCGGTCGGGGTCTCGGGCACCGCCGCCGCCATCCCGATCGACGCCGCCAGCGATACCAGGCGCGGCCCGTCGAGGTCGAAGGTCTGGGTGACGTCGGGGCGCACGTCGTAGCCGCGGCCGTCGCCGGTAACGCACAGCACCGTGTCCACGCCGATGCTGCGCAGCCCGCGCAGTTCCTGTTCCAGCACCACCCGGTTGCGATCCCGGCACGACAGCGTGATCCACGGCGTCACACCGGCGTCGAGCAGCAGACGCCCCATCAGGGTGGGCGGGAAGTCGGGCTTGTTCTGATGTTCGCCGACCAGGACAGCGTCACACGACTGCGCGAGGACGGCCGCCGTCGCCGCGACGTCGACCTCGTCGAAGGGCGTGCAACTGAAATCGGTGAGCACCAGCGGGGCTCGCACGGGCCGAGGCGTGGGCACGGCTTGGGACCAGGGAACCACGTCGTCGAATGCGCACGCCCCCGCGCGCATCTCACACTGTCCGTCGGGGCGCACACCACCACAGGGCCCGTACTCCATGCGTTTCGGACAACCCGGCTCCATCGACGTCACCCCCTCTCCTACGACTGTCGCTGCCTGTACCCGCTGCGCCGGACCGGCAAGCAGCGGAGATCCGGCCATGGTTACCGATCACGCCGCGGGGTAAGCACAGGGCATGGCAGCTGACGACCGAGAAGATCTTTCCGAGGTGATGGTCCCGTCCGAGGAAGTGCACCCCGACCACCGGGAGCACGCGAAGGCGCCCAAGCACCCCGATGACGACGAGTTGGCGCGGCGGACCGAGCACGAGCGTGACATGGTTCGTGGCGGCAATCCGCCGGTCGACGACTGAGCGCGTATCGCGCATGGCCGACATCATCGAGCTGATCTACGCCGACCACGACTGGCTGCGCCGTCAGTTCTTCCGGCTCGACGACGCGAGAACCCGAGACGAGCAGTCGGCGATCTGGGACGTGCTCAGTGCTCGCCTCGATGCTCATGCTGACGCCGAGGAGACCGTCTTCTATCCGGCGCTGCTGAAGCACGGCGGTCGTGACGATCCCGGCAACCCGGAGGCCGACCCGGAAGACGAGACCGAGGACGCCATCACCGACCACAATGCGATTCGCGATGCGGTCCGGCTGTCGCGGCGGCAGGAGGCAGGTTCCGAGGAGTGGTTCGAGGCGGTCAACAAGGCGCGCAAGGAGAACGGTGAGCATCTCGACGAGGAGGAGCGCGAAGCCATGCCGGACTTCATCAAGAGCGCCTCCCTGGAACTGCGTCACGAATTGGGCATGAGGTGGCTGCGGTTCTACGCCGACCGGGAAGCGATCGAGGGCGTCGACAATCGGGACAAGGATCCCGACGACTACATCGACCGGAATTCATGACAACGGATCGTCGGGCAGGCAGAGATCGATCTCGGTTGTCTCCTACCAACGCCCGACCTGCCTGGTCTCTTATTCACCCGACGACCCCGGCGGTGTCGTCGACAATTCTGCGACCGCGATGAGTCCGGCGCGTGACCACGGTCTGTATCGGTGACACCTGACGCAAGGAGGACCACCATGACCGCCGGCTATACCTTCGACGTCTTCGCCAGCCTCGACGGCTACGGCTCGGCTAGTGCGAACTGGTCCGGCTACTGGGGCAAGCAGGGTCCCGAGTTGCTCGACCGCCGCCTCGGTCTGTACAGCGAGGAACAGCGAATGGTCTTTGGCGCCAACACCTTTCGACTGTTCGTGCAGATGCTGGCGTCCAGCACGGAGGAGTCGGAGGTGCGCGACCCGTGGGTGACCCGGATGTGGAACACGCCGGCGACGGTGGTGTCGACCACGCTGCAAGAGCCCCTCGACTGGCCCGACGCGACCGTCGTCAGCGGCGATGCGGTCGACGTCGTCGCACGGCTCAAGGAGGAGTCCGATGTGCCGTTGCGCTCGCACGGCAGCCTCTCGATGAACCGGGCGCTGATGGCGGCCGGCCTCGTCGATCGCGTGCAGGTGAGCCTCTTCCCCGTCATCACCGGTCAGACCGGACTGAGCCCGATCTTTGCGGGTGCGCTCGACTTCGACCTCGAGCTTCTCGAACAACGGACGCTGGACGGTCACATCCAAGAGCTCATCTACCGGCCCACCGTCCATTGACCCGCGCCGCTACGTGTTGAAGTCAGGCAGATCGTCGGCGGGCGCCTGCTGCTCGGGCGGCACGGTCGTCTCCGTGTCGTCGTCCTGCGCTTGCTTCTGAACTTCCGCTGCGTGACGCAGATTGTCGCCCGTGTTCTCCGCGTGGTCGGGTGTGCTCACAAGATCTCCTTCGGTGTCGACCCATCCGGCATACCCACACCGGGGCGCTGTCCACCACGTCAGAATCGCTACTGTGGCGCCAACACGCAGCGTGACCCGCGAGGCGCTGGGAGCGTGGGTCATCAAGTGCAATCCGCGTAAGACGCCCGTGGACCCCATGCTCGCGGCCGGTGAGGCGAAGCCGTCCTGGTGCGTGGCCGACAACTACCGCTCGCGACTCATCCAGCCGGATCACCGGGTCCTGTTCTGGGTGGTCGCGCACCATCGGAAGGGTTTCTGGGGCGCGGGCCGGATCACCGGCGGGGTGTCAGGAGGAGACGGTCGGCTGCACGTGCCCGTCCGCATCAGGTTGTTCGCCGAGCCGGTGACGGCCGCCGAGCTGATGGCGCTGCCCGGTCTGCGCTCGATGGAGGTGTTCCGTTCTCCCCAGCAAGCCAACCCGTCCTGGGTGAGCACAGCAGAGCTGGCGCTGATCGATCCACTGCTGCCGTCGGCCTGAGGCGAGGTGGCCCTGCCACTTCGGCCCGGCGACATCGGCCGCCAACGATAATCCACGCATGGCTGCGCCTACGTCCATCGCTTCCGCGACCGCCTGCCCGCGCCGTGTCGCGTTTCTCGTCTTCGGCGGCGTCACCCTTTTGGACGTGGCGGGTCCGGCGGAGGTGTTCACCGAGGCGAACCGGTTCGGTGCCGATTATCGGATCGTGCTCCTGTCGCCGACGGGCGAGGACGTGGCGACGAATCTCGGTTTCACGGTCGCCGTCGACGGCCCCGTCGGCTCCGAGCCCGCACCGGACACCTACCTGGTGGCCGGCTCCGACCGCTTCCCCCGGACCCCTGTGCCGCCGGCACTGGCCGAAGCCGCACGGGTACCTGCTGCCGAGGCCCGCCGCGTCGCGTCGATCTGTACCGGCGCGTTCATCCTCGCCGCCGCCGGTCTCCTCGACGGCAAGCGTGCGACCACCCATTGGCGGGCGACCCGCGAGCTGGCCGTCCGCTGCCCGACATGCCGCGTCGAGCCCGACGCCATCTACGTCCGTGACGGGAGCACCTACACCTCGGCGGGGGTCACTGCCGGCATCGATCTGGCGCTCGCGCTCGTCGAAGAGGACTACGGGCCGGACCTGACCCGCGACGTCGCGCGTTCCCTGGTGGTGTACATGCAGCGTTCCGGTGGCCAGTCGCAGTTCTCCGCTCCACTGCACGGACCGCCGCCCCGGTCACCCGCCCTGCGGACGGTCACCGATCTGGTGACGGCGAACCCGCAGGGTGATTACTCGCTGCGGGCACTCGCGAAGCACCTCAACGTGAGCACCCGACACCTCACCCGGCTGTTTCACGAAGAACTGTCGATCACACCGGCCCGCTATGTGGAGAACATCCGCTTCGACATGGCCCGGGCGCTTCTCGACCAGGGACACAGCGCGACACAGGCCGCCGCTCTCGCCGGGTTCCCCAGCTACGAAAGCATGCGACGGGTGTTCGCGAGAAAGCTGTCCATCAGCCCCGCGGCCTACCAGCGCCGGTTCAGCACCGCTCGCCGTGCCCACGCGGGATAGCGCACGACTCAGCCGTGCGGATCATCGACCTTGAGCTGTGCTCCGGTCGTGGCGATGAAGACGACGAGCAATTTCGCCGGTTCGGTCGTGCTGGTGTTCTCGGTGGCCAGATGGTGGGCGCCCGGCTGCTCAGACCAGTTCTCGCCCTGGTGGTACACGCGCGCGGGCTCGCCTTCGAGCTGGCTGCTTATCGAGCCTTCGAGCACGTAGGCGTAGACGAACGCGTCGCCGTGGCGGTGGGGCACCGCACGTGCGGCCGGTGGGAAGGTCACGATCGCCGACGTAAAGGTCTTGCCGGGGACGTTCGGGAGCGCCGATTCGAACAGGGGTGTCAGGGTCTCAGCAGGTGGTGCCGGCGGTGCCGGTTGCGCCGAAGCGATGCCGGTCTGAGGCCCCGCCCCGGGAGCGCAACCGACGACGGCGGCGGCGACCGCGGCGGTCAGCAGGCCGTGGGCGAGACGCGACGGGTTCATGGGGTTTCTCCTTTTTCGTCTCCTGCCACCCGGATGATCGTCTTGCCGGGAGTGCGTCGGCGGCGGGCGAACGCATCGGCGGTGTCGGCAAGGGGGCGCACAGCGCCGACGAGAGGCTTGAGCCGCCCGTCGCGACAACGCTGAGCCAGTTCCGTCAGCTGCGCGCGGTCTGGCTCGACCACGAAGAAGACGGCGCGGCCTTCGTTCGGCTGCACCCTCGGTGGCATAGCGATGGTCACCAGGGTGCCGCCGGGGCGGACCAGCGCGGTTGACCGCTCTCCGACGTCGCCGCCGATGACGTCGAAGACCACGTCGACGTCGCCGATGCCCTCGACAGGGGCGGTGTCCAAATCCACGAATGCCTGGGCGCCAAGATCGAGCACGAGGTCGCGGTCCTCAGCCCGGCCGGTCCCGATCACCTGAGCACCCACTTCGCGTGCGAGCTGGACGGCGATCGACCCCACCCCGCCTGCGGCGCCGTGGACCACAACGGTCTGGCCGGTCGTCAGTCCGGCGTGCACGAACAGTCCCTGCCACGCGGTCAGCCCCGAGATCGGCAATGCCGCGGCCACGGTGTGATCGATGTCGGCGGCAAGCGGGGCGAGGTTGCGAGCCTCGACGGCGGTGTACTCGGCCAGCGAGCCGTTGCGGGCCCAGTCGGCGAGGCCGAAGACCCGTTGGCCGACGGTCAGGCCGGTGGTGCCGTAGCCCAGTTCGACGACTACTCCGGACAGTTCGTGCCCGGGAACGGTCGGTGTGCGGTCACGGCCGGCCCGGTCGGTCCAGGTGGCGGGCCACTCGAGTTCGCCGGGGGTGAACCCGGCGGCGTGCACTTCCACGATGACGTCGTTCTCGGCGGCGTGCGGGTAGGGCAGATCGATCAGGGTCAGGCCGCCGACACCGGCGTCACGGTGCGGCACGGTTATCGCTTGCATATCGGTCCTCCGGTCAGCTGGGCCATGCCGAGCCGATGATGCGCTCGACTGTGGTGGTGCGCCGGCGATTGGGCAGGAAGTGCTCCAGGATGTCGGAGTTCACGGTTCCGTTGGTCGTCTCCGGTCGGTTCTTGAAGCCGTCGAACTGGGCGCTGAGGAACTCGGTCTTGAAATCCCCTCGTGGGTGGACGGCGAGGATTTCGGTCACCTGGTCGGTGTGCAGTTCGTCGAGGCCGAATCCGATCACGTCGGTCAGCACGCCCAGATAGGTGGCGGCGATCTCAGGCCCCATCCGGTCGGGAATTCCGGGTGTCGTGTGCAGCGCGACGGCCGTCCACACCGTCTCGGCGGCCGCGGCGGAGAAGCCGCGGTCGAGCAGAAACTTGCGAGCGTGGTCGGCCCCGTCGACCTCGAAACGCTGTTCGGCATCGGAGAACGGCGTCGCAAGACCGGTGTCGTGGAACATGGCGGCCAGGTAGAGCAGTTCGGGATCCGGTGTGACGCCGAGGCGGCGAGCGTGCAGCTGGCCGAAGAAGAAGACCCTGCGCGAGTGGTGGTAGATGAGCGGGCTGGTCATGTCCCAGAGAACGCGCGTCGACTCGGCAACCGCCGCGCTTTCGGGAACCTCCACACCCGCGATGAGTTCTGACATGACGACTGCCTCTCTATATCGTCGGACCGGTTCTGATATCCATGCTGGCGGTCGCCGTGGGTTGCGCGCCGCCTTTCTCCGGCCAGGAATCCCTCGGATAGAGACGCGGCGGCGACGCGGTCGGCCGGCCGCGCGTTAGTGTGCTTCGGTCGGCCTCAGCGAACGGGTCGATAGAAATGCTGAGCACAGTCATGACCACAGAAGCAGAACCGTCGGCGCTCGAGGCGCGGGTCGGCCACTACTACCAGATGGACGGCACCTACCTCGTTGGCCGGGAGAAGGTGCGCGAGTATGCCCGCGCGGTGCAGGACTACCACCCGGCGCACTGGGACGTCGACGCCGCCGCGAAGCTGGGTTATCCGGACCTGGTGGCGCCGCTGACGTTCACCTCGACGCCGGGCATGACGTGCAATCGCCGCATGTTCGAGTCGGTGGTCGTCGGTTACGACACGTACATGCAGACCGAGGAGGTCTTCGAGCAGCACCGCCCGATCGTGGCCGGCGACGAGTTGCACGTCGACGTCGAACTGTCATCGGTGCGCAGGATCGCCGGCAGAGACCTGATCACGGTGACCAACACCTTTACCGACACCGCAGGCGAACGGGTACACACCCTGCACACCACCGTCGTCGGGCTGACCACCGAGGACGTCGATCCGGCGATCAAGACGGCCGTGCAGAAGATGATGATGCACGACGTCGACATCTTCGGCATCGGCGAAGAGGAATATCACAAGACCGTGCGGCCCGAGGGCACGGTGCGCATCGCCGACGGAGGCCTCACCCGCACACCGGGAACGCCGTCGTTCGACGAGGTCGAGGTCGGCGACGAGCTGGCCGTGCATCACGCCAGATTGTCCCGTGGTGACCTGGTGAACTATGCCGGCGTGGCCGGCGACGCCAACCCGATCCACTGGGACGAGGGCATCGCCAGGCTGGCCGGGCTGCCCGATGTGATCGCACACGGAATGTTGACCATGGGTGTGGGTGCCGGCTTCGCCTCGGCATGGTCGGGCGACCCCGGTGCGGTCACCCGTTACGCGGTGCGGCTGTCGGCGCCCGCGATCGTGTCGGCCAACGAGGGCGCCGACATCGAGTTCAGCGGCCGGATCAAGTCGTTGGATCCGGCGACCCGCACCGGAGTCGTCATCGTTGCCGCCAAGTCCGGCGGTCGGAAGATCTTCGGCCTCGCCACGCTGAACGTCCGCTTCCGCTGAGCCTGACCGCTGCGGAAATGCGGGGACAGGGTGGTCCTCGCCGTGGCTAGGGTGCAGCCATGAGCCTCGTCACCTACGCCTTGGACGACCACGTCGCCACCATCACCCTGAATCGGCCCGACGCGCGCAACGCGATCAACGGCGCCCTCCGACGGGAACTGAACGCGGCCTGGGAGCGGTTCCGCGACGACAAGGACGCCTGGGTGGCGATCCTGACCGCCAACGGCGACGTCTTCTGCGCCGGCGGGGACCTCAAGGACGGCGAGGGCTCGGTGGGCACGTTCGGCGGAACTTTCTGGGAGAAGCCGACGATCAATTCGTTCGAGAGCGGAATGGAGCTGTTCAAGCCGACGATCGCGGCCGTCCACGGCCCGTGTATCGGTTACGGCCTGACCGGAGTTTTGTTCTGCGACTTCGTCTTTGCCTCCACTGCTGCCACGTTCTCGTTTCCCGAGGTGTCGATCGGGGTGCCCACGATCGTCGGGGCGATCCGGCTGCCGCAGCGGGTTCGCTGGGCCGACGCGATGGAACTTCTGTTGACCGGCAAGCCGATGACCGCTGCCCGCGCCAAGGAGATCGGTCTGGTGTGGCGGCTCGTCGAGCCCGAGGAGCTGCAGGCGCAGGCGCACTCGTGGGCACGAACGCTCACCGAGGCGGCCCCGTTGGCGCAACGCGCGACCAAGGAGGTCGCCTGGCGCACCGCGAACATGGGATGGATCGAGTCCGTCCGGTTCGGCGAGACGATGCGGAAAGTCGCCGGCGCGACCGAAGACGTCGCAGAGGGCATCCGGGCCTGGCGCGAGAAGCGCAAGCCGCAATGGCGCGGTCGCTGAGCGTCCGCCCGGTCTTCCGTAGCGTCGTTTAGGTCTGCGCCGCAACGGCTTCCACTACTTCCGCGGGAGTGTCTGTCATCGCGCCTCGCTGCATCGGTGTCGGAGAGCCACCTTCGGCGTTACCGATGGCCGACAGGGCCGACCCTCACAAGTGACTTGATCGCACGCCGCTCGTCCATCGCGGCGTAGGCATCGGCGATGCCGTTGAGATCCGTCGTGAGATCGAAGACCTTGCCGGGGTTGATGCGGTCAGCCAGCACGTCCTCGATCAGCTCGGGCAGGTAGGCCCGCACGGGAGCGGGACCGCCGTGCACGCCGACATCACGGACGAATATGCCCAGGGCCGGAATCTCGACGCCATGCGGCAGACCCACGTTGCCGACGATGGCACCGGCTCGGCAGATCGCGAGTGCGGTCTGCATCGCCTCGTTGGTGCCTACGCATTCCAGGGCAGCATCCACCCCGACGCCGCCGGTCAGCTTCTTCACGTCTTCGACCGCCTGGTCACCCCGGGTGTCGACGATGTCGGTGGCACCGAACTCCAGCGCGAGTTTCTGGGGATGGGCACGATCCACGCCCACCGCCGATGGCCTCAAACTGTTGGCGTCGTGGGCGGCCAGCCAAAACGACCTCGCCACCGAGCGGGCCGCCCCCAAAGCTAGGAGGCGTCTCTACAGACTCGACAACCCCGTGTCGATCTCGAATCCGTGTCATATGAAGAGGCTCCGAACTGCAGCGGTGGGAGTTGTCTCATGCGATGTCATCTGGCTTTTCCCTCAGTTTCGTTTCTTTTTCAGAGCGTCCGCTATCCATCCCTTGGGCCATATCGAAGCGCTCACGGGCGCGGACCAACCCGTTCAGAAGGTTCCGTCATGTGACGGTGATCCACGATGTAACTCACGCATAGTGCAGAGTCGGTCGGAGATGAACGGTTCAGCAGCACAATGCATCTTGGCATCACGGATTTTGACCCGCCCGCGGCGGCCTTACATATCATCGGCCATCGCCAGTTGAGCGGTGCGGGTTGAATTTCGGAAACACCGGCGCCCGTTGACTATTCGCCGACACGAGCGCGTCACGGTGCTGATTTCGGGGCTCGGCTCCCTACGGGCAGCGATAGTCGACCAGCGCAGACCAAAACTTTCTGCGAGGAACCCGACGGCTTCGGCGCACGAACGAACCCGTGCTGCCGAGCAACGAACGCCCACTGCGGAGTCAACGGGCCCCTTGCGGCCCGCCGAGCCAACCCGCTTGGTCTGATAGCAAACCGTCAACGGTGACGAATGCCTTGTCGCGCAACCAGATATGGGCCACTGATCTCCGCCGGCTCAAAGGATGCGCGATCGCCGCCACAGACCTCATCGACGCCGAGTGGAAAGCCAACGCCAACACCGGTTTAGCTGGGCCACCAATGTGCTCGTGAAACGCGGTCAGTTCAGCGTGCGTACGTTTTCGATGACAACCTCGGAGCCCTTGACGCTAAGATCGCCGGCCATCTTGACCGTCCCGCAGCAAGCGGGTTCGTTCGGGCCTTGCGTAATCCACGAAACATGCGTGGTCCCCTCGGAGATCGATACATCGGTGACAAACTCCCGACCACCGTGGGTGATCTCACCGAGGTCGACGCCGCCCAGCCTGGTTGGGCCGGCTGTGTAAAGCTGTACCGTCGCGGGCCACGCAACACCACCGGCAGTACAGGCAGTTACCAATGCTGCGTCGGCAACACCATCGCCGGTCAAATCACCAAAGGCGGCCTGGGGGCTCTCATCGGTGGCTGACTTGTGAGCAATCGCCACGAACCCGAGGGACCCGTCCTGCAGCGGCAGCCGCCCATTGACCAGATTTCCTGCCTCATGCTTACACAGGATCGGCACCGGCGCGGACATCAAGTCTTCCGAAGTCACCGGAGGTGTCGACGATCGCGGCGACGCAGACGCACCGCTGCTGCTGTTGCTGTGTGCCCCACACCCCGCAGCCGACGGCATCACCAACAGTGTTGCCCACACAGCGGCCAGCACCAGCATGCGCGGAGACGTTGTCAGGCTCATCAGTGCTCCTTTGCTGACACCTGTGCGGAGGCCGGCCTGCGCCCGTAACCTAATACCGTGCCCGACGGACCTGCGGCATATGGGGCAATTGCCTGATATCTACCCCATTTGCGGCGGGTACCGGACTCATGTTCACAGTTACCGGGTCAAACCGCCGGGAAAGGGCCAAGCGCCGACAACACCTGTCGAGCACGCACCGTTATCAGTTAGCAACTGCGAGTTGCATTGCAGCAGAATGTAGATGTGTGATTGCTGGCCGATCTGTTGAGCTGTCGACGTCGATGCATGTCTCGGTCCTTATGTGGAGGGCGCAATTCCGCACACGCGGTGCTCAGTGAATCACCGCCGGGTCGATTCAGCGGTTCACAGGTTCTTGAACGCGTCCCCGAACTGGTTGGTGAGCTCAGCCGAGCGGCGAAGAAGGCTATTGGTTGGCGCGTCACGAAGTTTCTGGACGGTGGGCAGTAAATACCTGCTCAAATCAGCGACGAGGCGCGCCGTCGTGCGCGTTGGGAAGACCACCTGCGGTCTCATGCCTTGACAGGGGAACACAGACCCTCAACCTTTTAGCTGCTGCCCACGACGCGGGGACCTGCCGCAAGTACTTGCCAAGAATCCCTTGAGAACCGCACGAGGCCTGCGACGCAGCCTGTAGAGGACCGGCCACAAAGGCTCATCAGCTACGGCCATATTCCTCGAACGGACACCGACATGACCACCATCTCGACCAAGATCACGAAGCTCGCGCTCACCGCCACCGCGACGGCGGCGGCAACGGTTGCCCTCGCCGCAACCGCACACGCCGGCATTCCGCCTTCTTTCCAGACCCCATCGGGGAACATTTTGTGCTGGGTTGCGGACGACGCAGCCACCTGCCGAATCATCGATTACACCTATGCGTCGTCACCGGCGGAAGCGTGCTCGTCGCCCGGCTGGCCCAATGGCTTCTCGCTCGACGCGGGCAACCCGGCCGCGCTGAGATGCGACACCGAGCCGCCCGGCACCTACAGCGGTCTGCGCGCCCATACGACGCTCGACTACGGCCAAACGCGGTCCGTCGGCGTGATGACCTGTGCCAGTGAGGCCTCGGCTGTGACGTGCACCGACTCCAGCACCGGTCATTTCTTCCGTGTGTCGCGCGACTCCTACCAGCTTGGCTGACAGCCGCTCGATTCCCTCAAATTCTCGAAACCGGCTAGCCAAGGACCGTTGATGAAACGAAGCCCTCTAATCGCCCTGACCGTGACGGCTGGGATCGTCGCTGCTGCGGGATGTTCGACGACCAGCTCAGTACAGCCCACGACCGCGTCACCGCCGGCGCCGACCGCCATCACCTCAAGCACGTCCGGGCCCGCGCCGACGACCGTCGCGCAACTCTGCGAGGCTCAAGCGTGGCCGCGCCCGCTGCCGGACGTCGTAGGACAGCACCTCAGTCAGACGACTGAGGTTGGGGCACTTGCGTGTTTGGACAACATTCGCGGCGTCGCCCCGGATGGGCACGACCCGATCAACAACCCGGCGCGCCCCGGCGACGTCGGCTATCGCATCACTGCCGTGTCGCCCCCACCGGGCGCCCGCGTTGGACGTCACGACGTGGTGACAGTTCAGCTGGCCGATGCCGACTCGAAAGCTCCACCCGCGTTTCGGCCTTGCGACTGGGTGACGACAGATGAAGCCGCCAGCATTCTCGGCTGGCCGGTTAGCGCGGACCCCTATGGCGACGAGGCCGGATCGGTCGACATGGGCTGCGATTACGACAAACCGGGCGAAATAGGGTTGGGCGTGGAATCCGTCCTGCGGGGGCCGGGCGCCTTCCCGGTTGACGCCGCGTCGCAGTTTGCGCTCGCGACTGCGGCGCACAACGCCACGACCGTCGACGGTGTTGGCGTCAAGGCAGTGTGCGTGTTTGAGCCACAAACCACTCCGCCGTCCACGACGCTGGTTGTCCTCCTGAGTGGGGATCGCCTCTACAGGGCCACCGAGGGATACGCGTCCTGCGACACGCTGAAGCAGTTCGCCCAGGCGGCGATTGGTCGGATCGGCGCATAGCCGTTACACGACTCCTCCAAGAAATATTTGAGGAGTCACCGAGGGCTCCCCAGCAACCTTGCATCAACAAACCAGTTCCTCGGAAAGGACAACGCAATGACCACACCATCGCCACCTTCTCGTCGCATGAGTCGACGCGCCAAGATCGCCATCGCCGTCGGCGCGGTATTACTTGTCGCCGTCGCCGCGGCGGTGAGCCTCATCGCCCTCGTTGGACATCGGTCATCCCAGGCGCACCCGGTGACTTATTCACCTCAGGTCGCGCTGCCGTTCGTCGACCTCGCAATCCCCACTGGCGTGGCCGTCGACGCCGCAGGCAATACCTATGTCACCGACTACTTCACCCACCAGGTATGGAAGCTGGCGGCGGGCGCAAGCGTTCCCACGCCGATGCCATTCACCGGTCTCAACAACCCCAACGGTGTGATGGTGGACCCCGAGGGCAACCTCTACGTCACCGACGAAGGCAACAACCGAGTGCTGAAACTGGCGCCCGGCGCGAGCAGCCCAACCGCGCTACCGTTCACCGGCCTGAATCACCCCGGTGGTCTGGCGCTCGACACACGGGGCAACCTCTACGTCGCCGACTTCGGTAACCATCGGGTGCTGCAGCTGGCGGCGGGAGCGAACGCCCCGACTGTCGTGCCAATCCTGGGCCTCAAGTACCCCGAGGGCCTGGCTGTGGACACCGCCGGCAGCCTGTACGTCACCGACCGCGGCAACAACCGCGTGCTGAAGCTGACGGCGGGAGCCGCCGCTCCAATCGTGTTGCCCTTCACCGGCATCAAGGAACCGGACGGTGTCGCAGTGGACACCAGGGGCAACGTCTACGTCGCCGACAAACAGGGCCAGCGGATCTGGACGCTAGCGTCGGGTGCCAACCTTGCTAACGAGCTGCCGTCCAGGACTGAGCAGGGCGGTGGCCCCGGAGGCCCGTTCGGTGTAACGGTGGATGCCGCGGGCAATCTCTACGTGACCGACGCGAGCAACGGCGGGGTCTACAAGTTGGCGCCGGGGGCGCCGCATCTAACCGTGGTGCCGTTCACCAATGTCTCTAACCCCAGGGGTGCGGCGTTGGACAGTGCGGGCACCCTCTACGTCACCGAGGGCCAACACGTGTTGAAGCTGGCGGCCGGGGCGAGCGCCCCCGCCGTGCTGCCGTTCCCCGGCCTCAAGAGCCCCGAGGACGTGGCGGTGGACACCGCCGGCAACCTCTACGTCAGCGAACAGGACAACCACAGGTTCGCGGCGGATAACAACCCACGGGTGTGGAAGCTGGCGGCGGGAGCGAGTAGCCCAACCGTGCTGCCGTTCCCCGGCCTCAAGGTCCCCGAGGGTGTGGCGGTGGACACTGCCGGCAACGTCTACGTCACCGACTTCGACGGCAACCGGGTGCTGAAACTGGCCGCGGGGGCAAGCGCCTCAACGCTGTTGCCGTTCACCGGCCTCGACCGCCCCAATGGTGTCGCCGTGGACAGCGGAGGCAACGTGTACGTCGCAGACTTCGGCAACCACCGGGTGGTGAAACTGGCCGCGGGGGCTAGCAATCAAACCGTGCTGCCGTTCACCGGCGTCGGGGACGCCGACGGTGTGGCGGTGGACACCAATGGCAACGTCTACGTCACCGATTATCACAATCCATGTGCTGCGTCCAAACCCCCGTGCTTCTCGTCCGAGGGCGGCCGGGTGTTGAAACTGGCGGCGGGTGCGAGCACGCCAACTGTGCTGCCGCTCAACGGCCTATCTCGGTCCTGGAGTGTGGCGGTGGATACCCACGGCACCGTTTACGTGGCCGACAGCATCAACGACCGGGTGCTGAAGCTGCCGGTGCAATAGACGACACGTTCGTCGGAAAGGAAGCAACCATGAACCAGATCCGTAGTGTGCTGGTCGCGCTCGCCAGCGCGGCCGTGATCACCGGCGCGGCGGGGTGCGGCACGTCAAGCACCCCGCACCCGACCACATCGAATGCGCGGAGCGTGCAAAGCACGACAACCACATCGGCACCTGCGCCCAATGCGCAACCGGGGTGCGTCGATCTCGGCGGAACGGTCGCTGCCGACCAGACCTGCCACGTCAAGAGCTCTGCTTCCAACTACAAGCTCGACATGAGCCTTCCGCTCGACTATGCCGACCAGCAAGCGGTAACCGACCTCCTGACGCAGGAGCGTGACGGATTCCTCGACTGGATGAGGGACTTCGGGCCGCAGCAGCGGCGCGATCAGCCCTACAAGTTAGTCGTCACCACGAAGACGTACCGATCTGGGACGCCGACCGCAGGAACTCAAAGCCTGGTCTTCAAGATCTCCCAGGACACCGGCGCCGCGCATGAAGGCCACCCGGACACCACATTCAACGCGCTGAACTACGACCTGACCAAACGCGCCCAATCACGTTCGACACGCTGTTCAAACCGGGCACCAATCCGCTGGAGGTGCTTAATCCGATTGTCCTGCGCGAGCTGGTGCACGGGTCGGACTACCGGGTTAATGACCTCGACGTACGCAACTACAAGAATTTCGCGCTCACCGACGACGCAGTGATCTTCTTCTTCTTCGGGCAGGACGAGGTGGTAAGGGACAACAATGGGCCCCATCATGTTTCAGTGCCCCGCAGCGAACTGGCACCGCTGCTGGCCTAGCTGTGGCTCCTGATTTCGAAGGTGAATTCATGGTCGCTGATGCGGATGTGGTCGCCGTCGGCCAGTGTCGCGCTGCTGCGAATCCGCTTGTCCGCCACCTCGACTCCGTTGGCTGACCGAAGGTCGGTGATGACGAAGCTGTTGCCGGTGTCGACGATCATGGCGTGGTAGCGGCTGACCATGTCATCGTCGAGAACGATGTCGTTGTCGGAAAGGCGCCCGATCCGGGTCGCTGCGCCGCACAGCGGATAGCTTCGACCGGCGTCGTCGCGCAGCTGCGCGACGACCGACTGCTGCGAGGCTCTCGTGCGCCGCTCGAGCGTCGCGACGGCCCGTTTGGCTGTGGCACGGGCTACGCGGCTGACATCCAACGGCTCTTGGCGCAGGATCCGCTCATGCAGGCCGCGCAACGTAGGGCCGGGATCGATACCCAGATCATCGGCGAGCGCAGTCTTCAACCGTCGATACGCCTCGAGTGCGTCGTATTGGCGTTCGGCCAGATAGTAAGCGGTGATGAGCTGCGCCCACAGCGGTTCACGGTACGGCTGCTCCGCTGCAAGCGATTCCAGCTCACCGATAACGGAATACATTCTACCGCAGGCAATCTCGACCTCCGCGCGCGCGGTCTGCGCGACTAGCTTGTCCTCCGCCAGCGCGGCGGCGAAGGCGTCCACGAACTGAAAGCCGCGCAAATCGTCCAAGACCGGTCCGCGCCACTCGGAAAGCGCTGCCGACAAGTGGGTGCCGGCCTGTTCGAACTGGCCAGCTGCGACGGCCCGCATTCCCGCTGTGTGTTCGATGGTGAATCGGCCAATATCGCACGTCGCGTCGGGCACGTTCAGCCGATACCCGGGCTGGGCTTTGACCAGAACGGCGCCGGGATCGACGCCAACATTGGTCAACAGCCGCCGAATATTGGAGACGTATGTATGCAGGCTGGCCCGAGCCTCCGGCGGCGGTTCCTGTCGCCACGCTCCGTCGATCAACGAATCAATCGCGACCGGGCGATTTCGATTGATCAGCAACAACGCCAACACCGCCCGCTGCTTGGCCGCGCCCAATGGGACCTCAGCGCCGTCGGCGCTCATCTGCAGTGGGCCCAGTACCCCGAACCAGAAAGCGCTATCGGTCATCGCAGCAACAACCCTTTCAGCTCGGCAGTGGGTCACGACCTATTGTGGGACGTCGGCCCAGGCTGCGTTTCGTCATTGGAGATTCGAGACGGAGCGCCTCGTTGACAGGCACCGGACAGTGCCCGATCGTCAACAGCGTGACGCCAATGGGTGACAGGCGGCGCGTCTGGCTGATCACCGGCGTCGCCGCGCTTGCGACGGTGGCCCTTGCAGTCGGCGTGATCATCGGACGCCACATCGGCAGCCACAACCCATCCGCGGCCGTCGTCCCTTCCACGTCGCTGGCCGCCGACTTCGCCCGATTACAGACGAGGCTGCACGCCGTCGCCGGTATCGCGGTCGGCGCTGTCGGCAGCAGCCAGGCGCCAATGACCTTGGGAGAGTGGCGAACGCGGCCCTGCCTGGTCGACGATCAAGGTTCCGCTGGTCATTGCGGCGCTACGTGAAGAGAAGCCGCCCAAAGTCACCGACGCGATGACGGCGGCCATCACCGAATCGGACAATGCGGCGGCCGAATCGATCCGGGCGAGCCTGGGCGATCCGATCACCGCCGCGCACAAGGTCGACGCCGTCCTGAGACAGACCGGCGACCCGACGATCGTCCAATCGCAAAAGATACGGCCAGAGTTTTCCGCATTCGGTCAGACCGACTGGGCGTTGAGCGACCAGGCGCGGTTCACCTCAGTCGCGGTGTGCGACAGCGCAAATGCGTCGATCTTCGCGTTAATGGGGCGGGTCCGGCCCGACCAGAGCTGGGGTATCGGCACCATTCCGGGCGCCCGATTCAAGGGCGGCTGGGGTCCATCACCAACGGGCAGCTACCTGGTCCGGCAGATGGGCGTGCTGGCTGGCCCGAGCGGAATGATCGCCGTCGCCTTGGCTGCACAGCCCGCCTCGCGGAAGTTCGACGACGGCATCGCCGCCCTCACCGAGATAGCCACGTGGCTGACCTCCCACCTCTCGGCGCTCCCCGCAGGCCACTGCGGCCAATGAGAAAGCCGTGCGATCACCACAAGTACACGCGTGCGTTGTTTCCGCCGATGCAGGTGATCCAGCTGTCTCCGGGGTTCTGTTGGCAATGCATGAGGAAGTTCGAGCCGTTGCACAACGCACCCGGCACGGCCATGCAGTCGACGGCGCCCGGCGCCGACACGGCTCGCGGTAGCGGGCTGGCATTGCCGTATTCGGCCCAGTAGGAATTCAGCACGCTCTTGGCGAAAAGGCATGACGTTTCGGGTGTCCCCCGTCCGGCGTGGGTGCCGAACCCGGTCGCGGTCGGCAGCGAAAAGCCTTCATCACACGACTGATGCAGAGTGCTCATGTCGGGTCCCGTCACCAGCGGAGGCAGCGCAGCAGTCGGCTCGGTGGTCCCGGTTTGCCCAGAATTGCGGTGGGCGAGTAGCCCGATAACGACACCGATACCCCCGAGAATCAGGGCCGCCGCGACCGCGATCACCGTCGGCAGCACCCAGCCGCGGCCACGCACACGGAAATCGTCGTCGGCCGCCACCGCCGCGGTGGGGTCGGTCTCCGCGCCGCCGGACGGTCGGACGACCGTCGCGCCCGCATTCGTTGCCGCGACACCCCGGGTCGGCGTCGAGGTGCTGGCCAGGGCGCGCTGCGCGGCGCGGCCCAGACCGCCCGCAGTTCCGTACCGGTCGTCGGGATCCTTGGCCATCCCGCGGGCGATGACGTCGTCGAAGGCGACCGGAAGGCGTGGGTTGACTTCACTCGGTCGCGGGGGCGGCGAGGCGATGTGGGCCGCGACCAGATTCTCAAGGCTGTCACGCGTGAACGGAATTTCTCCCGTCAGCGACTCGTACAACACACACGCCAACGAGTAGACATCGACCGCCGATGTACTGACTTGAGCTCTAAACCGTTCGGGCGCCATGTAATTCAAGGTGCCGATCTGACTCCCGGCAGTCGTCAGCCGGGTGTCACCGCTGGCCTCGGCTATTCCGAAGTCGACAAGGTACGCAAAATCGGCCGCGGTGATGATGATGTTCTGCGGCTTGATGTCCCGATGGATCAAGCCCTCGGCGTGGGCCGCGTCCAGCGCAGCGCCGACCTGGCTGATGATGCTCACCGCGCGTGACGGTTGCAGTGGTCCCTTCTCGATCAGGTCAAGAAGCGTCTGGCCGTGCACCAGGCGCATATCGATGTAGAGACTGCCGTCGATCTCACCCCAGTCGTGGATCGGAATGACGTGCGGCTCTTGCAGAACGGCCGCAGCGCGCGACTCGCGCTGGAATCGGGTCCGAAAGGCAGCGTCGTCGGAGAACTGGTCGGCGAGTATCTTCAACGCGACAGTCCGGCCCTTGTCGGTGTCGTAAGCCTCGTATACCTCGCCCATCCCGCCCCTGCCGAGCAGGCGCGTGATGTTGTACTTGCCGAACGTCGTACCGACGCGCGAATCCACCGCAATCCCCTTGCTCCCTTTAAGTACCGACGCAGTATCTCCCCCACGGCCGACCCGACGCGACCGTTTGCCCCTGCACGCCGTCCCAAGAATCCGCCAAGAATCAATTGAGAGTCCCGCGAGGCCTGCGTCGCAGCCTTGACGTGCGCGGCCGCCACGGCCGGCGTTCCACTCGGAAGGACCCGATATGTTCAAGGCAGCGACGCTCGCGCTGATCGCAACGGCGACCGTTGCGGCGACCATCGGCTTTGCGGCAACGGCGCACGCCGAGCCCGACGCTTCACCGGCGGCTCATGGCGTCGAGGCCCCAATCGGGGCCATTCCCTGGTCGCAAGTGGGTCCGGGTTGGACGCTTGCCATGTGGAGTCCGGTTTCCGGCCGACGCCCCGGCGAGGAAGCGCCCGCGGGCGAGCCGACGTACGAGTCGGCCGCCACGACGCTGTACCTGGTCGACCCGGCGGGTGGGCGCTACGCAATCACGACCTTCCCGCCGCCGGGCGATGGTCTGCGGCCAGAGTTAGCCGACTGGTCGGGCGACGGGAGCCGCGCGCTGTTCTCCACCAAGAGGCCTGGGTCTTCGACGGTTATCACCGAAGTTGACCTGCGCAGCGGCCAACAGAAGACCTTCACCGTGGAAGATTCCCCCGTCACCCCTCGGTACAGCCGCCCCGATGGCATGGCAGTGCTGCTCTACAGGTGGGGCTACGACTCCGGAGCGAACTCGCTCGAGCGGGTTGATCTTGCCGGCAACCACCAGCTGACCTACCCGGTGGGGACAGACTTCGACGGGTATCTGTCCACGCCCGACGGCACACAGCTCGTAGTGGGTAGTGCGTCCGGCCTCGCCGTCATGGGCAACGACGGAGCGGCGGGCAAGGCGCTGCCGATCGGGGGCCAGGAGCACTGCTCACCGACGCGGTGGTGGGACGCCGACTCGAGGGTGGTCGTTGCCCACTGCGGTTTGTCCAGCCAAACGCAGCTGTGGCTGGTCCCCATCGACGGCGCCACACCGACCGCTTTAACCGCCCCTAACAATGGCCAGCACGGCCCAGATTACGGCGATATGACGGCATGGCAGCTCCCGGCAGGGACGTATCTGCAGGCCGCGGGCGCCTGCGGCGTCATCTTCCTTGCGAAACTCAACGCCGACGGAACGACATCACAGGTGTCGGTGCCCAACACCAAGGGCAGCGTCCGCGTCGTCGGTGTCAACGACGGTGATCTGCAGCTCCAAGCAATGGCCGGTTGCGGAGGCGGCCAGTCACTCCTCGACTATCACCCCGCCGCCGGCACCACGACCGTGCTGCTCGGGCCGACCGTCAACGGCGGCGGCGTCATCACGGCGCTGCCCTACGCAGGACAAAGGTAGCCGCGGTTCAGTGGAGGTGGCTGTGCCGGCCGACGGCCTCCACGGGGCTCGTGGCTGGTGGGCTCCAGGTGACGTTCCCGTCTGCGTCGGAGCGCCGAGACCGGCGCTGGCTGCGCCCCTCGGCCCGGCCCTCGGGGTTGTCCTCCCCCGCCTCGCCGTAGCCGCTGGGCGTGACGTCGAGCAGGCCGCGGGACCCGTTGACCCGCTCGTTGCCACGACTCGTCGTCGAGCAGGTGCCGTCATGACAGAGCGCGACACTCTCGACTAATCCCCGCACCACTTTGAGTACGAAATCGCGATGTTCGTCGCAGCGCCCCGCACGGCCGCAAGCACGGCGAAGGATCCGGGTCGCAAATAACCGACTCGCTGCGTGAAGTGCTCAGCCTGGTCAGAGAATGATTGGCTTCGACAGACGGCAGCCAGCCTGGTCGGCGCCGCCACAACTCGCACCCCACGAATACGCACTGTTACCAGTTAAATGACGCGAGTGGCATTCCGCCACAATGGATTTGGTTAGCCCTGGTCGTCGCTGTCCGATCGGCAAGCGTGGCAGTAGGATCCCGGACAACACGGGTTCTGCGGCTTGGCGAGGTCTGCGGCGCATCACTTGCGCCGTCCAACCTAGGAGCAGGCGTGACGGTCGATGTGATGCGACATCCCACTTGATCCACCGTGATCACGGCTACCTTGCCGTCAAGCTTTCCCACGATCACTTGATTCAGCGATTACCTGGCCGGCGAACTCAAGCATCTGGTCAAGGCCGGGGAACATTGCGAAGGCATCCACGATCGCCTCATCAGCACCGGACCCGGCTAAGCGCTCGAGCCTGCCGACAACCGAGTCGACGGACGTGCCCGGTTCGAGGTTGATCCGCATCGCCGTCTTCAGCGCGTCGGGATCGCGGCCGGCGTCCTGCGCTGCACGGCGCGCGATCGTCCACAAATGGTCAGTGACCTCGGCCTGCAGCCCCTCGACCCCGAGCCAGCCGGTACCGCTGCGGCCGACCCGGCGCATCGCGGCCTCGCTGGCACCGCCGATCCAGACGGGCGGACCGCCAGCCTGGACCGGGCGCAGGTCGGCATGGACCGGAGGCAGCGAGAAGAACTCGCTATTCCAGGACACCGGGGTGGTCGTCCACCACTCGTGCAGGAACGCCAGCAGGTCATCGAGCATCTGCCCGCGCCGGTGCCAGTCCGCGCCGCGGGCGATGTCATGTTCGTCCTTCATCCACCCGATTCCCACGCCCACGTCAAGGCGGCCGTCGCTGAGGACGTCGAGCGTGGTCAGCAATCGGGCCAGGTGCACCGGCTCGTAATAGAACGTGCTGAGCGTGCTGGCGTTTAGCCGTACCCTGCTGGTCGCCGTCGCGGCGACCGTCCACAGCAGCACCGGATCGAGATAACGGGTCATCTGCGGCGGGTATGGCTGCTCTCTGCCCGGATAGACGCTGTGCATGTCAACCGGCGTTACCAGGCGATCGCCGACCCACAGCGTGTCATAGCCAAGGTCCTCGAGTCCGCGGCAGAACATACTCAGATCAGCGGCGCTGCTGATAGCGGGCCCGACTATGGGAAGTGCAAAACCGAGCTTCATTGCGAAAGTCCTCTCCGGGCGGAGCATCGTCCGCCAGCATTGGATTTGTTTTATTGATCCATCAACCATTGCCTTGGCACACCGCACCCCCGTTCGTTTCCTGCTTGGACTGGCGGCGGTGCGGCTCAGCCGGTTAGGCGGCGCCGAGGGCGAAGTCGAAGTCCCCCATCCCGTGGCGTGCGAGGCCCATCATGACCAGCCCTGTTCCTTCCAGCCAGTGCGCCATGTTCAAGCCGCCGACGTCTAACGGGCGCAGCTCGAGGCTCTCGATGAACTCCGCCACGCCCGCCTTGGCACGCGCGTCGTCGCCGGCGATGAAGACGTCGAGCGGGCGGCCCTGAGCCAGGACAACACCGAAGATGGTGTTGAATGCCTTCACCACGCTGGCGCTGGCCGGGGCCGCCTTGGCAACTTCCTGCGCGATCGACGTGTCGTCGGGGATGGCCAGCCCGTCGGCCGTGGCATTGAAGGGGTTGCTGATGTCGACGATGACCTTGCCCGCGAGGGTGTTTCCGTACTCGGCGACGACCGGGACGACATTGGCGTACAACAGGGCCACGATGACGATATCCCCAGTCGGGACGGCGCCGAAGTCTCCCGTCGTGGTGTTTCCGCCGAGAGCCTTGGCCAGGTCAGCCGCCTTGGACTGGTCGCGGCCGATGACCTCGACGGTGTTGCCGCCCGCTACCGCCAGCGCGCCGATGCTGCGGGCCATGTTTCCGGTGCCGATGATGCTGATGCTGCTCATGAGGTGTCCTGTCTTGACATACGATTGAAAAGGTTGACTCCTCCACCTTAAGCTGAATTGGTTGATGGGTCAACCAATTGGGGTAGCTTGGAGGCTGATGGAACCGAACTGGCTGAGCCCTCGGGAAGACCGCGCCTGGCGGGCCTTCATGCACGCGCATCATCAGCTTGTCGTGCACCTGAACCGCGGCCTGCAGGAATCGGGCCTGTCCGGCGCCGACTACGAGGTCCTGGCGGTGCTCTCGGCTCTCGCCGGGGGCCGCATGCCCGCCCACGAGCTTTGCAAGGCACTGGGCTGGGAGAAGAGCCGCGTCTCCCACCAGGTACGGCGCATGCAGAAGGACGGGCTGATCAGCCGCGAGTCCAACCCCGACGACGCCCGCAGCACCATGGTCTGCCTGCTGCCGGCTGGCCGCGCCGCCATCGAGAAGGCGGCCCCCAGGCACGTGGAGGACGTCCGCCGGAACTTCATCGACCTGCTTACCCCGGCTGAGCTCGACATGCTCGCCGCCCTCAACGAACGCGTCCTGCGCCACCTGGCAGAGACGACGACTCCCCCGGCCGAAGAGGAGCCCTCATAGCCTTCATGGCTGTAAGGGCTGTCAAACAACAGGTGCCCGTTTGTCAATCTTCATTGCGTCTCGACAACAACCCGCCCGGTTACTTCGCCATGTTGGTGAAGCGCGACAGGTGCAGTTGGTGCGCAACAGTGATGGTCTTGGTTGGACCGTTGCGATGCTTGGCCAAAATCAGATCTGCTTCGCCGCCGCGCGGGTCGTCACGCTCGAACGCGTCGGGTCGGTGCAGCAAAATCACCATGTCGCTATCCTGCTCGATCGCGCCCGATTCGCGAAGGTCCGACAGCATGGGCTTCTTGTCGGTGCGTTGCTCCGGACCCCGGTTCAGCTGGCTCATTGCGACCACCGGTACTTCCAATTCCTTCGCTAAAAGCTTGAGCTGTCTTGAAAATTCGGACACTTCCTGTTGGCGCGACTCGACCTTCTTACCGGATGTCATCAGCTGCAAGTAATCGATAACGATCAGCTTCAGGTCATGCTTCTGCTTGAGCCGCCGCGCCTTCGCGCGAATCTCCATCATCATCAAATTCGGTGAATCGTCGATATACAAAGGCGCTTCGCTGATTTCGCTCATCCGCCGGGCCAGCCGTGTCCAGTCGTCATCGCTCATCCGACCCGCCCGCATATCGGCCAGCTTGATCTTCGCCTCGGCCGACAACAATCGCATGACGATTTCGGACTTGCTCATCTCGAGGCTGAATATGACGCTCGACATCCGGTTCTTGATCGAGCACGACCGCAAAAAATCCAGTCCAAGCGTCGATTTGCCAACGCCAGGCCTGGCCGCGATCACGATCATCTGGCCCGGGTGCAGCCCGTTGGTCACCTCGTCGAGTTCGAGGAAGCCCGTCGGCACACCTCGGGAGATACCGCCCTGAGATGCGATCGCGTCGATCTCGTCCATCGTCGGCTGCAGGAGATCCTCCAGCGCCACGAAGTCTTCCGATGTTCGTCCGTCGGTGACGTCGTAGATCTCGGCTTGTGCACGGTCCACCACCTCGGCCACGTCCGCGCCCTCTGCTCCGGCGTAGCCGTACTGGACGACCCGGGTGCCCGCCTCCACGAGGCGGCGCAACAACGCCTTCTCGGCGACGATGCCCGCGTAGTAGCCGGCGTTGGCGGCGGTGGGCACGGTGGAGATCAGCGTGTGCAGATACGGCGCGCCGCCGATGCGCCGCAGCAGGCCCCGCCGGTCGAGTTCCGCGGCAACGGTCACCGCGTCCGCGGGCTCGCCGCGGCCGTAGAGATCGAGGATCGCGTCGTAGACGCTCTGGTGGTTGGGACGGTAGAAGTCGCCGGGCCGCAACCGCTCGAGTACGTCGGCGATGGCGTCCTTGCTCAACAGCATGCCGCCCAACACGGCCTGCTCAGCGGCCTCGTCTTGCGGCGGCTGACGGCCGAAGTCCTCGGTGGGAGGTCGGACGTCGTCGACCCGAGAGTGGCCTCGATCGTCCACCAGGGCCACGGCGACCTCACCTCCCCTCTGGTCGAACGTACGTTCGAGAGAGCCTATCGCAACTGTAGGCCAGGCCCCCGACAGGCACAACCTTCCCGGCACCGAATCAGCCTCGCGACGGCCAACGCTAGACGTTGCTGGGAAGACCGCAAGGGGGGCCTGTTCATAGACTTGTGGATGGGGTGTGGATATCTCCGGTCGGCTGTGTTGAGGCGTTGGGGAGAACCTGTGGACGAACGCCGGCGTTCGTCACATCCCCGCAGATAAGCGGACCACAAGGGTGTGGGCTAACTGTGGATGACAATTTCTTCGGCGTGTCGGCCCCGGTTGCCGTCTCGGGCGTGTTGTGTTTCGCCTCGGCGCCGCGCAGGTTAACGGCAGGTTAGCTTCGCTGGGAGGATAACCCGCTTCAGTGTTCGCCAGAATTACAGCAACAGAGACGCGAAGGCCGATCATGGCCTTCACGTCTCTAATTGATGTCCGCGTCTATGACTGGGCGACGACGTTCACGGTCACGTCCGCGTCCACGTCGGGATGCAGCCGCACCGCGACCGGATGGCTGCCGAGGGTCTTGATGTGCCCCTTCGGCAACTGCACCGTCCGCTTGTCGAGATTGGGTCCGCCGGCTTTCTTGATGGCGCCGACGACATCGGATGCCGTTACCGAACCGAAAAGCTTGCCGCTGTCGGAAGCGGTCCTTGCGGGCAGTTCGACAGTGCCGAGGCCCTCGAGCGCCACCTTCAACTCGTTGGCGTGCTCGATGCCGCGGACCGTTTTGATTTCGCGGGCCCGACGAATGGCGTCGGCTTGGCGCTCGGCTCCGCGGGTGGCGGCGATCGCCAGCCCACGCGGCAGCAGGTAGTTGCGGCCGTAGCCGTCCTTGACCTCGACGTTGTCGCCGGCGACACCGAGGTGGTCGACCTCGGCGGTAAGAATCAGTTTCATCTCTGGTGTCTTTCCTTCAGTGCTGCGGCTCAGCGGGTGGACGAGCTGAACGGCAGCAGCGCGACCTCACGGGCGTTCTTGACCGCGATCGCGATGTCACGCTGATGCTGCACGCAGTTACCGGTCACGCGGCGGGCGCGGATCTTGCCGCGCTCGCTGATGTAGGTGCGCAGCAGCGCGGTATCCTTGTAGTCGATCGTCTGCCCCTTCTTGGAGCAGAACACGCACTTGCGGGTCTTGACCGGCTTCTCTGGTGCCGGGCGCCGCTTGGTGGCCTTGGCCATTTCTCTATCTCTTTCTCACGTACTGATGTGTTGAGGTCAGAAGGGCGGTTCGTCGTCACTGCCCGAGAACGACCCGGACGCCGGGGCGCTGCCCCACGGGTCGTCCTTGGTCTCGGAGCCGCCGGTGCTGGCGCCTGCGGCCGCACCGCGCGAGCCGCCTCCGCCGAAGCCCCCGCCTCCGCCGCCGCTGCGGCTGGCCTTGTTGACCTTGGCGGTCGCGTACCGCAGCGAGGGCCCGATCTCGTCGACCTCGAGTTCGACGACGGTGCGCTTCTCGCCCTCCCGGGTTTCGAAGGACCGTTGCTTGAGGCGGCCCTGCACGATCACGCGGGATCCGCGGGTCAGGCTCTCGGCCACGTTCTCGGCGGCCTCCCGCCAGATGTTGCACCGCAGGAACAGCGCCTCGCCGTCCTTCCACTCGTTGCTTTGGCGGTCGAAGATCCGCGGAGTGGATGCGACGGTGAAGTTGGCGACGGCCGCACCGGACGGGGTGAAGCGCAGTTCCGGGTCGGCGGTCAGGTTTCCGACGACGGTGATGACGGTGTCACCAGCCACGAGATCCTCCTGGAGATGGGCGACATGTTGGGCGCGAGCCTACGCAAGGCTCATGACACCCGACAGCCGTTCGACGACTAGTGCTTGTCCGTGCGGAGCACCTTGGTCCGCAGCACGGACTCGTTCAGGCTGAGCTGACGGTCGAGCTCGGTCACGGTGGCCGGGTTCGCCTTCACGTCGATGACGGCATAGATGCCCTCGGCATGCTTGGCGATCTCGTAGGCCAGCCGGCGCTTGCCCCAGATATCGACCTTGTCGACCGAGCCGCCGTCTTTGCGGATGACGTTGAGAAACGTCTCCAGCGACGGGGAGACGGTGCGCTCGTCGAGGGTGGGGTCAAGGATGACCATGATTTCGTATGGACGCATGAGAACCTCATCACCTCCTATGGGCTATCGGTCACGGTCGGTCCGTGACAGGAGGGTTACCTGCGTCGGCAACCGGCCCAGGCTACAGGAACGCCCGCTGATCTGCGAAATCGCGCCGCTCCTCCGAGCAGACAATCAGGAAGTCCCAAGACGTTTGGGACGCCAGCGTCTGCTCGCGAGAAGAGCCCGCTCACGCGTTGAGGACTGCCGCCGGCTTCTCTTCGGCAGCAGTGACCGGCGCTTCCTCGCGGGCGGGTCGCAAACGTTTCGGCAGCCAGGCAGGCGGGTCGTCAGGCGCCTCGTCGAACACGCCGCCCGACGGGTCGTCGACCTGGCCGTGGTGGCGCACCAGGTCCAGCTCGGGCCGGTAGATCTGCCGAATCACCAACGCGCACAACACGATAACCGCGATATCACGCAGCAGAACGGTGCTGGTGAACCATTGCTCGGGCAGGCCTCGATTCTGCTCGCCGTAGAGGAACAGCATCCTCGGCACCCACACCAGAGCGTCGATGGTCATCCAGGCGAGCAGGATGCGCCGATGCGGTAGCGCCAGCACCGCCAGCGGCACCAGCCACAGGGAGAACTGCGGGCTCCACACCTTGTTGGTCAACAGGAACAGGGCGATGACGAGAAAGGCGATTTGTGCCAACCGTGGGCGCTGAGGCGCGGTGAGTGTCACGTATCCGACACCCGCGCAACACAATACGAACAGCGACAGCACGACGGCGTTGAGGATGGTCGGCGGCTGCCACAGCCCGAGACCGGTGTCGAAGCCCGGCCAGGTGGTGAAGGACTTCACCACGTTGTACAGCGAGTCCATGTCGTCGCCGCGCCGGGCGTTGAGCCGGAAGAACTCCGACCACCCCCGCGGGAACAACACCATCACCGGCAGGTTGACCACCACCCACGCGACGACAGCGGTCACGGCCGTCTTGCCGACCTCCCGAAGCCGCCCGGTGCGCAGGCCGAGAAGCGTCAGCGGGATCAACAGCAGGATCGGGTAGAGCTTCGCGGCCACACCGAGGCCGATCAGGACGCCGGCCAGCGCGGGTTTCCGTCGCGCCCAAGCCAGCAGGGCGCCGGTCGCGAAAGCCGTTGCAAGAGCGTCGAAGTTGGTGAAGATCTGGAAGATCACGATCGGCGAGCCGGCGACGAGCGCCGCATCCCAGATGCGTCTGCCCGCCAGCCTCGCGGTGGCCCACACCGTGGCGAACCAGGCCAAGGCCAGACCCAACGCGGAGATGTTGAAGAACATCACCACCTCCGCGATCGACGGCACAGCCACCAGCCTGGTCAGTGCGGAGTAGGTCTTCGCCAGCGTCATCGACAGGTACTGATAGGTGCCCGTGATCACCGGATACTCCATGTAGCGCACGGCGATGTTGCCGTCGAACTGCTTCTGCGGCCTACCCTCGCTGTCGGTCTCGATCCAGCTCGACTTGTAAGGGAACTTGCCCAGGTTCAACAGCTCGGCGGTGTAGAGCGGAACGGTGTCGGAGTAGCACAGCTCGTAGTAGGCCCGCTGGTTCTGCCAGTTGGCCACCTTCTGGTCGGCCGTGCCGGTACCGGTGCTGACCAGGCAGGCTGCCTTCGAGGAATACCCCAGCGCCAGGAACACCACGGCGATCACCAGCATCACCCGTAGCGGGGTGAAAAAGCGGGTCCGGCCGATCAACGCGTGCCTGCCCACCGGCCCGCCGATCACCTGCGACAGCGCTCCGGCCACAGCGTCGGTCCTGCTGGGCAGGTCGCGGTCGGAGACGCTGCGCCGGTCGGCGGCCAGTGGGTGCGGGGACACCTCGGTGCGGAGCGGCTCGTTCGCCGCCACGTCTTTGATTTCGGGGTCCCCGCTCTCGGTCACGGAGGCGGCGGAAACGGTTGCGGTCCTGGAGCCGGCCCACCAGGAGCCACCGGCACAGCAGGGGCGGCAGGCACTCCGACCGCGCCCGGATCCTGCACCGGCTGACCGGGTCCGCCAGGCACCACCGTCGGCGGACCGAACGGGATGGTGATGCCCGGCGCTACCTCGATCGTCGGCTGGATGGTCGTTTCCGTCGGTGGCGCAGACGGGGGCGGCGGCGGCGGTGCGGCAGGCACCCCGGCATAGCCGCCGATCTCCGTCGGCTTCGGGAACGACTCCTTGTCGGTGCCCTCCAGCGCGCCGTCCATCGTGGCCTTCCAGATGTCGGACGGCAGGCCGGACCCGTACACCGGCGAACCCCACTTGTTCTCCAGCGGTTGGGTGCCGTCGGTCGTGCCGACCCACACCGCCGTCGACAGCGACGGCGTGAATCCGACCATCCAGGCGTCCCGGTTGGCGTCGGTGTCGCCGAGCTGGTTGGTCCCCGTCTTGGCCGCCGACGGGCGCCCGCCCGCCAAGGCGTGACCTCTGGAGTACGCGGCGATCGGCTGCATGGCGGCGGCCACGTTGTCGGCGACGGCCTTGTCGATGCGCTGCTCACCAGAGTTGTCCTCGTTGGCTGCGTCGAACAGCACCTGACCCTCGGCGTTGACGACCTTCTGCACGAAGTGCGGGCGGTGGTAGACGCCCGACGCCGCGAGGGTGGCGTACGCCGACGCCATGTCGAGCACGCGACTCTGGTACTGGCCCAACACGATTCCGTTGTTCGGCGGCCCGCCCTTGCCGTCCTCGGACAACGTGTGTTCGACGCCGGGGAAGCTCTCGGCCACACCGGCCTGGTGTGCGGCGGCGGCGACGTCGGACGGCCCGTTCTTCAGCTTCAGCATCAGCCGGTAGTAGGCGGTGTTCAACGACCGCTTCAGGGCTTCGGCGATGTTGCATGTCCCGCAACCTTCGCCTTCGACGTTGGTAATCTTGATGCCGTTGACCTCGAGCGGCGAGCTGTCCACCTGGTAGCCCAGGCCGATGCCCTGCTCGAGGGCAGCCACCAGCGCGAAAACCTTGAACGACGAACCCGTCGGCAGGCCGGCCTGGGCGAAGTCGAAGCCCTGCGCGTCGTCACCGCCGTAATAGGCCTTGACGCCACCGGTTCTCGGGTCGATCGACACCACCGCCGAGCGCATGTCCGGGTTCTGGCCGTCGAGCGTTTCGGACACCGCCTCTTCTGCGGCCGACTGCGCATTCGGATCGATCGTCGTGGTGACCTGCAGCCCCTCGGTGTTCAGCGTCTGCTCGTTGATGTCGAACAGGTCGAGCAGTTCCTTCTGCACCTGCCGTTCGATCAGTCCGTTGGGGCCTGTCGTCTGGTTCTGATTCTGGGCCAGGTCGGGTGGCACGGTCGGCGGAAAGACCTGTGCGCCACGGTCGGTCGACGACAGCGCGCCGATCTCGACCATGCCGTCGAGCACCCAGTTCCACCGCTTCTGCGCGCCGTCGGGATTGACTGCCGGGTCCAGCGCCGAGGGCTGCTGGATGAGCGAGGCCAGCAGCGCGCCGTCGGCGACGGTGAGCTGTTCGACCGGCTTGTCGAAGTACGCCTTGGACGCGGCGGCGATGCCGTAGGAACCGCGGCCGAAATAGATGATGTTGAGATAAGACTGCAGCACTTGGTCTTTGGACCACTCGCTGGACATCTTCGTCGAGATGACCAACTCTTTGGCCTTGCGGACGATGCCGCCGATGCCTGACCGTTGCGCACCCACCAACGCGTTCTTCACATACTGCTGGGTGATCGTCGACCCGCCCTGCGTGTCGCCGCCGAACACGTTGTTCTTGGCTGCGCGCGCGAAACCGGTGAACGAGAAGCCCGGATTGGAATAGAAGTCGCGATCCTCTGCGGCCATCACCGCGTCGCGCACATGAACCGGGATCTGGTCGATGTTCACGTCGACCCGATTACCTTCGGGCGGAACGATCTTGGCGATCTCGCTGCCGTCGCTGGCCAGGATCGTCGACACCTGGTTGGTGCGGATGTCTCCCGGGTTGGGGACGTCGACGATCATGTAGGCCATGCCGAACGTCACGATCGGCAACAGGATCAGAGCGGCGAACGCGACGTAGAGCGCGCGCCGGACCCACTTCCAGTTGATCTGCTCCATGGGAGGCAGCCGTCGCGGCGGCCGGCCGCCCGGTCCGCCACCGCCGAAGCGTGGACGGCGAGGGGGCCCCGGTGGTGGGGGCGGGGGCGGCGACGTGCCGTCGAGTGCCGCCTTGACGGCCTCGATCGGATCGCGCAGCGGCGGGGTGTCTACCCGCACGGCTGGGATGACGGCGGTGCGGCGGTCGTCGAAGGGGACCGCGGGCCGCCGAGGCGGCGGCCGGTCGCCTTTGCGGGGCGGGGGCGTTCCCACACCGTCAGCGGCCTGTCCCGCAGGGACGTCGCTGGCTGACCGGTTGTGGCGCCCTTCGTTATTCACTGGCCGTCCGCGCGCCGTTGCGCGCGGTCCGCGTCGGACGGGAACCCTTCGGCGGCCGAACCGCCCCGAGCACGTACGACTTCACCAGATGGTTCCAGCTGCAGGTGCGGCATACCTCCACCACGTGTACGGAGAACTCGTCGAAGCGGGTAGCGAGCATGACCAGCTCTTCGGCGGTCCGGGCCGACCCCGACACCGCCCCGAGGTGGTCGCCGAACACCCATGACACCAGCGTGAGCTGTTCCTTGCGGCAGATCGGGCACATCACCGAACTGGGCTTCCCGTGGAACTTCGCGGCGCGCAGCAAGTAAGGATTGGCGTCGCAGACCTCCGAGACGCCGGTGCGGCCGGAGTAGACCTCCGCGAGCAGAGACCGCCGCCGAAGCGCGTAGTCCACCACCTGTCGCTGCAATCGCACGATGACCAGAGTACGTCGGACCCGCCAGCGCCGAGGCGTGACGGGTCAGCCCCTGCGTCGCGTCGGCATCTGGTCTGCGGCGATGACGGCCGAGCTTCGGCGCCAGGTCTCGCGATTTCGGCGTGGTCGGTTGCGCCCCGCGCAACCAATCACGCCGAAGTCACCCCGGAACCAGCGAGTTCGGCAGCGGTTTCATCGACCTGGACCCCAACGGCGCGATCCAGCAGATCAACGAGCCGAGTTAGCCCGGGAGCACCCGTTCTGCCGGCGGCCATGTAGCGTCGTATATATCGGCGCGATACTATTGCGCGAGGTGTCGAGACGTCGTAGCGGCCGGCAAAGGAGGTGTTTTGATGCTGGAACTCGCAGTGCTGGGTCTTCTGCTCGAGTCACCCATGCACGGCTACGAGCTGCGGAAGCGACTGACGGGTCTGCTCGGTGCTTTCCGGGCATTCTCCTACGGCTCGCTGTATCCCGCGCTGCGCCGGATGCAGGCCGACGGGCTGATCGTCGAGAACGCGGCGCCCGACGGCATACCCAAGGTTCGGCGTGCGCGCCGGGTGTATCAGCTGTCCGACGCGGGCAAGCAGCGCTTCGCCGAACTGGTCGCCGACACCGGCCCGCAGAACTACACCGACGACGGATTCGGCGTTCATCTCGCCTTCTTCAACCGCACCCCGGCCGAGGCTCGGATGCGCATTCTGGAAGGCCGCCGTCGTCAGGTCGAGGAACGCCGGGAGGGTCTGCGCGAAGCAGTGGCGCGGGCCAGTAGTTCGCTTGACCGCTATACCCACCAGCTGCACCAGTTGGGGTTGGAGTCCAGCGAGCGCGAAGTGAAGTGGCTCAACGATTTGATTGCGGCCGAGCGGGTAGCTCAAGGTCGCGCCGAGCAGTCGTAGCAGTAACAGATTTCCAAGTGGCTTGGGATTGAGAGGGAGAACGTCGCCATGAGTCAAAACACCGAGGTGCGGGTCGCGATTGTCGGTGTCGGCAACTGTGCATCATCGCTTGTTCAGGGTGTGCAGTACTACCAGGACGCCGACGAGAACGCCACGGTGCCCGGCCTGATGCACGTTCGCTTCGGCCCGTACCACGTTCGCGACGTCAAGTTCGTCGCCGCCTTCGACGTCGACGCCAAGAAAGTCGGGTTCGACCTCTCCGAGGCGATCTTCGCGTCCGAGAACAACACCATCAAGATCGCCGACGTGCCCCCGACGAACGTCACCGTGCAGCGCGGTCCGACACTCGACGGCATCGGCAAGTACTACGCCGAGACCATCGAGGTGTCCGACACCGATCCGGTCGACGTCGTCAAGGCGCTCAAGGACAACGACGTCGACGTGCTGGTGTCCTACCTACCGGTGGGCTCGGAGGAAGCCGACAAGTTCTACGCGCAGTGTGCGATCGACGCGGGCGTCGCCTTCGTCAACGCGCTGCCGGTGTTCATCGCCTCAGATCCGGTGTGGGCCAAGAAGTTCGCCGATGCCGGCGTGCCGATCGTCGGCGACGACATCAAGAGCCAGGTCGGTGCAACGATCACCCACCGCGTGATGGCCAAACTGTTCGAGGACCGCGGCGTCCAGCTTGACCGCACCATGCAGCTCAACGTCGGCGGAAACATGGACTTCCTCAACATGCTCGAGCGTTCGCGGCTGGAGTCGAAGAAGATCTCCAAGACCCAGGCAGTGACGTCGAACCTGCAGCGGGAGTTCAACACCAAGGATGTGCATATCGGCCCGTCCGACCACGTCGGCTGGCTCGACGACCGCAAGTGGGCCTACGTACGCCTGGAAGGCCGCGCCTTCGGCGACGTGCCACTGAACCTCGAGTACAAGCTCGAGGTGTGGGACTCGCCGAACTCGGCGGGCGTGATCATCGACGCGGTCCGCGCGGCGAAGATCGCCAAGGACCGCGGCATCGGCGGCCCGGTGGTGGCCGCGTCCGCCTACCTGATGAAGAGCCCGCCGCAGCAGCTGCCCGACGACATCGCGCGCACGCAGCTCGAGACCTTCATCGAGGGCTAGCCTTTCGTCCCACTTGTCAGTGCGTAGTGTCGAGCCATGGCCGAGATCTCCGACGACGAACTCCTCGGCCTCGACGAGTTCGGGCTGCTGCACGAGAACGCCGAACAGATCGGGCACACCGGCCCGCTGCCGCCGGTCGCCCGCGTCACCTCGGCTGACACCAGTGCGCTGAAGTGGGGAGACGGGCCGCCGCAGGTGGTGTTCCTGCACGGCGGCGGGCAGAACGCGCACACCTGGGACACCGTCATCATCGGACTCGGCGTGCCTGCGCTGGCGATCGACCTGCCCGGACACGGGCGTTCAGCGTGGCGCGAGGACGGCGACTACGGGCCGAAGCTCAACGCCGACATACTGCGGCCGATCCTGCGCGAGTGGGCACCCGGGCCGCGGCTCGTCGTCGGCATGTCACTCGGCGGGCTCACGGCGCTGCGCATCGCGGCCACCGAACCCGCTCTGGTGCCCGAGTTGGTGCTCGTCGACGTCACCCCTTCTGCGCCCGAGCGCCACGAGGAGATGACCAAGGCGCAGCTCGGCGCCGTGGCCCTGGTCAGGGGCGACCGCGAGTTTCCCAGCTTTTCCGCGATGCTCGACGTGACGATCGAGGCCGCCCCGCATCGCGACCGAAAGTCGTTGCGGCGCGGCGTGTTCCACAACTCCAAGCGGCTCGACGACGGCACCTGGACGTGGCGTTACGACTCGTTTCGCAAGGGCGAGTCCGGTCAAGGGATGCCCGAGTCTTTCCAGGGCCTGTGGGACGACGTGCCGAACATCACCATGCCCGTCACGCTGGTGCGCGGTGCCAAGTCGTTCTTCGTCAACGACGAAGACGCCGACGCGTTCGCCGAGCGCGCCCCGGGATTTCAACGCACGCATGTCGTCGCCGACTCCGGCCATTCGGTTCAAGGTGATCAACCGCGCGCCCTGGTCGACATCCTGCGCGGTGTGCTGAGCCGCTAGGTTGGCCCGCGGCGGAAACGGGAACCATGATCCGATGACCTCCCCCGTTCGCATCGGCGTGCAGCTGCAGCCGCAACATTCACCCCAGTACAACAACATTCGTGACGCGGTCCGCCGCTGCGAGGACATCGGTGTCGACGTCGCCTTCAACTGGGACCACTTTTTCCCGTTATATGGCGACCCCGACGGTCCACATTACGAATGCTGGACAATGCTCGGCGCGTGGGCGGAACAGACTTCGCGCATTCACATCGGCGCACTGGTCACGTGCAATTCCTACCGCAACCCGGAATTGCTGGCCGACATGGCCCGCACCGTCGACCACATCTCCGACGGGCGGCTGATCCTCGGCATCGGATCGGGCTGGAAGCAGAAGGACTACGACGAGTACGGCTACGAGTTCGGCACGGCGGGCAGCCGCCTCGACGACCTCGCCGAGGCGTTCCCGCGCATCACGTCACGGCTGGCAAAGCTCAACCCCCAGCCGACCCGCGACATCCCTGTGTTGATCGGCGGCGGCGGTGAGAAGAAGACGTTACGGCTGGTCGCCGAGTACGGCGACATCTGGCACTCGTTCAGCGACAGCGCCGAATACCCGCAGAAGGCCGGGGTTCTGGCGCGACACTGCGCCGACGTCGGTCGCGACCCCGCGGCCATCGAGCGCTCGGCGGGTGTCTCCGGCAAGGGGACCGACGCCCTGCTCGCTGAAGCCGACGCGCTGGCCGGCCTCGGGGTCACCCTCCTGACTGTCGGCGTCAACGGTCCCGACTACGACTTGAGCGATGCCGAGGCGCTGTGTCGCTGGCGCGACGCGCGCGGCTGAATGGCCGGCCGAGCCCGGGCGCGGCGTAACTCGAAAATACGAAGCATTTCATTCGGTCAATCTCAGCCCATTGCCGTAGTGGCGTGATTAACTGTCGCCGCTATGCCCAAGAGGTATGGAGTCAAAGAAAAGGACCAGGTTGTTTCGCACATCATCAACCTGGTGCTTACTGGAAAGCTGCGCTCGGGCGACCGCGTCGACCGCAATGAGGTGGCCCACGAGCTCGGCCTGAGCCGCGTACCGATCCAGGAAGCCGTCGTGCAACTCGAGCACGACGGCATCCTGTCCACTCGCTATCACCGCGGCGCCTTCGTCGAGCGCTTCGACGAGTCCGTCGTGCTGGAACACCATGAGCTGCACGGCATCCTTCTGGGCATCGCGTCGGCACGCGCCGCCAATGACCCGCACGCGAACGTACTCGCCCAGCTCGATTCGCTGACCGACTTCATGCGCGCCAACCGCGAGTCACGCGCGTTCCAGGAGGCGGCCTGGCAGTACCGGCAGACCATCAACGAGGAGTACGCGGGTCCGCGACTGCTCGCCGAGATCCGGGCCTCCCAGAGCTTCATGCCGCGGACGTTCTGGGTGACCTATCTGAACAACCACGACGAGATGATGCCGTTCTACGAGTCCGAGACGACGGCGATTCACACGGGCGACCCCGACGGCGCCCGCGCCGCATGTGCCGGTCGGTCGGAGGCCATGGGGCGGATCATGGTCAACGAGCTGGTGCGCCGCGGGGTGTTCAAGCCGTCGGGCCTGGTGGCCCAGGCGCCGGTTGCATTCTGATTGAGTGCAAGCAGGCGCCGGCATCGCCACGGCGGCTAGTTTGACTGCCATGACCCCCTTTCCGGGCAGGATCGGCAGAGCGCTGCTCGCGGCGCTGGTCGGCGTGCTGGTGTTCGGCATCCCGACGGCGTCGCCGGCGGCCGCCGACGTCGACCAGTGCGCACCGCCGGGCATCGACAGCGCCAGCGCCGTGCCGACGAACCTCGCGTCGGCGGCGGCCGGGCCCGGCGAGGACAAATACACGACACCGTCGGTGCGACCGCTGTCCGGCGTCGACGTCAACGCGCTCGGGCTGGGCGCGCCCGGCGTGCTGACGGTCGGTACCTTGTCGGACGCGCCGCCCAGCATCTGCATCAACTCCCAGGGCCAGTTCACCGGCTTCGACAACGAACTGCTGCGGGCGATCGCCGGAAAGCTAAGCCTGCGAGTCAATTTCGTCGGCACCGAGTTCTCGGGCCTGCTCGCCCAGGTGGCATCGCGGCGCTTCGACGTCGGCTCCTCGTCGATCACCACCACCGACGCGCGCCGGCGCACGGTGGGTTTCACCAACGGCTACGACTTCGGCTACTTCTCGCTGGTCGTCCCGACGGGATCGTCGCTCACCGGCTTCGACAAGCTCGCCGCCGGCCAGCGCATCGGCGTTGTGCAGGGCACCGTTCAAGAGGCCTACGTCGTCGACTCGCTGCATCTGGACCCGGTCAAGTTTCCTGACTACAACACGGTGTACGCCAGCCTGAAGACGCGCCAGATCGACGCGTGGGTGGCGCCGTCGCAGCAGGCACAAGGCACCGTGCAGCCGGGCGACCCGGCCCAGATCGTCGAAAACACTTTCAGCTTGGACAATTTCGTGGCCTATGCGGTCGCCAAGGAGAACGCGCCGCTGATCGATGCGCTGAACTCCGGGCTGGACGCCGTCATCGCCGACGGCACCTGGGCCCGGCTGTACTCCGACTGGGTGCCGCGCGAGTTGCCGCCGGGCTGGAAACCGGGTTCTAAGGCGGCACCCCCGCCACAGCTGCCCGACTTCGCTGGCGTCGCCGCCACTCATCGAGGCGAGGCTGCGAATCCCGCTGCGGTGCAACCGAAATCGGCGCTGTCCCAATTGGCGGACTCCTTCCTGGACTGGGACCTGTACAAGCAGGCAATCCCTGCCCTGTTCACAACCGGGTTACCGAACACGCTGATCTTGACCGTCAGTGCGAGCATCATCGGCCTGCTGCTCGGCATGGCGCTCGCCGTCGCGGGCATCTCCAGGGCCCGGTGGCTGCGCTGGCCGGCGCGCGTTTACACCGACATCTTCCGCGGCCTGCCCGAAGTGGTGATCATCCTGCTGATCGGCCTCGGCGTCGGCCCCGTCGTCGGCGGGTTGACCGGCAACAACCCCTACCCGCTGGGCATAGCGGCGCTGGGTTTGATGGCCGCCGCCTACATCGGTGAGATCTTCCGCTCCGGCATCCAGAGCGTGGAGGCCGGCCAATTGGAGGCATCCCGGGCGCTGGGGTTCAGCTATCCGGCGTCGATGCGCCTTGTGGTTGTGCCGCAGGGAATCCGGCGGGTGCTGCCCGCCCTGGTGAACCAGTTCATCTCGCTGTTGAAGGCCAGCTCGCTGGTGTACTTCCTCGGCCTGGTCGCCAACCAGCGCGAGCTGTTCCAGGTGGGCCGCGACCTCAACGCGCAGACCGGCAACCTGTCGCCCCTGGTGGCGGCGGGCCTGTTCTACCTGGTGCTGACCATTCCGCTGACTCACCTGGTCAACTACATCGACGCCCGGCTGCGCAGGGGCAGACCCGCCGAACCAGAGGATCCGCTCTCGCCGCTGAACCCGGCCGCCTCACAGGAGATGATCTGATGCCGGCGCAGCCTGAGCCTGTTTCGTTGACGGGCAAAGACATTCACCTGTCGTTCGGGCCGAATCCGGTGTTGCGCGGCGTCGACATCGATGTGCCCGCCGGTACCACCACCGCGGTGATCGGGCCGTCGGGTTCAGGGAAGTCGACGCTGCTGCGCACCCTCAACCGGCTCTACGAACCCGACCGCGGAGACATCCTGCTGGACGGGGAGTCGGTACTGCGCGACAACCCCGACCGCCTGCGGCAGCGAATTGGCATGGTGTTCCAGCAATTCAACCTGTTCCCGCACCGCACCGTGCTGGACAACGTGACCCTGGCGCCCCGCAAGTTGAAGAACCTCAGCGCCGACGCGGCGCGCGAGCTCGGCCTGGCCCAGCTCGACCGGGTCGGCTTGCGGCACAAGGCCGATGCCCGGCCCGGCACCCTGTCGGGTGGGCAGCAGCAGCGCGTCGCCATCGCCCGCGCGCTTGCCATGGCTCCGCAGGTGATGTTCTTCGACGAGGCCACCTCGGCGTTGGATCCCGAACTCGTGAAGGGGATCCTGGAGCTGATCGCCGATCTCGGCGGGGACGGCATGACGATGGTCGTCGTGACACACGAAATGGGCTTCGCGCGTTCGACGTCGGACGCGGTGGTGTTCATGGACCACGGGAAGGTCGTCGAATCGGGGCCGCCGGAGAAGATCTTCGACGCCGCGGAGACAGAGAGATTACAGCGGTTCCTGTCGCAGGTTCTGTAACGGCAAAAGATTGCGCGTTTACCTACCGGCGCACCCCGACAGGTTAGACTAGCGAACTATGGTCGAGACGGAGGCCCAGGTCGACGAGCTGGCAGCCGAGCTGCAGCGCGTTTTGTCCAAGCTGTTCTCCGTCTTGCGCCGCGGCGACGCCAGTCGCGGCACTGCGGGTGATCTGACCCTGGCCCAGCTGTCGATCCTGCTGACGCTGCTGGAGAAGGGTCCGATCCGGATGACCGACCTGGCCGCCCACGAACGCGTTCGCACCCCGACCACGACCGTGGCGATCCGGCGCCTCGAGAAGCTCGGCCTGGTGAAGCGGTCGCGCGACCCCTCCGATCTGCGCGCCGTGCTGGTCGAGGTCACACCGCGCGGGCTCGTCCAGCACCGCGAGGCGCTCGCGGCGCGCAGGGCTGCGCTCGCCGCGATGCTCGGCAGGCTCAGCGACGACGACGTCGAGTCGCTGACCAAGGCGCTGGGCCCGATGGAGCGGCTTGCCGACCGGGAAAGCGGCCAGGAACAGGCCTAGCCCAGCCAGTCCAGTACCGCCGCGGCGGTCCATGACTGCTGCATACTGCCCAGCGGCTCCCCGGTGAACGGTTCGTAGTACTCGGCGAAGGTGCCGTCGCTGGCCTGCCGCAGACCTTCGCGCCGCAGGATCAGCGACCGCTCGGCCCAGCCGCGGCGGGCGAACGCCCAGGAGAACAGCCAGGTCATCACCGGCCAGACCGGTCCGCGCCAGTACTCCCGCTGCCGGAAGTCCCGCGACACCGGCGACGTGGAAGGGATCAGCGCGTACCTCAAGTCGGGGTGCCCGCAGAACCGCGGGCCCTCCAGCAGCCGCAACAGCGTCCGCTCCTTGTCGTGCGGCAGCCCGCCGCACAGCAGCGGCGCGAACTGCGCGACCGTCTCGGTGGCGATCACCTTGCCGGCGCGGACGTCGTAATCCCTTGCTGCGCCGGTTCTTTCGTCGGTCATCTCGATGACGCCGGCCCGGAACCGGTGCGCCCACCCGTAGAGGTCGCGGACGTCGGCGTTGGGACGCTTGTAGTCCTCGCCGATCTCGGCCAGCACCGAGCAGGCCACCGACAAGACGGCAGACACGAACGCGTCCTCGACGGCGAAGCTCATCGCCTTGGGCAACAGTTCGTCGTCGTAATGCGCCGACTTCATCTCCTCGACCAGCCACAGGTAGCGGTCGTACTCCATGTCCGACGGCCGCTGGGTGGCGTCGGTGACGATGGTGTTGTCCTCGCGCTGGTATTCCGGCACGTTGCCGGGAATCACGTTGGCATATGCGGCATCCCACCGCGGCGAGTTGTCCATGCCGGACTCCCACCCGTGGTACAGCGTGACCCGCCCGTGCGACTTCTGGTCGCGCGCCTCGGCGAGCCAGCGGTGCCAGCGCACCAGGTCGGCCCAGCGGCGGTCGAGAAACGCCTCGGCCACCGCTCGGGTGGAGCGGCCCCGCGACCGGGCATGGTCGAGGATCCGTTGCACGGCGATCGCATGCACCGGCGGCTGCGTGATTCCCGACGTGTGCCGCGACCGCGGAGCGTTCGCGGCCAGCGCCGACGTCGCCCACCGCGCGGGCCCCGGGAAGTAACCGTCGACCCCGTTGGCGAACACGATGTGCGGAATCATGCCGTTGGACCACTGCGCCGACAGCAGCGTGTCGAGTTCGACGACCGCCCGCTCCACGCTCAGCGGGGCCAGGCCGATCGCCACGAAAGCGGCGTCCCAGCTCCACATGTGCGGGTACAGAAGCGGCGCAGCCGTCGTCATCACACCCAGGTCGTTGCCGCGCAGCAGATACGCGGCGCGGGCCGCGAGCTGCGTGGGAGCGAAGCTGGGATCGGGTGCCATCACCCCCATGATCGCAGTCGGTAGGGTGACCGGCATGCCGACCGCGTTCATCACCGGCCCGGCGGGCGGCCTCGGTAGCGCCATCGCCGATGCGCTGGCCCCCACCCACACCCTGTTCCTCGGCGGGCGGCCGTCGGAGCGACTCGACGAGCTCGCACAGCGGCTGGGCGCCACGACGTGGCCGCTGGACCTGGCCGACAGCGACGCCATCCCCGCCGTCGTCGAGCCGATCGACGAGCTGGACGTGCTGATCCACAACGCAGGCGCGGCCTTCCCGGGACGGGTCGCGGAGTCGACGGTCGAGGAGTGGCGGGTCACACTGGAGGTGAATGTGGTTGGCGCGGTGGCACTCACGCTCGCGCTGCTGCCCGCATTGCGCAGCGCCCGCGGCCACGTCGTGTTCATCAACTCGGGCGCGGGGATCAACGCCTCGCCCGGCTTGGCGTCCTACACGGCCAGCAAGTTCGCGTTGCGTGGCTTCGCGGACTCACTGCGCAACGACGAGCAGGGCCTGCGGGTGACGTCGGTCCATCCGGGCCGAATCGCGACGGCGATGCAGGAAGGTCTCGTCGCCTACGAGGGCGGCGAGTACAAGCCCGACCGATTCCTGAGCCCGCAGACGGTCGCCAAGGTCGTCGCCGACGCCGTCAACGCCCCGCCCGACGCCCACATCCGCGAGGTCGTCGTCCGCCCCACCGGGTGATTTCGGCGCGAATTCGTGCGCTGAGCGTCGATGAGCGCGCCAGAATCGCTCTAGACGACGAGGTTGACCAGGCGGCCGGCGACCACGATCACCTTCTTCGGCGTCGCGCCGGCCAAGAAGGTCTGCACCTTCTCGTCGGCCATCGCCGCCTCCTCGATCACGTCAGCGGTGGCGTCGGCGGCCACCGTGACGTGGCCGCGCACCTTTCCGTTGACCTGAACCGGAAGCTCAACGGTGTCGACGGCCAGGTAGGACTCGTCGGCGACAGGGAACGGCCCGTGCGCCAGCGACGTCTCGTGGCCCAGCCGCTGCCACAACTCCTCGGCCAGGTGCGGCGCCAGCGGCGCGACCATCAACACCAGCGGTTCGACGGCGGCGCGCGGCACCTCTGCGCTGTGCCGCTTGGTCAGGTGGTTGGTGTACTCGATCAGCTTGGCGCCCGCGGTGTTGTTGCGCAGCGCGGCATAGTCGTCGGACACGCCTGCGATGGTGCGGTGCAGCGCCCGCAGCGTCTCGTCGTCGGGTTCGGAGTCGCTGACCCGAAGGCGGCCGGTCTGCTCGTCGACGACCAACCGCCATACGCGCTGAAGGAACCGGTACGCGCCGACGACGTCCTTCGTCGCCCACGGCCGCGACGCCTCCAGCGGCCCCATCGACATCTCGTACATGCGCAACGTGTCCGCGCCGTAGTTGTCGCAGATCTCGTCGGGCGACACGGAGTTCTTCAGGCTCTTGCCGATCTTGCCGAACTCCTGACGCACCTCGACCTCGCCGTCCGGGCCGGGCCAGTAGAACTTCTGGTCCCGCTCGACGACTTCGGCGGCGGGCACGTAGCTGCCGCGCGCATCCGTATAGGCGTGCGCCTGGATGTAGCCCTGGTTGACCAGCCGCCGGTACGGCTCGTTCGACGATACGTGGCCCAGGTCGTAGAGCACCTTGTGCCAGAACCGCGAGTACAACAGGTGCAGCACCGCGTGCTCGACGCCACCCACGTACAGGTCGACACCGCCCGGGTCATTCCGGCCGTGCTCGGCGGGCCGCGGCCCCATCCAGTACGCTTCGTTCTCTTTGTCGCACAACGCTTCCGAGTTGTGCGGATCGGTGTAGCGCAGTTCGTACCACGAGCTGCCCGCCCACTGCGGCATCACGTTGGTGTCGCGGGTGTAGGGCTTCAGGCCGTCGCCGAGATCCAACTCGACGTGCACCCAGTCGGTGGCCTTGTTCAGCGGCGGCGACGGGACGCTGTCGGCGTCGTCGGGATCGAACAGCACCGGCGAATAGTCTCCGACGTCCGGTAGCTCGACGGGTAGCTGCGACTCGGGCAGCGGGTGCGCGCGGCCACTCTGGTCGTACACGATCGGGAACGGCTCGCCCCAGTATCGCTGCCGGGCGAACAGCCAGTCGCGCAGCCTGTACTCGACGCGGGCCTGGCCGACGCCGTCGGCGACCAGCCTGGCGGTGATCGCCTCCTTGGCCGAGTCCACGCTCAGCCCGGTCAAGTAGTCGGAGTTGACCACTTCACCGTCGCCGGTGAAGGCGGCCTGCGAAACATCGCCGCCGGCAATGACTTCCACGATCGGCAGGCCGAACGCACGGGCGAACTCCCAGTCGCGCTGGTCGTGGCCGGGCACTGCCATGATCGCGCCGGTGCCGTAGCCGACCAACACGTAGTCGGCGATGAAGATCGGGATCTGTTGCCCGTCGGCCGGATTGACGGCGTAGGTACCCAGGAAGACGCCGGTCTTGGCTTTCGCCTCCTGACGCTCCAGGTCCGACTTGGCCGCGATCGACCGCCGGTAGGCCGCGACGGCCTGCGGCGGGCTCTGCGCGCCGAACGTCCAGCGCGCGTCGACGTCGGCGTCGGGCCAGTCCGCGGCCGTCAACTGCTCGACCAGCGGATGCTCGGGCGCCAGCACCAGATACGTGGCGCCGAACAACGTGTCGGGGCGCGTCGTGAAGACCTCGATATCGGCCCCGCCGGCGCGGAACAGCACCGCGGCGCCGGTGGAGCGGCCGATCCAGTTGCGCTGCATGGTCTTGACCTTCTCCGGCCAGTCCAGCACGTCGAGATCCCCGAGCAGCCGGTCGGAGTAGGCGGTGATCCGCATCATCCACTGCCGCAACCGCTTCCGGAACACTGGAAAGTTGCCGCGGTCACTGCGACCGTCGGAGGTCACCTCTTCGTTGGCCAGCACCGTGCCCAGTCCCGGACACCAGTTGACCATCGAGTCGGCGCGGTACACCAACCGGTACGAGTCGATCACGTCGGCGCGGTCATCCGCCGACAGCGCTGACCACTGCCTGCCGTCGTCGAGTGCGCGCTGCCCGGACTCGAACTCGCCGATCAGCTCGTCGATGCGGCGTGCCCTGTTGAGGTCCTTGTCGAACCAGGCGTTGTAGATCTGCAGGAAGATCCACTGCGTCCACTTGTAGAAGTCGACGTCGGTGGTGGAGAAGCTGCGGCGCGCGTCGTGCCCGAGCCCGAGGCGGCCCAGCTGGCGGCGGAAGTTGACGATGTTCGCCTCGGTCCTGGTGCGCGGGTGGGTGCCGGTCTGCACCGCGTACTGCTCGGCGGGCAGGCCGAACGAGTCGAACCCCAACGCGTGCAAGACGTTTCGCCCCGTCATCCGGAAATACCGCGCGTAGACGTCGGTCGCGATGTACCCGAGCGGATGCCCGACGTGCAGCCCCTCGCCCGAGGGGTAGGGGAACATGTCCTGGACGAACATCTTGTCGGCGGGCACGGGGGTGCCGTCCGTCGGCGCCAGCGAGCCCACCGGGTTGGGCACGTTGAAGGTGCCCTGTTGCGACCACCGCTCCTGCCACGCGCGCTCGATCTCCCCGGCCAGCTTCGCGGTGTAGCGGTACTGCGGGGTGTCGGCTCCAGCATCGGAGGTGTCGGTGACCGACTGACTGCTCACGTGAACAGGGTAAAGGGCTGCGCCCGCCCGTCCTCCGGCCACGGGCAGGTATCGGTTGCGTTGCGGAGGGGTCAGAGCTTCATTCCAGGTCGGTTCCAGCCCTGGTGACCGCCTCCGCACGGGGTTACGGTCGGCGCCTGACCAGGGGGATGTGTGCCCCCGCAGCGGAAAGGACTCGGGAAGGGGTGTCGGCCGATGATCGATAGTGGCCGCCGATGGCGGATTCTGGCAGGTGGCGTCGCCGCGGGCTTGGCCGGTGTGCTCACGCTGGCGGGCAACACCGCCGCCGCCGACCCCTTCTACCTCCCCCCGCAGCCGGCGCCGGCCATCGTCGCGCAGGCGGCCCCCGTCCTGCCCGGGGCGGCTGCCACGTCGCAGGTCGCAGGCCAGGTGGGCCTGCCGCCCGCCGTCCCGGCCGCTCAATCCCTGGCCGTCCCCGGAGTTCCTGTGCCCGCCGCGGCCGCTGCGCCGGAGACGTTGATACCCGCAGGCTCGGGGACATTGAATGATTTCTTCAAGGCCAAGGGCGTCAAGCTCGAGCCGCAGGTGGCCCGCGACTTCAAGGCGCTCAACATCGTGCTGCCCGTGCCGCCCGGCTGGTCGCAGGTGCCCGATCCCAATGTTCCCGACGCGTTCGCGGTGATCGCCGACCGGGTCGGCGGCGACGGCATCTACACCTCCAACGCGGCGCTGGTCGTGTACAAACTCGTCGGCGGAGATTTCGATCCCAAGGAGGCGATCACGCACGGCTACATCGACTCCCAGCAGTCGACCGCTTGGCGAACCACGAAAGCCTCGATGGCGGAGTTCGGCGGCATGCCGTCGTCAACGATCGAGGGCACCTACCGCGAGAACAACATGTCGCTCAACACGTCGCGCCGACACGTCCTCGCCAACGCAGGGCACGACAGGTACCTCGTGACGCTGTCGGTCACCACGACCGTCGGCGAGGCCGTCCCCACCGCGAGCGCCACCGAGGCCATCACCAACGGCTTCCGGGTCAGCGCGCCCCGCTAGCGCGCCGCGGGCGGTGCCCTTTAAGGTGGGCCGCATGCTCTTCGCGGCGGTCGGATGTCTCTGCGCCGCCGCCGCGACCGCCGGCCTCGGCGGGTGGACATTGTCTCGTCCCCGGTCCGCCGACATCGTGCGCCAGGTCCTGCGCGCGGTGGCACCCACCCAACTCGCCGCCGCGGCGATGCTGACCGTCGCCGGCGTGGTGGCGCTGTCCGCCCAACCCGGGACCGCCGCCGTGGTGGTGGTCGTGTGCGTCCTCGGCGCGGTCGCCACGGTGGCTGCGGGCTGCTGGCAGAGCGCGAAGTTCGTGGTCGCCGGCGCGGGAGCCGCGCCGGCCTGCGGCACCGCGGCATCCGGTTGCGGAGGGGGCGCCTGCGCGACCTGCACCCTCGGGCAGCGCTCGGCGGTGAACTAGTTGCGGCTGATGTCGATCGGGTGGGTCGCCAACAACGACAACGGCAGAGGCTGACGGCGCAGCACCCGTCCCCACAGGTCCACTCGGGTTTCGGCCAGCACATCGGTCGGCAGCGCCGACAACACGATCCAGTCGTCGCGTTCGATCTCGCCTTCGAGTTGACCGATGGTCCAGCCCGAGTAGCCGGCGAAGATGCGCACCCCTTCGATGATCGGCGCGATCGACTCCGGTTCGGCGTCGAGGTCCACCATCACCATCCGGCCCTGCACATGCCGGATGCCCGGCACACCGGTCGGGTCGGTGCCCACGCGCAGCGTGCCCAGGCACAGCGCGGCGTCGCGCTTCACCGGTCCGCCGATGAACATCGTCTTCGGCTTGGTGGCCAGCTTGGCCCACTGCGGCAACACGTTGTACACCGCGGTCTCGCTCGGCCGATTCAGCACCACACCCAGCGTGCCGCCGTCGTTGTGCTCGACGATGTAGATGACGCTTCGGCGGAACGTCGGCTCGAGCAGATCTGTGTTGGCGAGCAACAGTGTTCCGGCGCGCACCCGGTTGGCTGTCGGGGCGATGAAGTCCTCCGGATCCTCTGACTGCGCCACCCCACCATCATGTCACCAGCGAACGTTCCAGGTGGCGAACAAGCGCGGCCCGCCGGGATATTTGTACTGTGAACTCCTGTGGTTGACGCACACGCACCGGTGGCCCTCTGGCGGTCGGTGCGAAGCCTTCCCGAGTTCTGGCGACTGCTCGAACTGCGGACGGTCAGCCAGTTCGGCGACGGCCTCTTTCAGGCCGGTCTCGCGGGCGGGCTCCTGTTCAGCACGGACCGCGCGGCCAGCCCGTGGGAGATCGCCGCCGCGTTCGCCGTGCTGTACCTGCCGTACTCGGTGCTCGGGCCGTTCGCCGGCGCGCTGCTTGACCGTTGGGACCGGCGGCTGGTGTTGATCGGGGCGAACCTCGGACGGGCGCTGCTGGTGCTCGGCATCGCCGTGCTCCTGCTCACCGGTGTTGGCGACTATCCGATCTTGTTCGGCGCGTTGATCGTCAACGGCTTCACGCGGTTCGTCTCGTCCGGCCTGTCTGCCGCACTGCCGGACGTGGTGCCGCGCGAGCAGGTGGTGGCGATGAACTCGGTCGCGACGGCCACCGGCGGTGCGGCGGCGTTCCTGGGGGCGATCTTCATGCTGGTGCCCCGCGGGCTCTTCGGCGCAGGCGACACCGGCGCTGCCGCAATAATTTTCATCGTCGCCATCCCTGTGGTGCTGGCGCTGCTCCTCTCGGTGCGCTTCCCGCCGCATGTGCTCGGCCCGCACGCCAGCGTGCGGGCCATCCACGGATCGGCGATCTACGCGGTCGCGACGGGATGGCTGCACGGCGCGCGCACGGTGCTCGCCGTGCCGTCCGTCGCAGGCACCCTGGCCGGGCTGGCCACCCACCGGATGGTGTTCGGCATCAACACCATGCTGGTGCTGGTGATGGTGCGACACAGTGACACTCACAGCGTCGCGGGCCTCGGCACCTCGGCGCTGTTTCTCGTCGCGGGCGGCACTGGATCGTTTCTGGCGAATGTCATCACCCCGAGCGCCCTCGGCCGGTGGGGCCGCTTCCGCACGGCAAATGGGGCGCTGTCGCTGGCGGCGGCCATTCAGCTCGGCGGAGTCGGGCTGCAACTGCCGATGATGATGGTGTGCGGCTTCCTACTCGGCGCGGCCGGTCAAGTCGTGAAGCTGTGCGCCGACACGGCCATGCAGATCGACGTCGACGACGCGCTGCGCGGCCACGTGTTCGCCGTGCAGGACGCGTTGTTCTGGATGTCGTTCGTCGTCGCCCTTCCCGCTGCGGCGGCCGTCATTCCCGCCGACGGCCGATCAGCCGGCCTCATCGTCGCCGGCTCGGCGGTGTATCTCGTCGGGCTTGCGGTGCACGCCGCGGTCGGCAAGCGCGCCAACGCCGCGGGCTAAGGTTCCACCCATGGCGACAGCGGGCCCGATCGTCGATGACCTCCGAGCCGAGAGTGATCATCTCGACGGGCTGGTGGCCGACCTGCCCGCCGCCCGATGGGCCGAGCCGACGCCCGCCGCGGGCTGGACCATCGCACACCAGATCGCTCACCTGCTGTGGACCGACCGGGTCGCGCTGCTATCGGTCGACGACGAGGACGGCTTCACCGAGGTGCTGGGGTCCGCGGCCGCGGACCCGGGCGGTTTCGTCGACCGCGGGGCCGAACAGGTCGCCGCCGCGGCACCAGCCGACCTACTCGCCGACTGGCGAGACACCAGACACCGGTTGCACGACGCGCTGCTGACGGTGCCCGACCGCCGCAAGCTGCCCTGGTTCGGGCCGCCGATGAGTGCCGCGTCGATGGCCACCGCGCGGCTGATGGAGACGTGGGCCCACGGCCTCGACGTCGCCGACGCCCTCGGTGTGCACCGGCCGGCGACGGCGCGGTTGCGTTCCATCGCCCACATCGGGGTGCGGACGCGCGACTTCGCGTTCGCGATCAACGGCCTCGACGCACCGGCCGATCCGTTCCGGGTCCAGCTGCGCGCACCCGACGGATCGGTGTGGACGTGGGGGCCGGACGACGCGGCTGAGCGGGTCACGGGCTCCGCGGAGGACTTCTGCCTGCTCGTCACGCAGCGGCGGGCCTTGTCGGCGCTCGACGTGACGGCCAACGGCGACGCCGCTCGGCGCTGGCTGACCATCGCGCAGGCGTTCGCCGGTCCACCGGGACCCGGGCGCTTGCCGCAATAGTCACAGCGCGTTGGCGGCGTCGGCCGTGCCGTCGCCGTCGCCGTCGGTCAGCCTGAGGTCCCAGCGGCCGTCGCCGTCGGTGTCGACGTAACCGACGCCGCCGCCAAGCGCGCGGTCGGCCAGGCCGTCGCCGTCGATGTCGAGGAGTCGATCGCCGGCCTGACCGTCGCCGTCCAGATCGACCATCGGACCGCCGGTCTGTTCGGTGCCGTCGAGGCCGAACCACCGCAGTCCCCTGGCAAGCTGTGGGCCCAGCCCGCCGCGGTCCACGCTGACGGCCCAGGTGCCCGTTCCGTCGTCGGTGAAGTAGTTCTGGCCGTCGCGCACCGCGTGATCGGCGACGCCGTCGCCGTCGAGATCGGCCAGTGCGTCATCGACGCTGCCGTCGCCGTCGACGTCGAGACCGACCGCATCGAGTACGCCGTCCCCGTCCACGTCGGTGTCCAGCGGCGCGGTCCACATCGTCGCCGAGCCCTCCGCGTCTGCCATGCAGTAGTCCACACCGATTCGACGGCGCCTCAGCTCCTGGCGTTCCACCACTTCTTCAGCTCGGCGACGGCCTCGTCGTGATCCAGCGGCCCGCGGTCCAGCCGCAGCTCCTTCAGATGACGCCACGCCTCGCCGACCTGCGGGCCCGCCGGGATGCCGAGGATCGCCATGATCTCGTTGCCGTCCAGGTCCGGGCGCACCCGCTGCAGATCTTCCTCGGCGGCCAGCTCGGCGATCCGGGCCTCGAGGTCGTCGTAGTTGGCCTGCAGGCGGGCCGCGCGCCGTTTGTTGCGGGTGGTGCAGTCGGCGCGCACGAGCTTGTGCAGCCGCGGCAGCAGCGGGCCCGCATCGGTCACATATCGTCGCACCGCGGAATCGGTCCACTTGCCGGCCCCAGTGGCGTCGGCGTAGCCGTGGAATCGCAGATGCAGATACACCAGCTGCGACACGTCGTCGACCATCTGCTTGGAGTACTTCAAGGCCCGCATCCGCTTGCGGGTCATTTTGGCGCCGACCACCTCGTGGTGATGGAAGCTCACGCCGCCGTCCGACTCGTGCCGACGCGTCGCGGGTTTACCGATGTCGTGCAGCAGCGCCGCCCAGCGCAGCACAAGATCCTTGCCATCGTCTTCGAGTTCGATCGCCTGCCGCAGCACCGTCAGCGAATGCTGGTAGACGTCCTTGTGTTGATGGTGTTCGTCGATCGCCATCCGCATCGCGCCGACCTCGGGCAGCACCACGTCGCCCAGCCCGCTGTCCACCATCAGGTCGATGCCCGCGGCGGGATCGGCGCCGAGGATCAGCTTGTCCAATTCGGCGGCGACACGTTCGGCGGTGATGCGCTCGAGCTGACCGGCCATCGCCCCCATCGCCTCGCGCACCCGCGGCGCGACGGTGAAGCCGAGTTGCGAGACGAAGCGCGCCGCACGCAACATCCGCAGCGGATCGTCACCGAAGGACACCTCGGGCGCGGCGGGCGTGTCGAGCACCCGGGCCCGCAGCGCGTCCAAACCGCCGAGCGGATCGAGGAATTCGCTGGGCCCCTGACCGGTGATGCGTACCGCCATCGCGTTGACGGTGAAGTCGCGGCGCACCAGATCGTCGTCGAGGCGGTCGCCGAATCGCACCTCCGGGTTGCGCGACACCTGGTCGTAGGTATCGGCGCGGAAGGTGGTGATCTCCATGCGCTGATCGCCCTTGCCGACGCCGAGGGTGCCGTATTCGATGCCGGTGTCCCAGAGCGCGTCGGCCCACGGCCGCAGCATGCGTTGCATCTGTTCGGGCCGCGCGTCGGTGGTGAAGTCGAGGTCGGTGCCCAGCCGTCCCAGCAACGCATCGCGAACGCTGCCACCGACGAGGTACAGCTCGTGGCCCGCCTCAGCGAACACCCGGCCGAGTTCGCGCAGCACCTCGGCGTGCCGGTGCAGCGCCACCTGGGCAGCGGCGAGCAGTTCGGCGTTGGCGGACACGTTCAATGAGCGTAGAGGTAACGGTCCTGCACCGAGCGGCGAGTGTGGCGGGAGCGAATTTCGGTGGCAGCTACTATCGCTTGGGTGTCGGACGGCGAACAGGCCAAACCACGACGGCGCCGGGGTCGGCGCCGCGGTCGCCGCGCGGCCGGTCCACCCGACACCGCCCAGCACAACAACTCCGCCGTATCGGAGAAGAACAACGGCGCCCGCACGCATGAGGTCTCAGCACCCGTCCCCGGCGGCGCCCCCAAGCCGCACAAACCGCGTGGTCCGCGCCGTGGGCCCGACCGGCTGCGCACGGTCCACGAGACCTCGGCGGGCGGGCTGGTCATCGACGGCATCGATGGTCCCAAGGATGGTCAGGTCGCAGCGCTGATCGGGCGTATCGACCGTCGCGGACGGATGCTGTGGTCACTGCCCAAGGGACACATCGAGCTCGGCGAGACGGCCGAACAGACCGCGATCCGCGAGGTCGCCGAGGAGACCGGGATCCAGGGCAGCGTGCTGGCCGCGCTCGGCAGCATCGACTACTGGTTCGTCACCGAAGGCAGGCGGGTGCACAAAACCGTGCACCATTACCTGATGCGGTTCCTCGGCGGCGAGCTCAGCGACGAGGACGTCGAGGTCAGTGAGGTGGCCTGGGTGCCGCTCAGAGACTTGCCGGCCCGGCTGGCCTACGCCGACGAGCGCAAACTCGCCGAGGTGGCCGACGAGCTGATCGACAAGCTGCACACCGACGGGCCGTCGGCGCTGCCGCCGCTGCCCCACAGCTCGCCGCGCCGGCGCGCCCAGACGCACTCGCACACCCGCAACCGGCGTCCCGACGAAGCAGGCCCCGCCAATCCGGGCCGGCGGACGAACGGCTGCGGACAAGGGCCGTGACCGCCCGCCGGGGTTCCGGGACGGTGCTGCCCAGACTGCTCGCCGTGCTGGCACTGCTGATCCTGCTGGCCGCGCCCGCGGTGTCGCCGTACGCGGCCGCAGGGGAGCCGGGTGCGGTGCCGTTCCTACAGGTGCGCATCGACCGGGTGACCCCCGATGTGGTGACGACCACCAGCGAGCCCGTCGTCACCGTCTCGGGAACGGTGCTCAACGTCGGCGACCGGTCCGTCCGTGACGTGATGGTGCGCCTCGAGCACGCCGCGGCCGTCACCTCCTCGGTGGGCCTGCGCACCAACCTCGGCGGCGAGAACGACCAATTCGAGGCGGTCGCCGACTTCGTCACGGTGTCGGCGGATTTGCAACGGGGACAGGATGTTCCGTTCAACCTGACGGTGCCGCTGCGCTCGGCGCAACAGCCGTCGTTGAATGTCGACAAGCCCGGCGTGTACCCGCTTCTGGTCAACGCCAACGGAACGCCGGACTACGGCGCCCCCGCGCGCCTGGACGACGCCCGCTTTCTACTCCCTGTGATCGGGGTGCCACCGGTACCCGCCGCGAATCCGTCGGTCGACACGCTGGCCGACGTCGTTGCGCCCGACACCTCGAAACCGGTGCGCCTCACCGTGATGTGGCCGCTGGGCGATCGGCCGCGGCTGGCCGCAGGAGCGCCCGGCGGGACGGCGCCGGTGCGCCTGATCGACGACGAGCTGGCCAGGTCGCTGGCCAACGGCGGCCGGCTCGACGTTCTGCTGTCCGCAGTCGACTTCGCGACCAGCCCGACCGTCGACCCCGGCGGCCAGGTGCGCAGCGCGTTGTGTCTGGCCGTCGACCCCGACCTGCTGGTCACCGTGAACGCGATGGCGGCCGGCTACGTCGTCGACGACGGACCCGACACGGGCCCGACCACGCCGACACATCCCGGCACCGGCAAGGACGCGGCGGTGAACTGGCTCAATCGACTCAAGGCGCTGGCGCAGCGGGTGTGTGTGGCGCCGGCGAACTACGCGCAGGCCGATCTCGAAGCCCTCGCGCGGGTGGGTGACGCCGGCCTGAGCGCGATCGCCACCAACGGCGCAGGCGACATCGTCGACCAATTGCTCGGCATCGCCTCGACGCGCGGCGCGACCCTTCTCGGTGACGGCCCGCTGACCGGCCCGGCGATCTCGCTGCTGTCCGCGCAGGGCCCGACGGTCGCGGTGGCCGCAGCCAACCTGAGCGCCCGCAGCTCCCAGGACGGCGAGGCGGCGACTGCAGGCGTCGACCCGGTGCGCTACACGCCCCAACTGGTCGCAGCGCCATTCGACCCGACCGTCTCGGCGGCCCTTGCCGGGGTCGGTAGCGACCCGACATCGCCGTCGTATCTGGATGCGGCGCTTGATATTCCGGTGCAACACGACTCGGTGGTGGCGCGCAGGCAGGACGCGTTGGGCTCGCTGTTGTGGCGCGCGATCGCGCCGCAGGCACAACCACGCAGCCAGATCCTGATGCCGCCGATGGAATGGGGGCCGCAGGCCGACGATGCCGCGGCGATCCTGTCTGCGGTGGCGACCTCGATCCGGGCGGGCCTGGCGGCGCCGCGACCGCTGACCGCCGTGATCGCGGAGAGCGCGGCGGTGCCGCAACAGGACGCCCGACCGCTTCCACGCGATGTGCCCGCCAACCCGCGGGCGCATTTCGACGACGCGGTCATCTCCGGCGTCGCCGATGCCTCTGGGCGGCTCTGGGGTCTGACCGGGGCGCTGACCACCGACGAGCGCACCGGGCTCACCGGCGCGCAGTACACGGCGCCGCTGCGCGAGGACATGTTGCGCGCGCTGAGCCAGTCGGTGCCGCCGGATGTCCGCAACGGTGCCGCCCAACAGCGGTTGGCGGTCACCGGTGCCACCGTCACCGACATGTTCAACTCGGTCACCATCGTCAACCCCGGCGGCTCCTACACGCTGGCCACCGAACGCAGCCCGCTGCCACTTGCCCTGCGCAACGACCTGCCGGTCCCCATCCGGGTCCGGCTGCAGGTCGACGCCCCGCCCGGGATGACCGTCACCGACTTGGGCGAGATCGAGCTACCGCCCGGCTACCTTCCGTTGCAGGTGCCGATCGAAGTCCACTTCACCCAGCGCGTCGCCGTCGACGTCGCCCTGCGAACGGCTGACGGGCTGCCGCTCGGCGAGCCGGTCCGGCTGTCGGTGCACTCCAACGCCTACGGCAAGGTGCTGTTCTTCATCACGCTTTCGGTGGGCGCCGTCCTTGTCGCCTTGGCCGGCCGCAGGTTGTGGCACCGGTTCCGCGGTCAACCGGACCGGGCCGATCTGGATCGTCCCGATCCGCTCGACACGGCGCTGGCCCACGTCGACGAGCCTGATCCCGCATTGCGCGGAGCAGACCGATACCCGGGCGAAGAGCGGACGACGTGAGCACGACCGGGCGGCACGTCGGGCCGGCGCAGCCACCGTTCAACCGCGGCCGCGGTCCGATGGGCCCGCCGCCGTTGCCGCCCCGACATGGTCCGCCGCCGGGCGCGGCCGGCTATCCGCTGCCACCGCCGCCTCGGCGCGTGCCGCCGCCCCCACCGCGACAACGCATCCCCAGGGGTCCCGCACCGCGCCGCCGCGCGGGTCGGCCCGAGCTGAGCGACGCCGCGGTGGTGTCGCGGTCGTGGGGGATGGCGGTCGCGACGCTGGTCAGCCGGATCACCGGGTTCGTCCGCATCGTCTTGTTGGCTGCCATTCTCGGGGCGGCCCTGTCCAGTGCGTTCTCGGTGGCCAACCAGTTGCCCAATCTGGTCGCGGCGCTGGTGCTGGAGGCGACGTTCACCGCGATATTCGTTCCGGTGCTGGCCCGAGCAGAACGCGACGACCCCGACGGGGGCACCGCATTCGTGCGGCGCCTCGTCACACTGGCCACCGCGCTGCTGCTGGTCGCAACGGTGGTGTCGGTGGCCGCCGCGCCGTTGTTGGTGAGGTTGATGCTGGGCAGCGACCCCCAGGTCAACCGGTCGCTGACCACCGCATTCGCCTATCTCCTTTTGCCGCAGGTGATCTTCTACGGCCTGTCGTCGGTCTTCATGGCGATCCTGAACACCCGCAACGTGTTCGGGCCGCCCGCGTGGGCGCCGGTCACCAACAACGTCGTCGCGATCGCTACCCTGATCCTGTATCTCGTTGTGCCGGGCGAGCTTTCGGTTGACCCGGTGGAAATGGGGAACGCGAAGCTGCTGGTGCTCGGCATCGGCACCACGCTCGGCGTGTTCGCTCAGACGGCCGTGCTGCTCGTCGCGATCCGCAAGGAGCGGATCAGCCTGCGGCCGCTGTGGGGTCTCGACGACCGCCTGAAACGATTCGGCGGGATGGCCGCGGCGATGGTGCTGTATGTGTTGATCAGCCAGGCCGGGCTGATCGTCGGCAACCAGATCGCCAGCGCCGCAGCGGCATCCGGGCCGGCGATCTACAACTACACGTGGCTGGTGCTGATGCTCCCGTTCGGGATGATCGGCGTGACGGTGTTGACCGTGGTGATGCCGCGACTGAGCCGCAACGCCGCGGCCGACGACACCGCGGCGGTGCTGGCCGATCTGTCGCTGGCGACGAGGCTGACCATGGTGACGCTGATTCCCATCGTCGCTTTCATGACGGTCGGAGGTCCGGCGATAGGCAGCGCGCTGTTCGCCTACGGCAACTTCGGCGACGTCGATGCCGGTTACCTGGGCATGGCCATCACGCTCTCGGCGTTCACGCTTGTCCCGTATGCCCTTGTCCTGCTGCAGCTTCGGGTGTTCTACGCCCGCGAACAACCGTGGACGCCCATCGCGGTCATCATCGTCATCACCACGGTGAAGATCGCCGCCTCGCTGGCCGCCCCCCACTTGACCGACGACCCCGAACTGGTCGCCGGATTTCTCGGCCTCGCCAACGGGATCGGCTTTCTCGCCGGCGCCATCGTCGGCTATATCCTGTTGCGCGCCAACCTGAATCCGCCGGGTGGGCGGCTCGTCGACCTCGAGGTGGTCCGCACCGTGCTGGTCGCCATCGCCGCGTCGCTGATCGCCGGGCTGGGCGCCCACCTGGTCGATCAGCTGGCCGGCCTGGAGTCGCTGACAGAGCACGGTGGAGCAGGCTCGATGCTGCGGTTGCTGGCTCTCGGGTTGATCATGGCGCCCATCATCGGCGGAGTCCTGCTGGCCGCTCGGGTGCCCGAGGCGCAGGCTGCGCTGGCGGCGGCCCGGCGGCGCCTCGGCAGCACCCCGGAAGTAGCCGGACCGCCGGCGTCTGCGGCCGTCCGACCCCGCCCTGGGGTTCCTCTCACGTACCCTGATCAGAGGAATTCGCTCGCGTCGCGGGGTCGTCACAGCCCGCCGGCCGCCCGGCGCGGGCCTCCGGCCCCGGTTGCCGGACTAGGGATGCGGAAAGGACGCGCGGTGACCGACGAACCCGCAGGCGACTCCGCGCCCCTGCCTGACAACGGCGCGACGACGAGAATCCCGCGCCCGTCCGCCGACGATTTCGAGCCGGACGTTCCAGTCGACGCACCGGGCGGTCCGGCCGCGGCGGCGGGCGCTGCGGGCCCGCTGGGCGATCCGGGAACGATGCCGGTGGGCACCGTGTCACCGCCGGCGTCGGGCAGGCCGCCCGCCGACTACGGCGGTGACCCGACCCGCGAAGGGCTACCGTTCGACATTCCGCGGGAACCGGCGATCGAGGCAGCGACCTCGGACGAGGACGTGCACCTCATCCCCGGCGCCACCATCGGCGGCGGCCGCTACCGGCTGCTGGTCTTCCACGGCGGCCCGCCCAACCTGCAGTTCTGGCAGGCGTTGGACACTGCGCTGGACCGGCAGGTCGCCCTGACATTCGTCGACCCCGACGCGGCGCTGCCCGACGCGGCGCTGCGCGAGATCCTCGACCGCACGCTGCGACTGAGCCGTATCGAGAGTCCCGGCGTCGCGCGCATCCTCGATGTCGCCAACACCGGCTCAGGCGGGCTGGTGGTCAGCGAGTGGATCCGCGGCGGGTCGCTGCCGGAAGTAGCCGAGACCTCGCCGTCGGCCATCGGCGGCGCCCGCGCGATGCAGACCCTGGCCGCCGCCGCGGAGCAGGCACACCGCGCAGGGGTCGCCATGTCGATCGACCATCCCAGCCGGGTGCGGGTCAGCATCGAGGGCGACGTGGTGTTGGCCTTCCCGGCCACGATGCCTGACGCCAGCCCGGAGGGCGACGTCCGCGGTATCGGGGCCGCGCTGTACGCGCTGCTGGTCAACCGGTGGCCGCTGCCCGAGTCCGGGGTCCGCAGCGGGCTGGCCCCGGCGGAGGTCGACGCTGCCGGTGAGCCGGTCGAACCCCGCTCGATCGACCGCGACATCCCCTTCCAGATCTCGGCCGCCGCGGCGCGCTCGGTGCAGGCGGGGGGTGGCATCCGCAGCGCGCCGACGCTGCTGAACCTGCTGCAGCAGGCGACCGCCATCGCCGATCGCACCGAGCTGATCAACCCCGTCGACGCGCCCGAGGCGCCTGCGAAGGCGGCCGCGGTTGGCGGCGCCGTCCCGGCCGACCCCGAGGCCTCTGCGCGCAGGCGCAAAGGACTGATCGTGGGTCTCAGCGTCGGCGCCGCGGTGATCGTGGTGGCCCTGATCGTGCTGGCCTCGGTGTTGAAGGGAATCTTCGGTGACGTCGGCGGCTTCTCCCCCGACGAGCTCGGCCTCAACGCGCCGGGCACATCCGCCGAGGGCGACGGCAGCAGCAGCGGTAACGGCGCAGCCGTCAAACCCGTTAAGGTGACGGTGTTTTCACCAGAGGGCGAGGCCGACGCACCCGATCAGGCTCCCCTGGCGATCGACGGCAACAAGACCACGGTGTGGCCCATCGACACCTATACCGATCCGTTACCGTTCCCGAACTTCAAGAACGGCGTCGGATTGATGCTCCAACTCCCGCAACCCACCGCGATCGGTGAGGTGACCATCGACCTGAACAGCACCGGCACCTCGGTCGAGATCCGCTCGGCCCAGACGCCGACGCCGTCGTCGTTGGCGGACACGACGGTGCTGACCCCGGCCACGCCGCTGCGTCCCGGCTCCAACACAGTCAAGGTGGACAACGCCTCACCGACGTCGAACCTGCTGGTCTGGGTCTCCACGCTGGGTCAGGTCGACGGCAAGAGCCGGTCCGACATCGCCGAGATCACCCTGAAAGCGGCCTCCTAGCCGGCTATCCCAAGGACACCCGGACCGAATCGCCAAGTCAGCACGGGTGCCCCGAAATTCGTGCGGGAACGGGTGTGCCGGCGCGCTTATGGTTCGGCTGTGGGGAACACCGGGGGGATACCCGAGGAGGATCGCAGCGACGCCGACCTGCTCGCCGCGCACGTCGCGGGTGACCGGTACGCCTTCGAGGAACTGTTCTACCGCCACCACCGTCAGCTGTACCGCCTGGCGGTGATGACCAGCCGCAACCCCGACGACGCCGCCGACGCACTGCAGGACGCCCTCTTGTACGCACATCGCGGCGCGGCAGCGTTTCGCCGTGACTCCGCGGTGAGCAGCTGGCTGTACCGCATCGTCGTCAACGCCTGCCTGGATCGACTGCGCCGCAACAAGACCCATGCCACAACCGAGCTGATAGACGACGCCTTCACGGTCGGTGACCACACCCCGCGGGTGGACACCGCGATCATGGTGGAACGCGCGCTGATGCGGCTTCCGGTCGAACAGCGCGCAGCCGTCGTCGCGGTCGACATGCAGGGCTACTCGGTCGCCGAGACCGCACGGATGCTCGGCGTGGCGGAGGGCACGGTGAAGAGTCGGTGTTCGCGTGCGCGCGCCAAATTGGCCGAGGCACTCGGCTTCCTCGACACCCGCGCCGTCGTGCCCGACGCCCGGGGCGCCACGGGCGTGAGTCAGTATTGATGGATGCGGGGTCGCGACACGGGGCTTCCCGAAGACCGGGTCCGGCGGGCGCTCGCCGAACTCGGCGCCGACGCCTCCTCTGCGCCTGACGTTCCGCGCGCGGTCACGGCACGGATCGGTGCGGCCCTGCGCTCGGCGCCGCCCGCGCACGCCGCATCGGATTTCTCCCGAATGAGCCGGCGGCGTGTCGTGGCACTCGTGGTCGGCATCGTCGCCGCAGCGGTCGCGCTGGCACTCGGGCTCGCGCTGCTGCTGCACAGCTCCCCGGCCCCTCGCTTCCCCTCCGGCCCGACCGCGGAGACGATCACCGTGTCGAGGCCGCCCGCCGACACGCCTAACCCCGTGGTCACGCACCCCTAGCGCGGCCCAGCGCCCGTGCGGGAACAGCCCGGCTTACCCTGGTGTTTGTATCCGTGCAGGCAGAAAGGCTCGCATGACTTCCTCATCCACCGTTCACGACGTGATCATCATCGGCTCGGGGCCGGCCGGCTACACCGCGGCGATCTACGCCGCGCGTGCCCAGCTGACCCCGCTGGTGTTCGAGGGCACCCAGTTCGGTGGCGCGCTGATGACGACCACCGAGGTGGAGAACTACCCCGGGTTCCGCGACGGCATCACCGGCCCCGAGCTGATGGACCAGATGCGCGAGCAGGCGCTGCGGTTCGGTGCCGACCTCCGGATGGAAGACGTCGACGCGGTGTCGCTGGACGGCCCGGTCAAGTCCGTGACGGTGGGCGACGAGACCCACCACGCCCGTGCGGTCATCCTCGCGATGGGCGCAGCGGCTCGCCATCTCGGCGTTCCCGGCGAGGACAAGCTGCTGGGCATGGGCGTGAGCACGTGTGCCACCTGCGACGGGTTCTTCTTCCGCGACCAGGACATCGCCGTCGTCGGCGGTGGCGACTCCGCGATGGAGGAGGCCACCTTCCTGACCCGGTTCGCCCGCAGTGTCACCCTGATCCACCGCCGCGACGAGTTCCGTGCCTCGCGGATCATGCTCGAGCGGGCCAAGGCGAACGACAAGATCACGTTCATGACCAACACGCAGGTCACCGCCGTCGAAGGCGACTCCAGGGTCACCGGTATCCGGCTGTTCGACGGCGCCACCGGCGAGAAGTCGACGCTGGCGGTCACCGGGGTGTTCGTCGCGATCGGTCACGACCCGCGATCACAACTCGTGGCGGGTCAGGTAAACCTCGACTCCGAGGGGTATGTGCAGGTGCGCGACCACACCACCAGCACGTCGATCGACGGGGTCTTCGCGGCAGGCGACCTGGTCGACCGCACCTACCGCCAGGCGATCACCGCAGCGGGCACCGGCTGTTCGGCCTCCATCGACGCCGAACGGTGGCTCGCCGAAACCGCCACCGGGACAACGCAAATCACAGAAACCGACCTGATTGGAGCACAACCATGACCGGTACCGAGAAGACGAGCAAAACGGTGACCGTCACCGACGACTCGTTCTCCGACGACGTGCTGTCCAGCGACACCCCCGTGCTGGTGGATTTCTGGGCGTCGTGGTGCGGGCCGTGCAAGATGGTCGCACCGGTGCTCGAGGAGATCGCCGGCGAGAAGGCAGGCTCGCTGACGGTCGCCAAACTCGACGTCGACGCCAATCCGGCCACCGCGCGGGACTTCCAGGTGGTGTCGATTCCCACCATGATCCTGTTCAAGGGGGGCCGGCCGGTGAAGCGGATCGTCGGCGCCAAGGGCAAGGCAGCCCTGCTGCGCGAGCTTTCCGACGCCGGCTGACGACCGGTCAGGGCACGCGAAGACCCGCCTGGCGTTTTCTCGAATCGGCCCTGCTTCTGAGATAATTTGCCTAGCCTGTGCTGCAAATCGTCAGCGCTGGACCGCCGCTGATATCCGTATCGAAAGGCCCAGTTATGTCGACTCTGCGTCGCGGTGACCGCGGGGGTGCGGTCACCGAGATCCGGAGTGCACTAGCGGCGTTAGGGCTGGTGAACAGCCCCGATGCGGACCTGAGCACGGGCAAGCACGTCGCGGTCGACTTCTTCGACCTCGAACTCGACGAGGCCGTTCGCGCGTTTCAGCAACACCGCGGGCTGCTCGTCGACGGCATCGTGGGCGAGGCGACATACCGCGCGCTGAAAGAGGCGTCCTACCGGCTCGGCGCCCGGATTCTCAGCCACCAGTTCGGCGCACCGATGTACGGCGATGACGTCGCCACCCTGCAGGCGCGCCTCCAGGACCTCGGCTTCTACACCGGCCTGGTCGACGGCCACTTCGGGCTGCAGACCCACAACTCGCTGATGTCCTACCAGCGCGAGTACGGGCTGGCGCCCGACGGTATCTGCGGCCCAGACACGCTGCGCTCCTTGTACTTTCTGGGTTCGCGGGTGACCGGCGGTTCCATCCACGCCATCCGTGAAGAGGAACTGGTCCGCCGGTCGGGTCCCCGGCTGTCGGGGAAGCGCATCATCATCGACCCGGGCCGCGGCGGCACCGACCACGGCCAGATCACCCAGGGCCCGAGCGGTCCGATCAGCGAAGCCGACATCCTGTGGGACCTCGCCAGCAGGCTCGAGGGCAGGATGACGGCCATCGGCATGGAGACCTTCCTGTCCCGGCCGCCGAACCGCAGCCCATCGGACGCCGAACGCGCCACCACCGCCAATACCGTCGGCGCCGATCTGATGATCAGCCTCCGCTGTGCCGCCCAGCCGAGCCCGTCGGCGAACGGCGTCGCGTCGTTCCACTTCGGCAACTCGCACGGCTCGGTGTCCACCATCGGCCGCAATCTCGCGGACTTCATTCAGCGAGAAGTGGTGGCGCGCACCGGATTACGCGATTGTCGCACCCACGGGCGGACATGGGATCTGTTGCGGCTGACGCGAATGCCGACCGTCCAGGTGGACGTCGGCTACATCACCAATCCCCGTGACCGCAGCATGCTGGTGTCCAGCCAGACGCGCGACTCGATCGCCGAGGGCATTCTCGCTGCGGTCAAGCGGCTCTATCTGCTGGGCAAGAACGACCGGCCGACCGGAACATTCACGTTCGCCGAACTGCTTGCCCACGAGCTGTCGGTGGAGCAGGCCGGCCGCAGCTAGAGCTCAGCCGACGGTGGCGCCCGCACCGACGGGCTGCTGCAGCTTCTCCGATTCCAGCAGCCCTTCCAGGGCGGCCTCCACCCCGGCCTTCCAGCCGAGGCCGCTTTCCAGCTCGAGGCGTAACCGCGGGAAATAGCGGTGCTGTGACACCTCGACGAAGCCCACCTGTTGCAGGAAGCCGGCGTCCAGGACGCACTGGTCCACCGAGCAGTCGCCGAGCACCTCCATCACCGGCTGCAGTTCAGCGGGCACCAATCGGGAGTCGGCGAGCTTCGCAGTCGCTTCCGTGCGACCGAACGCCTCCAGCGCCCGCACCCCGCGCCGGACCAGGTCCGCGACGACCGCGCCGATCAGGCTCTGCGGCAACCCGTCGACGCCCGGGTCGCTACCGCTTCTCGCGTGGGTAGCCCCGTGCTCCACCCCGAGCGTCGTCAGCAAAACTGCGTCGGCGCTGACGGGCCCACTCGGGAAGAGCCGTGCCCGCGGCACCACGCCTGGCGGCGCGTAGAACGTGTAGCCCAGGCACGGGGCGTCACCGCCCTCGCCGGACGTGTCGTCATCAGTGGCGTCGCCGCGGCCGCCGGCGGGTGCGCTCAAGGCGATCTGGCCGCACGACCCCCACTCCAGCATCACCATCGACAGCCAGGCTTCCTTCTCGAATTCCGGGTCCGTCAAGTGGTCGTCGCAGGCCAGGGTCGACGGATCCACTTCCCAGAACACGCAGCGGCGAGCGTGCTTGGGTAGCTGCTCGAAGGCTTCGAGTCGCAGGGACGTGATTTGCGCTGACACTAGACTTCCCGGGTTTCTGGCGGCGCCGATATATGTGGCTGCCACTCCAGGATAGAAGCGCGCGAGCCGGATGGCCGGTTTTCACCAAGGAGCCGCAGCCGCGATGGGTGGTCGGCGGGGCGCCGGCTCACCCGACACCGCTCACGCGACCAAAACTGTTGCAGCGCTTGGCCTTTGTGTCGGGACGCGCCGACGGCAGGCGACGCCGTGATGGACGTGTCACAGTGACGTAATTTCCCCGTGTCCTAGGTCAGGCCTTCGCAGCGTTCATGAGGTCGACTATTCGTTGTAGGTCGTCGACCGACCCGAACTCCACGACGATCTTGCCCTTGCGTTTGCCGAGGCTGACCGTCACCCGGGTGTCGAACGCCGTCGACAGCCGCTCAGCAACATCCTGCAGGCCCGGCATGTGAATCGGCTTGCGGCGCGGGGCGCTGGGGGTGACGGCGTCGGTCCTGTTCGCCAGCGTCACGGCCTCCTCGGTGGCCCGCACCGACAGGCCCTCGGCCACGATGCGCGCGGCGAGTTCTTCCTGCATCTCCGGGCCGCCCTCGAGCGCGAGCAGCGCCCGCGCGTGGCCCGCCGACAGCACGCCTGCGGCGACGCGGCGCTGGACGGCGATTGGCAAGCGCAGCAGCCGGATCATGTTGCTGATCAACGGCCGCGACCGGCCGATGCGCGCCGCGAGCTCCTCATGGGTCACCTCGAACTCGTCGAGCAGCTGCTGGTAGGCCGCCGCCTCTTCAAGCGGGTTCAGCTGGGCCCGATGGATGTTCTCCAACAGCGCGTCGCGAAGCATGCTGTCGTCGGCCGTCTCGCGCACGATCGCCGGGATGGTGGCCAGACCCGCCTGCTGAGCGGCCCGCCAACGCCGCTCCCCCATGACGAGTTGGTATCGCGGCGCGCCCGGCTGGTCGGTGATCGCGCGCACCACGATCGGCTGCATCAGACCGAACTCGCGGATGGAGTGCACCAGTTCGGCGAGCGCCTCCTCGTCGAATATCTGACGGGGCTGACGCGGGTTGCGCTCGATCGAAGCCGGGTCGAGCTCGCGGTACACGGCGCCTACCGCGGTCTGTTCCGGCCGCCCGCCGAGCACGACGTCCGCCGCGGCGTCACCCATTCGAGGCCCCATCGTGCCCGTCTCGCCATCGGCGGGGCCGGTCGGAATCAGCGAGGCCAATCCCCGACCGAGCCCGCTTCTCTTCCGTGACGGCTGGGTCATCGGTCTTGTCCCTTTCGGTCGGCGCCTCGTTCGGCGATCTCCCGGCTGGCGTCGAGGTAACTCAGCGCGCCACGTGATCCGGGGTCGTAGTCCAGAATCGTCATCCCGTAACCGGGTGCCTCCGACACCTTGACGTTTCGGGGTATGACGGTGCGCAACACCTTGTCGCCGAAGTGCGAGCGGACGTCGGCAGCGACCTGATCGGCGAGCCTGGTGCGGCCGTCGTACATCGTGAGGATGACGGTGGAGACGTTGAGCGTCGGGTTCAAATGCGCCTTGACCATCTCGATGTTGCGGAGCAGCTGACCGACCCCCTCGAGCGCGTAGTACTCGCACTGGATCGGAATCAGCACTTCCGGAGCGGCGACGAGAGCATTGATGGTCAGCAGACCCAGCGAAGGCGGGCAGTCGATGAAGACGTAGTGGAAGTCTTGATTGCTGAGGTCGGCCAACGCAGAGCGCAGCCGGCCCTCACGCGCGACCATGCTGACCAACTCGATTTCGGCGCCGGCGAGATCGATCGTGGCGGGCACGCAATAGAGCCGTTCGCTGTGCGGGCTGCGTTGCACCGCCTCGCGTACGGCGATCTCGCCGATGAGCACCTCGTAGGACGACGGCGTGCCGGGGCGGTGTTCGATGCCGAGCGCGGTGCTGGCATTGCCCTGCGGGTCCAGATCGATCACGAGCACCTTGAGTCCCTGCAGCGCCAGGGCGGCCGCCACGTTGACGGCCGTGGTGGTCTTGCCCACGCCACCCTTCTGGTTGGCGATGGTGAAGATCCGCTGCTGTGGGGGTCGCGGCAGCCGGGCGCCGACGTGGAGCAAGCGCGTGGCACGTTCCGCTTCGGCGGCTATCGGGGTGTCGATGACGTCATCGGGCACCCACCCCTCCGGTCGACGGGTCGTCCATGTTTCACGTGAAACATCGGCGGGAGGCGTCGTGCTGGTCGGCGTCTCGCTCACCCGCGTCTCGTCGGCGTCCGGTACCGGGTTCATGCCCTTCTCCTGCCCGCTCGTGTCGTTCGGCGGTGAGCCGGAATCGACTCCTCGCGCTGTGCGATGACCACGGTCGCGGGTGGATCCACGTAGGCCCCTCCACATGTCACCACCTTGGCATCCACTGCGCCCAGCGACTTCATCACACGCCGGTACTCGTCCAACTCGCTTGCCGCGCGTTCGCCCTTGATCGCGAGCATCCGTCCGCCGGGTCGGAGCAGCGGCACGCTCCATTTCGTCACCTTGTCCAACGATGCGACGGCTCTGGACACGACCGCATCCATCTCCCCCACTCGCTGTCGCACGGCTTGTTCTTCGGCTCGGCCACGGACCACCGCGATATCCACGCCGAGATCGTCGGTGACCTCGCGGAGAAACTCGCTTCGCCGCAGCAGCGGCTCGATCAGTGTCACTCGCAAGTCGGGCCGGGCCAACGCTAACGGTATCCCCGGAAGACCCGCTCCACTACCGATGTCGGCGATCTTCTCGCGGGGCTGCAGCATCTCGGCCAGCGCGACGCTGTTGAGCAAGTGTCGATCCCATATCCGCTCGGTTTCCCGTGGGCCGATGAGTCCGCGTTCCACCCCGGCGCCGGCGAGAATCTCGGCATAGCGCTGCGCGAGATCCAGGCCCTCGCCGAACGCCGCGGCAGCACCCGAAGGAGGTGGACTCACCCCCGCATGTTTCACGTGAAACATCCTCCGGATCTCCGCGCCGTCGTCCCGGCGACGAACTACATCGCTGTAACTCCGTCAGTCGACGAGGACGACCACGCGTCGCGACGGCTCCACGCCCTCGCTTTCGCTCCGCACTCCGTCGACGGCCGCCACCGCGTCGTGGACGATCTTGCGCTCGAACGGCGTCATCGGCGAGAGCTGCTCACGCTCACCGGACTCCAGCACCCGTTGCGCGACCTTGGCGCCCAGTGCGGCCAGTTCGTCCCGCCGCTTCCGTCGCCAGCGCGCGATGTCCAACATGAGCCTGCTGCGTTCGCCGGTCTTCTGATGAACGGCCAGCCGGGTCAGTTCCTGCAGCGCGTCGAGGATCTCTCCCTTGCGACCGACGAGCTTGGCGAGATCATCGCCGCCGTCGATGCTGACGACCGCGCGGTCGCCTTCGACGTCCAGGTCGATGTCCCCGTCGAAGTCCAGGATGTCGAGCAGCTCCTCGAGATAGTCGCCGGCGATTTCGCCCTCGACGACGAGCCGGTCCTCGAGGTCCTCTCCGGTGGCCGTCGCCGGTTCGTCGCCGTTTTGTGACGCTTCCGACTCCACGGCCTCGGCCTGGTCGTCGCGTTCGCTGGTGACGGGATCGTCGAAGTCAGTCATCGTTTGTCATCTCCTCATTCGCCGGTGGTTCGGAGTCAGCGCTTTCGCTTCTTCGGGCGGGCTCCAGGCCTCGGCGTCGGCCCGGGCCGCGGCGTCGCCGCGGACCGCGGTGTGCGGTTGCCGGTGCTCTTCGCGTTCGGCCGGGCGGCGCCGTCGCCGTCGGAAATCTCATCGGTCAGCTCGTTGCCGCCGGTCTCGGTCACCTCGAAGGAATCGGGTACGGCGCCGTCGCCCGCGGCGTCCTCCCCCTTGCGGTTCCGCTTCGGCTTGGCGCCGGGCGGCGGGGCGTTGGATGCGCGCCGTTCGATCGCCGCCTGCTTCTTCGCCTCTTCTTCCTTTTCGATCCTGCCGAAGACGTAGTGCTGCTGCCCGAAGGTCCAGATGTTGTTGGCGAACCAGTACAGGATGATCGCCAGTGGCAGGAACGGGCCGCCCACCACGACGCCGAGCGGGAACACGTACAGGGCCAGCTTGTTCATCATCGCCGTCTGCGGATTGGCGGCCGCCTCGGGACTCTGCCGCGCTACCGACGCCCGGCTGTTGAAGTACGTCGCGACGCCCGCCGCGATCATCAACGGCACACCGACGGCGATCACCGAGACGCGGTTGAATTCGGTGAATGCGTCCAGGCCCGTCTTCTGAATCATGTTGGCGCCCAGCGGTGCACCGAACAGGTTCGCGTCGAGGAAGTGACCGACATCGGTCGCGCTGAAGACGTAGTTGCCCAGCGACCGGTTCAGCTCCGGCGACAGCTGGGGCTGCCCGAAGCCGCCCTGGGTCCTGTTGAACGACCGCAGCACGTGGTAGAGCCCGAGGAACACCGGGATCTGAGCCAGCATCGGCAGGCAGCCCAATATCGGGTTGAACCCGTGTTCGCGCTGCAGCTTCTGCATCTCCAGCGCCATCCGCTGGCGATCCTTGCCGTACTTCTTCTGCAGCGCCTTGATCTGGGGCTGCAGCTCCTGCATCTGTCGCGTCGTGCGGATCTGCCGGACGAACGGCTTGTAGAGAATCGCCCGCAGCGTGAAGACGAGGAACATCACCGACAGTCCCCACGCGAAGAAGTTCGAGGGTCCCAGCAGCAGGCCGAACAGCTTGTACCAAGCCCACATGATGGCCGATACCGGGTAATAGATGATGTCGAGGCTGAACCAGTTAAACAACCGACTTGCTCCTAGCGTCGTCGAACGCGGCGCTCTCCGGGTCTGCCCCACGGCGCTCGGGTACTGGGTCCCATCCTCCCCGATGCCACGGACCGCACTTCGCCAGCCGGACCATCGCCAGCCACCCGCCCCGCAGGACGCCGTACTCCCCGAGGGCCTCGACCGCGTACTGACTGCACGTCGGGGTGAACCGGCAGGTGGGCAACCGCAACGGCGAGACGGTGTTGCGATACAGCTGAATGAAGAAGATCAGGGCCCGCGCCGTCATCGCCGCGTCCCGTCGAGCAGCTGCGCCCGCGTGAGCGCCGCACGCAACTGCTGTTCGAGCCGGGCCGAGACGGCGTACCTGCTACTGGGAAGCGCACGGATCACGATACTGTCCGCGGGATCCAGGTCGTCGAGCACAGAGCGGGCGACATGTCGGAGCCGACGGGCCACCCGATGGCGCAGCACCGAACTGCCGACTGTCTTGGCGACCACCAGGCCCACCTTCGGACCACCCTGATCGGCGTCCTCGGATCGGCGGGCGTGCACCACGATGTCGGGCTGCGCTGCGCGCACCCCTCGATTGACTGTGGCACCGAATTCCGTCGACCGCGTCATCCGGTTTCGCGCCGGAAGCACCGCGCTAATCCTGGTGGGATTACGCAGTCAGCGCGCGGCGGCCCTTGCGACGCCGATCGGAGACGATCGCCCGGCCGGCGCGGGTCCGCATCCGAAGCCGAAACCCATGCACCCGCGCTCGTCGGCGGTTGTTGGGTTGAAAGGTCCGTTTGCCCTTGGCCACGGCGGTCACTCCTCGTTGCATGGCATTCGCGTCGACACACAGGCCCAGACGCGATCGCCGTTGGTAAGTCTTCGTCTCGCTCGCTAACCGGCGCGGTCTTTCGGGCATACTCCGAATCGCAGCCGTGTCACCACGTGCGGGCGACTGTTTGAGGGTACTGACGAGATTTCCCTGGGTCAAACGACGTTGGCGGGACCGAAGAGCTTCACATGAGCCACAGCAGTCACCAATCGCGGCGCTGCCGAAACTCGCTCCCCGCCAATGTTGCAGAACGGTTGGCACTCTCGCAGAAAACTGTTAGCTTCTGGCAATGCCGTTCCGACTCGGGCGGCGACCAGACAACGAAGCGAGGACGCCCCGAACGGTCTCGAGCCCACAGCGCGCTGAACCACTGTGACGAGCCCAGGCCTGCGGCATCCTCGCCGGTAGACAACAGGACGACGGCGGCTGTCCCTGTATCCACAGGTTGTGGATAACTATGTGGACAGTTCGTCTCAGTTCTCTTGGTGGTCCCTGGGACCGGCTTTAGGGGGTACCCGTCATTGACAGCTGACCCCGACCCCCCTTTCGTCGCCGTATGGAACACCGTGCTTGCCGAACTCAACGGCGACACCCCCGTAGGTGAGTCCGTCAACGGCGAGGCTTCCGCGCCGAACCTCACCCCTCAGCAAAGGGCCTGGTTGAAGCTGGTCAAACCGCTGGTCATCACCGAGGGCTTTGCCTTGTTGTCGGTACCCACCGGTTTCGTGCAGAACGAGATCGAACGGCATTTGCGGGAGCCGATCATCTCCGCCTTGAGCCGCCAGCTCGGTCAGCGTGTGGAACTGGGTGTGCGGATCGCCAGTCCCGGTCCCGACAGCTCCGACGACGGTCACACCGCGACGCCCGACTTCTATCCCGAATCCGACGTCGACGAGATCGACGAAGTGAGCGAGGCGCTCGCGAGCGCCGAGGAAAGCTGGCCGACATACTTCTCCAGCGGCCCCCGCCACTCCGCGCCGAGCGACGCCAATTCCATCAGCCTCAACCGTCGCTACACCTTCGACACCTTTGTCATCGGCGCGTCGAATCGGTTTGCTCACGCCGCGACGCTCGCCATTGCTGAGGCGCCCGCCCGGGCGTACAACCCGCTGTTCATCTGGGGCGAATCGGGCCTCGGTAAAACTCACCTGTTGCACGCGGCCGGCAACTACGCACAGCGTCTGTTTCCCGGCATGCGGGTCAAGTACGTCTCGACCGAGGAATTCACCAACGACTTCATCAACTCGCTGCGCGACGATCGCAAAGCCTCGTTCAAGCGCAGCTACCGCGACATCGACGTGCTGCTGGTGGACGACATCCAGTTCATCGAGGGCAAGGAAGGCATCCAGGAGGAGTTCTTCCACACGTTCAACACGCTGCACAACGCCAACAAACAGATCGTGATCTCCTCGGACCGTCCGCCCAAGCAGCTGGCCACCCTGGAGGACCGGCTGCGGACCCGTTTCGAATGGGGACTGATCACCGACGTCCAGCCCCCGGAACTGGAAACCCGCATCGCGATCCTGCGCAAAAAGGCCCAGATGGATCGGCTCGACGTGCCCGATGACGTACTCGAGCTGATCGCCAGCAGCATCGAACGGAACATCCGTGAACTCGAGGGTGCGCTGATCCGCGTGACCGCCTTCGCGTCGCTGAACAAGACCCCGATCGACAAGAGCCTCGCCGAGATCGTGCTGAGGGACCTGATTGCCGACGTCAACAGCATCCAGATCGGCACCGCAGGCATCATGGCCGCCACCGCGGAGTACTTCGAAACCACCGTCGAGGAGCTCCGCGGTCCCGGTAAGACGCGAGCGCTGGCCCAGTCGCGGCAGATCGCGATGTACCTCTGCCGTGAACTCACCGACCTCTCCCTGCCCAAGATCGGCCAGGCGTTCGGCCGCGACCACACCACGGTCATGTACGCCGAGAAGAAGATCCGCGGTGAGATGGCCGAGCGCCGCGAGGTGTTCGATCAAGTCAAGGAACTGACGACACGCATCCGCCAGCGCGCCAAGCGCTGACCCGAACGCACATTCTTCGCAAAAAACTTTGGTCACGCCGGCAACAACTGCCCCAGTTTCGGCCTGTGCACACCCATGTGGACGACTGTTCGAGAACAGCCCGATGCGGCACGGTTCCTCCACAGCATCGGAGAACTCCCCAGTCGATCCCACGAGCGACACGACTCGTCCACAAGTAACTCACAACGGCGGACAAGGCCGGGCCAGCGACGACCGGTCGTCATCCACAGAATCCACAGGCCCTAATACTGTTGCTTAGATATCTTCTGGGTTTTCCTTTAGAAGAAGAGCCCTGGGGACACCGCATCGGGTCGTGCCCGAAACACGTCGTTGACCTCTGATGTCACCCCGATCGATTAGCTTTCATGATGGGGCCGAAAGCTCTACGGTGGTTCTTCGATAGCCGTTACGGTCATCGCAGTGAGTTGGGGGACCGATGCGCGAGCATCCCGTAAACGCTGGCTAGAGCATTCGTTGTGAGTTGATCGAAGGGACACCATGGACGTGGCGACAACGACGGCGGGTCTCTCCGATTTGAAGTGCAGGCTGGTGCGCGAAGACTTCGCCGACGCGGTGGCCTGGGTGGCCCGCAACCTGCCGACCCGGCCGACGGTGCCGGTGCTCGCCGGCGTGCTGCTGACGGGGTCCGACCAGGGTCTGAAGATCTCGGGATTCGACTACGAGGTGTCGGCCGAAGTGCAAGTCGCTGCCGAGATAGCCTCTCCTGGAAGCGTTTTGGTATCCGGGCGGCTGTTGTCCGACATCACCAGGGCGCTGCCGGCCAAGCCGGTCGACGTCAGCGTCGAAGGCACCAGGGTGCAGCTGAACTGCGGCAGCGCGAAATTCTCGCTGCCGACCATGGCGGTCGAGGACTACCCGGCGTTGCCGGCCCTGCCCGACGAGACCGGTGTGGTTTCGGCCGACCTGTTCGCCGAAGCGATCGGCCAGGTCGCGGTCGCGGCGGGCCGGGATGACACCCTGCCGATGCTGACGGGGATCCGCGTCGAGATCTCCGGTGAGACTGTGGTTTTGGCGGCCACCGACCGCTTTCGGCTTGCTGTTCGCGAGCTGACCTGGTCGACGGAGGCGGCCGACGTGGAAGCGGCGGTGCTGGTGCCCGCCAAGACCTTGGCGGAAGCGGCCAAAGCCGGCACGGGCGCCGGGGATGTGTCGCTTTCACTGGGCGCCGGCTCGGCGGTCGGCAAGGAGGGCCTGCTCGGGATCCGCAGCAACGGGAAACGCAGCACCACCCGGTTGCTCGATGCGGAGTTCCCGAAGTTTCGCCAACTGCTGCCGACCGAGCACACCTCGGTGGCGACGATAGGCGTCGCAGAACTGACCGAGGCCATCAAGCGGGTGGCCCTGGTCGCGGACCGCGGGGCTCAGGTGCGGATGGAGTTCGCCGACAACGCCTTGAAGCTGTCGGCTGGGGCAGATGACGTCGGCCGCGCGGAGGAGGATCTGCCGGTGGAGTTCGTCGGCGAACCGTTGACCATCGCGTTCAACCCGACCTACCTGACCGACGGGCTGGGTTCCCTGCATTCGGACCGCGTGACGTTCGGCTTCACGACACCGAGTCGTCCCGCGGTGTTACGCCCGACGGGCGAGGATGACGACGGCACGGCCGGGGCAGGGGCGGGCCCCTTCCCCGCCGCGCAGACCGACTACGTGTACCTGTTGATGCCGGTGCGGCTCCCGGGCTAGGGCGCCCGCCCCGCGACGAGAAAGGCACTACATGCAACTGGGTTTGATCGGCCTGGGCAAGATGGGCTTCAACATGCGCGAACGCCTCCGGGGCGACGGGCATGAAGTGGTCGGTTACGACCCGCGTCCGGAGGTCACCGACGTGCCGACGCTCGCGGCGCTCGCCGAGGCGCTGAAACCACCGCGGGTGGTGTGGGTGATGGTGCCCTCCGGGTCCATCACCGACGAGACGATCACCGATCTGGCCGAGGTGTTGTCCGAAGGCGACCTCGTCATCGATGGCGGCAACTCCCGTTACACCGACGCCGAGCCACGCGCGAAATTGTTGGACGAGAAGGGCGTTGCGTTCATCGACGCCGGTGTGTCGGGCGGCGTCTGGGGCGGCAAGGAGGGTTACGGGCTGATGGTCGGCGGCAGCGACGCCGACGTCGAACGCGCGCTGCCGATCTTCGACACGCTGCGTCCTCCAGGCCCGCGGGAAGACGGCTTCGTACACGCGGGCCCCGTCGGCGCCGGACACTTCGCGAAGATGGTGCACAACGGTATCGAGTACGCGCTGATGACGGCCTACGCCGAAGGGTACGAGGTGCTCGCAGCCGAAAAGCTGATCACGGATCCGCAGGCGGTCTACCAGGCCTGGACCAACGGCACGGTGGTCCGCTCGTGGCTGCAGCAGTTGCTGGCCAAGGCACTGAAAGAGGACCCGGGCCTCAAGGAGATCTCGGGATACGCAGAAGACTCCGGCGAGGGCAGGTGGACCGTCGAAGAGGCGATTCGGCTGCGTGTGCCCGTGCCGGCCATCGCGGCGGCGCTCTTCGCGCGCTTCCTGTCCCGTCAGGACGATTCGCCGACCATGAAGGCGGTAGCGGCGCTGCGCAACCAGTTTGGCGGCCACGCGGTGAAGCGGATCAGCGAGTCTGGATAGTCGGTTGTACGTTCGGCACCTGGCGCTGCAGGATTTCCGATCATGGGCCAGAGTCGACCTCGACCTCGAGCCCGGCAGAACCGTGTTCATCGCTCCGAACGGCTACGGCAAGACGAATCTCGTTGAGGCACTTTGGTATTCGTCGACACTCGGCTCTCACCGGGTGGCCTCCGACGCGCCGCTGCTGCGGGTCGGGGCCGACCGGGCGATCATCTCGACGATCGTGGTGAACGAGGGTCGCGAGCTGGCGGTCGACCTCGAGGTGATGGCCGGGCGCGCGAACAAGGCGCGGCTCAACCGCTCGCCGGTCCGCACCGCACGCGAAGTGCTGGGCGTGCTGCGGGCGGTGCTGTTCGCGCCCGAGGATCTGGCGCTGGTGCGCGGCGACCCGGCGGAGCGCCGGCGCTATCTCGACGAACTGGCCACCACCCGGCGGCCGAGGATCGGCGGGGTGCGCGCCGACTACGACAAGGTGTTGCGACAGCGCACGGCGCTACTGAAGACCGCCGCGGGCGCGCGGCACCGCGGGGATCGCAGCGTCTTCGACACCCTCGACGTCTGGGACGGTCACCTGGCCGCGCACGGGGCGCAGCTGATCGCGGCCAGAATCGAATTGGTCAACGAGCTCAACCCGGAGGTGGAGAAGGCCTACCAGCTGCTGGCACCGGCGTCTCGGCCGGCGTCGATTCACTATCGCAGCAAGGTCGAACAAATCGACGGGCAGAACGAGACGGCCGAATTCTTCGAAGCCGCACTGCTCGACGCCCTCGCCCGTCGCCGCGACGCGGAGATCGAGCGGGGCGTATGCCTCGTCGGCCCGCATCGCGACGACTTGGAGCTCCGGCTGGGCGACCAGATTGCGAAAGGCTTTGCCAGCCATGGCGAATCGTGGTCGATGGCGCTGGCGTTGCGACTGGCCGCCTACGAGTTGCTGCGCGCCGAAGGCGGCGATCCGGTGCTGCTGCTCGACGACGTTTTCGCCGAGCTGGATTCGGCGCGACGCCGTGCCCTGGCCGCTGTGGCGGCTTCCGCCGAGCAGGTGCTGGTGACTGCGGCCGTCGCCGACGACATCCCCGGCGACTGGGATGCGCGCAGAATCGAGGTCACCATGCGCGACGACGACAGCGGCCCGGTTTCGATGGTGCAAGCGTGAGCTGCGGCGATGGATAACGACGACGAGGTCACCGAAAGCGCCCCCACTCCCCCGGCGCACCTCGCCGGGCTGGCCGGGATGGATCTGGTGCGCCGCACCCTCGAAGAGGCCAGGGGCGTCGCCCGCAGCCAGGGCAAAGACGTCGGCCGCGGACGCACCTTCTCCGGTCCGCGGCGGATCGCCGGTCGTCGACGGACCTGGTCGGGGCCGGGCCCCGACAGCAGGGACCCGCAGACGCTGGGCGCCGCCACCCACGACCTGGCCAAGAATCGCGGCTGGTCGCCCCGCGTTGCCGAAGGCACCGTGTTCGGTCAGTGGCAGACGGTCGTCGGCGAGCAGATCGCCGCGCACGCGTCGCCTACCGCTCTGCGGGAGGGCGTGCTCAGCGTTTCCGCCGAATCCACGGCGTGGGCAACCCAACTGCGCATGGTGCAAGCGCAACTACTCGCCAAGATCGCCGCGGCCGTCGGGGACGGGGTTGTCACGTCGTTGAAAATCGTCGGCCCGGTGGCCCCGTCGTGGCGCAAGGGCCGCTACCACATCGCCGGCCGCGGTCCGCGCGACACCTACGGCTGAGCCTGCCGGAACCGATTGGCTGAGAGCTTCCAGAACGCGACGACCGGCATTCTCAAGCGTCCTGACGCACCATTGATCGAAAAATTCCACAGGTGACCCAAATAGGTGTGCAGAAACGCAGCCTCAGGGTCGGTCCTGTCGCCGATCCCCGGTAGACTGAATCAGTGACTTGCCGGCGGTACCAACACCGCCAGAGCCCCACCCCCGTCGAGAAGTAAGGATGCTGGCGATCGTGCCTGCCGCTAAGAAGACTGCGTCCACCTCTAAGAAGAAGGAATATGGCGCCTCGGCCATCACCGTACTCGAGGGTTTGGAGGCCGTCCGCAAACGCCCGGGCATGTATATCGGCTCCACCGGCGAGCGCGGTCTGCATCACCTGGTGTGGGAGGTCGTCGACAACGCCGTCGACGAGGCGATGGCCGGCTACGCGACGAAAGTCGGCGTGCGGATCCTCGAGGACGGTGGCGTAGAGGTCACCGATGACGGCCGCGGCATCCCCGTCGAGATGCATGCGAGCGGCGCGCCGACCGTCGACGTGGTGATGACCCAGCTGCACGCGGGCGGTAAGTTCGGCGGCGAGAACAGCGGCTACGCCGTGAGCGGCGGCCTGCACGGCGTCGGGGTCTCGGTGGTCAACGCGTTGTCCACCCGCTTGGAAGTCGACATCTGCCGCGACGGGTACGAGTGGTTCCAGTCCTACGACCGCGCGATGCCCGGCACCCTCAAGCAGGGCGACCCCACCAAGAAGACCGGCACCACGGTGCGTTACTGGGCCGACCCGAACGTCTTCGAGACCACCAACTACGACTTCGAGACAGTCGCCCGCCGGCTGCAAGAGATGGCCTTTCTCAACAAGGGCCTGACCATCACCCTGTCCGACGAGCGGGTGTCGGCCGAGGAAGTGGTCGACGAGATCGTCAGCGATACCGCCGAAGCGCCGAAGTCCGCGGAGGAGAAAGAGGCCGAGGCCAAGGCGCCGCACAAGACGAAGAACCGCACCTTCCACTATCCCGGCGGACTGGTCGACTACGTCAAGCACATCAACCGCACCAAGACGCCGATTCAGCAGAGCATCATCGACTTCGACGGCAAGGGCCCCGGCCACGAAGTAGAGGTCGCGATGCAGTGGAACGCGGGCTATTCGGAGTCGGTGCACACCTTCGCCAACACCATCAACACCCATGAGGGCGGCACCCACGAAGAAGGGTTCCGGGCGGCCCTGACCAGCGTGGTCAACAAGTACGCCAAGGACAAGAAGCTGCTCAAGGACAAAGACCCGAACCTCACGGGCGACGACATCCGCGAGGGCTTGGCGGCGGTGCTCTCGGTGAAGGTGTCCGAACCGCAGTTCGAGGGCCAGACCAAGACCAAGCTGGGCAACACCGAGGTGAAGTCGTTCGTGCAGAAGATCTGCAACGAGCAGTTGAGCCACTGGTTCGAGGCGAACCCGGCTGAAGCGAAAACCGTTGTGAACAAAGCGGTCTCGTCGGCGCAGGCGCGCCTGGCCGCTCGCAAAGCCCGTGAGCTGGTGCGGCGCAAGAGCGCCACCGACATCGGCGGACTGCCGGGCAAGCTGGCCGACTGCCGGTCCACCGACCCGCGCAAGTCCGAGCTGTACGTGGTGGAGGGCGACTCCGCGGGCGGCTCGGCCAAGAGCGGTCGCGACTCGATGTTCCAGGCGATCCTGCCGTTGCGCGGCAAGATCATCAACGTCGAGAAGGCCCGCATCGACCGGGTGCTGAAGAACACCGAAGTGCAGGCCATCATCACCGCCCTGGGCACCGGCATCCACGACGAATTCGACCTCGCGAAGTTGCGCTATCACAAGATCGTGCTGATGGCCGACGCCGACGTCGACGGGCAGCACATCTCGACGCTGCTGCTGACGCTGCTGTTCCGGTTCATGAAGCCACTGGTCGAGAACGGCCACATCTTCCTGGCGCAACCGCCGCTCTACAAGCTGAAATGGCAGCGCAGCGAACCGGAGTTCGCCTATTCCGACCGCGAGCGCGACGGCCTGCTGGAGGCGGGCAAGAAGGCGGGCCGCAAGATCAACGTCGACGACGGCATCCAGCGCTACAAGGGCCTCGGCGAGATGGACGCCAAGGAACTGTGGGAGACCACGATGGACCCGTCGGTGCGGGTGCTGCGCCAGGTCACCCTGGATGACGCCGCCGCCGCCGACGAGCTGTTCTCGATCTTGATGGGCGAGGACGTCGAAGCCAGGCGCAGCTTCATCACCCGCAACGCCAAAGACGTTCGCTTCCTTGATGTTTAACGCCAGCTAGGACTGAAATCACATGACTGATACCACGTTGCCGCCCGGCGACGAAGCCGGAGATCGCGTCGAGCCCGTCGACATCCAGCAGGAGATGCAGCGCAGCTACATCGACTACGCGATGAGCGTGATCGTCGGCCGTGCGCTGCCCGAGGTGCGCGACGGCCTCAAGCCGGTGCACCGGCGGGTGCTCTACGCGATGTTCGACTCGGGGTTCCGGCCCGACCGCAGCCACGCGAAGTCGGCGCGTTCCGTCGCAGAGACGATGGGCAACTACCACCCCCACGGCGACGCGTCGATCTACGACACCCTGGTCCGGATGGCCCAGCCGTGGTCGCTGCGGTACCCGCTCGTCGACGGGCAGGGCAACTTCGGCTCGCCGGGCAACGACCCACCGGCCGCGATGAGATATACCGAAGCGCGACTGACTCCGTTGGCGATGGAGATGCTGCGCGAAATCGACGAGGAGACAGTCGATTTCATCCCGAACTACGACGGGCGTGTGCAGGAACCGACGGTTCTGCCCAGCCGGTTCCCCAACCTGCTGGCCAACGGCTCGGGCGGCATCGCGGTCGGGATGGCCACCAACATGCCCCCGCACAATCTGCGCGAGCTCGCCGAGGCGGTGTTCTGGTGTCTGGAGAACCACGACGCCGACGAGGAGGCGACGCTGCAAGCGGTCACCCAGCGGGTGAAGGGACCCGACTTTCCGACCTACGGCTTGATCGTCGGCTCGCAGGGCATCAACGACACCTACACCACCGGCCGCGGGTCGATCCGGATGCGCGGCGTCGCCGAGATCGAGGAAGACTCCCGGGGACGCACCTCGCTGGTCATCACCGAGCTGCCGTATCAGGTCAACCACGACAACTTCATCACCTCGATCGCCGAGCAGGTCCGGGACGCCAAGCTGGCCGGCATCGCCAACATCGAGGACCAGTCCAGCGACCGGGTCGGCCTGCGGATCGTCGTGGAGCTCAAGCGCGACGCCGTGGCCAAGGTGGTGCTGAACAACCTCTACAAGCACACGCAGCTGCAGACCAGCTTCGGCGCCAACATGCTGTCGATCGTCGACGGCGTGCCGCGCACGCTGCGTCTGGACCAGCTGATCCGCCACTACGTCGACCACCAGCTCGACGTCATCGTCCGGCGCACCACGTACCGGCTGCGCAAGGCCAACGAGCGGGCCCACATCCTGCGCGGTCTGGTCAAGGCGCTCGACGCGCTCGACGAGGTGATCGCGTTGATCCGGGCGTCGGAAACCGTCGACGTCGCGCGCACCGGTCTGATCGAACTCCTCGACATCGACGAGATCCAGGCGCAGGCGATCCTCGACATGCAGCTGCGCAGGCTGGCCGCGCTGGAACGTCAGCGCATCGTCGACGACCTGGCCAAGATCGAGGCCGAGATCGCCGACCTGGAAGACATCCTGGCCAAGCCGGAGCGCCAACGCGCGATCGTGCACGACGAGCTGGCCGAGCTGGTCGACAAGTACGGCGACGACCGCCGCACCAAGATCATCGCGGCCGACGGCGAGGTCAGCGACGAAGACTTGATCGCCCGCGAGGACGTCGTCGTCACGATCACCGAAACGGGTTACGCCAAGCGCACGAAGACCGACCTGTACCGCAGCCAGAAGCGCGGCGGCAAGGGCGTGCAGGGTGCGGGGCTCAAGCAGGACGACATCGTCAACCACTTCTTCGTCTGCTCGACCCACGACTGGATCCTGTTCTTCACCACGCAGGGCCGGGTGTACCGGGCCAAGGCCTACGACCTGCCCGAGGCGTCCCGAATCGCGCGCGGCCAGCACGTGGCGAACCTGCTGGCCTTCCAGCCCGAGGAGCGGATCGCACAGGTCATTCAGATCAAGAGCTACGAGGACGCGCCCTATCTGGTGCTGGCCACCCGCAACGGGCTGGTCAAGAAGACCAAGCTGACCGACTTCGACTCGAACCGTTCCGGCGGCATCGTCGCGGTGAACCTGCGCGACGGCGACGAACTCGTCGGCGCGGTGTTGTGCTCGGCCGACGACGACCTGTTGCTGGTGTCGGCCAAGGGTCAGTCGATCCGCTTCTCGGCAACCGATGAGGCGCTGCGGCCGATGGGCCGGGCGACCTCGGGGGTGCAGGGCATGCGGTTCAACACCGACGACGTGCTGCTGTCGCTGAATGTCGTGCAGGCCGACACATTCCTGCTGGTAGCCACGTCGGGCGGCTATGCGAAGCGCACGGCGATCGAGGAATACCCGGTGCAGGGTCGCGGCGGCAAGGGGGTGCTCACGATTCAGTTCGACAAGCGACGTGGCACCCTGGTTGGAGCGCTGGTAGTCGATGACGAAACCGAGCTCTACGCGATCACCTCGGGCGGGGGCGTCATCCGCACCGCCGCGCGCCAGGTTCGCAAAGCCGGACGCCAGACCAAGGGCGTTCGCTTGATGAACCTGGGAGAGGGCGACACACTGATTGCGATCGCACGCAACGCAGAGGAGAGCGACGCCGACGAGGTCGTTGAGTAGGCCCGGCGACGTGACCGACGGTAAGGAGCCGTAGTGACTTCACCGAACGAGGCGGGTTATCCGCGCTCGGCCGACGGTAGTGCCAATGGCTCCCTGCCCGACGACCCGGAAACCGGTTCCGTGGGCAACACCCCGGGGCGCGGCGGCGACGTGCCACCGTGGCAACGCGGGCCCGCGGCCAGGGCGGCACAGAACCAGCCGCCCCGCCCACCGCGGGAGCCCAACCGCCCCGAGCCTCATCGCGGCGGCGCCCCGTCGGGCCACGGCCCTGGCGTGGACGCCCGGATCAACCGGTTCATCTCCGGCGGGTCGTCGACCACGGCGGCGGAGCCGGCCGACCCGGCGCCCGCGCGAAGCGAGCCGACCGGGAATTAGGCGTACGCCAGCGAGCTGCCCGACCTGTCCGGCGGGGTTGCGCGGCAGGCGCCGCGCAAGGCCGCACCACCCGAGCGCAGTGAGCCGCCGGTGCGCGCCCCCTCCCCCGGCCGCGTGCAGGTCGCCAACCGCACCCATACCGGGCCGGTTCGGGCGAGCATGCAGATTCGCCGGATCGACCCGTGGAGCGCGCTCAAGGTGTCGCTGGTGCTGTCGGTCGCGCTGTTCTTCGTCTGGATGATCGCCGTCGCATTCCTCTACCTGGTGCTTGGTGGCATGGGTGTGTGGAGCAAGCTCAACAGCAACGTCGGGGACCTGCTCACCAGCGCCAGCGGGCAGGCGGGTGGCGAGCTGGTGTCAAGCGGCACCATCTTCGGCGGTGCGGCGCTGATCGGGCTGGTGAACATCGTGCTGCTGACGGCGATGGCCACGGTGGGGGTGTTCGTCTACAACCTGACCACCGACCTCGTCGGCGGCATCGAGGTGACGCTGGCCGACCGCGATTGATCTCATTTGGGTGAAGCGTCGCGATTACGGTAATCTCGGCGCTCGGCCACATGCGATACGGGCCTATAGCTCAGGCGGTTAGAGCGCTTCGCTGATAACGAAGAGGTCGGAGGTTCGAGTCCTCCTAGGCCCACGGAAAGGGTCACCATGAGACTGGTTCTACTGGTCGCCGCGGTGGCGTTGGCGGTAATCGTGGTGCGGTCGCGACGTGGCATCGACGTGTGGCACGCAGCCGCCGACCAACCTTCCTGAAACGGGGCCTTAGCTCAGTTGGTAGAGCGCTGCCTTTGCAAGGCAGAAGTCAGGGGTTCGAATCCCCTAGGCTCCACGAATTTTGCTGCGACGGCCTCAGCCGCATGACGGGGATCGTGCGGGCGCCGCTGCGCTCGCCGTATAGCGCGAAGGCCTGATTGAGGCGGTCGGTGGCAAGGGCGTAGAGCGGGTCACGGTCAGAACCGCGTGCTTCTTCGGCGATGAAACGACCACCGCACGTGCCGAGGTGCAACTCGCACTGGGGATGCGCGAGCAGATTGTGGTACCACGCCGGATGCCGGGCGCCGCCGTAGTTGGACGCGATCAAGATGACGGCAGCGCCGTCGGTGAAATACGTCAGTGGGATTGCCCGGCGTTCGCCGCTGCGCGCACCGATCGACGTCAACACGACGACCGAGCCGAGAAGGAGACGCGGACGCGCCCGCGCGACGCCTTCATCAGCGGTGCCTCCACAGGCGCGACGACATTGCGCCAGATCGTCGCGCCGGACTTCGTGGTGAACAGCTTCCCGCCCAACCGCCAACTCAGATTGCGTTTCCACAGTGGGCGCGCTTGAAGGTCGACGCGAGGGATTTCCGTTGATGGTGTCGGTGGACATGGTGGGTCACCTACGGCTTGGGCGTGACTTCCACGCTCGGCGGCCGCGGCGACGGCTCCGGTTGCATCGACCGGCGCACGATCGAAAACACCACTCCCCCAACGCCGATCATCGCGACACCGGCAGCGGCCAGGACGAGCGGCCGGGGTCGCCGCTTGGGCTTGCGCGCATCGGCGATCACCTGCGGCAGGTTCGCGAGCACTTCCTGCGCCGCGGCGATCTCGCCGGCAATGACCCCCTGCGCATCCTCGAGGTCCTTCGCGAGCCTGCTTCTCTCGAGCCGCTCACGCAGGCCGATGGCGGCGGAGTGGGCGCCCTGCCAGCTCAGCCCGACCGTCCCGCGGGTGACGTCGACGGGCCCTACCGCGGTATACCTCAGCCCGCGCGACAACCGTTGTCCGGGGCTCAGCCGGGCGTCCGTCTTCATGCTCATCTCCCACTCGTTCGCGGCCCTGATTCCATTCGGTAACAGCCTGCCATCTACGGCAACACAACGGTGCCGGGTTCGACGCCAAGCGCGCGTGGCAGACTGGCTTCTCGTGACGAGCCCCATTCAGACAGCGACCGCGACCCTGCACACCAACCGTGGTGACATCAAGATCGCACTGTTCGGAAACCATGCCCCCAAGACCGTCGCGAACTTCGTCGGACTGGCGCAGGGCGACAAGGACTACGGCGCCGAAAACGCCTCCGGGGGCACCTCCGGCCCGTTCTACGACGGCGCCGTCTTCCATCGGGTGATCGATGGGTTCATGATCCAGGGCGGCGACCCGACCGGCACCGGCCGAGGCGGACCGGGCTACCAGTTCGACGACGAGTTCCACCCCGAGCTGCAGTTCGACAAGCCCTACCTGCTGGCGATGGCCAATGCGGGCCCGGGCACCAACGGCTCCCAGTTCTTCATCACGGTCGGCAAGACGCCGCACCTGAACCGCAGGCACACCATCTTCGGCGAGGTCGTCGACGAGGAGTCGCAGAAGGTGGTCGACGCCATCGCCACCACATCGGTTGACCGCAGCGACCGGCCCACTGAGCCGGTGGTGATCGAGTCGATCACCGTCTCCTGAGTCAGGCTTGACGGCCGGCCAGTCCGGCCGCGGTCAGCGCGTCCAGCACGACCAGAGGGTCGGCGCCAAGATCCCACCGGGTCAGCACGAATAGCCGATCGTCTGTGGTGTCGATCTCGAGCAACCTGACTTTGCGGGCTATCCGACGGAATTCGGTGATCCTGATCAGCTTGACCTCTGCCGGCGTCAGGTGGTTTGCGCGCAGCGGTCCGCGAATTGTGAGGCCGCCTTCGCTGATTGCCAGCTTCGGTCGCGCCCGCCATGAAAAGGTTGCAAACAGCACGAGTCCGGCGGCGGCAATGATCGCGAGGACGCGGCCGGGAGCGTCTGTGACCAGGGTCACAGCGGCGATAGCCATCACCAGACCCAACGCGCCACACGCTGCGACGGCAACGGCAGGCGGGCTCCACTCAGTTTGCTGCACAGGAAATCTATACCCCTTTACCCCGGTTTTTAGGGTTATCCACAAGTGCTATCCCCAATGGGGATGAATCACAACGATGTGATTGGGTGACGGCGAGGTTGCGGGACGGTAACGCCCTCAGTACAGGATGAATTCATCAGGGCATAGGGGACTGTCACCGCCAGCGCATTGTCAGCAACAGACCGGTGATCATGAAAGCAAAGGCAATTGCATAGTTCCACGGACCGAGTTCGGCGAGGAACGGAATCGACGACGACGCGAGCTGGAACACCAGCAGCCAGGCGAGGCCGACCACCATCAGCCCGAGGAACAGAACCACGAACCAGGTGCTCGACGGCCCGGCCTTTACCTTGACAGGGGTGCGGCTCACCGGGTTGACGGTGAAGTCGCTCTTTTTACGGACCTTCGACTTGGGCATGGGTACCTTCACAAACAGTCGGCGCCACGGGTGCGACGATGAAGCGGGATGCACCTATGAGGTTAACGTAGGTCTGCCGCAGACAGATAATGTGACGGGGGAGTGGCCGATGGCGGGGCCTGCTCGTTTCCGGTTCGCGCCGGGGTCGTCCGCTTGGCGGGTCGGAGTGCCGGTGGTCTGCCTTCTGGCCGGGCTGCTGCTGGCGGCCACCCACGGCGTCTCCGACGGCGGCGAGATCCGGCGCAGCGACGCGCCTCGATTGGTCGACCTGGTCAGGGAGGCGCAGCGATCGGTCGATCGGCTCAGCGGCCAGCGCGACGACCTGGTGACCGAGATCGACACACACCACGGCGGTTCGCCGGGTGCCGACGCCGCGCTCAACGCGATCCAGCGCCGCAACGCCATCCTGGCCGCCGACGCCGGCCTCGATCCGATTCGGGGGCAAGGCATCGTCGTCACGCTCACCGACGCCCAGCGCGACGCCAACGGCCGGTTTCCGCGTGACGCGTCGCCCGACGACCTGGTCGTCCACCAGCAGGACATCCAGGCGGTGCTGAACGCGCTGTGGAGCGGCGGTGCCGAGGGCGTCCAGATGCAGGATCAGCGGATCATCGGAACCTCGGCCCCGCGATGCGTGGGTAACACTCTGCTGCTCAACGGCCGAACGTACAGCCCGCCGTATGTCATCACCGCCATCGGTGACCCCGCCGCCATGCAGGCGGCACTGTCCGCGGCCCCACTCGTCACGCTGTACAGGCAGTACGTGGTGCGGTTCGGGCTCGGCTATTCGGTGGAGCCGAAGGCTTCCGTCGACCTCGTCGGCCACACCGAGCCGCTACGGCTACGGTTCGCCAAGCCGGCGGGTCCGATCGGGTACTGACCGCCTGGCGAGACGCGGCCAGGCGCGCCCCTTGACCAGTGCCTTCGGCGTGATTTGTTGCGCTGCGCGCAACCAAACACGCCGAAATCCCTCCGGTAGCCTGGCCTGATGCAGGTCTTGGTCGTCGACAACTACGACAGCTTCGTGTTCAACCTGGTGCAGTATCTGGGTCAGCTCGGCGTGCACGCGCAGGTGTGGCGAAACGACGACGACCGCCTGCTGACCGACGCCGGCATCGCCAAAGCCGCCGACGACTTCGACGGCGTGCTGTTGAGCCCCGGGCCGGGCACGCCGGAGCGCGCCGGCGCCTCGATTCCACTGGTCAACGCCTGCGCGGCAGCCAAGACGCCGCTGCTCGGAGTGTGCCTGGGCCACCAGGCGATCGGGGTGGCGTTCGGTGGCACTGTCGACCGGGCGCCGGAGCTATTGCACGGCAAGACCAGCACGGTATTCCACGCCAATGTCGGTGTGCTGCAAGGCCTTCCGGATCCATTCACCGCGACGCGGTATCACTCGCTGACTATTCTGCCCGACACCGTGCCCGCCGAACTCGAGGTCACCGCCCGCACCGAGGGCGGAGTGATCATGGGCGTGCGGCACATCGAGTTGCCCATTCACGGCGTGCAGTTCCACCCCGAGTCGATCCTCACGGAGGGCGGACATCGGATGCTGGCGAACTGGCTGGCCTACTGCGGCCCGGCGCCCGCCGAAGCCCTCGTGCGCACTCTGGAGGACGAGGTCGCCAATACGGTGCGCGCAGCTACGCAGCGAAGCCCAGCGTGATCGTCGCGTCGAAGTTCACCGTGCTGCCGGGCGAGGGGCTCTGCGTGACCACCGCGTTCGTGCGCTGACCGCTGTCCCGCACGTCGGCGCCCTTGTCGAGGAATCCGGTCCAGCCCAGCGCCCGCAACCGCGGCTCGGCGTCGGTCCAGAACTGCCCCCGCAGATCGGGCATCGTGAACTGGTTGCCGCGTGACCTCTGAAGCTGCACCACGGTGTCGAGGGGCGTGGTCTGCCCGGTCGGCGGGTTCGTACCGAGGACCTGACCCGCAGTCTCCAGGCTGTCCACGTCGACGGGCACCGACTTGGTGAATCCGCTGGCATTGAGAATCTGCTGAGCCGAGTCGACGGTCTGGCCCTTGACGTCGGGAATCGGCTTACTCTCCGGCCCCGAGCCGATCACGATGGTGACCTCGTTGGTGATGGCCGAGGTCTGGTTGGCCGGTGGGATGGTGCCCACGACCCGATCCTTGAGCTCCGGCGTCGACGGCGACGGCGCCTGCTTGAAGCGCCCGAAGCCCGCGTCGGTCAGCTTCTTGACCGCCTCGGCGTACGTCAGCGAGGACACGTCGGGGATCTCGCGCTGCTCGGGACCCGTCGACACCTTGATGGTGATCTCGTCACCCGCGTCGACCTGTGAACTGGCTTCCGGTTCGGTGCTGATCACGTGGTCGACTTCGACGGTCGAGTCGGGCTTCTGCTCCGTTTTGGTCCTGAAGCCGGCGTTCTGCAGCGCGACGACCGCGTCGGCCGACGCCTGACCGCGCACGTCGGGCACCGCCACGGCGCGGGTGTTGCCGCCGACCATGTTGATCGCGATCGTCACCACGACGGTCAGCACGGCCAGCACCGCAACCGCGACCAGCCATCGACCGACCGACCGACCGCGGTCGCGGTCCCCGTAACCGCGTTGGTGGGCGGCCAGCTGCTCGGTCGGTGGTGTCCGGTCCATCGGACCAGTGGACGCCAGCAGCGAGGTGCGTTCGGCGTCGGTGAACACCTTCGGCGCGTCGGGCGTCTCGCCGCTGTGCACCCGGATCAGGTCGGCGCGCATCTCGGCCGCGGTCTGGTACCGGTTGTCGGGGTTCTTGGCCAGCGACTTGAGCACCACGGCGTCCAACTCCGGTGAGATGCCCTCGTGGCGTTGCGACGGCGGAACCGGATCTTCGCGGACGTGCTGGTAGGCCACCGCGACCGGCGAGTCACCGACGAAAGGCGGCTCGGCGGTGAGGATCTCGTACAGCACGCAGCCCAGCGAGTAAACGTCGGAGCGGGCGTCGACCTTCTCGCCACGGGCCTGCTCAGGAGACAGGTACTGAGCGGTGCCGATGACCGCGGCCGTCTGCGTGACGCTGTTGCCCGCGTCGGCGATCGCGCGGGCGATGCCGAAGTCCATCACCTTGACCGCGCCCGTCTTGCTGATCATGATGTTCGCGGGTTTGACGTCGCGGTGGATGATGCCGTGCTGATGGCTGAAGTTGAGTGCCTGGCAAGCGTCGGCGATCGTCTCTATCGCCCGCTTCGGCGGCATCGGCCCGTCGTTGTGCACGATGTCGCGCAGCGTGACGCCTTCGACGTACTCCATCACGATGTAGGGCAGCGGCCCGTTCGGCGTCTCCGCCTCGCCGGTGTCGTACACCGCGACGATCGCGGGGTGGTTCAGCGCCGCCGCGTTCTGGGCTTCGCGCCGGAACCGGAGATAGAAGCTCGGGTCGCGGGCCAGGTCCGCGCGCAGCACCTTGACCGCAACGTCTCGATGGAGGCGCAGATCGCGCGCGAGATGGACTTCGGACATGCCTCCGAAGCCGAGGATCTCGCCGATTTCATAGCGGTCGGACAGGTGCTGCGGGGTGGTCATTCCAATGTCTGTTCTAGATCCGATGACGCCGCCCGCATCGGTGCGGACGGCGCGATCGCGGTCGGTCGGTGTACCCCGATTTGTTCTCCACGATGGCCGATCGACCCCTCGTCGGTCCAATCCGGCACCGTGAACAGCGGCGGAGCGCCCTGCGGGGTGGTCTGGGTGACGGTGTCGGTGATCGTCGGAGGCGGTGACTCCCGGTCCTTCTTGTCCTGGGCGTTGAGCACGATCAGGATCGCGATCGCGATGGCGAGCGCGCCCAGCACGCCCGCGGCCCACAGCAGCGCCCGCTGACCCGACGAGAAGGTCCGCCGGGGCGGCGGCGGCCGGTGTCCGCCGGTGACGGGCCTGGCGCGGGCAGCAGTCGCCGGCCCGCGCGCGGTCATGGCGGCGCTCTGCGGGGCGGACCCGACGGCGGTGGGCGCCGCGCGTCCGATCGTCGGCGCGGCGTTCGGCCGCGGTGGCCGGCGGCCGGCCCGCACTGCGGCCACCGCATCGGCGAACGGGCCGCCGGAGCGGTACCGCATGCCGGGGTTCTTCACCAGGGTGATCTCGATCAGCTCGCGCACATTGGGCGGCAGGTCGGCAGGCAGCGGCTGAGGGGTCTCCTTGATGTGTTTCATCGCCACGGTCAAGGCGCCGTCGCCGGTGAACGGGCGCTTACCCGAAACTGCTTCGTAGCCAACGACTCCCAACGCGTACACGTCGCTTGCGGCGGTTGCGTCATGGCCCAGCGCCTGCTCGGGTGCGATGTACTGGGCGGTACCCATCACCATGCCGGTTTGCGTGACGGGCGCCGCGTCGACGGCCTTCGCGATGCCGAAGTCGGTGAGCTTCACCTGCCCGGTGGGCGTGATCAGGATGTTGCCCGGCTTGACGTCGCGGTGCACCAGCCCTGCGGAGTGGGCGACCTGCAGCGCTCGGCCGGTCTGCTCGAGCATGTCCAGCGAGTGGCGCAGCGACAGCCGGCCCGTGCGCTTGAGCACGGAGTTCAGCGGCTCGCCGTTGATCAGTTCCATCACCAGGTAGGCGGTGCGGCCTTCGCCGTCCATGTCGGTTTCGCCGTAGTCGTAGACGCTGGCGATCCCGGGATGGTTGAGCATCGCGACAGTGCGAGCCTCCGCGCGGAAGCGCTCGACGAACTCCGGGTCCGAGGAGAACTCGGCCTTGAGCACCTTGACCGCCACCCGGCGACCGAGGCGCGAGTCGACCGCTTCCCAGACCTGACCCATTCCGCCGGTCGCGATCAGCCGCTGCAGGCGATAGCGGCCCGACAACGTCACACCAACGCGGGGGCTCATGGCTCGACTCCCATGTGTGCACAGTGCGGGCTCATGTGCCCTCCCGCAAAGCGGCCGCGATGGTGGCCCTGCCGATCGGCGCGGCCAGCGCGCCGCCCGTCGCCGACAGTCGGTTACCGCCGTTTTCCACCAGCACCGCGACCGCCACCTTCGGGGCGCGGGCAGGTGCGAATGCGATGTACCACGCGTGCGGCGGGGTGTTGCGCGGGTCGGTCCCGTGCTCCGCTGTCCCTGTCTTCGATGCGATCTGCACGCCGGCGATGGCTCCCTTCTGCTGTGTCACCTGCTCGGCGTCGACCATCAAGTCAGTAAGTGTATCGGCGACCTGCCCGGACACCGCACGGCGCTGTTCTTGCGGAGCTGTCGTCGCGATGTTCGACAGGTCGGGCCCCTTGAGCCTGTCGACCAGGTACGGCTGCATCAAGACCCCTTTGTTCGCGATGGTGGCGGCCACCAGCGCGTTCTGCAGCGGTGTGAGCGCGACGTCCTTCTGGCCGATGCTCGACATCCCCAGGGCGGCACCGTCGCTGATCGGGCCGACGGTGGACTCGGCGACCTGAAGCGGTATCGGCGCGGGGCTGTCGTCGAGGCCGAAGGCCTGCGCGGTGGATTTCAGTGCGTCGGCACCGGTGTTGATGCCGAGCTGGACAAAAGCGGTGTTGCACGACTTCGCGAACGCGAGGCGCAGAGGGGCCGACGGGCCGCCGCCGCACGTCGCGCCGCCGAAGTTCTCCAGCGTCGCGGTGCTGTCAGGCAGCGGGATGCGGGCGGCCGAGGGCAACTGGGTGTCCGGGTTGGCACCGCTCTGCAGAGCCGCGGCGGTGGTGATCACCTTGAACGTCGAGCCCGGCGGATAGGTCTCCGAGATCGCGCGGTTGAGCAGCGGGTTACCCGGGTTGTCTCGCAGCTGCTGCCAGGCATCGGACTGCTCGTTCAGGTCGTGGCTGGCCAACAGGTTGGGGTCGTATGACGGCGCCGAGACCATTGCCAGGATCTTCCCCGACGACGGCTCGAGTGCGACGACCGCGCCGGTGCACGGCCCGTTGCAGCCGCCCTGCATCGCATCCCACGCCGCCTGCTGCACCCGGGGGTTGATCGTGGTCGCCACATTGCCGCCGCGGGGATCGCGGCCGGTGAAGAAGTCGGCCAGGCGGCGGCCGAACAGCCGTTCGTCGGAGCCGTTGAGGATGGTGTCCTCCGCGCGTTCCAGACCGGTGCTGGAGAACCGCAGCGAGTAGAACCCGGTGACCGGAGCGTAGGTGAACGGGTTCGGATAGACGCGCAGGTAGCGGAACCGGCCGTCGGTCGACACCGAGTACGCGAGCAGCTGGCCGCCCGCCGAGATCTGGCCGCGCTGACGGGAGTACTCGTCGAGCAGCACACGCTGGTTACGGGGGTCAGCGCGCAGGCCGTCGGCGGTGAAGACCTGCGTCAACGTGGCATTGGCCAGCAACAGCACGATCAGGACCATGATCATCAGCGAGATCCGGCGCAGCGAGGTGTTCATACGCGCTCGATCACCTCGGTGCTCGCCGATGCGATCGGCGACTTGTTGGGCGGCCGGGTGACGATCGGGCGCCGGGCGGCGTGCGAGATGCGGATCAGGATCGCCAGCAATACGTAGTTCGCGATGAGCGACGAACCGCCGTAGGACATCCACGGAGTCGTCAGGCCCGTCAGTGGGATCAGCTTGGTCACGCCGCCGACGACGATGAACAACTGGATGGCAAGCGTCGACGCCAGGCCTGCGGCCAGCAGCTTGCCGAAGCTGTCGCGCACCGCGATCGCGGTTCGCAGGCCGCGGATGATCACGATGGTGTACAGCATCAGCACGCCCGCCAGCCCGACCAGCCCGAGTTCCTCGCCGACCGCGGCGATGATGAAGTCCGTCGACGCCGCGGGCACCACGCCGGGCTGGCCGTTGCCCAGACCGGTGCCGAAGATCCCGCCGGTGGCGAAGCTGAACAGCGACTGCACCATCTGATAGCCGGCGCCGTCGGGATCGGCGAACGGGTCCAACCAGTTCTGCACCCGCGTCTGCACGTGGGCGAAAATGTAATACGCCGCAACGCTTCCCGCCGCGAACAGCGCGAGGCCGATGACGACCCAGCTGAACCGCTCGGTGGCCACGTACACCAGCACCAGGAACGACGCGTAGAGCAAAAGCGAAGTGCCGAGGTCCTTTTCGAAGATCATCACGCCGACCGACATGATCCACGCCGCGAGCAGAGGCGCCAGGTCGCGGGGCCGCGGCAGGTCCATGCCGAGCACGTGTTTACCGGCGCTGGTGAACACGCTGCGCTTGGACACCAGCACCGCTGCGAAGAAGATCAGCAGCAGGATCTTGGAGAATTCGGCGGGCTGAATCGAGAAGCCCGGCAACTCGATCCAGATTTTTGCGCCGTTCTGCTCGGACATCGACCGCGGCAGCACCGCGGGGATCGCCAGCAGTACCAGGCCGACCGCGCCACACACGTAGCCGTAGCGCGCCAGCATCCGATGGTCGTGCAGAAAGGCCACCACAAGGGAGAACGCGACGACCCCGACGAGGGTCCACAGCATCTGTTGATTAGCACTGGGCCCCCGCATGCCGCCGGAGGTGACGTCGCCCGCAGCCAGGTCCAGGCGGTGGATCATCACCAGTCCCAGGCCGTTCAGCAATGCCACCACCGGCAGCAGCACCGGGTCGGCGTAGGGCGCGAAGCGCCGGATCGTCAGGTGTGCGCCGGCGAACAGCGCGATGTAGGCAAGCGTGTAGGACGCCAGGTCCCAACTCAGGCCCTGCTCCTGGTTGGCCTCCACGATCAGCAGAGCGACGGTGGTGATGACCGTGGCGAACCCCAGCAGGACGAGCTCGGCATTGCGCCGGTTGGGCAGCGGCGGCATTACCGTGACGGGCGGCTGGGGCTGTGTCGTCATGACACCGTTCGGCAGGTCTTGCCCGGCTCGGAGGGCGGCGGCGGCAGGGCGGTGACGGTCGGCGACGGGGGAGCGGTCACCGTCGTAGGCGCCTCCGGCGCCGGACCGGGAAGTGGTCCGCGAGGCGGGCTTGCCGAAGGCGTGTTGGGACCGGTCGGCGTTGGTGCCGAGCCCGGTGATGCCGACGGCGTGGGCGTCGGGGCCGGCGGTGCAGCGGTCGGAGTGGGCGGCGGAGGGGTGCGCGTAGGACACGTCGGCAGCACCGAGCTGCGCGCGAGCTCCTCGATCTGACCGATGGCGTTGTCGAGGCTGCCCGAAGGCAGCCCCGCGATGATCTGTGCGCGCTCCGACGGGCGCATGTCGTTGACGTCGAGCATTCGGCAGTCCAGGTTGTCCCGTGACTGCCCGGCGCTGATGAGCGACAAGTCATTACGGTCGTTCAAGCAGCCCAGCAGATAGGGCTCCTGGAGCTGTATTCCGAGAAAGGAACCCTGAACGCCGCGCATGATCGACACGGTGCCGGCATGCTGGGTGACGTAGTAGTTGTTTCGGATGATCTCCCTGCCGACGGCCAGCCCGACCAGCACGATCAGGACGACGATCACCGCCGCGATGAGCATCTTGCGCCGCGACCGCGGCTTCGGCGGGACCTCTTCTGGTTGCGCCACAACACGTTTCGCCTCGTTGCGGCGCGGGTTGAACGCCGATGCGCGCCCTGCGGCGGTGTCGGGCGGGGCAGCCTGGTCGTCGTCACCGGAAACCGCGCCGGCGAGGATCGGTTGGGTCTGGCCGTAGTCGTAATCGATGACGTCGGCGACGACCACGGTGACGTTGTCGGGGCCGCCGCCGCGCAGCGCGAGTTCGATGAGACGGTCGGCACTTTCCGCCACATCCGGAATCTGCAGAGCGTCGAGAATGGTGTCGTGGCTGACCGGATCGGACAGCCCGTCGGAGCACAGCAGATAGCGATCGCCCGCACGGGCTTCCCGCATGATCAGCGTCGGCTCGACTTCGTGTCCGGTCAGCGCCCGCATGATCAACGAGCGCTGCGGATGGCTGTGCGCCTCCTCGGCGGTGATCCGGCCCTCGTCGACCAGCGTCTGGACAAACGTGTCGTCCTTGGTTATCTGCGCCAGCTCGCCGTCGCGCAGCAGATAGCCGCGTGAGTCTCCGATGTGCACCAGCCCAAGTCTGTTGCCGTCGAACAGGATTGCGGTGAGCGTGGTGCCCATGCCGTCGAGTTCCGGGTCTGCTTCGACGTGCGCGGCGATCGCGGAGTTGCCCTCGCGGACAGCCGAGTCGAGCTTCGACAGCAGATCGCCGCCCGGCTCGTCGTCGTCGAGGTGTGCCAGCGCCGCGATCACCAGTTGGGAGGCAACCTCACCGGCTGCGTGGCCTCCCATGCCGTCGGCCAGTGCCAGCAGGCGCGCGCCCGCGTACACCGAATCCTCGTTGTTGGCCCGGACCAGGCCCCGGTCGCTGCGCGCAGCGTAACGAAGCACAAGTGTCATTGCGCTCCTCGCGTGCGCGGGGTCATTTCGCTCCTCGCGTGCGCGGGGTCATTTCGCTCCTCGCGTGCGCGGTGTCACGGCCGCAGCTCGATTGCCGTTTTGCCGATTCGAACCGGCGTGCCCAGTGGAACCCTTACCGCCGTAGTCACCTTCGCCCTGTCGAGGTATGTGCCGTTGGTCGATCCTAGGTCTTCCACATACCATTCCGAACCCCGCTGCGACAGCCGGGCGTGCCGCGTCGACGCATAATCGTCGGTCAGCACCAGGGTGGAGTCGTCGGCGCGGCCGATCAGCACCGGCTGGCTGCCCAGAGTGATGCGGGTGCCCGCCAACGCGCCGTCGGTCACCACCAGGGTGCGCGCGGTATGGCGCTTCTGCCGCGACGGCAGCAGCGACCCGCGCAGCGCGAGCCCGCGCCGGACCATCACCGCACCGGTCGGGGCGTAGATGTCGGTGCGCAGGATCCGCAACACCGACCAGATGAACAGCCACAGCAGCAGCAGGAATCCGACGCGCGTCAGCTGCAGCACTAATCCCTGCATCCGACGTCCTCTCCGCCCCGGTCCTGCCGTGCCGCCAGCACAGCCAGTGCAGTGTCCACCGCGCCACCCGGCCGCGCGGTGAACTTCGGCATCGTCACGATACTTGGGCAGGCTGCAGCGTGAGCGGGAAGCTGAGAGCTTGTGCCCGTGCTGTGATCGGCCGGGACTCTCAGTGGACGCGGACGACGATCTCGGAGTGCCCGAGCCGTATCACGTCACCGTCGGCCAACTGCCACTCCTGCACCGGCGCGTTGTTCACCGTGGTGCCGTTGGTGGAGTTGAGGTCGGCCAGCAGCGCGACCTGGCCGTCCCATCTGATCTCCAGATGCCGGCGCGAGACGCCGGTGTCGGGCAGCCGGAACTGTGCGTCCTGGCCACGGCCGATCACGTTGGCGCCCTCGCGCAGCTGATAGGTGCGCCCGCTGCCGTCGTCGAGCTGAAGCGTGACGGTGGCGCCGCCGGCCGGATAGTCGGGCTGGCCGTATCCGCCGCCGTAGCCGCCGGCAGCCGCACCAGCGGGGGGACCATAGTCGTAGCCGCCTGCGGCCGGCTCGCCGTAACCCGGGTCGGCGTAACCGGCACCGCCTGCGGCCGCGGGCTCACCGTAGCGGCCGTAGTCGGGCTGGCCGTAGTCCTGGCGGCCGTACTGCTGACCGCCGTAGCCCTGGTCCGGGTAGCCGCCGCCCTGGTCGGGGTACCCGCCCTGGTCCGGGTAGCCGCCGCCGGGGGGGCGACCGTAATCCTCTTGACGCGGCGGAGCAGGCGGGCGGCCATAGTCGCCGCCTGCATAGTCGCCGCCGTAGCCCGGCTGGCCGCCTGGAGGCGGGTACCCGCCGCCGGGGGGCGGACGGTAACCGCCCTGGTCGGGGTAGCCGCCACCCTGCGGCGGGGGGCCGTGGCCGGCCGGTGGTCGCTGCTCGTACTGCTGAGGCGGGTAGCCGCCGCCCTGCTCCGGATAGCCGCCCTGCTCCGGGTAGGCCCCGCCCTGCTCCGGATAGCCGCCCTGGTCGGGGTAACCGGGCCGCTGGCCGTAGCCGGGATCGGCCGGCGGCGGGTATCCGCGCTGGTCCGGTGGGTATTGACCGCGTGGATCCTGGCCGCTGTCGCGGTCTTCCGGGCGCCCGTAGCGGTCGTCGTAGTAGTCGTCCGGCCGCCCCTGTCCCTGGCCTGCGCGGTAACTCGGGTTGTCGGTCATCGGTTGTACTCCTGGTTCTGCGGTGTACGCGCGGTCTCGTCGTGCTGGGGCGGGTTCGCCGGTGGTGGAGTCGGGGTTGACGGCACCACGAGCGCGAAACTGTCCGGTATGCAGGTTCGCTGACTGCTCGAATCTAACGACCACATCACCATACGTTTGCCACCCCTGCTCATGGATGTAACCCTCCAAGTGCCGGGCAAAAGTGGCCGAAGTCAGGTCCGGGTCGGCGCTCACCTTCTGGTAGTCGGTCTCGCTGAGGGTAATGACGTAGTCGTTCGGCGCCAAAATCCTGCCGCCCGCCAATTCCCGTACACCGGCGTCGGCTTCCCGGTGCAGCATGGCCTCGACCTCTTGCGGCACGATCGATCCGCCGAACACCCGCGCGAACGCGTCGCCCACGGTCGACTCAAGCTTGCGCTCGATGCGGTCGACAAGACCCATCTGTTCGCCCGCCTCACTCGCCGTAGTCCGTCGTTCCTCGATACCCGCGTGTCGCACAACCACACCTGTCACATGCATGGTATCGGGCCAGCGCGCCGATGCGGGACCAACAGAACTCTGAGAATCGTCGCGGTGCTGGTGGCGGGCCTGCGGACCGGATCACCTGGGTTGGGGCTCGGGGCGCCTTGTTTGATAGGCTCCCCCGGTTGTCGGGGCGAGTGGCGGAATGGCAGACGCGCTGGCTTCAGGTGCCAGTGTCCTTCGGGACGTGGGGGTTCAAGTCCCCCTTCGCCCACAATTTGTGACGAGCCGAGAAGGTCACGAGTCCGGAGACGGACCGTGGCTTTCTTCATGTGTGCGGCCTTGTTGTCTCAAGTAGCAGCGCGGCGCGCAGCAGGCGTCGGCGGCCTCGTCGGGCCCCGCGACCGCCTCGAGAGCCCTAGGGGTCGTCGCCAGCATCAGCGTCGCGATGGCCGCCGCCACGGCGACGTAGAGCCAGCCCAACGGGGCCTGTGACTTCTCCGGCAGCCACGCAACCAGCGCCATCGATACGGTGATCGAGGCATAGCAGACGGTGCCGATCAACCCCGTGATCAAGCCGATGTTGCGGCTGAACACGCCCATCGCGAGGCCCTTGCTCAGCGGGTCGAGCACCCCGGTGCTCAGCATCGCCAGGCCGGCGCCCGCGGTGATGAACACCGCACTCACCCCGACGAGTTGCGCCGAGGCGATCATGACGGCGCCGCCCGACGCGAGCACTGCGGCACCGGCCATTGCGAGCCGCCGTGTCGTGGTCCGCTGCGCCAACGCGCCGCAGGTCGCCGCGCCGACGAAGTTGGCCGCACCGACGGCGAGGGCGATGAAACCGTAAGCGGCAGGGGAAAACCCGAGACCGACCTGATAGAGGAAGGGCCCGGCGACACCGAATGCCGTCTGGGCCGCTCCCACCAGACCGAACATGGCCGTGAACCCGACGAAGGCGGGATGGCGGAGTGCCTGACCCAACACACCGGCCGCCGCGCGCACGTCGACCGGTGCGCGGTGTTGTGGTTGCAGCGTCTCCGGCAGCGCGACGGCCACCAGCACAGTGACCGCCGCTACCGTCGCGGCCAGCACCACGAAGACGAGCCGCCAGGAATGCGACGACACGATGAAGCCACCGACCGCAGGAGCGAGGACCGGCGCCGCGCCCCATGCAGCACCGAGCATCCCCAGCACCGACACCAACTTGGCGCCGCGGAAGCAGTCAGCAGCCATGGTGGCGGCCAGCAGCAGACACGTTCCCGCGCCGAACCCCTGGACGAAGCGCAGCACCAACATCAGCAGCATGCTGTCGGCCAGTGCGAGGCCGATGCTGGTCAGCAGCATCAACGCCAATCCGCTGAGCAGCACGCGCTTTCGCCCGACCGCATCGGCGATGGTGCCGACTGGCACCACCACCAGCGCCATACCGAGCACGTAGACGGTCGCGGTGTTCTGGACGAGGGTGTTCGTCGCCGCGAAGTGTTCCGCGATCTTGGGCATGGCGGGCGTGTAGATGTCGAAGCCCACTTGTTCCAGCGGAGCGACGAGGAGCAGCACGGCGATGATGCGCCTGGCCGCGCCACTGCTCCACGTCGTGGACTCTGCGTCGCTCATCGAAGTCAGTATGCCCCTAGCCGTAAGCGGCTGTGCCGCAATCGAACACGTAAGACGCCGCGGTGATCGCCTTGTCACCGTTACCTTCGTCGTGCAGCACCGCGCGGGCGGCGACGGTGCCGTCGGCGCCGACGACGGGCCGCGCCTCGACGCGGAACGGCCCGACCTTTCCGCGCGCGAGAAACATCACGTGCGACGACGTGCCCTGCAGTCGGTCGGTGCCGACCGCGCCGGCCGCGACGTCGAACGCCGCGGCCTCGAGGATCGCGAACTGCGGTCCGATGTGCAGCGCGGCATCGGGCGAGGCCACCTCGACCGACAGCTCGGGCAGCACCCAGTGGCCGTCGGGTCGGCAGGCGCCGCCGAACGCCTGCCACAGCGGGGGCAGGTCGGGGGAGTCGACGACCTCGAGCGGGACGTGCTCCATCTTCTGCAGCCCCTCGGGCGGGAGGCCGATGCTGACGCCCTGCCCTTCGGTCAACGCGAGTACCCGGCCGGGATCGTCGGCGTCGACGATGGTCGAGCGGCTGTAGGCCATCTGCCGGCCCTGCTTGAGCACCTCGGTCTTGATCTCGATGCGGCTCACATCGCGGCCCGGGTCGAGGAGCTGACAGGAGTGGATGACCGGGTTCGGCACGGCCTCCAGGTCGGAGACGCCGCCGCTGTCCGGTGACGCGATGCCGAGCACCGCGAGCAGCAGCCCGCCGGTTGGATTGCGCATGTCGCGGCGCAGCGTCACCGTCTCATCGGCGGGACCGTTGTCCATCGAGGCGTGGAAGCGGCCGATGTAGCGGTAGCTCAACAGCCCTCCCCAGCGCCTGCGCAGTTCGGCGGCGTACGCCTCGGGGTCGTTGGTCAGCTCCCGGATGTCTCTCAACACTGTCGCTCCTCATGTGCGCGGTGAGCACGTGCTCAGCACACCGTTCAGAACGAGATCGGTCAACTCCTCGGCGGCGCGGTCGGTGTTCGTCACGTGGCGCACGCACACCGCATACCAGGCGGCGCCGGCGATCATGTCCATCAGCGTGTCAGCGCTGATGCCGTTGCGTGCCACGCCGGCGGCGGCCGCTTCGTCGACTCTGGCGGCGAGCTGGCTGCGGGCGGCGGCCTCCAAGCGGTCGCTGATCACCCGGCGCAGTCGCCGGTCGCTGCGCAGGTCGACCATCAGGCCGGGGATCGCCTCGCGTACAGCCGGTTCGCGATACATCCGGACGGCACCGGCGCACAGCCGGGCGATCTCGGCGATGAAGTCGTCCTCCTGGCGCTGCGGGCCGAGGTCGGGGAAGACGGCCTCGTGCACCAGTTGCGCCTTGGAACTCCAGCGGCGGTACACGGCGGGCCTGCTCACCCCGGCGGTGGCGGCGATCAGGTCGATCGTCGTCGCCGAGTAGCCGCGCTCGACCAGCAGACTCCTGGTTGCCCTCAGCACGGCCTCGTCGATGGCGGGATCGCGGCGCGAGCCCTGCCGTCGGTGTCGCGTCGGGCTCACCATTCCGTTCCCCTCGCGCCGATTTGTCGTTACAGTGTGTCACGTCTAACGCGAAATAGCATTCCCGGCTGTCGTTCGGCCGAAAATCGCGACCAGGAATGCTATTTCGCGGGCGGGAATGGAGGCCTCGATGACGTCGGGACAGACGAAACCGGTTGCCGCGACGGGCGAAGACGGTAGGCACCTGTACACCTGCCCACTCTGTGAAGCCATGTGCGGCTTGGAGATTCAGGTGGCGGACGGCAGAGTCGCGAGCATCCGCGGCAACCGCGACGACACCTGGAGCCGCGGCCACATCTGCCCGAAGGGCGCGACCCTCGGCGCCCTGCATGACGATCCCGATCGCATCCGGCGCCCGATGGTCAAGGTCGACGGCCGGTGGCGGGAGGTCAGCTGGGCGGCGGCGTTCCGGCGTTGCACCGAACTGCTCGCCCCCGTCATCGAGCAGCACGGCATCGGCGCGGTGACGTGCTACACCGGCAACCCGCTGGCGCACTCGTTCTCGCTGGGCCGCTACACCGGTGTGCTGCTCGGCATGTCGGGCATCCCGCTGAGCTACTCGCCGGGCACCGTCGACCAGTGGCCCAAGAACCTGTCGTCGCACCTGATGTACGGCGGCTGGTGGACTTTCCCGGTGCCCGACGTGCAGCGCACCGACCTGCTCGTCGTGATGGGCGCCAACCCTGCGGCGTCTCAAGGCTCGCTGCTGGCAGCCCCCGACGTGATGGGCATCATCGACGGAATCCGCAAGCGCGGCAAGGTGATCGTGATCGACCCCGTCCGCACGGCCACCGCCGCCCGCGCCGACGAGTGGTTGCCGATCAGGCCGGGCACCGACGCCGCCCTGCTGATGGCCGTCGCCCACACGCTGTACGCCGAGGACCTCGTCGACCCGGGCGGCCTCGCGCCGCACCTCGACGGGCTGGACCGGATGCGGGAGGTGGCCGCAGACTGGTCACCCGAGCGGGTCGCGGCCGTCACGAACATCGACGCCGAGCGCATCCGGGAGCTGGCGCGTGAACTCGCCGCAACCCCGCGCGCAGTGGTCTACGGCCGGATCGGCACGTGTAACCAGGAGTTCGGCAGTCTGGCCAGCTGGCTCGTCGACGTCGTCAACATCCTGTCCGGCCACTTCGACGTCGAGGGCGGCAGCATGTTCCCGAGGGCCGCCGCGTGGTCGGTCACTGTGCAGCCGATACCGGGCCTCGAGGACGGCGCCCCGGAGTTCGGCCGGTTCCGCGCCCGCGTCCGCGGCGCCAAAGAGGTGCTGGGCCAGGTGCCGGTGTCGTGTCTGGCCGAGGAGATCGCCACTCCTGGCGAGGGCCAGATCAAGGCGCTGATCACCGTCGCGGGCAATCCGGTGTTGTCGACGCCTGCAGGCCACAAGCTCGACGAGGTGCTGCCCACGTTGGACGCGATGATCGCCGTCGACCTGTGGCTCAACGAAACCACCCGGCACGCCGACGTGATCCTGCCGGGCTCGTCACCGCTGGAGCAGCCGCACCACGACGACCTGATCCTCAACTTCGCGGTCAACAGCATCGCCAACTACTCCGCGCCGGTGTTCGATCGTCCCGACCCCGACGCACCGGAGGAGTGGGAGGTCTTGATCAGGTTGACCGGCCTGTGTACCGGTGTGCCCGCCGAGGACGTCGACGTCGCGGCCATCGACGACGGCTTCTTCGACTACATGGCGTTCACCAAAGGCCTCGACGGCGCCGAGATCCGCAAACTCTACGAGCGCGGCGGGCCGGAGCGGATCCTCGACTTCACCTTGCGCACAGGACCTTTCGGCGACCACTACGGCGAGAACCCGGACGGGCTGACCCTCGAGAAGCTCAAGGCGCAGCCCAACGGCATCAACTTCGGGCCGATGGTGCCGCAGGTGCCCGAGGTGCTCGGCACCTCGGACCGCAAGGTCCGGCTGGCCCCGCAGTACCTGCTCGACGACCTGCCGCGGCTGGCGGCGCGGCTGGACCGCGACCCCGACGAACTCGTCCTGGTGAGCAGGCGGCATCTGCGGTCGAACAACTCATGGCTGCACAACGTGGGGCCGCTGATGAAGGGCAAGGATCGCTGCACGCTGCTGATGCACGACGACGACGCCAAGCGCCGCGGGTTGCAGACCGGCGACCTGGTCACGGTGACTTCCGCGGGCGGCCACATCGAGGTGCCGGTCGAGGTGACCGACGCGATCATGCGGGGCGTGGTGTCGATGCCGCACGGCTGGGGACACGGCAAGGAAGGCACGCGGATGGCGATCGCGAACGGCTCGCCCGGGGTCAACACCAACGTGCTGTCGCCGCCGACCTTCATCGACGAGCCGTCCGGCAACGGAGCGCTCAACGGCATCCCGGTGACGGTCACCGCGGCACGGACCTGAAAGTATCTTCGACGTGGGAAGAAACGAACGGTCGAAGATCGTCATGTCGGACGACGAGATCGCCGAATTCGTCGAACGCAGTCGCACGGCCACCATGGCCACCGTGCTGCCGGACGGGCGGCCGCACCTGGTCGCGATGTGGTACGCCGTCGTCGACGGGGAGATCTGGTTCGAAACCAAGGCCAAGTCGCAGAAGGCGGTGAACCTGCGGCGCGATCCGACCATCACCGTGATGATCGAGGACGGGCAGAGCTACGACACGCTTCGCGGAGTGTCCATCGACGGGCACGCCGAGATCATCGACGATCCCGAAACCAATCTGCGCGTGGGCAAAAGCGTCTGGGAGCGCTACACCGGCCCCTACACCGACGAGATGCGTCCGTTCGTCGACGCGATGATGCACAACCGCATCTGCGTGCGGGTGGTGCCGGGCCGGACCCGCAGCTGGGACCATCGCAAGCTCGGTATGGACCCGATGCCGATCGGCGGCAGCACCGCCCAGTACCTAGGTTGATCACATGGATGCAGACAAGAAGCCCAAGCAGCTCAACGCGCCGTTCGTCAAGACGGTCATGCGGTATGCCGGCCGGGCGCACGTGTGGGTGTATCGCAAGAGCGGCGGCAAGATCGGCGCCAATTGGCGCGTCGGCGCGGGCGCGAAGAAGCCGGTGCCCACACTGCTGCTCGAGCACAAGGGCCGCAAGTCCGGCAAGGTGTTCGCCTCTCCGCTCGTCTACATCACCGATGGCGACGACGTGATCGTCGTCGCGTCGATGGGCGGCCGCGACGAGAACCCGCAGTGGTACCACAACCTGAAAGCCGACCCCGACGTGCACGTGGAGATCGGTCGCGACCGACGGCCGGTGCGCGCCGTACTCGCTAGTCGGGAGGAAAAGGACCGGCTCTGGCCGAAGCTGGTCGAGGCCTATGCCGACTTCGACGCATACAAGTCGTGGACGGACCGCGACATCCCGGTCTTCATCCTCAAACCGCGCTAATCCCGTCAGCCGCGGCTGGGCGGCCGAAAACCCGGGTTGACGAGGCCGGTGGCCACCCCGCTGCCGATCGGGCCGAGGCGGTCGAAAAGCGTCGCGGTCCCGGTGGCGACCCCGGCGTGGCTGTAGTGGGTCAACCCGGCCAGACCGATGTACTCGCCGTCGGGTAGCCGGCTCAGCGTCAACGTGTAGTCGGCATTGATGTAGTTCAAACCGCTTGCGCTGGAATGGGTCAGCGAGCTCGTCACGTCACCCGCCATCGCGGCGCGGACGAACGGCGAGACGACTTCGCCGTCGACGAGCGGTTTGACGTCGCGCACCCAGGCGTACTTCTGGCCGCCGTGTCGCCACTCGCTGAGATCCTGACTCGGCGCAGTCATCTCCGAGTTGGCGCTGTAGGTCCACAGCTCCATGGTGACGTCGCCCGACACGTCGGCCGGCTGTGTGGGCGGCGGCGGCATCTCGATCGGCAGGGTCCACGCGGCGTCGGGCGGTTGTTCGCTGCGGCGCAGGAACAGAGCGCTGGCGCGGGCGACGACAGTGCCGTTCTGCCGCATCGTCGCGTCCACCAATCGAATCCGCCTGCCTTCGCGTTCGACGCTGGTGTCGACCCGCACGGAATCGGCCAGTGCGACGGGCCGCAGCAGGTCGACGGTCAGCCGCGCCGGCTGCAGATCCGGGTCGCCGCCCGACGATTCGACGGCCCGGCCCAGGAGGCCGCCGATATAGGTGCCGCTGATCGTCGAACCCCACGGCCCGCGCGCGAGCGGACTGGGCACCAGCACGTCCCCGTCGGCGGTGAAGAACGCCTGGCCATGACTCGTCATCGGCACAGACGATAGCCGACCTAATTTGCGACGATGTCCTTGAACTCGTCGTGCTTCTCGACGTAGGCGGCGACCATCTGACACTTGGCGACGATGCGCTTGCCCGCGTCGCGGGTCTCCTTGAGTGCTTCGCCGATGAGGATCGTTGCCAGCCCGCGGCCTTCGTAGTTCTCGTCGACCTCGGTGTGGGTGAACACGCGCCGGCCGTCGCGGTCGAGGAATTCGGCCTTGCCGACCTCCTTGCCGTCGACCGCGATGGCGAAGTGGTCCGCTTGCGCGGTGACCGTCGTGGGTGCTCCGGTCTTGTCGGTCTGGCTCATCGGTTTCCCTTCGGGTTGGGGCGTGGTCGCAGGGTGGCGTTCGGAAGCGGCGGTGCGGGTAAGCGCGTGACTGCGCCGCGGTAGTCGTCGACGGCGCCGAAGCGGTCGTCGCGCCCCTCCCACAGCCGTCTGTAGGTGGCGATGTCGTCGTGGCTGCGGCCGACGAAGTTCCACCACATCACCAACTGCTCATCGAACGGCGGGCCGCCCATCAGAACGGCACGAGCCGGGCCGTCGCCGGTGTTGTGAAGCGCCAGGACGTCGCGCCCAGTGCCCTGGAAGGCCATATCGGCGACGCCGAGTGTGCAGCCCGCCGCGTCGAGGCTGCCCCGGTCGAGAAGCACGCCGTGCTCGAAGACGGGGTCGACGTCGAGGTCCACCCGTGCGCCGGGATCGAGATCGATCTGCGCGCCGAGAAGCGGCGTGAAGGTGTGCACGGGTGACCGACTACCCGCAAGCTCGCCGAGGAACACGCGCAGCACCGCCCCTGGCACGTGAACGGGCTCGGGCGCGTAGTGGGCGAAGTCGCGGTGGGTGCCGCGGTAGGAGCCGGGGAGTGCCACCCACAGTTGAACGCCGTGCAGAATCGTCGTCGCGTCGGTGGACACCTCCGAATGACAGATCCCGGCGCCTGCGGTCATCAAGTTGAGCTCACCCGGCCGCACCATGGCATGCACGCCTGCGCTGTCGCGGTGCTCGACCTCGCCCTCGAACAGCCAGCTGACGGTCTGCAGCCCGGTGTGCGGGTGCGGCGGCACATCCATGCCAACGCCGTCGGCCACATCATGCGGGCCGTAGTGGTCGGCGAAGCACCACGCCCCGATCAGCGACCGCTCCCGCTGCGGCAGGGTTCGTCGCACGCGGATGGCACGCGGGCCGCCCAGCGGCACTTCCCGCGGATGTAGCACGCCGGTGAAAGACGATGGCGCACAAGCCACTTCGGCGGGCGCGGTATCGGTATTGCTCACCTGACCACAGTAGCGCTCTGGTTCAAATACGGACGTGGAGTTCAGCTCGGGGCCGAACGAAGCATCACTAGACAGAAAACATTGGCTGTGTCACAGCAGAATGGGGAGTCCCTAAGACTCCCCACCCCCACTCACTCGCATGCGGACTAGTTGTTGCAGCCCTTCGAGACGGTGACATGTGCTGCCTGCGCCGTCACCTGCGTTCCACAGACCGCGAGTGTCGTGCTGGCCCCGGCCTGGCCGGCGGCGGCGACGTTGCTGTAGACGTTGAACACCTGAGTACCGTTGGCGTTCCCGGCCATCTTGGTATGGCCGTCGAGAGTGTAGGCACCGCCACCCTTGACGTTACCGGTGATTTCCGAAGACGCTCCCGAGGCTGAGGAGATACCCACCGCACCCGCCGTGCTTCCCTTGGCGTTCCCGCCCACGGTCGCGGTCGCCGGGGAGAACAACGAGACCGCGAACGCGGTGTTGCCCTCGGTGGCCTTGGCGGTGGCACCTGTCTTCGTCTGGTCACCTAGGCCGAAACTGCCCTTGCCGTCGGTGCCGGGATCGATCGAAATGCCCGGTCCCGCCGCGGCCGTGCCTGCCCCGAGCATGCCGGCCACACCCAAACCTGCGGCAAGAACCGATCCTGCGACTACTTTGCGAACTGTCATGTCGCTTTCCTAAATGAGATTGGACGAGGAGTTTTTCCGCGTCCGGTTTCCTTGCCCGAGGCTTCGGGTAAGTCGAGTGGCCCCGGTCCCGCTAAGAGCTAGGGCCACTCAGCCTGTGAGGGTGGGCAATTGCCGGATGAATGCAGTTCAGCTGCCCGGTTCGTGCCAGTTCCTGATCCGGTCGGTTGCGTCTGGCTTTTGGTCCGGTCCGCCGCGCCCACGAAACCGCGTCGCGACACCACCGACACTCGATTTGATCGACTTCGCGACCGACGTCAGCGCCGCAATTCGGTGGTCACGACCCTTCGGAGTGCCCGACCGCGAGTACCTCTCCGTCGCTTCGGGTGATCGCCGAGGGCAGGCTGGTCGCGCCCTGGTCGACGAAGCTGTCATCGGGCAGAGCGGTGTACGGCAGATGCTGACAGGTATTCGGCTCCTTGCAGTGATTGCCGCGCAGCTGACCGGCGGTGAAATTGGCGCCGGGCATGACACCGACCAAACCGCCTTCCAACGTGTAGACCGTGGCCGCGTCAGCAGCCGACGGCGCCGTCAGCGCCAACATCGAAACGATGGCGGCGAGTGAAGGCGCTAAAGGACCAAGCCATCGCCTAGATGCAGCGAGACGGGCCGCGCTCATTCCTGAACTGCCAGGATGGTCTCGTCTGCATAATTTTCCTGATGTGCTTGGCGCGCGTCGTCTTCGCTGGTGGCGTAAACCGTTCGTACGACATGCTCGCCGTCCACGCCTTCGCTGGTGACCATGAAGAGGCGATACACATCACTCGTGTAACGGTCGGGCCGTGACCAGAACTTCTCGACGTTGGCGGCGACGAAGCCGCTCGCGGTGGTGTCCAGCGACGGGTCGACCCGTTTGCCGCTGTGCTCGCCAGTCGACTTGTTCATAGTCTGTCTCCCGCGTAAGTGCTGCTCTATTGCAGGCAACTGTAGGAAATAGTCGGCAACTGTGTCAAGGATCACGAAAGTCTGACCGCTGTTGCGTAGGTAACATCCGTTCAAGTCGGTAAACAGATCCCTTCACTTCCTCAACTGGACGTCCCGCACGCACGCTGCGGTTTGTCGGACGTGACCGCGCAAGTCCTGTCAGACGATTCGCTCACCAGCGACGCCGGAGTGGCGCAGGTGGAGGTCGTCGGCCTTTCCAAAGGAAAAGGTGGAGGAGACTCGCAGGCGCCACCATCACCCCAGGTCTGAGCCGATCCGCGGGGGTGCGGCGGAAATAGGTTCCACTATTCATGCTTTACATGGATAAAAGTGGGCATGGCTACTCGACTTGGCCAGCGCAGTGCGCGATGATCCGTGCATGGATCGACGCCTTCTCGAACGGCTCGGCCACTACATCGTGAGCCGGCGCGTCGCGCTCGGCTACCGCAGCCGCACCGACCTCGCCAACGGCCTGCAGCTCACAGTGCGCACGCTGGCAGACATCGAGCACGGCGTGCGCAAGGCCAGCGCGGGCACCTACGCCATGTTGGAGAACAAGCTGGCCTGGGCACCCGGAAGCATCGACACCATCCTCGCCGGCGGCGAACCCAACGAGCTCGTCCCCACGCTGCGCCGGACGAACCACAACACTCCGGCTCCGGGGTACGCACTGCGGCCAACGAACCCCAACGCGTTGTCGCAGGCTTCCACCGAGGAGCTGTTGCTCGAACTACGACGCCGCATCATCGACCCCCGAGATCGGCGCCAAGACAGCTGGGACGACTGGGACGCCCCCGAATCGCGAGGCCTCGGGCCTGGCCTTGATCCGCAAGGAACCTGGCCTGACAAGGTCTAGCGACGCGACTGCGACCTATGCCGTCATGGCTGAGCGGATCACGTCCAGGTCATGGTCGTCGATCCGAAAGACCCCGAACTTGAACTTGTATCCCCAGCGGCTTTTGTCCTCGATGAAGTCGAGCTGCTCGATCAGCGGTTTGATCGGCGTCTCGGTACAGCACAGGAAGTCGACGTTGCGCCGCCACGGCTGGAAGTCGTCGGTCATCTCCACCTGGTAGGGCTCGTCGTCGGCGACCTGGCCGATTGCGGTGAACGCCTGCAACGGCGCCCCGTCGGGGTACCCGGTCCGCGGCGAATAGAAGACGATCCAGTCGCCTCGGGCCATCTTGCGCAGCATGTTCGGCTTACCGTGGTTCGCCTGTGTGAAACGGCCGCGGACACCACGCTCGACATGATCTCGGCTGACCGTGTTGATCCAGTTCGTCATAACCGCACGCTAGGTCGCAGCTCCGACACCGACGACCCGTCGTTGCACAGTCTGTGGATAACCGGCTAGAACGGACTGCTGTTGCGTTGCCACTTCGCCTCTTCCGGGCGCGGCCCGTACTTGGCGATGTAGGCGTCGTGGATGTGGGCGTTCTTCTTGCGGTTGATCTCGTCGACCAGGTTGGGGTCCCAACCGTGCTGAGCGAGCCGGTGGCGACGCCACACCTTGTTGAGCGCCAGCGCCATCAGCAGCGCCCAGATGTAGATCGGCGCGGTCATCTCCAGGTGCACGTAGAGCGACGCAGGCAGTAGCCAGAACGGCGCGAGTACCAGCAGTGGGGGAATCGCATAGCGCACCATGTGCCGACGGACGGCGCCGTGATCCGCGAGGTCGTGGGCCACCCACTCGCGGTATTCGTCGGGCAGCCTGCGGCCGAACACATAACCGAGGTGGGCGGCGGGGCCTGGACGCTTCATGCGCGTTCTCCTTCGTTGTCGCCTGTGGCCAGCGCGGCGCGGTTGATCCGGGTCAGCACCGAGTGCAGGTGCTCGAGTTCGTCGAGCCCGACCCCGAGGCGCTCGACCACCGCGGGCGGAATCTTGAGGGCTTTACGCCTCAGCTGCAGCCCTGCCTTGGTGAGCTCGACGTCGGTGGCCCGTTCGTCGGCCGCCGACCGCGTCCGGGTGATCACGCCCAGCGCCTCGAGCCGTTTGAGCATCGGCGACAGGGTGGCCGAATCGAGCTGAAGCGACACGGCGATCTCCTTGACCGACAGTGGCCGCCCGGTTCCGGCGCGATGGTGGTCCCACAACGCAAGCATGACGAGATATTGCGGATGAGTCAGTCCCAGCGGCTCCAGCAGCGGCCGGTACACCGCGAGCACAGCACGGTTCGTGACGGCCAGCGCGAAGCACACCTGGCGTTCCAGCGCCAACGAGTCGACCTCTTGGCTGATCGTGGTCACAAGTTGATCGTACGCTACTAGTTAGGGCACTAACTAAACCGGTGATGAGTCTCACCGTCGCGTTGTTAGCATCAGCCCCATGAGTGACGAGCGCCAGTTGGACCGCCGCGCGTGACCGACGGCCCGATCCGCGACGACCACGCCGAATTGCTGCGCCGGCGCGCGTTGACCGAGGACGCCGCGCGCCCCGACGCCGTGCAGCGCAGGCATGCGTCGAACGGCCGCACGGCCCGCGAGAACATCGACGACCTCGTCGACCCGGGGTCGTTCATCGAGTACGGCCGGTTCGCCATCGCCGCCCAGCGGTTTCGCCGGGGCCTCGACGACCTGATCGCCCGCACCCCCGCCGACGGGCTGGTGGCAGGCACCGCGCGCGTCAACGGCGACCTCGTCGGCCCCGAGCGCAGCGCCTGCGCCGTGCTGTCCTACGACTACACCGTGCTGGCCGGGACCCAGGGCTATCTCGGGCACCGCAAGAAGGACCGGCTGTTCGAGCTGATCGAGCGGATGCGGCTGCCCACCGTCTTCTTCGCCGAGGGCGGCGGCGGCCGACCCGGGGACACCGACTTCCCGACCGTGTCGTCGCTGGAGACCCGGGCGTTCAAGCTGTGGGCACAGTTGTCCGGTGTGGTGCCGCGGATCGCGGTGGTGAAGGGCCGGTGCTTCGCGGGCAACGCCGTCATCGCGGGTGCCTCGGATTTGATCGTGGCGACCCGGGACGCGTCTATCGGCATGGGCGGTCCGGCCATGATCGCAGGCGGCGGCCTTGGCGACATCGCTCCCGACGAGGTCGGGCCGATCTCGATGCAGGAGCCCAACGGCGTCGTCGACGTCGTCGTCGCAGACGAGGCGGCGGCGGTCGCTCAGACCAAGCGACTGCTGGGGTACTTCCAGGGATCGACCGCACCTGGGGCGGGCGGAGACCAAACATGCTTGCGCACAATGATTCCCGAGCGCGACCGACGCGCATACGACGTGGGCCCTGTCATCGAAACGCTGGCCGACGAGGAGTCGGTGACGTTTCTGCGGCCGCGCTTCGCCCGCGAGATGGTGACCGCGCTCGTGCGCATCGACGGCCGACCGGTCGGGGTGATCGCCAACGACACGCGCTACATGGCCGGAGCGATCACCGCCGCGGCAGCGGACAAGGCGGCCCGCTTCCTGCAGCTGTGCGACTGTTTCGGGCTCCCGGTCGTGTCGCTGGTCGACTGCCCCGGCTACATGGTCGGCCCGGCCGCCGAAGCCGAGTCGCTTGTGCGGCGCGCATCGAGGATGCTCGTCGCGGGGGCCGCGCTGCGCGTCCCGCTGGTCGCGGTGGTGCTGCGCCGCGGTTACGGCCTTGGCGCACAGGCGATGACGGGCGGCAGCCTGCACGAGCCGGTACTCACCGTGGCGTGGCCGGGCGCACATCTCGGCCCGATGGGTCTCGAGGGTGCCGTTCGGCTGGGTCTACGCAAGGAGCTGGAGTCGATCGCCGACCCCGACGAGCGTGAGGAGCGGGTCCGGCAGGCGACGGCGGCCGCGCAGGACAACGCCAAGGCGCTCAACGCCGCCGCGCTGTTCGAGATCGACGACGTCATCGACCCGGCTGACACCCGGAAGATCATCGCCGAGACGTTGACCGCCGCCACGGCACACGCGCAGCCATCAACACCGCGCCGGTTCGTCGACACCTGGTGACATAGGGACGGTGCCGTCTCGGTGATTATCTGTGCTGTCCGCAGCCATTCCCCGGAGTGAATCGGGCAGCCAAAAGTTGTCGTACCTCCTTGCGATGATGGGGTTATGTCTTCGACCGCATCCTCTGGCGCTGTTGCGGCGCGCGCTGACGAGCGCCTTGCAGTGTTGTTTGAGGAGTTGTCGGAGTTGGCGGGGCAGCGCAATGCGATTGATGGGCGCATTGTGGAGATCGCTGCGGAGATGGAGCGCGACGAGCTGTGCGGTGCTACCGGGGCGCGGTCGGTGGCGGCGTTGCTGGCGTGGAAGACCGGTTCTTCTTCGGCGAACGCGCACACCATCGCTGCTGTCGCGCGCCGCTGGGCGCAGTTTCCCGCGCTGCGTGCAGGGCTTGCGGGAGGGCCGGCTGTCGTTGGATCAGGTCGGCGTGATCGCCGAGCGGGCCGGTGAGGGTTCTGATGAGCATTACGCCGCGCTGGCCGAGGTCGCCACGGTCGGCCAGCTGCGCACCGCGATCAAACTCGAACCGCGACCAGAACCCGATCCGCAACCCGAACGCGCAGCGGTCGATCAGCAAAACCACCGACGGGCAATCCACCACCTGGCGGATCACCCTGGCCAAGCTCGACGCGGCGAAATTCGACGCGGCGCTGCAGTCACACCAGGACGCGCTGATCGCCGAGTGGAAGCGCGATCACGACGACGACCGGCCCTCACCGCAGCGGCCACCGCTGCCGGGTGCCGGTGAGGCGTTCATGGGGTTGGTGGAGGCCGGGTGGGACGCCGAGGCCGCCCGCCGCCCGCATGGCCAGCACACCACCGTGGTGGTGCATGTGGACGTCAACCAACGCGCGGCGTGCGCTTGCACCTGGGTCCGATGCTCACCGATTCCGAGCGTCGTTATCTGTTGTGTGACGCCACTTGTGAGGTGTGGTTCGAACGCGACGGCCAAGTCATCGGCTCGGGTCGAACAACGCGGGTGATCAGCCGTCGGCTTCGTCGTGCCCTCGAGCATCGTCATCCCACGTGTGCGGTGCCTGGGTGTGGCGCTACTCGTGGTCTGCACGCCCATCACCTCCGGCATTGGGAAGACGGCGGCCCGACCGAGTTGGACAACCTGGTCTTGTTGTGTCCCTATCATCACCGGCTGCATCATCGCGGTGTCATCACCATCACCGGCCCGGCCCACCGGCTCACGGTCACCGACAGCGCGGGCCGCGAACTGCGCGCGGGATCGCTTGCCCGCCCACCGAACCGACCCCCACCGGCGGTGGCACCCTACCGGGGGCCCACCGGTGAGCGCGCCGACTGGTGGTGGTACGACCCCTTCCAACCCCAACCACCACCAACCAACAACTGAGCCGCGCGCCGGGGCCGACGATCGCCGGCGGCCGGCCGAAGCGCCGGAAATTGCTGGGGCATAGGCGAATTCGTGTGCAACACGCATGGTTGGCCGATGGGCAAAACTCTGCGGTGAGGTGCGCGCTAGTTGATCGCGAGTGCCGCGGCGATGGCGCGGCGCATGTCGTCGTCATTAACGATGAGGTCATCGCTGGCGGCCTGGGCCAGCAGCTGGGGCGGCGTCGTGGAAAGCCGTCGGGCGCGTTCGTGTTTGCAGTGCACGATGACCTTGCGGGCGAACCGGCCGTTACCCGCGGTGTCGAGCGCTGTGCCCTGCTCGATGGGGGTGTCGCGCAACCGGGCGGCCTCTTCGCGCAGCAGCGGCCACGCGGTGTCGGCGATGGCGATTTTCTCTTTGACCGCGATCAGCCGACCGATCTGCACGATCTCGTCGGGCGTGTAGCTGGTGAACGACAACGTCAGATGGAAACGTGACGCCAGGCCCGGATTGGTCTGCATGAACCGCCGCATCTCCTTCGGATAGCCGGCGACGATCACCACCAGCCGGTCGCGGTCGTCTTCCATGAATTTCAGCAGGGTGTTGATCGCGTCCTTGCCGAAGGAATGGCCCTCGTGTTCAGGTGCGAGCCGGTAGGCCTCGTCGATGAAAAGCACACCACCCAAAGCGGATTCGCATACCTCCTTCATCCGGGCGGCGGTCTGGGAGATGTAGCCCACGACGAGGTCCTCTTCGGTCACCTCGACGACTGTCGGGTGCTCGATCTTGCCTAGCCCGAACAGGAACTCCGCCGCAATGCGCGCGAACGACGTCTTCGCCGTGCCCGGCGGGCCTTCCAGCACCATGTGGTTCTCGTTCGTCGTCGACGTCTCCTCACCCCTGGCGGCGAGGATCTGGTCGATCTGGATCTCGGTGCGCCACACCGTGATCTGTTCCTTCGGGCCGGACAGGCCGATCAGCTCGTCGAGCTTGCGCTGCGCCGCCGCGAGCACCGTCTCCTTCTGCTCCTCCAACGCAGCCGCCGCGCGCTGTGCCCGCGACGTCTCGGTGCCGGGATCCCACGGATCGGTGCGGGTGGCGATGGTCTCGGAGTCGGTGACGATCAACCGGTAGGCCGGGTTGGCCAGCGCCTCGGCGGCGGCGTCGAGCAGCACCCCGTTGTTCGTGGCCTGCTCGAAGGACGCCCGCGCGGCCTCCTCCTGGCCGAGTTCGCGCAGACACCAGCCTCTGGTCAACGCGGCGTCCGCGGCGATGTACTGGTTCTTCGTCGTCACGGTGCCCGCCCGGTCCAGCGCGGTTTGGAACTGGCCGATGCTGGCCGCGGCCGCCGCGGCGAGGGTGTCGACGGCGGCGGTCAGATCGTCGACGACGTGGGTGGCGTGCGCAGGTGGCGACTTGGTTGTGATTCTCAGGACGTCGGGCCAGCGCTGCGCCAGGTGGTAGGCCGCCGCGCCGACGAACTGCGCCCACTGCGCCGCCATCGCGTCACCGCTGACGACGGGATCCTCGAGCACATCGATGGCGTCGGCGAACCGCCGGTCGGCAATCAACGCCGTCGCGAAGGCCAATGCGATCGTCGAGCGGGACCACACCGGCATCGTGACGTACAGCGGCGCGTCGAGCCGGGCATGCAGGTCCCCGTCCACCAGGCCGATCCGCCTGGTCTCCCGGTACAGCGAACGCGAATTGCGGTGCGCCGCCTCGAGAACGTCGACGCCGCGGTCGCCGCAGGCGATCCTGCCGAGCCAGGCGTCCGACATCGTCGGCTGGGCCGCGGTGATCGCGACGAAACCAGTCAACGCGCCGTGCGCATCGCCGGCTTTGAACCGCTCGATCGCACTGTCGAACGAGCGGCGCTGATCGGTCGCTGCGGTCAATTGGTGCTCCTCACGTCCGCGCAAGTCATCGAAATACGCGCTCTCCTATGCCGTCTGGCCCGCGGCGCCCAGAAAGGGCTGCTCGGCTTTGAAGGTAGCGATCTGCACGTCGGTGGCGAAGGCCGACGTGGTGATCCGCACGGTCGACGGCGAGATCTGGGTGAACGACAGATCCGGCCTCGGTGCGTTGGGTTCGGCGTCCCCGATCGTGACGACCGTCGACGCCAACCCGGCCGGCGGCGGTCCACCGGCGCGGTCGCTGACGATGATCGTCGGCACGAACTCCGGGGGATGCCTGCGGTCGACCACCGCGATCAGCGGCTGCTCGAGCTGGCGCCACCGGGCGGGTGTGTCGGTGTAGACCGCGATGCGCTCACCGACTGCCGCAGCCCGCACCAACAGCTGACATGCGTAGGGCATGCCGGTGTGCATCGCGACCCGGGTGGCCTGATCCGGATCGGTCAGCGATAACAGCAACAGGTCACCGCGCTGCGTGGTGCCGACGAGCACACCCGACGAACCGACCGGCAACTCCAGCGGCGACGCGTCCAACGGCCGCGCGGGCAACGCGTCGAACCGCCGCGGCAGCGGCGCGGACCGGGTCGCTGCGGGTCCCTGATGACCGGGCACCGGGTTCAGGTAGAGGGTCGGCGGTGTTGTCGGCGCCTGCGGGTCGTTGACCCGCACCATGGCCGACACACAGGCCCCACCTTCGGTCGGGCCACGCTTCTTCGCCAGCGAAATCGTCTGCACCACAGCGTCGGAACGCAGCGCCCACATCTGGTTCAGCGTGTTGGTGGTGATGTCCTCGGGCGAGAAGTAGTACGAGGTCAGGTACCCGGGGTGGGCCTCGATGGACTTCCATGCCTCGGTCGGCGCAACGGGAGTCGGGATTCGGGGGCCGACGGGTGCATTGTCGGGCTCGGCTTCGGCGGGCACCACCGCCAGGCTTGCCCCCAGATCGACCAGCGCGGCGTCAATGTCCCTGGCCGTCAACGGTTTCGCGCGCACACCCCGCTGCAGAAGCGCATTCACGATACGTTCGGTCGCCGCAGCAGCCGCCGCGCCGACCGTCGACCGGTAGGCCAGTCCACGCACCGATTTCGCCACGTCGAGGCGTACCACCAGATATGTGCGGCGCTGGCCGGCGGCCGGGCGGTCGGCCAGCAGGGTGGAATACAGCGGCGGGTAGCCGGTGCCGCGGCGCACCCGCAGCCCACTGGACACCACATCGATGCCGGCGAGCCGGATGCCGCCGGGCTGGTCGAGCAGTTCCGTCAAAGCCTCCAGCGGTAACCGGTTCGGGGTCAGTGCCGTCGCCGAGCCGGTCAGCAGCGTCGGCGAGTACGCCTGGCCGGTCACTTCGATCATCGTGATCGCTTCGCCCGCGAAACCGTCGGGCACTCGCACGCCGTAGAGCGCAGCGCCGTGCGGGATATCGACCGCCGGGGCGGGGTTTTCGGTGCGGCGACGCCGCCGCCGCCAGCGGACCCTGTCGACCGCCCAGCTGACCGTGTTGCGTCGGTAAACAGTCACCATCAGCAGTGCGATCGCCGCCACCGCCACCGCCGCCGTCGGCCACCACGACATCCGGTTCGGCGGGAAGACGACGATCGCCGCGAGCGCCGCCATCTCCACCCCCACCACGGCGGGCATCGTGGTGTTGACGCCGATGGTGCGGCCCTTCATGACCGCCTCCGCCGGACTGCCGCAGCCGCCGCGACCGCCGCGGCGAGCCCGGCCACGATAGCCGCACCGGCCAACGCGGTGTGCCGTGGCCGCAGATCCGGGGGAGGGGGCGGCTTGGGCACGCGCAGCAGCTCGGTCAGGTGCTCGGGCGGCAGCCGGTCGCCCGGCGGAACGTCGAAGGTCAGCGCCGCGACCGGGTCGACGACGCCGTAGCCGACCTTGTTGTCCACACCGCGCGGCGGGTTGTGCGCGGTCTCGGTGATCCGCCGGACGATCTGGTGTGCGGACAGCTGCGAATACTTCGCCCGGACCAGCGCCGCCACGCCCGAGGTGTACGCCGTCGCAAAGCTGGTGCCCGACAACGGGATCGCCTTGCCGGGGTCGCGGCCCGGCAGGGCGTTGATCGGTGCGCCGTTGACGCTCGACAGGCCCATCACCTCCAGGCCGGGCGCAGCGACGCCGACCCACGGACCCGTGATGCTCTGTGGCAGGGGCTGGCCGTCAGGCGAGACGGCGCCGACGGTGAGCACGTAGTCGGAATACCAGGCGGGCGTGACGATGGTGGAGACGTCCTGCCAGTCGCGGGGGTCGTCGGCTCGCAGCGGGTTGAACATCGGGTTCTGCCCGCACGACGTGCCTTCGCCCTCGTTGCCCGCGGCCGAGACGATGACGATGTCCTTGTCGACGGCGGCGTAGCGGATGGCGGCGCCGAGGGCGGCCTGATCGATGGGTTGTGCGGCGTTGATGCAGGCCGTCACCGAGATGTTCATCACCCGCACGCCCAGATTCGCGAGGTGCACGACGGCGCGGGCCAGCGTCGCGATATCGCCTGCCTTGCGCCGGATCTCGTCGTTCTCGCCGGGTTGGGGCCGGGCCGGCCCGAAGGCCGACGAGGACTGACGCACCGAGATCAGCGCGGCGTCGGGAGCAACGCCGACCACACCGTCGGGGGTGCCCGGCGGCGGCCCGGGAACCGGGGGCACCTCGCCTCCGCCGGGACCGGCAGCAGGGGCGACGGGTTCCTCCGGCGGCGGCGCTTCGGGTGCAGGAGGAGGCTGCGGCGGTGGCGGTGGTGGCGCGGTCACTGTGACCGTGCTGGGCTTCGGCGGCGGGGGAGGCGGTGCCACCGGGAACGGCGACGCCGCGACCTCGGGTGGCGGTGGCGGCGCGACGATGCCCGGCGGCATCGGCGGTGGTTTGGCGGCCGGGTCGGACGGCTGTGCCGCGATGATCGAAGCGACGACGGTGCCGTGCGAGTCGCAGTCGAACAAGCCGCCGTTCTCATCGCCCATCACGTAGTCCCCGCCGGCGAAAAGGGTGGGCAGTCTGGGGTTCGGCGTGACGCCGGTGTCGATGAGCCCGACGGTCACCCCGGCGCCGGTGGAGTATTTCCACGCCTTGGCGACATCCAGCATGACGTTGCCCGGCGCGGCCTGGGCGACGTCCGGAGCGGCCACGGTCAGCGGGTCGGCGCAGGTGTTCTGCTGCTTCATCTCCTGGTCGGGACCGGGAGCGTCGTCCGGCGGCAGGGCGGCCGGGTCGACGCCCGGCGGCTCGACGGCCACCGCCGCCGCAGGCATCATCACGTTGGCGCCCAGCAGAAGCACAGCCGCTGCCGCAGCAGACGAGGTCCGCGCGCCGCGGGTCAATCGATCCATCAGTGATAGCGGACGTATTGAAGGATGCCGAGCGCCCACGCGGCGAACGGAACCACCAAGGCCAACAGGATGTATTCGCTGTACTCGACCATCTTGCGCACCGGCGGCGAGAAGATCCGCGGCGGCACCACGGTCGCGGCCACCAGGCCCAGCGCCGCGATGCCGAGGGCGGCGCCCGCGGCGATCAGCGTCGCCTCGGTGTCGTCCGGCGCGGCGTGTAACCCGTATTTCGCGGCGGCGCCGATCAGTGCGGTGACCGCGATGCCGACCAGAATGATCGCGTGCCGCCGATCGCGAAATGCCCTGGCGCGCAGGATCAGAATCGCGGCGACCGCGGCCAGCACCACCAGATTCGCCCACTGGCGTTCGCCGGCGGGTGTCACCGCGACCCGGGCCGCGGGCACCGCTGCGGCCGCGACGCCGAGCAACACCCCGGTCAGCACGGTGTTGGACTTGCGCGCAGCGGCCGCGACCTGTTCGCCGGTCAGGGTGACGTCCGACGGCGGACCGTCCTCGACCGGTGACACGGTGTCGCCGGGCTGGCCGGCGGCACGGGCGAAGATGTCGCGCCCCGTTATCGAACCGAACGTCTGGCGCGGCACGTTGGCCATGCGCAGGGCGATCGTCGGCGCCGCCGAAACCGCGACCAGGACCGCGACCAGCACGGCCACCGCGATCCGTGGCCCCGGAACCTCCCAGTACATTCGCACGAGTGCGACTGCGGCAGCGGCGAATCCGGCCGTGACAATGGCCGCCGCCGCGGTCCAGTACCGGCCGGAGAACCGGACCAGCAACCACACCCCCGCCAGCGCGGTGACCGCGGCGAGAAATGCGTGCGGTGCGCCCGGGGAAGCGCCCGGCGGGATCGTCGCGGCGGCCAGTGCCGCGGTCACGAGCGCCGCCCACCCCGCGCCATCGGTCACGATGCGGCCCGCGCCGACCCGGGCGCCGACCGCGACGGTGCCTAGCAGGCAGACCGTCGCGGCGGCGAACAGGATGGGCACCAGCAGTGCGCTCTCGTAGGCCCAGCGCATCCGCCACAGCAGCACACCCGCCACGCCGAGCGCGCCGCCGATGATCACCATCGCGACGGCCAGCGCTGTCCTGGCCGTCACTCGGACGAAGTGATCGGAGGCGTACTGCGCCAGCGCCGTCGAGACGTTCTCCACCACTGGGCCGTAACGCTCGGCTCTGCCCGCGGGTACCAGTGCCAGCACGTCACCGTCGGCGATGTTGTGACCGGCCAGCGAGACATCCGACGCCAACGCGGACATGCCCGCCGCCCGCGCGAATTCATAACTGGCGGGCGGTAATTCGACCGCACCGCGACCGCGCAGCACCTTGTTGATCGCGATCACCGTCGGATCCACCAGCGTGTTGAGCGGAGCCGCCGACGGCAGCACGAGATCGATCTGGTGAGAGTCGCCCGCAAGGATCGACACACGGCACGACGGCGGTACCTCGACTGGAGTCGCGGTGCGGCTGGTCGGGCTGGGGGCCGGTTCGCGGACAGTCGTCATCGGCGGTCCCGCGGTCCGTCCGTCGTGGAGGCGAAGTGCTCGGCGATCGCAGCGGTGATCTCGATGAAACGTCGCCGGGTAACCTGCGACATCTCCGAGGTCACGTCGATCACGCCGCCGGGACGCAGGTGCGAGTCGAACGGCACCTCGACGACGACCTGGCCGCGACTCGCGAACTGCTGCACCAGGATTGACCGGGTGCGCTTGTCCGCGTGACCGTCTGAGTCGTTCAGCACCACCACGGTGCGGTGCAGCAGACCGGTGTACCCGCGGTTGGCCAGCCACTCCATGGTCTGGCCCGCCGCCGACGCGCCGTCGACCCACGGCGAGGACACCACGATCAACGCGTCAAGATCACGCAACACCTCCTGGGCTATCGCAGAATCCATCGTCGAGCCGCAATCCACGATCGAGATGGTGAAGTGCCGGTCCAGCCGCCCGGTGGCTTCGCGGTAGATGGCCGGGTCGAGCACCCGCCGCCGCGCCGTGCTGGACTCACCGGCGAGCACGAACAGGCCCGCGGAGTTGTTGCCGACCCGGCTGCGCACGTCGGCGAACGTGTCCAGATGTTCGTCGGCCGCCAGCTCCCAATACGAACCCGCGGCGTTGGGGTCGATACGGCTGCCCAGTTTGCCGAACGCGGTGTCGGCGTCGATCGCAACCACCCGGTCGTCCTGACGCAGCTCTGCGAAGATCGAGCCGACACTGGCCGCGACGGTCGTCTTGCCGACGCCGCCCTTGCCGAACACGCCGATCTTGTAATGGCCGCGCAGCAGCGACCGGATCTTGTTCTCCAGGTCGGCCAGGCGCTGCTCGCCCGGCGACGGCCCAAGGTTGACCAGCCCGAACGTGCCGCGATAGACGACCCGCCGCCAGCCCTTGCGGGGCGGCACCTTCTTGGCGGGCACCAGCTCGCTGGTGCGGATGCTGTCGACATAGGAGTAGCCGGCCGCCGGTGGCGCGGCCGCGGGGGCGACGGCCCAGTTCGGCGACGACGGCGGCTGCGACGACCAGCCCTGGCCGACCGGCCGCGGGGACCGCTCGCGTGGCGCCTCCGGCTGCCAGCCCGGCGGTGGCTGACGGACACCCGTCGGCGGCATCATCCGGGTGGACTCGGCCTCGGGCACCTCGCGTGACCTGCCCTCGGGGGGGCACGGCGGCCCGGGCGGACCGGGCGGCCCGGGTTCGGCCGGGCGCGGCGCCGGCGGCGCCTGGCGGAAGCCGCCGGGAGGTATGCGCTGCGGCCCGGTGTGGGCCCGACTGGCGTCACCGGTCCAGCGCGGCCGGCGGTCGTCAGGCCCCGCGGGTCGGCCCGGCTCCTCGAACAGCCGCCGGCCGCCATCCTCTGCCCAGGGGCCTTCGACATCAGGCGCAGGCGCCCAGGGCCTGTCGTCCAGCCCATTGCGGACGGACACGTCGTCGGGACCCGGTGTCCGCGGCGGTTCGGACGGTCGGCTCGCGGGCCCGTCGCCGGAGTCCGAGGGCGGTGCAAGGTGTTCGCGCAGGAAGTCGTCGCGGTCGGTCACGGGGCCAGTCCTGACTTCATGTCCATGGTCTCCTCCGGTGAATGTCGTTGTGCGCGGGCGATCGTCGAGATCATTGCGGTTTCTGCTGCTGGGTGAACGGGGCAGCTTCCGCCGGAGCTGCCAGGGTGTCGTGCTGCGTCATCGCGTCGGTGCGGCTGAGCGCGGGCCCGGGGGCGAACATCTGGATCAACGGCCACGGTGCCTGTCGCGCCATCGGTGGTGAGATGCCGAGCGCCCTCAGCGTGTCGTCGTCCAGCGAGATGCCGTACCGCACGCCCTGATCGCTGATCCACCACATGGACTCGCGGCTGGTGGCGTCCGGCGCGGCACCCGTGGTCATCACGAGATTGGTCGCCCCCGGGGACATATATACCTGGTCGGCCTCGACGCTGGTGGGCGACCGGTCATTCTTGACCAGTTGCAGCAGCCGGTCGTCGGCCCCGATCGGGATCGGCAGCCCCTTGCCCGACAGCACGACGGTCTCCGAAGTCCGGTCGGTGGAACCCTTCGACCAGTTCAGACACGTGACCGGGTTGGCCGCGGTGTCGACGAGCTCCAGCCGGGTGGTCGGGTAGTAGTCGACCGGCAGGCTCTCCACCACCGGCACGCTGGCCAGCTTGTCCGGCGCGACCACGACGGGCAGCTCGTCGCCGAACGAGTTCGCGGACCGCAGCAGCGAGGCGACGAACGGCGAGATCGCCTGCACGCCGTTGCGCAGCAGCACATAGAAGTTGTCTGCGTTGGTCTGCAGGTCGCGCACCGAAAGGACCGAACCCACCACAGCGTCCGGGGCGACGTTGAACTGCGACGGCGCGCCCGCTCCCGGGATCACCGGCGAGTTCAGCGGTTCGGTCGCGGGCAGCGCATCGAACAGCGGAGTCGAGATGTTCACCGGCGCTGGGGCGTCGGTGTCGACGCCCAACGCCAGGGCGACCGCCTTGTTGGCCGGGTCGATCTCCGACCGCTGGCCGTTCCACACCACGTAGGTCTTGGCGTCGTGCTCGACGAGCACCGCCTTGGGGGGCGAGAGCGGCAGCGCCCGGCCGCCGACCGCGAGTGGTCCGCCGATCGCCGTGACGACGGGTGCGGCGTTGGGCTTGTCGGGCGCGCTGTCACAGATCGTCCACTCCGAGCTGTCGGCCGTCTGCAGCGGCATGACCGCGGGAGCTCCCGCGATGCCGACCGACGGCCCCTGCGGATACTTCGCGAGCTCGTTGGCCTTGACGAAGGTCGGATTGCCTGCCTGGCCGGCGATCAGCCGCGCGCTGACCAGGTTGACCGCGGGGTGCAACCTGCCGTCTACGAGCACGAACACCGCACCGGTGTCGCGGTCGGCGAGGATGGACGATTGCCCGACCTGTCCGGCGGGTTTGAACCAGGACAGCACGAACATCAGCGCGACGGCCAGCAGCGCGAAGATGAAGCCGAGGAGCAGCGATGCGCGCTGGCGCTGCACCGGGTCGAACTCCATTCGGACACCGTGATGCGAGAGCGCCGCGGCATTTCGCCGGTTCCAGAAGAAATGCGCTGACACCTGGAGTCCGCTGGCCAGATTCAAAGCCATGGCTCAATACCTTACTTGCGGGTCCGGCGCTGCCGAGCCGCAGATTCTCGCAGCGGAGGCGTCGTTCATCGGTGCCGTGTTCGCGTTTGCTGCAACGTTTGTCGCCACGGTTACTGAGCCGGCGCGGTCGCCGCATTGAGCAGGCTGCCCAGGTCTTGACGCAGAGCGTCGGCCGAGGTGGGCCAGACGCTCGTCCAGCGCGTCCCGTCGGGACCGGTCGTGTAGCTGATGGTGATGCGCCCGAGCTCGGAATCGATCACCGAGATCACGTCGGGGTGCACGTGTGGCTTGATGCCGTGATGGATCACGGTGACGACAGCCATCGCGGACTGGTCCAGCCGGGCGGCGGCCGACAGCACCGCGACCTGGTCGGGCGATAGGCCAAGGCGGGTGAGAGCCGACGCCACCACGGTCGGGTCCTTGCCGAGGGTGCCGGTGAGTGCGTGCTCCAGCGTCGCACTGGGCAGGTTGAAGCCCGAGATCGCGGCGGGCGCTCCGGCGGAGAACGCGTGCAGCACGGTGTCGCAGATCAGCTCGACCTGCGCGTCGGTGCGGGCGACTTCGCCCAGCGGGGCCAGCACGACCTGGTCTTCGCTGCGCGCGATCATGGCCAGCCAGCGCTCGCGCTGACAGATCGACATCGTGCGCTCCTCGACCAGTGCAGGGGGTTCGCCGTCGGCGGGCGCCGGGCCGTCGAGTGATCTGGGCCGCCGGATGACGACCATGACCTCCCGCTGCGGCCGGCCCACCACGGCCATCCAGTCGCGCACCGCCTCGTCGACCTGGCCGCGTTCGTCGATCACCCCGGCAGCGGCCAGCGACACGTACTCGGCCGTCTGGCGCAGAGGAATCTCGCCGATGTCGGTGACCACGGTCCCGCCGCCGTCGATCGACGGCACGAACGGGCGAAGCCGCAGTGCGGTCGGCATCTTCTCCACTCCGAGAAGCGCCTGCAGCACCCAGATCCCCGACGGGGTCGTCGTCAGCTCAGCCATGCGTTACCCCTTTGTGCCTCAACATGTTTCAGGGGAGGCCAACCGCGGTCGACCTCCCCTGACTCAGCAGTTGTTCGGCGTCAGCCCAGATGGAGCGACTTGGCCGCCGCCAAGTCGGTGTGGACCATCGACTCGAGCACGTGGTTGATCACCTGACACTGATGATTCAGCGTCTGCTCGCAACCGTCGATGCCGCTGTTGACCATCATCTGAGACTCTTCGAACGAGATACCGCCTGCGCCTTGCAGTTCCTCGCGCACGCTGGTGAGCGCGTTGAGCGCCTGATGGCGGATGTCCTCGAGCTGTCCGCGGGTGACGCCCACGCTGTGCACAAGGTCGGGAATGGCTGCCGGGTTGTATTCCAACATGTGTCAGTTCCTTTCGGTTCAGCCGTGGCTGGTGATGGCGGAGATGGCAGCGCGCGAATGCTCTTCCTGCTGCTCGAAGGTATCGGCGGCGGCGCGCAGTGCGTGGATCAGCTCACCCCATGTGGTGGTCAGCTTGATGGTGGAGTCGTTGATCTCCTGAGATGCGTTGACGTTCGCCAACGCCGCCAAGCCCTGCCAGATACCCGGCGCGTTCGCATCGTTCGCGTGGCCCATGTAGTTGTGCATGGCACCCTCGGCCTCAGTTCTGAGGTGTTCGAGTTGTGTTGCTACGGCGCGCACTTTGTCGGCACCGACGAGAATCTTGTCTGCCACGATTGCCCCTTTTCCTCAATAGGTTGGCTTGATTTCGCTAAGCGTATTCCGCTGCGGGCGGTGGTCACTGCACCAATTTTCGGTCAGCCCTCCCTCCCGGTACGAGAGCCGACCGTCAGCTGCATGGTCCTGCCCTCGGCCGAGCCTTCTTTGCCACGGTCGTCACGGACCGCATGGGCCGCCGCCGGTGCGCCGTACAGTCCGCCGGTGCCCGAACCGGCAGCGGGCTGCACCGAGCTTGCTACTTCAGGTGCGGTCGCGCTGCCGGGCGCCCAGCCGGCCGGCAGCTTGGGCGGCCCTGGCGCATTGAAGCTGCCCGTCGGCCTGGTGAAGCTGGACATGACGCCGGTGCCGCCACTGCCGATCCCGCCGATCCCGCCGCCGCCTCCGCCGCGCGCAGCGGCGTCAGTGATGGCCGTCAGAGTCGTCGGATCCAGGGTGCCCGCCGCCTTCTCCAGCCCGTTGACGCCGCCGGCGTTCATGCCGTTGGTCAGCGGGCCGAGCATGCCCATAGCCATCTGGGGAAACTGCCCGAGCATCTGCGGGAACTGCCCGAGCATCTGCGGGATCTGACCGAACATCTGCGGCAGTTGTCCGAGCTGGCTCATCATCTGCGGCGCCATCGAGGCCATCGACTGAGCGGGCGCGGCGGCCGACTGGGCCGACCCGCCGACGGTGCCGGACGCCTGGTTGACGGTGTTGAGGCTCTGCGACATCGCGGCGTTGAGGCCACCGCTTGCGGCGGCCTCGCCGATCGCGCCTGCCTGGGCGGCCATGCCCGCAGGGTTCGCGGTCATCGGCGCCGGTGGCGGCGGGATGCCGAGCGTTGTGAGCACTGTCGTCACGATGCCCTCGTAGCCGCCCATGTTCGACGCGTTGAGGGGCCAGAACAGGTCGAAGTACTCCATGTCGAGCGAGATGATGATCGGGGTGTTCTGCCCGATGATGTTCGTCGCCACGAACCCGGCCTGCGAGACCCGGTTGGTCTCGCAGACGGGCACCTGGACCATCGCCGCCTTCGCCGTCACGTACGCCTGCAGGATGGCTGCCGCGGACGCCGCCGACTGCTCGACCCAGGCGCTAAGCGCCTCGAGTGCAGCGATATAGGGAATGGCAGTGGCCATCATCGCGGTGCCGCCCGCGCCGATGAACCCGTCCGCGGCCGCGGCACCGGTGGTGCTCGCCATCTGCGCCGCTTCGGCCATCAGGGCGGCAGCCAGTGCGTCGTAGGCAATCGCGGCTGCCTCGATGCTGGCCCCCTGATCACCGAGCATCAATTGGCCTGCGTTGACCTCAGGGGGAAACGCGGACCAGGACCCGGCCGCCATGGACGGCTATGCCCCTCCGATGGTGGCGGTGGCCTGGTTGATGCCCTCGACCGTTTCGTAGGTGATACCACTGCTGCCGATGGCGCCAGCGAACATTCCGCGCATCGCGATGTACTCGGCGAGGATGCCCGACGTCGCGGCGCCGCGCGCGCACAGGGCCGCCGCGGCCCGCACCGAGACGTCGTCGGCGCCGGGCGGCAGAACCGCACAGGTAGGCCCTGCTGCGGCGGCTGTCGCGCCTGCCATCGTGGCGGTGCCGCCGGTCTCGGAACTTGCGGCCGCGGCGAGGACCGCCGGCTCGATGTTGATCAACATGTTTTCTCCCGACTTACGTAGCTGCTGTCTGCAGTCTAAGGCTGCTTCGGACTACTTCGGTGCGTCAATTTCGGCCATACCGTGACCCCTAGTGTGTACCTAGAACAGCACCCGCACGATCGTCTCGGCCACCGCCGCTGGCTTGTTCGACCCGTCGAGTTCGATGGTGTTCTTCACGGTGAGGTTGACGGTGTTGTCGTCGACCTTGGCCGCGTCGATGAGCTCGGAGCGTGCCCGGATCCGGCCGCCGGAGGGCACCGCGGCGATGAACCGCACCTTGTTCGACCCGTAGTTGATCGCCATCTTGGCGTTCTCGACGCGGTAGTTGTCCTTGGTCAGCGCCGGGATCATCGACAACGTCAGGAAGCCATGCGCAATCGTTGTGCCATAAGGGCTTTCACTCTTCGCGCGCTCGGCGTCGATATGGATCCACTGGTGATCCCCGGTCGCATCGGCGAAGGCGTTGATGCGGTCCTGGTCGATCTCCTGCCAGTCGCTGACGCCTAATTCGGTCCCCACCGCGGCGACGGCATCATCGATCGACGTGATCACCTTCATCAGAATGCTTCCTCTCGTAGGTCCATGATCGTTAGGTCCACGCCCTCGACGATCTTGCGTTCGGCGCCGAGCCGTGGCAACACATTCTTTGCGAAAAAGTCTGCGGCAGCCACCTTTCCGCGGTAGAACTCGCGGTCCCCGTCCGACGGATCGCCGTCGAGGGCGTCGAGGGCGAGCTCCGCGTGCTCGAGCAGCAGCCAGCCGATCAACAGATCGCCCACCGACAGCAGGAACGCCACCGACTCCAGGCCGACCCGATACAGCTCCCGTCTGTTTTCCTGAGCGCTCATCAGATATCCGGTCAGGGCGGCCGTCATCGCCTGCGCATCTGACAGGGCGGCGGCCAAAAACGCACGGCTGTCGGCGAGTTCGCGCCGCGCGGTCTCGCTGTCGAGGAATTTCTGGATCTGCGTGACGACATGCTGCAGTGCCACACCCTTGTCGCGGGCGATCTTGCGAAAGAAGAAGTCCTGCGCCTGGATCGCGGTAGTGCCCTCGTACAGGCTGTCGATCTTGGCGTCGCGGATGTACTGCTCGACGGGGTAGTCCTGCAGGAAGCCCGACCCGCCGAACGTCTGCAGTGACTCGGTCAGGCACTGATACGCCCGCTCGGAGCCGACACCCTTGACGATTGGCAGCAACAGATCGTTGACCCGCTCGGCGAGGTCGGCATCTGCTCCGGAGACGATGCCGGCCACCGAGGGGTCCTGGTGCGCGGCGGTGAGCAGGTACAGCGCCCGTAGGCCCTCGGCGTAACACTTCTGGGTCATCAGCGCGCGTCGCACGTCGGGGTGGTGAATGATGGTGACCCGCGCAGCGGTCTTGTCGGTCATCTGGGTCATGTCGGGGCCCTGTACCCGCGTCTTCGCGTACTCCAGCGCGTTCAGATAGCCCGTCGACAGCGTCGCAATCGCCTTGGTGCCCACCATCATCCGTGCATATTCGATGATCTCGAACATCTGGGCGATGCCGCTGTGGGAGTCACCGACCAGCCACCCGACGGCGGGCACGCCGTGCTGACCGAACGTCAGCTCACAGGTCGCCGAGGCCTTCAGCCCCATCTTGTGCTCGAGTCCGGTGACGAACACGCCGTTGCGCTCGCCCGGTTCGCCGGTCTCGGGATCGAAATGGAACTTCGGCACCAAGAACAGGCTGAGGCCCTTGGTGCCCGGTCCGGCCCCCTCCGGACGTGCCAACACCTGGTGCACGATGTTTTCGAACAGGTCGTCCGTGTCGCCGTTGGTGATGAACCGCTTGACGCCGTCAATGTGCCACGTGCCGTCCGGTTGCTGTATCGCCTTGGTTCGGCCTGCGCCGACATCCGAGCCGGCGTCGGGCTCGGTCAGCACCATGGTGGCGCCCCATTTGCGCTCGACCGCTATCTCGGCCCAGTGCTTCTGCTCGTCGGTGCCGATGGCGTAGATGATGTCCGCGAATTTCGGGCCCGCGAGGTACATGAACGCGGCGGGCTGAGCACCGAGCACGAATTCGTTGATCGACCAGGCCACCATCGACGGCGCGGGCACACCGCCGACATGCTCGTCGAGCCCGACGCGGTACCACTCGCCTTGCTGCCAGGCCCGCAACGACTTCTTGAACGGCTCGGGAATCGTCACCACGTGCGCCTGCGGGTCGAATGTCGGTGGGTGGCGGTCGGTCTCGGCGAACGCCTCGGCCACCGGTCCCTCTGCCAGCTTCGCCGCCTCCTGGAGCATCTGGCGCACCGATTCGCCGTCGAGGTCACCGAATTCGCCGGTGGCCAACGCCTTCTCCAGCTCGAGCACCTCGAACAAGTTGAACTCGAGATCACGGACATTGCTCTTGTAGTGGCCCATGGCTAACCTTCCTGCACCGACTGGAGCGAGCGTAGTCCCAATCAACAGCCTTGGAACCGCGCTTCGCGCCGCTCGATGAACGACTGCACGCCCTCGGCGGCGTCGGCCGTGCCGAACAGTCGCGTCATCTCGGGCCGTAGCCGTTCGGCCGCTGCCGCGTCACCCGCCGTGCGGGTCAGGTGCGCCGAGGCAAGCACTTCCCGGACTCCGAGCGGCGCGGCGCGGTCGGCGATGGTGTGCGCGATCTCTCGGGCCGCCGCCTGTGCCGCCGCCGCGTCGACGGCCACCTCCTGGACGAGCCCGATGCGCCGCGCCTCCTCGGCGCCGAATTCGTCGCCGGTGAGCAGCCACCGCATCGCATTGCCCCAGCCGGCCTGCTGCGGCAGTCGGATCGTGGCGCCGCCGAACGGATAAATCCCGCGCCGCACCTCGATCTGTGCGAACCGGGTGTCGGCGGCCGCCACCCGGATGTCGGCGGCGAGCAGCAGTTCGATGCCCAGAGTCATGCACCAACCGTGCGCGGCCACCACGACGGGCTTGGTCCAGGCTCCGTCGAGCCGCCACGGATCGCGGCCGCCGCCGGGGAACGGCACCTCACCACTGACGATGTTGGGTCCGACGTCGATGAGATCAAGGCCCGCGGTGAAGTGGTCGCCGTGGGCGAAAAGCACTCCCGCCCGCAGCGAATCGTCGGACTCCAGATGCCCGTAGGCGCGGGACAGATCGGCGAGCATCACCAGGGTGAACGCATTGCGCTTGTCGGGCCGGTTGAGGCCGATGGCGAGCACGTGGCCCTCGCGTTCCAGTGTCACCGTCTCGAGGTTCGGCTGCGCTGTGGTCATGTCCCGAGTCAAGACCGTCGGTCCCGATTATGCAAGAAGCCATAATTAGGCTCATCCAGAGCCGAACGACTGGCCTGCGCTGTTACGAGTGTTCACCTGGTGTTTACCCGCTCCCGCCAGTGACCGACCAGACCTGCAATTGCACATATGTCGGATCGGTTCTATGCTTGGCATCATAATCCGCGAGTCGGCAACGGCGCCGCTCATATGTAGGAGGCACCCGATGTGGGTCATCGAGCTCAACTTCGCCGGCCACCAGTTCACTCACCGGGTGCCTGACCGTCGTCGACCGCTCTTCCGGTTTGCCACGCGCAGCGTCGGCTGGCGCCCCCAGCTTCGCAATCAGCACGCCGCATGAGGACTCGGTAGCCCGTGCCCGCAACGAAGTCGCGGACCAAGCGGGGTTCGACCCGAAGCAACATGCTGATCAGCGCTGCCCAGGTAATGCGCGAGCGCGGCGCTGCGGGGGTCACCATCGACGAGGTGCTGGCGCGCAGCGGCGCCCCCCGCGGTTCGGTGTACTACCACTTCCCCGAGGGCAGGAATCAGATCCTGGCCGAGGCGCTGCGGTGGGCCGGTGACGCGATCGCCACGAGCATCGACTCGGCCGCTGATCGCGGCGCGCTTCCGCTCGTCCGCGGGTTCACCGAGTTCTGGGAGCGGACTCTGCAGGACAGCGATTTCGGGGCGGGTTGTCCTGTCGTCGCCGCGGCAATCGGCGGCACCGACGACGCGGCGGAGCTTGCCGCCATCGCCAGTGACATTTTCGGCCGCTGGCGAGACGCCCTGTCCCGGGCTTTCGTCGCCGACGGCTTCGATGCCGCCGAGGCCGAGTCCTTGGCGGTCACCTGCATCGCATCGTTGGAGGGCGCCGTCGTGTTGTGTCGCTCGATCCGCAACGCCGAGCCGCTGCGCCAGGTGGCATGCCAGATGGAATTCCTGATCAAGTCACGGGAATTCGTGCGCCGCAACGGTCTGCCGACCGGCGACCGCTAGGCCTTCTGCCAGCGGGCGCAGACGAAGTCACCGTTGACACCGGACTCCACCAGCGTCCACTCCGTGTGCTCGGGCATCAGTCGCCCACCGGTGCCGAGCGTGCACGGCGCGTAGCTGACGATCAGCTCATCGATCAAGCCGGCGCGGGCGAATTGAGCCGCCGCCTCTCCGCCACCCATCACCCAGACGTCCTGATAGCCCGCCGCCTGCACCAGGTGCGGGTGCAGTTCGGTCACGTCGCCGCTGAAGGCCCGCACGGGCTCGGCCACGATGTCCGGGCGGTGGGTCAGCACCCATGTCGGTTGCTCGTACTGCCATTCGCCGGGTTCGTTGGCCAGAATCCACTCGTATGTCGTCGCGCCCATCACCAGCGCCCCGACCGACGCGCTGAACGCGCGGTAGCCGAACGGTCCGTCGACATCGATGTCGCGAGACAACAACCACGCCAAGCTGTCCCGGTCGTCGACGATGAAGCCGTCGATGCTGGATGCCGTGTAGTAGACGGTGGCCATGTCAGTTCTTCCTCATCCAGTCGAGCCGATCACGCCGGGCGGCATCGGTCACGCCCAGAGTATGGTCGGCCTGCTCCGCCCGCCTCACTAGACTTCGGTGTTCAGTGACTGAATTCCAAGCGTTGTGCGCCGTCGACGGCGAACTGGCCGGGCTGCGCACGTCGGTCCGGGATTTTCTGACCGCTGACCGCGCTGCCTACGGCTGGACGCCCGCAGTGGATTCATGGCTCGCGAAATGGGACCCCGCGTTCTCGGCGCGGCTGGCCGATGCGGGCTTCGTCGGCCTGACCATCCCCACCGAATACGGCGGGCACGGACTCGGGCATCTGCACCGCTACGTGGTCACCGAGGAACTGCTCGCGCACGGCGCACCCGTCGCCGCCCATTGGATCGCCGACCGACAAGTGGCGCCCGGTCTTCTCGCGTTCGGCAGCGAAGCGCAACGGCGCCGGCTGCTGCCCCGCATCGCGGCGGGAAAGCTGTACTCGGCGATCGGAATGAGCGAGCACGGCGCGGGCTCCGATCTCGCCGCGGTGCAGACGCGCGCGGTCGCGGCCGACGGCGGCTGGCTGGTGACCGGCACCAAGGTGTGGACCAGCGGCGCGCACGTCGCACACCAGATCGTGGTGCTGGCCCGCACCAGCCCCGCCGATCCGCAGCACCGCCACGCCGGCTTCAGCCAGTTCATCGTGGCGACCGGGGCCCCGGGCATCACGATCAGCCCGATCGTGCTGATGAACGGAGAGCACCACTTCAACGAGGTGACGTTCGACGACGTCCTCGTCGCCGACGACGACGTACTCGGTGAGATCGGCAACGGCTGGCAGCAGGCGACCGCAGAGCTCGGCTTCGAACGCAGTGGGCCCGAACGGATTCTGTCCACCGCGACGCTGCTGTTCGGCGTCCTGCGGGCACTCGGCGAGCAGCAGGTCGACGACCGGACGGCCGCGGAGGTGGGCGACCTGATGGCGCGCCTCATCTCGCTGCGCCAACTGTCGGTATCGGTGGCGCGTGCGTTGTCCGACGGCGAGGACGCCGCGAGCCGAGCCGCCATGGTCAAGGATCTCGGCACCCGATTCGAACAGGACTCGGTGGAATTGGCCGCCGACCTCATCGACAGCGTCGACGCCCAGTCACCGCACGCCCAACACCTGCGCGGCCTGCTGGCCACCGCCCGACAGCACTCGCCGCTGTTCACGCTGCGCGGCGGCACGAACGAGGTGCTGCGCGGCGTGGTCGCGAAGGGTTTGGGGGCGCGGTGAACGCACTCGCCGAGCTTGTCGACGACATCGGCCGCCGCTCGGTCGACCGCCGCCAGGGACAGCTCGATGCGGCCGGCGAGTTCGACGACGCGCTGTGGTGCACTCTCGAGGACACCGGGCTGAGCCGGCTGACGAGCAGCGATGAGGCCGGCCCGACGGAGGCCGCGATCGTGCTCGCGGGGCTGGCACGCCACGCCGCCGCGGTTCCGGTCGCCGAAACCGACCTGCTGGCCGCCTGGCTCGCCGGTGCGGCAGGGGTCGACGTGCCGGCGACCGGCCCGCTCACGGTCGCGATCGCCGACGCGCACGTCGTCGATGACCGGATCGTCGGAACGGCGCCCGGCGTGCCGTGGCCACGCTCGGCGCCGGTGCTGCTGGCCGCAATCGCCGGCGAGGCGCTTCACGTCGCGGTCATCACCGAGCCGCAGGTGATCGACGGCCACAACCTCGCCGGCGAACCTCGTGGGTCGGTCGCCTTCGACCTACCCGTCGATCGGTGCGCCAGGATGGAGCACTCGGTTGGCGACGAGCTGGTCCGGCGCGGCGCATGGGCCCGGTGCGTGCAGACCGTCGCCGTACTGGACGCCGCGGCGGAGCTCACCGTCACCCACACCCGCGGGCGTCAGCAGTTCGGCAGGCCGCTGTCGGCCTTCCAGGCCGTGGCGCACTCGCTGGCGGCGATGGCCGGTGAGATCGAACGAGCCCGCGCCGCAACGGCATTGGCAGTCGCCGCAGCCACCGGCTACGGGTTCGGCAGCGCCGAGGCCGACTACGCGGTGACGGCGGCGAAGGTTGCGGTGGGTCGCGCGGTCGCTCCTGTCACCACCATCGCGCACCAGTTGCACGGCGCGATCGGCGTCACCCGCGAGCACCGCTTGTGGCTGGTGACGATGAGGGCGCGAAGTTGGGTCGACGATTTCGGCAGTACCGCACACCACGCGCAGCGCCTCGGCCGGATGGCGCTGACAGCCGAGGACCCGTGGGATCTCGTCGTCAGCTGTCCAGCACCTCGTTGATACGGGCTTCCACGTCACCGAGGCCGGTGAGGTCGATGCCGAACCGGTCGGTCAGCGCCGCGACGACCTGGGCCGCGCTGTCGAAGCGGATCCGCTCGCTCGCGCCGTCGCGGTGGATGGCGAGGTTGCGTCCGCGCAGGTTGTACCGGGCGTCGTCGGTGACCAGCGCCACCGACAGCCCCGTGACGAATCCCGACTTCGGAAACGTTGACACATACCAACTTCCGACTTGGCGGTCGATCATCGGAAACGGTGCAGCGGTGAACATGTAGAGCGGTTCCCAGGTGTCGCGGATCTGGCTTTCCAGCAGGTAGCCGCCCTCATGCGAGCGAATGCGGTACGGCTCGTGGCGGGTCTTCTGCTCGGTGTCGGTCACGAATCGAATGGGCGACGACAGGGTCTGGCCGCCGAAGCCGACGTCGACGAGGTAACGGTCCTGCTCGCCCGGGACCGTCACCGCCAACGCCATGTGCGTCTGCGCGGGCAACTCGCCGCTGGTGTTCATCCAGACCACCCGGCCGCCCAAGATGTCGACCCGAAAACCCAAGTGCGACAGCACGTGTGCCATGACGCCGTTGTGTTCGAAACAGTAGCCCCCGCGCCGGCGGCGAACCAGCTTGTCGAAAAGTGCCTGCGGGCGCAGGTCCACGACGGGGATGCCCATGACCGGATCGAGATTCTCGAACGGAATCGAGCGGTTGTGCGCGGCGACCAAGTCGCCGAGCAGAGCAGGTGTCGGTTCGGTGGGGCCGGTATAGGAGACCCGGTAGAAATAGTCGGCGACGGGGTCGGCGGTCATGCGTGCATGGTGCGACATCAACCGCGGTTCAGGTCAAGCGGCTACGGCTTGCCCCGCGACGGCGTCTGCGACGCGACGCCATGCCGCAGCGGCGTGTTCGGCTGCGCGGCCGTCGACTCCTGCACCGGCGAACCGGCCGGCGTCGGGGTCACCCCTGGCGCGTTCGACGGATCACCTGCGGACGGCTCGGCGCCTTGGTGCAGCTCCTTCAACCGCGCGTGCAGGACCTCCAGCACCGGGATGCGGTTGCCGTGCTCGGTCTCGTGATCGAAAAGGGCCCGCAACGGGCCTTCTTCCAGACCGCGGATCCGATGGCGCAGGTCGGGAAGGGACAACTGGTCGTAATCAGCGATCGGCAGGTCGTCGTTGTGGGCCATGCCTACCGGTTGCCCACGAGCGTCCCGTCGAAAACGGTCAGGTGCCCGTCCACTTCGGTGGCCGCTTCTCGGCGAAGGCCACCGCACCCTCGCGGGCGTCGTGGGACATGAAGACCGGCGCCAGGATCTTCGTCTGCTTGGCCCACATCTCCTCGGGATTCCAGCCCCGCGACTCCACGATGATGCGCTTGGTGGCCGCGACGGCAAGTGGTCCGTTGTTGCTGATCCGTTCGGCCAGGCCGATCGCCGCTTCCAACGCCGACCCGGGCTCGGCCAGCAGGTTCACCAGTCCGAGCTCGTGGGCCCGCTCCGCGGGGAGGTTCTCGCCGGTCAGGGCCAATTCCATGGCGATCGCCGGAGGAATGCGCTGTGGCAGCCGCAGCAGACCGCCACCGCCGGCGACCAGGCCGCGTTTGACCTCGGGAATGCCGAACGCCGAGTCCCTGGACGCCACGATCAGATCGGTGGCCAGTGCCAGCTCGCACCCACCCGCCAGGCAGTAACCCTCGACCGCCGCGATGAGCGGCTTGGCCGGTGGGCGTTCGGTGAAGCCCATGCCGCGACCCTCGACGACGACGTTCTCGCCGCGGGCGAACGCCTTGAGGTCCATCCCCGCGGAGAACGAGCCGCCTGCGCCGGTCAGGATGCCGACCGAGAGACCGTCCTCGCTGTCCAGCCGGTCCATGGCGGCGGCCAGCCCGCGACTGACTTCGGCATTCACCGCGTTTCTGGCCTGCGGGCGGTTGATGGTGATGATGAGAATCCGGTCGCGCTGTTCGACGAGGACGACTTCTTCGGTGTTGGCTTCTTGGCTCACGTCGGTGATGCTATCCACCGGGGTTTGGCGCGCTACAGCCTCTGGGTACTATGTAAAACTAGAACACGTTCTAATCTGCGCTCGCCTGCAGCAGAACGGCTACGGCAAGGGGGCTCCATGGCCACGACCGATATCGAGCCGTCCGAACTCACCAAGTGGGATCCGGGCCTGACCGCGCGCGTGATGGGGATGACCCGGCCGTTCCTGAAGCGCTATTTCCGCTCGGAGGTTCGCGGGCTGGACAACATGCCGGTCGGCGGCGCGCTGCTGGTGTCCAACCATTCCGGCGGCATGCTGCCGATGGACGTGCCGATCCTGTCGGCGCACTACTACGAGCGCCACGGCTACGACCGTCCGCTGTACACGCTGAGCCACGACATGCTGATGATGGGGCCGACGGGAGACTTCTTCCAGAAGATCGGCTACATCAGCGCCAACCACGAGAATGCCGACCAGGCGCTGCGGTCGGGTGGCCTTGTCGTCGTGTTCCCCGGCGGCGACTACGACGTCTACCGGCCGACGCTGTCGGAGAACGTCATCGACTTCGGCGGCCGCACCGGCTACATCAAGGCCGCGCTCAACGCCGGTGTGCCGATCGTGCCCACCGTCGGCATCGGCGGGCAGGAGACGCAGCTGTACCTCTCCCGCGGCACCTGGCTGGCCAAGAGGCTCGGGCCGGTCGCTCGGCTGGCCCGCGCCAAGATCATGCCGATCTCCTTCGGCTTCCCGTTCGGCCTCAGCCTGGTGGTCCCGCCGAACATCCCGCTGCCCACCAAGATCGTCATGCAGGTGCTCGAGCCGATCGACATCGTCGCCGAGTTCGGTGAGGACCCCGACATCGACGAGGTCGACGCCCACGTCCGCCATGTCATGCAGCGGGCTCTCGACGAACTGGCCGCCGAACGTCGCCTGCCGATCCTCGGGTAACGCTGATGGTGAATTTCGGCCGACTCAGCGAGACCATTGGCCTGGTCGCCACCCTGCGGCGGGCCGGCATGATCGCACCGCTGCGGCCCGACAAGTACGTGCGCATCGCGGCGGCGATGCGGCGCGAAAACGTCTCGGCCGTATCGGGGTTCGCCTCCGCCGCCCAGCGGTGCCCGGATCGGGTCGGCCTCGTCGACGAGCTGGGCACCCTGACCTGGCGCGAGATCGACCAGCGGTGCGACGCGTTCGCGGCGGCGCTGCAGGCGCTGCCCGGCGGTCAGCCGCGGGTGATCGGCATCATGTGCCGCAACCATCGCGGCTTCATCGAGGCGGTCGTGGCGGCGAACCGTATCGGCGCCGACCTGCTGCTGCTGAACACGTCGTTCGCCGGGCCCGCCCTCGCCGAAGTGGTCGACCGTGAAGGCGCCGACGCCGTCGTCTACGACGAGGAGTTCACCGAGATCGTCGACCGCGCGCTTGCCGACAGACCCGACGCCACCCGCATCGTGGCGTGGGCCGACGACCCGTCCGTGCACGGCGACACGCCGACCGTCGAGAAGATGATCGCCGCGCATGCCGGCCGGGCGCCCAGGCGTGCCGTCGAGAAACCCAGGACGATTCTGCTGACTTCCGGGACGACCGGTACCCCGAAAGGGGCCGCGATGACCGGTGGCGACCCGAGCGCCCTGAAGGCGATACTCGACCGAACTCCCTGGCACACCGAGGAAGCCGTCGTCATCGCGGCGCCGATGTTCCACGCGTGGGGCTTCTCGCAGATGATCTTCGCTGCGACGATGGCCTGCACGATCGTCACCCGGCGCAAGTTCGACCCCGAGGCGACGTTGGAGTTGGTGGACCGCCACCAGGCCACCGGACTGGCGGTGGTTCCCGTGATGTTCGACCGGATTATGGAGCTGCCCGAGGGGGTACGCAGCCGCTACAGCGGACGGTCGCTGCGATTCGCCGCCGCATCGGGATCGCGGATGCGCCCGGATGTGGTGACGGCTTTCATGGACCAGTTCGGTGACGTCATCTACAACAACTACAACGCCACGGAGGCCGGATTGATCGCGTCGGCCTCGCCCGAGGATCTGCGGGCGGCTCCCGACACGGCGGGCAAGCCCGCGCCCGGGACAGAGATTCGGGTGCTGGACAAGGACTTCCAAGAAGTTCCCACCGGCGAGGTCGGACAGATCTACTGCCGCAGCGCCACCCTGTTCGGCGGCTACACGTCGGGCAAGACCAAGGACTTCCACGAGGGGTTCATGGCGTCGGGCGACATGGGCTACGTCGACGGCGACGGCAGGCTCTTCGTCGTCGGTCGCGACGACGAGATGATCGTCTCCGGCGGTGAGAACGTCTACCCCATCGAGGTCGAGAAGACACTCGCGTCGCACCCGGATGTGGCCGAAGCGGCCGTGATCGGCGTCGACGACGAGCAGTACGGTCAGCGACTGGCCGCGTTCGTCGTACTGAGCGCGGGAGCCGACGCCACTCCGGACACGCTGAAACAGCATGTGCGCGAATCGCTCGCGAACTACAAGGTGCCGCGAGAGATCACCGTGCTCGACGAACTTCCGCGCAGCATCACCGGCAAGATCCTCCGTAAAGATTTGCACGCCATGGTCGAAGGCGGCGCCGATGGGTAAGCGCAGGCCTGTGCTGCGGGCCGGCCTGGAGTTGGCGAACGCCGCCAACGGGGTCCGGCCGTTCGGCCGTGACGGCTACCCCACCGTTCCGGCGTTCTTCCTGGGCTGGCCGACGAGTGAGATGGCGCCGCTTTACCTCGCGGGTTCGATGCTCGGCGCGGGGTGGCGCTGGTTGCGCGGCGACTACGACGACGGGCGCGGCCGAATCGCATTGGCGCTCAAGGCGATCACCTGGGGGCTGCTGTACCTGATCCACCGCCGCAATGTGGCGTCGGAGCCCTATTTCGAAACACCGCTGCGGGACAGCCTCGGTGACGACTACGAGGCTGTCGCCGCGGAGTCTCAGCCGATCGGGCGGCGCCGGTTGACCCGCGTACTGCCCAACGAGTTCCTGCGCCGCCGCTACGTGGAGAAGGCCGACATCGTCCAGTACGGTCCGCACCGCAGCGGCAACGGCGCCGACATCTGGCGACGACGTGACCTGCCACGGGACGGCAAAGCCCCTGTGCTGCTTCAGGTTCCCGGCGGCGGATGGTCCATCGGCATGCGTCGACCGCAGGCCTACCCCATGCTGAGTCATTTCGCCGAACGAGGGTGGGTGTGCGTGTCGATCGACTACCGGGTGAGCCCTCGGCACACCTGGCCGGATCACATCGTCGACGTCAAGCGCGCGCTGGCCTGGATCAAAGAGCACATCGCCGAGTACGGCGGCGACCCCGACTTCGTCGCGATCACCGGCGGCTCTGCGGGCGGGCACCTCTGTGCGCTGGCGGCATTGACGCCCGACGATCCGCAGTACCAGCCGGGCTTCGAGGACGCCGACACCTCGGTGGCGGCCGCGGTGCCGATCTATGGCCGTTACGACTGGTTCACCACCAAGGGACCGGGCCGGTGGGAGTTTGTGCTGATTCTGTTGCAGCGGATCGTCGTAAAGAAGCGCTTGACGAAGCATCTGCAGGTCTACCGCGACGCCTCCCCGATCACCCGGGTGCGGCCCGATGCCCCGCCGTTCTTCGTGCTGCACGGCGTCGATGACTCGCTGATTCCCGTGCCCGAGGCGCGAGAGTTCGTCGCCGCGTTGAAGGACGTGTCCAAGGAGCAGGTGGTGTACTCCGAGATCCCGCACGCGCAGCACGCCTTCGACTTCTTCGGGTCGCCACGCGGCTACTACACCGCACACGCCGTCGAGAAGTTCCTGTCGTGGGTGCACGCCACCCGCAACCAGAAATAGCTACTGCGCCATCGCCTTCTCGACCACCGTGAGCTCCTCCGAGAGCCCGGCGGCGCGCCGAATCTCGACGAAGGCCGCAATCAGCGCGTCGGTCAGTTCGTGCGGGTCTGACAGCGTTGCGCCATCGGAGAGCACCGAGATGTTCAGCTGATCCACGTAACTCCACACGGTGATGTTCAAGCCGCTGCCGGTCGTCAGTGGCCCCACCGAGTAGATCTCGGTCACCAGCGCACCGCCGACACGGCCCGGCTCGCGGGGGCCGGGCACATTGGAGATCGGCAGGTTGAGCACCTTGTTCTGACCGTCCTTGTCGGCGAGCCAGTGAAACAACCGCTCGGCCGGTGCGGGCGGAAAGTAGGCCGACCACCTGCTGACGAGTTCGGGGCCCATCAGGTGGTGAGTCTCCTTGGCGTCAACGGCGGCGTCGTGAACGGCCTGCACCCGCTCCAACGGATCGGCCAACTCGATCGGCACCACCATCATCACGCCGGTGAACCGGTTACCCGAGATGCGGTCCCTGGAGAAATCGAAACTCACTGGGACAGAGGCCAATAGTGGATGGTCGGCGTGGCCGTCGTATTTCAGCGACAACTGTCGCAGGGCGCCCGCGGAGATCGCCAGCACCATGTCGTTGATCGTCACGTCGAGGGCTTTAGCTGTCTCCTTGACGTCGGCGAGGGCCAGGGTGGCGGTGGCGAATCTGCGCTGCGCGTCGACGCGGTGGTTCATGAACGACGGCGGCGGCGTGAAAGGCCGCGTCAGCTCCGGGGACAGCTTCTTGTTGCTCTTGCGCACCCGGTTGATTCCCTGCGCGGTGTAGCGCATCACGCCGGGCAGCCGGCCGATCTGCCGCATGTGGTCTGTGAACGCCGAGCGCAGCAAGACCGCGCGTCCCGGCGCGGGTTCGGTTGCATAGGAGTCCTCATCGCCCTCGAGCCCGGGCTGCAGGTCCATTCCACGCGCCAACAGGTTGGCCGAGGCCACGCCGTCGGCCAAGGCGTGGTGGATCTTGCCGAGCACCGCGATCCGGCCGTTGGCCAAACCCTCGATGAAGTACATCTCCCACAGCGGTCTGCTGCGATCCAGCGGCGTACTGGCGATACGGCCGACAGCCTCGTCCAGCTGGCGTCGGCCGCCGGGGCTGTTCAGGCGATACGGCCGGACGTGGTAGGCGAGATCGACCTCGGAGTTCTCCCGCCACATCGGATGGTGGAACTTGAACGGGATGTCGACGAGCTGATAACGGAACGGGTCGAGTTTGTGCAGCCGTCGCGCGATGACCTGACGGAACTCGTCGATCCCGAACGTCCTGTCCCCGAGGTCGTCGAGCTCGATCACCGCCAGCTTGAGGGTGTGCATGTGTACGGTGGGCGTCTCGGAGTACAGAAGTACCGCGTCCCAGCCGCTGAGCCTCTTCAACCCCGCTCCTCCCTACCGGAGGCTATATAACCTCTTTCGCCTTCATCAGCGACCGGTTTCGGTGAATCTGGTTGAGGAACAGTCCAATTGCCGTGGCAACCGACCCGGTGCGGGCGCCGTCGGTCATGTCGAAGCCGTGACCGGCGCCCGGCAGCTCGATGTAGCTCACCACCGAGCGGGACACCGCGCGCAGCCGGTCGGCGAAGCTGCGGGCCTGGGCGACGGGAATGACGGAGTCACCAGTGCCGTGGATGACCAGGAACGGCGGGGCGTCGGGATGCACCTGCGCGATCGGCGAGGCCTTGCGGAAGATCTCGGGGTGGCGGTCGATCTTGCGCTTGACCACGACGCGCTCGAGGAAGTCGACGAAGCGTGCCCGCTCGGGGGTGGAGCGGTCCTCCCAGTCATAGCGGCCGTAGATGCCGACGACGGCATCGACCGAGGTGTCGGAACCCTCGGGCAACTCGGCCTGCATTTCGGGATCGTTGGGGGTCAGCCCCGCCAACGCCGACAGGTGTCCGCCGGCCGAACAGCCTGCTATCGCAATGAAGTCGCGATCACCGCCGAAGCGGTCGACATTCGCCCGTGCCCACGCGATCGCCGTTTTCACGTCGGTGATGTGCCGCGGCCAGCGATTGTGCGGCGCGACCCGGTAGTTGACCGACAGACACACCCAGCCCTGCTGGGCCAGATGCGACATCAGCGCGTAGCCCTGCAGTTGCCGACCGCCGTGGATCCAGGCCCCGCCGGGGACGAAGATCATCACCGGCGCCGGCTCGACAGGCAGCTCCTTGGGACGCCACACGTCCAGCAACTGCGACGGATGGTCGCCGTAGCGGACCGAGGAGCGGTGCAGACTGCGGCGGTGTTGCCGCATCTTCAGAACGGGTGCAGACCGCTCCGGCGCCGGCCACTGGACCGCCAGGTCGGCCGGGGATACGACACCGCGCAGCGCCGCTTCGACCACGGTGTTGGTCGACTCGAGGTCCCGCTTGCGGTTCACCGCATGGTCGGGGTCCTGCTGGAGCCGCTCGTTGCCCGCGAAGAATTCCGGTAGGTGGCGGTAACCCCAGATGCCCATAGCCGTCACCACGCCAAGCGGCTCAAGACGTTTACCGACGATCGGCAGCGACGCGGAGGCGACGCTCACCGCCAGGAGATAGTCGGAAGGGCCGGCACGGAGCAACCACCGAGCGCGATTCCAAACTGAGGGCGTAGAAGACCGCGTTTCCGGCCGAACCGTCATTGCGCGAATGTACCCCCCAGCCGATTCTCCAAACGACAACATTCGAAGGTTGTCTACTAAATGCACGTCACCGCCCGAAATGTGACCCTGATCACATCGCGGTGGGTGCCGGAATGCGGGTTAACTTCTTCTGACACCCGTCAACCTGACACCCGTCAACGGCAAAGGACTTCCATCGTGAGCAAGTCAGCACTGGCCATCACCGACGACCACCGGGATCTCGCCGACGCGGCGAACGGCCAACTGGCGCGGCTGTCGACCCGGACCGGTGCCCGAGCGGCGCTCGAGGGCGGCTCCTCCCATCCTGAGGACGTCTGGCAGGCGGCCGCGGAACTGGGCTGGTTGGGGCTCGCTATCGCCGAAGCACACGGCGGTTCGGGATTCGGGCTCGCGGAACTGGCGATCGTGCTGGAAGCCCAGGGCCGCGAGCTGAGCCCGGGACCGTTTCTGCCGACGGTGGCGGCCTCGCTGGCGATCGACCGGTGTGCCCCCGACTCGCTGCGCGCTCAACTGCTTCCCGGGCTCGCTGACGGAACGACCGTTGCGGCGATCGGCTTGTCGGGCAGCGTCGTCGTCGGCTCGGATGGCGATGTCACCGGGGAGTGTCCGGCGGTGCTGGGTGCTCCCGACGCCGACGTCCTCGTGCTCGCCGCGGGGCAGGACATCGTGGTCGTCGACGCCACCGCCGAGGGTGTCACCGTCACTGCACTGGCGCCTCTCGACCCCTCGCGCAGCGTCGGATCGGTGGCTCTGCGCGGCGTGACGGTGGCCGAGGACGGCGTGCTGCGGGGCGCTGCGCGTCGGGCGCGCACCGTGTTTCGAATCCTGGCGTCGGCAGAGGCGGTGGGCGTGGCGTGGGCATGCCTGGAGATGGCGGTCGAGTACGCCAAGGTCCGCGAGCAGTTCGGCCGAACGATCGGCACCTTTCAGGCCGTCAAACACCATGCCGCCAACATGCTCGTCGACGCCGAGCAGACCACGGCCGCCGTCTGGGACGCGGCCCGGGCCGAGGATCTCGACAGCGCATGGTTCCCGGCCGCGGTCGCGGCATCGCACGCCATCCGGGCGCAGGTCTTCAACGCGGAGAACAACATTCAGCTGCATGGCGGTATCGGCTTCACCTGGGAGCACGACGCACACCTCTACCTTCGTCGCGCCCGCACGCTGTCGGCGTTGATCGGCGACGGCGCGGACCCGCTGCTCGATGTCGTGGAGGGCCATCGCAGCGGGCAGGCACACGGCGCGTCGTTCACGCTGCCCGCCGAGGCCGACGAGTACCGCCGCCAGGCCGCCGAGGCCGTCGAGCAGGTGCGTGCACTGCACGAGGACAAGCAGCGCGATTTTCTCGTCGACTCCGGATATCTGGTGCCGCACTGGCCTCAGCCGTGGGGCCGAGCGGCCGACGTACTCGAGCAGTTGGTCATCGAGGAAGAATTCGCCGACGTCGAGCGGGCCGACATGGGCATCACCGGGTGGGTGGCGCTGACGATCGCACAGGCAGGCACCGACGATCAGCGCGAGCGTTGGGTCGAACCCGTGTTGCGCGGTCAGGTGATGTGGTGCCAGCTGTTCTCTGAACCGGGCGCGGGCTCCGACGCCGCCGCGGTGCGCACAGCCGCCAAGAAGGTCGACGGCGGGTGGCGGGTGACCGGGCAGAAGGTGTGGACCAGCCTGGCCCAGCACTGCCAATGGGGGCTGGCCACGGTCCGCACCGACCCCGACGCACCCAAGCACGCCGGCGTGACGATGATGGCGATCGACATGAAATCCCCTGGTGTGAAGGTCAATCCGCTGCGCGGGCTTTCCGGCGACGCGCACTTCAACGAGGTCTTCTTCGACGACGTATTCGTTCCCGACGAAGACGTGGTCGGCGGCGTGAACAAGGGCTGGCTGGTGGCCAGGGCGACGCTCGGCAACGAGCGCATCTCGATCGGCGGGGGATCCGGCGGGTCCGCCGGGTTCGACGCGGACGACTTGATCAAGCTGCTGGACAGTGCGCCGGCCGAGGTCGCCGCCCAGCACGTGCGCCGGGCGGGTGAGGTCATCGCCGAACTGCACACGTTGCGGCTGTTGAACCTGCGGCGAGCCAGCCGCGCCATCGCGGGTGCAGAACCGGGACCCGAAGGCAACGTCACCAAGCTGCTGGTGGCCGAATCCGGCCAGCACCTCACCGAATTGGGGCTAGCGCTGGCGGGATCGGCGGCCGTCGTCGGCGCGAACCAGAAGCTGATCCGCAGCTATCTCGGCGGCAGGGCGATGACGATCGCGGGCGGCACCTCGGAGATCACGCGCAACACCATTGCCGAGCGCATCCTCGGCCTGCCCCGCGACCCCCTGTTGAAATAGGCGGTCAGAACTGGAGGGCCGTGCAGCGCCAGTCCAGCACCTGGCGGTCGGCGCCGTCGTGGTCGACCGCGTAGACGAGCGACCGCAGTTTTAGCACGCCTCCGCGGTTTTCGGGCAGCGGCACGGCGTCGTCGACATGCAGCTCGCTGTAGAGGGTGTTGCCCTCGTGCACCGGGCCGAGGTGATCGCACGACTCCCAGCCCAGCACCGTCGCGATATTCGGCAGCAGTCGGGTGGCCTGGGCGAAGGCCAGCCCGATGGTGTGCCCGCCGTAGACCAGCCGGCTGCCGGCGACACGCGAATCATGATGCGTGGCAGCAATATTCAGGGTGAGCCGGGCCAGCTCGGGCGCGCTGCTGACGACGTCGGCGGTACTGTGCAGCACGGCACCGGCGAGTGCCGGAGTCGAAGTGGGTGCCCGGCACTCGCGCCCGAAACGCGTCTGCGTCCCACTCGGCGGTCGGATCAGGCGCGGGCACGGCGCCCGTTCCGATCGCGGCCATGTCGTCGGCGTGGCCGGTGTCGGCGGCGCCGTCGCGCAACGGCAGCATCGCGCAGCGGTGGAAGTCGAGCACCAGCCGGCCGATCTGGTCGATGGTCGTCATCCGCAGCGCCGCAAGCCCGGTCGGTGCGCGGCCCGGCCTGGCGGAGTTCTGCTTGAGACCGACGACCTCGGTGCGGGTGAACAGACTGTCGCCGAGCACGGGGAACCGGTAGAAGGACAGGCCGCGGTAGAACAGGTTGGCCGTCACCCGCTGCGTCGCCAGCGTGGTCTGGCCGATGGCGACGTCGCAGACGAGTTGGGGATGTGCGATCGCGGCCCTTGCTCCGGTGACCGCGAGCGCAAGGTCGGTATCGAGCGCCAGCCGCAGTCGGTCGCCGACGATCGACTGGTGCACCGCCGCAGCGCCGGCCGTCAAGGTCATCGCCGGCGCCCAGTCGAAGACCTGCCCGACCTCGAGATCCTCGAAGTAGGGGCCGCCGGTGTCGTGACCGCGCATCGTCACAGCTTGCCTTACGAGTACTTCGCGATCAGCTCCTGCTTGTACAACTTGCCGGTGTCGGTGCGCGGCAGCTGAACCTCGAAAGAGATGGATCGCGGACACTTATAGTGCGCCAACCGATCCCGCAGCCAGGTGAGCAGCTCGGCGGCGAACTCGTCGGTGGCGTCTGCGGAATCGACCGTCTGCACTACACCCTTGACGCGCTGCCCCATCTCGTCGTCGGGGATACCGAACACCGCGGCGTCCATCACCTTCGGATGGGTGACCAAGATGTTCTCGGCCTCCTGCGGGTAGATGTTCACCCCGCCGGAGATGATCATGTGGTGGCGCCGGTCGGTCAGGTAGAGGTAGCCGTCCTCATCGAGATAACCGATGTCGCCCACCGTTTTCCAGCCATGCTTGTCGCGTGACTTCGCGGTCTTCTCCGGGTCGTTGAGGTACTCGAAGTCGAAGCCACCCTCGAAGTAGATCTCGCCGGCCTGCCCAGCGGGCAACTCGTTGCCGTCCTCGTCGAGGATGTGCAGCGGGGTCATCATCGATCTGCCGACCGAACCGGGGTGTGCCAGCCATTCGTCGGCGGTGATCAGCGTGGAACCGATCGCCTCGGAGGAGGCGTAGTACTCGTCGACGATCGGTCCCCACCAGTCGATCAGCTGCTTCTTGATCTCGACCGGACACGGAGCAGCTGCATGCATGACCCGCTTGAGACTGGACAGGTCATACGAATTACGCACATCCTCCGGCAGTTTCAGCATGCGGGTGAACATCACCGGGACGAACTGACCGTGCGTGACGCGGTGGCGTTGAATGGCGTCAAGGCACCCTTCGGCGTCGAACCTGTCCATCACCACCGTGGTGATGCCCGCACCCTGAATCGTCATCGACCACACCGAGGGTGCGGTGTGGTACAACGGCGCAGGGCTGAGGTAGATCGCCTCGGGGTCGAGCCAGAAGCTCACCAGGCCCGACATCATCCCCGGCGCCTCCGACGGCGGCACGTGCTGGAGTTCGCGCTTGATACCCTTGGGGCGGCCCGTGGTGCCCGACGAGTACTGCAGCAGGTCGCCTTCGATCTCGTCATCGATGGGCGTATCCGGTTGATCCGCAACGCATTCGGGGTAGCAGTACCAGCCGTCGATGTCGTCGTCGGCGACGATGCGCAGCTGTGGCAGTCCGTTGGGCAGTTCGGCCCCGAGCCCCTCGAGCGTCTTTCTCAGTGCGGCGGATCCGACGATCGCCTTGGCGCTGCTGTTGTCGATGATGTAGGCCGCCTCGGCGGCGGTCAGGTGGGTGTTGATCGGGACGTAGTAGAGCCCGCTGCGCCGCGCCGCCCACATCACCGCGTGGTAGTGCTCGTTGTTCTCCATCAGGATCGCGACGGCGTCGCCCTCGCGCAGGCCGTGCTTGCGGAAGTAGTGCGCGAGCCGGTTGGCCTTGGTCTCGAGTTCGCCGAACGTCACCGTCATTCCCGACGAATGCATGATGACGGCGGGCTTGAGGGGGTGCGCCTCGGCATGCTCACGAATCTGCATGCCGAAACTCTACGATGCCAGAAGTTGACGGGTGTCAAGAGGGCGGAAAACGCAGGTGATCGCTTTTATGGACCTCGCTTTTGAGGGCCGGCGCAGCCATGACGACTCCTGTCATGGTCGACTTCGCGTTCGACCAAATCGATAAGTTGCGTGCCAGCCTGGCGCGCGCCGCCGAACGCGGTTAATTCTCGACGGCGAACACTCGCCAATCATCGGGCACGCCCTTCAAACGGTGAAATCCGCGGTCTGCGAAAGCGATCCCCGAACCGGCTACCAGGTCCCTGACTGTGGAGGACACCAGGACCTCTCCCGGTCCGGCCAGCGTGGAGACCCGTTGACCTATGTGCACTGCAATCCCGCTGATATCGTCACCTCGTAGTTCGACCTCACCAGTGTGGAGGCCGGCCCGCACTTCGACGCCCAGCGACCGGACGGCCTTGGAGATCGTCTGAGCGCACCGGATGGCACGGGCCGGGCCGTCGAAGGTCGCCAATATGCCGTCGCCCATCATCTTGACTCGTTGACCGCGGTGACGCTCGACCTCACGAGCGATCAGGCTGTCGTGCTGGTCCAGCATCTTCGTCCAAGCATCGCCACCCAGCGACGCCGCACGTTCGGTCGATGACACGATGTCGGTGAACGCAACCGGGACCCGGTCGGATAGGCCGGTGCCGCGCTTGTCGAACATGATCAGGCGCGAAACGCCGCGAGCCGCTCGAAGTATCGCCGCTCGACTGGATCTTCCCACTGCAACTCGAGGTTTGAGACGAACGATGGAACATGGATCAGGTCGAACGGGCCGCCGCCGACGACCTGGTAGGCGATGTTGATGTCGCCCGACTTGGCGTAACGGGTCTCGGGGACCTCGATCACGCCGTCAGTCTAAATCGCTTCTCGACGCCGATGGGCACAACGAGCGCGCGCGAACTACCGAAATCCGGTGGCGTGTCGTGTGCAGACTCGCGCGCTCGCAGAAAGGTGAACCGAGAGCTAGTCGGATTCGGCGAGGCGGTGCTTCAGGGCGTCGAACTCGTCCTTGATGCCGGTCGGCAGCTTCTCGCCGACGAACTCGAACCACTCCTCGATCAGCGGGAGCTCTTTGCGCCACTCGTCGGCGTTGACAGCGAGTGCCTCGTCGACATCGGCGGCATCGACGTCCAGCCCGTCGAGGTCGAGGTCCTGTGCGGTCGGCACGATGCCGATCGGTGTGGTGGACCCGTTCGCCTTGCCTTCGACGCGCTCGATGATCCACTTCATCACCCGGCTGTTCTCGCCGAAGCCCGGCCACAGGAAGCGGCCGTCGTCGCCGCGGCGGAACCAGTTGACGAAGAAGATCTTCGGCATCTTCGACTCATCTGAGTTCTTGCCGATGTCGATCCAGTGCGCGAAATAGTCGCCGACGTTGTAGCCGAGGAACGGCAGCATCGCCATCGGGTCACGCCGAACTGTGCCGACCTTGCCCTCGGCGGCCGCGGTCTGCTCGGAACCCAGCGTCGCGCCGATGAACACACCGTGCTGCCAGTCGCGGGCCTGCGTCACCAGCGGCACCGTGGTCTTGCGGCGGCCACCGAACAGGATCGCCGAGATCGGCACGCCCTGCGGGTCGTCCCATTCCGGGGCCAGCGTGGGGCACTGCGACATCGGCGTGCAGTAGCGCGAGTTCGGATGGGCGGCTTTGCTTTCCGTCTCACGCAAGACCCAGTCGTTGCCCTTCCAGTCGATCAGGTGGTCCGGCTCGCCCTCGAGGCCCTCCCACCAGACGTCCTTGTCGTCGGTCAGCGCAACGTTGGTGAACACGGTGTTGCCCGCCGCGATGGTCTTCATCGCATTGGGGTTGGACTTCCAGTTGGTGCCCGGTGCGACGCCGAAGAAGCCGAACTCCGGGTTGACCGCGTAGAGCCTGCCGTCCTTACCGAACCGCATCCACGCGATGTCGTCGCCGATGGTCTCGGCGCGCCAACCCGGAATGGTCGGCTGCAGCATCGCGAGATTGGTCTTGCCGCACGCCGACGGGAACGCCGCGGCGATGAAGTACGACTTGTTCTCGGGCGAGATCAGCTTGAGGATCAGCATGTGCTCAGCGAGCCAGCCCTCGTCGTGCGCCATCGCCGACGCGATGCGCAACGAGTAGCACTTCTTGCCCAGCAGCGCGTTGCCGCCGTAACCCGAGCCGTAGCTCCAGATCTCACGCGTCTCGGGGAAGTGGCTGATGTACTTGGTGTCGTTGCACGGCCACGGCACGTCCTTCTGGCCGGGCTCCAGCGGGGCGCCGATCGAGTGCAGGGCCTTGACGAAGAAGCCGTCGTCGCCGAGCTTCTCCAGCGCCGCCTTGCCCATCCGGGTCATCGTGCGCATCGAGACGACGACGTACTCGGAGTCGGTGATCTCGACGCCGAGCTTGGGATCTTCGGCGCCCAACGGGCCCATGCAGAACGGGACCACCCACATGGTGCGGCCGCGCATGGAACCGCGGTACAGGTCGGTCATGGTCTCGCGCATCTCGGCCGGGTCCATCCAGTTGTTGGTGGGACCGGCGTCGATCTCGCGCTCGGTGCAGATGAAGGTGCGCGATTCCACGCGCGCCACGTCCGACGGGTCGGAGAGGGCGAGGTAGGAGTTCGGCTTCTTCCGCTCGTCCAGCTTCGTGAAAGTGCCCGCCTTCACGAGCTGATCGCACAGCCGGGCGTTCTCCTCGTCGGAGCCGTCGGCGAACACCACTCGGTCAGGCTGTGTCAGCTCCGCGACCTCTTGGACCCAGGCCAGCAGCCCTGCGTGTTTCGTCGGTGCGGTGTCCAGACCCGGAATGGTCGCTGACGTCATCAAATTCTCCTGCGTACGGTTTCCGCGGGACGCGGACAGTCGCGTCCCTGGCACTTATTGCCCTCTTATAGAGGTTAACGCGGGTGACATACCCGTGGTTAACCGGATCTATGTCCGTTCACTCACAAGAACGATTCAGAAACCCCAGCTCCGCCGCTTCCGGTCACTTCGCCTGGCCACCCGCCAGTTCCGCACGCACGGTGTCCAGAGCCTTCTGCAGCAGAGGTACCCGTCGGTCCCGCAGTGCCGCGGCCCGCGCCGTCGCCACGGCGTGTTCACGCAGCTCGGCGTCGATCTCTGCGACCTGCCCCGCGGTCACCTCGGCGTCGGCCTCGTCGCGGCGGGCGACGTCGGCGGTCAACACGGCTTCGGCGGCCAGCACCCGGGTCGCGACCCGCTCCTCCACTGTCGCCTGCAGGGCGGACATCACCTCGTTGATCCACCGGTCCAGCACGGCCCGGTCACTGAGCACCCCGCGCATGCCCACCACCCAGACCGTGACCAGCAGCCCGATCACGCCTCCTGCGGCGAGCCCCGCGATCGTCAGCCCGGGCGCGATCCCGGCGAACAGCCGGCTGATCCCCAGCGCGACTCCGAGACCGAAGCCGGCGCCCAGCACCATCATCAGCCGCGTCTCCAACCGGCGGGACTTCAACGGCGGGTCCGCCACCGGCGGCGTCGGCGGTGGGGCCGGCGGCTCCGGCGCGGTGAGCTCGAGCTCGGTGGCGACGTCGGAGAGGTGTTTGGTGACACCCGCCTCGACCTCGGCGACCACCTCGCCCAGCCGCGTGCCCACGTAGGAATGGAACTCCGGCAGCCGGCGTCGCGTCATCGTCGACGCGTCCTCCTGCAGCTCCGACCGCACAGAGGTGCAGCGGTTGCGGGCGAAGTAGGCCAGCTGCACCCGGGCCTGCTGTATCTGGCTGCGCAGCGCGATGGTGCGCTCGGACTTGGACACCCTGCGCTCGCGCAGCACAGCTTCGCGCCGATCCCGCAGCGCCGTCACCCGAGCCTGCCGGTCGGCGCCCGCGCCGTCCTTGTCGTGCCGATCTATCACGGTCTGCAGGCGGGACTCCCACGCCCGCAACCGGTTTCGCCGCTTCACGTCGGCATCGTCGAGACGCGAGTCCAACAGCGCGACGAGTTCGTCCAATTCCGGCTCGCCGAGATCTGGCGCCGCTGCGACCCCCACCCACGGCACATCCGCATACCGCCGGGCGTGGGTCGCCAGGCGTGAGCGGTTCTCGGCCAGCACGTCGCGCCAGTTGCGGTGCACGTCGGTCTTGGACACCGCGCCGATCACCAGGTCGGTGTGCTGTGTCACGAAATCGATCAGGGCGCAATCGGATTCGGCGAGCGGAGCGACGGCCGACACCACGAACACGACCGCCGTTGGCGCGTCGGCACGCTCGAGGTCGTCTGCTTCGACGAACTGTCGACCGGGCAGTCGCTCCCGCAGTGCGGCGATCAACCCGGTCGCGCCTGCCAGCCACGGCCCGGTGACGAGCACGACGTCGCGGCTTTCCACGCCCGGCGAGGTCAGCCCGGAGTCGACCTCGGCCACCAGTGCGTCCACCGCACCGATCGGGTCGGCGGCCCTGTCGCCGTCTGTCACCTGGTCTCCGTGCACCGCAGCAGTCTCAGCGAGCCGCGGCAGATATCGGCGCCGCAACGGCGGTGCAGCGAGTTGACGGGTCCCCGGCTGTAGCGATGCCAGTGCAGCGCGCGACTGAGATGCGCCGACGGCTTGTCGCCGGCGTCGACGGTCAGACCTTCGGCTACGACCACGTCGACGGCCGACGCCATCACCGCGACGACGGCGTCGTCACCACGGAGAAACTCGTGCAGCGCCGGCATGCCCTCGGCAGCGATCGCGCTCAGCCGGCCGAGCGCCGATTGCATGCGCCGGTATCGCACCTGTGCGCCGGCCTCGGCGAGTCCCGCCAGCACGCGGTCGATCTGGCTGAGCCGGTGCAGCACACCCGGTAGCGCGGCGGCGTCGGTGCCCTGCCGCAGCGCGAGGACACCATGTGCGATGCCGAACAGGTCGAGGGTGTCCAGCAGGCGCGCGCGCACGGCGCGAGGCAGGCTGTGCTCGGCTGTCAGGAACCCGTCCGTCGAGGTCAGATCCGCGGGTTCGGCGGTGAGCACGCGCAGCGCGGCGACCAGTTCGTCGTCCGGGGCGGCAACCGCCAGCAGGCTGACCATCGGCACCGTCGGCACGCCGGTCAATCCCCGAATGCGGGCGGCCCGCCGGTCAGCCACCGCGATCGGGCCGCCTGCGCCGAAGCCGGCCAGGTCCGCCTTGTTGAGTACGAAAAGCGCCGGACACATAGCCCGGTCCTCGGGTTTGAGCGCTTCGGCGACCACGACGACGTCCACATCGGCGGCGGCCTCGCCGTCGGCGAGCGTCACCCCGGCGGCGGCCAGCGCGGCCGCCACGGTCCGCCGGCCCACGCCGTCACGACCACGAACCGAGACGCGCAGCGGGCGGCGCAGCTCGTCGGCCAGCGCAGAAACGCGCGGGTCGCCCTCCCGTTGCGCGAACCGCGTCAGTTCGTTGGTGAAAATCAGGTGGCCTTCTCTGGTTGCCGTCTCACGCACGTGCATGTCCTCGTCGTCCCCCATGCCGGATCTCGACTCCGGCCCTCCGCAAATGGTGGCATCTCCGTAGCCACTGTGCGAGCGCTTGTTTACGGCCGGCAACTGGCCGCGACCCGCGGCTAGGCAACTGTTGGGTATCAATCTGCACCAGGGTGGACGGTCGGCGGTGCCGATGCGGGACCATGGACGGATGCATGCGCAGCGCTGGGTTACCGGCACGCCATCATCGAAGAGGCGGCGATGACTCGGCCCGCTTCCCATCTCCATCCCCGGATCACCAGCTACCGGTCCCGCAGGTCGGCCGTTTCCACCGGCCAGCAGCAGACGTGGGACCGGCTGTGGCCGCAACTGGGGATGGCGGCCCGATCGACGGACGGGCCCGCCGGTCGGATCGACACGCAGCAGTGGTTCGGCAGGTCTGCGCCGGTGGTGCTGGAGATCGGCAGCGGAACCGGCACCTCGACGCTGGCGATGGCCAAGGCCGAACCACACATCGACGTGGTCGCCGTCGAGGTGTATCGGCGTGGGCTGGCCCAGCTGCTCAGCGCGATCGACCGCGAAGCGGTCACCAACATCCGCATGGTCCGCGGGGACGGCGTCGACGTGCTCGAGCACATGTTCGGACCGGAGTCGCTGACCGCCATTCGCGTGTTCTTTCCCGACCCCTGGCCCAAGGCGCGCCACCACAAGCGCCGGCTGCTTCAACCCGACACCGTCGCGCTGATCGCCGACCGGTTGCGCCCCGGCGGCGTCCTGCATGCCACCACCGACCACCCGGGGTACGCCGAACAGATCGCGGAGGTCGGCGATGCAGAACCCCGGCTGCGCCGCGTATCCGCCGCAGACGGCCTTCCCGTGTCGGTGGCACGGCCGGTCACCAAATACGAGGGAAAGGCGCGCGACGCAGGCAGCGCGGTCGCCGAACTGCTCTGGGAGAAGCGCCAGTGAGCATCACAGAAGAAATCGTCGAGACGCTGCAGCCGGCACCCGGCACGTCTCGGGTGCTGCTCGTCTGGGACGCACCCAACCTCGACATGGGCCTCGGCTCGATCCTCGGCGGCCGGCCGACCGCCGCACACCGGCCTCGCTTCGACGCGCTGGGCCGCTGGCTGCTCTCCCGCACCGCCGAGCTGTCAGCAGGCCGGCAGGGCGTGTCCATCGAGCCCGAGGCCACCGTCTTCACCAACATCGCCCCCGGCAGCGCCGACGTCGTCCGGCCCTGGGTCGAAGCTCTGCGTAACGTGGGCTTCGCGGTTTTCGCTAAACCCAAGATCGACGAGGACAGCGATGTCGACGCCGACATGCTCGACCACATCGAGCTGCGCCGCCGCGAAGGGCTGGCCGGGCTGCTGGTGGCCTCGGCGGACGGACAGGCGTTCCGTCGGCCGTTGGAAGACATCGCCCGAGCTGGTACCCCAGTTCAGGTGCTTGGATTTCGCGAACATGCGAGCTGGGCGCTAGCCTCGGATACTTTGGAGTTTGTCGACCTGGAAGACATCTCGGGTGTCTTCCGGGAGCCACTGCCGCGGATCGGCCTCGATTCGCTGCCCGAGCAGGGGGCCTGGCTGCAGCCGTTCCGGCCGCTGTCCTCGCTACTTACCTCGCGTGTGTGAACAATTGAACTGCGCATGGCGCCCGAAGATTTGTGAAGCGTTAGGAGCTTAGGTGTTCGCCTGGTGGGGCCGAACGGTCTACCGCTACCGATACGTCGTTATCGGGGTGATGGTCGCACTGTGCCTTGGTGGCGGCGTATACGGGATCAGCCTGGGCCAGCACGTCACCCAGAGCGGGTTCTACGACGAGGGCAGCCAGTCGGTGCACGCCTCCGTCGTCTCCGACAAGGCCTACGGCCGCGACACCTCCGGCCACGTCATCGGGATCTACACCGCGCCCGAGGGTAAGACCGTCGACGACCCGGCCTTCCAGAAGAAGGTCCTGGACAACCTCGCGCAGGTCGAGAAGGACCATCCCGACCAGGTTCTCCGGTCGATCGGCTATTTCAAGAGCCCCGACGTGCTCAAGAACATGGCCGACGCCGACAAGCAGCACGCGTTCATGTCGATCCAGCTCAAAGGCGACAACGACGACGTGATCCTGAGCAACTACAACAAGAACGTCGGCAAGGACGGCAAGACCGTCAAGGAAGCACTGAACATCCCCGGCGTGGAAGTCCAACAGGCCGGCCTGCAACCGCTGGCCGGCGAATTGACCGGAACCATCGGCGAAGACCAGCAGCGCGGCGAACTGCTCGGTGTGCCGTTGGTCATGGTCGTGCTGTTCTTCGTGTTCGGCGGCGTCATCGCGGCCAGCCTGCCGATGATCGTCGGCGGCCTGACCATCGCCGGCTCACTGGGCATCATCCGGCTGCTGGCCGAGTTCATCCCGGTGCACTTCTTCGCACAACCGGTGGTGACGCTGGTCGGGCTCGGCATCGCGATCGACTTCGGTCTCTACATCGTCAGCCGGTTCCGGGAGGAGATCGCCGAAGGCTACGACACCGAGGCCGCCCTCCGTCGAACCATGATGACGTCGGGTCGCACGGTGACGTTCTCCGCCGTGATCATCGTGGCGTCGGCGGTGCCGCTGCTGCTGTTCCCGCAGACCTTCCTCAAGTCCATCACCTACGCGATCATCGCCACGGTCGTGCTGTCTGCTCTGCTGTCGGTCACGGTGCTCGCGGGTGCACTGGCCATCGTCGGACCCAATATCGACGCGCTCGGCGTGCGGACGCTGCTGCGGGTGCCGTTCCTGCGGAACTGGGCGTTCTCCCGTCGGATCATCGACTGGTTCGCCGAGAAGACCCAGAAGACCAAGACGCGCGAAGAGGTCGAGAAGGGCTTCTGGGGCAAGCTGGTCAACCGCGTCATGAAGCGGCCGGTCGCCTTCGCCGCCCCGATCATCATCGTGATGATCCTGCTGATCATCCCGCTGGGCCAGCTGGCCCTCGGCGGCATCAGCGAGAAGTACCTGCCGCCGGACAACGGCGTGCGCCAAGCCCAGGAGCAGTTCGACAAGGCCTTCCCGGGGTTCCGCACCGAGCCGCTGACGTTGGTGATGGAGAGCACCAACGGCCAGCCGGTCACCGACGCGCAGATCGCCGACGTGCGCAACAAGGCGATGCAGATCCCGGGCTTCATCGACCCCAACAACGACCCGTCGAAGATGTGGCAGGAACGGCCCTACCTCGACGGCGCGTCCAAAGACCCCTCGGTTCGGGTGATCCAGAACGGTCTGGAGAACCGCAACGACGCCGCCAAGAAGATCGAGGAACTGCGCGCGATTCCGCCGCCGCACAACATCACGATGTCGGTCGGTGGCACGCCGGCGCTGGAGCAGGACAGTATCCACAGCCTGTTCGCCAAGCTGCCGATGATGGTCGCGCTGCTCATCACCACGACCACGATCCTGATGTTCCTCGCGTTCGGGTCGGTGGTGCTGCCCATCAAGGGTGCGGTGATGAGCGCCCTCACGCTTGGTTCCACGATGGGTGTTCTGACGTGGATGTTCGTCGACGGTCACGGCGCGAGCCTGATGAACTACACGCCGCAGCCACTGATGGCACCGATGATCGGCATGATCATCGCGATCATTTGGGGCCTGTCGACTGATTACGAGGTGTTCCTGGTGTCGCGCATGGTCGAGGCGCGCGAGCGGGGCATGTCTACCGCCGAGGCCATCCGCATCGGCACGGCCACCACCGGCCGGCTGATCACCGGCGCGGCGCTGATCCTCGCGGTCGTCGCGGGCGCGTTCGCGTTCTCCGATCTCGTGATGATGAAATACCTGGCCTTCGGCCTGCTGATCGCGCTGCTGCTGGACGCCACCGTGATCCGCATGTTCCTGGTGCCCGCGGTGATGAAGCTGCTCGGCGACGACTGTTGGTGGGCGCCGAAGTGGATGAAGCGGCTGCAGGAGCGGCTCGGCCTCGGCGAGACCGAACTGCCCGACGAGCGTAAGCGTCCGACGGTCCGCGAGCCCGGCGACAATGAAGCGGCGCTGGTCGGCGCCGGTGCCCCGGTGCCGCCGCGGCCGCTGCCCCCGCATGACCCGAGCCATCCGGCCGTCGAGGGCTCGTCACGACCCGGCGCTGCGACGACGCGAATCCCCGCGGCGCCCGCCCGCGCGACAGCGCCGTCGGTCGCAGGGACCACCCGGATGCGAACAGCCCGGCCGGCCCTCACGGAGGAGCCGCAGACCACCCGGATCCCTGTTGCCAATGCCAGGAAACCGCGCAACGCTGCCGACGAAGCCCACGCGGCGCCGCCCCGGACCAAACGCGCGGCACCGCCGCCGCCAGTGCGAGAGGACCGCGAGATCGAGTCGTGGCTGGGAGAGCTGCGCGGCAACGGGCCCGCGGCGTCGCCGCCCGCTCCCCGACCTCGTCCGCAGCCGAGCGCCGAGCCCACCACTGCCATCCCGACGCAGACGCCAGGCGCCGGTCGACCGGCAGAGCACGGTGCCGAGCCGACGACGGCACTGCCGGTGCAGCGGCAGCCGGACCCGGAAGCCACCGAGAAACTGACCGCGCAGCAGGCCGAGGAACAGGGCAGGCGTCGCGGCGGCGTCAGCGCTGCCGGCGTCAGCGCCGCCGAACTGCTGCGCAGGGAAGGCCGGGGCCGCTAACCCTCGGTCGGAGCCTCGTCCGGCACGGCCTCGATGACCTTGCCCTTCTCGGCTTCCTGGGCCTTCAGTTCGGCGCCGGGCTCGCTGGCGATCAGCACCCGGATGGCGTTGTTCAGGAAGGCCACCGTCGGCACCGCAAGCAGCGCACCGACGATTCCGGCCAGCACGCTGCCCGCGGCGATGGCCAGCACCACCGCCAATGGATGCACCGACACCGCGCGGCCCATCACCAGCGGCTGCAGCACATGGCCTTCCAGCTGCTGCACCGCGATGATGAGCGCGAGCGTGATCAGCGCGTACAGGAAGCCTTTGGCGAGCAATGCGACGACGACGGCGAGGAAGCCGGCGACGACCGCACCGACCAAGGGTACGAACGCGCCGAGGAAGACCAGAGAGGCCAGCGGAAGCGCGAGCGGTATCCCCATGATCGCCAGCCCGGTGCCGATGCCGATGGCGTCGACCAAGGCGACCAGAAACGTGGCGCGCACATAGCCGATGAGCGAGTGGAAGCCGGAGCGGCCCGCGTCGCGAACCCGCTCCTGCACGTGGTCGGGGAAGATTTTCGTCACGAACTGCCAGATGTTGCGGCCGCCGTGCAGGAAGAAGATCAACGTGAACAGCGTCAGCAGCGCGCCGGTGACGATTTCGGTGACCGTGGCCGCCGTCGATAGCGCCCCACTGGTCAGCTTGGCCTGGTTGTTGCGGATCGCCTCGATGGCCGAGTTGCCAGCGTTGGTGATCTGGTCCTTGCTCAAGTGTGCTGGACCCTCGATCAGCCAGGTACGGGTGGTCTCGATGGAGTGGGTGACCTGGTCGACGAGCCCCGGTAGGCCGGTGACGAACTGGCTGACCACGAAGGTCAGCACGCCGCCGACGATAGCGATGCCGGTCAGCAACACCAAGGCGACCGCACCGCCGCGGGGCGCCCCCCGGCGGTCCAGGAAGTCGACGGCCGGGATCATCAGCGCGGTGACCATCAACGCCAAGGCCACCGGCACGACGATGAGTTCAAGACGCCGCACCACCCACAGGATCGCGACGACGACCGCGATGATGACCAGCAGGCGCCACGCCCACGCAGCCGCCTTGCGAATGAGGGGAGGGACCGCCTCGTCGTCCACAGATTCGACCGCGGCCATGCCGTCAGCGTAACGGCCGGTCCGAGGCGCCCGCCGCTACCCTGTTAGGCGTGTCCCACGACGCGGCGGCAAAGGGCGCCCGCAGCCAAGAGGGAATCTCGCGCGGCAAGTACTGGTGGCTGCGGTGGGTGATCATCGGCGTCGCGGTGGTGGTGCTGACCGCCGAGGTAACGCTGGTGTGGGACCAGCTGGCGAAGGCGTTCCACAGCCTGTACGCGGCCAAGTGGCTGTGGGTGCTGGCCGCGGTGGCCGCGGCGATGGCGTCGATGCACAGCTTCGCCCAGATCCAACGCACACTGCTGCGGTCGGCGGGCGTCGAGGTCAGGCAGTGGCGATCGGAAGCCGCCTTCTACGCCGGCAATGCGCTGTCCACCACGATGCCCGGCGGCCCGGTGCTGTCGGCCACGTTCATGTACCGACAGCAACGGATCTGGGGCGCGTCACCGGTGGTGGCGTCCTGGCAGTTGGTGATGTCGGGCGTGTTGCAGGTGGTGGGTCTGGCACTGTTGGGCCTCGGCGGCGCGTTCATGCTCGGCGCCTCGAAAAACCCACTGTCGCTTATCTTCACGCTCGGCGGCTTCATCGCCCTGCTGCTGCTGGCGCAGGCGGTCGCATCGCGGCCCGACCTGATCGACGGCATCGGCGTGAAGGTGCTGACATGGTTCAACTCGCTGCGCGGCAAGCCGGCAGATACGGGTGTGGACGCGTGGCGCGAGCACCTCCAGCAACTGGAGTCGGTCAGCCTCAGCCGCCGCGAGCTCACCGTCGCGTTCAGCTGGTCGCTGTTCAACTGGGTCGCCGACGTGGCATGTCTGGCGTTCGCCGCCTACGCCGCCGGGGGCAAGCCCTCGCTGGCCGGCTTGACGGTCGCCTACGCGGCCGCCAGGGCGGTCGGATCGATCCCGCTGATGCCCGGCGGGCTGCTGGTCGTCGAGGCGGTGCTGGTGCCCGGGCTGGTGTCCAGCGGTATGACGCTGGCCGCGGCGATCTCGGCGATGTTGATCTACCGGCTGATCAGCTGGATCTTCATCGCCGCGATCGGCTGGGTGGTGTTCTTCTTCATGTTCCGCACCGAAAAGGACGTCGACCCCGACGCCCCGATCGACCGAGCGGATTCCGCCGGACCCACGCCCGAGCCCCGGCCCAGGCGCCAGACCGATCCCTAGGAGGTTCGTGAACCGCCGATCTGTGGGTGTGTCAGCGGCGTTCGCCGTGCTCACAGTCGTCGCAGCGGCCTGCTCGCCATCGGAAGCACCGTCCGCCCCGTCGTCGTCGGCGACTCCCGGATCACCGACGCCCAGGCGCTCGGCCCACTCCTCGACGGGCAACCGGCACCGATGCAACCCGGCGTATCGCCTCGGACCGAAACCGAGGTGATGCCAATGGATCTCGACGTGATGAGTTATGGCACGACGTAGTGCGCTGGCCGTTCTCGCCGATGTCGTCGGCGTACTGGTGTTCTGCGCTGTCGGACGGCGCAGCCACGCCGAGGGGTTGACCGCGGCAGGCGTGGCCGAGACGGCGTGGCCCTTTCTGGTGGGCACCGCTGCGGGCTGGCTGTTGATCCGTGGCTGGCGCAGGCCCACTGCCGTCTCCCCGACCGGCCTGGCGGTGTGGCTGAGCACGGTCGCGATCGGAATGCTGTTGCGCAAGGCCACTTCTGCGGGAGTCGCGGTGAGTTTCGTCGTGGTGGCCGCCGTGGTGACCGCGGTGCTTCTGCTCGGTTGGCGTATGGCCGTTGCGGTGCTGCAGCGCAGCCCGAATCAATCCTGACCGTTCGGATCCCACAGCGGCCCGGCGGCCGCCGATATCGTCAGGGTGGCGCGCAGCCCGCCGAGCGGACTGTCGGAGAGCACGATGCTGCCGCCGTGCAGCGCGGCCTGCTGGGCCACCAGCGCCAGCCCGAGCCCCGAACCGCCTGGCGCAGCGGTGCTTCCGCGCGCGAACCGGCCGAGCACGTTCTTGTGTTCCTCGGCGGGCAGGCCACGGCCGTTGTCGTCGACGGTGATCGTCATCGAGTGCTCCAGCCGATGACCGGACAGCACGATCCTGGTCGCCGGTCCGTGTGCGACGGCGTTGCGCACCAGGTTGTCGACGGCCAGACGCAGGCCACCGGGCCAGCCCCAGAGCGTGCCGAGGCTGTCGTCGGCCTCCACCACGATCTCCACCGATCCGCCGGCGCGCATGTTCTCCCGCGCCACGCGGTCGAGCAGGTCGGTGACGTCGATGACCTCACGGTCCTCGGCTTGGGCGAGTTCACCGGAGGCCAGCTGACCCAGCGCGGTGATGATCGCCTCGACGCGGCGCTGCGCCCGCGACAGATCGTTGACCACCTCGGCCAGCTCGTCGGCGGGCAGGTTGTGGATGCGCAGCGTGTCCAGATCGGCACGCATCGCGGTCAACGGCGTCCGCAACTCGTGTGCGGCGTTCGCCGCGAAATCCTGCGCGGCCTGCAACGAGTTCTGCGTGGATTGCTGCGCGGCGACGAGCCGGCTGAGCATGCCCGTCATCGCCTCGGACAACTCCTCCGCCTCGCGGACGCCGCGCACCTCCGGCATCGCCTCGGTGCCCTTGCCGAGCCGGCGGGTGTACTCGGTGAGCCGGCGAAGCGGCCGGATCGCCGGCCCGGACAACAACCAGCCCGCGCCCGCGGCGATCAGCACCGTCACCAGACCCACCGCCACGTAGAACGGTCTGCGGGCCCGGCTCAACAGGATGCTGTCGGCGCGGATGCCGATCGACATCAGCACACCGCCGCGCTGATCCAACGGGATGGTGCGCACCCGGTAGTCGACGCCGTTGACGACGACGTCGGCGGTGCCGGGCTGCAGGGGCGGCAACTGAAGCCCCCGCTGGAACACCACCTGGCCCGTCGACTCCATCCGTCCCGTCGTCAGCACGCCTTGCCGGACATCCGACAACTGGTCGGGATACATACTGGCCTCGACTATCGAGTCAAGGCGCCGATCCAGTTGTGCCGCATCGTTATTCGCGAGCACCAACGATGTCAGGGTCATGAACACCGCGACGACGGCGGCCGCTGCGGTCGCGGCCGCCAGGGCGACCCTGGTGCGCAGCGACGCGGAGCGAAAGAACCGTGATCGGCGCACTCACAGCTCGTCTCGGTGTGATCGGCTCGACTCCACTACGTTTCGTCTCGCAACACGTAGCCGATTCCCCGCACCGTGTGGATCACCCGCGGCAGGCCGTCGCGCTCGAGTTTGCGCCGCAGGTAACTGATGAACACGTCGGCCACGTTGGTGTCCACGTCGAAGTCGTATCCCCACACCAGCTCCAGCAGCCGCTGACGGCTGAGGACGACGCCTGCGTTCTCGGCCAGCACCGCGAGCAGGTCGAACTCGCGCTTGGTCAGCTCGACCCGTTCACCGTCGACGAACACCAGCCGCCTGGCGGTGTCGATGGTCAGCGGACCGGCCGTCATCGTGTCGGACGACGTATCGGACTGGCTTCTGCGGCGCAGCAGGGCATGCAGCCGGGCCACCAGCTCGCCGAGATCGAACGGCTTGGTCAGATAGTCGTCGGCGCCGGCCTCCAGTCCCGCGATGCGGTCGTTGACCGTGTCGCGGGCCGACAGCACACAGATGGGGATGTCGTTGCCCAGCGCGCGCAACGCGGTGACCACCGCGACGCCGTCGAGTTCGGGCATTTGCACGTCCAGTACCAGGGCGTCGTGCTTCTCGTTGGACAGGAGCCGCAGTGCCTCTTTCCCGGAGGCGGCCACCCGCACGTCAAATCCCGAGAGCCGCAGGCCGCGGGCAACGGAGGTTCTGACGTCCGGATCGTCGTCCACCATGAGCACCATTCGACCGGTGCTCTCCTGCGCGGGCGGCTCTCCCCCGACCCGCACGCGGGCTACGGGGTGTCAGCGATGCCGTCGCCGTTGCTGTCGCCGCAGCGATTCTTGATGTCCACCAGCGGCTGACGGATGCCGGTCAGTTCGCCCTTCACGACCGGGTTGGCGTTCATGTACTTGTCCACCTCGGTGCGGGCCTGATCGCGGGTCTTGCCCTCCAGGCTGGTGAAGAAGTAGTTGACGTCCGGGTGCGTGAACAGGTATCCCGACGTCGCCTCGGAAACGCCGGCGGCCACTCCGGCCAGATCTGCTGCGGTGCAGTTGGGCGGCTCCTCGGCCATCGCCGAAGGAAGGGCGCCGAACAGCATCGCGCCTGCGAGGGCGCCGGTTCCGACCGCGCCAGCTACCGCACGTCGCGCGGTACGGGCAGAGAGCAACATCTACAGGCTCCTTCATCCGATGAGTTATGGCGGTAACCATTGCGGTTACAGACACCGAAAGCTAATCAGAATCGCTGCCGACTTTCCTGCCTTGCGCGGAAACGAGAGGCAGGAAAATCAATAACCGCAGCTCAGCGTTGCAGGTGCGCAAGGGGGCGGCGGCCGCCAGCTACCGCGTGGCGACGGTCGCCGGACCGGGCAGCGGGCCCGCGCCCTGCACCACCGCCGACGCCGGCGACGACTGCGCGGGCAAAGCGGTGCCGGGCACGCCGACGGTCTGTGCGCCCGGCAGCGATGCTGGCAAACCGCACCCGACCGGCAACTTGCAGCGGGCGCCGAGGTCGGACAACGGCTGCTTCCGCGTCTGCATGTCCTTGGCGACCTGGGGGTGGCGTCGAAGTAGGTTTTCACCGCGACGAGCGACGCAGGGCCGCCCTGCTGCTGCGAGATCGCGGTCAGGCCTGGTTCGTCTCCGGATGATAGGTGCCCGTCGACGTGGCGACCGAACCGACGGTCTTCGCGACCGTGCTGGCCGCACACGGATCCGGCGGCGCCGACGCGGTGGCGGCCAGGGTGAAATAATGCCATCGCAGGCGGGCGACGGCCAATGCAGCAACCCCCGGCGCTATTCACAGGGGCGGGTTAGAGCAGCTTAAGGCGTTAGTTAGGCCGCGTCGGCGGAGCACGCACTGATATATCCTCACGCTAGGTACCCGGGCCGGGGAGAAAGCGGGACAGACCATCCAGCCGTTCATGATGCGCTTGAGTAGTGGCCTGCGCAGGTTCCGCTGGGCGGTGTTCGTCGTCTGGCTGCTCCTCCTCGTGCCGGCGGTGTATCTCGGGGTGAACCAGTCCGGCCGCCTCACCGGCGGCGGGTTCGAGGTCGCCGGATCACAGTCGCTGTTCGTGCAGGAGCAACTCGAGCAACAATTCCCCGACCAGGGGGCGTCCCCGCTCGCCCTGGTCGCAGCGCCGCGGGCCGATGCGTCCTTCGCCGACATGGACGCCGCGGTGGCTCACCTGGAGCAGATTGCAGGCGAGGTGCCCAGCGTCAAGGTGATGTCCAATCCGCTGGGAACACCTCCCGGCCGAAGGCCGGGGGGACAGCCGCTGCCGCAGCCCGACCGGCCGTACGTGGTGACGCTGCAGTTGGACTTCAACAACACCGGCGCGGTCGACGTGGCCAAGCAACTGCGCCAAAAGGTCGGGATCAACGGCGATCAGCCGGGCGAGTTCGCCAACGGCAAGGTCAAGCTCTACGTCATCGGTCAGGGCGCGCTCGGTGCGGCCGCCACCGCCGCCACCAAACACGACATCGCCCAGGCCGAGCAGTGGAACCTGCCGATCGTGCTGATCGTCCTGCTCGCCGTGTTCGGCTCGCTGGCGGCCGCCGCCATGCCGCTGGTCCTCGGCATCTGCACGGTCGCGGTCACGATGGGCCTGGTGTATCTGCTGTCGATATACACCCAGATGTCGGTGTTCGTGACGTCGACAGTGTCGATGTTCGGCATCGCACTGGCGATCGACTACTCGCTGTTCATCTTGATGCGGTTTCGCGAGGAACTGCGGGCCGGCCGCGCTCCCGAGCAGGCCGCCGACGCCGCGATGGCCACCTCGGGCCTGGCCGTCGTGCTGTCGGGTCTGACCGTGATCGCGTCGGTGACCGGCATCTACCTGATCAACACCCCGGTGCTGGTGTCGATGGCGACCGGCGCGATCCTCGCCGTCGCCGTCGCCGTGCTCACGTCCACCACCCTGACCCCCGCTGTGCTGGCGACCTTCGGGCGGGCGGCGGCGAAGCGGTCTTGGCTGCTGCACTGGTCGAGACGGCCCGAGACCACACAGTCCCGGTTCTGGACCAGGTGGACCGGCTGGGTGATGCGCCGGCCGTGGGTATCGGCGCTGGGGGCGACGGTGCTGCTGCTGGCGCTGGCCGCGCCGGCGTTCTCGATGGTGCTCGGCAACAGCATGCAGAGGCAGTTCGACCCGACGCACGAGATCCGGGGTGGCGTGAACGCGGCGGCCGATGCGCTCGGCCCCGGCGCACTCGGCCCGGTGCGCGTGCTGGTGAACTTCCCCGACGGCAGCTCCGCGTCGGCGCCTGCGAAGGAGCCGCTGCTGCAGGCCGTGCAGCAGCGCATGGCCCAGGCGCCCAGCGTCGTCACGGTGCAGCCCGCGGTGTTCGGCAACGACTACCGCAGCGCGCTGGTCTCGGCGGTGCTGTCGGTCGACCCCGAGGACATGGCCGCCCGTGAGGCCGTCGACTGGATGCGCGCCGAGCTGCCGTCGGTGGTCGGCGACAATGCGACGATCGACGTCGGCGGCCCGACCGCGCTGATCAAGGACTTCGACGACCGGGTGAGCAAAACGCAGCCTGCGGTGTTCGGGTTCGTCGCGCTGATCGCGTTCGTGATGCTGCTGGTCTCCATCCGGTCGGTCTTCTTGGCCTTCAAGGGTGTGCTGATGACCATGTTGTCGGTGGCGGCGGCCTACGGCAGCCTCGTCGTGGTGTTCCAATGGGGCTGGCTGGCCGACCTCGGCTTCCGGCCCATCGCGTCGCTCGACAGCACGATCCCGCCGCTGGTGCTGGCGATGACCTTCGGGTTGTCGATGGACTACGAGATCTTCCTGCTGACCCGCATCCGCGAGCGGTTCCTGCAGACCAACAACACCCGCGACGCCGTAGCGTACGGCGTGAGCACCAGCGCCCGCACGATCACCAGCGCGGCGCTGATCATGATCGCGGTGTTCATCGGGTTCGCCTTCGCGGGCATGCCCCTGGTCGCCCAGCTCGGCGTCGCCTGCGCGGTGGCCATCGCCGTCGACGCCACCGTGGTCCGGCTGGTGCTGGTGCCCGCGCTGATGGCGATGTTCGACGAATGGAACTGGTGGCTGCCGCGGTGGCTGGACCGCATCCTGCCGTCGGTGGACTTCGAGAAGCCGCTGCCGAAGGTGGACATCGGCGACCTGGTCATCATCCCCGACGACATCTCGACACTGGCCGCCTCCGGCATCGACATCCGCACGGTGGTGAAGTCGGCGGCCAAGCTCAAGAACATGGCGCCGCAGACGATCACCGTCGCCGACCCGCTCGCGTTCAGCGGCTGCCTGCCGTCCAACGGCTCGGATTGCGTCAACGCGCTCAACGGGCACACCAACGGCCATTCGCACGCCGACGGCGTCGCCGCCGGCAAGACGGTCAAGCTGAAGCGCGGCCCGCGACCGATGCATCCCGTCACGATGTGGCGGGGCCGGCTGTCGGTGGCGCTGGACGCGCTGGAGACCGAGGCCGAAACCGACCGACCGCCCGTGGAGCGCAACAGCCCGATGGAGACCACCAACGTCCAGCTGCCCACCGGCGACCGGCTGTCGATCCCGACCGGGGCGGAGACGCTACGGCTGAAGAGCTACCTGATCATGTGCCGGAACAGCACGAAGGACTTCGCCGAGTTTGCCGATTTGGTCGACTCAATGGAGACTCAGACCGCCGCTGTGGTGCTGGCCGGGATGGATCGGTACTACTGTGGTGAACAATCCAGGAGACAATGGGTGGCCACGCAGTTGGTGCGCCGACTGGCCGATCCGCACCCGTCGGATGAGTTCGACATCCCGATGTCGGGCCCACAGGCGGAGGATGACTGGGCCAAGGTCAGGGAGCGCTGCCTGTCAGTTGCGGTCGCGATGCTGGAGGAGGCGAGGTGACGGTGGTCCCCGATACCCGGGACACGAGCCGCGACGCTTCCACCGCACGCATTCCGACCGGCGCCCCGAAGCGGTCCCGCCGCCCCGTCAACGACGACCGGCCTGTGGAGTTCTGGCCGACGGCCGCGATCCGCGAGGCATTGGAGACCGACGACCTCACGCTCTGGCAGCGCATCGTCGTCGCCATCAAGCGCGACCCGTACGGCAGGACCGCACGCCAAGTCGAGGAGGTGTTGGAGTCAACGAGGCCCTATGGGGTTTCCAAGGCACTTTCCGAAGTGCTGACCCGCACCAGGGAAAGCCTGGAAGCCAACGAACGCGCTGAGGTCGCGCGCCAGATTCGAGTGCTGCTCAGCCGATCCGGACTCAAGCCGCAGGAGTTCGCCTCGCGCATCGGTATCCCCGGCGAGGAACTCGCCGGCTACCTCGAGGGCAAGACCAGCCCACAGGCATCGCTGATGGTCCGGATGAGCAGGCTGTCGGACCGCTTCGCGAAGATGAAGGCCCACCGCCCCGACGGCGCTCACTGAGCGGTTTCGCGGGTATACCGGTTGTCATGGCAGCCGATATCGATCGCATACTCCGCGAGACCCGAACCGTCGCGATCGTCGGCGCATCCGCGAACCCGCTGCGCGCCGCCCACTCCGTTTGGCGCTATCTCGAGTCGGCAAGCGATTACGAGTGCTATCTGGTCAACCCGACCATCGCGGAGATCGACGGCACCCCGACATACCCCAGTCTGGCCGCGCTCCCGGTGACGCCCGACCTCGTCGACGTCTTCCGGCGTCGCGAGCACCTTCCCGCCGTGCTCGACGACGCGGTCGCGGTCGGCGCCAAGACGCTGTGGTTGCAGTCGGGGTTGTGGGACGAGAACGTGGCGCGCGATGGCGAGGCCGCCGGTCTGCAGGTGGTGATGGACCGCTGCCTGAAGGTCGAGCACGCCCGGTTGCTCAGCGTGAGTTGACCGGTGTCACGTCGTCGACGAGCCAGCGGCCGCCGTCCTTGGACAATGTGACGCGCAAGGCGAGCACCGCGTAGTCCGGCGGCTTTCCCTGCACGTTCTGGGCGCCGCGCATGACCACCGCGACGCTGGCGTTCTGCGGGCCGATGGCCTCGACGCCCGCCGAGATCGTGCTGGCCGAGGCCGAGACGTTCTTGGCGGTCAATTGCTTTGCCACGACGGTGAATTCGTTCTTGTACTTCTCGGCGCGATCGGGGGTCATCGATTCGGTCGCCCGGTCGATCGCCGCCGTCGGGCTCGACGGGGTGAACGTCGCGCTCGCCTCGGCCACGCTGCTGGCGATGCCCACCACTTCTGCGCTGTCGTGGTGCAGTGCGCGGTCGCGCACCGTCCACTGGGTGTAGCCGACGACCACTGCGGCGGCCAGCGCCGCCGCCGCCAGCCCGACGACCACCAGCCGCAGACCGGGTCCGTCGTCGTCGGTGCCGACCGTCACCCCGTCGCGCCGTGCGAGCACCACGTTGACGATCACGCCTTCGACGACCAGTAGACACAACACCGATGCCACCGACACCCACCACAACGGCCAGGCCATCACGATGCCGAGGTAGATCAGCGCGGCAACCGCCGCCAGGGGCGCGGCGACATCGAATGCCAGTACCCGCAGCCGGTTCCTCACTGGATCTGCCCCAGGCGGGAGATCAACAGCTTGCCGTCGACATCGGACACGTCCAGCCGGAGGTTCCAGCGCAGCAGGCTCTGCTGCTTGCCGCCGACGTTGTCGCTCGTCGACGTCGCCACCACCATCACGGTGTCGGTCCGGGAGACGGCCTCGGCCAGCGCAGGCTGCGGAGTCGGCGACGGAGCGGGCCTGCCGTCGGGCGTGGTCTGCGGCCGGTGGTAGATCGACTCGATGGCGACCGAGTCGACCTGACCCTTGCTGCGCGACTGCAGCGTCTGAACCAGCTTCTTGTAAGGCTCCAGCGCCGACTCGAACTCGGCGTTGAGTTCGCCGACCGTTCCGTCGTGCAGCCGCTGCAGGCTGGCATCGATGTCGCCGGAGTTCATGTTGACCAGCACGGTGGTCCAGTCGGCAGCCGTCTCGAGCACCCGGGTCTGGTAGCGGCGCTCGTCGACGTCGGAGCGGTGCCCCGACCAGATCAGCGCCGCCAGCACGATGGCGGCCACCGAAAGTAGGCCAAGGGCGGCTGACGCCACGCCGTATCCGGAGAAGACGGATCCCTCGTCGGCGGCGACGTCCTCGTCGGTGCGCTCGTCGTCGGGCATGGCCGTGAGGGTACCTATCGAAGTTCTGGCAACCTGGTGGGGTGACGGTAGAAACAATGAAGTCCGGTGTCGACCTGAGCCACGTCGATGCGCAAACCCGACCCCAGGACGACCTCTTCGGCCATGTGAACGGCCGCTGGCTGGCCGACTACGCGATCCCGGCCGACCGGGCCACCGACGGCGCCTTCCGGTCGCTCTACGACCGCGCCGAGGAGCAGATCCGCGATCTGATCGACCAGGCCGCAGCGGGTGACTCCGAGAAGGGCACCGACCAGCAGCGCATCGGCGACCTGTATGCGAGCTTCATGGACGAGGCCACCGTCGCGCGGATCGGCGTGCGCCCGCTGCTCGACGAACTCGCGGCCATCGACGATGCCGCCGACGCCGACGCGCTGGCCGAGGTGCTCGGCGGGTTGCAGCGCGGCGGAGTCGGTGGCGGCACGGGCGCCTACGTCGACACCGACTCCAAGGACTCCACCCGATACCTGTTGCACCTGAGCCAGTCCGGGCTTGGGTTGCCCGACGAGTCGTACTACCGCGACGAGCAGCACGCCGAGATCTTGGCCGCCTACCCGCGGCACATCGCCGCGATGTTCGCGCTGGTGTACGGCGAGGAGCCGCAGCCCGGCGAGTGGCAGGCCACCGCGGAGCGCATCGTGGCGCTGGAGACCAGGCTCGCCGCCGCGCACTGGGACGTCGTCAAGCGCCGCGACGCCGATCTCACCTACAACCTGCGCTCGTTCGCCGACCTGCCCGCCGAGGCACCCGGCTTCGACTGGGCCGGCTGGATCACGGCGATGGGCGCTGATTTCTCCGGCGCCCGGAGCGGGCCGGCCGAAGTCGTTGTGCGTCAACCGGACTACCTCACCGCGTTCGCCGCATTGTGGGCCGGCGAGGACCTCGAGGACTGGAAGCGCTGGGCTCGCTGGCGGCTCATCCATTCGCGCGCTTTCCTGCTCGGCGACGACCTGGTCGCCGAGGACTTCGACTTCTACGGACGGACCCTGAGCGGCACCGAGTCGATACGGGAACGGTGGAAGCGCGGCGTCTCGGTGGTGGAGAACCTGATGGGCGACGCGCTGGGCAAGCTCTACGTGGAACGGCACTTCCGGCCGGGCGCCAAGGCGCGTATGGACGAATTGGTCGCCAACCTGCGGGAGGCCTACCGGGTGAGCATCAACCAGCTGGAGTGGATGACGCCCGAGACCCGGCAGCGCGCCCTGGCCAAGCTGGACAAGTTCACCCCGAAGATCGGCTATCCCGCGAAGTGGCGTGATTACTCGAAGCTGGTCATCGAACGCGACGACCTGTACGGCAACTACCGCCGCGGGTATGCCCTGAGCTCCGAGCGGGAGCTGGCGAAGCTCGGCGGTCCGGTGGACCGCGACGAATGGTTCATGACGCCGCAGACGGTGAACGCCTACTACAACCCGGGCATGAACGAGATCGTCTTTCCCGCAGCGATTCTGCAGCCGCCGTTCTTCGACGCCGACGCCGACGACGCCGCCAACTATGGCGGCATCGGCGCGGTGATCGGACACGAGATCGGCCACGGCTTCGACGACCAGGGCGCCAAGTACGACGGCGACGGCAACCTGGTGGACTGGTGGACCGACGACGACCGCACTGAATTCGGCGCGCGCACAAAGGCGTTGATCGAGCAGTACGACTCCTACGTCCCGCGGGCGCTGACCAAGGACTCATCTGCTCCTCACGTGCGCGGCGGCCACCATGTGAACGGCGCGTTCACCGTCGGCGAGAACATCGGCGACCTCGGCGGCTTGTCGATCGCGCTGCTGGCCTACCAGCTGTCGCTGGGCGGCGAACCCGTCCCGGTGATCGACGGGCTGACCGGCGTGCAACGGGTGTTCTTCGGCTGGGCGCAGGTATGGCGCACGAAATCCCGTGATGCGGAAGCCATTAGGCGACTGGCGGTCGACCCGCACTCACCGGCCGAATTCCGTTGCAACGGAGTGATCCGGAACATGGACGCGTTCTACGACGCGTTCGAGGTCGACGAGGACGATGCACTATATCTGGAGCCGCAGCGCCGAGTCAGGATCTGGAACTGATCTCCAGCGTGCCTTCGCCGGCCCGGTAGAACGGGCGGGTGGCGATCACGTAGATGCCGAACACCGCCAGCGGAGCGAGCAGAGGCAGCCACGGCAGCTGGAACGGAAACGACGCCGCCAGTACTCCGGCGAAGGTGAAACCAAGGGCGGCAAGCAATGCCGGCGCGGAGGCGCCGATGATCCTCGTCGACCCGCCCTCGGTGTAGCGCAGCACGAGATAACACGCCGCGGACAGACCGGCCAGTGCGGCGAGCATCGGCGGCGCCTCGGCGGCGACGATCGCCGCTGCCGCGAACAGCACCGCCACCGTCCCCATGGCGCGAAAAGCGATGCCCGCCAACACCCAGACGGCCGCCAGCATCGCGAGAACCAGTGCCGGTCCTGCGGTTTGGAGACCGGCCGCCGCGACCATGACCAACCCGAAGGCCGTCGACAACAGGTGCGCCCTGCGCACGATGTCGGTCATCTGCGCCGCCGCACCGGACGTCGATGCTCGGGAACCAGCTTCAACGACTGGTCCAGGGTGTCGCCGGCGGACCACGACACGATGTCCACCCCAACGGTGCCCATGTCGCGGTACATGAACGACCGCTGCATGGCCCACATCCGGGTGAACAACGGGTCGATGTCATCGCCGCCGTTCACGAACGGCGCGCCTTCCAAGACGTCGACGGCGACGACGGTGTGGCCGCGCTTGCGCAGATCGATCAACGAGAGGGCGAACTCGGTGTCGAGCATCGTGGAGAATGCGACCACGATCGCCCCGGGAGGCAGCGCAGCGCGCGGCGCCAAAGTCCCCTTCGTGGTTTCGAATTCGTCACCTGCTGCGAGCAGTGCGTCGAGCACGCGATAGAACTGCCGCCTGCCGATGTCGGCGCCGAGCCAGCGGGGCCGTCCGCCGCCGAGCGTGACGACGCCGGCGCGATCGCCGCTGCGCAGCGCGCTCTGCACCACCTGGACGGCTCCGCGCAGGGCACGTTCGGTCGCATCTGTCGCCGGGCCCGGCGGCTGCGCGTACATGTCGACCAGCACCACCACGTCGGCGGCCCGGTCGGTCAGCCGCTGAGTGACATGCAGGCTGCCGCGGCGGGCGCTCACCGGCCAGTTGACCGTGCGCAACTGGTCGCCGGGGACGTAGGGCCGGATGTCGGCGTATTCGACACCGGGCCCGATGTGTCGGGTCAGGTGAGTGCCGAGCCGGTCCAGCAGTTCCGTTTTGGGGATCACCGTGGACTGCGGCGGCGCAACCGGGAACACGAACACATCGGTGGCGTCGACGGTCGCGGTGCCCGACAGCAGGCCGCCCGGCGCGACGACGTCGACCGTGGCGCGGATCGGATAGCGGCCCCACCGGTCGGCCGTGACCGTAACCGTCTGCCTGCCAACATCATCGGCGCCTTCGGTCTCCAGACGCATGCCGCTGACAACCGCCGTCGTGAGCGCGACCGCTACGTCGGTCGGCTCGGCGGTGGCCCAGACGCTCACCTGCGTCTCCTCCCCTTCGAAGCAGCGCTGCAGGGCGGGTTGCGCGTGCACGTACACCTTCGGCACCGTCTTCTGCCAGCCGATCGAACACAGCACGCCCAGCAGCGGCGCGACGAACGCGATGAGCTGCCACCGCGCGCCGATCAGCGCCGCCGCCAGCACGACCCCGGCGCAGGTGGCCACCGCACGGGCCAACGGCGAAGCGCGCCAACGCAACTCGGCCTCGGTGCGGCGGGTCTCGATCATCCCTTGGCCCGCGGAACAGGCAGCCGCCGCAGCAGTTCCTCGACGATGTCGGCGCCGGCCACCCGGCGGACCCACATCTCGGGCTTCAAGCTGATCCGGTGGGCCATGGTGGGCACCGCCAGCGACTTCACGTCCTCGGGTATCACGTAGTCGCGACCGGTCAGAAGCGCCCGCGCGCGGGCGTGCTGAACCAGGTCGAGTTCGGCCCGCGGGCTGGCGCCGACGGCGACCTGGGGATGCTGGCGGGTGGCATTGGCCAGGGACACGACGTATGCCAGCACGTCGTCGTGCACGGTGACCTGCTCCACCGACTCCCGCATCGCGACCAGATCATGGGCGTCGACAACCTGATTCACGGTCGGCTCCGCCGATCCGCGCTCGAGGCGGCGCCGCAACATCGAGGTCTCCTCCTGCTCGGAGAGGTAGCGCAGTTCGAGCCGGATCGCGAAGCGGTCCAGCTGCGCCTCGGGCAGCGGGTAGGTGCCCTCGTACTCGATCGGGTTGTCGGTGGCCAGCACGATGAACGGGTCGGGCAGGCGGTGGGTCGCGCCGTCGATGCTCACCTGCCCTTCTGCCATCGCCTCGAGCAGTGCGGCCTGCGTCTTCGGCGGTGTCCGGTTGATCTCGTCGGCAAGCAGCAGGTTGGTGAAGATCGGCCCGGAGCGGAATTCGAAACGGCCTGACTGCATGTCATAGACCGTCGAGCCGAGCAGATCGGCGGGCAGCAGGTCCGGAGTGAACTGAACGCGGGTGAACTCGAGACCGAGCGCGGCGGCGAAAGACCGCGCGATCAAAGTCTTGCCCAGACCGGGCAGGTCCTCGATCAGCACGTGCCCGCCCGCGAGCACCGACGTCAGGATCAGCGTCAGCGCCCACCGCTTTCCCACCACCACGCGTTGAATCTCGTCCAGCACCGCCTCGCAGTTGGCCGTCGTCGTCGCCGCCGGCAGTGAAGAACCCGTCATACCTGTTCCAACCTCCGCAGTATTTCGTCGAGCGCTTCACGACCAGGCCCCGGCACGTGCTGGCCGGTGCGCGCGACGTTCTCTGGGTCCACCCATGCCCATAGCTCGTCACCGAACAGCATCCGGCCGGTCGCGCGGAACCCGTCACGGTTCTTGCTCTGCTTTTGTCCGGTGGCGATGCCGAACTGCCGGGCGAGCATCGGGCGCAGATGCCGGTCCCAGTCCGACCGGGTGGACTCCGACCACGAGATCAGCGTCTCGGTGCGAGCGAGCCACCGGCGCAACGACTGCTCTGCGTCGTTGATCTGCGGCACGGCGGGCGCTGCGTCGGTGCCGTGCGCCAGATACCAGCGCAGGGCGAGCAGCGCGAGCGCCACCGCTACCCCGACGATCACCAGCACGTAGCGGCGGTCGGGCATCAGCATCGCCAGCACCTGCGTGCCCAGCACCAGACACAGGCCGGCGGCCACGAGCTTCTGGCGGTTCACGCGACGCTCCGCAGTTCGGCGAGAACCAACCTCAACACGCGCAGCGCAACCTCGCGGTGTTCCTCGGTCATCACGTGCGGACTGAAGCGGGCCTCCTCGAACAGATCGACGAGTTCGGTTGCGGTGTCGGCGCGCAACGCGCGGTGTTCGACCGCCCGGGCCAGCACTTCCGATGGTGTATCCGACTCGCGCGGAACGACTTCCGGTGAATTCTCGAGTTGGCGCTCCATCGCCGCATAGCAGGCGATGATCGCTTCGCGCGGTTCGCGGCTCAGATCCCCGGCCTCCACCAGCCCGACCTCCGCCGCCCTGGCGAGCGGGTCGGGCGCGGATGCCGGTGTCACAGGCCGGAATTCGTCGCCGGCGGACATCTGCGCAGTCGCGGCGCGCCGCTGCCTGCGGCCCGCGATCGCCGCCGCGGCCAACACCACCATCATGAACAACACCGTCGAGCCGGCGAGAAACGAGAAGATATTGGTCGACGGCTCGGGTTCCGCCGGCTGCTGCGGCGGGGGCTGCGGAGCGCCCGACGGCGGCGTTCCTGCGGGCGGCTGCTGCGCGGCACCCACATGCGTGTCGATCCGAGACAGCAGCGCCGCGAGGACCAGCCACGCGACCACGACCGCCAGGGCGACGAGAACCATGCGCCACGTCAATGGCCGCCGATCACCCGACATCCCGCGCGGGAGTTCAGCTGCACCCGGCGATGCCGGGCGGTTCCGGAAGCGGGTGACGATCGCGATCACGATGATCGCCATCGACACCGCGAGCATCGCGACCACCGCGAACAGGCTGCCGAGGCCGGTGGTCGGGCGGTCGCGCGGCGGCGACTCCGCGCCGGGCAGATATCCCCGCAGACCGATCGCGGCCACGGTCAAGAGCACGATCACGGAGACGACGCGCGCCCGATGGGCCATAACCCATCCTGGTCGCGGTCAGGTCACGGTCGCAACGGTATGGCTAGATCTGCCAGTCCTGGGCGCCGTCGTTCTGGCTGTAGGTGCCCGCGGAGTTCTTGATGACGACGGGATCGCCGCTGCCGAAGTTGTCGTAGAACCACTTGGCGTTGTCGGGGCTGAGGTTGATGCAGCCGTGGCTGACGTCTCGCTTGCCCTGGTCACCGGTCGACCACGGCGCGCTGTGCACGAAAGCGCCGCTGTTGTCGATCCGGACGGCGTTCTGCACGGTCAGCTTGTAACCCTCCGGCGAGGTGTTGGGCACCCCGTAGGTCGCCGAGTCCATCACGATGCTGGCGAACTTCTCCAGCACGTAATAGGTGCCGTTCTTGGTCTCGTGCTTGCCGTCCGGCTTGCCCATCGACACCGGGAACGTCTTCTCGACCTTGCCGTTTCGCGTGACGGTCATCTGATGTGTCTTGTCGTCGATGTTGGCGACCAGCGACTCACCGGTGCGGAAGCTCGACTTCGCGCCGCTCGCGTCGATGTTGACGGTCGTGTTGGCCGGCCAGAGGCTCAGCGGGCGCCAGCGCACCTGGGTGTTGCTCATCCAGTAGAACTTGCCCGGCACCGGCGGCGTCGACGAGATGTGGATCGCCTGCTCGGCCATCGGGCGGTCGACGATCGCACGCGCGAAGTTGATGATGATCGGCTTGCCCACACCGACCATGGACCCGTTGACCGGGTTGAAGGTCGGCGGGACGAACACCGGTTCGCCGGTGTAGGGCGTCGGGTTCTGGCCGGCCGGGGTGCCCTCGGGGATGGTGGTGGGCTGCGCGGCGGCCAACGGGTCGGCCGGCGGCGCGAATGGATTGGGCGGCGCTAACGGATTGGGCGGCGCGGCCGGGTCGACAGGCGGCGGCGCTACGACCAGCGGATCCGCGGGTGGGACCTCGGGGCCGGGAGCCGGCGGGGCCGGCGCCACCGCGGCGGCCGGATCGATCGGAGCCTCGGGCGCGGGCGCCTCGGCGGCAGGACCCGGCGCGGGCGGGGCGAATGGGTCGGGGCCCGGTTCCGGATCTGCGAACGCCGACGGGCCACCGAGCGCCAGCCCACTGATGAAACCAACCGCGATCGTCGCGGTGACAAGCTTCCGCATCGTGCGCTGCGGCATTCGAACACCTCCAGTCAAAGCTCCGCCCAGTCTCGCACAACACGAGGACCGGCTAAACGCCGCAGAACGCGTTCCCAAGCCGGACAGGTGTCCAGCGAATGGCGCTGAGCTGGAGTGTTCATCGGCGAGAGGCGTCGAATGTTACTTCCTGCTGGTTACCTGAACGAACGGCGAACATGCCGCGGGTCGCCAGGGCGCCGCTCAGCGCGACGACCATCAAGACGGCCGACGCCGGAATCATCACCACGAGTCCGGCCTGCTCATAGAGCAGTCCGCCGGCCAGTGATCCGGCCATGATCCCGATCTGGAACGCCGTGACGTAGATGCCGGAGGCCCCGTCCGGGTCGTCGGGGGCGGTGCGCATAGCGGTCGCCTGCAGCATGGGTGGCAAGGCCGTCGACGCGGCGCCCCACACGATGATCGCCGCTGCGCCGACCGCGATCGGCAGACCCGCGAGATGGCGGCCGCTCGCCAGCGCGGCCAGCACCGCGAACACCGCCGCCAGCGCGGCCAGACAGCCCGCCACCGACGCTTTCGGGTGACGGTCCAGAGGGCGGGCCATCATTCCCATGCCCAGCAGACCGGCGATCCCGAAGGCGGCGAGCAGCCACGCCAGAGGGGGTCCGTGCACACCGACGACGTCGCGGATGATCACCACGATGAACGTGTAGGAGATGAAGTGGCCGGTGACCCCGATCAGGGTGAGGACGCTCAGCGTCACGAGTCGGCGGTCGCGGTGGTGGCGGCGATGGGTTTGCACTGTGCGCACCTCGGCTGTCGACAACACCATCGGCGGCAGCGCCAGCCGGGATGCCACTGTGACCGCCGCCGCGGCGACCGTCAGCGCGATGACGGCCAGCCGCCAGCCCCACAGCTGGCTCATCGCCGCGGTGATCGGCGTGCCGACCACGAGCGCGAGCGCCGTGCCGACGTAAACCGCGGTGGTCGCCCGGCCGGTGTGCGTCGGAGGCACCAGCCGCGCGCCGATCGGTGCGATCACCGACCACATCAGCCCGTGGGTCAGCGCGCACAGCACCCGGCCGCCGGCCAAAGCCGCGAAATTGGGCGCCAGCGCCGAAATCAGTTGCGAGGCAGTCAGACACACCAACGTCAGCAGAAGGGTGCGACGACGCGGCCAGTGTGCGGTGAACCGCACCAACGGCAGGGTCGCGACCGCGGCGACCAGTGCATAGCTGGCCAGCAGTGTGCCGACCAGGGCCTCGCTCACCCGAAGGTCGGCGGCGATGTCGGGCAGCGCGCCCACCGGGACCATCTCGGCGGTGACGTAGACGAACGCGGCCGACGCCAGCACCGCCAGCGCTACGGCGGTGCGCGGTGTCAACGCCCGGCTCGGCATCGTGGGGATGTCTACGGTCATAGCCTGGGTAATCACGGTATCGGCCCGGGAAGCGAATGCCGGGCAAGCAGGTTGTCACGGGGAGTCGGACAGCAATCGAGAGGATCGTGATGGTCGCCATTCCGGAGGGTTACGAATCGCTGCTGGAGCGCCCGCTGTACGGGCATCTCGCCACCATGAGGCCGGACGGCAATCCGCAGGTGAACCCGATGTGGTTCGCCTGGGATGGCGAAGTGTTGCGGTTCACCCACACCACGAAGCGGCAGAAGTTCCGCAATTTCGCGGCGAATCCGAACACGGCGATGTCGGTGATCGACCCGGACAATCCGTATCGCTACCTCGAAGTCCGCGGCGTGGTCGAGGAGATCGTCCCGGATCCGACCGGGGCCTTCTATCTGGAGCTCAATGACCGCTACAGCGGTCCGTTGACCGAGCCGCCCCCAGACAAGGCCGACCGGGTGATCGTCGTGGTGCGCCCGACCGGGTTCACGAAGCAGTAACGATGTTGGTGGCGTTCAGCGTCAGTCCGTCGGGCGCAGACGACAGCGGCGGTGTCGGAGCGGCGGTCGCCGAAGCGGTACGCGTGGTGCGCGCTTCGGGTCTGCCGAACGAGACCAATGCGATGTTCACCAACGTCGAAGGCGAATGGGACGAGGTGATGGCCGTGGTCAAGCAGGCCGTCGACGCGGTCGCCGCCGCGGCGCCCCGGGTCAGTCTGGTGCTCAAGGCCGACATCCGGCCAGGACACACCGGTCAGCTGACGGCAAAAGTCGAGCGGGTCGAGCGGGCACTCGGCAAGTAGCGACGACGTCGGTCAGGACCGTACGAGGCGGGCGATCGCGGCCGACGCCTCGGCCAGCTTCGCGTCGGCTTCGTCGCCGCCCTCGGCGACCGCGTGCGTCACACAGTGGCCGAGGTGCTCGTCGAGCAGACCCAACGCGACCGACTGCAGCGCACTGTTCACGGCGCTGATCTGGGTCAGCACGTCGATGCAGTACTTGTCGTCTTCGATCATCTTCGCGATGCCGCGGACCTGACCCTCGATGCGACGCAACCGTTTCGCGTAGGCGTCCTTGTTCGACGCGTAGCCGTGTGAGGCGGTCATAGAACCAGCATACCGGTACCCCACCGGGGTATGCATAGTGGTTTTGCCGGGCGAAACGCAGCGAGCATACTGACAGTCATGCCCTCAGACTCTGCTGATGCTCTTCGCGCAAGCGGCTCATCGCCGGTGAGACCAGACATCAAACCCCGCAGCCGCGACGTCACCGACGGCCTCGAGAAGGCCGCCGCGCGAGGGATGCTCCGCGCAATAGGGATGGAGGACGACGACTTCGCCAAGCCGCAGATCGGCGTCGGGTCGTCGTGGAACGAGATCACTCCCTGCAACCTCTCGCTGGACCGGCTCGCCAAGGCGGTCAAGGACGGCGTGCACGCCGCGGGTGGCTTCCCGATGGAGTTCGGCACGATCTCGGTGTCCGACGGAATCTCGATGGGCCACGAGGGCATGCACTTCTCGCTGGTGTCGCGCGAGGTGATCGCCGACAGCGTCGAGGTCGTCATGCAGGCAGAGCGTCTCGACGGTTCGGTGCTGCTGGCCGGGTGCGACAAGTCGTTGCCCGGCATGTTGATGGCCGCCGCCCGACTCGATCTCGCCAGCGTGTTCCTCTACGCCGGGTCGATCCTGCCCGGCAAGGCCAAGCTCTCCGACGGATCCGAGATGGACGTGACGATCATCGACGCCTTCGAGGCGGTCGGTGCGTGCGCCCGCGGACTGATGCCGCGTGAGGACGTCGACGCGATCGAACGGGCGATCTGTCCCGGCGAGGGTGCGTGCGGCGGCATGTACACCGCCAACACGATGGCCTCGGCCGCCGAGGCGATGGGAATGTCGCTGCCCGGCAGCGCCGCGCCGCCCGCCACCGACCGGCGGCGCGACGGGTTCGCCCGGCGCAGCGGGCAGGCCGTCGTCGAATTGCTGCGTCGGGGCATCACCGCCCGCGACATCCTCACCAAAGAGGCGTTCGAGAACGCGATCGCGGTGGTGATGGCGTTCGGCGGCTCGACCAATGCGGTGCTGCATCTGCTGGCGATCGCCCACGAGGCCAACGTCAAGCTGTCGCTGGAGGATTTCACCCGCATCGGCCAGAAGGTGCCGCACCTGGCGAACGTGAAGCCGTTCGGCAAGCACGTGATGTTCGACGTCGACCACATCGGCGGTGTGCCCGTCGTGATGAAGGCGCTGCTCGATGCCGGCCTCATGCACGGCGACTGCCTCACGGTGACCGGCCAGACGATGTCGCAGAACCTGGCCCGCATCGCGCCTCCGGACCCCGACGGCAAGGTGCTGCGGGCGCTGGACAATCCCATCCACCCGACCGGCGGCATCACGATCCTGCACGGCTCGCTGGCGCCGGAGGGCGCCGTCGTGAAGTCGGCCGGCTTCGACTCCGATGTGTTCGAAGGCACCGCAAGGGTTTTCGAGCGCGAACGCGCCGCGCTCGATGCACTCGAGGACGGCACGATCACCAACGGCGACGTCGTCGTGATCCGCTATGAGGGCCCCAAGGGCGGCCCCGGCATGCGCGAGATGCTCGCGATCACCGGAGCGATCAAGGGCGCCGGCCTCGGCAAGGACGTCCTGTTGATGACCGACGGCCGGTTCTCCGGGGGCACCACCGGGCTGTGCGTCGGGCACGTCGCGCCCGAAGCGGTCGACGCCGGGCCGATCGCGTTCGTGCGCGACGGTGACCGCATCCGCCTCGACGTCGCCAACGGCACGCTCGACCTGCTCGTCGATCCGGCTGAATTCGAAACCCGCAAAGCCGATTTCGAGCCACTGCCGCCGACCTACACCACCGGCGTGCTGGCGAAGTACATCAAGCTGGTCGGTTCGGCGGCGACGGGCGCGGTCTGCACCTAATTGTTGGTCGGTGGTGGTTGGGGTTGGAAGGGGTCGTACCACCACCAGTCGGCGCGCTCACCGGTGGGCCCCCGGTAGGGCGCCACCGCCGGTGGGGGTCGGTTCGGTGGGCGGGCAAGCGATCCCGCGCGCAGTTCGCGGCCCGCGCTGTCGGTGACCGTGAGCCGGTGGGCCGGGCCGGTGATGGTGATGACACCGCGATGATGCAGCCGGTGATGATAGGGACACAACAAGACCAGGTTGTCCAACTCGGTCGGGCCGCCGTCTTCCCAATGCCGGAGGTGATGGGCGTGCAGACCACGCGTAGCGCCACAACCAGGCACCGCACACGTGCGATGGCGATGCTCGAGGGCACGACGAAGCCGACGGCTGATCACCCGCGTTGTTCGACCCGAGCCGATGGGTTGGCCGTCGCGTTCGAACCACACCTCACAGGTGGCGTCACACAACAGAAAGCGGCGGTCGGCCTCCGACAACAGCGGACCCACATGCAGCGCAGCGGCGCGTTCTTTGAGGTCTACATGCACCACGACGGTGGTGTGCTGGCCGTGTGGGCGACGGGCGGCCTCGGCGTCCCACCCGGCCTCGACCAACCCCATGAACGCCTCGCCGGTGCCCGGCAGCGGTGGCCGCTGCGGTGAGGGCCGGTCGTCGTCGTGATCGCGCTTCCACTCGGCGATCAGCGCATCCTGGTGTGACTGCAGCGCCGCGTCGAATTTCGCCGCGTCGAGCTTGGGCAGGGTGATCCGCCAGCAGGTGGATTGCCCGTCGGTGGTTTTGCTGATCGACCGCTGCGGTTCGGGTTGCGGATCGGGGTCTGGTCGCGGTTCGAGCTTGATCGCGGTGCGCAGCTGGCCGACCGTGGCGACGTCGGCCAGCGCGGCGTAATGCTCATCAGAACCCTCACCGGCCCGCTCGGCGATCACGCCGACCTGATCCAACGACAGCCGGCCCTCCCGCAAGCCCTGCACACAGCGGGGAAACTGCGCCCAGCGGCGCGCGACAGCAGCGATGGTGTGCGCGTTCGCCGAAGAAGAACCGGTCTTCCACGCCACCAACGCCGCCACCGACCGCGCCCCGGTAGCACCGCACAGCTCGTCGCGCTCCATCTCCGCAGCGATCTCCACAATGCGCCCATCAATCGCATTGCGCTGACCGGCCAACTCCGACAACTCCTCAAACAACACTGCAAGGCGCTCGTCGGGGCGTACCCCAGCGGCGAAAGATGCTGCAGTGGAAGACATGACGCCATCATCGCAAGGAGGTACGACAAATTCGGGAGCGTCGCACGCCGGGCACCCGGTCAGCGCACCATCCGGTCGATCCGCGCGAGGGCGATGGCCAGCACCGGCAGGTACGCGGGCGCCCACCAGGGAGCCGCCATGCTTGCGCGGCAACCGGTGCCGTCGGGTTCCACCGAGTGCGAGGTGGCGGGCACGCCGACGACCGACCACGCCCACCGGCGTCCGGGGATGAACTCCGTGATCCTGAACGGCAGCGACACACCGACCGGTGTCTGCACGTGCCCGGACGCGCCGAGGGTCATCTCGCCGCCGTCGATCTCCCCGGCGGCGACGGTCGGTCCCCACTGCGGCCACGCGTCGGTGTCGACGAGGACCTTCCAGACTGCTTCGGCGGGCGCGTCGATGTGTCTGCTGACGGAAAGCATGGTGGTGGCATACCCCGATTACGTATTGCGTCCACCGTTCACACCGAGAATCTGCCCGGTGATGTAGCCGGCCTCCTCGGAGACCAGGAAGGCGCACGCCGCGGCGATGTCCTCGGGCCTGCCCATCCGGCGCACCGGCGTCATCGCGATGGTCTTCTCGACGTTGGTGAACCCGCGCTCTTCGGCACTGCGCAGCATCGGCGTGTCGATGAAGCCCGGTGGCACGGCGTTGACCGTGACACCGCTCGGGCCGTATTCCAGCGCCAACGATTTCGTCAGCCCGTTGACGGCAGACTTGGCCGCGACATAGTGCGCCATGCCCGCCACCCCGGAATGCGTGCTGGAGGAACTGATGTTCACGATGCGGCCCCACCCGGCTTCGACCATGTCGGGCAGCGCCGCCTGACAACAGTGGAAGACGCCGTTGAGGTTGACGTCGATCACGCGCTTCCAGTCGTCGAAGGAGATATCGGCGAAACGTGAGAACCCGTCCAGCCCTGCGGCATTGACGAGGATCGACACCGGGCCGAGCTGCGTGCGGATCTTTTCGAAGGCGGCGTCGACCTGTTCGCGATCGGTGACGTCGGCGGTGAAGGCGAAGTCGCCCTCGGAGTGCTGACGGTCGATCGTGGCGACGTGATGACCGTCGGCCTCGAGTCGCTGCACGATGGCGCGACCGATGCCCGACGCCCCGCCGGTGACCGCGGCTGTCTTCATGACCGAATTCCTTTCCTGCGCAGCCCAAGTGTGCGCCGTCCTGTCTCCACGAGGTGTCCGAGCAGATCGTCGTCGTCGACGGCGATCCATGCCGGTCCGACGGCGCTCGAGATTCCCGCAAGCGCGACGGTGGCCTTGATCATTCCGCCGGGATCCAGAGCTCCGCCCGCGAGCAGTGCCAATTGCCGGTTTATCAGCCCGCCCCAGTGCGGCTGGTCGCGAAGCAGAGTCGTCACGCTCGGGTCGCAGGCGAGCACCGACACCAGAGCACGGTTGGCCACCGCTAATTCGGCGTAGCCCCGCAGCATGTGATCGGCGCGTGCGGTCGCGGTGCGCTGCGCTTCGGCGGCGGTGATGACGTCGCTCAGCTGCTCGAAGATCGGTTCGACGACGGCGGCGAGCAGTTCCTCACGGGTGCGGAAGTGGTAGTAGATCGCCGCCTTCGTGAAGCCCATCTCGTCGGCGATCATCTGCAGCGAGGTGCCCGCGAAGCTGTGCCGGGTGAACAGGTCGACGGCGACGTCGATCAGGCGTGCCCTGGTGTCGGCGGCCCCCGGCGGCTGAACCGCGGCTGTGCTCATCACTTGACGATCGTACAGGAACTCACTTGCCGATCGTAAAGTGGGTGGCCAGTGGTGGTCACAGCCACGTCGTGGTCTCGGCAACCGAACGCCTCGCCTCGGGGGCAAGCTCAGTCGCACCCCGCAGCAACGGACCGAGGCGGATCATGACTTGTGGATAGGCATCGCCGTCGTAGGCCTCGCACGCCAGCGCCAGCCGGTCGCGCTCGTCACGAAACGGTTCAGTGAACGGACAGGAGGAGAAGCCGAGTGCCGTGGCGGAGAGCATCAGGTCACTCATCGCCTCTCCAGCGAGCAAGCGGCTGTCGTCGTCGTCGGTATCGGTGGCGAGTACCAGCAAGACGCCGTCACCAGCGCTCGGCTCATCGTCACCGTCGGCGCCCGGTCCGTATCGCAGGCGTATCCGGCCGTCCGGCAGCCGCGCCCAGCGCAGCTTCGGCACGACGTTCATCGTGACCCCGAATCGCGCGGCCCGGACAAGGAGAAGCTCAAGGCTTGCCGCAGGAAGTCGCTCGTGACCGTAGCGTCGGCGATCCGATCTGCGGCGTGGTATCGCATCCGCCAGTTCGACCGCTGCGTCGCTCGGGGCACGGTCGATCAATTCGAAAGACGCGAGGTGACCGGTATCGCCGTCGGGGAGTCGGCGGATCCGGGCTTGCCAGCCGGCCGCCGCCAGCGCGACCGCGCAGTGGTTCAGCACGGCGCCGCAGCTCAGCACCACGTCCCTTCGATCGGAGTGGGCGTCACCGAGCCGACGACTCCAGTCAGCGTCGAGGTGCAGTCCGTCCACGTCGACCTGCCAACGCCAGGGCTGGGAGTTCTGCGCCGACGGTGCCCGCGCGGCGAGCTCCAACACCGTTCGGAGCGTGACGGTGTCCGGAAATGCGTTCGACAACCGCCTCTCCTCCGCGGTGGGGTGACTTTGACAGGAATCGTACTGTGGGCTGCCGTCGGTGATCGTGAGCCGCCTAGCGCACCAACGCCACCGCGAAGCCGTCCCAATCCTTGGTTCCGACCGTCTGGATCGCCGCGGCGTCCAGGCGCGGGTGGGATCCCATCATCGCGAGCATGTCGCGCACGGCGAGAGCCTGCCGGTCGTCGTCGGCAGGGCGCAGTACCCGGCCCATGCGAGAGATGTTGTCCACCACGATGACCGATCCCGGTCTGCTCAACTCGATAGCCCATTCGACGTAGGCGACGTTGTTCTCCTTGTCGGCGTCGATGAAGAACATGTCGAAGGTGTCGCCGCGCTCGGCCAGGCCCGGGAGGGTGTCCAGTGCGGCCCCGACGATCACCTCGACGCGGTCCTCGACACCGGCCCGCTCGAAGTTCTTGCGCGCCAATTCGGCGTGCCTCGGCTCGAACTCGAGTGTGACCACATGTCCTTCGGGCCCGACGCCGCGAGCCAGGTTGATGGTGCTGTAGCCGGCCAGTGTCCCGATCTCCAACACCCAACGCGCCTGCGACATCGTCGCCAGCAGTGACAGCAGCCTCCCGTGCTGAGCCGACACCTCGATGGCCGGCATGCCCTCGGCCGCAGCCGATTCCCGTGCGGCGCGCAGCGCGTCGTCCTCGGTGTGCAGCATGCGGTCGAGCAACTCGTCGAAGGCTTTCGGGTCCGGCTCGGTCACGGGCCCGACGTTACCGTCAGTGTGGGATTGTCGGACTCCGACTAGCGCACTCCCTCTTTGGCGTAGACGACCCGCAGCACGTGGCCCACCTCCGGACCCATCACCGCCTCGGCGAGTTCGCAGAATGTCGCGACGAAGTCCGGCCCGTGTGGCGGGTCGGCGTCGCACAGGTGGTGGGCCACCTCGTGGAGCACGACGAGTTCGCGAAGCGCCCAGTTGGTCCGTCGCAGCGGCACGGCGATCGCGGCACCCTCGTCACCGCGTTCGTAGTGCGCGGCGGTGACCCCGCGCCGCGGGCGCGCCATCAGCGGGCCGGCATCCGGCCAGCGCGTACGGACCGGACCGAGCGCGAGCACGTCGTCGACGTAGCGCTGCACCGACTCCACGGAGGCGAACCGCGCCTCGGGAGGCAGCGTCAGGTTGGTGCCGAAGAACTCGACCGCGCGGTTGCCACGCTCGCCGGCACGGTCGAACAAGGTCCGGACAAACTCCTCTGCGGCATAGACCTTGGCGCGCTGGGTGTCGCGTGCCGTCACCGGTTCAGCGCGGTGCGCGCGCCGTCGATCTCTTGAGCGCCGCCCAACCGTGCGCGTCGGCCCGCGCGGTCGCCGGCCCGCCGCGCCGAGGACGAATAGCCGGCCGTTGCGCTGGTGGCCCGCCAGGTGCCGCGGGCCGCCGACGCCTCGCGGTAGAAGTCCTTCAGCTCGATATCCTTGTCGCGCAACGCGATAGCGGTACCGGGGCGGCTCCTCCTGTTCCTGGTCGCTTCCCGCCGGGCCTGCTCGCGGGCCTCGACCAGCCGCTTGCCGATGCGGGCGCCGAAGGCCAGCTGGAAGTTGATGCGCGCGGTGATCGTCGGTGTCGGCCGATGCCTGCCCGACGCGATGTAGGCCTCCGACGCCCTGACCATCTGCATCACCAGGCTGGCGTAGAGCGCGTGGCTGGCGTCGATGTCCTCGGCGAAACCGTAGGCATAGACGAACGTCGAGTTCGACGCGATGTCGCACTTGACGTCGTTGGCACCGGCGATCAGCACGAACAGTTGCACGTAAGTGCGCAGCCCGCGGGTCCCCGCGTTGCCGATGGTGATCGTGCGCTGCACCGGCATCGCGGCTTTGGTGCGCTCGTCGGCGTGCGAACGGGCGACGGCGAGATCGATCGACGTCGCCGTGGCCAGGCGTTGCGCGGCGGCCATGAAGGCCTCGGCTTCGTGTGCATTGTCGGTGCCCTCGGCCTGGCGCAGCAGCGCGGCGATCCGGGCCAGCATTCTGTTGTCAGTCATGCGCGGATCCGTTCCGCTTCTCGCTCGTCGTCATCGCCGACCACATTAAAGCTACTTGGCGACAAACCCGTCGAGCGCGGTCAGCAGCTGTGGAGAAAGCGGGGCGTCCTTCGCGAGGTTGGCGATGCTGTCGGTCGGGTCGTCGCGCAGCACGTGGTTGACGCCTTTGAGCGAGACGACGGTCAGCGCGGTGTGCTCGAGCGCATCGATGAGCGGGGTCATGGTGTCGCACGGGGCTTGGCGGTCGGTGTCCGAACAGGTGAGCAGCACCGGCGTGCCCGCAGGGATCTTCGCCGCCAGCGCCACCGGGTCGATCTTGTCGGCTTCTTCGATCGCCTTGACATTGCCCGGGTTCAGGATGGCGCCGAGTCCCTCCGGCAGATTCTTGGGCACGGTGCCTTTGGAGCGCACCTCGTCGACGGCGGCCAGCCAGGTGTTCAGCGTTTCCGGGCTGGCGTCGGAGCGCACCCGGTTGGTGATGATGTCCAGGTAACGCGCGGACAGTGGTTGCAGCAGGCCGAGCGAGTGGATCTTCGGCGCATCCGGCGACGTGTCCGACGCCAGCGACATCGCATGGATCGTGCCCTCGCCGATCGCGTACACCGACAGCCGACTCTTGTCGGTGCCGGGTTGGTCGGCGAGGAAGCGCGCGGCGGCCTTGGCGCCGGTGGTGTAGACCGCACTGCCGACGTCGGCGGGCCGCTGCTGGTAGGGACCCAGACCGGTCCTGCCCGTGCCGACTTTGTCGTAGCGCAGGCTCGCGTCGCCGCGGTCCGACAGCGACTCGGCGAGTTGGCGCATGTTGCCGATCTTCCCGACGACGATGTTGTCGCCGTTGCGATCGGTGTTGCCGCTCTCCGAGATGAGCAGCGCCGCGGGGCCCGCGGCGGCGTCCTTCTGGTGGCGGTAGGTGCCGTGGATGGTGAGGCCGTCGGCATCGAAGCTGACCTCGTCCTCGACCCATGACGGTGCCTGCTTCTCATTGGACGAACAGGCGGACACCAACAGAAGCAGGGAAAGCGCCAGGGTGGCAAGAACTTTCAAATCCTGGACTCGATCCACGATGCGACGTCGTCGAGCACGACGGCGCGCTCGGGTTCGTTGAACACCTCGTGATAAAGCCCCGGGTAGACGTTGAGGTGCGCATCGGTGGACCCGACGCACTCCATCAGCCGTCTGCTGCCCTGCACTGGGATCAGCTTGTCCTGCTCACCGTGTACGACGAGCAGCGGCGCGGTCAGGGCGGGGGCGCGCCGCGGCATGGTCTCACCGACGCCGATCAGTGCCCGTGCGATGCCCGCGGGCAGCTTGCCGTGGTGCACCAGCGGGTCGGCCTCGTAGGCGGCGACCACGTCGGGGTCACGTGACACCGCGTCGGCGGGCAGGTTCTCGACGGGCAGGCCGGGCAGGATTCTGCCGAGGGTCTTCGCGACGACGACCATCACCGGTGACACGCCGTCCTGGGCATCCACCGCAGGGCCGGACAGCACCATCGCGGCGTAGTCGTCGGGATGCTCGACCCCGTAGGCGAACACGACGCCGCCGCCCATGCTGTGGCCGAGCACGACCCGCTTGAGTTCGGGGTATTCGGCGGCCGCGATGCCGACCAGGGTGTGGAAATCACCGGTGTATTCGGAGATGTCGCGCAGGTAGACCCGCTTGCCGCCGGAGCGGCCGTGTCCGCGGAGGTCGAGGGCGTAGACGGCCAGCCCCGACTCGCCGAGTCGCCGCGCGACGTGGTCGTAGCGGCGGGCATGTTCGGCGTACCCGTGGCACAGGACGACCACGCCGCGACAGTCGACGTCCTCGGGCTCCCATACGTCGTAGACGATGCGGACGCCGCCGATCCCGTCGAAGGACCGTTCGGTTCGGCAACTGGCCATCAGCGCAGACTAGCGAGTCGGTGTCGCAGCCTCTGCGTAAGCTCGGTCCGGTGAGCGTTCTGGCACGCGAAACCGATGACGAATTCCTGCTCAAAGCCGAGCCTCACCGGCGTGAGCTGCTGGCGCACTGCTACCGGATGACCGGGTCGCTGCACGACGCCGAAGACCTCGTCCAGGAAACCTATCTCCGGGCGTGGAAGGCCTACGGCGGGTTCAAAGGCCAGTCGTCGCTGCGCACCTGGCTGTACCGGATCGCGACGAACACCTGCCTGACGGCACTCGAGGGCAGGCAGCGGCGCCCGCTGCCCACCGGCCTCGGCCAGCCGGATTCGGACCCCGCCGGTGAGCTGACGCAGCGCACCGAGGTGCCGTGGCTGGAGCCGCTGCCCAACCAGTTCGACGATGATCCGGCCGATCCCTCGGTGATCGTCGGCGCGCGCGAGTCGGTGCGGCTGGCCTTCATCGCGGCCCTGCAGCACCTGTCCCCGCGGCAGCGCGCGGTGCTGGTGATGCGCGATGTGCTGCAGTGGAAGGCCGCCGAGGTGGGCGAGGCGATCGGCGCCTCGACGGCCGCCGTGAACAGCCTGCTGCAACGGGCGCGGGCCCAGCTCGACGCCGTCGGACCCAGCGAGGACGACGCCCTGCAGCCGCCGGACTCACCCGAGACGAAGGACCTGCTGGACCGCTACATCGCCGCGTTCGAGGCCTACGACATGGACACGTTGGTGCAGATGTTCACCGAGGAGGCCGTCTGGGAGATGCCTCCGTTCGACGGCTGGTTCAAGGGTCGCGAGGCCGTCGCCACCCTCAACCGGGTGCACTGCCCCGCCGAGGGCCCCGGCGACATGCGGTTCATCGCGCTCACCGCCAACGGGCAGCCGGCCGCCGCGCTCTACATGGTCAACAAGGAGACCGGCGTGCACGAGGCCTTTCAGCTGCATGTCCTCGAGGCCGGCCCGCACGGCATCTCGCATGTGGTCGCGTTCCTCGACACCGCGCTCTTCGAGAAGTTCGGCCTGCCGCCGACGCTGTAACCGCCGCGGGCCGCCGGGGGAGGTAGCCTCACCCGCCATGGGACGCGTGGACGGGAAAGTGGCAGTCATCAGTGGCGGGGCGCGCGGGATGGGCGCGTCGCACGCACGGGCGCTGGTCGCCGAGGGTGCGAAGGTCGTCGCCGGCGACATCCTCGACGAGGAAGGCGCGGCGTTGGCAGCCGAGCTCGGCGCCGCAGCGCGCTTCGTCCACCTCGACGTGACCGCGCCCGAGCTGTGGAAGACCGCCGTGGCCACCGCCGTCGACGAGTTCGGCAGGCTGGACATCCTGGTGAACAACGCGGGCATCTCCAACGGCAACTCGCTGGAGCACTTCGAGCTCGCCGAGTGGCAGAAAATCCTCGACATCAACCTGACCGGCACATTTCTGGGCATGCAGGCGGCCGTGCGGGCGATGAAGGACGCCGGCGGCGGGTCCATCATCAACGTGTCGTCGGTGGAGGGGTTGCGCGGCAGCCCCGGCATGCACGGCTATGTGGCGTCGAAGTGGGCGATCCGCGGCATCACCAAGTCCGCGGCGCTGGAACTGGCGCCCAGCGGCATCCGGGTCAATTCGATCCATCCCGGCTTCGTCCGCACGCCGATGACCGAGCAGATTCCCGAGAACTTCCTGCAGATCCCGCTCGGCCGCGTCGCCGACCCGGCGGAGGTGTCCAACCTGGTCTTGTATCTGGCGTCGGACGAGTCGGCCTACAGCACCGGCTCGGAGTTCATCATCGACGGCGGCCTGACCCTGCCTGTCCCGTTCAACGCCGGTTGACGGCGGACCGCTCGCTACGCTGGGATGCATGACGGCATCCGTCGACGTCCGCCGCGCCGGCGACCGCGGCACGAGCACGACGGACTGGCTGGAGTCCAGGCACTCGTTCTCGTTCGCCGGCTATTACGACCCGTCCAACACCCACCACGGTCTGCTGCTGGTCAACAACGACGACGTGGTCGCGCCTGCGACCGGTTTCGACACGCACCCGCACCGCGACATGGAGATCGTCACCTGGGTGTTGCAGGGGGCGCTCGAACATCGCGACTCGATGGGCAATTCCGGCGTGATCTATCCCGGGCTCGCTCAGCGGATGTCCGCCGGCACGGGTGTCCTGCATTCGGAGAAGAACGGATCTGGTTCGCAGAATGTGCATTTCGTGCAGATGTGGGTGGTTCCCGACGAAGCGGGTATCGACCCCGGCTACCAGCAGGCCGAGCTCGACGACGAGCTGCTGCGCGGCGGGTTGGTGACGATCGCGTCGGGCATGCGCGCCGATGCGGCCATCGGGATTCACAACAGGAACGCCGCACTTCACGGTGCACGACTGCAGCCGGGCGACACCGTCACCCTGCCCGACGCTCCGTTCGTACACCTGTTTCTGCCGCGCGGTGAGGCGACACTGGAAGCCGCCGGGCCGTTGCACGGAGGCGACGCCGTGCGGTTCACCGCCGCCGGTGGCCAACGGGTCACCGCGACCGAGCCGTCCGAGATTCTCGTCTGGGAGATGCATGCCGATCTGCCCGCCGCGTAACGGCTTCGCCGTCGCGCTCGTCGGGCTCGTTGTGCTGGCGGGATGTTCGGCGCAGGCGCCCCCGCGGTCACCCGCCCCGGCGTCGCCGACGGCGCCCGCCGCGCCTGCGCCGGGGTCGGGGAAGCTGGTGTCCGCACCGGTCGACGTGCCCAGCGACCTTGCTCGATCGCCCTTCGACGAACCGCGGCAGGTGCTGATCCCCGAGGGCTGGAAGATGTCGGTGTGGGCGCGCATCCCCAAGGCGCGTCTCGAGGCATGGACACCCGACGGCGCGCTGCTGGTCTCCGCACCCGCCGCCGGACAGATCGTGAAGCTCACGCCGAAACCCGGTGCGGCGCCGCAACAGTCGACGTTGCTCGCCGGCCTCGACCAGCCGCACGGGATAGCGTCCGCGGGTTCAACGCTGTACGTCGCCGAGAGCGATCAGATCGACGCATACGACTACGCCGACGGAGCGGCCGCCAACCGCCGGGCGGTGGCCGCCGATCTTCCCGACGCGCGCAGCCCCGAACTGCGCGGCGCCTATGCGCACGCGCTGAAAAGCGTCGCCGTCGGACCCGACGGGGCGGTCTACTTCTCGATCGGCTCGACGGGCAACGTCTCCGCCGCCGACCGCGATGCCGATCCACCGCGCGCGACCGTGATGAGGATCCCCCCTGGGGGCGGACGGGCCCAGCCGTTCGCGACGGGTGTCCGCAATGGCACCGGCCTCGCCGTCGCGCCCGACGGGTCGCTGTGGACGGCGGTCAACAACCGCGACAACGCGCCCGATCCGAACGGCGACGTCGATGCCCGGTATGTCAACGACCATCCGCCGGAATCGTTGGCGCGGCTCACCACTGGGCGCGAATTGGGCTGGCCCTATTGCAATCCCGACGGCGGTCCGGCCGACCTGCGGTTCGTGCGGGACATGTCGACGAACAGGGACGGTTCCCGGATGGACTGCGCCGCCCTGCCGCCGATCGAGCAGAGCTTGGGCGCCCACGCTGCGCCGCTCGGGTTGGCATTCACCACCGGCGCGCTGCCGCAGCCGTACGCAGCGGGCGCGCTGGTCGGTGTGCACGGCTCGTGGAACCGACAGCCGCCGCGCGCGCCCGAGGTGTCGTTCTTCCCTTGGCGCGACGGTCGTCTGGGTGACCAGCAGACTCTGGTGGGCGGCTTCCAGGCCGACGACGGATCCCGGTGGGGCCGTCCGGTCGCGGCCGTGACCGGACCGGACGGCGCGGTGTACATCTCCGACGACGACGCCGGTGCGATCTACCGGTTGGCTCCGCCGGGGCGTTAGCGCGCCGTCGGCGTCGTCCTGGTCCCGCGGCGCCCGGTGATGCCCACGTAGATGGCTATCAGCACGATCGCCACGATGATTCCGACGAGGAACGGAATGACCTCCCAGCCACCGTTGCCGTTCTTGTAGCCCAGTTGGTAGGTCAGCCACGTCCCGATGAACGCACCGAGCGCGCCGAGCACGATCGTCATGATCACGCCGATGTTCTGTTTACCGGGCATGATGAGCCGCGCCAGCGCGCCGACGATCAAGCCGACGACCAGTGCGCTGAGAATCGTTCCGATCATTTTCCGCCCCTTTCAGTAGAAGTCCGACCCAGACGGGATTACCCACTCGACGCTGCGAATTCACGTCGGGCGTGCCGATACGCAATCGTGACCGGGGTGTTACTGAAGTTGACTGTGAGGTTGGTGTGATCAGAGGTAACTCATTCCCTGTCTTTTGCCGAAGGGGCGACCGTGCCGACATTGGCCGCTATCTGCCGGCGCATCGCTGCGCATGCGGCAAGCAGAAGGCTGTCGGCCTGCGCAGCGGCGCTGATCCTGTGCGCTGCGCTGGCGGTGACCGCCGAGCCGATCGCACGGGCCGACGGCCGCTCAATGCTCGCCGGTGCCATCGCCAATACCCGGGGTTCCTATCTCGTCTACAACTTCGGCGACGGCCATCCCGCGCCGATGCTCACCGCCGGCGGCGGCTGGTACGAGATGAGCAACGGCGGTCATCTGATGACCATCAAGGGCGCCGCCGGACGGGTGCAGCCCCGGCTGCTCGTCGACAGCCACCAGGGGTTTGCGGGCCGGTGCGAACGGGATGCGGGGGCTCGCACCGGGGAGGGTCTGTGGCAGGCCTCCGAGGTCTACGCCCCGCTGGGGGCGTGGCAGGCCCTCGGTCGGCCCACGATCGCGATCAACGCGAATTTCTTCGATGTGCGCGGCCAGAAGGGCGGCTCATGGCGCGACACCAAGTGCAGCTCGCCGCTGGGTGCCTACGTCGACAACACCCGCGGACAGGGCCGCGCCAATGCCGCTGTCACCGGCACGGTTGCCTACGCGGGCAAGCAGGGCCTGTCTGGCGGCGGTGAGAATTGGTCATCGCTGGCCACGATGATCCTTCCCGTCGGGGGTGCGCCCCACCTCGTAATGCCAAAGGGACCAAACGATTACGACTCCGCATCGCCGGAAATTCAGAAGCTGCTCGACCAGAATGCGCGATTCGTCGCGGTCGCGGGCGTCGGCTTGCTCGCTCCAGGAGACACCGGACAGCTCAACGACGGCGGGCCGAGCGCAGCGCGCACCGCGATCGCCTACAACCGGACCAACGACCAGATGTATGTCTTCCAGGGCGGCAGCTACACCCCCGACCAGATCCAGGATCTGTTCCGGGGGTTGGGCTCCGACACCGCCGTGCTGCTGGACGGCGGGCGGTTCTTCGTCCATAGTGCTGAGGCGCGACACGGGTGGAATGTGGAGCGGGACCGGTGTTCCCAAGGGCAGCTGCGATACCCAGCAGGTGCTCTGTGATTCCGGCGAGCGGGCCCTGCCCAGCTGGCTGGCGTTCGCCTGACTCCGGATGACGGAACTGACGCGCCGCACGGTTCTGCGGCTGACCGCCGGAATCGTCGGCGCGTGTGCGCTCGATCCGATCTGGCAGTTGGGGCTTGCCACTGCGAACGCAGCACCGCCGCCCGAGCAGCCGGGGCCGGCCGAATCGCTGCCCACATCCCTTCGCGGTTCCTTCGTTTCCGCGGCGCGGGGCGGTATCGAGACGGAATGGGTGATCGCCCGCCCACCCGGCCAGACGGGCCGGCTACGACCGGTGATCGCGCTGCACGGGCGCGGCTCCAGCGCGTCAGGTGTGATGGACATGGGCGTCGAAGCGGGACTGGCGCAGATGGTCAAGGCCGGATACCCACCGTTCGCGGTCGTCGCCGTCGACGGCGGCGACACTTGGTGGCACCGACGAGTGACCGGCGAAGACTCCGGCGCGATGGTCCTCACCGAACTGCTTCCGATGTTGGCGACGAAGGGCCTCGACACGTCGCGGGTTGGGTTCATCGGCTGGTCGATGGGCGGCTATGGTGCCCTGTTGCTCGGCGGCATGCTCGGTCCCGCGCGCACCGCCGCGATCTGTGCGGTTGCCCCGGCGCTGTATACGGATTACGGGGAGGCGGTCGAGGCCGGCGCATTCGACGGGCCTGCAGATTGGATCGCGTACTCGGTCCGTGGAACGCCCGCGCTTTCAGAGATCCCGCTGCGGATCGATTGCGGCGCCAGCGACCGCTACTTCGAGGCTGTCAAGCAGTTCGTCACATCCCTGCGCAGGCCACCGGCGGGGGTGTCGTTCGAGGGCGGCCACGAGGTGGCAGCATGGCGGGAGAAATTGCCCCGGGAGTTAGCTTGGCTGGCGAGGTAGCGCGTTGATCCCAGGCCGGGCCCGGGTTCCGTGAGACCATCGTTGCCACATAGTGAGCAGAGTTGTGACCAGAACTCGTCCCGCCCGCCGACGCCGCGCCCCTGTGGGCGGGCGCGCCGTGTTGCCGCAGAAGCATTTTCGGCCCGATATCGAGGGACTGCGTGCTGTCGCCATCGTCGCCGTGGTCCTGTTCCATGCGGGTGTGCCGGGCGTCGGTGGTGGATACGTCGGGGTCGACGTGTTCTTCGTCGTCTCGGGGTTCCTGATCACCGGCCTGCTGTGGCGTGAGGCATCCACTACCGGGACGGTCGGGCTGGCCCGGTTCTACGGCGCGCGGGCGCGACGGCTGCTGCCGGCGGCGGCGGCCGTCCTCGTCGCGACGTCTGTCGCGTCGGCGGTCCTGTTGCCGCCGCTGCAGGCACGCAGCGTCATCGGTGACGGCATCGCCAGCGCGCTGTACGTCGGCAACTACCGCTTCGCGATTCAGGGCACCGATTACCTCGCGGCCGATGCGCCGCCGTCGCCGTTTCAGCACTACTGGTCGCTGGGGGTGGAGGAGCAGTTCTATCTGCTCTGGCCGGCGTTGATCATCGGCACGGCATGGCTTCTCGCGCGCACGGCCAGGGATTCGTGCGCGACGTCGAGACGGTCGGTGGCCCCGTATGTTCTCGTCCTGACGGTGCTGGCCGCGGTGTCCTTCGTGATCTCGCTGTGGTGGACCGACGCATGGCCGTCATGGGCGTTTTTTTCGCTGCCGACCCGTGCGTGGGAGTTGGCGGCCGGCGGACTGGTGGCGTTGACGGCCGCCGCGTGGCGGCGCCTGACAAGCACCACGGCAGCAGTCGCCGGCTGGGGTGGGCTCGTACTCATCGTCGTGACGTGCACGCAGATCGGGGAGACGACCCCCTATCCCGGAGCCACTGCGCTGTTGCCGGTGTTGGGCACCGCGTTGGTGATCGGTGCGGGTTGCGCCGCGACCGATGTCGGGGTTGGACGGGCGCTGTCCCACCCGGTGATGCGTTCGATCGGTCGGCTGTCGTATTCGTGGTACCTGTGGCATTGGCCGGTCCTGCTGCTCGCGCCTGCGCTCTTCGGTCATTCGCTGGGTTTGGCGGGCCGTTTGGCGACGGGCGCCGTGTCGTTCGGGCTCGCGATACTGACGCTGCATCTCATCGAGAACCCCCCGCGCTTTGCTCCGCAGTTGACGGGTTCGTCGGAACGAAGCCTGGCGTTGGGTGGCGTTTTGACAGCGGCAGCTGTCTCTGTGGGTCTGGTGTTGTTGACGGTGCGGCCGGTGCCCGTCGGCCAGGGGGAGGCCGCGGCGCCGGTCGCACCCGCTGCGGCCCGGGGGCCCTCGGCGCAGGCACCGCCGCCGATATCCGTGCGTGATCAACTGATGGCCGCGATTGCGCAGTCCGCCGAGCCACGCCCGGTGCCCACGAACCTGACGCCCGCACTCGATGCGATCACCAAGCCGGATGTCTTCGTCAACGGGTGTGTGCTGTCCTGGAAGGACACCGACCAGCCCGACTGTGTGTCCGGCGATACCGGTGCGCCGACAACTGTTGCGCTAGTGGGGGACTCGCATGCCGCGATGTGGCAGCCGGCAGTGGATTCTATTGCCCAGCAGAGGCATTGGCGAATGCTCACCATGAGCAAGGTCACATGTCCGCTGATGGACCTGCCGATAACCAGTCCCTACCTGGGCCGCGAGTTCACCGAGTGTGAGCAGTGGCGCGCCGACATCACGGCCCGACTCGAGGTGTTGCGGCCGCAGGTCGTCATACTCGATATGTCGAGACGGTACGCAGCGGACTTCGGGTTCACCAGTTACGACCAGGCGTGGTTGACCAGCCTGACTCAGCTGGTGCAGCGGTTGCACGAAACGGGGGCGAGCGTCTTGCTGCTGGGACCAATACCGGATCCGCACTCGACCGTTCCGACGTGCGTGTCGGCCCACATGGACGACGCGTCCGCCTGCTCAGCCGCGCGCCCGGAGGCCCTCAACCAAGCCGGCATGGCGGCAGAAGCGGCGGCTACCAGGGCCGGCGGCGGCCAGTATGCCGAGCTGTCCGACCTGTTCTGCACCACCGACCGCTGCCCCGTCATCGTCGGCAACACGCTGGTGTTCCGCGACGACAACCATGTGACGACCGAGTACACGCAGGTGCTCGCACCGGTGGTCGGCGACCTGGTCTCGGGAGCGCTGTCCCACAGCGGCTGAGCGCTTCGCTGTCAGCCGGCCAGTGCTGCAGCGCTCTCCGCGGCGGCCTGCACCTGGCGCGCATAGCCGCCTCCGAACAGCACCACGTGCGCCAACAGCGGGTACAGCTGATGCAGGCCGACCCGATCGCGCCACCCCGCCTGCAGCGGTCGCGTCGCCTGATATCCCTCGAGCACGTCACCCAGATGCGGACACCCGAACAACTCCAGCATGGCCAGATCGGTTTCCCGGTGCCCGCCGTGAGCCGCCGGGTCGATCAACACCACGCCATCACCGGTCCACATCACGTTGCCGCTCCATAGATCGCCGTGGATGCGGGCCGGCTGGTCACCGTCGTCGAAATCGCCCGAGGAACACCGCTCGATCACGCGCCCGACCAGTCGCCTCGCCTCAGCGCCCAAACAGCCGCCGGCCATTTCGGCCATCGGGCGCAGTCGCTCCTGCGCGTAGAACTCACCCCACGTCTCATGACCATGCAACGACATCGTCAGCGGCTGCGACAGCGGCCCGAAGTAGCCGTTCCCGCTCCAACCTGGCGGCCCGGATCCGAACTGGAGGGCCCCGGCGTCGTGCGTCACCGCCAGCCGCGCGCCGAATTCCGCTGCGGCACCGCGCGTCGGCGCCACCGACTCGAGCCGCTCCAGGGTCAACGAGCGGTCGTCATACCCGAGCACACGCGCAAGCGCCGCACCCCCGTCCACGGTCAGCCAGTGCAGGCCGGCCGCCTCCAGCGCGAAGAACCCCGGCGGCGCGTCGACGTTGGTCTTGGTGAATTCAGCCACGTGGGCGGCGCGGCAGTCCGACCAACAGCGTCATCAGCCGATCACGCAGCGCCGCAGGCATATTCGTGACCAACACGGTCTGCAGCTTCGGCAGCAGCGCCACGACGTAGCGGGCCCGTGGCCGTCGAGCGGTGAGCGCCTCCTCGACGACGGAGACGACCTTGGCCGTTGGCGAAGCGATCTTGCGGGCGCGAGGGACGAACTTCTTCATCCCGGCGATGTGCTTGCCGTACAGGTCGCGCTGCTCCGCCGTCATACCGGCCTCGATCTGGACCACCATGTCGTCGGCGGTCCGCCACATGTCGGTGTCCGTTTGGGCCGGTTCGATCAGCACCACCGGGATCCCCCATCCCCTCAGCTCCACCCGCAACGCGTCACATGCCCCCTCGAGCGCGAACTTCGACGCCGAATACGGTCCGAGCATCGGAGTCGCGATCCGCCCGTTCACACTCGAGATGAACAGCGCTCGCCCCCTGGCCTCCCGCAGCTTCGGAAGTACCGCCCTCGTCACCGCGAACTGCCCGATGACATTGACCTCCAGCACCTTCCGCCAGTCGTCGGGAGTCACCGTTTCGACAGGTCCGCCGACGGCGACGCCTGCGTTGTTCACCACCGCGTCGAGTTGCTTCGGCAACGCGGCAGAGAGATTCGCGATGTGCTCGGCGTTCGTGATGTCGAGGATGACGGCCGACACGCGCTGCGCATCGACCTTGGTGATCTCGGCGGCATCCTGCTCGCTGCGGACGCCCGCGATCACGTCCCAGCCGGTCGACGCCAAGTGCTCGACGATGGCCCTGCCGATGCCGCGGGCTGCGCCGGTGACCAGAACTGATGGCATAGCCGTGACCTTAGTCGTCGCCCGGAACCGGCGGCCCGAACCAGAACAGAATGGCGGTGGCCGCCACCAGTGCCGCTACCAGTGCGATGACCGGCGCCACGGTGAAGCGCGTCAGCGTCGCCCCCACCACGGCCCCCGCGCACATCGTCAGCACGACCGAGAACCGCAGCTTCTCGCGCTGTCCCGTGCCGCCGGCCAGCCTGCTGTCGACGCCGAGGCTGACGATGGTCGACGTCAGGACCGTGGTGCTCAGTTCCTGGATGCCGAACTGGCGAGCGGTCGCGTTCTGGCTGCCGAACGCCACCGCCAAGCCTGCGACCAGGAACAGCTTGGTGTTGTCGTGATAGTCGAGAACACCGAACCCCGCAAGTATGGACAACGACACGAGGACAACGCTTTCCACGCCGAGCGCGACGGTCACCCAGCGGCGGGTGTCGTGCTCGAGGTGACGGGCGAAGCGGCCGCCGAGCACCGCGCCGGCCAGGAAGCTCACGAACGCGACGACGGCGGCCGTCATGTCGACGACGCTATGCGGAGCGAACCAGAAGCCGAGAAAGATCACATTCCCGGTCATGTTCGCAACGAACACGTGGCCCAGGACGAGCACGCTGATCGCGTCGATCATGCCGGTCCCGAACGTCAACACCAGCAGCCCGGTCACCGTCAGCCGGCGAGATACCGGAGAAGTGACGGGCACGGCGCCTGCGCCTACAGCTGCGGGGTGAGATCCAGCGAAGTGATAGTCGTCATGCGGGTGATGCGCCAGTCGGATCGGTCGCGCTTCATCTCCAGCCGGTACGACAGATACCGCAGCGACGGAATGTTCTTCGACACCGGGCTCGTCGCGACCGAATTCGTGTAGACGACGGCGGACGCCTCGGACTGACTGACCGCTTCCACCGCCGCGCCCAGCACCGATGTGGTGTTGGTGACCTGCGCCTGTTTGTTGGTGGCCACGATCGAGTCGATGAACTTCCGGTACTGGAACGCGAAATCGCCGGTGAGGTAGCGGGCAGACCGCTCGGCGAGGGAGTCCATGTTCTCCGGCGTGTACGACCACAGCGTGGTGATCGCATTCGCCGCAGTGCGGGCGACGTCCAGCTGTGTCTCGACGAGCGCGCGGTTGGCGATCACCGGTTGCGCGGTCGCACCCACGAAGGCTCCCCCCGCGACGAACAACACGGCGGCCGCGGCTGCGGCGATCTTCAGCCGCTTGCCCGCTGGTCGGTGCGGGACGAGAACGGGTTCGGATTCCGGGGTCGCCGCGTCCTCGGATTCGGCTGTCTCGCCCTCAGCAGGCGCGTCGTCTGCCTGCTTCTCGGTCGGCTCGTCGGCTGCCGGCTCCCCGGTATCGGTCGCTTCTGTCGTAGGCTCTTGTGTCGCAACCGCCTCGGCTTGGTTCTTCTTGCGCCGCAGGAGGTTCCACCGACGACGCCGTTGGGTGGTCGGTTCCTCCTCGACCGTCGATGGGGCTGGTTCCACAGCAGCGGACGGCTCCTCGACGGTTGCTACCTCTGCCTCTGCCTCTGCTTCTGCTTCTGCCTCTGGCGCTACCTGCGACTCGTCTGGCTGCGCGTCGAGTGCACGACGCTCCTTGCCTCGTGGCATCCGATGACGCGCCCGCGGCGCGGAAGTTTCCGGGCCCGCGGCGGCGGCATCCGTGGTCAGATCACCTGAATCAGTCGGCTGATCTTCCACAGCTGTCCTTCCTTCTTTGCCGTTACGACCCAACGACCGCCGCTTTCGATCGTTTTTCCGTCTGGCGTCTTGTTCGAAGTCTTGGTGGCGACGAGTACGTCGGCACTGCCGTCGTCGTTCCACCGTTGCACGCCCGCCTTCACAACCGTGCCCTCGGTGGGTTCGGCGCGGGCCACCTGGACGAGGATCTCATTGAGCTTCTCCTTGTACATCTTGGCGAAGTCGCCGGTGGCCTGTGACTGGATCCGGTCCCCGTAGTAGTTGGCCCGGAAGGGATCCAGCGTCGTGTAAGTGGTCATGAAGGACGACACATAGTTGAGTACATCCGCATCCCGGACTTGGGTCTTGTGATCGCGTTCGTGTGAGACCAGCATCAATGTGCTTGCGGTGATCGCGGCTGCGATGAGCACGGCAGACAGGCTGGCGATGACCGGAAGCCCCCATCGCCTTGCGGGTTTCGGCGCGGGTGTGGTGTAAAGCTCCGGCTCCTCGGCTTCGATCTTGCGTCGCGGGCTCATGGTGTCGCTCCGCCCGTGTTCGGCTTCTTCAGCACGGTCAGGTTGGCAACTCGCCATTGCCCCGCGGACTTCTCGAAATCCACCTGCACCGTGGCCGTGATGAATCGAAGATCATTGGCGTCGGTGCCACGCTGCCCCTGCATTGCCAACAGCATCGCGGCCTTGTCCGCTGACGCCGAAAGCACAGCGCTGCTGACCGCCCAGTACTGATTCGACGTTGGCTTGGACTTCTGCGCCGCCTGCTGCTGGCCGACCAACTGCGGCCGGTAACTGTCAGTGGCCAACGCCTGCGCCCGCACGAAGTCGTCTTTCAGGCTGTCCTTGTTGAAGGTCAGGATCTGCTCGACGATGCGTGGCCCCTGCTCGGCGATCTGTTGACGGGCCTGATCGACCGCCCGCTCCTGGTGGTATACCACCAGATAGTTCAAGGCGACCGCGGCTGCACACACGACTACGGCGGCGCACAACACCTTTGCAGCCAATCGGCGCATGTCGCGCCGGGGTGGATCGACGCACCGAACCTCGGTGCGCAGCAACAGATCTGCGAACGTGCGGCGGCGGGAGTCCCACAGCGGCCACAGCCACCCGACGAACAGCGCGGCAGTGTCGAGCAGGTGGGCAAGGTCGCGGGCCAGCAGTCGCCACGCTCCGACCGCCGCGCCGTCGCGCCGCACGACCGTGATACCGAGCAGCGCTCGGCCCAGGCTCCAGCCGGTGATGGCAGGCAACAGCAGCCGGTTGACCGCCATCAGCAGAAAGATCACAGCGGCGACGACCACGTACACCAACCACAGCCAGCCCGGCTGGACAACGGTGACCGCCGAATACGCCAACAGCGCCAGCACGGCGATCATGCCGATGCCCGGCAGCACATCGAGTGAGAAGGCGCCGGCTCGTGCCGGCCAGGAGGCAAGCGGCTGGCCGGAGTCCGCGTGGTCGGCGGCCGTGCCAGGCGTCACGTCGAGAAGAGCCGTCACGACGTGACCTGTTCGAGCTTGTCGATCTTGTACTTGCCCGCGTCGTTCCCGTCGCGCGCCATCCGCAGGCGCAGCCGGTAGCCCTGTTCCTTGTCGGCGGATTCAGAGTTGGTCACCTTGGTCCGAACGGCCACCAGCACGTCGACCGATCCGTCGTGGTTGTGCCGCTCCACGGCCGCGCGCATATCGGACACCTGGACCTTGACGTTGGCCGCCTGGTACGCGTCGACCAGGACACCGCTGTACAAAGAGGCCTGCGCGCCGAAGGCCCCGGTAGAGCATTCGATGATCTTCAGCTGTGCCGCGGACATCGTTGCGGTGTCCGGGGCCTGCGTCGCCGCGACGCAATCCCTGGCGGCCTGTAGTGCGGCCGCATTGTCGCGGGCGATGGCTTCGCTATCACGGTTGTCCCGGATGAGGAAGATTCCACCGGCCACCGCCGCGGCGGTGAGGAGCACCAAGCCCACGCAGATACTGGCCATCCATCCTCGCCCCAGGCGCGGCGGACGACGGTCTGCAACGTCTTCTGGTAGGACTACGGCTACCCCTTCGGGCGGGCAATCCTCGGGCTCTTGGCTGATCTTCTGTTGTTTGGATACCGCTACCGACTGGTCTGGCGCGTCCTCAGCATCGGTGGGGTTCAGCCGGCGGGTGCCAGCATGTCCTTCCATCCGTCGTCTCCTGGGTTCTTCGAGTTGCTGACGGAGTATTTCACGCCGTCGGGTCCGACCACCTCGCCGCTTTGCGGACTGTAGACCGCACTGCCTGGTGCCGGAGTGTACGTGCATGGGTTGGGTTGTTGTCCGCTGCACTGGACGCTGCCCGCATTCGGCGGGGTCAGCGGGTCGCTGACGGGTTGGGGGGACCCGCCAGGCGGCAACCGGTCGGCGGGCAGCGGATTCATGCCGCTGTTCACCGACGGCGCCGGTATCACGTAACCGGGCTTCACCGGCTGATCGCAGCGCGCCGCGGGCGCCGGGCAGTTCACGATCTGGTTCGGGTCGCCATACCACGGGTTGGTGCCACGCGGAATGTAGGGCTCGTTGCTGCGGCATTCCTTCGGGGTCGCCGCGCGCTTGCCGGGTACGTCCATACACGGGTAGTTGCGGGCACCGCGGACCACGTTCTGGACGTCCTTGGGGATCTTGCAGTACGTGCCCGACGGCAACGGCGCCATGCTGGTGTCCGCCGGTGATCGCCACTCCGACGCCGGAAGGAAACCAGTGAGGCATGGCGGCGGCTGATTGATCGACAGGCCGAAGTGCAGCAAGCCCTCCGGCGCGAAGATCAGGCCCGCCTGCGCGACCGTGACGCCTTGCGGCGCGATTACCAGCGTCTGCTCGAGGCCCTTGTGGTAGCGCTTGAGCATGTCGATGATGACCTCGAGGTTCGCCAACGTCTGCGGCAGTGACTCGCGGACATCGCTGAACAGCGCCGACACCTGATCCAGCGTCGGCGGGGCCTGCTGCAGTCCGCTGCGCAACGACTGATCCTCGGCAGCCGACTGCGCGGCAAGGATGTTCAGGTTGCGCGACCACTGCTCGATTGCGTCCCCGGACTGGACCTGGCTGTCCAGAATCGGCGCCGAGTTCGCGACGACATCGTTGACCGGCGGCAGGTTTTCCCGGAAATCCTGCGCGAGGCTTGTCGTGCCGTCGACCAGACGCTGCAATGCGGGACCCAATCCGCCCACCGCTTTTGATGTTTCGGTGAGCAGCGAGTCGATCTTCTCCTTGGGCAGCACCGCCAGGCCGCGGTTGGCGGCGTCCAGTGCCGGGCCGACCTCGCTGGGCACCGTGCCTCCGGTGATGGTCTGCCCGTCTTTGAGGTACTGGCCGGGATTGCCGGTCGACACCAGATCGAGGTACTGCTCACCGATCGCGGACACGGAGTGCACGTTGGCCGTGGCGTCGGCGGGAATCTTGTAGCGGTCGTCGACGCTCATCGTCGCCATGGCGCCGCGTTCGGTCGGCTCGAGCGCGGTGACCTTGCCGATCTGGGTGCCCCGGTAGGTGATGTTCGCCGTCGCGTACAGCCCACCCGACCGGGGCAGCTCGGCGTACAGCTTGTACTGCCCGATCCCGACCAGGCTGGGCACCCGCAGGTAGTACCACCCCAATACGGCGATCGAGAGGATGGTGAGGATCGTGAACAGGACCAGCTGGAACTTGATGAACCGTGTCAGCACACCTCACTCAACCCCTTACCCCCAGTGGTCCGCCCGGCAGGCGTTCCTCATTTGTAGAGCGCGACGTTCCTTTTACGGCGGCAGCCGGTAACGGCGACGAGGCGTGGACGTCTCACTGGTCTGGCGCGTCCTCAGCATCGGTGGGGTTCAGCCGGCGGGTGCCAGCATGTCCTTCCATCCGTCGTCTCCTGGGTTCTTCGAGTTGCTGACGGAGTATTTCACGCCGTCGGGTCCGACCACCTCGCCGCTTTGCGGACTGTAGACCGCACTGCCTGGTGCCGGAGTGTACGTGCATGGGTTGGGTTGTTGTCCGCTGCACTGGACGCTGCCCGCATTGGGCGGGGTCAGCGGGTCGCTGACGGGTTGGGGGGACCCGCCAGGCGGCAACCGGTCGGCGGGCAGCGGGTTCATGCCGCTGTTCACCGACGGCGCCGGTATCACGTAACCGGGCTTCACCGGCTGATCGCAGCGCGCCGCGGGCGCCGGGCAGTTCACGATCTGGTTCGGGTCGCCATACCACGGGTTGGTGCCAAGCGGAATGTAGGGCTCGTTGCTGCGGCATTCCTTCGGGGTCGCCGCGCGCTTGCCGGGTACGTCCATACACGGGTAGTTGCGGGCACCGCGGACCACGTTCTGGACGTCCTTGGGGATCTTGCAGTACGTGCCCGACGGCAACGGCGCCATGCTGGTGTCCGCCGGTGATCGCCACTCCGACGCCGGGAGGAAACCAGTGAGGCATGGCGGCGGCTGATTGATCGACAGGCCGAAGTGCAGCAAGCCCTCCGGCGCGAAGATCGTTCCGGCCTGCGCGACCGTGGTGGCCTGCGGCCAGATCACAAAAGTCTGCTCGAGGCCCTTGTGGTAGCGCTTGAGCATGTCGATGATGACCTCGAGGTTCGCCAATGTCTGCGGCAGTGACTCGCGGACATCGCTGAACAGAGCCGACACCTGATCCAGCGTCGGCGGGGCCTGCTGCAGTCCGCTGCGCAACGACTGATCCTCGGCAGCCGACTGCGCGGCAAGGATGTTCAGGTTGCGCGACCACTGCTCGATTGCGTCACCGGACTGGACCTGGCTGTCCAGAATCGGCGCCGAGTTCGCGACGACATCGTTGACCGGCGGCAGGTTTTCCCGGAAATCCTGCGCGAGGTTTGTCGTGCCGTCGACCAGACGCTGCAATGCGGGACCCAATCCGCCCACCGCTTTTGATGTTTCGGTGAGCAGCGAGTCGATCTTCTCCTTGGGCAGCACCGCCAGGCCGCGGTTGGCGGCGTCCAGTGCCGGGCCGACCTCGCTGGGCACCGTGCCTCCGGTGATGGTCTGCCCGTCTTTGAGGTACTGGCCGGGATTGCCGGTCGACACCAGATCGAGGTACTGCTCACCGATCGCGGACACGGAGTGCACGTTGGCCGTGGCGTCGGCGGGAACCTTGTAGCGGTCGTCGACGCTCATCGTCGCCATGGCGCCGCGTTCGGTCGGCTCGACCGCGGTGACCTTGCCGATCTGGGTGCCCCGGTAGGTGACGTTCGCCGTCTCGTACAGCCCACCCGACCGGGGCAGCTCGGCGTACAGCTTGTACTGCCCGATCCCGACCAGGCTGGGCACCCGCAGGTAGTACAACCCCAATACGGCGATCGCGATGACGGTGAGGATCGCGAACAGGACCAGCTGGAACTTGATGAACCGGGTCAGCACAACTCACTCACCCCTTTCCACCAGTGGTCCGCCCGGCGCGTCGTGCGGGTTTGGCGTGAAGCGAACATCCGGGATCATCGTCGCCGGGTCACGGCCCCAGGCCTGCTCGAGTGCGCGGAGCATGCCGGAGACACCGGTTCCGGTCAACACTCCGTTGTCAAGGGCGCTCAGTGTCAGGTCCACCAGGAGCGACACGTTGATGTAGTCGCCGCGGACAGCCTTCGGCACGTTCTCGATGTGAAACGGTGCGGTGGGTACCCCCTTGAGCGCCCCGATCAGGTACGGCGACGCCTTGCCCAGCTGCTTGAGCGGGCGCTGGAGATTCTGCAGGTTGGTATGCAGGTTCGCGCTCGTCGGGCCGAGCGCCGCGTCAGCGGCCCGGCTGATCCTGCCCAGCGCCTCGACGGCGTCTGCGAACAGATCGCGGGTGTCGGCGAAATGCTTGATCAGCGGTGGGAATTCGGTCAACACCCGGTCCAGGGTGGTGTTGCGATTAGCCACGATCGTCAGCAGCCGGTTGGTGGAATCGATCGCCCGAGTGATGTCGTTGCGCTGCTGGTTCAACTCGTCGGTGAAGGTGTCCAGCCGGTTCAGGAATTCACGAATCTGATCGGCCCGACCGGTCAGCAGATTGTTGACCTCGGTCTGAATCACTTCGATGTTCGGGATCCCGCCGCCCCGCACGACCGTGGCGATGCCGGCCAGCACCCGCTCGGTCGTCGGGAACGCCGACGCGTTCTTCAGCGGAATGGTGTCACCGCTCTTTAACTGCTGCGGCGACGGATCCGGCGGCAGGTCGAGCTGCACGTGCTGCGAGCCCAGCAAGGTGGTCTGGCCGATCTTCGCCAGCGCGTTCCGCGGCAGCTTCACGCTGGGCTCCAGGTCCAGGGTCAGCGTCGCGATCCAGTTCTTCAACTCGATCGAGCGCACCCGGCCGACGTAGACGTCTGCGACCCGGACGCGGCTGTTCACGTTGAGCGCCAACGTATCCGGCATCTGGACGTAGATCGTCGTCGCGTTCGATCCGGTGCCTGGACCGCCCGGCAGCGGCACGTTCGCAATGCCGCGCCAGCCACAGGACGTCAGCGCGATCGCGATCGCCAGCAGTGCGGCGGCACGGCGTGCGATGCGGCCGAACTTATACGCACTCATTAGCCCCCTCCGGCTTCAGCGGGCAGCGGTGGTCCTGCCGGCGCGGGCGCCGCCGCGGGTGCAGCGGGACCTGCCGGAGCGATGGCACCGAGCGGATCACCCGGGATCACGCCAGGTGCCGGACCCGGTGGTGGCCCCGGCTGGGGGTACCACGGCGGCGGCAGCGGGTTGCGCTCGTCATAAGAGTCCGGCGGACCGGGCAGCTTGCCGTTGTTGACCCCGAACGCGGGCGGCGCTTCCGGGGGCACGCAGTCGGGTCCGCCCAGAAGTTCTGCGAGGCACTCCGGCGTGATGTTTCTCTCGGTGGCCGGCTGCACCTCGATGCCCTGCATACCCGGTGCGGTGACCCAACCCGGCTCGTGGTTGCCGTGCGAGAACAACGTGTCGCGCGAGAAGATCCCCGGCACGGTGGTGTCCTTGTAGCCCGCCGGCGGCTGCAGCCGCGGCTCGGAGTAGGAGATCTGTTTGGGCAGCGTCATGGCACCGTTGAACTCGTTGATCCCAATCGGCAGGTAATTGAACTTGATCGCATCGAGGATCGGTGCCAGGTACTGCGCACACAGCTCGGCGGACTCCTGATACCCCAGCCGGCTGCCGGCCTGAATCGAGCTGCAGATGAACTCCAGCGGGTTGGCGAAGTTGGAGATGACCGGCAAACCGACGATGCCGCCGGAGTTGGGCGAGGTGATGTTGATGAGGTTGGAGATGAGGTTCGGGTACACGTGCAGGCCGGTTTCCAACCCGTTCAACGGCTCCGGCTGCAGGATCGCATTGGTCACATCGGCGAGGTTGTCGATGTCGTGAGCCAGCACCTCGCCGTTCTCGCTGATGAACCGACGTGTGGTCGTCAACAGATCGTTCAGGTCGCGCAGCGCGGTGGCCAGTTCCTGATCGGTGTTGGTGAACGAGTTCGTGAACTGCGCGAGGTCGTTGTTCAGTGCGACGAACTGCTGATCGCTCTTGTACAGGGCGTTGACGAACAGTGCCAGGCTCTTGATCACCGCGAAGAAGTCACCGCGGCCCTCGTTCAGCGTGGTGACCGCCTCGGACAGGCCGGTCAGCGTCTTGTTGATCTGATCGCCCTTGCCCGCCAACCCGTTGGAGAACGACTCGATGATGTCGCCGAACGGCCCCTTGGGCTGCTCTCGTGTTGGCCCCAGATCGGTCAGGATCCGGTTGATGGAGTCACGCAGCTCGTCGTATTCGACCGGCACCTGGGTCCGGTCGAGCGGGATGACGGCGTTGCTCTCCATCTCGGGACCGCCGGTGTATGGCGGTGACAGCTGGATGGTGCGCGACGCGACGAGGCTCGGGTTGAGGATGGACGCGGTGGCGTTGGCGGGCACCTTGTACTTGTTCTCGTAGTTCAAGGTGACCTTCATCTTGTCGCCGGCGGGTTCGATCTTGTCGATCGAACCCACCTTGACGCCCATGATCTGGACCTTGTCGCCGGGATACAGCGCCAGCGTGTCCGAGAAATAGGCCACCACGGTATTCGTCGTCAGCTTCTTGTAGAGCTGCCAACCCACGACGCCCGCGACGAGCGCCAACACCAACACGATCGCACCGATGATCGCCGCTGTCCGAGACACGTTCGGCAGCTTCAGGTTTCGCACGTTGAAGATGGTCGACATCGTTTCGCCCTAGCCGTTCTGCGAACCAGGTGGAAGGTACGGCGGGTTGCCGGGCAGCGGCGGCGAATCCGCCGGCGGCAACTGCTGGCCCGGGCCCGGCGGCGGGGGTGGCCCGTTGAGCGCCGGGGGTAGCGGTGCGATGCCCGGCGTGAAGTCGGGCCCCTCAGGTGGCAGCGGTCCGACCGGCACGGTACGGGCGCCCGGCGGAGCGGGCGGCAGCGGTGCCGGCGCACCGGGCATATCCGGCGGCAGCTGACCCGGGACGGCGGCAGCGGGCACACCGGGGGTGAAGCCCGGGCCGTTCGGGTTCGGCGGCGACGTGATGACATCGGGCAGGGTGTAGCCCTCGCCGGACGGGCTCGAGTACGGGTTCGGCCCAAACGGGCCGGTCGACAGGTGCGAGCATGGCAGCGGATCGCCCGGCCGCGGAAGGGTCCCCGCCGCCGGCGTGTACGAGCACGGGTTGCCGGCGACGACCGCTGGTCCGGGATGCTCCGGCGTGCCCTCCAGCACATCCGGTCCCGGCGCGGGAGCACCGTTCGGGAATCGCGTGCCGTTCGGGTCGGGGAACCGCCAGGAGGGCAGGCCGGCATTGCGCCAGAACTCCTCGGGGTCAATGCCGCGCTTTTTGAACGCGGCGTCGACGAAGGGTTGCAGCAGCCAGGGCGGCAGGAGGTTGACCAGCATCACCTTGAAGAAGGGCCCGGATGCTACCGCCTCGGCCAGCGACGCGGTGAACTTGGCCAGCGTTGACAGCGTCTCGACCAAGTCGAACTTGCGCTCCTTGAGGATGTCGCTGATGGTCCGCAGCTGTTCCAGCACATGGTTGAGGTTGGGGTTGTCGTTGATGAAGCCAGTGACCTGTGCCGAGAACTGATCCACCCGCTCCAGCAGCATGCTGACCGCGTAGGTGCGTTCATTGATCGCGCCGAGCAGGCTCTGCGCGTTGGTCAGCAGCGCGTTGATCTGCTCACTGCGGTTCCCGAGGACGCCCGCGATCTTGTTGGCGTTGGCCAGCAATTCCTTGATCTGCTCGTCACGCTTGCCGATGGTGTCGGAGAACCGGGCGACACCGTCGAGGGCGGCACTCAAATGCGGGTAGGTCTGGTCGATCGTCTCCGACAGCACGTTCAGCGACCGTTTGACAGTCTCGGTGTCCCAGCCGGACGCCGCCTTCGTCACATCGAAGAATGCGTCATAGATCTGGTACGGCGTGGTGGTCTGCCCGAGCGGGAGAACGCCGTTGGCTCTCAACACCTCGGTACCGCGCGGTTCGATTTCCATGTTCTTGCGACCCAAGATCGTGTCGGTGCGGATCGCGGCCCGACTGTCGGTACCGATCTGGATACCGCCGAGCGTGTAGCCGATCTTGACCTTGTCGCCAGCGATTTCCATCGAGCGGACTTCGCCGACCTCCACGCCTGCGATAAGCACCTTGTCACCGCCACCCAGTCCGGCGGTGTCGGAGAACTGCGCATAGTAGCTCGGCTCCGCGAACAGCACTGGGACACTTGCGAAACTCTGCCCCACCCCGACCACAAGCAACAGGATGATGATGCCCATCATCCCGTTGCGAATCCGGTCCGAACCCTCCAGCGTCCTCATTTCGGTGTGCACCTACCCGAGGGCTGCGACCAGACCTTCACCGTGCGCACCGGTCCGCCAGGCTGCAATCCAGGCAGCTTGAGCGTGACGTCGCAGGCGTAGAAGTTGAAGAAGTCCCCGTAGACGCCGCCTGCCCGGCCGATGATCTTCAGCGCCGTCGGCAACTTGATCAGGATGTCGTTCAGCTCGTCCTTCTGGTCGACGAGCGGCTGCTGGATGACCTCCAGATAGCCCAGGGTGCTCTGCAGCAGCGGACGGTTGTCGGCGAACAGATCCCCGATGGTGCCCGCGGCGTCGCTGATGTCGGCGACGGAGCTGGCGATCGGGTCCTTCCGGTTCTTCAGGCCGGTGATCAGCTTCTCGAAGTCGACGACCGTGTCGTCGAACTGCTTCTGATGCTTGACGGTGGTGTCCAGCACCGTGTTCAGGTTGCGGATCACCTCTCCGATCGCCTGGTCGCGGTCGGCCAAGGCGGACGTCAGCTGGCCCGTCTGATCCAGGATGTCGTTGATGGTGCCGCCCTGGCCCTGGAAGACCGTGATGATCGACTGGGCGATGTTGTTGACCTTGTCGGGGTCCAGCGCCCGGAACAACGGGCGGAAGCCGCCGATCAACGCATCGAGGTCGAGCGCGGGCTCGGTGCGCTCCAGCGGAATGGTTCCCCCCCCGGGCAGTCGCTGGTCGTTGTCGCCACGCTTGAGCTCGAGATAGCGGTCGCCGATCAGGTTCAGATAGCGGATCGAGGCCGTGCTGCCCTGGAACAGCTGTAGGTCGCGCTCGACTTTGAAGTCCACCTTGGCGACCCGTCCGCCGTCCTGGACCTCGACCTTGGAGACCTTGCCGACCTCAACGCCCGACGCTCGGACGAACTGGCCGGCGCTCAGGCCGCTGGCATTGCTGAAGATGGCCGAGTAGCCGGTCGTGCGGTCGAACCGCATCTGGCCGAACACCACGATGATGATCGCGGTGAACAGCAGCAGCACCAACGCGAAGATGCCGAGCTTGATGGCTGTACCGGTGATTTTCATGGGTTGATCGTGTGCTCCCCCAACTGACGGCCCCAGATGTATTCGATGCCTGGAGCGATGATGGGTATCGGGGCAGGTAGGAGTGGAATGAGGCAGGGCGGCAGACCGGCGCAGCCGAACGGCGAGGCGAGCTCGATGTGGTTGTACGGCGCAATCGACGCACCGGTGTCCATCACCAGATACGGGTTCGGCCAGAGGTCACGGGTCACGGGCTGCCAGCAGCCGGGACGGCCCTCCGGTCCGCCTTTTGCGTTCACCCGGGGCAGGTTGTCCGGATAGACGTAGGCGTTGCCGGCGAAGAGGATCTCTGAGTGGGTCATCAACGAATAGCCGTTGCCGCCCAGGGAAGCCGCGATCTTGGGCCCGACGTCGTGTGCGTTGCGGATGAAGCAGAACGCCATGGGGCTGTACTCGTCGAGCAGCTGCGAGGTCGGGATCAGATCCTGCGCGCCGCGGACCAGGTACGGGCCGCCGCGCTCGAAGATGTCGGCGCCGGTGTTGCCGAAACCGATGGACGCCATCAATGCCTGGTCGATGTTGCCCCGTTGCTCGTTGAGAGTGCGTGCCGTGGTGACCGCGTTCTCCAGGCCGTCGAACAGGTCGGGCGCCGCGTTCGCGTAGACGTCGCCGAGGTCGGCCAGCAGCTGGTTGTCCCGTCGGATCTGCGGCATCTTCGGGTTCAGGTCGGCGAGGATCTCGTTGCCGTTGATGATCGACTGGCCGAACCGGTCGCCGAGCCCCTGTAGAGCCTGGGCAGTCGCGGTGAGCGTCTGGTTCAGCTTGATCGGGTCGACCTTCTCCGCCACCGACGTCACCGTCTCGAACAGCGTGTTGAACTCGGTCGTCACGTGGGTCGCATCGATCACGTCGGACGCGCCGATCCGCTGCGGGCTCGGATCCTTCGGCGATGTGAAGGAGATGTACTTGTTGCCGAACACCGTGGTGGCGTTGATCTTGGCGTCCACGTTCTTCGGGAGCAGGTTGAGGTACTTGCGGTCCACCTCCAGCGTGATCTTGGCCCTCGGCTGATCGCCAACGGTGGTCGCGCTGACGTCGCCCACCTTGCCGATCTCCACACCGTTGAAGGTCACCTTCGCGCCGGGATCCATCGACAAGCCCGAACGGTCCGACATCATTGTCAGCTTCTCGCGCGGCAGGAAGTCGCCGCGGAACTGGAAGAAGACGAGCACGATCGCCGCGATGGTCAGCAGGGTCAGCACAATGCCTGCCAGCTTGTAGGGCGGTGTCCGCGGTTCGTTGAGTGGGGCCGTCATGCGCTACACCGTGAGGTTGAAGTTCGGGTCGGTGCCGTAGAGCGCCAACGAAGCGAACAGGACAACACACACGATTGCAACGAGCGAGGAGCGCATCGACCGACCGACGGCCTCGCCGACGCCGACCGGTCCGCCGCTGGCGTAGTAGCCGTAGTAGCAGTGGTTGAGCATGACGATCACCGAGATGACGATCGCCTGCACGAAGGACCAGAACACGTCGTCGGGACGCAGGAAGGTCCGGAAGTAGTGCTCGTAGGTGCCGATCGACTGACCGTAGAAGAACGTCGTCGTCACCTGTGCGGACAGGAACGACATGATGATCGCCATGGCGTAGAGCGGGATGATCACGATGAAGCCCGCCATCACCCGGGTGGACACCAAGTAGGAGATCGACTTGATGCCCATCACCTCCAGCGCGTCGATCTCCTCGCTGATCCGCATGGCGCCGAGTTCGGCGGTGGCACCCGCGCCCACGGTGGCCGCCAGCGCCTGGCCCGCCACCACAGGGGCGGCGATGCGCACGTTGATAAGCGCAGCGAAGAAGCCGGTGAAGGCTTCCACACCGATGTTGCCCAGCGACGCGAAGCCCTGGATCGCGACCAGGGACGAACCGGACAGGGTGACGAAGCCGACGATGGCCACGGTGCCGCCGACCACCGCCATCGCTCCGGTGCCCATTCCGATCTCGGCGATCAGCCGAAGCGTCTCCTTGCGGTAGTAGCGCAGCGCATGGCCGATCGAGCCGATGGCCGTGACCACGAACCACGCGACGTGCCCGACGCTGTCGATGAAACGCGCAGGCGCTGCGACGACGTGCTCTGTGCGGGCATAGCCGCGGGGAAACCGGGAACGGAGAACGTTCGAGGTCGCCATGTCAGCTCCCCGTCCCGAACCGGACGCCGATCGTCGTCAGCACCACGTTGACTGCGAACAGGGCGATGACGCAGAGCACAAGCGTCTCGTTGACGGCGGTGCCGACGCCCTTCGCACCACCTGCGACAGTGAGGCCGCGGTAGCAGCCGACGAGTCCGGCGATCAGGCCGAAGGTGGTGGCCTTGACGACCGAGATCAAGTACCTCGGGCAACCCGGTCACCAGGGTCAGCGTCGTGACATACGCGCCGGCCGAGACGTTCTGCAGGTAGACGCCGAAGATGAAGCCGCCCACAAGGCCGATGGTGATCACGGCGCCGTTCAAGAGGAGCGCGACGAAGGTCGAGGCGACCACCCGGGGCACCACCAGGCGATGGATCGGGTCGATGCCCAACACCTCGAGCGCGTCGATCTCCTCGCGGATGGTGCGGGCACCGAGGTCGGCGCAGATCGCGGTCGAGCCGGCGCCCGCGACGACGAGCACGGTGACCAACGGACCCAACTGGGTTACTGCGGCCAGGGCCGCACCTGCGCCCGAGATGTCGGCGGCGCCGAATTCGTTGAGGAGAATGTTGAGCGTGAAGATAAGGAGCACGGTCAAAGGAATCGAGACTGCCAGCGTGGGCAGGAACGAGACCTTGAACAGAAACCAGCTCTGCAGGATGAACTCCCGCCACTGGAAGTCCCGGCGGAAGAGGGCTTTGGCAGTGAGCACGCACATCCGGACGAAACCGCCGACGGCTTCCAGCGCCGGCCGGGTCTGCTTGGAGACATAGTCGCCAAGCCCTTGCTGGGTGGCCGTCACCGACGCACTCCCACGTGCCCGCCACGGCCGACGTGGCGGTACGGCAGCCCCTGTCGCACGCCCCCTCCTTGCACCGAAACCGTGTCTGTGACCGCCGTCTCCCTACCCGTGAGTAGTAAGACGGACCACAGGACTGTACCCGATGCTCGCGTCGGATTGCACTGCATCCGTCGGATTGAGACCATAACCGTTAGCAAACCCGCCTCCCCCCTGTTAGCTTTCTGTCCGCCCGGCAGAAACCCTTGCGGCAGTAGAACTTTCGCCGACGTCAACGATTTTTCCGGCGCCGAAGCGGCTTCTCAGTTCCGTTTTGAGGACTTTGCCGGCGGGGTTGCGCGGCAGGGCGTCGACCACCTCGAGGTGCTTCGGATGCTTGTACCGGGCAAGCCGTCCGGTCAGGAATCCGTCAAGATCGGCGAGCTCGAGGTCCGGTTGCGTCGCAGCCAGGGCCACGACGGCCACCGGAACTTCGCCCCACTTCTCGTCGCCGCGCCCGATCACCGCGACTTCGGCGATCGCCGGGTGGCCGGCGAGGACGTTCTCCACCTCCGCGCAGTAGATGTTCTCACCGCCGGAGATGATCATGTCCTTCTTGCGGTCGACCACCCAGATGTAGCCCTCTTCGTCCCGACGGACCAGGTCGCCGCTGTGGAACCACCCGCCGGCAAACGCCTCGGCGGTCGCCGCCGGATTGTTCCAATAGCCCTCCATCAGGGTCGGGGCGCGGTACACGATTTCGCCGACCTGACCGACGGGCACGTCGTTCATGTCGTCGTCGACCACCCGCGCGCTGACCGTCGGAATGACCTTGCCGACCGAGCCGAGTTTGCGAATTGCGTCGTCGCCCAACAACATGCACGTCACCGGCGACATCTCGGTCTGACCGAAGGCCGCGAGGATCTGAGTACCGGGGAAGGTCTGGGACATGCTGCGCAACAACGTGTCCGAGGCCGGTGCCGCACCCCACGACAGCACGCGCAGCGCGAGCCTGCGTGGATTGGCTTGCTGTTCGGCGCAAACCGCCTGCCACTGCGCGGGCACCAGGAAGATGCCCGTGACCTTCTCCGCCTCGAGCACGTCGAGCAGGGCGCCGGGATCGAAATCGCCGAGCGGGTAGACCACGGTCGGCAACCCGAGCAGCAGGCCGATGATCATGTTGCCGATGCCTGCGATGTGGAACAGCGGGACACCGATGAAGCCGACGTCGTTGTTGATGTCGGCGCCATTGGTGAACAGGAACGTCATCGCCTGCCCGGCGAGGTTGGTGTGGGTGAGCACGGCGCCCTTGGGTCGCCCGGTGGTGCCCGAGGTGTACATGATCAGCGCCGCAGAGTCGTCGGGAATGTCGACCGCCGCCGCGGGCTCGCCGGCCTCCGCCAGCAGGTCGTCGTAGCCCAGCACGCCGTCGTCGGCCGAACTCCGCCCGCGACGATCACCGTTTCCAGTTTCGGTTCCAGAGCCCTGACCGCTGTCGCCACCGTGGCCAGCACCGACTCGGCGATCAGCACCGTGGCGTCACAGTCGCCGACGAGGAAGGCGATCTCCCTCGGGGTCATCCGGAAATTGACCGGGACCGCAATGGCGCCCAGCTGGTTGGCGGCCAGGAAGGATTCGATGAACTCGGTGCGGTTGAGCATCAGGATCAGCACCCGGTCACCGAAGCGAACGCCACGACGGCTGCAGCGCACCCGCGAGCGCGGTCACGCGACGATCGAGGTCAGCCCACGTGGTGGTGCGGCCCAGGTACCGAAGTGCGGTCGCGTCGGGCTGCATCAGCGCGTGGCGGGCCAGCTGGTTGGTCCAGTTCTGCCTTCTCGCGAGATACGGCTGATCGGTCGGCGACGGCTGCAATGTCGTCGCCGTCGCGACTCCGTGGCGGAACGGTCAACGGCAGAAACTCCCGGGTTGCACGACGTTGATATTTGATCAAACATTGGGACGCCCGGTCACACTATGGCCTCGGCGGTCAGGGGACAAGCCCTGTAATGGAGGCCGAGTGAACGCACCGGCGAGGCCCGTGCAAGGCCGTCGACGTGCCATTC
>CAVTQJ010000003.1:0-9848 GCA_963736825.1 uncultured Actinomycetota bacterium
GCCGCAGTGCTTCTTCGGCGCCGACGACGCGTGCGGTCAGGATCATGTCGAACGCGGGGCCGGCTCCGATGATGCGCGGGAGGGTGTAACTGACGCCGATGTCGCAGCCGCCGAGACCGAGCTTGATGAACTGGGTGCAGAAGCGCGCCGATGTGCTCGCCAACCGAATGTCGCACGCCGCGGCGATGCCGAGGCCGCCGCCGTAGGCAGGCCCGTTGACCGCTGCGATCACGGGCTGACGCAGTCGGTGAATCCGTGCGGTGAGGTCGGCGATGCGTTCCTGCCACCGCATGCCCGATCGCGGTGCCTCCAGGGACGCGCTTGGCCGGGCTGAGTTGGTGTCCGTCAGGTCGAGGCCCGAGCAGAAGCCGCGTCCGGCACCGGTCAGCACCACCACCCGGCACTCGTCGTTGCCTGCGATGTCGTCGATGGCGGAGTGCAGTGACTCGACCAGCTCGTAGGACAACGCGTTGAGCTTCTCGGGGCGGTTCAGTGTGACGACGGCGATGTCGGACCGCGGGTAGGTCAGTTCAAGGTGTGGCATCCGCATATTGCTCCTCACGTGCGCGTAGCCACACGTTATTACGTTGACGGGCAGGCTATATCGACATACACCGTCGACCCTGGATGCACGCCGGTCACGGTGCACTGCGAAAGCGGACCGTTGGCAGCGCCGTTGACCTGCACGGTATAGCCGTCGGCCTGCAACTCCTTGACGGTGTCAGCCGCAGAGCCGACGCCGGTGGGGGCGGCGCCGGCATGGGCGGCGAAACCCAGGGCGGCCGACGCCACAACGCCGGCGGCGACTGCAGAAACTGCGAACCTCATGTAAGCCTCATGCAAGGGGGAACGCCGACGTGTCCTCAGGTATTTCTCAGCTGCTGCGCCAGCCCGTGACCCCGACGGTGATCATTCGAAGTTGTTTGACTGCGACACGCTTGATCTCGTCGAGCGCCGAGTGATCGCCGGCCTCTTCGATGGCCTCCGCGATGCTGATCATCGAGTTGACGAACAGGCTGGCCAGAATGTTGAGGTCCTCGCTGCTCCACCTCGTCAGGCCCGGGAAGCGGGCCAAGTCGATGGCGAGCTCGGACGTGATCAGCCGTATCTCGGTACGGATCGCATACCGCAGCACTGTGACACCGCTCGACCGTTCGCGGCCGATGAACCGCCAGTACTCGCGCCGTTCGTTGACACCCTCGATGAGGATGTCGACGGAGGACTCGATGACGCGATTGGGGTCGAGCTTTCCTGCTCTCGCGCTTCGCAACATGTCTCGCAGGGCGCGGAACGACTCGTCGATCAGCACCAGGCCGAGAGCTTCCATCGAGTCGAAATGCCGGTAGAAAGCGGCGGGCACAATGCCGGCCTCGCGGGTGACTTCACGCAAGCTCAGAACCGCGAAACTGCGCTCCTCGAGCAGACGCAGTGCGGCGGCGACGATGGCGCGGCGGGTGGCCTCTTTCCGCTCCTCGCGGGACGGTGTGACCCGCGAGCGTGACCGACTTGAACTGCGCGTACGTGAGCTGGGCGTACGACCGTTCACTCTGTGAAACGTACCACAATCAGGCACGATTCCCTTGACCAGCCGGGGTGCGCACGAGGACGGTATACACATGTTCACTCAAACTTTGACACGCCGTGCGCGACGGTCGCCTCTTCTGGAGCTGCTGACCGGCCCCCACGGCGTAGACCGATACACCGAGCTAGTCGACCCGACGTGGACCGTCGGCGAGGCCCGCGCGAAGGTCGTCACCGTGCGGCGGCAGACACCTCGCAGCGTGACCTTGACGCTGGAACCGAATCGCGCGTTCACCGGATTCAGGGCCGGCCAGCACATCAACCTCACCGTCGAGATCGACGGGCGCCGACGGACCCGGTGCTACTCGCCGGCGAGCGCAGAGGGCGCCTCCCACATCGAGCTGACCGTGGGGCGTCATGAGGGCGGCCTCGTCTCGACGTACCTGTGTGACCACGCCCGCCCCGGCATGGTGGTCGGCCTCGACTCGGTCGGCGGTGACTTCACCCTCCCGGACACCCGCCCCAGCCGAATCTTGTTCGTGTCCGGCGGCAGCGGTATCACCCCGGTCATGTCGATGCTGCGCACGATGCGCGACGAGGGTTCCGACCGCGAGGTCGCCTTCGTCCACTACGCGCGCAGCGCCGACGAAGCCTGCTATGCCGACGAGCTCGCCGCAATGTCCGGAGTCCGGGTGCTCCACGGTTACACCCGCGACGGCGTCGGCGATCTGACGGGTTATTTCGACGCCGAGCACTTGGCCGCGGCGATGCCGGACCGCGGCGAAGACACAGCCGTTTATGTCTGCGGGCCGACCGCGCTGGTGGAGGCGGTGCGCACTCACTGTCCCGATGCGCGGTTCGAGAGCTTCGTGCCACCCGCCTTCGATGTGCCGACCGACTCCACCGGCGGCCGAATCTCGTTCACCGACAGCGGCGTTGAGGCCACCGACGACGGAAGGCCACTGCTGGCACAGGCCGAGGACGCCGGACTCACTCCTGAAAGCGGATGCCGTATGGGCATCTGCCACACCTGCACCCGCCGCAAGACCAGCGGCGCGGTACGCAATCTGATCACCGGGACGGTCTCGACCGCCGAGGAAGAGGACGTGCAAATCTGCGTGTCCGCACCCGTCGGCGACGTCGAGATCGCCCTCTAGGAAAGGAGAATCATGACTGCACCAACCATCACGCAGCAGAAGACGCTCCAAAAGACGGTCGCAGGTAAGACCGTCACCCTGACCACTGAGCAGGCCGAAGCGTTCGGCCGTGAGCTCGATGCGCTCAAAGAGCGCGTGATCGCCGACCTCGGCGAGCGCGACACCACCTACATCCGGCGGATCATCAAGGCGCAGCGCGGCTTAGAGGTTGCCGGGCGCGCATTGCTCTTCGGCGGGATCTTCCCCCCGTTCTGGCTCGCGGGCACCGCGATGCTGGGGCTGTCGAAGATCCTCGACAACATGGAGATCGGCCACAACGTCATGCACGGGCAGTACGACTGGACCGGCGACCCGGCGTTGTCGAGCAAGAAGTTCGAGTGGGATACCGCCTGCCCTGCCGACCAATGGCGACACTCGCACAATTACATGCACCACACCTACACCAACATCGTCGGCATGGACCGCGATGTCGGCTACGGCATCCTGCGGATGAGCGAAGACCAGCGCTGGACCCCGTATTTCCTGGGCAACCCGGTGTACGCGTTCCTACTCATGGTGCTCTTCCAGTACGGCGTCGCGCTGCACGAACTGGAGACCGAACGCATTCGCGCCGGAGACATCTCCGTGGCCGACAAGCGTGAGATCCTCGAGGCGATCTGGCGCAAGACCAAGAAGCAGACGTTGAAGGACTACGTGGCTTTCCCGTTGCTGGCCGGCCCGTTCGCGCCATGGGTGTTCGCAGGCAACATGACCGCCAACCTGATGCGCAACATCTGGTCGTACATGATCATCTTCTGCGGGCACTTCCCCGACGACGTGCAGGAATTCACGATCGAGGAGACCAAGGCCGAGACACGGGGCCAGTGGTATTTCCGCCAGATCCTCGGCTCGGCAAACCTCACCGGCGGCAAACTGTTTCACATTCTGAGCGGTAACCTGTCGTTCCAGATCGAGCATCATCTGTTCCCCGACGTTCCGGCGCACCGCCACGCCGAGATCGCTCCGGAGGTGCAAGAGATCTGCCGCAGATACGGCATTCCGTACAACAAGGGGCCGTTGCCCAAGCAGTTCGCCACCGTGGTGCGCAAGATCGTGAAGCTGGCTCTGCCCACGCGCTGACACCCGCACGCGCGAAACGGAATTCCGGCAGGGCGATACTCGAACTTCCTCTGCTGGAATTCCGTTTCGGCGATACCCTAGGTCTGACAGTTCGGGCACCAGAACGTGATCCGTTCGCCGCTGTCGTCGGACTTGATGGCGGTGCCGCAGCGGCGACAAGGTTCACCCGTGCGGCCGTACACCCAGACCTGTTGGCCGCGCCTGGTGTCGCCGGTGGTTGTCCGGTTGGTCCGCAACCTGTTCAGCCACAACATGTCTCGAGCGCGCTGAACCACCCGCAACGGGTCCTTCACCGACGCCACCGGAGTGGTCGGCAGGTGACCGAAGACGAAGCACAACTCGTTGCAGTACACGTTGCCCACGCCGGCCATCACCCGCTGGTCCAGCAGCACCTCGGCCAGCGGCCGTTCCGGATCTGCGACGAAGTTGGTGACAGCGCGGTGCGGATCCCAGTCCGGGCCCAGCAGATCGGGTCCGAGGTGGGCGACGACATCCTCGTCGTCGGCGCGTTCGAGGATCTCCAGCACGCCGAGATCGATGCCGGCCGCCTGCACGTCGCCTGCCTCCAGAACGATGCGGATGCGATGGCCCGCGCGGCTCGGGCGTGCCGTACTGGTCACCCGCCAGCTGCCGTCCATCTTCAAATGAGAATGAATGCTGGCCTGACCGACGCGAATGAACAGGTGCTTGCCCCGGCTCACCACTTCGTCGACCCGCTGGCCGGTCAGGTCGACGGTGGCGTAGCGGGGCACCCGGACATCGCAGCGCGTCAACGTCTTTCCGGCCAACGCCTCGCGCAGCTTCGCGGCTGTGTGGAAGACGGTGTCACCTTCGGGCATGGCTATCCGACCATCCTCATCGAGACGTCCCAAAGGCGTTCGGCGTTGCCCGGGTCGACCGCATAGCGGGCGACGCCTCCAGCACCGGGCGGCGCCGCGCTTGTCGACGATGCGCGCCTCGTTGCAGTCCTCGAAGTAGCGGCCGCCGACGCCCTCGAGCAGCGGCGAGGCCGCCAGCAGCACCGACGTCGCAGCGCCCTGCTCGACGGTTTTGAGTTTGAGCTGGCTCACCGCCGACGCGGCGTGACCGGAATCGACGTGGCGGCCGAGCCGGGTGTCGAAGATGGCACCGGGCATCAGCGCGTTGGCCAGGATGCCGTCGTCGGACCAGCGTCGCGTGGCCTCGACGGCGAAAAGGACATTGGCGGTCTTCGACTGACCGTAAGCGCTGAACGGCTGGTAGTCGCGAAACGCATAGTCGATGTCGTCGAACACCACCGGCGAGCGTAGATGGCCCGCCGAACTGACCGAAACTATCCGGGCGTTGCCCGCGGCGGCCAGCGCACGGTGCAGACCGTCGGCGAGTGCGAAGTGGCCGAGATGGTTTGTGGCGAACTGCAGTTCGTGCCCGCTCGCTGACAGCGTCAGCTCGGGCACCGCCATCACCCCGGCGTTGTTCACGAGAATGTCGAGCGGACCCGTCCAGGACCGGACGAAGGCGGCGACGCTGGACAGGTCGCCCAGGTCGATCGCGCCGACGCTGACGTTCCGGTTGCCGGTGTGCTCGCGGATCTCGGCGCCGACGCGGTCTCCGGCCGAGACGTTCCTGACGCCCAGCGTCACCGATGCACCGGCTGCGGCCAGCGCACGCGCGGTCTCGACGCCGATGCCCGACGAGGCGCCGGTGACGATCGCCCTCTTGCCAGCCAGGTCGACACCCGAGATGACGTCAGCTGCGGTGGAGTCGAACCCGAACGGTGTGGTGAGGCGCTCGCCCATGCGCTAGATCATCGCAGCCGCAGCCCGCGCGGGGTTCGGGCGAAGCCTGCGCCGGTGAGCGCGGCCACCACAGCCGCGTGGTCGTCGGCCCCCGAGACCAGCGCCGGCTCGCCGTTGACCTTCTCGACCAGCAGCGATTGCACGCGACCCGCGCTGACGAGGTCGGCGAGTGCAGCTGCTGCGGCATGGTGTGCGTCTGCGTCGTCGGTGAAGGTGAGCAGCGTTCGTCCACCGCGCTCGAGAAACCATGCGAGTTCACCGTCGACGAGCGCCACCAGGGCACCGGCTTTGCGGCCGGGCCGGTGGGCGCCCTCGGGCCACGGCAGCGCGGCGCCGTACGGATTGGCGGGATCCGCGGCGGCCAGCACGACGGTCTGATACTCCTTGCGCTCCGGATCCACCCCGTCGAGATACGACCGCAGCCGGTCGACCGTCGATGCGACTGCGAACTGCGCGCCACCCAGCGACTCGACGAAGTACCCGCGCTGGCAACGGCCCGCATCTTCGAACGCGGTGAGCACCTTGTACAGCATCGCGAACCCGCCGGGCACGCCCTCGGTCGCGACCGCGCCCTTGGTCAGCACGCCGTAGCGATTCAGCAGGAGTTCGGCCTGGAAGTGGGCCCGCACAGTCGAATCCATCTCGGCGGCGGGTAGCGCGGACCATCGGCCGGCGACCGTTGGATCGGAGGCGCGCGTCTGTGCATGGGCGACGCTGTAGCGGCTCAGCCGCGGGGGCCGCGAGCCTTGGCGGTGTGCGGGCCGGCCTGATCTGCGCCCCGAACCGCCGAGCAGCGCCCGCACCGGGGCGAACGTGTCACCGGTGATCCACCCGGCCCAGATCAACTCCCACAGAGCGCTTTTCAACTGATCCGCGTCCCCGGCGGGTGAAGCTGCGAGCTGACGGAAGAAGTATGCGCCGCCGCCCGCCCAGAATCTCCATGATCGCCCGGTGGGTGTCGGTGAAGTCGATCTCAGCCGGCTGGGCGAGCGTCAACGTCGCGGAATCGGCAGGGTGGAAGGCGATCCAGCCGTCGCCGCTGCCGATCGTGCCTGCGCCCGACCATGTCACCTCGCCGGAGGCGAGCAGTTCATCCAGCATCGCCGGCTGGTAGTCGCGGACCCGCATCGAGAACACCAACGGTTCCACCGCCGACGCCGGTATCGGCACCCCGGCCAACTGGTCGATCACCGAGGACAGTCCGTCGATGCCTGAGACGCGCTCCGCGCCGACCTGCTGCCACGCGGGCAGGAACTTCGCATACGCGGTGGTGCTGACCGGTTCGACCTGCGCGCGCAGTGCGGCCAGCGACCGGCGCCGCAGGATCTTCAGGACGCCCGCGTCACACCACTGATCGCCGGACTCTGCCGTATCCGTGAACTCACCGCGCACCAACTTGCCGTCGATCGCCATGCGGCCCAACACATCCGCTGCGACCCGTTGACCCAGGCCGAACCGCGTCGCCGCGTCATGGGTGGTGAACGGTGCGTGGGTGCGCGCGTAGCGGCCGAGAAGCTCGCCGAGCGGATCGGCGGCACCCTCGGTGAAGATAGCGGGCACGCCGACGGGCACGGCCACGCCGACGCCGTCGCGCAGAAGACCGATGTCCTCGATCGCGACCCACCACGTCTGCCCGGCGAACGACACCGTGAGCGCGCGCTTGACTTCGCGCAGCCCTTCCAGCCAACCGCCGACATCGTCGGCGGTACACCGCTCGGCGATCTCGTCCTGGGTCATCGGCCCCAGCAGCCGCAGCAAGTCAGCGACGCCCTCGGCGTCGCGGGCAGCCCGATCCTCGCTGAGATGCTGCAACTGCGCTGCGGTGGTCGCGATCACCTGCGGATCGAGGAGCTCACGCAGCTCGACGCGGCCCAACAACTCGGCCAGCAGCATGCTGTCGAGTGACAGCGCCGCGGCTCGGCGTTCGGCCAGCGGGCTGTCGCCTTCGTACATGAACGCGCCGACGTAGCCGAACAGCAGCGAGGCCGCGAACGGCGACGGGGTCTGCGTCTCGACCTCGACGATCCGCAGCCTGCGCTGCGCGATCCGGTGCATCAGGTCGATCAGCGTCGGCACGTCATAGACATCCTGCAGGCATTCGCGCACGGTCTCGAGCACGATCGGGAAGTCCGGGTACTTGCGCGCGACATCGAGGAGTTGCGCGGCGCGTTGGCGCTGGTGCCACAGCGGTGACCGCTTGCCGGGATGGCGGCGCGGCAACAGCAGTGCGCGCGCCGAACACTCGCGGAAGCGGGACGCGAACAACGCCGACCCGCCCACCTCCGCGGTGACGATCGGCTCGATCTCGTCGGCGTCGAAGACGAACAGCTCGGCGCCCGGGGCGGCGTCCTCGGTGTCGGGCAGCCGCACGATGATGCCGTCGTCGGAGGCGGTCGGCTTCTCGTCGATGCCGTAGCGCTCACGCAGCCGCCGCGACACCGCCAGCGCCAGCGGACCGTGCACCCGCAACCCGTACGGCGAGTGCAGGATCACCCGCCAGTCACCGAGCTCGTCGCGGAACCGCTCCACCACGAACGTGGCGTCCGTCGGCACGATGCCGGTGGCCTGGCGCTGGTCGTTGAGCAGCTGCCACAGGTTGTCGGTGGCATAATCATCGAATCCCATTGCGCCGCAACGCTCGCCGAACGTGTCGCGGCCGAGGCCGGCGAGTTCGCCGGTGAATGCGCCGATAGCCGCGCCCAGCTCCGCGGGCCTGCCCACGCCGTCGCCCCGCCAGAACGGCAACCGGGCTGGCTCACCGGGCGCGGGGATGACCAGCACGCGGTCGTGGGTGATTTCGGTGATGCGCCAGCTGGTGGCGCCCAGCGAAATCACGTCGCCGGGGCGCGACTCGTAGACCATCTCCTCGTCGAGTTCGCCTACCCGCGAGGGCTTTTCGGTGTCCGCACTGGACGCCAGGTAGACGGTGAACAGCCCGCGGTCGGGGATCGCTCCACCGGAGGTGACCGCCAGCCGCTGAGCACCCGGCCGCGCCGTCAGTGTGCCCGCGTCGCGGTCGTACACCAGCCGGGGACGCAACTCGGCGAACTCGGTGGACGGGTACTTGCCGGACAGCAGGTCCAGTGTCGCCTCGAACGCGCTGCGCGGCAGCGTGGCGAACGGCGCGCTTCGCCGTACCGCTTCGAACCACAGGTCGGCGTCGAGCGGTTCCAGTGCGCAGGCAGCCACCGTGTGCTGGGCAAGCACGTCAAGCGGATTGGTCGGCACCCGCATCGTCTCGATCTCGCCGGAGAGCATCCGGCGCACGGTCACCGCGCAGCCGATCAGGTCGGTGCGGTGCTTGGGGAACAGCACCCCCTGGGAGATCTCGCCGACCTGGTGGCCGGCCCGGCCGATCCGCTGCAGCCCGCTGGCCACCGACGGCGGCGTCTCCACCTGGATCACCAGGTCGACCGCGCCCATATCGATGCCCAGCTCCAGGCTGGAGGTGGCCACGACGGCCTTGAGGCGTCCGGTCTTCAGGTCGTCCTCGACCTGGGCTCGCTGCTCCTTGCTCACCGAGCCGTGATGGGCCCGGGCCAACAGCGTCGCGGCACCGGACGCCAGCCCGCTGCCCATGATGTGAGCCGGCGAGCCTCCGCCGACCTGCGGGTTGGGTCCCGACGGCAACTCGACGCCGTTGCGCTCGGCGTGGATCTCGTTGAGCCGCGAGGTAAGTCGTTCGGCGAGCCGTCGCGAGTTGGCGAACACGATCGAGCTGCGGTGAGCCTCGATCAGGTCGACGATGCGTTCCTCGACGTCCGGCCAGATCGAGTTGTTCTCGAGGTTGGCCATGTCCGGAACCGGCACCCGCACCGACAAGTCGAACGTCTTGGCGGCCGGCGGCGCGACGATGGTCGTCGGCGCCTGCCCGGACAGAAACCGCGCTACCTCTTCTGGCGGGCGCACCGTCGCCGACAACCCGATCCGCTGGGCGGGCTTCTCCAGCAGCTGGTCCAGCCGCTCGAGCGAGAGCGCCAGATGGGCGCCGCGTTTGGTCGCGGCGACGGCGTGCACTTCGTCGACGATGACGGTCTGTACCGCCGCCAGTGAGTCGCGGGCGGCCGAGGTCAGCATCAAGAACAGCGACTCGGGTGTGGTGATCAAGACGTCGGGCGGCTTGGCGATGAGCTCACGTCGACGCCCGGCGGGGTGTCGCCGGATCGGACGCCGACGCTGATCTGGGGTGCGGTCTGCCCCCGCCGCTCGGCGATGCGGCTGATGCCGGTCAGGGGCGTGCTGAGGTTGCGTTCCACGTCGACGGCCAGCGCCT
>CAVTQJ010000004.1:0-315467 GCA_963736825.1 uncultured Actinomycetota bacterium
CGACCCATACGGAGCTGCGGCAACCATGAGAACGAAGGTCGCGGCGAGAACTGCCTTCGGCCGGTCGACGGCTAGTCGTGCAGAGCGGGTCTAGCATGATCGCCGTGTCTTGCGTTGGCGCAGACGACGGTCGGTCGACCGTGGTCTCCACGCCACAAAGCCGTCTCGCCTACGGCACCCTGCCGAGGTGTCCCACGGCGCAATGCCGCGGCAGGGGTTGAAACCCGACCGCCGGAGGGTGCGTGGCGGTGGAACAGAAATCGCTGTGGCTGCGGCCGCGGTGACAAACGGTTTCTTGACAACATGCTCCCCTCTCGATGATTGCGAGCGCGACGACTCGAGTTCCGCGATGGCAACCTTCGCTGACGTCCCGCGGGCGAGCCCAGTAGTGCGCCACTGAAATCTCGCCCGGTTACGGCGCGATACTTAGCCGTGGTCTTGAACAACCGCTTGCTGTGTGGCAGCGGGGTTCCGTGTCAGGCGGCAATGGAGGCGATGAGCGACAATACTGCACCCGCCCGCCCATTCGTGGCGGCTGAACCGGGGATCCGAGAGGACTGTCTTCACGTCCACGTGGTCAGTCACCAACCGGGCAGGGTGACCGTTCTGTAGTCGTACAGGTATCAGGGGCTGAATACGCATCTGCTTCAAGTAGTCAGGATCCTTCGCGATGCCCGGTCGGTGACTGAACGGGAACGCCGGACACTCGGAGTTCGTCACGCGGACCGCCCCTCGGCGCGCGGTGAGAACCAATCCTCTGCCGGATCGATTGCCACGTTCAACTCGGCGTGCCAATACTCGTGCAGGACCGAGCAACGTCCGTCCGATCCGAATCGGAGCGTGACGCAACCGGATACGGTCCGTGGTTCGCGCGTCGCGGGATCATGAAGAACGCACCAGAATTCCACCGCGGCGCGGCCCGCGGACTCGATCGCACTGCCAAACCAGATTCGCGGGCCGACTTGTCTGGACAAGGTCTCGACCCAATGTGCGCGAATCGCGTCGCGTCGACGATGCGGTTCACCGAACGGGCCGCGATGGTAGTACGCATCGTCGGTGAAGAGGCCGGCGATCGCATTTGGATCCCTTTGTCGCCACCCCGACTCGAGAGCGCTGATCCATTCGTCGGTGCTCATAGGTCCTTTCGTCACCGGAGTTGAAACTGCGGAAAGTAGGAAACCGTCTCGTCGATGAGCCCGGCTAGCCCAGTGACACATTGCGGGTCACCGCCGAGCGACACGAGCGTGTCGCGAGCGGCACTGACGATGGGCTGGATCGTCTCTGCGTAGCTGGAAACGATGTCCGCCGCCAACATCGCTCGCTTCAGTTCGGCCCGCGCCTCGTCCGAAGTGCGCGCTTGCCGGTGAAGGCCGATCAATTCCGCACGTCGGGCAGTCGACACAGTGCCTAGGAGGTGAACGAGCAGATAGGTCGCAGTGCCGTTTCGCAGATCCTCGTCGCGCTCGGTGACTAGGTCGCGCTGGTCGTTGACCAGTTGACGAAGCACTCCGAGCGCCCTACCGAACGAGCGCCAGGCATCGACCCGGTCGTCATCGCACTCCGCGAACTGGGCGGCGAGCGCGGCGGACATCCCGTAGGGCGCGCCCGTCTTGCCCTCGTAGCTGCGCAGCACATCGTCGAGAGTTGCGGTCTCCGCGTCGAGAACCAGGTCGGTCAGCTGCCCGCTCAGTGCGTCGATAGATCCATTGCTGTACTCGGTGATCAGCCGAAACCGAACGGCATCGGATACAGCCAGGTCACCAACAATATTGAGCGGCAGATGATTACCCACCGCAATTGCGGTCATCATCCCGCGGTTGAGTTCCGCGGGATCGCACCGAGCGAGTTGCGGAGTGTCGATCGTGTCGTCCAGATACCGCGCCGCCGCCCACCACAGTGTGTGAATAAGCGCCACGGGTGTCGCGCGCGTCGGCGCAGCGGTCTCGGCGCCGAACACGAGTACGGGCAGCATGACGATGCCGTTGATACTGGGGGCGGAGCCGTCCAACGGAATCCTGGCGAAGAACTTGCCGACGAACGCCCCCATCGCGCGATCGCCGGTTGAATTGCTGGCCAACAGCCGTTCGGTCATCGCCGAAGCTTGTGCTGCGACCTCCGCCAGCGCGCGTTGCTGTGCAGTCATTTCGAACGCATGGCGTCGTAGCGCTCGCACGAGAGCCCATAGGTCTCGTTTTCGATCCGGCCGAGAACCTGCCGGGTGTCAGGTCGAACGAGGCCGACCGGATGGAGACCTTGTCGGCCGGACCGCTCGCTCTTGTGTAGGCGCATCTCCAGCGGAACTTTGCGACTGATCACGCACGGTAGGTGAACCTGGATCCGCAGCCAAAGAATTGCGCCGTCGAGCGGGGTGCCGAGTTCCGCATGCTCGACCATCAAACCCAACTGTCGGGTTGCCTCGATGAGTTCGAGAACACTTCGATCATCAGGATCGGTCTGCACGAACAAATGCTCGGCGGAGGGTCGAGGACCGCCACTCGGGCATCGCGTTCGATCGAACCGATCATGATTCGATCTTGTTCTCCCGGTCGATGGAGAGCTTTACGTCCGAGGACGTCAGCGCGTGTCCGTTGGCGAACTTGAGGTTCGGCTCGAGCTTGCAGGTGTAGCTCGTCGGCGCGGTGAAGCAGGATCGAGCGAGGAGACCTTGTCGGTGGTTCCGACGGTCAGGTACTGACCGGTGACCGCATCCGCAGGGCGACTGAGTCCGCATCCGCTAGCAACCAGTGCGAGAGCAGGTAGCGCCGCAACATACTTACCGCCGACCAGAGATCCTAGGGACGGTGTAGTACAGACGCGTTGTCGTTCTCCGATTGCATAACGCTAGCTTGATCGGCCCCGTGTCGGGTGGCATCGGCACCGCGCGTTGGATGCCGTGCTTGCCGAACGCGGTTGCGTTGGCAGTCTGGTAGTTGCTGTCGAAGTAGGCGGAGCGCAGCCGCGACGCGGATCGTTCGGTGGCGACCCGCATCGAGTGCGCCGAACACCTACCCCACGGCCAAGCAAACACAAAGCCTCGGCAATGCCGACATAGCCGTTCGACCCTTCGTGGGGGCGATTCTCGAGCGTGGCGACGTCGATGACCTCATGGAGGCGAGGCCGCCATAGACCGGCTTGATAACCTGCCCCTCATCTTCGTTGGACGGCAGCCGATGTGGCGGTGCTCCGGCTACGTGCACTGCGATTGCTTAGCCTCGATCGACCGATCGGCCTGGCCGAATTGGGGTGATGGCGGGTGATCTTGATTGTGGGAGGCTAGCGCATGCTGTAGCTGCTGGTCTGCCCAGCTTTTCCTGTTGGGTGTTTCGGTCGGGCCTTTCGGCAGATGGATCAGGCCGGCGCGGAGAGTGGCGGACTGTAGCCGATAGTGTTGCGCCACAACGTAAGCCAATGTTTGGCCCATGGCCAGTGGGTGGGCAGGTGCAGGATGGGTCGGCGTTGCGGGCGGGCTAGCCGCGCCGGGACGCAGACAATGCGGCGGCGTAGCGTCGCTCCGCGTGCCCTGACGTGCTGATCTCCGGCCAGGACACTGGTAGCGCGCAGCAGGTTGTGGGCGATCGCCGCGCACAGGATCCAGGCCGAGTTGGCGCCGAAGCGTCCCGAGGGCAGGTGCGCCAGCGGTCCGTCGATGAGATCGGCGAACACGGTTTCGATGATCGCGTGCTGGCGGTGGGTGATGTCGGCCTGGGCGATCGGGGCCTCGGTGTTGGTAAAGAACGGGTGATACCGGGCACATCCAGTGGGTGGACGCAAGGCCATAACACTCACCCCCGTCGACCGCAGAATCACTGAAAATCCTGACCCGCGTTCGTGATTCGAATCGGCGACAACCGCACCGGGTCGCCCGCTTCAACCGGGTGTCAATAGGGGTGCAAATGCCACCGGAGCTGCGGTCGCTCCTCGGTCGGCGAAACACGTCGCTTAGCGATTCGAGCACGATATTACAGACACGTCTGACCAGAAGTGACACGATATTGACGTGGACGATGGTGGAAACGGCCGCGGTGCGCTGACGACTGCGGACGTTACCTGCTCGTGTGGCACTCAATTGCGTTCGACCGCCAAGTTCTGCAGCGAGTGCGGCGCGCGAGTACGACCGTCTACCGCATCGGCAGAGTACAAGCAGGTGACGGTGTTGTTCGCCGATGTGGTGCGCTCGATGGACATTGCCGCGGCGGTGGGTGCCGAGCGGTTGCGCGAGATCATGGCGGAGCTGGTCGGCCGCGGCGCTTCGGTGGTGCGACGCTATGGCGGCACGATGGAGAAGTTCACCGGTGATGGCCTGATGGCGGTGTTCGGGGCGCCGGCGGCGCTGGAAGACCATGCGATTCGGGGGTGCCTGGCCGCACTGGCGATCCAGGACGAGACGAACCGGTTGGCGGCCGAGGTGCAACATCGGGACGGTATATCGCTGCGGCTGCGGGTGGGTCTGAATTCGGGCCGGGTGGTTGCCGGTGAGATCGGTTCGGGTGTATCGGGTTATGCCGCGATCGGTGAGCAGGTGGGGATGGCCCAGCGGATGGAGTCGGTCGCCCCGCCCGGCGAGGTGATGCTCTCGGAGTCGACTGCTCAGCTGGTCGAGCATGCCGCGGTACTCGCAGAGACCGAGCTGGTGTCGATCAAGGGTAAGGACGCACCGGTCCCGGCGCGCCGGCTGGTGGCGATCGAGCCGCGGCATGCCCGGGTCGGGGGCACCGAGTCGAGCCTGGTCGGTCGGCGCTGGGAGATAGCGGCCCTTGACGCCATGGTGGACCGCATGATCGTTGGCCGCGGTGGTGTGGTGACTGTGGTGGGAGCGCCGGGCATCGGCAAGAGCCGGGCGGCGCGGGAGGTCGCGGCGGCCGCGGCCGCTCGCGGGGCCGAGGTGGTGTGGGCCTTTTGCGAATCCCACGCCCGTGAGGTTCCCTTCCAGGTGGTGACGCGGCTGCTGCGGGCGGGGATGGGTGTAGCCGACTTAGACGGCCAAGCCGCCCGCGCGCGGGTTCGCGAACAAGTACCGGATGCCGACCCGCAGGATCTGCTGCTGCTCGATGATCTGCTGGGCATCGCTGATCCGGAGGTGGAACTTCCTGAAGATTGATCCGGATGCCCGTCGGCGGCGGTTGACCGCGTTAGTTAATGCCGCGTCGCTCGCCCGCGAAACCCCCGCTGTCTATGTCGTTGAGGATGCGCATTGGATCGATGTGGTCAGCGAGGTGATGCTGGGCGACTTTCTGGCGGTGATTCCGCAGACCAAGTTGATGGTGCTGATCACCTGTCGGCCCGAATATGAGGGAGCGCTGAGGCGGGTGCACGGCGCTCAGACAATCGCGCTTGCGCCGCTGGGTGATTCGGATACCGCGGCGCTGATCGGTGATCTGCTGGGGGCGGATCCCTCGGTCGGTGAGCTGGCGGCGGTCATCGTCGAGCGGGCCGCGGGAAATCCGTTTTTTGCCGAGGAGATGGTGCGCGAGTTGGTCCAGCGCGGCGTGTTGGCCGGCGAGCGCGGCAGCTATGTCTGTCGAGCGGATGTTGCCGAGGTGAGCGTGCCGGCCACGGTGCAGGCAGCCATCGCGGCGCGCATCGACCGCCTCAACAGCGAGGCCAAGCGGACGGTGCACGCGGCATCGGTGATCGGCGCCCGCTTCGGGGCCGAACTGCTCGCAGCACTCGGGATCGACGCGGTGGTCGACGAGCTGCTGGGCGCGGAGCTGGTCGATCAGGTGGGGTTCACCCCCAGCGCCGAGTACGCTTTTCGCCATCCGTTGATCCGCGCGGTGGCCTACGAATCGCAGCTGAGATCCGACCGCGCCCAATGGCACCGGCGTCTGGCCGCCGCGATCCAAGAGCGTGCGCCCGGCGCGGTGGAGGACAACGCCGCGCTGATCGCCGAACACCTCGAGGCCGCTGGCGAGCTGCACGTGGCGTATGGCTGGCACATGCGCGCCGGCGCGTGGTCAACCAACCGCGATCTCGATGCTGCCCGGCTCAGTTGGGAGCGGGCCCGCCGCATCGCCGACGCCCTGCCTGCCGATGACTCCGACCAGCTGTCGATGCGCATCGCCCCCCGCACCATGCTGTGTGCCACCGACTACCAAGACCGAGCAGTCCAGGAAAGCCGGGGCCGCTTCGCGGAGTTACGGGAGTTGTGCAGCGCGGCCGGGGACAAGGTTTCGCTGGCCATCGGAATGGGCGGGCTGGCAGCCGAGCTGCTCTACGCCGGGCGTTCGCGTGAGGGGTCGCGTGTGGCATCCGAACAGATGGCGCTGCTGGACTCGATCGGCGATCCCGCCTTGACCATCGGGTTGGCGTTGCTTGGGTTCGCCAACTGGTCGGACGCTGGTGAATTCGGCGAGATCTTGCGGTGGTCGCAGACCGTCGTGGATCTGGCCGCCGGTGACCCCGTCAAGGGCGCCGGCTTCGGTTTTGGATCGCCGCTGGCGGTCGCGTTGGCATGGCGCAGCGTTGCTCGGTGGTGGCTGGGCCGCCCCGGGTGGCGGCAGGACCTCGACGATGCCGTCGCGATGGCCCGACGCAGCAACCACCCGACAACGCTCGCCGGTGTTGTCATCTGGGGCTACGGTTGGGCGATTCACTTCGGGGTGCTTCGGTCCGATGACTCCGCAGTGCGCGCGATCGAGGAGGCGGTGCAGACCGCCCGAAGGGCCGGCAACGATGTCGCTCTGAGCTTGGCGGAGTACACGCTGGCTACTGCGCTGCTGAATCGGGACGCCGCGGCCGACCGTCACCGCGGGCTGGACCTGATGGTGCAGTTCCGCGACATTTGCCTGCGCAAGCAGGTTGGTCTTCACATCGTCACGGTCATCGAGTTGTGGGCCGCCCGTGAGAGGGCCGGGGGCGGCGACCGCGATGCTGCCATTGCGGTGATGCGCCAAGCGGTGGACGAGCTGCACCGGGCAGGACGGCTCGGGATGGGCGTTTGGGGCACCGGTGTTTTGGTGGAGGCTCTGCTGGAGCGTGGCGCCGAGGGCGATCTGGCCGAAGCCCAAGAGGATATCGACCAGTTGGCGAACCTCCCGGCCGATCAAGGTTCGACAGCGCGCGAGATCACGCTGCTGCGGCTGCGCGCGCTGCTCGCCCGGGCCCGCGGCGACGATGCTGCCTACCGGGACATGGCGAGTCGCTACCGCGCGATGGCCATCTCGCTGGGTTTCGAGGGTCATATGGATTGGGCTGAGGCTATGGCTTAGATGCACTCAAGCGGTTGGCCGCCAGAAGCCTTGAAAACCTCGCCCGGCATTGTCGGTTCGGATGGGCGACAGTCTCACAGGATCACCAGCTTCGATCAGCATTCCGGCGCCAACGATAATCCCAAGGGCCCTGCTGGCATTTCACGGTCGGCCTTCAGCAGGGCGCTGGGTAACACCGCCGCTCGCCGCGACGTTGCAGGGGCCTGTTGATGTCATCAACACCGTTCGCGTATCCGCAGGTCGTTTCACGTCTTTTTCGCGTCGTTTCGCCTAGTCTAATCCAGCATCTCCGCAGTTCACACCGGTTTTTGTAGCGGGTTGGCGAACTCATCGTTCGAGGCCGAGTGTGTCGTCATTCCAGCTCGGCATGGATGGTCGAAGCCGCCTGTGCGACCGCGATGGATGGTTTGCCACCGGCGACGTCGGATACGTAACCGAGGATGGCGAGATCGTGGTGTGCGGACGCAACATGGACGTGATCATCGTGTCCGGGCGCAACATCTACCCGACAGACCTCGAACGAGCGGCGGAGGCGGTTGCGGGAGTGCGCCGCGGTAGCGCGGTCGCAGTGAGCCTCACCGCAGGGCAGACGAGCGAGTCCTTCGCGATTGTGGTCGAATCGCACCGTTGGCGTGACCATTCCAGCGTGAGGCGGATCAGGGGCGAGATCGGGCAAGAGGTGTATCGGCGCTTCGGAATCGCGCCCGCGATGATTATGGTCGTGGAGCCAGGAATGATTCCGAAGTCCCCATCAGGCAAACGACAGCGTTGTCTCGTCAGGGTTCTGCTGCCCAGCTAGTGTCGGGGTCATCCCCCCTATGCGAGCGCCGCTGCGAGCCGCTTCGAGTTCATGTACGCGACCGCCTCGGTCGAGATTGAAGGGGTTACACCAGTCGCGGTCGGAGTCGGGAAGCACGACCCATCGGCGACGATCAGGTTTCGCACATCCCATGTCTCTCTCCGGATCGGTGGCCGATGTTGCGGGCGAGCCACCCATGCGGGCGGTCCCAAGTTGATGCGTGGTGTAGAAGGTGAACTGCCGGTGTTCCAGTCGGCGCGTGGGCTGTGGCCGAATCCGTTTTGCACCAACTGCTTCCGCAATCTGCGCGGCGCCCCAGACACCCGCTCGAACATGGTCGTAATCGACGCTGGCGACCACCGACGTCCCCCACCCCCGGCTGTCACCCGACCGGATCCCAGGTCGCGAAGGACTACAAGAATCGTCGACGTGCGGCGAAACTGGCTTCGGTCCCGCGACAGCGCGAGCGCCGGCCCAAGGTCCATAGGCGAGCATCCACGGCCACAGCGATTGGCCCACGTATCGCACGCCGTAGCCGTTCCCGTCTAGATCGCTGTGTTCGGACGAATACGGCGTCAACGACTGGTCCCCCGGCTCGAGTTCCACAGGCCCCTCCCGCGCGCGGTGGCGTTCGGAGTCAATTCGCCGCCAATTGCGCCGTCAATTGGCGCACGGTCAGTTGATGCCGACGACGGGCCCCACTCACGAGCAGATGCGCGGGAGGCCGTCGCCAACGAGGCGCCCACCAATTCGCGCGACCCATCAGCCTCATCGCGGCGGGCATGAGTACCGCACGAATGAGTGTGGCGTCGAACAGGATTGCAAGCGTCAACCCGAGGCCCAGCAACTTGACGAACGACACCTGAGAAGTGGCCATAGCTATGAACACGACTGACATGATCAGTGCCGCCGCAGTGACGACGGGGCCAACGCGTTGCAGCCCGCGCATCACCGCGAGGTTGGTGTCGCCGTGCGCGCGATACTCCTCAGAGATGCGCGACAACAGGAAGACTTCGTAGTCCATGGACAGCCCGAACGCGAGACAAATGATGAGGATCGGCGCCGGTGTAGCCAGTGTCCCGGTGACAGCGAAATCTCCAACCAGCCACTTGAGGTGACCCTCCTGAAAGATGAACACCATCGCGCCGAGACTCGCAGACAGGCTGACTACGTTGAGCAGCAACGCCTTGATCGGCAGAACCACGCTTCGGGTGAACGCGAACAGCACGCCGAACATCGCCAGCACGAGCAGTGCCACGGCCAACGGAACTCGTTCAAACAAAGCATCTTTGGTATCGAAGTTCTCTGCAGTGAGTCCGCCGACATGCACGGTACCTGGAGCTGGGGTTTCGCGTACCTGATCAAGCAGCAGGTGGGCCGCGTCGCTGTAGGGATCGACGTCTGGGAGCAGCCGTAGATAGGCGCCATTCGCGTCGGTCACCGGCCTTTCGCCAATCCGTTGCCCGTCGACATAGCTTGTCATTCCCAGCTTGACGGCCACGACATGCGGCAACTGTGACAGCGCCCCGGCGTACCCGTCCAGCTGATCCGCGCCCGCGGAATTCTCGAGGAGCACATCCATCGCACCTGTCGCTTGTGCCGGGAATTCGGAGCGGACCACGTCGCCGACACTTCGGCTTTCAATCGTCGCCGGCAGCGACCGGTCATCCGGAAAGTTCAAGCGGATGGCACCGAACGGTGCCGCAAGCACCAGAGCCAGCAGCAGAACCGCGCCCCCCATCACTACCGGCCTACGCATGACCAGCCGTGAACTGCGGAACCAGAACCCGTCTTCCTCAGCCCGCGCGTCGGTCGGTGCGCGACGCCCAAATACCTGTGGAATCACCCGGCGCACGTTGGGCGAGTCGATTCGGGAGTCCAGAAGTCGCAACATGGCGGGCATGACAACAAGCGCGCACACCGTCGCGAGCAGTATCACACCAACACACGCATAGGCGATCGAACGCAGGAACATCATCGGGAACGCAAGCAGCGCCAGCACCGACAGCGTCACCGCAGTGGCAGAGAATACGACCGTCCGGCCGGCGGTTCGAACCGACTCGATGATCGCATCATCGAGGGACTGAGCACGAGTTCGCTCCTCCCGGAACCTGGTCAGCACCAAAAGGCTGTAGTCGATGGCCAGCGCTAGACCGACGATCGTCGTCACGTTGAGCGCATAGTTGGACACCGGGGTGACATCCGATAACAACGCGAGAAGGCCTAGTGAACCCACGATCGAAAGCACACCGATCACGACCGGCAAGCCGGCTGCCACGAGACTGCCGAACACCAGTGTCATCAGCACCAGGATTATCGGCATCGCGATTGCTTCGCTGATCCCCAGGTCGTGGTTGAGCTGGTCGGTCACATCGTTGTAGCTGACCGCCTCACCGCCGAGTTCGAGCTTCAGCGGACCGCGCTCGGTGTCGCGGTAGGTAGCGATGAGGCGTCTGGCCGCCGCCGCAAACTCGCGCTCATCGCCTTCGACGTGCGCCACGATCAGCGCCTTCGTCCCGTCCTTGCTACGGAGTAATTCGGACTGGCCTGGTCCCCAGTACGAGCTGACCGTCGTGATACCAGGCGTGGCGGCAAGCTGTTGAGTTAGCGCCTCGCCGGCGGCAACCGCACCGGGATCGTCGACAGACCCGCCGCCGGTGTCGGTCGCGAGAATCACCAGGTTCGGTTTGCCGACGTGAAAACGCTGCTCGAGCGCGGCAGCGGCGCGCTGCGATTCGGAAGTACTGCTATAGAAGCCGCCGCCAGACAGCCGCTCGCTGATTCCCGACCCATACCCAAGTGCGGCAACCATGAGTACCAAGGTCGCGGCGAGAACCGCCTTCGGCCGGGCCACTGCTAGTCGTGCAAGCCGGTCTAGCATGATTGCCGTCTCCTGCGTCGACGGGTACGGCGATTGTGCCGGTCGCGGGTCGGGAGATCGTCGCCATAACACCGCGGCCATCCTTCCCGCCATAACGGAGATGGAGAAGCCACACGATGAGTTATCGGACACTTCGTGTCTTCTTTGGTGGTGTTATGACAGATAAATCATCAGTCGCGTTCGGTGCAACGAGCGCAGTAGCACACCACTGCAATCTCGCCCGGTTTCGGCACCAGCTTTGCAGGCTGTGGGACTTACAAGCGATGCCGCTGACCAGCGTTTTCGGTGGAGCCGATGACGGGAATCGAACCCGCGTATTCAGCTTGGGAAGTCGATTCGACACGGTTATGGCCGTCTGACGCGGTTTGTCGCGGTGTGTGGCGGCGCGCTGCGGTAGCGTCCTGACCAGCAGGTACTCAGCCACGGAGGTACAGGACAGTCCGTAGCCGTTCACGGGCGTTTGAGCGGTGAGTTTGCGCTGAGTTGTGACACTCTCGTGACACCGAGGCGCAACTGTTCCTCCTTGGTCGAGCCGGGATTAGCCCACGGCCTGCCTGCGGGGACCGACCTTGGCCCGGTGTCTTGACCCGGCCGCCATCACACCGGAGAGTCGCGCCTCCTTCGGCACGAGGTCATACCGGGCCAGGCGTGGGTCGAGCGCTTGGCAGCGGCTCACAACTCCAGGGCTTGTTGTCGTGCTGACACGGGGTCACTCCACCCCGGCGGCGGCGATGCGCTCGTCAGTCGTGGCTGACCAGTATCCGAGTAGGGCAGCCACTTCTGCGAAACGGCCCACTGAGCTCTCCTGGCCAACTCATGCCGGCGCTCACGCCCAAGTACACGGAAGTAGCCCGCAAGTACATGAGATGGGAGCGCCGGGGTGCTGCCAGACAGCTCGCGGTAACCCTCAATCGGTGAATACACCTGCACCTCGGTGATGGGAAACGTGGGAAGGAGTCATCATGGCAGTAACCGCGGCGCTCGGACCGGCGGTCGGCCAGTGCGCGCACGCAGCCACAGTCCCCATCTCCCAGGACATCGAGTGCTTCGAGAGGGAGCCACGCTGCAGGGTGTGCCGAAGCGACGACTTGAGCAAGAGGGTCAACGACATGCTCGCGCGAGGGGCCAGCTACGCCGGCATCGTGCGGGCGCTGAGCCTGGAGAACGCCGCACTCGACGAGCACGACCGGGTCACGGTCCACTCGGTGCGCAACCACGCCGACCGACACTTCCCGGTGCAGAACGTCGCAAGGGCGACCTATCGCGAGATCCTGGAGCGCCGCGCCAAGGAGAACGGCGTCGACTTCACGAACGGAGTGGCGACGGCGATCACGCCGATGGCCTTCTTCGAGGCCGTCATGGTCCGGGCGTGGGAGGCCCTCGTGGTCCAGGATGCGGCGGTCGACGCCAACACGGGCATGGCCGCGGCGAGCAAGCTGCAGGCCCTGGTCGAGTCGCGGGCCGGCGAGATCAGCCTGGCCGAGATCATCGTGAAGATGAACCGCGTCATCGAGGCGGTGCGGTCGACCGTGCCGCCCGAGTTGTGGCCGGAGATCAGGCGCCAGCTCGAGGGCGACGACGAGCCCGCCGAGCCGCTGGAGGAAGAGGACTGGGACGGCTTCGAGCCTGACGACGACCCGTTCGAGCCTGACGACGATTTCGATGAGCTGGAAGACTGAGACGGCCCCGCCAGCGGGCCTTCGCTTGAGGTGCTCGTTGGGGCCGACGAATCCACGACGAAGATCGGTTACGCCGCGCCGCGTGCGCTCACTGCCCGCTACAGGCTGAGCAACGGTCCGACAGACAGACTCGCCGGGATCGACGCGCTGACGGACGGCGCCATTAGACGCTGACCCGATCCGCCCCTCTCCGCGTCGGCCGCGCGGCATCAGCGATTTCCTTGCGCACGCGGGGCAATTCGTTGCGCGGTGGCCAACGAGATCGGGGTTATGATCGCCACGGTGTTCGGCGGCCAGACTCCGCTGCCGGAGGGCGTAAGCCGCCGACGGCTTGCACGCCAAATGCGTTAGCACCGGTCCGCTGTCCTTTGACGGTCTTGCCGGCACCACCGCACTGCTGGAGGTATCGGCGATCTGGCGCTTGTCCTCGCGCCAGTACTTGCGGCAATTGCACGATCGACAACAAGGGACTGTGTTAGCGATGGTGTGGGCGCCCCCGACTCTCACGCAGACGAGGTGGTCGACGGTCTCGAACGGCCCTGTACGACAGTGGAAGCAGTGCTCGCCGTACCTTTCCACGAGCTGCGCCGTGCTGAACTTCTCGATGACCGGGGTGTGGCCGTAGCGCAGTGCGCGCCGGGCGTAGTCGCGTGTCCGGTCGTAATTGGTCCGGCAGACCGCGCACATTCCGCGCCGCTCACCTCGCCTGCTCGCGTCCTTGGCGAACTGGCCCAGGTGCTTGGTCTCGCGGCATTCGGTGCATGTACGGACTGCGTCTCCACAACCGGCGCACCGTGGCGCCGTAGACTGGTCGTCGGTTCCCAAGACCACCGGGTGGTCCGCCTCGTGGCCAGCGAGGCGGATTTCCGCCTGGCTCATGACATCTCACCCCCGTGCGTGAATTGCTGGGCGATCGACTTCGGCGCACGGGCGGGCAGAGCAACGTCAGGCTCCGACGCGGAATACGCAGATTCCAAGTGGGTTTGATCGCCGATGACGAGTGGCTCGGGATTACAGGCCGCCTCCTGCTGTCGCAACCAGTCGTCTACCGAAGAACGCAGGTAATACACCTGGCTCCCGATCCAGATGTGTGGCGGCCATCGGTCGCCGGCTTTCCGTCGGCGCCGCTCGGTGCTGTCTGAGAAGCCGTACTCGTTGAGGAACTGCTTGCGGTGCAACAGCTCGGTGGTGGGGTCCATGGTCGATCTCCGTCGACCCCAGTGGCGGGGCCTAGGCCGGACGGCGCATTTTGGCCTGTCCGCTCATTGCGGGCTGTCGGAACGCAATTGGCATTGAATGAACGCGACTGAACGTGGCTGCTCGCGCGAATCGGGCCCGTGCCGGGCGACCCGAAATGCCACCGGGCTACGTCTCGTCCCGTGCATTCCGGCCTCTGGTCGACCGGGGCTCCCACGAACCACCCTGGACCCCCATCGAGATCTGTTGCGCTAAAACCTATAGCCCAGTGAAAGGATGCCTATAGTGCGTTAATCAATTGGGGCACAGCTCTATTCATCTTCTTGCACATCTCTGGAATGCTGCTACCCTCAAGTGTGATCGCCAAGGCCGAACAGGCCAACGGGGCCGAGGCGGCAGCCACGTGCGAGACTGTCCGTCAATAATCGCCCGGGCAGTGACAAGCGACCGAGCCATCCACGTTTGCGCCACTTGCGCCAAACGGTTCCCTTGTCGCGTCGTTGAAAGTTGTCCTATCGCATGGCTACCGAAGACTTCTACCGCTACCGTGGCGCGGTCGGCTCACTGACCAGAAGCCGTCCGGCCGACGATCCCGACTTGGTCCACGCCCGTGCCGGCATGGCCGAGGAGACTCTGGTCGACGCCGTCGCCAAGGCACTGAAGAAGGCCCCTCCGCTGGCGCCGCAGGCACGTGAACGGGTCATCGCCTTGCTCTCCGCTCACCCAGTGGCGCAATGACCGTCAACGGCGACACCAGCGCGCTCTCGACCGCCCAGCTGTCGGGCTGGGACGCCGCCAAGCGCGGCGAGAACGACGGGTCCAACCCGCCCAGGCCATCGACCACCGACATGGCCTGGGAAGTCGTCACTATTGGTACTAAATCCATTGCGGGACATCCCGACTACAGAAGACCGGCACCCCGGCATCGGGACGGGGTCGTCGATGGAGTCCCACTCCAATCCCCCGCGATCATGCAGCCGCAGCATTATCAAGTCTCGCCGCGATGATCGCGGAGTCCCGCGGACGACTGAGGACAGTCCGAATTGAACTGCAGCAGAATGGCCGCGGGACGTGACGGCGGTGATGGGCCGTGAACCGAGGAAGCCGCCCGGGGGATACACCCAAGGCGGCCACCGAGCCCAGGCAACGACTAGGAGCAAATCGCGGTGCCAATGCAAGGGGACAAGTCGCCGTGAGCACTGACTCGATGCCGATGTACGAGAGCCTGGCGGATCAGATCAAGTACTTCCTACTGAATGGTGGTGACTACCATGTCGCGCCGAACCTGGGTTCGGACGTGCTCGATGTCATCGACGCCTTCGCCGCTCGGTTCCTCGCCCTCCCCAATGAGCAGGCTCGCCACGCGCATGTGCTGTGGATGGCGCACTGCTGGTTCATGGACTGCTGGCAGTACACACCGCGGCTGCTGTTCATCTCGCCGGAGGCGGGCTGCGGCAAGACCCTCGCCCTCACGGTCACCAAACACCTTGTGCCACGGGCGGATCACGTCGCGGACCTGACACCCGCTGGCCTCTATCACTCCATTGACGAGGCGCTGGAGTTTAAGGGTGGTCGGCCCGACCATTCTGTACGACGAACTCGACACCGTGTTCGGCACTGTCGAGGAAGGCCGACGCCAAAACGAGGAGATGCGGCGCCTCATCAACGCCGGCCACGGCCGCGACGAGACGGTCTCCCGCAAGATCGGCAAGAAGACGAAGCGATTTCAGATGTACAGCCCGATGGCGTTGGCCGGGAAGATGACCATCGACGATGTGCCGGTCACCATCCGCGACCGCAGCGTGGTGATACCGATGCAGCGCAAGTTGCCGGAAGAGAAGATCGAGCGGTGGAACCGCTACACCAGCGCGGCCGAGGCCGAGGAGTTGTGCTGGCTGCTGCGGTACTGGGCCGAGTTGGTCCACCCCTACGCCCTGCACTACCTGGGACCGGATCACCCGGTGCTGCCCAAGGGCATCGAGAACCGTGACGTCGACGTGCTGGAGGCACTGCTGGCGGTCGGCGAACTGGCGGGCGGGCCGTGGCCGGAACGGGCGCGTGTTGCCGCTGTTACCGCCGTTACCGCTTCCGGAGTGAACGCCACGCCCAGCGAGGGTGTGCGGTTGCTGTGGGAGATCGAAGCGATCTTCAGGCGCCTGGTCGGCGACTACATCACCAGCAGGCAGCTTCTGGACGGGCTGAAAGAAACCGGAGAGTTCCACTGGTCAGGGCTGTCGCCACAGCGGGCCGGGATCAGGATGGCCTGGCTGCTCAAGGGCTACGAAATCAGGCCCACGACCTTCCGTGACGGCGCGAACACGTTCAAGGGGTACAGCCGCGAGTCCTTCGCCGAAGCATGGCGTCGATACCCGCAGCAAGCGGTAACAGCGGTAACAGCGGCGACAGACGAGGGTGACGACCGATGAGTGAGGACCGCGGGCTGCCGACCGACATCGAGGTCGGTGACGCCTACGCACGTTCGCCGTCAAGGACGGCAGGCTGGCGTCCATCGTCCAGGGCGGGGGCCACTGGGAAAACGGTGTGTGCGTGGCGATCTGCGCCAAGAACACCGACAACCCCGACCATGAGGTACCGGCCGACCGGTGTCATTGCGGCGTGTACGCATTCTGGACCGTCGCCGAACTGGTGGACCAGTACCCCGATTTCACCCGCAACATCGTCGCGGTCGTTCGGCTGGACGGCATGACCATCGAGGGCGACAACGGGGTGAGAACCGCGGGGGCGCAGATCGTGGCGTGGTGGTGCGCGGAGGACGCCGCCCCTCGGTTCGCCACGGCGTGTGCGGCCAGTACCCCAGGCACACGCCGGTACTTCGACAGGGACGTGATGATCGGTCTCTACCCGACAGGAAGGAGGAATTGAAATGGGCGATATTGGAAAGCCACGGCGTCGCGTCATCAGGGTGCCAGCCACGCCGATCCGCAAGCCGGTGCAGGAGCCAAGCCCCGCACCCAAGCCAGCGCCAGAGCCGGTACGGGAACCGGCTCGGACGGGCTACGCACACGATGAGCCTGGTGCGCGATCCCAAGGGCACTATCTGGGATGACGAGTCGCTGGAGAAGGTACTGACCGAGGTGCGGACGGCCGAGGTGGACGAGGACACCGCCTAGCGCTTGGTCGAGGCCATCGTGGTGGTCCAAGACGGTGAGTACGCGGTGATGAAGGAGATGGATTTCAAGGACGGCGACAAGTCTTCGTATTCGGCTCCCTTAAACGCAGTTTGGAACAGCCGATCTGGTGTTGCGTAAGTTCACCGGACGGACTGGGCCGCATTCACCTCGCATCAAGAGGCCGCCGCGGCCCTCACGTGGGCGGCGTCCTGGCTGTCAAGGACTGCCTTGATGGTCGAGGCGTGCCACTTCGCACCACCCTGGGCGGTCGGAATCGCCTCCGCGGCAAGTTCGGTCGCGATGGTCCGCAGCGATGCACCGCCTGCCTTCGCGGCGACGATGCGGGCGACGACCTCACGCGGTAGCGCCGACGGGCGGCCGAGGCGTACACCTTGGGCTTTCTTGACGGCCAGGGCCTCCCGTGTGCGCTGGGAGATAAGTCGGCGTTCTAGTTGGCTGAATACGGCCATCATCGATGCGGTGGCCTCACCTGCCGGCGTGCTGGTGTCAATGGCCAGATCGCAGGTGGTCAACTCCCAGCCGTCGCGCCGGGCTTGCTCCATCAGCGAAGCCGTGTCGAGAACAGACCGAGACACCCGGTCGAGCTTGGCCGCGAGAAGGCCGGCAGCACGGCCGGATTCGACTGCTTCGATCGCCGCGGCCAAACCAGGGCGGTGCTCGACGCCCTTGCCTCCGCTGATCCCTTCGTCAGCGTGCCAGCTGACGATTGTCCATCCCCGTCGCTGCGCTTCGGCCTCGATTGCGATGCGCTGCGCATCGAGTCCGGCGCCGCTGGCGGCCTGCTCGTCAGTGGACACCCGGACGTAGGCGGCGACGGCCCCCTCGGGACGGATCGAGGAGCGGCGGCGAGGTCGGGCCATGCTCCCGACTGTACAGCAATCGTCCGTTTGCTGTACAGCATCGGAGGGTCACCCGGCCAGGGTCGCCAGCGCCACCGCCGCGCCCTGCAACCGTGCGGTCTCGGTGGCGCTCGCGTCGATCTCGCCGCGCTCGATGGCGGCGAGCACCACGCCGAGGCGGTCGGCCATCTCGCGACCCGCCTTGAGCCGCTGCGACGGCGACAGACCCGCGAGACTGTCCGCCAGCTCGGCGCGGAACTGGTCAAGGTCGGTCATGGCGCGCACCTCCGTCGAGTCCGGTGATGTGACCTCAGTCTGGAATGTAGCGGGTGCTGGCCCGGCGAGTCGACGACGCGGTGGCCCTGCGTGACTTGGCGCTGCGGGCTGCCACGGCGTTGGGCGTCGGCGCTGAGGCCGACGTCGGCGGCTACATCCGGGTGTTGCGATGCTTTGCAACAATGCTGACCTGCGTATACGCGGCGTGCTGACATTTGCCGTGCGGCTTGTTATCGGGCGAGAACTCGCCTGCCCTCTTGAGTGACAGTGTCGTCGGTGCGGGAACTTGTCCTCGATGCGCTCTCCGGCCTTGGACTCGAAGCACAACGCGCGATCGTCGCCGCTTACGCCGAATGCAAGGCGCTGTCCGCAGCCGGTTAGCAGGTGAGTGCCCGTATCCGGTCGCCGTGCCCGACGCGCCGGCCCGCAAGGCGATGACCGGTGCAGCACCATCACGTGTAGCCGGCTCCAGCCCTCACAGTGCTTGCAGCCGGCCTCGTGGAGAAGGTCGGTCGGCCATCCCAGTCATCCCAGTTGTCCTGAAGTCTGTCTGCGGGCGACGATGCGGCGTCGTAACTCCAGGAGCCTCGGTGGACACGGCACTTTGGAAGCGGAAGCGGGCACCATCGAAGACCTCTGATCCTCTGAGGATTAGAAAGCAATCAACTTCGATGAAATCTCACTGGCGTAGTCCGGCCAGCTGCGGCCCCGAACACTGGGCACCATTTGGGATAGCCGATAAAGGGCACGCTCCGAGGTCTCCAGCGGACAGCCGATGGTCTGCAGCCAGCCTCTTACCGTCGCGTAGTCGTTGAAGTCCGGGGGCGGTCTCTTCCCAGAAGCGATCTCGAGTTCAGTACACCCCGAGGGAGCCAAACCTGCCTCGATTCTTAGCGCATCTGCGGCTGCCTGTACCCGCCAGTCGAATATGAAGTGGTGTTCGGGCCACAGTGCCGCAAGCAGTGTCGTCGTGGTCGCGAGCGCAGCTCCTGGAAGTGCGGAGGCGAGCTGCTGCCACGTGTCCATGTTGTCCCGGTACACCACCAGGCCGGAGGGCAGTGAGAACCTTTCATTTGGCACATGTGTCGGTTGCTCAATGCCATTGATACGGCAGGGACGTAGCCGCCGTCCTGATTGTCGCTTGAAGTTCCCAACCGCAAGGACGAGATGATGCCACCGCAGCGAAATTGGCGTCGCGTCATCTGATAGCCAGCACCTCCGCGCTAACCAGCGCACGTCTTCCCATAGCCCGCCGTCGTCCCATGTTCCTGCCAGAGCGGACGCTCTCGAGGCGGTCAACCCGGGAAGTTCACTCGGCTGCATCTTTCGATAGTTTCATGGCCAAATGCTCTGTGGCACAGGTAGCCAAAGTCCATAAGGGGCCACCTTTTCTTCGTACTTCGCAGGGGCGCCTCGGGGGTAGCGGTCGTGGCTAGCGAGGTGGATCGCGAAGCACCAGCTGTTGGCTGAACCGCCGTAGCGCAGGCGGAACAGCGGCAGTGTGGTGCCATCGGGCAGTCGCCCGTCGACGTAGGCGAACTGGCCGCGGTGAACGGGTGGTGAGGTCGGCCAGCTGTGGGCAGCGTTCACGGTTGCGCTTGATCACGCGTTCGACGCGTCTGTAGCGTCTGCGTTCTTCGCCAGCCACGTCGGATGACCGCTGGGGGCCTGGGCTGTGATGGTGGCGTCCGAATGGGATGGCGCTGGGTAACGTCCGAATCAGCGAAGGGCCGCCCGCGCTCGCAACACTTCAGGAAGGGCACTGTCGACCGTCATCTTGGCGAGGGCGTCGATCAGATGACAGCGCGCCGGGTCACCGCGCAACTGGAAATCATCAAGGCTGGCGCGCAATTGGAACAGCCACGCACCTTGGCGTCGAGCAAGATCGCGGGCAGCGGCGAGGCCCGAAGCGCGCGCGTCGGGGTCCGCACAGGTGTGAGCCCGCGTCCGCAGCAGTTCGGCGTCGTAGAACCGCACCCCGCTGTCGGCGGTGAACTGCAGCGCGTCATCGAGACGAGCGCGCGCCCGGTCCCACTCGCCGGTGGCGGCCAGAAGCTGGCCGAGCACGCACCAATAAAACGGCCGATATGTGGCGGCGCCCAATGCTCGCCACACCTCGACCGACTGAGTCAGGGAATGAAGCTGCGCCGCCACCGCAGCGGAGTCGAGATCGCGCGACGCCAATAACGCCCGACCCTCGACCATCGCCTGCTCGGTTTTGCCCAACAGCTGCCAGTACAAGTAGTCCAGGCCATACCGGTCGGACTTCTCCACCAGCTCAGCCACCAACGCACGCGCGCGGTCGAACTGGCCGACTTCGGTACGAACCCAGATCTCCATATCGATGGCGTACAGGTCGTTGTACGGCCTCTGGGGATATCCGAGTTTCTCCGCGCGGCCTCTTGCACGCGTCAGTTGTTCCTCGGCTCCGGCGAGGTCGCCGTGCACGAGCCGGTCCCACGCCAAATGTTCGTGCGCCAACGCCACTGGGTCGTGCGGAACGAACCACAAGTCCTGTAACCGGCGCTCGTACTCAACAGCCCTGTCGGTGATTGCCCGGCCGAAATACGCTCTGGCGGTATCAAATTCGCCGCGCAACCATGCAATGATGCCCGCTGAGCCGTCAACGGCGGGTCGGAACCACCGCCTGGCCCCCTCGACGCCCGCCTGAGCGACTGCCATGACCTGGCCGGCCCGTTGCAAATCGGCACGCCACAGGTAATAGGCGCCCACCGCGGTCAGCGTTGCGACCACCTCGTCGTCGCGCGGATCGGTGCCCACGAGCTCAAGGCATCGCTCGAAATCGGCAACGGCAACCGGGCTTTGGGCCCCCTCGGCGGTAGCGGTGAGGTATCCGCGTTTCAGCCGGGGAGCGATCTCGCGCCGGTCGCGATCGGGCCCCGGCGCGCACAGCTCAACTTGTGTCAGCGCACGGGACAAGTACGTGCGTGCCTCGGCCAGCGCGCCGCGACCACGAGCGGCGCCCGACGCCTGCTGGTACGCGGTGGCGGCGTCCGCATGTCGTGCAGACCGCTCGTAATGCGCAGCGATCAGTGGCCAGTCCGGATCGCCGGCCGCGGTGTCGACCAGCGCGTCAGCGACCTTCGAATGCAACGCCCGCCGCACGCTGGGCGGTGCGAGCTCCGAGGCGACCTCACGCAGCAACTCATGCCGAAACCGCCGATTGTCGCCGCCCCACGGCTCGAGCACGTGCGCGTCGGTGAGCTGTTCGATGACCTCATCGACCTGCGCCGCGTCGAGATCGACCACCGCCCGCAGTAGAGCTCGGTCGATGTTGCGGCCGATAACTGCAGCGGCTTCGACCACCAGCACATCGTTCTTGCCGGCGCGCAACCGCGCGAACAGCGGCTCATACAGTGCGTCTGGCACGTGAGGGCTGTCCGCCGAAGTGATGTGCAGCCCGGCCACGACCTGTTCGATGTGGAAGGGCACACCGTCACAGCGTCGGCGCACCTCCGCGCGCTGCTCGTCGCCCGCCGTCGGATCGAGCGCGCCGACCAGCTCGTCGGTCTCGTCGTCGGTCAGCGGCGCCAGCTCGAAGCGCTCCACCTGCCACGGCAACGCGTCGCCGTCGCGACTTGTCGACACCACCAGCAGCCGACCCGCGCCCGCGTCGAGCATCGAGCCGACCAACTCGCGCGTGGACGCATCGAACCACTGCAGGTCCTCGGCGATGAGCAACCCCGGTGAATCCCCCACGCAGGCGAGCAGATACGACCGCGCCGCCGCGGCGATCATTTCCTCCAACCTGCGGCCCTCCGCGGGCACGGGCTCATAACCATGCTCGGGCCCGATCGCCAACACCGGCGCCAGCATCGGCAACACGGTTGCCGGATCCAGCCCCCGCGCAGCCAACTCGGCCTCCAAAAGCCGCAGCCGCTCATCGGGATCGGTGCCCCGACTGATGCCGCACCGCCGCTCGAGCAGGGCGCGGACCGGATGTAGCCCCACATCAGCGTGATACGGCGAACCGGCCAGCTCGACGACCTCCCCGGCGGAGCGCTCCGCCAGGTCTGCGGCCTCCGCGGCGAGCCGGCTCTTTCCGATGCCCGGCTCACCACAGAACAACAGCCCAGGCGCGTCGAGCATCCCGGACAGTGCCTTCGCCCAACTCTGCTCGATCCGGTCACGCTCGCGCTCGCGACCCACCAGCGGACCGCGGAGGCGATGGGATCCCCTCACCCTCTCCCCGAGTACGCGGTAGTGGGAGATCAACTCCGCCACTCCCTTCACCGGTGCTGCCGGCATGCGCTCCAGGTCAAAGTCGTTGCGCACCAACGACTCGACGGCCTCGGAAAGCGCAACGCAACCCGGCGCGGCCAGGCCCGACACTCGCGCTGCAAGATTGGCGGCCAGCCCGTACACGTCATCTTGCTCTGTATCCAGATACACCAATCCGCGGTGCACGCCGACCCGAACATCGATCCCGGTCCCGAACTGTCGCCGCGCCTGAGCGCTGATGGCGGCGACGGCGGCGACGATTTCCATCCCCGCCCGTACCGCTCGGCGCACGTCGTCTTCATGAGCGATGGGATGGCCGAACACCGCCAATACGCCGTCGCCGGCTGTCCCACCGATGTGACCTTCGTAGCGGACAACGATGTGGCGCACCTGTTGGCGGTAGCGTCCCACCACCGAGCGGTACGGCTCCGGCTCCAGACGCGTGGACAGCACCGTCGAATCAACGAGATCGGCGAACAGTAGTGTCAAGCGCCGGATCTCGCCGACGTCACCGGGAGCGGCCAGCAAGTCCTCGGCATCGGCGTTGCCTCGCTCCACCGCGAGCACTTGGCCCGCCAACACCTTGGCGGTCACGCGATCACCCCGGTTGATCGCCGCCACGGCACTATCAATCAACGCGTCGATCGTGGCAACGCGCTGGGGTTCTGGGTCGCCACCTCGTGCGACGCCGGGGCGCCCGTCCACCACGGCACCATCCTGTCACCGCTCGGTATACGCAGGCTGCGAGTTGCGTATCTCATCTTCTGCGCCAGCCGACTGCATCAACCCGTACGGTCACCCCCGAAACCCAGGAGCGGGTTCGTCGCAGAGGAGATCCGCCGCGAGCGCGCTTCCCAAGACGACGATCTGCGCCGTGACCGTCCACATCGCCAGCTACGAACTCTGAGCGGACCGATGGCCTCGGCGCGCCGAAAGGAGTGACAGGCAGCGCCGGACTGCGGCCCACCCCTTCGCGCACCCGCATGTTGAGTCAGTACACCCCAACCCGCGTATGCGGCCTTGCCAGTTCGGCAGCTTCCGATCCCGTCACGCCGCCCGAAGCCGGTTGAACTGCGCGGCGAACGTCTTCGCCAAGTCGGCCGCGCGGCGGTGGTACTCGGCGTTGGTCAGTTCGCTTGTGCCAGCGGCGTATCGGGAGGCGAGCCGGGCGAGCGCGTCGGCGCCTTCGTTGAGGGGTTCGCCCTAGTGGCCTTTCGCCCAGACCAGGGTGAGCCGGTCGCGTTGCGCACGAATCGAGCGTCGGGCGGTCACCAGCCCCGCCTCCTTGCCATCGGCGCGTTCGGTGGTGTAACCGTCGGGCAGCACGTCGTCGCCGTCCAACCATTACTTCACCATCGCGACGGCGGGCTTGCTGTCGCTCAGCACTGTGATGTCTCGACCCTGCAACTTGCGGACGGCCTAGCGAACGCGGCGCACACCCCGTCCCCGGTGTGCTTGAACATGAAGCCCCCGTGCGCCTCGACCGCCGCGCGCAGCACCTCGTCATGGGCGGCCAGCGCCGTCCGCATGCCATCGGCGTCGGCTTCCCACCGACGGGTCGAACCCTCCACATCGGTGAACAGAAACGTCACCACCCCCGAAGGAGCAGCCGCCCGATCAGCGGACACCCCCGCAGAGTCTCACAACAGACGCTCTTAACTGGCACTTCGCCGGAACCCGGGCCCAGACACCCGCGCCCCCAGGCACGGCGCAGCGCGCTACCCGCGGGCCGGACCCGCACCGGTGATAACGCGCATGTTGGCTGGCAAGCGGTGACACGATGTTGACGTGAGCAATGCTCATGACGGCAGCAAGCCAATAGTCATGGTTATGCCATGACCGCAACCGGCATGGTGTGCGGGTCGTGCGGTGCTGAACCGCTGGAGAACGCCCGGTTCTGCCACCGCTGTGGCGCACCCGTTGCCGAGCCCGGCACACGCGCGGAGTACAAGCAGGTGACGGTGCTGTTCGCCGATGTGGTGCGGTCGATGGCCATCGCGGCCGCCGTGGATATGGAGCGGCTGCGCGAGATCGTCACCGAGCTGGTGGAGCGCTCGGCGGCGGTGCTGCGTCGCTACGGCGGGAGCGTGGAGTTCACCGGCGACGGCGTCATGGCTGTCTTCGGCGCGCCGGCAGCGTTGGAGGATCACGCCATTCGTGCCTGCTTGGCGGCCGTGGGCGTGCAGGAGGAGACCAAGCGGCTTGCCGTCGAGGTCCGAGACCGTGACGGTGTGGATCTGCAGGTGCGGGTGGGACTGAACTCCGGTCAAGTGATCGCCGGTGAGATCGGTTCGGGGTCGCTGGGGTACGCCGCGATCGGCGCGCAGGTCGGGTTGGCGCAGCGGATGGAATCGGTGGCCCCGCCGGGCGGGGTGATGCTGTCGGAGTCCACCGCGCGGCTGGTCGAGCACACCGTGCTGCTGGCCGAACCGGAGCAGGTGCGCATCAAGGGCGCCGACGAACCGGTGCCCGCGCGCCGGCTGGTGGCGATCGGGCCGCGGAGTGGCCCGGTCGGGCGCGCCGAGGCGGGCCTGGTCGGTCGGGGCTGGGAGATGGCGGCCCTCGACGCCGTGACGGATCAGGCGCTCGGTGGCCGCGGTGGTGTGGTGACTGTGGTGGGGTCGCCGGGCATCGGCAAGTCCCGGGTGGCGCGGGAGGCCGCGGCGGCCGCGGCCGGGCGTGGGATGGAGGTGTTTTGGGCCTTCTGCGAGTCGCACGCCCGCGAGGTCCCCTTCCATGCCGTGACGCGGCTGCTGCGGGCGGGCTACGGCGTGGCCGACCTCGACGGCCTGGCCGCCCGCGCCCGGGTCCGGGAACAGCTTCCGGATGCCGACGCGCAGGATCTGCTGCTGCTCGATGACCTCCTCGGCATCGCCGACCCCGATGTGGCGCTGCCCGCCATCGACCCGGATGCGCGGCGGCGCCGGTTGACCGCCCTGGTCAACGCGACAACGCTGGCGCGCACCGAGCCGGCACTGTTCGTCATCGAGGATGCGCACTGGATCGATGCGGTCAGCGAGGCGATGCTGGCCGATTTCCTGTCCGTCATTCCGCGCACCCCGGCGATGGTGCTGATCACCGCGCGCCCCGAGTACCAGGGGGTGCTGACGCGGGTGCCCGACGCCCAGGCGATAGCGCTGGCCCCGCTGGGTGATTCGGACACCGCGACGCTGCTGGGTGAGCTGCTGGGGTCGCATCCCTCGGTCGGCGAGCTGGCGGCGGTGATCGCCGAGCGGGCCGCCGGGAACCCGTTCTTCGCCGAGGAGATGGTGCGCGAGTTGGCCCAGCGCGGGGTGCTGTCCGGCGAGCACGGCGGTTACGTGTGTCGCGCGGATGTCGCCGACGTCGCGGTGCCGGCCACGGTGCAGGCGGCCATCGAGGCGCGCATCGACCGGCTGAACAGTGGGGCCAAGCGCACGTTGAACGCGGCGTCGGTGATCGGCGCCCGCTTCGGGGCCGACCTGCTGGCCGCGCTGGGGATCGAACCGGCCTTCGACGAGTTGGTCAAGGCCGAACTGATCGACCAGGTCCGCGTCACACCATCGGCTGAGTATGCGTTCCGCCATCCGTTGATCCGCGCGGTGGCTTACGAATCGCAGCTGAGATCCGATCGCGCCCTGTGGCACCGGCGCCTGGCCACCTCGATCCAAGAGCGTGCGCCCGGCTCGGTGGAGGAGAACGCGGCGCTGATCGCCGAACACCTTGAAGCAGCGGGCGAGCTGCGCGCGGCGTATGGCTGGCACATGCGCGCCGGCACTTGGTCAACCAACCGCGATCTCGACGCCGCCCGGCTCAGCTGGGAGCGGGCACGCCGCATCGCCGACGCGCTGCCTGCCGATGACCCTGACCAGCTGTCAATGCGCATCGCGCCCCGCACCATGCTGTGCGCCACCGACTACCAAGACCGAGCAACCCATGACACCCCGGGCCGCTTCGCGGAGCAGCGGGAGTTGTGCAGCACGGCCGGAGACAAGGTCTCACTCGCCATCGGCATGAGCGGGATGGCCGCAGAGCTCCTTTACACCGGGCGGTCGCGTGAGGGGTCGCGGCTGGCATCCGAACAGATGGCGCTGCTCGAGTCGATCGGCGATCCCACCTTGACGATGGCGTTGGCGGTGATTGGGTTCTGCAACTGGTGCGATGCCGGCGAGTTCGGCGAGACCTTGCGGTGGTCGCAGACCGTCATCGACCTCGCGGACGGCGACCCCACCAAGGGCGCCGGCTTCGGTATCGGATCACCGCTGGCGGTCGCGTTGGCGTTTCGCGGCATCGCTCGGTGGTGGCTGGGCCATCCCGGCTGGCGGCAGGACCTCGATGACGCCGTCGCGACGGCCCGACGCAGCAACCACCCGAGGACCCTCGCCGGTGTCCTCGCGTGGACCTACGGTTTGTCGATTTACTTCGGGGTGCTCGGGGCCGATGACTCCACGGTGCGCGCGAGCGAGGAGGCGGTGCAGACCGCCGAGGCAACCAGCGATGATGTCGCACTGTTGGTGGCCGAGTACGGGCTGGTTGCCGCGCTGCTGTATCGGGACGCCGCGGCCGACCGTCACCGCGGGCTGGAACTGATGGTGCAGGCCCGCGATATCTCGCTGCGCAAGCAGGTTGGTCTTCAGGCGCTCCCGGTCATCGAGTTGTGGGCCGCCCGGGAGAGGGCCAGGCGCGGCGACGGTGATGCTGCCCTTGCGGTGATGCGCCAAGCCGTGGACTACCTGCACCAGGCAGGACAGCTCTTCTATGGCGTTTGGGGCACTAGCCTTCTGGTTGAGACGCTGCTAGAGCATGGCGCCGAGGGCGACCTGGCCGAAGCCCAACAGGCGATCGACTGGTTGGCGAACCTGCCGGCAACAGAAGGTTCCGCGATCCGCGAGATCACGCTGCTGCGGCTGCGCACACTGCTGGCGCGGGCGCACGGGAACGAGACCGCGTACCGCGAATATCGGGATCGCTACCGCACCATGGCGACATCGCTCGGTTTCGAGGGGCACATGAAGTGGGCCGAGGCGATGCCATGACAACGGCTGGGTCGGCGTGCGTGCGCGAGCATGCGCCCACCATCGCTTGACTGTGTCGATTCGCGAACGGGCATAGCATCACGACACGACTCAAGGGAGGTGTGCATGCCCGAGGTGCCCGCGCCGGCCTCAGTTCTCACCGCCTGGACACCACGGATCTCCGGGCAGATCGCGCAGCTGTATCGCGACCTGCACCGCCACCCCGAGTTGTCGATGCAGGAGCATCGCACGGCCGCCGCCGTGGTGGCCGCGCTCGAACCGCTGGGCCTCGACGTCACCGCTGGCGTCGGAGGCACTGGCGTAGTCGCGGTGTTGCGCAACGGGGATGGACCGGTGGTCATGTTGCGCGCCGATATGGACGCGCTGCCGGTCGCTGAAGCTACGGGCCTGTCGTACGCGAGCGCCGCTGAATCTGTCGATGCGGCCGGCAGCACTGTCGCCGTTGCGCATGCGTGCGGGCACGACATGCACACCGCTAGCCTGGTCGGCGCGCTGTTCGTGCTCGCCGCCGGGCGGAACGCATGGTCGGGCACCGTCGTGGCGGTCTTTCAGCCGGCTGAGGAGCTGGGGTGCGGCGCCTCGGCCATGATCGCCGACGGACTCTTCGAGCGGTTTCCCGCTCCGCAGATTGTGCTTGGTCAGCATGTCGGGCCGCTTCCCGCCGGGATGATCGGCTACGGGCGGGGACCGCTGATGGCCGCTGCGGACTCGGTGCAAGTGACGTTGTACGGCCACGGTGGTCACGCGTCCCGGCCGGAGAACGCTGTTGATCCCGTGGTCATGGCTGCCGCTGCCGTCATGCGCCTGCAGACGCTCGTCGCGCGAGAGGTGTCAAGCAACGACCAGGCCGTGCTGACCGTCGGCCGGCTCCAGGCGGGCACGAAGCCCAACATCATCCCCGACACCGCAGAGCTCGGCGTCGACATCCGCAGCTACTCGGACGAGACGCGAAACCACCTGCGCGCCGCGGTCGAGCGGATCGTGCGCGCCGAAGCCCAGGCCAGTGCGGCCCCACGGGATCCGGTTTTCGACTGGAACTTCAGCGTCCCTGTCCTGATCAGCGACCCCGACGCCACCGACGCCACCGTCAGCGCGTTTCACTGCCACTTCGGCGTCGACCGCATGCTGGAACTCCCACCGGTCGCTGCTAGTGAGGACGTCGGCGCTTTCGGCGCGGCGCTCGGCGTACCCACCGTGTTCTGGTTCTTCGGCGGCAGCGACCCCGAGGTTATCGCCGAGGCCACCCGCACAGGGCGGCCGATACCGTTCAATCACTCTCCCCAGTTCGCCCCGGCGATCGAACCCACACTGACGACCGGCGTAAGCGCCTTGGCGCTCGCAGCGCTCACCTGGCTCGCAACCAGCGAATCACCTTGAACCGAGGTCTCGGTCAGCCCTTAGTCTCAGCCCCGGGCGGCCGCCGTCAGGACGACTGAGGCGCGGGCGCCCTCGAGGGAGCGCATCGTGCCAATCGTTGACCGTGCCCTTTTCCGTCGATCGCTGGGGACAGACGCCTACTCTCCCGACATGGATCGCATTTGGCAGTGGGCGTGGGACAGGTACGGGGCGAGATACTCGTGGGCGGTCTTCGCGATCAGCTATGTCGCAGTGCTCCCGGTCTGGCTCGGTTCGGCGTGTCTGATTGTCGCACTTGAGGGGTCCGACCGTTACGTCGATGCGGCCGCCGTCACCGTCGTCGGAATGCTGGTGCTGGTATACGTGGCAGTTCTCGCCGGCGTGGGTCCGAGCCGCCTGGTGGACCAGTGGGTGGCAGGCCGCCAGGTCGATCGGGCGACGGTGTTGGAGGCCACCTACGCCTGGGCCCGGGAGGCCGTTGTCCGCACGGTGGGGGCAGCGGCTGTGTGGATCGCACTGCTATTGGTCTTCGTCGGTGCGATCGCCGGGGCCAGGGGATCGCGGCTGATTCAGTACGGGATTGTCGGCGCCGTATTGGGCGCGGTCGCGTCGCTGATCGTCATGCACAGTTTCGTGGAAGCATCAATGCGACCAGCGAGGATCGCCATCGCCGGTGACACCCCGATCGGCGACGCCCTGCCCCGCTCCAGGCCGACTTTTGCCGCCTGGTCGAACGCATCCATGCTCGCGGCAACGTTCGTATTCGCTGTCCTGGCTGCAATGCTGGCGGCGGTGTTCCGGGCAAGTGAGGCCCCTGTGCTCCCTGTTGTGATCGGGGGCGCATTAACACTTGGCTTCTCACCGCTCGTCGTCGGCGCTTCTTTCTCGCCGTCGGTGCGACCGGTCCGCGACCTCGCTGAGGGCACCAAACGTGTCGCCGCCGGTGACTACAGCCACCGCCTGCCGGTGGTGCAAGACGACGACCTCGGTGCGCTGACGGCGTCGTTCAACCGGATGCAGGCGGGTTTGGCTGAGCGGCAGCGCCTTCAGGCTGCCTTCGGCACCTACGTCGACCCCATGCTGGCATCACGCCTACTTGAGCAGGGCGACGACATCTTCACCGGGGAGCGCCGACAGGTGACGGTGATGTTCGTCGACATCCGCGATTTCACTCCGTTCGCCGAGGCCAACACCGCCGAAGACACCGTCGCGCGCCTCAACGCCCTGTTCGAGATCGTCGTGCCCGCCGTCGTCGACGCCGGTGGGCACGTCAACAAGTTCCTCGGCGACGGCGCGCTGGCCGTCTTCGGCGCCCCCAATGATCTCGCCGATCACGCCGACGCCGCTATGAGCGCCGCGGTGTTGATTCATCGCCTTTTTGCCGAGCGATTCGGGGGCGCGCTTCGGATCGGCATCGGCATCAACACCGGCGTGGTGATCGCCGGGACCATCGGCGGCGGGGGCAAGCTCGAGTTCACCCTGATCGGTGACACGGTCAACGTCGCCGCTCGCGTCGAGCAGCTCACCAAGAGCACCGGTGACGCGATCCTGCTCACCCAGCAGTCCGCCGATGCCCTGTTGCTCGACCGGCCGCCCTCACCGACCGGGGGTTTCACGCGCTGAAGGGTAAGTCAGCGGCAGTGCAGGTCTTCGGCCTCGACCCACGGGCCTCGGGCTGATCCCTCGCTCGGGCCTGGTAGCGGGACGTCGCGAAATACTGGATTGATATTGGCCGTTATGGCCGAAATGAGTTTCGCCGCAACCCGCGCTACGGAGACGCGACGGCGTAGAGATGCCACTCGCCGGGCACGCCCCTTGAGCTCGTGAGCGCAGCGGTCCTCGAACTCGAGTCCTGACCCGATCACGAGGTCGCGCAGCGTGCTGGACACGAGCACGTCGTTCGGTCCTGCCAAGGCGCTCACCCGCGCGCCGATGTGCACGGCGATCCCGCCGATGTCGTCGCCGCGAACTTCGCATTCGCCGGTGCGCAATCCGGCGCGGCGTTGTCGTACGTCCGGCCGCGATGCAGTGGATAGGGTACGGCTAGCGCCCTGCCGCAGTAGGCTCCAGCCGGTGCCGGAAACGTCGTACGCATCCTGCGGCGATCTGAGCCTGGCGTATCAGGTGTTCGGCGATGGGCCAGTCGAGCTCGTTTTCGTCGGGTCGTTCGTCAGCCACGTCGAGCTGGCCTGGACCGTGCCCGAATTTGTGGCCTTCTTTGAACGGCTGTCCACGTTTTGTCGCGTGCTGCTGTTCGACAAGGCCGGCGTCGGGTTGTCGGACCCGGTCCCGCAAGTTCGCACGCTGGATGATCGGGCGGCCGAGATCGAAGCCGTTATGGACGCCGTCGGCTTCGAAAGAGCGGTGCTTTTCGGGGGTAGCGAGAGCGGCCCGGCCTCCATCTTCTTCGCGGCAACACGACCGGAGCGAACGCGGGCGTTGATTCTTACCGGCACCTTCGCGTACTTCGGCTTCGCCGGGTGGGACGACCTCGAGCGCGATCCGGCCGAACTCCGGGCGCGCCTCGTGCCTGAGCTGGGTGAGAACTACACGCCCTCGGTGAAGCAGCTCGCCCGCTGGCAGGCTTGGGGCCGCGCCGCCCGCTTGGCGTGGGGCAGCGGCGAGGCAACCAAGGCTCTGCTGCCGTCGGTGCGGTCGATACGCCAGCTTGCAATGGTGGAGCGCATGAGCGCCAGTCCGGTAGCGGCGCGCTGAGTGGTCGGCTCGCCGATCGTGCCCTCGCGGGCGTGGACCCGGACGTTGGTGGCGGTTAAGAGATTGCAGCCCGGGACCGTTCGGCCCTGGGGCTGTTTAATTCGGCGGCTTATGGCGCTGCGCCCTCACCGCTGTCGCCGTCGTTATCGTCGTCTTTGACTCCGTCCACCGCCTGCTCGATGCTGTCGGAAACCTTGGTGACGACCTTCGTGATGTCAGCGGTGGCGTTCTCGACCGCATCCCGCACCGGCGTCTTCCGCGCGGGGCTGGCGGTGGCCGCAGGTGAGTCGTTGTCGCTGCGGGCGGACCGCACGGTGGTGCGCCCGTCGCCGATGACCGACTTCACCGCACCGTTGGTCTCGTTGATCCGGTCGTTGGTAGCCACCGGGTCGCGGCTGACCTTGCGCTGGCTTGCCTGCAGATCGTCCTGGCTGTCTGCGACCGGCTCCGGTAGCTGCGACTCGACCGCGGTCAGAACCCGTGAGACACCGTCACCCGCGTCGCGACTAACCGTTTGGAGGGTGCTGCCCGGACCCGAGAAGTTCTGCTCCATGGCCGCGTCCTGATCTGCGGTGGCCGCTGGCGTAGGAATGCTCAGCAGCGGCGCGCCGGTCAGGGCCGCCGCGTTGGTGATGCCCTCGCCGACTGCGTTGACGAGATCGCCGGTCACCTTCACGGGGTTGAGCGGCGGGATCAGCCGCGCCGGGGTGGGTTCCCACGGGTCAATACTCCGGTCATAACCCAGTTCCACCACACCCGGAAGAACGGCTCGACCACGTCGATGAGCGGCTCGGGCACCCCCAGGGTGCGCAGCGGGCCGAACAACGGCAGATTCTCGGTGGGAAAGAAGTAGTAGGTGGTGTCGCCGTACTGACTCTTGATAGGCGGCGGTGTCGAGGGATCGGGAGCCAGGCTGACGACGTCAGGGTTCCCGTGCACATAGAGGGCACCCAGCAGCGCGTTCAGGTCGGAGACGAAATTGAGCGGATACAACGGGAAATCAGCGAAGCCGTCGTACTGCCCGGTGATGATGTCGCTGTGGAACTGGGTGTCGGTCGGCTCGGGACCGTTGAACGTCCAATTGAGGATCGGGACGTAGAGGCCGGGGAACCGGGAATGAAGGCCACCGTTGGGCAGATTGGGGTCGCCCTGCAGTGCAAAGCTGATGTCGGGCGCTGCGGTCCCCTCCGGGTATTGCTCGGCCAGCCGTTGCTTCTCCCGGTTCGCGATCAGCGCCCCCTGCGAGATGCCGTAAATCACCAGGTGATCGCTGCCGTTGGCGAGGTTGGCGACCACGGTGTCATCCAGGATGGCTAACCCCTGCTGCTGCGACTGATCGATGGTGAGGTCGAATAGCCCCGAGAACTTCCACAACGTCGAGTCGTCTAGCCACCCGGCACCACCGGGCCTCCACACTCCCGGCGTGCAGAGCTCAAAGCAGAGGACGCGGATGAGCCCGCTGAGGCCCCAAAACTCCTCGGGCGTCGTCACCGCGACGGGCTCGATGTCCTGGCCCGGATGAGTTGGTTCGATGAACTGGTTCATGATGAGTCCCGACCACGTAGTCGTCTGGCGTCGGGATGGTGGTCCCGCCCATGATCAGGGCACAGGTCTTCTCGGGTTCGGTGCAGGTGGCCGAGGCTGCTGGCGCACACAGGCCCAGCCCCACGGTGGTCGCCCCCACCACTGCTGCGACAACGACCGACACCGTCATCCGCATGGCGGCGCATTTTGCGTTTCCCATCGTCTTTCCTTCGTCTTGGCGAAACGATGGCCATCATGTCGGGCGTGGCGCGACGTAAATCACCCAAGGCGTGTGCCCTCTGGTGGATGAGGTGGGCCGAGGCGATGCCGTGGCGGCGGCTGCTCCTTCGGGGGTGGTGACGTTTCTGTTCACCGATGTTGAGGGTTCGACTCGTCGGTGGTAGGCCGACGCCGACGCAGAATGCCACACCAGAGCCGTCCCACCTCGAACCTCGCGGCATTACAACCTGCGACACCCACGCGTCCGGCGGTGCTCGTTCTCCGCTTCTATTAGCATCTGGCGTCGATCCTCACGCCGTTGAGGGTCATTGAAAGGAGCATCACGTTGGTGACACCGATGCAGCAACGCCTGTGGGTCCGACGCTTTCACGACGCCGGAAATGCCCGCACCCGGTTGGTGTGTTTTCCCCACGCCGGTGGTTCTGCCAGCTACTTTTTCCGGTTGTCGGCGGCGCTGTCACCCGAGGTCAATGTGTGCGCCATCCAGTACCCCGGTCGTCAAGATCGCAGTGGCGAGCCGTTCGTCGAAACCATTGAGGAGCTGGCAGATCGCATCTACGCGGCCCTGCACCCAGGGATCGATGGCCCGGTCGCTTTTTTCGGACACAGCATGGGTGCAGTGCTGGCTTTCGAGGTCGCTCGCCGGTTCGAGGAGTTGGCTCAGATCAGGCCGACCACCGTCTTTGCTTCCGGTCGCCGAGCGCCGAGCGCTTCCGGTGGCGAGGTGATCCGGTTGCGTGATGACGCCGACGTCGTGCAGCAGATGCGCAAGCTCGGTGGCACCGACCCGCGCCTCCTGAACGACCCAGACATGCTGGACATGGTGTTGCCCGCGTTCCGCAACGACGTGCGAGCGCTCGAACAGTATCGGCGCGGTGTCGAGGTCCGGATCAGCGCGCCCATCGTGGTGATGACGGCTGTGGACGATCCGGCGACCACGGTCGAGGAGGCGATGGCCTGGCACGAGCACACCACCGGTGGCGGCGCGACCCACACCTTCGACGGTGGCCATTTTTACCTGGAACGGCACGCGGATCGAGTTATTACGGTGATCGCCGATGCGCTCCGTGGCCACTCAGAGGTCGCAGTCGACCCCCGGCTGACGCCACCAACTCGCGGTTGTTCGTCTTGAAAGAAGTGGTTTCGCAGGCTCTCTCGGCATCGAACTTGGGACACCGCGAGCCTCGAGAATCTTCTGGGCTGACTCCGATCCGGATATGGTCGCTGGGGTGGGTCACCGTGCCTCGGTACCGGAGCGATCAGTGCCGCAGTCTCCAAGTCACGGACGCCTGCGACGAAGTCCCGGTATTCAGCAGGTGCCCATCGTTTCGACTCCGTCGTGGCTTTGGCTTGAGCACACAGCACGAGCTCTTGGATCTATTGGTCGTCGGAAACCGCTTGGCCTCCTTGTGACGGCTCGGCGGCCTTCGGCTCAATCGTTAATAGGAACAGCGCGGTGTGGATCAATAGCGCCGCAGTACCTATCCAGGTGTGGGCGCCTCGGCGCAGCTTCTTGGTGGTCAACTCGGCGAACCAGCGTTCGACGAGGTTCAGCCAGGACGAGCTGGTTGGGGTGAAATGCAGAACGAAGCGCGGATGGTTCGTCAGCCAACGCATTACCGCCGGGGTTTTATGGGTCGAGGCGTTGTCCAGTACCAGGTGGACATCGAGATCGGCGCGCACCTCACCGTCGATCTTGCGCAAGAAGCCGAGGAACTCGGTGGCGCGGTGCCGCGAGTGCAGCGCTCCGATGACCTTGCCGGTGGTCAGATCCAGCGCGGCATACAGGCTGGAGGTGCCGTATCAGATGTAGTCGTGACTAGACCGCGCCGGCGTGCCGGGCAGCATCGGAAACACCGGTGCCGTGCGGTTGAGTGCCTGGATCTGAGTCTTCTCGTCCACACAGAGCACCAGCGCGCGCTCGGGTGGGTTCAGGTAGAGCCCGACCACATCGCGGACTTTGGCCACAAACAGCGGATCCCTCAGCGTGTCAGGCCGCAAACACCGTTTGACCCACAGTCCCGGTGTTCTTCACATGCCGGTATGGGACGGCCGCATCCTTGTGACCGGCGACGATGCCTACACTTGATTTACGTCGCCATGTCGTAGAGGTCGGGGAGGACGTTCGACAAGGGGCAGGTATGACAGACGTGAATGAAAAGATTCGCTGCTGGAGGCGGCGAATGCTGGTCACCGCCGTCGCAGCGGCCGCACTGCCGGGGTTGATCGGCATCGTCGGTGACGCCGCAACCGCACACGCGTTCTCCCCACCGGGTCTGCCGATCGAGTACCTGATGGTGCCATCGCAGGCGATGGGCCGTGATATCCAGGTCGAGTTCCAAAGCGGCGGACCTAACTCACCAGCGGTCTATCTGCTCGATGGCGTGCGCGCCCCAGATGACTTAAATGAATGGGACATCAACACGGCCGCCTTCGAGTGGTATCACCAGTCGGGTGTGTCGATGGTCATGCCCGTCGGGGGGAAGGGCTTCTACAGTGACTGGTACCAGCCAGCGTGCGGCAATGCTGGCTGCCTGACCTACAAGTGGGAGACCTTCCTCACCAGCGAGCTGCCCTCATGGCTGGCCGCTAATCGGGAGGTCAAGGCCACCGGCAACGCTGTGGTCGGCGTCTCCATGTCGGCGGCAGGAGCGTTGACCTTGGCGACCCATCACCCAGAGCAATTCCTCTACGCCGGCTCGCTCTCGGCGCTGATGGACCTCTCCGCGGGTTCGAGCCCGTCCCTGATCAACGTGGCGATGGGTGACGCGGGCGGCTACAACGCCACCGACATGTGGGGTCCGCCGACCGACCCCGCGTGGCATCGCAACGATCCCACTGCGCAGATCCCCAAGCTGGTCGCCAACAACACCCGCCTGTGGATCTACTCCGGTAACGGCACGCCGTCAGAATTGGGCGGCGCCGACGTCATCGGTCAGTTAGGCGAGAGCCTTCTGCGCCCCAGCAACATCAAGTTCCAGGACGCCTACATTGCCGCCGGTGGCAACAACGCCACGTTCAACTTCCCTCCCTACGGCGTCCACAGCTGGGAATACTGGGGCGCCCAGCTACAGCAGATGAAGCCTGATCTGCAGCGCACGCTTGGCGCCGGCTGATTCTCTACGCAGCCGCCTGCAGCGTGACCTCGGAGATGTCCGTACGGCTCTGACCCTTGGTCGTGACCAAGGTAATGATCCACACCAACACGTTTGACGTCTTGGTCCGGTCGCGCACCGCTATGCGGTTGTGCCCAGGGGCGTATAGCCCCGACGGCCAACTCCTCGTGTCCGGCAGCGCCGACAAAACCCTGCGGGTGTGGCCTGCGTACCCCGACCCCGCGTCGGCAATGTGCGCCAAGCTCACCACCAACATGAGCCCCCGACAGTCGCGTGACTGGGTCTCACCCGACATCGACTACATCAAGGTCTGCCCGGACCTGCCGGTCGCGCCGGACTAGCTCCCTGCCGAAACCCCGCATTCTGCCGTGCCCGTGGTGCCTTCGCGCCGTGGTCGGCGGCAACTGGTAATCGCTACTTCGTGCCAAGACGCGCTCCTGCATAGCGGTATCGTGCATAGCGGTATCGGCGATGCTTACGGCTTTCACGAGCTTGCCGCTGCGGTAGGTCAACACGTCGGCTTGGAGTCCGGATTCCCCACCGGCGGTGATGTTGGTGATGACGACGACGTCGTCGCCCTCGCCGACGATGCGTTCGGGGGTAGTGGTGAAGGACTTCCCGCGAACTTGCCTAACAACTCCATGAACTGGCCCTTGCCGCGATAGCGCCGCTGATCGCACTATTACCCGGTATGGACCATTCGATGCTGTCATCGAAGTCGGCTAGGGCCGTTTCGACGTCGCCCGCGCCGTACGCCTCATACGCCTTCTTTGCTATCTCGACATTTTGACTTGCCACCATCGATTCTTTGCGTCGGTTTCTCTCGGGCCTAGCGGATCGCCCCACCAGGCTGGCGACTATAGCGCCGCAATCGTCGCCGGCTATTGCGTCGATGCGGGGCCGGCGCATAATCTCGCGCCATGGCCTCGGTGCCTGCGGGTGGGGAGAAGACGGCCTGAGACCGGATTTCGAGAATGTCCAGGCTCACTACGACCTGTCCGATGAGTTCTTCCGGCTCTTCCTCGATCCGACCCAGACCTACAGCTGCGCCTACTTCGAGCGCGACCACATGACTCTGGAGCAGGCCCAGATCGCCAAGATCGACCTGGCATTAGGCAAGCTAGGGCTGCAGCCTGGCATGACGCTGCTCGACATCGGCTGCGGCTGGGGTGCCACGCTGCGGCGTGCCGTGGAGAAGTACGACGTCAACGTCGTTGGCCTGACCTTGAGCAAAAACCAGGCCATCGCCGTTGACCGGTCGTTCCGCGCGATGAACAGCACGCGAAGCCGGCGGGTGTTCTTGGCGGGCTGGGAAGAGTTTCACGAACCGGTCGACCGGATCGTGTCGATCGGTGCGTTCGAACACTTCGGCAAAGCTCGCTACGACAACTTCTTCTCCATGGCCCACTCCGCGCTGCCTCCCGATGGCGTGATGCTGCTGCATACGATCGTCAGAGCCAGCCTCGAAGAGGTCCAGAGGCGGGGGCTGAAGCTACCGGCAAAACTGCTGAAGTTCATCTTGTTCATCATGGATGAGATCTTCCCCGGCGGGGAACTGCCCCTGGTCGCCCAAGTCCAGCAACACGCAGCCAAAGCCGGTTTCCAAGTGGCCCGCGTCCAGCCGCTGCAACCCCACTACGCCCGAACGCTGGACATCTGGGCGGCAACGCTGCAGAGCCACCGAGAGCAGGCGATTGCGGTTCAATCCGAAGAGGTCTATGACCGCTACATGAAGTACCTCACCGGTTGCGCCGACCTGTTCCGCGACGGCTACACCGACGTATGCCAGTTCACTTTGCTAAAAAACGGCTGACCGACTATGGCCGGCTCAGCCGAGGAACGCGCGCGTCTGCGAAGTCATGGAGTAATCCAGCACTGCGACCCGCCCTCGAATACTCCACCGTGGCCACTCGCAACCCTCATGAAACGTGGGCAACACCGCCACTATGCGTGGCAATCTGGCTTGGCTCGCCGCGTGTCTGGACCGGCTCGGACGCTACGACCAGGGACAGAGGATATGCGCGTGACGGCGGCGCTACGGAAGCCACACCGACACAGCGCGTTCCGGCTTGGCACTGGCTCAGGGCTGGTGTTGCTCCTTCTGCTTGCAACGGCCTGCCACGCGGCGCGCGGCCCAGCACCCAGCGTGACGACAGACCCGGCGGCGCCGGCGTCAATCAAAATAGAACCAGCCCCTGGTGCCCGCGACATCGACCCGGTCGCACCGGTCTCGGTGATCGCGCAGAGCGGAACCCTGACCGACGTCCAGATGATCAACGACGCTGGCAAGCGCGTCGACGGGGCCCTCACGCCCGACAACGTGGCATGGCATCCCATCGTGCCGCTGGGCTACGCACACACCTACACGATCACGATCAACAGCCGCGGTCCGGCCGGAAAGCCTGGGACGCAATCAGTTTCCTTCACTACGCTCACGCCGCCCAACCAGACGAAGGTATCTTTCCGCACGACTTCGGAGGCCGCGCTGGCCGACGGCGGCACCTACGGCGTCGGGGTTGTGATCGTGGCGCACTTCGACGAGTCGATCGCCAACAGGGCCGAGGCCGAGCGGCGGTTGATCGTCACAACCTCCCCGCCGGTTGCGGGCTCGTGGTACTGGGTCGACGACCAGAATGTGCACTGGCGTCCCGAGCGCTACTACAGCCCCGGCATGACCGTCACCGCCGAGGCCAAGATCTACGGAATTTCGTTGGCGCAGGGCCTCTTCGGGCAACAGGACGAACGCATTTCGTTCAAGCTCGGCGAGTCGCACGTCTCTGTCGCCGACGATCGCACCAAACAAGTGAGTGTCTCCCGCAACGGCACGCTGGTGCGTACCATGCCGACGTCAATGGGCATGGGCGCCAGCCGGCGGGTCGACGGGCGCACCCTATCGTTCTGGACCCCGCCCGGCATCTACACCGTGCTCGACAAGGGCAACCCGGTCGTCATGGACTCTTCCACCTTCGGGCTGCCCAAGAACTCGCGCCTCGGTTATCGCGAAACCATCAACTACGCCACCCGCATCAGCATCGACGGCATCTACATGCACCAGCTCGATGCCACGGTGTGGGCTCAAGGCAACACCGACACCAGCCACGGCTGCCTGAATCTCAACGCCGACAACGCCAAATGGTTCTACGACTTCTCGGTACCGGGCGATGTCGTCGAGGTGCGCAACACCGGCGGGCCGCCCCTCACCCTGGAGCAGAACGGCGACTGGACCGTCCCGTGGGATCAGTGGCGCAAGGGCAGTGCGTTGGGCTCGCACTGAGCCGCCATGGCGCGCGAATAGCGGCCACCACCTACAAAGCGAGTCAAAGGGCGGTGGCGTCACCACCACTGCCGCATGGAAACGGTTACGCCGACAAGTACTCGAACGCTGACGGGTACCAACGCCAAGCCCGAGGACCATACTGCAAACGTCACGCCACACAGGTCGACCACATCATCAACGTGGCCAACAGAGGCGCCGAGCTGGATCCGAAGAACTGCGCCAGCAGCTGCACCGCATGCAATGCCCGCAAGGCAAGGCCCAAGGAGCAGCAGCCCGACGACGCCGTCGAGCACAACGACCCAAACCACTACACCCAGGACTGCCCTGATGCGCCTCAATTTCCAGCGGCTTCCCAGCACTACCGAAGAAGAACCCCAAACAGCGCGGGTACGCATAGCTGTATCGAGGACCGCTTCGCCCGGGGAAGTAGCGAACGATCAGACCGTGAGGGAAAGAATGCAAAACCGAAAGCTCAAGTGGCACGCCGCTGCAATAGCGGCGATCGGCGTCGTCACCCTCGGTGCGTTAGCCGGAGCAATAGGCCAACAACAGACTGCGAGCGCAACGGGAACCATGTCTATCGGAGGTACCACCACCTCAACGACGGCCGCGACGACACCGGCGACCATGAGCGCGGCGCCGACCATGAAAGCAACCAAACCCGCCGGCTTCTGAGACAATCGCGCGGTTTATCACGACCTCGTTGAGTCCACTTACACGGTGTGGTGGTGCCCGCGATCGATCGCGCGGCGCAGGAGACTGGCCTTGCGCCCAGCTGTCGGTTCTCATGGAGTGGCCGGGGCCGCGATAGCTCAGGACAGGTCGGTGGCGGCGTTTCTCTGCCGAAGGGGAAATGCCCGCGCGCCTTGATCGGTCGTCGGTGCCGGGCATTGAGTGACTCATTGGCATTCGTCGAGCAGATGACCGGCCGTATTTCTACGTGGTAGTCCAAGAACGGGACGACCTCGGCCCAGGGGTTGTCCAGAGTTTGATGACCGCCGGGTAGCGCTGTGCCACTTGTCGGCTGCTCCTCAAACGCCGTGCGCGCGGGCGCGGCGTTGACTGCGGTGTAGATCGGCTTGATGTCGCGATTGATCTCGTCCCTATTTGCGGGAGGTGAGACGGCAAGTGTTGCGCATCATATGAATGATGCACGTCTCCACGATGGCCTCTGGCCAGACGTTGCTGACCACCTCGGGCAGTCCTTTGAGCCGCAGACTCATCGCGCTGCGGGGCTGCACTCTCAACCAGACGTTTGTCGAGATTGTGCAGTCCGCGAAAACGCATGACGTGAGCACCCTGAGTCTGGCCTGATGCACTGGTGGCCTTGGCCTAAAACCAGTCATCCCAGGACGGCGACGACGTCGCGTTCGTCGCCGCGTGCGCTGCGTGGGGACGCCTGTTCGACTGGAGCCGGTCAGGCCGCGGCGTGCAATTTGACGGTGACGACGTTTCCGGCGCTTAGGTCAGGACGGTGTCAACGTCGCGGTCGTCGTCGGGCAACGGGACGATGATGGCCTGGTCGATCACATCGGACGGGTTGGCGTCACGCTGAAGCAGGTTGGCGAGGTAGCTGGTGTCGAGTCCGGCGTTTCCGGCGGCCACGTCGGCGGGTTGACGCTGTTCGGCCGCATCGGCGCCGGGAATGTCATCGGCAAGCGGGTTGTCGTCGAGAAAGATCGTCATCGGTTTGCCGTTCTTCTTCTGCTGGTCGGCTCCCCGGAGCGCAGTCGAGCGTTTTCGGACTGGAGCTCGCTGTTGTCGGACTCCAGTGCACTGTTGCGGTGTTCCAGATGCAAGATCTGGGCGATCCCGGCGATGTTGATGCCCTGGGCGACGAGATCGCTGATCCGCCCCAGGCGATCCAGATCGTCGTCGCTGTACCGTCGCGTGCCGCCGTCGGTGCGCGCCGGGGCGAGCAGTCCGCGCCGCTCGTAGAGCCGCAGGGTCTGCGGATCAAACCCGCTGAATTCCGCGGCCACCGAGATGCCGTACACGCCGCGCGCGGATCGCGCCAGGGGATCGTCAGGCACTCAATTACTCCAATTTCGCGACCAACCAGTCCAAAATCATCCTTGCACGAGACTAGTTCCGGTGCTATAAGAAATCTATTACAGTTCCCACAGATCTGTAACAGGTTACAGGGGTTAGGAGGGAAAGATCATGTTGATGCGCACCGATCCGTTTCGCGACTTCGATCGCCTCGCCCAGCAGGTGCTGGGCACCGCCGCGCGCCCGGCAGTGATGCCGATGGATGCCTGGCGCGAGGGGGATCAGTTCATCGTGGAGTTCGACCTGCCTGGGGTGGACGAGGATTCCCTGGGCCTCGACGTCGAGCGCAACGTGCTCACCGTGCACGCCAAGCGCCCCGAGTTCGAGTCCGATCGGGAGATGGTGTCGGCCGAGCGTCCACGTGGGGTGTTCAGCCGGCAGCTGTTCTTGGGCGAGACCCTCGACACCGAGGCGATCGAGGCCAGCTATAGCGGCGGGGTGCTGCGGCTGACCATCCCAGTCGCCGAGAAAGCCAAACCCCGCCGCATCCAGATCACCAGCGACAACGAGAAGAAAGCCATCAACACCTAACACGGTCGCCTCAGTGGATGGGCCGAGGGCGCAGCATTCCGGGAAGGGGGTCAGTGATGGCGACCAACACCGCATGGGCAACCAGCCTGCTCGATAAGGCGGCGGCGATCGTGGAGGCCGAATGGATACGCCTGCAACAAGACGCGGGCCTGTGGGAGCGCGAGCTCGCCGACCTGTCCGCCGAGATGCCTGCGCCTCGGCCCGGCCCACCCCGCGTCAGCGCCACCACCACCCGCGCCGGCGCTCCCACCCACCGATGCCAGCGGACCGTCGCCGGTGGCCGACGCGGGAATGGCCCGCGACGCCGGTATGGGCTACCACCCAACGATCTCCTCCGTCGGCCCAGATGCCCTGTTCGAAAGGCACTGTCGGACTGCGGAGGTGATGCCACCACCGATGATCACCACCAGGCAACGACTCCTGTGTCGCCCACAAACGATTCAGATGTCGCGTCACCGCGGCCGACTCCAGCGTGCAGAGTCGGCCTGCGCACGCACCGCCACTCGTGGTGGCATATTCGAAGCGGGCCGTGCACCCCGTCGCTGCCAAGCCCGGGCAGGCCGCGGGACGGCTTCCGGCCCGTCCCTGCCGGCCACCCGGGCATTCCACGCAAACGAGCACCAGTGATCGCCCCGGGCGGGCTGGTCGCGATGAGTTGAACCCGCGGCCCATCACGGCATCAACGCCATATGGACCGTCTCACCGCGGTGGCTCCCGGTCGACCTCCTAGCCTGGAAGACACCGCACTTTGTCCTCGGAGATACCAGTCATGGCGCGCCAGAATCCCGATCCCTACCTGGTGTTGGGCGTGTCACCGACCGCCACCCAGGCCGAGATCACCCACGCCTACCGCACCCGGCTACGCGTCCACCATCCCGACACACGCCATCGACCAGTCTCGCAAACCGCCGACGACGACCTCCGGCAAGTCCTAGCCGCCTACACCCTGCTGCGTGACCCCTCCCGCCGCGCCGACTACGACCGGGCAACCGCCCACGCCGCCACACCACCACCGGCCACCCCACACGGGCCGACACCTGCTGACCATCCCGTCGCCGACCCCATCCAGATCCCCATCACCTACCGCAGCACCAACACCGCTGCAGCACACGTGTCAGCACCACCACTGCGGGCCGGCCCGGTGCGCCGGCACCGATAGCTGGGCGTTTCCTCCCGAACAACTGGCGCACATGGGGCTGTCCGATTAACGGTGGACCCGACCTTGGAGGCGTTCGTGCCGGTGGTCGGCTTGCATGGCGATCTGCTCTTCGACGCTATCGAGCGAAAACAGTTCGCCGACCTGTTCTCCTGGCACAGGATCTCGTCGGATCAGGGAGACACGTCGGGCGGTTCGAACTTCTCCGCAACCCTCTTGAGGTGGTCGATCACGGCCTGGACCTTCTGGTGGTCACCATCGAAGAAGTCCTCCAGCGCCATGCGGATCTGCTCTTCGAAATACGTCGGCACCGGGTCATTGGGGCCGTGTCCCCAGTCAGATTCGTCGGTCATCGAATCAGTGCTGTCGAACGCCGTCGCGAAATAGACCCACATCTGTGACTGGTGGAAGTTCGTCTCACCAATACGTGTATCCCGTGGCCGGGCCTCAGGCGGAAGAGTCGGACACGTGCGCTGCTAGGTCTTGGATGATTGTCGGGCGCAGAAATCGTGGGCCTCGTCGTAGCCGTAGTCCCCGCCCTCGCCGAGTTGTACCCCCGATGGCGGCTCGACTCGATGTGGTGCAGGAGTATCACGCCGCGGCCGGGCAGGCACGTCGTGTGCCTCGTCGTACTCGAAGTCAGAGCCCGGGGGGATGCGTGGGTGATCGGCACCGGGATTATGAGCGGGCTTGGTTTCTTCCACGTCATACCTTTCCCTCGTCGGCGCTCGATTCGCCGCCGGGCGGTCGCCGCATTTCATTATCGCGCGATTGAGGACCGCGCGGACATAGAAGTGACGCTTCGTTCGAGTTTTCTGCCGGGCCGCGGCAGCGATGGGTTGACCGGACCGGATTAGCCGATGTGCGAGGTACGCACGGTCTGTTGTGAGATTCTGCGGGGGTGTCCGCTGATCGGGCGGCTGCTCCTTCGGGGGTGGTGACGTTTCTGTTCACCGATGTCGAGGGTTCGACCCGTCGGTGGGAAGCAGACGCGGCTGCTATGCGGGCGGAGCTTTCGGCCCACGACGAGGTGTTGCGGGGGGCGGTCGAGGCGCACGGCGGCTTCATGTTCAAGCACACCGGGGACGGGGTGTGCGCCGCCTTCGCCTCGCCGAAATCTGCTGTCGAAGCAGCGATAGCCGCGCAGCGGGTGCTGGAGTTGCCGGTCCGGATGGGGCTAGCGACCGGCGAAGCCGAACTGCGCGAGGGGGATTACTTCGGTGCGGTGCTCAACCGTGCGGCGCGGGTGATGGCCGCCGGGCACGGCGGTCAGATCCTGCTGGCCGACTCGACAGCGGTTCTGCTTACCGGAGTGGATCTACTGGATCTGGGACCGCGACGGCTGCGCGATGTGTCGGTGCCGGTGGAGTTGTTCCAGCTCCGAGACGAAGGGCTGCGCACCGAATTCCCGCCTCTGAGAACGCTCGATTCGATCCCGGGGAACCTCAAACCGCAAGCCACGAGTTTCATCGGCCGCCAGATTGCCGTCGCCGAGTTGGAAACCACGGTCGAGGGAAACCGGCTGGTGACACTCACGGGCGTGGGTGGGGTCGGGAAGACCCGCCTCGCATTGGAGGTCGCCGCACGGCTGAAATCGTCTTTCCCCGAAGGTGTTTGGGTGATCGAGCTAGCACCCGTCGGCGATCCGGCCGCAGTGCCCGAGGCGACCGCCGCCGCGCTTGGAATCACCCCGCAGGCCGGAATGAGCCTGACGGACACCATCGCGAGGGTTTCCTATGCCGCTTCCGGCTTGGTCTTGGATTCCCTGATCTCGTAGTTGACGGGCGATAACCCGTCGGCGGCACTGTGCCGGCGTTGGTGATTGTAGAAGGTGTAGCACCAGTCGATAACCACCGCCTGCGCATGGATGGTATCACGGAAAAGATTGCGGGACAGCACTTCCCATTCCAACGGGGAGAAGAACGCCTCCGCTGCAGCATTGTCGAAACACGATCCGACCCGGCCCATCGACTGCCGAATCCCCAACTGCCGGCACAGCTTGGTGAACGCGTGTGCGGTATAGGTGCTCCCGCGGTCGGTGTGGAATAGGACCCGCTCGGACTCCTCATCCCGCCAGATCGCCTGGCGGCCGCCGCGCACGGCCACAGCCATTTTGATCGCCGCACACGCCAGATCGGCATCCGGGCGCAGGCCCATGGCCGCGCCCAGCAGCCGGCGGCTATAGAGGTCGATCACGGTCGCCAGATACAGTTTCTGGCCGGACTCAGTGGGGATCTCGGTCATGTCCCCGACCCATTTCCGGTTCGGCGCAGCCGCGGTGAAATCTCGTTTGACCAGGTCAGGAAACTTCGGTGCGTCTTGTCCTGCTTGGTGAGCCCATTGCGGCGCTTGATACGGCGCGCCACCAAACCCTGGCGGCGCATCGAGTCGGCCACCGTCTTTTCCGACACCTCCCACCCCAGATCGCGCAGGTCAGCGATCAACCGCGGCGAACCATGCAGCCCCTTGGCCGCCGTGAACGCCGCGGCGACTGCCCTATCGAGCTGCGCGCGGCGCCGATCGGTGTCGGTATGCAACCCATCGGGGGTGTCGGCACGAGTGATCCACTTGTAGAACCACGACACACTGACACCCAACAGCGCACACGTAATCGTATGAGGCACTGTATTTGGCCCTCTGGTCGGCAATGAAACGTGCCACGCTCACTTCGTCGCCTCCTTCACCCACAGGACCACGGATCGCTTGAGGACATCACGCTCCATCCGCAACTCGGCGACCTCGCTGCGCAGGCGTTTGAGTTCCTCGAGATCGTCACGGGTCAACTCCCCACGGCCCTCCCGGGCCTCGCGGTCCTGGGCAACCCAATTGCCCAGAGTGCCCTCGTGGATCCCCAGGTCCCGCGCGACCTGGGCGATCGACTTACCCGTCTCACGCACGATCCGAACAGCCCCCTCACGGAACTCCCGGTCGTACTTCTTCCGTTTCTCTGACATCGCTACCCCTTATAGCTGATGCCTCCACGGTCTCGGGCGAATGTCAAGCAGGATCTGACCGCCGTGCCCGGCGGCCATCACCCGCGCCGCCCGGCTGAGCACCGCACCGGAGTAATCCGCCTCGCGCAGCTCGGCCTCACCGGTCGCCAACCCCATCCGCACCGGCAACTCCAGCTCACGCTGAGCGGCTACCGCCGCATCAACCGCGCGCTTCGGGGACGCGAAGGCGGCGCAGACACCGTCACCGGTGTGCTTGAACATGAAGCCGCCGCGCGCCTCGACCGCCCCGCGCAGCACCTCGTCGTGGGCGGCCAGAGCCGCCCGCATCCCATCGGCGTCGGCCTCCCACCGACGGGTCGAACCCTCGACATCGGTGAACAGGAACGTCACCACCCCCGAAGGGGCAGCCGCCCGACCAGCGGACACCCCCGCAGACTCTCACAACAGAGCCGCTCTACTGGCACTTCGCCGGAATCCGGCCCCAGACACCCGCGCCACAGCCGACGGCGCAGCGCGCGCTATCCGCGGGCCGGACCGCACCGGTGATAACGCCATGCTGGCTGACCGGCAATGACACGATGTTGGCGGGAGATGCTCATGACGGCAGCAAGCCAATAGTCATGGTTATGCCATGACAACCGGCACGGTGTGCGGGTCGTGCGGAGCTGAACTGCGAGCCGGCGACAAGTTCTGCCACGGCTGTGGCTCGCCCGTTGCCGAGCCCGACACACATGCCGAGTACAAGCAGGTCACGGTGCTGTTCGCCGACGTGGTGCGGTCGATGGGCCTCGCGGCCGCGGTGGATATGGAGCGGTGGCGCGAGATCGTCACCGAGTTGGTGGAGCGCTCGGCGGCGGTGGTGCGTCGCTACGGCGGGAGCGTGGAGTTCACCGGCGACGGCGTCATGGCTGTCTTCGGCGCCCCGGCAGCGTTGGAGGATCACGCCATTCGTGCCTGCTTGGCGGCCGTGGGCGTTCAGGAGGAGACCAAGCGGCTTGCCGTCGAAGTCCGAGAGCGTGACGGTGTGGACCTGCAGGTGCGGGTGGGACTGAACTCCGGTCAAGTGATCGCCGGTGAGATCGGCTCGGGGGCGCTTGGTTACACCGCGATCGGCGCGCAGGTCGGGATGGCGCAGCGGATGGAATCGGTGGCGCCCCCCGGCGGGGTGATGGTCTCGGAGTCCACCGCGCGACTGGTCGAGCACACCGTGACGTTGGCCGAACCGGAGCAGGTGCGCATCAAGGGCGCCGACGACCCCGTTTCGGCGCGCCGGCTGCTGGCGATCGGCCCGCGTGATGGGCCGGTCGGGCGCGCCGAGGCGAGCCTGGTCGGTCGGCGCTGGGAGATGGCGGCCCTCGACGCCATGACGGATCAGGCGCTCGGCGGCCGCGGCGGTGTGGTGACTGTGGTGGGATCGCCGGGCATCGGCAAGTCCCGGGTGGCGCGGGAGGCCGCGGCGGCCGCGGCCGGGCGTGGGATGGAGGTGTTTTGGGCCTTCTGCGAGTCGCACGCCCGTGAGGTCCCGTTCCATGCCGTGACGCGGCTGCTGCGGGCGGGCTACGGCGTGGCCGACCTCGACGACCAGGCCGCCCGCGCCCGGGTCCGGGAACAGCTTCCGGATGCCGACGCGCAGGATCTGCTGCTGCTCGATGATCTGCTCGGCATCGCCGACCCCGACGTGGCGCTGCCCCAGATCGACCCGGATGCGCGGCGGCGCCGGTTGACCGCGCTGGTGAACGCGACAACGCTGGCGCGCGCCGAGCCGGCACTGTTCGTCATCGAGGATGCGCACTGGATTGATGCGGTCAGCGAGTCGATGCTGGCCGACTTCCTCACCGTCATCCCGCGCACCCCGTCGATGGTGCTGATCACCTCGCGCCCCGAGTATGACGGAGCGCTCACACGGGTGCCCGGCGCCCAGGCGATAGCCCTTGCCCCCCTTGATGATTCGGATACCGCGACACTGCTGGATGAGCTGCTGGGGTCCGACCCCTCGGTCGGCGAGCTGGCCGCGATCATCGCCGACCGGGCCGCCGGGAACCCGTTCTTCGCCGAGGAGATGGTCCGCGAGTTGGCCCAGCGCGGCGTGCTGACCGGCGGGCGCGGCTGCTACGTCTGTCGCGCGGATGTCGCCGAGGTGAGCGTGCCGGCCACGGTGCAAGCGGCCATCGAGGCACGCATCGACCGGCTCAATAGCGGGGGCAAGCGGACGTTGAACGCGGCGTCGGTGATCGGCGCCCGCTTTGGGGCCGACCTACTGGCCGTGCTGGGGATCGCACCGGCCTTCGACGAGTTGGTCAAGGCCGAACTGATCGACCAGGTCCACGTCACACCATCGGCTGAGTACGCGTTTCGCCATCCGTTGATCCGCGCGGTGGCCTACGAATCGCAGCTGAGATCCGATCGCGCCGAGCTGCACCGGCGCCTGGCCGCCGCGATCCAAGAGTCTGAGCCCGGCTCGGTGGAGGAGAACGCGGCGCTGATCGCCGAACACCTCGAAGCCGGCGGTGACCTGCGCGCCGCCTACGGCTGGCACATGCGTGCCGGCGCGTGGTCAACCGACCGCGACATCGACGCGGCCCGGCTCAGCTGGGAGCGGGCCCGCCGCATCGCCGACGCGCTGCCTGTCGATGACCCCGACCAATTGTCGATGCGCATCGCCCCCCGCACCATGCTGTGTGCCACCGACTTTCAAGCCCGAGCGATCCTGGAAAGCCGGGGCCGCTTCGCGGAGTTGCGGGAGTTGTGCAGCGCGGCCGGGGACAAGGTCTCACTCGCCATCGCCATGAGCGGGCTGGTCACCGAGCTTCTCTACGCCGGGCGTTCGCGCGAGGGGTCGCGTCTGGTGTCCGAACAGATGGCGCTGCTCGAGTCGATCGGCGATCCCACCTTGACTATGGGGTTGGCGTTCATAGCGTTCAGCACCTGGGGGGATGCCGGCGAGTTCGGCGAGGTCTTGCGGTGGTCGCAGACCGTCATCGACCTGGCCGCCGGTGACCCCGCCAAGGGCGCCGGCTTCGGTTTCGGATCACCGCTGGCGGTCGCGTTGACATTTCGCGGCGTTGCTCGGTGGTGGCTGGGCCGTCCCGGGTGGCGCCAGGACCTCCACGACGCCGTCGAGATGGCCCGACGCAGCGACCCGGCAACCTTCGCCGCCGTCGTCGCCTGGACGTACGGTTTGTCGATTTACTTCGGGGTGCTTCGGGCCGATGACGCCGCGGTGCGCGCGATCGAGGAGGCGGTGCGGACCGCGGCGTCTAGCAACTGGGTCGCACTGTTGGTGGCCGAGTTCGGGTTGGCTGGCGCGCTGCTGAATCGGGACGCCGCGGCCGACCGTCACCGCGGGCTGGAACTGATGGTGGAGACCCGCGAGTTGGTGCGCGAGAGTGCTCCCTTCCTGGTCCCGGTCGCCGAGTTGTTTGTCGCCCGGGAGAGGGAGGGGCGGTGACCGCGATGCTGCGATTGCGGTGATGCGCCAAGCCGTGGACGAGCTGCACCAGGCAGGGCGCCCCTTTTATGGCGTTTGGGGCACCGGCATTCTGGTGGAGACGCTGGTGGAGCGTGGCGCCGAGGGCGACCTGACCGAAGCCCAGGAGGCGATCGACTGGTTGGCGAACCTGCCGGCAGACGACGGTTCGGCGATGCTCGACGTCACGCTGCTGCGGCTACGCGCGCTGCTGGCCCGGGCTAACGGCGACGACACCGCCTACCGCGACTATCGGCATCGCTACCGCGCGATGGCCACAGAGCTCGACTTCGAAGGACACATCGCGTGGGCCGAGGCGATGACGTGACGGCCGTCGGCGAGGCCCCGTCGCGTGTCGAAAAGCCCGAATGACACACCCTTCGGCACGACAGGCGGCCACGTCCGAAACCGGGGGTCGGGCAGGGGTCGGTCAGGTGCTGGCTGCTAGCCGTGCTCGGGCCACTCGCCGTGCGGGTCGAGGCCGTCGTCCCAGCTCTCGTGGCGTCTGCTGCGCGGGCGATGATGCGGCGCCGCAGCTCAAGCAGCAACTGCTCGGTGGAGGCGCGGGACAGCGCGTCGGGGGCCGCGTGGGAGGGCGGCGCGGAGTCCTTGACCGTGCCCTTTTCCCGTCGATCGCAGGTGAGGGGCGTCTACTCTCCCGGCATGGATCGCATTTGGCAGTGGGCGTGGGATCGGTACGGGGCGAGGTACTCGTGGGCGCTATCCGCGGTTGCGTTTCTCGTAGTGCTACCGATCTACCTTCTTTTGTCGTTTGTGGTTGTCGCTTTTGAGAAGTCCGATCGCTACGTCGAGGCAGCCGCCGTCACCGTTGTCGCCGTGCTGACGATGGCACAACTGCTCCTGTTGCCTGGCCAACGGCGGCTGCGCCTGGCCGAGAGATGGGCAGCGGGCCACGGCGGTCGATCGCGCTGACGGCACTGGAGGACACATACGCTTTTGCCCGGGGCGCGGTTGTCCGAGGTGTGATCGGCAACGGCATTTTGTCCGCCATCTTGCTGGGGGTTATCGGCGCTGATCGCCGGTGGCGACGAGTACGCGACTGTGCCAGTACGCGATCTTAGGCGCCACGGCAGGAATCTCCATAGCGCTGGTCGGTGCACACAACATGGTGGAAGTCGATGATGCGGCCAGTTAGGTTCGCCCTCGCCGGTGACACCGAGATCGGTGACACATTGCCGCGCTCTCGCCCGACATTCGCGCGTGGACGAATCTGGCGATGCTCGCGTCGGCATTCGGCTTCGCTGTGGGAGCCGTAATGCTGGCTGTCGGTAATCGACCGTGCCCGCTCCGATCCAGCGATGTGGGTGGTGATCGGCTGCGTGCAGTGCGTTCGGCATCGCGATCCCCATCACCGTTGGTTTTGGCTTCTCCCCGTCGCTACGACCCATTCGCGACCTCGCGGAAGGAACCGAACGAGTAGCGGCAGGTGATTACAGCCAGCGCCTGCCGGTGGTGCAAGACGATGACCTTGGTGCGCTGGCGGCGTCGTTCAACCGGATGCAGGCGGGTTTGGCTGAGCGGCAACGACTTCAGGCTGCGTTCGGCACCTACGTCGACCCCGTTCTGGCGTCGCGGCTGCTCGAGCAGGGCGACGACGTGTTCACCGGGGAGCGTCGCGAGGTGACGGTGATGTTCGTCGACATCCGCGACTTCACGCCGTTCGCCGAGGCCAACACCGCCGAGGACACCGTCGCCCGCCTCAACGCCTTGTTCGAGATCGTCGTGCCCGCCGTCGTCGACGCCGGTGGGCACGTCAACAAGTTCCTCGGCGACGGCGCGCTGGCCGTCTTCGGCGCCCCCAATGATCTCGCCGATCACGCCGACGCCGCTCTGAGCGCCGCGGTGTTGATTCATCGCCTCGTTGCCGAGCGATTCGGGGGGACGCTTCGGATCGGCATCGGCATCAACACCGGCGTGGTGATCGCCGGGACCATCGGCGGCGGGGGCAAGCTCGAGTTCACCCTGATCGGTGACACGGTCAACGTCGCCGCCCGCGTCGAGCAGCTCACCAAGAGCACCGGTGACGCGATCCTGCTCACCCAGCAGTCCGCCGATGCCCTGGTTGCTCGACCGGCCGCCCTCACCGACCGGGGGTTTCACGCGCTGAAGGGTAAGTCAGCGGCAGTGCAGGTCTTCGGCCTCGACCCACGGGCCGACGCTATCTCGGGCTGATCCCTCGCTCGGGCCTGGTAGCGGGACGTCGCGAAATACTGGATTGATATTGGCCGTAATGGCCGAAATGAGTTTCGCCGCAACCCGCGCTACGGAGACGCGACGGCGTAGAGATGCCACTCGCCGGGCACGCCCTTGAGCTGGTGAGCGCCGCGGTCTTCGAACTCGAGTCCTGACCCGATCACGAGGTCGCGCAGCGTGCTGGACACGAGCACGTCGTTCGGTCCGGCCAGGGCGCTCACCCGCGCACCGATGTGCACGGCGATCCCGCCGATGTCATCGCCGCGGACCTCGCATTCGCCGGTGTGCAACCCGGCGCGCACCTCGATGCCGAGCGCCTGCACCGCGTCGCGGATCGCCATGGCGCAGCGGATCGCTCGCTGAGGGCCGTCGAACATCGCGAGGAAGCCGTCGCCCGAGGTGTTGACCTCGCGGCCCCGAAACCGGGCGAGCTGGGATCGGACGACGGCGTCGTGCGCGTCGAGCAAGGCATGCCAGTCACGGTCGCCGATCTCCGCGGCCCGGCGCGTCGAGTCGACGATGTCGGTGAAAAGCACGGTGGCGAGAACCCGATCGTCGGCCACCTCTGCCTGGTGGCCGGTGAGGAACTCGGCGATCTCCTGGAACGACTCGCGCCACGGTTCAACGAAGTGGTACCTGTTGCGCCCGGGTAGCTCAACGTATTTCGCGTCGGGTATGTGCTCGGCGATGTACCTGCCCTTCGTGGGCGGGATGATCTGTCGTCGGTGTGCTGGACGACCAGCGTCGGCACGCGAATTGTCGGAAGGACTGCCCGCACGTCGACTTCCGTCACGACAGGTATCACGAGAGCTAACGTCCGTGGGCTGGCCGCCAGGCGTTCCATTCGAGCCCAGGTTGCGCGGATCTCCTCGTTCCACGGCATGTCCGGATTGACCACGTGGTGGCCATTCCCGTTGCCCCAGTTGCGGACCCACCCCGCTTGGTATTCGTCTCGTGCGAGCTGGGTGCCGCTCGCGTCTGCGAAACCGTCAAGCCCGACCAGCGCGGTGGTGCGTGACGGATATGTTGCCGCGAACAGCGCAGCGGGCGCGAACGCTCCGCCCGCTGCGACGAGGACCGCTTCGCGACTCCCGAGATCGTCCAGCACCGCGGTGATGCTGTCCGCCCATTGTTCCAAGGTCGGCAACGCACCGGGCGTGACAGGATCGGACGCTCCCGGTACCCGGTTGATCGAAGAAGATCAGCCGACCGAGCGACGTCATCGCCTCGACCCACCCTTGAAGGGACGGTAGCTCGGGGAACGACCTCACAATTGGTCACCCAGGTCGGCACGAACACGATGTCGCGCTCACCCTCAGCGCGACGCGCGGTAGGCGACGCGCAAGTCCCCGTTGAGGGCATAGCGCGTCTCCGAGAACACTGCCGAAGTGTAAGCCGATTGGCGGGTCGAGTTTCGGTGTCAGGCAAAGCGCGCCAGCAGCAGTGCTGGCCTCTGGGCGCGAAATGTTCGGTCTGGTCCGTCTCGAAAACGATCGGCTATTACGAACGAGACAGGCTCGCACACCTCGCGGCGCGACCACGACGTCACGGCCCGGTTGGTGGGCGACGAAGCTGAGCCAGGTGGTGGCTCACACTGTGGACTCCGTCAGGCCCAGAGCGCCACTACGTGGGAGTCCAGCGCGAAGACAGAGCATCGCAGATCGTGCGTTGCTGATCCTCGTCCTGGGTGTGCATGAGGAGTCCTTCGATGGTGAAGATGCCGATCATCACTTCGGCGTCCACGGTCGAGGTAGTGACTCCGGCGTTCTGGAGTTCGAAGCGGAACAGACTGCCGGTGATCGCGTGGAAGTTCTGATGCCATTCGGCGACAGCCGGTGAGTGTTCGACGCGGGTATGCACGGTCGTCACTAGGCGACTCATCTCCGTGAGTTGACGCACCACCCAGAGCAGGCGTGCCGCAATCGGCTCGTTGGCAACATCTTGATACAGCGGCCATACGTCGGCCATGACTGCAGTGAGGACCGCGATCAGGACGTCGTCCTTGTCGCCGAAATACCAGTAGATGGTGTTTGGGGCCACCCCGGCGTCTTTGGCCAGTCGGCTCATCGAGGTGGCGTCGTAACCATCGTCAATGAACAGACGCCGGGCTGCCGCCACGATCTCCGCACGCTTCTCGTCGGCGGCTTGCGGGCGCTTGTTCCGTGCCATGGCGTCTTCCCTTCCACCGGCTAGATCACAGTTTCTTGAATAGCGTTCAAGACAATGTTACCTTCTGTTGAATGTCATTCAAGATGTTCGACCCAGGGGACACACCGTGACTCAGCCACCCAGCTACGCCCGACACGATGTCACCTTTATGTCCGACGGCACGCCGTGCGCCGCATGGCTCTATCGGCCCGACGGCGTTGAGAACCCGCCCGTCGTGGTGATGGCCCATGGCTTCGCCGCGTTCCGCGAACTGCGGCTGGACGCCTACGCCGAACGGTTCGCCCAAGCCGGTTACGCCGCGCTGGTGTTCGACTACCGGTCCTGGGGTGCATCCGGCGGGGAGCCCCGCCGGATCTTGGACATCAAGTCCCAGCAGGCGGACTGGTCGGCTGCCATCGCCTACGCCCGCCACCTCGACGGTGTCGACACCACCCGGATCGTGGGCTGGGGTTCCTCATTCGGCGGCGGGCACGTCCTGGTACTGGCCAGCCACGACCACGACCTCGCCGCGGCAATCGTGCAGGTGCCGCACGTCACCGGCCCAGCGTCGGCGTTCGCCCAATCCCCGAAGCTTGTCTCGCGGTTGATTCTCGCGGGTCTGCGCGACCAGGTGGGTGACTGGCTGGGACGTCCGCCCTACCGGGTGGCCGCCATTGGACGACCGGGCGACGTTGCGATGATGACCTCCCCGGGGGCGGCGGAACTGGTGGAACGGATGGCCGGGGACCGCCGCGAGGAACTGCTCGCTGAGAACGACGTCGCCGCCCGCATCGCCCTGCGGGTGCCGCTGTACTCTCCGGGACGCAACGCCGCCAAAATCACCGCGCCAGTACTGGTGCAGCTCGCAAAACACGACGACGTCACCCCCTACGCCACAGCCCAAAAGATCGTGGCCCGCATCCCCCACGGTGAAGTCCGCTCCTATGACTGCACCCACTTCGAGCCGTACCTGGACCCGCACTTCGACGGGATCGTCACTGACCAGATCAACTTCCTGAATCGCCACGTCAAATCGCCGAGTTAACTGAGCAGTTAGGCCGGATCGACCGCGCCATCAAATACACGGCTGGCGCATCCTTCGCTAGTGAAGGGTCGTTTGGCGGGATTGTCACAGGCGAGCAGGAAACGAAATGAGCAGACGGCAACTTCCGCCGCAGATCAAAAAGATCGAGGTTACCGACCGCACGACCGGGAAAGCTGTTGTGCGCTATCAGCTTACGGTCGATGCAGGGTTGAATCCTGAAACGGGTAAGCGCCAGCAAGTGCGCCGGCGCTTCGCCACCGAGAAGCTGGCCCGCGATGCGCTGGCCGAGGTCGGCGACACAGCGGCCAAAGGCGTGTTCGTGGCGCGATCACCGGTCACCGTCGAGCGGGTGTGCGCTGACTACGTCGCAGGGCGTCACAACCTGCGCGCTACGTCACTGTCGAAGTTGGCGTATGACCTAGCGCCGCTGCGGGAGCGTCACGGTGATCTGCCGGTGCAGCGTCTCACGAAGGCTCACATCGACGCGCTGGTGACCGATCTCGTCGCGGGCGGCACGACGACCGCCAAGGGTCGTAAGCGGCGGGCCTGGTCGGGATCGGCGGTCAACAAGGTCATCGCGACGATCGGTCAGGTGCTTGCTGACGCCCAGCAGCAAGGGTTCGTCCCACGCAACGTCGCCGAGCACGTCGACCGAGTGGCATCGGCCCACCGGGTGGTCGATACCTACAGCGAGGACGAGGTGAGCGCGCTGCTGGCTGCAATCGCCAGCAACCGGATAGGGCACGCCTGGGAGTTGGCGCTGTCAGGTCTGCGGCGCGGCGAGATTGGCGGGCTGCGGTGGTCGGATGTCGACCTAGAAGGTCGAACGCTGACCATCGCGAACAACCGGGTGAGTGCGGGCGGCAAGACCGTGGAGAACGATCCGAAGTCGGCCTCTTCGCGGCGCACGCTGCCGCTGCCGGATCGGTTGGTGTTCGTGCTCCGGTCGGCCTCAGCGCGGCAAGCCCGAGAGCGCCTGGCGCTGGGTGCCGACGGCGGCGCGTGGGAGTACGTCGTGAGCAACGAGGTGGGCGAGCCGTACAGCGCGGCGGTGCTCTCGCGCTATTGGCGGGACACGGTCGAGGCTGCCGGGGTGCGGCACATCAAACTGCACGCCGCTCGGCACACTTGCGCGACTCTGATGCACCTGCAAGGGATTCCGGTCGCTGTGATCGCAGCGTGGATCGGGCACAAGGACGCGAGTCTGACGATGCGTCTTTACGCGCACTCGCAGGACACTGCCCTGAAGGCTGCCAGTGACACTTTGAATCGAGTTGTCCGAGAGTTGTGACATCGTCGTGACACTGAGGGCCGTTTTCGAACGCGTTCGAACAGCGTTTCCGCTGCTCAGGGTGGAGCCGATGACGGGAATCGAACCCGCGTATTCAGCTTGGGAAGCTGATGTTCTGCCATTGAACTACATCGGCTTGCCCGGCCTGCGCCGGTGATCACGAAGGCTAACACCCTCAGCGGCTACGCTCGTCGAGTGCTGCTCTCAGATCGCGACATCCGAGGCGAGATCGCCGCCGGACGTCTTGGCATCGATCCCTACGACGAGAGCCTGGTGCAGCCGTCGAGCGTGGATGTCCGGCTCGACAATTTGTTTCGGGTGTTCAACAACACCCGCTACACCCACATCGACCCGTCCACGCGCCAGGACGACTTGACCACACTCGTCGAGCCGAAAGAGGGCGAGCCGTTCGTCCTGCACCCCGGCGAGTTCGTGTTGGGTTCGACACTCGAGCGGTGCTCCCTTCCCGTGGACCTCGCCGGCCGCCTGGAGGGGAAGTCGTCGCTCGGCCGGCTTGGTCTGCTCACGCACTCGACGGCTGGCTTCATCGACCCTGGCTTCACCGGACACATCACGCTCGAGCTGTCCAATGTGGCCAACCTGCCGATCACGCTGTGGCCGGGCATGAAGATCGGCCAGCTCTGCCTACTGCGGCTGACGAGTCCGTCCGAAAACCCCTATGGCAGCGCGAAGGCCGGGTCGAAATATCAGGGCCAGCGCGGACCGACGCCGTCGCGGTCGTATCAGAATTTCATCAAGTCGGTCTGAGCCCCGCTCGACGGGAATTTGAACTCGGATCGTCCGGTTTTCGTTGACGCGAGTAGGGTTTGTGTACGGCTTCGGTGAGCATCCGGGCCGTCACGGTCCGGCCGGGACTTCACCGCCGCCAGCAAATGCGGTCGGCTGTAACGCCCCCTCCCGTGGAGGCGATGAAGTAACAAGTTGTCGGCTCGTGAGCAACAAGGTCGCAACTGTTGACTAGATCACATAGCAAACACTTGGAGGGGTCAGTGGACATCGTATTGGGTGTGTCGATGACACCTACGACGGTCCGCATGGTGCTGGTCGAGGGCGAAAAGGCCGATGGCGTGACCGTCGACCACGACGTCTTCGATATCCATACACCCGACGGCTCAGCAACGTCAGGTGCGGCCGAACAGGTCGCGGCGGCAGTGCTCGGAACGCAGGAGAGCGCCGCCGCGAGCGGCCACCATCTGAAGTCGATCGGTGTGACGTGGACCCACCATTCCGATGCCGCGGCCCTGCGCGACATCATGGAGGCCCGCGGCATCGAGGACGTCATGCTCGTCTCCGCGACCCACGCCGCCGCGTCGCTGGCCCAGGCCGTCGGCCGGGCGATCGGATACGACACCACCGCGCTGCTGTTCATCGAGAAGGACACCGCCACCCTGTCGGTCGTGCAGACCGAGGACGGGTCTGTGGTCAAGATGCTCAGTCGCGACCTGCACGACTCCGACGCTATGGCGGTTCTCACCGAGATGGCCAAGTCCGTCGAGTCGGCGGAGTCGTCCCCGCAGGGCATGTTCATCGTCGGGTCGGGCGTCGACGCCTCAGCCGTGAAGGCCCACCTCGAGAACTTGGTGACGCTACCGGTCAGCGCGCCCGACGAACCCGAGCTCGCGCTCGCCCGCGGCGCGGCGCTCGCGTCGGCGCATGCCCCCGAGATGGAGGCCTCCACCGCGGGTCTTGCCTACTCGCAGGACCATGACGGCACCACCGCCGCCAGCGCCTACCCGGAACTCGTCGGAGCGGCCACCCAGATGGCAGGGGTAGCAACTCAGATGGCAGGGGTGGCCACCCAGATGGCGCCGGCCGGTGGCGGTGAAGCGTATTCGGACGCGCTGGCGTACTCCGACGAACTCGACGAGCTGGCGCCCGAGCCGGAGCAACCCTATGAGGACGAGAGCCGCAAGCCGTTCCTGCTCGTCGGCAGCGCGCTGACATCGATCTTCGTGGTCGGCGTTGTGGCGCTTGTGATCTCACTGGCCGTGAGTATCCGCCCGACGGTGGACCAACGGCCCAGCCCTGGTGAAACGCCGGTCATCCCCAGCCAGGCCGCACCCGACCCGGTCCAGCGGCTGGCTCCGGCCGCCCGCACCCGCACCCGCACCTGCTCCGGCCGCGCCGGCCGCGCCGCCGCCGGAAATCATCAAGGCGCCGGTGCCGGTGGTGCAGCAGGCCCCGGCACAGGCGCCGCGGACCGTGTTCGTCGAGCAGCCCGCACCCGCGCCCGCGGCGGCATTGCCGGCACCTCCGCCGGTCGCGCCGCCGGCACCCGTGCTGCCTGCCCCCCCGGTAGCCGTGCCGGCGGCCCCGGTGGTTCCTCCCGTGCTGTCGCCGCCGGTCTACAACCCGCCGGCGTATTACCCGCAGCGGCCTCCGGTGTACTACCCGCCGCGGCCGCCGGTCTGGGTCCCGCCATGGCAGCCGTCGCAACAGATTCCCGACGATCCGCCGGTGCAACAGCCGCAGTATCCGCAGTACCCCGGCTCGGGATCAGGGTCGGGTGGTTACCCCGGCTCCCGCAATTCGGGTTCGGACGGCTATCCCGGCTATCCGGGCTCGGGTTCGGGTCGATACGGCGACGGCGGTTCCGGCTCGCGCGGTGGATCCGGCGGGGGTCAATGCTTCCTCATCTTCTGCCGTCGGTAGCGCCAACGGCACCAGCCGGTTACCCAGCGTTGGTTTACCGCTTGGTGTCGCTTAGCAATTAGCTCATCGCAGCCGCATATAGAGGCAGTATGCGATGCACGGTGTTCGGCACGGGCTATCTCGGCGCGACGCACGCCGCCGGAATGGCCGAACTCGGTCACGACGTCCTCGGCGTCGACATCGATCCGGGCAAGGTCGCCAAGTTGGCCGCCGGTGATATTCCCTTCTACGAACCCGGTCTGCGAAAGATGTTGAGGGACAACCTCGCTGCGGGCCGGCTGAATTTCACGACGGACTACGACGCTGCCGCGGAGTTCGCCGATGTGCACTTCCTCGGCGTCGGAACACCGCAGAAGAAGGGCGAGTACGGTGCCGACCTGCGTCATGTGCACGCCGTCATCGACGCCCTGGTGCCCCGGCTGCGCCGCCCTGCGGTGATCGTCGGCAAATCGACCGTGCCCGTCGGCACCGCGGCCGAGCTCGGTCCGAGGGCGCGTGGGCTGGCCGCCGACGGCGTCGATGTCGAAATCGCCTGGAATCCAGAGTTTCTTCGTGAAGGCTTCGCCGTTCACGACACGTTGCACCCTGACCGCATCGTCCTCGGAGTGCAAGCCGACTCGACACGCGCCGAGGCCGCCATGCGTGAGCTATATGCTCCTCTGCTCGACGAGGGCACACCCTTCCTGCTCACCGACCTGCAGACCGCCGAACTGGTGAAGGTATCGGCCAATGCCTTTCTCGCGACCAAGATCTCGTTCATCAACGCCATCTCCGAAGTGTGCGAGGCCGTCGATGCGGACGTGACGATGCTCGCCGACGCGCTCGGCTACGACCCGCGCATCGGCCGTCGGTTCCTCAACGCCGGCCTCGGCTTCGGCGGCGGCTGTCTGCCCAAGGACATCCGCGCGTTCATGGCCCGCGCAGGCGAACTCGGCGCCAACCACGCGCTGACCTTCCTGCGCGAGGTCGACAGCATCAACATGCGCCGCCGCACCCGGATGGTCGAACTGGCGACGAAGGCGTGCGGCTCGCTGCTGGGCGCCAACGTCGCCGTGCTCGGCGCGGCGTTCAAGCCGGAATCCGACGACGTGCGCGACTCACCCGCGCTGAACGTCGCGGGCATGCTCCAGCTCAACGGCGCGACCGTCAATGTCTATGACCCCAAGGCGATGGAGAACAGCCGCCGGCTGTTCCCGACCCTGAACTATTCGACCTCGGTCGTCGAAGCCTGTGAGCGCGCAGACGCGGTCCTGGTGCTCACCGAATGGCGCGAGTTCGTCGAGCTCGAACCCGCCGACCTGGCCGACACCGTCCGCGCCAAAGTCATTGTGGACGGCCGCAATTGCCTGGACTCTGCGAAGTGGACCGCTGCGGGTTGGCGCGCGTACGCGCTCGGCCGGAGCAGCGCTGTTTGACGCTTGTCCAACAACGCCGGCAGTCGTAAGCTCGGCGCCATGAGGCAACGAATCCGTTGGTTCGCCCTGCATGGCGTCGTGCGTGGCCTCTCGCGGTTGGGCCTTCGCAGCGGTGATCCGCAGGCCCGGCTGATCGCTGACCCCGCAGTCAGAGAGAACCCGGGCGCCTTCGCCGACGAGCTGCGGAGTCGCGGCCCGGTCATCCGGTGTCGCGCCGTGCTGATGACCGTCGACCACGGCGTGGCCCACGAGCTGCTGCGCTCCGACGATTTCCGGGTCACCGAGCTGGGCGGCAACCTGCCCAAGCCGTTGCGCTGGGTTTTCCGCAAGACCGACCCGGGCCTGCTCCACCCGCTGCGGCCGCCATCGCTGCTGTCGGTGGAACCACCCGATCACACCCGCTACCGCAAACTGGTGTCGTCGGTGTTCACGCCGAGAGCCGTTGCGACGCTGCGGGAACGCGTCGAGCAGACCGCGGCGACCTTGCTCGACCAGCTCGAGGGCGACACCGACGTGGTCGACATCGTCGACCGCTACTGCTCGCAGCTGCCGGTTGCCATTATCGGTGATGTCCTCGGCGTGCCAGACGAAGATCGTTCCCGCATATTGCATTTCGGCGAGATGGGGGCGCCCAGCCTCGACATCGGGTTGTCGTGGCGGCAGTTCCGGCAGGTGCACGAGGGCATCGTGGGGTTCAACAGCTGGCTCTCCGGCCACCTGCAGGAGCTGCGTCGCGAACCCGGGGAAGACCTGATGAGCCAGATCATCAAGGCCTCCGACGAAGGCCCGCGACTCAACAGCGAGGAGTTGGAGGCCCTCGCCGGTCTGGTGCTGGCCGCCGGCTTCGAGACCACAGTCAACCTGCTGGGCAACGGGATTCGGATGCTTCTCGATGCGCCGGAGCACCTCGAGACACTGGCCGCGCGCCCGGAGCTGTGGCCCAATGCCGTCGAAGAGATTCTTCGGCTGGAGTCCCCGGTTCAGTTGAGCGCGAGAATCGCCGGCAAGGACGTCGACGTGGCGGGAACGAGGGTCAGGCAGGGTGAACTCGTCGTCCTGCACCTCGCCGGGGCCAACCGCGACCCGAACGTCTTCCCCGATCCGCACCGCTTCGACATCGAGCGCGACAACGCGGGCAAGCATCTGTCGTTCTCCGGAGGCAGGCACTTCTGCCTCGGCGCGGCCCTTGCCCGCGCCGAAGGGGAGGTCGGGTTGCGCACCTTCTTCGAGCGGTTCCCCGACGCCCGGCTGGCCGGCCGCGGCAGCCGTCGCGACACCAGGGTGTTGCACGGCTGGTCGTCGCTCCCGCTCACCCTCGGTACCGCGCGCGCGATGAGTACACCCGCCCAGTAGGAGTGGTGACGTGGACCTGAGCACAGCACTCGTCGACGAGACAGCGGCCTTCGGCGAACTCATTCGCAGCGCCGACCCGGATACCCCCGTCCCCACGTGTCCCGATTGGACGGTCAAGCAGCTGTTCCGGCACGTCGGCCGCGGAAACCGATGGGCAGCCCAGATCGTCGGCGAGCGGCACGACGACATGCTCGACCCGCGACAGGTGCGCGACGGAAAGCCGCCCGACGATCCCGACGCGGCCATCGACTGGCTCAACACGGGCGCCCGGTCCATCCTCGACGCCGTCGACGCCGTCGGGGCTGACACAGCGGTGTGGACGTTCCTCGGGCCCAGACCCGCGAAATGGTGGATCAGGCGCCGGTTGCACGAAGCGACGGTGCACCGGGCCGACGCGGCGATCGCGATCGGTGCCGAGTTCCAGCTGACGCCCGAGGTGGCCGCCGATGCGATCAGCGAGTGGCTGGATCGCGTCGTTGTCGAGGCAGGCGCCGAGTCGTCGCCGCTGGACACCGGGCGCACGCTGCATCTGCATGCCACCGACGACGGGCTGGGCGCAGCCGGGGAGTGGACGATCGCGGGCACCGGCGAGGGCATCGCCTTGTCGCATGAGCACGGCAAGGGTGACGCCGCGTTGCGCGGCAGCGCGAAGGATCTGCTGCTGGCCGTCGTGCGCCGCCAGACCGCAGCCGACGGTGGCCTGGAGATCTTCGGCGACGAACGCATCTGGCACGGGTGGCTGAACCGCACGCCGTTCTAAGTGGCGTACGTTTCCACCATGACGACTTCGGAGATCGCGACCGTCCTCGCCTGGCACGACGCGCTCAACGCGCGCGATTTCGACACCCTGGTTCAGGTGTCGAGCGACGACATCGAGTTCGGTGACACCAACGGCGCCGGCCAGGGGCACGAGGCCCTGCGCGAGTGGGCGGACTCCATGGCCGTCACCGCGGCCGACCCGGGCCGGATCTATGTCCGCGACGGAGTGGTCGTCGCCGAGGAGCAGGACGGCGATGCGGTGGCGTTCCGGGTGGTGCGCGACCACGTCACCTCGGTATTCCGGCACCCCGACCTGCGCTCCGCCCTGGCGGCCACCGAACTGACCGAAGAGGACCTCGCGGGCTGATGCGCGGGATCATCCTGGCCGGCGGATCGGGCACGCGTCTGTACCCGATCACGATGGGCGTCAGCAAGCAGCTAATGCCCGTCTACGACAAGCCGCTGATCTACTACCCGCTCTCGACGCTGATCATGACCGGCATCCGCGATATCCAGGTCATCACGACCGCCGACGACGCGCCGAACTTTCGCAGGTTGCTCGACGACGGTTCGGCGTTCGGCATCAACCTCACCTACGCGGTGCAGGATGAGCCCGACGGTCTCGCGCAGGCATTCGTCATCGGTGCCGAGCACATCGGGTCGGACTCCGTCGCTCTGGTGTTGGGTGACAACATCTTTTACGGCCCGGGGTTGGGCACCAGCCTGCGCAGGTTCCAAAACGTCAGTGGCGGAGCCATTTTCGCCTACCGCGTCGCCGACCCGTCGGCGTATGGCGTTGTCGAGTTTGCCGCCGACGGCACCCCGCTGTCGATCGAGGAGAAGCCGGCCACGCCGAAGTCGCACTACGCGGTGCCCGGCCTGTACTTCTACGGCAACGACGTCATCGAGATCGCGCGTTCGCTGAAGAAGTCGGTGCGCGGTGAGTACGAGATAACCGAGCTCAACCAGGCCTATTTGAACCAGGGTCGGCTCTCCGTCGAAGTCCTCGACCGCGGCACGGCGTGGCTGGACACCGGCACCTTCGACTCGCTGCTGGACGCCAGCGATTACGTGCGCACCATCGAACGCAGGCAGGGATTGAAGATCAGCGTGCCCGAGGAAGTGGCGTGGCGCGTCGGCTTCATCGACGACGACCAGCTCGCACAGCGGGCGCATGCGCTGCTCAAGTCCGGTTACGGCGCCTACCTGCTGGAGCTGCTGGAACGTCAGTAGCACCACCGGGCGAGGCCAGCACGGCAGCGATCGCCGTGGTCAGCGGCACCGACAGCGCGAGCGCGATGCCGGCATATGCCAGCACCAGCGTGTAGACCGTGCTGGCGATGTGGTCGCGGCCGACGCGCATGGCGCTCGTGAAGATCCCGCGACGAGTGCTGCCCTGATGACCTCGGCCAGCTCGAAAACCGTCGACGCCTGGGTGACAGTGACGTCGTTCAGCACGCCGAGCGAGCCGATGATGAAGCCGGCCAGCAGCAGCCCCGAGATCGACACGTCGCCAAGGTACGCGGCAACCTCGTTGTTCTGGTCGTCCGAGAGGCCGGTCAGATGCGCCAGATCGATTGCACCCCAGGACAATACAGCAGCAAGCAATAACGCGACCACGATGCCGGCCAGCGCGCGCAGTCCCCGCCAGCGGGCCACCGCGACGATGACGACGGCGAAGGCCACGCCCAGTGCCACCAGCGGCCAGGTGCGCTCGTAGTCGTAGAACGCATACGTGGTGGTTCCGGACTGATCGACCTGCCTGCTGACACGGATGTCGTCGCCCGGCGCGAGGACCGGCTGACCTGGCCCGCTGCTGAACTCGAGCACCGTCATGGCGTCGGCGTTGGGTCCGGACTCGATGGTTACCAGCGCGTGGACGCACGGCGCATCCTTCGCTCCGGCCGACGGCTCCGTCCTGGTGATCACGGCACCGACGTCGAGCCCGCCGCAGGCCGCCTTGCCGGTCGACAGCACCTGCCCGGCCTCGGTGGTCACCGCTGCGCCGGCAGCGTTCTGGAAGGGCAGCGGGATGTCGACCTTCTCCTGGCGGGGCCACAGCAGGGCCGCGCCCGCCACGACCGCGACGCCGATGGCCACGAGGATGCCCACGACGACTTTGGCGGCCAACGGCCCCACCGGCGAAGGATCATGCAGGGTGTGGAGGCCACGCGAGTGCGTCACCGGCACAAGGTTAGGGACTGTTGCTGTCAACCTTTACTGGCGGTAGCTGACCAGGAAGTTGCCGAGTCGTTCGATGGCGTTGGTGAGGTCGCGGGCCCAGGGCAGGGTGACGATGCGGAGGTGATCGGGGGTGGGCCAGTTGAACCCGGTGCCCTGGGTGACCAGGATCTTCTCCTGCAGCAGCAGGTCCAACACCAGTTGTTCGTCGTCGGCGATGTCATACACCTCGGGATCCAGGCGCGGGAAGACATACAGCGCGCCTTGGGGTTTGACACACGACAGCCCGGGGATCTCGTTGAGTTTGGCCACCGCGATGTCGCGCTGCTCCAATAACCGCCCGCCGGGCAGTACCAGGTCCTCGATGCTTTGATGACCGCCGAGGGCGACCTGAATGGCGTGCTGGGCGGGCACATTGGGGCACAACCGCATGTTGGCCAGCAGGCTGATGCCCTCGATGAAGCTGGCGGCGTGGTCTTTGGGCCCGGTGATCACCAGCCACCCCGACCGGTAGCCGGCCACCCGGTATGCCTTCGACAGCCCGTTGAAGGTCAAGGTGAGCAGATCCGGGGCCAGGCACGCCACCGAGACGTGGGTGGCGTCGTCATAGAGGATCTTGTCGTAGATCTCGTCGGCCAACAGCAGCAGTTGATGCTTGCGGGCCAGCGCGACCATCTGCTCGAGGACCTCGCGGCTGTACACCGCGCCGGTGGGATTGTTGGGGTTGATCACCACCAGCGCCTTGGTGCGGTCGGTGATCTTGGCCTCCAGATCGGCGATATCGGGGGCCCAGCCGGCGGTCTCGTCGCACAGGTAGTGCACGGGCGTGCCTCCGGCCAGCGACGTCGACGCCGTCCACAACGGATAGTCCGGCGCCGGGATCAGGACCTGATCGCCGTTGTCCAACAACGCCTGCAGCGTCATCGTGATCAACTCCGACACGCCGTTGCCCAGGAACACGTCGTCGACGTCGAAGCGGGGGAAGCCCTCGACCAACTCATAGCGGGTGAACACCGCGCGGCGGGCGGCCTGGATGCCCTTGGAATCGGAATAGCCCTGCGCCTGGGGCAGCGCAGCGATCATGTCGCGCATGATCACATCGGGAGCCTCGAACCCGAACGGCGCCGGATTACCGATGTTCAACTTCAGGATCCGGTGACCCTCGGCCTCCAACCGCGCCGCATGCTCATGCACCGGCCCGCGAATCTCATACAGGACGTCCTGCAGCTTCGACGACTGGGTGAAGGTGCGCTGCCGCGGATGGTGGCCCGTCGCATGCCACGGCACCTGATGGGTGGTCACGCCCTCCATGGTCTCACCGATGGCAAATTGAATTCGCGATCGAGACCGGGCCGTGATGTCCGGCAGGCGTCAGCGCTTACCCGGCGGGCGCACACCCTTGGCGATGCCGAGGCCCTTAACCGGCGCTGCGGGTTCTTGCGGCTTCTCGCCGTTGCCCTCGGCCTCTGGCTGGGGCGCAGCGGGTTTGACCTCGGGCTCCGGCTGGGGCGCAGCGGTTTTGGCGGCGGGCGCAGCGGCTGTCTTCTTGGCGCCGGGCCTGCGTGCGCCCGCGGCGATGCCCAGGCCCTTGACCTCGGGCTGGGGTTTGTCCGCCACGCCGAGATCCGAGTCGGCGGTGTCGGTCTTGGCACCCGGCTGGGCCTTGTCGGGATCGACGTTCGGCGGTTGCGTGACGGTGGCCTCGCCCTCGTTGGGTGCAGCCTTCGCCGGTGCCTTCTTGGCGCCGGGCCTGCGTGCGCCCGCGGCGATGCCCAGACCCTTGGAAGGTGCCGCCTCGGGCGCGGGCTTGGCGGGCGCCTCCGGTGTTTCCGTGGGTGCTTCCGTCTTCGCCTCGGCGGCAGGAGCCGACTTCTTGGCGCCCGGCCGCTTAGCACCACCCGCGATGCCGAGTCCGGTCACCGGCTTGGTGTCGCTCGCCGCGGCAGGCTTGGCCTCTGCGGCGGGCTTGGCTTCTTCGGTCTTGGCCGGCGGGGCTTCGACGGTCGCCGTCGACGCCTCGACCTCCGGCGCGCGCTTCTCGGCTTCCTTTGCAGCCGTACCCTTTTCGGGCAGGGTGATCGAGCTCGTGTCGATCGAGCCGAGCAGCAGCTGCGCGACGTCGAGCACCTCGGCTTTTTCCTTGCCCATGGCTTCGGCACGGTCGTCGACGCCGTCGGTCATCATCACGCGGCAGAACGGGCAGCCGGTGGCGATCTTGGACGCGCCGGTGTCCAGCGCCTCCTCGACGCGTTCGTGGTTCACCCGCTTGCCGATGTGTTCTTCCATCCACATGCGGGCACCGCCTGCACCGCAGCACAATCCGCGGTCGGCGTGGCGGGGCATCTCGGTGAGCTTGGCGCCCGAAGCGCCGATGAGCTCGCGTGGCGCCTCGTAGACCTTGTTGTGCCGACCGAGGTAGCACGGGTCGTGGTAGGTGATGTCCTGACCGACCGGGGAAACCGGCACCAGCTTCTTGTCCCGGATCAACCGGTTCAGCAGCTGCGTGTGGTGCAGCACCGTGTAGTTGCCCCCCAGCTGCGGGTATTCGCGGCCCAACGTGTTGAAGCAGTGCGGGCAGGTGACGACGACCTTGCGGTCCACCCGCTCCACGCCTGCGAACAGACCGTTGAGCGTCTCGACGTTCTGGGCGGCCAACTGCTGGAACAAGAACTCGTTGCCGGACCGGCGGGCCGAGTCGCCGTTGCATGTCTCGCCCTCGCCGAGCACGAGATACTTCACGCCGGCGATCGCGAGAAGTTCGGCGACGGCCTTGGTGGTCTTCTTGGCACGGTCCTCGTAGGCGCCGGCACAGCCGACCCAGAACAAATACTCGTATCCCTCGAACGAGTCGACGTCCTGGCCGAACACCGGCACGTCGAAGTCGACCTCGGCGATCCAATTGGTGCGGTCCTTGGCGTTCTGCCCCCAGGGATTGCCCTTGGTCTCGAGGTTCTTGAACAGCACGCCGAGCTCGCCGGGGAATTCCGACTCCATCATCACCTGGTAGCGGCGCATGTCCACGATGTGGTCGATGTGCTCGATGTCGACCGGGCACTGCTCGACGCAGGCGCCGCAGGTGGTGCACGACCACAGCACATCGGGGTCGATCACGCCACCCTGTTCGGCGGTGCCGACCAGCGGACGGGTGGCCTGCTCCGGGCCCGATCCCATGATGCGCTCGAAGCCGGACTCCGGGACGTGCTCGTGCGAGTGCTCCTCGCTGTGCTTTTCGCCGCGCAGCTCTTCGCCGAGGCCGCCCTCGGGCGTGTTCTCCAGCGGCGACTCCTTGTCGCCGAGGATGTAGGGCGCCTTGGCGAAGAGGTGATCCCGCAGGTTCATGATGACGAGCTTGGGCGACAACGGTTTTCCGGTATTCCACGCAGGGCACTGGGACTGGCAGCGTCCGCACTCGGTGCAGGTGGTGAAGTCGAGATAGCCCTTCCAGGTGAAGTCCTCGATCTTGCCTCGACCCAGCACGGCGTCCTCTGCGGGATCCTCGAAATCGACGGGCTCGCCCTTGAACTCCACCGGGAGCAGCGGACCCAGGGCGTTCGGCAACCGCTTGAAGGTGACGTTGAGCGGGGCAAGGCCGATGTGCAGGTGCTTGGAGTGCAGCACGATCAACAGGAAGATCAGCATCACGCTGATGTGCAGCAGCAGCGCGATGGTTTCGATCCACTCGTTGGCGGTCGGACCCAGCGGGTTCAGCACCAGCCCCATCAGCTGCGAGAAGAACGCACCGTTGCCGTAGGGCAGGTTGCCGGTGTTCACTGCCGACCCGCGCACGAGTGCGTAGGTCCAGATGACGTTGAAGATCATGAACAGGATCAGCCAGGCGCCGCCGGTATGAGACCCGTAGAACCGCGAGTCGCGGCCGTGCTCTTTCGGTTCGGTGCGCAACCGGATGACGGCGAACGTCGCGATACCCAGCAGCACGGCGACGGCGAAGAAGTCCTGCAGGAAGCCGAGTACGTCCCACCGGCCGATGAGCGGAATGTGGAAGTTGTGGACGAACAACAGGCCGTATGCCTCGAGGTACACCGACGCGAGGATGAAGAAGCCCCACATCGTGAAGAAGTGCGCTAGGCCGGGAATCGACCATTTCAGCAGCCGGGTTTGCCCGAACACTTCCTTCACCTGGGTGGTGATGCGAGTGCCGAGGTTGTCCTTGCGGCCCTGCTCGTCCGCGGTTTTCTGGCCCGACCGGATCAGGGTCGTCAGCCAGAGGGCGCGACGGGCGGCGAAAACCAGCACGAGCGCTGTCATCCCGAGTCCGACGACGAGCCTGATCAGGGTATGGGTGTCCACCCGCGTGCCTCCCGGTGCGTAAGTTACCCAGGGGTAACTTATCTGAAGTTACCCGTCGGTAACTTATGCTCGATGCCTGCTCATAGTTGCATCTCGCCGGGAAAGCCTGCTACACAGGCTGACCTAACCTAAGCGCCGGGCTGCAGGATCGGGATCAGACCGGGCAGCAGGGGTGTCTTTGCCGAACCAGTGGAACCTGAACCTGTGCCCGCGTCGGCGCCGCTGCCGGTGCCCGTGCCTGTCCCTCCTGCGCCGCCCGCGCCTGTGCCTCCGGAGCTCGCGCCTCCGCCTGCGCCAGTGCCGCCGCCGGTCCCCGTTCCGCTCCCGCCGGTGCTGGTGCCGGTTCCACTTCCGCCCGTGCCGGTGCCACTGCCAGCGCCGGGGTCGCTCGGCGGAGTTCCCGTGCCCGGGTCGCTCGGGGGTGCCGGGTTTTCAGGCGCAGGTGCGGGTGCCGGTTCTGCCGGTGCCGGCTGCGGTGCCGGCGGAGCGGGCGCAGGTTCTGCCGGTGCGGGCTGCGGTGCCGGCTGCGGCGCCGTTGCAGCAGCAGGCGGCTGTTGTTGCCGTCGCGATGCGACCTGTGGCTGGGGCCGCACGAGGACGGTCGTCACCTCCGGCGCCTGGGCGGGCGCCGGAGCATCCGCCGCGGGGGCCGGGACCTCGGCCACGGGTGCCGGTGCGGGCGCGATGCCCGCGGAGGTGCCTGCCGGAACAGCGGTGGTGTCCCGCGTGAGAGCCGTCAGGCCGAAAACCGCCGCGGCGACTACGACGGCAGCCCCGGCCAGCGCGAGAAGCAGGACCGGGCTGCGTCGGGGCGCGTCGGCCGGCTCCTCCCACTCGTCATGCCGGAAGTTGACCTCGGGCCGGCTCTCGACCGGCGAGGCGACGTAGCGGTCTTCGATTTCCTCGACTTCGGACCAGGCCAGTGCGCCGACGGCTGGAGCGCCGCCGCCCGCGAACGCAGCCGCGGCGACGGTCGCGGTCGCCGGTGCCGCCGGAGCCATGGCAGTCGCCGTCTCAACGGTCTGACCGCGGTGCGCGATCAGCGCGGCACCGTCTGCGGCCGCGAACTGTGGCTGCGGTGTGGTGACCACAGAGGCGCGAAGGTGCTCGGACAGCCGCTGGGTGATGAGTGGGATGCGGGCACCCCCGCCGACCGTCGCAACCGCAGTAACCCGGGCCGGCGGAATGCGGTTGCGCTGCAAGGTGTCCACGAGGACGGCGATGAACGCGGTCAGCGGCCCGTCGATCAGGGTCTCGAGCTCCGTCCGCGTCATCCGGACGGTGGTCTGGAGCCCGGGCAGGTCGACGGCGATCCGGGTGGCCGTCTCGTCCGACAGCCGTTCTTTGGCGGCTCTGCACTCGGCGCGCAGCCGCGAGAGCGACCCGACCACCGCGGTGCCCGCGGGATCGGCATCGGAAGCCGCGCGGACCTCCGCGACGACCTTCGCCAGCACGGCCTGATCTATCTGGTCACCGGAGAAGTCGGGCACTCGGACGGTCTGTCCGATGGGTGCGTCATCGGCGCCCGCGTCGACCAGCGTGATGCTGGATCCGCTGCCACCGAAGTCGCACAACACGATGACACCGCGCCGTGGGCAGTCCGGGGTTGGAACGCAGCGCCGTCACCGCGGCTGCGGCATCGGAGATCAGTGGGGACCGCGCCAGTCCCGGCTTGCTACGCAACGCGCCGCGCAGCGCATCGACCATCGACGCCCGCCAGTGTGCGGGCACCGCCACGGCCACGTCGGACACCGCGGTCACGGCGGAATTGTGCGCGACGCCGTCGAGCGCTTCGGCCAGCAGCATCTCGGGCCTGTGGGCGGAGCCGTCATGGGCGACCAACGGAATGGGATCCCCGACGCGGTCGACGAAGCCGGTAAGCGTCAGCCCCCGGCCCACCGTCACCGCCGCGGGGCGGATGACCGCTCGTTGCCCTGCGCCCATGCCCGCAAGATTCGTGGCCCCAACGGCCAGGCCGAGCGAATCGGCCCGGCCGCCTTGCGTGTTCGACATGCCCACCTCTGCGTCGCTTGGTGACAGAACCACTTGACCGACCCTAAGCCGAGGTGACGGCGGCGCGGATCGGTGCTCACCCCGGTGCTCGGGCGAGGCCCGTGGGGGAACTCGATTAGGGGATGGGAGTCCGTTAGGGGATTCCGGCGCCGGATCAGCCGGGAGTGGCCAGCATCGCCCGCAGCATCGAGATCATCTCCGAGCGCGACTCCGCACCCAGCCTGCGGCGGATGCGGGCCACATGGTGCTCGACGGTCTTGGCCGAGATGAACAACTGGCTGCCGATGTCGCGGTACGGCATGCCCAGCAGCAGCAGTTCGGCCACTTCGCGCTCGCGGTCGGACAGCCGCGACGACTGCTGGCGCGGCGAACCCGTCGGGGCCGGCGAGGCCGGCTGCGGTTCGACACCGGGACCGTCGTCGACGGCGGCGGTCAGCTTGAGGTCGCGGGCCAACTGCAACATCGCGCCGGACACCCGCCCGTCAGGGGTCTGCAGTGCCGCCTGGCCGGCCAACCGGGTGGCGTCGGAGGTGAGCCCGAACTGCGCCAGCGACCGGGCCGCGGCGGTGACCTCGTCGACGTCCACGTGGTTGGCCAGCACGCGAAGCCAGGTCCGTCCCGCGCCGGCGAGCGCCTTCGCGAACGCGTTCGTGCCCGCCGCGGCCGTCAGCGCGTGGCCGTGCGGCGCAACGGCCTCCGGCGAGTTGGAGAGAATTCCGGCGTGCACGCCGGCCCAATGCAGGGGCACCGACCACAGCACCGGGTTCCCCAACGAGGCGAGCAGTGCGAACGCCTCGTTCAGTGTGTGTTGCAGACGGTCGACCTGCCGCAATCTGGCTGCAGCGACCCACAATTCGCCGAGCGGAAGGAACGTGAAGAGGTCGACGGAGTATTCGGCGAGCACTTCCATGGCGGCGTACCAATGCTTGTGAACCGCTCCGCCGTCACCGTTGCGGCGCGCGATGGCGGTGTTCAGGGCCGCCGCCCAGAGCGCGTCGCGGCGATGCAGCGGGGCGTCGCCCGCAGAAGCGGCATCCGCCGTCGCCTGACCCAGCTGACCGTCCTGCATCCGCACCCAGCCGAGAAGCAACCGGTGCCGGTGAGCCGCGAAGGTGCCCTCCTCGCCGCCCGCGCGCACCGCACGCCCGATGACGCTGCGGGCACGGACCGGGTCGCCGCCGTGCAAGGCCGCCAGTGTGACCAGTGCGGCCGGCGTGTCCGGCGCGACGCCCGGCTGTTGATGTTCGGTCATCATGGCCTGACCGAGGCGGGCGATGGCGACGGGGAACGGTTCGTCCAGTGACAGCAGCAGTCCCTCGGCCAGGCTGTGTGCCGCGCGCGCGGTAGACGTTGGGGGACCGGCTGTTTCGGTGCTCAACGCGGCGCGGGCGGCCTTCGTGTCGCCCGCTGCGATCGACACGACCGTGTTCGCGGCACTGATGAACGCATCGGGGTAGGGCCCCAGCCAGCGGAACAGATCGGCGGCTTGGGCGGCGCTGCCGTCGTGTGCGGCGATGCTCGCCGCGATACGGACAGCCGCGGCGCGCTCGGCGGCGTCGTCGGAAGCGAGTAGCTCGTCGGTCAACCGGCTCGCTGTCGCACAGTCGCCCGTCATCGCCAGTGCGTCGGCGAGCCTGGCGCTGACGGCGGTCGCCCCCGCTTCGGCTGCCGCCCGATAGAGCTGAGCCGCTTTGACCGGTTGGCTTCGATGATGGTTGGCCAAGTCGGCCAGTGCGGTGGCGAGCCGATCGTCGCGCAACCCGTGGTCGGCGATCCTCAGAGCGAGATCTGTTGTCAGCGTTGTCAATTGGATCTGTGAGCGCAGCAGCGCGAGCTCGATGTCGTGATGGCGGGCCGCACCGAGGATGGCCGCGATAGCGAGGTGGACCGACCTCAGAAAGGGTTGGCGGTGCGACGGCTCGATAAGTCCGCTGGCGCGGGCACGGTCCACCAACCGTTGCGCCTCATCGGATCCGAGTCCGAGGGCGGCTGCGACGTCGTCGGGGCCCAGTCCCGGGCTCAGCGACGACACCAGCAGCGTGTCGAGTACCGGCTCCTCGACCCGGCGCAGCCGCTCGATCAACGTGTAACTGGCCGCCTCGACGATGGCGTTCGCCGCAGGCTCGCCGTTGGGCGATACCGCGGCGGCGATGGCGGGACGGAGCAGAAACGGTAGGCCGGCGGTCGAAAGAGTGAGGGCCCGAACGACTTCCGCTGACGGCGGGCTACCAGTCGCCCGGGCGGCGGCTTCGGTGACGTCGGACGGGTTCAGTGAGCCGAGTGAGATCACCGGATTCTGGCGTTCGAGCGCGGTGGCCAGCCCCCGCAGTGCCTGCCGCTGGGCGAGGGGTTCGGCCGAGACGACGATCGTCGAGCAGGAATCGGCCACGCGCTCGGCGAGCTGATCGAGCTCGTCGTCGTCGAGCAGGTGAGCGTCGTCGATCACGATGGCCGCGGCCGGGTCGTCGTCCGCCCGCGGCGCTCGTGTCAGCACCGTCACACCTGCCGACCGCAACGCATTCCGCACCATTGCGAGCACAGAGGTCTTGCCCGTGCCGATACCGCCGACGACCAGGATCCGCACCGGCTCGGTCGGCGCGGCGATCAGCGCCGAGACGGCCTCGCGGGCGGCCGGCGGAATGTCGGTCAGTGCTTCAGGCGAGGACCTTGCCATGCTGTCGCCCGCTACGCCCCACCGGCGGGCTGATCAGGCTTGGGCTCTGGTTGCGGTTTGGGTACCGGCGGCGACGTCGTCGTCGAGGTGGTGGCGGTGGTCGTCGTGGTCCTCGTGGTGGTCGTCGTCGTCGTGGTGGTGGTCGTCGTCGTCGTGGTGGTGGTGGACGACGTCGTGGTCGGAGAAGTGGTGGTCGTGGTGCTCGACGACGGCGGAGGAGGTGGCGGCGGCACGATCGAGGTGGTCGGCTGGCCGTTCGACCCCGTCACCGTGACCGTCTGCGGCGCAGCGGATGTCGGCGGAGGCTCTGTCGACGGGCCGATCGAGAAGGTCGTGCTCGTCTCGGTGACCGGGCCCAGCACGCCGCTGTTGCCGGTCAGCGTTATCGCCAAGCCGCCGATCGCGAGCAGCGCGGCCGCCGCGGCGGCCCCGAACAGGATCGGCGGCCGTTTGTACCAGGGCAGCGGGGCAGGCTCGGCCTCGTAGGGTGGGTCCTCGCCTGGCGCGAAGTCCATCGCGGGCCGTGCACCGGTCGGGCCGGAGTAGACGTCGGGGCGCTGTAGTCGGCGCCGGTGTAGGCCACCGGTTCGTTGGCTGCCACATCGTCCTGCGACCACGCCAGCGCGCGAAACGTCGCCGACGCTGCGCCGTCTGCTGCCGACTCGCTCGCGGCGACACCGGCCGCGCCCGCCGCCCAGGCGGCTGGGGCGATGCCCGTCGCCGCGTCGGCCGCGGTCGACAACCCGGTCGGTGCGTCGGCGGACAGGTCCTGGTCGGCGAGCAGCGCCGCACCTGCGGCCACGTTCAGCTGCGACTGCGGTGTGGTGATGACCGGGACACGGAACTGTTCGGACAGTCGTTGGGTGACCAGCGGGATGCCCGCACCGCCACCGACAGTCGCCACCGCGGCCAGATTCGCGGCGGGAATGTTGTTGCGCTGCAGGGTTTCTCGAAGCGCGGCGAGCAGACCTGCCAATGGGCCGGCGATCAGGTTGTCGAGCTCGGTGCGGGTGAGCCGCACGTCGGACCGGAAACCGGGCAGATCGACGGGCACCGCGGTGGCGGTCTGCGCCGAAAGGCGTTCCTTGGCCTGCCTGCTCTCGTCGCGCAGCCGGACCAATGAGCCGACCGCCGCGGTGCCTGCCGGATCGGCGTTGCTCGCGTCGGCGACACCGGTGATGAGGTGGTTGAGCACCGCCTGGTCGATCTGGTCGCCGGAGAAGTCGGCATATCTGACGGTTTCGCCGATCGGAGCGAGGGCCGCGCGGGCGTCGGCGAGGGTGATGCTTGTCCCGCTGCCACCGAGGTCGACGAGCGCCACCACGCCGGCGGGCAATCCGGGCGCGGCCCGCAGCGCGGTCAGCGCCGCCACGGAGTCCGGTATCAGCGCCGCGGGCACGCCGCCCGGCGCCAGGTTCGGTTTGTCCCGCAGGGCGCCGCGCAGCGCACCGGTCACCGCCGGCCCCCAGTGTGCGGGCACCGCAATGGCGACGGGCCGGCCGCCGCCCACAGTGGCGGCCATGGCGTCGAGGGCGTCGGCCAGCACGGCCTCGGCGCGGTGGGAGCTGCCGTCCTCGGCCACCAGCGGCACCGGGTCACCGACGCGTTCGACGAACCCTGCCAGCACCACGCCGGGTCGGTCGAGCGCAGTGTTCTCGGCGGGAACACCGGCCTCGGGAGCGCGGTCGGCGAACAGCGTGAGCACCGATCGGCGCATCACGGGCGGTCTGCCGACGCGCGCGGCGACCAGGTTGGTCGCCCCCACGGACAACCCAAGAGCGTCGCTCATGCAAACTCCCTGTCGTCGGCCGCCCATCACGATAGCGGCCGGCGGGGCGGGCACACGGTAGATCCCCCTAGTGTTGCCAAACCCCTAACGGCGAGTCCCCTAACGCGTCGGCTGCGGAGGCGGGTTTCACACCGATCACACAGCCACCCGCCCCTGGATAGCATCAGAGCACCGACGGGCTGTCGCCCGAAGCAATCCCGATGTGAAGGTAGGTGCGCGATGGCAAACCCGCTACTCGACTTCGTCATGTCGTTGGTGCGGGACCCCGAAGCCGCCGCGCAGTATGCCGCCGATCCCGGGCAGGCCATCCACGCCGCCAACCTGGTCGGCGTGACCAGTGCCGACGTCAACGCCCTCATCCCGGTCGTGTCGGAGTCGCTGCCGATGGCAGCGCCGGCCACCGGAGTCGACGCGCTCATGGGCGACTCGGCCGGCAACGTCTGGACCAGCGGAGCGGCGACCGCGGCGTTCGACGCGTTCGACGATCATCTGTCGGTACCGGCAATCGACGACGGGCACAGCATCGCAGCCAACGTCATCGAGCAACCCGCCGACTCGCTGCACGCGGGTGTCGATGCCCTGCACGACGCCGACGTTCCGATGCTGGCCGACGTCGATGATCCGTCCACGCAGCTCACACACGGAATCATCGATGACGGGCCCTTCGTCGGCGATGCCACCGACACCGACTGGCACTCGGTCGTCGACGACGCCCAGCACCACCTGGATGCCGGCGACGCCGGGTTCGACATCTTCGACTAGCTCCACCGGTTTCTCGACAACGGCGCGGCCATCGACGGCCGCGCCGTTGTCGTATGCCCAACAACTCGTTGACCTCGATGAACGCCACCATCCCCAATCACCCCCTAATCCCCTAATCGGGGCACCCCCTAGATCCCGGCATGGGGTCACCTAGGGATGGGAGTCGACCCCGTTTGCGCCCGGGCGCCGGGTCCATAACGTAGTTCCCAGATCGCCGGACAAGCCCGGTGACGACCACCGCACAACCCGCACGGAAAGGCACGAAGATGTCCAACCCCATCTCCTTCCTGTTCGACTGGCTCCTCGGCCTCACCCGCCCCGGCGCCGACCCCAACGATGTCCGCGCCTTCGTCGCCAACCCGACGCAGGCGGCCTCGCAGGCCATGGGCACCGCGGTCACGCAGGCTCAGCTGACGCAGGCCGCATCCGCGATCGTCGCGCCCGCCGCCGTCTACGGGGCCGACCCGATCCAGGCACTGCAGCACACGGTCGCCGACAACAGCGGCCTGACCTTCGCGCCGCAGCGGACGTTCGCCCCCCAGACGGACTTCGCCAGCCACAACAGCACGGACCTGGCCAGCCATAACGACATCGGCAGCCCGCGGGCCGGCGAAGATGTCCAGCAGGGCGTCGGCAACTTCGACCTGGATTTCGATTTCAGCCGCGACATCAACGCCTCCAACGGCGCAGTCGTCAACACCGGCAACTCAGGCGACATCGACACCACCAGCGTGCACGGTGACGGGAACGTCGTCGGCGATCACAACAGTGGCGCCAACACCGGCGACGTCTTCGCCGGGCAGGGCTCCAACGTGCAGGCAGGCGGGAAGAACAACGACCTGCACGACAGCAGCCACGATGTGAACACCAGTGCGGGCGGCGACGTTGCCACCAACACCGGCAGCGGCCAGACCACCCAGGTCGGCGACATCGACACCAGCGGTGGCGGCGCAGCCGGCGGCCACGGCGGCTACGGTGGCGGCGGCCTGATCAGCGTCGGCAGTGACGGCGGTGACGGCGGCGGTGCGGCAGGCGGTTCCGGCGGCGGCGTGATCATCGCCCCGACGCAGAACACCGCCAGCAACAACCAGTCGGCCGGCCATGACGCCAACAACGTCGACGCGACGCAGTCGCACGCCCCGGTGTCCGTCGGCAATGTCGACGACCACTCCGCCAGTTCGTTCGGTGGGGACGCGACTCAGCTGGATCACACGCACGGGACAGTCGACGCCAGCCACGACGACAACTCCGTGCAGCACGTCGGTACGCAGGTCGACACCCACGTCGACAACCACCTGTTCTGATCGACACGCACGACCGCACAGCGCAACTGGCGGGGATCGATTCCGGTCCCCGCCAGTTGGCGCGTCTACCGTAGGGGCACCATGACGCAACCCAGTGACCCCCGCAAGGTGAAGGTCATCCTCGAGCTGATCGACCACACCAAGAAGATCGCCGAGACGAACGAGCGCGGTGACCTGGCGGAGCGGCTCGATCGGGCGCGGGTGCGCATCGCCGACCCGCAGATCCGGGTGGTCATCGCCGGCCAGCTGAAGCAGGGCAAGAGCCAGTTGCTCAACTCGTTGCTCAACGTTCCGGTGTCACGCGTCGGCGACGACGAGACCACCGTGCTCGCCACCGTGGTGTCCTATTCCGAACAGGTGACGGCGCAGTTGATCGTGGCCGCGCCCGACGGGGGCGAGCCCGCGGTCATCCCGATCCCGCCCGCGAGCCTCACCACGGATCTGCGTCGCGCTCCGGAAGCCGGCGGCCGGGAGGTGCTGCGGGTCGAGGTCACCGCCGACAGCCCGCTGCTCAAGCACGGCCTGGCGTTCATCGACACCCCCGGCGTCGGCGGCCACGGGCAGCCCCACCTGTCGGCCACGCTCGGCCTGCTGCCCGACGCCGACGCCATGTTGATGATCAGCGACACCAGCCAGGAATTCACTGAGCCCGAGATGACCTTCATCCGCCAGGCCTACGAAATCTGCCCGGTGACAGCCGTTGTCGCGACGAAGACCGACCTGTATCCGCACTGGCGCCAGATCGTCGCGGCCAACCAGGCCCATCTGCAGCGCGCCGGCCTGCCGATCCCACTGATCCCCGCATCAGCGCTGCTGCGCGGCCACGCGCTCACGCACGGCGACAAGGAGCTCAACGAGGAATCGAACTTCCCGGCGATCATCAAGTTTCTCAGCGACACCGTGCTGTCCCGGCAGAACGACCGGATCCGCGACCAGGTACTCGCCGAGGTCCGTTCGGCCGCCGAGCACCTGACGCTCAAGGTGGACTCCGAGCTGTCGGCCCTCAACGACCCCGACGCCAGGGATCGGCTCACCGACGAACTGGAACGGCGCAAGGACGAGGCCCAGGACGCCCTGCAGCAGACCGCGCTGTGGCAGCAGGTGCTCAACGACGGCATCGCGGACCTGACGTCGGACATCGACCACGACCTGCGCGCCCGCTTCCGTGCGATCACCCAGCACACCGAGAAGGTCATCGACGACGTCGACCCGACGAACCACTGGGCGGAGATCGGCACGGAGCTGGAGGAAGCGGTCGCCACCGCGGTCGGCGACAACTTCGTGTGGGCCTATCAGCGCGCCGAGACGCTCGCCGAGGAAGTGGGCCGGACCTTCGTCGAGGCCGGCCTGGACGCGGTCAAGATGCCGCAGATCGACGCCAGGGAGATGGGCGCCGGCTTCAGCGACCTCAAGTCGCTGGCGCGGCTGGAGGCCAAGCCGATCAAGACCGGGCACAAGATCGTCACCGGTATGCGCGGTTCCTACGGCGGCGTGCTGATGTTCGGCATGCTGACGTCGTTCGCCGGGCTGGGCATGTTCAACCCGCTGTCCCTGGGCGCCGGACTTCTGCTCGGCCGCAAGGCATACAAGGAGGACATGGAGAACCGGATGCTCCGTGTCCGCAACGAGGCGAAGATGAACATGCGCAGGTTCGTCGACGACGTCGCTTTCGTGGTGGGCAAAGAATCACGCGACCGGCTCAAGGGAATTCAGCGCCAGATTCGCGATCACTACCGTGGCATCGCCAACCAGGCCACCCGGTCGCTCAACGAGTCGCTGCAGGCCACCCTGACGGCGGCCAAGCTCGAGGAGAACGAGCGCAACAGCCGGATCGCCGAACTGGAGCGCCAGCTCAACATCCTGGGCCAGGTGACCGACCATGCCAACAATCTCGCGGTAGCCGCGCCGTAGCCCGCCTCACCCGTCGGCCGCCGGTAAGCCGGAACTGACCCGTTCGGCGGTGCCCTGCGCCGGTGCATAAGCTGGTTAGCCGGATATGAGCACGAGCGATCAGGTGCGCGCGATCCTGGGCGGCACCATTGCGGCGTACAGGGCCGATCCGGCGTACCGCCAGCGTGCTGACGTGCACAACGAGCTGGAGCGGATCGGTCGCCAGCTCAATCAGCCGATCCGGATCGCTCTGGCCGGAACGCTGAAGGCCGGGAAGTCGACGCTGGTGAATGCGCTTGTCGGCGAGGACATTGCGCCCACCGACGCCACCGAGGCCACCCGTATCGTGACGTGGTTCCGCAACGGGCCGACGCCCAAGGTCACCGCCAACCACCGCGGGGGCAGGCGGTCCAACGTGCCGATCGCCCGCAACGGCGGACTGACGTTCGACTTCGCCAGCCTGGATCCCGAAGACGTCGTCGACCTCGACGTGGAGTGGCCCGCCGCCGAATTGATCGACACCACGATCATCGACACCCCCGGCACGTCGTCGCTGTCGCGCGACGTCTCCCAGCGGACCCTGCAACTGCTGGTTCCCGACGACGGGGTGCCACGCGTCGACGCGGTCGTCTTCCTTCTGCGCACGTTGAACGCGGCCGACATCGCGCTGCTCAAGCAGATCGGCGAACTCGTCGGCGGGTCGGCCGGGGCGCTCGGGGTGATCGGGGTGGCCTCCCGCGCCGACGAGATCGGTGCGGGCCGCATCGACGCGATGCTGTCGGCCCGCGAGGTGGCTGCGCGATTCACCTCCGAGATGGACAAGACGGGGATCTGTCAGGCGGTGGTGCCGGTGTCGGGCCTGCTGGCGCTGACCGCGCGCACCCTGCGCCAGAGCGAGTACGTGGCGTTGGAGAAGCTCGCCGGGGTGGACGCAGGCGAACTGGCCAAGGCGATGCTGTCGGTCGACCGGTTCGTCCGTGACGACAGTGCGCTGCCGGTCGACGCCGCGACGCGCGCGGCGCTGCTGAACCGGTTCGGCATGTTCGGCCTGCGGATCTCGATCGCCGTACTGCGGGCCGGTGTCACCGACTCGGTCGGACTGGCCGACGAGCTGCTGGAGCGCAGCGGTCTGGTGGCGCTGCGCGACGTCATCGACCAGCAGTTCGCCCAGCGCAGCGACCTATTGAAAGCCCACACCGCGCTGCTGTCGCTGCGCCAGTTCGTGCAGAACAACCCGGTGTACGCGACCCCGCGCATCATCGCCGACATCGACCCGCTGCTCGCCGACACCCACGCGTTCGAAGAGCTTCGCCTGCTGAGTCAATTACGTTCGTGCCCAACGACTTTGAACGACGACGAGATGGCCTCGCTGCGGCGGATCATCGGTGGCTCCGGCACCGACGCCGCCAGCAGGCTGGGCCTGCAACCCGATGCCCCGTACGACGGGCCGCGTGCCGCGTTCGCAGCAGCCCAGCGCTGGCGGCGTCGTGCCGACCACCCGCTCAACGACCCGTTCACCACCAGAGCGTGCCGGGCCGCGGTGCGCAGCGCCGAGGCGATGGTGGCCGAATACGCCGCCCGCGGCCGCTGAGCGGCCCGGACCTGTGGGCCGCTGAGCGGCCCGGACCTGTGGGCCGCTGAGCGGCCCGGACCTGTGGGCCGTTGGTTACCCGCCCCCGCCGGGCAGCGGAATCTGGGGGATCTGCGGGATCTGGGGCACCTGCGGGTTGTTGGCGGGCGGCGATACCGTCACGGTGCTGGTGCTGGTGCTGGTGCTGACCGACGTGCTCACCGACGTGCTGACGCTGGGTTCTGTCGTGGTCGTCGAGGTCGACGGCGACGTCGTCTCGGTGTTGGACGACGGGGAGGACGTCTCGGTGCCGGTCTGAGTCGGCGCGACGGCCGGTGCGGACGTCGACGTGCTGGTCGTGGTGGTCGTCGTCGTGTCGGTGGAGTCCGACGAGTCCGAGGCCAGGCTCACGACCAACCACACGATCAGCGCGAGCAGGAGCGCGACGAGCGCCCCGAACCCGATGAGCGCCGCCGGCTTGCGATACCAGGGCACCGGCGGTTCGGGCGGAGGCTCGCCCGGCCGCTGGTCGTAGCCGCCGTAGTCGCCGCCGTAGCTGGATGAGTAGGCGGTGGGCTCGCTGTCCGAGTAGTTGTTCGGGTCGTCGGGAGGTCCGTATCTCGCCACGGGCACCGATAGTAGGCGCTGGCGGTTGTCAGCCGGGCTGCTGGGGTTGCACCGTGCGAGTGATGTTGAAGCGCGGCCGCCGGGACGTGGGAGCACCGGGACTCTCGTCGGTCCCGCGTTCGCGCGGCCGGAAAGTGGGCGGAGCCGATGGTTCGCTGCTGCTGCTGGTGCTGCTGGTGTCCGACGAGCTCGATGTCGTCGACGGCCCGGGCGGTCCGTTGATCTCGGTGGTGGACAACGGCGCGGTGCTGGTGATGGTGGCGGTCGTCGTCGTGGCGGGCGTCGCCGAAGCGGTCGCGGTGAAGGACGGGTCGACGAAGTCGAGCGGGGCGTTCGGCGCGTCCTGGCCGGTGGTGTAGACGACCGCGGCGGCGAGGAGTCCGATGACGGCGAGACCGGCTGCGCTGGCGCCGACGACGGCGCTCGTCGAGTTGTGCCAGGGTGGCGCGGGCCGGTCGCCACCGGCCTCGTCGACGAATCCGGGCTCGTCGAATTCGTCGTCAAGATCGGGCCCTGCCACGGCCTCCGATATTAAACCCGCGACCTGCGATAACGCCGGGTCAGTTGAGGTGAGCGACTACCTCGCCGGCGAACAGGTCCAGGTGGTCGAGGTCCGACATGTCCAGAAGTTGCAGGTAGACCCGCTGCACGCCGATCTCGGCGAAGGCACCGAGCTTGTCGACGACCTCGCCGGGCGTGCCGACGAGGGGAGAGTTGGTTCGCAACTCGTCGACCTCGCGTCCGATCGCCGCCGCGCGCCGGGCCACCTGCTCGTCGTCGCGTCCGGTGCACACCACGAAGGCCGCCGAGAAAGTCAGCGAATCGGGCGCGCGACCGGCTTCGGCGACCGCGGCCCCGACGCGGTCATAACAGTCCTTCACGGTTTCCAGCGGCATGAACGGCGCGTTGAACTCGGCGGCGAAGCGCGCGGCCAGCGCGGGCGTCCGCTTTGCCCCGCCCCCGCCGATGATGATCGGTGGATGAGGCCGCTGGACGGGCTTGGGCAGCGCGGGCGAGTCGACCACCGAGTGATGCTTGCCGGTGTAGTCGAACGTTTCGCCATCGGGCGTCGTCCACAACCCGACGATGATGTCCAGCTGTTCGCGAAGCCGCTCGAACCGTTCTCCGAGCGGCGGGAACGGTATCGCGTACGCCTTGTGCTCGGCTTCGAACCAGCCCGCACCGAGCCCCAGTTCGACGCGGCCGCCGCTCATCTCGTCGACCTGGGCCACCGAGATCGCCAGCGGGCCGGGATGGCGGAAGGTGGCGGAGGTGACCATCGTGCCGAGCCGGATCGATGCCGTCTCCCGCGCGATTCCGGCCAGCGTGACCCAGGAATCGGTGGGTCCGGGCAGGCCGTCGCCGCTCATCGCCAGGTAGTGGTCGGATCGGAAGAACGCCGAGTAGCCAAGGGCTTCGGCCGCTTTGGCGACGGCGAGCTGGTCGGCGTAGGTGGCGCCCTGCTGGGGTTCGACGAACACGCGGAAGTCCACGGGCACCAGCGTAGAGGCGCGAACGCTAGAAGCTCTCGACCTTCTCGATGCTGACGAACATGCCGCGGTTGGTTGCCTGGTTGGTGAACCGGGTGCCGTCGCTGGTCGCCTCGATCGTCCAGCCGACGGCGCTGTAGGTGCGGTAGTCGATGCTCACCACCGGGATCTCGCCGAGATTGCCGACGGTCCACCGCACGGCCCCGTCGGCCGAAACGGTCACGCCGTTGGCGGGCTGGCCGCCTTGGATCGGCGGGTTCGCGAACGGCGCCTCACAGCTGACCGATTGTCGGTCGAGCTGACAACGCGTCTGGCCCGACTTCGTCTCGATGAAGACGTAGCCGGAGTCGTCGGGCGGCAGCACCTGCGCGGCAGGCGGCGACACCGGCACCGACGGCGGAGTCGTCGTTGGCGTCGTCGCGTCGGCGTGGTCGGCGTGGTCGGCCTGCTGGTGCTCGGTCGCGGCGTCGGGAAACTGGGCTCGGTTGGGCGCGGGCTGGTGACGGGCGTGCCCTGGGTACCGGTGTGGCAGCCGGCGACGAGTGCACCCGCTGCGAGCGCGCCCGCCAGCAGTTGCCGCGTATTCATCGTCGCCAAGGCTACTGAGCAGCAGCGTCGGGTCAGCCGGTGACGCGCCGTCGACCAAAATGAGTCTTCGGGAACAAACCGCCGACCCTCCTCGTTGAGCACTTCGACAAGTTGAGTGAATCGGACTCAAGTCTGAGTTGACACGGAAGTGTCGGCAGGAGCAGTCTTGAGTGCGGTCCACTCAGACCCCAAACAAAAGCTACATCAGGAGGATCACCATGGCTCGTGCGGTCGGAATCGACCTCGGGACCACCAACTCCGTCGTCGCAGTGCTGGAGGGTGGCGACCCTGTCGTCGTCGCCAACTCCGAGGGCTCCCGCACGACCCCGTCGGTCGTCGCGTTCGCGCGCAACGGCGAGGTGCTCGTCGGCCAGCCCGCCAAGAACCAGGCGGTGACCAACGTGGACCGGACCATCCGTTCGGTCAAGCGTGAGATCGGCACCGATTGGTCGGTGGAGATCGACGGAAAGAAATACACGTCGCAGGAAATCAGCGCTCGCATTCTGCAGAAGCTGAAGAGAGACGCGGAAAGCTATCTCGGCGAGGACATCACCGACGCGGTGATCACCGTGCCCGCCTACTTCAACGACGCTCAGCGTCAGGCCACCAAGGAGGCCGGCCAGATCGCCGGGCTCAATGTGCTGCGCATCGTCAACGAACCGACCGCGGCCGCGCTGGCCTACGGCCTGGACAAGGGCCAGAAGGAACAGACCATCCTGGTCTTCGACCTCGGTGGCGGCACCTTCGACGTCTCGCTGCTGGAAATCGGCGAAGGCGTCGTGGAAGTCCGTGCCACCTCGGGTGACAACCATCTCGGTGGCGACGACTGGGACGACCGGATCGTCGAGTGGCTCGTCGACAAGTTCAAGGGCACCAGCGGCATCGACCTGACCAAGGACAAGATGGCCATGCAGCGGCTGCGTGAAGCCGCCGAGAAGGCCAAGATCGAGCTCAGCTCCAGCTCGCAGAGCACCTCGATCAACCTGCCCTACATCACCGTCGACGCGGACAAGAACCCGCTGTTCCTCGACGAGCAGCTGACGCGCGCCGAGTTCCAGCGGATCACCCAGGACCTGCTGGACCGCACCCGTCAGCCGTTCAAGTCGGTCATCGCCGACGCCGGCATCTCGGTGTCCGACATCGACCACGTGGTGCTGGTGGGTGGTTCCACCCGCATGCCCGCGGTGGTCGATCTGGTCAAGGAACTGACCGGCGGCAAGGAGCCCAACAAGGGCGTCAACCCCGACGAGGTCGTCGCGGTCGGTGCTGCACTGCAGGCCGGCGTGCTCAAGGGTGAGGTGAAAGACGTTCTGCTGCTTGACGTCACCCCGCTGAGCCTTGGCATCGAGACCAAGGGCGGCGTGATGACCAAGCTGATCGAGCGCAACACCACGATCCCGACCAAGCGGTCGGAGACCTTCACCACGGCCGACGACAATCAGCCGTCGGTGCAGATCCAGGTGTATCAGGGTGAGCGCGAAATCGCTTCGCACAACAAGCTGCTCGGCAGTTTCGAGCTGACCGGAATCCCGCCGGCCCCGCGCGGCGTGCCGCAGATCGAGGTCACCTTCGACATCGACGCCAACGGCATCGTGCACGTCACCGCGAAGGACAAGGGCACCGGCAAGGAGAACACGATCAAGATCCAGGAAGGCTCCGGCCTGTCCAAGGAGGAGATCGACCGGATGATCAAGGATGCCGAGGCGCACGCCGATGAGGACCGCAAGCGTCGCGAGGAGGCCGATGTCCGCAACCAGGCCGAGTCGCTGGTCTACCAGACGGAGAAATTCGTCAAGGAGCAACGCGAAGCCGAAGGCGGCTCAAAGGTTCCCGAGGACACCTTGACCAAGGTCGACGCCGCGATCGCGGAAGCGAAGACGGCGCTGGACGGAACCGACATCTCCGCGATCAAGTCCGCGATGGAGAAGCTGGGCCAGGAGTCCCAGGGACTCGGCCAGGCGATCTACGAGGCCACGCAGGCCGAGCAGGCCGCGGGCGCACCAGGTGACAGCGGTCCGTCGGGCGCGTCAGATGACGATGTCGTCGACGCCGAGGTTGTCGAGGATGACCAGGAGAACAAGTGAGTTCCAACGATCCGCTCGAGCCGGTGACCGTCACCGACAAACGGCGTGTCGATCCCGTCACCGGCGAAGTTCGTGCACAGGCAACCGGGCCGGCCCCCAGCGGGCCGGCGCCGGCGGCCGAAACGGCCGAAACGCCCGACGAGGCGGACAAGGCGGCCGAGCTTCTCGCTGACCTGCAGCGGGTACAGGCCGATTTCGCCAACTACCGCAAGCGGGCGCTGCGCGACCAGCAGCTGATCGCCGATCGCGCCAAGGCGGGCGTCATCGCCCAGCTGCTGGGTGTGCTCGACGACCTCGACCGGGCCCGCAGCCACGGTGACCTGGAGGCCGGTCCGTTGAAGTCGGTCGCCGACAAGCTGGTGACTGCCCTTGAGGGACTGGGCCTCTCAGGTTTCGGTGCGGAGGGCGACGAGTTCGACCCCGCGCTGCACGAGGCTGTTCAGCACGAAGGCGAGGGCACCCATCCCATCGTCGGCACCGTGATGCGGCGCGGCTACAAGGTCGGCGACCAGGTGGTGCGCCACGCCCTCGTCGGAGTGGTGGACACCGTGCCCGACGCCGGCGACGGAGCGCCCACTGCCGAGAACGCCGACGCGGCGCCCGACCAGGCCGCAGAATAGCGACAACGACCACGACAACTCGATCAGGTGAGGAGGTGACGCGCTATGGCTCAACGCGAATGGGTCGAGAAGGACTTCTACAAGGAGCTCGGCGTCTCCTCTGACGCCACCGCGAAGGAGATCAAGGGGGCCTACCGCAAGCTGGCCTCCGAGTTGCATCCGGACAAGAACCCCGCGGGTGCCGACCGGTTCAAGGCCGTCTCCGAGGCGTACAGCGTGCTGTCCGACGAGGCCAAGCGCAAGGAGTACGACGAAACCCGAAGGCTTTTCGCCAACGGTGGTTTCGGCCGTGGCCGGTTCAGCGGCGGGGGTGGCGGTAACTTCACCGGGTTCGGGGGCGACGGCGCCGAATTCAATCTCAACGACCTGTTCGACGCGGCCGGTCAGACCGGCGGTGCGAACATCGGCGACCTGTTCGGTGGGTTATTCGGTCGCGGCGCGCAGCAACCGCGACCCAGCAGGCCGCGGCGCGGCAACGATCTGGAGACCGAGACCGAGCTGTCGTTCATGGAGGCCACCAAGGGAGTGGCCATGCCGCTGCGGTTGACGAGCCCGGCGCCGTGCACGAATTGTCATGGCAGCGGGGCACGTCCGGGCACCAGCCCGAAGGTGTGCCCGAACTGCAACGGCGCGGGCGTGATCAACCGCAACCAGGGCGCGTTCGGCTTCTCCGAACCCTGCACCGAGTGCCGCGGCAGCGGCTCGATCATCGAGCATCCCTGCGACGAGTGCAAAGGCACCGGCGTCACCACCCGCACCCGCACCATCAACGTGCGGATCCCCCCGGGAGTCGAGGACGGTCAACGGATTCGGCTCGCCGGACAGGGCGAGGCCGGGTTGCGCGGAGCGCCCTCGGGCGACCTGTATGTGACCGTGCATGTCAGATCGGACAAGGTGTTCGGCCGTGATGGTGACGACCTGACCGTGACGGTGCCGGTGAGTTTCAGCGAACTGGCTTTGGGCACAACGCTTTCGGTTCCGACGCTGGAGGGCAAGGTCGGCGTTCGGGTGCCCAAGGGCACATCGGACGGCCGCATCCTCCGGGTCCGCGGGCGTGGTGTGCCGAAGCGGCGGTCGGGTGGATACGGCGACCTGTTGGTCACCGTCAAGGTGGCGGTGCCGCCCAAGCTCGAGGGCGAGGCGGCCGAAGCGCTCGAGGCTTATGCGCAAGCCGAACGGGCCAGCGGGTTCGACCCGCGGGCCGGGTGGGCCGGTGCGTGATGAGCGCTTGCGCGAAGAGCCGAGGGCACTGATGAGCGCTTGCGCGAAGAGCCGAGGGCACTGATGAGCGGCAAGCGTTCCGACGACCTGGATTCGGCGAGGACCTTCCTCATCTCGGTCGCCGCCGAACTGGCCGGCATGCACGCCCAGACGTTGCGCACGTATGACCGCCTCGGTCTGGTCAGCCCGCAACGCAGCTCGGGTGGCGGCCGCCGGTACTCGGAGCGCGACGTCGATCTGCTCCGCGAGGTGCAGCGACTCTCGCAGGACGAAGGCGTGAATCTCGCGGGTATCAAACGGATCATCGAGCTGACCAACCAGGTCGAGGCGCTGCAGTCGCGATTGTCGGAGATGGCCGAGGAGTTGGAACAGTTGCGCGCCAACCGCAGTCGCGATCTGGCCGTCGTGCCCAAGAGCACGGCAATCGTGGTGTGGCAACCCGGAGCCGCTCGGCGGCGACATCGAGCCGACTAAGAAGACCCGCTAGCGGGACGAATCCCTCGGTGCATCAATCGAATTGAGCGCCAATCGAATGGTCCGGTAGTGACCGGCCCCGTCTACATATCAGTTGTTGGTCGGTGGTGGTTGGGGTTGGAAGGGTTCGTACCACCACCAGTCGGCGCGTTCGCCGCTGGAGCCGGGGCATGGTGGGACGGTGGGCGGGGGTGTGGTCGGTGGGCGCGCCAGTGAGGCGGGGCTCAAGAGTCGGCCTGCGTTGTCGGTGACGGTCAGGTGGTGGGCGGGTCCGGTGATGGTGATGATGCCTCGATGGTGCAGCCGGTGGTGATAGGGGCAGACCAGCACCAGGTTGGCCAGCTCGGTTTCCCCGCCGTCTTCCCAGTGCCGGATGTGGTGTGCGTGCAGCCCGCGGGTGGCCCCGCAGCCGGGTACCGCGCAGGTGGGGTGGCGGTGTTCGAGGGCGCGGCGCAGCCGGCGGTTGATCAGCCGGGTGGTGCGTCCGGCGCCGATGGGTTGGCCGTCGCGGTGGAACCAGACTTCGCAGGTGGCATCACAGGTCAGGAATCGGCGTTCGGCCTCGGTGAGCAGTGGGCCCAGATGCAGGGCGGCGAGGCGTTCTTTGACGTCGAGATGGATCACCACCGTGGTGTGGTGGCCGTGGGGGCGGCGGGCGGCCTCGGCGTCCCACCCGGCCTCCACCAACCGCATGAACGCCTCGCCGGTGCCCGGCAACGGTGGCCGATCCGGTGAGGGCCGGTCGTCGTCGTGATCGCGCTTCCACTCGGCGATCAGCGCATCGTGGTGCGACTGCAGTGCCGCATCGAACTTCGCCGCGTCGAGCTTGGACAGTGTGATCCGCCAGGTGGTGGATTGCCCGTCAGTGGTCTTGCTGATCGACCGCTGCCGTTCGGGTTGCGGATCGGGTTGGGGTCGCGGTTCCAGCTTGACCGCGGTGCGCAGCTGGTTGACCGAGGCGCTGCGCGCCAACTCCGCATAGTGGGCATCAGATCCCCGGCCCGCCCGTGCGGCGATGACCCCGACCTGATCCAACGACAGTCGGCCCTCCCGCATGCCCTGCACACAGCGGGGGAACTCACCGAGTCGGCCCGCCACCGCGGCGATGGTGTGGGCGTTTCCCGAGGAGGAACCGGTCTTCCAGGCCACCAACGCCGCGATCGACCGCGCGCCGGTGGCACCGCACAGTTCGTCGCGGTCCATCTCGGCCACGATCTCCACGATGCGTCCATCAATGGCGTTGCGCTGACCGGTCAACTCCGCCAACTCCTCGAACAACACCTCCAGCCGCTCATCAGGACGCGCTGCAGCAGCGTCAGAGAATGCGGTCGAAGACATGACGCCATCATCGCATCCGGGTACGACAAATCTGGACGACTCACGCCAGTCGCGAGCCGAAAGAGCCACCGCGGGTTGTGCTTTCACATGATCTTTATCGAGAAACGGCTGGTTACCGGGTTGCCCGCGGTCGCGGAGCGGTAGATGCCTCGGATGAGCGCGTCCGTCGGAGCCGCCATCGGCTCGACGGCGACCAGCTCCTCACTCGGCGGAGCGAACAATTGCGCTGCCGGATAACCCTTTTCGAACGTCACCTCGATGCGTCGGTCACCGCCTGACAGCGTGAAGACGGCGCCTTCTGGCACCTCGTCGAAGCCGTCGTCGTAGGTGGTGGTGCCCAGCGGGCCACCCGGGCTGCTCCACGACTCCGACTCGCCGGTCGGGATCCCTCGGTCGTCGGTGGGCAGACGCCGCATGGCCGGGGCAGTGAGCGACCATTGCTCGCGGGGTACATCGGGGATCTTCAGATACGGGTGATAGCCGAAGCACAGCGGTACAGCGGCCGCCGTCGTCGGCCTGACCGTCGTCTCGATGGTCAAGGACTTCTCGGCGAGCGTGATCTCCTGGGTCAGCACGTGCGGAAACGGGAAGGACGCCAACAGGCGCGGGTTGCCCCCGTAATCCACGGTGGCGGTCAGGCTGTTGTCCGACACACCGGTGACCAGCCAGCCGGGGTAGGCCGCCAGCACGCCGTGGATGGGCGCTCCGTGTTCGTCGGCGCGCACGCCGCCTGCCCCGACGGTCAGCGAGACCTTCGCGCCTTCGACGTCATATGTGTTGGCGCTCAACCGGTTCGCCCACGGATAGAGGATGGGGATGCCCATGGTCTTGCCGTTCGACACGTAGGCGTCCAGCCCGCGGCGCTGACCGAGGAACTCGACTCCGTCGTCGGCGAGCGACGTGCAGATCATCCCGGCAACCGGTACGTAGGTCGCGGACAGCGACGACGACGGGTCGCGAAGCGTTACGGACTCGAACTCACCCATGGTTGCGATCCTGCCATGCCGACCGAATGGGTCGTATCCCTTTCAGCCCGCGACAGGATCGTGCTGGATGCGTTCGGGCGGTGCGCCTTTGGCGAGCAACGCATCCTTGGTCGTAGCCACCATGTCGGGGCCGCCGCAGATCAGGATCTGCCGGTCGCCCCAGTTCCCGTACCTCGTCACCACCTCCGGCAGCGTGCCGGTCTGCCGCACATGAAGACCGCGCGGCGGCTGCACGTCGGGGTACTCGGCCGCCCATGGCGGATCGTGACGGAACTGCGACACCGGGGTCACCGACAGCCAGGGATTGTGCGCCGCGATCTGCCACAGCGTGCGCAGGTCATACAGCTCGCAGGGGAACCGCGCGCCGAAGAACAGGTGCACCCGCGGGTTGACGCCCCATCGGGTGAGGTCCATGACGAGCGCCCGCAGCGGCGCCAGCCCGGTACTGCCCGCGACCATCAGCACGTCGCCGCCGTCGCGGTCGATCTGCATGCCGCCGTGCGGATTCGACAGCCGCCAGCGGTCGCCGGGCCGGGTCTCGGTGACGACGGTCGGGCTGACCATTCCGCCGGCGACGGAGCGGACGTGAAACTCGATGCCCCCGTCCGGATCGGGTGGCATGGCGGGGCTCAGATAGCGCCAGCGGCGGGGCCACTGCGGTACCTGCACGGTCACGTACTGGCCCGGGTGATAGGCCAGCGGCTGGTCCAGCTGAAGCCGGATCACGGAGATGTCGCGGGACACCCGGTTCAGCTCGACGACGGTGCCGTCACAGAAGGCAGGGCCCTGCTCGGCGTCGGCGGCGCCATGCATGACGCCGATGAACAGTTCCAGCGCCGCGCGGGCGGTGTCGTCGAGCTTGTCGTCCCAATCACCGTCCAGGTGAGCGCGCAACGTCGTGTAGAGCGCCTCGTGCATGCTGTAGTAGTGGCTTCGCGTCACCCCGTATTTGCGATGGTCGCGACCGAGCTGCGCCAGGAACGCGACGGGCTCCTGCGCCCGTCGGTCGACGAGTTCGCCGAACAACCACGTCAGGACCTGACTGAAAACCTTGATCTGTGCGTCCAAGTCGGGCGGAAACAGGTCGCGCACCTCGAGGTCGATGGCGAACCACTTGGTGTAGAACCGGCGCACCAGGTCCTCGCCCTGCAGGCGTGGGTCGACCGCGTCGCGCAGCATGCGCAGCCCGTCGCGGTCGTCGAGTCCCACGCCGCCCGAGTGTAGGTATCAGCTTCCCAGCCGCGCTATCTGCGGGCTCGGCGGCCGTCGCCCACGGCGGCGAGGACGATCAGCCCGGCTCCCGCGAGCGCCCAGCACGTCAGCACAACGATCGCCATCGTGGCGCCTGCGCCGTCGAAGAACGCCGTCGAGCGCAGCAGTGTGGCGTTGGCCCCCTGCGGCAACCACTGACCCAGCGTGCCCCAACCGCTGGGCAGGAGTTCGGGCGCACTGGTCAAGCCCGACAACGGATTGCCCAGCAACAGAGCGAACACGGCACCGGCGACCAGGCCGACACGGCCGAACAACGAGCCGAGGCCCAGCATCGGCAGCCCGCAGGCGAGCACGCCGAGCGTGAGGCCGCCGGCGACGCCCCAGAAGTTGGCGTCGATCGAGCCGAGCACGAAGCGCAGCAGGGCGGCGATGGTCCAGCCGGCGAGCCCGGCGAACGCCACCGACGCCGCGAACCGGGTCCACGCCTCGCGCCTCAGCACGAGCACGAGCGCGACGGCAGGCAGAATTCCCGCCAACGTGATCGGCAGGGCGGACGCCGCAAGGCCCGCGCCGCGCGGATCGTCGGCGGTCGGCGGTGCCAGGTCCTCGGTGCGCAGTGCGACCCCGGTGTTCTGGGCGATGCCATTGCCGACCTGGCTGAGCAGTTGGGCGACGGCCGGGCCGGCGCCGGTGGCGATCAGCAGGGTGCGGCCGTCCGGTCCGAACGAGATGCCGCCGTAGACGTCGCGGTTGCGGATCGCGTCGCGCAGCGCGGCCTCGCCGGGGTAGTAGGTGATCTCGAAGGCGCCAGGAGCGTGGTGTTCGAGCGTGTCGGCGACGGCGCCACTCGCAGCCTGCGGGCCCGCGGCGCCGATCGGCACGTGGTGGGGCTTCGAGCGGGCCGCGGGAAGGGCGAACGCGATCGCGACGATGGCGATCACGACGGCCAGCACTGCGACGATGCCGGTCGCCAGTAGGGCGGCCCGGGGTTCGTGGGCCGGGGCGCCATGGTGGGTGCGGCTCGGGAGCGACTCGATTGTCATTGCCTGCTCGCTTTTCATCCGACGTTGAATTAATGGTGGTGAGCAGCTTAGCGCGGGTGCGCCTTCATTTCAACAGCGATTGAAATGCTAGCCTCGTCAGGTGGCCCCACCAGCGAAGACGACCAGTCGTCGTCGTGGCAGACGCCAGGGTGAGCCGGTATCGCGCGATGCGGTGTTACGGGCAGCCAAGCAGCGCTTCGCGGTCGAGGGCTACGAGAAGACGACGCTGCGTGCGATCGCCGACGACGCACACGTCGACCCCTCGATGGTGCTGTACCTGTTCGGATCGAAGGCCGAACTCTTCCGGGAGTCGCTGCGGCTGATCATCGACCCCGAGGCGCTCGCCGCGGCGCTCGCCGACGGCGCCGAGGACATCGGCACGCGGTTGGTGCGGACCTACCTCGGGATCTGGGAGCACCCCGACACCGCCGCCAGCATGGTCGTGATGCTGCAGTCGGCCACCGCGAACTCCGATGCCCACGAAGCGTTTCGCGCCTTCATGCAGAGCTATGTGCTGACCGCGGTGTCCGGTGCGCTCGGCGGCGGCGAGCAGGCCCGACTGCGGGCGATGCTGGCCGCGACCAACCTGGTCGGCACGGCGATCCTGCGCTACGTCATGCGCGTGGCGCCGCTGGCCACGCTGCCGACCGAGGACGTCGTGAAACTGATCGCGCCGTCGGTCACCCGCTATCTGACCGCATCCACCGAGGAGCTGGGCCTGCCCGAGCTATAGCCCGTGAATTCCCTTGTACAGCACCAGAAGACCGATGACGATCAAGATGACGGCGACCAGGATGGCGTGCCGGCGTTCCATCCAGTCCTTGAGCCGGGCCAGGGGTTCGTCGAGGCGCTCTCCCGACACCGCGTACGCCAGGATCGGCAATGCCACCGTGGAACCTGCCACCGCGACGTAGCAGACCACGGCCGGCCAGGCCCGGACGCCGCCGAACCCCTCAGTACCGATCGCCAAACCCGCTGCCGCACACATGAACAGCACCTTCGGGTTCGCCACCGTCAGAACCGCGGCGGTCAGCACCGCCCGCGGCGGGGTCACCCTGCTCATGCTCTGCATCCAGCCCGGCGTGTGGGCCGACCGGTTGCGGGTGAACCATCGGTAGAGGCCGAAGACGACCAATGCCGCACCGACGACGATGCGGAGCCAGGACGCCCAGCTCGGCGGTTTCTCCCGCATGCCACCGGCCAGGCCGGAGACCTCGACGAAGATAGCCGTCAACACTGCGAGCCCGAACAGCCAGCCGGCCAGAAACGCCAAGCCCGTCGGTAGGGGTCGAGCGGTGTGCAGCACGAGCACCGCTGGAATGATCGACAACGGCGACAGCGCGACGACCAGCGCCAGCGGAACCAGCTCAGTGAGGGCCGATCCCCAATTGCCCGACATCCACGGCCCTCCCGTCGCATCAACTCGAAGAGAACGTAGCAAGCCGGAAGGTTCGACGGAGTCTGTCTGCGGTTTGCGCCGGCGGGCGCGCGTTGTCGCTTTGCCGCAGCCCGCCGTTCACAGGGCGTGCGCCACCGCGGCCGATTTGCCGCCGTGCGTCCGCGAGGCGGACATACTCGCGTGCCATGACGCGATCCGTTGCGGCCAACTGCGCGGTCATTTCCGCGCTCGTCGCGTTACCCGGCGCGGCCTTCGCCGTCCACCCCGGAGCCACCGCTTCGGCGGACAGCTGCACCGACTCCGCGTCGGGCATTCCGCTGCCGCGGGACGCCGGGACCTGCGCCGACGTCCTGGCGCAGGAGATTCGATGGCTGACCGCGATCACCGACGGCGACCGGGCGACCGTGGAAACGATTCTGGCGCCGGACTTCACCCACATCAGGTCCGACGGCACGCTTGCAGACCGTGCGCAGGAGATCGCGTCGGTCGAAAAGCCTTCGTTCACCATGAATCCGTCCGGGCAGATGGCAGACCGGGGCACCGTGCGGGTGTGGTCGAACGGCTCGCGGCTGGACGGCTTTCCGGCGATCTACACCGAGAGCCCCGAGCACCACGAAGGCGAGATCGACTACCGCCAGATCGCGTCGTTCGAGCCCTTCGCCAGCACCACCGGCGTGACGGTCGCGGCCACGAGCACGACTAGCGGCGCGGACCTACTGGTCAGCGGACCGGGTCCCAACGGCGCCGAGGTCCGAAAGCTCGCGCTCGCCCGGCCCGACCCGGCCGCGACGACGGTGACGCCCACAATGATCGCCGCGCTACCGCCGCTTCCCGGAGTGGGAGTGCCGGCCCCGCTGGGCGGTGCCTAGGGCACACCGGTCAGGGTAGGTGCCAGAACACCCTCGTCGCCAGGTAGAACACCACTGCCCAGAACACCAGTGCGGTGACGGCGATACCGATGCCACGCCAATTGCTCTTGGCTGCAGGAACATTGGGTGGTGGTCGTAGCCAGCGCTTGAGAAGCGGGTTGACGTAGTACGGCATCGTCAGAAAGGTCATGGCGAAGCTGGAGAACAGGTTACCGACCAGCAGGTTGAGCCATAGCGGCATCTTCAATGGCCACAACAACAGGGACAGGAACACTACCGTCGGATAGAGACCCACCCACACCGCGATGGAGGTCTTGACGTCTGATGGCGGGGGTGCCTCATGCCCGTGCTCATCGAAGGCGAACCAACTGCCGAACGAGTTGTCGATGGTGCGGGAGTGGAAGTCGGCGAACTTCTCACCTTCTGCCAGCAGCTGTTTGCGCTCGTCAGACACCAGCCATCGGTCCAAGTCGGCGGCGCTGTCATAGCGATAGAGGGCGGTCCATTCGTCCTGTACACCCTGGACCGGACGGAACAGCTCTGTGCCACGGAAGCCGGGAAAGGCGCTCTCCGCCAACCGAAGCCGTTCCTGCCAGGCGAGGAACTCGTCCACGTCCTCCGCCTTGACGCGGTGGCTGACAGCGACAGTTACCAGTGGATCCGGGTTTCGCGCGCCGCCACCGAGAACCTGCTGGGTGCCGGGGCCGTCGAAGAACTCCTGCCCGGCGGCGAGTCGCTCCTGACGGGTGGCGCTGTTGAGCCATGCCATCACGTGGGGGATGGAGTCGAAGCGGTACACCACCACCCACTCCGATTGCACCGCGGTCGGCGGATTGATCTCGGCGGCACGGAAACCGGGATATTTTGCGGCTTCCCGGTTCAGGTCCTTCTGCCATTCCCGGTACGGCTGTTCCGAACCGGCGCGGACCTTTTGTCCGATGATGATGGTGGCCGCCGTGTCGGTGGAGTTCTCCGGGGCCATCAGGTTGCGCGAATCAATCGGCTGTCGACGAGCCTGCGGTAGATGCGCTCGGGTGTCAGCGGCAGCTCGCGGTAGCGGACGCCAGTGGCGTCCTGCAGTGCATTCGCCAGCGCCGGGGCTACCGGGTTGACGTTCGACTCGGCAATTCCCTTGGCCCCCATCGGGCCCACCGAGTCGGCCGTCTCGACGATCAGCACCTCGGTCCTGGGAATGTCGGCGAACGTGGGAATGCGGTAGTTGCGCAGGTTGGGGTTGATCATCACCCCGTTCTCGTCGACGTGGAAGTTCTCGGTGAGCGCGAAGCCGATGGCCTGGGCCACCCCGCCCTCGATCTGCCCCCGCACCTGCGCCGGGTTGATCACGACGCCCGCGTCGGCGGCATGCACACTGTAGAGGATGCGGATCTCGCCGGTGATCCGGTGCACCGCGATGCGGAAGCCGTGCGCGTTGGACGTCACGCTGCGCGGGGACCCGTAGGCCTTGCGCGACACCGAGAAGCGGATCCGCCGCGCCCTGGCGGCCGCCAGCAACTCGGACAACGGCACGGTGACATCGCCACATTCGACGGCGCCGTGCCGCAGCGAGCACGCCGCCGCGTCGACGCCGGCGTGTTCTGCGGCGAATCGCAGCAATGCTGTCGCGCAGCGCCGTCGAGGCCCGCGCCACCGCGTTGCCCGAGACGAACAACCCCGCGCTGGCGAAGGCGCCGGTGTCGAAGCCGGTCCGGTCGGTGTCGGATTGCACGAGGTGTACCCGCGATGGGGTGGTGCCGAGGACACTGGCAGCGATCTGCACATGCGCCGTCGACGTGCCCTCGCCGAATTCGACCGTGCCGACCGCGATCTCGTAGATGCCGTCGTCGCGCAGGGACGCCCACGCCTCGGAGATGTGCTCGGTGGGCGGCGCGGTCTCGTGGATGGAACTGGCGGTGCCGGTGCCGACCAGCCAATCCTGGCCGAGCGCATGCCCGTTTGCGCTGCGCTGCATCGCGGCGTCGACCATGTCGATACACGCGATCAGGCCGTCCTCGGTGAACGTGACGTCGTCGGGATGTTCGCCGATAGCCAGCAGCGCATCGCCGGGCTTGATCACGTTGCGCCGCCGCAGCTCCATCGGATCGATGTCCAACGCCCGCGCGAGTTCGGTCATCGCGGACTCGACGGCGAACGTCGGCTGGGTCATCCCGTATCCCCGCAGTGCGCCGCTGGGCACCGTGTTCGTGTACACGGAGTAACCGTCGAACTTCTTGTTGGGACACCGGTATTGCATCACCGCGGCGCCGCCCGCGAACAGCGTCTCGCCGCCGTGGTTACCGTAGGCGCCGGTGTTGGCGACGTTACGGAAGTGCAAGGCCGTCAGCGTACCGTCGGCCTTGGCGCCGAGCTTGACCGTGATCTTCATCGGATGCCGCGGCGAGGCGGTGGTGAACTCCTCTTCCCTGGTGTACTCCCAGCACACCGGTCGCCCGATGTCGATCGTCGCCAGCGCCACCAGATCCTCGGAGATCACCTCCTGCTTGCCGCCGAACCCACCGCCGACCCGCTTGCAGAAGACCCGGAGCTGATCGGGCCGCAGGTCGAACAGGTGCGACAGCTTCAGCTTGCAGATCGACGGCGACTGCGAGCTGGTCCGCACATTCAGCCTGCCGTCCTCCATCCAGGCGATCGAGCCGTGTGTCTCCAAGTGGGCGTGCTGCACACGGGGGGAGAAGTAGGTGCCCTCGTGGATGACGTCGGCCTCCGCGAAACCTGCTGCCACATCGCCGATCTCACCGTGCAGCTCGAGCAGGATATTGTGCTCGGGGTCCTGGATGAACGGGTCGTGTGATCCGTGCAGCGCAGGCGCGCCGTCCGTCATGGCCTCCTCGGGGTCGAACACGGCAGGCAGCACGTCGTAGGTGACCTCGACCCGGCGGCAGCCCTCCTCGGCGGCGCCGACCGAATCGGCGACCACGGCGACGACGCGCTGACCCGCGAACCGCACGACGTCGTCGAGGATCCGCGTGTCGTCGGGGTCGACGAGGTGATCGGTGTGGATGGCGGTGTTGAACCGCTTCTGTGGCACGTCTTCCCAGGAGTAGACCCGGTGCACGCCGGGCACCGCCAGCGCCGCGGTCTTGTCGATCGACACGATGCGGGCGTGCGCGTGCGGCGAGTGCAGCACCTTGAGGTGCAGCATGCCCTCCATCTCCGTGTCCATCGTGTATTCGGCGCGGCCGGTGACCACGTCGGTCCCCGCAGGCGCTGCCACACTGGTGCCGACCGCTTCGCCGGGCGCCGCTTCCTCGATCTCGACGACGCCGTTGATCGCGTCCTCGATCGCGCGGTATCCCGTGCAGCGGCACAGGTTTCCCTTCAGCGCACGCGGCAGGTCCTGCTTCTGCTCGTCGGTGAACGTCGCCGACGTCATGATCATGCCCGCCGTGCAGAAGCCGCACTGGAAGCCGGGAGCGTCGCGGAATTGTCGTTGCAGGGGGTGCAGATCGTCGGGTGTGCCGAGACCCTCGATCGTGGTGACCTCGCGGCCCTCGGCGCGAAACGCCGGGGTGATGCAGCTGTGCACCGGATTCCCGTCGAGCCATACCGTGCAGGCCCCGCAGTCCCCTGCGTCGCAGCCCTTCTTGACGCCGTGGCAGCCCAGCGATCGCACGAAGGTGCGAAGACACTGTCCCGGCTGTGGCTCGTCGTCGAACGACTTGCCGTTGACGGTGTAGGTCATGCCAACTCCGCCCGGATCTCCTCGGCGAAATGCTTGGCCAGGTGCCGCCGGTGGGCAGGCGTGCCGTTGGGGTCGTCGAACCACACGTGCTCGGGGATCGAGTCGATGGCAGCCTGCAGTGCCTCGGCGCCGGGCACGGAGTCGAACGTCAGCCGTACCGGATGCGCGGTGCCTGCGGTGATGGTCAGCGACAGGTCGCCGTCGGCCTGCGTAGCGATCATGAAGACGGTCGAACGGCCCAGGTGAGTGAGGCTGAAACGCCTGTGCGCGTGGCGTTTTCGCAGTGCTGCGACCGGGATGACGATCTTCTTCAGGAGCTCGCCGGGCGCCAGGATGTTCTCGTGGTTGCCGGTGACGAAATCAGCTGCGCCGACGGTGCGATCGGATCCGTCCGTCGCCACCAGCGTGTAGGCGGCTTCGAGGGCGACGGTCAAGGTGATCATCGGGCCCGCGGGCAGCGACATCGCTATGTTGCCGCCCACCGTCGCGCTGTTCCATACCTTGAACGAGGCCAGGAAGGCCTCGCAGCAGATCCGGATCAGCGGCGCGGCGCGCCAGTCGGTCGGCGCGGAGAAGGCATAGAGGTCGGCGACGGTACACATCGCGCCGATCTCGAGACCGGCGGCCCCGGCTACCAACTCGTCCCAGCCGAGTGGCGCCAGGTCGATCAGGCGGCGCAGGTCAGGTTGCTGGTCGGAGAAGAGCCAGGTTCCGCCCGCTAACCAGGCGTCGCCCTTGCGCCAGTCGCTGCCAGGCGGCGCGGACGGACACCGAACGACCTCGCTGATGGTATTGATGTCCACGTCAATGACCCTTCGCAATACGGGGAGGCGGCTCGCGGGGCTGTCGACGCCGACGTAGCTGACTCTATCGAGAACGCATTGTGCAGGGCGGCAATCGACGCTTATCCAGAAATTTGCCAGGTGGGCGTGCCGCCGCCGTCGCTCAAGGTCGGCCCGGAAAGAAATCAGACTTGAGCGGAACACACTCAACCTTGACGACGTTGATGTAAGCGACCAGCATTTTCTCTAGACGATCGGAGGTGTCGTGGACTCTTTCAACCCGACGACCAAGACCCAGGCTGCGCTGACCGCGGCGTTGCAGGCGGCGACCACCGCAGGCAACCCGCAGATCATGCCTGCCCATCTGTTGATGGCACTGCTCACTCAGAATGACGGCATTGCCGCCCCCTTGTTGGAGGCCGTCGGCGTCGAACCCGCGACCATTCGCACCGAGGCGCAACGAATCCTCGACCGGCTGCCCAGCGCCAGCGGCGCCAGTTCGCAGCCTCAACTGTCCCGCGAATCCATCGCCGCGATCACGGCGGCACAGAACCTGGCCACCGAGATGGACGACGAGTACGTCTCGACCGAGCATCTGATGGTCGGTCTGGCCAGCAACGACACCGATGTGGCCAAGCTGCTCACCGGCCACGGCGCATCGCCGCAGGCGCTGCGGGAGGCGTTCGTCAAGGTGCGCGGCAGTGCCCGCGTCACCAGCCCGGACCCCGAGGGCAGCTATCAGGCGTTGGAGAAGTACTCCACCGACCTGACCGAGCGGGCCCGCGAAGGCAAGCTCGACCCGGTCATCGGGCGCGACAACGAGATTCGTCGCGTCGTGCAGGTGTTGTCCCGGCGTACCAAGAACAACCCGGTGCTGATCGGTGAGCCAGGCGTCGGCAAGACCGCGATCGTCGAGGGCCTGGCCCAGCGCATCGTGGCGGGCGACGTGCCGGAGAGCCTGCGCGACAAGACCGTCGTCTCGCTCGACCTCGGTTCGATGGTGGCGGGATCGAAGTATCGCGGCGAGTTCGAGGAGCGGCTGAAGGCCGTGCTCGACGACATCAAGAACTCCGCCGGGCAGATCATCACCTTCATCGACGAGCTGCACACCATCGTCGGCGCCGGTGCGACCGGTGAGTCGTCGATGGACGCAGGCAACATGATCAAGCCGATGCTCGCCCGCGGCGAGCTGCGGCTGGTCGGCGCCACCACGCTCGACGAGTACCGGAAGTACATCGAGAAGGACGCCGCGCTGGAGCGCCGCTTCCAGCAGGTCTACGTCGGCGAGCCGTCGGTCGAGGACACCGTCGGCATCCTGCGCGGGCTCAAGGAGCGCTACGAGGTGCACCACGGCGTGCGCATCACCGACTCCGCGCTCGTCGCGGCCGCCTCGCTGTCCGACCGCTACATCACCTCGCGCTTCCTGCCGGACAAAGCCATCGACCTCGTCGACGAGGCCGCGTCGCGGCTGCGGATGGAGATCGACTCGCGGCCCGTCGAAATCGACGAGGTCGAGCGCTTGGTGCGCCGCCTCGAGATCGAGGAGATGGCGCTGGCCAAAGAGGAAGACGACGCGTCGAAGGACCGGCTGGAGAAGCTGCGCGCCGAATTGGCCGACAAGAAAGAGGTTTTGGCCGAGCTCACCACCCGCTGGCAGAACGAGAAGAACGCCATCGACGTGGTCCGCGAGCTCAAGGAGCAGCTCGAGACGTTGCGCGGCGAGGCCGACCGTGCCGAGCGCGACGGAAACCTGGAGAAGGCCGCCGAGCTGCGCTACGGCCGCATCCCCGAGGCCGAGAAGAAGCTCGACGCGGCGTTACCTCAGGCCGAGGCGCGCGAGGACGTCATGCTCAAGGAAGAGGTCGGGCCCGACGACATCGCCGACGTCGTGTCGGCGTGGACCGGTATTCCGGCAGGCCGGATGCTCGAAGGCGAGACAGCCAAGCTGCTGCGCATGGAAGACGAGCTGGGCAAGCGCGTCGTCGGGCAGCGCAAGGCCGTGCAGGCCGTGTCCGACGCGGTCCGCCGCAGCCGGGCCGGCGTCGCCGACCCGAACCGGCCGACCGGCTCGTTCATGTTCCTGGGCCCAACCGGCGTCGGTAAGACCGAACTGGCAAAAGCGTTGGCGGAGTTCCTCTTCGACGACGAACGCGCGATGGTTCGCATCGACATGAGCGAGTACGGCGAGAAGCACTCGGTGGCCCGCCTGGTCGGTGCGCCGCCCGGTTACATCGGCTACGACCAAGGCGGTCAGCTGACCGAGGCGGTGCGACGGCGTCCGTACACGGTGATCCTGTTCGACGAGATCGAGAAGGCCCACCCGGACGTGTTCGACGTGCTTCTCCAGGTGCTCGACGAGGGTCGGTTGACCGACGGCCAGGGCCGCACGGTCGACTTCCGCAACACGATCCTGATCCTGACGAGCAACCTCGGCGCAGGCGGCACCGAGGAGCAGGTGATGGCCGCGGTGCGCTCGGCGTTCAAGCCCGAGTTCATCAACCGGCTCGACGACGTCATCATCTTCGACGGGCTCAACCCGGAAGAGTTGGTCGACATCGTCGACATCCAGCTCGCGCAGCTGCAGAAGCGGTTGGCTCAGCGCAGGCTCACTCTCGAGGTATCCCTGCCCGCCAAGAAGTGGCTCGCCGAGCGCGGCTTCGATCCGCTCTACGGCGCACGTCCGCTGCGTCGGCTGATCCAGCAGGCCATCGGCGACCAGTTGGCCAAGATGCTTCTGGCGGGCGACGTGCACGACGGCGACATCGTGCCGGTCAACGTCAGCGCCGACGGCGACTCGCTCGTTCTCGGCTGAGCCGGCCGCAGTTTCGCGTTCCGGGGGTGTTGAGTCTGCGGTGAGGGCGTTGGTTACTCGCACTTCTTCGCCATGCATGCAGACTCAACGTCACTCCGGACGACGACGGGCTCGTCCTGGGCTGAGCTAGGGCCGGATCTGGCCGAGTTCGAACTCGCGGGTCTGGGCGCCTGCCTCCATGATCGACTGCAGCCGTTCGCGGGCGACCGGCTGGGCCAGGGCCTCGCGCATCAGCTGATCCTCGATGCGCAGACCCGTTGTCAGGTCGGTCTGCTCGTCCAGCGCGACGTCGACCGCGCGTTTGGCTGCCGCGATGGCCGTCAACGGGCACGATGCGATGCGTTTGGCGAGCTTGTCGACAAACCGTCGCAGCTCGTCGGCGGGCAGCGCGCGGTCGACATAGCCCCACGCTTCGGCGGTTTCGGCGTCGATGTCCCGACAGCCGAGGATCACTTCCAGTGCCCGTCCGCGACCGACCAGGCGGGGGAGTCGCTGTGTGCCGCCGCCGGCGGGGATGATGCCGACGGCCACCTCGGGATGGCCCAGGACCGTGGTGCCGAGTGCGGCGTAACGCATGTCGAACGCCATCGCGAACTCGCAGCCACCGCCGCGGGCGGTGCCCTCGATGACGGCGATCGTGGCCTTCGGCAGGGTCCGGAGCCTTTCCATCACGGCGTTGAACGGTGAGAGCGTGTCGTGCAGCGAGAGGTCGTCGGCGGGCAGGTCTCGGATCAGCCCGACGTCGGCGTGGGCGATGAAGAACTCCGGGTCGGCAGAGTCCACGATGAGCACACGCAGCGTCTCGTCGTCGGCGATCTCTCGAGTCAGGCGGTCGATCTCACCGATGAGCGGCACGTCGAGCAGGTTGACCGGTGGGTTGTCGATCGTCGCGCGGCAGACCCCACCGTCGACCATGACGCGCAGGAGCCGGTAGTCGTCGTAAGCCATGAACAGACGGTATGCGTGAGTAGGCCATGACGAGGCGGCATGACACCGATCACTAATTGACGTTTCCGTCGGACGGGCGCGGGGCACTCCTCCCATTGACGAGGAGGTCAACGAAATGCCTGAGTGGACTTGGATTCTCATCGCCGTCGTGGTGGTTCTGGTGGTGGCCGTCGTGGCCTGGTCGCTGAGCCGGCGCAGACGGTCCGCCCGGTTGAGGGAGCATTTCGGGCCCGAATACGAGCGCACCGTCGGAGAACTCGGCGAGCCGCGCGCGGCGGAGGCCGAGCTTCGCGAGCGCGAGAAGAAGCGCAAGAAACTTGACATCGTCGAGTTGACGCCCGAGGCGCAGGCCGAGCACGCGGCGACCTGGCTGCGGGTGCAGACCGACTTCGTCGACGACCCGCAGGACGCCGTCGGGCAAGCCGAGCGCCTGGTGACACGGGTGATGCGGGAACGCGGCTACCCGATCGACGACTTCGACCAGCAGGCGGCCGACATCTCCGTCGACCACCCCGACATCGTCGACAACTATCGCAGCGCGCACGCGATCTACCGGTCGCAGCACAACGGCGACATCAGCACCGAGGACGCTCGGCAGGCATTCGTGCACTACCGCGCCTTGTTCGATCGACTGCTCGGATCAGAGTCCGGCGTCGCGACCAGCCCGCAGAACGGCCACCACAGGAGGCAGACCCATGACCACGCATGACATGCAACCCGACATCGGCAGCCAACCCGAGACGGCGGAACCGACGCAGGACCACGCACCGCTGGAAACCGTCGACGCCAGCGGTCACGTCGAGTCGTCGACCCCGACCGCCGACACCTCCTCGACTTCCCATTCGGCCGACCAGATGCTCTTCCGCGACGGCGAGCTGACGGAGATGCGCTCGCGCTGGACCGAGGTCCAGGCCGCCTTCGTCGACGACCCCCGCGACTGTGTGCAGAAGGCGGACAGCCTGGTGGCCGACATGGTCGACCGGCTCACGTCCGGGTTCGCACAGGCCCGTTCGGGTCTGGAAGCGCAGTGGAGTCGAGGAGAGCAGGTGTCGACCGAGGATCTGCGCATCGCGCTGCAGCGGTATCGCGCCTTCTTCGAACGCCTGCTCGCGGTCTGAGGCGCGCGTCGACGGGCCTGCCGGGGCCATGCGTAACGCGGTTGTGACCTGCTCGAGTTCTGGCTATATGTCGGTGAGCAGATAGGCTAGTGGTGATGGTCCCACTCTGGTTCACGCTGTCCGCGCTCTGCTTCACAGGCGCGGCGGTACTGCTGTACGTCGACGTCGACCGTCGGCGCGGTCTGGGACGGCGTCGCAAGTCCTGGGCCAGATCGCACGGCTTCGACTACGAGCACGAGTCGCACGACCTGATTTCGCGCTGGAAGCGCGGCGTCATGTCCACGGTCGGCGACATCAGCGCCAAGAACGTCGTGCTGGGCCAGATCCGCGGCGAGGCGGTATTCATCTTCGACCTGGAAGACGTCGCGACCGTCATCGCCCTGCACCGCAAGGTCGGCACCAACGTGGTCGTCGACCTACGGCTCAAAGGGATCAAGGAGCCACGGGAGAGCGACATCTGGCTTCTCGGCGCGATCGGCCCGCGAATGGTGTACTCCACCAACCTCGACGCCGCCCGGCGCGCCTGCGACCGGCGGATGGTGACGTTCGCCCACACCGCACCCGACTGTGCCGAGATCATGTGGAACGAACAGCACTGGACGCTGGTCAGCATGCCCGTCACCAGCACGCGCGCCCAGTGGGACGAAGGCCTTCGCACCGTCCGGCAGTTCAACGACCTGTTGCGGGTGCTGCCACCGATCCCGCAGACCGGGGCCGACGCCGCGGCCGGCCAACCGGCTCGTCGGGTCTCAGCACCGAGCCGTCCGCTCAAGCCGTCGGCCGCCGCGCGCCCGGATGCCGCCCGCCAGGAGGCACCGACCACGCGCGCCGAGGCGCCGCAGGCGCGTTACGACGCACCGCGTCCCGACGCGAATCGCTCGGACCCCGCGATCCGCCGCCCACCACCGCGAAACGGCCGCCAGTCACCGCACTATCAGCGGTAAGTAACCTGTCTGCATGCCGCGTCCCGTCGCTGTGATCACCGGACCGTCATCCGGTCTTGGTGCGGGTTTCGCTCGGCGATACGCCATCGACGGATACGACGTCGTGTTGGTGGCCCGTGACGTCGACCGCCTGGAGCGACTGGCCGCCGAACTCCGCGACGAGGCCGGCGCGACCGTCGAGGTGCTGGCCGCCGACCTGGCAGAGGCACCCGACCGCGCCAAGGTCGCCGACCGGCTGTCGGCGGGTGTTCGGGTGCTGGTCAACAACGCCGGCTTCGGCACCTCCGGCGAGTTCTGGACGCAGAGACTGGAGGTGCTGCAGTCGCAGCTGGACGTCAACGTCACCACGGTCATGCAACTGACGCACGCTGCGCTGCCGCCGATGTTGGACGCAGGCGAGGGCACGGTGATCAACGTGGCCAGCGTCGCGGGACTGCTGCCGGGTCGCGGCTCGACGTACTCCGCCTCCAAGGCGTGGGTCATCTCGTTCACCGAGGGTTTGGCGAACGCATTGACCGGCACCGGCGTCGGCTTGCACGCGCTGTGTCCCGGCTTCGTGCACACCGAGTTCCACGAGCGTGCCGGCATCGGAATGGACGGCACCCCGTCGTTCATGTGGCTCGAGGTCGACGACGTCGTGCGGGACTGCCTCGCCGACGCCGCCAAGGGCAATGTCGTGATCGTCCCCGGCCTGCAGTACAAGGCGCTCACCACCGCGGGGCGGCTGGTTCCGCGAAACCTGGTGCGGCGCTTGACGAAATCGGTGGGCAAGGGCCGTGGCCGCACCTGAGTCCTGGTGCGTGCGCTAGTCGCCCTGCTGTCGACGGTCCTCCTGCTGGCCACGTCGGCATGCTCCAGCGACGACGGCCGCCCGCATCCCTACGGGGTGCCGAGTGTCGCGGTCGGGGACTCGCAGGCGGTGCTGGGCTGGCAGATGTCGCTGTCCAACCTGCGGTTCGACGGTGACTACGTCCTGTTCGACATCGACGCCGCGCCGACGAAGGCCGACGCACCCCACGCCAAGCCCCAGGATCTCCGGTTCGGCCTGTACGGTGCGCTGGCGCATCCGTTGGAGGCCAACGCGATCGGCGGCTGTCGCGACGTGACCAGCCTTGCGGTGCAACCCGCGAGCGCCCCGACGCCCGACCGGCTGTCGGGCACGGTGTGCGTCGGTCCGTTGCGCGACCAGTCCCAGGTCCGTGGCGTCTACGTGTACTCCCCGAAGGACCGGATGGCGGGCACGACGGTCTCCTACGGCGCCGCCTACCCGGTCGGCGTGCTGCAGAACAATCAGAACGACGCCGGACTGTCGATCTCGTCGACGAGCGTCGACGCGTTCCGGGCCGACGGCGCCCGACTCGACCCGACTGCGCTCGGCGACCCGGCCGCGTTCAACGGCAAGGGCTACATGTTGCTCGGTCTCGAAATCAGCGGGCCGGCAGCGCGATACCGCGACGACTCGGTCAACCGTGGCGGTCCGCTGATGGTGCTGGCGGCACCGACACTGCCCGCCCCCGGGCTGTCGCATGCATGCGACATCTACGGGGCGTCGCTGTTGGTGTTGCCCGACGCGTCGCAGGACGCCGTTCAGATGCGGGCGTCGTTGTGCACCCAGGGCGACATGACCGCCGCCCTGCTGTACGCGTCGGTGTCTCTGGTCGCCACGCACGCCGGGTTGTGGACCACCGGTGGGTGAGCCCGCCGGACCCACCGAATGGGGCGAGAGCACCGGCGTCGGGCCGTGGCAGGGCGCGCCGCCCGGCGATCCCCGTTACGACCCGGCGTTGCTGCGCGACGGCGACACCCGAAACGTCGTCGACGCCTACCGCTACTGGACGCGCGAGGCGATCGTCGCCGACATCGACGGGCGTCGGCACCCGCTTCACGTCGCGATCGAGAACTTCGGCAACGATGCCAACATCGGTGCGGTGGTGCGCACCGCCAACGCGTTCGCCGTGGACACCGTCCACATCGTCGGCCGGCGGCGCTGGAACCGGCGCGGCGCGATGGTGACCGACCGCTATCAGCGGCTGCGCCACCATGACACGACCGCAGCGCTGCTGGCGTTCGCCGCCGATGCGGGGCTGGCCGTCGTCGCGGTGGACAACGTGGCAGGCGCGCAGCGGCTCGAGAAGACCGCCTTGCCCAGGAACTGCATGCTGGTCTTCGGGCAGGAGGGCCCCGGCATCACCGACGACATCAAGGACGGCGCCGCGCTGACCGTCTCCATCGCCCAGTTCGGTTCCACCCGCAGCATCAACGCCGGCGTCGCCGCGGGCATCGCGATGCACACCTGGATCACCCAACACAGCGACATGTCGCGGGCCTGGTAGGGCAGGATCGAGACCATGGACCAGGTTTGGGCGAATCGGGCGGCGAGCGCCGAAGCGGCCGTCACAAAGCGCCATCTCAAACGCCTCTGGCAGCTGCCCGGCACCCAGCTCGGCGTGGTCGGCTGGCCGGCGACGCGGAAGGACCTCCGGTTCGGCACCTGGCACTACTGGTGGCAGGCCCACCTGCTGGACAACCTCGTCGACGCGCAGCTGCGTGACCCGCAACCCGACCGGGTGAAGCGGATCAAGCGCCAGATCCGGTCGCATCGCCTGCGCAACAACGGATCCTGGGTCAACGACTATTACGACGACATGGCGTGGCTGGCGCTGGCTCTCGAGCGGGCCGGCAGACTGGTCGGCGTCGAGAAGGCCGGAGCGCTCAAGAAGCTCTGCAACCAGTTCGTCGACGCGTGGGTGCCCGAAGACGGCGGCGGTATCCCTTGGCGCAAACAGGACCAGTTCTTCAACGCGCCCGCCAACGGGCCGGCGGCGATCTTCCTCGCGCGGTACGACGACCGGCTGCGCCGCGCGCAGCAGATGGCCGACTGGATCGACGAGATTCTCATCGACCCGGAGACCCATCTGGTGTTCGACGGCATCAAGGCCGGCTCGATGGTGCGGGCGCAGTACACCTACTGCCAGGGGGTGGTGCTCGGACTGGAGACCGAGCTCGCCGCGCGCACCGAGGACGCCGACCACGCCCAGCGGGTGCACCGGCTCGTCGCCGCAATCGACAAGGAGATGGCGCCCGACGGGGTGATCAAGGGCGCGGGCGGCGGCGACGGCGGGCTGTTCAACGGCATCCTGGCCCGCTATCTCGCGCTGGTGGTCACCACTCTGCCGGACACCACACCCGAGGATGCGGCGGCCAAGGACACCGCTCGCACCATCGTGGTCAAATCCGCGCAGTCGGCCTGGGACTACCGTCAGAACGTCGACGGCCTGCCGTTGTTCGGACCGTTCTGGGACCGCAACGCCGACCTGCCGAAGCCCGGGGGCCAGGAGGCCCAATTCGTGGAGGGGGCCGTCAACGCCTCCTCGGTGCCCGAGCGCGATCTGTCGGTGCAGTTGTCGGGCTGGATGCTGATGGAGGCGGCCCACGCGATCACGCACGAGGACACGTCGGCATGACCGAACCCGGTAGCTGGGCACCCGACGACGCCACCGTCGAGAACGCCAACCTGACCCGGTTCATGGCATGGCTCGCCGAAACCGGTCGCGGTGAGTTCGCCGATTACCCCTCGCTGCTGAGGAAGTCGCTCGACGACATCGCGTGGTTCTGGGAGGCGGTGTGGCACTTCTTCGACATCCGTGCGACGACACCCCCCGACACGGTGCTGGCCGACCGGGAAATGCCGGGGGCGCAATGGTTTCCGGGCGCGACGCTGAACTATGCGGTCGAGGTGTTCCGGCACGAGACCGACAAGTATCCGGCGCTCGTGGTGGCGGGAGAGGAGGGTTCGGCCGAATGGTCATGGGCGAGGCTGCGGCAGGAGACCGCATCGTTCGCGAACTACCTGCGCAGGCTCGGCGTCAAGCCGGGCGACCGGGTCGTCGGCTACCTGCCGAACATCGGCGAAGCGGTCGCCGCGTTCCTCGGCGCGGCCAGCGTCGGCGCGACGTGGGCGGTGTGCAACCAGGACCTCGCCGTCGACGGTGTGGTGGCCCGGCTCGGGCAACTCGAACCGAGCGTGCTGGTGGCCACCGACGGCTCGGTGTATGCGGGCAAGCGCCATGACCGCAGCCGCGAACTGGCCGAGATCCGTTCCAAGCTACCGACATTGAAGGCCACGGTCCTGGTGCCCCGACTCGGTGGTGAATCCGCAGACGATGTCACGGCCTGGTCGGACGTCCTCGACCTCGACGCGCCGCTGGAGATCTCCGCGGTTCCGTTCGCCCACCCGCTGTGGGTGCTGTTCTCCTCCGGCACCACCGGCACGCCGAAGGGCATCGTGCACGGCCACGGCGGAGTGGTGCTCGAGCACCTCAAATACCTCAGTCTGCACGCAGACCTGAAACCCGGCGAGCGGTTCTGCTGGTACTCGACCACCAGCTGGATGATGTGGAACCTGCTGGTCTCCGGTCTGCTGGTCGGCGCGACGGTCGTGACGTACGACGGCAGCCCGACCTACCCGGAAACCGACAGCATGTGGAAGGTCGTCGCAGACCACGACGTGGCCCTGTTCGGCGCGGGCGCAGGCTATTTCCTCGGTTGCGCCAAAGAGGAACTGCACCCGGGCCGACGATATCGACTCGACGCGCTGCGCGGTGTCGGCTCCACGGGATCACCGCTGCCCGCCTCAGGCTTCCGCTGGATCCAGGAGGGTGTCGGTCGGCCCGTGCCCGTCATGTCCATGAGCGGTGGAACCGATGTGGTGACCGCGTTCATCGGTGGCTGCCCGCTGGTCCCGATCGTCTCCGGCGAGCTGAACGTCATCTGCCTCGGCGCCGACGTGCAGGCGTGGACGGGTGCGGACAACCCGGTCGTCGGCGAGGCCGGCGAGCTGGTGATCACCCAGCCGATGCCGTCGATGCCGGTGTTCTTCTGGAACGACGCCGACGGCAGCCGATACCGCAACGCGTACTTCGACAAGTATCCCTGCATCTGGTGTCACGGTGACTGGATCACCGTGACCGAACGCGGTTCGGTTGTCGTGCACGGTCGTTCGGATGCGACGCTGAACCGGATGGGTGTGCGGATGGGCAGTGCCGAGATCTACAACGCGGTCGAATCGCTGGCCGAGGTGCAGGACTGCCTGGTGGTGGGCGTCGAGCGGGACGACGGCGGCTACTGGATGCCGCTGTTCGTCCACCTGGCCGATGACGCCGAACTCGACGACGAATTGCGCGACAAGATCACCGTCGCCATCCGCCAGGGAGCCTCGCCGCGCCACGTCCCCGATGAGATCCTGGGGGTGCCCGGCATCCCGCGCACCATGACGGGCAAGCGTCTCGAGATCCCGATCAAGCGAATACTCTTGGGCGCCAAGCCCGCTGATGTGGTGTCTGCCAGCGCGGTGGACAAGCCCGACCTGCTGGACGTCTTCGCGGAGCACGCCCGGGCGTGAGTGCCGACGCGGAAGACTCGGACGGCTCGGGCGCCGGCGGTTTCCCGCGCATCGTGCGGATGCTGCCCAGCCGATTCAACCGCGACCCGAAAGCGAAGCGGTCAGGCGAGAACACCGCCGCGGCCCTGCTTCTGCTGGCCACGGTCGTCGCGATCCTGTGGGCGAATTCGCCGTGGTTCGAGAGCTATTGGTCGATGCTGGACACGCACGTCGGCTTCAGCTTCGGCGACACGCACTTCGAGCTGACGGTCAAGCATCTCGTCAACGACGGATTGATGACGTTCTTCTTCTTCGTCGTCGGCCTGGAAGTGATGGCCGAGTTCACGATCGGCGAGCTGACCGAACGGGCCAGGGCGGCGGTGCCCGTAGTCGCCGCCATCGCGGGCCTTGCTGTACCCGCGCTCATCTTCCTGATGGTCAACTCGTCGAACGAGGACGCGAGCGCGTGGGGTGTGGTGATCTCGACCGACACCGCGTTCCTGATCGGTGCGCTGGCGATCATCAACCCGAAATTCCCGGCGCGGGTCCGGCTGTTCCTGCTCACGCTGGCGGTGGTCGACGACATCGGGGCGCTGACGGTGATCGCGCTGTTCTACTCCGACGACATCCGGATCGCCCCGCTGCTGGTGTCCGCGGTCATCATCGCGGCGATCGCGCTGGTGCGCTACCTGCCCGCGGGCCGCGGCTTCTCCTACGCCTCGCTGGGATTCGCGCTGTGGGTGGCGCTGTCCATGGGCGGCGTGCACCCGACGCTGGCAGGCGTGGCGATCGCGTTGCTGATCCCGGTGTTCACCCCGGAGCGCAGGCAGGTCGAGCAGGCCGTCGAGAACATCCGGGCCTTCCGCCAGTCGCCCAACTCCGAGTACGCCCGCGCAGCCAGTCGCGGTCTGCGAGAATCGATTTCGATCAACGAACGGCTACAGACCGAGTTCGGCCCGTATGTGTCGTTCCTGATCCTGCCGCTGTTCGCGTTGGTCAACGCGGGGGTGCGGCTGACCGGAGAGACGATGTCGGCGGCGATGCGGTCACCGCTGACATGGGGGATCGTGTTGGGCCTGGTCGTCGGCAAGTTCATCGGCATCACGAGTGCGACCTGGCTGGTGGCACGGCTGCGCTGGGGTGAACTCGCCCCCGGCCTGACACTGCGCCGGATCGCGGGCGGCGCGGCGCTGTCCGGAATCGGTTTCACCATCTCGCTTTTCATCATCGACATCGCGATCGGTGATCCGCTGCACCAGGACGAGGCGCGCGTCGGCGTGCTGCTCGCCTCGGTCTTGGCGTTCCTGCTCGGCTGGGCGATCTTCGCGATCACCGACTGGATCAGCCCGCCCCGACCGGTCGGGCTGAAATTGGTTCGCCCCGTGGATCCCGAGCGTGACCACATCCGCGGCGTCCCCGACGCGCCGCTCACCCTGGTCGAGTACGGCGATTTCGAGTGCCCGTTCTGCAGTCGTGCCACCGGGTCGATCGACCAGGTGCGCGAACACTTCGGCGACGAACTCCGTTACGTGTGGCGGCATCTGCCGCTCGAGCGGGTGCACCCGCGGGCGTTCGATGCCGCACGGGCCAGCGAGGCGGCCGCCATGCAGGGCAGGTTCTGGGAGATGGCCCGGACGCTGTTCGCACATCAAAACGACCTCGACTGGTCCGACATGTACCGCTACGCGGTCAGTGCGGGCTGCGACATCGAACGGTTCGACAAAGACGTGCGGGTGCACGCATCGAAGGCGGTGCACCGCGTGGCCGACGATGCCCAGGACGCCGAGGTGATGGACCTCAACTCGACACCGACGTTCTTCGTCAACGGCAAGCGGCACAAGGGACCGTGGGATGCCGCGAGCCTGATCCGGGTGCTGGAGGCCGACCGCGATGCGTGACGTGCTCGCGGATCTGCTGGCCATCTGGGAATCGGGTGGCACGGCGGGTGTCGGCACCGTCGTACGCACGTTCCGGTCGGCGCCGAGGCCGCCGGGAGCGTCGATGGTGGTGGCGCCCGACGGAGCGGTGAGCGGCTCGGTGTCCGGTGGCTGCGTCGAGGGCGCTGTCTACGAACTGGCCAATGACGTTGTGCGGGAGGGTATACCGCGGCTCGCGCGATACGGGATATCCGACGACGACGCCTTCTCAGTCGGACTGACCTGTGGCGGCGTCGTCGACGTCTTCGTCGAACCGGTGTCCCGACGCACGTTCCCCGAACTCGAGGCGGTGGCCGACGACATCGCCGCCCACCGGCCGGTGGCGGTCGCGACGCTCATCGCGCATCCCGAAGCGGACCGGGTGGGACGCAGGCTCATCGTCGGATCCGGCTCGGCGACTGGCACTTTGGGTTCGAAGCGGGCCGACGCCGCGGTCGCAGACGATGCCGAGGGCCTACTGGCGGTGGGGCACAGCGAGGTGCTCACCTACGGGCCCGACGGGCAGCGGCGGGGGGCAGGCATGGAGGTGTTCGTGGCCGGCTATGCGCCGCGGCCGCGGATGCTGATCTTCGGCGCGATCGACTTCGCGGCCGCGCTGGCACGACAGGGCTCGCTCCTGGGCTACCGGGTCACCGTCTGCGACGCGCGGCCGGTTTTCGCGACCCCGGTCCGGTTCCCGACCGCCGACGAGGTCGTCGTCGAATGGCCCAACCGGTATCTGGCGGCCCAGCACGCTTCGGGTGGGATCGACGGCCGCACCGTGATCTGCCTGCTCACCCACGACCCGAAATTCGACGTTCCGCTCCTGGAGGTGGCGCTGCGCCTGCCCGAGGTCGGCTACATCGGCGCGATGGGGTCACGGCGCACCCACGACGACCGGTTGGCCCGACTGCGAGAGTCGGGCCTGACCGAACTCGAGTTGGCGCGGCTGGCCAGCCCGATCGGGCTGGATCTCGGCGCGCGCACCCCCGAGGAGACGGCGGTGTCGATCGCAGCGGAGATCATCGCTCGGCGCTGGGGCGGCGGCGGCCGTCCGCTGCACGAGGTCGACGGCCGGATCCACCACGAAGGCGGCCGGTGGCCGAACTAGCCTCGACTAATCCTCGACCGGGGCGGCCGCTCTGGCGGCCTTCCGCCGCCTGTACCACTCGACGAGCATCGGGGTGATCGAGGCGACGGCGATGAGGATGAAGATCGGTTCGAGCAGCTTCTGGATGATCTCGAACTGGCCCAGCCCGTAGCCGAGAAGCGTCAGCCCGATGCCCCACACGACGGCACCGAGGACGTTGAAGAGTGTGAAGACGCCGTAGCTCATCTTGGCCGCGCCTGCGGTGATCGGCGCGAGTGTCCGCACGATCGGCACGAAGCGGGCGATCACGATCGCGAACGGTCCCCGCTGCTCGAAGAAGGCGTGGGCCTCGTCCAGGTAGCGCTGTTTGAGGACGCGCGCGTTGGGCTTGAACATCGTGGTGCCCACATAGCGGCCGATGAAATAGCCGACCTGTCCGCCGAGGACGGCGGCGATCGGGATGAAGACCAGCAGCTGCCACAACTGGAAGTCGGCCTTGCCCGCCGCCGCGGTGCCTGCCGCCAGCATTCCGGCGACGAACAGCAGCGTGTCGCCAGGAAGGACGGGAAACAGCACGCCGGACTCGACGAAGATAACCACCAGCAGTCCCACCAGGGCCCATGTACCGAAGTAGCCGATCAGCTTGATCGGGTCCAGGAAGTCCGGCATCAACATCGCCGCGTTCACTGTCGCCGCCCTTGCGGCTCCGTGGTCATGGCTGTCCAAGATACCGGGCTGTGGCCGACGGCCTGCTCAGCGCGCCCGGAGTTGAGATACTGCTTGACGAACCACGTCGCCAGCGAGAGGAACTCCCATGCCCATCGCCACGCCAGAGGTCTACGCCGAGATGCTGGCCCGCGCCAAGGAGCACTCCTATGCGTTCCCCGCGATCAACTGCACCTCGTCGGAGTCGATCAACGCCGCGCTGAAGGGCTTCGCCGACGCGGGCAGCGACGGCATCATCCAGTTCTCGACCGGCGGCGCGGAGTTCGGCTCCGGGCTGGGGATCAAGGACATGGTCACCGGGGCCGTGGCGCTGGCCGAGTTCGCCCACGTCGTCGCCGAGAAATACCCGATCACGGTGGCCCTTCACACCGACCACTGTCCGAAGGACAAGCTCGACACCTACGTCCGGCCCTTGCTGGCGATCTCGCAGAGGCGGGTGGCCGACGGCGGCAATCCGCTCATCCAATCGCACATGTGGGACGGATCGGCGGTCCCGATCGACGAGAACCTGACGATCGCCAAGGAACTACTGAAGCAGGCGGCCGCCGCCAAGATCGTGCTCGAGATCGAGATCGGCGTCGTCGGTGGCGAGGAGGACGGCGTCGAGGCCGAGATCAACGAGAAGCTCTACACCACGCCGGAGGACTTCGAGAAGACCATCGAGGCGCTCGGCGCCGGCGAGCACGGGCACTATCTGCTGGCCGCGACGTTCGGCAATGTGCACGGCGTGTACAAGCCCGGCAACGTCAAACTGCGTCCCGACATTCTCCAGCAGGGCCAGAAGGTCGCCGCCGCCAAGCTCGGATTGGCCGACGACGCACAGCCTTTCGACTTCGTCTTCCACGGCGGCTCCGGCTCGCTGAAGTCGGAGATCGAGGAGGCGCTCGGCTACGGCGTCGTCAAGATGAACGTCGACACCGATACGCAGTACGCCTTCACCCGGCCCGTCGCAGGCCACATGTTCGCCAACTACGACGGCGTACTGAAGATCGACGGCGAGGTCGGCAACAAGAAGGTGTACGACCCGCGCAGTTACATGAAGAAGGCCGAGGCCTCCATGTCGGAGCGGGTCGTCGAGGCCTGCAACGACCTGCACAGCGCAGGGCGGTCGGTGTCCGCGGGCTGATCAGCTGCTCGGCGCCTGGCAGATCTTCCACTGGTCGTCGCGAAACTGCAGGTCGAAGCTGCGCGTCGAGCGGGTCTGCGGCGCATACGCCATGAACGTGGTGACATTGGCCTCCGCGTGGTCGCCGTTGACGACGACCTGGTCGATGCTGGCCACCACCGGATACTGCTTGGCGGCGGCCACCCGGGCGTGGGTGTCGGTCCAGGCGCGGTCGTCGTAGTTGACGTAGCTGTCGCGGGTGCTGCCGCAGGTGATGCTGCGAAGGGTGGCCAGGTCGCCCTTCTGGACGGCGACGTCGAAGTTCTGGATCGTGGAGCGCACCTGGTCCTCCTGCGACGCCTTGGAGTCTGAGTCGCGGGTCAGCAGCAGGGTGCCGAGGATCGCGATCGCGGCGAGCGCGGCGATCACCAGAACCAGTGCCACCACCCAGCCCCAGCTGCGTCTGCGCCCCGGCGGCCGGGGTGCGTCGCCGCGCGGCGGAATCATCTGCGGCGCAACCGATTTGTTCGGCGAGAACCGTTCGGTGGGCGTCGAGATGATCTCGGTGGCGGGGTCGGGCGGGCTCTCGATCATCTTCGTCGTCGAGGAGTCCATCCCCGACGGCGCGGTGTACCGGCGCTCGGGTTCGTCGTCCTGCGCCGATCCGTCTGTCGTACCGGCCGACTCGAACGCCATCACCTCGGTGGGGTGCTCCTCGACGATCGGCGGATTCTCCTCGGTGACGGGCTCGGCCGCCTCGGATGTCGATTCGTCGCCGGCCGGCCGGGCAGCCGATTGCGCCGGTTGGTTCCCTTGGTCGGGCCCTGATGGGTTCGACATCCCTGCCGTAGTCCTCCCTTTACGCGAGCGCCGTGTCGGCTCGGCCGACGTCTCTGCTCGAGCTTAATTGCCCCACGGCACAATAGGCCCATGACGCGGATGGGTGATCTCCTGGGACCGGATCCAACACTTCTTCCCGGCGACAGCGCGGCCGAGGCGGAACTGGAAGCCGACGAGAATCCCGCGATCGTGGCCGCGGCCCACCCCACCGCGTCCGTGGCGTGGGCGGTGCTCGCCGAGCACGCGCTGGCCGACGACAAGGTCATCACCGCCTATGCGTATGCCCGCACCGGCTATCACCGCGGGCTCGACCAGTTGCGGCGCAACGGCTGGAAGGGCTTCGGGCCGGTTCCGTACTCGCATGAGCCGAACCGGGGCTTCCTGCGGTGTGTCGCCGTGCTCGCCAAAGCTGCGGACGCGATCGGCGAAACCGACGAGCATGCGCGCTGTCTGGATCTGCTCGACGACTGCGACCCGGAGGCGCGCGCCCAACTCGGGCTGGCCTAGGCCGGCCGTCAGGTCGCTTCGCAGTTGCAGTCGCCCGCGGCGTCGGGCGGTTCGACCTGCACGGTCGCGTGTCCGAGTCCGCGGGCGGTGAGCACCGCCCGCGCCTCGTCGAGCACCTTCGCCGAGTCGGCGGTCGATGTCAGGTGCGCGGTGACCATGTCCTTGCCCGGGACCAGCGTCCACACATGCAGGTCGTGCACCTCCGAAACGCCGTCCACCGCACACAGGGCGGTCCGCAGCTCCTCGACGTCGATGTGGGTGGGCGACGACTCGGACAGGATGCGCAGCGCCGCCCGCGCGAGTGAGATGGCGCGCGGCAGCACCCAGAGTGCGACGAGGACGGCGACGACGACGTCGGCGTAGGGCCAGCCCGTGGTGACCGTCACGATGCCCGCGATCAGCACGCCGATGCTGCTCACGGTATCGGCGACGACCTCCATGTAGGCGCCCTTGACCGCGAGGCTGCCTTCGGAATGCGACCGCAACAGCGCGACCACGATGCCGTTGGCCACCAGGGCCGCCAACGCGACGAGGATCATCGGCACGCCGGGCACGTCGGGCGCGTCGCCGAGCCGCTCGAACGCCTCGTACAGGATGAACGCCGCCACGAACAGCAGCAGCACCGCGTTGGCCACCGCGGTGAACACCTCCGCGCGGTGCCAGCCGTACGTGCGCGCAGGCGACGCGTTCGCGTGCCGCGCAACCAGGACGGCGGTCAGTCCCATGAACAGAGCCACCAGATCGGTGAGCATGTGACCGGCGTCGGCCAGCAGCGCGATCGAGTTGATCAGCAGCGCGGTCGTCAGCTCGAGGACGAAGAACCCGGACAGGACGGCCGCGGCGATGATCATCCGGCTGACGCGGGCGTCGCCACCTCCGTGATCGTGGCCCGCACCCATCGGTCCAATGTATGCGCAACGACGCATACGTCGCAAGGCGGTGCGCCTACAGCCAGGCCGACCAGAACCGGGTCAGGGCACTGCCGTCGCCGACCAGCGGTCTGCTGACGCCGAACAGGTCGACGAACCAGGTCACCACCGCGAAGAAGTACTGGCTCAGCGGCGTGCCGATGAACAGGATCAGCAGCACGAGCAGCCCCCATTGCTTCGCCGGTGCGAGCGCGCGCTGGGTATCGGGGCTCAGGTGCGGCTCCAGCGCGCTGTACCCGTCGAGGCCGGGCACCGGCAGCAGGTTCAGCACCACGGCGGTGACCTGAAGGAACCCCGAGAACGCCATGCCCGCCCAGAACACCAGGTGTCCGGGCTCGTAGAACAGCGCCGTCACGGCGAGCAGGATCACTGCGAAGACCACGTTGGTGAACGGCCCGGCCAGGCTCACGACCGTCTTCTGCCACTTGGTCATGAACGACGTCTGGACGTACACCGCGCCGCCGGGCACGCCGATGCCGCCGAGGGCGATGAACACGATCGGCAGCAGGAGCGAGAGCAGCGGGTGGGTGTACCTGACCGGGTTCAGCGTCAGGTAGCCCCGCATCGCCACACCGTGGTCGCCGAACCGCCATGCGGTGAAGGCGTGCGCGAATTCGTGCAGACACAGGGACACCACCCAGCCGGCGATGACGAGGGTGAACACCCCGACGTAGGCGAGTGGCTCGATGTCGTCGGCGGCCTGCCAGGCGACCACACCCCCGGCCGCGGTGACGGCGACGATGGCCAGGAAGATCGGGCTCGGCCGCACCGACCCCTGCACTACTGGAACGTTCACCTCACGAAACTACAGGCCAGTCGCACTCGGTCAGCTCCGCCGAGAGTCTCCACAGCTGTGCCGCCGTATCAGGGTCGCGGGCCTTCTTGCGCGGCTCGGTGACGCGAGGCCTGCCGAACTGTTTGAAGACGGGCGCCAGATACGTTCCCGGCGGCAGATCCGACGTCGCGGCGATGATGCTCGACCGGGCCGCGGTTCTCGCGCTCTGCGGAAAGTCTTTCAGCAGAGCCTGTTTCGAGGACCAAGCGAGGAACCCGGTGCTGTACCGACCGATGTTGGTGTCGGCGCCTCCGGGGTCGACACCGATCGCACGCACTCCTCGCCGTGCCAGTTCGTCGACGAAGAGCATCACCGCAAGCTTGGACTGGCCGTATGCGGCCCACTTGGAGTAAGGCCGGGTGCGCCAGTTCAAGTCCTCGAGGTGCATGCGACTGAACAGGTGGTTCATGCTGGTGACCGACACGACCCGGTCGGTGATCCGGTCACCGAGGAGACATGTCAGCGCGAAATGGCCGAGATGGTTGGTGCCCATGTGCATCTCGAACCCGTCGGCCGTTCGGGTGAGCGGCAGCCCGAGCACGCCCGCGTTGTTCACCAGCACGTCGACGTCGTCCACCGAGTCGGCGAACTTGCGGACGCTGGTCAGGTCGGCCAGGTCCAGATGAGCCACCTCGACGTCGCCGCCCATCTCGGCGGCGGCCCGCTCCGACTTCGCGATGTCGCGTGCGGCGATCACCACACTGTGGCCCGCAGCCGCCAGCGCCGTCGCCGTTTCCTTGCCGATACCGCTGTTGCCGCCGGTGACAATGATTCGCACGCGCCTATCTCACCAGCAGCCAGCCCTGCGTGTGGCGATAAAACGTAGATCGGCGAACCATTTTTGGCGCTGCGACGCCCTCGCGCACCACCACCGCACCCGTCGTGCCGAGTTGGGCCGCCCGCCCGGCCACCCACCGCAGGCGACCGCGTCCGCTGACGGCCGCCCGCAGCCCGGGCAGTCCGGGAGTGGGTTGGATCCGGACGCCGGCCACCTCGCCGTCGAACAGCCGGGTGTCGTCGACGACCGCCTCGCCGACCAATGGCCTGCCGCTCTCGCCCCGCCATTCCGCTGCGCCGACGATGACCTGACCGGTCTCGTCGCGGATCAGCGGGACCCGGCGCGCGACGCCGCGACGCGCACGCCTGGCCGCCCACCATCCGCTCGCGTGGCCCACCTCGACGTCCAAGCGGTCGGCACGAAGCAGCCGCGTCAACACGGCGGCCAGCTCGGCGTCGGAACCCACCACGATCAACCGCCGGTAGCGCGCCGCCGCGGTGTCGATGTCCTCCGGCGCGTGCACCGGTTGCCCCGCCAGACCGGCCAGGGGTCGAGGCAGGCGTCGTCCACCGAACAGCAACGCAACCGAACTTCGGCTGACATCGTCGGCGATCAAGGCAGCCGCCTCGCCGTCGCGACGTGGGCCGGGCCGGCGAATCACCCTGTTCCACAGGGTAATCAACGCATTCGAGGTCGTGATGGGGCGGATGCTCCTGCGCCCAGTTGGTCGAAGAAGATGAGTCGCCCGAGCGATGTCATCGCCTCGATCCACCCTTGATTGGGCAATAGCTCCGGCAAGATTTCGCAGCAGGTGAACCAGTTCGCGATGTACACGATGTCGCGAGGACCTTCCCGCGACGCGCGATATGCCACGCGCAAGTCCCCGTCCATCGTGTAGCGCGTCTCCGAGAACATTGCGGAAGTGTAAGCCGGGGAGCGGATCACGTTTCGTCGCGATAGCGACAACGAAAGTCGCAGAACGTCATGTCAGTGAGCACGGCGATATGACGGACATCGCTGATCAGCGGTGAAACGATGTTGAGGTGGACCCCAGCGGGGCTGGTGGCGGTGGACTGACGACGGCGGGACTGCTGTGTGGGTCGTGCGGCACCGGCCTGCCATCGAACGCCAAGTTCTGTAACGAGTGCGGTACACCGCGTCACACGGGTTAGCCGACCCGCTGAGTACAAGCAGGTCACGGTGCTGTTCGCCGATGTGGTGCACTCGATGGACATCGCCGCTGCCCTGGATATGGAGCGGTTCCGCGAGATCGTCACCGAGTTGGCGGAGCGGTCGGCGGCGGTGGTGCGCCGCTACGGCGGGAGACGTGGAGTTCACCGGCGACGGGGTGATGGCGATGTTCGGTGCCCCGACGGCGTTGGAGGATCACGCCGTCCGGGGCTGCCTGGCCGCCCTGGCCATCCAGGAGGAGACCAACCGGCTGGCGGCGGAGGTGGCACGCCGCGATGGTGTGGCGCTACAGGTGCGGGTGGGCCTCGACTCCGGCGAGGTGATCGCCGGTGAGATCGGTTCGGGATCGCTGGGGTATACCGCGATTGGTGGGCACATGGGGATGGCCCAACGCATGGAGTCGGTGGCACCGCCGGGCGGGGTGATGCTCAGCGCGTCCACCGCACGACTGGTTGACCGCTCAGCGGCCCTGGGCGAGCCGGAGATGGTGCGCATCAAGGGTGCCGATCAGCCTGTCGCGGCCCAGCGGCTGCTGGGCATGGAAGACCGGCATCGACCTTATCGAGCGTGCCGAGTCGGAGCTGGTGGGTCGGCGGTGGGAGATGTCCGCCGTTGAGGGCTTGCTGGACCGTGCGGTCGAGGGCCACGGCGCGGTCGTAGGTTTCGTGGGACCACCGGGCATCGGCAAGAGTCGTCTGGTGCGCGAGGTGTCGGCGATGGCGGGTCGCCGTGGTGTCGAGGTGTTCACCGCCTTCTGCGAGTCGCACGCCAGCCAGGTCCCCTTCCATGCCGTGGCGCGGCTGCTGCGTGCGGCCACCGGCGTGGAGGATCTTGACGCACAGGCCGCCCGTGACCGAGTGCGCGCCCGGGTACCCGACGCCGACCCCGAGGACTTGCTGTTGTTTGATGACCTGCTGGGCATCGCCGATCCCGATGTCGCCCCGCCGAAAATCGATCCGGATGCGCGTCGGCGGCGGTTGACCGCGCTGGTGAATGCCGCCTCGTTGGCGCGCGCAAACCCCGGCGGTCTATGTCGTTGAGGACGCCCATTGGATCGATGAGGTCAGTGAGTCGATGCTGGTCGATTTCCTCACGGTGATCCCGCAGACACCCTCGCTGGCGGTGATCACCTACCGCCCCGAGTACGAGGGGGCGCTCACCCGGATGCACGGTACGCAGACGATAGCCCTTGGGCCGCTGAGTGATCCGGAGACGGCGGCACTGGTCTCGGAATTGCTCGGGCCGGACCCCTCGGTTGTCGGGCTGGGCCAGACGATCACCGACAGGGCCGCCGGTAACCCGTTCTTCGCCGAGGAGATGGTGCGCGATCTGGCCGAGCGGGAAGTGCTGCGGGGGCAGCGCGGGGCATACATATCGAGGGGAGAGGTCGCTGAGGTGACTGTGCCTGCCACCTTGCAGGCGACCATCGCCGCCCGCATCGACCGCCTCGAACCTGAGGCCAAGAAGACACTCAACGCCGCGGCAGTGATCGGCTCACGCTTCACCACCGAACTGCTCGCCGCCGTGGGCGATGACCCTGTGCTCGAGGAACTCCTCAAGGCCGAGCTGATCGATCAAATCCGTTTCACACCCAGCACCGAGTTCGCCTTCCGCCATCCGCTGATCCGCACCGTGGCCTACGAATCCCAGCTGAAATCGGATCGTGCCCAACTGCATCGGCGACTAGCCGCCGCAATCGAAGCGCGTGATCCACAATCGGTGGACGATAACGCGGCATTGATCGCTGAACATCTGGAGGCTGCCGGTGATCGGCACGCCGCCTACGGCTGGCACATGCGCGCCGCAACCTGGGCGACCAACCGCGACATCGCCGCGGCACGACTCAGTTGGGAGCGCGCCCGAACGCTCGCCGACGCATTGCCCACCGAGGACCCGAACCGGGCAGCCATGCGCATCGCTCCTCGCACCATGCTGTGCGGGATCGCCTGGCGCGTCCATATGAACGTGGCCGGGGACCGCTTCGAGGAACTGCGGCAGTTGTGCACCGCCGCCGGGGACAAGGCGTCACTGGCCATCGCCATGGCCGGACTCGTGATCGATCACGCGTATCACGCCCGCATCCGCGAGGCGTCGCAGCTGGCATCCGAACACATGGCCCTGGTCGAGTCGCTCGGCGATCCGAACCTGACGGTGGGGCTGTCCTTCCCGGCGATCTACGCCAAGATGGAAAGCGCCGAGTATTCAGACGCGCTGCGGTGGACACAAAGGGTCATCGACCTGGCCGACGGTGACCCCTCAAAAGGCAACATCATTATCGGGTCTCCGTTGGCGTACGCCTTTACGACGCGGGGTATAGCCCGTTATTGCCTGGGTCGTCCCGGATGGCACGACGACCTGCGCCACGGCCTGGCCATGGCCCGCAGCGCCGACCCCGTGTCCTACGCCGCGGCTATCGCCCTCAGCTACTTCGCGGGAATACCGAATGGCGTGCTGCAGCCCGACGATTCCGCGGTGCGCGAGATCGACGATGCCCAACGGACTGCCGAACGATCCGGTGATGACTTCGCGGTGGCCTTCACCCAAGCGACGCTGGGCATGGCGCTGGTGCACCGCCCAACGGCTGCGGAGTGCGACCGCGGACAAAAGCTCCTGGCCGAGGTCGGCGAAGTGTTCCTGCGCCAGGGACACAACCTGGCCGACTTACCGATCGTCAACGTGTACGTGGCGCGTGAGCGGGCTCGACGGGGAGATCGCGATGAGGCCATACCGCTGATGCGCGCCGCCACCGACCATCTGTTCCGCGAGGGACGGCTGCTGCTGTGGGGCATTGCCGCGACGGGTGTTTTGGTGGAGACACTGTTGGACCGTGGGGCCGAGGGTGACGTGGTCGAAGCCGAGGCCGCGATCACCAGGTTGGCGGACGCGCCAGCCGACGACGGTTCGGCGATGCGCGAGATCACGCTGCTGCGGCTGCGGGCGCTACTGGCGCGGGCGCACGGCGACGAACCGCCTACCGCGACTTGCGGGATCGCTACCGCGCCATGGCGACATCGCTGGGCTTCGAGGGGCACATGGAGTGGGCCGAGGCGATGCCATGACGGCGGTCATCCTGCAACCCTCGTTTTTGATCTCGGCAGGCGTCTCATTACTACTCAAGAGCGGAACGACGAGACAGATCGTTGTGAGAGTAACTTCTGAGATATCGCGACGTGCGGAACCACCCATCCCACAAGGGGTTCGATGCATGTCGCGGATGTGCTCTATTTCAGACAGCTACGAAGGTTCTGCGGGCAAATTGCACACCGTCCGGGCGAAGTACCCGTCTGGTTCCGGTCCTGTCGTTGTCATGCCGTTCCTTGACGTTTGGGTCGTCTGTGGGTCAGTGGCATTAGCACAGGTATGTGGTGGCGGTGTTGTAGATGTGGTCAGCCGAAGCCCCCGAGCACATCTTCTTCAATACCGCGCACCGCCTCGAGGGGCACGTGGTGGTTGATCACCTGTGCGGCGACGACGCACATCTGGGTGCTGGTGTTCTGTGACATTCTGCGGAGCACCGCCAAGGCACCCGCCGCGTCGAGGTCGAAGCGCTCCATAATGATGCCTGCGGCCTGTTCGATGAGGTCTCTGGCCACGAATGGATTCGAATTGGTGTTGTCGGTCATACGCGCCGCCCCGGCTGTGTTGCTCACGCCGAATCAGGCGCGACCCTCGACCACAATTATGCGCCGGCGTGCTGAACCGTGCCGTCTCTTTGAAGAGACGAAGACCCAGGTGACCGACTCCCCGGATGCGCAGACTTCGCATGTTGCATTGGCCGCGCGCGGCCCCCGGGCCGCCCCAGGCGGCCACGCACGACTTCGTGGAAGGTGACCGGTAACCTCGTCGAGGGCGCTCCAGCATGCCGAGGATGTCGGTGTAACCGATCCGGCGTCCCGTCTTGCCACCCGCCACGATGGTGGGGACACCGCGCAAGTTCAGCAGCTCATTGACGGCAACGTGCACTGTCTCGTCACGACAGATCTGACAGCGTGTTCCCCTGCGCTCGATGTCGAACCTCTCGGGTTCAGCCGCCCTCGTTATCGTGCTCATCAGAAACTGGTGGCAGCCCAGCGGCTGCACGCATGATGTTCACCACCGCCTCGGCATCGTCCTTGGGCAGGACGTGATACTGCGGTGCGTCGGAGTGGTCAGGTGTCACAGTTCTCACGGTCACGCTCTGGACCGACGAGGCCAGCGGGCAAGGATGAGCCGGATCGGTTCACCAAGCCGCGATTTCGGCCCTAGGAGGCTGCGTGGGCCTCGGACATTTCCAGCAGCGATCAGCCGTGTCGCGCCCTGGCGCTCTGCTGAGGATCGCGCCTGTGGTGCCTATGCCCCATCCGCGCTATCAGACCGGCCAGGGACGAGCCGGACCAGGCGAGCGTGTCGTGCTGTCGGTGTGTCGGGTGTACGGCCATACGGGGCACTACCCTGTTGCGGGGCTACGGATGAACCCGTACCCGATAGAAGTTACGAGATAACAGCACACAGATAGCACGGTGATGAGCTTCAAGCCTGGATATCCTTGATCTGGGTAAACGGCTGAGTCACCGGCTGGATCACAATAAGCGGGAGAAACGCCATGCCGGCAATCGTGCTCATCGGCGCCCAGTGGGGCGACGAGGGCAAGGGAAAGGCCACCGATCTGCTCGGGGGCCGCGTCCAATGGGTCGTGCGCTACCAGGGCGGCAACAACGCCGGCCACACCGTGGTGCTTCCGACCGGCGAGAACTTCGCGCTGCATCTGATCCCGTCGGGCATCCTGACGCCCGGCGTCACCAACGTGGTCGGCAACGGCGTGGTGGTCGACCCCAAAGTGCTGCTCGACGAACTGAAGGGCCTGGCCGATCGCGGCGTCGACACCGAGCGCCTGCTGATCTCCGCCGACGCGCACCTGCTGATGCCGTACCACGTGGCCATCGACAAGGTCACCGAGCGCTACGCCGGCAGCAAGAAGATCGGCACCACCGGCCGCGGCATCGGTCCGTGCTATCAGGACAAGATCGCCCGGATCGGTATTCGGGTCGCCGACGTGCTCGACGAGGCGCAACTGGCCCAGAAGGTCGAAGCCGCACTGGATTTCAAAAACCAGGTGTTGGTCAAGATCTACAACCGCAAGGCGCTGGTGCCCGCCGAGGTGACCGACAGCCTGCTGGCTCAGGCCGAGGGGTTCAAGCACCGCATCGCCGATGCCCGACGGCTGCTCAACGTCGCACTCGACAAGGGCGAGATCGTTCTGCTGGAAGGCTCGCAGGGCACTCTGCTGGACGTCGACCACGGCACGTATCCGTTTGTCACGTCGTCGAACCCGACCGCAGGCGGTGCGGCCGTCGGCTCGGGCATCGGTCCGACCCGCATCACCACGGTGCTCGGAATCCTGAAGGCGTACACCACCAGGGTGGGCTCCGGTCCATTCCCGACCGAGTTGTTCGACGAGATGGGCGAATACCTGTCCAAGACGGGCGGCGAGTTCGGGGTGACGACGGGCAGGCGGCGTCGCTGCGGATGGTTCGACGCGGTGATCGCGCGCTACGCCACGCGGGTCAACGGCATCACCGACTACTTCCTGACCAAGCTCGACGTGCTGTCGAGCCTGGAGACGGTACCGATCTGCGTCGGTTACACGGTGAACGGCAAGCGCACCGACGACATGCCGATGACGCAGAGCGAGATCGCGCACGCGGAGCCGATCTACGAGGAGATGCCGGGTTGGTGGGAGGACATCTCCACGGCGCGCGATTTCGACGAGCTGCCCGCGAAGGCCCGCGACTACGTGCTGCGGCTGGAAGAGCTTGCCGGCGCGCATATTTCGTGCGTCGGCGTGGGCCCTGGCCGAGATCAGACGATCGTGCGCCGCGACATCCTGGCCCGCCCGTGACGTCAGCGGACGCGAGGAGCGGAGACGCGAAGGACGACCCCCGCCTCGTCGATCCCGACTACGACCGCCACGGCGGGTTCCCGAACTTCGAGGCGGCGCAACCGGGTCCGGGGTTCGCACGGTTCCTGACGGCGATGCGCCGGGCGCAGGACCTCGCGGTGTCGGCCGACCCGGACCCCGATACTTGGGAACGGGCAGCCGATCGTGCAGAGGAGCTGGTGAAACTGCTGGGCCCCTTCGAGGCGCCCGAAGGCGTCGGCCCGGCCAACAGGGTGCCCGAGCTACCGGGTTCGGGCAGTCTGCTCATGCCTCCGTATTCGGTCACGAAGTTCGAATCCGACGCCGTCGAGTTGACCGTGCGGTTCAGCCGCTATCACGTAGGTGGCAATTACGCGGTGCACGGCGGGGTGTTGCCGCTAATGTTCGACTCGATGTTCGGCATGGTCATCCACGCCTCCGGTCGGCCGATCAGCCGCACCGGCTTCCTGCATGTGGACTACCGGAAGGTGACGCCGATCGACACCCTGCTGACCATGCGGGGCTGGGTCGGCCGGACGGAGGGCCGCAAGGCGTTCGTGAACGCCGAACTGCGCGACCCGGACAGCCACCTGCTCGCGGAGGCCAACGGGCTCATGATTCGCCTGCTGCCGGGTCAGCCGTGACCTCCCCGAAGGCGCACCCGCTCACCACCCCTCGCGCGGCGGCTTTGGCCGGTGTGTTGTTCGGCCTGCTGTTCGGCACCGCGCTGATCCTGATCCGCACCGCGTTACCCGAAGGCGCCGAGGAGGGCGCGCAGTGGCTGGACGCGGGCAGCCAGCGAATGAAGGTATCGGCCATCTTGATGCCGTTCGCGGGCATCGCATTCCTGTGGTTCATCGGCGTGGTGCGAGAGAACTTCGGCCGTGCCGAGGACAAATTCTTCTCGTCGGTGTTCATCGGTGCAGGGCTGACGTTTCTGGCGATGGTCTTCTCGGCATCGGCCATCGGTGCCGGGTTGGTGGCGAGCAGCAGGGAAGTCGTGGACGTGGCCGCGCACACGGAGGTGGCCACCTTCGGACAGATGGTGCTGATCGCGCTGACAAAAACCTATGCGCTGCGGATGGGCGCGGTGTTCATGATCTCGTTGGCGACCATGTGGCTGAAGACCGGTGTGATGCCACGCTGGCTGGTCATGGTGACATATACGCTGGCACTGGGAATTCTGCTCGCCACCGACATCAGTATGTGGATCACGTTGGCGTTTCCCGCATGGGTGCTCGTCGTCAGCGTGCTGTTGCTGGTGCGGGCCGGCGTGATCGACGTCGATCCCGACGGCCAGAACCGGGGCGCGAAGTAACCAAATGCAGGCGAACAAGTTTGGCAAGCAAACAAACGGCCCGGACGGCGGACATTCGGCCGAATCGCTGCACTCAGCCGCGTATTATCCGGCCTGCTAACAGGCTACGGGGAGGGCAAGTGTCAGATGACTTCGATGTAGTCGTGGTCGGTTCGGGGCCGGCAGGCTGTACCGCAGCGATCATGTTCGGCCGCAACGGACTAAGGGTCGCGCTGCTAGAGGCGCATCGCGATGTGAATCATTACAAGCGGTTGTGCACGCACAGCATTCGGTCGAGTGCGCTGCCGACCATCCGCCGGCTCGGCCTCGACACCGCCTTCGACGACCTCGGCGGCGTGCACCAGCGCGAAAAGGCATGGACGAGGTTCGGCTGGGTTCACGAACGGGTCAAGGAAACCGAGCACGGATACAACATTCGACGGGTGACCCTCGATCCCTTCATGCGTGCGAAAGCCGCCGCGACACCCGGTGTCGAGTTGATGTTGGGTGCCCGGGTTCGCGAACTTACCCGCAGCGGTGGACGGATCCACGGTGTCGTCGTCGATGTCGGAGGAACGCAGCGGTGTATCGGTGCCACTCTGGTGGTCGGCGCCGACGGCTATTCGTCGAAAATCGCCGACCTGGCCGCATTGAAAGGAACCGCGTCGCCGAACGGCCGCTTTGCATACCAGGCCACTTACCGCAACGTGACTTGTCCCGACGGCTGGTCAGGTGGGGTGTGGTACCGGGAACCCGATGTCAACTTCTTCTTCAACAATGACTCCGGTGTCACCATCCTGGCTGTCTTTCCCGGCAAGGACCAGCTCCCGCATTTCCGCACCGATCGGGAGGCGGCGCTGTTGGCGAGTTTTACCGGATTGCCCAACGCCCCAGACCTGTCCGCGGCGGAGCGGGTGTCGTCTGTGATCGGAACGACCGATTATCCGAGCATCACCCGGAGGCGCATCGTCGCCCCCGGGGTTGTCCTGATCGGCGACGCCGCGATGGTGGGCGACCCGGTTTGGGGTACCGGTTGCGGATGGGCGTTTCAGTCAGCGGAATGGCTCGCCGACGCGGTTTCTGACGCGCTGCATTCCAAGTCGAGTCAGTATGTCGACAAGTCGGCGCGGCGCTATCAGCGCAGGCACCGTCGCTCGCTTCTGCCCCATCAACTCCTCAACATCGACTTCAGCCGCAGATCGACGTTCAATCCCTTGGAGCGGTTGGCCTACGGAGGAGCGTCGCGGGACCAGCGCGTGGCCGATCGGGTTTTCGCGGTGGGCACGCGCAACTCGTCGCCCCTGACCCTTCTCGACCCGGTGTTCCTGACGCGGGCGGCGATCGCTCGCCGGAAGTCAGTCAGTCCTGTGTGATCGTCAGCGCCTGCGACGGGCAGAGCCTGACCGCTTCGCGCGCCTTGTCCTGTTCGTCGGCGGGAACCTCGTCGACCAGCACCACCACGATGCCGTCGTCGTCCTGATCGAAGAGACTGTCGGCGACCATCACACAGTTGCCCGCCTGGATGCAGACGTCGCGGTCGGCTTGCACTCTCACCAGCTCACCTCCAATGACTTGAGCCCGTAGATGAAGTTCCAGGTTCGGAACTGCACGTCGCTGAAGTCCTCGGCCAGGGCCAGCTCGGGAAACCGGCGCAACAGTGCGGGAAACGCGATGCGCATCTCCATCCGGGCCAGCGGCGCGCCGAGGCAGTGGTGCACGCCGTGTCCGAACGCTAGGTGGCCGGGCGCGCCGCGACCGATGTCGAGAGTGTCCGGCGAGCTGACGAAGTCGGCGTCCCGGTTGCCCGACGGCAGCGAGGGGAAGACGAGGTTCCCTGCCGGGACCCTCACCCCTGCGATCTCGACGTCGGTGGTGGTGATGCGGGGAATCGCGGTCTGCACGATGGAAAGCCAGCGCAGGAGTTCCTCGATCGCCGGGCCGACGGCATCGGGTTCGTCGCGCACGACAGCGAGTTGCTCGGGGTGTCGCAGCAGCGCTAAAGTGCCGAGCCCCAACATGTTCGATGTGGTCTCGTGGCCGGCGAGCAGCAGCAGGCCCGCAACCCCGACGAGCTCGTCGTCGGTGAGTTCGTCGCCGTGCTCGCGCACCAGCATGCCGAGGATGTCATCGCCGGGCTGGTGCCGAGCACGGGCGACCAGCGTGGTCATGTATGCACGCGCCTGCCGCTGCAGTTCGAGCCGCTGGGGTATCGGCAGGGAGAGATCAAGCTGCCGGACACTGCGCCGCTGGAAGTCCTCGCGGTCGTCGTAGGGCACCCCCAGCAGTTCGCAGATCACCAGCGACGGAATCGGCAATGCGAAACCCTCCACCAAATCCGTTGGCGGGCCGAGCCTTTCCATCACGTCGAGCTGCGCGTCGACGATCTCGACGATGCGGGGCTCGAGACGTTTCATCCGCCTGATGGTGAACTCCGGGGTGAGCATGCGGCGCAGCCGCGAGTGTTCGGGCGGATCCAGGCCGAGCAGGTTGCCCGACCGCGCGGCGGCCTGCTCTTCTTCGCTGGCCTGCGGCACACCCTGCACCGCGAATCCGGGTGGGCGCTCGTTGGAGAACCGCTGATGGTCGGCGAGTACCGCTTTGACGTCCTCGTGGCGGGTGACCAGGTACACCTGCATGCCGAACGCGTTGGTGAACCGTCGCACGCCTTCGTTCTCGCGGATGTCCCGGAGCTCCCCGGTGGGGCTGAACGCGTCGCGTCGCATGTGCAGCGGCGGCGTCTCCGATTGGGTCATCACTCGACGCTACCCGCGAAAAACGAAGTCCTCGATGAGAGTATTGACCAACGGCGGGTTCTCCAGACCGGCGAGATGGGCGACCCCGTCGAGCACAGCGACGGCCGCACCGGGTATCGCCTCGGCCATCGCGAGGGTCTCGGGCACAGGGAACGTCGCGTCCTCCGCCCCCGCCACCACCAGCACCGGCGTGGAGATTTTCGCGAAGAGCGAACGCTGGTCAGGGCGGGCGGGCACGACGCTCTTCACCGCCCAGGCGCCCGAGCCGATGTCGACCGCCTCTACGGTGTCCCGCACGAACGCGACGACCTCGGGACGGGTGGCGAACGTCGTCGGCCCCAGGAAGGCCTTCAGCACCGATCGCGTCAGCGGCGGCCGGATCCCGCCGAGCAGACCCGCCAGCCGCAGCAGGAACCCGTACTCGATCTTCTGTCGCACGCCTGCGGGTGATGCCGTGCAGTTCATCAGCACCGCGCTGCCGATCCGGTCGGGATACGTCGCGGCGAACGTGCCGCCGATCATGCCGCCCCACGAGTTGCCCACGAAGTGCGCCCGGTCTTCGCCGAGCGTGTCGAGGATGTCGACGACGCAGCGCGCGCAGTCGGCGAGGTCGAACATCGCGGTGAGCTTCTGGCTCTGCCCGTGACCGGGCGGGTCGACCAGGATGACCCGGCAGCGATCGGCGAAGTGGTCAGCGTGTGCGGCCCACATGTCCCCGGTCATCAGCAGACTCGGCCAGAAGATCATCGCGTCGCCGCTGCCGCGAACCGTCACCCGCATCGTTCCCAGCACGGTGTCGACCGTGACGTCCTCCATCGCGCTCACGGCAGCGCTCGGCGCGCAGTGCGGGCCACCAGATCCGCGGGCCGATCAGGGTGAACAGCGCCGGGATGATCACGGTGCGCACGACGAAGGTATCCAGCAGGATGCCGAGACCGACGATGATGCCGACCTGGGTGAGCACGATCAGCGGCAGCACGCCGAGCACGCAGAACACGGCCGCCAGCACGATGCCTGCGCTGGTGATGACCGCGCCGGTGGCCGAGACCGCGCGGACGATGCCCTGCCGCGTGCCGTGCGTTGGTGTCTCCTCACGGGCCCGGGTGACCAGGAAGATCGTGTAGTCGACACCCAGCGCCACCAGAAACAGGATGGCGAACAGCGGAGCGGTATTGTCGAGCGCCGGGAAGCCGAAGACGTGCACACTGGCCCAGCCGCCGAGCCCCAGAGCCGCGAAGGCGCTGAGCACCGTGACGGCGACCAGTATCAGCGGCGCCAGCGCCGATCGCAGCAGCGCATAGAGCACAACCAGGACGACGGCGAGGATGGCCGGAATGATCACGAGCCGATCTTTCTGCGCCGCTGCGCCGGCATCGCGGGCCTGGGCGTCCGATCCGCCGACCAGGGTCGCCGGATTCACTGCGTGCACCGAATCACGAAGTGCGTCAACGGTTTCAAACGCGGCGTCGGATGCGGGCTCCGCGCTCAGCACGACCGACCACTGGGTGAGCCCGTCGGGCGATGCGCCGGCCCGACTCGCCGAGACGACTCCCGGCGTGGCCGTGATCGCGTTCTCGATGTCGGCGGCTTCGGCCGTCGGGCCGATGACTCGGGTGGGATCGGTGAGGCCGCTGGGGAAGTGTGCCGCCAGCGTTTCGTATCCGCTCACCGACTCCGCCTGGACCCGGAACTGCTCGGTCTGCGACAGTCCGACCGGGGTGATCACCAGCCCGAGGCAGAGCAGCAGCAGGCCAGTGACCGCCATCGCCGTGACGCGGGCAGGTCTGCGCGCCACCGCATCTGCGACACGGTGCCAAACACCGCTGTCGGTAAGGGGTTTCGCGCCGACCTGCGGGACAAAGGGCCAGAACAGACGGCGGCCGAACAACGCGAGCAGCGGCGGCAGCACCAGCAGGACGAACACCGCCGCGACCACGAGACCCGCCGCGGCCTGTACGCCGAGGCTGCGGGTGCTCGGCGAGGAGGCCAGCACGAGCGTCAGCAGCGCGAGCACGACCGTCGCGTTGCTCGCCAGGATCGCCGGTCCCGCCCGGCGCACGGCCACCCGGAGGGCGTCGCGGTGATCTTCCTTGCGCCCCAACTCTTCTCGATACCGTGAGATCAGAAGGAGGGCGTAATTGGTGCCCGCCCCGAACACCAGCACACTGGTGATACCGGAGGTCGAGCCGTCGGGAGTCATCCCGACCGCCTGCGCGACCGCGCTGCCGACGACGGCGGCGACGCGATCGGCGAAGCCGATCACCGCCAGCGGGACCAGCCACAGCACCGGCGAGCGGTAGGTCACTATCAGCAGCAGGGCGACCACTGCCGCGGTGACCGCCAGCAGCGTGATGTTGGCCCCGGAGAACGAGTTCGCGATGTCGGCGCCGAACGCGGGGCCGCCGGTGACCTCGACCCGCATGTCTGCGGGCAGTCCGCCCGAGGCCGATTCGCGAAGCGATGTGACCGCGTCGTTGAGCGCGAACCCGGACAGTCCCGCGTCCAGCGGCACGGTGGCCACCGCCGCCTTGCCGTCCTCGGCCACCACGACGGGCTGTTGCTTGATCGCACCCACGTCGCCCGGGGTCAGGGTGGCGCCGTCGCGACGGCTGAAGACCAGAATGGCGGGGACACGGTCGCCTCCGGGCAGTTGCGCCCGCACCGCGTCCGCCCGCGCCGATTCGGCGCTGGTCGGCACCGGAACCGGCGACTGCTCGCTGGAGTCGTCGCTGCCGATCAGGCCGATCAAACCGCCGGAGATGACGACCACGGCGAGCGCCAGCACCCACGAGAACCGACCGCTCATGACACATAATATTTCAGATTCTTAAATACTAATCAAATGTCCGGCCCTATGCTGCTGAGGTGACCGACACCGATCGTCGTGCACTGGAGGCGCAGATCGCGGCCGACGTGCGGGCGATGACCGCCGAGTCCGACCAGATCGGCAGGCACTTCGCCAGTCGACACGACGTGTCCGCCAACGACTTCCGGGCACTTCTCTACGTCATGGTGGCCGAGACGGCCGGAACGCCGCTCACCGCAGGCGATCTACGGTCGCGGATGGGCATGTCGGGCGCGGCGATCACCTATCTCGTCGAGCGGATGATCGCCTCCGGCCACTTTCGCCGCGAATCCGATCCGGCCGACCGCCGCAAGGTCATCCTGCGGGTCGCCTCCGATGGCGGTGCGGTGGCCCGGGCATTCTTCATGCCGCTGGCCGAACACAATCGGCGCGCGATGGCGTACCTCCCCGACACCGACCTCGCCGCCGCGCACCGAACCTTCTCGGCGATCATCGACGCGCTGCACGCCTTCCGATCCGAGCTCGATCATTCGTGATCTCCTCCACGAGCCGGTGGGCGGCCGCCGTCGCTCCGTCGGTGCCGATCCTTGCCGCCATCGCCGCGGCCCTGGTGACTGTCTGCGGGGCCAGCGCTGTCTGCAGCGCCGACGACAGCGACCGCGGTGTCGGCGTGGGCCCGTCGTGCGCAGCCCCGATGCCGAGGTGCGCGACCCGGCCCGCCCAGTACGGCTGGTCCGCGAACTGCGGGACGACGACCTGGGGCGCTCCCGCCCGTGCCGCCGTCGTCGTCGTGCCTGCACCGCCGTGGTGCACGACGGCGGCGACCCGCGTGAACAGATGCTGGTGGTTGACCTCGCCGACGGCAAAGCAGTCGTCCCCGTCGTCGATCAACCCCAGGTCGGCCCAGCCGCGAGAGACGACGATGCGACGCCCGTGCGCGCGGAGCGCTTCGATGGCGACCCCGGCGACGTCCTCCGGCGCGCGCACGCTGCTGAAGCCGACATAGACCGGCGGTGCGCCCGCGTCCAGGAACGCCGTCAGCTCCGCAGGCAGCGGCCGGTCGTCGGGCAGCATCCACGCGCCGGTACGCACCACGTCGAAGCTCGGTGAGCCGGGCCACGGAGCAAGGATCGGGTCGGCCGCCAACCACGGCCGCTCGGTGAACACGTGGTCGCGGACGTTGTCCACCGGTGGCAGTCCGAGCGCCGCCCGATGTGCGTTGAGTGGCGCGGCGTACAGCGCGTCGACCCTTTCGGCGTCGACCTTCCACAACGTCGCGTTGTCGGCCCCCGGTGGAAACGGCTTGCCCGGCCGGGGCAGCGGCGCGTGGTGCGGTGAGGGAAGGGGGCACGGGTGCAGCGTCACGAGCACATACGGGATGCCGCGTACCTCCGCGATGGTGCGCAGGCCGGCCGGCATCAGTCCGCTCGCGACCACCGCGTCGCAGCCGTCGGCGGCTGCGGCCACGGTGTCGAACTGCATCGCGACGAGGTCGGCCGCCATCGCAGGCGCGTCCGCAGGCGTCAGCGGCTTGTCGCCGTGCAGCAACTCGCGCAGCGACGTACCCACCGGGATCAGCGGTACGTCGGCCCTCGCGGCGAGGTCCGCGAAGTCAGGAGGCGCGCACACCCTCGCCTGCGCACCGAGTTCCCTCAGTGCCACCGCGAATCCGATCAGCGGTTCGACGTCCCCGCGAGATCCCCATGACGACAACAACACCCGCATCCGGCTACCCCCATCTGTGGTCCAGTTCTGCAGTCAGGGCAGTGATTCTGGGGCATCAGCGGGGTCTTGTCGCAAGACCCCCTGTGCGCTATATATTGAAAGTGGAAGGGATTACGACTCCCGCCCCGCCTTCTCTGCTCCTCACGTCCGCTACGTCCTTTCTGCTCCTCGCGTGCGCTATGTCCGGTTGAGCGTCGCTTCCTCGAGATCGAGTCCGTGCAGCACCGATCGCAACACCTCGTCGTCGATGCGCCCGCTGTCGCGCTCGGTAATGAACGCCGCGCGTTCGGCGGCAAGCATCTCCAGCCGTAGGCGCCGGAACGCCGACGTCGGACTCTCGCCGATCTCCTCCGCCGTCCGGCCGAGGCGCTCCCACGCCGAGTTCCGTCGCCGAGTGTTCCACGCGCGCAACACTTCTGCGGCTCGCTCCGCTTCCGTCGTATCCGATTCGGCGACCAACTCGTCGAGCCGGTCGGCGGCGGCGATGGCCGCCTTCTCCTGGGCGGCGGCCGCGGCTATCGCATCGGTGCGCGCCTCGTCGCCCTCCACACCGAGCCGCCTGATCAGCCAGGGCAGCGTCAGCCCGTGCAGCAACAGCGTGCCGATCACGACGACGAATGTGAGGAACACGATGTGCGGACGGCCGGGGAACGGCGCTCCCGACAGCGTCGTCAGCGGCACCGCGAAGGCCGCCGCCAGCGAGACCACGCCCCGCATGCCTGCCCAGGCGACGATGAAGACCTGCGATGGCGTCGGCGCCGTTTCGCGCTCCCTGATGCGCGGTGACAGCATCCTCGGTAGGTAGGCGAACGCGTACACCCACACCAGTCGGACGACGATGACCGTCGTCAGCACCGCCAGCGAGTAGAACGCCATCGTCGTGAACGGCATACCGCGGATCTCCTCGATGACACTCGGCAGCTGCAGGCCGATCATCAGGAACGCGAACGACTCCAACACCAGCTGAAGGGCCTTCCACACGGCCTGGTCCTGCAGCCGGGTCTCGTAGCCCGCGTGGAAGGACTTCTGGCCGAGAATGAGGGCCGCGACGACGACCGCCAGCACACCCGAGCCGTGGGCCTCCTCGGCGGCGAGATAGATGACGAACGGCGCGACCAGACCCACGGCGCTTTCGACCAGCGGGTCGTTGAGCCGCCACCGGATGAACGCGATCACGAAGCCCAGCGCCGCTCCGATCACCGCCCCGCCGCCAGCGGCCAGTGCGAACGTCGCGAGGCCGCCGCCCCAACTGGCCGCGGTGCCGATCGCCGCTGCGAGTGCCACCTTGTAGGCGGTCAGCGCGGTCGCGTCATTGAGCAGGCTTTCACCGCCGAGCAGCGTCATGATTCGGCGCGGCAGCCCGAGCCGGCGCCCGACCGCCGTCGCCGACACCGCGTCAGGGGGCGCGACGATGGCGCCGAGGGTCAGCCCCGCTGCGATGGTCAGGTCCGGCACCGTCTTGTACGCCACGTAGCCGACCGCGAACGTGGTCGCCAGCGGCAGGCCGACGGCGAGCAGCCCGATCGGGCGCAGGTTCGTCTTGAGCCCGACGTAGCTGCTCTCCAGTCCCGCCGACCAGAGCAGCGGCGGAAGCAACACGTAGAGCACCAGCTCGGGCTCGAGTTCGATGTCGGTGAACCCGGGAATCGCGCTGGCCGCGAGCCCGGCCACCACCAGCGCCAGCGGCGCCGAGACGTCGAATCGGCGCGCCAGCGCGGCCAGCAGCACCGACACCACCAGCACCGCGAGTAGGGAGCCGTGCACCTGTCAACCTCCTGGGCCGGACCTCGGCCGGTCGATGTCTTTATCTTGGACAGCATGCTGAAGAGATCCCGCGGGCGCGACGCCGACGCGTCGGCTGCCTCCAACACGTGCGCGCATCTCTTGGCTGCAACCGCAGAACCCGAGCCGCTTACTCCCGGCCAGTGCCAGGACTGCGCCGAGCTGGGCGAGAACACGTGGGCGCATCTGCGGATGTGCATGGCGTGCGGCCACGTCGCCTGCTGCGATTCGAGCCCGCATCAGCACGCCAGGGAACACTTCCGCAACAGCGGTCACCCGGTCATGCGGTCGGCGGAGCCGGGCGAGGACTGGCGATGGTGCTACATCGATGTCCGGCTCGGGTGAGGATCTGGCAGTCTTGACGGGCGATGACTGAAACCACCGAGTCTCCCGAACCCGAGGGCACGCCGGACGACCCGCCGGCCGACAGCGAGCCGACCCAGCAGCACGACGACCGAAAAGCGGTGATGCTGCTCGGCTCGGGCGAGTTGAGCCGCGAGCTGACCCTCGCGTTCCAGCGGCTGGGCCGCGAGGTGGTCGCTGTCGACCGGTACGCGAATGCGCCCGCGCACGGCGTCGCGGACCGCGCCGCCGTCGTCAAGATGAACGATGCCGAGGCGCTCACCGCGATCATCGAGCGGACCAACCCGCGCTACGTCGTCGCCGAGTCCGGCCTCATCGCGGTGGATGCGCTGGTCGCCGCCGCCGAGCGCGGCCTCGAGGTGTTTCCCGCACCCCGCAGTGTCCGGATGGCCCAGGACCGGGAGGGCATGCGGCGGCTGGCCGCCGACGAGCTCGGCCTCCCGACCGCACCGTTCTGGTTCGCGGGATCGGCGGAGGAGTTGACCGCGGTGGCCGAACACGCCGGGTTCCCGCTGGTGGTCAAGCCGGTGGCGGGGGTGCCCGGTGAGGGCCAGTCTGTGCTGCTGCGCGTCGACGACGTCGAGGCCGCCTGGCAGCGCGCGGTGGCGGCAGGCCGCGTGCCTAACAACAGGGTGCTCGCCGAGACGGTCGTCGAGGTCGATTGCGAGATCACCCTGATCACCGTCCGCACCACCGGGCCGACCGGGCCCGCGCTGCACTTCTGCGAACCGATCGGCCATCGCGATGCCGACGCCGACCTCTTGCAGGCATGGCAGCCGCAACAGCTCTCGGCGGCCGCGCTGGACGCGGCGAAATCGGTCGCGGCGCGCATCGTCAACGCACTCGGCGGCCGCGGTGTCTTCGGAGTCGAGTTGCTGGTTCGCGGCGACGAGGTGTATTTCTCCGACATCCGCACCAGGCCACACGACAGCGGCTTGGTAACCCTTCGCTCGCAACGGCTTTCAGAATTCGAGCTGCACGCACGGGCGATCCTCGGATTACACGTGGACACCATCATGATTTCGCCGGGGGCCGCAGAGGTGACCTACGCCGGCACAGAGTCGACACCGGCCGAGATCACCCCGGAGAACATCAACGCGGTGCTTGCCGACGCGCTGGCCGTCGCGGAAAGCGACGCCCGGCTTTTCAACCGGCCCGACGAGACCGAACCCCGGCGTCGGCTCGGTCTGGCGCTGGCCACCGCGCCGGACGTGACGACCGCCAGGGACAGGGCGCGCCGAGTGACCGGCGTACTGCGCAAACTCTGGTAGTCGTGCCCGCCGACAACGAGGCCGGCGAGAGGCCGACGGTCGCCCCGTTCCTCGGTGCGCTGGCGATCATTGTGGTCGTCGTGATCGCAATCTGGCTGTTCAACGTTTTCGGGGGCGACCACACCCCTGAGGACCAGCAAGTGGGCCGGGCCGCCGTCGGCCAGAACGATGCGCTGCAGCGGGAGAACTTCGCCGACTTCGTCGGCTACACGTGCGGCAAGTTGCAGGGGTCCGAAGCCGATGTCCTTGCCCGCCAGCGTGATTCGGCGGGCAAGCGAGGCGCACGGTTCGTCGACGACGTGACCGACGTGGAGATCGACGGTGACCGGGCGACGGCGACCGTGACGTATCACTTCGATAAGGCGAAAGACGAGAAAACGCCTGTACCGATGGCCTTCCTGCGCGAGGGCGGAGCGTGGAAGGTCTGTTCGACCGGTCCCAGTTAGGTATGGGAGACTCGCGACCGTGAGCTACGCGGGAGACATCACGCCTGAAGAGGCGTGGAAAATTCTCAACGATGATACCCGGGCCGTGCTCGTCGACTGCCGCACCGACGCCGAGTGGCGCTTCGTCGGCGTACCGGACCTGACGGGCCTGTCTCGCGACGTCGTCTTCGTCGAATGGAACCGCACCGACGGCAGCAGAAACGATCACTTCGTCGACGACCTGGTGTCTGCGGGGATCAGTCCCGGGGAACGCCCGGTGGTCTTCCTGTGCCGCTCCGGCAACCGGTCGATCGGTGCCGCCGAGGCGGCCACCGAGGCCGGCATCGAGCCGTCGTACAACGTGCTCGACGGGTTCGAGGGCGATCTCGACGACAACAAGCACCGCGGTGGCGCCGGCTGGAAGGCCGTCGGCCTGCCCTGGAAGCAGTCGTGAGCACCGAGGCATGAGCACCGAAGGCGAGCGCGTGTGAGGATCGCAGCGAGGGACGAGCGAGGACCGGAGCGAGCGGGAGCCGAGGCATGAGCACCGGAGGCGGGGAGAAGCCGTCGGTCCGCACTCCGGCCGAACTGCCCGAGGGAGTCAGCCAGGCCACCATCGGCGTGCGCGGGGGCCTGTTGCGGTCGGGCTTCGACGAGACCGCCGAGGCGATTTACCCGACGTCGGGCTACGTGTACGCGACAGCGGCCGAGGCGGAGAAGGCGTTCACCGGCGAGATCGACCGGTACGTCTACTCGCGGTACGGCAATCCGACGATCTCGATGTTCGAAGAGCGGCTGCGGCTGATCGAGGGTGCGCCCGCGGCATTCGCCACGGCAACCGGAATGGCCGCGGTGTTCACCTCGCTGGGCGCTCTACTGGGCGCGGGCGACCGGCTCGTCGCCGCGCGCAGCCTGTTCGGTTCGTGCTTCGTGGTGTGCAACGAGATCCTGCCGCGGTGGGGCGTCGAGACGGTGTTCGTCGACGGCGACGACCTGTCCCAGTGGGAGGAGGCGCTGTCCGAGCCGACGCAGGCGGTCTTCTTCGAGACACCGTCGAACCCGATGCAGCAGCTCGTCGACATCGAGGCGGTGTGCGACATGGCCCACGGCGGCGGCGCAAAAGTGGTGTTGGACAACGTGTTCGCCACTCCGATACTGCAGCAGGGCTTTCCGCTTGGCGTCGACGTGGTGGTGTATTCGGGCACCAAGCACATCGACGGGCAAGGCCGGGTGCTCGGCGGCGCGATCCTCGGCGACAAGACGTACATCGACGAGCCCGTGCAGAAGCTGATGCGCCACACCGGACCTGCGCTCAGCCCGTTCAATGCGTGGGTGCTGCTGAAGGGCCTGGAGACCTTGGCCGTGCGGGTGCAGCACAGCAACGACTCCGCGCTGCGCATCGCGGAGTTCCTCGAGAACCATCGCGCCGTCAGCTGGGTGCGCTACCCGTTCCTCGAGTCGCATCCGCAGTACGACCTGGCGAAGCGTCAGATGACCGGCGGCGGCACCGTGGTCACCTTCGAGCTCGAGGGCGGCACCAAGGAGCGCGCGTTCGAGGTTCTGGACAAGCTGCGCATCGTCGACATCTCGAACAACCTCGGCGACGCCAAGTCGCTGATCACCCATCCGGCCACCACCACCCACCGGGCGATGGGGCCGGACGGCCGTGCGTCGATCGGGCTCGGCGACGGCGTGGTCCGAATCTCGGTGGGGCTGGAGGGAACCGAGGATCTGATCAACGATCTGGACCAGGCACTCAGTTAGGTGTCGAAGCGGACCGAGTCGAAGAGGGCGCGTCGTGACAAGCGGCGCGCGGCGCGCGACGCGAACTGGATTTCCGACACTCTCCTCGACGCGATCGTCGAAGACGCCGAACTGGTCGAGGGGTTGGAGAGTATCGATTCCCGAGTGGTCGAACGGGGTTGGGTTTTCGACGACGACCAGTCCGACGAGGAGTTCGTCATCTGGTTCTACCCGCCGTCAGGCGCCGAGGTCGGCGAGGGTATGGAACCGGTCACGACGATGTGGATGCACGCGCCCGAGAACGCCGAGATCGTGCACCTGACCCTCGTCGGGACGGCAGGCGACCAGCAGATGACGCCCGACGAGTTCTTCCAGCGGATCGACGAGATCGAGGGCCACCGCTACGAGGGATAGTTCCCGTCAACTGAGTTGCGGCATGACCTCGGCGGCCACCAGCTCGACGTGATCGAGGTCATCGATGTCGCGAAACATGAGGTGGATACGGCTGGCACCGATTTCGGCGTAGCGTCCGAAGTTGTCGACGAGTTCGGCGGGCGAACCCGCGCCCCCGTTTCGCCTCAGCTGCTCGAGCGTGCGGTCGATCACCGCGGCGCGCGAAGCCACTTCGGCGTCGTTGCGTCCGCAACATACCGTCAGCGTGTTCGACAACCGCAGGTCGGCGGGGTCTCGCTCAATTGCCCGGCACGCTCGGCGAACTCGTTCGAACTGAGCCGCCGCGCCCTCGACGCCAGCGGGTAACGCGGCGAACGGGTCTTCGGTATCGGTCCTGCCAGGTTGATGGTTGAACTCGTCGCCGTAGCGCGCCGCAATGGCCGGAGTGCGCTTCGTGCCGGCTCCGCCGATGACGATGGGCGGGCCGCCCTGCTGGCTGGGCTTGGGCAGCGACGGCGAGTCCTCGAGGTGGAAATGCTTGCCGTGGAAGCTGAACCGATCACCGATCGGCGTGCGCCACAGTCCGGTGATGACCGCTAACGACTCCTCCAGCCGGTCGAAGCGTTGACCGACGGGGGGAAATGGAATGCCGTAGAAGCGGTGCTCGGGCTCATACCAGCCGGCACCCAGGCCGAATTCGACCCGACCGCCGCTCATCTGGTCGACCTGGGCCACCTGGATCGCCAATGGCCCCGGGTGACGAAACGTCGCCGCAGTCACCAACACTCCGAGTCGAATGGTGGAGGTCTCGCGGGCCAGGCCGGCAAGAGTCAGCCATGCATCAGTCGAGCCCGGCAGGTCCTCACCCCAATAGTGGTCGCCTCGGACGAACCCGGCGTACCCACACTTCTCGGCCGCCTGTGCCAACCGCAGATGCTGGTCGTATACAGCTGATCCAGATGCCGGCGCAGCAAAGACCGTCAACTCCATGACCACCAGCATGCCGCACCCGGCCCAATAGTCTGGGCGATCGGCGTGACACGCTGCTACGGAGATTCGACGACACCCTGAGCCGCCTGCGCGCGCTGCTCGTAGCTCTGCCGCTCGGCACGGTCGAAATCCAGGAATACGGAATCAAGGCCGAGACGCTTGTTGAGCCAACGGCGCCCTCGCGGACCGAGCAGCTGTGCCGCCTGCGCGGTGAACCGCAATGGAGTCGGCACGGAGACATGGGTTTTCGGCTTTTGCAATGTCTTTACGACCGCGGCGGCGATGTCCTCGGGCTCGACCGGCTTGATGGCGCCGCCCGATTTCGTGCCCGAGATCAGTTCGGTATTGGTGAACGGCGGCATGATGACCGAGACGTCGACGTCATGCGGGGCGACCTCGTCGGCAAGCGCGGCAGACAACCCGACCACACCGAATTTGGCGCCGACGTAGACCACCTGGCCCGGCACCGGGATCAGGCCGGACAGCGACGCGATGTTGATGATGTGGCCCCGTCGGCGGGCGATCATGTCGGGTAGGACCAGCTGACATCCTGCGATCACGCCGTAGAGATTGACCTCGATCGACGACCGTATCGCCTGTTCGGACTGTTCGACGAACGGGCCGATCGGCATCACACCCGCGTTGTTGATCAGCACATCGACGTGGCCGCCGCCGTCGGTGCGGGCCTTGTCGAGGAACATGGCGAACGACTCGCGGTCTGTGACGTCGAGCGGATAGCCCGATATCGGCCCGAGCTTGGTCAGGTCGGCGACGGCCGATTCCTGGAAAGCGACATCGCGGTCGCCGATGACCACCCGGGCGCCGGAGGTCAGCAGTGCTTTTGCGGTTGCGAAGCCGATGCCGCGGGCGGCCCCGGTGATCGCGATGGTCCTGCCCCGGATGTTGTCCATGCGGCGAAACTTTACAGGTGTCAAGTTTTGGCTGGAAGTGCCGATGGCGGCGAGTTTTGCGGTGAGGGCTGTGATGGCGCCCGGAATCACGACCCTGGTTCCAAAAACCGGCGACCTGCGCGAATTTTCGATCACGCTGACCCGAATCGGGGTTGTGGAATGCGGGTTTGCGCCCTGCGTTAGACAGTTAAGTGATGTCCGCGTACGCCGTCGACGCGCTCCGCTTCCGGGCGGTCGACCACGATGACCCGCTGGCCGAACCGCTGCTGGCGGAACTGGCGCTCGAGTACTCCAGCCGATATCGCGCGCCGATCGACGCGGTGTCCAAGTGGCTGCGTGCCTACCCGGCCGACGAGTTCTCTCGGCCCGGCGGGGCGATGCTGGTCGGCTTGCTCGACGGACTACCGGTCACCGGCGGCGCGTTCCGCCGATTCGACGCCGAAACCGCAGAACTCAAACGCATTTGGACCGACAGCAGGCACCGGCGGCGTGGCTACGCGAAGGCCCTTCTTGCAGAGCTGGAAGAAGAGATCAGCGCTCGCGGTTATCGCCGCGTCTATCTGACGACGGGCGATCGCCAACCCGAGGCCGAAGAGTTGTACCTGTCCACCGGATACCGGCGGCTTGCCGAGCCGTTGCCCGCCGAGGGCGAGGTCTATCCCCTCGCATTCCTGAAGACACTCAGAGCATGAGCGAGCATCTGCACCTCGCGGTGGCTCTCGACGGCTACGGCTGGCATCCCGAGGCGTGGCGGCTGTCGCCTCACCCGGAGCCCGTCATGAGCGGCCGCTACTGGTCGCAGCTTGCCGTCACCGCCGAACGTGGGCTGTTGGACTTCGTCACCTTCGACGACGGGCTCACTCCGCAGCGGCGCCGTCGACCCGACATCGAGCCGCGCTGGCTGGCCGGCAGGCCTGACGCGGTGCTCGTCGCCTCGCGCGTGGCACCGCTGACCCGCCACATCGGCCTCGTCCCGGTGGCCACCGTCACCCACACCGAGCCGTTCCACGTCTCCAAAGCCATTGCCACCCTTGACTTCGTCTCCCACGGTCGGGCCGGGTGGCAGGTGAGGGTCAGCGGTTCGCACCACGAAGCGGCGCTGTTCGGTCGCCACGACGTCGCAGGCGCCGACCTCTTCGACGAAGCGACCGACGCCGTCGAGGTGGTGCGGCGACTCTGGGACAGCTGGGAGGACGACGCGGTGATCCGCGACATCGCGACCGGCCGGTTCGTCGACCGCGACAAACTGCATTACGTCGACTTCACCGGCAAGTACTTCTCCGTCAAGGGGCCGTCGATCACCCCGAGACCGCCGCAGGGTCAACCCGTCGTCGCCGCGCTGGCTCACCAACTGCCGGTCTACGAATTCGCCGCGCGCAGCGTCGATCTGGTGTTCATCACCCCGCACGACGACGATGCCGCCCGCGCCATCCTCGGTCAAGTGAGAAACGCCGGCGGCACCGACCTGTTGGTTTATGCCGACGTGTTCGTGTCGTTCTCCGGAAATGTCGACGTGCGCTCCGACGCGCTCGTCTTCGACGGCAGCCCGGCTGACCTGGTCCGCCTGCTCACCCGCTGGCAGAAGCTGGGCCTCGACGGCTTCCGGCTGCGACCGTCGGTACACGCCACCGACCTGCCCGCCATCGTCGACGAAGTGGTGCCGCTGTTACAGGGTGACGGCCTGTTCCGTACCGCATACCGCGACGGCGAGCAGTTGAGAGAACGACTCGGGCTGCCCGTGGCCGACAATCGCTACGCCAGGGTGAAGCCGACATGAGCGTTCCGCTGTCCATCCTCGACCTTGCGCCGATCAGCGAGGGCTCCGATGCTGCGGTCGCGCTGCGCAACAGCGTCGACCTCGCGCAACACGCCGAACGATGGGGCTACAAGCGCTTCTGGCTCGCCGAGCACCACTTCGTCGCGGTCGCAAGCTCGGCACCCGCGGTGCTGATCGGCCAGATCGCCGCCGCAACCAACCACATCCACGTCGGCGCGGCCGCAGTTCAGTTGGGCCACACCACAGCTCCGGCGGTCGTCGAGAGCTTCGCGACGCTCGACGCATTCCACCCCGGCCGCATCGATCTCGGCATCGGCCGGTCCGGACAACGCCGCCGCGAGGCGGCCGATAAGCCGTCGCCGACGCCGGGGCCGTGCGCGCCGTGGCGGGACATCGACGGCGTGATCGTGCCTCCGCCGTTCGACGTGCGCTCGATCATCACCGATCGACTGCGCGCGCAGATGTCTATCCTGCAGCAGCCCGACGCTGTGTCGCCGGATTTCGGCGACCAGGTCGACGACATCCTCGCCATGCTGCACGGCTGCTACCGCGTCAAGGACTACGACGTGCACACCGTGCCCGGTGAACGAACGAGCCTGTCGCCGTGGGTGTTCGGCAGCAGCAGGGGGCAGAGTGCTGCGGTGGCGGGCGCTCGCGGGCTGCCTTTCGTGGCGAGCTATCACATCACGCCCGGCACCGCGATCGACGCGATCGACGCCTACCGCGCCTCGTTCACGCCATCGGCGTTGCTGACCGAGCCGTACGTGGTGGTGTCGGCCGACGTGGTGGTCGCCGACGACACGGAGACCGCGCGACATCTGGCGTCCAGCTATGGGCACTGGGTGTACTCCATTCGCAAGGGCGCCGGCGCGGCTCCCTATCCCCATCCCGACAGATGCGAGCCGCTGACGGACGAGCAACTCGCGGTGGTGAACGACCGCGTCGCAACGCAGTTCGTCGGTGACGCCGACGTCGTCGCGGACGGGCTGGCCACCCTGCAGCGAGTCACGGGCGCCGACGAACTCGTCGTCACGTCTGTCACGCACCGGCACACGGACCGGCTGCGCTCCCACGAGCTGATCGCCAAGCGGTGGGGATTGACCGGATGACGACGGTACGAGAAGGCGGGTTTCGCAAGCCGATTCACCTCGCCGGGCACTTCCCTGGCGTCAACAACACGACGGTCTGGACGGATCCCGATTCGGGCAGCCAGATCGAGTTCGACTCGTTCGTGCACCTGGCCCGCACCGCCGAACGCGGCCTGTTCGACTTCTTCTTCCTTGCCGAGGGACTACGGCTGCGTGAACACCGCGGCCGCATCCACGACCTCGACGTCCTCGGCAGGCCCGACACCTTCGCGGTGCTCGCGGCGCTGGCCGCCGTCACCGACCGGCTCGGCCTCGTCGGCACCATCAACACCACATTCAACGAGCCGTTCGAGGTCGCAAGGCAATTCGCGACCCTCGACCACCTGTCCGACGGTCGGGCCGGCTGGAACATGGTGACGTCATCGGATGCGTTCACCGGCGAGAACTTCCGGCGCGGTGGATATCTCGATCATGCCGACCGGTACACGCGTGCCGAGGAATTCATCACCGTGGCTCGGGCGTTCTGGGACAGCTGGGGTGACGACGCCGTGCGCGCCGACGCGACTACCGGCATCTACGTTGACCCGCAGCGGATCAACGCGGTGGACTATCACGGCTCACAGTTCGACGTGCACGGGGTTGCAACGCTTCCCGTGAGCCCGCAGCGTCATCCGGTGCTGCTGCAGGCGGGCGACTCCTCCGACGGCAGGGCCTTCGGCGCCGCGCATGCCGATGCGCTGTTCACACTCCACTCCACGCTGGAAGCGGGCAGGCGCTACTACGCCGACGTCAAAGAACGCGCGGCTGCCGCGGGCCGAAACCCGGACAGGCTCAAGGTGTTTCCGGCCGCGACGTTCGTCCTCGGGGACAGCTTCGATGAGGCGGCCGACCGGGCCAGACACATTCGCCGTCAACAGGTCAGCGGCCCGACCGCGATCGCCATGCTCGAGCAGGTGTGGCAGCGCGACCTCACCGGGTACGACCCCGACGGTCCGCTGCCCGAGGTCGAGCCGTCCGACGACCCCACCATCACCCAGGGCCGGGTGCGCCACGGCGACCCCAAGGCCGTCGCCGCGAGTTGGCGCGAGCGCGCGAAGGCCGACAACCTCAGCATCCGCGAGCTGGTGATCGCGGTGACCAGCCGCCAGCAGTTCGTCGGCACCGCCGCCCAAGTCGCCGACGAGATCGACCTGCACGTCCAATCCGACGCCTGCGACGGCTTCATCCTGGTTCCGCACCTGACCCCGCACGGCCTCGACGAATTCGTGGATTCGGTGGTCCCGCTGCTGCAGGAGCGCGGCGCATTCCGCACCGAATACGCAGGCAGTACCTTGCGCGAACACCTTTGCCTATAGTCTGGGCCCCAGCTGTCGCACGCAGCGGTGGGGGTGTGGTGGGTTGCAGGTTTCGCAGACGACGGTGGGGTGGCTGCTTTTTGCCGCGGCCGCTTTGACCCTGGTCGCCGGGCTGGCTTTGCGCTCGATGCTGGGCCGGCGGCGGCAATCGTCGGACGACGGCGACCTCGACGACAAGATCCTGATGCCGACGTTCGTGCTGTGCTGCGGGCTGTGCCTGACCGCGATATTCCTGCTGGGCTACGAGGCGCTCGCGTGAGCCGCGGCCACTCGGCTGGCCTCGCGGATCGGCCCGTGCCACACCTGGCCATGGCCGGGGACGAGCACCTCGGTGTCGAGCATGGCCAGCGCAGACAGGCTGCGCACAGTGCCTGCCTGGTCGTGGTTGAAGACCTTGTGTAGCAGCTGAGGGCCCGTGCCGGTGGCGACCGGATGCCCTGTCACCAGTGCGTCGCCGCTGACCAGTACCCCGTCGACGACGAAGGAGCAGTGCCCACCGGTATGGCCCGGGGTGGGAATGGTTCTCGGAGCGCCGGGTAATGCGGCGGCGATGTTCTCGGTAAGGGGTTGTGCGGTCGGAATGCCGTCATGGGTGAACGCACCCTTGCGGCTGATCGCCACCGACCACTTCAGCCAGCGCGGCTGCCATGCGTGCGCGGCGACGTCGACCGGCTTGGCCTGCTCGAGGTAGTCGCGCTTGGCGTGGCCGACCTCGTCGGCGTGGCAATACACCGGTGTCCCATGGGTTTTGGCGAACCAGATGGCCGAACCGAAGTGGTCGACATGGGCGTGGGTGAGAAGGATCGCGCGCAGGTCGTCGACGCCGAAGCCGAGGTGGCGCAGCGACGCCAGCACGTCGTCACGGCTGCCGGGGAAGCCGGCGTCGATGAGTATCACGCCCTTGTCGTCGGCGACCAGGGTCCAGTTGACGAGGTCGGTGTGCGCGAAGTGCACGGCTTCGGTGATGGCGCTCACGGTTGCTGCCATGCGGCGAGTGTAGGCGGGGGAGTAGAAACGAAGTGCGCGCACGTGAGGAGCAGAAGGAAACAATGGACTTGAAACTCGGATACAAGGCGTCGGCGGAACAGTTCGCCCCTCGTGAGCTCGTCGAGCTGGCTGTGGCGGCCGAAGAGCACGGGATGGACACCGCGACGGTCAGTGACCACTTCCAGCCGTGGCGCCACGAGGGCGGCCACGCACCGTTCTCGCTGGCCTGGATGACCGCCGTCGGTGAGCGCACCAAGCGCCTCGTGCTGGGCACGTCGGTGCTGACCCCGACGTTCCGGTACAACCCCGCCGTCATCGCGCAGGCCTTCGCGACGATGGGCTGTCTGTACCCGGACCGGATCTTCCTCGGTGTCGGCACCGGCGAGTCGCTCAACGAGATCGCCACCGGCTACGAAGGCGAGTGGCCGGATTTCAAGGAGCGCTACGCGCGGCTGCGCGAATCGGTCAAGCTGATGCGCGAACTCTGGCTCGGCGATCGCGTCGACTTCGACGGCGAGTACTACCACACCAAGGGCGCGTCGATCTACGACGTTCCCGACGGTGGCATCCCCGTCTACATCGCAGCGGGCGGACCGCAGGTGGCCAAATACGCGGGGCGGGCAGGCGACGGGTTCATCTGCACCTCGGGCAAGGGCGAAGAGCTGTACAAGGACAAGCTCATTCCCGCGGTCAAAGAGGGTGCAGAGGCCGCCGGGAGGAACCCCGACGACATCGACCGGATGATCGAGATCAAGATCTCCTATGACACCGATCCGGAGTTGGCGCTGGAGAACACTCGGTTCTGGGCGCCGTTGTCGCTGACCGCCGAGCAGAAGACCAACATCCACGATCCGCTCGAGATGGAGAAGGCCGCCGACGAGCTGCCGATCGAGCAGGTCGCCAAGCGCTGGATCGTGGCGTCGGACCCCGACGAGGCCGTCGAGAAGGTCAAGGACTACGTCGACTGGGGCCTCAACCATCTGGTTTTCCACGCGCCCGGCCACGACCAGCGGCGGTTCCTCGAGCTGTTTCAGAAGGATCTGGAGCCCCGGCTGCGCCGCCTCGGCTGATACGTTTGCCGCGTGCCCAGAGGGATCTATGTGGCTTCGCCCGAGGGCGATACCGGCAAGTCGACGATCGCGCTCGGCATCCTGCACAGGCTGGCCGTCACCGTCGCCAAGGTCGGCGTATTCCGCCCGATCACCCGGCGTCCGGAGGGGCAGGAGCGAAGCGACTCGGGGGACAGCCGAAGCGAAGACCGCGACTACATCCTGGATCTGCTGTTGGCGCACACCACCGCGGGTCTGCCCTACGAGCAGTGCGTCGGCGTCGGTTATCAACAACTGCACGATGATCCCGACGCCGCCATCGCCGACATCGTCGACCGGTACCACGAGGTGGCCGACCGCTGTGACGCCGTGGTGATCGTCGGCAGCGACTACACCGACGTCACCACGCCGAGCGAGTTGGACACCAACGCTCGCATCGCCGCTAACCTCGGTGCACCGGTCGTGCTTGCGGTCAAGGCCAAGGACCGCACCCCCGCCGAAGTCGCTCAGGTCGTCGAGCTGTGTCTGATCGAGATCTCGGGCCAGCACGCGCACACCGCGGCGGTGGTGGCCAACCGATGCGAGCCGGCGCAGATGGCGGCGGTCGCCGAGGCGCTGAAAGGCTTCCCGCCGAAGTCCTTTGTCCTGCCCGAGGAACCGCTGCTGGTCGCGCCGTCGGTGGGTGACCTGACCGACGCGGTCGAAGGCACCGTCGTCAGCGGCGACCGCGAGCTGCTCACGCGCGAGGTGATGGGCGTGCTGGTGGCCGGCATGACCGCCGAGCACGTGCTGGAACGGCTCACCGACGGCGTCGCCGTCATCACGCCGGGTGACCGCTCAGACGTCGTACTCGCGGTGGTGAGTGCCCATGCGGCCGAAGGCTTTCCGTCGCTGTCGTGCATCATTCTCAACGGCGGGCTGGAGCTGCACCCGTCGATCGCGAAGTTGGTTTCCGGGCTCAACCAGCGGCTGCCGATCGTCGCGACCACACTCGGCACGTTCGAGACCGCCAGCAGGGTCGCCGCGACCCGCGGCCGCGTCACCGCGTCGTCGCAGCGCAAGATCGACACGGCGATCGAGCTGATGGACACCTACGTCGACTCCGCGGACTTGCTTGCACAACTGGCGATTCCGATCCCGACGGTCGTCACGCCGCAGATGTTCACCTATCAACTGCTCGACCGGGCGCGTGGCGACCGCAAGCACATCGTGCTGCCCGAGGGCGAGGACGACCGCATCCTCAGGGCGGCGGGCCGGCTGTTGCACCGCAATGTCGCCGAGCTGACCATCCTCGGTGACGAGCCGGCGCTGCGTGCCCGCGCTGCCGAACTCGGTGTCGACCTGTCGGAAGCCAACGTGCTCAACCCGCGGACCAGTGAACTGTGCGACAAATTCGCCGAGCAGTACGCCGAACTGCGCAAGAGCAAGGGCGTCACCGTCGAGCAGGCGCGCGAGATCATCCACGACGTCTCCTACTTCGGCACCATGCTGGTGCACAACGGCATGGTCGACGGCATGGTCTCGGGTGCCATGCACACTACGGCGCACACCGTTCGGCCCGCGTTCGAGATCATCAAGACCTTGCCCGGCATCACGACCGTGTCGAGCATCTTCCTGATGTGCCTCGCCGACAGGGTGCTCGCCTACGGCGACTGCGCGATCGTGCCGGACCCGACGTCGGAGCAACTGGCCGACATCGCGATCTCGTCGGCCGGCACCGCCGCGCGATTCGGCATCGAACCCCGGGTGGCCATGCTGTCGTACTCGACCGGCACCTCGGGAACCGGCGCCGATGTCGACAAGGTCAGGGCGGCAACCGAATTGGTTCGGCAACGGCAGCCCGACCTGCTGGTGGACGGCCCCATCCAGTACGACGCGGCCGTCGACCCGACGACGGCGGCCAGCAAGATGCCCGATTCCGAGGTGGCGGGGCGGGCGACGGTGCTGATCTTCCCTGACCTCAATACCGGCAACAACACGTACAAGGCGGTGCAGCGAAGCGCAGGCGCCATCGCGATCGGCCCGGTGCTGCAGGGGCTGAAGAAACCGGTCAACGACCTGTCGCGCGGCGCGCTGGTCGAGGACATCGTCAACACCGTGGCAATCACCGCCATTCAGGCGCAGGGCCAGTGATGGCCGACCGGCCCGCGGTGCTGGTGATCAATTCGGGCTCGTCGTCGCTGAAATACGCTGTTGTCGAGCCTGATACGGGAACCACCGTCGCCGATGGCATCATCGAGCGGATAGGCGACGGGCCGGTCGCCGATCACGGCGGCGCACTGCAGGAGGCGTTCAGACAGCTGGCGGAGTCGGGGCAGCCGCTGGAAGACCTCGGCCTGGTCGCCGTCGGCCACCGCGTCGTGCACGGCGGGCCGAACCTGTACGAGCCGACGCTGGTCGACGACGCGCTGATCACCGAGTTGGAGCTGCTGTCTGCGCTGGCGCCGCTGCACAATCCGCCGGCGGTGCTGGGCATCAGGGTGGCCCGCGAGGCGCTGCCCGACCTGCCGCACGTCGCGGTCTTCGACACGGCCTTCTTCCACGACCTGCCGCCCGCCGCGGCGACCTACGCGATCGACCGGGATGTCGCGGCGCGGTGGCACATTCGCCGCTACGGATTCCACGGCACCTCGCACGAGTACGTGAGCAGGCAGGCGGCGGCATTCCTCGGCGAACCGCTCGAGTCGCTCAACCAGATCGTGCTGCACCTCGGCAACGGCGCGTCCGCGTCGGCAATCGCCGGGGGCAGGCCCGTGGACACGTCGATGGGCCTGACGCCGATGGAGGGCCTGGTGATGGGCACCCGGTCCGGCGACGTCGACCCGGGCATCATCACGTATCTGACGCGCACCGCCGCGATGAGCGTCGAGGACGTCGAGATGATGCTGAACAAGCGCTCGGGGGTCTTCGGCCTCGGTGGCGAGATCGACTTCCGGGTGCTGCACCAACGCATCGAATCCGGCGACGAGGCAGCACGATTGGCTTACGCGGTCTACATTCACCGGCTGCGTAAGTATATCGGCGGCTACCTCGCGGTGCTCGGCGCCACCGACGTCGTCACGTTCACCGCCGGCGTCGGCGAAAACGACGCCGCCGTCCGCCGTGATGCGCTGGCCGGCATGTCCGCCCTCGGCATCGAGGTCGACGAGCGACTCAATGCCGTCCCCGAGAAGGGAGCGCGGCGTATCTCTGCAGCGGATTCACCGACGGCGGTGCTGGTGATCCCGACCGACGAAGAGCTCGCGATCGCCCAGGCATGCGCGTCGGTCATCGGGAATCATCGCTAACGACATTCGGTTTCGACGAGCTGGCGCCGGCGAGGCCGCGGGCGATCAGCACGTCGGCCGCGGCGATTTTAGAAGGTGCTCGTCGGCCGCACGCTGTTGGCGAGGTCGACCAGCGCATAGCGGTGCGCCTGCGTGGGCGCTACGCGCGCCAGCCCCCGCAGCGACGCCTCCACACCCAACTGCAGACCGTGCTCGGTGAACGGGAAGCCGAGGATGTGGTTGGTGCTGGCGGTGTTGTCGGCCAGCCAGTCCATTGCGGTGCCCAGCACCAGGGCGCGGATCTGCAGCACCCGCGGCTCGGAGTCGGGCAGCGCCTCGACGCGACGGGCGGCGTCTCGGATGTGCTGCTCGGTGATCTCGTTCATCGAGCGGCCCGACAGCAGAGTCACCGCGCTGGTCAGTCGTGCCGTCGTGAAATGCCTTGAGGTGGCCGGTACTTGGTCGAGGGTGTGGACGGCATCGTCGCGATCGCCGCCGGCCGACTGCGCGCGGGCCAGGCCGAAGCCCGCGGAGATGATGCCGTTGTCGGTGCACCACACCGTGTTGTAGAACTTGCGCTCGTCGGCGTTGCCGGCCAGCTCGGCCGTGGCCGCCAGGGCGAGCTTAGGCGCCAGCTCGCCGGGCATGGTGTCCAGCACCTCGGTGAAATGCTTTGTGGCCGAATCGTAGTCGGCGGTCAGCACCTCCGAGACGGCGCGGAACCACGTCAGCCGCCACTGCTGTGAAATGTCACGGGGCGACGCTTTCCAGGTGACCCGGCCTGCGAGGTCGTCGAGCTTGCGGGTGGCCTTCGCGACGTCGCCGAGATCCAGCAGCGCGCGCACCTCCATCAACGGCAACTCGACCGACTGGGACAGGTCGATGCCCTCGGAGTCCAACGCTCCGTGCCGCGCTGCGCGCAGCTGGTCCAGCGTCTGCACCGGCTGGCTCAACACACTCGCCGACAGCACTGCCGCGCCGACGTCTGCAGGGTCCACCAAGGGCACCGGCAACGCCCTGACGATCTCCTGCGCCGTCAGCTTCTCCGAGTGCACCTGTCCATCGAGGTACACATCGGTGTGCGCGACGAGCAGGTCGATCCCGAACGTCGACCGCGTCGGGCTGAACACCGTCGACAGTCCCGGGCGTGGCATACCGCTGTCCTGGGCCACCACCTCGCGCAGCACTCCGAGCAGCTGGCTGGTCATCTCCTCCGCACTGCCGAACCGCCGGCGCGGGTCGGGGTCGATGGCCCTGCGCAGCAGCCGGCCGAACGAGTCGTAATCGGCGAGCACCGAATCGTCTTCCGGCAGCCCCTCGACGTAGCGGCCGTTGCGCAGGCGCAGGTTCAGTGTCAGCGCCGCCAGCGTGCGGCCGACGGTGTAGATGTCGCTCGCCACCGTCGGCCCCGTCCGCACGATTTCGGGCGCCTGGTAACCCGGTGTGCCGTACAGATATCCGAACGAATTGATCCGCGAGACCGCGCCGAGGTCGATCAGCTTCAGCTGGTCCTCGGTGATCATGATGTTCTCGGGCTTGAGGTCGTTGTAGGCCAGCCCGATCGAATGCAGATAGCCCAGCGCGGGCAGGATTTCGAGCATGTAGCCGATGGCCTCGGCGACCGGCAGCTTGTCACCCCTGGCCTGTTTGAGCGACTTTCCGCCGACGTACTCCATCACGATGTAGCCGACGGGATTGCCGTGCTGGTCGGGATGCTCGACGAAGTTGTAGATCTTGACGATGCCCGGGTGCGTCACCTCGGCGAGGAACTGCCGCTCGGCCATCGCGATCTCCTGGGCGTCGGCATCGCCGGAGTGCACCAGACCCTTGAGCACGACGGGTCGTTCGTTGACGTTGTGGTCGAAGGCCAGATACACCCAGCCCAGCCCGCCGTGAGCGATGCAGCCCTTGATCTCGTACTGGTCGACGACCATGTCGCCGGGCACCAGTTGCGGCAGGAACGAGTACGGACTACCGCAGTGCGGGCACCAGCCCTCCGAGAGTGCCCTGCCGTCGGCCGACGACCGGCCGACCGGGCGCCCGCAGTTCCAGCAGAATCGCTTCGACTCGGCGACAACGGGATTGGTCATCAGGGCCGACATCGGGTCGATCTCGCGCACCCGCGGTATCTCTACGAGCCCGCCGCCCAGGCGCCGGGTCGGGGACAGCGCCCGCGTCATCGTCGTCGCGTGGTCCTCGGGTTCGGTGTCGGCGGTGCCGACGGACATGCCGTCGGAGTCGTCGAAGTGCGGCCGGAACACGGCCTGCGTGGCCATCGGCCGCACCGTCGACACGGAATCCATGTCGAGGTCTTCGATGGTCGCCGGCTGTGTCCCGACCGTCGGCTCAGCCGACGGTGTCCCGACCGTCGGCTCAGCCGGCGGTGTGCCGGGGCCCTCGAATCCTTCTTCTGCGGTCGACATCAGTCCGAGTACCTCGGGACGGGGGGTGCAGGCGGCGGGCCTAGCACTGTCAGCCACTTTCGGTGCAGCGTGCTCCACGTGCCGTCGCGGCGAATGCGGTCCAGTGTGCCGTTGACGAAACGCACCAACGCGGTGTTCTGCAGGTTGATGCCGATTCCGTAGGGCTCTTCGTTCATGCTCGGCCCGACGATGTGCAAGTAAGGATCCTGCGCCACCAGCCCGGCCAGGATGGAGTCATCGGTGCTGACCGCGTCGACCTGACGCTGCTGCAGCGCCACCAGGCAGTCGGCCCACGTCACCACCTCGATGACGATCGGCGACGGGTTGATCTCCTGGATCCGCTGCAGGCTCGTGGTGCCCTTGACCGCGCAGACCCGCCTGCCCGCCAGATCGGTCGAGCGCATGATCGTCGAATCGCGCGGGGCCAGGATCCGTTGATTGGCAACCAGATACACCGTGGAGAAGTTGACCAGCTTCTTGCGCTCGCAGGTGATGCTCATGGTCTTGACGACGATGTCGACCTGGTTGTTCTGCAAGGCGGTGATGCGGTCGGCCGACGACAGGATGCGGTACTCGACCTGCGACGGGGTGCCGAAGATGTCGCGGGCCACCTCGCCTGCGATGTCGACGTCGAATCCGGTGATCTCCCCGGTGATCGGGTCGCGGAAGCTGAACAGGTTGCTGCCGATGTCGAGTCCGACGATGAGCCGGCCACGGGCCTTGATCTTGGCGACGGCACCCTGGGCCTGCGCCCGGTCGGGGAAGGGCCGCAGGCTCGCGGTCACGTCGCAGTCCGCGTCGGCGTCGTCGGGAACCGGCACCAGTTCGGGCGGCAGTTCGCTCATGCCCGCGGGCGTCGGGGGCGACAGCGTGAGGGTCGGCGACGGTGTCACCCCTTCGGCATGGCCGCAGCCGGCCAGCACGGTCACCGCGGCGACCGCGACGCACAGCACCCGGAGCCTCATCAGCTCTGTCTCTTCTTCGCGCAAGCGCTCATCAGCTCTGTCTCTTCTTCGCGCAAGCGCTCATCAGCGGTACTCACTCAGTCTCGGCCACAGTCCCAGCGCCACCGCGATCGCCGCGACCACCGACAGCACGGCCGCACCGACGGTCGCACCGCTCAGCACGCGACGGGCGTTGAGGATGTCGCTGCGCAACTGCTCGCGGCTTTCGGAGATGCCCTTGTTGAGCGACTCGTCCAGCCGGTCGAACGCGGGCGTCGAGTCGTCCTCGCCACGGCCCAGCGCGACCTGCGTGGCCGCCTGGTAGTTGCCGACGGCGATGTAGGAGCTGATCCGGTCGTCGGCGGCACGCCAGCGGCGCAGCAACTGCTCGGCGTCGGAGAGGTCGCCCTTGTCGATCGCGTCGTCGCGACCGAGGTATTCCGACAACTCCTGCTGCATGGTGTCGATGCGTTGGTAGTAGGACTGCTTGCGAACGGTCTCGTCGCCGCGCCGGATCAGCGACAGCGTCTCGTCGGCCCGCGCCTGCTGCGCGGTGATCGCGAGCGTGGTCACGGTCTTGAGCGACTCCGCGGCCGTGTTCTTCGCCGAGCGGCTGTCGATGGTCGAGATCACCAACGCGGTGAACACCCAGATCAACATGATCAGCACCGCCATGCCGCCGGCGACGAAGCCGATGTTGACGCGGCGACGGGTGCGGCGGGCCAGCCAGCGGTTGGCGAACGCACCGAACAACAGCGTGGCCAACACGACAAGGATGACCGGTGCCGGAATCCGGGTGGACGCCGTCGTCTCCTTGTCCACCCGCGCCGAGGTCTCCTCGTAGAGCCGCTGGGCGTCGGGCAGGATCGTCTGCTGCATCAGCGACGAGGCCTCGGACAGATACGAGGAACCGACCGGGTTGCCCGCCCGGTTGTTGGTGCGCGCGGTCTCCACCAGGCCCGTGTACACCGCGAGGTTGGCGTTGATGCGGCCGAGCAGCTGAATCAGCGGCTCGTCGGTCAGCCCGCTCGACGCCCGGGTCACCGCGCTGGCGGCGTCGGTGATCGCCTGCTCGTAGCGCTGCCGGACATCGCGCGGTTCGGCGCCTGCGATGAAGGCCGTGGCCGCAGCGGCGTCGGCGACCGACAGCGTGGTGTAGAGCTGACCTGCCGCGAACGCCAGCGGCTCGGTGTGCGCCAGCACGGTGGTCAGCACCTGCTGGCGGTCGTTGACGGTGGTGGACGTGGCGAACGCGCTGGCGATCACCAGTGCCGACAACGCGACGCCGATGGTCAGGATCCGTCCCGGGGTGGTCCACAGAAACCACCAGCGCGGGTGCGCGGGTGCTGTCGGCGACCGCGACGCAAGTGGCTCGGTCGACGGGTGCGCCAACTCCACAGTCACGGCTGCCCGGACTCCATCAATTCAAGCGGCTTAACGGCTATCGTTCCCGACCTCCATCACTATAAAAGAATTCTAAGAGTTATTCGTGTGACGCGTGGGCATTCGGTGCTCACCGGTCTGCCGCGTCTTCCCTAAGCTGAACGGGTGCGTGGCGACGGTGACGGCTGGGTGGTGTCCGAAAGCGGCGCGGCCTTCTGGGGCAGGCACGGCGCCGCCGGACTGCTGCTGCGCGCGCCGCGCGCCGACGGCTTGGCCGCCGTGCTCCTGCAACACCGTGCGCCGTGGAGTCATCAGGGCGGCACCTGGGGACTGCCCGGCGGAGCGCGCGACAGCCACGAGACCGTCGAGGAGGCCGCGGTTCGCGAGGCTCACGAAGAGGCGGGTCTGGCCGCACACCAACTGGTCGTGCGCACGACCGTCGTGACCGCTGAAATCGCCGGGCCCAGCGGTCCGCACTGGACCTACACGACCGTGATCGCCGACGCCCCGGCACAGTTGGAGACCGTGCCCAACCGGGAGAGCGCCGAGTTGCGCTGGGTGGCCGAGGACGACGTCGCCGCGTTGCCTCTACATCCCGGATTCGCCGCCAGCTGGGCGAAGCTGCGCACCGTCGCGGCGTCGTATCCGCTGCTGGTCAACCGGACGTCGTGAGAATCGTCTTCAACCGGTGCGCTGCCGCCTGCGGATCGTCGGCTGCGGTGATCGCCCGCACCACGACGACCCGGCGGGCACCCGCGGCGAGCACCTCGGGCAGCCGCTGTTCGTCGATCCCGCCGATCGCGAACCAGGGCTTGTCGGGCTCGGCTGACGCCGTCGTCCTGACGAGGTCCAGACCGGGTGCCGGCCTGCCGGGCTTCGTCGGGGTCGGCCAGCAGGGGCCGACGCAGAAGTAATCCGTCGGTTCGGCCAGCGCAGCGGCCACCTGCTGGGCGTCGTGGGTGGAGCGGCCGATCAGCGACTGCGGTCCGACGATGTCGCGGGCGACCGCCAGCGGAAGGTCGTCCTGGCCGAGATGCAACACGTCGGCGCCTGCCGCGCGGGCGATGTCGGCCCGGTCGTTGACCGCCAACAGTGCGTCGTGGCGGCGCGCCGCGTCCGCCATCACCTCGAGCGCGGCCAGCTCGTCGCGGGCCTCCAACGGTCCGAACTTCTGCTCACCCGCCGAGCCCTTGTCGCGAAGCTGGATGACGTCGACGCCGCCGGCCAGTGCGGCGTCGACGAAGGCGGCCAGGTCGCCGCGCTCGCGGCGGGCGTCGGTGCACAGATACAGGGCCGCCGACGCCAGTCGAGCCGGCAGATCGAGGGGTCGGGCCACACCGCGAGAGTAGTGTGGGACGTCGACACGGGAGTCCGGAGAGCGGGCTGAGAGTGGGCACACGGGGTCTTCGCACCTGCCCTTACCGTCGAACCTGATCCGGATCATGCCGGCGAAGGGAGGGAGATCATGTCGAGCGGATCACTGGCCGTCATCGGCGGCGGCGTCATCGGCCTGTCGGTCGCGCGCCGCGCCGCGCTCGGCGGCTGGTCTGTGCGCGTGCACCGCGGCAGGGAACCGGGCGCCTCCTGGGTGGCCGGCGGCATGCTCGCCCCGCACAGCGAAGGCTGGCCGCGTGAGGAGCGGCTGTTGCGGCTCGGTCTTGCCTCGCTGGCGCTCTGGCGTCGGGCCGGGCACGGCGACTTCCTCGACGGCCTACCTCCAAGCGTGATCACGGCGCGCGAGTCGCTGGTGGTCGCGGTGGACCGCGCCGACGTCGCGGACCTCCAGACGGTCGGCGAGTGGCTCGCGGTGCAGGGCCACCCGGTGAGCTTCACCACGACCGCACGCGATCTCGAACCGCTTCTGGCGCAAGGCATCCGGCACGGTTTCCTGGCAGAGACCGAACTGGCAGTGGACAACCGGGCCGTGCTGGAGGGATTGTCGGCGCACTGCGAACGGCTCGGCGTGCAGTGGGCGCCGCCGGTCGACGACCTCGCGGCGGTGACCGCGGATGTCCGGGTGATCGCCAACGGCATCGACGCGCCGAGGCTGTGGCCCGATCTGCCGATTCGCCCGGTCAAGGGCGAGGTGCTGCGGCTGCGATGGCGAAAGGGCTGTACGCCGGTGCCGCAGAGGGTGATTCGCGCCCGAGTCCGTGGCCGCCAGGTGTATCTGGTGCCGCGGCTCGACGGCGTCGTGGTCGGTGCGACCCAGTACGAGCACGGCCGCGACACCGCGCCAAGCGTGACCGGCGTGCGAGAACTTCTCGACGATGCCTGCGCGGTGGTACCCGCGCTCGGTGAATACGAACTGGCCGAGTGCGCGGCGGGCCTGCGCCCGGTGACACCCGACAACCTGCCGATCGTGGGTCGTCTCGACGACCGCACGTTGGTGGCCGCGGGCCATGGCCGCTCCGGGTTCCTGCTGGCGCCCTGGACCGCCGAGGCGATCGCGGGTGAGCTCAACGGCGCTCCACTCCCGGACGCCGACCTGTTGGAGGTTCGATGAAAGTGATCGTCAACGACGAGGCGGTGGAGGTGGACGACACGACCACGATCGCCGGCCTGCTCGAGCGACTCGGCTTCCCCGAGAAGGGCATTGCGGTGGCCATGGACTGGACCGTGCTGCCGAGGTCTGGCTGGCAGGCGACCCTGACCGACGGCGCGCGCCTGGAAGTAGTCACGGCGGTGCAGGGTGGCTGACCAGAAACTGACGATTGCCGGGCGCGAGTTCGGTTCGCGACTGATCCTGGGCACCGGCGGTGCGGCCAACCTGGCCGTGCTGGAGGAGGCGCTGATAGCGTCGGGCACCGAGTTGACGACGGTTGCGATGCGCCGGGTGGACGCCGACGGCGGCACCGGCGTGCTCGGGCTGCTGAACCGGTTGAACATCACGCCGCTGCCCAACACCGCCGGATGCCGCGGTGCCGCCGAAGCCGTGCTGACGGCGCAATTGGCGCGCGAGGCGCTGCAGACCGACTGGGTGAAGCTCGAGGTCATCGCCGACGAACGCACCCTGCTGCCCGATGCCGTCGAATTGGTCCGCGCGGCAGAGCAATTGGTGGATGACGGGTTCGTCGTCCTGCCATACACCAACGACGACCCGGTGCTGGCGCGGCGGCTCGAGGACATTGGCTGCGCGGCGGTGATGCCGCTGGGCTCGCCGATCGGAACCGGCCTCGGCATCGCCAACCCGCACAACATCGAGATGATCGTCGAACAGGCGGGCGTGCCGGTGATTCTCGACGCGGGCATCGGAACCGCCAGCGACGCCGCCCAGGCCATGGAATTAGGCTGTGCTGCAGTGCTTCTCGCGACCGCGGTGACCCGGGCCGCCGACCCGCCGGTGATGGCCGCGGCGATGGCCGCCGCCGTCACAGCGGGCCATCTCGCGCGTCAGGCCGGCCGGATCCCGAAACGGTTCTGGGCGCAACCGTCCAGCCCCACTCGATGACGGGACGCTATGTCGCGCTCGGCAGTTCGATGGCCGCCGGGCCGGGTATCCCGCCCAGGGACAGGGCTGCGCCGTTGCGGGCAGGGCGGTCGGCTGCCAACTATCCGCATCTGGTGGCCCAGCGTCTCGGGCTCGACCTCGTCGACGTCACCTACTCCGCCGCCACCACCGTGCATGTGCTGACCGACCGGCAGCACGACCAGCCGCCGCAGGCCGACGCACTCGACGGGTCGGAAGTTCTGGTCACCGTCACGATCGGCGGTAACGACGTCGGCTACATTCCGCTGCTGACGGCGGCGGCTCTGCCGCGGGCAGCGCGCGCGATACCGATGCTCGGTGGCCGGTTGCGCGACCTGCTCGACCCGACTCTTCGCGACCGGGCACTCGTCGAGGTTGCCGAGTCACTGAAAAGGGTCGGAAGGACCCTCCGGGCGCGGGCGCCGAAAGCGCGAGTGCTGTTCGTCGACTACCTGACGTTGTTGCCGCCGCCCGGAGAGGACACCGCGCCGCTGTCGGGCGTGGACGCCGCGCTCGGCCGCCGCGTCGCGGCCACCCTCGAGCGGCTGACGTCGGAAGCCGCCGCCGAGACCGGCTGCGAACTCGTGCGGGCGTCGGATGCCAGCCGCGCGCATCACGCCTGGTCGACGGAACCCTGGACGACCAAGCCGACGAGATACGGTTTGCCGATACCCGGCCGTCCCGCCCCGGCGCACCCGAATGCCGCGGGTATGCGTGCGGCGGCTGACCTGATCGTCGCGCAGGCGAGCTGACTCGATAACCACGATGATCGAATTGTCCGGGCTCACCAAGGTATTCGGCCACACGCGTGCTGTCGACGACTTGACCTGCGTCATCGAGCCCGGAGTGGTCACCGGTTTTCTCGGCCCCAATGGTGCAGGCAAGACCACCACGATGCGGATGATCCTGGGTCTGGACCGTCCCACCGCGGGCACCGCCACCATCGACGGCAAGGCCTACCGCGAGCTGTCCGACCCACTGCGGCGCGTAGGGGCGCTGCTCGACGCCAGGCAGACCCACCCCCAGCGGTCCGCGCGCGCGCACCTGCGCTGGATCGCAGCGACCCACCGGTTGCCTGCCGGCCGGGTCGACGAGGTGCTCGACGCGGTCGGCCTGTCGGCGGTCGCAGGGAAGAAGGCAGGCACGCTGTCGCTCGGGATGAGCCAGCGGCTCGGCATCGCGGCCGCACTGCTCGGCGATCCGCCGGTGCTGCTGTTCGACGAGCCCGTCAACGGCCTGGACCCGGAGGGCATCCGGTGGGTGCGCACCTTGATGCGCACACTCGCAGCCGAGGGCCGCACGGTTTTCGTCTCCAGTCATCTGCTGTCCGAGATGTCCAACACGGCGGACCGGCTGGTGGTGATCGGGCGCGGCAAGCTCATCGCGTCGACGACGGTCAGCGACTTCGTCGGGCGGGCCGACAGAGTCCTGGTGCGAAGCCCGCAGCTGGACCTGCTGCGCCGGGTGCTGTCCGACGCCGGTGTCGAGGTCGACGACGACGCGGCCGGTTCGGCCCTGCTGGTGCGGGGCACGACCACCGAGGTGGTCGGTGAGCTCGCAGCACGCAACGGAGTAACACTGCACGAGTTGACTATCTCGGAAGGCGTCACTGGAAGAGGCATACATGAAGCTGACCGACGACGCCGTGCAGTACCGGGCGGCGACGTGAACGCGGTGGCGGTGTTGAACGCCGAACGCATCAAACTGTCGACCACCCGCTCACCGGCATGGTCGGCAGCCGCGGTCGCGGCCCTGAGTCTCGGGTTCGCCGCCGCAGTTTCGCCGGAGCGGGCGGCCACCGGTGTGGTCGTCTTCGGTGTCCCGGTGCTGATGATCCTGTCGGCGCTGACCGTCACCAACGAGTACCGGAGCGGACTGATCCGAACCACGTTCATGGCGGTGCCGAACCGGTCGTTGATTCTGGCCGCGAAAGCAATTGTCGCGATGGTCTTTTCGGGCATCTACGCCGCGGTGATGGTGATCGCGTCGGTCGCGGTTGCGGGCGCATCCCTGGATTGGCGTCTGGTCAACGCCGTCGCGCTGTACGCGGCACTGGCCGCAATGCTCGGCGTCGGCGTCGGCGCACTGGTGCGAGCCTCCGCGGGGGCGGTGGCGCTGCTGTTGCTGTGGCCGTTGGTCGCCGAGCCGCTGCTGGGAAACATGCCCGACACCGGTGCGACGGTGGGTCCCTACCTGCCGTTCGCGAATGCGTTCACCTTCCTCGGCGTGCAGTGGCTCTATCCCTACTACGCCATGCCATGGGGACCCCTGGGATCGCTCGGATACTTCGCCGGCGTGGCTGCCGCCGCGTTCGTCGCGGCGCTGGTCACCGTCAACCGGCGCGACGCATGATCGGGGGTTGCGGCTAACGTGGGGACGATGGGGCGCAAATCGCACGGGCTTTCGGCTGTCCTCGTCGCGGTCGCCATCGCGGCTGTGCTCGCCGGGTGCGGCGGCGGGGCCGCCAAGGATGCCACCGAGGCGCCGACGCCACCGGCGGCATCCGGCGCGGCGGCCGATTACGCCGCGAGGCTGCGGCACCGCGTGACGGGCGACGCGATGATGGCGCACCTGAAAGCGCTGCAGGACATCGCCGACGCTCACGGCGGGAACCGGGCGCTGGGAACCGCCGGCTACGACGCGAGCGTCGACTACGTAGCGAAGGCGCTGCGCGACAAGGGCTTCGATGTCCAGACACCCGAGTTCGAGGTGCGCCTACCCTTCGCCGAGGATCCCGCGCTCACCGTCGGCGGCGCGGCGATCGCCGCCAAGCCGCTGCAGTTCACCATCGGAACACCGGACCAGGGCCTGTCCGGTCCGCTGGTCGCCGCCCGCGTCGAGGATTCACCGGGTTGTGCCGCGTCGGACTACGACGGTCTGCCGGTGCAGGGCGCCCTGGTGCTGGTGGACCGCGGCTCCTGCCAGTTCTCGCAGAAGCAAGCCGCGGCCGCCGAGCGCGGCGCGATAGCGCTGATCGTCGCCAACAATGAGGACGACGACGAGATGGGTGGCACGCTCGGCGAGAAGAGCAACCCGAAGATCCCGGTGGTCAGCATCACCAAGCAGTCAGGCGAGAAGCTGCGCGCAGCGCCGGGATCGACCACGCTCAAGCTGAAGGCCGGGGTTCGCGTCGACCAAACCCGCAATGTGATCGCCCAGACGAAGACCGGTTCGACGGCCGACGTGGTGATGGTCGGCGCACACCTCGACAGCGTCCCGGAAGGACCTGGCATCAACGACAACGGATCGGGTGTGGCCGCCACACTGGAGACCGCCTTGCAGCTCGGCCCGTCGCCGCGGGTGCAGAACGCGGTGCGGTTCGGGTTCTGGGGGGCCGAGGAGCGCGGGCTGCTGGGCTCCAACAACTACATCGAATCGCTGGACGTCGATCAGCTCAAGGACATCGCGCTGTATCTGAACTTCGACATGCTGGGCTCGCCCAACCCCGGCTACTTCACCTACGACGGCGACCAGTCGGCGCCGCCCAACCCGCGGGAGACCACCCCGCGCGTGCCGGAAGGCTCGGCGGGCATCGAACGCTACTTCGTCTCCTATCTCAAGGCGGCGGGCGAGACCGCGCAGGACACCTCGTTCGAGGGCCGCTCCGACTACGACGGCTTCACCAAGGCGGGGATACCCGCGGGCGGCCTGTTCTCCGGCGCGGAGGACAAGATGAGCCCGCAACAAGCCGAATTGTGGAATGGCAAGGCAGAGGAGCCGTTCGACCCCAATTACCACAAGAGAACCGACACTTTCGACCAGGTCGATCGCAGGGCGCTGGAGATCAACGGCGCCGGGGTCGGTTACGTCGTCGGGCTCTACGCGCAGGATCAGCGCGGCCGCAACGGCGTGCCGATTCGCGACGACCGCACCCGCCACGTCGTGACAGGATCATGACCATCAGGCCGTCGGAGCCGCGCTGGCGGCGACATCAGGGTTTGGCTAGCGCGGCAGTCGTCGTCGCCATGCTGATCGGCGGGTGCTCGTCGCCGCCCCCGCCGGCGCGCGATCTCGCCCGCGACCTGGCGGGCAAGGTCGGCGTCGACGGCATGTACGTCCACCTGCGCAAGCTCCAGGAGATCGCCGACGCCAACAACCGCTCGCGCGCCGAGGGCACGCCCGGGTACGACGCCAGCGTCGACTACGTCGCCAAAACTCTGCGGGACAAGGGTTTCGACGTTCAGACGCCGGAGTTCGAGCGGCTCGGCGTGGTGTCGCCCGGCAAGCCGACACTGGTCGTGTCCGGCCGCGCCTACCCCGTCGACCAGGCATCGCTGCTGACGCCGACCCCGGCCGACGGGTTGACCGCCGTCACGCTGCGCCCGCCCAAGCCCGCAGGCTGCACCACCGCCGACTACGGAACAAAGCGGATGACCGGCGCCATCGCCGTCGTCGACGACACCGGGTGCTCGATCGTCGACAAACAGAAAACCGCTGTCGCAGAGGACGCCGTCGGTCTTCTCGTCGTGAGCAATCCTGGTGTCGACGGCAGTCCGAAGGGCCTCTTCACGCCCGGCTACTACCGAGGGCTGAAGGTGCCTGTCGGCGTCATCGGCGGCGACGTCGACGCCGCGCTGCGCCGCACCCGTGCGCCCGTACGGTTGACGCTCGACGCCAAGTCCGCGATGGTGACGTCGCGCAATGTGTTGGCGCAGACGAAGACCGGCGACACTCACAACGTGGTGATGGCCGGCGCCCACCTGGACACCGTTGCCAACAGCCCCGGCATCAACGACGACGGCAGCGGAGTGGCGGCGCTGCTGGAAACCGCGGCGGCGCTGGGAGCGCAGCCGAGGATCGCCAACGCGGTGCGGTTCGGTTTCTGGGGCTCCGAGGAGGCGGTGCTGGCCGGGTCGGCGAAGTACGTCGAGAGCCTGGACCGCGACGAGCGGGCCGACATCGCGCTCTACCTGAACTTCGACATGCTCGGTTCGCCCAACGCCGGGTTCTTCACGTATGACGGCGACCAGTCGGGTCAGCCCAACTCCGCCGTCCCCGCCAACACGGTGCCCGCGGGCTCTGCGGGCGTCGAACGCACACTGGCCGGCTATCTCAACCTGGCCGGGATGCGGCCCGCCGACATGCCGCTGGGGAAGGCGAGCGACTACAGTCCGTTCCTCGATGCGGGGGTGCCGATCGGCGGTGTGACAACCGGTGCGGCGCAACGGAAGACGGATGTGCAGGCCCGATTGTGGGGTGGCACCGCCGGCGTTGCGTTCGACCGCAACTACCACCTCCCCGGCGACGCGCTCGACAATGTCAGCCGCGATGCGCTGGCTGTGACGGGTCCCACCGTCGCATTCGCGGTAGGCACCTACGCCCAGTCGGTCGAGGGCGTCAACGGCGTGCCTACCCGCGAGCAGCGCCGCCGAAGCATGCCTTAGCGACCCGGCTGGTTGAGTTCCCGTTCGGCGAACCGCATGGCGATGTCATAGGCCACCCCTGAGTCGATCTCAGGGTCTTGCAGTGCCACTTGGACGGACAGTCCGTCGAGCAGTGCCGAGAACTCCAGCGCGAACCTGCTGACATCGACATCCTTGTCGACTTCGGCGGACTCCACCGTATCGATGATCATCTTGCGCCAGCGTGCATCCAACTCGATGCGGGCCGCCCGCACCTCGTCGTGCCGAAAAGCCTGCGCCCACAAGTCAAACCACAAGCCCCACGCACCCGGGATTTCGTTGTCCGCCGCCGGCACACAGGCCCACTTGATCAGCAGGGACAGCCGATCGCGCAGCGACGGAGTCTCGGCCAGCGTGTTCTCGGCGGCCCCGTAGAACGATTCTACGGAGTGGCGCAGCGCGTCGACCAACAGGCGATCGCGGGTGCCGAAGTAGTAGATGACAAGCGCCGAGCTGACGCCGGCGCGCTTTGCAACGTCGGCGATTCGGGTGTCGCCGAAGCCCCGCTCGCAAATCAGGGCCGCCGACGCGCGGAGCATCTCGACGCGACGAGCCTCGTTGTTCTCCGTCGCAGGTGCCGGTTCCGCCATGGCTTCGAAACTCCCCTTGATAACCGCAGATGCCACGTGCCTGCAGCCTGATACTCGACTAGATTGAACGATCAGTCAAGGATGGTGTCGCGGTACCGAGTTGTCGCAGTCGACGCAATTGTCCAGGCGCGTGGGGCAGAATCCTGAAACGTGGCATGGGACTTCTCGACTGATCCGGATTTCCAGAAGAAGCTCGACTGGGTCGAGGAATTCTGCAGGGAGGAGGTCGAGCCGCTCGAGTTCGTCTTCCCCTACGCCGTGCGCTCACCCGATCCCAAGGTGAAGGCGTATGTCCGGAGCCTGCAACAGCAGATCAAGGACCAGGGGCTGTGGGCGCTGTTCCTCGACGAGGAACTTGGGGGTCCGGGCTTCGGCCAGCTCAAGCTCGGGCTGCTGAACGAGATCATCGGCCGCTATTCCGGCGCTCCGCAGATGTTCGGTGCCGCCGCGCCCGACACCGGCAACATCGAGATGCTCGCCGCCTTCGGCACCGAGGAGCAGAAGAAGCGGTGGCTGCAGCCGCTGCTCAACCAGGACATCTTCTCGGCGTATTCGATGACGGAACCCCAGGGCGGCTCCGATCCCAACCTATTCAAGACCCACGCAGTGCGCGACGGCGACGAATGGGTGATCACCGGCGAGAAATGGTTCACGTCAGCGGGCCGCGTCGCCGACATCCTGTTCGTGATGTGCACCAACGGCATGTTCGTGGTGCCGCGCACCACCCACGGGGTGGAGATCCAGCCGGAGCCCCGCAACCACAACCACATCATCTACCGCGACGTCCGCGTGCCACTCGACCACCTGCTCGGTCCCGAGGACGGTGCCAAGACGCTCGCGCAGCGCCGGCTCGGCGGCGGTCGCATCCACCACGCGATGCGCACCATCGCCCAGTGCAAGCTCGCCTTCGACATGATGTGCGAGCGGGCGCTGTCGCGCGAGTCGCACGGCAAGGTGATCGCCGAGCACCAGATGGTGGCCGAGAAGATCGCCGACTCCTACGCCGCCATCCGCATGTTGCGACTGTTGGTGCTCGAAACCGCTTGGAAGATCGACAATTCCAGCACCAAGGAGGCGCGGACGGACATCGCGACCGTCAAGTTCACGATGGCCAGGGTGCTGCGGGAAGTGTCCTTCAACGCGCTGCACATCCTAGGCTCGCTCGGCACGACCGACCTCACCCCGCTGCAGGCGATGTACGCGAGTGCGCCGACGATGGGCCTCGCCGACGGCGCCGACGAGGTGCACAAGGTCACCGTCGCGCGCCGCGTGCTGCGCGACTACAAGCCTCAGGAGCATCCCTACTGGCCGACGGAGTACCTGCCCGCCAAGCGCGAGGCGGCATGGGCGAAGTTCGAGCCGAAGTTCAAGGCTGATCCCGAATTGCGCGCATCGGCCGAGGCCTACAAGAAGTACTTCGCCGGCCGGCGCTGAATCATCGGAGGAGGCGAACTGTGAGTCAGTGGTTGGTGAGCAACCTGCCGTCGTGGCTGCTATTGCTTGGACTCGCTGTCCTCATCGCCGGCGGAGCGGTGCTCGTTCAGTTCTTGGTTCGCCGGCGCTTTCCGGGGTTGCGGGGTGAGGAGCACAACGACGTCACGAAGTTCGCCTTCGGTGTTGTCGGCTTCGTGTTCGCGTTCTTCATCGGCTTCGTGGTCTCGGCGATGTGGGGGCAGATCAATGCTGCCGACGGCAGGGCGCGGATCGAGGGCGCTGCTGGTGTTCAGCTCGCCAGGGATCTGACCGTGTTCGATAAACCCGACAGTGGCGCTGACGCTAGACGTAAGGGGTTGGCATCGGTGTGGAACTGGATCTAGTTGTTGGTCGGTGGTGGTTGGGGTTGGAATGGTTCGTACCACCACCAGTCGGCGCGTTCGCCGCTGGAGCCGGGGCATGGTGGGACGGTGGGCGGGGGTGTGGTCGGTGGGCGCGCCAGTGAGGCGGGGCTCAAGAGTCGGCCTGCGTTGTCGGTGACGGTCAGGTGGTGGGCGGGTCCGGTGATGGTGATGATGCCTCGATGGTGCAGCCGGTGGTCGTGCTCGAGGGTTACGCGGATGCGGGTGGAACCGCATTCGGTGGAGACGAAGCCCGCACCGCGTTTGTCCGCATGTGGGGGACAGGAGAGCTACAACATCTGATAAATCCGGACATGCCGTGGAACGAAGAGATCCGGGCAACCTGGGCACGGATGGAACGTCTGGCGCTCAGCCCAAGGACGCTCGCCCTCATGTTGCCTCTCGCGGTCCAAGCGGACGTGCGGGCGGTCCTTCCGACAATCCGCGTGCCAACCCTGGTCGTCCAGCATGCCGACGACCCGTTTATCAGGCCCGCGAAGGGCAGGTACATCGCCGAGCACATACCCGACGCGAAATATGTTGAGCTGCCGGGCCGCAACCGGTTACACAGCGTTGAACCGGGATGGCGTGCGTCGTTCCAGGTGATCGCCGAGTTCCTCACCGGTGAGCAGGCCGAGGTTGCCGACGACCGCGTGCTTGCCACTGTGCTCTTCACCGACATCGTTGACTCGACGCGCCGGGCGGCGCAGATCGGCGACCGCGACTGGCATGCGCTGCTCGATGCGCATGACGCCGTCGTCCGGGCGCAGCTCGGCCGCTTTCGGGGCCGCGAGGTGAACACCTCCGGTGACGGTTTCCTCGCGATGTTCGACGGCCCGCAGCGAGCGATCCGCTGTGCTATGGCAATCCGCGACGCGGTGCAGGCACTTGGGCATCGAGGTGCGCGCGGGGTTGCACACCGGCGAGTGCGAGGTACGCGGCGATGACATCGGCGGGATCGCCGTGCACATCGGCGCACGCGTGAGTGCCCTCGCAGGACAGAACGACGTGCTGGTGTCCAGCACGCTGCGCGACCTGGTGATCGGGTCGGGGCTGCAGTTCGACGATCGTGGGAGTCACGAGCTCAAGGGTGTGCCTGGCGAATGGCGTCTCTTTGCCGTCACGTCTCCCTAGTGGGTGGCGTTGCGGCGGGACTTCATTCGACCGCGGAAAACGGCTTGTCCATCAGGTGGCACCGATTGGCTGAAGTACGCTTTAGGGGAACGAATGTGAGCAGCATGAAAGCTGGGTAGTGGGTCAGTCTGTTGATTCAGGTGACAGGGGAGCTACACCGCTACGGGAGGGGCTGGGTCGCCGCGTGCGCAGAAATCCGTGAGCCACCGACTGGGCCCGTACTCGCCCAACTCGCCCACTACATCCCTCGGAAGGGAACCGCATTGAACGTCAGCCTCCGGCGTAGGGTCCGTCGTAGGGGTTGAATAGTTTGTCGTTCTGTAGGCCGCGTTTGCTTTCCCGGAAGACCAACGGTTGCCGCAATCGCGGCACCATGCGGTGGTATTGAGCCGCGATAGGGCGGCGAGATTCGCGCCACCGCACCACGCCCGCGATCGCGAAACCAAATAAGGCAAGCCCGAAGGCGCTCGCCATCCAGATGCCGGCGATGGACATGCTCGGGATTCTATGTCCCGAAGCCCAGGTCGGGAGGATCCGTTTTGAAATCCGGGCCATTCGCCTTCGACGACCGGCGGTACTTATGAGCTCAATGGTGTGCCCGGCGACTCGCACCTCTTCACAGTCGTTTCTTCATAGCGGCTGTGGATCCGGTGGCACCGACTGGCTGAAGAGCATTCTACGAGCTGCCTCGGCGATAAGGCGATCCATGTGGAGCCGAAGCACTAAGCACTACGCCCGTGCGCGATCTCGACGAATCGTCTACGGGGCCAGCCGCCGCCGCGTCGGAAGCCCCGCGCGTCGGACATAAGCGCGTTACGCTGAACCACCAGCCTCCCCGAAGGAACAAATGCGCCGAATCGCCTTAGATATTTACAGGGCGTTCTGGATGGTTGTCCGCGCCTTTGGCCTGATGCGACAGAAAGACGCGGCCGCTTACTACACCATGATCGGCGACGACGTCATTGATCTCATGAATGAAGAGTACGTCGATGACGCCAAGCCGCTGTGGCTCAACCTCGGCTACTGGAAAGTCGCTCGCACCTATCCCGACGCGTGTGTCGCGATGGTCGAACTCCTGGGAACCCGGGCCGGGCTGAAACCAAGCGATGGAGTCCTCGACGTCGGCGTCGGTTTCGCGGAGCAGGACTTTGTTCTACTCGATCGCTTCAAGGTGTCTCACATCACAGGCATTGACATCACACCCGTACACGTCGATAAGGGCCGGGAACGCGTCGCCAAGCGTGGGGTCGAGGAACGAATCGACATTCGACTCGGTTCCGCGACCGCAATGGAGTTTCCCGACGCATCGTTCGAAAAAGTCCTGGCCCTGGAATGCGCATTCCACTTTGACACGCGCGATCAATTCATGCGCGAAGCATTTCGCGTCCTCAAGCCAGGGGGAACCATTGCTCTCGCCGACATGCTCCCAAAACCAGGCAAGAAATCCGGCCTGACGACCCATTTCGGCCGAAAGTACGGCCACATCCCCGAAGCCAATCACTACGACAGGGAGGATTACTCCCGGCGGCTAGCTGCCGCGGGATTTGGCGATGTCCTCGTGGAATCGATCCGGGAGGACGTCTACCCCGCGATGGCCAAGTACATTTCGCAGCGCGTTCATGGAAACAAAAGGATGGATGAAGTGGTCGTAGAAGTGACGGAAGACGATCGCGCCCAGTGCCGGGGCGTGGCGCTGTGGGAACGAACGACCGGCTTTGCGGACTATGTGATCGTGTCGGCGCGGAAGCCTTTGGACACCAACGCAATTTCGGCATCCACTTGAGTGGTTCCACCGATCGTGCCGCCGACTGGCTGAAGAACCCTTCCAGGGAACCACTCCTGAGCAGCATAAACGCTGCCGATACGCACCGCCCACCTGCTCGTCGGCTTAAACTTCCGCAATGCTCTCGGAGACGCGCTACGCGAGAAATGGTGACTTGAGGGTCGCCTATCGGGCTTCGCGTGAAGGTCCTCGAGACATTGTGTTCGTCCCGAACTGGTTCTTCTGCTGCGAGGTCCTTCCAGAACTACCGTCCGTTCAAGGGTGGGTCGAGGCGATGGCATCGCTCGGTCGGATCATCTTCTTCGACCATCCGGGCAGCGGACTGTCCGATCCGGTCACGCCGGGTGCTCTGCCCACCGTGGAGCAATGGGCCGACAGCATCACAGCGGTGTTGGACGATCTCGACAGCCGCGAAGCGGTGATACTGTGCAGCCTTTTCAACGCGTTTGCGCCCGGTGCGCTGTTCGCGGCTACACATCCGTCCCGTACGACTGCACTGATTGCGCTGGAAGGCTACGCGGATACAACAACCGTCGAACGCGCCCGCGAAAGCGTTGCTGAGTCGGCAGCCATGTGGGGCACGGGCGAGGTCGAGCATTTCTTGAATCCGGATATGCCGTGGAACGAGGAGATCCGGGCAGCGTGGGCCCGACACGAGCGCCATGGCGGCGAGCCCCGCGACTGGTGGACATGATGCTGCCGTTGATGACGGATTTGGATGTGCGGGCGGTTCTTCCGACAATCCGCGTCCCTACCCTGGTCATGCAGCACACCGACCACCCCGTGCACGCGACCTGGGGGCACACACGCAAGTACATCGCCGATCACATACAGGGGGCCAAATACGTTGAGCTCCCGGGACGCAACCTGTACCACTTCGTTGAACCGTGGCGCCCGTCCTTTCAGGCGATCCACGAATTTCTGACCGGGCACCAGGCAGACGTGGCCGACGATCGGGTTCTCGCCACCGTGCTCTTCACCGACATCGTGGACTCCACGCGGCGCGCCGCCGAAATGGGCGACCGTGACTGGCATGCTTTGCTCGATGCACACGACGCCGTCGTCCGGTCGCAGCTCGCTCGTTTCCGAGGCCGCGAGGTGAACACCTCGGGCGACGGGTTCCTGGCGATGTTCGACGGCCCGCAGCGAGCGATCCGCTGTGCCATGTCGATTCGCGACGCGGTGCAGTCGCTCGGCATCGAGGTGCGTGCTGGGTTGCACACCGGCGAGTGCGAGGTGCGCGGCGACGACATCGGCGGGATCGCGGTACACATCGGCGCACGCGTCAGCGCACTGGCCGGACCGAACCCACTCACGCCGTAGTGGCCACGATTGCGGTGGGCTCCGTCCCGATGGCTGTCGCGGTGAGCCCCGACGGCACTCACGTCTACGTCACTAACTACGGGGACGGCGTCGTAATGTCCGACGACGGCAAGGTTGTTTCCGAAAGGGGAGGCACGGTGTCGGTGATCAATGCCGCCACCAACGCCGTCATCGAAACGATTACCGTGGGGCGCAGGCCGCGGGGCGTCGCGGTCAGCCCATCTGGCACTCGCGTCTACGTCTCGAACTTCGGCGACAACACCGTGTCGGTAATCAAGATCGAGTCTGATTTCAGCGCCGCTCTCAAGATGAAGATCGCCGAACTGATCGGTGCCGCCGACCGCGACGGTGGAGGTTGGGCGGTGATCGGCAACAACTTCATCCCGATTCCGCCTCGTTCGCCGTCACTGGCTGTGGTGGCCAAAACAGCCGCAATCCACCTCGATAAGGCAATCGAGAATCCACAGCTCGCTGAAGAGGTTCGTCGCGGTGATAGGGGCAGACCAGCACCAGGTTGGCCAGCTCGGTTTCGCCGCCGTCTTCCCAGTGCCGGATGTGGTGTGCGTGCAGCCCGCGGGTGGCCCCGCAGCCGGGTACCGCGCAGGTGGGGTGGCGGTGTTCGAGGGCGCGGCGCAGCCGGCGGTTGATCAGCCGGGTGGTGCGTCCGGCGCCGATGGGTTGGCCGTCGCGGTGGAACCAGACTTCGCAGGTGGCATCACAGGTCAGGAATCGGCGTTCGGCCTCGGTGAGCAGTGGGCCCAGATGCAGGGCGGCGAGGCGTTCTTTGACGTCGAGATGGATCACCACCGTGGTGTGGTGGCCGTGGGGGCGGCGGGCGGCCTCGGCGTCCCACCCGGCCTCCACCAACCGCATGAACGCCTCGCCGGTGCCCGGCAACGGTGGCCGATCCGGTGAGGGCCGGTCGTCGTCGTGATCGCGTTTCCACTCGGCGATCAGCGCATCGTGGTGCGACTGCAGTGCCGCATCGAACTTCGCCGCGTCGAGCTTGGACAGTGTGATCCGCCAGGTGGTGGATTGCCCGTCAGTGGTCTTGCTGATCGACCGCTGCCGTTCGGGTTGCGGATCGGGTTGGGGTCGCGGTTCCAGCTTGACCGCGGTGCGCAGCTGGTTGACCGAGGCGCTGCGCGCCAACTCCGCATAGTGGGCATCAGATCCCCGGCCCGCCCGTGCGGCGATGACCCCGACCTGATCCAACGACAGTCGGCCCTCCCGCATGCCCTGCACACAGCGGGGGAACTCACCGAGTCGGCCCGCCACCGCGGCGATGGTGTGGGCGTTTCCCGAGGAGGAACCGGTCTTCCAGGCCACCAACGCCGCGATCGACCGCGCGCCGGTGGCACCGCACAGTTCGTCGCGGTCCATCTCGGCCACGATCTCCACGATGCGTCCATCAATGGCGTTGCGCTGACCGGTCAACTCCGCCAACTCCTCGAACAACACCTCCAGCCGCTCATCAGGACGCGCTGCAGTGGCGTCAGAGAATGCGGTCGAAGACATGACGCCATCATCGCATCCGGGTACGACAAATCTGGACCTGAAGCCCGCGCTAGAAATTCAGCCCGGAGAACATCACCCGGCCGGGATCGTACTTCTGCCGGACTGCGCTCAGCTTGGGCAGATTCGGGCCGAAGTACCGTGCAGGCGGCTGGTTGGCTTCGACATAGTTCACATAACCGCCGACCGAATACCGTTGCACCGCTTGGTGTGCGGTGTTAAGCCAGCTGACGGCCGCCGACGGGGATCCGGCGGGCTCGACGTACCACTGCACCAACGCGGAGTTGGCGCGCCAGGGAAATGCAGTGGCTCCGGGTGCCACGGTGGCCAGGGCGCCGTCGAGGGCGTGCATGATCGCCAACATGCGGCCGGCCTCAGGAGGGAAGGCGTTGACCGCTGCGGCGATTCCCTGTGCCGTGTCCGCGTCCACGGTCTGGAAGACATCCGACCCGCCGACGTAGCCGAGCGGTGCCGGATTGAGATTGTTGCCTGCCAGATACTTCACCAGGTCCAAGTAGTTAAACGTTTGAATGTCGTTCGCGCTCGGCTGCATTCCGACGGCAGAGGTGACGGCGTTCGCGACGCTGCTACCCGACCCGGCCGGGCAGGTCGCCATGATGCGACAGTGCGTACCCGTCGCGTCGGTGGTGCTGTCCGCCAGTGCCCAGTTGCTTCGGTCGGCGGTGCGCAACCAGTTCTGCCAACCGACCAGGACCTGTGCGAAGGACTCCGGCGGGTAATGGAGGTTCACGACGTCGACATCCGATGTGGCGAATGTGGAAAAGGTCAGCGAGGTCGTCACCCCGAAGTTGCCTCCGCCGCCACCACGCAGCGCCCAGAACAGGTCGGGGTTCTCGGCGGCGGACGCCGTGACCGCCTGACCCCCTGGCAGCACGACCGTCGCCGACGTCAGCACGTCGGAGAGCAGCCCCGCATGCCGCGACTGGGCGCCCAGCCCGCCGCCGAGAGCGTGCCCTGCGGCGCCGACCGTCGGGCAGATACCCGTCGGGATGCCCCTGCCCGCCGCTGCAAGTGTCTGGTGCAGGTCCCACAAACTGGTCGCAGGCGTCGCAGTGACCCGCCCGCTGCCCGTGTCATAGTTGATTCCGCCGGCCAGCTGACGCATGTCGAACACCAAGGCGCCGTTCGCGATCGACGCGCCGATGTAGGAATGCCCGCCACCGCGCGGAGCGACCTTGAGATTGTGGGCAGCAGCGAACGCCATTGCTTTCTGCACGTCGGCCGCCGATGACGGGGCAACGATCGCCGCCGGTGTGGAGCCGTTGTAGTTGGTGTTGAAAACCTGTTTGGCCGTTGCGAATTGCCCGTTGTCCGGGAGGAGCAGTTGCCCGCCGATGGCGGTGGAAAGACTGTCCCAGCCGGAGGTCACCGGATCGGCGGTGGCCCGTGCCGAGCCGAAAACCGCACCTGCGGCCAGGGCTCCGGCGGCACCGCGCAGAAACGTCTGGCGAGAGATCTCACGCGTCAACGTCGGGCTCCCGCGATTCGGTCACGTTCCGGATTGTCAGTCACGCAACGACGAAACTCGCGGTGCCGCACGACTCGGTGCGCGACCTTGACCGAATCGAGATCAGTGGTGCTGGAGGGACGGTGATTCACGGACGGCCGCGAAGGCGGACGGACAGACACGTCACGCAGCCCTCGAGCTTCTCGAACTCGGAGATGTCGACGCCGACCACGCGGTAGCCGCGCTGTTCGAACATGTCGGCCGTACGCGGAGCCGCCGAGGACATGAGCAGTGCGTCGTCGTCGAGGAGTACGACATGGGACCCCGGCTCCTCGGGAACGGCCAGGAACCGGTCACCCCAGATGCGTGGCTCGTCCACGATCGGCGGGTAGCCGACGATCGTGCCGTCGGGCAGGGCGGTGACGGCGGACTTCAGGTGCAGTGCCCTCGTCACGGACACAGCCACCGCGTTGACGCCGAACGGTTCGAGCTGAGCCGTCAACTGCGCGAATCCTGCGGTGTTGGTGCGGCCGCCGACGCCGACCCAGACGGTACCGCCGTGCTTCAGCACGTCGCCGCCGTCCAGGGTGCCGGGCGCTTCGATGCGCTCAACCCGGTATCCCTGTGCGCTGACGGCGCTTTCGGCCGCGGAGATCTCGGGCCAGCGCTCTTCGGCTCCGGGCCGACAGATGACGGCCACGTCGCCGTAGACCACCATGGTGTCTTCGACGAATACCGAGTCGGGGCACTCCGGTGCAGGGGGTACCTCGTGCGTCGTCCAACCCGCGCTGTGGAACGCGGCGAGATAACCGTCCCACTGACGTTGCGCGAGTTCGACATTCACATCGTCGCTGCGGTCGATATGGGTGATGAGGCCCTCGGCGAGCCGGGGTGATGGTCGGCGGACCAGCGCGTGACGAGTCGGCATCACGGCTCCACCGGGCTCGGATCCGTCGTCTTCGACGTACGCAATCCGAGTAGCCGCATGCCGTGGTAGACGACGAGTGCGGCGATGGACCCCAGCGCGATCAGGAACAGCATCGTGCCGACGCCGGAGAACAGCAGGGTGGTCGCGGGCGGGAAGCCGGTGAGCACGGGCACCAGAAATGTGGCGCCGAACATCGCGACGACGTGCTGGGCGCCGATCCCGGTGGGGGGGCCCAGTCCAGCCGCTCGTCAGGCGCGACGACGAAGTCGGCGTCGGCGCGGGGGTCTACTTGCTGCCAGCTCAACGGGATCACGAGGATCATTGTCGCCGCAACCAGTAGCTCAGCGCGCCGATAAGCACAACACCGGCGCCGACGAGCACCGATGTGACCGGCAGCAGGGCGGCCAGCAGCAGGCAGCCGGTCAAGCCGACGACTGGAATGGCCTTGCGCGGCAGCGTCATCGCCGACGCGTTGGCGATCGCGTAGTAGACCAGCACGGCGAAGGCCGAGAAACCGATCGCCTCGCGCACGTCGGCCACCGCCGCGACGACTGCGACGACGGCACCCACGGCCAGTTCGGCGCGGTGGGGGACGGCGTAGCGCGGGTGGATCGCAGCCAGCGGATGCGGCAGGTGGCGGTCGCGGGCCATCGCCAGTGTCGTGCGCGAAACGCCGAGGATCAGCGACAGCAACGACCCCAGCGCCCCGACCGTCGCCCCGGCTCGGACCACGGGTTCGGCGCCGGCATGGCCCGCTGCCCGCACCGCGTCGGCGAGGGGGGCGCTCGATTCCGCCAGGCCGGCGCTGCCCAATTCCGTGAGCACCGCGACCGCGACGGCCGCGTACACCGCCAGCGTGATGCCCAGCGCGATCGGGATCGCGCGCGGGATGGTGCGTTCGGGCTCTCGTACCTCTTCGCCGAGCGTGGCGATACGGGCATAGCCGGCGAAGGCGAAGAACAGCAGGCCCGCCGCCTGCAGCATTCCGGTGACGCCTCCGTCGTGACCGGACAGCCTGGCGGCGTCGGGCCTGCCGGCAACGAACACGATGGCCACCACCGCCAGCAGGACGGCCAGCACGATCGCGACGATGACCCGGGTCAGCAGCGCCGACTTCTGGATGCCCGCGTAGTTGACCGCCGTCAATACGGCCACCGCGGCGACCGCGACCGCATGCGCGTGCGCGGGCCACGCGTAGATCCCGACCGTCAACGCCATCGCCGCGCACGACGCCGTCTTGCCCACCACGAAGCTCCACCCGGCGGTGTAGCCCCAGAACTCGCCGAGGCGCTCGCGGCCGTACACGTAGCTTCCGCCCGACTGCGGGTACAGCGCGGCCAGTCGCGCGGACGACGTCGCATTGCAGTAGGCGACGACGGCGGCGACCGCCAGCCCGATGAGCAGGCCCGAACCGGCCGCAGCGGCGGCGGGCCCCAGCGCCACGAAGATCCCGGCCCCGATCATCGACCCCAGCCCGATCGTCACGGCGTCGGCGAGGCCGAGCCGTCGTCGCAGTGCGGGTTCCTCCGGCGTGTTCACCGAAGGTGATGGTAGGTCAGGCGATCGGGTCGGGCCCGAACACCGACTCGCGACCCCACACGGTGGCCGCGACGAACACGACGGCAGCGAGAAGGATCGTCCCGATTCCGATCATCGGTATCGCCCACAGCCGGCGCACCAGCAGCGCCGCCTGGCACTGGCCGACATTGTCGCCACCGGCCTCGGCGGCCTGCGCCAGGTTGGCGCCGAAGCCGGTGCCGCACTTGATCTGGAAGCCGAACTGGTCGAAGACGTCGATGAACACCGGGAAGTTCAGCGCGAGCAGCCCGGCGGCGATCAAGGCGACACTCAACACACCGAGATAGAAGGCGCGGTGGTGGTAGTGATGCAAGGATCCCCCGTCCGAGTCCGAGTTCTCGCCCCTTATGTTAATGGCCATTCTGCATCTGGCCAGTAGTCCGTATGGTATTCCCATGGCGCGCAGCCGGCCCACCCCAGCCGCCGGCGTCAGGCGTCGGCCCAAAGATCGCAAGGCACAGATCGCCCGCGCATCGGCGGAGGCGTTCAGCGCACTCGGCTACCACGCGGTCAGCATGGAGGCGATCGCGTCGCGGGTGGGCATCTCGGCGGCAGCGCTGTACCGGCACTACCCGAGCAAGTACGACCTCTTCCGCGACGCGGTGTTGGCGCTGGGCGAGCAACTGGTCGAGTGCACCGCGTTCGTCGACAGGGCCGCTGCCGATGCGCAGACATTGCGCCGTCTGGTCGCGGCGATCACCGACACCGCCCTCCTCAATCGGGAGTCGGGCGGCCTCTACCGGTGGGAGGCGCGCTACCTGCGCGTCGACGACCAGAGCACCCTCAACGAGCAAATGCGAACGGTCAACCGCCGAATCCAGCGCCCGCTCTTGGCAATTCGGCCAGGCCTGACCTCCCGGCAGCGCTGGATGCTGTCGTCGTCGATGCTGAGCGTCATCGGCAGCATCGTCGACCATCACGCGAAGCTGCCCGCCGTCCACATCCGCGCTGTGCTGGCCGAGATCGCCGATGCGATCGCGACAGCCGACGTGCCCGACGTCCACCCCGAGCCGGTGACGGACGCAGATGCCCGACGACCGGCGGGGGCGGACGCGTCGAAATACGAAGCGCTGCTGACCGAGTCGGTCCGGCTTTTCAACCGCAAGGGTTACCGCGACACCACGATGGAGGAGATCGCGTCCGCCGTCGGCATGCCCACATCGGGGATCTACCGGCACTTCTCGGGCAAGAACGACATCCTGGCCGCGATCTACCGGCGCGCGGCCGACCGGCTGTCGTCGGAGGCCTCGTCGATCCTCGGCGCGGTCGACGACCCGGAGGTGGCGCTGACCGGGCTGGTCGATGCGTACGTCAAGAGATCCTTCGACCACCCGGAACTGGCCTACGTCTACTACACCGAACGGATGTACATGGCACCCGCGGACCAGAAGATTCTGCGGAACCTGCAGCGGTCGACGGTCGAATCATGGGTGCGGCTGGTGACCGCGATCCGGTCGGACTGGACGGTCGGGGAGGCCCGCTTCGCCGTGCACGCTGCCATGGCACTGGTGATCGACGTGGGCAGGCTCCTGCACTACGACAACACCGCGGCGTCGCGCCTCACGGTCGGTCGTCTGCTCGACCTCGCGCTGCTCGGCCGCTACCGGTTACGCGCGACGTTGACCGCAAGGTAGGCGCCGTAGCCGAGGGCCCCGATGATGGCCAGCTTCCGCGTCTTGGGCATCGCGAGGCCGAGCCCGAGCGCGGTCTCGATACCGCCGTCGAGGTAGAGGTGCCGTTGCGTGTCATGCGGAAAAGCCTGGCTGGTCAAGCCATGAAACGCGTCGGGCTTCACGAAATGGGCGAGTCCCAACCCGGCGACTGCTAGGCCGGTGAGCGTCGCGACGCGCGATCTGCCAGAATGCCGCTTCGTCACAGGCTATTCGTCTCCGGTGATGAGAAGTCGTAGTCGGTCAACGGGAATTCCGACGCTTCTTTGATGGCGACGCTTGTCGACATGGGACGCAAGAGTGTGGCCTCACCGCTCGGATTGAAGTAGTACGAACGCGACGTGGCGCAGTTGCCGACCGTGAACACCGAATCGCCGATCAACTCTGTCATTCGGTCGAGATAGCGGGTGTTGGCATCTTCGGTCACCTCGAAGGTGTCAGCTCTGCGACGTTTCATCTCGCTGAACAACCGGTCCATGTGCCGCATCTGGTATTCCATGGTATTGAAGAAATTCAATCCGAGGAATGCGTACGGACTGGCGAGGCTCAGGTAGTTCGGGAAGTACGGTACGGATACGCCTTGGTATGCCTGGAATCGCGTCTCACGCCACCACTTTCCGAGATTGCGCCCGTCGCGTCCGATGATCTCGATCGCCGGGAAGTTGGCCTCCCACAGGTCGAATCCGGTGGCCAACACCAGGGTGTCGATGACGGTCTTCGTCCCGTCCTTGGCCACGATGCCGTCCGCCTCGATGTGGTCGATCCCGCTGTCCTGCAGGTGCACATGAGGCTTGGTGAAGGTGCGGTAGTAGCTGTTGGAGAACGTCGGTCGTTTGCATCCGAGGTCGTAGTCGGGCGTCAGCCGCTCGCGTAGGTCCTTGTCGCGTATCTGGGCGAACCGAAGCATCTTGGCGAGGTCCGTGGCGCTGATGTTGAGTCGACGGAAAAAGAGCTGCCGATGATGCAGACCGGTGTAAATGATGAATTCGTAGATCGCGTCGGTGATCGCGCGAATTATTCTCTGCGTGAACGGAAATCGGCGGAAAAGGCGCTTGGCGGAGTTGGGGAACCGGAAGTCGATCTTGGGCACCACCCAGATCGGCGTGCGCTGATACACGGTGAGATCGGCGGCGTCTTCGGCCAGCTCGGGAATGAGCTGCACCGCCGTCGCACCGGTGCCGATGATCGCGACGCGCCGACCAGATGCATTGAAGCTGTCGTCCCAGTCAGCGGTGTGGATGACCTTGCCTTCAAAACTGGTGATGTCGGGAATCTCCGGCAACTGCGGCTGAGAAAGAAAGCCCGTCGCGGTGATGAGGACGTGGGTGGAGACGGAGTCGCCTCCGGCCAGCGTGAGGCGCCACAGCTTGGCCTCCTGGTCCCAGCGAGCTCCCTCGACTGTGGTGTTGAAGCGCATGTGGCGGCGCACGTCGTACTTATCGGCGACATCGTCGGCGTACCGCTTGATCTCCGCGCCGGTGGAGTACAGCCGCGACCAATTCGGGTTGGGCTCGAACGAGTACGAATACGTGGTGGTGGGGACGTCGACCGCCAGTCCGGGGTAGTGGTTGACCAGCCAGGTGCCGCCCAGGTCGCTTTCGCGCTCGAGGATCACGAAGTCGTCGTATCTGAGCCGGTGGAGCTGGATTGCTGCGCCGATGCCCCCAAAACCCGCCCCGACGATGACTGCCCCGTAATGCTGAGAAGCCATGGTCTCGACGCTACATCACTGCCGGGTAAGGGCACACTGACGTCATTTCTCTCGCGGGATCGATGGCGGCCTCGGGCGAGCACCTCGCGAGCTCGGTACGCAATTGTCCCTGATACCGGCCCGGTTCAATCCGACGTGGCCGCACACCACACTGGTCAGGACACCGCCGATGAGGCCGAAGACAGCGAGACGATCGCCCACCAGTTGTGCCGAGAGGCTGTCGCGGCTGATAGCGCCCGGCGGTACGGTCATCGGAGCAACCGTAACGCCGCGTCGACCGCCAGCACAGGCACATCCAGAGCCTTGGAGCCGAGGTCGTGGCGGGCGCCGGTGATCTCGACGACCTCGGTCGGCGCCGGGATCAGCGCCGCTGCCGCACGCAACTCGTCGATCGTGGCGAACGGGTCGGAGGTGCCGTGGGTGAACACCGTCGGCGCCTCGACCCGTGGCAGATGCTCGGTGCGTAGCTTCTCGGGCTTGCCCGGCGGATGCAGCGGGTAGGAGAACACGGTCAGCGCGTCCACCTGTGTGCCGTCGGCGACCACCATCGAGGTCATCCGCCCGCCGTAGGAATGGCCGCCGGCGACGACCGGACCCGGTGCCATCGTGCGAACGATTTCGATCGCTTCGGCAACGCCCGCCCGGTCTGCGACGGCAGAACCCGACGGCGGCCCCTTGGGCCTGCGCCTGCGGTAGGGCAGGTTGTAGCGCACCGCGAGCCAACCGCGTCGGGCCCACTCGTCGCAGATCCTCGTCAGCAGCGCGGATTCGCGGCTGCCTCCTGCGCCGTGGGTCAGCACGACGGCGCCCTTCGGCGTGCCGCGGGGCTGGTGCGCGATCCCCGCGATGTCGTCGAGGCTCACGACGGCGGTTTCGACAACCGGAACAGCGGCGACACCGGACCGTGGCCGTGGCCCAACGGGTAAGCGGCGCGCAGACATTCGGTCACCCAGGTCTTGGCGAAGGCGACCGCGTCGGACACGGTATAGCCGTGCGCGAGCGCGCTGGCCGTCGCGGCCGCCAGTGTGTCGCCGGCACCGTGGTCATCGCGGGTGTCGATGCGGGTCGCACCGAACTCGTAGAACTCGGTGCCGTCGTACAACAGATCGGGGCTCTCCGGCGAAGACCGCAGATGGCCGCCCTTGACCAGCACCCATTTCGGCCCGAGCGCGTGCAGGGCGCGGGCCGCGTCGCGCTGGGAGGTGTCGTCGACGACATCGATGTCGACGAGCAGGCGGACCTCGTCGAGGTTGGGCGTCACCAGCGTCGCGAGCGGGAAAAGCTCGGCCCGAAGCGAATTCAGCGCGCTCGGGTGCAACAGCGGGTCACCGTGCATCGACGCGCACACCGGGTCGACCACGAACGGCACCACTCCCGCCAGGCCCTGCGAGCGCCAGGTTTCGGCGACCGCCGCGATGATCTCCGACGACGCCAGCATTCCGGTCTTGGCGGCCTGGATGCCGATGTCGCTCGTCACGGCTTCGATCTGGCCGGCCACGACGTCGACAGGAATCTCATGGAAACCCTTGACGCCCATCGAGTTCTGCACCGTCACCGCGGTCACCGCGACACAGCCGTGCATGCCGAGCAACGCGAATGTCCGCATGTCGGCCTGGATGCCCGCACCGCCGCCGGAGTCGGAGCCGGCGATCGTCATCACCCGCAGCGGAGTTTGACCGTCAGGAGTCAGGGGCAGATAGCTCATGGCAACTTCCTACGCCGGCCGTCAGGGCGGGTCCACGCTAGCGCATGGAACACGAATTGCCCCCCAATGGTTTATATAGCTAACATATGTGTTTTGAGCGGAAACGACGACGATACGTAAGCGATATTGATGACTACCGAGATCGAGATGACGAAACCCCCAGTGGTGGCGAACGCCGAGGTGCCGGTCGATGAGACCGCCCGCCGTCGCAGGCGGATAGATCACGACCACCCCTTCTACAAGTGGGTGGTGCTGTCCAATACCACGCTGGGCACGCTGCTGGCCACCATCAACGCGTCGATCGTGCTGATCTCGCTGCCGGCCATCTTCCGCGGCATCGGCCTCAACCCGCTCGCCCCCGGCAACGTCAGCTATCTGCTGTGGATGCTGATGGGATATCTGGTGGTCACCGCCGTCCTGGTGGTCCCGTTCGGGCGGCTCGGCGACATCTTCGGCCGGGTGCGCATCTACAACGTCGGCTTCGCGGTGTTCACGTTCGCAGCCGTCGCGTTGTCCTTCGACCCGTTCCACCTGGACGGCGGCGCGCTGTGGCTGATCAGCTGGCGGGTGCTGCAGGGGGTGGGCGGCGCGATGCTGATGGCGTCGTCGTCGGCGATCCTCACCGACGCGTTCCCGGCCAACCAGCGCGGAATGGCACTCGGGGTGAACATGGTCGCCGCCGTCGCCGGCTCCTTCCTCGGCCTCCTGATCGGCGGCTTCCTCTCCGAGTGGCACTGGAAGGCGATCTTCTGGGTCGGCGTGCCGATCGGCATCCTCGGCACCATCTGGAGTGTGCGGTCCCTGAGAGAACTCGGCGTGCGCACCCCCGGTGGACTGGACTGGGCGGGCATTCTGTCCTTCGGCCTGGGCCTGACGGTGTTGCTCGTCGGCATCACCTACGGCATCCAGCCCTACGGTGGCTCCACCACCGGCTGGACCAGCCCGTGGGTGCTCGGGGCGATCGGGTTCGGCCTACTGTCGCTGGTGGCGTTCTGCCTCATCGAGTTGCGGGTGCCCGACCCGATGGTCGACATCAGGCTGTTCCGCTCGGCGTCGTTCGGCATGGGCAACCTCGCCGGGCTGATGTCGTCGATGGGCCGCGGCGGCCTGCAGTTCATGCTGATCATCTGGCTGCAGGGCATCTGGCTTCCGCTGCACGGGTACAGCTTCGAGTCGACACCGCTGTGGGCCGGCATCTACATGCTGCCGATGACGGCGGGCTTCCTGGTGGCCGGGCCTCTTGCCGGCTCGCTGTCCGACCGCTTCGGCGCGCGACCGTTCACGGTCGGCGGAATGATCCTGATGGCGGTGACTTTCGTTGCGCTGGTGATGATCCCGGTGAACTTTGACTACTGGCTGTTCGCGGTGCTGGTGTTCTTCAACGGCCTCGGCGGCGGCATCTTCACCGCGCCCAACACGGCGGCGATCATGTCGAGTGTGCCTCCGGCTCAGCGCGGGGCGGCCTCGGGCGTGCGCGCTACGTTCTTCAACGCGGGCTCGTCGTTGTCGATCGGCGTCTTCTTCTCGCTGATGATCGTCGGGCTGGCCCATACGCTGCCGTCGGCGATGAGCGCCGGGCTGCAGGAGCAGGGCGTGTCGGCCGCCGTCGCGCAGGACGTGGCCAACCTGCCGCCGGTGGGCAGTCTGTTCGCGGCGTTCCTCGGCTACAACCCGATCGCCGAACTCCTGGCTCCCTCCGGTGCGTTGCACGACCCCGGTGTCAACGCCGATCTGCTGACCGGAAAGACGTTCTTCCCGCAGCTGATCACCGCGCCGTTCCACTCCGGCCTGTCCGTGGTGTTCATCGCCGCGGCGGTGATGATGGTCATCGGCGCGCTGGCCTCGGTGTTCAACCCCGGGCGCTACGGCGAGGCCGACGACGACTGAAAGTGGGTACTCGGTGCCCATGGTGAACACCGACCCCCGTCCTGCGGATCTTCGGCAGCAGGCAGAGCGACACGCCGAGCAGGCCCGTGCGAAGATGGCCGACCGGCGCGGTCAGCAGGACGGCGGCCTCAGCGGCTGGCTGGCCGAGCGTGCGGGCGAGTGGGATCTGCAGGGACCCGACGAGGCGACGATGCAGCGCCAGAAGTACCTGTGGAACTTCCTCGTCGACCACTGGTTCCGGATGGAGTTCGACGGCTGGGAGAATCTCCCGGAGCCGCCGGTGCTGCTGGTGGGCATCCACTCGGGCGCACCGTTCGTCTGGGACGCGTGGACGGTCGGTGTGCAGTGGTGGCGGCGCTTCGGCCAGGACCGGCTCCTGCACGGCACCGCGCACGACGCCTTGATGGCGATACCCGGCATCGGCAGGTACTTCCGCGCGATGGGCGTGCTTCCCGCCGCGCCCGACTCGATGGCGACGGCACTGGCCGAGGGACGCGACGTCGCGGTGTGGCCGGGCGGCGAAGTCGACTCACTGCGGCCCTGGTTCGAACGCGACAAGGCGAACTTGGCCGGCCGCAGCGGATTCGTGAAGATGGCGATCCGTGCCGGCGTCCCGATCGTGCCGATCGCGACCGTCGGGGGCGCCGACGCCATGCCGGTGCTCATCCGCGGTGACAAGCTGTCTCACACGCTGCGATTGGACAAGTTGTTGCGGCTGAAGGTCTTTCCGGTAGCGGTGTCGCTGCCGTGGGGCATCGCGCCCGCCGCGCTGCCGCAATTCCCGCTGCCGGCCAAGATCAGGACCCGGCTCATGCCGGCCGTCGAAGTGGACCACGATCCGGCGCGCGCCGACGACGCCGAGTACGTCGAACGCACGTACCGCGAAGTTCAGTCGAGCATCCAGCGGGGCATGGATGCCCTGGCGCGCAAGCGCGCGCTGCCGCTCTTCGGTTAGCCGAGTTCGACGAGCACCGGTGCATGATCGCTGGGCCCCTTGCCTTTTCGCTCCTCGCGCACGATCTCGGCGTGTAAGACGCGGCGCGCCAGCGCGGGCGAGCTCAGGATGAAGTCGATGCGCATGCCGCGGTTCTTCGGGAAGCGCAGCTGGGTGTAGTCCCAGTAGGTGTAGACCGCGGGTCCCGGCGCGAACGGGCGTACCACGTCGGTGAAATGGGCGTCGACGATCGCGTTGAACGCGGCGCGCTCCGGCCCGGTGACATGGGTGCTGCCCCGGTAGAATTCGACGCTCCACACGTCCTCGTCGGTGGGCGCGATGTTCCAGTCGCCGGTCAGTGCGATCTGCGCCGCCGGATCCTCGGTCAGCCATTGCCGCGCGGAATCGCGCAGCGCGGCAAGCCATGCCAGCTTGTAACCGTAGTGGGGCGAGTCCACCGTGCGGCCATTCGGCACGTAGAGGCTCCACACCCGCACGCCTGCGCAGGTGGCGCCGAGCGCACGCGCTTCGGCCGCCTCTTGGACGTCGGGGCTGCCACTCCACGTGGGTTGGCCGTCGAAGCCCACCGCGACGTCGTCGATGCCGACCCGCGACGCGATCGCCACCCCGTTCCACTGGTTGAAGCCGCAGTGCACGACGTCGTAGCCGATGGCCGCGAACGGCATCGTCGGGAACTGGTCGTCGGCGCATTTGGTTTCCTGCATGGCCAGCACGTCGACGTCGGCGCGCTCCAGCCAGTCGGTGACGCGGTCGACGCGCGCCCGGATCGAGTTCACGTTCCAGGTGGCCAGTCGCATGGGCTACAGGCTACGGGCGTCGACGTATCGCGCGCGGTGCTGCGTTGTGAAACCGAGCTGTTCATACAGCGCGATCGCAGCGGCGTTGTCGGCCAGAACCTGCACATAGCAGTGCATCGCGTCGTGTTCGGCGGCCCAGCACATCAGTGCCGAACACAGCCGGCGTGCGTGACCTTCCCGTCGCCGCCCCTGCGCCACCCGCACAGCCGACAAGCCCGCCCAACGGGTCCCGTCGGGTGCGGCGGTCACCGCCGCGCGGCCCACGGCGGCGTCGCCTCTGGTCGCGAACACGACGACCCCGTCGACGACGGCCGTCAACACGTCGACGGGAACCGTGCGCTCGTAGATCCTCAACCAGGTGGCGTCGGGCCGAGTCGCCAGCGTCGTCGTCGCATCGGATTCGCCTGCGGGCAGGTCGCGCACCATGACAACCGTCTCGAGTCGGGTCGATGCCGTTGCCCGCAGGTTCAGCAGCCGGTCGGGTACGGCCAACCACGGCGTCTGGCCGCGGTGTGCATACCAGCCGACGATCGCGGGCACGGTGCCCATGCCGGCCTGGACACCAAGCGGCACAGCCGAATTCGCTCGGTGTGTATGGCCGCCCGCGCCGCGCAGCAGCCAGCCGTCGAGCCACCGCTGTTCGGTGCCGGGCCACGCCAGCGCGGCGGCATGTTCGGTTGCCCGGATCTGCGACGTCCGCACCGGGGCCGCAGTCAACGTCCGAACCGCGACGACGTCGTCGGCCGCGATCTCCACCACCGCACCGGTTTTCGTCCGCAGTCCGATGCGCGGACCGGTGTGCAGCACATGCCCGATCACATCGGTCAGCGGCGGCACCGAACCTTCCGGGCGCCGGTAACGCAGGCTGACCCGCGTGCCGGGAGCGGGAACGTCGGCCACGTCAATGGCCGAACGGGTCGGGATCCTCGCCGGGCATCCACGTCAAGCCCGGCCCACCCCAGCCATGCGACTTCACCGCCCGCTTGGCGCTGCGCGCATGCCTGCCCACCAACCGGTCCAGGTAGAGGAATCCGTCCAGATGACCGGTCTCGTGCTGCAACATCCGCGCGAACAGCCCGGTGCCCTCCACCGTGATCGGCGTGCCGTCAGCGTCCAGCCCGGTCACCCTGGCCCAGTCGGCGCGACCGGTCGGGAACGACTCGCCTGGCACCGAAAGGCACCCTTCGTCATCGTTCTCGGGGTCGGGCATCGTCTCGGGCACGTCGCTGGTTTCGAGAACCGGGTTGACGATCACGCCGCGCCTGCGGGTCGGCTTCCCGCGGTCCTCTGCGCAGTCGTAGACGAACACCCGTTGGGAAACTCCGATCTGGTTGGCCGCAAGACCGACACCGTAGGCGGCGTCCATCGTGTCGTAGAGATCTGTGATCAAGGCGGCGAGCTCGGCGGGCAGCGAACCATCGTCGGCCACCGGCACAGGAGTGGTCGCGCTGCGCAAGACGGGATCTCCGACTATTCGGATCGGTACGACAGCCACGGTTGGCAAGCTTAAGTGAGCCGACTCGCCCAGTTGGCTGACGGCCCAACAAGCAATGCCGTGGTTCAATATTCGCCGTATCGCTAGCGAGATGAAGCGCGGGAAAGGGTCCAGGGCCAACATGGACGGCGCCATGGCGCGGACTGAGAAATCCGGAGACGACTCTGATCTCACCGATGGACTGACCCGCCGCGAACACGACATTCTGGCGTTCGAACGCCAATGGTGGAAATACGCGGGCGCCAAGGAAGACGCCATCAAGGAACTGTTCTCGATGTCGGCGACGCGCTACTACCAGGTGTTGAACGCGTTGGTGGACCGGCCGGAGGCGCTGGCAGCCGATCCGATGCTGGTCAAGCGCCTGCGGCGGCTGCGGGCCAGCCGGCAGAAGGCGCGGGCGGCGCGCCGTCTCGGCTTCGAGGTGACCTAGGCTTTCGCGGGTTCGTCCACCACGCCGATACAGTGGGCCAGATGAACGAGCGCCACTCCGACTCCTCAGGGCTGCCCTTGCGCGCCATGGTGATGGTGCTTCTGTTTCTCGGCGTGGTCTTCCTGCTGGTCGGATTCCAGGCCATGGGCTCGGATGACGACTCCGGCGCGGACGACTCTCCGGTGGCCACGGTGAGCACCACATCGGCTGCGTCGCCCACGCCTGCGTCACCTGCACCTGCCGCCAAGGCCGACGTCCGGGTGTACAACATCTCCGAGACACCCGGGGTCGCCGAGAACACCGCCACGACGCTGCGCGATGCCGGCTGGAACGTCACCGAGACGGGGAACCTCACCCTGGAAGGCGTCACGGCGACCACCGTCTACTTCAGCGACGCGCCGGGCGAGAAGGAGTCCGCCGACGAGGTGGGCCGGCTGCTCTCCGCGCCGGTCGAACCGAGGGCCCCCGGGCTGGCCGAGCAACCGCCAGGCGTGATCGTGGCGGTGACGGGATAGGCTCTTGCGCATGCTTGTCTCTCCCCTCTCCTCGCGTGCGCGGAGGTTTGATTGCTCCTCACGTGCGCAGCGGTTTGATGCTCCTCGCGTCCGCACGGTTCGACTGCTCCTCGCGTCCGCAGCGGTTCGCCGCTGCCGCCGCCGTTCTCGCCGCGTCTCTGGCGTTGAACGCGTGCAGTGCACCCGAGACGCCGAGTTCCACAACAGGCACCACACCATCGGTCTGGAGCGGTTCGCCGTCGCCGTCGGCAGCGGCCGGCGCGAGCGAGGGTGAAGCCGCACCGGCGGGCGACAAGCTGACCGCCCAGCTGAAGAACGCCGGCGGTGCCACGGTGGCAACCGCCGAGTTCCAATTCTCCAGCGGCTACGCGACCGTCACCGTGAAGACCACCGGTCCCGGTCAACTGGCGCCGGGCTTCCACGGGCTGCACGTCCACGCGGTGGGTAAGTGCGAAGCCAGTTCCGTCGCCCCGACCGGCGGCGAGCCGGGCGACTTCAACTCCGCCGGAGGCCATTTCCAGGTGCCCGGCCACAGCGGACATCCCGCCAGCGGCGACCTGACGTCGCTGCAGGTGCGCGAGGACGGCACCGCCCAGTTAGTGACGACCACCGACGCCGTCACCGCAGAGGATCTGCAGGCCGGCGCCAAGACGGCGATCATCATCCACGAGAAGGCCGACAACTTCGCCAACATCCCTCCGGCGCGCTACCAACAGACCAACGGCACTCCGCCTCCGGACCAGACCACGCTGGCCACCGGCGACGCCGGGAAGCGGGTCGCGTGCGGTGTCATCGGCACCGGTTAGCAGTCGAATCGATTTCGCCGGGTCGGCCCGGCCGACCGTCGGTGTCGAGTGGGAGTTCGCCCTCGTCGACGCCCAGACCCGCGATCTGAGCAACGAAGCCGCCGCGGTGATCGCCGAGCTCGGCGAAAACCCGCGCGTGCACAAGGAATTGCTGCGCAACACCGTCGAGGTCGTCACCGGGATCTGCGACAACGCCGGGCAGGCGATGGAGGATCTGCGATCCAGCCTGCTGCCCGCCCGCCGTATCGTGCGGGACCGCGGCATGGAGCTTTTCTGCGCAGGCACCCACCCGTTCGCGAAGTGGTCGGCCCAGAAGCTGACCGACGCGCCGCGGTACGCGGAGCTGATCAAGCGCACGCAGTGGTGGGGCCGCCAGATGCTGATCTGGGGTGTGCACGTACACGTCGGTATCTCCTCGGAGCACAAGGTCATGCCGATCGTCACGTCGCTGCTCAACCACTATCCGCACCTTCTTGCGCTGTCGTCCTCGTCGCCGTACTGGGACGGTGAGGACACCGGCTATTCCAGCAACCGGGCCATGATGTTCCAGCAGTTGCCGACGGCCGGCCTGCCGTTCCACTTCCAGACCTGGGCACAGTGGGAGGGCTTCGTCCACGACCAGAAGAAGACCGGCATCATCGACCACATGAACGAGATCCGTTGGGACATCAGGCCTTCCCCGCATCTCGGCACCGTCGAGGTGCGCGTCTTCGACGGCGTGTCCAACCTCCGCGAGCTCGGCGCATTGACCGCACTGACCCACTGCCTGATCGTCGATCTCGACCGTCGGCTCGACGCCGGTGAAGAGCTGCCGACGATGCCTCCCTGGCACGTACAGGAAAACAAGTGGCGCGCAGCGCGTTACGGCCTCGACGCGGTGATCATTCTCGATGCCGACAGCAACGAGCGACTGGTCACCGAGGATCTCGACGAGCTCTGCAACCGGCTCGAACCGGTCGCACAGTCGCTGGGCTGCGCCGACGAGCTGGCCGGGATTGCCGACATCTACCGGCTCGGCGCGTCCTATCAACGGCAGCGGCGCGTCGCCGAGGACAGCGACGGTGACCTGCGGGCGGTGGTCGACGCCCTGGTCGGCGAGCTGGACATCTAGCCGTGCCCACCATCCCGATGTTTCCGCTCGAGCGGGCGATGCTGCCGGGCGAGGAGCTGCCCCTGCGGATCTTCGAACCCCGGTATTCCGCACTGGTTTCCGACTGCCTGGAGATGGAGGATCCGGCCTTCGGCGTCGTGCTGATCGCGGCCGGACGCGAAGTCGGCGGCGGTGACGCACGCAGCGACGTCGGGTCGATGGCCCACATCACCGAGGTCGCCGATTTCGGTGACGGCAGCTACCGGCTCAATTGCGTGATGGCGGAGCGGATCCGGGTGCTGGAGTGGCAGCCCGACGACCCGTACCCGCGAGCCGCGGTCGAAGTCTGGCCTGACGAGCCGGGTGAACCGGTCGGGGCCGACGCCATCCGTGATGTCGAGGACCGCATGGTCGCTTTGTTCGAGCGGATCGCAAGTGCCCGCGGCGCCGAGATCAGTGCCCGCGACATCGTGGCTGGCGCCGACGCCGCGCCCGATGCGGCAATGTGGTTGTACGCGTTGACGACTCGTATTCCGATCGGACAGGCCGACCGCTATTCGGTACTCGCTGCACCGACCGTCGCGGCGCGGCTGGCGGCGTTGAACGACGCGGTCGACACCGTCAGTGCGCTGGTCGAGTTCCAGCTGTCGGGGGAGTAGCGAGTCAGGACAACAACCGCGCCTCGACGAAAACCGTTCGCGGAGTTGTGTCGTCGTCGGTGCTGCGGCTGTACCTGGTCATCAGGTCGGTGGCCTCGATCGCCGATACATCCCACCCGTGCCCGGCGAACCAGTCGGTGACCTCGGTGCGTTCCTCGATGAACCACAGGTCGGCGACATCTGGTGCGTCGTCGGACACGCCCGCCTGTTCGCGCATCTGCCGCACCCGTTCGCGACGGCCGGCCAGATACTCGGGGTCGAAGAATCCTGCGCCGAAGGCCTCCACCGCGGCGCGGCTGCCCTGGGCGCTGAGCTCGGTGATCCGTTGGAAGAGCAGATCCTGGCCGTCGGCGGGCAGATAGGGCAGCAGCCCCTCGGCCGCCCACGCCGCCGGCTCGGTGGCGTCGAAGCCCGCCTCGCGCAACGCCATCGGCCAGTCCTGGCGCAGGTCGATCGGCACGGGGACATACCGGGCCGGCGGCTTCATGTTGCGCGCATCCAGCGTGTCGGTTTTGAACGCGAGAACCTTGGGCTGGTCGATCTCGTAGATGACGCTGCCGTCGTTCCAGGGCAGCCGCCAGGCCCTGGCGTCCAATCCCGCGGCTAGGATCACCACCTGCTCGATACCGCCCGCGCCGGCCGCGATGAAGAACTCGTCGAACCACTTGGTGCGCGACGCGGCATATCCCGCTATCGAGGCGATCCGCTCGGCCATGTGACGCTGGGGCAGCTGCCAGCCCCGCGCGACGGCCTCATCGACGAACACCTGTGCATACGGGTCGGTGAACAGCGGGCACTGAGACGTCGCCTCCTGCGCCCGGGCCCAGGCCACGCCCAGCGCCGTCGCGCCGACGCTTTCGGTGATGTCCCAGGTGTCGTCGTCAGTTCTGGCCATTGGGTCCGCCTTCGGCATAGTCGTTCAGCTCGTCCTTGATCAGCATGTTCTGCTTCTGTTCGCGGTATGCCAACAGCCCCACCCGATTGGCGACGACCGGCGCGGTGATCAAGGTGAACATGCCGGTGAGTATCAACATGCCGACATCCACGTGACCGCGGAGGCGGATCGCCGCGCCGATCAGCACCAGCAGCAGACCGAGGACCTGCGGTTTGGTGGCTGCGTGCATGCGCGACAGCGTGTCAGGGAACCGGACGACGCCGATTGCGGCGGTGAGCGCCAGCGTCGAACCGCTGAGCACGAGCACAGCCGTGACGATATCGACGATATTCATCGCGGGTACCTGCTCTCGCGGCGTCGAACATCGGGTACCCGGAACCGAGCCACGCTCACCGAACCGACGAAGCCGATCAAGGCGAGCGCGGTGAGAGCGTAGGTCACGGTGGTGTCCAGGCTGTATGCCGCCCACACTCCGATTGCGCACATGGCCACCGCTATCAACGTGTCGAGCGCGACGAGGCGGTCCAGCGTGCTGGGACCCGCGAGGATCCGAAACATCACAATCACCGCCGCCGCAGTCAGCATGACGGCGGCGACGACCCACACGGTATTCATGATGTCTCCTCACTGGCAGACGGCTTCCAGTCGCGCTCACGCTCGAACGCCGCCACCAGCAGCCGCTCGATCTGGGCGACGTGACTGTGGAAGTGCGCGATGGCTTCATCTGAGCCGACGTCGATGACGTGCACGAAGATCAGGCGCCGTTCCTGGTCGATCTCCAGCACGATCGAGCCGGGAATGATCGTGATGATGTTGACGGCCAGCGCGAGCACAAGATCCGACTTGACCGTCAGCTGCGCCTGCAACACCGCGGTTCGCGGCGGCGGCCCCGGTCGAATCGCCAGCCACGCCATCTGCGCGGACGATGCGATCAACTCGTAGCTCACGACGGCGATCAGCCGCAGCAGCGACAGCGGATGAACTCGGCCTTCGACCGGCACCACGGGAAGTGGCAGCAACACGATGACGCCTACGGCGATCACCAAACCACCGACCACATTGGCGACGGAAGCGCTGCCCCACAACAACACCCACACCAGCATCAGCCAGCACAGCAGCCAGGCCCGCAGCGCGTGACGCCTCATGGCCGCACCCCCGACAGGACTGCGGAGATGTAGCGGTCGCGGTCCATCACCTCGGCGGCGGCGCGGTCGGTGTACCCGATGATCGGTCCCGCCAGCACAGTCAGCGTGAGCCCTACGGCGATGAGCGCCCCGGTCGGTACCAGCATGCCGACCGGCATTCGACCGACATCCTCACGATCGATCACGGCGATGTCGGTGGCCTCGTCGAGCAACGCCGCTGGAACCGCCGCCGCGAGAGTACCTTCGGGTGCGTCGGCCCGGGAGCGCCAGAACGCCAGGGTCCACACCCGTGAGACCACGTACAGCGTCAGCAGGCTGGTCAGCACACTGCTGCCCACCAGTGTCCACGCCAGCACGGAGCCGTCCTGTGCGCCGGCCTGCATCAGCGCCACCTTGCCGATGAAGCCGGAAAATGGCGGAATGCCACCAAGATTGAGCGCAGGAACCACGAAGACGAACGCCAGGAGCGGACTTGCCGCCGCTAACCCGCCCAATCGCTGCAATGTCGATGCACCGGCCTGACGCTCGATCAGGCCGACGACGAGAAACAGCGTGGTCTGCACCAGAATATGGTGTGCCACATAGTAGATCGCACCTGACAACCCGAGCGCACTGGACAGTGAGATGCCGAACACCATGTAGCCGATATGACTGACGAGCGTGAAGGACAACAGCCGCTTGATGTCGGTCTGCGCGATGGCGCCGAGGATACCGACGAGCATGGTGAGAAACGCCGCCACCATCAACATCCGGTCCAGCCCGCCGCTGGGGAACAGCAGCGTGTGCGCGCGAATTATCGCGTAGACACCGACTTTCGTCAGCAGGCCGGCGAACACCGCGGTGACGGGCGCCGGTGCCGTCGGGTAGGAGTCGGGCAGCCATGTCGACAGCGGGAAGACCGCAGCTTTGATGCCGAACGCGACCAGCAGCACCGCGAACAACGCGCTGCAGGTTCCCGGCGCGACGTCGTTGAGCCGGATCGCCAGCTCAGCCAGGTTGAGCGTCCCGGTCGCCGCGTACACCAGCGCTATCCCGATCAGGAAGATCATCGAGGACACCATCGACACCATCACGTAATAGATGCCCACCCGGACCCGCTCCGTGCTCGCCCCGACTGTCAGCAGCACGAAGCTCGCCGCCAGCAGCACCTCGAAACTGACATAGAGGTTGAACAGGTCGCCGGCCAGGAATGCGCTGCAGACACCGGCCGACAGCACCAGATAAGTGGGCAGAAAGATCGACACCGGTTGGCGTTCGTCGCCGTCCCGGATGCCCTGCCCGATGGCGAAGAGCACCACAGCCAGCAGCACGATCGACGAGACAACCATCATGAGTGCCGAAAGACGGTCCACCACAAGCGTAATGCCGAGCGGACCCATGCCGGGGACGCTCTCCTCCCAGCCGCCGACGTGCACCGCCAATGTGTCTGCGTGATCCGCCAGGTACAGCAGCGACGCGCACACCACCACGACGACCGACAAGGCGGCGAGCGTGATCGTTCGTTGCAGCCGCGGTCGGCGGCCGGCGAACATCGTGGCCGCGGCGGCGAGCATGGGTATCAGCACGGGCAGCGGCATCAACACCGAAGCGGAACTCATCGCGACCCCTCCAGGCCCGGTAAGGCGTCCAGTGCGTCGGGTTCGTCGGTGTCGCGGGAGTCGTCCGGGACGGGGCGGCCCTCGTCGACCGAGGCGGCCTCTTCATCCGTCATCTGCGCGACGCGGGTGGACTCGGGATCGTTGTCGACCTCCTCCTCGGTGGTCAACCGATATGTCCGATAGATCAGCGACAACACGAACGCAGCGACGCCCATGCCGATCACGATCGCGGTGAGGATCATCGCCTGCACCAACGGGTCTGCCGTCGTGGTGGAGCCGTCGCTTGTTCGCCCGCGCACCGGCGGGTTGCCCGACGGGCCGCCGACCAACAGGATCAACAGGTTGACGGCATTGCCGATGAGCAGAAGCCCCAACAACATTCGGGTGAGGTTGCGCTCGAGCAGCAAGTAGACACCGACACTGGTGAGGCCGCCGATCACCAGGAGTGGAACGAGAAAGGCCGTCATCGCGATGTCACCGCCGCTGCACGTTGCTCGGCCATGTCCACGTCGATCCTGGCGCCGAGGCTGCGCAGCACGTCCAGCACGAGTCCGACAACGATCAGGTACACACCGAGATCGAAGAACAACGCGGTGACTAGCTTGACGGAGCCCAACGCCGGAATGTCGAAGGACAGCACCGCTGACGACAACACCGGCGCGCCCAGCAGCAGCGACGCCACCGCGGTACCTGCTGACAGTCCCAATCCGACACCGAGGATCTTGCCCGCGTCCAGCGGAAGCGTCTCACCGAGTTCGTACCGTCCACCGGCGAGATACCGCAGCACCAGCGCCAGACCGGCGGTCAGGCCGCCCGCGAAGCCGCCGCCCGGTGTGTTGTGGCCGCCGAAGAAGAAGTACGCCGACAGCACCATGATGAGCGGGAAAATCATCCGCGTCGCGACCTCCAGAACGAGAGAGCGGTGTCGCGGGTCTCGCAATTCGCTGCCGCGCAACCAGGTGATGTCGCCCGCAGCTGGGCTGGTGGACATCGAACGGCTCGGCGGGAAGTTCGCTTGGACGGCGTCCGACACCCGCGGCGCGGCACCGAACCGTCGGTGCCGGAACACCATCGATGCCACGCCGGTTGCGGCCACCAGGAGCACCGAAATCTCGCCGAGGGTGTCCCAGGCGCGGATGTCGACGAGCAGCACGTTGACGGTGTTCGCGCCGTGCCCGTGGTCGTACGCGGCGTCGGGCAGCAAGGCCGCGATCGGCACGCCGGAACGGGCGGCCAGCGCGAAGGCGGTCAGCGTGGCGACGCTGGCGCCGACCGCCAGCGCCAGAGCCGCCCGCGGCAGTCGGTGCCTACGTATGTCGGTACGGCTGGATTCGGCCGGCAGCGTCCGCAACACCAGCACGAAGACGACAAGCGTCAGGGTTTCCACCAGAAACTGCGTCAAGGCCAGATCGGGTGCGCCGTGGAGGGCGAATATCGTGCCGCAGCCGTACCCGGTGACACCGACCAGCAGCACGGCCGACAGCCGGTTGCGCATCGCCGTCGCCCCCACCGCGGCGGCCAAGATCAACAGCCCGACGATCACCTGTAACGGTGAGCCCCACAGCGCGAACTCGGGTCGGTTGCGCGCCCCCAGCGCAAGCACCACCACCGGTACGACCGCGAGTGTGGAGAGGATGACGGCCTGCGTGGCGGGCATCGAGCCGCGCTGTGTGGTACCGGTCAGCCGAACGGAAAGCACGTCGGCCCCGCGGATCACGGCGTCGTAGATTCGGTCCGCGTTGCCCAGCGGCAGATATGCCAGCCGCCTGCGCCGCAGCCTTGCCCGGCCGAGGAAGGCGGCGGTGCCGAGCCCGAGTACCAGGACTGACAGCAACAGCGGAAGTCCGATACCGTGCCACAGCGCCAGCTGGTAACCCATACCGCCGGGGATGGTGTCGGCGTAGGTGTCCAGCACGTTGTCCAGCGGTGCAGGCCACAATCCGAAGATCAGGCCACCCGCGGCCAAAATGGCCGGAGAGGCAAGGAAACTGACCGGAGACGCGTGCATTCCGGCCACCAGCTTGCTGGGTTCGGTCCTGCCCTTGCGGGCGAAGGCGCCCCAGAGGAAGCGCAGGCTGTAGATGGTGGTGAAGACCGAGCCGACGGCCACTGCGGCAAGCACGAATGGCGCGAACGGGCCCAATGACGCGCTGTGAGCCAGGGTTTCGAAGTCCGCTTCCTTTGCGACAAAGCCGAGAAACGGCGGCAGTGCCGCCATGCTTGCGGTCGCGCCTGCGGCGATCACGAACAGCGGCTTGCTGGCATGACCGAGCCAAGCCAGCCTGCGGATGTCGCGGGTGCCGGTGGCGTGGTCGATTATGCCGACGACCATGAACAGAGCGGCCTTGAACATCGCGTGCGCGCACAGCAGCGCTAGCCCCGCGAGCATCAAGTCGCTGCCTCCCGCGCCGACCATCACCGAGATGAAGCCGAGCTGGCTGACCGTGCCGAAAGCAAGGATGAGCTTCAGGTCGTACTCGCGCACTGCGCGCCAACCGGCGAGCACGACCGTCAGCACTCCGAGCGTGATCACCATGGGCCGCCACGGCGGCGAGTCGGCGAATCCCGGAGCCATCCGCGCGAGCAGGTACACGCCCGCCTTCACCATCGCGGCGGCGTGCAGGTAGGCGCTGACCGGGGTCGGGGCGGCCATCGCGCCGGGCAGCCAGAAGTGCAGCGGAACGATTGCCGATTTCGACAGTGCCCCAACGACAACCAAGGTGATACCGACCGCGGCCGCCAATCCGGACGGTGGCGCCGCGATCACTTCCGATAACAGATAGGTGCCCGAGATGGTGCCGAGCACCACAATGCCGACCAACATGGCAAGTCCGCCGGCGGTGGTGACCAACAGGGCCTGCACGGCGGCCTTGCGGCTGGCGACGCGTTCGGCGTAATGGCCCACCAGGAGGAAAGACAGCACGGTCGTGATTTCCCAGAACACGTAGAGCACGAGCATGTTGTCGCTGACCACCAGGCCGAACATGGCGCCTGCAAAAGCCACTAACTCCGCGGCGAAACTGGGTAGCCGGTTCTCGGTATGTCCGTCGCGATGGTGGAAGTACTGGGCGCAGTAGAACAGCACCAGCGCGCCGATGCCGAGCACCAGCACGCTCATGATTGCCGCCAGCGCATCGAACCGCAGCGAGAAGTCCATGGACAGCGCGGGTACCCAGGAGACGCTGGTGGTGTGCGGCTGTCCCGCCGTCGGCCAGTTCATCGCCACCCAGATCAAGGAGCACAGCGGCACAAGCGCCAGCGGATAGAACGCGCGCCTGCCCCACCGGTACACCAGTAGAGGAGCCATCGCGGTCGCGACCGCGTGGGCGAACAGGACGGCGAGCACGGCACTCCGATCGTGTCGGGTCGGGGTGTCAGCCGAATGAAGGGCTTTGGCTGAACCACAGTCTACGTGGGCGGATACCGTTACCATCCCCGGTCGTGGAGACCTGCGATGTGGTCGTCGTGGGCGCCGGGCCCACCGGGCTGATGCTGGCAAGCGAGCTCGCGCTCGGCGGAGCCAGGGTGCAGGTGCTCGAAGAGCGCACCGCGGTGCCGAACATCACCAGGGCGTTCGCCGTGCACGCGCGCACGCTGGAGCTGTTCGACGCGCGCGGGATGGCAGACGAACTGCTGACGCGCGGCGTGCCGGTCTATCAGATCGCACCGCCCGGCGGGGCCATGATGAACCTGCGCGACCTGCCGACGAGGTTCGGCATGCTGTTGGTCGTCCCGCAGAGCGGCACCGAGCAGGTGTTGCAGGCCCGCGTCGACGACCTCGGTGTGCCGGTCGTGCGCGGCGCGCAGGTCGTCGGGCTGAGCTCGGACGCCGACGGCGTGACGGTGCGGTGCGCCGCAGGCGCCGAGATCCGGGCGAAGTTCGTCGTGGGATGCGACGGTGCACACAGCAGTGTCCGGCAGCTGGTCGGCATCGACTTCGCAGGCAAGCAGTATGAGACGCACATCCTGCTCGCCGACGTGCACCTGACGCGGGCCCCGGACGACACGTTGACCGGCGTGACCAATGAACGCGGGGCGGCGCTTCTGATTCCGTTCGGCGACGGCTGGTTTCGCGCGATCGCCTGGGATCGGCTGCGCGAGCAGGCCCCGCTGAAGGAACCGGTCACGCAGGAGGAGATCCGCGACTCGTTCGATCGCATCGCGGGCGACGACTACGGCATGACCGACATGCGCTGGAGCTCACGCTTCCTGTCCGAACGCAAGCAGGCGCAGCGTTACCGCGACGGGCAGGTGTTCATCGCCGGAGACGCCGCGCACGTGCATTCACCGCTGGGCGGGCAGGGGATGAACACCGGCCTGGCCGACGCGATGAACCTCGGATGGAAGCTGGCCGCCGCGATCCGGGGAACGGCACCGGGCTGGCTGCTTGACAGCTACGAGCGCGAGCGCCTTGCCGTCGGCGCCGAGGTACTGCGCTTGACCGACGCGTTCAATCAGCTGGTGCTGGGCCGGAGCAAGGCGCAGCGCCTGCTTCAGACGGTCGCCATCGGGACGCTCACGCGGGTGCCCGCGGGTCGCCGCTTCATGGCCGGCCGACTCAGCCAGCTCGGAATCAACTACCCGCGGCCGTCGCGCGGCGATCACCGCATGGTCGGCAAGCGCATGCCCGATGTCGACGTCGGCGGCGCCCGGCTGTACGAACTACTGCGCGACGGCCGGTTCGTGCTGGCGACGACCGACGATATCGACGTCGATCGCAGCGACGTCGTATACGGGGTGCACCACGACACCGCACTTCCGGCCGCAGTGTTGGTGCGTCCCGACGGCTACGTCGCATGGGCCGACGACCGGCCGCCGACCGCGTCGCACGCCGCCGCCGCGATCGCTCACTGGAGCTTGCGGCACTGACCGGTCGACATGGCCCGAATCGGCAGGGCATGACCGAGCACGCCGATGCCCGCACCGAGGATCGGCCAGATCGGCCAGAAGTACCAGGCGCCCGCGGTCAGCCCGACGGCGAACCACACCGCGAGCACGACGACCACCATGGCGAGGTAGCCGGCGGCGTGCAGCTGGACACCGCGGCGAGCTGCGGCCCGACGCACCGCCTGTCGCTGCGGGTCGTTGCGCCGCAGCAGGGCCAGCGGCAGGTCGGCGACGAGATGGCGGAGTTCGGCAGTGTTCTGGGCGGCGAACGCGGCCCGCAGCCGGTTGTCGTACTCCGCCATCTCGAGATAACCCTGCGCCAGCGCCGAGCCCAGTTGGTCGGCGGTCGTGGAGCGTTCGCGGTCGCCGACCCGGATGGACGGGGTGGTCGGGGCGGTCATGGCGCCTCCCTCTAATCTTGACAGTGACTAGTTCGTAGTGTCGACTATGCCCTTCGATCTAGTCGCTGTCAAGATACTTCTGCTGCGACCTTCGGTGCCAATGCGCCCTAACCGCCCCGATAGACGACCACCATGTGGACATGGCTGTCGACGAGACCAAACTGAACGAATTCCTCGGTAAAGCGGTGGGTGATCTAGGTGCCGCGATGAGCGCGACGCTGATCCTCGTCGGCGATCGGCTCGGGTTGTATCGCGAGCTGGCGAGGGGACCGCTGACCGCGGCGAAGCTCGCCCAACGCACCGGAACAAACGAGCGCTATGTCCGGGAATGGCTCGGCAATCAGGGAGCGGGCGGGTACGTGGAGTTCGACCCGGCGGCCGACACGTGGTCGCTGACCGAAGAGCAGGCGCTGTGCCTGACCGACCCGAACGGGCCGGTGGACATGCCCGGCGCCTACAACATCGTCGAGGCGACGTTCCATGCACTGCAGCGCACCCTCGACAACTTCACGTCCGGTGGCGGCATGGAATGGGGTGAGCATCATCCGTGCCTGTTCGAGGGAACGGAGCGATTCTTCCGCGCCGGATACAACGCGAACCTGGTCGGCGCGTGGCTGCCCGCCCTGGACGGGGTCGTCGACAAATTGCAGAGTGGAGCCACGGTGGCCGACGTGGGGTGCGGGCACGGCGCCAGCACCATCCTGATGGCGAAGACCTACCCGGACTCCGAGTTCGTCGGCTACGACTACCACGACGAGTCGATCAAGGTCGCAACCGAGAAGGCAGCGGCCGCCGGCGCCGCCAACGCACGGTTCGAGGTCGCCGACGCGGTCGGCTACCCGGGCAGGAACTTCGATCTGATCGCGTTTTTCGACTGCCTGCACGACATGGCGGATCCGGTCAGCGTGTCCCGGCACGCGCGCGAGGCGCTCGGTTCCGACGGCACCGCGATGATTGTGGAGCCGTTCGCCAACGACGACGTGGCCGACAACCTGAACCCGGTCGGCCGGGTGATGTACGGCGCGTCCGCCCAGATCTGCGTGCCCGTCTCGCTGGCCCGCAAGGGGCCTGCCCTCGGCGCTCAGGCCGGTGAGGCGCGGCTGCGCGAGGTCGTCGTCGACGGCGGCGGCTTCACGCGGTTCCGGCGGGCCACCGAGACCCCGTTCAACCTGGTGCTGGAGGCGCGGCCGTAGGCCCAGCGTCAACGGCCGGCCGAGAATGCGCGCAGCGCCTCGACCTGCACCGGGTCCAGCGACGGCCGGACGGTGTCGCGGGCCTTCGCGACGTCGGCCGCCGTCACGTCGGCAGCGTCGATGGACCGCCGCATCGCGGTCAGCGCGGCCTCGCGCAGCAGGGCCACACAGTCGGCGGCGCTGTAGCCGTCCAGCTCGCCGGCTAGGGCGTCCAAGTCGACGTCGTCGCTCAGCGGTATGGATTTACCTGCGGTGCGCAGGATTTCGCGACGGGCGTCGGCGTCGGGCGGCGGCACGTACACCAGTTTCTCCAGCCGCCCCGGCCGTAGCAGCGCGGGATCGATCAGGTCGGGCCGGTTGGTCGCGCCGAGCACCACCACATTGCGCAGCGGTTCGATGCCGTCGAGCTCCGTCAGCAGAGCGGCCACCACGCGGTCGGTGACCCCGGAGTCGAAGCTTTGCCCGCGTCGTGGGGCCAGCGCGTCGAGTTCGTCGAGGAACACCAGCGACGGCGCGGAGTCGCGGGCGCGGCGGAACAGATCGCGCACCGCCTTCTCCGACGAGCCGACCCACTTGTCCATCAGCTCGGCGCCCTTGACCGCGTGCACCGACAGCCGCCCGGAGCTGGCCAGCGCCCGCACGATGAAGGTCTTGCCGCAGCCCGGCGGCCCGTACAGCAGGACACCGCGCGGCGGCTCGACGCCGAGCCGCTCGAACGTCTCGGGGTGCTGCAGCGGCCACAGCACCGCTTCGGTGAGCGCCTGCTTCGTCTCGGCCATGTCGCCGACGTCGTCGAGAGTCACCGAGCCGACGGCCACCTCTTCTGCGGCCGAACGCGACAGCGGACGGATGACGCTCAGCGCGCCGGTCAGGTCGTCCTGGATCAGCGTCGGCGGTTTGTCGTCCTCGCTGGCCCGAGCCGCCGCCCGCAGCGCCGCCTCGCGCACGAGTGCAGCCAGAGTCGGCCACCACGAAACCCGGTGTGCGCTCGGCGATCTCGTCGAGGTCTGAGGTCACCTGTGGGCACGTCGCGCAGCAGTACCTCGAGAAGCTGCTTACGCGTGGCGCCGTCGGGCAGGCTGAGTCCGAGTTCACGGTCGCACAAATCGGGTGCCCGCAGGCGCGGGTCGATCGCGTCGGGCCGCTGCGAGGTGGCGATGAATGCGACGCCGGACGTGGCGACCGCTTTCCGCAGTTCGGTGAGGATCAGCGTCGACACCGGGTCGGCGGTCTCAGGCAGCAGCGCGTCGATGTCGGTGATCAACAGGACGCCGCCGCCGTCACGGACGCTCGCCACCGCCGACGTGACGTTGCTCAACCGGTCCTCTGCGCGCAGCGCACCGACCTCCGGGCCGTCGAGTTCGACAAGCCGACGGTCGGCGCACACCGCACGCACCAGCGCGGCCTTGCCGACACCGGCGGGCCCGGAAACCAGTACGCCGAGATTGGGTTTGGCGCCCAGCGTCCGCAGCAGCTCAGGCTGGTCGAGCGCGAGCTTGAGCCACTCCGTCAGCCGGGCCGCCTGCGCGTGTGAACCCTTGAGGTCGTCGATGTTGACCGTCGCCGACTTCTCCGGCGTGACGACGACGTACTGGCCCGACGTCGACTGCGTCGGCGGAGCCGCACCATGTCCCGACGTCGCCGCAGGCGCGTGCTCCGTCACCCCAGATCACCACCGAATTCGGTTGCACGCTGACGGTTCCGGCGGGGTCGACGCCCGACACCGTCAGCAGCTCGGAGGTCCAGGTGATGCCGACGGCCGACGCGAGTGCACTGCTGGCCGCCGACGTCGGGATGTCGGGGCCGAGATCGCGCGGCAACAGCGACACGGTGTCGCCGAGCGTCATCACCTTGCCGAGCAGGGCCTGACGCAGCGTCGCCGACGGGATCGACCCGGTGGCCAGATTCGATCCGCGCACCGTCACCGACCGGGCGCCGTACACCGTCACCGGAGCGACGAGCACCGTGGTGTTCTCCCGCAGCCCGGCATTGGACAGCGTGACGTCGTCGAGCAGCGCAGTGCCCGCGGGCGTCCCGTACGGCGCCACCCCGGCCACCGCGGCGGTGGTGCGTGAACCCGTCAGCGAGACGGCGTCCCACTCCCGAATGCCAAGCGCGGCAATGGCTTCGGGATGAAGGCGGACAACGCCGCGGCGCGAGTCGAGTGCTGAGGTGTTCAGCCGCGCGGTGAGCGTGAGTTGATGCCGTGGCGCCGGGCGGTCTGCGACGTCGAACTCCGTCATGTCAGTGGCCCGGCGGCCTGCGTAGCCCGAGCCGGGCCATCGACCGGCGATGTGCGCGCGGCTGGGCCCTGCGGATCGCCCGCCGCGCCTGGCGTTGCGCCTTGGGCTTGTCGTCCCACACCTCGGGGTGTTTCGACAACCACTTGGTCGTCCGCATCGCGAACGGGATGTGAATGACGTAAGCCAGGATGATCAACAGGATCACGATGTAGCCGTACAGGATCGACGCGGCCACGCCTACGGCCAACAGTGCCAGCAGTGGAACGACCATGTTCTGCGAGACGGCGAACGTGTGGATCTTGCGCATCGGAATGGTGCTGACCGCCAGCAGGGAAACGCCGATCATCCAGATCACGACCGCAGGCTCCGACGTCCACCAGCCGTCGCCGAACTGCATCTTGGCGGCCAGCGGACCGATCGCGCCGATCGCGCCCGCGGGTGCGGGCATGCCGACGAAGAACTGGCTCGTGTAGGCGGGTTGGTCGCCGGCGAGCATCGTGTTGTACCGGGCCAGCCGCAGCACGATGCAGACGGCGTACAGCAGCACGACGATCCAGCCGATCCGTGAGTGTGACAGCAGCGTGCCGTAGATGATGAAGGCCGGTGCGACACCGAAATTCACCGCGTCGGCGAGCGAGTCGATCTCCTCGCCCATCTTCGACGTGGCCTTCAGCAACCGGGCGATGCGACCGTCGAGCGCATCGAGGATGGCGGCCACCGCCAGGAACGCCATCGCCTCGGTGGGCCGGTCGTCGAGTGCGAATTTCACCGCCGACAGGCCGAGGCAGATCGCGGCGACCGTCATCGCACTCGGCAGCATCCTGACGCTGAGGACGGGCCTTTTGACTCGTGGCTTCATCGCGACAGCTCCGCCAGGATCGTCTCGCCGCCGACCGCCCGTTGGCCGGGCAGCACCAGCACCTCGGACCCCTCCGGCAGGTAGGTGTCCAGCCGCGAGCCGTACCGGATCAGCCCGTAGGTGTCGCCGATCGTCACCTTGTCACCCGGCCCGACGTCGCAGACGATGCGACGGGCCAGCAGGCCCGCGATCTGCACCGCCACCACCTCGTGCCCCTCGTGCGTGCGGATCAGCACACTGTTGCGTTCGTTGTCCTGGCTGGCCGCGGCGAGCTCGGCGGATCTGTAGATACCCGGCCGGTGCGCGACGGCCACCACCTCGCCGGTGATCGGAATGCGTTGAACGTGCGCGTCGAAGATCGACAGGAAGATGCTGATCCGGGGCAGCGGGCGCGGGGGCAGGTTCAATTCCGCGGGTGGCACCGCATCTTCGACGAGGCAGATCAACCCGTCGGCCGGGGCGACCACGACGCCGGGCCGGGTGGGCGGCACCCGGGGCGGGTGACGGAAGAACGCCGCGTTGACGGCCGCCGCCAACAGACCGGTCCGGCGCAACCACCGAATGCGGCGGCCCGCCGCGGCGACCGCGAGGCCTGCGCCGACGAACGGCAGACCGGCGGGGTGCATCGGGGGGATTGTGGTTTTCGCGAGGGCCACCAGTCGCGCGGGGCCTGATCTGAGGTCGGGGCGTCTGGCCATCGTGTCGCGATTCTACGGGTGGCTACCCGCCCGACAGGTCCCAAACCCGCACCGGCGATCCCGCGGCCAGCTCGACGGTGTCCTCGTCGATCTCCAGCAGGCAGTTGGCCGATGCCAACCAGCGCAGATGGTGCGACGCGGGCGGCCCGTAGCTGGTGACCTCGGCCTTGGCGGCATCCAGTACGCCGCGGCGGAACTGGCGCTTGCCGCGCGGCGACGTCAGGTCTTCGGTCAGCTTCGCAGTCAGCCGGGGCCGCGCAGGCTCCGGCAGGCCCATCGCCGCGCGCAGCGGCGTGCGGATGAACACTTCGAACGACACCAGCGCGCTGACCGGGTTGCCCGGCAACGTGACGATGGCGGTGCCGGGGCTCGATGTCGCCGGCCCGGCGGCTCCGGCGATGCGGCCTGCGCCCTGCGGCATGCCGGGCTGCATCGCGACCTTGACGAATTCGACTTGATCGGCGAGCGCGTCCTTGACCACTTCGTAGGCGCCCGCACTCACGCCGCCGGTGGTGATGATGAGGTCGGCGTCGGCGGCGTGACGCTCGAGCACCGCGCGGAACTCGTCGACGTCGTCACTGGTCATCGGCGCCGTGGTGACGTGAGCGCCGGCATCCTTCGCGGCGGCGGTGAGCATGACGGCGTTCGACTCGTAGATCTGGCCCGGCTCGAGCGGTGTGCCTGGCGCGACCAGCTCAGAACCGGTCGACAACACCAGAACACGTTGGCGCGGAACGATATTCAGCTCACCGAGACCCAGCGCTGCGGCAAGGCCGAGTACGGCCGGGGTCACCACCTGGCCGGCCTGCAGCACCGTGGTGCCCGCTTCCACGTCCTCTCCTGCGCGCCGGATGTGCTGACCCGCTGCGGCGGCAGCGCGGATCGCCACGGTGTCGGTCGCACCGTCGGTTGCCTCGACCGGCACCACGGCGGTGGCGCCGGACGGAAGCGGCGCTCCGGTCATGATGCGGTGTGCCGTCCCACGTTTCAGTGTCAGCGGATCGGTACGGCCCGCGGGGATGTCTTCCTCCACCGGCAGCAGCACCGGTTGCTCTGCGCTCGCCTTCGCGATGTCGTCGGCCATGACGGCGTAGCCGTCCATCGCCGAGTTGTCGAAGCCGGGCAGCGCAAGTGGGGCCACCACGTCCTCGGCGAGCACGAGGCCGAGGGCGTCGGCGAGCGAAACCGCCGCCGGCGGGCGGGCCGTGATCAAAGCGGCCACGACGCGCCGGTGCTCGTCGACCGAGCGCATCAGACCGGGTACGTGACGCCGGTCAGCTCTTCGGACAGCTTCCACAACCGGCGCTGAAGCTCTTCGTCGCGTGATTGTGCGCTGGAGGCAACGACTTTCGGGCTCCCCTTGACCTCGCCGATGCCGTCAGGCCCGTAGTACTGGCCACCGCGGGCGCCGGGGTCGGTCGCGGCCCGCAGAGTCGGCAGCGCGCCCTTGTCGGCGGGCTGGGTCACGCCGCGCCACATCCAGGACGGGATGAAATCGGGTAGGTAGCGCATGAGTTCGGTGTCGGCGAATCCGGGATGCGCGGCCAGTGCGACGGTCGGGACGCCCTTGAGTTGCAGGCGCCGCTGCAGGTCGTAGGTGAACATCAGGTTGGCCAGCTTGGACTGGCCGTAGGCCTCGACGCGGTTGTACTTCCGCGTCAGCTGCGGGTCGTCGAAGTGGATCCGGGCCAGGATTTTGTGCCCGACGCTGCTGACCGTGACCACCCGCGACCCGTCGACGGCCAGCATGTTGTCGAGCAGCAGACCGGTCAGCGCGAAATGGCCGAGGTGGTTGGTGCCGAACTGCATCTCGAAACCGTCTTTGGTGGTCTCCCGCGTCGGCACGTACATCACGCCCGCGTTGTTGATCAACAGATCGATGCGGGGATGTGCGGCGCGAAGTTCATCTGCGGCCTTGCGGACACTGTCGAGCGACGTCAGGTCCAACTCCTGGAGGGTGACCACCGCATTCGGGCTGGCGGCCTTGATCTTGTCGGCCGCCTGCCTGCCCTTGTCGACGTTGCGCACGGCCAGCACGACGTGTGCGCCCTTGTCGGCCAGGACGGCTGCGGTGTCGTAGCCGAGGCCGGAGTTCGCGCCGGTGACGACGGCGATGCGGCCTGCTTGGTCGGGCACGTCTGCGGAGGTCCACTTCTGGCTCATGATCAGCACATTACTCACCGGCGGTTAACGTCGGTCTCATGTCACGACGCAGCGGTGTGGATCTGGTCGATCCCGCCAACCCGCCGAGTCGCAAGGCGCCCGTGGTGTGGGCGCTCGGCGCCGCGATCCCGTGGCTGGTGCTGGTGGCGGCCCAGGTCGTCTGGTTCGTGCTCGACAGCCGACTGGCGTGGCTGCACGGGGCGGCTGCTGCCGTGACCGCGGTCGGAGTCGCGGTGTCCGTCGTCGTCGTTCCGCTGTGGCGCTACCGCGTGCATCGCTGGGACATCAGCCCGCAGGCGGTGTACACCCGGTCGGGCTGGCTCGTGCAGGAGCGCAGGATCGCGCCGGTGTCACGGGTGCAGACGGTCGACACGTATCGGGGTCCGCTGGACCGGCTGTTCGGGTTGGCCAACGTCACGGTGACGACGGCGTCGTCGGCCGGCGCGGTGCGGATCGTCGCGCTCGACGCCGCGGTCGCCGACCGAATCGTCGCCCAGCTCACCGACATCGCCGCGATCGGCGCTGAGGACGCCACGTGACCACCAGTAGCGCGCCGGTGTGGCAGCGGCTCAGCCCGCGAATGCTGCTCGTGCATCCCGTCCACGAGGTGCTGCGGCAGATTCCGTTGCTCGTCGGCGCGATCGTGTTGGGATCGGCGACGGGCAACTCGATGTGGACCGTCGCGGCGCTCGGTGTGACGATCGGGTTCGGAGTGCTGCGCTGGTTCACCACCACGTATCGCATCGAACGCGACGAGGTGCAGCTGCGCAGCGGCGTTCTCCAGCGCACGGTGGTGGCGGTGCCGCGCAACCGGATTCGGTCGGTCGAGACCGACGCCCGGCTGCTGCACCAGCTTCTGGGTTTGACCGTGCTGCGGGTCAACACCGGCCGAGAGGCCACCGGTGACTCCACGTTCGCGCTCGACGCCGTGCGTGCCGAAGAAGTACCGCGGTTGCGCGCAATCCTCCTGGCCGACTCGCTGGCCGCCGCAGACCATCCCGAAGCGCAGCCATCGGGCGATCGACTGCTGGCGCGTTGGCAGCCGTCCTGGTTGCGCTACAGCCCGCTGAGCTTCACCGGCCTCGCCATGATTCTCGCCGCGGTCGGCCTGGTGTATCAGGCGGGTCTGGCTGCGACGCTTGCGCATTCGCGGCTTGCGGAGTCCGCTCGCGACACCGCACAGCGGTTCGGCGTCGTCGCCAGTGTCGCCGGCGTCGTCGTCGTCGTGGTGTTCGCTTCGGTGGCGTTGTCGGTGCTTCGGTCGCTTGTCACGTATGCAAACCTGAGGCTAAGCAGAGGCGCCGATGTGCTGCATCTCGAGCACGGCCTGCTGCGCAAGCGCCAGCACACCTTCGACATGCGACGGTTGCGCGGGGGCACGCTGCGCCAGCCGTTGCTGGTCCGCCTGCTCGGCGGCGCCCGGCTGGACGCGGTGATGACGGGCGTGGCCGGGGCGGGCGAAGCGTCGCTGCTACTGCCGCCGTGCCCCGCGGCCACGGCGGAAGCGGTGCTGTCCGACGTGATCGGCTCGGCCGACGCGGTGTCGGGCCCGGTGCGCGGGCACGGCACGGCCGCGACCCGCAGGCGCTGGACCCGCGCGCTCGCGTTGCCGGTCCTCGTCGCGGTCGGCTTGGGTGTCACAGCGGTGTTCGTCACGGTGCCGCTGTGGACCTGGACAGTCGTGGCGGCCTCGGCGCTGTGCGCCGCGGCGCTTGCCGCCGACCGGGCGCGTGCGCTGGGCCATCGAGTGGACGAGCACTGGCTGGTCGCGCGCGCGGGCAGCCTGGAACGCCGCCGCGACTGCATCGCCGCCGACGGCATCATCGGATGGACCGTGCGCCAGACGTTCTTCCAGCGCAGGGCGGGAGTGGCCACCCTGATCGCGGCGACCGCGGCCGGGGTGAAGCACTATCGGGTGATCGACGTCCCCACCGAGCTCAGCTGGACAGTTGCGGCGACGGCCTCGCCGTGGGTCGCCGACTGTCAGTGGGCGCGTCCCTAGCGCGCCGTTTACTGTCGCACCATGGCGATCGGTGGCGTGCTGTTCGACATCGACGGCGTGTTGGTGACCTCATGGCAGCCCATCGACGGCGCGGCCGAGACGCTTCGCGTGCTGGCCGACAACCAGATCGCCCGCTCGTATCTGACCAACACCACGACTCGCACCCGTCGCCAGATCGCCGCACTGCTGACCGACGCGGGCATGGACGTGGCCGCTGACGAGGTGATCACCGCGGCGGCGCTGACGGCGGAGTACGTCCGCGGCCAGTACCCCGATGCCCGCTGTTTTCTGGTCAACAGCGGGCAGATCGCCGAGGACATGCCCGGCATCGACATCGAATACGCAAGCGACTTCGGCCCGGACGGTCCGGCGCCCGAGACGCCGGACGTGATCCTGCTCGGCGGCGCGGGACCGGAATACAACCACGTGACGCTCAGCCGCGTCTACGACTGGATGGCCCAGGGCGTGCCGGTGGTCGCCATGCACCGCAGCACGTCCTGGAACACCACCGAGGGCCTGCGCATCGACACCGGCATGTACCTGATCGGGATGGAGGAGACGTCCGGGCGCAAGGCGAGTGCCGTCGGCAAGCCGGCGCCCGCCGGATTCCTCGCGGCCGCTTCGCGTCTCGGCGTCGACCCCGACGAGATGTACATGATCGGCGACGACCTCAACAACGACGTGCTGGCCGCCCAGGTGGTCGGGATGACCGGCGTGCTGGTGCGCACCGGCAAGTTCCGGCAGGACACCCTCGACCGGTGGGCCGCCGACGAGTTCGCCATGCAGCCCACCTACGTCATCGACTCGGTGGCCGACCTTCCCGAGGTGCTCGGGCTTTCGCGATGAGTCTTGGGCGGGGCAGAAGTCTGCATCGACATGACTGAGGAAAAAGTGAGCGTCAGCGCCGCCGTCAATGCACCTGCCCACGCCGTGTTCGCCGTATTGGCCGATCCGGCGACGCATCAGGCGATCGACGGCACCGGCTGGGTGCGCGAGTCGCTGGACGGCAAGCCGTTGACCGCAGCCGGCCAGATCTTCCGGATGGGGATGCATCACGACAACCATCCGGACGGCTACTACGAGATGGCGAATCGGATCGAGGTTTTCGAGCCGCCGCACGCCATCGCGTGGCAACCCGGCCAGGGCCCCGACGAGCGCGGCAACCTGAGTGGCAACTCCGAGCTCGAATTCGGCGGATGGATCTGGCGCTACGACCTCGAGCCCCTCGGGAACGACCGCACCGAGGTCACGCTGACCTACGACTGGTCGGGTGTCCGGCCGGATATGCGGGATATCCAGTTCCCGCCGTTCGACCTGTCACACCTGGACAACTCGCTGAAGCATCTGGCCGACCTGGTCGAGCCGCGTTAGACCCGCAGCTGCCGCACCGCCTCGATGCGCGCCTGCAGCTGCTCGGTCGTCGCGGCGGCGATCGGTGGCCCGCCGCAGATCCGGCGCAACTCCTGATGAATCCACCCGTGCGGCTTGCCCGTCCGGTGATGTGCGACGGACACCAGCGTGTTCAGCTGACTGCGCAGTTCCCGCAGCTGGCCGTGTTTGGCCACCCGGAGATGAGAAGCCGTACTCGGCCCAATGTCGCCGACTGCCCGGCTCCGACGTGTCATCTGCGCTTCTTGCCTGCGCCGCAACAGGTCTCGCATCGCCTCGGCGTCCAGCAGGCCGGGGATGCCGAGATAGTCGGCTTCCTCGTCGCTGCCTGCCGGGGTCGCCGTGCCGAACGACGACCCGTCGAAGATGACCTGGTCGAGCTCGGCGTCCGCGCCGAGCGACTCGAAGCCGTTGTCGTCGTCGGACTCGGATTTCGTGCGCGCCGCGTCCTCGAGCGCCTCGTCGTCGAAGCCCTGGGATTCGCGGTGCGGCTTGCCGAGCACGTGGTCGCGCTGCGCCTCCATCTGGCTGGCCAGGTCGAGCAGGGTCGGCACCGACGGCAAGAAGATGCTCGCCGTCTCCCCGGCTTGTCGGGACCGGACGTAGCGGCCGATCGCCTGCGCGAAGAACAGCGGGGTCGACGCGCTGGTGGCATAGACGCCGACCGCCAGCCGTGGCACGTCGACCCCTTCGGAGACCATCCGGACGGCCACCAGCCACCGGCTGGTTCCCGCCGAGAAGTCGGCGATGCGCGCCGAGGACCCCGGGTCGTCGGACAGCACGACCGTCGGTGTCTCGCCGGTGAGCCTGGTCAGCACGGCGGCATACGCGCGGGCCGCCTTCTGGTCCGACGCGATGACCATGGCCCCGGCGTCGGGCACGCCGCCGTTGCGCAGCTGCGACAGCCGGGTGTCGGCGGCCTGCAGCACAGCCGGGATCCACTCGCCCTTCGCGTCGAGCACGGTGCGCCATGCCCGCGCCGTCTGCTCGGCGCTCAGCGGCTCGCCCAGCCTGGCCGTGTGTTCCTCACCCGCGCGGGTGCGCCAGCGCGCTTCCCCGGAGTAGGCGAGGAACACCACCGGCCGGACCACGCCGTCGGCCAGCGCTTCGGCGTAGCCGTAGGTGTGGTCGGCCTGCGAGCGCATCAACCCATCGCCATCCGCCGCGTAGGTGACGAACGGGATCGCGGAGTCGTCGCTGCGGAAAGGCGTGCCGGTCAGCGCCAGGCGCCGCGTCGCGTCGTCGAACGCCTCGCGGATCGCCTCACCCCAGCTCTTCGCGTCGCCACCGTGGTGGATCTCGTCGAACACCACCAGCGTGCGACGGTTCTCGGTGCGCACCCGGTGCCGGGTGGGGTGGCTGGCGACCTGGGCGTAGGTGACGACCACACCGTGGTACTCCGACGACGTGTGGGCGGCGGAGTTGCTGAACTTCGGGTCGAGCGCGATCCCGACGCGCGCGGCGGCCAGCGCCCACTGCGTCTTGAGGTGTTCGGTCGGCACGACGACGGTGATCTGCTCGACGGCGCCGTCTGCCAGCAATTCGCCGGCGACGCGCAGGGCAAAGGCCGTCTTGCCCGAGCCGGGCGTCGCGACTGCCAGAAAATCCCGCGGCTGCGCGGCAAGATACCGCACCAATGCCCGACGCTGCCAGCTCCGCAAAGCCTGGGTGTCGGGCGCTGCGTCAACCCGCACCCAAGACTCCTCAACTGATCGGACAGCAGCCTAGCGCAAGGGATTACGGGTGCGCATCTCTGCTGGGCACCGTGTCGGCGGGTGGCCGACGACGGTGTGCCGCCGACGGCGATACCTGCTGTTTCCGGCCGGGACGTCGAAGCCGACAACGGCGCGGCCGGTCAAGCCGAGGCCTCCAAACAGCAAACACATGCTTGCGGAGGCGCGTCGTGGGTAACCTTCAGCTCACCATGCCGGCGACCGATGAACCGCGATGCGACGAGATCGATCCGTGCGTTCGCGTGTTCGGTACCCGGGTACACAATCTAAGGGGAGTCGACGTTGCCGCCCCACGCGACGCGCTGGTGGCCTTCACCGGGATTTCCGGGTCGGGCAAATCGTCGCTCGCCTTCGGCACCATCTATGCCGAGGCGCAACGCCGGTACTTCGAGTCGGTCGCCCCGTACGCGAGGCGCCTGCTGCTGCCTACCGGCGCGCCGAAGGTGGACGACATCACGGGGCTGCCGCCCGCCGTCGCGCTGCAACAGCGCAGGGGCTCGGCGACCTCACGGTCGACGGTGGGCACCGTCACGACACTGTCGAATCTGCTGAGGATGCTGTTCTCGCGTGCCGGGACCTATCCGCGCGGGGCCACCGAACGACTCGACTCCGATGCGTTCTCCCCGAACACCGCGGTCGGCGCGTGCCCGCGGTGCCACGGTCTGGGCCGGATTCATCAGGTGACCGAGCAGACCCTGGTTCCCGACCCGTCGCTGACCATCCGCGAGGGCGCCGTCGCCGCTTGGCCCGGCGCCTGGCAGGGACAGAATCTGCGCGACATCCTCATCACGCTCGGCTACGACATCGACAGGCCGTGGCGGAAACTGCCCAAGCGACAACGTGATTGGATCTTGTTCACAGACGAGCAGCCGACCGTCGAAATCGACCCGGGCCAGCATCCGGTCACCGCAGATTACTACTACAACGGGACCTTCTCCAGCGCCGAACGCCACGTCCGGCACACGCTTGCCAACTCGCAGAGCGCGATGATGCGCCGCCGCGTCCTGCAGTTCGTCGACAGCGTCGAATGCGCGATGTGCGATGGCTCGGGACTGCGGCCCGAAGCGCTGAAGGTGACCTTCGCGCGCCGCACCATCGCCGACTATGTCGCGATGCCGTTGGCCGAACTCGCCGATGAGCTGCGCCCGACCGCGGTGCGCACGGACGCCGCGGCGGCCTTCGAGTCGACGGAGTCGGGCGAGCTGACCGAGGTCGCCACGATGATCGCCGCCGACCTCGTCGCCCGCATTCAGGTGCTCGTCGATCTCGGCCTGGGCTATCTGACGCTGAACCGCCGCACCCCGACCGTCTCACCGGGCGAACTGCAGCGGCTGCGGCTGGCCACGCAGCTGCGCGCTGGCCTGTTCGGGGTGCTCTATGTTCTGGACGAGCCATCTGCCGGCCTGCATCCCGCCGACGCCGAACCGTTGCTCGACGTCTTGGATCGCCTTCGGCGAGCAGGTAATTCGCTGTTCGTGGTCGAACACGACATGGACGTGGTGCGCCGCGCCGACTGGATCGTCGACGTGGGCCCCGGTGCGGGCGAGCTCGGCGGCCAGGTCCTCTACAGCGGGCCCGTGCCGGGTCTGAACGACATCGATGAGTCGATCACCCGCAGATATCTGTTCGACAGCGACGCACCCGCGACGCGAAACCCGCGCCGGCCGTCGGGATGGCTGCGGCTGCGGGGCATCTGCTTTCACAACCTGCGAGACCTGGACGTCGACCTGCCGTTGGGCGTCTACACCGCGATCACGGGCGTGTCCGGCTCGGGGAAGTCGACACTCGTCGTCAAGGTCCTCGGTGACGTGGTGAACCGCAATCTTGGCCGCGCGCCGCCGCAAGCCGAAAGTGACACCGACGCAGAGGATTCCGACGCCGAGATCGTCGACCTCGACCATGACGCCAGCATCGGGGTGACCGCGGAGAACGCGGATGTGATCGACCGACTGGTCGCCGTCGACCAGCGGCCGATCGGGCGGACACCGCGTTCGACGCTGGCCACCTACACCGGACTGTTCGACGCCGTTCGACGGGAGTTCGCCGCCACTCCGGCAGCACGTCGCCGCGGCTGGACGGCAGGCCGATTCTCGTTCAACGTCGCCGAGGGTCGCTGTGAGACCTGTCAGGGCGAGGGTTTCGTCTCGGTCGAATTGCTGTTCCTGCCCGGCACTTACGCCACCTGCCCGGCCTGCGACGGCGCGCGCTACAACGAGGCCACGCTGCGGGTGCGCTACCGCGACCGCACCATCGCCGACGTCCTGGCCATGACAGTCGACGAGGCGTCGGAGTTTCTCGCCGACATCGCCGGCGCGGCGCGCAGCCTCACCACACTGCACGAGGTCGGGCTGGGCTATCTGCGTCTCGGGCAGCCCGCCACCGAACTGTCCGGCGGCGAGGCACAGCGGATCAAGCTGGCATCGGAACTGCAACGGCCCCGTCGCGGCCACACGCTCTACGTACTCGACGAGCCCACCACCGGTTTGCATCCGGCCGACGTGGACCTGCTCGATGCGCAGTTGCATCGCCTCGTCGACTCGGGCAACACCGTGGTGGTGGCCGAGCACGACATGCGGATGGTCGCCGGGGCGGACTGGGTGATCGATCTCGGTCCCGGTGCGGGAAACGACGGCGGTCGGGTGGTCGCAGCGGGAACACCGCGAGAGGTGAGTCAGGCCGAGCGTAGCCGCACGGCGCCGTACCTGGCCGCGAGGCTGGTCAGTCGATGAAGAAGTTGTCGTTGCGGATGAACCATTCCCGGCGTTCCTCGTCGGTCATGTCACCGAGTCGGCCGAGGCCCTCGAAGTAATGCTCGCGGGGCGCGCCGGGCGCGAACAACATCAGGATCGACGCCGGCGCGTCGGATTCGTTGCGGAAGCCGTGCACGCCGCCGGGCGGAACGTAGAGGAAGTCGTTGGGGCCGCCGTCGATCCAGTGGTTGCCGTCGTACAACGTGATCGTGCCGGACAGCACGAAGAACGCCTCGGACATCGCGCGGTGGAAGTGTGGGCCGGGCCCGCCACCGTTCGGCGCGATGTCGACGCGGTACAGGCCGTAGTCGCCGCCGGTGGCCTGCTGGTTGGCCAGGTAGTGGTACGCGACCTTGCCGAACGAGTCGTAATCGGGCGGGTCGGTGCCGCGCCGCAGCCAGGCGCTCACCTCGGGCTCCTCTGCGGTGTATCGCGGCGGTGGGTAGGGCGGCACGACTAGTGACATCCCTACCCACACTGCCACATTCAGACCAGCGCGGGTACGGGGAAGGTGACACCGGTCAACTGTTCGGAGACCGCCCACAGTCGCCGCTGCGCGTCGGCGTCGTGCGACACCCGGCTGGACGCGACCACGACGGGGTAACCGCGCTGTTCGCCGAACCCGTCGGGCCCGAAGTACTGTCCGCCGAGCACGCCGGGGTCCGTCGCCGCCCGCAGCGTGGGCAGCGCGCCCATGTCGGCGCTCTGGAACAGCGGTTCGACGAGCTTGGTCGCGGCGCCGATCACCGTCGGCAGATTGCGGGTCAGTTCGGTGCGCGAGCCACCGGGATGCGCGGCCGCCGCGATCGTGGTGGTGCCCTGCAGGCGACGCTGCAGTTCGTAGGTGAACATCAGATTGGCGAGCTTGGCCTGCCCGTAGGCCCCGACGCGGCTGTAGTCCTTCTCCCATTGGAGATCGTCGAAGCGAATCCCGTTGCGGGCGAATCGGTGACCGACGCTGCTGACCGTGACGACGCGCGAGCCCCTCGCGGCGAGCACGCGGTCGAGCACCAGGCCGGTGAAGGCGAAATGGCCGAGATGATTTGTGCCGAACTGCAATTCGACGCCGTCCTGCGTCGTCGACCTCGGAGTGAACATCACCCCCGCGTTGTTGATCAGCAGGTCGATGGCGTCGTGGTCGGCGCGCAGGGTGTCAGCTGCGGCCCGAACCGAGTCCAGCGAGGTGAGATCGAGTTGCAGGACAGCGACGCTTGCACCAGGACTCGCGCCGGCGATGCGGGCGGCGGCGTCATTGCCCTTGTCGACATTGCGGACGGCCAGCACGACGTGTGCGCCCTTCGCGGCGAGCGCGGCGGCGGTCTCGTATCCGAGGCCGGTGTTGGCGCCGGTGACGACCGCGGTGCGGCCGGTCTGGTCCGGAATGTCGGTGGTGGTCCACTTGCTCACGATGGTCTCCTACAATCGGTGAAACGGGGCGGGCGCTCCGCTTGTTTACGACTATACGGAACGTACGCCCCGCTTACCTATTCCCGAGAGGTTGAAATGGCTCAGCCGGAGCGGCCGTTGCGTGCCGACGCGGCGCGCAACCGCGCCCGCGTGCTGGAGGTCGCCTACGACACCTTCGCGGCCGAGGGGCTGTCGGTGCCCATCGACGAGATCGCGCGGCGGGCCGGCGTCGGCGCGGGCACCGTCTACCGGCACTTCCCCACCAAGGAGGACCTGTACCGCGCCGTCGTGGAGGACCGGATTACGCGGATAGTGAACGAGGGCCGTGAACGGCTGGACGCCGACGACCCAGGGGCGCTGTTCGCGTTCCTGCGGTCGGTTGTCCTGCAATGGGGCGCTGCCGACCGCGGACTGGCCGACGCACTGGCCGGAATCGGGATCGACATCAAGACGGCCATGCCCGAGGCTGAGGAGGCGTTCCTGGGCATCTTGGCCGACCTGCTCGCCTCCGCGCAGGCGGCGGGCGTGGCGCGGCGCGACGTGGACGTGCCAGACGTTAAGGCGATCCTCTCGGGATGCCTGGCGATGCAGGCCGCCAGCCCCGAGGCGGCCGACCGGATCACCGAAGTGGTCCTCGACGGACTCCGGCCCCGCTGACCGACCTTGCACTCTCCCAGCTCGAGTGCTAAAAATGCAATTGGCACTCGCGACCAGTGAGTGCTAGGTCGGGACGGTGAGGCACGGGGCCGCACGCGCGGAGCACACCCACAGCCGTCCGTCGCGGGCACTGCACCCGACCACAGACGTGTGCCATCCCCAATCCGGAGGAATCACTTCGCAATGGCCAAGACAATTGCGTACGACGAAGAGGCCCGTCGCGGCCTCGAGCGGGGCCTCAACAGCCTCGCCGACGCGGTAAAGGTGACGCTGGGCCCCAAGGGCCGCAACGTCGTCCTGGAGAAGAAGTGGGGCGCCCCCACGATCACCAACGATGGTGTGTCCATCGCCAAGGAGATCGAGCTGGAGGACCCCTACGAGAAGATCGGCGCTGAGCTGGTCAAGGAAGTCGCCAAGAAGACCGACGACGTCGCGGGCGACGGCACCACCACCGCCACCGTGCTGGCCCAGGCGCTCGTGCGCGAGGGCCTGCGCAACGTCGCGGCGGGCGCCAACCCGCTCGGCCTGAAGCGTGGCATCGAGAAGGCCGTCGAGAAGGTCACCGAGACGCTGCTGAAGTCGGCCAAGGAGGTCGAGACCAAGGAGCAGATCGCGGCCACCGCGGGCATCTCCGCCGGAGACGCCTCGATCGGCGACCTGATCGCCGAGGCCATGGACAAGGTCGGCAACGAGGGTGTCATCACCGTCGAGGAGAGCAACACCTTCGGCCTGCAGCTGGAGCTCACCGAGGGTATGCGCTTCGACAAGGGCTACATCTCGGGTTACTTCGTGACCGACGCCGAGCGCCAGGAAGCGGTCCTCGAGGATCCCTACATCCTGCTGGTGTCCTCGAAGGTCTCGACCGTCAAGGATCTGCTTCCGTTGTTGGAGAAGGTCATTCAGTCGGGCAAGCCGTTGCTGATCATCGCCGAGGACGTCGAGGGCGAAGCCCTGTCGACCCTGGTGGTGAACAAGATCCGTGGCACGTTCAAGTCCGTCGCCGTCAAGGCACCGGGCTTCGGCGACCGTCGCAAGGCGATGCTGCAGGACATGGCGATCCTCACCGGTGGCCAGGTCATCAGCGAAGAGGTCGGCCTGTCGCTGGAGACCGCGGGTGTCGAGCTGCTCGGCAAGGCCCGCAAGGTCGTCGTCACCAAGGACGAGACGACGATCATCGAGGGCTCCGGCGACGGCGACGCGATCGCAGGCCGGGTCTCCCAGATCCGCGCCGAGATCGAGAACAGCGACTCCGACTACGACCGCGAGAAGCTGCAGGAGCGCCTGGCCAAGCTGGCAGGCGGTGTTGCGGTGATCAAGGCAGGCGCCGCCACAGAGGTGGAGCTCAAGGAGCGCAAGCACCGCATCGAGGACGCCGTCCGCAACGCGAAGGCGGCCGTCGAGGAGGGCATCGTCGCCGGCGGTGGCGTGGCCCTGCTGCAGTCCTCGCCTGCCCTGGACGATCTCGGGTTGTCCGGTGACGAAGCCACCGGCGCCAACATCGTCAAGGTTGCGCTCGAGGCCCCACTGAAGCAGATCGCCTTCAACTCGGGTCTCGAGCCCGGCGTCGTCGCCGAGAAGGTTCGCAACTCCCCGGCGGGCACCGGCCTCAACGCCGCCACCGGTGAGTACGAGGACCTGCTCAAGGCGGGCGTCGCCGACCCGGTCAAGGTGACCCGTTCGGCGCTGCAGAACGCCGCGTCCATCGCGGCGCTGTTCCTGACGACCGAGGCCGTCGTCGCCGACAAGCCGGAGAAGGCCGCCGCACCCATGGGCGACCCGACCGGTGGCATGGGCGGCATGGACTTCTAGTCCCGCATCACGAGAAAGCCCGGTCTGCTCTGGCAGGCCGGGTTTTTTCGTCCTCGCCGTCCGCGACTGTATGGGCTAGGTACGCCAACAGTCCGTTCCTGATCCACAGGCCATACGTTCGCCGCGGCGCGGGGGATATTCCGTCGGCAGCCGAGCGAAGCGTGCAATTCATGGACATACCGTTTGTCGGAAGTGCCGCATTTGCGCCAGGGCGAGGTCACCCGAAATGCGTACGCGATTCCGGCCGGTGTTTCGCGTCGTCTACATTCGTCGCGACGTGCAATTGACTGCTGCGATCAAAGCGCGAGCCGCGTGGCTGTCCACCGGCGCGACCCTGTGCGGGGTATCGGCTGCCGCGGTGCACGGCACGGAATGGTTGGACGCAGGGGTCCCCGCCGAGATCGTCCGCGCCAACCCCTACCCGCAGAAGGACATGGTCGTGCGTCGCTACGAACTGACGGACGAGGAGGTCTGTCTCGCGAAGAGCATGCGGGTGACAACGCCCGCGCGTACCGCCTTCGACCTCGGCCGACGCCTGCCACTGGAGGACGGGGTGCGCCACCTCGACGCAACAATCGCCGACAGGACTTCTTCCTTTGCGTCGGGGCGGCGCTGATCTCGCGCGGCTGCCCCAAGACCTGGTGAGCGTGCCTGACTGTGTATTGGCGATCAGACTTACACTCGCCGCATGAAGCGCCGGTGGTATGCGATCGCGGCGGTCTGCGCGATGACGCCGTGGCCTGCGCCCGTCGCCGCCGCGCAGCCGCTTCCGGTGCCCGCCCACATCGTGATCGTTCTCGAGGAGAACAAGCCCGACAGCGCGATCCTCGGCAGCAAGTCGGCGCCGTACATCAACGCGCTGGCCAACAGCGGCGCGAACATGACGCAGTCGTTCGCCGAGAGCCATCCCAGTGAGCCGAACTATCTGGCGCTGTTCTCCGGCAACACATTCGGGTTGACGTCCGACGCATGCCCTGTCAACGCCGGTGCGGCGCCCAACCTCGGTTCGGAGTTGCTGGCCGCGGGCTACACGTTCGCCGGCTTCTCCGAAGATCTGCCCGCGGTCGGTTCCCCTGCCTGCAGCGCGGGCAAGTACGCCCGCAAGCATGAGCCGTGGGTCAACTTCACGAATGTGCCTGCGGCGAACTCGGTTCCGTTCTCGGCGTTCAACAACAGAACCGACTACGGGACGCTGCCCACGGTGTCGTTCGTCATTCCGAATCTCGACAATGACATGCACGACGGCTCGGTCGCCCAGGCCGACACCTGGCTCTACAACAACCTGTCGCGCTATGCGAACTGGGCAGTGGCCAACCACAGCCTATTGATCATCACGTTCGACGAGGACGACGGCGGTTCCGAGAATCGGATTCCGACGGTCATCTACGGCGGTCATGTCCGGCCCGGCAGCTACAGCGAGCCGATCAGCCACTACAACGTGCTGTCCACCATCGAGACGATGTACGGCCTACCGAAAACCGGGCTGGCCGCCAACGCGCCTGCAATAGCCGATATCTGGGCGTAGCGGCGCGACGCGCGTCACGCCGAGGCCGGCGCGGGCTGACGGCCGCGCACCAGCCTGCCGGGGCGGGCGTCGGTCGGCGCGCCGTTCTCGGCGATGATCTCGCCGGCGACGATCGTCGCGGCGTAGCCGTCGGCGGTCTGGTCCAGCCGGCGCCCGCCTGCGGGCAGGTCGTAGCGCACCACCGGCTTGTGCAGGCGCAACGCATCGTGGTCGACGACGTTGAGGTCTGCCTTGTATCCGACTGCGATGCGGCCGCGGTCGGCCAGGCCGGCGACCCGTGCGGGCACGGAGGTCAGCTCGCGGACCGCCTCCGCGACGGTCAACCGGCCCGCCGCCCGGTCGCGCACCCAGTGGGTCAGCATGTACGTGGGAAAGCTTGCGTCGCAAATCATTCCGTAGTGTGCGCCGCCGTCGCCGAGGCCGAGGACGACGTCCTCGCGGCGGACCAGCTCGGCCACGGTGTCCAACGAGGCGTCGCGGAAGTTGGCCAGCGTCACGAGCAGCATCGCGTGCCCGTCGTCGTCGAGCAGCCGGTCGTAGGCCTCCTCCTGCGGGCTCACGCCGCGGGCCTTCGCCCGCGCCCCGATGCTGTTGGCGGGGTCGGGCTCGTAGTCCGGCGGGTCGCCCAGCGGGAAGATCCAGTTCCAGGCCTGCACCGCGAACATCAGCGGGTGGCCGTCGGACGCCGGCTTGTCGTTCAGAATGCGTTCCCGCACTTCGGGTTTGCGCATCTCGGCCACACGCTCCGCCAGTGGCAGCGAAGCGATCTCGCGGTAGCTGGGATACATCACGAACGGGTTGCCCGACAGCTCGAGGCCGATCACCAGCCCGATCGGTCTCGGGAAGATCTGCGCGGTGATCTCCCCGCCATTCGCGTTGGCCTTCTCGACCATCCTCAGCGCGTCCTCGAAGAACGCCGGTCCAGCGTTGCCGATCGCCAACGTGAACGTGACCGGCAACCCGACGTCGGCGGCGACGTCGAACACCGTCTGCAGCGCGGGCTCGTAGTCGCCTGCGACGAGGTCGGGAACGAACTGGATCAGCCCTCCGCCTGCGTCCTGCACGCCGCGTGCGATGGCCTCGATCTCGTCGTGACCGGCGTCGTAGCTCGGGATCGGATGGCCGCTCTCGGTCTTGTGGATCGTCAGCCGCGACGACGCGAAGCCAAGTGCCCCAACATCAATGGCCTCGGCGGCCAGCTTGCGCATCTGCGACAGATCTTCTGGCGCGGCGGGTTCGCGGTCGACGCCGCGCCGGCCCATCACATACACCCGCAGCGGCGAATGCGGCAGGAACGCCGCCACATCGATATCTCGCTGTCGCGACTCCAAGGCGTCCATGAACTCCGGGAAGGTCTCCCAAGTCCACGGCAGCCCGTCGACCATCACGACGCCGGGGATGTCCTCCACGCCCGCCATCACGTCGACCAGCACCTGGTGGTCAGCCTCGCGGCACGGCGCGAAACCCACTCCGCAGTTGCCCATCACCGCGGTCGTGACACCGTGCGCCGACGACGGCGTCATGCGGTCGGCCCAGATGGCCTGCCCGTCGTAGTGGGTGTGCAGGTCGACGAAGCCCGGCGTCACCAGCAGCCCGGTCGCGTCGATCTCCCTGGCCGCCGTGCCGTCGACGGTTCCGACCGCCGCGATGACGCCGTCGGCGACCGCGACGTCTCCGACGAACGGTTCACCGCCGAGGCCGTCGACGATGGTGCCGTTGCGAATGCATAGGTCGAATGTCGTCGCCGGAGCGACTCCGGAGTCGTAGGCCATCAGCTGAATGTACGACTGCGCCGGGGCGGCATGCCAGGATGGGGCCGTGATCGACCACCTGGGAATCAATTGTGCGGACTGGGAGAAGTCGAAGACTTTCTACGACGCGGTCCTCGGCGTGCTGGGCTACACCAGGCAGCTGGACTACCACGTGGCGATCGGATACGGCACAGACGGCAAGCCGGACTTCTGGATAGCCGACACGAGTGCGGGGGAGGCCGGCGGCCCCAACCGTGAGGTGCACGTCGCGTTCCATGCCAGGGATCACGACGCCGTGCACGCCTTCTACGACACCGCGCTGGGCCTCGGCGCGGAGCCGCTGCACGCGCCCAGGGTGTGGCCGGAATACCACCCCGGCTACTACGGCGCGTTCGTCCGCGACCCCGACGGCAACAACGTCGAAGCGGTGTTCCACGGTGCGCCGCCGCAGTGATCGCGGTCGGGGCGCACAGGTAGCGTCGGACGCATGGCTGACTCCGACGTCCAGGCGGTACGCGAACTGCTTCGCGACTTCTTCACGCGGCTGATCGAGCACGTCGACGATCTCACCGACGGCCTCACCGACGAGGTGTCGTTCTTCCGGCCGACCGCGATCGCCAACAGCATCGCGTGGCTGATCTGGCACAGCGCACGCGTCCAGGACGTCCAACTGTGTGACGTCGCGGGCATCGAGCAGGTGTGGACCCGCGACGGCTGGAAGGACAGGTTCGCCCTCGACCTGCCCGACAACGACCACGGCTACGGCCACAGCCCCGACGATGTCGGCAAGGTCCGCGCACCCGCCGATCTGCTGGCCGGCTACTACCACGCCGTGCACAAGGTCACGTTGTCCTACATCGCGTCGGTGAGCGCCGAGGAGTTGAGCCGCGTCGTGGACACCCACTGGACGCCACCGGTCACCGCGAGTGCCCGGCTGGTCAGCATCGTCGACGACTGCGCGCAACACCTCGGCCAGGCCGCCTACATCCGCGGCATCGCCACCTGACGTGACCGGTCTCGCTCTCCGCCGAGCACTGTTGGTATGGCCGGGGATCGCCGTCGCGGCGATGTTCGTGCTCGGCTGGGCGATCAGCCGGAAGCCGACCGCCGTGGACACGTGGTTCCAGAGATTTCGCTACACCCCGGTGCACTGGTTGCTGTTCTTCACCGACCCGTGGCTTCTCGCGGTCACGCTGATCGTGTGTATGGCCGTCGCCCTCCGCGTCCGCCGGCGGCGGCTTGCCGTCGCGATCGCGGTCTCACCGCTCGTGGGGATTGCACTCGCACAACTGCTCAAGCACCTGATCGGCCGGACCAGGGGGGACGATCTGGCCTATCCGAGCGGCCACACCACTGCGGTCGTGATCGTGATGGGGTTGTTCGTCCTGGTGGCGAATGCGGCGGTGTGGGCGGTGATTCTGGCCGCCGCCGTCACCCTGCTCGGCATGATCGGGCAGGGGGTGACGTACCACTACTTCACCGACACCGTCGGCGCGTTGCTGTTGGGCAGTGCAGTGGTGTGCGTGGTGGCGCTCGCGGTCGAACTTGACACGCGTCAACCCGAGTGCGACGCAGATCACACCGGTGGCTAACATGGCCTCATGACCGCGACGCCAGAAGTTGATTCGCCCTCGTCTGCGAGCACCATTCGCAACCCTGCGACCGGCGCCGTCGCCGGGCAGGTGCGCTGGACGGACCCCGCCGACGTGCCGCGGATCACCGCAGGCCTGCGCGATGCGCAGAAGGCCTGGGAGGCGCGCGGAGCCAAGGGCCGCGCCAAAGTGCTGGCCCGTTACGCCGTCTGGCTCGGCGAGCACCGGGACGAGATCGAGTCGTTGCTGATCAAGGAGACCGGGAAGTCGGCCGTCGACGCGGCGCAGGAAGTGCCGCTGCTGATCATGATCCTGTCGTACTACATCAAGACGATGGAAAAGGCGCTCGCGCCGGAGACCCGGCCCGCGTCGCTGCCGTTCCTGGCGATCAAGAAGGTCACCGTGCACTACCGTCCGCGCCAGGTGGTCGGCATCATCGCGCCGTGGAACTATCCGGTGGCCAACGCTCTGATGGACGCCATCGGGGCGCTGGCGGCCGGCTGCTCGGTGCTGCTGAAGCCGTCCGAACGCACTCCGCTGACCGCGGAGGTGCTGCTGCGCGGCTGGCACGACTCGGGTGCCCCCGAGGTGTTGGCGCTCGCGCAGGGCGCACGCGAGGTCTCCGAGGCCGTCATCGACAACTCCGACTTCATCCAGTTCACCGGTTCGTCGGCGACGGGCGCGAAGGTGATGGAACGGGCCGCCCGCACGCTGACCCCGGTCAGCCTCGAGCTCGGCGGCAAGGACCCGATGATCGTGCTCGAGGACGCCGACATCGAGCTCGCCGCGCACGCCGCGGTGTGGGGCGCGATGTTCAACGCGGGTCAGACGTGTGTGTCGGTCGAGCGCGTCTACGTGCTCGAGCAGGTCTACGACCGATTCGTCAGCGCCGTGGTGCGCGACGTGGAGAAGCTGAAGATGGGTGCGGGCCAGGGCTATGACTTCGGTTCCCTCATCGACGACGACCAGGTCGCGGTGACCGAGCGGCACGTGCGCGACGCGCTGGCCGCAGGCGCCAAGGCGCTCACCGGAGGCGAACGCACCGCGGGCCAGGGCGCCTTCTACCCGGCGACGGTGCTCGTCGACGTCGACCACTCGATGGCCTGCATGACCGAGGAGACCTTCGGCCCGACGCTGCCGATCATGAAGGTGTCGTCGGTCGATGAGGCGGTGCGGCTGGCCAACGACAGTCCCTACGGCCTGTCCGCGTCGGTGTTCTCCAAGAACGTCGAGCGCGCCAAAGAGGTTGCGGTGCGGCTCGATTGCGGTGCGGTCAACGTCAACGACGTGATCTCCAACCTGATGTGTACCACTGCGCCGATGGGCGGCTGGAAGACCTCGGGGATGGGCGCGCGGTTCGGCGGCGCCGAGGGCCTTCGCAAGTACTGCAGGCAGGAGGCCGTCGTCGCGCCGCGCACGAACGTCGGCGCCGGCGGCAACTACTACAACAACTCACACCAGGCCCTGACGCGGATGAACAAGCTGATGACTCGGCTGGCTCTGCTGCGCCCGCGCCGCACCGCCAAGTAGCGCCTTGTGCCGTTCACCGGTTCGTCACCTGTAGGCCGCGCCGTGGACCGTCGTCAAGAGCAACGACAAGCGCGCCCGCATCAACGCCATGCGGTACGTGCTGAGTAAGTTCGACTACGACAACAAGGACCGTGAGGTGGTCGGCCGGCCGGACCCCCTCATCGTCGGGCGCGCACCGGCCGACTGACACCGCGCGCCTGATCCCGTAGGAGGACAGCGTGCGGTTTCTGGCGGCGCTGCTGTTCTGGCTTGTGACCACCGTCCTGCTCGCGGCGGCGATCCCGTCGTCCTGGGCGGAGAAGAATGTGGTGAGCGAGGACGGGTACGCCGCACTGGCCGCGACGGCCGCGGCCGATCCGCAGCTGCAGGAGGCGATGGCCTCGTTGCTGGCCACCCAGATCACCAAGCTGGCGGCCGACAACGGGTACGACCTGAACAACACCGAGCTCGTCCGCGGCGTCACCGCGGGCTACACCGCCAACCCGGGGTTCGCCGGCCAGTTCGCGCAGGCCAATCGCATCGCCCACCGGTGGATGTTCACCGACACGGTTCAGCACGACCAGGGTGACCGGTGGCTCGTCGACATCGCGCCGATGCTTAACGACCCATCGCTGAAGGCCACGCTCGGCGACCTCAGGCTCGACGTCCCGCAGACACTGACCGTCCCGATCACGGTGCCGCAGTCCTCGTCGTTGCGCCCCGGCCAGCTGACGGCGTTCTCGACCTGGGGCCCGTGGGTGAGCATCGGCGCGTGCGTGCTGACCGGGGTGTTCGCGTTGCTGACCATTGCTACCGCCCGTTCGCGCGGCAAAGCCATTGCGGCACTTGGAGTCTCGGCGCTGCTGGTCGGCGCGGCGGGGTGGGCGGGGGTGGAGGTGGGCCGACGCAACGTCAACGACGCGCTGAACCGCACGACCGGTGACATCCGCCAGGTCGCCGATGTGATGGTCGATACGGCCGAAACCAGCCTGCACCACTGGCTGAACCTCACGCTGGCCTCGGGTGGCGTGCTGGTGGTTCTGGGCATCCTCGCCTCGGTGCTCGGCAGCCTGCGCCGCAGCGAATAGGGTTCTCGCCATGCCATTCGTCGCGGACATCGCCGGCCCCCAGTGGCCGGTCCGGACGTCGCCGCCACTGGCCCCCGGCGCACTGCGGCGCACCAGCACCATCGACACGCATCCCGCGGGAACAGGCCGCTCCGACGTCGACCTGCGCGGCCGGGATGCGGTGGGGCAGATGAGCGGGGCTGTCGGTGTGCTCGGTCAGGTGGCGATGCGCGCGCACCTGGCGGATCGTGTCATCGAAGACATCCACGCCGGCGACGCCCGGGTGGCGCGACTGGTGGGCAACCGCGTCGGGCCAGGGTTCCGTTCGACGATCGCAACGCTGTTTCCCGACGAGGTCGCCCGTGCCGGTCTGCTGCACCTGCTGCTCGACGACTGGGTGGGCGCCTCGCTGGTGTCGGGATACGCAGTGCAGCACACGGCGATCACCCTCGGTATCGAGGAGAATTTGCCGCCCGGCACCGCCGACCGGATGGCAGGCATCTGCGCCGGCTTCGCGGAGGACGCGTCGCTGGTCCCGTATGCCAGGCGCAACGGCACCATTCCGTCGGTGCGCGGACCGGTGGCCCCACCGCTCGACAGCGACGGCATTCATGCGGTCGAACCCTTGCGCGCCCATGGCATGCGACGATTCCGGCGCCTGGACCTCGGACCAGACGGCGGCTTCGACGCGCACTTTCGGGACTCGCACGTCGACGGCGACGGCGTCGAGACGATCGTGCATGAGTACACCGTCGAGGGCATCGTCGACGCGCCGGCCAGAACCGTCGTGTCGGTTGCGGCGAGGGTCCGGGTGCTGCCATGGCAGGAATGTCCCGGCGCAATCGGGAGCGCGTCCCGCATCGAGGGAATGACGCTGTCGGAGTTGCGAAATCGGGTACGCGGCGAATTCGTCGGCACCAGCACCTGCACACATCTCAACGACACGCTGCGCGCGGTCGCCGACCTCGACGCGCTGCTGAACCTCCGAGCCGGACTCTAGGGCTCGATGACGTGTGAGGGGTCGGGCCGCCGCTCCGGTGGCGCCTGACTGTAGTCACCCCACGGCCCGTCCCGGCGCTCGATCGCCGCACGCACGCCATCGGTGGCGGCGGTGTCGATGAAGTTCAACGCGTCCGGGGTGTTGCGCATGAGTCCGTCGAGGATCCCGCCCAGCGTCTGCGTGGACGCCAGGCCCATGTTCTCGTAGGCCTGGTTGACGATCAGCTTCTGAGCTTGCAACTGCGACAACGGAATCCGGCTCAACATTGCGGCCACCTCGGCGACCCGCTCCTCGAGCCGCTCGAAGGGGACCGCCTCGTTGATCAGCTCGAGGTCGGCGGCTTCACGGCCCGTCAGCGGCTCGCCGGTCAACGAGTGCCACTTCGCCTTGGCCAGGCTCAGCCGATAGAGCCACATACCGGTCAGGTATGCGCCCCACATCCGGGCGTACGGGGTGCCGATGACGGCGTCGTCGCTGGCGATCACGATGTCGGCGCACAATGCGTAATCGCTTGCGCCGCCGACGCACCAGCCGTGCACCTGGGCGATGACGGGTTTCGACGCGCGCCAGATCGCCATGAACTTCTGGGTGGGTCCCGTCTCGCGGGAGCTGACCATGGCGAAGTCCTTGCCAGGGTCCCAGCGGCCGTCGGTCATCATCGACTCGCCCCAGTGCGCGAACCCGCCGCCGAAGTCGTAGCCGCCCGAGAACGAGCGGCCTGCGCCGCGCAGCACGATCACCTTGACCGCCGGGTCCCGCTCGGCCAGCCCGATCGCCGCCTCGATCTCGTCGGGCATGGGCGGCACGATGGTGTTGAGCGCGTCGGGCCGGTTCAGCGTGACGGCGGCGACGGGCGGTTCCGATGTGTAGAGCAGGGTTTCGAAGTGTGGCATGCCTGCAGTATCGCCGTCACCGGGTGAGCGCGGCGACGGCTTCGGCGATCGGGGTGTCACCGGAGATCAGGTCGAAGCTGCGGCCTGCGGTGCGCGGCTCGTCGAGCACCGCGACGAGCACGGCCGCAACGTCTGCGCGGGCGATGCTGCCGCGGCTGGTCGACTCGTCGGCCGCCACGCGTCCCGTGCCGTCATCGTCCGTGAGTCGCCCTGGCCGCACGATGGTCCACTTCAAGGCGGCACGATCCCGGATCGCCTCGTCGGCAACACCTTTCGCCCGCAGGTAGACACCGAAGACCTCGTCGTCGGCCGTGGCGTACGGGTCGGCGGCCATGGCCGAGACCATGACATAGCGCTCGATGCCGGCGGCCTGCGCGGCGTCGGCCAGCAGGATGGCCGCGTCGCGGTCGACGGTGTCTTTGCGCGCCGCCCCACTGCCGGGGCCGGCGCCCGCCGCGAATACGACGGCGTCCGCGCCGCGCAGATGTCCGGCGACCTCCTCGACCGACGCCTTCTCCAGATCGACGACCAGCGCCTCGGCGCCCGCCGCCTCCAGGTCACCGACGTGAGCCGGGTTCCTGACGAGTCCGGCGACGGAGTCGCCGCGCCTCGAGAGCAGCCGCTCGAGGAGCAACGCGATCTTGCCGTGTCCGCCTGCGATGACTACGCGCATCTACATAGGCTCGCCGATGTCGGGGAGCAACGCCAAATCTCGGGTTTGTTGACACGGAACTTCGCGGCCAGTTCGCGCACCCGTCGCTTGCCCCAGCCGGGGTCGTCGTCGACGAAGATGTTGAGGTCGTCGCTCGTCCGCAACCGAATGCCGACCGTGATCGGGTGAACGCCGAGCTCCTGTGCCAGCAGGTTGATCCCGGTTTGCAGTTCACGGGACTTCGTATCCGAGGACGTCGATGTCGACCCGGTTTCGGTCACGCACACGTCCGCGTTGCGGAACGAGGCGGCCATCTCGCTGATCTCGCCGGGGGCGCCCGCCTGGACGGTGGCGTCGATCTGCCGGGGATCGCCTCCGGCCGCGCCGATCAGTTCGGGAACACTGAGGTGGACCAGCTGCGGATAGCCAAGCATCCGTGATGTGTGAGACGTCTTCGGTGTTGCGCTGCTCGGTCACCTGGCCGATGTGGTGCTGGCGCAGGCGCTGATGGAAGGAGTCCGCCGCGGCGAAGTCGCCGAAGATGCTCCCTCCGATCGACGACGCGGCCAGCGTCGCGGCCCCGTTGAGCACGCGCTCGCCTGCGCTGCGCGCCACGGCCCGTCCCGAGCTCAACAGCTCCGGCTCAACCCACATCGTCAACCTTCGCGAACGATTGCTGTCAGTTTACCGGCGTAGGCCGGAACCCTGGTGCGCCTGTTCGGTCAGTGTCCGGTGCAGGAACTCGAAGACGAGTGCGGACCGAAATGCCGTCTGCGCGTTGTCGGCCGCCCCGGCATGGCCGCCTTCGATGTTCTCGTAGTAGCGCACGTGGTGGCCGGCTGCCTCCAACGCGGCGGTCATCTTGCGCGCGTGGCCCGGATGGACTCGGTCGTCGCGCGTCGACGTGGTCATCAGCAGCGGGGGGTAGCGACGGTCGGCTGAGATGTTCTGGTACGGCGAGTACTCGGAGATGAACTCCCAGTCGTCGGGATCGTCGGGGTCCCCGTACTCCGCCACCCAGGACGCGCCGGCCAACAGCAGATGAAAGCGCCGCATGTCCAGCAGTGGGACGCTGCACACGAGCGCGCCGAACAACTCCGGGTACCGGGTCAGCATGATCCCCATCAGCAGCCCGCCGTTGCTGCCGCCCTGCGCGCCCAGCTGTTCGACGGTGGTGACTTCGCGACGCACCAAATCCTCTGCGACCGAGGCGAAGTCCTCTGCGACCAGGTGGCGGCCTTCCCGCATCGCCTGGGTATGCCAGCCGGGTCCGTATTCACCGCCGCCACGGATGTTGGCCAGGACGTAGGTGCCGCCGCGGGCCAGCCAGAGCCGACCCAGCACGCCGTCGTATCCCGGCGTGCGCGACACCTCGAATCCGCCGTAGCCGCCGAGCAGCGTGGGCCCGGGTGCGCCGGTCTCACGTTGTCCGACAACGAAATACGGGATCGCGGTGCCGTCCTTCGAGGTGGCGAAGAATTGGCTGACGGTGATGTCGTCGGCGTCGAAGAACGACGGGGCGGACTTGATCTGCTCGAGCGGACCCTCGACGGGTCCGTGCAGCAGACGCGACGGGGTGGTGAACCCACTGAAGTCCAGGAGGATCTCGTCGCCGAGATCGTCGGTGTCGACGATGACGGCATTGGTGTTCTCCGGGATGCCCGGCACCTGCTCGGTGACCCAGGTGCCCGGTGTCACCGTCTGCACCCGGCTCGCGACATCGGCGAGCGTCACGATCACCAGCTTGTCCTTCGTCCACGCGTAGTGGTTGAGGCTGGTGTGGTCGTCGGGTTCGAAGACGACACGGAGATCGGCTGTGCCGGAGAGGAAATCGTCGTATTCAGCTGCGAGCAGCGAACCCGCTGTGTATTGGCCGGCGGCGGTGTACCAATCGGTGCGCAATTCGATCAGCAGCCAGTTGCGGTGCGTCGAGACGGTGGCATCGGTGGGCGCGTCGATGCGGATGAATTCGTTGCCGCGCAGCTCGTAGATCTCGTCGTTGAAGAAGTCAACGGCGCGGCTCAGCAAGGTCCGCTCGAAGCCGGGTGTGCGGTCCCTCGACGCCGCGACGAGGACGTCGGTGCGTGACCCGCTGAACAGTGTCTCGGCGTCGTCGAGCGGTGCGCCCCGCCGCCAGCGTTTCACCAGCCGTGGGTAGCCGGACTCGGTCAGCGAGTCCTCGCCCCAGTCCGTGCCGATCAGCACGGTGTTCTCGTCTTCCCAGCTGACCTGGGTCTTGGCTTCGGGTACCCGGAAGCCGTCGGCGACGAATTTCTTTGTGCGCATGTCGAACTCGCGTACGACCGCCGCATCCGACCCGCCGCGCGACAGGGTGATCAGAGCCAGGGAATGGTCCGGCTCGATGACCCTGGCGCCTGCCCACACCCAGTTCTCGTCGTCGTCGGCGGCCAAAGCGTCGAGGTCGATGACGACCTCCCAGTCCGGCGCCTCGGTGCGGTAGCTGTCCAGGGTGGTCCGGCGCCACAGCCCGCGGGGGTTGCTCGCGTCGCGCCAGAAGTTGTACAGGTAGTCACCGCGACGGCGGACATACGGGATGCGCGCATCGGTGTCGAGCACCTCGAGGGCCTCGGTGCGCATCTGCTCGAAACGCGCGCCGCACAGCTCGGCAAGCGTCGGCTCATTGTGGCTGCGGACCCACGCCAGCGCGTCGTCGCCGGTGATCTCCTCCAGCCACAGGTAGGGGTCCGAAGCTGTCTGCTCCTCGCGCAAGCGCTCGTCGGTGTCGTCTGCCATCGGACTCGATTCTGATCACCGGCGTAATGTGAGCTGTGTTACACCGTCGACGTCAATGAGGAAGTTTCGATGACCATATATGCACGTCCGGGTTCTGCCGACGCTCTGATGTCCTACGAATCGCGATACGGCAATTTCATTGGGGGCGAATGGGTGCCGCCGGTCGGTGGCGAGTACTTCGAGAATCCGACGCCCGTGACCGGACAGGCGTTCTGCGAGATCCCCCGGTCCGCCGAGGCCGACGTCGACACCGCCCTCGACGCCGCCCATGGGGCGGCCGGCGCGTGGGGGAAGACCGCGCCGGGCGAGCGCGCCGTCATCCTCAACAAGATCGCCGACCGCATCGAGGAGAACCTCGAATCGCTGGCGCTGGCTGAAGCGTGGGACAACGGAAAGCCGATCCGCGAGACACTCAATGCCGACCTGCCGCTTGCCGTCGACCACTTCCGCTACTTCGCCGGCGCGATCCGCGCGCAGGAGGGGTCGCTGAGCCAGATCGACGACGACACCGTCGCCTACCACTTCCACGAGCCCCTCGGCGTGGTCGGCCAGATCATCCCGTGGAACTTCCCGATCCTGATGGCGACCTGGAAGCTGGCGCCCGCGCTGGCCGCGGGCAACGCCGTCGTCCTCAAACCCGCCGAGCAGACCCCGGCCTCGATCCTGTATCTGATGAGCCTGATCGGCGACCTACTGCCCGCCGGCGTGGTGAACGTGGTCAACGGCTTCGGCTTCGAGGCGGGCAAGCCGCTGGCGTCGAGCAACCGGATCGCCAAGATCGCGTTCACCGGTGAGACCACCACCGGCCGGCTGATCATGCAGTACGCCAGCCAGAACCTGATCCCGGTCACCCTCGAGTTGGGCGGCAAGAGCCCCAACGTCTTCTTCTCCGACGTGATGGCCGCCGGGGACGACTTCCAGGACAAGGCGCTGGAGGGCTTCACCATGTTCGCCCTCAACCAGGGCGAGGTGTGCACCTGCCCGTCGCGCAGCCTGATCCAGGCCGACATCTACGACGAGTTCCTCGAACTGGCCGCCATCCGCACCAAAGCGGTCCGGCAGGGCGACCCGCTGGACACCGAGACGATGATCGGTTCGCAGGCCTCCAACGACCAGCTGGAGAAGGTGTTGTCCTACATCGAGGTCGGCAAGGACGAAGGCGCCCGCGTCGTCACCGGCGGCGAGCGCGCGGAACTCGGCGGCGACCTCAACGGCGGCTATTACGTGCAGCCCACCATCTTCGAGGGCAACAACGGGATGCGGATCTTCCAGGAGGAGATCTTCGGCCCGGTGGTCGCCGTGACGTCGTTCACCGATTACGACGACGCGATCTCGATCGCCAACGACACCCTCTACGGACTGGGCGCAGGCGTGTGGAGCCGCGACGGCAACGTCGCCTACCGCGCCGGTCGCGACATCAAGGCCGGCCGGGTGTGGACGAACTGCTATCACGCGTATCCGGCCCATGCGGCGTTCGGTGGCTACAAGCAGTCCGGCATCGGCCGCGAGAACCACAAGATGATGCTCGACCACTACCAGCAGACCAAGAACCTGCTCGTCTCCTACAGCAACAAGGCCCAGGGTTTCTTCTGATGACGCAGCGAATTCGGCGCGCTAACGTGCGCTCAGCGTCGGTGAGCGCGCCGAAATCGCCAGCCGGTCCGCCGCCCAGAGCGCTTGTCACCCGCGCGGCCGCCGACCTGTTGACCACGCTGCAGGGCCGCTACGGGCCGCTGATGTTGCACCAGTCCGGCGGGTGCTGCGACGGGTCCTCGCCGATGTGCTACCCCGACGGGGAGTTCATCGTCGGTGACCGCGACGTCCTGCTGGCGATTCTCGACGTCGGAAATCCCGGCGTACCGGTATGGATCTCCGGCCCCCAGTTCGGCACGTGGAAGCACACCCAGCTGGTGATCGACGTCGTGCCGGGGCGCGGCGGCGGCTTCAGCCTGGAGGCGCCCGAGGGAGTGCGGTTCCTGTCGCGTGGCCGGGCCTTCAGTGATGACGAGAACCGGTCTCTTGCCGACAATCCCCCGGTGACCGGCGCCGACTACCAGCGCGGAGCACGTCCCGTCCCGACGGGAAGCCACATCGTCGCGGCGGCGGTTGATGCGTGTCCGTTACCTGCCACGCCGGGCGGGTAAAGCCGCACCGGCCGTAGGCGGCGTTATCGTCGAAAACATGATTCCCGTACCGCGGGCGTGGTTGTTGGCCAGCGCGATGCTGGTGGGCACGGCGATCGGGCTGCTCGGCGGCATCGCGGCGACGAAGCTGGTGAGCGCGCCGGTCCGGCCCGACGTCGTGATCGCCCTCATCGTCGGTGTGCCCAGCGCGTTCGGCATGGTGATGATCCTGGTGTCGCACCGACGCTGGATGACGGCCCTCGGAGCGTTCGTCCTCGCGATCGCGCCGGGCTGGTTCGGCGCGCTGGCCGCAGTGCAGGTGGTGCATGGTGCCTGAGCAGACGTACCGCGGAACCCACCGCCACCGCGCGCCGCTGGGATGGCATCCGCCGCGGATCCGGCCGGAGTCGAATGGCGACGGCGCACGCCCGCTCGATGAGCCGACGGCGCCCTTCACGCCGGAGTTCACCGGCGCGCTGCCGGCGCTGGCCGGCGAGGCGCCATCGGAGCAGGCGCACGACGCCGCACCACACACCGCGGTGCCGAGCGACGACCAATTACTGAAACGCTGGACGTTCGTGCTCGTCGTGGCCGCGGTGTGGGTGGCGGCGGCGGCGATCGGACTGGGCCTGTACTACTGGTGGTTCCACTCGATCGGCAAGACCCCGGCCGTCTTCACCGTGCTGGTCTATCTGGTCGTGTGCACGGTCGCGGCCATGATCGCGGCGATGGTGCAAGTCAAGCCGTGGATGTCGGCGCTGGCCGTCGCGCTGATGTCGGCGCCGTTCGCGTCGACGGCCGCTGCGGCCGTGCTGTACGGCGTCTACTTCTGCGAACACGCAAGCCGCTGCTTCGCCGGCGTCATCCCCTATTAGTGTTGGCGGGGTGAGCCACTATGACGTCGTTGTTCTCGGAGCAGGCCCCGGCGGGTACGTCGCAGCGATCCGCGCCGCCCAGCTAGGGCTCAACACCGCGGTCGTCGAACCCAAGTACTGGGGCGGGGTGTGCCTCAACGTGGGCTGCATCCCGTCGAAGGCGTTGCTGCGCAACGCCGAACTCGCGCACATCTTCACCAAGGAAGCCAAGCAGTTCGGCATCAGCGGAGACGCCACGTTCGACTTCGGAGTCGCCTTCGACCGCAGCCGCAAGGTCGCCGAGGGCCGTGTCGCCGGCGTGCACTTCCTGATGAAGAAGAACAAGATCACCGAGATTCATGGTTACGGGACGTTCAAAGACGACCACACCCTGGAAGTCGACCTCAACGAGGGCGACACCGAGACGGTGACGTTCGACAACGTCATCATCGCTACCGGAAGCAGCACCAAGCTGGTCCCCGGCACCTCGCTGTCGGACAACGTCGTCACCTACGAGAAGCTGATCATGACGCGTGAGCTGCCGTCCTCGATCGTCATCGCCGGCGCGGGCGCGATCGGCATGGAGTTCGGCTATGTGATGAAGAACTACGGCGTGGACGTCACCATCGTCGAGTTCCTGCCGCGGGCGCTGCCCAACGAGGACGCCGAGGTGTCCAAGGAGATCGAGAAGCAGTTCAAGAAGCTCGGCGTCAAGATCCTCACGGGCACCAAGGTCGAGTCGATCAAGGACGACGGCGGCGACGTCACCGTCACGGTCAGCAAGGACGGCAAGTCCGAGGAGCTCAAGACCGAGAAGGTGCTGCAGGCGATCGGGTTCGCGCCGAACCTCGAGGGCTACGGGCTGGACAAGGCCGGCGTGACGGTCACCGAACGCAAGGCCATCGGCATCGACGACTACATGCGCACGAACGTGCCGCACATCTATGCGATCGGCGATGTCACCGGGCTGCTGCAACTCGCGCACGTCGCCGAGGCGCAGGGCGTCGTGGCGGCCGAAACCATCGGTGGCGCAGACACATTGCCGCTCGGCGACTACCGGATGCTGCCGCGCGCGACGTTCTGCCAGCCTCAGGTCGCCAGCTTCGGCCTCACCGAGGAGCAGGCCCGCGACGAGGGCTACGACGTCAAGGTGGCTAAGTTCCCGTTCACCGCGAACGCCAAGGCGCACGGCGTCGGAGACCCGAGCGGGTTCGTCAAGCTGATCGCCGACGCACGCTACGGGGAGCTGATCGGCGGGCATCTCATCGGCCACGATGTATCCGAGCTGCTGCCCGAGCTGACCCTCGCGCAGAAGTGGGACCTGACCGCCACCGAGCTGGCCCGCAACGTCCACACCCACCCGACGATGTCCGAAGCGCTGCAGGAGTGCTTCCATGGGCTCGTCGGCCACATGATCAATTTCTGAACGTGGTTCAGACGGTCAGCACAGCGAGAGCGATCTGGGTCGCCGGTATCGGCGGATTGATCGTCGGCCACATGCTGTGGCTGGCCGGTATCTCCGCTGCCATCGCCACGCGCACGATGAGCAGCTGGGTATTGGTGGTCGCCGCGGTGTCCATCGTCGTGGGTGCCGTCGCCGGGCTGCTGGCCTGGCGGGCCTATCGGCAGAAGAGCGAAGTGCGCGCGGCGTTCCTGGGCGCCCTGCCGATATCGCCGGTGCTGCTGTCGTTGGTCGTGCTCGGCGTCACGTACCTCTGACCCGGGCGCTAATCAGGGAAGTCCAGCGGCACGTTCAGCGTGGTGATGGTGGCCGCAAGCCCGTCGTACTGCGCTGCGAGCATGCAGAATTCGATCAGCTGCGCCTTACTCAGGTGACTGGCCAACGTCGACCACGTCTCCGCTGACACGCCTCGGGTGACGACGAACTCGTCGGTGGCCGTGATCAACGCCCGCTGGCGGTCGGTCAGTCCCTCGGCGTCGGGGCCTTCGAAGATCTTGGCCTGTAGCTCGGATCCGATGCCGCGCGTTCTGGCCAGCCTGCGGTGCTGCTGCAGTTCGTACTCGCAGTCGCGCAGATGTCCCACGCGAAGGATGACGACCTCGGCGTCCTTCAGCGGCAGCTTGCTCAGCAGCCCGAGAAGCATTCCGCTGTAGGGCAACCACGCGAGGAACAGCAGCTTGTGCTGGCCCAGCACGGTGAAGAGGCCGAAGCGTGGCGCCCGGATCGCCCGCGCGCCGAGGCGGGCGATCACCCAGTTGATCGGACCGAGTTCGCGAAAGCCACCCGGCTCGATGCGGGCGGGCACGCTCACGACTGCTTCACCAGGTAGGGCGAGACCGTGCTGCGGTGCTCGTCGATGTCCAGCGCATGGCCCAGCGCGGGGAACGCCCGTTGCGGGCACCTGTCCCGCTCGCAGACCCGACAGCCCGCCCCGATCGGTGTGGCGATGTCACCGGACAAGTCCAGTCCCTCCGAGTAGACGAGCCGGTGTGCGTGCCGAAGTTCGCAGCCGAGCCCGATCGCAAACGTCTTGCCCGGCTGACCATATCGCGAGGCACGGCGTTCGACAGTGCGCGCCACCCAGAGGTAGCTGCGGCCGTCGGGCATCTGGGCGACCTGAACCAGGATCTTGCCCGGGTTGGCGAACGTCTCGTAGACGTTCCACAGCGGACACGTGCCGCCGCTGGACGAGAAGTGAAAACCGGTGGCGGACTGCCTTTTCGACATGTTTCCCGCTCTGTCGACGCGCACGAACGAGAACGGCACGCCGCGCATCGACGGTCGCTGCAGCGTCGACAGTCGGTGCGCGACGGTCTCGTAGCTGACCGAGTAGAACGCCGAGAGTCGCTCGACGTCGTACCGGAACTTCTCGGCGACCTCGTGAAACTGCCCGTACGGCAACACCGTCGCGGCGGCGAAGTAGTTGGCGAGACCCAGCCGGGCCAGCGTCGTCGACTCCTCACTGGTGAACTTGCCGTCCTCGACGAGTTTGTCGATCAGCCCGCCGAATTCGAGGTAGGCCAATTCTGCGGCCATCTTGAACACCTGCTGGCCCGACGACAGATGATCGGCAATCTCCAGCCTGCGGGTGACGGGGTCGAAGCGGTGCAGCACGACGTCACCGAGGTCGCTGCGTCTGACGATGTGCACGCCATGCACCGCCTTGAGCCGATCGGCGAGGTCGCGTGCCAGGTCGCCGCGGTGCATGCGCAGGTTGATCGTGAGATCCTCTGCGGCGGTGTCGAGTTCGTCCAGATAATTCTGCCGCTGATAGAAGTAGTCGCGCACCTCTTCGTGCGGCATCGTGATGGAGCCGCTGCCGCTGCCGTCGGAGAACCGGTCCTCGGTCGCCGCGGCCAGCTGCGTGGTGGTGAGCTGATAGCGCCGGTGCAGGTTGACCATCGCGCGGGCCAGGGTGGGATGGGCGTTGACGACGTCGGCGATCTCGGCCGGGTCGACGTCGATGTCGAGGTCGCGGTCCATCGTGACCTCGCGCAGTTCGGCCACCAGCCGGGTGTCGTCCTGGGATGCGAAGAACGTCGCGTCGACGCCGAACACCTCGGTGATGCGCAATAGCACCGCGACGGTCAACGGGCGGACGTCGTGTTCGATCTGGTTCAGGTAGCTCGGCGAGATCTCCAGCATCTGCGCCAGCGCGGCCTGGCTGAATCCGCGCTCGCTGCGTAGCTGCCGGACCCGTGAGCCGACGAACGTTTTGGCCACGTCAGCCAGCATAACTGCTTGCGAAGCCCGCCTTCGCAGTCTTGGCATCAGCCCGGTTGTGGCAGTATCTCAGGAGCTATTTGGATAGCAGGGGAGAGCGGATCATGGCAGGAATCGCAGGTAGCACCGGCTTGGCGAAGGTGATGATGCCTGTCCCCGACCCGCACCCCGACGTGTTCGACATCGAATGGCCGTTGCGCGTCGCCGACGTCGACCGCACCGGCAGGCTGAAGTTCGACGCCGCCACCCGTCACATCCAGGACATCGGCTCCGATCAGCTGCGCGAGATGGGCTTCGAGGAGACGCATCCGCTCTGGATCGTCCGGCGCACCATGGTCGACATGATCGAGCCCATCGAGTTCAAGGACATGTTGCGGCTGCGGCGCTGGTGTTCGGGGACGTCCAACCGCTGGTGTGAGATGCGGGTCCGCGTCGACGGGCGCAGGGGCGGGCTCATCGAGTCCGAGGCCTTCTGGATCAACATCAACCGCGAGACGCAGGGGCCCGCGCGCATCGCCGACGACTTCCTCGAGGGACTGCAGCGGACCACCGACGTGGACCGGTTGCGGTGGAAGGCCTATCTGAAGGCCGGCAGCCGCGAGGACGCGGCGCAGATCCGGGAGTTCCCGGTGCGTGTCAGCGACATCGACATCTTCGATCACATGAACAACTCCGTGTACTGGAGTGTGGTCGAGGAGTATCTCGCAGGCACGCCGGAGACGCTGATGGCGCCGCTGCGGGTGACCATCGAACACGACGCGGCCGTCGCGCTCGGCGACAAGCTGGAGATCATCGCGCACGTGCACCCCCCGGGTTCGACGGAGCAATTCGGCGCCGAACTGACCGACCGCACTGTTACAACGCTCACATATGCGGTCGGCGACGAGACCAAGGCCATCGCGTCGATCTTCGCGCTCTAGTTCCCGGTGCCAAACAGTACGGGCGTACTGACCTGCGAAAATTCGTTACCGGCGAGTAGCTACTGAACCGGTACAGGCAGTTGTCGCTTCGCAAACTTTGCAACTATGCGCTCACCGTTAGCGAAAATTGGCAACTGGAGCGGGTGGACCTGCGCATATCTCGAGGTGCATTATCGAATTATTGCAACCGCGAAGTTGTTCAGGCGTTAACAAGCCGGGTATCCGGCGCCGCCTCAGCGATGTCTTGAAGTGAAGGAGCAGACCGATGTCCACCGTTGGCACACCGAAATCACCCGAGCAGATCCAGCACGACTGGGACACCAATCCCCGGTGGCAGGGCATCGAACGGACCTACAGCCCCGAAGACGTCGTGGCCCTGCAGGGCTCGGTGGTCGAGGAGGCCACGCTGGCCCGCCGCGGCGCCGAGGTGCTGTGGGAGCAACTGCACGACCTCGAATTCGTCAACGCGCTCGGCGCGCTGACCGGCAACATGGCCGTCCAGCAGGTGCGCGCGGGCCTGAAGGCCATCTACCTGTCCGGCTGGCAGGTCGCCGGCGACGCGAACCTGTCCGGGCACACCTACCCCGACCAGAGCCTGTACCCGGCCAACTCGGTGCCGCAGGTCGTCCGTCGCATCAACAACGCGCTGCTGCGCGCGGACGAGATCGCCAAGGTCGAGGGCGACACATCCGTCGAGAACTGGCTGGCCCCGATCGTCGCCGACGGTGAGGCCGGCTTCGGCGGTGCGCTCAACGTCTACGAGCTGCAGAAAGCCATGATCGCCGCGGGCGTCGCGGGATCGCACTGGGAGGACCAGCTGGCGTCGGAGAAGAAGTGCGGTCACCTCGGTGGCAAGGTGCTCATCCCAACCCAGCAGCACATCCGCACGCTGACCTCGGCGCGCCTGGCCGCCGACGTCGCCGACGTGCCGACGGTGGTCATCGCGCGCACCGACGCCGAGGCCGCCACGCTGATCACCAGCGACGTCGACGAGCGCGACCAGCCGTTCATCACCGGTGAGCGCACCAAGGAAGGCTTCTACCGCGTCAAGAACGGTCTCGAGCCCTGCATCGCGCGCGCCAAGGCGTACGCGCCGTACTCCGACCTGATCTGGATGGAGACCGGCACGCCCGACCTCGAGCTGGCGGCGAAGTTCGCCGAGGGCGTCAAGTCGGAGTTCCCCGACCAGATGCTGGCCTACAACTGCTCGCCGTCGTTCAACTGGCGCAAGCACCTCGACGACGCGACGATCGCGAAGTTCCAGAAGGAGCTGGCGTCGATGGGCTTCAAGTTCCAGTTCATCACGCTGGCGGGCTTCCACGCCCTGAACTACTCGATGTTCGATCTGGCCTACGGCTACGCCCGCAACCAGATGAGCGCCTACGTCGAGCTGCAGGAGCGCGAGTTCGCCGCCGAGGAGCGCGGTTACACGGCGACCAAGCACCAGCGCGAGGTCGGCGCAGGCTACTTCGACCGGATCGCCACCACGGTGGATCCGACGTCGTCGACCACTGCGCTGACGGGCTCGACCGAAGAGGGTCAGTTCCACTGACGGCTTCCGCGACCGTGCGCGTCTGCTGCGCGACACGCCGCGGAGAATCAGCGATCGCGCACGTTCGCGCGTCGCACTAGTTGACAGCACAGACCCCGCTCGGGTTTCTTGAGCGGGGTCTGCGGCTGTTAGGAGATCACGTGAGCATTGACCGGGTAGGCGTCGTCGGCGCCGGACAGATGGGCTCCGGCATCGTCGAGGTATCGGCGAAGGCCGGCGCGAACGTCGTGGTCTACGAGCCGAACGAGGAGCTGATCGTCGCCGGCCGCAAGCGCATCACTCAATCGCTCGAGCGGGCCGCCGACAAGGGCAAGCTCAGCGAGGCCGACCGCGACGCCGCACTCGCAAGGCTGACATTCACGACGAGCCTCGACGACCTCACCGATCGGCAGCTGGTGATCGAGGCGGTCGTGGAGGACGAGACGGTCAAGGCCAAGATCTTCGCCCAGCTCGACGAGCTCATCACCGATCCCGACGCCGTCCTGGCGTCGAACACCTCCAGCATCCCGATCATGAAAATCGCTGCAGCAACGAGGAATCCGCGTCGCGTGCTCGGTCTGCACTTCTTCAATCCGGTGCCGGTGCTGCCGCTCGTCGAGCTGGTCAGCACGCTGGTCACTTCCGACGAGGCGTTGACCCGCACCGAGGATTTCGCGAGCAATGTGCTCGGCAAGAAGGTGGTGCGGTGTGGTGACAGGTCGGGTTTCATCGTCAACGCGTTGCTGGTGCCCTACCTGCTCTCGGCGATCCGGATGGCTGAGGCGGGCGTCGCGACCGTCGAGGACATCGACACGGCCGTGGTCGCCGGGCTGTCGCATCCGATGGGACCGCTGCGGCTGTCCGACCTGATCGGCCTGGACACCATGAAGCTCATCGCGGACTCGATGTACGCCGAATACAAGGACCCGAACTACGCGCCGCCGCCGCTGCTGTTGCGGATGGTCGAAGCGGGTCAGCTCGGAAAGAAGGCCGGTAAGGGCTTCTACTCGTACTGAGTCTCGTCGAATGTGCGTTCCTGGCGGCATGTGAGCCGTTTTCTCGCCGCAGGCGCACGCTCGGCGACGTGAATGCACTCTCGGCGGCCGCTAGGCTTCAGCGAGCCGCTTCTTCTCCGCTTGGACATCGAAATCGGGTGGCGGCCACGACAAGTCGAGCCCTTCGAGCGCTTCGATCAGCAGCTCGAGGATCGCCAGCCGGCTGTACCACTTGCGGTCGCACGGGATCACGTGCCACGGCGCGTGGTCGGTGGAGGTTTTCTCCAGCATGGTCTGGTAGGCCTCCTGGTATTTCGGCCACACCTGCCGCTCGTCGACATCGCTCGGGTTGTACTTCCAGTACTTGTCGGGCCGGCGGAGGCGCTTGGCCAGCCGCTTGCGCTGCTCGTCGAGCGAGACGAACATCGCCACCTTCACGATCGTCGTGCCGTTGTCGACGAGGCCCTTCTCGAACTTGTTGATCTCGTCGTAGCGCTTGGCCCAGACGTCGGGTGGTACCAGGTCGTGTACCCGCACGACGAGCACGTCCTCGTAGTGAGACCTGTCGAAGACACCGATATTGCCTGCCGTCGGCAGCGCGCGCCGGATCCGCCACAGGTAGTTGTGCTTGCGCTCTTCCTCCGTCGGAACCCCGAACGCGTGGTATCGGATTCCTTGCGGATTGGCAGCTCCGACAACATGTTTGACGATTCCGCCCTTGCCTGCGGTATCCATGCCCTGCAGCACGAGAAGCAGCGACTTGTTGTCGCCGGCCCCCTCGCTGTTGGCATACAGCATCTCTTGCAGTTCGGCGAATCGCGCGTTGCGCTCCGGCTGCAGCTTGGCGGCGTCGGCCTTCTTACCCTCGAAACCCGGTGTCGCGCTGGTGTCGAAGTCGGCGACCGTGTTGCCGTCGCGATACACCAGAAAGTCGTGTGGTTCGTGTGTCCACGGTTCGGGCAGATCTTCGGATTTGCTCATCGTTTGAGCAATTGTGGCGGCAAAACCGGCGACGGGTGTGCCATTTGCCGGAACTTCTCCAGCGAGCCACCGACCTCGACGATGCCGCACAGCGCATTCCAGGACAGCATGGTCAGGTAGTCGATCAGCTCGTCAGAACTCATCCGCGGATGCGACATCCACGAGTGCGTTGCCAATTGGACCCCGCCGACCGTGTGATACGCCCACGGTTCGACGCCGCCGGTGTCCATGCCGACGTCGTTCATCTGCCTGCGAAGCATCACCGCCAGCATGCGGGCGATGATCTCTTCGCTGTTGGCGATGACCTTGTTCTTGCTGGCCGAGTTGTTGGCCATCACGAACCGGTACGGCTCTGGCTCGGCGGCCACCGTCTCGACATACACCCGGATGACTTCGCGCGTCAGCTCGTAGCCCTGCATATTGCTCGACAGCGCGGCGGCCATGTTCGGAATCAGGGTGGTCTGTGCGAACCGCATCATCACCGCGGTCGTCAGGTCGTTCTTGTCGACGAAATATCGGTAGAGGACGGTCTTCGACACCCCGATCTCGGCGGCGATCTCGTCCATGCTGACATTGCTGCCGCGCCGTCGGATGGCAACCAGGGTGCCATCTACCAGTTCGTTTCGGCGCTCCACCTTGTGTTGGTGCCAGCGACGTTTGCGTCCATCGGTTTTGACCGCCCCGGGCGGCGTCTGCTGTGCCACTATCGCGCTAGTCCGTTCCCTAGATCAACTCGATACTACGGCCGAAGGGCGACGCGAGCCTCGTTGGCACGGGCTTATATCGGGAGTTGTAGCGGATGATGGAGGAGTGGCACACAGAACAGACGCTCCAGGCCGCGGGCCGGCGGGCCTGCCGGCACCGACCGAGCGGCTGAGCTTCGCCGAATCGCTGGCCGGCGCCGACGCCGCCGCCGACGCCGAACGCCGCCGTGGCCTGCGGCGAATGAAGGTCGTCGCGCTGAGTTTCCTGATCGGCGCCACGGTGCTGTTTCTGGTCTGCCGATGGGCGGAGGCCAACGGTGCGGGCGCGTGGGCCGGCTATGTCGCCGCCGCCTCGGAGGCGGGCATGGTCGGTGCGCTGGCCGACTGGTTCGCGGTCACGGCGCTGTTCAAGCATCCCCTGGGGATACCGATTCCGCACACCGCGATCATCAAGCGCAAAAAGGACCAGCTGGGCGAGGGGCTGGGCGCGTTCGTTCGCGAGAACTTCATGTCCCCGGAAGTCATCGAGGCCAAGCTGCGCGACGCCGAGGTCGCGGGCCGGCTCGGCAAGTGGATGTCGGAGCCCGCGCACGCGGAGCGGGTCGCCGCCGAGGCGTCCACGGTGCTGCGCGTCGGGGTCGAGATGCTACGCGACGAGGACGTCCAGCACGTGTTCGACCGGATGATCGTCAAGCGCCTCGCCGAGCCGCAGTGGGGCCCGCCGGTGGGCCGGGTGCTGTCGACGCTGCTGGCGGAGAACCGGCAGGAAGCCCTGATCCAGCTGCTGGCCGACCGGGCGTTCCAATGGTCGCTGAACGCCGGCGAGATCATCGAACGGGTGGTGGAGCGCGATTCGCCGACCTGGTCGCCGCGCTGGGTGGACCATCTCGTCGGCGACCGCATCCACCGTGAGCTGATGGACTTCACCGACAAGGTCCGGCGCAACCCGGACCACGAACTGCGGCGTTCGGCCACCAGATTCCTGTTCGAGTTCGCCGACGACCTGCAGCACGACGAGGCGACGATCTCGCGGGCCGAGAAGGTCAAAGAGCAGTTGATGGCGCGCGACGAGGTCACCCGGGCCGCCGAGACCGCATGGAACACGCTCAAGCGGCTGATCCTGGAGTCGGTGGACGACCCGTCGTCGGCGCTGCGCACCCGCATCGCGGACTCGGTCGTGCACATCGGCGAATCGCTGCGCGACGATGGCGACCTGCGCGACAAGGTGGACAACTGGATCATCCGGGCGGCCCAGCACCTCGTCACCCAGTATGGGGCGGAGATCACAACGGTGATCACCGACACGATCGAACGGTGGGACGCCGACGAGGCCAGCAGGCGCATCGAACTCCACGTCGGCCGTGACCTGCAATTCATCCGGATCAACGGCACGGTCGTGGGCGCGCTGGCCGGCCTGGCCATCTATTCGATAGCTCAGCTATTGTTCTGACCTGCGCTAACTAGTGCTTGCAAAAGTTAGCACCCCGTCGTACCGTGGGGATTGTCGTACTACCGGATACCCGACGCACCAGGGGGTGACCCATGCCGCAGGACGAAAAACTGGTCGACGTGGTCTCCACCGCTGCCCAGGACATCGGGAGCTTCATCCGCACGCAGCGCGAGGCGGCCCAGGTGTCGGTGCGGCAGCTTGCCGAGAAGGCCGGCGTCAGCAATCCCTACCTGAGTCAGATCGAGCGGGGATTGCGCAAGCCCTCAGCCGACGTGTTGAGTCAGATCGCCAAAGCGTTGCGGGTATCCGCGGAAGTGCTCTACATCAGGGCCGGAATCCTCGAGCCCAGCGAGACCAACGAGGTTCGCGACGCGATCGTCACCGACACGGCGATCACCGAGCGGCAGAAGCAGGTGCTGCTCGACATCTACACATCGTTTTGTGAACAGAACGAAGCCGTTCTCGTCCAGGAAGACAGCCACATGGATGAGGAGCCGGCGACTGACTGACTCACGACGAAGCGCTGCTGCGCGATGACGATTACCGAGCGTAAGAAATCAGTGAAAGGAAGTATCGAGATGGCGAAGAAGACTCCCCAGAAGAACACCCAGCCCAACGTTGACGACCTCAAGGCTCCGCTGCTCGCCGCGGTGGGCGCTGCCGACCTGGCCCTCGAGCGGGTCAACGAGATCGTCGCGACCCTGCGCGACCGTGCCGGCGACGCTCGCAGCGACGCCGAGGCGCGCGTCGAGGGAAGCCGCGCCCGGCTGAACCGGTTGCAGGAGGATCTGCCCAGCCAGTTCGGCGACCTCCGCGACCGGCTCACCTCAGAGGAGCTGCGCAAGTTCGCCGAGAGCTACGCCGACGCCGCGCAGACCACCTACAACAAGCTCGTCGAGCGTGGCGAAGCCGCCCTAGAGCGGCTGCGCAACCAGCCGGCCCTCGAAGAGGCCGCCGGTCGCGTCGAGAGCTACACCGACCAGGCCGTCGAGCTGACCCAGGGAGCGCTGGGCAATGTTGCCAGCCAGACCCGCGCGGTCGGCGAGCGTGCCGCCAAGCTGGTCGGCGTCGAGCTGCCCAAGAAGGCGCAGAAGTCTGCGGCCCCGGTCAAGCAGAGCGCCAAGAAGGTTCCCGCCAAGAAGACCCCGGCCAAGAAGGCTCCGGCCAAGAAGGCTCCGGCCAAGAAGGTCACCCAGAAGTAAATTCGACGCCGACGGTGGCGCCCGCATAGGCTGGTGAGGTGATCCTTGCCGACCTTGCGGGCGTCATCGTCTTGGTGCTCGTCGTTCTCGCATTCGCCGTTGCGGCCTATGCGTTCGTGCACGCAGCCATGCAGCGGCCCGACGCCTACACCGCGGCAGGCAAGCTCACCAAGCCGGTCTGGCTGCTGATCATCGGCGGCAGCGTGCTTCTGCTGTTGGTGTTCCGCGATCCGTTCGGGGCCGCAATCGCGGCCGTCGCCTCCGGCATCTATCTGGTCGACGTCCGGCCCAAACTCCTCGAGATCCAGGGAAAGTCGCGGTAGCGGGATGCTGCGCACCCTTGCCGCCTCGGCAGTGGCCATGACTGCTGCCCTCACGCTCGCGTCCCCAGCGGCGGCCGACTCCGTGCCGGGGCCGCCCTACGTCGCCGGCGCCGAATGGGCCAAGTGGGGCGACCTTTCCAGCCTTCGCGTCTACCCGACGCAGGCGGCGCGCGTCGCGTCCACCGATTTCGGCACCACCGCACAGGCCGACGAGGCGTGGAGCGAAGTGCTGACGCTGTCTCCAGACGCCGACATTCCGGGTATGCGTGAGCAGTTCATGTGCCACTGGCAATACGCCGAAGTCGCCGAACCCGGCAAGACGAGCTGGAATCTCGAACCGTGGCGGCCGCAGGTCTCCGGCGACCAGATGATCGCGGCACACTGCAATCCCGGCGGCACAGAAGAACCGTTCTAGTGCCGTCGACACGCAGCCGCGACGACGTGGCCGCGGTCGTCGACCACACGCTGCTCAAACCCGAAGCGACGCAACAGGATATGACGGCGTTGGTGGCCGGGGCCGTCGCGCTGAGGGTGTACGCCGTCTGCGTGTCACCCTCGATGGTGGCGGTCGCGAGGGCCGCGGCACCCGCCGGTTTGCACGTCGCGTCCGTCGTGGGATTTCCCTCAGGCAAACATGTTTCGGAGGTCAAGGCTCTCGAGGCCGTGCGGGCGGTGGCGGCCGGCGCCGACGAGATCGACATGGTCATCGATGTCGGGGCCGCCGTGTGCGGGGACTTCGATGCCGTGCGGGCCGATGTCACCGCCGTGCGTGCCGCCGTACCCGGCGCGGTGCTCAAGGTGATCGTCGAGTCGGCGGCGATCCTGAGCCTGGCCGACGAGGACGCCCTGACGGCCGTGTGCCGCGTCGCCGCCGAAGCGGGGGCTGACTTCGTCAAGACCTCCACCGGATTTCACCCCAGCGGCGGCGCGTCGGTGCACGCGGTCGCGCTGATGGCAGCCGCGGTCGGCGGCGTCGGGGTCAAGGCCAGTGGCGGCATCCGCACCGCGGAGGACGCGGTGGCGATGCTGGATGCCGGCGCGACCCGCCTCGGGCTCTCGGGAACCCGCGCGGTGCTCGACGGGTTGGTCACATAGCCAGTCGGCTCAGAGGCCGGCGAAGCACGGGTCGTCGTTGCCTGCGGGGATCGATGCGTTCTTGGTCGAAAAGCGCGCCACCACACCGGTATCGGTGACCTTGACGTCGTCGGCATGGATGCCGAGCGGATAGTTCTTGGTCAGCTGGGTGGAGAACGCGTCCAGGGCGGGCTGCACCGTCTCCCGCGGAAGCGTGAAGCCCAGCCCACTGAGGTTGACGACCTGCAGCGCCAGCCCGCCGTCCTGCACTGTCGGCTTGGTGGTGATGCTGCTGCCCAGCGCCGCCTCCAGCTCGATGGTGCCGTCGGACGGATGCGTCTTCACGCCGGTGACGAAGCCGCCGACCACCGGGATCGAGTCCTGCACAGTCTGTTTGATGCCGTCGGCCGTCCAGGTGATCGTCGCGTTCAGCGCACCGATCGTGCCCTTCGAGTTCCCGGTGTCCTGCAGTCGCACATCGTCGATGTTGACCTGGGCCTTCATGCCCTTGGCATCGCGGATCTGGTTTCCCGCGGTCTCGATCGAGATGTTGCCGTAATGCCCGGCCATGTGCTGGAGAAGGAAGGGCGTCGCCCCGAACGACACCGTGACGTCGTCCTGCACCACGCACTCGGTGGCAGCGGCGACCACGTCGTCGGCGCGGTTGCGCGCGTAGAGCTCCGCGGCGAGCACGCCGGCCGCGATCAGCGCCACCACGATGACGACCACCAGCACGATGGTCAGCGGGTCACGGAAGAGCCTCTTGATCCGCCCCGACGTTGAGCCGTCCGCCTGCTCCCCGGGTGCGCCCGGTGCTCCCTGTGCGCTAGGCGGGAACTGCGGAGGAGGGGGCCCTTGCGGGGCCGCGCCAGGCGGGTTCTGGTTGGCCGGGCGAGCCCAGGGATCGGTCACCCCCGCGATTCTGCCCTATCCACATGGGCGAAGTCCGCCCGGTTGCGCAGCACCGCGATCGTGTCCCGGACGGTCTGCACGGCACCGGTGTCGACGTCCGTGACGAGCAGCGACGGATCGGGCCCTGCCGCGTCGATCACGTCGCCCAGCGGGGAGACGACGACGCTGCCGCCCACTCCGGTCGGCCCCGTCGCGGCGATCTCGTCGCCCGGATAGGCCTGCCCGACCGCTGCGATGACGCTGCCGGTGTCCAGCGCCCGTGCTCGCGCCAGCAACGTCCACTGGTCGAGCTTGCCCGGTCCCGCGCCCCAGGACGCGTGCACGGTGATCAGCTGCGCACCGCGGCGCGCCAGCTCGACGTAGAGCTCGGGGAAGCGGATGTCGTAGCAGAGGCTCAGCCCGACAGGAACAGGGCCGGAGTCGCCGGCGACCTCGATGACCACCGGTTCGCGGCCGGGGGCGACGGTGCGCGACTCGGTGAACCCGAACGCGTCGTACAGGTAGATCTTGTCGTAGTGGGCGTCGACACCGGGCCCGGCGGCGATCAAGGTGTTGGTGACGCGACCGTCCCCGGTGTCGGAAGGCGCGAACATCCCGGCGACGACGGTGACGCCCGCGCCTGACGCGATGGACCGGACGCCGTCGGCCCATGGCCCGTCGAGCGGTTCGGCCACCGCGGCCAGTGTCACCCCGAACCGGCACATGGTGGCCTCGGGGAACAGCACAAGGCGCGCACCCGCGTCGGCGGCCCGTCGCGTGTAGTCCTCGACGATCTTCAGGTTGGCCGCCGGCTCGGTGCCGCTCTGGATCTGCGCCACCGCGATTCGCATAGCTCCAGAGTAGAGCCGCCGTCACGGCCCCCAGGCGACTCGGTCCTGTGCGGCCGCCTTGTTGCCGAGCTTGCCGGAGCGCACCTGCGCCGCCAGGCTGTCGAGGATCACCCGCGAGCTCAAAAGCGCGGTCTGTTCGGCCCAGTCGTAGGGCGGCGAACACTCGACCACCTCCAGACCGGCCAGGCCCGGCTCGGAGACCATCTTGACGAGGTTGAGCGCCTCGCGCGGCAGCAGGCCGCCGGGCTCGGGCCAACCAGTGCCGGGAACGAACCCCGCGTCGATGACATCGATGTCGAAGGACAGGTACACCGCCTTGGCGTCCTTCCACGCGATCTCGAGCGCCATCTCGGCGATCTTCTCCACCCCGACGCGCTCCACGTCGCCGACGGTGATGACCGTCGACTGACGCTCCCGACCGACCTTGACGCCCGCCCGGGGCGCCTGCCAGCCGCCGATGCCGATCTGTACCAGGTTCGTCGCGGGCGCGTTGCGGATGTTGGTGGCGTGGAACCACGGCGTGGTGTGCATCCGCTCGTCGAGGTCGGACTCCTGGGTGTCCACGTGCCGGTCGAAGTGGATGATGCCGACGTTGCCGTCCAGGTATGGGGTCAACCCGCGGACCGTGGGGAAGCCGATGGAGTGGTCGCCGCCGAGCACCACCGGCATCACGCCCCTGGAAACGACATGCGCCATGGCCTGGCTGATCTGGTCGAACGACTTCTCCAGATTGCCCGGGATGGTGAACACGTCGCCGATGTCGACCATGTTGAGCTGCTCGCGCAAGTCGACGCCCGACTCGTAGTTGTAGGTGCCGAACAGGTTGGTCGACCGCCGGATGCCCTGCGGGCCGAACCGGGTGCCGGGCCGGTAGGTGGCGCCCGCGTCGAGCGGCACCCCGAAGATCGCCACCTCTGCGTCGTCCACCTCGTGCACGTCTTCGACGAACGGGCATTTCAGGAAGGTGCCCCGCTCGCCGGCGAAGTGCGGCAACTCCCCGCGCACGAAGGTGGAGATCCTGCGGTCGGTGATCGTCGGCGCCGCCTCCAGTCCGTGGGCGAGCCCACGTTCGATCTCCTCGCGCTCGCGACGTTCAGGAAGGCGCGCCTCGGCCTGCTGGGCCCAGGCGCCTTCGGCATTGAGAGGTTGGTCGGTACTGTCTTCTCTTCGCGCAAGCGGCTCATCGGGCACGGGAACTCCTCACGCGCCGTCTTGTCGCATACCGGGTACGACGCACCTCGTCCGGGAAGCCGCCCGCGGCTTCTGCCGATCATTGTTTGCACGCCGGCGCCGTCGCCGCCACCCGGAGATGCAACACGGCGTTAACGAGTGGCGCCTTCGGCGGTAACGCAACGGGGTTTCGCTGTAGAGCGACTCACAGTCACTTGTGAGGCGCGTCTAGGGTTCCGCCGGTCATTCGGGTCTGGTCCGAGAGACGCAGGCGGTCGGCGACGAGGCAGGCCGCTCCACGGCGGGACAAAAACCCGGGAGGCTCCACCTCGCGTCGGGAGGCTCCCCAGATGATTCTTCTCGGTGTCGGAATCAGCATCGCGCTCGTCGTGCTCGTCGGATTCCTGGTCTCGAAGCGAGTAGCCGGCGACAGCGCCAATTTCCTTGTGGGCGGCCGGATGTTGCCGCTCATGTTGGTCGGCGGCGCGTTGATGGGCTCGGCCGTCGACACCAATGCGACGCTGGGCAATACCGACCTGGCGTCCCAGTTCGGCTTCTGGGCGGGCGCCTGCCTGCCGCTGGGACTTGCGCTGTGCCTGTTCCTGACGGGCCTGTTCTTCGCCAAGCCGATGAACCGGATGGGGCTGACGTCGTTCCCGGACTACTACCGATTGCGCTTCGGCAGGCAGGTGGAGGCGGTCGCGTCGCTGATGCTCATCGTCGGCTTCTGCCTGCTGGTCGCCGGCAACCTGGTGGCCGGCGGGTTCTTGTTCAACTACTTCCTCGGCATCCCGTACTGGCTCGGTGCGGTCATCATCGCGATCCTGGCCGTCGCCTACACCGGCACCGGTGGACTGATCGCCGACGCGTACACGGCGATCATCCAGATGTCACTGGTGCTCGTCGGCGCGGTCGGACTGCTCATCTGGATGGCCGTCACCCACGGCATCGCGATTGAGGCCGGCATGGGCCCGCTGGACCTTGGTCAGATGACCGATCCGGCCCAGGGGGCCACCGTCAACTGGGCGACGCTCGTCGCTCTCGGCATCGGCGACATCGTCGCGATCGACTTCATGCAGCGGATCTTCGCGGCGAAGTCGCCCGAGACGGCGCGCCGCGCCTGCTTCGGCGCGGCGACCGGGGTGGTGGCCATCTGCGTACCGTTCGGCATCGTGGTGCTCTCGGCGAAGTCATTCATGCCCGCAGAGCTCGACGGCCCGATCCTGTTCGAATTGCTGAATCGCTATGCGCCGCTGGCACTCACGATCGTCGTCCTGTGCGGTTTGGTCGGGGCTTCCATGAGCACCGCCAACGGCGCCATCCTGGCGATCTCCAACGTCTCGGTGCGCAACCTCGGCGGTGTCCGGCGGGTGCACGTGACGGGCAAACGCGATCCACTGCTGTGGGCGACGCGGATGGCGATGGTGCCTGCGACTTTCGTCGCGATCGCGATCGCGATCTATGTCAAGCAGACCGGAATCCTGTTGACGCTCGCCTTCGATCTACTGCTGGCCTGCCTGGTGGTGCCGTTCATCCTCGGGCTGGTGTGGCGCAAGGGCACCGCCGCCGCCGCACTGGTGTCGATTGTCGTCGGCCTGACCGTGCGCCTGGTGCTGTTCGCGATGACGCCGACGATGTACGGCCTCGACAACACGATCCTCTACATCCCCAACGGCGTGTTCGACGCGTCGTTCGACGGCTGGCCGACGTTCATCGCGTTCGCGGCGTCGTTGATCACCTACGTGGCAATCGCTTTGGTGATGCCGCCCGCACCGATCCGCGGGCTCGACATTCAGGTGGCACAGGACGTCGACGACGCACTCGACGACGCGGAGACAGCCGAACCGGAGTTGGTCAGGGCCGAGGCGGGGCAACAGTAGCCCACGGCACCGTGAGGACGCCGTCTCGCATGCGGCGGCGGGGCGGTTCGACGGGCCAGTCGTCTTCGCGCAGCATGTTGAGCATCGCGCGCCACCGCTCGCGCGGACCGAACACGCCGTGGCCCGCGACGCTGGCCCAGGCGTGATCGGCGGCGGCCAACAGCGTGTTGACGGGCTGACCCGAAACATTGTGGTGGATGAGCACTTTCGGAAGTCGCTCGGCCAGATCCGACGGTTTCCCGATCGCGAACGGGTCGCACGCCAGCGTCAGGCTGACCGGCCCCTCGCCGTCCAACATCACCCAGCCGCAACGCCTTCCGATCTCGTCACAGGTCCCGTCGATGATCACGCCGCCGGGCGCCAACCGTGCCCTCATCAGTGACCAGGCCTCGTCGACGGCGTCCTCCGGGTACTGCCGCAACACGTTGAAGGCCCGCACCAGCACCGGACGGTGACCAGCCAACTCGAAGCCGCCGAGACCGAACTCGACGGCGTCCTGCTTGGCGACTCGCGCCGCTTCCACCCGGTCGGGGTCGATCTCCAGGCCGATCACCCGCACGTCGACACGCACCGTGCGCAGCCGGCTCGCCAGCTCCAAGGTGGTCACCGGCAAGGCGCCGAAGCCGAGATCGACGACCAGCGGGTCGGCCGCCGATTGCAGCGCCGTGCGGATCCGCGGCGAATGCACCAGCCAGCGGTCACAGCGACGCAGCCGGTTGTGCCCGGTGGTGCCCCGCGTCAGCTGTCCGACCGGAGCGCCCATGGCCTGAATTTTAGGGCGTCGACGGCCGTTGGCCCTGATCCGCGCGGCGCGCCGCGGCCGTCGTCGGCGCTAGTGGTGCTTGGCGATCCAGTCGGCGGTGAATGCCTCCTCGGCGTCGAACAGCTGCTTGATGTGATGAAGGATCAGATCCTCGAGCACCCCGCCGACGAGCGGGATGTGCACCTTGCAGACACTGACGAGCCGAAGCTCGCTGCCGCTGTCGGTCTCGGTGAGGATGTATCGGCCGGTGAAGCTGCCCGGCCCGTGCGGGACGCTGGCTCGGTAGGTGCCGTTGCCCCGTCTGTCGGCGTGGTCGTACGGGTCGAAGTGCTGCTCGCGGGTGATCACCATGTCGACGGGCATCAGGGCGCGCGCGATCGGCGGAAGGTACATGCGCGGTAGAACCTGACGGAAGACGATGTCGGTCCCCGACCCGTCGGCCGCGAACGTCGTGATCTCGGACTGCGGGGTGAGGAACCGGTAGGCGTCCATCAGGGTTTCCCAGTACCGGCGGCTGGTGAAGTCCTGGTAGATCTTCTCCGCCGGCGCGTCGAACGCGATCCTGTAGTCCATCCGGCGTGCCATAACACCAGGTTAGCGGCGGGTTACAGGTTGTCCTTGATCCACGCCGTGGTGAACCGCTGCTCGGCGATCACCAACTCGACGAGCTGGCTGCCGATGAAGTTCTCGACTTTGCCGCCCACCAAAGGGATTCGCACTTCGACGGTCACGGTGAAGTGCAAGCGGGAGCCACCGCTGCCCGCAGACGCCAGCTCGGCGTTGCCCGTCAGCGAGACGGGCGCGCCGGGAATGGCACCGGTCACCGTGGCCGACGCCGTGCCGCCGCTGAGGGGACTCCACATCTCCTCGCGGACGATCGCCAGGTCGCCCGGATGGAACTGCGCCACCATGCCGGGCAGCCGGTCGGCGCGCAGCACCTGGGTGGTCTTGATCCGGATGGCCCCGGCTTCGCCGTCCTCACCGACCTCCATCAAGTCCAGCGTCGCCCGGTCCGCGCCGGAGTCGGCCAGCCGCGCGAGCCAATACGTCTGATCGCTGAATGCCCGATGGACGTGTTCGACGCTGCCGTCGTACTCGGCGGTCATGTCGAATGAGCGCGGCATAGCTGGCCAGGCTACCGTTACGGCCCGTGGTCAGTTCGCTGCTAGGGGGTCTGCCTGTTGCAGAGGAGGTGCCCCTCGCACCGCTGACCACCCTGCGCGTCGGCCCGGTCGCGCGCCGCCTGGTCACCTGCGGGACCACCGATGCGGTCGTCGCCGTCATCCGCGCCCTGACCCGTGAATCGGAGGCCGGCGGGCCTGTGCTGGTGCTGGCCGGCGGCTCCAACGTCGTGCTGGCCGACGACATCCCCGACCTGACGGTGGTCCGGTTGGCCAACGCGGGCATCAGCGTCGACGGCAACGTCGTGCGGGCCGAGGCGGGCGCTGTGTGGGACGACGTCGTCGTCGCCGCGCTCGAGCACGGCCTCGGCGGTCTCGAGTGCCTCTCGGGCATTCCGGGCTCGACGGGCGCCACGCCGGTGCAGAACGTCGGCGCGTACGGGGCCGAGGTCTCCGACACGATCCGGCGGGTCCGCCTCCTCGACCGCGCCACCGGGGAAGACCGCTGGGTCGACGGCGATGAGCTCGAATTCGGTTACCGGACAAGCATTCTCAGGCACTCCGACGCCGTGATCGCGGTGGAGGTCGAATTCGTGCTTGACGCCGGTGGCCGCAGCGCGCCGTTGCGTTACGGAGAGCTGACCGCGGCGCTCGGCGTCGAACCGGGTGCCCGCGCCGAGCCGGCCGCGGTGCGTGAGGCCGTGTTGGCGCTGCGCAGGCGCAAGGGCATGGTGCTCGACGCGGCCGACCACGACACCTGGAGTGTCGGCTCGTTCTTCACCAACCCGATCGTGACACCCGCCGACTTCGACCGGATCCAGCGCCGCTCGACCGCACTCGTGCCCAGCTATCCGGCTCCCGACGGCGTGAAACTCGCCGCCGCCTGGCTCGTCGAGCAGGCCGGCTTCGGCAAGGGCTATCCGGGCGACGAGGCGCCTGCGCGGCTGTCCACCAAGCATGCGCTGGCTGTGACCAATCGCGGGAAAGCCACCGCGGCCGACGTGATTGCGCTGGCCAGAGCGGTGCGCGACGGTGTCGCGGCCGAGTTCGGGATCGAACTCACACCCGAGCCGATTCTGATTGGAGCTGCACTCTAGGTATCTTTGGAACACGTGATACCTGGCCCGCGCTCTGAACCGGTGCCGCCGACACTCAATCGGCGCCGGGCTCTGACCGCGCTTGCGGTCGGCGTGGTTGCGCCGGGCGTCCTGGCCGCTTGCGCCGGCAAGTCGAACGAGCCGTCGCAGACCGCCGAGGCACCTGCAGCGCCGTCGCTGACCTATACACCGGCCAATGCCGCCGCCGACGTGGTGCCGACCTCTCCGGTGCGCCTCGAGGTCCGTGACGGCTGGCTGCAGCGGGTCGCCCTGAGCAATGCCGAAGGCAAGGCGGTCGCGGGCGCGATCAATCGCGAACGCACCGCGTTCACCGTCACCGAGCCGCTCGGCTACGGCGTCGAGTACACCTGGACCGGCTCCGTGGTGGGCCGCGACGGCAAGGCGCTGCCGGTCGAGGGCAAATTCTCGACCATCGACCCGTCTACTCAGGTCGACGGCCAGTTCCAGCTCGCCGACGATCAGGTCGTCGGCGTCGCGGTCCCGATCATCCTTCAGTTCGACGCGTCGATCGACGACGAGGACAGGGTCGCGGTGGAGAAGGCGCTGCACGTGACCACCGACCCGCCGGTCGAGGGCAGCTGGGCCTGGTTGCCCGACGAGGTGGGCGGATCGCGGGTGCACTACCGCACCAAGGACTACTACCCGGCGGGCGCCAAGGTGAACGTCGAAGCGAAGCTGTACGGGGTGAAGTTCGGCGACGGCGCTTACGGCACCCAGGACATCTCACTTAACTTCGCGATCGGCCGGCGCCAGGTCGTCAAGGCCGAAGCCAGCTCGCATCGCATCCAGGTGATCACCGACGACGGCGTCATCATGGACTTCCCGTGCAGCTACGGCGAAGGCGACCTGCCGCGCAACATCACCCGCAGCGGTACCCACGTGGTCAGCGAGAAGTACGAAGACTTCTACATGTCCAACCCTGCCGCCGGCTACAGCAACGTGCACGAGCGCTTCGCCGTGCGAATCTCCAACAACGGCGAGTTCATTCACTGCAACCCCAACAGCATTGGCGCGCAAGGTAACACGAACGTCACCAACGGCTGTATCAACCTCAACCTGGAGAACGCGCAACAGTATTTCAGCAGCGCGATCTACGGCGACCCGGTCGAGGTTTCGGGAACCTCGATCGAGTTGTCCTACGCCGACGGGGACATCTGGGACTGGGCGGTGTCCTGGGATGAGTGGACGTCGATGTCGGCGCTGTCCTCGCAGGCCCCGCCGACGGAGATCCCGAGTTCGGCCCCCGCCACTCCCTCGGGTGCACCGCAACCGGTCAACGGTCGTCCGCCGGGCGGTTAGCCGCTAGGTGCGGTTGAAGCGCGCCGCGCTGGCCTGGTCACGGGGCCGGATCACGATGGTGTCCAGGTTGACGTGCGACGGTCGCGACGCGACGAAGCCGATCACTTCGGCCACATCCTCGGCCACCAGCGGAGTGACGCCCTGATAGACGGCGTCGGCGCGCTTCTCGTCGCCATCGAACCGGCGCAGTGAAAAGTCCGTCTTCACCATTCCCGGCGCGATCTCGGTGAGCCGCACGGGTTTTCCCAACAGTTCGCCGCGCAGCGTGCGGTGAAGCGCGCCCTGGGCGTGTTTGGCCGACGTGTACCCCGAACCGTTGTCGTAGGTCTCGATCGCGGCGATCGACGTCACCGTGACGATCAGACCGTCACCGGAGTCGATGAGCTTGGGCAGTAGTGCGCGGGTCATCCGCAGCGTGCCCAGCACATTGGCCTCCCACATCCACCGCCAGTGCTCGATGTCGGCCTCCAGCACGGGTTCCAGGCCGCGGGCGCCACCCGCGTTGTTGACCAGCACGTGGACGCGGTCGAGGCGCTCGGTCAGCGCCGCCACCGCAGGCTCGTCGGTGACGTCGGCGGCGATGGCCGTGCCCCCGATCTGCGCGGCCAGGTCGGTGATGGGACCCTCGCGACGCGCCACGCAGACCACATGAAACCCTTGTGCGGCAAGGGTTCTCGCGGTCGCTTCGCCGATGCCTGCGCTGGCGCCGGTGACCACCGCGACCCGGCGGTCGGATTCGGGCGTCGTCATGTGACCAACTCTACGAAACCGACGGGCAGCGGCCCGCAAGGCCGTGACTAGTTGGCTGTGCTAAGTTCACGGCGTGACCCCAAGTAGTCAGGCCATCGGCGCACGGCGTGCGTGTTGTTGTTGTCGCCGCTCCCGCCGCGCCTGACCGAGTCCGGATTCCCGCTGTCCTGACAAGTCGCCAGGTGAGGCAACCCACCAGCCGACTACCGAAGGACAACCGTGCGCGCCACCACCTCACTCCGCCAGGCCCCCACCGCCCATACCAAGCGGGCCCTGCTGTCTCGCCACCACATCGTGGCGCCGTCGCTGTGCGTCGCTGACGCCGCCGCGGCGTCGGTGTTCAATGCCGCGAGGTCGCGCGGCCCGATCGCCCGCGACGTCATCGCGAAGGTCACCCAGCTGTCCATCGCGACGGTGAACCGTCAGGTGACCGCGCTGCTGGACGCCGGGGTGCTGCGGGAACGCGCCGACCTCGCGGTGTCCGGGGCGATCGGCAGGCCACGGGTGCCGGTCGAGGTCAACCACGAGCCGTTCCTGACGCTCGGCATCCACCTCGGCGCGCGGACCACCAGCATCGTGGCGACCGACCTGTTCGGCCGCACGCTCGACGTGGTGGAGACACCGACGCCGCGCGGGGCGCAGGCCGTCGCCCTTGCGTCGCTCGCCGAAAGCGCGCGCCGCTACTTGAGCCGCTGGCACCGCCGCCGCCCGCTGTGGGTCGGCGTCGCCGCGGGCGGTGTCGTGGACAGCGCGACCGGCTACCTCGACCACCCCCGGCTGGGCTGGGCCGACGCGCCAGTCGGATCCGTCCTGGCCGAGACGCTTGGGCTGCCGGTGTCGGTCGCATCGCACGTCGACGCGATGGCGGGTGCCGAACTGCTGCTGGGCACTCGCCGGGCCTCCGCCCACGCGACCAGCCTGTATGTGTACGCCCGCGAAACCGTGGGCTATGCGCTGTCCATCGGCGGGCGGGTGCATTCGCCGGCCAGCGGCCCGGGAACGATCGCCGGCCTGCCCGCCCACTCCGAGTTGCTCGGCGGGACCGGCGCGCTGGAGTCGACGGTCAGCGACGAGGCGGTGCTGATCGCCGCGCGCAAGCACCGCGTGATCCCCCCGGAAGGTCCGGCGTCCACGATGGCGGCTGTCCTGCGGGCGACCAGGCAGGGCAACGAGGCGGCCCGCGGCCTGCTCGCCGAGCGGGCACGGGTGCTGGGAGAGGCCGTTGCGCTGTTGCGCGACATGCTCAACCCGGACGATCTGGTGGTCGGCGGTCAGGCGTTCACCGAGTATCCGGAGGGGATGAGCCTCGTCGAGGCCGCCTACCGGGAGCGTTCGGTGCTGCCCGCGCGCGACATCCGGGTGACCTCGTTCGGCAACCGGGTGCAGGAGGCGGGGGCAGGTGTGGTCTCCCTCGGCGGCATCTACGCCGACCCGATCGGCGCGATGCGGCGGGCGCTGGCCCGCAGGCCCGAGGCGACCGCTTGAGGCGGCGCCGCGCCGTCGCGGTGTAGACATGTCTGTGTGCGCCTAGCGACCGACGAGCCCCGCAGAGTGGCCGTTTTGTCGGTGCACACGTCACCTCTGGCGCAGCCCGGTACCGGCGACGCCGGCGGCATGAACGTCTACGTGTTGCAGAGCGCGTTGCAGATGGCCCGCCGCGGCGTCGAGGTGGAGATCTTCACCAGGGCCACATCGTCGGCCGATCAGCCGACGGTGCCGGTGGCGCCGGGTGTGCTGGTGCGCAATGTCGTCGCCGGCCCCTTCGAGGGCCTCGACAAGTACGACCTGCCGACGCAGTTGTGTGCGTTCACCGCCGGTGTGCTGCGCGCCGAGGCCACCCACGAGCCGGGCTACTACGACATCGTGCACTCGCACTACTGGCTGTCGGGTCAGGTCGGCTGGCTGGCGCGCGACCGGTGGGCGGTGCCCCTTGTGCACACCGCGCACACCCTCGCCGCGGTCAAGAACGCCGCGCTCGCCGACGGCGACGCACCCGAACCGCCGCTGCGCGCAGTCGGCGAACAGCAGGTGGTCGACGAAGCCGATCGGTTGATCGCCAACACCGAACACGAAGCGCAGCAATTGATTTCGCTCCACCACGCCGATCCGGCGCGCATCGACGTCGTGCATCCCGGGGTCGATCTGGAGACGTTCACCCCGGGTGACCGGCGGGCGGCGCGGTCAGCGCTCGGCATCCCCGGCACCGATCGGGTGGTCGCGTTCGTCGGTCGCATCCAGCCGCTGAAGGCACCCGATGTGCTGCTGCGGGCGGCCGCCAAGCTGCAGACGCGCACGCGAGGAGCGCAGGAGCAGTCGCGCACGCGAGGAGCACAGGAGCAAAGGGTGAGTGTGTTGGTCGCCGGTGGGCCCTCGGGCAGCGGCTTGGCCGCGCCCGACGGGCTGGTTCGGCTGGCCGACGAATTGGGTATCGCCGACCGGGTGACGTTCCTGCCCCCGCAATCACGCGACGAACTGGTCAACGTGTACCGCGCCGCCGACGTGGTCGCGGTGCCCAGCTACTCCGAGTCGTTCGGCCTGGTAGCCGTCGAAGCTCAGGCGTGCGGCACGCCGGTGGTGGCCGCGGCAGTCGGGGGGCTACCGGTCGCCGTCCGCGACGGTGTCACCGGCGCCCTCGTCGACGGCCACGACCCCGAGGACTGGGCGAACGCGATCGCCGAGCTCTTCGCGCGCGGCCCCGACACGATGCGCCGCGCCGCCGTCGAGCACGCCGCCACCTTCTCGTGGGCAGACACCGTCGACGGGCTGCTGGCCAGCTACGGGCGGGCGATCGGGGACTACCGCGCCCGTCATCGGCGCCTCGACTCGGCCCCGCGCCGCACCGGACGCCGGTTCTCGATGCGACGGGGGGTGCGGGCATGACGACGCGGGTGCAGCAGGTCATCGAGGACGCCTGCAAGGAGAACGGGCTGGTCTGCACGCGTCACAAAGGGGCGCACGGCGGCCTGCCCGGCATCGTGGTCGAACTGCCCGGTGAGCGGCGCCTGACCACCAACACCATCCTGTCCATCGGCGAGCACTCCGTGCGCGTCGAGGCGTTCGTTTGCCGCAAGCCCGACGAGAACCACGAGGGCGTGTACCGATTCCTGCTCAAGCGCAACCGCAGGCTGTACGGCGTCGCCTACACCCTCGACAACGTCGGCGACATCTACCTCGTCGGCCGGATGTCGCTGCACTCGGTCACCGCCGACGAGATCGACCGGGTCCTCGGTCAAGTGCTCGAGGCCGTCGACAACGACTTTAACACGTTGCTAGAGTTGGGCTTTCGCACGTCCATCCAGAAAGAGTGGGAGTGGCGGGTGTCGCGCGGCGAGTCGCTGAAGAACCTGCGCGCGTTCGAGCACCTGATCGACGACGACGAGGTGGGCGGCGGGAACAACGGAGACGGCTCGGCGGCCTCGGGCTAGTCTTCTCGCCATGGGAGATTCCACGCTGATCCTGCTGCGCCACGGCGAAAGCGAATGGAACGCGCTGAACTTGTTCACCGGGTGGGTGGACGTCGACCTGACCGAGAAGGGCAGGGCTGAAGCGGTCCGTGCCGGCGAGCTGATCAAGGAGCTGGAACGCCAGCCCGACGTGCTGTACACCTCGCTGCTGCGGCGGGCGATCACCACCGCCAACCTCGCGCTGGACACCGCCGACCGGCACTGGATTCCCGTGCACCGCGACTGGCGGCTCAACGAGCGCCACTACGGGGCCCTGCAGGGCCTGAACAAGGCCGAAACCAAGGAACGCTACGGCGAGGAGCAGTTCATGGCGTGGCGGCGCAGTTACGACACGCCGCCGCCCCCGATCGAGTCGGATAGCGAATACAGTCAGGACGGCGATCCGCGCTACGCCGACATCGCCGGTGGCCCGCCCAGGACGGAATGCCTGAAAGACGTGGTCGCCCGATTCTTGCCGTACTTCACCGAGACGATCGTGCCCGACCTGCGGGCGGGCAAGACCGTGCTGATCGCAGCGCACGGAAACTCGCTGCGTGCGCTGGTGAAGCACCTCGATCAGATGTCCGACGAGGACGTGGTCGGGCTCAACATCCCGACCGGAATCCCGCTGCGCTACGACCTCGACGGCGACCTGCGCCCCCAGGTGGTCGGCGGCACCTACCTCGACCCGGAGGCAGCCGCCGCCGGCGCCGCGGCAGTCGCGAGCCAGGGCGCGAAGTAGCCCCGGCAAAGGCGGCTTCGGGCAAACACTGGATGAACGACAACCGAACACCTGCGTGTGGCAGTGTGACTTGCCCCGATTTGGCCGCACGCTGCTGGGATGACGTCCACCGGTTTCGTACCATTTGCTCGTGAGTGTGGTATCCGCACTGCTGCTGACGGCAGTCGTGGCACTGCTGGCGCTGGCGATCGGTATCGGGGCCGGGGCGGGTCTGATGCCGAAGATCGTCGAGCGCAGGCAGCGGCGGGCGGCCCAGGAGTCCGGAATCACCGTCTCGGAGATGCTCGCCCACATCGTTTCGCTGTCGCCGGTGGGCATCGTCGTGGTCGACACCTACCGTGACGTCGTCTACACCAACGACCGGGCCCGCGAGCTGGGCCTGGTGCATGACCGCCTGCTCGACGACCGCGCCTGGCTGGCCGCGCAACGGACCCTGGCCACCGGTGACGACGTCGAGGTCGATCTCTCCCCGCGCAGGCGGGCGTCCCCCGGCCGGTCCGGGCTGTCGGTGCGGGGCCACGTCCGGTTGCTGACCGAGGAGGACCGCCGGTTCGCCGTCGTCTACGTGGACGACCAGTCCGAGCACGCGCGGATGGAAGCCACGCGCCGCGACTTCGTCGCCAACGTCAGCCACGAGCTCAAGACTCCGGTCGGGGCGATGGGTGTACTCGCCGAGGCGCTGCTGGCCTCCGCCGACGACCCGGAGAACGTGCACAGGTTCGCCGAGAAGATGCTCGTCGAATCAAAGCGGTTGGCCAACATGGTCGGTGAGCTCATCGAGCTGTCCCGGCTGCAAGGAGCCGAACCGCTACCCGACCTCGAGGCCGTCGACGTCGACACCGTCGTCGGAGAGGCCCTTTCGAGGTACAAGGTCGTCGCCGACAACGCCGACATCGCCATCACCACCGACGCGCCGACCGGTTATAAAGTGCTCGGCGACCAACCCCTTCTGGTAACCGCGTTGGCCAACCTGGTGTCCAACGCAATCGCCTACTCTCCCAATGGATCCCCGGTGTCCATCAGTCGCAGGCGCCGTGGCGACACCATCGAGATCGCCGTCACCGATCGGGGAATCGGCATCGCGGCCGCCGATCAGGAGCGGGTGTTCGAGCGCTTCTTCCGTGTGGACAAGGCCAGATCACGAGCGACCGGAGGTACCGGCCTCGGGCTCGCGATCGTCAAACACGTCGCGGCCAATCACAACGGAACCATCCGGCTGTGGAGTCAGCCGGGCACTGGATCGACATTCACCCTGTCGATCCCGGCTTATCCGGATCGCGTGGGTGAGTCGGATGAACGATCAGACCAATGAGAGGAACAGAACGTCAATGACCAACGTGCTGATCGTCGAGGACGAGGAGTCCCTGGCCGATCCCCTGGCGTTCCTGCTGCGCAAGGAGGGCTTCGAGGCCACCATCGTGACCGACGGGCCGTCGGCCCTTGCCGAGTTCGAGCGCGTCGGCGCAGACATCGTGCTGCTCGACCTGATGCTGCCGGGGATGAGCGGGACCGATGTGTGCAAGCAGTTGCGGTCGCGCTCCAGCGTTCCGGTCATCATGGTGACCGCGCGCGACAGTGAGATCGACAAGGTGGTCGGGCTGGAACTCGGCGCCGACGACTATGTGACCAAGCCCTACTCGGCGCGCGAGCTGATCGCGCGGATCCGGGCGGTGCTGCGCCGAGGCGCTGACCCCGACGACCTCGGCATCGGTGACGCAGTGTTGGAGGCCGGTCCGGTGCGGATGGACGTCGAACGCCATGTCGTTGCCGTCAACGGCGAGGCGATCACGTTGCCGCTCAAGGAGTTCGACCTGCTCGAATACCTGATGCGCAACAGCGGGCGGGTGCTCACCCGCGGGCAGCTGATCGACCGGGTGTGGGGCGCCGACTACGTCGGCGACACCAAGACCCTCGACGTGCACGTCAAGCGGCTGCGCAGCAAGATCGAGGCCGACCCGGCCAACCCGGTGCTCCTGGTGACGGTGCGCGGTCTGGGCTACAAGCTGGAGGGCTGAGGACGACGATCAAGCGGCGAGGAACGAGCCGCGTTGAGGAGTCCGATCAGATGGGCTGAGGACGACGATCAAGCGGCGAGGAACGAGCCGCGTTGAGGAGTCCGATCAGATGGACTGAGGACGACGATCAAGCGGCGAGGAACGAGCCGCGTTGTTGGGGGTACTCCCGTCGCAAGCTGGGGGCCCACCCACGCGAAGCGTTGGGGAAGAGTCCGATCAGATAGGCTGAGGACGCTACTCGGCCGCGCGGGTGGCGGGGTGCACGGCGATCAGCCCTAACCCGCTGCGCCGCTTGCACATTGCCGACAGCTCCGCGTACGCCTTCTCGCCGAGCAGTTCGGTGAGTTCGGGCCCATACGACTCGAAGACCTGCTTCGCGCCGACGTGCGCGTTAGGGTCCCCGGTGCAATACCAGTGCAGGTCGGCGCCACCCTCGCCCCACCCGCGACGGTCGTATTCGGTGATCCAGGTTTTGAGGATCTCGGTGCCGTCGGCCAGCGTGACCCATTCCTGGGTGCGCCGGATCGGCAGCTGCCAGCACACGTCGGGCTTCATCGTCAGCGGCTCGACACCGAGCTTGATCGCCTTGGTGTGCAATGCGCAGCCGATGCCGGCCTTGAACCCGGGCCGGTTCAGAAAGATGCACGCGCCCTTGTACTTTCGGGTGCGCAGGTTGGGCTTGTCATCGTACTCGTCCATTTCGAGATAGCCCTTGGGGCCGAGGCCCTTGTTGCGGAACTGCCAGTCATCGTCGGTCAGCGTCTTCACCGCGCGGTCCAGTCGCTTGCGGTCGTCCTTGTCGGACAGGAACGCGCCGTGGCTGCAGCACCCGTCGTCGGGCCGCCCTTCGACGGTGCCCTTGCAGGCCGGCGTGCCGAACACGCACGTCCACCGCGACAGCAGCCATGTCATGTCGGCGGCGATCAGGTGCTCGGGGTTGTCGGGGTCGTAGAACTCGACCCACTCACGGGCGAAATCCTGCTCGACCTCGCCGGGATGTTCTGATGTCACAGCGTCCAACGCTAGCCGTCGATCCCGCCCGACGCGAGGTAGCCACGGCCGTGAGCGCGTGGGTATTTCGGTGATCATGATTGTGACGTCGACCTGTGATGTCGATGTCGGCAGCGCCACACCGCGGTGCGGACGCGTGTTCACTCCCGAACCGGTTAGGTTGAGAGCGTGCGACTGGGTGTGCTCGACGTGGGCAGCAACACCGTCCATCTGCTGGTGGTGGACGCCCGTCGCGGCGGCCATCCCACGCCGATGAGTTCAACCAAGGCCTCGCTGCGGCTCGCCGAGGCGATCGATTCGTCGGGCAAGTTGACCCGCAAGGGCGCCGACAAGCTCGTCGGCACCATCGACGAATTCGCCAAGATCGCCACCAGCTCCGGCTGCTCGGAGCTGATGGCGTTCGCCACCTCCGCGGTGCGCGATGCCAAGAATTCCGAGGACGTGCTGGCCCGGGTGCTGGCCGAGACCGGCGTGGCCCTGCAGGTGCTCAGCGGTGTCGACGAGTCCCGGCTCACCTTCCTCGCGGTGCGCCGCTGGTACGGCTGGAGCGCGGGCCGGATCATCAACATCGACATCGGCGGCGGCTCGCTCGAACTGTCCAACGGCGTCGACGAGGCGCCGGAGGTGGCGCTGTCGCTGCCTCTGGGCGCGGGCCGGCTGACCAGGGAGTGGCTGCCCGACGATCCGCCGGGCCGCAGACGGGTGGCGATGCTGCGGGACTGGCTGGACACCGAGCTGGCCGAGGCCGGCGCAGAACTGCTCAAGGCGGGTAGCCCCGACCTCGCTGTCGCCACCTCCAAGACCTTCCGTTCGCTGGCGCGGCTCTCCGGTGCCGCCCCTTCGGGCGCGGGACCTCGGGTGAAGAGGACGCTGACAGCTACCGGCCTTAGGCAGCTCATAGCTTTCATCTCTAGGATGACCGCTGCTGACCGAGCAGAGTTGGAAGGGGTGAGTGCCGAACGGGCGCCACAGATCGTTGCCGGAGCCTTGGTTGCGGAGGCGAGCATGCGGGCGCTGGCAATAGATACGGTGGACATCTGCCCGTGGGCGTTGCGGGAAGGCCTCATTCTGCGGAAACTCGACAGCGAAGCCGACGGAACCGCACTGGTGGAAATGTCCGTACGCGATGCCGACCGACGGCCCGCTAAGCCCAGAGGCAACACACGATGACAGGACCAGAAGACAGCTACAGCAGCACGCGGCCGATTTCGGTCGCCGAGCTGCTGGCAAAGAACGGCACGATCGGCGCACCGCCCGTCGGCGGTCGGCGCAGGCGCCGTCGCGGCAACACCGACTCGGTCACGGTCGCCGAGCTGACCGGCGAGATACCGATCGTCACCGCAGACACCCACCCTGAGGCGGCCGAACCGGCCACCGAAGCGCCCGACGAGGTCCGTGACGACTACACCGGTCCGCTGTCCGGCAACGGCGTCGCCGAGCACGTCGACGAAGACACCGACGTCGCCGAGACGCCCGTCCAGGCCGCGCCGACCGAAGAGGAAGCCGACTACGCCGCGCACATCGAGGAGCGCGAGGCCGAGCCGCTGTTCTTCGAGCCGCCGCCGCGTCGGCCCCACTACAGCCACGCGCAACGGCGCTATTCCGACAGCTCGGGTGCCGGCGCCGAAGAGATGAGCCCCGACCCGGTCGACGTCGACGACGATGCCGATGACGCGGTCGACCCCGTCGCCACCGATCTCGGTCTGACGCGGCCCGCGTTGGCCGCCGCGACCGCGCCCGCCGCCGAGGACGACGCCGACGAGCTGCCGTCGTACCTGCGCTCATCGGGCGGCACGCTGTTCGGCGGCGACACGGTCGCCGATGACTTGGCCCGGCGCGGCGGTGCGCCCCTCGACGACCTCGAGTTCGCCGACGCCGACGCAGACGCCGACCTCGAGCACGAGCACGACGAGGACGACGACGAGCTCGAGGCCGCCGAGGAATCGACCCTGTCGTCACTCGTGCGCGCCGCGCTGGTCGTCGGCCAGTGCATCGTCGCGGTGCTCTTCGGCGCCGGCCTGTTCATCGCGTTCGATCAGCTCTGGAAGTGGAACAACATCATTGCGCTCGTGCTGTCCGTGCTGGTGATCCTCGGCCTCGTGGTCGGTGTCCGGGTGGTGCGCAAAACAGAGGACATCGGCAGCACCCTGATAGCGGTCGCGGTCGGCGCGCTGGTCACACTGGGGCCGCTGGCGCTGCTGCAATCGGGATAGCCCCCGAAGCCCGCAACGTGCGCCCCGCCATCAAGGTCGGTCTGTCGACGGCCTCGGTCTATCCGTTGAGGACCGAGGCCGCTTTCGAGTACGCCGTCAAGCTGGGCTACGACGGCGTGGAGCTGATGGTGTGGGCCGAGGCGGTCAGCCAGGATGTCGACGCCATCGAGCGGATGTCGGAGAAGTATTCGATGCCGGTGCTGTCGGTGCACACACCGTGCCTGCTGATCTCGCAGCGGGTGTGGGGTGCCAACCCGATCACGAAGCTGGAGCGCAGCGTGCGCGCCGCCGAACAGCTGGGCGCTCAGACCGTCGTCGTGCATCCGCCGTTCCGGTGGCAGCGCCGCTATGCCGAGGGTTTCTCCGAACAGGTCGCCGAGCTCGAGGCGGGCAGCGACGTGATGGTCGCGGTGGAGAACATGTTCCCGTTCCGGGCCGACCGGTTCTTCGGCGCCGGGCAGACGTCGATCGAGCGGATGCGCAAGCGCGGAGGCAGGCCCGGGCCGGGCATCTCGGCGTTCGCGCCGTCCTACGATCCGCTGGACGGCGGGCACGCGCACTACACGCTCGACCTGTCCCACACCGCGACCGCGGGGACCGACGCGATCGACATGGCGCACCGGATGGGTGAGGGACTCGTGCACCTGCACCTGTGCGACGGCAGCGGAGCGTCCACCGACGAGCACCTGGTGCCCGGGCAAGGCACCCAGCCGACGGTGGAAGTCTGCGAAATGCTTGCGGGCGGCGACTTCTCCGGCCACGTCATCCTCGAGGTCACCACCTCGGGTGCGCGCACGGCCACCGAACGCGAAGGCCTGCTCAACGAATCACTCCAGTTCGCCCGCAAGCATCTGCTGCGCTGACTCGAAGGACGGCATGTCTGGATCCACCCTCTTCACCGACGCGATGGCGCTCACGCCGGTTGGTGACGGCCGCTACGACGGCGAGCTGAACGAGCACTGGACGATCGGCCCCAAGGGTTCGGGCCCGAAGGTGCACGGCGGCGCGATGGTGGCGCTGTGTGCGAATGCGGCGCGGATGGAGCACGACGTAGACAGTGCCTGGCCCATCGCGATCGCCGGGAACTTCCTCTGGGCACCGGATCCCGGCCCGATGTGTGTCACGACGACCGTGCGCAAGCGCGGCAGGCGCGTCAGCCTGGTCGACGTCGAACTGACCCAGGGCGGGCGCACCGCCGTGCGCGCGGCGGTGACGATGGGCGAGCCCGAACATCACGTCCCGCCGCTGCTGTCGGTCAACCCGGTGGTGCCGTTGATGACCCCGGAGCCGCCGCCGGGGCTCGACCCGATCGGTCCGGGCCATCCGATGGCCGCCGTCGTCAACCTGGCCCACGGCTGCGACATCCGGCCGTCGCTGACAACGATGGCGCCGCGTGCGGACGGCGGCCCGCCCATGATCGAGTACTGGGTCCGGCCGAAGGGCGAGGCACCCGACCCGCTGTTCGCACTGTTGTGCGGTGACGTGTCGGCTCCGGTTACGTTCGGCGTCAACCGATTCGGCTGGGCGCCCACCGTGCAGCTGACAGCGTATCTGCGCACGCTGCCCGCCGACGGCTGGTTGCGCATCATGTGCACGACCGTGCAGATCGGCCAGGACTGGTTCGACGAGGACCACATCGTCGTCGACTGCGAAGGCCACATCGTCGTGCAGAGCCGGCAGCTGGCAATGGTGCCGCCGGCCCAGTAACGGGCGTCTGCAATGCTTCGACCGTGGCAAGGATCGCGATCATCGGCGGTGGAAGTATCGGCGAAGCGCTGCTGGCCGGGCTCATCCGCGCGGGTAGGCAGGTCAAGGACCTGGTGGTGGCCGAGCGTGACCACGACCGGGCGAAGTACCTGTCCGAGACGTACTCGGTGCTGGTCACCACGGTGACTGACGCTGCGGAGAACGCCTCGTTCGTCATCGTCGCCGTCAAGCCCGGCGATGTGAGCATGGTCATCGACGAGATCGCCGACGCGGCCGCCCACGCCGAAAGCGAAAGTGCGGAACAGGTTTTCGTGACCGTGGCCGCGGGCGTCACCACCGAGTTCTACGAATCGAAGCTGCCCGCCGGGGCGCCGGTGATCCGGGTGATGCCCAATGCGCCGGTCGTCGTCGGCGGCGGCGTGAGCGCGCTGGCTCCCGGCCGGTTCGCCACCGCCGACCAACTCCGGGAGGCATCGGCGATCTTCGACGCCGTCGGCGGCGTGTTGACGGTCTCGGAATCACAGATGGACGCCGTGACGGCGCTGTCGGGATCCGGTCCCGCGTATTTCTTCCTCGTCGTCGAGGCCTTGGTGGATGCGGGCGTCGCGGCCGGCCTGACCCGGCCGGTCGCCACCGATCTGGTGGTGCAGACCATGGCCGGATCGGCGGCAATGCTGCTCGAGCGGCTCGACGCCGCCCAACCGGCCGGAGACGCGGCGATGGGCACCGCGATGGACACCACGGCTGCCCAGCTGCGAGCCACGGTGACCTCTCCGGGCGGCACAACCGCCGCTGGTCTGCGAGAACTCGAAAAAGGTGGCGTGCGGGCCGCATTGGCCGAGGCGGTGGCGGCCGCAAAGCACCGATCCTCGCAGCTCGGAATCACATCCAGGTAATTCAACGAATTTCAATCGATTAGCCCACACCCGTCGCAATAACCCCAATAACCCCGCTATTCTCCTCGTGTAAGCGCGGGTCGTACCCAGCGGTGGGGAAGCCGCTGGAACAGCCCGTGCCTGAAGGATTGGGTTGCGATGACGTCTATGAACGGGCCATCGGGTCGCGATTCGGCGAGCGGGAAGCATCCACGAAACGATGCGGTTCCCGACCAGCCGCCGCGGGCTCAATTTCTCACCGTCGCGGAGGTGGCCAGCCTGATGCGGGTCAGCAAGATGACGGTGTATCGCCTGGTGCACAACGGTGAGCTGCCCGCCGTTCGGGTCGGCCGGTCGTTTCGCGTACACGCCAAAGCGGTCCACGACCTGCTGGAGACGTCATATTTCGACGCCGGGTGACGATCAAGCGGCGAGGTACGAGCCGCGTTGAGGAGCCGGCGCGACAGCAAACGCCGGGTGACGATCAAGCGGCGAGGTACGAGCCGCGTTGAGAAACCCGGCGCTGAGCAAAGCGGGTGACGACGATCATCGTCGGTTTCTTGTCTGCAGCGCTGCCCGGTAAAGTGTGCGGGTCGCGCCAAGTGGCGCGAAAATCACGTCTTTGAAACGTCTAGGTAGCGGAGTTCATGGGTTCAGTCATCAAGAAGCGGCGTAAGCGCATGTCGAAGAAGAAGCACCGCAAGCTGCTTCGTCGCACCCGGGTCCAGCGCAGAAAACTCGGCAAGTAGTCCCTCGGCTCCGTCGATAGGCTGAACCGGATGGATTCACACGATCGCTCCGGGGGCCGCAGTCCGGGGCAAGACGATGACACCCTGCACTACCCAAAGGTCGTGCTGGTCACCGGCGCCTGCCGGTTCCTGGGTGGCTATCTGACGGCCCGGCTCGCGCAGAACCCGTTGATCAACCACGTCATCGCCGTCGACGCGATAGCGCCTAGCAAGGACCTGTTGCGGCGCATGGGCCGGGCCGAGTTCGTTCGCGCCGATATCCGCAACCCGTTCATCGCGAAGGTCATCCGCAACGGCGACGTCGATACGGTCGTGCACGCTGCGGCGGCGTCCTATGCGCCCCGCTCCGGCGGCAAGGCGGCGCTGAAGGAACTCAACGTGATGGGCGCGATCCAGTTGTTCGCGGCCTGCCAGAAGGCGCCGTCGGTGCGCCGCGTCATCCTCAAGTCGACCTCGGAGGTCTACGGCTCGAGCCCGTTCGACCCCGTGCTGTTCACCGAGGACTCCAGCAGCAGGCGCCCACCCGGCGACGGCTTCGCGCGCGACAGCATCGACATCGAGGGCTATGCGCGCGGACTGGCGCGCCGCAGGCCCGACATCACCCTGACCATCCTGCGGCTGGCCAACATGATCGGGCCCGCGATGGACACCGCGCTGTCGCGGTACCTGTCGGCGCCAGTGGTGCCCACGATCATCGGCCGCGACCCACGGCTGCAGCTACTACACGAACAGGATGCGCTCGGCGTCCTGGAGCGCGCGACGATGGCGGGCAAGTCGGGCACCTACAACGTCGGTGCGCCCGGAATCATCATGATGTCTCAGGCCATCCGGCGCGCGGGCCGGGTCCCGCTGCCGGTGCCGCGCTTCGCATTGTCTGCTGTGGATTCGCTGTGGCGCGCGACTCGCTACACTGAGGTAGATCGCGAGCAGTTGGACTACATGAGCTACGGCCGGGTCATGGACACCACGCGGATGCGCAATGACTTAGGCTATAGCCCTAAGTGGACCACGGCGGAAGCTTTCGACGATTACGTGCGTGGTCGAGGATTGACTCCGATCGTTGACCCGAGATGGGTACGCTCAATGGAGAGTCGCGCCGTATCGGCGGCGCTGCGTTGGGGACGTTGAATACAGGCTCGAAATCGGGTGGGAGAAGGTTAACGACGTGGCGGGCGATTCCAAAGCCAAAGTTATTCCGCTGCATTCGAATACAGGCAGGCAGGCCGCACAGCGCAGAGCCGCCGCCCGTGGCGAAGGCGCACGCCGACATCCGTCCCTGCTGAGCGATCCGTCCGGTCGCGCGTCGGCCGAGCAGATCGCCGCCGTGGTGCGCGAGATCGACGACCGTCGGTCCGCCGCAGCAGGCACCCCACCGGCCGAAGAGTCACCCAACGAACTCGCCAAACGCATCGCCGCGGTTGCTGAATTCGTCCGTAAGCGAATGACGGGCGATTACACCGTCGACGAATTCGGGTTCGATCAACACCTCAACAATTCGGTGTTTCTGCCTTTGCTGAGGGTTCCTTTCAACTCGTGGTTCCGGGTCGAGGTCAGCGGTATCGAGAACCTGCCGGAGACGGGTGCTGCGTTGGTCGTCGCCAACCACGCGGGGGTGCTGCCCTTCGACGGGCTGATGGCCTCGGTGGCCGTGCACGACAAGCACCCTGCGCACCGGGATCTGCGGTTGCTCGCCGCCGACATGGTGTTCACCATGCCGGTGATGGGGCAGGCCGCGCGCAAGGCCGGCCACACCATGGCCTGCACCTCGGACGCGCACCGGCTGCTCGCGGCCGGCGAACTGACCGCGGTGTTCCCAGAGGGCTACAAAGGTCTGGGCAAGCAGTTCAAGGACCGCTACAAGCTGCAGCGATTCGGTCGCGGCGGATTCGTGGCTGCCGCGCTGCGCGCCAAGGCGCCCATCGTGCCGTGCTCGATCGTCGGCTCCGAGGAGATCTACCCGATGATCGCCGACGTGAAGCTGCTGGCCCGGCTGCTCGGGCTGCCGTACTTCCCGGTCACCCCGTTGTTCCCGCTTGCCGGGCCCGCCGGCCTGGTGCCGCTGCCGTCGAAGTGGCACATCCAGTTCGGGGAGGCGATCTCGACGGCCGACTACGACGACGCGGCGGCCGACGATCCGATGGTCACATTCGAATTGACCGACCAGGTTCGCGAAACCATCCAGCAGACCCTCTACCAATTGCTGGCCAATCGCAGGAACATGTTCCTCGGCTGACGAAGTCGTCGGCCGGAAGACAAGTCGCGGTCAACTCTTAGAGCTTTGCCCGGCAATCATTTTCGCGATTGCGGCGTCTCGGCGTTCTTTGATGACGGCGGTCACTTCGTCGGCCTCGTCGTCGTTCGCGGCCTCACCGATCACGGTGACGACGCTTGTCAGCACCGGCTTGGCGTCGGCATCGGACACCTCGCCGCGGATCTCGCAAACCACGGTCCCGTGTGCCTCGATCACCGAGTCCAGGTATGAGTCGAAGAACAGCTTGTCCCCGGCAAGCACCGGCCGGTGAAAGGTGATCTTCTGGTCGCGGTGCAGGACCCGTTCCATGTTGATCGGCACGGCGAACTGGTCGAAGATCTCCAGCTGCACCTTGCGGCCGGCAACGGCGAGGAAGGTCAGCGACGCCACCAGGGTGTCGTAGCCGATCTCCCGGGCACCGGCTTCGTCGTAGTGGGCCGGATGGTCGTCTTTGACTGCGCGCGCGAACTCCCGGATCTTCTCGCGGTCGACCTGGAAATAGTCCGGATACCGGTAGTGGGTTCCGATGATGTCTTCAGCAATGGCCATAGCTCGCGCGAGCCTATCAGCGCGCCGTCAGCTGTTCATCGATCATGGCGCCGCGACGCGATGGCCGCCAGCGCGCCGCCCGCCGCGCCGAGCGCCAGCGCGGAGGGCACCCCGATCCTGGCCGCCTTGCGCGCAGTCCGGAAGTCGCGGATCTCCCAGCCGCGCTCGCGGGCCAGGTCGCGCAGGTCGGCGTCGGGGTTGATGGCCACCGCCGTACCGACCAGCGACAGCATCGGCACGTCGTTGAAACTGTCCGAGTACGCCGTGCAGCGGCGCAGGTTGAGGCCCTCGCGGATGGCCAGCGACCGCACCGCGTGCGCCTTGCCGCTGCCGTGCAGGATGTCGCCGACCAGCCGGCCGGTGAACACCCCGTCGACCGACTCCGCGACGGTGCCGAGCGCGCCGGTCAGCCCGAGCCTGCTGGCGATGGTGGCGGCCAGCTCGTAGGGCGTCGCGGTGACCAGCCACACCTGCTGCCCGGCATCCAAGTGCATCTGGGCCAGTGCCCGGGTGCCCGGCCAGATCTTGTCCGCGATGATCTCGTCGAAGATCTCCTCGCCGACCGCGACCAGTTCCGCGGTCGACCGGCCCTCGATGAACGCCAGCGCCTTGCGCCTGCCCGCCGCGACGTCGTCGCTGTTCTCACGACCGGTGAGCTGAAACTTGGCCTGCGCGTAGGCGAATCGAGCAAGGTCGCCGTAGGTGAAGAACTTGCGTGCCGCCAGTCCGCGCGCGAAGTGCACCAGCGACGACCCCTGCACCAACGTGTTGTCGACGTCGAAGAAGGCCGCAGCGGTGAGGTCGGGCGGCGGTGCGGTGGGGGCGGGTTCGGCCTCGTCGGCGAGGTGGGCGACGGCGGCCTCGGCACTGGCATCCCCGGCCAGCGCCTGCACGGCGGCTTGGTCACCATCGCGAGCGGGCACGTATCCAACCCTAAGACACCGGATTCTGTCGATACTGGGTGCCGTGAACCGGGCGCAGGTGGTGTTGCTCACCAGGCAGGGTTGCTCGCTGTGTGAGCGGACCGCGGCACGGCTGGCCGAATTGGCCGGCGAGCTCGATTTCGACGTCACGACCACAGACGTCGACGCGGCAGCCGCCGCCGGTGATCCCGCACTGCGCGCCGAGTTCGGCGACCGGCTGCCGGTGGTACTGCTCAACGGCGCCGAGCACAGCTACTGGGAGCTCGACGAGCCACGGCTGCGGGCCGACCTCGCCGCCTTCCGACGGGTGTGAGCAAAGAGACTGGTCGAAGACCTGAGCAAATTTGGTAGGCCACCTGCTGAACGGCTACCGTGGATGACGTGGTGATGAGGCCATGAGCGTGTTGCTTTTCGGCATCTCGCACCGCAGCGCGCCGGTGTCGGTGCTCGAGCAATTGAGCACCGACGAGTCCGATCAGGCCAAGATCGTCGACCAGGTGCTGCAGTCCTCACTGGTCACCGAGGCCATGGTGCTGTCCACCTGCAACCGCGTCGAGGTCTATGCGGTGGTCGAGGCCTTCCATGGCGGTCTGTCGGTGATCGGGCAGGTACTGGCCGATCACTCCGGCATGGGACTGGGTGAGCTCACCAAGTACGCCTACGTCCGCTACGCCGAGGCGGCCGTCGAGCACCTGTTCGCCGTCACCAGCGGCCTGGATTCGGCGGTGATCGGCGAACAGCAGGTGCTCGGGCAGGTGCGTCGCGCCTACGCCGCCGCCGAGGCCAATCACACCGTCGGGCGCACCCTGCACGAGCTGGCGCAACGCGCGCTGTCGGTCGGTAAGCGGGTGCACGCCGAGACCGGCATCGACGCCGCGGGCGCGTCGGTGGTGTCCGTCGCGCTCGGCATGGCCGACAGCAGGCTCAACGGGTTGGCCGGGCGCAGCGCCGTCGTCATCGGTGCCGGGGCGATGGGCGCACTGTCGGCGAAGCACCTCGTGCGCGCCGGGGTCGAACGGGTCCACATCGTGAACCGGACGTTGCCCCGTGCCAAGAGGCTGGCCGAGAAGGTCCGCGAGCTCGGCGTCACGGCGGATGCGTTTCCGTTCGACCACCTGCCGCCGATCCTCACCGACGCCGACGTCGTGGTCAGCTGCACCGGCGCGGTGCGTCCGGTGGTCTCGCTGGCCGACGTGCACCGCGGACTCGCCCACGGGATGGAGCCCAAGCAGCTGGTGATCTGCGACCTCGGCATGCCGCGCAACGTCGATCCCGCGGTCGCGGGCCTGCCGGGCGTGTTCGTCGTCGACATGGACCGGATCCAGCGCGACCCGTCAGCCCGCGCCGCCTCCTCCGACACCGAGGCGGCCCGCACCATCGTCGCGGCCGAAGTGGCCAACTACCTTGCCGGACAGCGGATGGCCGAGGTCACCCCGACGGTGACGGCCCTGCGCCAACGGGCCGCCGACGTGGTCGAGGCCGAGCTGCTGCGGCTCGACAACCGGCTGCCCGGGCTGGAGGCGGACCAGCGCGACGAGGTCGCGCGGACCGTGCGCCGCGTGGTCGACAAGTTGCTTCATGCGCCGACGGTGCGCGTCAAACAGTTGGCGAGCTCGCCCGGCGGCGACAGCTACGCCGAGGCCCTTCGCGAACTGTTCGAGTTGGACCCGCAGGCCGTCGAGGCCGTCGCTGGTCCTGAATTACCTTTCATCACAACCAATCTCGACAATTCTGAGTAACTCTTGGCAGATTCCATCCGGATAGGCACTCGAGGCAGCCTGTTGGCGACGACCCAGGCGAGTGCCATCAGAGACGCCCTGGTCGCCAAGGGGCATGCCGCCGATCTGGTCATCATCGCCACCGACGGCGACCGATCGAGCGAGCCGATCCCCTCGATCGGCGTCGGCGTGTTCACGGCCGCACTGCGGGAAGCCATTCACGACGGGCGGGTGGACATGGCCGTCCACTCCTACAAGGATCTGCCGACCGCGCAGGACCCGCGGTTCACGATCGCCGCGATTCCCCCGCGGGAGGACGCCCGCGATGCGCTGGTGGCCCGCGACGGGCTTGTGCTGGGCGAATTGCCGGTGGGATCGATGATCGGCACGTCCAGCCCGCGACGGACCGCGCAGCTTAGAGCATTGGGTCTCGGTTTGGAAATCCGCCCCCTACGAGGCAACCTTGACACCAGGTTGAACAGGGTAAGTGACGGTGATCTCGACGGCGTTGTCGTCGCCCGGGCGGGACTGGCCCGCATCGGGCGGTTGGGCGATGTCACCGAGACTCTCGAGCCGGTGCAGATGTTGCCCGCGCCGGCTCAAGGTGCGCTCGCGGTCGAGTGCCGCGCAGGCGACACCGGGCTGGTCGCGCTGCTGGCGGAGTTGGACGACGCCGACACGCGCGCCGCAGTCACCGCCGAACGGGTCCTGCTCGCCGAACTGGAGGCGGGTTGCTCCGCACCGGTGGGTGCGATCGCGGAGGTGGTCGAGTCCATCGATGAGGACGGCCGAGTCTTCGAAGAGCTGTCGCTGCGCGCCTGCGTGGCGACGCTGGACGGATCCGACGTGATCCGTGCGTCCGGGATCGGGTCTCCGGAGCGTGCACGAGAGCTTGGCCTCTCGGTCGCCGCGGAGTTGTTCGAACTGGGCGCGCGCGATCTGTTGGCAGAAGCTGGGAGAGACAGATGACGACCCGAGGGCGCAAGCAGAAGCCCGGCCGCATCACGTTCGTCGGCTCGGGGCCCGGCGATCCGGGCCTGCTGACGACGAGGGCGCGCGCGGTGCTCGCCAATGCCGCGCTGATCTTCACCGACCCCGACGTGCCCGAGGCGGTACTGGCCCTGTGCGGCTCGGAGCTGGCGCCGCCGTCGGGCCCCGAGCCCGCCGAAGCCGCGGTCGACGCCGACGGTGATGACGAAGCGACGACCGCGACCGCGATTCCGGCAGGCCCTGACATCCGGCCCGCTCTCGGCGACCCGGCGGAGGTGGCCAAGACCCTGGCCACCGAGTCCCGCACCGGCGTCGACGTGGTTCGGCTGGTGTCGGGGGATCCCCTGTCGGTCGACGCGGTGATCACCGAGGTGAACGCGCTGACGCGCTCGCACCTGCCGTTCGAGATCGTGCCGGGCCTGCCCGCCACGACGGCCGTGCCGACGTATGCGGGCCTTCCGCTGGGGTCTTCGCACACCGAGGCCGATGTCCGCGGCGACGTGGACTGGGGTGCGCTGGCCGCCGCTCCGGGACCGCTGATCCTGCAGGCCACCGCGTCGCATCTGGCCGACGCGGCCGCCACCCTGATCGAGTACGGGTTGGCCGACACGACGCCGTGCGTGGTCACCGCGCAGGGCACCACCTGCCAGCAGCGCTCGGTGGAGACCACGCTCGGCGGCCTGAACGACAAGTCGGCGATCGGTGCGAACGAGCCGGCGGGCGCCTTGACCGGTCCGCTGGTGGTGACCATCGGCAAGACGGTGACCAACCGCTCCCGGCTCAACTGGTGGGAGAGCCGCGCGCTGTACGGCTGGACCGTGCTGGTGCCGCGCACCAAGGACCAGGCCGGCGAGATGAGCGAGAAGCTGGTGTCGCACGGCGCGTTGCCGATCGAGGTGCCGACCATCGCCGTCGAGCCGCCGCGCAGCCCGGCGCAGATGGAGCGCGCCGTCAAGGGTCTGGTCGACGGTCGCTATCAGTGGGTGGTGTTCACCTCGACCAACGCGGTACGTGCGGTGTGGGAGAAGTTCAAGGAGTTCGGCCTGGACGCGCGGGCGTTCTCCGGCGTGAAGATCGCCTGTGTGGGGCAGTCCACCGCCGACCGGGTGCGCGCTTTCGGCATCGAGCCGGAGCTGGTGCCGTCGGGTGAGCAGTCTTCGCTCGGGCTGCTCGACGAATTTCCGCCCTACGACGACGTTTTCGACCCGGTCAACCGGGTGCTGCTGCCGCGTGCCGACATCGCCACCGAGACACTGGCCGAGGGTCTGCGGGACCGCGGCTGGGAGATCGAGGACGTCACGGCTTACCGCACGGTGCGTGCCGCGCCCCCGGCTGCGCATACCCGGGAGATGATCAAGACCGGCGGCTTCGACGCGGTGTGCTTCACGTCGAGTTCGACGGTGCGCAACCTGGTCGGCATCGCAGGCAAACCGCATGCCCGCACGATCGTCGCGTGCATCGGGCCCAAGACCGCGGAAACGGCAGCGGAATTCGGCCTGCGCGTGGACGTGCAGCCAGAGGTCGCGGCAGTGGGCCCGTTGGTCGAGGCGCTGGCCGAGCACGCCGCCCGGCTGCGGGCCGAGGGCGCACTGCCGCCGCCGCGCAAGAAGAGTCGCCGCCGCTAGCCCCTCGGTGGAAAGAAGGTGGCCTAGCATGCCTTTTCCGAGTCACCGTCCGCGTCGACTCCGGTCGACGCCGGCACTTCGCCGTCTCGTCGCCCAGACGTCCTTGGAGCCAAGGCATCTGGTGCTGCCGATGTTCGTCGCCGACGGTATCGACGAGCCGAAGCCGATCGAATCCATGCCGGGCGTGGTGCAGCACACCCGCGATTCGCTGCGCAAGGCGGCCGCCGACGCGGTGACCGCCGGAGTCGGCGGACTGATGCTGTTCGGCGTGCCCCGCGCCGAGGACAAGGACGCCGCCGGGTCGGCGGGGGTGGCCGACGACGGAATCCTCAACGTCGCGCTACGCGACCTCGCCAAGGATCTCGGCGAGGACACCGTGCTGATGGCCGACACCTGCCTCGACGAGTTCACCGACCACGGCCACTGCGGGGTGCTGGACGCATCCGGCCGCGTCGACAACGACGCTACCAACTCTCGGTACGTGGAACTGGCTGTGGCGCAAGCGAATTCCGGTGCGCACGTCGTCGGCCCCAGTGGCATGATGGACGGCCAGGTCGCCGCGATCCGCAGCGGCCTGGACGCGGCGGGCCATACCGACGTCGTGATACTGGCCTACGCCGCGAAGTTCGCGTCGGCGTTCTACGGCCCGTTCCGTGAGGCGGTGGCCTCCAGTTTGAGTGGTGATCGCCGTACCTACCAACAGGATCCGGCCAATGCGCGCGAGGCGGTTCACGAGATCGAACTCGACATCGCCGAGGGTGCAGACATCGTGATGGTCAAACCCGCGATGGGCTACCTCGACGTGGTGGCGGCGGCGGCCGGCATCTCGCCGGTGCCGGTGGCCGCCTACCAGATATCCGGCGAGTACTCGATGATCAGCGCTGCGGCCGCGAACGGCTGGATCGACGGTCGCGCCGCTGCGCTTGAGTCGCTGACCAGCATCCGGCGCGCGGGCGCCGACATCGTGCTGACCTACTGGGCGGCAGACGCGGCTGGCTGGCTGGCGTGAGCGAAGTTTGCGAGGCAGCCGCGTGAGCGAGGGCAGTCCAGGCGACCAGGTGAGCGAGGCGCGGCCCACCGACGTCGACACGGGTTTCTGGCTGTGGCTGGTCGCCGTGCCGCTGATGGTGACCGGGTATCTGGTGGACCTGGTGTCCACCCAGCGTCCGCACCCGCCGGCCGCGGTCGTCGTCTTCTCCGGGCTGTTCGTGTTCATCATCGCCGCGGTCGTCGTCACGTTCCTGTTCCTGATGCGTCAGGGTTACCGATGGGCCCGCACACTTCTCACCGGCGGCGGGGTGGCCTCAGTGGTCTACACCGGAACCAGGCTGTTCTCCGTCGATCGGTCGACGACGTCGGCGGTCATCTATGCGGTGAGCGCGATCGTGGGCTCTGTGCTGATCGTCGGTGGGGTGTATCTGCTGCACCGCAAGGACGCCCACGCCTACTTCGGTCGATGACGGTGCGGAGAGCAGGAGCAGGCGACTCGGGAATCGGTCGGGTTAGGCTGGCCCGGATGTCGGCCCCACTGCAGCGCCCGCGACTGGTCAGCGCCGCGTTCTGGTGCTGGTTGGCGGCCGCCGTCCTGCTGGCGACACTGGGCCTGCTTCTGGCGTTCAACCGGGCCGACCTGCCCGCCTTTCTGCGCGGGTCGGGCCTCTTGTTGGCGCTGGCGGGCCTGGCGCTGGGCTACCTGGCCGGACGGGCGCGGGCGGGTAGGACTGCCTTCCGGCGGGCCGCGGTGGGCCTCGCCATGTCCCTGGTGGTGCTGTTGGCGCTCTTCATCCTGGTCGGCGGCGGCGGTGTGCTGTGGGTGCTGCCCATGATCCTGGTGCTGACCGGAGCGGTGTTGATCATGCGGCCGTCGGCCCAGCTGTGGTTTCCGGCGGAGGGCAAGTCGTGACGCAGAGCAGCGAACCGGTCGACGTGTTGTTCTACGAGCCGGGTGCCAGCTGGTGGTGGGTGATGACGGGGCCCGTATCGGCGATCGCGATGCTGCTCATCCAGATGTCGGCCGGACTGGGTTTCCAGTGGCTGGTGCCGACGGTGTTCTTCGTGCTGGTGTCGTCTTTCGTCGCCGTGCAGGTGAAGGCGGCCCGGATTCACACGTCGGTGGAGCTGACCCCCACCACGCTGCGCCAGGGTGCCGAGCGCATCCACATCGACGAGATATTGCGGATCTATCCGGCGCCGGAGGGAAACGAGGAACCTCGATGGATGTCGGCGCGGGCTCTCGGCGAGCTCACCGGCGTGCCGAAGGGCCGCACCGGTATCGGCGTCAAGCTGACCAATGACCGCACCGCGCAGGCCTGGGCGCGCAAGCACAAGCAGTTGCGGGCCCAGCTGATTCACCTGATCGACGAGCGGATCCCGCCGGAGCCGAGGCCATGAGCCCGCGGCGGCGCGTGACCCTCGAGCTGGTGCTGGCCGTGGCGGCGGCGGCGGGGGCGGTGGTGAGCTGGTTCGGCGCCCGCACGGACGTGACCGTTTCGCCGATACTGCCGGGAGAACCGCAGACCACGTCGGTGGCGTTCAGCGCACCGATGCTGGTGCTGACGCTGCTGCTGGCGACCGCCGCGGGTGTGTTGGCGGTGGACGGCGTCGCGCGTCTGCGCCGCCGACGTATCGCGAAATAGCATTCCCGGTCGCGGATCGAGCCGATTCACCGCCACCGCTTCTCGCTCGCGGACTCAGGAGTGAGGCCGCTCACACGAGTTGGTACAAAGTTCGAAATTTGTAACACTGTTACGCATGACGGAGTTGGCACAGACCCGGGTCGACGCGCTTCCGTTGGGTCCGCGGTCGCTGGTGTGGCGATACTTCGGCGACAACCGGATGTATCTGATCGGCCCGCGTCCGGCGGTGCTTCAGAACATGCTCGCCGAACTGGGCCAGGGCGTCCTGGACCACTCCGTGTTCTTCGACGACACGGCAGCGCGGGTGAAGCGCTCGTTGCCACCGATCTTCACGACGGTCTACGGCAGCGACGACGACAACCCCGGCCGGCAGGTCCGTGACTTCCACACAGAGATCAAGGGCACGATGCCGGACGGCGAGCGCTACCACGCTCTCGACCCGGAGACCTATTTCTGGGCGCACGCCACGTTCGTCGAACAGGTGCTCTACTTCGCCGACACCTTCGTCAAGCGCCTCAGCCGGGAGGAGAAAGAACAGATCTACCTCGAGTCCAAGACCTGGTACCGCCGCTACGGCGTCAGCGAGCGCGCGATGCCCGCCGATTACACCGAGTTCGAACGGTATTGGAACCAGATGATCGACAAGGTCGTCGTCGCGCATCCGACCGCCAAGTACGGCGTCGGCTACGTCACCAAGGGCTACCCGTGCCCGAAGGGCGTGCCGCCGGCGCTGTGGAAGGTGATCGCCGCGGTGTTCGATCCGGCCGCTGCGTTCCTCACCACCGGCGGTATGCCGCCGCGCACTCGTGAGCTGCTGGGCCTGCCGTGGAGCGAGCGACAGGAACGGCGATACCAGCGCTTCGCGGCCCTGTGGCGGTCGCGACCGGTCAACTGGCTGTGGGACCATCTGCCAATGCGACTGCGGTACAACAAGTTCGCCCAAGCCGGGTATGCCCGCAGCTGACCAGGGCACCGAAGCCATCCTCGACGCCGCCGTCGTCGAGTTCGAACGGCACGGCCTGCGCCGCGTCGCACTCGAAGACGTCGCGCGGCGCGCGGGCGTCAGCCGCACCACCATCTACCGCCGCTTCGCCAACAAGGACGAGCTGGCGGCCGCCGTCGTCGAACGTGAGAACGTCGCGCTGTTCGCAGATATCGCGGCCGAACTGAAAAAGGCCAAGCCGCAATCGAACTACTACGTCGAGGCCTTCACCTTGTCGATTCTGCGGTTCCGCAGGCACCGGGTGCTGAACCGGATGATGAGCGACGAGCCTGCCCTGGTCCTGGAGCTGGCCCGCAGGCACTACGGTGCGGCAATCGAGCGGATGGCAGACGCGCTGCGCGAGATATTTCCTGCGGGCTTCGCCGACCGAATCGGGGAGCAGGCGGTCAACGACCTCGCCGACACGATCCTGCGTTATGCGGCGATGGCGTTGCTGCTGCCCGGCGCGCAACCGATGGAATCCGCTGACGACATCCGGGACTTCGCAACCCGGCACTTCCTGCCCAGCTTGCCCGCCGCTCTGCAGGTGGTCCCGGCCTAACCGCGGCCCGGCGGTCCCGACGGGCGATGCGTTTGCCGCCCCGAGGCTGTGCCCCTATCGTTTGCGGGGGATGCCCGGCGCGGTGATGGCGCAGGGCGAAGGCGAGGTTCTGCTCTGGCACTAATGAACGACGTCAGCGCGTTGCCGCTGGCACCGAAAAACCCCCTGTCCATTCGCCAGTTGCTGGGCGCCGTAAGGAATCTCGACGCCGGGCAGGAAGTGCTGCGCGACGCCGGTGGCACCGTGACCCGCATCCAGTTCGGGCCCAGGTGGCTGGCGCCGCCGGTGGTGGCGGTGTTCTCGCCCAGCGGAATCCGCGATGTGCTGGGCCGCAACGACGCGTCGGCCGAGCGGTGCGTCGTGCACGAGGAGGTGCAGCAACTCGCGGGCGACAGCCTGTTCGTGTTGCGCAACGAGCCGTGGCTGCCGCGCAAGCGCGCACTGCAGCCCGTCTTCACCAAGCCGAACGTCCGAAGTTTCGGCGGCCACATGTCGCGCGCCGCGCAGTCGCTCTGCGAAAGTTGGCCCGACACCGGCGAAGTCGACCTCGACGTCGACTGCCGCCGGGTGACCATGCGGTCGCTGGGCCGTTCGGTGCTCGGCCTCGACCTGAACGACCGTGAGAACGTGATCGCCGAACGCATGCATGTCGCGTCGTCGTACACCGCCGACCGCGCGCTGCGCCCGGTGCGCGCGCCCCGGTGGTTGCCGACGCCTGCCAGGGCCCGGGCACGCGCGTCCGTGGCGGCGTTGCGGAAGGTCACCGACGAGATGTTGCATGCGTGCCGCGCCGATCCGACCCTCGATGCACCGCTCGTACACGCGCTGATCGCAGCCACCGACCCGGAAACAGGACGGTCCATCGCCGACGACGACATCATCAACGACCTGCTGATCTTCATGCTGGCCGGTCACGACACCACCGCGACGGCGCTCACCTACGCGCTGTGGGTGCTGGGACACCATCCTGACGCGCAGGACCGGGTCGCCGACGAGGCCCGAAGTCTCGGGGACCGCGAGATCACGCCCGATGACGTGCCGCGGCTCGGCTACACCGTGCAGGTGCTGCACGAAGCGCTACGGCTCTGCCCCCCGGCGGCGGGCGTCGGCCGGATGGCGGTGCGCGACTTCGCCGTAGACGGCTACCGGGTGCAGGCGGGCAGCCTCGTCCTCGTCGGAATCTATGCGGTGCACCGGGATCCGGAGTTGTGGCCCGATCCGCTGAAGTTCGATCCCGAGCGGTTCGGCCCGGATGCCGCCAAGACGCGTGACCGCTGGCAGTTCATCCCGTTCGCCGGCGGCTCCCGGTCGTGCATCGGCGAGCACTTCGCGCGGTTGGAGACCACCTTGGCGCTGGCCACCATCGTGCGGTCGAGGGAGATCAGGTCGATCGACGACGACTTCCCGGTCGACGTGCCGTTCACGACGGTCGCGAGGGGCCCGATCCGCGCGCACGTGACGACGCGCTGACTCAGCCGCGTGTCAGCAGCACGGCCGAGTCGAACGGCAGTCGGGGGAAGATCACCCGCGACAAGCCGGTCACCTTGGCAGCCGCTTCGGCTTTGGACACCACGCGCGGATCCGTCAACTCGGTCGTCCGGCCCGAATGCCGGATCCTGGCGTGGCCGGTGGCGGTGATGTTCTTCAGCCAGTCCCGGTCGGGTCCGTATGTCAGCAGGATCGCCATGCCGTCGTCGGTCGCGAACACGTTCAACGGGGTCCGGTATGGCTTTCCGGATTTGCGTCCGACGTGCTCGAGGATGCCGAACCCCGGCAGCCGGCCCGCCCACAACCGCTGGACGGGGTTGGTCACGTACTTGTTGAACCTGGCCACCCATTGCGGTACCTGCACAACGCCATCAAACTCTCAGGCTATGGCCTACCTCAAGCCCCCGTGGTTCGTGCGCAAGATCTTCAACAGGGTCGCGATGGCGACCGGCGTCGGCAACAGCGTGACGCTGACGGTGACCAAACGCGTCAGCAGGGAGCCGCAGCACATTCCTGTGGTGGTGCCCGAAGTCGACGGCGTGAAGTACCTGGTGTCCACCCGCGGCGAAGCGGAATGGGTGAAGAACGTCCGCGCCGATCCAAAGGTGAAGCTGGGCGACGCGACCTACGTCGCGACCGAGGTCGCCGTCGCCGACCGGGCGCCCATCATCGCCGCGTACCGGCCGCTTGCGGGCAAGGTCGTCGAGGGCTACTGGAAAGAGCTGCCTGCCGACGAGGACCACCCGACGTTCGCGCTGACGCCGGCCTGACCCCCCGATTTCTGCGTGGTGGTCGCGATCCGCCCCCTTGATCACGACCCTCATGCAGATCTCGAACGACCTCGGTGCAACCGGACCGGACCGGGTATCACCGACGCACTCCTACACCCTGTAGTTGACGCGGTCTGGCCAGCTGGGACACTGGGTGCCATGTCCAGTGTCGACCTTTCCGCCAAGCTCTTCGCCGACGCGTGCGAGGTCATCCCCGGCGGGGTCAACTCACCGGTGCGCGCCTTCACCGCCGTCGGCGGGACGCCCCGCTTCATCACCTCCGCGGAGGGCTACTGGCTGACCGACGCCGACGGCAACCGGTACGTCGACCTGGTGTGCTCGTGGGGTCCGATGATCCTGGGTCACGCCCACCCCGCCGTCGTCGAAGCCGTGCAGCATGCCGCCGCAGGCGGACTGTCCTTCGGTGCCCCTACGCCCGCCGAGACCGAGCTGGCCGGCGAGATCATCGGACGGGTAGACGCCGTCGAGCGGCTGCGTCTGGTCAATTCGGGCACCGAAGCCACCATGAGCGCGATCCGGCTGGCGCGCGGCTACACCGGCCGCGCCAAGATCATCAAGTTCGCCGGCTGCTACCACGGTCACAGCGATGCGCTGCTCGCCGATGCCGGCTCCGGCGTGGCGACGCTCGGGCTGCCGTCCTCGCCCGGTGTCACCGGCGCCGCGACCGCCGACACGATCGTGCTGCCGTACAACGACATCTCTGCTGTGGAGGACGCATTCGCGCGGTTCGGCGCCGAGATCGCCTGCGTGATCAGCGAGGCCAGCCCCGGCAACATGGGCACCGTCCCGCCGCTGCCGAACTACAACGCGCAACTGCGCCGCATCACCGCCGAGCACGGCGCGCTGCTGATCCTCGACGAGGTGATGACCGGCTTCCGGGTCAGCCGATCCGGTTGGTACGGCGTCGATCCCGTCGACGCCGATCTGTTCACCTATGGCAAGGTGATGAGCGGCGGCCTGCCCGCGGCGGCCTTCGGCGGGCGGGCCGAGGTGATGGAGCGGTTGGCGCCGCTCGGGCCGGTCTACCAGGCGGGCACGCTGTCGGGGAATCCCGTCGCGATGGCCGCCGGGCTCGCGACGCTGCGAGCGGCCGACGACGACGTCTACGCCAAGCTGGATGCCAACGCCGACCGGCTGACCGACATGGTTTCTCGAGCATTGACCGATGTCGGTGTCGCACATGGTATTTCGCGGGCGGGCAACATGTTCAGCGTGTTCTTCACCGACGCGCCGGTGACCGACTTCGCCTCGGCGAAGGCGAGCGAGACCTGGCGCTATCCGGCGTTCTTCCATGCGCTGCTGGATGCCGGGGTGTACCCGCCGTGCAGCGCCTTCGAGACGTGGTTCGTCTCGGCCGCACTCGACGACGCGGCGTTCGACCGGATCGCCGCCGCGCTGCCCGGTGCGGCGCATGCCGCAGCAGAGGCCCGGCCGGCGTGAGCGATAACACGATCGTGCACGTGATGCGGCACGGTGAGGTGCACAACCCCGACAAGATCCTCTACGGTCGCCTGCCCGGTTACCGCCTGTCGGAGAAGGGTCGGGCACAGGCGCAGGCTGTCGCTGGTTGGCTCGCCGGCCGTGACATCGTCTACGTCGTCGCCTCGCCGCTGGAACGCGCTCAGGAGACCGCCGCTCCGATCGCAGACCGGCACGGGCTGCCGATCGACACCGACGACGCTCTGATCGAGTCGGCCAACATCTTTCAGGGCCAGCGGGTTTCGCCCGGCGATGGGGCTCTGCGCGATCCGCGCAACTGGTGGCACCTGCGGAATCCGCGCACCCCGTCCTGGGGCGAACCGTACGGAGAAATCGCTGAGCGGATGACGGCGGCGGTGCACCGGGCCAGGACAAAGGCCGCGGGCCACGAGGCGGTGTGCGTCAGCCATCAACTTCCGGTCGAGACCCTGCGACGGGCGATGACGGGAAAGCCGTTGCACCACTTCCCGACTCGTCGGCTGTGCAATCTAGCGTCGCTGACGTCGTTCTACTTCCACGGTGACACCTACGTCGGCTGGGGCTATTCGGAGCTGGCAGGGCAGTGAGACGGTGGTTCGTCGTCGCGAGTGCGGCCCTGGTCGCACTCGCCGGATGCGCCACGGGTGACGACGCCGTCGCGCAGGGCGGCAGTTTCGAGTTCGTTGCACCGGGCGGCAAGACCGACATCTTCTACGATCCACCCGACAGCCGCGGCACCCCGGGGCGGTTGACCGGGCCCAGCCTGACCGACCCGGCCAAGACCATCTCGCTCGACGACTTCGCCGGCAAGGTGGTGGTCATCAACGTGTGGGGGCAGTGGTGCGGCCCGTGCCGCACCGAGATCGCGCAACTGCAGAGAGTGTTCGACGCCACCAGGGCCGACGGCGTCGCGTTCCTCGGCATCGACGTGCGCGACAACAATCGCGACGCCGCCCGCGACTTCGTGACCGACCGCAAGGTCACCTTCCCGTCGATCTTCGACCCGTCGATGCGCACGATGATCGCGTTCGGCGGCAAGTACCCGACCACGGTCATCCCCTCCACTGTCGTGCTGGACCGCGAGCACCGGGTCGCCGCGGTGTTCCTGCGGGAGTTGCTCGCCGATGATCTGCAACCGGTCGTTGCGCGACTGGCCGCCGAACCGGTTCCGCAGACATGACTTTGGGCCGGATCGAGGAGTTGGTGGCCGGCGGCCCGGTGGCGCTCGCCGCAGGCGTCAGCGCGTTGGCGGGCCTGGTGTCGTTCGCTTCGCCGTGTGTGGTGCCGCTGGTGCCCGGCTACCTGTCCTACCTGGCCGCAGTCGTCGGTGTCGAGGACGGCGTGGAACCGTCGGGCGCGGTGACGGTCGCACGCAAGGCCCGCGTCCGGGTGGCGGGAGCCGCTGCGCTGTTCGTGGCGGGTTTCACCGCGGTGTTCGTGCTCGGCACCGTCGCGGTGCTCGGCATGACGGGCGCGCTGATCACCAATCAGGTACTGCTGCAACGCATCGGCGGAGTGGTCACGATCCTGATGGGCCTGGTGTTCGTCGGCTTCATCCCGCTGCTGCAGCGCGACACCCGGTTTGCGCCGCGTCAGCTGTCGACGGTCGCGGGCGCGCCGTTGCTCGGCGCGGTGTTCGCGCTGGGCTGGACGCCCTGCCTGGGTCCGACACTGACCGGCGTCATCGCTGTTGCATCGGCCACCGACGGCGCCGATGTGGCCCGCGGAGTCCTGCTGGTGGTCGCGTACTGCCTCGGGCTGGGTATTCCGTTCGTGCTGTTGGCTTTCGGCTCCGCGCGGGCCGTGCAGGGCCTGGGCTGGCTGCGGCGACACAGCAGGCAGATTCAGATCTTCGGCGGCGTGCTGCTCATCCTGGTCGGCGCTGCCTTGGTCACCGGCGTGTGGAACGACTTCGTGTCGTGGGTGCGCGATGCGTTCGTCAGCGACGTGAGACTTCCGCTATGAGAAGGCTTCTGGCGGTTGCGCGCAACACATGGCGCACGCTGACCTCGATGGGCACGGCGCTGGTGCTGCTGTTCCTGCTGGCGCTGGCCGCGATACCGGGCGCCCTGCTGCCCCAGCGCAGCCTCAACGAGGTGAAGGTCGACCAGTACATCGCCGACCACCCGACGATCGGCCCGTGGCTGGACCGGTTGCAGGCCTTCGCGGTGTTCTCCAGTTTCTGGTTCACCGCCATCTACGCGCTGCTGTTCATCTCGCTCGTCGGCTGCCTGACCCCGCGACTGCTCGAACACGTCAGAAGTCTGCGCGCCACCCCGGTCGCCGCTCCTCGCAACCTCAGCCGGCTGCCCAAGCACCACGCCGCCGAGGTGGCCGGTGAGCCCGCCGCGGTCGCCGCCGCAGTATCGGAACGCCTTACCGGCTGGCGGCGCGTCACCCGCACCGAGGGCGACACCGTCGAGATCTCGGCCGAGAAGGGTTATCTGCGCGAGTTCGGCAACATCGTCTTTCACTTCTCGCTGCTCGGCCTGCTCGTCGCGGTGGCCGTCGGCAAGCTCTTCGGCTACGAGGGCAACGTCATCGTGATCGCCGACGGCGGCCCGGGCTTCTGTTCGGCGTCGCCCGCCGCATTCGACTCGTTCCGGGCGGGCAACACCGTCGACGGCACCTCGCTGAACCCTATCTGCTTGCGCGTCAACGACTTCGACGCCCACTACCTGCCGTCAGGGCAGGCGCTGTCGTTTGCCGCCGACGTCGACTACCAACAGGGCGCCGACCTCGACACTGACTCGTGGCGGCCCTACCACCTCAAGGTCAACGAACCGCTGCGCATCGGCGGCGACCGGATCTATCTGCAGGGCCACGGCTACGCCCCGACCTTCACCGTCACCTTCCCCGACGGGCAGACCCGCACCCAGACCCTCCAGTGGCGGCCCGACGACCCGATCACGATGCTGTCGTCAGGCGTGATGCGATTCGATCCGCCGGGCGGCACCTATCCCGACGCCGACGAGCGGCGCAAGCACCAGATCGCCATCCAAGGATTGTTCGCCCCGACCGCGCAGCTGCACGGGACCCTGTTGTCGTCGAGCTTCCCGGCGCTCAACGACCCGGCGGTGGCGGTCGACATCTACCGTGGCGACGCGGGCCTCGACACCGGCCGGCCGCAGTCGCTGTTCAATCTGGACCCGCGGCTGATCGACCAGAAGCGGCTGACGAAGGTCGCCCGGGTGAACCTGCCCGCAGGCCGGCAGGCGCGGCTGGACGACGGGACCCTGGTGCGCTTCGACGGGGCGGTGCCGTTCATCAATGTTCAGGTCTCCCATGACCCGGCTCAGGCGTGGGTGTTGGCGTTCGCCTTGACGATGATGGCGGGCCTGCTGGTGTCGCTGGTGGTCCGTCGGCGCCGGGTCTGGGTTCGAATCGCGCCAGGTGATGCGGGTACGGTGAGCGTTGAGCTGGGCGGACTTGCCCGCACCGACAACTCCGGTTGGGGTGACGAGTTCGAGCGGTTGACGGCCCGGTTGCTCGACGGCCTCGACGCCGCGGCACCGTCAAGGGAGAAGGTCTAGAAGCGGATGAACACCGAGCGAGAAGCGAAGGCGGATCGCGCATGAACACCGAGCGAGAAGCGAAGGCGGATCGCGCATGAACACCGAGCGAGAAGCGAAGGCGGATCGCGCATGAACACCGAGCACATCGACATCGGGCTGGCCCGCATTTCGGACTGGGCCTTCACGTCGTCGGTCGTCGTTCTGGTCGTCGCGCTGCTGTTCCTCGCCGTCGAACTCGCCTACACCCGCACTAGAAAGATCGCCGAACGCGAACTGGTCGGAGCCGCTCGGTCGGCGACATCAAGCCCCGCTGCCGGGACCGTGAGCGCAGACAGTGCGACGCCCGGTGTGGTCGCCGACGCTCCGCAACGCCCCTTCGACGAGCGCATCGGACGGGCCGGGCTCGTCCTGGTTTATGCCGGCATCGCGCTGCTGCTGGCGTGCATCGTGCTGCGCGGCCTGGCGACCGCGCGGGTGCCCTGGGGCAACATGTACGAGTTCATCAACCTGACGTGCTTCTCGGGCCTGGTGGCTGGAGCGATCGTGCTGCGCCGACCGCAGTACCGCGCGTTGTGGGTGTTCGTGCTCGTGCCGGTGCTGATCCTGCTGACGGTGTCGGGCCGCTGGCTCTACACCAACGCCGCACCGGTGATGCCCGCACTGCAGTCCTACTGGCTGCCCATCCACGTGTCGGTGGTCAGCCTCGGTTCCGGTGTGTTCCTCGTCGCGGGCGTGGCCAGCATCCTGTTCCTGGTCAAGATGTCGAGGCTTGGAACCCCCAGCGAAGGTGTGTCAGAGGGCGCCGCGGCCCGAATCGTCAGCCGTCTGCCCGATGCGCAGACCCTGGACAGAATCGCTTACCGCACAACAATTTTCGCGTTTCCCATCTTCGGCTTCGGCGTCATCTTCGGCGCGATCTGGGCCGAGGAGGCCTGGGGCCGCTACTGGGGCTGGGATCCCAAGGAGACGGTGTCGTTCGTCGCCTGGGTGATCTACGCCGCATACCTGCACGCCCGCTCGACCGCGGGCTGGCGCGACAAGAAAGCGGCATGGATCAACGTCGCGGGTTTCGTCGCGATGGTGTTCAATCTGTTCTTCATCAATCTCGTCACCGTAGGACTGCACTCGTATGCCGGCGTCGGCTGAGCCGCCCAATGGACCGGCGCCGGCGCAACCATCCAATGGGAAGGGGCTGATCGTTGTCTGACCATCCATCGCATGGCTTTCGGTCACAACAACGGTTCACCGATCCGGCGACCGACGAAGCGCCGCCTCCGGAGTGGACGGATCCCACCCCGCCGACGGGCATTCCGGTCAGCCAGCCGGCTGTCGATCCCGTCTCCCAGCCCTATCCCGAGCTGTCCACGGCCTCGCTGCTGCGCCAGAACAAACGGCCGCCGTCGGCCGGGTGGCGCCGGTGGTTGTTCCTCGCCTCCGGCAAGCTGATCAACCTGGGTGAAAGCCCCAAGGCGGTCCACCACAACAACCTGCTCGCGGACGTGAACCGGCCACTGCAGGGCTGCTATCGGATCGCGCTGCTGTCGCTGAAGGGCGGTGTCGGCAAGACCACCATCACCGCGACGCTCGGTGCGACGTTCGCCTCCATCCGGGGTGATCGGGTCGTCGCGGTCGACGCGAACCCCGACCGCGGCACGCTGAGCCAGAAGGTTCCGCTCGAGACGCCCGCGACGGTGCGCCACCTGCTGCGCGACGCCGAGGGCATCGACCGTTACAGCGACGTTCGCAGCTACACCTCGCAGGGGCCAAGCCGGCTGGAGGTGCTGGCCTCGGAGAGCGACCCCGCCGTGTCCGAGGCCTTCAGCGCCGACGACTACTCCAGGACGCTGGACGTTCTGGAACGCTTCTACAGTCTGGTCCTCACCGACTGCGGCACCGGGTTGATGCATTCGGCGATGTCGGCCGTGCTGTCCAAGGCCGACGTGCTCGTGGTGATCAGCTCGGGATCGGTCGACGGCGCCCGCAGCGCGTCGGCGACGCTGGACTGGCTCGACGCGCACGGCCACCAGGACATGGTGCGCAAGTCGATCGCGGTGATCAACGCGGTGCGCCCGCGGTCGGGCAAGGTCGACATGCAGAAAGTCGTCGACCACTTCTCCCGCCGCTGCCGCGCCGTACGGCTGGTGCCGTTCGACCCGCATCTCGAAGAGGGCGCCGAGATCAACCTGGAAAGTCTGCGGCGCGAGACTCGCGAGGCGCTGATCGAACTGGCCGCGGTGGTGGCCGAAGGTTTCCCGGGCGCGCAGCGGCCCAACGACCTGTTCTAAAGGCCCGCTACTTGGGGCGGGGATTGTCCCCGTGGCCGAGACGGCGCAGGAAGTCCGGGTCGTCGTCGGGGCCGATCGTGCGCGTGCCGGGCTTGCTGGCCGTGGCGCGGGTCAGCCGCCAGCCGACGTAGATCAGGCCGGCCAAGACGAGCACCAAAAGCAGATATGCCACGCAAAAACCTCCTTTTTCTAAATATACGCGCCGTCGGTAGGCTCGGGCCGTGTCTGAGCCCCGTCCCGGATCCCGCCTGATGGTCGATGTGCTGGCCTACACGCTGGCCCGCCTGCTGCTCGTCGTCGTACTGACCACGGCCATCTTCGGAGGCGCCCACCTGCTGGGCCTGCGCGACTTCCCGCTCGTCATCGCCCTCCTGTTCGCGATCGTGATCGCGCTGCCGCTGGGCATCTGGATCTTCGCTCCGCTGCGCAAGCGCGCCACCGCGAGCATCGCCGCGCTCGACGAGCGCCGCCGCCGCGACCGTGAGCAGCTGCAGGCCAGGCTGAGCGGCGAAGAGCCGCCCGGCAAGTGACGGCTCGCGAAGCGTTCGGGGCCGAATTCGTTGGCGCCGAGGGCTTTCTGAATTCTCCGACTTACGGGTTGCCGCCGCAGTTCATGTTCGACGCGCTGGAGAACTGTCTGCGAGCGTGGCAGACGGGCACCATGGACGTCCCGTCGTTCGACGAGTCCGTCGGGGCGGGCAGGGTGGGCTACGCCGCGTTGGTCGGTGTGGCTGCCGATTCGGTGACGATGGCAGGCACCGTGTCGTCGGCGCTGGGACTGGTCGCCGCCGCGATACCCGACGGAAGCCGCGTGGCCACGCTGGCCGGCGAATTCACCAGCACCAGTTTCCCGTTCGCTGCCCAGGCCGCACGCGGGGTCACGATCACCGAACTGACTTCTGACGAATTGGTGACGACGGCAAGCGACTACGACGTAGTGGCCGCGAGCCTCGTGCAGTCGGCCAACGGCGTCGTGCTGGACGTCGACGCTCTGCACGAACGTGTCGCCGGCACCGAGACGGTGACCGTCATCGACGTGACCCAGGCGCTGGGTTGGAAGAACATCGCGCTGCCGTGGGCCGACGTCACCGTCGCGGCGGTGTACAAGTGGCTGCTGGCGCCGCGGGGCACGGCGTGGATGTCGCTGAGCGATCGCGTCGCTGACACGATGACGCCGCACGCCGCCAACTGGTACGCGGGGGAGCAGCCGTGGTCGTCGATCTACGGGCTGCCGCTTCGGCTTGCCGAGGATGTTCGCCGGTTCGACGTTTCGCCGGCGTGGTTCAGCGCCCTGGGCTCGGGTCTGACCCTGCCGTGGTTGGCGTCGCTGGACCGGGTGGTGGTGGAGGAGCATGCGCTAGGGCTGGCGTCCCGTCTGCGCGCCGAACTCGACCTGCGACAGGAGGATTCGGCGATCGTCTCGATACCGACCGCAGCCGCGGACAAACTCAAGGATGCCGGAATCCGGGCATCGATTCGAGCGGGAGCCGTCCGCGTCGGCTTTCACCTGTACAACACAGAGGACGACCTGGACCGCTTGCTCGACGCGCTGCGGTAGCGACGCGCGGTCGCCGGCTGCTCAGTCGAACAGGTCGGGCTGCTCGCGGGTGATCCGCGCGAACAACGGCTGGAAGCTGAACCAGCCCGCGAAGTGTGTGCCGACTTGTCCCGCAGTGTGTTTGGCCATCTCGGGCTCGATGAGCACGGGCTTGCCCACCGCCTCGGCCAGCAGCTGCGCCTGGCAGGACCGCTCCATCGTGATGAACCACCACGCCGCCTCCTCGACCGAATGGCCGACGGTGAGCAGACCGTGGTTTCGCAGGATCGCGGCCTTACAGTCGCCGAGTGAATGGGCGATGCGCTTGCCCTCCTCGAGGTCGAGCACCACGCCCGAGTACTGGTCGAACAGCGCATGGTCGTCGTAGAAGGCGCACGCGTCCTGCGTGATCGGGTCGAGCAGGCGGGCGAGGGTGGACCACGTCTTGCCGTACACCGAATGCGAGTGCGCGGCGCCGATCACGTCGGGGCGGGCCGCGTGCACCTGCGAATGGATGGCGAAGGCGGCCTGGTTCAGCGGGCGGTCACCCTCGACGACCGTGCCGTCGTGGCGGACCAGCATCAGGTCGCTGACGCGGATGTGGCCGAAGTGCATGCCGAACGGATTGACCCAGAAGTGGTCGGTCATCTCGGGATCACGGGCGGTGATATGGCCTGCGACGCCCTCGTCGAATCCGAAGCGGCTGAACAGACGGAACGCGGCCGCCAGGTTCTGTTTGCGGTGCAGGCGCTCTTCTTCGACGGTGCGGCCCTCCGCAGGGAGAAGCGCCCCGACGTTGCCGCTCGCGAGCCGGCCGGCTTGTTCGACGTCGTCGTCAGTCATGGGCTGAGGCTACTCGCCGAAATCGCTCAGCCAGCGGCGTCCTGCAGGATCTGTCGAAGCTTGTCGTTCGGATCGCCGGCACCCGGGTCCAGTCGGAGGTCTCCCCGTTGCCCCTCCGGACTGGACGCGCCGACGACTGGTGGCGGCGCGGCCGGCGGCGGTGCAGCAGGCGGCGGAGGGGGAGGTGGTGGCGGCGGCGCGGTGTCGAGTCCCGCCAGTTTCGCTGCCAGCCGGGCCGCCGCATCAGCCCGGACAGCACGGCGTTCCGGGTCGGCATCGGTGTTGTTCTCGAAGCAGCCGGGCGGGGCGGTGCGAACGATGTCCAGCGCGCTGCGGTAGCGCTCGCGGGCCTGCTCGCGTCGGCCGTCCCAGCCGTCGACGTCGCCTCGGCGTTCGCGCACGAGTTCCAGGTTCACCAGCACGGGACACGACTGTCCGGCATCGGTGAGTGCCAGGGCTTCGGAGAACCGTGCCTCGGCCTCGTCGAGCCGCCCCTGCGCAACCGCCAGCGCGCCTGACGCGAACGGAGCCTTCGCGGGCTCGATCACGTTGAGCACGTTGAGCACCGATGTGTTTCCGCTGAGCGCTTCGGTGTCGCCGTCGCGGTAGTTCGTGACAGCCGCATTGCCTGCGACGACGACCGAAATCATCTTGGCGGCGGCGAGCAGCGCAACCAGGGTCACGGGTGCCGAGAACAGGACGAGTCGGCGACGCAACACCAGACGGGACGGTTTGCGCGCGCGGTTCACAACTCCACGTCCCTTCGCGCCAGCCGTGTGCGACGGACATCCCGGATGCCGGCGAACAGCTCGAACAGCAGCAGCACCGCGGCCGGCAATGTGAACACCCAATAGAGTTCGGTGCGGTCGGCGACCCCCGATGGCGTCACCGCACCGGCGGACGGCTGCGATGCGTCGCCGGCCGGGATGGCTTCAGCGACCGGCTTGCCGGCGCCTCGATCGACGTAGGGCACTCCGAGCTGCTCGGCGATCCGGCGCAGGCCCGGCTGGTCCTGCCCGGCGCCGTACCCGAACACCGCCCCACCGTCCACCGAACCGGCAGTCGGGTCGAACGCACCCTGCGGTGCGGCCGAACCCCCTGCGCCCGAACCGAAGTAGTACACCAGGCTCTTCGCGCCGGGGTACTGCTGGCCCGCCGCGATGAGCTGATAGCGCAACACGTTCGCAGCGGCCGCCGCGTTCAGATCCTCGCTCGTTTCGCTCTCGGGATAGGGCCGCAGGCTCGCCACCTCGGGCCGCAGGCTCCACGCGTCCTCCGACAGCGGCCAGTCCAGCGAGGGGCGCGACGCGAATGCGATCAGGGCGAACCGGGCTTGGGGATACTGGTCGATCAGGCCCGCGATGTCGTTGCGAATGCCCGTCATTCGCGACTGCCCGTCGGCGTAGTCCTCGATGGCGGTGTCCGCGGATCGGTCGACGACGAAGAAGATGTTGGTGTTGCCTGCGGCCCGAGCCGCGGCCGTTCCGCGCTCACCGTGCTCGACGCCGGGCCGGCCCGCGGCGATGAGGATCAGCAGGACGGCGAGCGTCAGCCCTGACCACCGCAACACGGTCGTCCATCGCGCGCCTGCCGTGGCGTGCAGTCGCCGCATGGTGAGCAGCCGCAATGCGATCACCACGGCGGCGACCACGAGCAGTACGACGGGCGGCAGCACCGGATTCAGTGTCATCGTCGCAGCACCATCAGCGACAGGCACAGCAGCACCGAGGTGACCACGGCGACCACCAGCGGGAGTGCAGGCGCGTCGCCGAACCAGGAGTTGACGGTCGGCTCGGCAGGAGCGGCGGCCGCAGGCGGACTGTTCCGGATGGCGTCCAGGTCACCGGTGAGCCGGCCGTCCTGGCCATTGAGCGAGAAATACTGCCCGCCAGACGATTTGGCGAGTGAAGGCAGCACACCGGCGTCACGCTCCGACGGGCTGATCGCATTGATCTGGATGCCGGCAGATTGCGCTTGCTCGCTGACTTGCGCCGCGGTCAGCAGCGACGGCCGCTGCTCCCCCGGATCGCGAATCTGGCCTGGGCCCAGGTAGATCAGCGAGCGACGGTGCGAGCTCTTGGCGTCGAATGAGGGAAAGCCCTTCGTGCACAACGCCAGGACATCCTCGACGCTGGTCGCGTAGTCGACATACGACACCGCAGGCGAGAAGGCGGCGGTATCAGGGGCCGGCCCGCCGTCGTCGGCCTGCTCCTTGGAAAGCTGTGCGAGGTCGCCGAGCCTGCCTGCCACGTATTGGTAGTCACGCGTCATCGGGATGACGCGACGATTCGGCGAGGTGAGCCCGATGCGCTGGCTGCCGTACGTTCTCGCCTGGTCCGCGAAGTAGGTGAGAAACGTCCCGGTCGCCGGCTCGGTGACGGGTGCGCCGACACACAGCATGATGTCCTGCGGCGCATCGGACGCGCCCGCCGACCACCACCAGCCGCTCGGTCGGGCGCTGGCCGTTGTCGCCGCGCCGAACAGTAGCGTGAGCAAGGCGAGCGCGACGAGCATCGAGAGGAGTCTTGCCCGGGCCAGTCGGCTGTACTCGGGTAGCCGCGTCAGCCGCGACGTGTTCGCCATCCGTCGCAGCTGCCGTCGGACCTGCTCCATCGGCACCAGCACCGCCAAGGCGACGGCCGCTGCGAGACAGGCGATTCCAACGGCGGCGACCGGCCACCAGGTCAGGGCCACGACCGGATCAACTCCTCGGCCGTCGACCCGACCTCGCTGACCTCCACCTTCGAGGTGGTGTTGAACTGTGCGTCGTTGAGGGCCGCGAACAGCGGGGCTGCCCTGGCCACCTCGCTCGAACGGATGGCCTCGACGTGCATGTACTGCGCAGGGGTCCCCGTTGCCTGATGCAGGAAGCTGCGCAGCGTGCCGCTCAGCTGATGGCTCGCCTGCGCCGCGGACAGTGTGCCGGCACGGTACTGTTGGTCGATAGCGCGGATGGCGCGAGTGAATTTGCGCCGCAACAGTTTCGAGTGCGCAATTCGGAGCCACGGGATGGATCGCAGCCGGTCGGCGGGCAGTGTCCAGATGAACACGCCGACATACCAGGAGATGACGGCGACAAGCAGCGCCAACCCCAGCCACAGCCACCACGGCGAGTACGGTGACGGACCGAAAACGAACCGCAGGAGGTCATCCGGCACGCGCGAACACCTCGGTCATCGTGACCACGCGGGAGCGGATCTGGCCGCTGCCCCCGATGATCGTGTGGGGAATCGCGAGGGTGGTCATGAACTCGTCGAGTTCACGCCGTCGATTCTGCTCGGTACGCCGATATGCCGAGACTATGCGCTGGCTCAGGTGGGCGTCGCCGATCACGAATCTACCTGTCGCGACGTCATATCCGTCTCTGCCGGCATCCGACGTGCCCACGGCGGGCACGTCGGAGACCATTGCCCACATGACGTCGTGGCGGCCCGCGAGACGGCGCGTCACATCTCGCAGCCGGCCGTCCACGTCGGGCTCGTCGGAGACGACGACGATGAGCATCGGGCGGCGGTAATGCGTAGCCACGTAATCCAACTGGCAGGCGATGTCGCTCGGTCCGGGCTTGGCCAAGGCATGGCCGTAGAAGCGGTGCATCATGTTTTCGATGTGGGTCTCGCCGCGGCCCTGCCGGATATTCACGCAGCCGCGGCCGTCGCCGTACACCATGCCGATCTGGTCGGCGCGCCCCAGCGTGATCAGCCCGAAAGCGCCCAGGATGTTCGCCGCCACATCGAGTTTCGTCTCGCCGCTTGGCGCCGCAGCGGTCATGTTGCGGCCCGCATCGGCGACCAGCAGGATCTTGTGGTGCTTCTCGTCGACGAAGCGCTTGATCAGCACACTGCCCGACCGTGCGGACGCTTTCCAGTCGATGTCGCGCACATCGTCGCCACGCACGTAGGGCCGCAGGTCGTCGAATTCCAGGCTGCGACTGTGCAGGAGCGAGTATCGACCGCCTTCCAGCATGCCTCGGGTGTCGGTGCCGAAATGCGATCTCGCCCTGTTGAGATGCTTGCCCACGGCGGCCTTAGGGCACCCGGACCGCTTGCAGCGCCGCGTCGACGACGACCTCGGGGGTGATGCCGCTGCTCGCCGCCTCGAAACCGAGGATGAGCCGGTGCCTCAGCACTCGGTGGGCGAGGGTGGCGATGTCGTCGGGGATGACGTGCGCGCGGCCGGAGAGCAATGCCAGTGCGCGCGCGGCCTTGCAGAAGGCGATGGTGGCGCGCGGGCTTGCCCCGTACTCGATGAGCCGGGCGAGCTGAGCGGGCAGGACCTCGTCGGGATTGCGGGTGACGGCGACCAGTTCGCTGGCATACCGCATCAGGGCCCGGTCCATGTGGACGTGGCGCACGATGTCCTGTAGCCGCCGCACCTCGGTCAAGCCGACGACCGGCCTGCTTCGGTGGTCCTTGTCGTACAGGCCGGCGTCCATCCGGTCCATCACCTCGACCTCTTCGTCCGGCGAGGGATACGACAGGACGTCCTTGAGCATGAACCTGTCGGTCTGCGCCTCCGAGAGGGGGTAGGTGCCCTCCTGGTCGACCGGGTTCTGGGTGGCGATCACCAGAAACGGTTCGGGAATCGGATAGACCGTGCCCGCGATGGTGGTCTGGCGTTCCTCCATCGCCTCGAGCATGGCGCTCTGCGTCTTGGCGCTGGAGCGGTTGATCTCGTCGAGCAGCACGATGTTGGTGTGCACCGGGCCGAGCTGGGTGACGAACGAATTGGTGGCCGACTCGTAGACCTGGGTACCGATGATGTCGCTGGGCAGCAGGTCCGGTGTGCACTGGATGCGTTGGAAGCCGCCGTGGATGGATTCGGCGACGACGCGGGCGGCCGTCGTCTTCGCGAGCCCTGGAACGCTCTCGATCAGAATGTGGCCGCCGGCCAGAAGGCCGATCAGCAACGACTCGCGCAGGTTCTGCTGACCGACCACCTTGGCCGAGAACGCGGCGCCGACCGCGCCGACGATGCGCTGCGCCTCGGCGATGTCGCGGTGGTCGAGCCGGGTGGGTGCCGCGGTCATCAGAGCCTTTCAGAATCGGGGGAGCCAGGGTTTAGTACCCGAGGCGACGGGTCCGCACACGAACGACGGTACGTTCCGTGCAAGTACGAGGCGCCAGACCACGCCTTTCCCGCTTGTGCGCATTGTGCTCACGCGCGTTATCGGCGGCATTCGGCTGGGTAGTAACTCCCCGTGACTACCCCGAAGGCGCTGTACGAACGCTGGATCAACGAGCTCTGGGCGGGCGAACCCGTCGCCGCCGAGATCGTCACCGACGACTTCGTCGGCCACTGGCCCGACCGGGAGATCCACGGGCCCGACGAATTGCAGGCAATAGTCGCTGAAACCCGCACGATGTTCTCTGAGCTGGCTTTCGCGATCGAACTCGGCCCGCTCGTCGACGGCGACATGGTGGCCGGTCGCTGGATCGGTACCGGCACCGCCGGCGGCAACCCGATGAGCTTCACCGGCAACGACATACTGCGCGTCGAGGGCGACCGCTTCGCCGAGTACTGGACCGGGACGGCGGCCGGCTAAGCCGCAGCCTAGGCGAGAAAGCGCTCGACGTACGGGGCGAACGGCTCGCGCAGATCGCGTTCATCGAGGCCGAACATCTCCGGCGAGGTCGCGACCGTGCCCAGCCGGCCACGCCGATGCCCGGCGAGATAGTCGGCGATCGCGGCGCGCGCGCCGCCGTCGAGCACCTCGCCCGCCTTCTCGTACACCCGCGCGGCGACGGCCTGCTCGTCGGCCATGAACTCGTCGAAGCGAACGTCGATTGAGCGCTCCTGCGGGATGGTGTCGCGATCGCGCACCAGCGCGCCGAGCATGTGAGCCAGCCGGTCGAGCCAGGTCGCCGCGATCGTGTGCACGGGCACCGGCGAGCAGTACATGCGGGCGCTGTAGGTCAGCATGGCCAGCATCGAGAGCGCCACCGGCGCAGGGTCGCGATGGGTGAAGATCACGAAGACGCCCGGAAAAACCTTGTCCAGCACCGGCAGCTGTTCGAGGTGCTGCGGCGACTTGAGCAGCCAGCGCCGGCCGCCGCGCAGAAACTGCATCGCCTTGAGCTGTGTCTTCAGATGCGCGTAGTGCGGCGTCTGGTCGTGGGCCAGGTAGTAGTCCCGCCAGCGCGGCACGTGCGCGAGTGTCTCGAACAACATCGTCGAGAAGTCGTTGGCCAACAGCTGGATTTCCTCGTGCACGTGGTCGGTGGTCATTTCGTGCATGAGGGGGAAGTGCGGCATCACGAGGTTCAGCACTCCGATGGCGACATCCATTCTGGACTTACGCGGGTCGGGCTCCGCGCCGGTCTCGGCGGGCAGCGGGAAGGGTTCGTTGCTCTCCCAGTACGGCATGGTTCGGAAGGTGGAGGGCGCGGCCAGCAGGTTGTGCAGGTGTGTCGTGCCGGTGCGCGGCAGGCCCGCGATCACGATCGGTGGCAGTAGCTCGATGTCGCGAATCTCCGGGTGACGGGCGAGCAGGTCGGTGAGCAGCAGGCGGTTCTTCAGCCATTGCAGAATTTGTGCGTGGTGGTTGACGACGCCAGCCGGTTGCATCTCTGAAATATCGTGCAGTGCAGCGACATACACGTCGAGGCGCTCGCGGTAGTCGTCGTCGCCGAAGTCGTCGAGCCCGGTTTCGGCGGCGGCTTTGGCGTGCAGGACGTCGGCGTCGAGGGGGCAGTCGGGCGCCATTGCCGCCATCGCGTCGCGAATCTGTTGTGCCTGCAGGGCTGAAGCGGGGCTCGGCAAGGTCATCGAGGTGGACGACGGCTGCTGTGGCATCGGTCACGGCGACTTATGTTACTCTGAGTTTCGTAATGACGACAGACCTCGGCCGGCCGCGCAATCCGCGTATCGACAGCTCGGTGTTGCGGGCGACCGTCGAACTGCTGGGCACGTCGGGCTACGGCGGGCTGTCGGTGGACGCGATCGCGCAGCGGGCGGGCACCAGCAAGCCGGCCATCTACCGGCGCTGGCCGAGCAAGGCACACCTTGTGCACGAGGCCGTCTTCCCGATCTCCGAGGCGACCGAACTGCCCGATACCGGCTCGCTGGCCGGCGATGTGCGCGAGATGGTCCGGCGTTCGACGCGCGTGCTGACCACGCCGGCCGCCCGCGCGGCGATGCCGGGGCTGCTGGCGGAGATGGCCATGGACCCGACGCTGCACGCCAAGCTGCTGGACCGGTTCGGCGACATCACCTCCCGAGGCATGGCCGACCTCCTGAAGCGCGCGGCCAGCCGCGGCGAGGTGCGACCGGTTGTGGCCGCCGCCGACCTCGTCGAGGCCCTCGCGGGCATGGCGCTGATGGCGATCATCACCCGCGACCAAACGCTCGGCGACGAGTGGGTGGAGCGCACCGCCACCCTGATCACGAAAGGCATCCAGCGATGAGCGAGACCGAGCACCAGTCGACCACCGCGTGGCGTGAACTCCTCGAAACCCTTGGCGGCCTTGACGCCTCATTCCTCGAGGGCGACCGCGCCGTCGCCGACGACCGGCACATCGCCGACGGGTACCGGATGCTCGCGACGACGCTCGGCGTGGCATTCGACACCTATCTCTACCCCGATCCCAGCCGGCCGCGCTGGGTCGAGGTCAACTCGCCGTCGCGGCAGGACCGCCGCTGGGGCGGGGACAACACCGACGCCTACTACTTCATGTGTCCGGTCGACCCGAAGAGGCGATACCGCATCAGCGGCAACAAGGGCGACAGCGTCTATTTCTCGGTGACCGCCTACAACGAGCCGTCGCCCGGCGCATGGTCCGACCGGATCGTCGCGATCGTTCGCGATGACGAACTCGACATCGACTCAGACGGAAACTTCTCCTTCGAGCTGGGCCCGACGCCCGACGCGGCCGTGCTGATGACGCGCGACTATCAGGCCGAGCCCGCGACCGGGCGGCCCGTCAGCTGGCAGATCGAGGCGCTCGACGCGCCAGATCCCTTCCGCCACGGCGACGCGGAGACCGCGGCCGCGTTGCGCGCGACCGCGGCGTGGCTGCGGACGATGTTCGCGATCCTGCCCTTGGCCGTCGGGGCGCGGGTGGACGACACACATACTCTCGGCCACGAGATCTCGCAGGCGGCAAACGAATTCGCCGAGCCGTATCAGGTGGCCGACGCGAACTTCGGCTGGTCGGCGCGTGATGCCTGCTACGCCTACGGCAGCTTCGTGCTCGAGGACGACGAGGCGCTCGTCATCACGCATCGGCCGCCGCGATGCCGGTTCTGGAACCTGGTGGTGTGGAACCAGTTCATGGCCACACCGGGTGTCAGCGACGCGCGCAGTTCGGTGAACGGCCACAGTGCGGCGCCCAACGCCGACGGCTCCGTGACGGTCGTCGTGTCGCGCGGAATGACCGCGCACCCGAATTCGCTTACCACGCTGGACTATCCGCGCGGCAACCTCGCATTCCGGTGGTTTCTCGCCGACGAAGTGCCAGCGCGTCCCGAAGTGCGACTGGTGAAGGTGACCGACGCCCCGAGCACCGTTTCCTAGGCGATTTCGGCGTGTTTGGTTGCGCTCAGCGCAACCAGTCACGCCGAAATCGCCAATGCCGACGCGATCGCGACGGACCACACCAGCATCGTCAACCCGGTGTCGCGCAGCACGGGGATCAGGTCCCTGCCGACGCCGCCGGTGCGCACGGGGCGCGCCGCCCGCCACGCCAGCGGCGCGGCGATCAGCCCGACCGCGCACCACGGCGTCGCGATCATCATCAACAGCGTCATGAGCAGCGCGACGGCCAGCAGGCCCTGATACAGCAGCCGGGTGCGCACGTCTCCGAGTCGCACCGCCAGCGTGATCTTGTCGGCCTGCTTGTCGGTCGGGATGTCGCGCAGGTTGTTGGCGACCAGCACCGCCGACGACAGCGACCCCATCCCCGTCGCAAGGGCCAGCCCGACCAGGTCGACCCGTCCTGCCTGCGTGTACTGCGTCCCGAGCACCGCAACCAGACCGAAGAACACGAACACCGCGACCTCGCCGAGGCCGAGGTAGCCATACGGTTTCGAGCCGCCCGTATAGAGCCAGGCACCCGCGATACACACACCGCCGACGACGATCAGCCACGGCTGGCTCATCACGGCCAGCGTCAGCCCCGCGACGGCGGCAAGCCCGAAGCACAGCAGCGCGGCAGTGAGCACCGAGCGCGGTGTGGCCAGCCGCGAGCCGACCAACCGCAGCGGGCCGGCGCGGACGTCGTCGGTGCCGCGGATGCCGTCGGAGTAGTCGTTGGCGTAGTTCACGCCGATGATCATCGCGACCGCGACGACCAGGGCCAGCAGGGCTTTCCACCACACCGCGCCGTCGAGCCAGGCCGCGGCGCCCGTCCCGGCGATGACTGGCGCGATGGCGTTCGGCAGGGTCCGCGGGCGGGCCCCCTCGACCCATTGCGCGACACTGGCCACGGACGCCATCGTGTCATGAGGGTTGGGCACGACGGGCCGGAGTGACGACGGACACGTTGTCGGCACCGGTCACACACCCAAGACTGAGGCCATGGAAGACCGACTCAGCAAGAACGAGATCCGCAAGGACGCGCTTCAGGAGACCGTCCAATCGCTGGCCACGACGGTTGGAGAGGTGGCCTCGATCGTCACCACCGCCGTCAAGGACGTCGCAGGGGCGCTCGGCGGGCTGGCAACTGACGTGTTCGAGATCCGCGACGGGGTCCGGCGCGCCGAGGAGCGCACCGACGACACAATGGAGTGATGCTCGGGGTCATCGGCGGCAGCGGCTTCTACTCGTTCTTCGGTTCGGATGCGCGAACCGTCAGCCTCGACACCCCCTATGGCGAGCCGAGTGCGCCGATCACGGTGGGCGTCGTCGGCGACCATGAGGTGGCGTTCCTCCCGCGTCACGGCGTCAAGCACGAGTTCTCGCCCCACAGCGTCCCGTACCGGGCCAACATGTGGGCGCTGCGGGCAGTGGGCGTGCGGCGGATCTTCGGGCCGTGCGCTGTCGGAAGCCTGAACCCGGAGCTCGGACCGGGCGCCATGGTGGTGCCCGATCAACTGGTCGACCGCACCCACGGTCGCGAGGACACGTACTTCGACTCCGGCGGGATACACGTCGAGTTCGCGGACCCGTACTGCCCGACGCTGCGCGCCGCGGTCACCGACCTGCCCGGAGTCGTCGACGGCGGCACGATGGTGGTGGTCCAGGGGCCTCGGTTCTCCACGCGCGCAGAGAGCCAGTGGTTCGCGGGCCAGGGCTTCACGCTGGTCAACATGACCGGCTACCCCGAGGCGGTGCTGGCGCGAGAACTCGAGATGTGCTATGCGGCAATCGCTTTGGTGACCGACGTGGATGCAGGTATCGCCGTCGGCGGCGGTGTGCGTGCGGTCGACGTGTTCGCCGAATTCGAACGCAACCTGGTGCCCTTCAAGAAGTTGGTGCACGAGGCGATCGACCAGGTGACCCAGGAGCGGCTGTGCACTCACTGCCTACCGCACGAGGGCGTCGTCCTGCCGATCGATCTGCCGTGAGAGTGCTGCTGACCGGTGCAGCCGGCTTCATCGGATCGCGGGTGGCGACGGCTCTCGGCGACGCGGGTCACGAGGTTGTCGCCCTCGACGCGATGTTGCCCGCCGCGCACGGCGGAGACGCAGAGCCGCCCGAGGGTGTGCACCGCGTCGACGTCCGCGACGCCGTCGCCGTCGCGTCGCTGCTCGACGGAGTGGACGTGGTGTGTCATCAGGCGGCGGTCGTGGGGGCCGGGGTGAACGCCGCGGATGCGCCGTCGTACGGGAGCCACAACGACTACGGGACGACGGTGTTGCTCGCCGAGATGTTCGCGGCGGGCTGCCGGCGGCTGGTGCTGGCGTCGTCGATGGTGGTCTACGGCCAGGGCCGGTACAGCTGCGCCGAGCATGGTGTCGTCGACCCGCTGCCCCGGACCCGCGCCGACCTGGACGCCGGAGAGTTCGAGCATCGCTGCCCGATCGGCGGGGAGGAGCTGGCGTGGCAGCTGGTCGACGAGGACGCTCCGCTGCGCCCGCGCAGCTTGTACGCGGCGAGCAAGGTCGCACAGGAGCACTATGCGCTGGCCTGGGCCGAGGCGACCGGCGGGTCGGTGGTCGCGCTGCGCTATCACAACGTCTACGGCCCGAACATGCCGCGTGACACGCCCTATTCGGGTGTCGCCGCGATCTTCCGGTCAGCGCTCGAAGCGGGCGATGTGCCAAGGGTTTTCGAAGATGGTGGACAGATGCGGGACTTCGTCCACGTCGACGACGTCGCCGCAGCCAACGTCGCGGCCGTCGAGGCCGAACTCGAGGGCTTCGCGCCGGTGAACGTGTGCTCCGGGCGGCCGATCTCGATCTTCGAGGTGGCCCACGAATTGTGTGACGCACGCGGGGAGGCGCCGCCGGTGGTGACCGGGCAGTACCGCAGCGGCGACGTCCGGCACATCGTCGCCAGTCCTGCGGGGGCGGAGGAGTTGCTGCGGTTCCGCGCTGTTATTGACCCAACCGACGGTTTGCGAGAGTTCGCCTACGCGCCGCTGCGGGGCTAACCAGCGCGCTTGGTGAAGTTTGCGCGAGAAGGATGGTCCCAGGGCATTCCCCCGTGTTAACGTTTGCTCGTCTGGGGGACTCGCAATACGTGCGACCACCGCGTCGGCTTTAGTAGGGGAGGCTCCCATGCCTGGCAAGCACCGTAAAACTTCTCGTCCTGCGGCGATCGTCGCGATGGTGGTCGCGCCCGCAAGCGTGGCGGCCGCAGCCGTGACCGCCACCAGCATGCCCTCCGCTGTCCCGCCCGACACGACGGTTGCTGCGCCGTCGGTGGACCTGCTGGCTCTCGTCTCGGCGGCCAACTCGACGTCGCAGTTCTTCGCGGGCTCGTCGTACTACGGCACAGACTGGACGAAGGTATATGGCACGCAGCAAGTCGTGCCCTTCCTCAGCGGCCCGCAGGGAATTGCTGATGCCATCAGTTCCCATCAGAACGATAAGAACCAGACGGTACGCCAGCTCCAACCGGCGTAACGGCATCCGGATGGGGAGCCGGTCAAACAGGGTCAGCGCTGAGGCTCTTGGCCACCAACACTGATACGCATGATCTCGCAATGTCAGGCTCGTCATCCTCGACAACAACACTAATCGCGCCGGCGGCGGGTTCTGGACGACGTATTACCCGTTTGCGCCCCTGCTACTCACTACTGCGGAGCCCTCGCCAACGAATCTGCCGGCTAACGTAAAGGTGCTCGGACGTCGCCTACGAGTACAACATCAACTCGGACGCCCCGGTCGATCCGCTCAATCCGTTCGCCCTCGGTAATAGCCTCGCCGCGTACGCCTACGGATACGGGCAAGAGTCCACGGCGTTGGACATCACCCAGGCGCCGAACGGGGGCGACGTAATCCTCCACCAGGCGAACAACACGGATACCGTGCTGAAGCCGGGCACGCAGTACATCGTCAAAGATGGCAACATCGTCGGCACAACTTCGGCGGGAACAGCGGCGTCTAATCCCAGCACCATCTATGTGACGGTAGTGCCGGACGAATTGCCTCTGACGAGGCCGCTTCGGCTGCTACCGGGCGGCGACATCCTTGCCGACGCCATCGATCCCACTATGACCGAGCTCGTCAACGCCGGCTACAACGACGGCAAAGGCCTACAAGACAGTAGCGGTGCAATCATCGATCCTGCGATCCCGCAAGACCCGACCGTGACGCGGCCGATGCAGCCGGGCTCGTCGCTCACCGGCTTGGGCGGCGTGCCAGGTTCCGTGCCAGAGGGAGCGTCCGATGGTGCTCAGACGGCGATCCAAGATGTCACGAACCCGACCAACTTCGTCACCAAACCGCTTGGTGAGGCGAGCAAGCTGCCATTCGTCTCGACGCTGGTGCCGTCGTCGCTGACGAATACGGCGGTGGGCACGCGAAAGGTCAACACGACGACCGCTGGCAACCCCAACCCCCTGCTGCCGGTCTTGAATAAGGCCGGATCAACGTCGTCGGTGTCCGGCTCGGTCGGCGGGACCAATGCGGTAAAGAACTTCACTGATCAGGTCAAGAACGTGGTCAACAAGGTCACTGGCGGCCTGACCGGCGCGAAGCCCGCAGCCAAGAGCAACGACGGCTCGTAGCCGGCGGCGGATTCTCGTCGCGGCGGTTATCGTCGCGCTCGTGGCTTCCGCACTGATCGTCGCGATCCGGACGCAGCAGCGACGGCTCATCTATTTCCCGTCGCCCGGCCCGGTCCCGTCGGCCGCGACGTTTCTCCCCGGCGCTCGAGACGTCGCCGTCGAGACCGAGGACGGAAAGCGCTTGAGCGCTTGGTATTTGCCGACACCGGACGCACACCGCGGGCCTGCGGTCGTCGTCTTCAACGGCAACGGGGGAGACCGGTCGGGACGGGCGGTGCTCGCGGCCGGCCTGGCGCGCCTGGGCATGTCGGTGCTGCAGTTCGACTACCGCGGATACGGTGGCGACCCCGGCACCCCGTCGGAGAAGGGCCTTGCCGCCGACGCGCGGGCAGTCCAGGCGTGGTTGGCCGCGCAGCCCGAGGTCGACCCCGACCGCATCGTCTATTTCGGCGAGTCGCTCGGCGGCGCCGTCGCCATCGGCCTCGCAGCCGAGCGATCGCCCGCCGCGCTGGTACTCCGCTCCCCGTTCACCTCGCTCGCCGAGGTCGCCAAAGTGCACTACCCGTGGCTGCCGGTCGGTCGGCTGCTCATCGACCGCTACCCGTCGATCGACCGGATCGGGTCGCTGTCAGCGCCGGTCATGGTCATTGCCGGCGACCGCGACGACGTCGTGCCGGAGGTGTTGAGCCGAAAACTCTTCGACGCTGCGCCGGAGCCCAAGCGGTACCTGCTCGTCCCCGGCGCCGGGCACAACGACCCCGAGCTGGCCGAGGGTCGCCACATGCTCGAGGAGGTCGGCAGGTTCCTGTCGGAGGCCGGAGTGCGGTAGCGATACTGAACGGGTGAAGCCAGCCATCTGTGAGCAATTCGGCATCGATTTCCCTCTTCGCCTTCAGCCACTGCCGCGACGTCGTCGCCGCGGTCACGAACGCCGGCGGCTTCGGCGTCCTCGGCGGCACGGCGTTCACCCCCGAACAGCTCGACCGGGAGCTGTCATGGATCGACGAGCAAGTCGGCGGGAAGCCCTACGGTCTCGACCTGATCGTCCCGGCCAAGTTCGAAGGCAAAGGCGAGAAGGTGTCGTCGGCAGACCTCGCCGCACGGATTCCGGACGAGGTGCGCGGGTTCGTCGCTGACCTACTGGCCGACCACGACATCGAATCCGACCCCACGCCGTTCATCGGTGGCTCCTCATTGGCGGGCACCACCGGCCGAGAACTGCTGGAGTCGGCGATGAGAGTCACCCGATCAAGCTGATCGCCAACGCTCTCGGCGTGCCGCCGGACTACATGATCGAGGCGGGTAAGCAGCAGGGCATCCCGGTCGCCGCGCTCGTCGGGGCCAAGGAGCACGCCGTCAAGCAGATCGCTGCAGGCGTGGATCTCATTGTGGCCCAAGGCACCGAGGCGGGCGGTCACTGCGGCGAGAGGTGACGACGATGGTGCTGCTCCCCGAGGTGATCGAGGCGATCGACGGGGCGGTGCCCGTGCTGGCCGCCAGCGGCATCGTAACCGGCGGGCGGACGCGGCCGTCGCGATGGGCGCCGACGGCACTTGGACGGGATCGGTATGGCTGACGACCGAGGAGGCCGAGACGGCGCCGCACACCAAGGAGAAATTCCTGGCCGCCACGTCGCGTGACACCATCCGCTCGACGGGCCGCACGGGAAAGCCTGCCCGCCAGCTGAAGTCCGACTGGACCGACGCATGGCAACCGAACGACGGCGGCCACAAGACATTGCCGCTGCCGCTGCAGTCGATGCTGTGTGAGCCGATCATCCGTCGGGCTGCCGATGTGCTCGCCTCACAAGGACATCCGGGTGCGCAGGCGCTGGCGACCTACTTCGTCGGCCAGGGCGTCGGGCTGATGAACAAGGTCAAGCCGGCCCGTGAGGTCGTGCGCGAATTCATCGAGGACTATCTGGCCGCGACGGAGCGGCTGAGCAACTCGCTACCCGACTGACCAATCGATGTGCGGTGGCCGCACCGATGCGCACAGCGGTTGACCCTTGGCGTCCAGCGGATCGCGGGCGGCCGCACGCTTGCAGCATAGAGGTCGAGCACCTTGGCGTCGGCGAGGCCGGACGGCCGTCGCTGGGATCCGCCAGCCGCGTGAACCGCTCGCGCGGGGTCGGCGCCGTTGCGGGGGCTCTCGCAAGTCGCCGCCATCGATTGACGTCTGCCTCCGGCTAGCCAGGGAAGTTCGTGGCCACGGCGGGCAGTCGCGCCCGGGCAGGTCGCCGGGTATTCTCGATGATGCGTATCTGCACGCGCCCATTGTCGCCGTGTGCCGTCAGTCGGCGTAGGTCGATCGCGCACCGAGATGGGGTCGCTCTGCAGCGCGCGCATGCCGAGAGCGGTGGCGGACTGGCCGAGTTTCTTGTCGCCGCCGAAGCTGACGCGCCCTCGCCACGACGTCATCGTCGGGCACGAATGCCGCTGTGCCGCTGTGCCATTCGTTACCGACACGCACGCGCACGGTGGGGTTCGCGGTGATGTTGTGGGCCCAGCCTGCTCGCCTGCCGTGCTGGGAGATCACCCAGACGCCGGTGTCGTCGGCACGGCCGGTGAGCGGTACCCGCCGCAGGCTGGCCCGGTCTTGGCGCCGGTGGGCCTCGAGCTCGACGGTCGACGCTGCTCGAATGCCGATCTGTCGAGCGCGGTGACCAACTGGGTTCACGATCGTGCGACCGACCCGTCGCTCGAGTTTGAACTTGCGCAGCGCCTTGCGGGAATCCACAGCGGCCATGGTCGGTGCCCTTCCGATAGCGACGTTGGTTAACGACGATAGCAGAAGATCACTCTAGTACAAGAAGCGTCGGTCGATGCGGCCGCTCAACCGAGCGAGACCGCTGCCATCTCGGCATGGCCGGCATGCCCAGACAGCGCGGTACGCGCGCAATCGGTGGACGTCGACGTCGCTTACCAGAGTCTCGGTGATCAGGTACGCGACGTCTCTGTCGTGCCTGCCAATGTCGCTGATTCGACCTGCTCGGGGACGGAGCCTACTGGTCGCCGGCTGGCACATTCGCGGCGCCTGTCGTCTTTCAGTCGGGCGACTCCTGACCAACCATCTCGGGTGCGGGCAGCTCCGACGCAGTCCGAGTCGGACAACCCTGCGATGCAGTCGTGGACCGACGGTCTTGTCGCGGTGCTCGACGCCGCAGGCAAGCGAGCACGCGTCGAGCTTCGCGACATGGCCCGGCGCGGCGCTACCGGCGACGATGTTGGCCGCCAGCCTAGCCCCCATCGCGTGCGCCTCCTGCTTAGCTGTGGAAGTGCACATTCGCGCGGTTCGTCGACGGCTGCCCGACCAGTCCGTTCGGCTTCCCGAGCCGGCGCTGCACGGGCCGACGTCGAGCGGTGTACGCTGGCCGCCGTCGGCACCGGCGGCGATGCGTGCGACCGGCCGCGCCGAGCCGGGGTTCGACGACGCGCGCCAAACGGCGATGGTGGGCGCGCAGTGAACGCGCTCAGTCGGCGGCAACCGCGGCGCACTGAGAAAGCGTGCTCGACTGCTTCGATGCGCACGGACGTGCGCCCCGTACTGGGAGAGCATTCCAAGGCGCCGACGCCGGTGATGCGCAGACGCGGCGACGCGGAGCGGCGCGAGTCACGCTGGCACCTTCCGAGCGGATCGCACGCGCCGCTGGCGAGATTGCGACGGCGAGCGACCATGCGTGGTTCGCCGGCGACGCTGACAGCGTGCTCGATCGAGATCGAGTCGTTTCTCACCGGGACGCTCGGTCAGCACAACCGTCGAACCGCGTGTTGTCGACCGTGTTGTTCACCGCATCGTCGGCTCGACTGAGCGCGCAATCGCGAGCCGGCGACGACGCGTGGGCGACGACTCTCGCCGCGCACGATCCTTGCTGACCGAACGGCAGAGTGAGTTCCGCGCGGGGCACCGTCGTCAAATTCACCGGCGACGGCGCGCTTGCCACCTTCGACGGCCCGGCGCGAGCGATCAACTGCGCGTGCGCAATTCGCGACGCCGTGCGAGGAACTCGGATCTGGAGATCCGCGTCGGACTGCACACCGGCGAGATCGAGGTGGCCGACGGTGACATCCACGGCATCGCGGTCCACGTGGCCGCCCGCATTATGGGTCTAGCGGGTCCGGGGGAAGTACTCGTGTCGGGGGTGATGCCACCGCTGGTGCTCGGCTCTCGGATCACGTTTCACGACAGGGGCAGTCACGAGTTGAAGGGCGTGCCCGATCGCTGGCCGGTCTACGCCGTCGGCTGACGTCAGACCATCCTCGACGGGTAGGGCCTGCACCGACGACAAAGCCAGCCGGAAGTCAGTCGCCGGCCAGCGGCAGCCGCACCTCGAACCGCGCCCCAGTGTCGAGGTTGCGCGCCGACAGCGTGCCGCGGTGGGCCTGCACCAGTCCCGCGGCGATGGCCAGTCCGAGGCCCGAGCCGCTGGGCAGCGAGGCGTCCGACCGCGGCACCCGGTCATTCGAACCGCGGTAGGCGACGTCGAATACGCGGGGGAGGTCGGCTTCGTCGATCCCGACACCGGTGTCGTCGACGCGCGCCCACGCACCGTTCTCGTCGGCGCCGAGCGCCAACTCGACCTTGCCGCCCTCCGGGGTGTGTGCGATCGCGTTGGCAACCAAGTTGGAGAGCACCCGCACCAGCGCCCGGTCGCTGCCGACGACGCGGACGGGCTCGGCGGGCAGATCGGCCGTGAGCGCCACGCCGGCCCGCTCCGCCGCGATGCGATGCGCGGCCATCACGTCGTCGACGACTTCGTCGAGGGCCACCTTGTCGAAGGCCGGCTGAATTGCGCCCGCATTGATCTTCGACATCTCGAACAGGTCGTCGACCATCTCGGAGAGGCGAATCGATTCCTGTTCAATGTGTTTGGCGTGGGTGCGCACTTCTTCGTGGGCGACGACGCCGTCGGCGATGGCCTCGGGAAACCGCACGAATGCCGGCCAGCGGCGTCCGCAAGTCGTGGCTGACGAAGGCGACCAGCCTGCGGCGGGACTGCTCGCGGAGTGCTCGGAGTCGCGGATCTCCTGTTCCCAGACCATCCGGCGGGCCTGAAACCGGGCCATCATGATCGCCGCGGGAATCGTCACGATCGACACGATCACCAGGACGACGGCCGTCCGCTCGAATGTCTCGGTCACCATGAAACCGCTGGCCCCCAGCACCCCGGTGAACGTGGCGATCGTCGGGATCAGCACCAGCGCGACCATGCTCACGGCCAGCGACCAGGACCGTCGCCACCCGGATGATCAGGGCGCCGGCCAGCACCACGGGAACCGAACAGGCCAACGCCCAGCCGACGATCTCCCAGAAATCAGTCGACGGCACTGGAGCTCCACAGATAACCGCGGCCCCAGACCGTCTGCACCCGGTGCTGGTCACCCAGTTTGGAACGCAGTCGCTTGACGTGCACGGTCACCGTGGACAGATCGCCGAAATCCCACCGCCACACCTGCTTGAGAAGTTCCTCGCGGAAGAAAACAGTGTCGGTGTGGGTCATGAAGAACAGCAGCAGTTCGAACTCGCGGTTGGTCAGACTGATCGGCTCGCCGCGGACCGCCACCGAACGTGACGCGGTGGAAACGGTCAAGTCACCGACGTTGAGCTCGACTGGGGAGACGCCCACCGGCGCAGGCGTGCGCCGCAGCACCGAGCGCACCCGTAGCGCCAGTTCCCGTGGGCTGAACGGCTTGGTCAGGTAGTCGTCGGCGCCCGCCTCGAGCCCGGCGATCCTGTCGTCCTCTTCGCCCAGCGCGGTCAGCAGGATGACCGGGACGCTGTAGTCGCCGCGCTGACGCAGGCTCCGGCACAGCGTCAGGCCGTCGGGTCCGGGCATCATCACGTCGAGCACCGCCACGTCGATGCGCTGGGTGCCGAGCAGCCGCAGCGCCTCGTTGCCGTCGCGCGCGATGGCGACCTCCAGACCGTCGCGTTCCAGATATCTGCGCACGACATCACGGACGACGGTGTCGTCGTCGGCGATCATCACGCGGGTCACAACTCCCGAGGCTAGCCGTGCGAGCACTACTACCAGGGCTGATGTCACGCTTTTGTCACCGTTGATGTTGGTCCCTGCCATATACCTGGCCTAGCGTCGGTGGTTATGTCCGAGGGTTCCGTCACGGTGGTGCTGCCGTGCCTCAACGAGGCCGCCTCGCTTCCGGGCGTGCTGGCGGCCATGCCGGACGGATACCGCCCGCTGGTGGTGGACAACAACAGCACCGACGGCACCGCGGAGGTGGCCCGCGCCCACGGCGCCGTGGTGGTCGCCGAGCGGCGGCCAGGGTACGGATCGGCGGTGCATGCGGGCGTGGAGGCCGCCCAGACCCCGATAGTCGCGGTCGTCGACGCGGACGGGTCGCTGGACCCTGCGGAACTGCCCGCCCTGGTCGACGAACTCGGCCGCGGCGCCGACCTGGTGATCGGTCGACGACGTCCGGTGCCGGGGCTGCACTGGCCGTGGCACGCCCGGTTGGGCACCGCGGCGGTGTGCTGGCGGCTGCGGAACCGCTACGGCCTGTCGGTGCATGACATCGCCCCGATGCGTGTCGCCCGGCGGGAGCCGCTGCTCGCCCTCGGCGTCACCGACCGTCGCACCGGCTACCCGGTCGAGTTGATGGTGCGTGCGGCCGAGGCGGGCTGGACGGTGGTGGAGCGCGACGTGCCCTACCGGCCGCGCACGGGTGGCAAGTCGAAGGTCAGCGGATCGCTTCGAGGAAGTGTCCATGCGGGGCTGGACTTCTGGCGGGCGATCTCGTGATTCCCGTGACACTGGTCGTGATCGCCAAGGCGCCTGTAGCCGGGCAGGCGAAGACGCGCTTGGCCGTGTCCGTGGGTGAACGTGCCGCCGCCGACATCGCCGCGGCCACCCTGCTGGACACGCTCGACGCCGTCGACGCAACGCCGGTGCAGGCCAGGGTGGTGGCGATCACCGGTGATCTGGGCCAGGCCAGTGGTAGTCGCCAAATCCGTTCGCGCCTCAACGATTTGGCGGTAGTCGAACAGCGCGGCGACGACTTCTCTGCGCGGCTGGCCAACGCCATCATCGACGCCGCGCAGGCGGTAGGCCCCGAGCCCGTTGTGTTGATCGCCTCCGACACGCCGCAGGTGACCGTCGATATGTTGACCGGATGCGCACAGGCCCTACTCGAGACCGATGTCGTGCTGGGTCTGGCGCGCGACGGCGGCTGGTGGGTGCT
>CAVTQJ010000005.1:0-957307 GCA_963736825.1 uncultured Actinomycetota bacterium
TCGTAGTACAGCGCGATCTCGTAGGGGTGCGGACGAATCTGAATCGGCAGAATTTCGTTCTCACGCTTGAACGAGATCCACGTCTCGATCAGGTCCTCGGTGAAAACCCCGCCCTCCGTGAGGTATTCGTGATCCTCTTCGAGGCGGTCGATCACTGCCGAGAGCGACGTCGGCGCCTGCGGAATGCTGGCCGCCTCGTCCGGCGGCAGCTCGTAGAGGTCCTTGTCAATCGGCGCCTGCGGCTCCAGCTTCTTCTTGATGCCGTCCAGGCCTGCCATCATCATCGCCGCGAACGCCAGGTACGGGTTGCCCGAGCTGTCGGGGCAGCGGAACTCGAGGCGCTTGGCCTTCGGGTTGTTGCCCGTGATCGGGATACGCACACACGCCGAACGGTTGCGCTGGCTGTACACCAGGTTGATCGGCGCCTCGTAGCCCGGCACCAGACGCTTGTACGAGTTCACCGTCGGGTTCGTGAACGCCAGCAGCGACGGCGCGTGGTGCAGGATGCCGCCGATGTAGTGGCGAGCCGTATCCGACAGGCCCGGCGTAGCCGGACTCGTCGTGGAAGAGCGGGTTGCCGTCCTTCCACAACGACTGGTGGGCGTGCATGCCCGAGCCGTTGTCGCCGAACAGCGGCTTCGGCATGAACGTCACGGTCTTGCCGGCCTGCCACGCCGTGTTCTTGATGATGTACTTGAACAACACCAAGTCGTCGGCCGCGTGCAGCAGCGTGTTGAACTTGTAGTTGATCTCCGCCTGGCCGGCGGTGCCCACCTCGTGGTGACCGCGTTCCAGGGTGAAGCCCGCGTTCTGCAGGTTGGTGCACATCTGGTCGCGCAGGTCGACGAAGTGGTCGTATGGCGCGACGGGGAAGTAGCCACCCTTCGGACGAACCTTGTAGCCGCGGTTGGGGCTGCCGTCGGACTCGAACGGCTCACCGGTGTTCCACCAGCCGGCCTCGGAGTCGATCTCGTAGAACGTGCCGTTCATCTGCGAGTCGAACGCAACCGAGTCGAAGATGTAGAACTCCGCCTCGGCCCCGAAGTACGCGGTGTCGGCGATGCCGGTGCTGGCCAGGTAGTTCTCCGCCTTGCGAGCCACGTTGCGCGGATCGCGGGAGTAGGCCTCGCGAGTGAACGGGTCGTGCACGAAGAAGTTGAGGTTCAACGTCTTCGCCTCGCGGAACGGGTCGATGCGCGCGGTCACGGGATCGGGCAGCAGCATCATGTCCGACTCGTGGATGGACTGGAAGCCGCGCACCGACGAGCCGTCGAAGGCCAAGCCGTCCTCGAAGACGCTCTCGTCGAACGCCGACGCCGGAATCGAGAAGTGCTGAACGACACCCGGCAGGTCGCAGAATCGGATGTCGACATAGTCCACTTCCTCGTCCTTGATCTGCTTCATGACGTCGTCGGCGGTCTGTTCTGCCACTGAGACTCTCCTTATGTCTTGTTAACCCGCGGGATGACGCTATGGACACGATGTTGCACGGCAGTCAACCGCATGTTGCGCCGAAGTTACGCAATTCGGCCAGACCTATGCTGGACCCATGCCCTCCAGCTTCGGCTCCTGGCTGTCCGGTCCACCTCCGATTGGGCCGGGACCCACGGACCAGAGACCTAATGATTACCCAGGTCAGCGGCTAGGTCTACCCCAGAGCGGACCCAAGTCGCTAGCCCGGATGGGCAGGCGCATCGCCGCGCTATTCGTCGACTGGCTGATCGCCTACGGGCTGGCCGCCCTGGCCATGACGTTAGGGTGGTTCAGCGTGCAGACGCTGTCCACCGCAGTCCTCGTCATCTGGCTTGTGCTGGGCGCCGCGTCGGTCCGGCTCTTCGGCTTCACGCCGGGCCAGTTCATGCTCGGCATGCGCGTGGTGCCCGTCGACAACCGCCTGCACGTCGGACTCGGCCGGGCGCTGGCTCGTGGCGTGCTGATCGCCTTGGTGGTGCCGCCGTTGTTCACCGACGCCGACCTGCGCGGACTGCACGATCGGCTGACGTTTACCGCCGTGGTGCGCCGCTGATCAGCGCCTGCGCACCGTCCGTTGCATGCCCCGCATCTTCGCCGCGTTCGGCATCGGACCCTTGGGCATGGCCGCCGGCCCCACCTTGGAGCCCAGCGCCGCCAGCCGCGACTCCAGCGCGTCCATCTGCTTGACGGTGATGTTGGTGGGCAGCTTCGTCAGGTGACGTTCCAGCTTGGCCAGCGGTACCTCGCCGTCGCCGTTGCCGATCACGATGTCATAGATCGGGATCTCGCCCACGAGCCGTGCTGTGCGTTTCTTCTCTTGTGCCAGAAGCGGTTTCACCCGCGCAGCCGAGCCCTCGCCGACGAAGATGACGCCGGGCCTGCCGATGACCCGGTGCACCGCGTCGAGATGGCCGGTGGCCGCGACGCCCGGCGTCACCCGCCACTTGCCTCGCAGATTCTCCAGCGCCCATGCCGCCGCGCCGGCCTGACCCTCCGCCTTGCGGTAGACGGATTTCTGCGCCCTACGGGCGAAGATGATGAACGCCACCAGGGCCCCGAGCACCAGTCCGAGCGGGATCAGCGTGAACGTCGTGAAGCCGCCCGCGAACACGCCCGCCACCACCGACGCAGCCACGATCAGCACAAACGCACCGATCATGTACGGCAGCAGGCGCTTGTCCTCCTTGCGCTGGAGCTGAAACGCCTGCCACAGCTGACTGCGGCGCTGCTTGGATGCCTCTTTGCGGGCGACTTTGGCCTCGGCCTTCGCGGCCTTCAGCTCGGCTTTGTTGCGGGTCTTCGCCATCCGTTCAGGATACGGGTGGCTGCGAGACCATCGACGCCGCTGCCTGCGAGTAGAGCCGGCCGGCCCGGTACGACGACCGCACCAGCGGCCCCGCGAGCACCCCGGCGAAGCCGAGCTCCTCGGCGAACGCCGCATGCTCGACGAACTCGTCGGGGTGAACCCAGCGCTCGACGGGGTGGTGGCGCGCCGACGGGCGCAGGTACTGGGTGATCGTGACGATGTCGCAGCCCGCGTCGAGCAGATCCTTCAGCGCCGTTCGCACCTCGTCGGGCGTCTCTCCCATGCCGAGGATCAGGTTGCTCTTGGTCAGCAGCCCGTAATCGCGAGCGGCAGTCAGTACCGACAGGCTGCGGTCGTAGCGGAACGCCGGCCGGATCCGCTTGAAGATGCGCGGCACCGTTTCGACGTTGTGCGCCAACACTTCCGGGCGCGATTCGAAGACCTGCTCGAGCAGTGCGGGTACGGCGTTGAAGTCGGGGATCAGCAACTCCACGCCGGTACCGGGGTTGAGCTTCTTGATGTACCGCACCGTCTCGGCGTACAGCCACGCGCCTCCGTCGGGCAGATCGTCGCGGGCCACACCGGTGACCGTGGCGTACCGCAGCCCCATCGAGGAGACGCTCTCGGCGACGCGACGCGGCTCGTCGCGGTCCAGTTCGGCGGGTTTACCCGTGTCGATCTGGCAGAAGTCGCAGCGGCGCGTGCATTGCTCGCCGCCGATCAGGAACGTCGCCTCCCGGTCCTCCCAGCACTCGTAGATGTTGGGGCAACCGGCTTCCTCACACACGGTGTGCAGACCTTCGCGCCGGACCAGGTTCTTCAGCTGGGTGTACTCCGGGCCCGTGCGCATCCGCGTCTTGATCCACGGCGGCTTCCGCTCGATCGGCGTCTCGGCGTTACGTACTTCCAGCCGCAGCAGCTTGCGCCCTTCTGGAGCCGCATGGCGGGCGACATCCATTCCAGAAGTAATGGTCACGATGTCAACGCTACCCGCAGCCGACCGTCGAGGGCGTCGCACACGGCCGCCCCGATGCGGTCCACGACGTCGTCGACGCCGACGTGGCGGCCGAGTTCGGCTGTCAGCGAAGTGACTCCGGCATCGGAGATCCCGCACGGCACGATCGCGGAGAATGCGCTCAGGTCGCAGTCGCAGTTCAGCGCGAAGCCGTGCAGTGTGGTGGCCCGCGACACCCGCACGCCGATCGCGCCGACCTTCCTGGCCGGGCCCTTCTCGTCTGCAGGCACCCAGACACCCGACCGCCCGGCCACCCGCCCGGTCGTCAGCCCGAGCTCGGCGCACACGCGAATCAGCGACTCCTCGAGGCGCCGAACGAAATTCACCACATCAAGCGGTTCGGCCAGCCCGATGATCGGATATCCGACCAGTTGGCCGGGGCCGTGCCAGGTGATCTTGCCGCCCCGGTCGGTGTCGACGACAGGAATATCGGAGACGGACGCACTGGGTCTTTCGCTGGGTAGCGTGCGGCGGCCCGCGGTGTAGACCGGCGGGTGCTCGAGCAGCAGCAGAGTGTCGGGGCCGCCTGCGACGCGCGCGTCGGCCAGTTCCCGCTGCATCGCCCATGCGTCTTCGTAGTCGACGCTGCCGATCCGCCTGACATCGATCGTCGAGGTGACCGACCGGATAGAACTCACGATTCGACGGTACTCGTCGCGTAGGCCAGCGCTTCGCCGACGGTGTGGTGGCGGAACTCGTAGCCGGCGCGTTCGAGTGCGGCGGGGATGGCCCGCTGGCCGCCGAGCACACCCTCCTCGGCGAACTCGCCCAACAGCGTGCGCAACGCGAAGCCGGGAACCATCAGCGGCGTCGGCCGGTTGACCGCACGACCCAACGCCGCCGTGAACTCCGAATTCGTCACCGGTGCCGGTCCGGTGAAATTCACCGGACCCGAGACGTCATCGTGGAAGATCGCGAACATCAGCGCCCGGACCTGATCTTCGAGGCTGATCCACGGCATGTACTGGCGGCCGTTACCGAGGCGGGCGCCGAGTCCCAGCGAGAACAGCGGCCGCAGCCGGTTCAACAAACCACCGCGCGGCGACAGCACGAGCCCGGTGCGCGTCAGCACGACGCGGACACCGGCATGCTGCGCGGGTGCGGTCGCCGTCTCCCAGTCCCGGCACAACTGAGCCAGAAACCCCCGCCCCTGCGGTGCGGTCTCGTCGGCGACCCGGTTGCCGGTATCGCCGTAGTAACCGACCGCGCTGGCATTGACCAGCACCCCGACCCCCGCTTGTGCCACCGCGCTGGACAGCACCTCGGTGGGGTCGATCCGGCTGTCGCGCAGGCTCTGTTTGAATGCGCCCGACCACCGTTTGGCGCCGACGCTGACGCCGCACATGTTGACCGCGGCGTCGACCCCGCGCAGCGCGTTCGCGTCGAACTCCCCGGTGTCCGGATTCCAGAACAGCTCATCGGAGTTCGACGGAGCCCTGCGCACGATGCGCAACACCCGGTGGTCGGTGGTCCGCAACGCGTAGACCAGCGCCGAGCCGATCAGCCCCGAGGACCCCGCAATCGCAACGGTGGCCACTGGTTTCTACAGTCCCAGATCCGCCTCGAACGCGCCCTCTTCGAGTCGCTTCTTGATCGTGGTCAGGAAGCGACCCGCGTCCGCGCCGTCGATGAGCCGGTGGTCGTAGGTCAGCGGGAGGTAGCAGATCGAACGCACGCCGATCGACTCGTTGCCCGTGTCGTCGACGACTACGCGCGGACGTTTGACGATCGCACCGGTGCCCAGCATCGCCGCCTGCGGCGGCACCAGGATCGGGGTGTCGAACAGTGCGCCCTGGCTGCCGATGTTGGTGATCGTGAAGGTGCCGCCGGACAACTCGTCGGGCTTGAGGTCACCCGACCGTGCCCGCGCCGCGATGTCGGCGATCGCCCTCGCCAGACCGGCCAGCGACAGATCGCCCGCGTTGTGAATCACCGGCGACAGCAGGCCCTGTTCGGTGTCCACCGCGAAACCGAGATGCTCTGCGTCGTAGTAGGTGATCTCCTTGCTGTCCTCGTTGTAACTGGCGTTGACGTTCGGGTGCGCCTTCAGCGCATCGACGACCGCCACCGCGAAGAACGGCAGGAATGTCAGGTTGACACCCTCGCGTTCGGCGAAGCTGGTCTTGGCTTTCGCGCGCAGCGCCACGATCCTCGTCATGTCGACTTCGTGGGTCTGCGTCAATTGCGCTGTGGCCTGCAGGGATTCGCGCGTTTTCTTCGCCGTGATCTGGCGAATGCGGTTGGCCTTCTGCGTGGTGCCGCGCAGATGTGCCAACGCCGGCGCCGGTTGCGCCTTCGCCGCGGCCGCAGGCGCCTCCTTGGCGGCCGGCGCTTCGGCGGCGGGCGCCTTCTTGGCCTCCGCTGCCGCCAGCACATCCTGCTTCCGGATGCGGCCGCCGACTCCGCTGCCCTTGACCGCACCGAGGTCGATGTTGTTCTCGCTGGCCAGTTTTCGCACCAGCGGTGTCACGTACGGCGCGCCGTCACCTGACGGCGCGGGCGCCGATTGCGGCTCCGGCTCCGGTTGCGGCTTCGGTTCTGGCTTGGGTTCCTGCTTCGGTTCGGGCTTCGCCTCTTCCTTCGGCTCGGGCTCGGGCTCGGGCTCGGGCTTCGCCTCTTCCTTCGGCTCGGGTTCGGGTTCGGGCTCGGGCTTCTCCTCTTCCTTCGGTTCTTCTTTCGGCTCCGGCTCGGGTTGCGGCTCCTCGGCAGGCGCGGCGCCGGCGTCGCCGATCTTGGCAAGCTCGCCGCCGACGGCGACGGTGTCGTCTTCTTCGGCGGTGATGCTGATCAAAGTGCCGGCCACCGGGGACGGAATCTCGGTGTCGACCTTGTCGGTGGAGACCTCGACCAGCGGCTCATCCACCTCGACGCTGTCGCCGACCTTCTTCAGCCAGCGCGTCACGGTGCCCTCGGTGACCGACTCGCCCAGCTCCGGCATCACGACCGGAGTCGCCTCACCGCCGCCCGAGGATGCCGCGGGCTTCTCGTCGGACTTCGGCTTCTCCTCGGGCTCGGGCTCCTCTTGTTCCTCGGCCGCCGGCTCGGCCTGTGCGGCCGGCTCCTCGGCCGGCTTCTCCTCCTCCGCGGGCGCCTCTTCGGCGGGTTCCTCCGACTTCGGCTCCTCGGCGTCACCGGAGTCTTCATCCGCGTCGCCGATCACCGCGAGGTCTCCGCCGACCTCGACCGTGTCGTCCTCCTGGGCGATGATCTTCTTCAAAACACCGGCGGCGGGAGCGGGTATCTCGGTGTCGACCTTGTCGGTGGAGACCTCGAGCAGTGGCTCGTCCAGCTCCACGGTGTCGCCCTCTTGCTTGAGCCACCGGGTGACCGTCCCCTCGGTGACGCTCTCACCGAGTGCCGGCATCTGGACGGAAGTTGCCATGTCTGTTGACTCCCTCGAACGGTTGGTCGTCACGGGTCGAATGCCGGTTCCCATCCTGTCATGTCGCATGCGCTTGCTCGCCCCAGACCGGGACAGCTGCCGCTCTGGCACTATCGAAAGAGGTGAAGCGCGCTAGCCCGGGAAAGGAGTGCGGCCCAGTTGGGACTGTTGGACAAGTTTCGGCGTGGCCGGTCCTCCCGTGGGAGCGGCGGCAATGACCCCGCGGCCGACCTGGCGTACATGAGGCAGTGGGTCGCCCAGCGCACAGGCGTCGAGGCGTTCGTCGAGCCGAAAACCACCGTCACCGACCTCACCGTCGTGCTGGTTGCCGGCGACGGGGAGTGGACGCGGCGGCGCGCAGGCGGCGACTCGGGCGCAAGGCGGCTGAACGAACGGCTGGCCATCCCGGTGTACGACGTGCAGAAGGTCGGCTATCCGCAGCGCATGCGCGACTACGACGCCCGCCGTCGCATCGAACGTGAACGCGCCGCCCGTCGGGAGCTGGAGGACCGTTAGGGTACCGACTGTGGGGACGATCACCGAGCGGTTCGTCGACGGCGCGGACGGTGTCCGCATCGCCGTCTACGAGCAGGGCAATCCGGACGGTCCGACGCTGGTGATGGCGCACGGCTGGCCGGACTCGCACGTGTTGTGGGACGGCGTCGTCTCACGGCTGGCCGACCGGTTCCGAATCATCCGATACGACAACCGGGGTGTTGGCAAATCGTCTGCGCCCAAGCCTATTTCGGCATACACAATTGACAAGCTCGCCGACGATCTCGGCGCCGTCATCGCGGCCGTGAGTCCCGGCGAGCCCGTGCATGTGCTCGGCCACGACTGGGGTTCGGTGGCCACCTGGGAGTACCTGAGCCGGCCGGGGGCCCGCGATCGGGTCGCCTCGTTCACCTCGGCGTCGGGGCCCGGCATCGCCCATTACGGCGGCTACATCTTCGACAGCCTCAAGCGGCCGTACCGGCCGCTACGGTTCCTCCGGGCGATCGACCGGCTGCTGCGGCTCCTCTACTGGTATCCGTTCGCTGTGCCGGTGGTCGCGCCCGCGGTGTTCAAGGGACTGATGCGCGCAACGTCGAACACGCTGCTCACCGACCGAGTGCCCGCCGAGCGGCGTTACCGCAGCGACGCCGCGGCAAGCGACCTCGTCAACTCGCTGAAGATCTACCGCGCACTCGCGGTGTCGTCGCCGACACGGTTTCCCGCCGACCGCTATGTCGGCGTGCCGGTGCAGTTGATCGTCGGCGCCAAGGACCCCGTCGTTCGGCCGCACGGCTTCGACGACCTGTCCCGCTGGGTGCCGCGCCTGTGGCGGCGTGACATCAACGCCGGCCACTGGTCGCCGATGTCCCATCCGCAGGTGCTGGCAGCCGCCGTCGGAGAACTGGTCGACTTCTTGGAAGGCAAGCAGGCCGCCCGCTCGTTGTTGCGTGCGCAGGTGGGCCGCAACCGCGACGGCTTCGGCGACACGCTGGTCTCGGTGACCGGCGCGGGCAGCGGCATCGGCCGGGAGACCGCGCACGCGTTCGCCCGCGAAGGCGCCGAGGTGGTGGTCAGCGATATCGACGAGGCGAGCGTGAAGGACACCGCCGCCCAGATCGCCGAGCGCGGCGGCGTCGCGCACCCCTACGTGCTGGACGTGTCCGACGCCGATGCGGTGGAACGGTTCGCCGACGAGGTGTGCGCACGGCACGGCGTGCCCGACATCGTGGTCAACAACGCGGGAATCGGTCAGGCGGGGGAGTTCCTGAACACCCCTGCCGAACAGTGGGAGCGGGTGCTGGACGTCAACCTCGGTGGTGTCGTCAACGGCTGCAGGGCATTCGGGAAGCGCCTCGTCGAGCGTGGCACAGGCGGACACATCGTCAACGTCGCTTCGATGGCGTCGTACTCGCCGTCGAAATCTCTTAATGCCTACTGCACATCGAAGGCCGCCGTCTACATGTTCTCCGACTGTCTGCGTGCGGAGTTCGACGCCGCGGGCATCGGACTCACCACCGTGTGCCCGGGCACCATCGATACCAACATGGTGCACGCCACCCGATTCGACGCGCCTGGCCGCTCGGATGAAAGCATCGAGAGCCGTCGCGAGCTTCTCGAGAAGCAGTTCAGGCGTCGACGTTTCGGACCGGACAAGGCGGCGAAGGCCATTGTTTCGGCGGTCAAGAAGAACAAGCCGATCCGGCCCATCACCCCGGAGGCCTACCTGCTTTACGGCGCCTCTCGGGCGCTGCCGCCGGCCATGCGCAATGCGGCCCGGGTGAAGCTGGTGTAGCTCTAACCGTTACGGGCGACGTCCTCGAGCACCGCGAACATCGTCCGGGTCGGCACCCCGGTGCCGCCCTTGCCGGTGTAACCCCATGGGCCGCCGGTGTTGTAGGCGGGCGCCGCTACGTCGATGTGTGCCCACTGGACGCCGTCGGCGACGAATTCGCGCAGATAGGTTCCCGCGACCAGCATGCCCGCCAAGCGTGACCCGCTGACGTTGGCCAGATCTGCCACCGTCGACTTCAGGTCGTCCTTGAGCTCTTCGGGAAGCGGCATGGGCCAACCGTTCTCGCCGACCTCTTGGGAGCGGGCCGCCACGCGGTCGCGGAACTCGTCGGAGCCCATCACGCCGGGCGTACGCGCACCCAGCGCGACGGTCTGCGCGCCCGTCAGGGTCGACGTCTCGATCAGATAGTCGGGTCCGTCCTCGCACGCGCGCACGATCGCGTCGGCGAGGATCAACCGTCCCTCCGCATCGGTGTTGAGCACCTCCACCGTCGTCCCGCCGTATTGGGTCAGCACGTCGCCGGGCCGCTGCGCGGTGGCCGACGGCATGTTCTCGGCCATCGGCACCGTGGCGATCACGTCGATCGGCAGCTTTTGCTGAGCCGCGAGCACCACGGTGGCGATCACGGCCGCCGCACCGCCCATGTCGGACGTCATGTGATGCATGTTGGCTGCGGGCTTGATCGAGATACCTCCGGTGTCGAACGTGATGCCCTTGCCGACCAGCGCGACCTTCTTGCCTTTGCGCTTCGCGCCCCGGTGGGCCAGGCGCACCAACCGCGGCGGCCGCGACGACCCCTTGCCGACGCCGACCACGCCGCCATAGCCCGCCTTGGCCAGCGCCTTGTCGTCGAGCACCTCGACATCAAGGCCGGCGGATTCACCCAAAGCTTTTGCCCGGCGGGCGAATTCGTCGGGGTAGAGATGCGAAGGGGGAGTATTGACCAGATCGCGCGCAGTGGCGACTGCTGTCGCGATATTCGCGGCCCGCTCGGCTTCAGTTTTTGCCTTCGCCTTCATGTCGGCCGTCAGGGCGGTGATCTGGCGCAGACCCTTGTCCTTCGGCGCGGTCTTGTCGCTGCGGAAGTCGCTGAACCGGTACGCGCCGAGGATCAAGCCCTCGACGGCGGCCTCGAGGTCGATGTCCGACAGCGTTGTGACCACCGACTCGGTGCCGTTCAGCGAACGGGCGGCCACCCCGGCGGCCCGACGGATCAGGTCCGACGGCCATTCTTGGCGGGTCTTGCCCAGGCCGACAGCGAGCACGCTGCTGACCGGCAGAGTGGGCAAGACCACCCGGGTCAACTGTTCGCAGCCGCCCTTGGCGCCGAGCGCCTCGAGCGCGGCCTCGATGTCGGCGACGGCTTCGCCATCCAGAAACGGGCTGGCCACGACCGTCGCCGTCGCCGCATCCTCACCGCTCACCACGGGCACGATCAGCACCGACTTGTCGTGCTTGCGCTTGGGCAGGGCAGAGCTGACCGCGACGACGGGGGCCTGGTATCCGGTATGTGCAGGGCTCACGGACGTCGAGCCTATCGGTCAGCCCGGCGCGCGCAGATCGAAGGCCGTGACCGGGGTATCGAAGCCTTTGAGCGTCAACGGTTCCTGAGCAGCGGCGGGCCAGTCGGGCAGCTCGTCACGGACGGCCGACGTGGCAAGGATCTGTCCGGGCTCGGCAGCGGCGACGAGCCGGGCGGCCAGGTTGACCGAGTTGCCGAAGTAGTCACCGCCGACGGCGAGCACCGTGCCGTAGTCGAGACCGGCGCGGACCTGCATGTGTGCTTCGCGGGCCTTCGGGTGATCGACCAGATCAGCCGCGGCCTTGGCCAATCGTTCGGGCGTGGAACTCACCCACATCACCTCGTCGCCGATGAACTTCACCACTCGACCGCTGTCGGCGTGCACCACATCGGTGACGGTGGCGCTGAATTCGCTGAGCAGCTTCGACAACTCCGCTGGTGTTAGCTGCTGAGTCAGCGCGGTGAAGCCCGACAGATCCGCGAAACCGATGCCGCACACCACAGTCTCCGACGTGTCGCGCAGGACGCCCTCGAAGTGAGTCCTGGCGCTGATCAGGTGATGGCGGTGCACAGCGTCGATCAGTGCTCCGATGCGGGGTATGAACTCCGCCACCTGCCGGTACGCCTGCGCGGTGATGAGTTCGTCATGGCTGTGTGTCATCTGGAGGTTCGGCGAGCGGGCGCGGACAACGGCCGATTCGGCCTCCGCCAGGCGGGCCATCGACGCGCCGAGAACCCGTAGGAAGCCGAATGCGCCGTCGTCGGTCATGACCTTCTTCATCGCCACCCAGGTCGCCAGGCCATCGACATCGGCTTGGCTCAAAGCCACCTCGTCGGGGCCCTCGACGGTGAGGCCGAGCACCGCCCACGCGGTTGCGATGTCGTCCAGAGGCGCGCTCAGCACATCGGCGGCCGTGCGCAAGCTGTAGACCGGGCGGCCCGAACGCTGCACGGCGTCACCGGCCAGGCCGAACAGGCGGCCGCGGCGCTCGGCCTCGACCATCTCCTCGTCGGAGAAGCCCAGTGACGCCAGATACTCGATCAATGCGGCGCGGTCACGCGCATTGGCGATTCCGGCGGCCTCCAGTCCGTCGAAGTCGACCACCCACCGGAGTCTGCCAGCACCGGCCGCCCGATTAGGGTGGTTCGGCGTGAGCGAAATCCAGCACGGCCCTCTCGAAGACCGGCACCGCGAGCTCGGCGCCAGCTTCGCCGAGTTCTCCGGTTGGCTGATGCCGGTCGCCTATGCGGGCACCGTCGGCGAGCACACCGCAACCCGCACCGCCGTGGGGCTTTTCGACGTCAGCCACCTCGGCAAGGCGTCGGTCCGGGGCCGAGGCGCGGCCGAGTACGTCAACTCCGCGCTGACCAATGACCTCGGCCGGATCGGCCCCGGCAAAGCGCAGTACACCTTGTGCTGCACCGAGTCCGGCGGGGTCATCGACGACCTGATCGCCTACTACGTCGCCGACGACGAAGTGTTCCTGGTGCCCAATGCCGCCAACACCGCGGCCGTCGTCGCCGCGCTGAGCCGCGAGGCGCCGGACGGATTGACCGTCACCGACGAGCACCGGTCGCGCGCGGTGCTGGCGGTGCAGGGCCCCAAGTCGGCCGAGGTCGTCGGCTCGCTCGGGTTGCCGACCGACATGGACTACATGGAGTACGCCGACGCCGCCTTCGGCGGGGCCGAAGTGCTGGTGTGCCGCACCGGCTACACCGGCGAGCACGGCTACGAACTGCTGCCGCTCTGGGATGACGCCTCGGTGGTGTTCAACGCGCTCGTCGACGCCGTGACCGCGGCGGGTGGTCAGCCCGCCGGGCTCGGGGCCCGTGACACTCTGCGCACCGAAATGGGCTATCCGCTGCACGGACACGAGCTGTCGGAGGACATCTCACCGCTGCAGGCCCGCTGCGGCTGGGCCATCGGCTGGAAGAAGGATTCGTTCTGGGGCCGCGACGCGCTGCTGGCCGAAAAGGACGCCGGCCCCAAGCGGCTGCTGCGCGGGCTGCGTGCCGTCGGCAGGGGAGTGCTGCGGCCGGGCCTGACGGTGCTCGACGGCGCGACTCCCGTCGGGGTCACCACGTCGGGAACCTATTCTCCGACACTGAAAGTCGGCATCGCACTGGCGCTGCTGGACACCGATCGCGACATCGCCGACGGAGCGCGAATCTCGGTCGACGTGCGTGGCAGGCCGATCGAGTGTGAAGTGGTCAAACCCCCGTTCGTCGAGGCGAAAACCCGGTAGCGGCCGGATATACAATCGGCCCATGACCGACCACCTCGAGTTCACCGTCGATCGCAACGCGAATCCGGCGAGCGACGAGGTACGGGCCGACATCCTGTCGAACCCGGGATTCGGCCGCTATCACACCGACCACATGGTGTCGATCGACTACGTCGACGGCAAGGGCTGGCACAACGCGCGGGTCAGCCCATACGGGCCCATCGAACTGGACCCGTCGGCCATCGTCCTGCACTACGCGCAGGAGATCTTCGAGGGGCTGAAGGCCTACCGATGGGCCGACGGCTCGGTGGTGTCGTTCCGGCCCGAGGCCAACGCGGCCCGGCTGCGCTCGTCGGCCCGCAGGCTGGCCATCCCCGAACTCCCCGAAGAAGTGTTCCTCGAATCGCTGCGGCAGCTCGTCGCGGCCGACGAGCGGTGGGTGCCGCCCGCAGGCGGCGAGGAGTCGCTGTACCTGCGGCCCTACGTCTTCGCCACTGAGCCGGGACTCGGGGTTCGGCCGGCATCCGAATACCGCTACATGGTGATCGCCTCGCCGGCAGGGGCGTACTTCCCGCGCGGCATCAAACCCGTGAGCGTGTGGCTGTCGCACGAGTACGTGCGCGCGTCGCCGGGCGGCACCGGCGCGGCGAAGTTCGGCGGCAACTACGCCGCCTCGTTGCTGGCGCAGGCCGAAGCCGCCGACAACGGGTGCGACCAGGTCGTGTGGCTGGACGCCATCGAACGCCGCTACGTCGAGGAGATGGGCGGGATGAACCTGTTCTTCGTCTTCGGCAGCGGCGGTTCGGCGCGCTTGGTCACTCCCGAGCTGAGTGGCTCGCTGCTGCCGGGCATCACGCGAAGTTCGTTGCTGCAGTTGGCGACTGACGCGGGCTTCGCCGTCGAAGAGCGCAAGATCGACGTGGACGAGTGGCAGAAGAAGGCAGCCGCGGGAGAGATCACGGAGGTGTTCGCCTGTGGCACCGCGGCCGTCATCACCCCGGTGTCACATGTGAAGTACGGCGACGGTGAGTTCACCGTCGCCGACGGCCAGCCCGGCGAAATCACGATGGCCCTCCGTGACACGCTGACCGGTATCCAGCGCGGCACGTTCGCCGACACCCACGGCTGGATGACCCGGCTGTCCTAGCCGCCTGCATTCTTTGTCGTTCTCTCCAGAACCCTTTCGAAGTGGCGCAATCTTGAAGCGCCAGCATTGTCGAAAGTGGGGAGAAGATCATGGCGCAAGTAGTCGGATTCGACCCGGCGGCCAGCGGACAACAACCCGGGGATGTTGACGGAAATCCGGTTCCCGTCGGAGTGTGGGGTGATTCCGACACCGGTGGCGGGGTTTTCGGCAGCAGCGGAGCGTTGCCGTCAGGCGCGACCATTCCCATCGATCCGCCCGCCGGGGTGGAGGGACACGGCGCTGCGGGCCCGGGCGTGGTCGGCCGCAGTCTCACGGATAACGGTGTCGTCGGTGAAAGCCAGGACGGTACAGGGGTTCTGGCGCGCAGTGTGGCGTCATACGGGTTGCTCGGGGTGACTTTCGCCCCGGACGACAGTTCACACGGCGTGTTCGGCTCGAGCACTACCGGTGGCAACGGGGTGACCGGTTTCGTGGGTGATGCAGACGGCGTGGTCGGCAGCAGCATCCGTGGTGCCGGCGTGCGCGGCACCACGGGCAACGGTCAAGCCGGAGTCGTAGGCGAGAACTACAGCGACGGTTCCGACGGCGGCTTCAGTCCCGGCGTCTACGGGCACAGCGACCACACCGTCGGCGTATACGGCAGCAGCAACGAGCATTACGCCATCGGCGGCCACACCTACGGTGACACCTACGCGGCCTACGCGTTCGGCGGCGGCGGTAAGCCCAGTGGCGGAGTGTTGGGGTTCACCTACTGGGGCACCGGGGTTCATGGCCAGAGCCAAGGAGCCGGAGCGGGGCCCGGTGTGTTCGGCGAAACACTCGGCAATGGCGCCGAGGCAGGGGTCTACGGCAGCAGCAGTGCCAACGTCGGAGTGCGTGGGGTGAGCATGGACAACAACGGCACCGCCGGCCTGACCACCGGTGGCGCGAGTGGTGTATCTGGAGTGCAGTTCTCGACGACGCCCGGCGCCGGGGTATCCGGGATCAGCGTGCTCGGCAATGGCGTCGAAGGTCTCACGTTCGCCAACAGACGACAGAATCCCGATGCGGCGGCAGTTCGCGGGCAGAGTTCCAACGGTTTCGCGGGATTGTTCGTCGGCCCGGTGAGAATCACCGGGAGCTTGAGCAAGGGCGGTGGTGGATTCACCGTCGACCACCCCAATGACCCGGAGAACCAATACCTTTCGCACTCGTTCGTCGAATCGCCGGACATGCTCAATGTCTACAGCGGCACCGTCACCACCAACAGGGACGGCACGGCGCGGGTCAGGCTCCCAGCGTACTTCGAGACACTCAACTCTGACTTTCGCTACCAGTTGACCGTGATCGGCGACTTCGCCCAGGCTGTGATCGCCGAGGAGGTCAGTGACGGCGCTTTCACCATCCGCACGGACAAGGGCCGGGTGAAGGTCAGCTGGCAGGTGACGGGGGTCCGGCAGGATGCGTGGGCCCAGGCCAACCGCATACAAGCCGAACAGAAGAAGCCCAGGCAAGAGCGCGGCAAGTATCTGCATCCCGAATTGTTCGGCGCGAAAGCGGTTGGCCTGCACCCCACTCCGCCGGTCCGGTGGGCGGAGGTCGTTCCCGAGGAGCTGCGTGAGTGGGCGGAGGGCTTGGGCGAGGACTTGGACCGAGCGGGCGCGCGGTCGGCGAGAAGCCTTGACAAGGCCCGGCGACTGCTGCGCGACCGGGCCGAGGCCGGCCGCGTGCAGTTCGACGAACGCGGGGGCCGGCAGGCGGAGGCGGCCAGACGCAACCTGCGCGAACGTTCGTCGTCCGGACTCGCGGGACTCGAGGAGCAGTGGCGGAACGTCGAGCGGATGGTGGAGGGCTTGCGCCCCAAGCGATAGCGCTTGCTCGGCCGCTAGCGGATCGCGAGACCGACTGCGGCCACCGTCGTCGTCACCTCCATGGCGGCACCGAGCACATCGCCCGTGAGCCCGCCGAAGCGACGAACACAGTGCGCCACGAGCACGGCGCTGATGGCGAGCGCGACCAGCACCGCGAGCGGCCCCTGCCACAACGTCCGGCCGGCAGGCAACGCCAGCGCGGCGACGGCGACGATCCAGGCCGCGACCACCGCGACGGGTTGGCTGCCTGCCGCCATCGCGCCGAGCGTGCTGCCCTCCGCCGAGGGCACCGACCGGCGGCAGGCCGCCACCGCGGCGACCCGGCCTGCCATCACCGCGACGATCACACCGATTGCGTTCAGCTGGGCGAACGCCAGGCCCTGCACCAGTACGGCCACCACGACGGCGGCCACGCCGAACGGCCCCGCCGCACCCTCGCGCATCACCTGGAGCGCCCGCTGCGGTGGGCCGTAGCAGCCGAGGCCGTCGAAGGTGTCGGCAAGCCCGTCGATGTGCAGGCCCCTGGTCACGACGAGCAGCGCCACGACCGCCAACACGCCGGTCAGCGGGTGGCCCGCCCCGAAAGCAGACGACGCCGCCCACACCACCGCGGCGGCCAGTGCGCCCAACGCCGCACCGACGACCGGCAGGGCCGCGATCACGCCTCGGCCGACTCCGGCCCCGGCGCGCACCGGCAGCACCGTGCCGAACGCGAATGCCCCTGTGACCGAACGGATCACGAAGAGACGCTGGCCTCGTCAAAGGTGGCCATCGAGCGTAGGGCGGCGATAGCGGCCCGCACGACGGGCAGTGCAACCGCCGCGCCGGTCCCTTCGCCGAGGCGCATCGAGAGGTCGACGATCGGCTCGAGTGTCAGCTTCTGCAACGCAAGGGTGTGCGCGGGCTCGGTGGACCGGTGCCCCGCGCGCCACCACTCGCGGGCACCCGGCGCGAGCACCTCGGCGACCATCGCCGCCGACGTCACCACCACGCCGTCGAGCAGCACCGGTGTCCGGCGCACCGCCGCCTGGGCGAGGAATCCCGCCATCGCGGCGAGATCCGCACCGCCGCACACCCGCAGCAGTGCGACCGGGTCGGAGGCGAGGCCGCTGGCCCGGTACAGCGCGTCGCGGACGGCCGCCACCTTCCGCGACCAGCCCGCGTCGTCGATCCCGGTGCCGCGGCCGACCAGGGCGACCGGCTCGACACCGGTCAGCGCGGCGATCAAGGTCGTTGCCGCCGTTGTGTTTCCGATCCCCATATCGCCTGCGATCAGGATGTCGGCGCCTGTGTCGACCTCCTCGTCGGCAATGCGGCGGCCCGCGTCGATCGCCGACTGCGTCTCCTCGGCCGACAACGCGTCCTCGATGGCGATGTTGCCGCTGCGCCTGCGGACCTTGTGCGCGCCGATGGACGGTGACAGCGGTTCGTCGACGTCGACGGCGATGTCGGCCACCCGCACGCTCGCGCCCGCGATCTCGGCAAGCACGTTGATCGCCGCCCCACCGGCGTCGAAGTTGGCGACCATCTGCGCGGTGACCTCGGCGGGAAAGGCCGACACCCCGGCGGCGGTGACGCCGTGATCGCCCGCGAATACAACCACCCGGGCACGCTGAAACTGGTTGGGCGGGCACACCCCTTGGCACGCCGACACCCAGACCGACAGCTCCTCGAGCCGCCCGAGTGAGCCCAGTGGTTTGGTCAGCGTGCCGTGGCGGGCCCGGGCCCGGGCGGCGACCTCCGCATCGGGCGCGGTGATCGCCGGAAAGTCCGTCACGACGGCTCCTTCACCGGCACCGGGTGTCCGGCGACGACGAGCACCACGCGCTCGCACGCCCGCGCCAGCCGTTGGTTGAGTGCGCCGAGTTCGTCGGCGAAGCGGCGGCCTGCCGAGGTCGCGGGCACGACGGTCAGGCCGACTTCGGGGCTGACGAGCACCAGCTCCGCCCGGTGCTGCGCAACGGCGTCGACCAAATCGTCGATCTCGGCGCGCGTCGATCCGCCTGCCCATGCGTGTGTGCGGTCCATCACCGCGGTGAGCCAGCCGCCGATGTCGTCGACGATGGTGGGCCAGGTGTCATCGGCGCGCAATTGCTTTGCCACATCTGAGGTTTCGACAGTCGACCAGTGGTGCGGCCGACGGGCGCGGTGAGCGGACAACCGGCTGGCCCAGGCATCGTCGTCGTCGGCGGGGCCGGTCGCGAGGTAGCGCACGGGGTCGTCGTCGCCGACTGCGCCTGCGATCGCGGACTCGGCCCATTCGGACTTGCCCGACCGGATCCCGCCGAGCACCAGAACGCGCACGCCGGCTCAGGTGACCTTGGCGCCGCGGGCGACCTGCGGCTTGGGCGCGCGCATGCGGCGCAGCTGGGAGGCGCGGCTGGCGGCGTAAAACCCGAGCTTCCAAGCGCTTTCGGTGTTGTCGGGAAACTTCTCGTCGACCATTCGGTTCACTTTGCGGCCCAGGAAGAGTCCGTCGACGATCATGATCGCCATCAGGACGAGCATCGCCGGCGAGATGAAGAGTTGCACCTGCGGGACTCCGAGCATGACGAAGATCAAGGCCAGCGCCGCGGGCATGAACAGGCCGAGCACGCTGACGCGGCGTGAGTCCACGATGTCGCGGGCGTACCGGCGCACCGGGCCCTTGTCACGGGGCAGCAGGTAGTCGTCGTCGCCGGCCATCATGCGTTCGCGGCGAGTGGCCTGCGCTGCGCGCCGCGCGACCTTGTCCTCGCGGCGCTCCTCGCGTGACAGCTTCGGCCCGCGCAGTTCCTTGCGTCGGCGCCTGGCCTCGGCGGTGGTCATCGGCGCGGGCGCGATGGGGCCCCGGCGGCGAGACGAGTCCCGCTTCGGCGTCGGCCTGCCCTTGGGGGCCGTCTTGCCCTGCGTCCTGGCGTCGGATTCGCTGTCCGCGGCCGCCTCGACCTCATCGACGGTGTCTTGGGGAGGCGGGTTGTCCTTCTTGCGGCCCAGCAGGTTCACGCCCGCCAGCATAATCTGCTGCAATGACCGGCTCGGACGGCCTCCGCGTGCTCATCGCCCCCGACTGCTACGGCGACAGCCTCACCGCGGTGCAGGCCGCGCAAGCCATCGCAGAGGGCTGGCGCAGGGGCCGGCCCGACGACCACTTGACGTTGGCTCCGCAGTCCGACGGGGGGCCGGGGTTCGTGGACGTGTTGGCCGGTCGACTCGGTGACCGGCATTCGCTACGCGTGCGCGGTCCGTTGACGGCCGACGTGGACGCCGAGTGGGTGTTCGACGATGCCGAGCCGGGCACGGCCTACATCGAGGCCGCGCAGGCGTGCGGGCTGGCGCTGCTCGGCGGGCCGCCGACGGTCGAGACCGCGCTGGCCGCTCACAGCGCAGGAGTCGGCCAGTTGATCGCGGCCGCGCTGGCAGCCGGCGCCCGCCGGATCGTCGTCGGGCTGGGCGGCAGCGCTTGCACAGACGGCGGCCGGGGCATGATCGAGGCGCTCGGGGGCGAACACGAGGCCCGCAGATTGTTGGCCGGCGTCGACCTGATCGCCGCCACCGACGTCGAGCATCCGCTGCTCGGCCCGATGGGCGCCGCGCGCGTGTTCGGCCCGCAGAAGGGCGCCGACCCCGAGACGGTGGACCGGCTGGAGCGGCGGCTGACCGAGTGGGCCGCCGCCCTCGACGCAGCGGCCGGACGAGCGGTCAGCGCCGAACGTGGCGCTGGGGCCGCGGGTGGCCTCGGCGCCGCCCTGCTGGCGTTGGGCGGGCGACGGGAGTCGGGGGCCACCGTCATCGCCGAGCACACCCACCTCGCCGACGACGTCGCGGCCGCCGAACTCGTGATCACCGGCGAGGGCAGGTTCGACGACCAGTCGCTGCACGGCAAAGTCGTCAGCGCCCTGGCAGGCGAGGCGCGCGGCACGCCTGTGCTGGTGCTGGCCGGACAGGTCGCCCTCGCCGACGCCGTCCTGCGGGATGCGGGTATCGCCGCGGCTCACGCCATCGCCGACCACGCCGGATCGGTCCAGCTGGCAATCGACGACGCGGCCAACCAGCTGGCCGGGTTGGCCGAGGTCACGGCGCGACGACTCGGGAATAGCGGCGTGACAAGGTACCGTTGATCTGGTGGGTGGTCAGACGCCCGCAACAAGAGCCATTCACAGGAGACGCAATGACTGTTCAGGACGAGTCGGCTGTCCAGGCTGGGGGAGCTACCGCCACCCACGGCGCGGTCCTGACCGACGCGGCGGCCGCCAAGGCCAAGGCGCTGCTGGACCAAGAGGGCCGTGACGACCTGGCGCTGCGGATCGCCGTCCAACCGGGCGGATGCGCCGGGCTGCGATACAACCTTTTCTTCGACGACCGGACCCTCGACGGCGATTTGACCACCGAGTTCGGCGGCGTCAACTTGACCGTCGACCGGATGAGCGCCCCGTACATCCAGGGCGCCACGATCGACTTCGTCGACACCATCGAGAAGCAGGGCTTCACGATCGACAACCCCAACGCCACCGGTTCGTGCGCGTGCGGGGACTCGTTCAACTGATCTAGTACTGGCCGCCGGCACGCAGCAGGTAGGAACACACCAGGACCTGCTTGTCCTGGGCCAGCACTTGGGCCACCGCCTGTTCGTCCACCTCGGGCGCGGGCCGTGTGCGGGTTCCGGCGGGTGTCACCCGCATGGTGAACAGCACCTGCGCCTGATACGGCGACGAGAACACCATCTTGTCGACGGATTCCACCTCCGCCTTGCCGAACTGTTTGCGGAACGCGTCGCTGCTCAGATCGGCCAGTGCGAGGTCCGACCGCTTCTCCTTGACGGCGTCGAACAACCCGCACAGCGTGTGACGGGCGATCTCCTCGACGTCGCCGCGCTGCAGCGCGTCCAGGTAGTCCTGGATCGCGGCCCGTGCCGACGCCGTCGTCAACCTCGTCGCGGTCGAGTCGTCGCCGGAGCGCGTCACGATCACCGTCGCGATCACAGCGGCGGCCACAAGCGCGACCGCCAGTAGCGAAAGCAGGACGGGGCGCCAGCGACTGCGCCTGGGATACGGGATCGGCGGCGGCAGCATCCCCGGATACATCGGCGCATGTGGGGGCGGCGGCCCGACCGGGCCGGCGCCGTAGTGGGGCGGATAGGGGCCGACCATGGTAGGCAGGTTAGCGCAAGCGACCGGGCGCTGACGGCGCCGCGAAGCTCGGTACGATTAGCTAGTCGAATTAATGAATTGAAGGGTGAAGCTTCGTGACCATCGCGGTAACCGGATCCATCGCGACCGACCATCTCATGCGATTCCCCGGCAAGTTCTCCGAACAGCTTCTCCCCGAGCACCTGCAGAAGGTGTCGTTGAGTTTCCTGGTCGACGACCTGGTGATCCACCGCGGCGGAGTCGCGGGCAACATGGCCTTCGCGATCGGTGTGCTGGGCGGGGACGTCGCGCTCGTCGGCGCCGTCGGCAAGGATTTCGACGACTATCGCAGCTGGCTCGAGGCCGTCGGGGTGGACACCGAAAGTGTCCTGGTCTCCGAAAGCGCGTACACCGCGCGCTTCGTCTGCACCACCGACCAGGACATGGCCCAGCTGGCGTCGTTCTATCCCGGCGCCATGTCGGAAGCCCGCAGCATCTCCCTGGCCGATGTCGTGAATCGGGTCGGCACACCGGAGCTGGTGATCGTCGGGGCCAACGATCCCGAGGCGATGTTCCTCCACACCGAGGAGTGTCGCGAGCTCGGACTCGCGTTCGCCGCCGACCCGTCTCAGCAGCTCGCCCGGCTTTCGGGGGAGGAGATCCGCAAGCTGATCGGCGGCGCCACCTACCTGTTCACCAACGACTACGAGTGGGATCTCCTGCTGCAGAAGTCCGGCTGGAGCGAGGCGCAGGTGATGAGCCAGATCGGCCTGCGCGTCACCACGCTCGGTCCCAAGGGTGTCGACCTCGTCAGCTCCGACGGCACGTTCATCCACGTCGACGTCGTGCCGGAGAAGCGCCAGGCCGACCCGACCGGTATCGGCGACGCCTTCCGTGCCGGCTTCCTGACCGGGCGCAGCGCCGGGCTGAGCCTGGAGCGGTCGGCCCAACTCGCCTCTCTGGTCGCGGTGCTCGTGTTCGAGGCACCTGGTCCCCAGGAGTGGACCTGGGAACCCGACGAGGCGTTGCAGCGGCTGACCGACGCCTACGGCGCCGAGGCCGGCGACGAGATCGCACAGGCGATCGGCAGGTAGCCGGCGCTAGATCTGCACTGGGTAGGCCGGCTCGCTGATCTGGGGCGTGACACTGCCCTCGACGAAGATCGCGTGCCACAGCATGAAGATCAGCACCGTCCACAGCCGTCTGCTGTGATCGCTTGCGCCGCTGCGATGCTCGTCGAGCAAGGTGCGGACCGCCGCGGTGTCGACGAGTCCATCCGCACCCGACGACGCCACCACGCCGTAGGCCCAGTCCAACAGCTCGCCGGCCCGCAGCCAGTGCCGGATCGGCACCGGGAAGCCCAGCTTGGGCCGATTGAGGACGTGTGAGGGAACGATCGGTTCCAGCGCGCGGCGCAACGCGTATTTCGTGGTGGACCTGGTGATCTTCTGGTCCAACGGCAACCGTGACGCCACCGCGAACACCTCGGGGTCGAGGAACGGCACCCGCAACTCAAGCGAATTGGCCATCGTCATCTTGTCGGCCTTGACGAGGATGTCGCCTCGCAACCAGGTGAACAGGTCGACGTGCTGCATGCGCGCGACCGGATCCCAGCCGCTGGATTCGGCGTACACGCGCGCCGTCACGTCCGTATGGGTCCAGTCGGCCCGGAACCCCGGCAGCACGGCCTGCAACTGCGTGTCGGAGAAGCTGCGCGCGTTGCCGTAATAGCGCTGCTCGAGTGTCTGACTGCCCCTGTGCAGCAAGCTTTTTCCGCGCATGCCTTCCGGCAGCGGCGCCGACACTTTGGCCATCGATCGGCGCAGCGGGCCCGGCAGGTAGTCGAACGGTCGAAGCGACAACGGTTCCCGGTAGATGGTGTACCCGCCGAACAGTTCGTCGGCGCCCTCACCTGACAGCACGACTTTGACGTGCTTGCGCGCCTCGCGCGCGATGAAGAACAGCGGCACCAACGCAGGGTCGGCAACCGGTTCGTCGAGATACCAGACGATCTCGGGCAGTGCCGCGACGAACTCGGCCTGGTTCACCACCTTGGTGACGTGGCGGGCGCCGATCGCCTCCGCCGAGGCCACCGCGACGTCGACCTCGGAGAAGCCCTCGCGCTCGAACCCGGTGGTGAAGGTGATCAGCCGGGGGTTGTGCCGCATCGCCAGCGCGGCGATCGCGGTCGAGTCGATACCGCCCGACAGGAACGCGCCGACCGTGACATCGGCGCGCATGTGCTTGGCGACTGAGTCCTCGAGCACAGCGGTGATCTCGTCATAGCGGTGTTGCGCGGCGTCGCCGGACGACGAGGCGAAGGGCTTCGCGGCGAACCGGGGGGTGAAGTACCGCGTCACCTCTGGCCGGCCGCCGGCTTTCAGCCGGGCGTAGCTGCCCGACTCGAGCCGACGCACACCCCGGTGCAGCGTCTCGGGCTCCGGCACGTACTGCAGCACGGTGTAGTGCTGCACGGCGCGTTCGTCGATGCCGGTGTCGATACCCAGCTCGTCGGCGAGACTCAGCAGGCACTTCTTCTCGCTGCCGAACGCGGTGCCCGCCGATCCGGTGGCCATGTAGAGCGGCTTGATGCCGAACGGGTCACGGGCGCAGAACAATTCGCGTTCAATGGTGTCCCACAGCGCAAACGCGAACATGCCGCGCAGCCGGGTCAGTGCCTCCGTGCCCCAGTGGTGGTAGGCAGCGATGATCGCCTCGCCGTCGCCGTCGGTGTGGAACACCGCGCCGTCAGCGTCTGCGAGTTCCCGCCGCAGCTCCAGGTAGTTGTAGATCTCGCCGTTGAACACCAGCACGTAACGGTCGGGCGAATCCGCGGGACCCCAGCGCAGCGGCTGATGACTGTGGGCGATGTCGATGATCGACAGCCGGTTGAAACCCAGCACGACGGTGCCGTCGGCGGTGGAGTCGTGCCACGTGCCCGGCTCATCGGGACCGCGGTGACGCATCAGGTGCGACGCGCCCGACACCGCCTCGACCAGACCCGCGGAAACGTCGGCGGACGGGTCGGTCAGCAGGGCCAGGAGTCCGCACACCGGGCCAGTATGCCGAATGCCCTCGCGCACGCCATAAGCGAGGAACCGAGGTGTGTCGAGACCGGCGTCCGCGGGTGGTCTACGCTGCGTAGTATTCGGCTGAATCCACCGACTTCTAGGAGGCTCGAACGTGACACCTCGCGGACGCAGGGTGGTGGCACGAAGAGCGGCGTTGGCGGGCGTCCTTGGTGCGGCTGCGCTGCTGCTCAGCGGGTGTAGCTGGTCGGAGGCTCTCGGCCTGGGCTGGCCGCAGGGCATCACACCGCAGGCACATCTCAACCGGGAGTTGTGGATCGGCTCGCTGATCGCCGCCCTGGTGGTGGGTGTGATCGTTTACGGCCTCATCTTCTGGGCCTCGGCGTTTCACCGGCACAAGAAGGGCGACACCGAACTTCCGCGGCAGTTCGGCTACAACATGCCGCTCGAACTGGCGCTGACCGTGACCCCCTTCCTGATCATATCGGTGCTGTTCTACTTCACCGTGGTGGTGCAGGAGAAGATGCTGGACAAGCAGCCGAACCCGGAGGTCGTCGTCGACGTGACCGCCTTTCAGTGGAACTGGAAGTTCGGCTACCAGAAGGTCGCGTTCACCGACGGCACGTTCAACTACGACGGCGCGGACCCCGCTCGCAAGGCAGCGGTGTCCGCGGGTCCCGAGGGCCTCCAGGGCGAGAACGGCGGCGAGTTCGGCTCCAGCGGCGAACAGCACTCGGTCGGTGCCAAAAAGAAGGACCGCGGGTACCTGAACTGGGACAAGGTCGAGACGCTCGGCACCAGTACCGAGATCCCCGTGCTCGTTCTGCCTGCCGGAAAGCGCATCGAGTTCCAGCAGGCGTCGGCGGATGTCGCGCACGCCTTCTGGGTTCCGGAGTTCCTGTTCAAGCGGGATGTCTATCCCGATCCAGAGGCCAACAACCAAGACAACAAGTGGCAGATCAGCGAGATCACGAAGACGGGCGCGTTCGTCGGCCGCTGTGCCGAGCTCTGCGGCACGTACCACTCGATGATGAACTTCGAGCTGCGGGTGGTCGAGGCCAACGACTTCAAGGCATACCTGCAGCAGCGCATCGCCGGCAGGACCAACGCCGAGGCGCTGGCGTCCATCAACCAGCCACCCACAGCCGTCACCACCCATCCGTTCGACACCCGCCGCGGCGAGCAGGCGGGCGCACCGTCCCAGGCGAGCAAGTAGGGATTTCATGCACATCGAAGCCAGGCTGTTCGAGTTCCTCACCGCGTTCTTTGTGCTGGCTGCGGTGGTCTACTCGGTGCTGACTGCAATGTTCAGCGACGGCGGAGTGGAATGGGCAGGCGCCACCGCGCTCGTGATGACCGCGGGCCTGACGCTGATCACCGGGACCTTCTTCCGGTTCGTCGCGCGTCGCCTCGACACCAGGCCGGAGGACTACGAGGACGCCGAGATCAGTGACGGAGCGGGCGAACTGGGCTTCTACAGCCCACACAGCTGGTGGCCGATCATGATCGCCTTGTCGGCCTCCGTCGCGGCCGTCGGTGTCGCGCTGTGGCTGCCCTGGTTGATCGTCGCCGGCGTGGTGTTCGTGTTGGCCTCCGCCGCGGGTCTGGTCTTCGAGTACTACACCGGCGCCGAGAAGCACTGATCGGCCAAGGTCACAGCTGGGCTTCAGTTGTTCACCCACCGCGCTGCGGAATTCGATCCGCGCACCGGTTTGGGTAGGGTTGCCGGGGCCGTGTCAGTCGCTGTCAGCCGCTTGCTGTCGCGCCGAAGTAGTGGAGAAGGATAGGCGTAATGAGCGGGCCGAACCCCCCGGGACCGGAATCCGAAGGGCCGGAGAGTCCGGATCAGGAGCCGGGCGAGCCGACCGCTGACGACGTTGCCGTCCCGGACGCCACCGGCGAGACTGAGATCCACTCGCGCGCCTACTCGGCGCCGGAATCCGAACAGTTCACCGCAGGCCCGTACGTGCCCGCCGACGCCGACCTCTACGACTACGACGAGTACGACAAGACCGAACTGGTCGACGCCGGCCGGCCACCGCGCTGGCCGTGGGTGGTCGGCGTCGTTGCGATCATCGCCGCCGTCTCCCTCGTGGTCTCTGTCTCGTTGCTGGTGATGGGCACCGAATCCGACAACCTCGCGACACCGGGGACCAGCACGACGACGTCGGCGCCGCCGGTTCAGGACGAGATCACGACGACGACCCCGCCGCCGCCGCCCCCACCGCCTCCGCCGTCGGAGGAACCGCCGCCCCCGCCACCGCAGGAGACCGTCACGGTGACCGAGCCGCCGCCCGCCGCCGCGCCGCCTGCGGAGCCGCCGCCGCCGCCACCCGCACCGGAAATCTCGGCGCCTCCCCCGCCTCCGCCGACGTCGACGACGCCGGCAGGCCCTCGCCAGGTGACCTATTCGGTGACCGGCACCAAGGCGCCGGGGGACATCATCACGGTCACCTACATCGACGCGTCGGGCCGCAGCCGCACCCAGCGCAACGTCTACATTCCGTGGTCGCTGACGGTTACCCCGATCTCGCAGTCCGAGGTGGGCTCCGTGCAGGCGTCCAGCCTGTTTCTGGTCAGCAGGCTGAACTGCTCGATCACCACCAGTGACGGCACCGTATTGTCCTCGAATACCGGCAACTCCGCACAGACAAGCTGCTGATGACAAACAACACTGGAACCCGCGCGCGCCTCGATCCGGCGTCGGGTGACGCCGCCAACGTGGACCGGATGCTGCTGGCCGGGTGTGCCGCGATCTGGCTGGTCGCGCTGGGATCGGCGGTGGCCGCCACGGTTGCGCTGGTCGACCTCGGCAGCGGCCGCCAGGAGTCCTCGTCGGAGTCGGGCACCCCCTGGTTGTTGTACGGGGTGATCGCGGTGTCGGCGCTCGTCATCCTCGCCGCCATCCCGCTGCTGGTGCGCGCCCGCCGTGCCGCCCTGGACGATCCCCACGCCAACCGCGGCGGCCCCAAGGCGCCGACGGCCGGTCGGACGCAGGCGATCTCGCGGGCGCCCGAGCCCCGCACACAGAACCTGCAGGCGGCGTCCGCCGCAACGATCCGGCAGCGCGGCGCCTACCCGTCGTCTCAGGCGATCAGCACGTACGACACAGCCGTACCGCCCGTGGTGGACCGGGTCTGGCTGCGCTGCGCCGTCGCCCTGGCATCCGCCATGGGCCTTGCCGTGCTGGCCATCGGTGTCGCGACCTACCTGATGGCGGCCGGCCACGACACGTTCTCTTGGGCCGCGTATGTGGTGGCCGGGCTGGTCACGCTCGCGATGCCCGTCATCCCGCTGCTGCACCTGCGCCAGCTGCACGAGCTGGCGAACGGGTGAGACTTCCCAGCGGAGATCCGGCTGGGCGCTAGTGGTGCCCGTGCGACCCGTTTCCGTGCGACCCGTTTCCGTTGGACGACCCGTTCCCGTTGGACCCGTTGCGTTCCTGTCGTTCGCGTAACGCGATGAGCGCCTTGCGTTCTCCGGCATGCTCCGCCTCGACGAGCGCGTCGTGCTGGTCGGCGGGATCGGGGGACAGGAAACTGCCGGTGCCCGGCGAACCGCTGTAGCCGAGCTTGTTCATCCGCTTGGGCAGCGGCGCACCCTGGTACTCCAGCGGGATCGGGTGGCCGTGGTCGTCGACCGGGCCGAGTGGCTGGTGCAACTCGATGTAGGCGCCGTGCGGCAGCCGCTTGATGATGCCCGTCTCGATACCGTGCTCGAGCACCGCGCGGTCGCTGCGTTGCAGCCCGATCGCCCACCGGTAGGCGATGTAGTACACGATCCCGGGCAGCACCACCATGCTGATGCGGCCGATCCACGTCGTCGCGTTCAGCGAGATGTGGAACTTCAGCGCGATGATGTCATTCATCGCACACAGTGTCAGCACCATGTAGAACGCGATCGCCATCGAGCCGATTGCGGTGCGCACCGGGGCATCTCGTGGCCGCTGCAGCAGGTTGTGGTGCGCCTTGTCGCCGGTGAATCGGCTCTCCAGGAAGGGCCACATAGGCAACACGATGAAGATCACACCCATGATCAATGCCACCCACACGGGGGAGGGGACGGTGTGGCCGGCGATGTAGATCTCCCATGGTGGGAAGATGCGGGCCAGCCCCTCTGTCCACATCATGTAGAAGTCGGGCTGGCTGCCCGCCGAGATCTGCGATGGTTTGTAGGGTCCCAGCTGCCAGATCGGGTTGATCTGCAGCAGACCGCCCATCAGGCCGAGGATGCCGGTCGTCACCGCGAAGAACGCGCCCGACTTGACCGCGAAGACCGGCATGACGCGCACGCCGACCACGTTGGTCTCGGTGCGGCCGGGGCCGGGGAACTGCGTGTGCTTCTGGAACCACACCAGCGCCAGGTGAGCACCGATCAGCGCCAAGATGATTCCCGGAATCAACAGGATGTGCAGGGAATACATCCGCGGCAGCAGCACGCCGTCCTGTGCGCACTGGTAACCGACTCCGCCGCAGGGGAAGTCGCCGCCGAAGAGCGCCCAGTGCAACCAGGTGCCGATTACCGGCATGCCCAGCGTGATGGACGAGAGTGCCGCGCGAAGGCCGATGCCGGACAGCAGGTCGTCGGGCAGGGAGTAGCCGAAGTAGCCCTCGAACATCGCCAGGATCAACAGCAGCGAGCCGATCACCCAGTTGGTCTCGCGCGGTCGCCGGAACGCACCGGTGAAGAAGATGCGGGCCAGATGGACCATGATCGCCGCCGCGAAAAGCAGTGCGGCCCAATGGTGTACCTGACGGACGAACAAGCCACCGCGAATCTCGAAGCTGATGTCGAGCGTGGATGCGTAGGCCTTCGACATCTCGACGCCACGCAGCGGCTGATACACGCCGTGGTAGGTGACGTCGGCCATGGACGGATCGAAGAACAGGCTGAGGTAAACGCCGGTGAGCAGCAGGACGATGAAGCTGTACAGGGCGATCTCACCCAGCAGGAACGACCAGTGGGTCGGGAACACCTTGTTGAGCTGCCTGCGGACCGCCGCCGAGGGGTGGTAGCGCGAGTCGATCGCGTCGCCTTGGCCGGCTGCGATCTCCGCAAGGCTGGGGGGCTTCGGCAGTTTCGGACTCATAATGTTTTCCGTTCCCAGAATGCCGGACCAACGGGCTCGCGGAAGTCGCCGTTGGCGACCAGGTACCCGTCCTTGTTGATGGTGATGGGCAACTGCGCCAGCGCGCGCGCAGCCGGGCCGAAAATGGGTGTTGCGAAGTGCAACAGATCGAATTGCGACTGATGGCACGGGCAAAGGATGCGATAGGTCTGCTGCTCGTAAAGCGATGCGGGACAACCCAGATGCGAGCAGACCTTCGTGAACGCGAACAGGTCGCCGAAGTTGAAACTCTCCTGGCCCTGGCGCTTGACGACCTTATTCGCGTCACCCGGCTTGATCCGGATCAACATCACCGGGTTGCGGACGCCCATGGCGATCTCGCTCAACCGCTCGTGCGATTCCACCGTGGTGCCGTCACCGTCGGACTCCCGCCACGGGAAGACGGTGAGCATGCCTCCCGCGTCGATGTCCTCCGGCCGGACCTTGATGAACGGCGACTCGCCGGGCTTACCGGTCGCCGTGGTCACGAAGATCGTCTCGCCCTGATAGCGCGGCGTCCATCCGGACGTCCACAGCACGGCCTTCTTGCCGTCGGCGGTCTGCACCACCGGCTTCCACGGGTTCTTGATCAGGCCGCCGATGAACGCCACCAATGTGCCGACACCGAACGCGCCGAGACCAATCCCAAGGGACAACCCGATCAGCTTGCGCCGCTTGATCGTTGACGTCTCCAGCGCGTCGGTGAGGTTGGCCGCCGCGGTCTTGCGCTGAATCTCGGGGGACCGCCCGTCGTGGCGTTCCTGGATCGAGATCTCTTCGGGGATGAACTTCTTCTGATACAGGACGGCGCCGACGCCGATAGCGAGAATCGACAAGCCGAATGTCAGCCCGTAGAGCGGGGTGGCCAGGTCGTACCACCAGTGGCCGGGAGTGTTCCCGCCGCTGTACTCCCATGGCCAGAAGAGGAAGACCACGAGCAGCGCGAGGCCCGCGAGCCCGCCGAGCAGAAGCCAGAACGCGACAGCGCGTTCGGCGCGCTTCTCAGCCTTGGTGCCGGTGACCGGCCAGCGGTCTTCCTTGTAGACGATCTCGACGCCGTCGAGCTTTCCGCCGAGTTCGACCAGTTCCTCGCGGGACATGGTGGCCAGTTCGGCGTCGCTGGGCTGCCCGGGCACCCCGGCGTGGCCCGGCGCGTCGGTGCCCTTGGGGGTGTTCCCGCCGCCGTCGGCTCCTCGCTCCGTCATGACCGCGCTCCGATCCACAGTGCCGCCGCGATGACGCCGACGATTCCGATGATCCAGGCGGCCATGCCCTCCGAGGAGGGTCCGAGGCCACCGAGACCGTAACCGCCGGGGTCGGGCGCCTCGGCGGCCATCCGCACGTAGGCGACGATGTCGCGCTTCTCGTCAGGGTTGAGCTGGCGGTCGGAGAACTTCGGCATGTTCTGCGGACCGCTCAGCATGGCGGTGTAGATCTGCGCCGGCTCGGCATCCGTCAGCGCGGGTGCGTATTTGCCCGACGACAGCGCGCCGCCCTTGCCCGTGAAGTTGTGGCAGGACGCGCAGTTCAGCCGAAAGAGGTCGCCGCCGCGGGCCACATCCTCGCCGATCAGTGATTCCTGGGCGACCTGGCCGTTTTCGGTCCGGGGCACGACCGGGCCGCCGCCGTTGGCCTGCACGTAGGCGCCGAGTGCGTCGATCTGGCCCGCGTCGAACTGCGGCGGCTTCTGCGGGGCCTGGGCCTCCCCGCGCATGGCCGGCATCCGGCCGGTCGACACCTGGAAGTACACGGCGGCCTCGCCGACACCGATCAAGCTGGGGCCGCGGTCGGCCACGCCCTGCAGATTGATGCCGTGGCAGGTCACACACGAGGTGTCGAACAGCTGCTTGCCGGTGCGCAGCATCGCCGAGGCCGACTCGTCGGCGACGGCGACCTGGGGTGTGGGCGTCAGAGTGGCCGCCAGACCACCGGCCACGCCGAGTCCGACCAGCAGCAGCACCGCCGCTGAGAGTCGCCGACGAAGCCGACGGCGTCTCAATGTCGCCGGCTTTCCGGCTCCGAGGGCCTTGCCGCTCATCGAACCCTTTCTCATCGGCAGACTTCTCATCGGACGAAATAGATGGTGGCGAACAGCGCGATCCACACGATGTCCACGAAATGCCAGTAGTACGAGACGACGATCGCGGCCGTGGCCTGCGCCGGCGTGAACTTGCTCATCGTCGTGCGGGCGAGCAGGAAGATGAACGCGATCAGACCGCCGATGACGTGCAGGCCGTGAAACCCGGTGGGCAGGTAGAACACCGAGCCGTATGCGCTGCTGGAGATCGTCGTGCCGTGCTCGACCAGGTGGATGTACTCGTAGCCCTGGCCCAGCACGAAGAACAGCCCCATCAGGAAGGTGACCAGATACCACCGCCGCAACCCGAACACGTCGCCCCGCTCGGCGGCGAACACGCCCATCTGACAGGTGAACGACGACCCGATGAGCACCAACGTCACCGGCACCGCCTGCACCAGGTTCAGCTCGGTCGGGGGCGGCGGCCAGGCGCCGTTGGCCTGCGAGCGCGCAGTGAAGTACATGGCGAACAAGCCCGCGAAGAACATGAGCTCGCTGGACAGCCAGACGATGGTGCCGACACTGACCATGTTGGGCCGGTTCAGCGAGTGAATACGCGACGTGATCGCGGTTCCCGAGGTCCCTACAGCGCTCGTCACAACGCAAGTATGACGCTTTGTAGTTGTTCATCTCCACCCGGGTCGAGCATTCGTCATAATCTGCGCGTGACCTCCCATCGCAGTGAGCCGTCGTGGCCGCTGATCCTCGGCCGACTGACCACGCAAAAGCCGCTGGAGGTGGGTCAGGCCGCCTGGGCGATGGATCAGATCATGACCGGTGTCGCCACGCCGGCACAGATCGCGGCGTTCGGCGTGTCCATGAAGATGAAAGGGCCCACGTCGGCAGAGGTGGCCGAACTCGCGGCCACGATGCTCTCGTACGCGCTGCGGGTGCCGACCGACACGATCGGCACCGACACCGTCGACGTGGTCGGCACCGGAGGCGACGGCGCCAACACCGTGAACCTGTCAACGATGGCCGCCATCGTGGTGGCCGCCGCCGGGGTGCCGGTCGTCAAGCACGGCAACAGGGCCGCCTCGTCGCGCAGCGGGGGCGCCGACACGCTGGAGGCGCTCGGCGTACGCATCGACCTCGGTCCCGACGAGGTCGCCCGCAGCGTCGCCGAGGTCGGGATCGGCTTCTGCTTCGCGCCGCAGTTTCACCCGTCGTATCGGCACGCGTCGGTGGCGCGCCGCGAGATCGGTGTCCCCACTGTCTTCAATCTGCTTGGCCCGCTGACGAATCCGGGTTCGCCGCGGGCGGGGCTGATCGGTTGCGCGTGGGGCGAACTTGCCGAGGTGATGGCGGGGGTGTTCGCGACCAGGCGGTCCAGCGTGCTGGTCGTGCACGGTGACGACGGGCTCGACGAACTCACCACGACGACGACCAGCACCATCTGGCGGGTGCAGGCAGGCACCGTGGAGAAGCTCTCGTTCGACCCGGCGGGATTCGGGTTCGCCCGCGCCGACATCTCGGCTCTGGTGGGCGGTGACGCCGAGTCCAACGCGGCGGAGGCGCGCGAGGTGCTCGGCGGCGCCAAGGGGCCCGTCCGCGACGCGGTGATCCTCAACGCCGCGGGCGCGATGGTGGCCCATGCCGGCTTAGCCAGCGGCGCCGAATGGCTCTCGGCGTGGGAATCGGGTCTGAATCGCGCCGTTGACGCGATCGACTCCGGGGCGGCCGAACAACTGCTCGCGCGTTGGGTGCGGTTCACTCAGCAGGTGTGACGAGTCGAGAGTCTGCTCAGCGGCCAGTCGCGCCGACCTGGCCGACGCGGCCCATGGCGCCCGCCGGCCCGCGGACCTCAGCGGCGAAGCCCAACCGGGCTCGGCCGACACGATGCGCACACCCGGCTTGGCCAGCCACCGCATGACCAACGCCACCTCTTCGACGAGCGCGCCGCCCAGTGGCGCGGGAACTGGCAGAATCGCTTGTGCGCCAGCGCTTATCGCGTCCACCACCGGCATCGGCGGTACGCCGCGCCGCGCCGCGCCCGCCGCCGCCAGCTGCCCGCACCGGATCACGGCGAGATGCCATCCGCCCTGGCCGTCGGGACGCGCCGCGACGAGTTCGGCGACTGACACCAGCGCCCGCAGCCGCTGGCCGCGCCACAGCACGTCGATCGCCGCGGCGGCATGGTCGCGCAGCCGTGCGGCGGACTCGTAGCGGTTGCGCTCGGCGAGTTCGCCGATGCGGGCCAGCATCGCCGACAACGCCTCGTCGTCGAGCCCGTCGATCAGTGCGGCCGCCCGCCGCGGCGCCTGCCCGTAGTCGACGGCGGACACATCGCGCGGCGTGGGGCACGGCGACACCTCCCGCTGCGGGCAGGCGGGCCCGTGCCGGCCGGAGCGGGCGATCCGGCCGGTGCAGGTGCGCAGCCCGGTGAAACGGGCCAGCAGGTCGGCCGTCTCGACGGCGTCGGCGCGCACCCGGAACGGGCCGACGGCGTTGGCGAATTTCGACGGACGCACGGCTGCGCCGGCTTGCGGCGCCCGCACCACGGTGAACCGCGGGAACGCCTCGTCGGTCAGCGTGATCCACCACCACCGCTGCGGGAACTTCGACCGCCGGTTGTACGGCGGCGCGTGTGCGGCCAGCAGCCGCAGTTCGCGCACCCCGGCCTCCAGGTCATGCGCGCACTCGACGTGGTCGACGACGGTGGCCAGCGCGACCATCTCCTTGATCCGAGGCCGGGAGTCGGAGCCGTTGAAGTACTGGCCGGTGCGCCTGCGCAGATCCACCGCCGTGCCGACATAGAGCACCTCGTCGGCGGGCCCGCGGAACAGGTAGACCCCGGGCGCGTGCGGCAGGTGAGCCGCGAGCACCCGCTTGCGGCGCTGCTCGGGCGACACGTCGGGCAGATACGAACGCAGCTCGGTGTAGGTGTGCACACCCTGGTTGCCGACCCGCTCGATCAGCGCATGCAGGACGTCGACGGTGGCGCGCGCGTCGTCGAGCGCCCGATGTGTCGGGACGGTGGATGCGCCGAACAACCGGGCCAGCGCCGAGAGCCGGACGCTGGGGGCTTCATCGCGGGTCAGCACCCGTCGCGCCAGTTTCACCGTGCACAGCACGGGCGGTCGCGGCCAGGCGATCTGGCAGCGCTCCGCCGCCGCGCGAAGAAAGCCGATGTCGAAACCGGCGTTGTGTGCGACAAGCACTGCACCGCGGGAGAATTCGAGGAACGCCGGCAACACCGTGTCGATCTTCGGCGCGTCGTGGACCATGGCCGAGGTGATGCCGGTGAGCTCGACGATCTGCGGCGGGATGCTGCGGCCGGGGTCGACCAGCGTGGCCAGTTCGCCGAGCACCGCCCCGCCGCGGACCTTCACCGCGCCGATCTCGGTGATCGCATCGACGTTGTCGCCGTCGCCGCTGGCGCGCCCGCCCGTCGTCTCGAGGTCGACCACCACGAACGTCGTCTCGCGCAGCGATGGGTCCGCCAGCGGATCGACGTCGGCGAAGCTGAGCTGCCCCATGCGCTGTAGGTAAGCACCCGCGACCGACAGCGCCGGCTTGCCACGCGGGAATGTCGGTGGTGCGCGTTACCGTGCGACCAACTCCGATCGAGAGGACGCTCAGATGGACGAGGCCGACGAGCGCGGCGCCGACACCGGCGCGGTGACCATTGATTGCGACGACTGCGCGGTGCGCGGCGCCGGCTGCAAGGACTGCGTGGTCAGCGTGTTGCTCGGCGTTCCGAGCACCCTGTTGTACGACGAGCGCGCCGCGCTGGAGGTACTCGCGGAGGCCGGCATGGCACCGCGGCTGCGGCTGGTGCCGATCCACCGGCAGGGCGATTCGGGAGTCGTCGCCTGACGACACGCCAGCAACGGAGCGCGGCCGAAAAACTCTGAGAGGCTGTTAAATTTGCGTCTCTTGTTTGGACAACGCTGATGCCGTTTCGTAACCTGTCTGAGACCTAAGACAAGTTCGGGGCGACTCGCCGACGACAGTTTGAGGACGCAAAATCTTGACGCTATTCCATAGCCAGTGGATCACGCGCGGAGTTAAGCGACCCCTTATATGCGGGTTATCGGGATTGATGTTGTTCGCGGGCATCATCGCAGGCAATGTGCAGGCTGACCCGGCCGCCGACGCCATGGCAAAGCTCAACGAGCTGTCGAGGCAGGCCGAGCGGACCACCGAGGCGATGCACAGCGCGCAGCTCGACCTCGATAACAAGCTGGTCGCTCAGCAGCAGGCCGAGGTGAAGCACACCGCCGACCAAGTCGCGTACGGCAAAGCCGAGGCGCAGCTGGCAACCTTCCAAGCCTCAGTCGACAAGTTTGCTGCCGCTCAGTACATGGGTGGCCGGACCAGCGGCATGGATGCCATGCTGACCGCCGATTCGCCGCAAAGCCTCATCGATCAGCTCTCAGTTCAGCGGGTGATGGCATCGGAGATGTCGGTGCAGATGAACAGCTACCGCAGCGCCAACGCCGAAGCCGCCAAGGCGCAGGAAGCTTCCGCGAAATCAGCAGCCGACGCCAAGACCGCGGCAGAGCAGGCCGCTGCGGTGCGCGCGGACCTGCAATCCAAGCAAAGTCAGCTCCAGGTGCAGATGGCCGTCGTCAAGTCGCAGTACCTGGCCCTCACGCCCGGCCAGCGGGAAGCGCTTGCGGCGCTGCCGCCGACACCTCCGCCACCGCCCGCGGCCCCCGCGCCCGAGGACCCGGGGGTGATGGCCGCACCGCCCGGCGGCATCCCGCCCGGTGACGTCGCGCCGCCCGACGGCGCCATCGCGCCCGACTTGGGGACCGGCGAGGGGACCATGGTCGTGCAGGCGGCGCTCACCAGAATCGGCTCGCCCTATACCTGGGGCGGCGCCGGACCGAACCAGTTCGACTGCTCGGGCCTGGTGATGTGGGCCTTCCAGCAGGCGGGCATCTCGTTGCCGCACTCCAGCCAGGCGCTGGCCCAGGGCGGCCAGGCGGTGGACATGTCGCAGATGCAGCCGGGCGACGTCGTGACGTACTACTCCGACGCCAGCCACGCCGCGATCTACATCGGCGACGGAATGATGGTGCACGCGTCCACGTACGGCACGCCGGTGCAGGTGGCACCGGTGAACAATGCCCCGATTCACAACGTCCGCCGGTACTGAACGTCTGCTGCTGGCCCTGCTGCTGATCGCCGAGCTGATCGTGGCGGCGATGATTGTCGGCAGGTCAGCGGCGTCTGCGCCGGCTCCGATAGCGATGCCGACGGCGCCGGAGAGGTCGGCCGCTCCGGAGTCGGCGTCGAGCACCGCCACGCTCTCCGATGACCGTACGGTCGAGTTGATCAGCCTGGGCGGCGCGGCAACCCAACCGCTGCTGGCGCGGGTTTCGGGCGCCATGGATGACGCCGACCGCGCCGTGACGGCGTTCTGGGGCGCCGGCTGGCCACGGCACATCGTCGTGGTGGCCACCGCGTCGGACGAACAGTTCCGCGCGCTGGCAGCCGGCGGATCCGACATCGCCGCCACCACCACGGGTCAGCGCATCGTGTTCGCGCCAGGAGCCGCCGCCATGAGTGTCGACGCGCTGCGAATCGTGCTGCGCCACGAGCTGTTTCACTATGCCGCCCGGGCCGATACCGCGGCGGATGCACCCCGGTGGTTGACCGAGGGCGTCGCCGACTTCGTGGCAAGGCCGACGGCGCCGCGTCCCGGTCCGGCGCGCGCAGCCGAGATGGCGACACTGCCGTCGGACGCCGATCTGGCCACCGCCGGACCGACCCGCACCCTCGCCTACGACCGCGCGTGGTGGTTCACCCGCTTCGTGGCCGACCGGTACGGGACACCGGCCCTGCGGCGCCTATATGCACAGGCTTGCCAGCGGGGCCACCCTGGCGTCGACTCGGCCGTGGCCGAAACCCTCGGCGCAGACCGCAATGAGGTGCTGGCCGAGTGGCGGCAATGGCTGTCCGGATAGCCTGGCGATGACCCGGGTTCTGTTGGTGACCAACGACTTTCCGCCGCGTCGCGGCGGGATTCAGTCTTACCTGCACGAGCTCGTCGGACACCTGCTGCAGTTCGACGACAACTACTCGCTGACCGTGTACGCGCCGACGTGGAAGGGCAGCGGCGAGTTCGACGACGCGGCCAGGGCCGCCGGCTACGAAGTCATCCGCCACCCGACCACGCTGATGCTGCCCGGCCCCGGAGTCGACGACAGGATGCGGCGGCTGATCGTCGACCGCGGCATCGAGACGGTCTGGTTCGGCGCGGCCGCGCCGCTGGCACTTCTGGCACCGCGTGCACGCAGCGCGGGCGCAGGGCGCGTCGTCGCCAGCACGCACGGCCACGAGGTCGGCTGGTCCATGCTGCCGGTGGCCCGGAATGCGCTGCGCCGCATCGGAGATGGCGCCGACGTGATCACCTATGTCAGCAGCTACACCCGGCGCAGATTCGCCTCCGCGTTCGGACCGCACGCCGCGTTGGAGTACGTGCCGCCGGGTGTCGACACCGACCGGTTCGCACCGGATCCGGCCGCCCGCGACGACATGCGGTCGCGCTACGGGCTCGGCGATCGACCGGTGGTGGTCTGCCTGTCGCGGCTGGTAGCGCGTAAGGGCCAGGACATGGTGATCCGCGCCCTGCCCGCGATCCGTGCGCGCGTCGAGGGCACCACGCTGGTGATCGTCGGCGGCGGCCCCTACCTGTCGACGCTGCACCGGCTCGCGCGGGAGGCCGATGTCAGCGAGCACGTGCTGTTCACCGGCGGCGTGCCGGGTGCCGAACTTCCTGCTCACCACGCGATGGCCGACGTGTTCGCGATGCCGTGCCGGACCCGCGGCGCAGGCCTCGACGTCGAGGGTCTGGGCATCGTCTACCTCGAGGCATCCTCGACGGGGGTGCCGGTGGTCGCGGGCGACTCCGGCGGGGCGCCAGAGACTGTGCAGGACGGCGTCACTGGACGCGTTGTCAACGGTAACGACGTCGACGACATCGCCACCGCCGTCGGCGAATTACTCGCCGACCCGCACCGGGCTGCCGAGATGGGCGCCGCGGGTCGCCGTTGGGCCGTCGAGAACTGGCAATGGCGTAATCAGGCAGCGCGCTTGGCCGGGCTGTTGACGGACTACTGAGGCGTCCACCTGAACGCCGGGCTGTGACCGGGGTAGGAGCCCGCAGCGCCGATGTCGTCCATGCCCCACGTGCCCACCGTGCCGATGTCGGTCATGCTCGTGTCACTGGTGTCCAACCAGGCCGCGCAATCAGCGTCTTGAGCGCCCGGCACCCTGGACGAGTATGCGGGCATATGTGCGCCGAGGTCCGGAACCCCGCCCCAGCAGGTCTCTGGGTCTGCAGCAGCAACACCCGCAAACACACCGACGCCGAGCAAGCTACCTGCCACACAACCTGCTGCGACGATGTGTCCAACTTTCGAACATGCGTTGATCACGAGCTACCCGCCCCCTTTGTCGATCTAGCGGTGACTGCAGATCCCAGGTTCGCGAAGTAGGTTCGAAATTCTAGGCAAAAATAAGATCAGCCGTCATACCGTCCTGGACAGCAAAGGGTGCCTGATATGGTGATCGAGGCGTAGAGTTTCAGCCCTCAAAATCGGCGATCGGCCTGCCGGCAGGTCACCCCTTGGCGTAGAGCGCCTCGATCTCGTCGGCGAACTTCTGCGCCACCACCTTGCGCTTGACCTTCAGCGTCGGCGTCAGCTCGCCGGTGTCCTCGGTGAAATCGACCGGCAGCACGCGGAACTTGCGGATCGCCTCGGCCTTGGACACCGCCTGGTTGGCGTCCTTGACGGCGAGGTCGATCTCGGCGACGAGGTCGGGATCGTCGGCGAAGTCGCCGACCGAGGCGTCGGCGCTCTTGCCGTTGCGCTCCTTCCAGCCGGGAAACGCCTCGGGGTCGATCGTGATGAGCGCCGCGATGAACGGTTTCGCGTCGCCCACGCACATCGCCTGGCTGATCAACGGATGTGCCCGCAGCCGGTCCTCGAGGACCGCGGGCGCGACGTTCTTGCCGCCGGCGGTGACGATGATCTCCTTCTTGCGGCCGACGATGGTCAAGAATCCGTCGTCGTCGATCGCGCCGAGGTCGCCGGTGTGGAACCAGCCCGCTGTGGCCTCACCGCTCCTCGCGTCCGCTGTGGCCTCACCGCTCCTCGCGTCCGCGGAGAACGCCGCGGCGGTCTCTTGCTCGTTATGCCAGTAGCCGGCGAACACCACGCCGCCGCGCACCAGCAGCTCGTCGTCGTCGTTGAGGCGCATGCTGTTGCCGCCCAACAGCTTTCCGACCGAGCCGATCTTGATACCTTCGATCTGGTTCACCGTGATCGCGGCGCTGGTCTCGGTCAGGCCGTAGCCCTCGTAGATCGTCAACCCGACACCGCGGTAGAAATGGCCGAGCCGCGCGCCGAGTGGTGCACCACCGGAGATCGCGGCGTGGCAATCGCCGCCGAGCGCGGCGCGAAGCTTGCCGTAGACCAGTCGGTCGAATACCGCGTGCTTGCCGCGCAGCAGAAGACCGGGACCACCTCCTGTTTTCTTGCTCCTCGCGTCCGCGGTGTCCTGTGCTCGGCTCCACTCGATCGCGGTGTTGACCGCGATCTCGAAGATCCTGCCCTTGCCGTCGTTGCGGCGTTCTGCTCGGCTGTGTTGTAGACCTTCTCGAACACCGTCGGCACCGACACCACCAGCGTCGGCTTGAACACCCCGAACATCGGAACCAGGTTCTTGATGTCGCTGGTGAAACCCAGCGTCACCTTGTTCGCGAACGCCGCGATCGTGATCGCACGCGCCAGCACATGGGCCAGCGGGAGGAAAACCAGCAGTCGTTCGCCCTTGTCCAGCAGGGTGGGGAACGACGCCTTGGCCCCCCGGATCTCGTAGACCAGGTTGGCGTGCGTCAGCTGGTAGCCCTTGGGCTTGCCCGTCGTGCCCGACGTGTAGATCAGCGTCGCCGGGTCGCTTGCCTTGATGTCGGCCAGCCTGCGGTCCAGCTCGCGAGGGTCGACGGACTTGCCCGATTCTGCCAGCTCGTCGAGCGCCGAAGCGCCGGAACTGGCTATTCGCAACACTTTTCGCAGCGCCGGCAACTCCTCTTCGAGGTGCTCGATCTTGTCGGCGTGCGCGTCGGTCTCGGCGAAGACCAGCACCGCATCCGAATCGCTGAGCACATGGCGCACGTGCTCGACCGAACTGGTCTCATAGATCGGCACGGTCAGCGCACCGACGGACAGAATCGCGAAGTCGATGATCGGCCATTCGTAGCGGGTCGCCGAGAACACCGCGACCCGGTCACCGGGCCCGACCCCTTCGGCGATCAAACCGAGTGCGACCGAACGTATCTGAGCCGCGGCCTGCGCGGCCGTCACGTCTTTCCAGTCGCCCTCGACGAGGCGCTGGAAGATGACGTGGTCGGGGTCGTCGCGTTCGTGCGAATAGACACAGCTGACGATGTTGTCGTGCTCGCCGACGTCGAACGGTGCGGGAACACTGAACACAGCACGGGGTTCGCCTCCGATGCTGGTAGCGGGCCTGCCGAGTCAGCCTAGTCGGCCGGAGACGGCCCGTGCTGAGCCGTATGTGAAGCTAGGTCCGGTGAACAGCATCCAGGTCGCCGATCAGACGTTTCTGGCCGCCGATCCCGCGGAGGTCGGCCGGGCCGTCGGGGACCCGGCGAACTGGCGCCGCTGGTGGCCGGATCTGCATTTGACGGTGATCGAGGATCGCGGCCACGTCGGCCATCGTTGGAGTGTCAACGGCGCATTGACCGGCACCATGGAGGTCTGGCTGGAGCCGTCGCTGGACGGAGTGATCCTCAACTACTTCCTGCACGCCGAGCCGGCCGGCGTGGCCGCCTGGCAGCTGGCCAAGATGAACCTGGCCAAATGCACGCATCAGCGCCGGGTCGCAGGCAAGAAGATGTCTTTCGAGCTGAAGCAGAAGCTGGAGGCGTCGCGGCCGGTCGGGATGCCCCGGCGAGCCTGAAGCTGGGTTAGACCCGGCGGCGGCGGGTAGATTTTGTTTCCATCGCCTGCGATGCGAGCGGGGGAGCACGACAGGAAGCGGCTACGTGGCGGACAAGACGGCACAGACCATCTACATCGATGCGGATCCGGCGACGGTGATGGACGTCATCGCCGACATCGGCTCCTATCCGGACTGGGTGGCCGAGTACAAGGAGACGGAGGTTCTGGAGACCGACGACCAGGGCTACCCGAAGGCGGCGCGGCTGGTGCTGGACGCCGCGGTACTCAAGGACACGATGGTGCTGGCCTACGACTGGCCGGCCGATCACGGGTCGGTGACCTGGAATTTGGTGTCGAGTTCGCTGCTGCGGTCCCTTCAGGGCGCTTACCGGTTGACGCCCAAAGGGTCTGGCACCGATGTCACCTACGAACTGTCGGTCGACCTGGTCATTCCAATGATCGGCCTGCTCAAGCGCAAGGCAGAACGCAGGCTCACCGACACCGCATTGAAGGATCTCAAGAAACGAGTCGAGGCTGAGTGAATTCCCCGCGCCTACCCGCGCCCGGATCAGTCTCTTCGTTGGCAAGGGCGGTGTAGGTAAGTCGACGTTGGCGACCGCGACCGCGGTGCGCGATGCGCAAAGCGGCCTGCGGGTCCTCGCGGTGTCCACCGACCAGGCGCACTCGCTGGGCGACGTGCTGGGCACGCCGGTGCTGCCGACCGGACTCCGCGAACCGACGCGGGTGCTCGCCGACGACGCGGACGCCGGCGGCGGGTTCCTCGACGCGTTGGAACTGGACACAATGGCTCTGCTGGAAACCCGCTGGCGTGACGTCGCCGGGGTGTTGTCGGCCCGGTTCGACGAATCGGAGCTGGGAGACGTTGCACCAGAGGAGCTTTCGGCGCTGCCCGGAATCCAGGAGGTGCTCGGGCTGCACGAGGTCGGCGAGCTCGCGAACTCGGGGGAGTGGGACCACGTCGTGGTCGACTGCGCTTCGACGGCCGACGCGCTGCGGATGCTGACGCTGCCCTCCACCTTCAGCCTGTACCTCGAGCGGGCATGGCCGCGTCACCGCAGGCTCAGCTCGGGGTCCGACGACGCCGCCGCGGCGGCGATCGTCGAATTGGTGGAGCGCGTCGACGCAGGCACCGCTGCACTGGCCGGCCTGCTCACCGACGGTGAGCAGGTGAGCGCACACCTGGTGCTCACAGCCGAACGGGTGGTCGCCGCAGAGGCCGCACGCACTATTGGCGCGCTGGCGCTGATGGGAGTGCGGGTCGACGAGCTGATCGTCAATCAGATCTTGATCAAGGACGATTCGTACGAATACCGCAACCTGCCCGAGCATCCGGCATTCGACTGGTACGCCGAACGCATCTCCGAACAGCAGACCGTGCTCGATGAGCTCGACGCCACCATCGGCGACGTGGCGCTGGTGCTGGTTCCGCACCTCGCCGGTGAACCGATCGGGCCCAAGGCGCTCGGCGAGCTGCTCGAATGCGCCCGCAGGCGTGACGGCTCCCCGCCGCCGGGCCCGCTGCGGCCGGTTGTCGACCGGGAGTCCGGTGAGGGCCTGGGTTCGGTGTACCGGCTGCGGCTAGAGTTGCCTCAAATCGACTCGAGCGCCTTGCACCTCGGCCGGGTGGACGATGACCTGATCATCGGCGCCGGTGGAATGAAGCGCCGGGTCCGGCTGGCGTCGGTCTTGCGGCGGTGCACCGTGATCGACGCCCAGCTCAAGGGCAGTGAGCTGACAGTGCGATTTCGACCAGATCCGGAGGTGTGGCCGAGGTGAGTGCCGAGGACGAGCACGCCGATCTCGGGCCGGAGTTGCGGGCGCTGGCGCAATCGATCCTCAATCGCATCGATCCTGCCGTGCGCGCGGCGGCGGCTGTGGCGGCGGGCGCCGACGGCCCCGGGAAGTGCCAGCAGGTGTGGTGCCCGGTATGCGCGCTGGCAGCGCTGGTGCGGGGCGAGCAGCACCCGTTGCTGACGATCGTCGCCGAGCACAGCGTCGCATTGCTGACCGTGGTGCGCGCGATGGTGGACGACATCGAGTCGACATCGGGCCCGCAACGGCCACCGCCCGACGGTCCGCCGCCGGCAGGTCCGGGCCGGTATCAGCACATACCGGTGACCGTCGAAGAGTGACGGTACAGTTGTCCGCAAGCACCGTCCGGTGCGCCCAATCCGGGAGGGTCCATGTGGTACTGGCTGTTCAAGTATATCTTCATGGGCCCGCTGCTGACTTTGCTGGGACGGCCCAAAGTCGAAGGGCTGGAATACCTTCCAGACGACGGCCCGGTGATCCTCGCAAGTAACCACCTCGCCGTCGCGGACAGCTTCTACGTGCCACTGGTCGTCAAGCGCCGCATCACCTTCCTGGCCAAATCCGAATACTTCACCGGCACCGGAGTCAAGGGCCGGTTCCAGCGCTGGTTCTACACGGCGGCGGGGCAGGTGCCCATCGACCGCACCGACGCCGACTCGGCCCAAGGCGCGCTGGAAACCGCCGAGCGGTTGCTGACCGAGGGCAAGGTGCTCGGCATGTATCCCGAGGGCACCCGGTCGCCGGACGGTCGGCTCTACAAGGGCAAGACCGGGCTGTCGCGGGTCGCGCTGCGCACCGGCGTGAAAGTGATCCCGGTGGCGATGATCGGCACCGACGTGGTGAACCCGCCGGGTAGCAAGATGTGGCGGTTCGGCCGGGTCACCGTGCGCTTCGGCAAGCCGATGGACTTCAGCCGCTTCGAGGGTCTGGAGGGCAACCGGTTCATCGAGCGGGCGGTCGTCGACGAGGTCATGTACGAGCTGATGCGCCTGTCGGGTCAGGAGTACGTCGACCTGTACGCCGCCGACATCAAGGAGGGCAAACAACCCGCCGCGGAACTAGCCGCCTAGAGAGCTCGTCAACTCGTGGCGGGCACGCGGGCCGCGCTGATCGACACGGGCGCCGAATCGGCCCGACGGGGATAAACCGTCCCGGCGACGACGATCACGGCCAGCGCCCACCACACGTACGAACCACCGACGAGCTGACGCCACAGCGAGGCCGTCGTCTCGTGGTGTTCGGGCATCAACGTGATCGGCGTCCAGACCATCAGCGCCACCCCCGCGACGGTCACCGCACCGAGCAGCACGTGTCGGTGGCGGTAGGCGACCACACCGCACACGATCACCGTCGGAAGTGCCCAGACCCAGTGGTGAGACCACGAGACGGGGGATACGACGAGGCCGAACATCGCCACGCAGATGAGAGCGAGCACCGACTCCTCGCTCGCCGGCGGAGCGGCTCCGCGCAGTATCCGGCGCGCCGCCCAGATGGTCACTCCGAGCACCGCGAAGCACGCCAGGATCCACAGCACGAACCGCTCGCCCTCACCGATGCCGAGCCGCGCCAGCGCGCCCGCGATGTTCTGGTTGGTGTTCAGTGTCGCGGTGCCGATCCGGTCGGTGTTGCGGACGGTGTCGGTCCAGTACTCCCATGAGTCGCGCCAGGCGAACGCGAACCCGACGAGGGTGGCCGCGACCGCCGACGCCGCGGCGACGATCAGCGTGCGGGTGTCCCGGCGCAACACGAAGTACAGCAGGAACACCGCAGGCGTGAGTTTCAGGGCGATCGCCACACCGAGCAGGATTCCGCGCGGCCACGGCGTCCTGCGCGGCACACAGTCGGCGATGACGAGTGACATGAGCACGACGTTGATCTGGCCGAATTCGAAGTTCGCCCGGATCGGCTCGAGGTACACCACCGCAGGCGCCACGACCGCGGCCGCCAGCCAGGCCCGACGCAGCCACGCCGGCTCGGTGGTGATCGACGTCTGTGGCCACACCTCCAGTCGCGTCAGCACGATCACCGTGGACGCGATCAACAGCACGAAGGTCAGCACGGTGATGGCTGCGCTGGCCACCGACAGCGGAAGCAGCGCGAAGGGGGCGAAGACGATCGCCGCCAGCGGTGGATACGTGAACGGCAGGTCCAGACCGGCGCGGGTCTCGAACATGGCGCCGTCGGCATACAGCGGCGTCCCGTCCAGCCAGGCCCGGCCGCCCATGCGGTAGACGTCGATGTCGATGCGGTAGGTGACATGGCCGAGCAGCCGCCAGCCGGCCCAGACCACCCCCGCCAGCGTGAGCAGCTGGAAAAGCCGCCACGCGACGGTTGGCCACCAACCAGCCCCGCCGGGCGGTGCCATTTCCGCTCCTCGCGTACGCGGCGCCAACCTACTCATGTCGCAAACCAGACTATCGGCCTGGCGCGGCGCGCCGGACCATATCCCCGGCACGTCGGCGTCGCGGCAGCGTAAGTTTTCTGCGTGCACGTGCGGTTGTCCTGGAGTCTGGAGATCCCCCCGGGACGGATGCCGCTCGTCTTCTGCCTGGTCGCGTTCATCCTCACCTTTTTCGTCACTCGCACCATCGTGCGCTACATCCGCAGCCACGCCGACAGCGACAAGCCGCGCAGGTGGTGGCAGCCCCGCAACATCTCGGCGGGCGGAGGCCTGCACATCCACCACGTGGTCATCGGTGTGATCCTGGTGATGATCTCCGGCGTCGCGATGGTGACGTTGGCCGTCGACGGAGGAGTGCCCGAATTCACCGTTGCCTCAACGATTTTCGGAATTGGCGCCGCGCTGGTGCTCGACGAGTTCGCGTTGATCCTGCATCTGCAGGACGTGTACTGGGCGGAGGACGGCCGAACGTCGGTGGACGCGGTGTTCGCGGCTATCGCCGTGGCCGGGCTGCTGATCCTCGGTTTCAATCCGCTGTCGTTCTTCGACATCGGGATCTGGCGTTCCGACCACACACTGGCGGCACGGGCCTCGGTCATCGCCCTGGCGGTCGTCACCCTGGTGCTGGCGGTGATCGTGCTGCTCAAGGGCAAGGTGTGGACCGGCCTGGTCGGGATGTTCATCACACCGCTGCTGCTCGTCGGGGCGTTCCGGCTGTCGCGCCCGCACGCGCCGTGGGCGCGCTGGCGCTACACCGACAAGCCGCGCAAGATGCACCGGGCCCTGGTCCGGGAACGGGTGCTGCGCAGGCCGGTGGTGCAGGCCAAGCTCTGGCTGCAGCACGTGATCGCCGGCGAACCGCGTTTCCCCGACGACACCGAGGTGGATCAGCAGCTCGACCGCGAGATCCGCCCGGCACCGGCGCCACCGGCGGACACCGGGATGCTTGCCGAGAAGGCGACTGCGTAGGCCCGCCGTGAAGTACTTCTACGACACCGAGTTCATCGACGACGGATATACGATCGAGCTCATATCGATCGGCGTCGCCGCCGAAGACGGCCGCGAATATTACGGCATCTCAAGCGAATTCGATCCGGAGCGAGCGGGACGCTGGGTGCGCACGCATGTGCTGCCCAAGCTGCCGTCGCCGTCGTCGCAGCTGTGGCGGTCACGTAAGCAGATCCGGTCTGACCTCGAGGACTTCTTCGGCATCGACGGTGACGAGCCAATCGAGCTGTGGGCCTGGGTCGGCGCCTACGACCACGTGGTGCTGTGCCAGCTGTGGGGGCCGATGACCGCACTGCCGCCTGCGATCCCGCGGTTCACCCGCGAGCTGCGGCAGTTCTGGGAGGAGCGCGGCTCCCCGAGGATGCCGCCGCGGCCGCGTGACGCGCACGACGCCCTCGTCGACGCCAGGCACAACCTGCGCCGGTTTCAGCTGATGACCTCGGCGGACGGTCGCCCCGTGGTGTGAAAACCGGCTGGTCTCGCCCGGTTACCATGAATGGGTGAACTGGACCGTCGACGTACCCATCGAACAGCTGCCGTCGCTGCCGCCGCTGCCCGATGACCTGCAGGAACGGCTGAACGCCGCGCTCGCCAAGCCGGCCGCGCAGCAGCCCAGCTGGGACGTCGGGCAAGCCAAGGCGATGCGTACCGTGCTGGAGAGCGTGCCGCCGGTGACCGTCCCCTCCGAAATCGAGAAGCTGAAATCCCTGTTGGCCGATGTCGCCCTCGGCAAGGCCTTCCTGCTGCAGGGTGGCGACTGCGCCGAGACGTTTGTCGACAACACCGAACCCCACATCCGCGCCAACATCCGCACCCTGCTGCAGATGGCGGTGGTGCTGACCTACGGCGCCAGCATGCCGGTGGTCAAGGTGGCCCGCATCGCGGGTCAGTACGCCAAGCCCCGGTCCGCCGACATCGACGCGCTCGGCCTGAGGTCCTACCGGGGGGACATGATCAACGGCTTCGCACCGGACGCGGCGGTGCGCGAACACGACCCGTCCCGCCTGGTCCGCGCGTACGCCAATGCCAGCGCGGCGATGAACCTGGTGCGGGCCCTGACGACGTCGGGGCTGGCCTCGCTGCACGCGGTGCACGACTGGAACCGGGAGTTCGTCCGAACTTCGCCTGCGGGCGCCCGCTACGAGGCGCTGGCCGGCGAGATCGACCGCGGGCTGACGTTCATGAGCGCGTGCGGCGTCGACGACCGCAACCTGCAGACCGCCGAGATCTATGCCAGCCACGAGGCTTTGGTGCTCGACTACGAGCGCGCCATGCTGCGGCTGTCCGACGAAGGCAGTGTCGAAGGTGGTCCGCCGCAGCTGTACGACCTCTCGGCGCACTACGTGTGGATCGGGGAGCGCACCCGTCAACTCGACGGCGCGCACGTCGCGTTCGCAGAAGTGATCGCCAACCCGATCGGGGTGAAGATCGGCCCGACGATGACGCCCGAGGTGGCCGTCGAGTACGTGGAGCGATTGGACCCGAACAATCAGCCCGGCCGCCTGACCCTGGTCAGCCGGCTGGGCAACAACAAGGTGCGCGACCTTCTGCCGCCGATCATCGAGAAGGTGCAGGCGACCGGTCACCAGGTGATCTGGCAGTGCGATCCGATGCACGGCAACACCCACGAGTCGTCCACCGGGTACAAAACGCGCCACTTCGACCGGATCGTCGACGAGGTGCAGGGCTTCTTCGAGGTGCACCGCGCGCTGGGCACCCACCCCGGCGGCATGCACGTCGAGATCACCGGTGAGAACGTCACGGAGTGCCTCGGCGGCGCACAAGACATCTCCGACTCCGATCTGGCCGGCCGCTATGAAACGGCGTGCGATCCGCGGCTCAACACCCAGCAGTCGCTGGAGTTGGCATTCCTGGTCGCGGAGATGCTGCGCGACTAGATCAGGCCGGACAGGTTGCTGCCGATCATCCACGCGGCGGCGGCGAGCGCACCGGTGACCACGAGCACCGCGATCACCCAGAACCACAGCACGCGCTTGGCGCGCTGCCGGGCCCAGTAGAACTCGTCCAGATCGATGCCCGCGAATTGCCCTGTGACGCCGTATGACTCGGCTTCGGTTTCGTCGGCTGCCCAGTCGTCGGGTCCACGGGTGAGCTCGCGGGTGTGCCGGACCGGGCCGACCTGGCTGCGGTCCAATTGCGCGGACTGATGTTGGGCCGAGTTGCGGGGCGCGGGCACGCGGAAGGGGGGCAGCCCCAGCGCGTCGACGATCGCCTCGACTTCGGCCGCCATCTGGCCGGCGTCGGGGTAGCGGTCGGCCGGGTTGCGCGCCGTCGCGCGCGCGACGAGCTCGTCGAATTGCGCCGGCACCCCGCCGATCACCGTGCTGGGCGGTGCGACGTCGTGGTCCATCCGCTGATACGCCACCGCCAGCGCCGTGTCGCCGGTGAACGGGGTCGCGCCGGTCAACAACTCGTAGGCGAGGATGCCGACGGCGTATACGTCGCTGGCGGGGCCGGCATCGCCGGTGCCGACCTGCTCCGGCGACAGGTATGCTGCGGTGCCCAGAATGACGCTGGTCGAGGTGATCTTGGCCTCGGCTATCGCGCGTACCAAGCCGAAGTCGGCGATCTTGACGTCGCCGTCGTCGGAAATCAACACGTTCTCGGGTTTGACGTCGCGGTGCACCAGGCCTTCACGGTGGGCCACCTCGAGACCGCCGAGCACCGGGACCAGTACGGCGGCCACCGCGTGCGGCGGCATCGGCCCGCGCTCGACGAGGAGCTCACGAAGGGTGCCGCCTTCGACGAGTTCCATCACCAGGAAGGGATGCTGACCGTCGATGCCCTGGTCGTACACGGCCACGAGGCCAGGATTCTTGAGCCGCGCGACGGCCCGGGCCTCACGCTGAAACCGGGTGAGGAACTGGCTGTCGCCGGCATACCGCGAGTCCATGATCTTCAGCGCCACAGGACGATCCAGCCGGACGTCCAGGCCGCGGTACACCGCCGACATCCCGCCGGTGGCGATCAGGGTTTCGACGCGGTAACGCCCGTCCAGCACCGCACCCGCGAGCGGGTCGGACAGCCGGCGGATCTCCACTGCAGACATGTTACGAGGACGCGTCGCGCGTCCTAGACTTGTGGTGGTGAGCAGTATTCCAGCCGCTGACGACGTGCTCGATCCTGGCGAAGACGTCTACGACCTGCCCGACGTGGCCGACATGCTCGGCGTCCCCGTGACGAAGGTGCAGCAACAATTGCGGGAAGGCCACCTCGTCGGCGTGCGCCGCCAAGGGTCGGTTGTGGTGCCGAAGGTCTTCTTCGACCACACCGGCCATGTCGTCAAGAGCCTGGCCGGGTTGCTGGTCGTCCTGCACGACGGCGGCTATCAGAACACCGAGATCGTCCGGTGGCTGTTCACGCCCGACCCGTCACTGACCATCAGGCGCGACGGATCGGTCGAGCGGCAGGACAATGCCCGCCCCGTCGACGCGCTGCACAGCCATCAGGCTCGCGAGGTCTTGCGCCGCGCCCAGGCGATGGCGTACTGACCGGGCTCCTTGTAGAGCGAGTACCAGGCCACCGCCGCACAGGCCGTGGCGAGCAGGACATGAATCCACGAGTACATGCCATGGCTGCCATCGGGTTTGAAGATCACCATGATCCAGGTCGAGAACCCAGCGATCAGGGCGATCGCCTGCCTGCTCTGGGCGAGCGCCGACAGGATCGCCAGCGGCCAGGTGTAGTACCAGGGCAGCGCGGCAGGCACGAACAGCACCACCACCACCATTGCGAGCGCGATACCGGTCAGCACCTCGCGGTCGGTGCGGCGAAACCTCCACCACAGCAACGGAAGTGAGATCGCGATGATGGCGATCCCGATGATCCGGGCGACCTCGAGCACCGCGTAGAAGTTCACCGGGAACAACAGCCCGCCAACGGCGTTGACGAGATTGGAGACAGCCGTCGGCACCGTGAGCCAGTTGATGATCTTCACCGAACCGGCAAGGGCGGTGAGCCATCCCAGACCGACACCGGCCAACCAGGACAGCACGGCGAACACGCCCACGAAGATTGCGACCGATCCCGCGGCGGCAGCCGCGAATGCCTTCAGCGGCGAGAAGTTCCGGCTCTCACACAGCTGGCGCGCCCACACCCACACCATGAATGGAAGCGCAATCCCCGCGGTGGCCTTCACCGCCACCGCCACCACGATCAGCGCATTGCCCGCGACGGGGTGGCGGCCGAATATCAGCGCGATGCCGGCTGCCATCATGCCGACCATCAGCATCTCGTTGTGAACGCCGCCCATCAGGTGGATGATCACCAACGGGTTCAGCACACAGATCCACAGCGCCGCAGCGCCGCTGCCGCCGACGTGCCGGGCCAGCCGGGGCGCAGCCCAGATCAGCAGGACCAGTCCGGGCAGCATGCACAGCCGCAGCACCATCGTGCCCGCGATCACATGGTCGCCGACCAGCAGCGTGACGAACTTGGCGACCAGGATGAAAGCGGGGCCGTAGGGAGCGGTGGTCGTCGTCCAGATCGGGCTGACGTTGTCCAGCAACGAGTTCGGGTTGTCGACCGGCCCGACGGCATAGGGATCGAAACCGTCCCGCAACAGCGCACCCTGGGCGAGATAGGAATAGGTGTCGCGGCTGAACACCGGTACCGACAACAACAGCGGGGCCAACCAGAATCCGGTGGTCGCCACCATCGTGTACTCGCGTGCGGAGCCGTCGATCACGTAGCGCCCCAACCACAGCCAGGCGAACAGCATCACCGCGACGCCACCCCACAGCAGCACCGAAGACAGCACCAGCCCGTGCCCGAACCGCAGCCACGACAGATGCATCGACTCGAGCAGTGGATCGTGCAGGCGGGTGCTGCCCGCGCCGACCCCGCCCGCCGTGATCATCGCGGCGCCGAGAAAGCCCAGCAGTGCGGGCCTGGCCTCCGTCGACGTGGTGAACGCGGACAGCCGCGCGAATGTCATGACGATTCAGGCGGACCGGTTGGCGGCCAGCCTGGCGAGCGTGGACAATCCCACCTTCGCCCGTTCGTCGATCGGCGCGGTGCCGATGGATTCCAGCGAGCGGCTGGTGAGCACGTCGATCCGCTTCTCGACGGCGGCCAGCGCGCCGACCGAGTCGATCACCTGACACAGTCGGCGCACCTGGTCGTCGGAGAGCTCGGTGCCCACCGAGGAGCGCAGCAGTTCGGCGGCTTCCGGGTCTGACGTGCGCGCGAGTTCGACGGCCTCGGCGAGCAGCACCGTGCGCTTGCCCGAGCGAAGGTCGTCGCCCGACGGCTTGCCGGTGACCGCGGGGTCGCCGAACACGCCGAGCACGTCGTCGCGCAGCTGGAACGCCACTCCCAGATCGTTGCCGACCTCGTGGAAGATCGCCTGCACGTCGGGTCGGTCGGCGGCCGCGGCCACCCCGAACTGCAGCGGGCGGGTGATGGTGTAGGACGCGGTCTTGTAGGTGTTGACGGTCATCGCCGACGCCACCGTCGTCGCGCCGCTGGATTCCGCGACGATGTCGAGGTATTGGCCGCCGAGCACCTCGGTACGAATGTCGGCCCAGACCCGCTGGACCCGATGTTGTGCCTCGACGGACAGGTCCGCCGTGGCGACGAGGTCGTCGGCCCACACCAGGGCGAGATCGCCGAGCAGGATCGCCGCCGACAGCCCGAACTGGTCGGCCGAGCCGTTCCAGCTGCGGTCGCGGTGCCTCTGCGCGAACAGGCGGTGCACGGTGGGCAGGCCACGCCGGGTTGCCGAGTCGTCGATCACGTCGTCGTGAACCAGCGCGCACGCGTGCAGCAACTCCAGCGCCGCGAACAGTCGCAGCACGGACGGCTTGAGCGCTTCATCCGGGGGGTCGACGACGGCGCGCCAGCCCCAGTACGCGAACGCGGGCCGCAACCGCTTCCCCCCGCGCAGCACGAACTCCTCGAGCGCGGCGGTCAGGTCGGCGTAGTCGGTGCCGATGTAGGCGCTGTTGCTGCGGCGCTCGTCGAGATACTCCCGCAGTTGGTCGGTCACGGCGCCGGCCAACTCGATGGCTGACGGTGCCGCTGTGTCCAGGCTCAGCGCGGCGCCCCTTTCGATCGAAGTCCGGCCCGTGAGTGCCTTCAGAGTAGAGGGTGCCACCGGCTTCGTAGCAAGTCAGGGCGCTGCTAGCCGCGTGACGACGCCGTCGGATCGACGAAGCGGGGCGACTGGTCGCGGTTCACCCACGCCAGTGCGGCGACGACGCCCGCCACCAGGAACGACGCCAGCCCCAACCAGATCGCCGCGCCGGTGAACGAGCGGGCGCTGGGATCGGTGTAGCGGGCCTGCGCGGACATCGTGCTGACCACCCCGGGCTTGAGCTTCCACTCGACGACCTCGGCGGCCACCCGGTCCCCGTTGGTCGATGTGACCTCGCCGGGGAACGACACCGACAGCGACACGTCGGCTTCCGGGTCCGTCAGCGACGTCAGGTCGGCGCGGCCGTCGAGGATCACCAGATCGCCGGCGCGGCGCAGCGAGATGTCGACACCCGCCGCGTCGCGGTTCATGTTGGCCAGCTGCGGAAGCTCGGCGAAGGTCAGGTCGGAGAACACCGCCTGCGAACCGACGTATTCGTCGCGCTCGTAGTCCGAAATCGCCACCTTGTTGCTGAACGGCAGGTTGTTCAGCAACTGCGGGCCCTTGTCGTCGGCGCCGCGCGGTTTGGCGGCCGCGACGATCTGGCCCGACACCCGGTCGTCGGGGGAGACGGTGATGCTCGCCCTGACCCGCACGCACCCGACCGCGGTCGGAATGACGAGCAACAGCAGCACGATCGCCAGCAGGCGAATTCTGCGGCGGTTCGACACGAGGTCATCGTGCCAGACGGCAGCCGTCAAAGCGGCAGTGAACGGACAAGAATTGCGAACGGCCGTGGGTCGCCTGCGAAGTGGTAGCCGCGAATGACGTCGTCGAAGCCGAGCCTGCGGTAGAGCCGCCACGCCCGATTGGACTCGCCGTTGATCTCCGGCGTGGACAGCAGCACGTGCGACTCGCCGCGGCCGTCGAGCAGCCTGCGGGTCAGGGCCTCACCGAGCCCGCGCCCCTGTGCGCGCGGGTGGATGTGCAGTTCGGTGAGCTCGAAATAGCTCGTCATTAACTCGGCGATCCGCGATCCGTCGGCCCCGACGCGTTGCAGCCCGGCGACGACCTGCTGCTGCCACCACTGGTCAGGCCCTCCGCAATAGCCGTAGGCCACGCCGACGATCGGCGCCGAGAAGAGGTCGGCGGTCGCAGGCGCACCGGTGTCCGTTCCGTCGGCCACCTCGACCGCGGCGACGGCTTTCCAGCCGTTTCTTCGGGTGTGCTCCAGCCACATCGATGCCCGCTGGTCCTCTGTGCCGCGCGGATAGCGCATCGCGTCGACGTAGACGCCGAGGGCGTCGGTCAACCTCCGCTCCATGTCGGCCGGCGACAGATCGATGAGAAATGTCACCACCTTGTCCCTCCGCCTTCCTGCGCCGCATCGAAGTTGTCTCGGGGAGCCAGTGCCATTATCGGCATGACGAGCCGCTGGGTCACGGGGGCGGCACACGTCATAGAATCAGCACGCGAACTAGGTGGTACGGCTCAGATTCACCTCGTATCATGACTGTTAGTTGTCCGCTGACGCGGGCAGAAACGCGTTGAGAACCAACTGACGGGCGGCAAGGAGGGACGCATGCCACTCTCCGATCATGAGCAGCGCATGCTCGATCAGATCGAGAGCGCGCTCTATGCCGAGGATCCCAAATTCGCGTCGAGCGTTCGGGGCGGCGGTCTGCGTGCGCCGTCCGCCCGTCGGCGGCTGCAGGGCGCGGCATTGTTCGTGATCGGTCTGGCGATGCTGGTGTGCGGTGTGGCGTTCAAGGCCACCATGATCGGAAGCTTCCCGATCCTCTCTGTTTTCGGTTTCCTGGTGATGTTCGGCGGTGTCGTGTTCGCCGTCACCGGGCCCCGGGTGACCGGTCGCCGCGACGGTGCGGGCACTGAATCCGGCGCATCCCGCCAGAAGCGGGCACGAGGATCGGGCGGCTCGTTCACCAGCCGGATGGAAGACCGGTTCCGCCGTCGTTTCGACGAATAACGGACCAATCACAGTGGGGTAGCCGATTCGGCTGCCCCACTTTTTGTCTGCTCCTGCCCCTCTTCGCCCCACAGCGCCGCGATCAGCTGTTTTGTGCTGTCACGACAGGCCCGCGCGCCGTACGCATTCGTGTTGCCGCCCTGCAGGTGGGGAAACTCGAGCGACATTTGCTGCTCTATGGAGCAAAGTGGGGGATTGTGGGGTAAAGTGGCCTCCGATGGAGCGACCGGGGCTCCCTCACCGGCGGGAGGTACGAGATGTTTCTCGGCACCTACACGCCCAAGCTCGACGACAAGGGGCGGCTGACGCTGCCCGCAAAGTTCCGCGACGCGCTGGCAGGGGGGTTGATGGTCACCAAGAGCCAAGATCACAGCCTCGCCGTCTATCCGCGCGCCGAGTTCGAAGCGCTGGCGAGGCGGGCGTCGGGTGCCTCCCGAAGCAACCCCGAAGCCAGGGCGTTCCTGCGAAACCTCGCTGCTGCGACCGACGAACAACATCCCGACGCCCAGGGCCGGATCACGTTGTCGGCCGACCACCGCCGCTACGCCAACCTCTCGAAGGACTGCGTGGTGATCGGCTCGGTCGACTACCTCGAGATCTGGGATGCCCAGTCGTGGCGGGACTACCAACAGATGCACGAAGAGAACTTCTCCGCGGCCAGCGATGAGACTCTGCGCGACATCATCTGATCGGGGCTTTGGAGACCGTGCACCGCGGCCTCTGTCCGAGCGGGCCCTGGCGTACTTCCCCAACGCCAGGTCCGCACGCTCGGACAGAGACCCCGGTGCAGGGACACCATCTCGTGGAGGGCTTGCCATGGCTGCCGCCTCTGATCACGGGCACATCCCGGTTCTGCTCGACCGTTGTGTCGAACTACTCAAGCCCGCGCTGACGCGGCGTAGCGGCGACGGCTCCGGTGCCGTGCTGGTGGACGCGACCCTGGGGGCGGGTGGGCACGCCGAGCGCTTTCTCACCGAGCTGAGCGGCCTGCGAGTCATCGGACTGGATCGTGACCCCAATGCCCTATGGATCGCCGGTGAGCGGCTGGCCCCATTCGCCGACCGTGTGCTACTGACCCGCACCAGGTTCGACGGGATATCGCGGGTGCTCGCCGAATCCGATTACTGGACAACCGAATCCGGCCACCCGATGATCGACGGCGTCTTGTTCGACCTCGGCGTCTCCTCGATGCAGCTCGACCGCACCGAGCGTGGGTTCTCCTATGCCGCTGACGCGCCACTGGACATGCGGATGGATCCCGATGCCGAGCTGACCGCGGCCGACGTCGTCAACACCTTCGACGAGAGGTCGCTGGCACGGATCCTGCGTGAGTTCGGCGAGGAGCGGTTCGCCGGGCGGATCGCCGCCCAGATCGTCCGTAGGCGCGCCCGCCTGCCGTTCACCCGCACCGGCGAGATCGTGGAGCTGTTGTACCAGGCGATCCCCGCGCCGGCCCGGCGCACCGGCGGCCACCCGGCCAAGCGCACGTTCCAGGCCCTGCGCGTCGCGGTCAACGGCGAGCTCGACGCACTGCGCGACGCGCTGCCCGCCGCGATGACGGCGTTGCGGCCGGGCGGACGCATCGCGGTGATGTCCTACCAGTCGCTGGAGGACCGCATCGTCAAAAGCGTGTTCGCCGCCGCGACGGCGTCGCGCACACCGCCCGGCCTGCCGGTCGAACTTCCCGGCCACGAACCGGAATTCAGCAGCCTCACCCGCGGCGCCGAGCGGGCGGACAAGCGGGAAATCGAACTCAACCCACGAAGCGCGTCGGTGCGGCTTCGGGCATTGGAAAAGGTCGCCGCAAGGCCAGAAGGGACGGTCTCATGAAGGTCAAGCGACCTAACGCCGCGCGCGGCGCCGATGAGCGCAGGCGCACACAACGCCAGCCCGCGCGTGGCGCGCAACGTCGGTCCCCGGAGGCCCCTCCGCGGCGCGGACGCCAGCGCGCCACCGAGACCGCGCCGATCACCCGCCCGCAGATCAAGCCGGTCCGGCCGAAGAGCGCCAACCAGGCCAAGGCGCGCGCTAAGGCCCGGAAAGCCAAGGCGCCCAAGGTCATCCGGCCGCCACTGCGCGAGAGGTTGCTCGCGCGGATATCGGAGATCGACTTCAACCCGCGCAAGCTGGTCGCGAGGGTCCCGTTCGTCGTGCTGGTCATCGGATCGCTCGGGCTGGGCCTCGGGGTCACGCTGTGGCTGTCGACCGACGCCGCGGAGCGGTCCTACCAGCTGGGCAGCGCCAGGCAGACCAACCAGGCGCTGCTGCAGCAGAAGGAAGCCCTCGAGCGCGACGTGCTCGAGGCCCAGGCCGCACCCGCCCTCGCCGAGTCCGCCCGTGAGCTCGGCATGATCCCGTCCCGCGACACCGCACATCTGGTGCAGGATCCGGCGGGGAACTGGATCGTGGTCGGTACTCCCAAACCCGCCGAAGGCGTTCCGCCACCACCGTTGAACACGCCGCTGCCCGACGATGCCCCACCGCCCGCACCGGCCGCAGGCAGCCGGCCGGCACCGCCGCCGGTCGCCGACCCCCGCGAGATGGTGGTCCGGGTGCCGCAACAGGTTGCGCCCGCGACCCCGGCGCCCGTGCCGGATCTTGCCGGCGTCCCGCTGGCGGTGCCGCTGCCCGAAAGCCCGCACGCCGGCACGGGCCAGCCGCCTGCCCCCGGACCCGCCGAGCCGCTTTCGGCGCCGCCCGCCGAGGCGCCGCCCGCCGAGGCGCCGGCCGCGCCGGCTCCCGCCCAGCAGTTCGGTCCGGTCGCCCCGACTGTCGCCGGCTCCCCGACGTGAGCCGGGGCACCGGCGCACGCGGCCGCAAGAACGAGCGGCGGCACGGCCGGCTCAGGGGCGGTCCGCCCGGGCTCGCCGCACCAGGGCACCGGCGACCGAAACCGGTGTGCGCGGCGGCGGTTTCGTGTTTCGGCACCGGGCAGGCAACGCCGTCATCTTCCTGGTGCTCATCGTCGCGGCCGCCCAGCTGTTCAACCTGCAGGTGCCGCGCGCCGCGGGCCTGCGCGCAGAGGCGGCCAGTCAGCTCAAGGTCACCGACGTCGACAAGGCCGTGCGCGGCAGCATCGTCGACCGCAACAACGACAAGCTGGCGTTCACCATCGAGGCCCGCGCGCTGACCTTCCAGCCGGTAAAGATCCGCAAGCAGTTGGCCGAAGCCAGGCAGAAGACGCCCGAGGCACCCGACCCCGATGCGAGACTGCGCGAAATCGCCGCCGAGGTGGCTTCCCTGCTGAACAACAAGCCCGACGCCAAGACGGTGCTGAAGAAGCTCAAGAGCAACGAGTCGTTCGTATACCTCGCCCGCGCAGTCGATCCCGCGATCGCCGAGGCGATTTCGAAGAAATTCCCCGAGGTGGGTTCCGAACGCCAGGATCTGCGCCAGTATCCCGGCGGCTCGCTGGCGGCCAACGTCGTCGGCGGCATCGACTGGGACGGCCACGGACTGCTCGGCCTCGAGGACTCGATGGATGCCATGCTCGCAGGCACCGACGGGTCGGTCACCTACGACCGCGGCTCCGACGGCGTGGTGATCCCCGGCAGCTACCGCAACCGGCACACCGCCGTGAACGGGAACACCATCCAGTTGACCCTCGACGACGACATCCAGTTCTACGTTCAGCAGCAGGTTCAGCAGGCCAAGAACGCCTCAGGCGCGGCAAACGTCTCCGCCGTTGTGCTCGACGCGAAAACCGGTGAGGTGCTTGCGATGTCGAATGACAACACGTTCGACCCGAGCCAGGACGTGGGCAGGCAGGACGACCGCCAACTGGGTAATCTGTCCGTCTCGTCGCCGTTCGAGCCCGGCTCGGTGAACAAGATCGTCACCGCCGCGTCGGTGATCGAGTTCGGCTTGTCCAACCCCGACGAGGTGCTGCAGGTGCCCGGGTCCATCGACATGGGCGGCGTCACGGTCGCCGACGCGTGGCAACACGGCGTGATGCCGTACACCACCACCGGAGTGTTCGGTAAATCCTCCAACGTCGGCACGCTCATGCTCGCGCAGCGGGTCGGCCCGCAGCGCTACGCCGAGATGCTCGACAAGTTCGGCCTCGGTCAACGCGCCGACGTCGGACTGCCCGGCGAAAGCGCGGGCCTGGTCCCACCGATCGACCAGTGGTCGGGCAGCACATTCTCCAACCTGCCCATCGGACAGGGCCTTTCGATGACGCTGCTGCAGATGACGGGCATGTACCAGGCGATCGCCAACGACGGGGTGCGCATTCCGCCGCGCATTGTCAAGGCCACCATCGCCCCCGACGGCAGCCGCACCGAGGAGCCACGCCCCGACGGCGTGCGGGTGGTCTCGCCGCAGACCGCCCAGACCGTGCGCGCGATGTTGCGCGCGGTGGTGCAACGGGACCCGATGGGCACCCAGCAGGGCACCGGACCGCTCGCCGCCGTCGACGGATACCAGATCTCCGGCAAGACCGGCACCGCACAGCAGATCAACCCGGCCTGCGGGTGCTACTACAGCGACGTCTACTGGATCACCTTCGCCGGCATGGTCACCACCGACGACCCGCGATACGTGATCGGCATCATGGCCGACAACCCGCACCGCACCGCGGAGGGTCAGCCGGGCACGACGATGGCGCCGCTGTTCCACAACATCGCCAGCTGGCTGCTGCAGCGCGAGAACATTCCGCTGTCATCCGACCCAGGCCCGCCGCTGACACTGCAAGCCACCTGAGCGCGGGGTCGTCTGCCTGCAGGCCGGTACTGTGTCAGGGCCATGAAGCTGCGTCCCTCGCATCCCGCCGGCCAGGCGCTCGGGCCACTGGCCGACCGGATAGGTGCGGTCATCGCGAATGCCGGCGCGGGACGGCACACCGTCGTCACCGGCGTGACTCTGCGCAGCCAGGACGCCCAGCCGGGTGATCTGTTCGCCGCGCTGCCCGGCGCGTCGTCGCACGGGGGCCACCATGCCGCGGACGCCATCGGCCGCGGTGCGTTCGCCGTGCTCACCGACGAAGACGGGCTGGCGCACATGGGCGCCGACGCGGCGACGGTGCCGGTGCTCGTCCGCACCGATCCGCGGTCGGTGCTCGGCGGCCTGGCCGCAGCCGTGTACGGCAACCCGTCGCGGCAGCTGCGGGTGATCGGGGTGACCGGCACATCGGGCAAGACCACCACCACATATCTGGTGGAAGCGGGCCTGCGGGCGGCGGACCGAGTCGCGGGGCTGATCGGCACCGTGGGCATCCGGGTCGCGGGAGAGGACCTGCCGAGCAGGCTGACCACACCTGAGGCGCCCGACCTGCAGGCGCTGCTGGCGATGATGGTCGAGCAGGGCGTCGACACCGTGGTGATGGAGGTGTCCAGCCACGCGCTGAGCCTCGGACGCGTCGACGGAGTCGACTTCGCAGTCGGCGGCTTCACCAACCTGTCGCGCGACCACCTCGACTTCCACCCGACGATGGCCGACTACTTCAACGCCAAGGCGCAGCTGTTCGACCCCGCTTCGCCGACGGCTGCGGTCGCCTCGGTGGTGTGCGTCGACGATGATGCGGGCCAGGCCATGGCCGCGCTTGCCGCCGACCCGGTGACGGTCAGTGTGACCGGCCGCGCGGCCGACTGGAGTGTCGAGGACGTGCACATGGTCGAGCGGGGTGCGCAGGAGTTCTTCGCCGTCGATCCGGCCGGCGTGCACCACGGGCTGCGCATCGGGCTGCCCGGCCGCTACAACGTGTCGAACTGCCTACTCGCCGCGGCGCTGCTGGACGCAGTCGGGGTGTCACCCGAACAGGCCGCACCCGGGCTGCGCGAGGCGCGGGTGCCCGGTCGCCTTGAGCCCGTCGACCGCGGCCAGGACTTCCTGGCACTGGTCGACTACGCCCACAAGCCCGGAGCTCTGCGCGCCGTGCTGGAAACGCTTCGCCAGCAGGCGACCGGTCGGGTCGCGGTGGTGTTCGGCGCGGGCGGCAACCGCGATCCCGGTAAGCGCGAACCGATGGGCCGGGTGGCCGCCGAGCTGGCCGACCTCGTGGTGGTGACCGACGACAACCCGCGCGACGAGGACCCCGCCACGATTCGTTCGGCCATCGTCGCCGGGGCCGCGGGGGGCGCCGCACGCGTCGTCGAGATCGGCGACCGGCGCGAGGCCATCGACCACGCCGTGGCGTGGGCCCGTGCCGGGGACGTCGTGTTGATTGCGGGCAAGGGCCACGAGGCCGGCCAGACCAGCCACGGGCAGACCCGCCCGTTCGACGACCGCGACGAGCTCGCCGGATCGCTCGAGGCGCTGAGGTCACCCGCGTGATCGAGCTGACCCTGGCCCAGATCGCCGATATCGTCGGTGGCCGGCTGGCCGATGTCTCCGCCGCCGACGCCGCGGCGACGCGGGTGACCGGCTCGGTCGAATTCGACTCGCGCGCCGTGACTCCCGGCGGCCTGTTCCTCGCGCTGCCCGGTGCGCGGTCGGACGGCCACGACTTCGCCGCGGCCGCGGTGACCGCCGGTGCGGCCGGGGTGCTGGCCGCCAGGCCGGTCGGCGTGCCCGCGATCGTCGTCGCGCCGAAGGTCGACGTCGGCACCGACACGGCGGCCGGCGTACTGGAGCACGACACCGACGGCTCGGGTGCGGCGGTGCTCGCCGCGCTGGGCAAGCTGGCCGCAGCGGTGGCCGACGAGCTGGCACAGGGCGGCCTGACGATCATCGGCATCACCGGCTCGTCGGGCAAGACCTCGACCAAGGATCTCGTCGCGGCGGTGCTCACGCCGCTCGGCACGGTCGTCGCACCGCCGGGCTCCTTCAACAACGAGCTGGGCACGCCGTGGACGGTGTTGCGGGCGGGGGTGAACACCGACTTCCTGGTGCTCGAGATGTCGGCGCGTCACCCAGGCAACATTGCGGCCCTCGCGTCGATCGCCAAGCCCTCGATCGCGGTCGTGCTCAACGTCGGGACCGCCCACCTCGGCGAGTTCGGCTCACGCGAGGCCATCGCGGCCACCAAAGCCGAACTGCCACAAGCTGTTCCGTCTTCGGGCGTGGTAGTCCTCAACGCCGACGATGATGCCGTCGCGGCCATGGCGGAACTGACCGCCGCCCGGGTGGTCAGGGTATCGCGGTCACCGGGAGCCGACGTGTGGGCGGGCCCGGTGGCGCTCGACGAGGTGGCCAGACCCCGCTTCACTCTGCACGCCGCGGGCGTCGAGACCGAGGTATCGCTGGCGGTGCACGGCGACCACCAGGTGTCCAACGCGCTGTGCGCCGCCGCGGTCGCGCTGGAATGTGGAGCCACCGGGGCCCAGGTCGCGACCGCACTGGCCGGTGCGGGCCCGGTCTCGCAGCACCGCATGCATGTCACCACCCGCGACGACGGCGTCACGATCATCGACGATGCCTACAACGCCAACCCGGACTCCATGCTGGCCGGCTTGAAGTCGCTGGCGTGGATGGCCCGTCAAGGCGGCCGGACCCGGCGCAGCTGGGCGGTGCTCGGCGAGATGGCCGAGCTCGGCGAGGACGCGATTTCGGAGCACGACCGCATCGGCAGGCTCGCGGTGCGATTAGATGTCAGTCGACTGGTCGTCGTGGGAACCGGGAGAGCCATGAGCGCCATGCACCACGGGGCGGTCATGGAAGGTTCATGGGGAGGAGAGGCCATCATGGTCGCCGACGCTGACGCCGCGCTGGACCTGTTGCGGGCCGAGCTGCGCCGGGGGGACGTGGTGCTCGTCAAGGCGTCGAACGCGGCCGGGCTGGGGAAGCTCGCAGAGGCGTTGGTCGCCTCATGAGGCAGATCCTCATCGCCGTCGGCATCGCGCTGGCGGTGTCGATCCTGCTGACCCCGGTGTTGATCGGGCTCTTCACCCGGCAGGGTTTCGGCCACGAGATCCGCGAGGACGGCCCGCCGAGCCATCACAAGAAGCGTGGCACCCCGTCGATGGGTGGCGTCGCGATCCTGGCGGGCATCTGGGCGGGCTACCTCGGTACCCACCTGGTGGGACTGGCACTCGACGGCCAGGGCCCGTCGGCGTCGGGTCTGCTGGCACTCGGGCTTGCCACGGCACTGGGCATCGTCGGCTTCGTCGACGACCTGATCAAGATCCGCCGGTCGCGCAACCTCGGTCTCAACAAGACGGCCAAAACGGTCGGCATGCTGCTGGCCGCGGTGATCTTCGGCGTGCTTGCGCTGCAGTTCCACAACACCGACGGACTCACCCCGGGTAGCGCGGAGCTGTCCTATGTGCGTGAGATCGCCACTGTCACACTGGCTCCGGCGATCTTCGTGTTGTTCTGCGTGCTGATCGTCTACGCGTGGTCCAACGCGGTGAACTTCACCGACGGGCTCGACGGCTTGGCCGCGGGCGCGATGGCGATGGTGTGCGCGGCCTACGTGATCATCACCTTTTGGCAGTTCCGCAACGCGTGTGCGACGGCGCCTGGCGTCGGCTGCTACAACGTGCGGGACCCGCTGGATCTCGCCCTTATCGCTGCCGCGACCGCAGGCGCCTGCGTCGGGTTCCTGTGGTGGAATGCCGCTCCGGCGAAGATCTTCATGGGCGACACCGGTTCGCTGGCGCTGGGCGGCGTGATCGCCGGGCTGTCGGTGCTCAGCCGCACCGAGATGCTCGCCGTGGTGCTCGGGGCACTGTTCGTCGCGGAGGTGACCTCGGTTGTGGTGCAGATTCTGGCGTTCCGTACGACGGGGCGGCGGGTGTTCCGGATGGCGCCGTTCCACCATCACTTCGAACTGGTCGGGTGGGCGGAAACCACGGTGATCATCCGCTTCTGGCTGCTGACCGCGATCGCATGCGGTCTCGGGGTCGCGCTCTTCTACAGCGAGTGGCTCACCACCGTCGGAGCCTGACGTGACCCTCCCCGAGGTCGAGCCACTCGCGCCCGGCGCCCGAGTGCTGGTGACCGGGGCGGGCATTACGGGCCGCTCCGTGAGCGCCGCGCTGGAACCGACAGGTGTGCGGCTGACCATCTGCGACGACGACCCGCTCGCCCTGCAGCGGCTCGTCACGCCTGCGAGCGTCGTCACCACCGCCGAGGCCGTTGCAGGCATATCCGATTACGCGCTCGTCATCACCAGCCCCGGCTTTCCGCCCACCGCACCGGTTTTGGCGGCCGCGGCCGCCGCGAGGGTGCCCGTCTGGGGCGACGTCGAACTGGCCTGGCGCCTTGACCAAGCCGGCTGGTTCGGCACGCCGAAGCGCTGGCTGGTGGTCACGGGAACCAACGGCAAGACGACCACCACGTCGATGCTGCACGCCATGCTGGTCGCGGCGGGGCGCCGCGCGGTGCTCTGCGGCAACATCGGCAACCCGGTGATCGACATGCTCGCCGGAGGAGCTGAACTGCTCGCAATCGAGCTGTCGAGTTTCCAACTGCACTGGGCGCCGTCGCTGCGGCCCGAGGCCGGCGTGGTGCTCAACGTCGCCGAGGACCATCTCGACTGGCACGGCTCCATGGCGGCCTACGCGGCGGACAAGGCGCGGGCGCTGACCGGCGCCGTGGCGGTGGCCGGGCTCGACGATCCGGTGGCGGCGGCCCTGCTGGATCGGGCCGCCGCGCCGGTCCGGGTCGGCTTCACGCTCGGCGAGCCCGCAGCCGGACAGCTCGGGGTACGGGACGGAGCGCTGATCGACCGGGCGTTCTCGGGGGCCGTCGCCGAGGGCGTCGCGCTGGCCGACACCGCGTCGATTCCGGTGGCAGGGCCGGTCGGCGTCCTCAATGCGTTGGCCGCGGCCGCCCTGGCCAGGGCCGTCGACGTGCCGGCGGAGGCGATCGCGGATGCGCTGGCGTCGTTTCACGTCGGCCCCCACCGCGCTGAGGTGGTCGCCGACATCGACGGCGTGACCTACGTCGATGACTCCAAGGCCACCAACCCACACGCCGCGCACGCGTCCATCGCCGCCTACCCGCGGGTGGTGTGGATCGCCGGGGGCCTGCTCAAGGGCGCGTCGGTCGACGATCTGGTCGCCGAGGTGGCTGACCGGTTGGTCGGCGCCGTGTTGATCGGAAGGGACCGGGCCCAGGTCGCCGATGCGTTATCGCGACACGCCCCAGATGTCCCCGTTGTGGAGGTTGTGACGGGGGAGGATTCTGTGGTGCCTGAGACAAATGAGTCGGATATTAATTCTGTGACTCAATTGATGACCGCTGTCGTCGCTGCCGCTCGGCGGCTGGCCCGAACGGGCGACACGGTGCTGCTGGCACCTGCCGGCGCATCCTTCGACCAGTTCAGCGGCTATGCCGAGCGCGGCGATGCTTTCGCGGCCGCCGTGCGCGCCACCCGGTAGGCGCGATGAGCGCCATTTTGTCCCGGCTGCGGCTCCGCCGGACCGGTGCCGCAGCCGTCGGTGCCGCCGAAGCGGCCACCACCAAGGCTCCGCGCACCCGCTTCGGCGCCTGGCTCGGCCGGCCGATGACGTCGTTTCACCTCATCATCGCCGTCGCCGCGCTGCTGACCTCGCTGGGACTGACCATGGTGCTCTCGGCGTCCGGCGTGCACTCCTACGACGAGGACGGCTCGCCGTGGGTGATCTTCGGCAAGCAGCTGATCTGGACGCTCGTCGGCCTGTTCGCGTTCTACGCCGCCATGCGCATGCGCGTGCACACCATGCGCAGCCTCGCCTTCACCGGCTTCGCGGTCACCATCGTCATGCTCGTGCTGGTGCTGATTCCCGGGATCGGCAAGGAGGCCAACGGATCCCGCGGCTGGTTCGTCGTCGCCGGGTTCTCCATGCAACCGTCGGAGTTGGCCAAGATCGCGTTCGCGATCTGGGGCGCGCACCTGCTCGCCGCCCGCCGCATGGAACAGGCGTCGCTGCGGGAGATGCTCATCCCGCTGGTGCCCGCCGCGGTGATCGCGCTTGCCCTCATCGTGGCCCAGCCCGACCTCGGCCAGACGGTGTCGTTGGGCATCATCCTGCTCGCCCTGCTCTGGTATGCCGGTCTCCCGCTGCGGGTGTTCATGTCCTCGATGCTGGCCGTGGTGGTGTCCGCGGCGATCCTCGCGGTCTCGGAGGGCTACCGATCCGACCGCGTGATGTCCTGGTTGAACCCGGGCGCCGACTCGCAGGGCTCCGGCTACCAGGCCAAGCAGGCCAGGTTCGCGCTGGCCAACGGCGGTTTGTTCGGCGACGGACTGGGGCAGGGCACGGCCAAGTGGAACTACCTGCCCAACGCGCACAACGACTTCATCTTCGCGATCATCGGCGAAGAATTGGGTTTCATCGGGGCGGCCGGCCTGCTGTGCCTGTTCGGACTGTTCGCCTACACCGGCATGCGGATCGCGCGCCGTTCGGCCGACCCGTTCCTGCGGCTGCTCACCGCGACCGCCACCATGTGGGTGCTCGGCCAGGTGTTCATCAACGTCGGCTACGTGATCGGCCTGCTGCCGGTCACCGGGCTGCAGCTGCCGCTCATCTCCGCCGGTGGAACATCTACGGCGACAACACTTCTGATCATCGGAGTGATCGCCAACGCGGCGCGACACGAACCCGATGCGGTGGCCGTGCTGCGCGCAGGCCGTGAGGACACGATGAACAGGATGCTGCGGCTGCCGCCGCCCGAGCCGTACTCGCCGACCCGCACGGAGGCGCTGCGCGACCGGTTGCGCACCCGCGGCGGCAAGCCGAAGGGCAAACCGGCGGCCGAGGCGAAGCGCAAACCGGCGAAGGACGGCAGGCGTAAACCCCCTACGGCCGACCGACCGGTGCGAGGCTCAGTGCATCATGGAGGCGGCAAGCGCGGACGCGAGGAGCAGAATAGGCACCGCGGACGCGAGGAGCGGGTCAGCAAGAGCGCGGCTGGACAGCGCCACCAGGGCCGACGGGCTCGCACATTGGAAGGTCAACGTCACGGGTGATGTCGGTAGTTCTCGCCGGCGGCGGAACGGCAGGTCATGTCGAACCCGCCATGGCCGTCGCCGATGCGCTCAGCGCACTGGATCCCGAGGTGCGGATCACCGCGCTGGGCACCCACCGCGGCCTCGAGACCCGACTGGTCCCGGAACGCGGCTACCACCTGGAGCTGATCACGCCGGTTCCGCTGCCGCGTAAGCCCACCGCCGACCTGTTGCGGCTGCCGATGCGCATCCGCCGCGCCGTCGGGGAGACCCTGAGCGTGCTCGACGACGTTGACGCCGACGTCGTCGTCGGCTTCGGCGGCTACGTCGCGGTGCCCGCTTACCTGGCTGCCCGCCGGCGCGGTGTGCCGGTCGTCGTGCACGAAGCCAACGCCAGCGCCGGCTGGGCCAACAAGCTCGGTGCCCGGTCGGCGCGCCGGGTGCTCTCCGCCGTCGCGGACCCGGGCCTGCCGCGCGCCGAGGTCGTGGGAGTACCGGTGCGGGCAGCGATCACATCGCTGGACCGGATGGCGGAGCGGGCAAAGGCACGCGCGCACTTCGGTTTCGCCGACGATGCACGGGTGCTGTTGGTGTTCGGTGGGTCGCAGGGTGCGCAGTCGATCAACCGGGCTGTGGCACCCGCGGCGGCAGACCTGGCCGCAGCCGGTGTCTCTGTGCTGCACGCGCACGGTCCCAAGAACACGCTCGAGCTGCGCCGCCCGGCCGACGGTGATCCGCCGTACGTGGCCGTGCCGTACCTGGACCGGATGGATCTGGCTTACGCCGCAGCCGATTTGGCGATCTGCCGGGCCGGCGCGATGACGGTGGCCGAGGTCTCCGCCGTCGGTCTGCCCGCCGTCTACGTCCCGCTGCCGATCGGCAACGGCGAGCAGCGACTCAACGCGCTGCCTGTCGTCGATACCGGCGGGGGACTTCTCGTCGACGACGCCGATCTCACGCCCGAGTTCGTCGGCGGGACCGTGGCCGGACTGCTCAGCGATGGGCCCCGGCTCACGGCGATGACGGCTGCGGCGGCGCTGGCGGGCCACCGCGACGCTGCCCAGAAGGTGGCCGAGATCGCCCTCGAGGTCGCACGCAGTGCGCGGACTCGCGGAGAGTCCCGAAAGCCCGGCCGGTGAGCGCGATTTCGTTGCCGCAGGAGCTGCAGCGGGTGCACATGGTCGGCATCGGCGGAGCGGGCATGTCCGGCATCGCGCGCATCCTGCTCGACCGCGGCGGGCTGGTGTCGGGCTCGGATGCCAAGGAGTCACGCGGCGTCGCGGCGCTGCGGGCGCGCGGAGCGGAGATCCGCATCGGACACGACGAGTCCTCGCTTGATCTGTTGCCCGGTGGTCCGACCGCGGTGGTGACCACTCACGCGGCGATCCCGAAAACCAATCCCGAGCTCGTCGAGGCACGGCGCCGCGGCATTCCGGTGATCCTGCGGCCGGTGGTGCTGGCCAGGCTGATGGACGGCTACACCACGTTGATGGTGACCGGTACCCATGGCAAGACCACGACGACGTCGATGCTCATCGTGGCCCTGCAGCAGAGTGGATTCGACCCGTCGTTCGCGGTCGGCGGCGACCTCGGCGAGGCGGGCACCAATGCCCATCACGGCAGCGGCAAGTGCTTCGTGGCCGAGGCCGACGAGAGTGACGGGTCACTGCTGGAATACACGCCGAACGTCGCGGTGGTGACGAACATCGAGGCCGACCATCTCGACTTCTTCGGCAGCGCAGAGGCTTACGGGGCAGTGTTCGACGACTTCGTCGAGCGGCTCGCACCGGGGGGTGCGCTGGTGGTCTGCACCGACGATCCGGGCGCTGCGGCCCTCGCCGAACGCACTGCTGCCCTGGGAATCCGGGTATCACGCTATGGGAGCGAAGGCCGGCCCGACCTCGCCGGGCGGCTGGTGAGCTGGGAACAGCAGAACACCGGGGCGGTCGCGCACATCCAATTGGCCGCCGAGGCGCACCCGCGGGTGTTGCGGATGGCGGTGCCGGGCAGGCACATGGCGCTCAACGCGCTGGGCGCGCTGCTCGCCGCCGTGGAAGTCGGTGCCGCAGCTGAGACGGTGCTCGACGGGCTGGCCGGATTCGAGGGGGTGCGCCGTCGCTTCGAGCTCGTCGGCACTGCGCACGGCGTGCGGGTGTTCGACGACTATGCACACCATCCGACCGAGGTGCGCGCCACGCTGGGTGCTGTGCGGACGGTGACCGAGCAGGCCGGGCGCGGCCGCACGGTGGTGGTTTTTCAGCCGCATTTGTATTCGCGCACAGCCGCTTTCGCCCACGAGCTCGGGCAGGCGCTCGACTGCGCCGACGAGGTGTTCGTGCTCGACGTGTATGCCGCGCGCGAGCAGCCGATCGCGGGTGTCAGCGGTGCGTCGGTGGCCGAGCACGTCGGCAAGCCGGTGCATTATGTGCCCGACTTCTCGGCCGTCGCAGAACAGGTGGCCAACGCGGTGCATTCCGGCGATGTGGTCGTCACGATGGGTGCGGGCGACGTCACGATGCTCGGCCCCGAGATCGTGGCCGCACTCACGGCGAGGGCCAACCGCTCGATGCCGCAACGCAAATCGCCGCCAGGTGCGCGATGACCGAGCCGGAAGACAGCAGCGAGGCGACTGCTCAGCCGAAAGTCGCAGCCGAAACCACGGCCGAACCGGAGGACGGCAGCGAAACCACGGCCGAACCGGCGGAGCCGCCCGCAGACGACATCGAGGGTCCGCGGCGGAGGGCCCGGCGGGAACGTGAAGCGCGCCGCCAGGCTCAGGCTCGCGCGGTTGCGATCGAGCAAGCGAGACGGGAAGCCAAGCGGCGTGTGCAGGGCAAGGCGGCCGATGGCGCCAAACCCGTTGCGCGCGGCGCGGTTCGGGGGCTGAAGGTGGTGGTCTGGACCGTCGTTCTCGTCACATTGTTCGTCGGCCTGGGTCTGCTGCTCTACTTCACCCCGATCATGGCCGCGCGCAACATCGTCATCACCGGCGTCGGCTCGGTGACGCAGGAGGAGGTCGCCGCCGCTGCGGCCGTGAAGCAGGGCACGCCTCTGTTGCAGGTGAACACGGACGACGTGGCCGAGCGGGTGGCCACCATTCGCCGGGTGGCCAGCGCGCGCGTGCAGCGCGAGTACCCGTCGACGCTTCGGATCACGGTCGTCGAGCGCATCCCCGTCGTCGTCAAGGACTATCCCGACGGCTCGCATCTGTTCGACCACGACGGGGTGGACTTCGCGACCGCGCCGCCGCCGCCCAACCTGCCCTACCTCGAGACCGACAACCCGTCTCCCGGCGACCCGCCGACTATGGCGGCACTGGAGGTGATGACAGCGCTGCGGCCCGAGGTGGCCGGCCAGGTCGCCAGGGTGTCGGCGCCGTCGGTCGCGGCGGTGACGCTGACGTTGGCCGACGGCAGGGAAGTGGTGTGGGGTACCACCGAGCGAACCGAGGAGAAGGCGCAGAAGCTCGCGGCGCTGCTGACGCAGCCGGGACACACCTACGACGTGTCCAGCCCGGATTTGCCGACGGTCAAGTAGGCCGGGCGCCGCGAAATCGCGGGAAATTCTTGACGCGTCCGTCGGCGCGCCTGCATGGATAGTGCATGAGCCCGCCCTACCGTTCTGGTTGCGCGGATCAAGTTGACATAACTATAAACCTCTTGTTGAGGTTGAGAGTTTGCTCGAAGTCCGCGCACTAAAGGGCAACCTGGGAGGAAGGCGATCGCTGATGAGCGCTTGCGCAACGAGGGGACGACCATGACCCCCCCTCACAACTACCTCGCCGTCATCAAGGTGGTCGGCATCGGCGGCGGCGGCGTCAACGCCGTCAACCGGATGATCGAGCAAGGCCTCAAGGGCGTGGAGTTCATCGCGATCAACACCGACGCGCAGGCGTTGTTGATGAGCGATGCCGACGTCAAGCTCGACGTCGGCCGTGACTCGACCCGAGGTCTCGGCGCCGGCGCGGACCCCGAGGTCGGTCGCAGGGCCGCCGACGACGCGAAGGACGACATCGAGGAGCTGCTGCGCGGCGCCGACATGGTGTTCGTGACCGCGGGCGAGGGCGGCGGCACCGGAACCGGAGGTGCGCCTGTGGTGGCCACCATCGCGCGGAAGCTCGGCGCGCTGACGGTCGGCGTGGTGACCCGGCCGTTCTCCTTCGAGGGCAAGCGCCGCAGCAACCAGGCTGAGGCCGGCATCTCCGCGCTGCGGGAGAGCTGCGACACCCTGATCGTCATCCCCAACGATCGGCTCCTGCAGATGGGTGACGCGGCGGTGTCGCTGATGGACGCGTTCCGCAGCGCCGACGAGGTGCTGCTCAACGGCGTGCAGGGCATCACCGACCTCATCACCACACCGGGTTTGATCAACGTCGACTTCGCCGACGTCAAGGGCATCATGTCCGGCGCGGGCACCGCGCTGATGGGCATCGGCTCCGCGCGTGGCGACGGCCGCGCACTCAAGGCGGCCGAGATCGCGATCAACTCGCCACTGCTCGAGGCGTCCATGGAGGGCGCGCAGGGCGTTCTGATGTCCATCGCGGGCGGCAGCGACCTGGGCCTGTTCGAGATCAACGAGGCCGCCTCGCTGGTGCAGGATGCCGCGCACCTCGAAGCCAACATCATCTTCGGCACCGTGATCGACGACTCACTGGGCGACGAGGTGCGGGTGACGGTGATCGCGGCCGGCTTCGACGCCTCCGGGCCGAGCCGCAAGCCGGTGGTTGGCGCAACCGGCCAGGCCATCGCTCCCGGACAGGCGGGCACGGTCACCTCGCAACTGTTCGAACCGGTCGAGGCCGCCAGTGTCCCGGCGCACACCAACGGCGCGACGGTCAGCATCGGCGGCGACGATGACGACGACGTCGACGTTCCGCCGTTCATGCGGCACTGACACCGGTTCCGGTGCTCGTCACGGGTGCGGCACCGCGATACTGGGTGCCGTGACTGTCCGGGTCCGTCGCGTGACCACCACTCGCGCCGGCGGTGTTTCCAAGCCGCCGTACGACACGTTCAATCTCGGCGACCACGTCGGCGACGATCCTGCCGCCGTCGCGGCCAACCGCAAGCGGCTGGCGACGGCCATCGGGCTGAGCACCGAAGCGGTCGTCTGGATGAACCAGGTGCACGGTGACCGGGTGGTCCGGGTCAACGGTCCGCTGAAACAGCCGGAGTCGGCTGTCGACCAAACCGATGCCTTGGTCACCACGACTCCGCGGTTGGCATTGGCAGTCGTCACCGCCGACTGCGTTCCGGTGTTGATGGCCGACGCCCGCGCCGGGGTGGTGGCAGCCGTGCACGCCGGTCGGGTCGGCGCGCAGAAAGGTGTCGTGACACGCGCGGTCGAGGCGATGTGCGAAGCGGGTGCACACGTCGATGACATCTCCGTGCTGCTCGGTCCGGCCGTCAGCGGTCCCAACTACGAGGTGCCCGCGGCGATGGCCGACGAAGTCGAGGCTGTACTGCCCGGCAGCAGGACGACGACGTCGCGGGGGACACCCGGCCTGGATCTGCGAGCCGGAATCACAAGGCAGTTAACCGATTTGGGCATCGTCTCCGTCGATGCCGACCCGCGGTGCACGGTCGACGACCGCAATCTCTTCAGTCATCGGCGCGACGCCCCGACCGGGCGCCTTGCATCAGTGGTGTGGATGGATGACCGTCGATGAGTGCTCGCGCGAAGACGCGGTGAACCCGGTGGCGGCGGAGCGGGAAGCCGAACTGGCGGGCGCGCTGGCCCGCGTGCGGGAGCGGCTGGCGCGGGCCGCGGAGGCGGCGGGGCGCAGCCGGACGGAAATTGAATTGTTACCGATCACGAAATTCTTTCCAGCAACCGATGTGCTAATTCTCCGCCGCTTGGGTTGCAATGCATTCGGTGAATCGCGCGAGCAAGAAGCAGCCGCGAAATCGGCCGAATGCAATTCCGCCGTGCAGGCATCGCCGATTCGCTGGCACATGGTGGGCCGGATTCAGCGCAACAAGGCGCGCTCCATCGCCACGTGGGCCTATGCCGCGCACTCGGTGGACAGCGCCAAGCTGATCACCGCGCTGGACCGGGCGTCGGCGGCAGCGCTCGGCCGAAGGCGGGCGGTCCGAGCCGCTGCGGGTCTATCTGCAGCTCAGCCTCGATGGCGACACTGCCCGCGGCGGAGTCGACATCGGCCGCCCCGACCTGATCGACGACCTCTGCGCGCAGGCGCAGTCCGCTCGAGCGCTGACCTTCGTCGGCCTGATGGGAATCCCACCGCTGGGAAGTGATCCTGACGCCGCGTTCGCACGTTTGCAGGCCGAACACCAGCGGGTACAACGCAACTACCAGCAGCGCCTCGAACTGTCGGCCGGGATGTCCAGCGACCTCGAGGCGGCAATCGAACATGGTTCGACGTGTGTGCGTGTCGGTACCGCTCTATTGGGACAACGTCCTCTAACGTCACCATGAGTAGTCACTCCAGTCACATCTTCATCACAGGCATCACGCAAGAAGGGTCCAGCGATGAGCACACTGCACAAGGTCAAGGCGTACTTCGGCATGGCGCCCATGGACGACTACGACGACGAGTACTACGACGATGACGACCGTCCGTCGCGCAACTATCCGCGCCGCGAGCGCTTCGCCGACGAGGGATACGGCCGGTACGACGACCGTTACGACGACGAGGAGATGCCCGCCGGCTACCGCGGCGGGTACCCGGACGAGGGGCGCTTCCACCCGCGCGAATTCGACCGTCCCGCACCGAGGTTCGCCCCGCTGCGCGGCTCGACCCGGGGCGCGCTGGCAATGGACCCGCGCCGGATGGCGATGTTGTTCGACGAGAGCAGCCCGCTGTCGAAGATCACCACGTTGCGGCCCAAGGACTACAGCGAGGCCCGCACGATCGGAGAGCGCTTCCGCGACGGCACCCCGGTGATCATGGACCTGGTCACGATGGACAACGCCGACGCCAAGCGGCTGGTCGACTTCGCGGCGGGGCTGGCGTTCGCGCTGCGCGGATCGTTCGACAAGGTCGCCACCAAGGTCTTCCTGCTTTCGCCCGCCGACGTCGACGTCACGCCTGATGACCGCAGGCGCATTGCCGAGACCGGCTTCTACGCGTATCAGTAGGCTGGCCGGTTCTCGATTCGTTCGCGCTCCTCGGCTTCGCGGCGAGCCAGGTAGGCTGACAGCATCGCGCTGGCCGACACCGGCCTGCGGCCTGTATCGAACGTCACATCGGCTGTAGTGAGGTCGGCTTAGTTGGCCCTGTTCTTTGAGATTCTGGGTTTCGCGCTGTTCGTCTTCTGGCTGCTTCTCATCGCCCGTGTGGTGGTCGAGTTCATCCGCTCGTTCAGCCGCGAATGGCACCCCAGGGGATTCACGGTGGTGATCCTGGAGGTGATCATGACGCTCACCGATCCGCCGGTGAAGCTGCTGCGCCGCCTCATTCCGCAGCTCACGATAGGGGCGATTCGTTTCGACCTGTCGATCATGGTGTTGCTGCTCGTCGCGTTCATCGGCATGCAACTGGCGTTCAGCGCGGCGGCCTGAGAACGCACCGCACGCTGTTTGCCGGGGATCGCAATTCGGCTTAAGAAGATTGAGTTTCGCTCTTAATTATCGGCCTCGACTGCAACCGCCGGTTCTGGTGTGACAGGATGGGCGCCAGTTACTTCACTGACGCTCTACACTTTGAGTCGATTGACGGCCCAGACCATCTAGGGGGCAGAAAATGCCGCTCACTCCAGCCGACGTCCACAACGTCGCGTTCAGCAAGCCACCCATCGGCAAGCGCGGCTATAACGAGGACGAGGTCGACGCCTTCCTCGATCTGGTCGAGAACGAGCTGACCCGGCTCGTCGAGGAGAACGCCGATCTCCGTCAGCGAGTGACGGAGATGGATCAAGAGTTGTCGACGGCGCGGGCCGGCGGTGGCGCACAGCCGACGCAGGCCATTCCGCTGTATCAGCCGGAGCCCGAACCCGAGCCGGCGCCGGAGCCCGCCTACGAGGCGCCGCCGCAGGCGGCTCCCGCACCGGTGAGCGAGGACCAGCACCTCAAGGCCGCCCGCGTGCTCGGCCTGGCTCAGGACACCGCCGACCGGTTGACCTCCTCGGCGAAGGCCGAGTCGGAGAAGCTGTTGTCGGACGCTCGCACCCAGGCCGACCAGATGGTCAGCGAGGCGCGGGCCACCGCGGAGTCCACCGTTTCCGAGGCGCGACAGCGCGCGGACGCCATGCTGGCCGATGCCCAGACCCGGTCGGAGACCCAGCTGCGCCAGGCCCAGGAGAAGGCCGACGCGCTGCAGGCCGATGCCGAGCGCAAGCACTCCGAGATCATGGGCACGATCAACCAGCAGCGCACCGTGCTGGAAGGCCGGCTCGAGCAGCTGCGCACGTTCGAGCGCGAATACCGCACTCGCCTGAAGACCTATCTGGAGTCCCAGCTCGAGGAACTCGGCCAGCGCGGATCCGCCGCACCGGTCGATTCGAGCGCCAACGACGGCGGCGGGTTCAACCAGTTCAACCGCGGCAACAACTGAGACCGCGAACTCCTCGGCGAAGGGGCGTGACCCATGTTGATTGTTGCCCTGGTGCTCGCCGTCATCGGCCTCGCGGCTCTGGTGACCGCGGTCGTCACGAGCAATGAGCTGATCGCCTGGGTCTGCATCGCCGCGAGTGTGATCGGCGTCGTGCTCCTGATCGTCGACGCGCTCCGCGAGCGCAATCGTGGCAGTGCCGACAACGAAGCAGCGCCACAGGCGGCCGACGAGGAATTCGACGCGGACTATCCCGAAGAGCCTGCCGGCGACGATGAGGCCGAAACCGCCACGACCGCAACGGGATCCGTCGACGACAAGTCGGCCGAGGTCGCCGAGGAAGACCACAACCCGCGCTAGCGCGCCAGAATCTCGCGCACCTCGTCGTCGGACACCTGGTGGAAATCGGCGTACACCTGACCGACCGCTTCGAACGACGCGGGCATCGTCGCGCACACCACATCGTCGGCCTCGCCGCTTAACTGGCTGCAGGCCGACGACGGGCCGACCGGAACGGCGACCACCACCAGCGCCGGCTGCGCGGCACGCACCGCGCGCACTGCGGCGAGCATGCTTGCGCCGGTGGCGATTCCGTCGTCGACGAGGATCACGGCCTTGCCCATCGGGTCCGCGGCCGGCCGGCCGGCCCGATAGGCGTGTTCGCGGCGGTTGAGTTCGGCGGTCTCGCGATCGATGGCGGTGCGCAGCGCCTCGTCACCGATTCCGAGGTTGGCGATCAGCTTGTCATTGAGCACCACGCCGCCTCCGCTGGCGATGGCGCCCATCGCGAGCTCTTCCCACTGCGGCACGCCGAGCTTGCGAACCAGGAAGACGTCGAGCGGGGCCGCAAGGGCCTCGGCGACCTCCCACCCGACCGGCACCCCGCCGCGCGCCAGCCCGAGCACCAGAAGGTCATTTCGACCGTGATAGGCCGTCAACGCCTGAGCCAGGACTCGGCCGGCGTCGCGGCGGTCCCGGAAGGTCCGTCTCGCACTACGTCGGGCGAGCCCACTCCAACCGGCCATCACAGAGTCTTCCCGTCAAAGGGACTCAACTAGCCTACGACGGGCAATCCAAGAACGCGTCGACTCCGAATCACGAGCACAGATCGTTTCGATCGCGAAAGGGATTATGGGCATCGAGTACCAGAGCATCGTCGACCACCCGCTGGCTGAGGTGTTCGCCTGGCACACCAGGCCGGGCGCCATGACCAGGCTGGTTCCGCCGTGGCAGCCGATGACGGTGGTGGCCGAGACCGAGTCGCTGGCCGACGGCCGGGCGGTGCTGGGTCTGCCGGGTGGGTTGCGCTGGATCGCCCAGCACCAGCGCGACGGCTTCGACCCACCTCACCGGTTCGTCGACGCGCTGTCCTCCGACGGCCTGCGAACCCTCCCGCCGCGCGTGATCGGCTGGTGGCGACACACCCACGAGTTCGCAGAGGCGCCGGGGGGCCGCACCACCGTTCGCGACTCGGTCGACACCACGGTCCCCGGTGCGGCGCTGCGGCCGACGTTCGTCTATCGGCACCGCCAGCTGGCCGACGACCTCGCCGCCCACCGCGACGCGGCGGCCGCCGGCATGAAGCCGATGGTTATCGCCATGACCGGTGCGTCCGGGCTGGTCGGCTCGGCGTTGTCGGCATTTCTGACGACCGGCGGGCACCAGGTGATCCGGCTCGTCCGGGGTCCAGCACGGACCCCTGACGAGCGGCAGTGGCAGCCCGACGCCCCTGCGCCGGGGCTGCTGTCGGGGGTCGACGCCGTGGTGCATCTGGCCGGCGCGTCGATCGCGGGACGCTTCACCGCCAAGCACAAGTCCGCGATCCGCGACAGCCGCATCGAGCCGACGCGCCTGCTGGCGCAGGCGGCGGCCGACACCGACGACGGTCCTGCGGTGTTCGTCAGCGCCTCGGCGATCGGTGTCTACGGCTACGACCGAGGCGACGCACTGCTCTGCGAGGACAGCGTGCGTGGCGACGGCTTCCTGGCCGACGTGGTGGCCGACTGGGAAACGGCGACCCGCCCCGCTGCCGATGCGGGCGCGCGCACGGTCACGGTGCGCACCGGGATCGTGCAGGCCTCGGCGGGCGGAACGCTGAAACTGCTGCGGCCGCTCTTTCTGGCCGGCCTCGGCGGGCGGATGGGTTCGGGACGGCAATGGCTGTCGTGGATCGGCCTCGACGATCTGCTCGACGTCTACTACCGCGCGCTCTACGACGACCGGCTGGCCGGTCCGGTCAACGCGGTCGGACCGGAGCCTGTGCGCAACGCCGAATACACCGAAGCGCTTTCCAGTGTGCTGCACCGTCCTGCGCTGGTGCCCGTGCCTGCGTTCGGCCCGCGGTTGCTACTGGGTGGTCAGGGCGCCCGCGAACTCGCCGAGGCCGATCAGCGAGTGGTGCCGACGAAGCTGACGGAGCTGGGGCACCGCTTCCGCCACGCCACTGTCGCCGATGCGCTGGCCCATCAGCTGGGACACGGCTGACGGGCGATCCGGGTCAGGAAGCCGCGCACCAGACCGCGGATGCGAAGTGCCGCACTGTCCTCGAAGGTTCTTGTCGCCGAACGTAATTCGCCGTGAGTGAGGCCGACGCTGGCCACCTCTCCGGTGCGGTCGTCGGCGAGCCAGTCCTCCAGCAACGTGCGATCGAGTTCGGGATGAAACTGCAGCCCGAGCGCGCGGCCGAGCACGAATGCCTGTGACGCGTTGGCCGTCCTGGCGATCTCGATTGCGCCCGGCGGCAGTGTCCACGCGTCGAAGTGCCACTGAAACCAAGGGCCGCCGGGAAGCAGGTCCTCGTCGTCGCTTGCCACGTCGTGCCAGCCGATCTCCGGACTCTTCGACCTGCCGACGGACCCTCCGAATGCCTGGGCGAGCAATTGACCGCCGAAGCACACACCCAGCGTCGGCACGCCGGCGAGCGCGGCATCGCGCAGCATCTGCATCTCGGCGCCGACCCAACTCTGCTGCAACGCCACGTCATATACCGGCCACCTGGCCCCCAACGGGACGATCGCGTCGTAGCCGGTCGGGTCGGGGAATGTGACGTCGCCGGCGGGGGCGTCCACCCGTTCGGCGGGCACCACCTCGAATGTGGCTACGTCGTAACCACATTCGGCGAACGCGTCGCCGAGCAGCCCCTCGGTGGCCAGGTGCTCGTTGTAGATGAACAACACTTGCGGTGCCATGGGGAGAGACTATTTCGGCGGAGTCGGCGGTGCGTCGTCCGGGGCCAGTTCCTTCCCGATGCGCCGAAACAGCGTCTCGGCCTCGTTGCGGTAATCACCCTGATCGTCGAACGCCTCGGGCTGATAGGTGACCGCGATCGCCATGGAGATCTTCTTGGTCGGAAGGTAGGCCATCACGCCCGCCTCGCCGGCGAACAGCGGGTTATGCACCAGCCAGTCGCCGGAGATCACGATGCCCATGCCGTAGATATATCCCTCGTTCACGTCCAGGCAGGTCGTGCAACCCGGCAGCGCGTGGGTCTTGCCGCGCAGGGCGGTCGAGGAGAACTCCTGGTAGGAGTCCTTCGACAGCAGCTTTCCCGAACCGAGTCCGGAGGCGCTGGTCTCCATGTCGTAGATATCGGTCGTCTGGACGGCTCCGTGGGTGATCGTCCACGACGGATTCCTATAGGTCGACTCCTCGTAGAACGGGCTGCGCCCGGGTATCCCGAGCGCTTCCCGACGCTCACTGCTGAACGCGTGCAAAACGCGGGCGCCGGGATCTCGGGGGTGAACGAATTCGCGGTGTTGGTCAGTCCCAGGGGCCGAAGCACCTTGTCGGCCAACAGCTTCGGCATGTCCTGCCCTGCCCGGTGGCTTTTTCCAGTGCCCGGCCCAGCAGCACATAATTGGTGTCTGCGTAGTTCCAGTTGGTGCCCGGCTGGTACAGCAGGGGCTTGGAGGTGGCGAGGCCGAGAAGTTGATCGGGCTCCCACTGCCGGAACGGGTCCTTGTGGAGCGCCTCGTTGAAAGCCGTGTTGCCGATGACGTAATCGACGTAGCCAGAGGTCATTTGCGCGAGCTGCCCGAGCGTGACCCGGTCGGAGTTCGGCACATCGGCAACCATGTGGACAGTTTGTCGTCGAGGGCGACCTTCTTCTCGTCGACGAGGATCAGCAGCAGCGTCGACACGTAAGAGATGGCGACGCGCCGTTGCGGAAATGCATGTTGGTCGTCGCCGCAACGTTGGTCATCGTGTCGCCGACGGCCTTGGTGACAATCTCCTTGCCGTCGACGGTGACCCGGACGATGACCGCCTTCAGATGGGTCTGCGCCATCGTGTCAGCCACGATCGCCATCACCGCGTCGGCTTTGGCCGGATCTGCACTCGGGGCGGCAGGCCCCCGGCTTCGGGACTGGTCCGAACGCAGCCGGCGAGCAGCAACAGCGCGCGGGCCACACCGAGGAGGCGACGGGTGCGGGGCATGCCCGATCTTGACAGACCGCAGGCGGCGACGGTGAGTTTGGACCTGATCGCGTTCGGCTATCCCGACCGGGTGGCGGAGCTCGCAGACTGGTTCCTGACCGCGCAGGAGCGAGGAAACCCGAGCACCACGATTCCCGCCTGGTGCGCGGGTAGCCGGGCCGAGCCGTTGATCCACGGCGCGACATATTTCGACCGGCTGGTCGACGAGGTCGAGGCGCTCGGCGACGGCGACTACCTCTTCTTCACCGACTGGCGGGGCGATCCCGACCAGAAGATGCGGGACGACGGACCGACGATCAGGGAGCTGTTCTGCCGGGCAGCCGAGCGCGGCGTCGTCGTCAAGGGGCTGGTGTGGCGCTCGCATCTAGACAAGTTCGCCTACAGCGAGGAAGAGAACCAGCATCTGGGTGAGGCGATCGAGCGTGCAGGCGGGGAGGTGCTGCTCGATCAGCGCGTCCGGTTCGGTGGTTCGCACCACCAGAAGCTGGTGGTGATCCGGCACCCCGGCGCACCCGAGCGCGACGTCGCCTTCGCGGGCGGCATAGACCTGTGTCATTCCCGCCGCGACGACGAGACGCACCGTGGCGACCGGCAGGCTCAGCAGATGAACAAGCATTACGGCGAGCATCCGCCGTGGCACGACGTCCAGCTGCGGCTGCAGGGCCCGGTCGTCGGCGCATTGGACACGACCTTCCGGGAGCGGTGGAACGATCCGGCCCCGCTCGACATGCTCTCGCCGATCGCATGGGTCCAGGACAAGCTGCGCGGCGCGGACCTGGAGCCGGGACCGTTGCCGGAGCAGCCGCCGGACCCGCCGCCGTGCGGACCCCACACGGTGCAGGTGCTCCGCACCTATCCCGACGCACACTTCGAATACGACTTCGCGCCGCACGGCGAGCGCAGCATCGCCCGCGGCTATTCGAAGGCGGTGCGCCGGGCGACGAGACTCATCTACCTCGAGGACCAGTACCTGTGGTCGAAGCGGGTCGCGGAGTTGTTCGCGCGCGCCCTGACCGACAACCCCGAACTGCACCTGGTGGCGATCGTGCCGCGCTATCCCGACGTGGATGGCCGACTGTCGTTGCCGCCCAACCTCGTCGGCCGCCAGCAGGCCATCGAAGCGTGCCGCAGCGCCGACCCCGAGCGGGTGCACATCTTCGATGTCGAGAACCATGAGGGCACCCCCGTGTACGTGCACGCGAAGGTGTGCGTCATCGACGACGTCTGGGCCACGGTGGGCAGCGACAATCTGAACCGCCGGTCGTGGACCCACGACAGCGAACTGTCGTGTGCAGTGCTCGACGACACCGGCGAGTTCGCCAGGGATCTTCGGCTGCGACTGCTCCGTGAGCACCTCGACCGCGCGGCGGACGGCAGCGATGACGAGGGGCTGGTCGATCTCGACACCGTCGTGCAGACGATCGAGGCGTCGGCCAGGGCGCTGGAGGAGTGGTCGGTCAATGGAGGGAAGGGTGCTCGGCCGCCGGGACGCCTACGTCCACATCGGCCCGAGAATCTCGGCGTGCTGACGCGGTCCTGGGCCATACCGGTCTACCGGGCGTTCTATGACCCCGACGGCCGGTCGTATCGTGCCCGGCTCAAGGGCGAGTTCTGACTCCTCGTCGGCAGAAAATACGCGCAAGCGCTGATGTTTTAGCCCCTTTAGGGCCCGCATGCTGGCTAGCATGAGCCAACTCGAGTGGAGCGAACCCGCGGACGTGAGGAGCGGTATGGCTTCCGGCGTGAGCGGGCTACCGACCGGAACGGTGACGCTGCTACTTGCCGACGTCGAGGGTTCGACCCGGCTGTGGGAGACCCAGCCCGACGAGATGACCGCCGCGATCGCCCGGCTGGACGCCACGCTGGCCGACGTGACCTCCGTTCACAGCGGTGTGCGCCCGGTCGAGCAGGGTGAAGGGGACAGCTTCGTCGTCGCATTCGCCCGCGCGAGCGACGCGGTCGCCTGCGCGTTGGTGTTGCAGCGCGCCCCACTTGCCCCGATCCGGCTGCGGATCGGCGTGAACACCGGGGAGATCCAGTTGCGGGACGAAGGCAACTACATCGGTCCAACGATCAATCGCACGGCCAGACTTCGCGATCTCGGTCACGGCGGGCAGACGTTGCTGTCGGGCGCGACCGAATCGATGGTGCTCGACCACCTGCCCGACGACGCGTGGCTCGCCGACCTCGGGTCACAGCCGCTGCGTGACCTACCCCGTGCGGAACGTGTTGTGCAGCTGTGCCATCCAGACATCTGCAACGATTTCCCGCCGCTGCGAACGTCGTCAACCGAGACGGTGGCGCGTCTTCCGGCGCAGTTGACGAGTTTCGTTGGCCGGCAGCGTCAGATCGCCGACGTGCGGGGGCTGCTCGCAGGCAACCGACTGGTGACCCTCACCGGTGCGGGCGGATCGGGCAAGACGCGTTTGGCCGTTCAGGTCGCCGGCGACCTCGGCGACGACGTCTGCTACGTCGACTTGGCACCGATCACCGATCCCGACCTCGTGCCGGTTGCGGTGGCGCGCGCACTCGGACTGCCGGACCAGCCGGGCAGATCGACGATGGACAGCGTCGTCCGATTCGTCGGCGACCGCCGGTTGTTGATGGTCCTCGACAACTGTGAGCACCTGCTCGATGCGAGCGCGGACTTCATCGAGGCCCTGCTGGGAACGTGCCCCTGCGTGACGCTTCTTGCGACCAGTCGGGAACCGATCGGGTTGGCAGGTGAAGTGACGTGGCGGGTGCCGTCGCTGTCGCTGGACGACGAGGCGATCGAGTTGTTCACCGACCGCGCCCGCCGGGTGAGGCCGGAATTCGCGATCACCGATGACGACGCCGCGACCGTCACGGAGATCTGCAAGAGGCTCGACGGGATGCCGCTCGCGATAGAGCTTGCGGCCGCCCGCACGCGGGCGCTGTCGCTCGACGAGATCCTCGACAGCCTCCACGACCGCTTCCGGTTGCTGACCGGAGGGTCGCGCAGAGCAGTGCGGCGCCAACAGAGTCTCGGTGCTTCAGTCGACTGGTCGCATGCGCTGCTGACCGAGCCCGAACGCATTCTGTTCCGCCGGATGGCGGCGTTCATGGGCGGCTTCGATCTGGCCGCCGCGCAAATCGTGTGCGGCGGGGATGCGCTACCACGCCATCAGATCCTCGACCAGTTGGCACTGCTGGTCGACAAGTCGCTCGTCGTTGCCGAAACCGCCGGTGGCCGAACGCGTTACCGACTGTTGGAGACACTGCGGCAGTACGCGCTCGAAAAGCTCGGCGAGTCGGGCGAAGCGGACGCCGTTCGCGATGCCCACTGCGAGTACTACACGTCGATGGGGGCCGACCTCGACGCCGTGATGCCAGTGGGGCACGGGCCTCTTCTGGCGCGGGCCGAGATCGAGATCGACAACCTGCGTGCCGCATTCGCGTGGAGCCTCGAGCACCATGAGATCGAACGCGCATTGGAGCTCGTGTCCTCGCTCTATCCGCTGTGGCTCCTGAGCGGCCGACCGCAGGAGGGCTTGGCATGGTTCGAAGCGGCGCTCGCCGAAACCGGTCGACCGGATGGCGACGTCGCAGCGGCCGTTCGGGCCCGTGCGCTGGCCGACAAGGCAGTGCTCGGGTCGCTCACCGTCAGCACCTCGCAGATCGGTGAGGCCGAGGAGGCTCTTGCCATCGCGCGGGAGGTCGGTGACCGGGCGCTGCTTGCCCGTGCGCTCACGGCCTGCATCGGCGCCGCCGCATTCGACGTGCAGGCCGCGAGCCCCTATGTCGCAGAAGCACTCGAGGTGGCGCGCGAGCTCGGTGATCAATGGCGGTTGTGTCAGATCCTCGCGTGGCAGGCCTATACGGCAGGGCTCACGGGTCACCCCGTGACCATGGCCGCCGCCGGGGAGGAAGGGCTCGCCCTTGCCGACGCGGTCGGCGACCAATTCATCTCGCGGATGTGCCGGTTTTGGGGTATTCAGATGCCGAAATTTCTGCAGGGCGAGGTGTCTTCGGCGATCTTGCTGCTACAAGACCTCCTCGCGGAGGCGGAAGAATCGGCGGACGTGTTCCACGGATTCCTCGCCCGTATCGGCTTGGCGCACACACTGCTGGTGGTCGGACGGTATGGCGAGGCGCGCGTTTTCGCGCGGGAAGCGGTGGAGGCAGCGTCGGGGCTCGGGCCGTTTCTGGAGCCGTGGGCCGTCGCCCCACTCGCTCAAGCCGAACTCGCGGCCGGTCACGAGGCCGCTGCGACCGAGGCGAACGACGCCGTGGGGCAGAAGATGATGGCCCGCCCGGAACTAGCCATCGCCAACGTCGCACCGACGGTGGAGGTGGCATTCGCCCGCGGCGATCTCAGCGAGGCCAGGCGGTGGGCGGACGATGCGGTCTCCGTGATGACCGGTTGGCACCTGGCGAGGGCCCTGACGACACGCGCCCACGTAGCGATCGCCCAGGGCGATCTCGATCAGGCGAAATGCGATGTGCAAGAAGCTCTTACGGTTGCAGTCGATACCCGGGCTTATCAGATCGTCCCTGACGCACTGGAAATCCTCGCAGAGCTCAATAGCGCAGCGGGGTCTCATCAGGACGCGGCGCGGCTCGCCGGTGCGGCGCGGGCGGATCGGCAACGGCAGGGAGACACGGTGCGATTCGTCATCTACGAGCCCGCATACACCGCAGCGCTCGCAGCGGTCCGTAATGCACTCGGGGAGGACGATTTCGGTGCTGCTCGCGCCGAGGGGGCGGCGCTGTCGCTCGATGAGGCGATCGCGTACGCGCAGCGCGGACACGGCGAGCGTAAGCGACCGTCGTCCGGGTGGGCGGCGCTCACGCCGACCGAGCGCGACGTCGTGCGGCTGGTCAGTGAGGGACTCGGCAACAAGGACGTCGCCGCACGGCTGTTCGTCTCCCCTCGCACCGTGCAGACGCACCTGACGCACGTCTACAGCAAGCTGGGAATCACGTCGCGCGTTCAGCTGGCTCAGGAAGCCACGCGCCACGGTTGACCAACCGGTGTCTGGGATTGATGACGCCATCCGGATCGGAGCTGCCGCGGAAGCGAATCGCTTGGCCGCCATCGCCGAGCTGGTCCGCCGTCGCATCGGTGACGACGACCCCAGCACGATCGGCGAACGACTCGCGGACGCCCTAGGCACACTTGCGACGACAATCAGCATCCGACCTGTGCCTGCGGGTTACGGTCCTGCCCGGCCGCCGGCAACCAGAAGTCGTCTATGGTCGTCCGTGAGCTGGCGGACCGGGCCGCCGTCGAAGCGGCTGGGCACCGTGAGAGATCGGTCTGTGGCATGGCAGGCGAAATGAGTTTCGCCGCAACCCGCCGCAACCCGCCGCTATGAACCGCGACGGCAAAGAGCCGCCGTTCGCCGGGCAGACCCTTGAGCTCGTGAGCGCCGCGGTCGTCGAATAGGGTCCTGACCCGATCACCAGGCCGCGCAGCGTGCTCGATACGAGCACGTCGTTCGCCCGCGACAGTGCGCTCATCCGGGCGCCGATGTAGACGGCGATCGGGCGGTCAATAGCGTACATATGAGCCTTGAATGCGGCATTCTGAGACTCAGGCACTCAAGAGTTATGGAGGCGATCATGGCAGCGAGCACTGAGAATCAGGGCGCGGTCGAGCGAGTGGAGGAGCTGGCCGACGAGGTACTCGGGTCACTGGAGGATGGACGCAAATCCACGGTCCAGGCCTTGCGCAAGTTCACGAGCACCCTCCAGGATGCGACTTCCAAGGAAGGCGACCCGTCACGGCGTCAAGCCCTCATCGACGCCGCCGTGAACTTGGCCGACGAACTGTCCGCGGCGCAGATGCAGTTAATCCACAGCATCACAGGCAGCATGAGCCAGGCGATTCGCGGGCCGTCGGGCGGGACTAAGGAGTGAACGCCACCGGCAATTAAGACATTGCTGTCTCCATTCGGGACATTGCGAAAGGTCCGGATCCCGCGTGGGGGAGGGTGGCCGGGCGATCCGGCTAAGCCATGCCATGCCACGAACGGTTAAAGCAAGCTCCTACCGGCCTCCGTCGCTAATTCCCAGGCGGCAGATTCGCGGGATCCTTCGCTACGAGACGTGACTGCGAAGAGATGCCAATGCCGGGCACCCCGGCGGATTCTTCACCGCTGCAAGTCGTCCAAGCCACCTCCGACGTCGGTTGCCATGTGAACGTTACGGGGACTGGCTGCCGTCTTTTGTCTCTTCCGGTAGCCGCTGGACAGGGGCACGCTCGATAGGTCGAGCACAGTAGAGGAAGGGAAGACAAGAGATGAGGAATTGGGTGTTCGTGATGGATGCTGTGGCTGTGGCGGTACTCGTCAGCGTGGCTGCTTGTAGCAGCTCCGACAATAACCAGGCCACCCAGACGTCGACGACCACAGTCGTCGTCACGTCCCCGTCGCCAGAGGGTGCCCAGCCGCACAACCAGGCCGACGTCACATTCGCTCAACAGATGATTCCGCATCACCAGCAAGCGATTCAGATGAGCGATGTCATCCTTGCCAAGCAAGAAATCGACCCCCGGGTTGTGGATACTGCTAACCAAATCAAGGTGGCGCAAGGACCCGAGAATGAACAGATGCAGGGCTGGCTGACCCAATGGGGACAGCGAACTCCCCACAGCGGGTCGACGACGCCCAGCGGATCCAGCATGCCCAGCGGGCCGAAGATGCCTGGAATGATGTCAGACCAGGAGATGACGGCCTTGCAGAACTCCGAAGGCGTTGAAGCCAGCAAGCTATTCCTGACGATGATGATCCATCACCATCAGGGCGCGATTACCATGGCCCAGACCGAGCAAAAGTCGGGCCAGAATGCGCCAGCCCTCGCACTGGCGAAGTCGATCATCACCAATCAGCAGCAGCAGATCGACACGTTGCAGAACATTCTCGCTTCGCTCTAAGCGACGGTCGCAAGTGCCACCAGCCGGTTCAATGGACTGCGCCGAGCGGCAAGACTTACGTGACGCACCCGGGGAGGCCGAATCGTGTTCCCCGACTTCGACTTCACAGCCGCCGAGCTGCCGCCTGTGGGGTCAGCACCGCCAGCCGAAGAGCACCGCGGCCTGATGATGCCGACCAGAAGACGGCCCCGGGCCGCTGAACGTAACGCTCACATCGACGCCGAACGTCGGCGCAACAGCACTGACCCCCACCGTTCTGACCAGGTTCACTTCGCTACGCGGTAGCGCCGCTCCGGGCGCCCGACGCCGTACTGCAGGCGGATCTCCAACGCACCGGTGCCGAGGTAGTGCTCGAGATAGCGGCGGGCACCCACACGCGAGATGCCCACTCGCTCGGCGCATTCGGCGGCCGACACCTCGCCGGCGTCGGAGACGGCCTCGAGCACCAAGCGCCCGGTCTCCGCGCCGAGACCTTTCGGAAGCACCTCGTGCGGCTGCGGTGAGCCCGCCCCGCCGAACAGAGAGTCGATCAGCGATTGGTCGACGCCGTCGGCGGACTCCAGCGCGTCGGCGCGCGCGGCGAACGCCTCCAGCTTGACCTTGAGCTGGTCGAATTCGAACGGCTTGATCAGGTAGTCGGCCGCACCGCCGTCGAGCGCACCGCTGACGGTGTCGAGCTCCCGCGCAGCGGTGATCATGATGACGCCGACCCGGTCGCCGCCTGATCGCAACCGTTGCAGCACCTCCAGACCGGTCATGTCCGGCAGATAGACGTCGAGCAGGATCAGCTGCGGTTGCAGCTCGCGGGCCGCCGAGAGTGCTTCCGCGCCGGTGCGAGCGACGCCGACGGCGCGGAAGCCGTCGACCTGCTCGACGAACCTGCGGTGGATCTCGGCCACCATGAAGTCGTCGTCGACGACGAGCACGTCACGCATGCGCGGCCTGCCTGGCCGTGACCGACTCCGGCAGTCGCACCGTGAACCGCGCGCCTCCGTCCGGGCCGTCGCTCACTTCGACGCTGCCGCCGTATTGCGCGGTGACCAGCCTCACCAACGCCAACCCGATGCCGCGGCCGCCGGGCACGTCGGGTTTCGACGTAACCCCGCGAGCGAAGATCTGCTCTCGAAGATGCTCGGGCACACCGGGTCCGGAGTCGGCGACCGCGATCGTCAGGCCCGTCGCGTCGTCGATCTGCACGGTGGCGCGGGCGGGTTCGGCCCCCACCGACACGTCCACCGCATTGTCGATCAAGTTGCCCAAGAGCGTGATCACGTCCGTTGCCACCGCCGGTGTCAACGCTGCCAGGTGTGACTCCGGGGCGAGCTGCAGTGCCACCCCGCTCTCGGCAGCCAGCGACGTCTTCGCGATCAGCAGTGCAGCCACCGCCGGGTCGGATATTCGGCGGCTGACAGCCTCGTTGATCTCGGCACGCCGCCGGGTCAGCGTGCCGACGAGGTCGCGCACCGCGTCGTACTCGCCGAGTTGGACCAGGCCCGAGATGGTGTGCAGCTGGTTGGCGAACTCGTGAGTCTGCGCACGCAGTGTGTCGGTGACGCTCTTGTGCGACGACAGCTGACCCTGCAGTGCGGCGAGTTCGGTGCTGTCTCGCATCGTCGTGACCGTGCCGATCACCTCGCCCTGGCTGGTTGCCGACCGCCGGTTGAGTGCCAAAACCTTTGTGCGGGTGACGATCACGACGTCGCGGCCGTCGTCACCGGAGAGCAGGAACTCCACGACGGCGGGATCGAGCCCGATGCCGTCGACGTGCCGGCCTACCGCGTCCCCTCCAACACCGAGCAGTTCCTGGGCGCTGTCGTTCAGAAGCGTGACGTGGCCCTCGGTGTTCACCGCGACCACACCTTCACCAATGCTGTGCAGCAACGCTTCCCGGTGATCTGCCAGGCCCGCGATCTCGGCGACCTCCAACCCGCGGGTGTGCCGCTTGATCCGGCGCGACAGCAGCCACGAGGCGACCAGCCCCAGCGCCGCACCAAGACCGAGGTACAGCAGCAGCCGCCGGCCGGCGCCGCTGAGCAACTCCCACACCGACGGATACGGCTCGCTGACCGACGCGACGGCGAGCACGTCGCCGTTCGTCGACAGGATCGGCACCTGGCCGACGAGGCTGTGCACGCCGTCGATGTCGTCGTCGCCGAACCACGCGCGGCCCTCGTCGGCCCGGCTGGGGCCCAGATCCACCCTGGAGCGGATGCGCGACGGAGCCGACGACACGCTGATCGTGCCGTCCGGCGCGAGGATCTCGGCCATGCCGGCGCCCGACAGCGCGACCGCGCGGTCGGTCTCCGGTGCGAGCAGCCGGGCGGCGAACGGACCGGCGAACCGGTCTCGCACGATAGGCGTGGAGGCCATGTTCTCGGCGACAGCGATCAAGCGCTGACCGCGAACCTCGCGGAACTCCCGGGTCGACTGCGCGACCGAGACCACCGCGATCGCGGCGAGCACGACGGTGACCACCAACATCTGGAAAACCAGGAACTGGCCTGCCAGGCTCCGCGACCACGTCATGTACTTAATGACCAATACTTCCGTTTCGTCCTTATCAGTGACTTGGATCACCGTTGTGCACCAGTATTGCTGAGCATCACAACAGACGTGATTGGGGACGACGTGAAGAAAACCCGACCGAGGTCGATCATGGCGCTTGCCGTGATAGCAGCCCTGCTGGTCAGCGGCTGCGGTGTCACGCGGGGCGAGGAGGCGCAGGGATTTCACCGGTTGCGGATGATGGTTCCCAACAGCCCGGGTGGCGGTTACGACCTCACCGCGCGCACCGCGGTGAAGATCATGGAAGACGAGGACATCACCGGGCGCGTCGAGGTCTTCAACGTCATCGGCGCGGGCGGAACGGTGGCCATGGCGCGTCTGATGAACGAGAAGGGCAACGACGACCTCATGATGACGATGGGGCTCGGGGTCGTGGGGGCCACCTACACCAACGGGTCCAAGATCAAAGCCTCCGACGCAACGGCGATCGCCAAATTGATCGAGGACCCGGGCGCCATCTTCGTTCCCGCCGACTCACCGTTCACAACGGTGAAGGACTTCGTCGCCGCATGGAAGGCCGATCCCTCCAAGGTGACGATCGGCGGCGGCTCGTCGCCTGGCGGACCGGATCATCTTTTTCCGATGGAACTGGCCAAAGCCGTAGGCGTTCCGCCGAAGTCCGTCAACTTCGTCACCTATGACGGCGGCGGTGATTTGCTGACCGCGCTCCTTGGCAAGAAGATCACCGTCGGCACCTCGAGTCCCGGTGAACTCATCGATCAGGTCGAGGGCGGCCAACTGCGGGTACTCGCGGTGTCCACCGACGAGCGGGTCGAGGGCGTCGACGCACCGACGCTGAAAGAGTCCGGGATCGACATGACATTCGCCAATTGGCGCGGAGTCCTTGCGCCGCCCGGTATTTCCGAAGAGTCCAAAAACGCGATGGTGAACGTCCTCGAAGAGTTGCACGGCACGCAGCAGTGGAAGGAGGCGCTGGTGAAGAACGGCTGGACGGATGCGTTCGTGACCGGTGCGCAGTTCGAACAATTCCTCAAAGACCAGGACCAGCGGGTCTCGTCGACGCTGACCGAACTCGGGCTGTTATGACCACCACCGAAGAGCCGCAGGAGCACGCCGTCGAAAGAACCGCCGACAAGGCGCAGTATCTGGTGTGCGTCGTGCTCGTCGCGGTCGGCGCCTTTCTGATCTACGACGCGGTGACCCTGGAGGCCGGCTTCGCGAAGGTGGATCCCGTCGGGCCCAAGATGTTCCCGATCGCGATCGGCGTCATTCTGATCGTGCTGGCGGTCGTGCTGGCTGTCGCCATTCCCCGCGGCTCGATGGGCGAGGCCGATGCCGGAGAAGACGTCGACCCCAACATGCCAAGCGACTGGCGCACCGTGGGCATGCTCGTCGGTGTCTTCGTCGCCACCATCCTGCTGGTGAAGCCGCTCGGCTGGGCCATCACCGGAGCCCTCCTGTTCGCCGGCGCGGCGACGATCCTCGGCAGCCGCCACTACGTCCGCAACATCGTCATCGGGGCGGTGCTCTCGGTCGGCAGCTTCTACGCATTCTATTCCGGGCTCGGAATCCCGCTGCCCGCAGGCATTCTGGACGGGATTCTCTGACATGGAAAATCTTGACTGGTTGATCCAGGGGTTCGGACAGGCCGCGACTCCCATGAATCTGCTGTATGCGGTCATCGGCGTGCTGCTGGGCACCGCAGTCGGTGTGCTGCCCGGCATCGGGCCCGCGATGACGGTGGCGCTGCTGCTGCCGATCACGTACAACGTCAGCCCCAGCGCGGCGTTCATCATGTTCGCGGGCATCTTCTACGGCGGCATGTATGGCGGGTCCACGACGTCGATTCTGTTGAACACACCAGGGGAGTCCTCGTCGGTGATCACGGCGATCGAGGGCAACAAGATGGCCAAAGCGGGTCGTGCCGCACAGGCTTTGGCGACGGCGGCGATCGGGTCGTTCGTCGCGGGAACCATCGGGACGATTCTGCTGGCCGCGTTCGCACCGGCCATATCGAGATTCGCCGTCACCCTCGGCGCTCCGTCCTATCTGGCGATCATGTTGTTCGCACTGGTGGCTGTCACCGCGGTGCTGGGCTCGTCGAAACTGCGGGGCGCGATCTCGCTGTTTCTCGGCTTGGCGATCGGCATTGTGGGTATCGACTTCCTCACCGGCCAGCCGCGGGCGACATTCGGTTTACCGCAACTCTCCGACGGCATCGACATCGTGATCATCGCCGTGGCGATCTTCGCGCTCGGCGAAGCACTCTGGGTGGCAGCACATCTGCGCCGCCGCCCATCCGACGTCATTCCGGTCGGCCGGCCGTGGATGGGCCGCCAGGACTGGCAGCGGTCATGGAAGCCGTGGCTGCGCGGCACCGCATTCGGATTCCCGTTCGGTGCACTGCCCGCGGGTGGCGCGGAGTTGCCGACGTTTCTGTCATATGTCACCGAGAAACGACTCTCCAAGCACAAGGACGAGTTCGGCAAGGGCGCAATCGAGGGCGTCGCAGGCCCAGAGGCCGCCAACAACGCGTCGGCGGCAGGCACGCTGGTCCCCATGCTGTCGCTGGGGCTACCGACCAACGCAACCGCAGCGGTGATGCTGACCGCGTTCGTTTCCTACGGAATCCAGCCCGGGCCAACTCTTTTCGAGAAAGAGCCGCTGCTGATCTGGACACTGATCGCGAGCCTGTTCATCGGAAACCTGCTGCTGCTGCTGTTGAACCTCCCGCTGGCGCCGCTGTGGGCCAAGCTGTTGCGCACACCGCGGCCGTACCTCTACGCGGGCATCCTGTTCTTCGCGACGCTGGGTGCACTCGCGGTGAACGTACAGCCGATGGATCTGGCATTGCTGCTGGTGTTCGGCCTGCTCGGGTTGATGATGCGGCGGTTCGGACTGCCGGTGCTGCCGCTCATCATCGGCGTCATCCTCGGTCCGCGAATCGAGCGCCAACTGCGCCAGTCCCTGCAGCTCGCCGACGGCAACTGGGGCGGTCTCTTCACCGAGCCCGTCGCGATCATCGTGTACGTGCTGATGGCGGCGTTATTGCTGATGCCGCTGGTGCTGCGGCTGATGCACCGCAGCGAGGAAACGCTTCTGGTCGTCGAGGACGACAGGGACCAGCAAGAGAAGGCGGCACAGGCATGACGATCGTCGTTGGATACAGCGCCGACCCGTTCGGCCGGGCCGCCCTCGAGCACGGCATCGCAGAGGCGAAACGTCGCGACACCTCGCTCCACGTGGTCAATTCGACCGCCGGCGACGCCTATGTCGACGCCCGGTTCGCGCAGTCGGGTGAGGTGCACGACCTCGAGGACCGGCTCGCGAACTGCGGTGTGGACTACGAGCTCAGCCAACCGGTCGGGGTCGAAGCGGCCGAAGCGCTGCTGACGACGATGGCACGCGACGATGCCGAACTGTTGGTGATCGGGATCCGGCACCGCAATCCGGTCGGGAAGCTGCTGCTGGGCAGCACTGCTCAGCAGTTGCTGCTGGAATGCCCGAAGCCGGTGCTGGCGGTCAAGCCGCAGGAAGTTTGACGAGGATAGCCCCGTCTTCGACCATCACGGGGTAGGTCCGAACCGACAGCGTGCCGCCGGGTTCGGCTCCGCTGCACAGGTCGAAGGTGTGGCCGTGCAGCGGGCAGACCACCACCGTGTCGTCGGCCAGCCCGTCGGCCAGCGGGCCGCCACTGTGGGGACAGACCGCGTCGATCGCGCGTAGCGTGCCGTCGCGTAAGCGGAACACCGCGATCTGCGCGCCGCCGACGGCGAACGTCCGCCCTTCACCGACCGGAATCTCCTCCACCGAGCCCAACGTCAGCGTCATCGCACCGGCACCTGGGGAAGGGGGAGTAGCGGTAGTGAGGTTCGGAACTGCCCCTCGGTCACCGGGTTCCGGCCGTCCTGCCATGGGTCGCGATAGGCATCGACGGACTTCTGCATGTGCGCGTCGAGTACATCGGCGATGCCGTCCGCATCCTCGACGACCACGGCCCGGATCTTGTCGATTCCGACGCGAGGCACGAACGTGTATGTGCGCTCCAACCAATTCGCGTTTTCCCGGTAGTACTGCAGGAATCGTCCGGTGAGGGTGATCACGGTTTCCGGGTCGTCGGCCGTGGTGAGCAGGTCGCCCTTGCGGACGTGCGCGCCCGCGGCACCGCCGACGTAGATCTCCCAACGGCCGTCTCCGACCGCGACGACGCCGAGGTCCTTGCACAGCGCCTCGGCACAGTTGCGTGGACAACCGGTGACGGCGAGTTTCATCTTCGCCGGACTGGCCAACCCCTGATAGCGCTCCTCGATGGCGATGCCCAGCGCGGTCGAGTCGCCTAGGCCGAAGCGGCAGAAGTCCGTCCCGACACAGGTTTTCACCGTCCGGAAGCTCTTGCCGTACGCATATCCCGACGGCATGTCCAGGTCCGACCACACCGCGGGCAGATCCTCCTTGCGCACCCCGAGCAGGTCGATGCGCTGGCCGCCGGTGAGCTTGATCATCGGGATCGCGTACTTGTCGGCGACGTCGGCGATCTGGCGCAGCTGCCACGAATTGGTGACCCCGCCCTTCATCTGCGGCACCACGGAAAAGGTGCCATCGCGCTGGATGTTGGCGTGCACGCGGTCGTTGACGAAGCGGGCGTCGCGCTCGTCGACGAACTCGTCGGCCCACATCATCTCCAGCAGCGACGCCAACGCCATCTTCGAGTCCGCGCTCTCCTTGCCGTCCGGCGCGAGCGCGGCGAACACCGAAGACACCGAATGCAACCGCAGCTCGCGAATGCGGCGCATCAACGTGGGCTTGTCGTAGGGGATTGCCGGCACGTACCAGGATGCCGACGGGTCCTCGGTGGCCGCGCCGCCGGCCGCCCACGACACGATCTGGCCGACGAGCTCCTTGCACGACCCGCAACCCTTGCCGGCCTTCGTCTTCGCCATCGCGCCGGTGACCGACGTCTCGCCACTTCGCACACACGAGACGAGCGTGCCCTTGTCGACCCCGTTGCAGTTGCAGACCTGTGCGTCATCGGCGAGCTCGGCGACACCGACGGCCACGTCCGGAGTGCCGATGTCGAACATCAGCGACACCCGTTCATCCGGCAGCGGCAGGCCGCTGTCGAACGCCTGCGTCAGGAATGAGACCTTGCTGACATCGCCGAGCAACGTTGCGCCGACGAGCTTTCCGTCCCGGATGACGATGGTCTTGTACACGCCGTTCTTCGGTTCGGAATACTGCACGAACTCGTCGTCGGGAAGTGCCGGCGCTTTGAGGCCCATCGATGCGACGTCGACGCCGGCGACCTTGAGCTTGGTCGCGGTGCGCGACCCGTGATACGCCGCGGATCTGTCCAGGCCGGTGATGTGGTCGGCGAGCACGCCGGCCTGCTCCCACAGGGGCGCGACCAGCCCGTAGACCTGGCCGCGATGCTGCGCGCACTCGCCGACCACGTACACGGCGTCGTCATCGACGGAGCGCATGTGGTCGTCGACCACGATGGCGCGCTCCACGGTCAGACCCGAACGCTGCGCGAGGCCGACATTGGGACGGATGCCTGCGGCGATGACCAGCATGTCGCAGTCGATGGAACTGCCGTCGGAGAACACGATTCCGCTCAGCCTGCCGCCGACGGTCTTCACCTCGGAGGTGCGTTTGTCGGTGTGCACGGTGATTCCGAGACGCTCGACCGACCGCCGCAGGATCGCCCCGGCCGTGTCGTCGAGTTGCGCGTTCATCAGCGTCGGGCCGGCGTGGACGACGTCGACGGCCAGGCCGCGGTTCTGCAGCCCGCGCGCCGCCTCGAGGCCGAGCAACCCCCCGCCGATCACCACCGCCTTGGTGCGGTGCTCGGACTGGGAGATCATTCCCAGGCAATCGTCGAGAGACCGGAAGCCGAAGACGCCGTCGGCGAGGTTCTTGTCGTCGGCCCACAACCCTGCCATCGGGGGAAAGAACGACCGGCTTCCTGTCGCGAGAATCAAGTTGTCGTACCGAGTCACCGTCCCGTCGTCGGCCTGCACCAGCCGCGCATACCGGTCGATCCGCACCACCCGCACGCCTGCCCTCAGGTCGATGTCGTTGTCGCGGTACCAATCCGGCGTGTTGAGATAGATGCCGTCCTCGTCGTCGACCGCCTGGCTGCCGGCCAATACGTTGGACAACATGATGCGGTTGTAGTTTCCATACGGCTCGTCGCCGAAGACGGTGATATCGAATTGGACGGCACTGCCCTGCGTCTTCGATCTGGCCAGGATCTCTTCGATCGCGCGCACGCCTGCCATCCCGTTGCCGACCACGACGAGTTTGCGGGCCATCAGACTTCCACCAGGCCGAGGTCGACGATGACGGTGCCCGCACAATTGCCGGGTGCGGCGAGGTACAGCTCGAGCACCGTGTCGGCGAGCAGGTCCTCGACCACCCGAAGTGCCACATGCGTGGCCCCTCTGGCGGCGATCGGGAAGTAGCGCATCGGCTTGCCGTCGCGGAACAGCACCACAGTGATCATTTCGTCGGCGGAGTTGCCGCCGCGGAAGTAAACCGGCTGGGCGACTGCGCCCGCGGGCACGACATACCGCAGTGAGTCGTCGATCAGTGCCGGCTTGTCCAGCCCGTTGCCCTCAAAGTCGAACGGGCCCTGCAGGAAACGCGGAATGCTGCCGTCGCTCATGCCTTCACGAAGCTAGGGCGCAAATGTTTCCGGTTCGTTTCAGGAAGGACACCACCATGATTCCCGTTGCGCACAGCGGCAGCGAAAACGCATGTGAGTTGGTGTTGACGCCGACGACATAGCCGCGCAATAGCGACGGAATCGCGAACGCATACACCTTGGTCAACGACTTCAACTACAGGTGGGGAGCACCGTGTCGATTCTGAGCCGGGAACGCAACATCGAGCACTGGGACAGCGAAGACGTCCGCGCCTGGGAGCAGGGCGGCAAGGACATCGCGAAACGCAACCTGATCTGGTCGATCTTCGCCGAGCACGTCGGCTTCTCGATCTGGTCCATCTGGTCGGTGATGGTGCTGTTCATGCCGCAGAACCTCTACCACGTGGACGCCGCAGGAAAGTTCTACCTGGTCGCCATGCCGACTCTGGTGGGCGCTTTCATGCGCATCCCGTACACCGTGGCGCCCGCGAAGTTCGGCGGCCGCAACTGGACCATCGTCAGCGCGCTGCTGCTCCTGATTCCCACGGTGCTGACCTGGTGGGCCATGAAGAATCCGGGAACGTCGTACACCACGTTCATGGTGATCGCGGCATTCGCGGGCGTCGGCGGCGGTAACTTCGCCTCGTCGATGACCAACATCAATGCGTTTTACCCGCAGCGACTCAAGGGTTGGGCGCTCGGTCTCAACGCGGGCGGCGGCAACATAGGCGTGCCCGTGATCCAGCTCGTGGGTCTTCTCGTCATCGCAACGGTGAGCAACACCGCCCCGGAACTGGTTTGCGCCGTCTATCTGGTCCTCATCGGCTGCGCGGCGGTGGGCGCTGCGCTGTTCATGGACAACCTGCGCAACCAGACGTCCAATATCGGGGCCCTCGCAGAGGCCCTGCGCTACAGGGATTCCTGGGTGATGAGCTTTCTCTACATCGGCACGTTCGGCTCGTTCATCGGCTTCTCATTCGCCTTCGGTCAGGTGTTGCAGATCAACTTCCTCGCCGGCGGTGACACCGCTGCGCAGGCCGCGCTGCACGCCGCGCAGATCTCGTTCATCGGTCCTCTGCTCGGGTCCGTCGCGCGGCCGTTCGGCGGTAAGCTCGCCGACCGGATCGGCGGTGGCCGGATCACGCTCTACACCTTCGTGGCGATGATGTTCGCAGCGGGAATACTCGTCGTCACCGGGATGATGGACGACGGTATGACCGGCGCCGCCACCAGTGGTCAGATGGTCGGCTACGTCGCGGGTTTCATCCTGCTGTTCCTGCTGTCGGGAATCGGAAACGGTTCGACGTACAAGATGATCCCGTCGATCTTCGAGGCCAAGGCGCAGGCCATGGTCGACTGGACGGCCGAGCAGAAGGCCGCGTGGTCGCGCCGGATGTCGGGCGCGCTGATCGGCTTCGCGGGCGCCGTGGGCGCGCTCGGCGGCGTGTTCATCAACGTCGCACTACGGGTGTCGTATGTCGGTGCGGCCAAGTCGGCGACCAACGCGTTCTGGGTCTTTCTCGCCTTCTACGTGATCTGCGCCATCGTCACCTGGGTGGTGTTTCTCCGGATTCAGACCGTGCGTGCCCGCGCCGGCGAGCACGTCGGGCGCGTCGCACAACCGGCGGGCATGGCTTGACCTGCCCGCCTGTGCTCGGTGAGACCATGGTGACCCGCACCGCGTGTTCGTACTGCGGCGTCGGCTGCGGCATCGAAGTTCACACCTCGACCGACGAGCACACCGGCCTGCCGGTCATCGCCCGCGTCTCGGGTGACCGGTTGCATCCCACCAATGCCGGCCGGCTGTGCACCAAGGGCGCGACCCACGCCGAGATGATGCGGGCCGACGAGGGGCGGTTGACGTCGGCGCTTCTGCGTCCCACACGCGCCGACGAGCCGGTGCCCACGCCGGTCGACGACGCCACCGCCGAAGCGGGCAGGCGGATGCGTGCCATTGTCGACGAACACGGGCCCGACGCCGTCGCGCTGTACGTCTCGGGCCAGATGTCACTCGAATCACAGTATCTGGCAACGAAACTCGCCAAAGGCTTCCTGCGAACTAAGTACATGGAGTCCAATTCGCGGCTGTGCATGGCCAGTGCCGGGACGGGTTACAAGCAGTCCCTGGGGTCCGACGGGCCGCCGGGTTCCTACAGCGACTTCGACGTCACCAACCTGTTCTTCGTGATCGGCTCCAACATGGCCGACTGTCATCCGATCCTCTATCTGCGGATGTTGGACCGGGTCAAAGCAGGCGCCAAACTGATCGTCGTCGACCCCCGGCGCACCACTACCGCAGACAAAGCCGACCTTTTTCTGCAGATCAAACCCGGAACGGACGTGGCGCTGCTCAACGGGCTCTTGCACCTCCTCGTGCAAGACGAGGCCAACGGCGGCGCTATAGATTTCGACTTCATCGCCGAACACACCGAAGGCTGGGACGCCATGCCGGCCTTCCTTGCCGACTACCCGCCGGCCAGGGTCGCCCAGATCACCGGTATCGGCGAGTCCGAACTCCGGCTGGCCGCTGCCATGATCGCCGAGGCGGGTGACTGGATGACGTGCTGGGCCGTCGGGCTGAACCAGAGCACGCACGGGACGTGGAGCACCAACGCCATCTGCAACCTGCACCTGGCGACCGGGGCGATATGCAGGCCAGGCAGCGGTCCGATGTCATTGACGGGTCAGCCCAACGCGATGGGCGGCCGCGAGATGGGTTACATGGGTCCAGGGCTGCCCGGACAGCGGTCGGTGCTCTCGCAAGACGATCGCGCCTACGCCGAGCGGAACTGGGGATTGCCGCCGGGAACGATCCGCCGCGACTTCGGACCGGGCGCCGTCGATATGTTCGAACGCCTCGCTTCGGGAGAGATCAAGGCCTGCTGGATCATCTGCACCAACCCGGTGGTGTCGATGCCTAACCGCAGGACCACCATTGCCGGGCTGGAAGCCGCTGAGCTGGTGATCACCCAGGACATCTACCGTGACACGGCCACCAATCGCTACGCCGACATCGTCCTGCCGTCGACGCTGTGGGCCGAAGCCGACTCGGTGATGGTGAATTCCGATCGCACCATGACACTGCTGCAGCAGTCGATCCCCGCACCCGGGCAGGCGCGTCCGGACTGGCAGCTGATCTGCCAGGTCGCGGCCGCGCTGGGTTTCGGTGACCACTTCGACTACGCGTCCAGCGCAGAGGTGTTCGACGAGATCACCCAATTCTCCAATCCCGCAACCGGTTACGACTTGCGCGGCGCAAGCTATCGGCGATTGCGCGAAACACCGTTGCAGTGGCCGGTACCCCCCGATGACCGGTCGGACCGGCATCCGATCCGCTATCTCAACGATGGCGTGAGCCAGGACCTGTTCGTCGACGACGAGGGGCGCCGGCCCACGCTGGCTTTCCCAACACCGTCCAGGCGGGCGATTTTCCACCCGCGGCCGCACCTCGACGCCGACGAGCTGCCCGACGACGACTACCCCGTCATCCTGAATACCGGTCGGCTGCAACATCAGTGGCACACGATGACCAAGACGGGCCGCGTCGACAAGCTGAACAGACTCGACAGCGGGCCGTTCGTCGAGATCCACCCGGTCGACGCGGTGGCTTTCGAGATCGCCGAGGGCCAGCCGGTCGAGCTGACATCGCGGCGGGGTCGCGCAGTGCTGCCCGCTGTACTGACCGACCGGGTGCGCCCGGGCAACTGCTTCGTGCCCTTCCACTGGAACGACGAGCACGGCGAATACCTGACGATCAACGCGCTCACCAACGATGCCGTCGATCCCGACTCGCTGCAGCCGGAATTCAAGGTGTGCGCGATCAGCATGCGACCGCTCCAGGTCGTCGACGCCCCAGTCGCTCGTCAGCCGGTCGCCGCGCAGCTCGGTCTCACCCAGACCAGGGCACCGGAACTGAGTGAAGACGAAAAGCTCTATCTCGCAGGATTTCTTCACCGCTATCGCAGAGGTGACGGCCGGAGTGCCGGTACTGCCGGAGTCGGCACCGGTGCGACGAGACGTGCGGTTGTGGATCGACGGCATGCTGGCAGGGCAGTACTCCCGCGGCGAACCGCTCGACCACCGTACACCTGCCGACGGTGATGGCCCGCTGGTGTTGTGGGCCTCCCAGACCGGCAACGCCGAAGAGTTCGCCGCACGGGTCGCGGCCATGGTCAGCGGCGCACAACTGGCGAACATGAACGACGTCGGGCTCGAATCGCTGGCCGCGGCGCGCGACATCCTGGTCATCACCAGCACCTTCGGCGACGGCGGACCGCCCGACAACGGCGCGGACTTCTGGCAGCGATTGGAATCCCCGGATGCGCCCTGCCTCAACGGCGTTCGCTATGCGGTGCTGGGAATCGGCGACCGGTCCTACGATAACTTCTGTGGACACGCCAAGTCGATCGACGGCAGGCTGGCCGACCTCGGTGCGACCCGGCTGCGCGACCGCACGGATTGCGAGATCTACGACGACGAACCGATGGCCAGCTGGGCCAAGGAGGTGAGTCGACTCGCCGGCGGCGCGGCGCGGGAACCGGCCGACGGCCGGGCCGGCGCGGTGACGACCATTGCCAGACCCACCAAGGTAGCCGAACCATTCACCCGCACCAGGCCGCTGCTGGCCGCCCTGTCCACCAATGTGCTTCTGTCCGGGCCGATGTCGGTCAAAGAGGTGCGGCAGTTCGGTTTCGACATCTCCGGCCGCGACGTGTCATACGCGGCAGGCGACTCCCTCGGCGTCTACGCCACCAACAGTGGACACGCGGTCGACATGTGGCTGGCCTCGACCGGGCTCGCCGGCAGAGAGGTGGTCGAGATCGACGGTGCGGAGCGCACGCTGCGCGACGCGCTGACGACGTGCTACGACATCTGCCGGGTCACGCCCGATCTGTTGCGCTTCGTCGCCGAGTCCTGCCCCGACCGCAACGCGGCCAAGGTGTTGCGCGCACCGCGCGACAGGCTCGACAAGTGGCTGGTGAACCGCAACGCCCTCGACATCGTCCGGGAGTTCGCCGTCCGGGCCGATCCGGCACAGTGGCAAGAGGTGCTGGTGCGCCTGACACCTCGGCAGTTCTCCATTTCTACCAGCCCGCTGGTCAGCCCCGACGAGGTGCAACTGACGGTCTCGGTGATCCGATATCGCGGAGCCGACGGCGGACCCCGCGGTGGTGTGGCGACCACATTTCTCGCCGACCGGGCCGCCGATGTGCTTGTGCCGGTGTTCCTGCAACGCTCACCGCACTTCCGGGTGCCGGAAGACGGCGACGTGCCGATGATCATGGTGGGTCCAGGCACCGGCATCGCCCCGTTCCGCGGCTTCCTGCAGGAGCGCCGCGCCCGTGGCCACACCGGCCGCAACTGGCTGTTCTTCGGCGACCAGCACCGCAGCGATAACTTCTACTATCGCGACGAGTTCGAGTCGATGGTGCACGACGGCGTGCTCAACCGGCTGGACCTGGCCTTCTCCCGCGACCAGGCCGACCGCGTCTACGTGCAGCACAAGATGCTCGACTACGGCGCCGATCTGTGGCGCTGGCTCGACGAGGGCGCCCACTTCTATGTCTGCGGTGACGCATCCAGGATGGCCCGCGACGTCGACGCGGCGCTGACGAGCGTCATCAGGACTCACGGCGCGATGTCCGAGGAGGGGGCCCACGACTTCAAACGTGGGCTGGTCGCGGAGAAGCGTTACGTCCGGGACGTGTACTGAGATGTGGAATGAAAAAATTGTGTCCGAGGGGGGACTTGAACCCCCACGCCCGTTAATAGGGCACTAGCACCTCAAGCTAGCGCGTCTGCCATTCCGCCACTCGGACCTGGCCCCCGAAAGCAGCCGGGAGCAGCTAAGGCTATCGGATCGACAAGCCCGGGCTCAAACCCGACGGCGGTGTGGGTGGTAGGAAAGGACACTGTGACTGAACCCGTTGACGAGGTGGTCGATCTGGTCCGCGCGCTGATCCGGTTCGACACCTCCAACACCGGAGACCTCGCCACCACAAAGGGCGAGGCCGAGTGTGCACGATGGGTTGCCGAACAGCTGCACGAGGTCGGCTACGAAACCGAATACATCGAGGCAGGAGCGCCCGGCCGGGCAAACGTCTTCACCCGCCTGCAGGGGGCGGACTCCTCGCGCGGTGCCCTGATGCTCCATGGACACCTCGACGTGGTACCAGCCGAGGCCTCAGATTGGAGTGTGCACCCGTTCTCCGGTGCCCTCGAGGACGGCTACGTGTGGGGTCGCGGCGCGATCGACATGAAGGACATGGTCGGCATGATGATCGCGGTCGCCCGGCACTTCAAACGTTCCGGCATCGTCCCACCGCGCGACCTGGTGTTCGCCTTCCTGTCCGACGAGGAGGCCGGCGGCAAGTACGGCTGCCAGTGGCTGGTGGACGAGCGGCCCGACCTATTTGAGGGCGTCACCGAGGCGATCGGCGAGGTCGGCGGCTTCACGTTGACGGTGCCGCGCCGCGAGGGCGGTGAACGTCGGCTCTACCTCATCCAAACGGCGGAGAAGGCCATGCGGTGGATGCGGCTGACCGCGCGCGGCCGCGCCGGACACGGGATGCTGATCCACGACGACAACGTCGTAACCGCGGTTGCCGAGGCCACGGCGAAGCTGGGTCGCCATCAGTTCCCCATCGTCATGACTGAATCCGTCGAGCTGTTCCTGCAGGCCGTCGCGGAGGAGACCGGCTATACGTTCGATGTCGATTCTCCGGATTTGGATGGGGCGGTCGCCAAGCTGGGCTCGATCGGCCGCCTCGTCGCCGCGACACTACGTGACACCGCCAATCCGACCATGCTCAAGGCCGGATACAAGGCCAACGTCATCCCGGCCACGGCGGAGGCCGTGATCGACTGCCGGGTGCTACCCGGCCGGCTCGCGGCTTTCGAGCGCGAGGTCGATGAGGTCATCGGACCGGACGTCTCCCGGGAATGGATTGTCGACCTGCCGTCGTACGAAACCGGTTTCGACGGTGAATTGCTCGACGCGATGAACAGCGCGATCCTGGCCGCTGACCCCGAGGCCCGTACCGTGCCATACATGCTCGCCGGCGGAACGGATGCAAAGGCTTTCGCTCGGCTGGGGATTCGGTGTTTCGGGTTTGTCCCGTTGCGACTGCCGCCCGACCTGGATTTCTCGGCATTGTTCCACGGTGTCGACGAGCGGGTACCCGTTGACGCGCTGACATTCGGCGCCCAGGTTCTCGAGCATTTCCTGCTGCACTGCTGATCACGAGATTGAAAGGAATGGCTTACTGTGTCTTTTCCATACAACACCTATGACCATCTGCCGAAGCTGCCGTCGTTCACGCTCACCTCGGAGACGTTCAACGACGGTGACACCTGGTCCGACGATCAGGTCAGCGGCATCATGGGTGCCGGCGGGCAGGACATCTCGCCGCAGCTGAGCTGGTCTGGCTTTCCCGAGGAGACCAAGAGCTTCGCGGTGACGGTCTACGACCCTGACGCGCCGACGGCCTCTGGCTTCTGGCACTGGGCCGTGGCCAACCTGCCCGCCAGCGTCACCGAGCTACCAGCCAATGCCGGTGACGGCAGCGACTTGCCCGGCGGTGCAATGACATTGGCCAACGACGCCGGCCAGAAGCGCTTCATCGGCGCTGCACCGCCGCCGGGACACGGTGTGCACCGGTACTACGTCGTGGTGCATGCCGTCGGTGCCGAGAAATTGGACCTGCCCGACGGTGCTACGCCGGCCTTCCTGGGCTTCAACCTGTTCCAGCAGGCGATCGCGAGGGCGATCATCCACGGCACCTACGAGCAGAACTGAGCCCTACTGAGCCGCTGAGCCGACGGCGTCGGCCAGCGCGGAGAATCCGCCTTCGTGCAACCGGCGGGCGATGCCGTCGTGAATGTGTTTGGCCCACAAGCCGCCGCCGTACACGAAGCCGGTATATCCCTGCAGCAGCGAGGCGCCCGAGATGACGCGGTCCCAGGCATCGTCTGCGGTTTCGATGCCTCCGACGCTGATCAACACCAGCCGGTCACCGGCCCGCCGGTACAGCCGGCGCAGCACTTCGGTCGATCGACGCGCAAGCGGCGGCCCGGAGACGCCGCCTGCGCCGAGATCGGCAACGCCCGGGGTGGCCAGTCCGTCGCGGGACACCGTCGTGTTGGTCGCCACGATGCCGGCCAGGCCCAATTCGACCGCCAGATCGGCGATCTCGTCGATGTCGGTGTCGGACAGGTCTGGTGCGATCTTGACGAGCACCGGCGTGGTCGTCTCCGACCGCACCGCAGCGAGGATCGGCCGCAACTGCTCGACCGCCTGCAGGTCACGCAGCCCCGGGGTGTTCGGCGAGCTGACATTGACCACCAGATACGCCGCCAGCGGTCCCAGCAGCCGTGCGCTTTCCCGATAGTCGTCGACGGCGCGCTCGGCCGGGACGACCTTGGTCTTGCCGATGTTGACCCCGATCGGGACGTCGGGCGTGTGCCGAGCCAGCCGCAGCGCGAGCGCACGGGCACCGTCGTTGTTGAACCCAAGCCGGTTGAGCAGTGCCCGGTCCTCCGGGAGCCGGAACAATCGCGGGGGTGGATTACCCGGCTGAGCCTGGGCGGTCACGGTGCCGACCTCGGCATAGCCGAAACCGAGCGCGCCCCAGGTGGTCAGCCCGACGCCATTCTTGTCGAAACCGGCCGCCAGCCCCATCGGTCCGGGAAACCGGACGCCGAATACGGCGCTCGCCAACACCGGGTCCTGCGGGGCGAGCCACGTCTTGAGGGCGCGGCGGCTAGGGCGCGGCGCGGTTCCGGTGCGCAACGCAGCGAAGGCCCAGGCGTGGATTCGCTCCGCGGGAACAAGGAAGAACGCCCGACGAACGGCGTTGTACATCACATCGCCGGCTGGTCGGCGACGTCCAGGCTGTTGACTGCGGTCTTCTTGCGGCGCAACAACACCCGACGACTGCCGTCGGTATAGAGCCGGACGCGGGTCAGCTCCCAACCGCGGTACTCCGCCTCGATGGACAGCCGGGTGGAGGCGTTGATGCGGGTGAGGTCGGGCGGCAACCGCAGCGGCACCCATTCGTATTCGTCGGACAGGTCGGTCTCCCAGCCCGGCGGCATGCGGCCGCGCTGAACCGCCGTCACCGCACGCCTCCGGCGTCGGTGATGACCTGCACACCCGCACCCGTACCAGACACCACATACAGGGTGCCAGACGCTTCGTCGAAGGCCAGGGAGTTCGGCTGCTGCACGGTTGGGTAACGCACCTTCTCGACGGGGATTCCGGTGGCCAGATCGTAACCAATGACCTCATTGGCGGCGGTCTGTGACACCCACGCCAGCCGCGACGATCCCGCCAGGCCGTAGGGGGCGTCGCGCACCGGGTAGCGCTGACGCAGCATCAGCGGGTCGGTGCCGAAGACCAGCAACCCGTCGCCTCTGGTGTCGGCCACCAGCACCCGGCCCGCCGGATCGGCCGCCATTGTGGTGGCCCCTTCGCCGGCGCGCAGGGCGTGCTCGGCCTTCGTCCCGCCGGTGTCGACGGTGGTCACCGACGTCTGGCCACGGTCGAGAACCACAGCCGTGTTGCCATGCGTCACAAGGGCATCGACCCGAGCGAAGATCTTCAGCTCGGCGCCGACGGCGGTGTCCGAGCTCAACGTGTACACCGCCCCGTCGGCACTGCCCAACACGAGTCTGCCGTCGGCGCGATGGGCTATCGCGGTGAAGTCTGTGCCGTCCTGACCGTCGACGGGCACCCGGACCACCCGGCCCGAGGCGATGTCGACCTGGAAATACCCGCCGCGCGTCGACGCGTAGGCCCGGCCGCTGCCGTCGCCGGTCATCGCGGTTGCCGCCGCCGGCAGCGACACGGCGTGGCCGGGACCTGCGCCGGGCATCACCGTGACCGCCGCCTGCCCGCCCTCGGCCGGTGCGAGCACCACCAGCGATTCAGTGGCCCCGTCGAACAGCACGGAGGTCGCGTGACCCGCCAGTGGCCGCACGACCCCTGCGGGTGGCGTGCCTGCCGGCGGAGACGCCGCGGCCTGCGCCGGGGTGATCGTCGGCGGTGCTTCGTCGGCCTGCTTCGATGCGCACGCGGCAAGCACAAAAACGAAAAGCAGAGCCACTACGCGAAAAATCCCGCCTTCGGGGTTTGACTGCGACGTCAATGTGGGTAGCTTCCGGGACGTGCGAAATGGATGGCGCCTGGACAACAAGTGTAGGCAGGCCGCGCGGAACGGCATGGTTCGGCCATGACCCTCGCGCCGAGCCGTGATTCGGCGGACAAGGCGTTTGCCGTCGAAGACATTTCGACCGGGCTGCATGCCAGCGGGTTCGGCCGGTTGGACGAGGGCCGCAGCTTCTCATTCCACGTTGAACGCCAACTGCTGATCGTCGAGATCTACCGCCCCCGCCTCGCCGGGCCGGTCCCGCAGGCCGAAGACGTGGTGGCCACCGCCACTCGCAAGGCCACCGACATAGATCTGTTCGACGAGCGCAGCCTGGTCGCCGCGGTGCGTGACGCGGTCGCCAATGCGCATCCGGCGCCGCGCACAGCGCACTGACGAACCTTCACGGTACGGTCGTCGTCGTGATCGAGGCGCCGGCGATGTCGTGGCTGCATGTTGTCGTGTTGTCCGTGGTGCAGGGTCTCACCGAGTTTCTGCCGGTGTCCTCTTCAGGGCACCTCGCAATCGTCTCGCGGCTGTTCTTCGCCGACGACGCGGGCGCATCGTTCACTGCGGTAACGCAACTCGGAACCGAGTTCGCGGTGCTTGTTTATTTCGCCCGCGACATCGCGAGCATCGTCAAGGCGTGGGTCACCGGACTTGTCAACGCCACGGCGCGCGACGCGCATTACCGTCTCGGCTGGTATGTCATCATCGGCACCATCCCCATCGGAGTGCTGGGCTTTGCGTTCAAGGACGAAATCCGAACGGGGGCACGGAATCTGTGGCTGATTGCGACGGCTTTGGTGGTGTTCTCCGCGGTGATCGCGGCGGCCGAGTACTTCGGTCGGCAGACCCGCGACGTCGAACAGCTCACGTGGCGCGACAGCGTGGTTGTCGGGCTGGCACAGTGTCTGGCCTTGGTGCCGGGGGTGTCCCGGTCCGGTGCGACGATCAGCGCGGGCCTGTTCCTCGGGATGGACCGCGAACTGGCCGCCAGGTTCGGCTTCCTTCTTGCGATTCCCGCGGTGTTCGCCTCGGGCCTGTTCTCGTTGCCCGATGCGTTTCACCCCGTCGATGAGGGGATGAGCGCGAGCGGCCCCCAGTTGCTGGTGGCGACCGTGATCGCGTTCGCGGTCGGCCTCGCGGCCGTCACTTGGTTCCTGCGCTTTCTGGTGCGCCACAGCATGTACTGGTTCGTCGGCTATCGCGTCGTGCTCGGCGCGGTGGTGCTGACGCTGCTGGGCACCGGGGTGGTGGCCGCATCATGACTGACGAGCGCTTGCGCGAGGAAACGACATGACTGACGAGCGCTTGCGCGAGGAAACGACATGACTGACGAGCGCTTGCGCGAGGAAACGACATGACTGACGAGCGCTTGCGCGAGGAAACGATATGACCGTCATCCTGCTGCGGCACGGCCGCTCGACTTCCAACACTGCTGCGACGCTGGCGGGCCGCAGCGACGGCGTCGACCTCGACGACAAGGGCCAGGAGCAGGCCAGGGCGCTGGTCGACCGGGTCGCCTCGTTGCCGATCAAGGCCATCGTGAGCTCGCCGCTGCTGCGCTGCAGGCGCACCGTGGAGCCGTTGGCCGCCGCGCTAACACTGGAACCGGTCATCGACGAGCGGATTTCCGAGGTGGACTACGGCCAGTGGACGGGCCGCAAGATCGGTGATTTGGTCAAGGAGCCGCTATGGGCGGTGGTGCAGCAGCAACCCAGCGCCGCGGTGTTCCCCGACGGCGAGGGACTGGCTCACGTGCAGGCCCGGGCCGTCGCGGCGATCCGGGAACACGACCGCAGGCTCGCCGAAGAACACGGCGGCGACGCGCTGTGGCTGGCCTGTACGCACGGCGACGTGATCAAGGCGATCGTGGCCGACGCTCTCGGCGCGCACCTCGACAGTTTCCAGCGCATCACCGCCGATACCGCGTCGATGAGTGTGATCCGGTACACAACGCTGCGGCCCTTCGTGGTTCACGTGAACCACACCGGCGACCAACTGGCTTCGGGTTTGACCGCGAAGCCGCCCGAGACCTCCGACGGCGATGCGAAGGACGTGCCGCCCAGCGACGCGGTGGTGGGCGGCTCGACTGACTGAGCGCGGTATTTTGGAGGAGCCATGCCTCGCGCAATCCACGTCTTCCGCACTCCCGACCGCTTCGTGGCCGGGACCGTCGGGCAGCCCGGCAACCGCACCTTCTACCTGCAGGCTGTGCACGACAACCGAGTGATCTCGGTGATTCTGGAAAAGCAGCAGGTGGCAGTGCTCGCTGAGCGGATCGCGGCGTTGCTGTTGGAGATCAACCGCCGGTTCGGCACCCCGATCCCGCCCGAGACCGACGTCGATGACCTCAGCCCGCTGATCACTCCGGTCGACGCCGAATTCAGAGTCGGCACGATGGGCCTCGGCTGGGACTCCGAAGCGCAGACGGTGGTGGTCGAGTTGCTGGCGGTGTCCGATACCGAGTTCGACGCTTCGGTCGTGCTCGACGACGCCGAGGACGGCCCCGACGCCGTGCGCGTGTTCCTCACCCCCGAGTCCGCGCGTCAGTTCGCCACCCGGTCCAACCGGGTAATCTCGGCCGGCCGACCGCCATGCCCGCTCTGCGACGAACCCCTCGACCCGGAGGGCCACATCTGCGTGCGCACCAACGGCTATCGGCGGAGCCTGCTCGAGCCCGACGATGAATCCGAAGAGTAGCGACTACGAGGCGTTGCGGTGCGGCGAGCTGACCGTCATCGGACGAATCCGTTCCGCGAGCAACGCCACGTTCCTCTGCGAGGCCCAGCGCGACGACCGCACGGTGCACTGTGTCTACAAGCCGGTCGCAGGCGAGGCGCCGCTGTGGGACTTCCCGGACGGCACGCTGGCGGGCCGGGAGCTGTGCGCATATCTGGTGTCGGCGGCGTTGGGCTGGGATATCGTGCCCTACACCATCATTCGCGACGGCCCGGCGGGCCCCGGCATGCTGCAGCTGTGGGTGGACCAACCCGGCGACAGCGCTGACGTGGGGAGCGAAACTGACGAGTCGGGCCCGGATCTGGTGGATTTGCTTCCCGCGGGCCACATTCCGGCCGGGTTCCTCCCAGTGCTGCGGGCCTATGACTACGCCGGCGACGAGGTGATCCTCGTTCACGCCGACGACGCCCGACTGCGCCGGATGGCGGTCTTCGACGTGCTGATCAACAATGCCGACCGCAAGGGCGGCCACATACTGTCCGCTGTCGACGGCCACGTCTACGGCGTGGACCACGGCGTGAGCCTGCACGTCGAGGACAAGCTGCGCACCGTGCTGTGGGGATGGGCGGGCAAACCGGTCGACGACGAGACGCTGGAGACGGTCTCCCGGTTGCGCGACGACGTCCGCGGGACGCTGGGCGATCAAATGCGCGAGCACATCACCGGTCGGGAGGTCGCCGCACTTCGTCGCAGAGCCGTTGAGCTGCTGGACAATCCGGTGATGCCCTCACCTGACCGGCATCGGCCCATTCCGTGGCCGGCCTTCTGAGTCAGCCGCGTGTCGTCGCGTTGTGCCGGTACTGGATGGCGCGGTAGGGCCAGTCGGAGCCGTCGGTGGTATTCCAGTGGCTCACCACCAGATGCAGGTTGCGCAACGTCGAGCCGGGAACGATGTAGCCGCCGTACAGCTGGCTGAGGGTGCCTGCGGTGCACCCGTCGGGCGGACTGCACCGGGGTGACGGCCACGAGGTGTTGCGCAGCACCGTCGTCGTGGGCGCGGTCTGGAAGTCCTCGGTCGGGTGGTTGAGTACCTTGACCCGGACGGTTCCCGAGCTGGCCTCGAAATAGCTGAACACCCAATGGTTTTCGACACGCCGCAGGCTCATCTCGCCGACTGCTGTCCCGGCGGGCAGCAACGGTGCCGGGTCGTTGTTGAACCAACCGCGGGTCCAGGGGTGCCACGCCGAGCGGTCCAGCAGGTCATCCGCGCGCACGCGGTAGAGGTAGGCGTTCTGCTGACGGTTGAATGCGCTGGCAATGATGTAAACCGAGCCGGACTCGGGGTCGTGTTCCCAGGTGATCAGCTGCTGGCGACCACCGTGGTGCGAGCCCAGCCGGCGGGCGTCCGGCCCTGCGGCGTGCCAGGTTTCGCCGCAGTCGTCGCTGTAGGTGATCTCGGTCCACACCACGTTGTGTAGGCCGCGGTTGACCATGGCGAACAGATAGAGCCTGCCGTCTATCGTCACGGCGTCTGCGGGCAGCACCGTGGAGAACCCGCTGCCCCGCCACGGCGGTCCGTCGTGCTCGTACTCCCACAGCTGGCGGGCGTAGCCGCCGCCGACCGCGTCGTGAAATGTGATGCCGTTGTTCAGCCTTGCGGGCGTGGTGTCGGTGGAGCGCAGCATCACCGGGCTGCGCCAGCCGGCACCTCCGGCGCGGCATTCGTCGAACGTGTCGCCGAAGATGAACCCGGTCCGGCCGTCGGCGAGCCTGACCGCGATACCGAGATCGGTGCCCCCGACGCCGAATCTCTCGGCCGAAGTGCCGGGGCCGGTGAGGTCGCAGACTTTCACGGTCGGCGGCTGGACCTGCGCGGTCTTGACGCCCCGATCGGTCACCCCGCCATTATTCGGCAATACTGCCTACTGTGACCTTCACCGACGCGGCGCTGGCTGCCGAGCTGGCCCGTGACGCCGGTGAATTACTTCTCGAGGTGCGCCGGGAAGAGGGGTTCTGGGATCCCTACGACCTCGGCGACGCTGGGGACAAGCGGGCGAACAAGCTGATCCTGGACGGCCTGGCGCGCGAGCGGCCCACCGACTCGGTGCTGTCGGAGGAGGCCGTCGACGACGTGTCGCGAGTGCACGCCGACCGGGTGTGGATCGTCGACCCGCTCGATGGCACGTGGGAGTTCTCCACTCTGCGCAATGACTGGGCGGTGCACGTCGCGCTGTGGCAGCGCACCACCGACGTGGGGCCGGCGATGTTGGGGCCAGCGGTGGCCGACGGCGGAATCACCGACGCGGCGGTGGCGCTGCCTGCTTTCGGCGAGGTGTACCGGAGCGACACCGTCACCTTGCCCGCGCCCCGCGTCGACGGACCGATCCGGATCACTGCCAGCTCGAGCCGTCCACCTGCGGTGCTGTGGCGGCTGGCCGACCTGATGGACGTCGAGCTGATCCGCATCGGCTCCGCGGGCGCCAAGGCGATGGCGGTCGTCAACGGAGATGTGGACGCCTACCTGCATGCGGGCGGGCAGTGGGAGTGGGATTCGGCCGCCCCCGCGGGTGTGGTGTGGGCGGCAGGCCTGCACGCGTCGCGGTTGGACGGATCACCGTTGATCTACAACCGGCGCGACCCCTATCTCCCCGACCTGTTGATGTGCCGCAGTGAGCTCGCCGAGGTGCTGCTGACAGGGATCCGGTCGGTCGTCAGGGGCGGCCCGCGGCGAACCCCCTAGAGTCGAAGGCATGCGGTCATGGCAGTCGGCGACGATCCCGGTGCTGCCGGGACGCGGTCCGCAGCTGCGGCTGTACGACACCGCTGACCGGCAGGTGCGGCCGGTGACACCGGGTGCCGGCCCCGACTCGGTTGCCACCATGTACGTCTGCGGCATCACCCCTTACGACGCCACTCACTTGGGTCATGCCGCCACCTATTTGACCTTCGATCTGGTGCATCGGCTGTGGCTGGATGCCGGACTTCGGGTCAACCACGTACAGAACGTCACCGATGTCGACGACCCGCTGTTCGAGCGCGCCGCACGCGACGGCATCGACTGGCGCGAGCTGGCCGATCGCGAGACGGCGCTGTTCGCCGAGGACATGTCCGCGTTGCGGGTCATCGCGCCGCACGCCTACGTCGGCGCCACCGAGGCCATCGGCGAGGTCGTCGAGTTGGTCGAGAAGATGCTGGCCGCCGGAGCGGCCTACGTCGTCGACGACGTTGCGCATCCCGACGTCTACTTCCGGGCCGACGCCACAGTCCAGTTCGGATACGAGTCCGGCTACGACCGCGACACGATGCTGCGTCTGTTCGGTGAGCGTGGCGGCGACCCGGACCGAACGGGCAAGAGCGATGCGCTCGATGCCCTGTTGTGGCGGGCGGAGCGACCCGGTGAGCCGAGCTGGCCGTCGCCGTTCGGCCCGGGCAGGCCCGGCTGGCATGTGGAGTGCGCGGCGATCGCGCTGAACCGGATCGGTACCGGCCTGGACATCCAGGGCGGCGGCAGCGACCTCATCTTCCCGCACCACGAGTTCTCCGCCGCCCATGCCGAATGCGTGACGGGGGAGCGGCGGTTCGCCCGGCACTACGTGCACGCGGGCATGATCGGCTGGGACGGGCACAAGATGAGCAAGAGCCGGGGCAACCTGGTGCTGGTCTCGCGGCTGCGGGCCGACGGTGTCGAACCGGCGGCGATCCGGATGGGACTGCTCGCGGGTCATTACCGCTCGGACCGGTCGTGGAGCGATGCGGTGCTCGGCGACGCGACGGCTCGCCTGCAGCGGTGGCGCGATGCCACGGCGCTGGAGGCGGCCCCGGACGCAACCGATGTGATCGCACGGGTGCGCCGCTACCTGGCCGATGACCTCGACACGCCCAAAGCGCTTGCCGCGCTGGATGGTTGGGGTACCGACGCACTTTCCTACGGCGGCCACGACGCCGAAGCGCCCCACATGGTTGTCGCGGCGGTCGACGCGCTGCTCGGAATCAAGCTGTAGAACGCCCCAAGAAAGGGAGTACATATGAGTGCGGTCAACAACAAGGTCGTCCTGATCACCGGCGGCGCCCGCGGGGTAGGGGCGGAAGTGGCGCGCCGGCTGCACGAGAAAGGCGCCACCGTGGTGCTGACCGATGTCGACAAAGCCGCGTTGGCAGAGATCAGCAGGGACCTGCGCGAGGACCGGGTGCTCACCGCCGTCGCCGATGTCCGCGACCTTGCGGCGATGGAGCAGGTCGCGTCGCGCGCGGTCGACCGATTCGGCGGCATAGACGTCGTGATGGCCAATGCCGGCATCACGACCTACGGTTCGGTCCTCAAGGTCGATCCCGAGGCGTTCCGGACGTTGATCGACGTCAACATCGTCGGCGTTTTCAACACCGTTCGCGCCACCCTCCCGTCGGTAATCGACAGGCGGGGGTACGTGCTGATCGTCTCGTCTGCGGCGGCCTTCGCGGCATCGCCAGGGCTGGCTCCGTATAACGCTTCCAAGGCGGCCGTCGAACAGTTCGCCAACGCGCTGCGGTTGGAGGTCGCCCACCGCGGCGTCGCTGTCGGGTCCGCGCACATGTTGTGGATCGACACCCCGATGGTGCAGGACGCCAAGTCCGATCTGCGGAGCTTCCGCAAGATGCTCGACATGCTGCCGGGTCCGCTCGGCAAGACCACGTCGGTGCAGGAATGCGGCGAAGCATTCGTCAACGGCATCGAGCGCCGGAAGCGCTACATCTACTGTCCCAAATACGTTTCGGTAATGCGGTGGCTCAAGCCGCTGCTCTCCACGCGCTTCGGAGAATCCCCCACTTTGAAACCTGCTCCAAAACTGCTGCCTGCGATGGACGCCGAAGTCGAGGCGATGGGCCGCTCGCTGAGCGCGCGGAACCAGTCGGTCGAGAAACGATGACCCGTCTGCTCGTCGTCCTGTGCGCGGTGCTGTTGGTAGGTGGCTGCACCGACAAGTCGGGCGACGAGGCGCCCACCTCCGCGGCGCCGTCGGCACCGGCCGCCGTGACACCCGCGGCGACCCGCGCGATCGCCAAGGAGGCCTACATCTACGGCTTTCCGATGGTGGACAACTACCGGGTGCAGTACGCCTACTTCGTCGACAAGCAGGACCCGGAGTTCAAGGGCGGATGGAACGAGATTCATAACACCGCAAGGGTTTACACGCCCGAAGACAAGGCGATTCAGACGCCGAACTCCGACACCCCGTATTCCGCCGTCGGTGCCGACCTGCGCGCGGAGCCACTCGTGCTCACCGTGCCGCCGATCGAGCAGGACCGCTATTACTCGCTGCAGTTCGTCGACGGCTACACCTACAACTTCAACTACGTCGGCAGCCGCACCACCGGAAACGGCGGCGGCAGATATCTGCTGGCCGGACCGAACTGGAAAGGCGACAAACCCGAGGGGATCAACGAGGTGATCCGCTCCGACACCGACCTCGCGCTCGTGCTGTACCGGACGCAGTTGTTGGGGCCGTCGGACCTCGAGAACGTGAAGAAGATCCAGGCCGGATATCAGGTCACGCCGCTCTCGGTGTTCCTCAACCAGCCGCCGCCTGCACCTGCGCCTGCCATCGACTTCGTTCCGCCGCTGACGCCGGAGCAGCAGAGGACCTCACCCCAGTTCTTCGAGATCCTCAGCTTCGCAATGCGTTTCGCGCCTGTGCTGCCCGCTGAGAAGGACATGCGGCAGCGGTTCGCGTCCATCGGAATCGGCCCCGACGGCGACTTCGACGCCGAAAAACTCAGCCCCGAGATGCGCAAAGCTGTCGAGGACGGGATGGCCGACGCATGGGCCGAGTTCGACACCTTCAAGAAAGAGAAGGTCGACACCGACCAGGTCAGTTCCGCCGAATTCTTCGGCACGGCGGCGGATCTGAAGGGCAATTACCTCTACCGCATGGCGGGCGCGGTGCTCGGGATCTACGGCAACACCGCTGCGGAGGCGCTCTACCCGGCGTCCTTCAACGACTCCGCCGGTGCTCCGCTGACCGGTGCGAACAACTACACGTTCCACTTCGCGAAGGATCAGCTGCCGCCTGTGAGCGCGTTCTGGTCGCTGACGATGTACGAGTTGCCGCAGAGCCTGCTGGTCGCCAACCCGATCAACCGGTATCTGCTCAACTCGCCGATGCTGCCCAGCCTGGTGCCGGACCAGGACGGCGGCTACACCTTCTACCTGCAGAACTCCTCGCCCGGACCGGACAGGGAGTCCAACTGGCTGCCGGCGCCACCGGGGCCGTTCTTCGTGGTGCTGAGGCTGTACTGGCCCAAGCCCGACGCGCTGAACGGCACCTGGAAGGCCCCGAAGCCCGAAAGGGTCTGACCGGCGCTTCGCTAGCCGCGGAAGCCGGGGCCGCGACGGCGCAGATAGCGCTCGAACTCGGCGGCCAGCGCGTCGCCGTCGATCTTGCCCAGCGCCTCGGTCATGTCGACCTCGGCATCGCCGCGCTGTTCGAGGGAAGCGACGTACTCGGCTATCTCGTCGTCCTCGGCGGTCATCTCACTGACCGCCTGTTCCCACTCCTCGGCCTGGGCCGGCAGGTCGGCCAACGGCACCTCGATGTCGAGGACGTCTTCGACGCGGCGCAGCAGCGCAACCGTGGCCTTCGGATTGGGGGGCTGCGACACGTAATGCGGAACGGCAGCCCAGAACGTCACCGCGGGAATGCCCGCCGCTACGCAAGCGTCCTGGAACACGCCCGCGATGCCGGTGGGGCCCTCGTAGCGGGTTTCCTCGAGGCCGAAGAACTGCGCGGAGTCAGGGGAGTAGGCCGCCCCCGAGACCGGCACCGGCCGCGTGTGCGGCGTGTCTGCGAGCAACGCGCCGAGGATGACGACGGTGTGGACGTCGAGCTTGTCGGCGATGGCCAGCAACTCGGCGCAGAATGTGCGCCATCTCATATTCGGCTCCACGCCGTGCATCAGCACGATGTCACGGTCGGAGCCGGGCGGGCGGCAGTGTGAGATGTGCATCGACGGCCACACCAGTTCCCGGGTCACGCCGTCGATCTGCCGGATCACCGGCCGGTTCACCTGGTAGTCGTAGTACGCCTCGTCGTCGATCTCGATGATCGGCTCGGCTTCCCAGATGGCATCGAGGTGCTCCAGCGCGTCGCTGGCCGCGTCGCCCGCGTCGTTCCAGCCCTCGAACGCCGCCACCACCACGGTGTTGCGGAGTTCGGGCAGGTCGGCGGGCTTGCGGCCGGTCGCATCCGACGGGGTCACTACGCCAGCGTAAGGCTTGAGAGGCCGTGGGGAGCCTTATGGACACACGCGCGATTGTGTTGACCGACTACCCTGTCTATGTGACATGCGCGAACGACCATCCGTACGACCCGAACCTCGACGACGTCAACAACCTCGAGGGCGCGGTCGATACGAAATACGTTCGCCCGCAATGTGGTTAACCTCTGGGGCACGACATTGCGGTTGACACTGCCGATAAGGTTCGCGAGCTGTCGCTCAAGTGCAATGGACTGGGCGTCCAGACGTCGATCGGGTGACGACGTAGACTTTCCTGGTCGAGAGGCGTTGCAACGGTTCCGGGCGCTACCGGTAGCCGCCACGCTCGACGGAGTTAAGGACGCCTTCCGTTACGGAAGGAGTGCACGTGACTGTCGTTGAGCCGAAGACCTTCGAGCCGAACATCCGCCCCGACTGCACCGAAGGACTGACGGCGGCGCTGCGCCAGCGAATCGTGGTGATCGACGGCGCGATGGGCACGGCGATCCAGCGGGACCGGCCCGACGAGGCCGGCTACCGCGGCGACCGGTTCACGGAGTGGCCGACCTCGCTGCAGGGCAACAACGACCTGCTGAACCTGACGCAGCCGCAGATCATCGAGGGTATCCATCGCGAGTACCTCGACGCCGGCGCGGACATCCTCGAGACCAACACGTTCAACGCGAACGCGATCTCGCTCGCCGACTACGACATGGCGGAGCTCGCCTACGAGCTGAACTACGCCGGTGCCGCGCTCGCCCGAAAGGCAGCCGACGAGTTCAGCACTCCGGACAAGCCCCGCTACGTCGCCGGCGCCCTCGGGCCCACCACACGGACCGCGTCGATCTCGCCGGACGTCAACGACCCCGGAGCCCGCAACGTCTCCTTCGACCAGCTGGTAGCCGCCTACCTCGAGGCGGCCAACGGCCTGGTCGACGGGGGTGCCGACCTCCTCATCGTCGAGACCATCTTCGACTCGCTGAACGCCAAGGCGGCGGTGTTCGCCGTCGAGACGCTGTTCGAGGAGCGCGGGCGCCGCTGGCCGCTGATCATCTCGGGCACCATCACCGACGCCTCCGGCCGGACGCTGTCCGGTCAGGTCACCGAGGCGTTCTGGAATGCGATCCGGCACGCGAAGCCGCTCGCAGTCGGCCTCAACTGCGCGCTGGGCGCGCCGGAGATGAGGCCCTACATCGCCGAGATGGCGCGCATCGCGGACACCTTCGTGTCCTGCTACCCGAACGCCGGTCTGCCGAACGCGTTCGGCGAGTACGACGAGGACCCGGAGCATCAGGCCGGTTACATCGCCGAGTTTGCCGAGGCCGGCCTGGTCAACCTGGTCGGCGGGTGCTGCGGCACGGCGCCGCCGCACATCGCCGAGATCGCCAAGGTCGTCGAGGGCAAGCCGCCGCGCCCGCTGCCGGGGATCCCGGTGGCCACCCGGCTCGCGGGCCTCGAGCCGCTCAACATCACCGACGGCTCGCTGTTCGTGAACATCGGTGAGCGCACCAACATCACCGGCTCCGCCCGGTTCCGCAACCTGATCAAGGCCGAGGACTACGACACCGCGCTGTCGGTCGCCCTGCAGCAGGTCGAGGTCGGTGCGCAGGTCATCGACATCAACATGGACGAAGGCATGATCGACGGCGTCGCCGCGATGGACCGCTTCACCAAGCTGATCGCGGCCGAGCCGGACATCAGCCGCGTCCCGGTGATGATCGACTCGTCGAAGTGGGAGGTCATCGAGGCGGGCCTGAAGAACGTGCAGGGCAAGCCGATCGTCAACTCGATCTCCATGAAGGAGGGCGAGGAGAAGTTCGTCCGCGAGGCACGGCTGTGCCGCAAGTACGGCGCCGCCGTCGTCGTGATGGCCTTCGACGAGCAGGGCCAGGCCGACAACTTGGAGCGGCGCAAGGAGATCTGCGGCCGCGCCTACCGGATCCTGACCGAGGAGGTCGGCTTCCCGCCCGAGGACATCATCTTCGACCCGAACTGCTTCGCGTTGGCGACCGGTATCGAGGAGCACGCGACGTACGGGATCGACTTCATCGAGGCTTGCGCCTGGATCAAGGAGAACCTCCCCGGGGTGCACATCTCCGGCGGCATCTCGAACGTGTCGTTCTCGTTCCGGGGCAACAACCCCGTCCGCGAGGCGATCCACGCGGTGTTCCTGTACCACGCCATCAAGGCCGGCCTGGACATGGGCATCGTCAACGCGGGTGCGCTGGTGCCCTATGAGTCGATCGACCCCGAGCTGAGGGACCGCATCGAGGATGTCGTGCTGAACCGTCGCGAGGACGCGGCCGAACGGCTGCTGGAGATCGCCGAACGGTTCAACAGCTCGGAGAAGGCCGACGACCCGGTCGCAGCGGAGTGGCGCAGCCTCCCGATCCGTGAACGGATCACGCACGCCCTGGTCAAGGGCATCGACGCGAATGTCGATGCCGACACCGAGGAACTGCGGGCGGAGATCGCTGCGGCAGGGGGCCGCCCGATCGAGGTGATCGAGGGCCCGCTGATGGACGGTATGAACGTCGTCGGCGACCTCTTCGGCGCAGGCAAGATGTTCCTGCCGCAGGTCGTGAAGTCGGCCCGGGTGATGAAGAAGGCCGTCGCGTACCTGCTGCCCTATATCGAGGCGGAGAAGGAACAGTCCGGAGCTGCGGCTTCGAAGGAGACCTACGGCACGATCGTGATGGCGACCGTGAAGGGCGACGTCCACGACATCGGCAAGAACATCGTCGGGGTCGTGCTGCAGTGCAACAACTACGAGGTGATCGACCTCGGCGTGATGGTGCCCGCCCAGAAGATCCTGGACGCGGCGAAGGAGCACGACGCCGACATCATCGGGCTGTCCGGCCTGATCACCCCGTCCCTGGACGAGATGGTCAACTTCGCCGTCGAGATGGAGCGCCAGGGGCTGGAGATCCCGCTGCTGATCGGCGGCGCGACCACCTCGCGTGCCCACACGGCCGTGAAGGTCGCGCCGCGTCGCAGCGGTCCGGTGGTCTGGGTCAAGGACGCTTCCCGTTCGGTGCCGGTCGCCGCGGCGCTGCTCGATGACAAGCAACGGCCTGCCCTGCTGGAGGCCACCGAGGCCGACTATGCGTCCCTGCGCGAACGGCATGCGCAGAAGAGCGAGCGGCCGATGCTGACGCTCGAGAAGGCGCGGGCGAACCGGACGCCGGTCGAATGGGACGGCTACACGCCGCCGGTGCCCGCCCAGGGCCTCGGCGTGCGGGAGTTCGGCGACTACGACTTCGCCGAGCTGCGCGAGTACATCGACTGGCAGCCGTTCTTCAACGCCTGGGAGATGAAGGGCAGGTTCCCCGACATCCTCAACAACCCGGTGTCGGGCGAGACGGCCCGCAAGCTGTATGACGACGCCCAGGAGATGCTCGACACCATGATCAAGGAGAAGTGGCTGACCGCCAACGGCGTGATCGGCTTTTTCCCGGCGAACGCGGTCGGTGACGACATCGAGGTCTACACCGACGAGACCCGTACCGAGGTGCTGACCACGTTGCACAACTTGCGCCAGCAGGGCGAGCACCGGGACGGTGTCCCGAACCGGTCCCTTGGCGATTTCGTCGCGCCCAAGCGCACCGGTCTGGCCGACTACGTCGGCGCCTTCGCGGTCACCACGGGGCTCGGTATCCACGACAGGATCGCCGAGTTCAAGGCGGCCAACGACGACTACAACGCGATACTGCTGGAGTCGCTCGCCGACCGGCTGGCAGAGGCGTTCGCCGAACGGATGCACCAACGGGTCCGTAAGGAGCTCTGGGGGTACCAGCCCGACGAGCAGCTGGACAACGACGCACTGATCGGTGAGAAGTACCGGGGGATCCGGCCTGCCCCCGGCTACCCGGCCTGCCCGGAACACACCGAGAAGGCGACGCTCTGGGAGTTGATGGATGTCAAGGAGCGCACCGGTATTGAGCTGACCGAGTCGATGGCGATGTGGCCCGGTGCTGCCGTCAGCGGTTGGTACTTCTCGCACCCGCAGTCGCAATACTTCGTGGTCGGCCGGATAGCGCAGGACCAGGTCGCCGACTACGCGAGGCGCAAGGGCTGGACCCTGAAGGAGGCCGAACGCTGGCTCGCCCCCAACCTCGGCTACAACCCGGAGGACTGAGCTGTGACGGCGTCATGCTCGCCGAGCCGGAAGACCATGCAGCCGAACGATTTCGGTTCACCTTCCTGCGCGGCAGCGCAGCCGGCCGCCGGGTATCACCGACTCCATCCGGGGCATCCTTAATCAATGCGCGCGAGACTGTCGAGGATCTCACGGCCGCACTCATCGAATCCGGGGCTGTGGCCGCGAGTTTGGAGGCGGCGGTGAATGCGTCATGAAGGCTGTCCTGTGGGACATGGACGGCACCCTTGTCGACTCCGAGAAGGTGTGGGACGTCTCGCTTGCGGCGCTGTACGAGAAACTCGGCGGTGAGCTGACGCCCCCCGTGCGCGCCTCGATGATCGGCAGCGTTGCGGAGAACACGATGCGGATCATCTACACCGATCTCGGGCGCGACCTCGATCCGTCGGCGATGGCCGAGTCCTCCCGTTGGCTCAACGACTACACCGCAGATCTGTTCGACGGCGGTTTGCCGTGGTGCGCCGGGGCGAAAGAGCTGTTGGAAGCGCTTGCCGCCGAAGGCACTCCGATGGCGCTGGTTACCAACACCCAGCGTGCCCTCACCGAGCGCGCATTGAACGGTATTGGCCGCCGATATTTCTCGGCCACGGTGTGCGGCGACGAGGTGGCTGATGGCAAACCCGCGCCCGACCCGTACCTGCGTGCGGCGGCGTTGCTGGGCCGCAAGCCACAGGAGTGCTTGGCCGTCGAGGACTCGGTCACCGGAAGCGCCGCGGCAGAGCGTGCCGGTTGCCCGGTGTTGGTGGTGCCCAACGACGTCGAGGTGCCCGGTGGCACCCGGCGACGGCGTGTTTCCTCGCTGACCGGACTCGACCCCGCCGACCTGCGTGCCATCCATTCCCAGCTGATTACGCAGTTCGGAGAACGCACCGCCTGACGCGCCCCTGTGATTGAATGTGATCCGCATCACGCCATGCTGCGGGAAGGTCTGACATGACTCACGGGCCCGTCGGGGATTCGGCATCCGGCTTGGATTACGAGGAATCCGAGCACAGCGGACGCGTCGTCCGAATAGCATCCGTCGCCGCGCTCGGCGGCCTTCTGTTCGGCTACGACAGCGCCGTCATCAACGGGGCCGTGTCGGCGATCGAGGACACGTTCGGCGTCGGCGGTTTCAAGCTGGGGTTCGCCGTGGCGTCGGCGCTACTCGGGGCGGCCATCGGCGCGATCACGGCAGGCAGGCTCGCCGACAAGATCGGCCGGATAGCCGTGATGAAGATCGCGGCTCTGCTGTTCTTGATCAGCGCGATCGGTGCCGGCCTATCCGTGAACTTCGTGGGCACCAACGACGATTTCTACCTCGGACTGCCGAGCGGTGTTTGGATGCTGGTGGTGTTCCGGATCATCGGCGGCATCGGCGTCGGCGTGGCCTCCGTCATCGCGCCGATGTACATCGCGGAGACCTCGCCGCCGCGCATCCGCGGGCGGCTCGGCTCGCTGCAACAGCTGGCGATCGTGACGGGCATCTTCCTGTCGCTGGCGATCGACTACCTGCTGGCGCATTTGGCCGGTGGCTCCAGCGAAGACCTGTGGCTGGGGCTGGAGGCCTGGCGCTGGATGTTCCTCATGATGGCGTTGCCGGCGATCCTCTACGGTGTGCTGGCATTCACCATTCCCGAGTCGCCGCGCTACCTCGTCGCGAAATACCGCATTCCGGAGGCCCGCAAGGTTCTGTCGGTGCTGCTCGGCGAGAAGAACCTGGAGGTGACGATCACCAGGATCCAGGAATCGCTGAAAGCCGAGAAGCCGCCGTCGTGGGCCGACCTGCGCAAGCCGACCGGTGGCATCTACGGAATCGTGTGGGTTGGGTTGGGACTGTCCGTGTTCCAGCAGTTCGTCGGCATCAACGTGATCTTCTACTACTCCAACATCCTCTGGGAGGCCGTGGGATTCGGCGAAAGCGCGGCGTTCATCATCACCGTCATCACGTCGGTGACCAACATCGCGACCACGCTGATCGCGATCGCGCTGGTGGACAAGGTCGGGCGGAAACCGCTGCTGCTGGTCGGTTCGGTCGGGATGGCGGTCACACTGGGCACGATGGCGATCATCTTCGGCTTCGTGGCAGAACTGCAACCGAACGACGAAGGTGAGCTGGTGCCGAACCTCCCGGGCGCCTCCGGTCCGATCGCCCTGGTCGCCGCCAACCTCTTCGTGGTGTCGTTCGGCATGTCGTGGGGGCCGATGGTCTGGGTGTTGCTGGGCGAGATGTTCCCCAACCGCATCCGGGCAGCCGCCCTCGGCCTTGCCGCGGCGGGTCAGTGGGTGGCCAACTGGTTGATCACCGTGACCTTCCCGGGGTTGCGCGACCACCTGGGCGGCGCCTACGGCTTCTACGCGATATGCGCGTTCTTGTCGTTCCTGTTCGTCTGGAAGTGGGTCGACGAAACCAAGGGCAAACACCTGGAAGACATGCACCGCGAGGCTCACGAGACCAAGGCCGAGGCCGGCTCGCCGTAACCCGCGTGACCCGCACGGCCCTCCCGTGAAACAATCGCGAGCCGTGAAGACCTTCGACGCGCTGTTCGCCGAACTCAGCGACAAGGCGCGCACCCGGCCGGACGGTAGCGGCACCGTCGCCGCGCTGGATGGCGGCGTGCACGGGCTGGGCAAGAAGATCCTCGAGGAGGCCGGCGAGGTGTGGCTGGCCGCCGAGCACGAAGGAGACGACGCGCTGGCCGAGGAGATCAGCCAGTTGCTGTACTGGACGCAGGTGCTGATGATTTCCCGCGGCCTGTCCCTCGACGACGTTTACGAGAAGCTGTGAACGGCATGCTGCGGGTCGCCGTGCCCAACAAGGGCACGCTGAGCGAACCCGCTGCCGAAATCCTCTCGGAGGCCGGTTACCGTCGACGGTCCGATCAGAAGGATCTGACGGTCATCGACCCGGTCAACGGTGTCGAGTTCTTCTTCCTGCGCCCCAAGGACATCGCGATCTACGTCGGATCGGGGCAGCTGGATTTCGGTATCACCGGCCGGGATCTGGCCGCCGAATCCGACGCGAATGTCCGCGAGCGGCTGGCACTGGGCTTCGGGTCGTCGACGTTCCGGTACGCCGCCCCTGCGGTGCGGGACTGGACAGTCGCCGATCTAGCCGGCAAGCGAATCGCCACCGCGTTCCCGAACCTCGTTCGAAAGGATCTGGCGGCCAACGGGATTGAGGCCACCGTCATCCGCCTTGACGGTGCCGTCGAGATCTCTGTCGCTCTGGGGGTCGCCGACGCCATCGCCGACGTGGTCGGCTCCGGCCGCACGCTCGGGCTGCACGACCTGGTGGCCTTCGGCGAGCCGCTGTGTGATTCGGAGGCGGTGCTGATCGAGAACACCGAACCCGGTGACGACAATGCCGCCGCGCGTGAGCAGTTGGCCGCGCGGATCCAGGGCGTGGTGTTCGGCCAGCAGTACCTGATGCTCGACTACGACTGTCCGCGCACCGTGCTGGAGGCCGCCACCGCCGTGACGCCCGGCCTCGAGTCGCCGACCATCGCGCCTCTGGCCGACGCGGCGTGGGTGGCGGTGCGTGCACTGGTCCCGCGCCGTGACGTCAACGCCATCATGGACGAGTTGGCGGCCATCGGCGCGAAGGCGATTCTGGCCTCGGACATCAGGTTCTGCCGCTTCTGAAGACCGGTCCCGACCGGCTCTGCGTGCTAGCGTCCGGATGACGTTCTCCCCGGTCTGAGAGGCTCGCATGACGTACTTCCTTGTTCTGCTGTTGGCTCTGTTGATCGGTCTGGTGGCCGGGCTGCGTGCGCTCACCGCGCCTGCGGTCGTCGCCTGGGCCGGCGCGATCGGGTGGCTCAGTCTGGACTCCACCTGGGCACAGTGGGTCTCGCATCCGATAGCGGTCGCGGTGCTGACGATCCTGGCGCTGGGGGAGCTGGTGACCGACCAACTGCCGAAAACGCCGAGCAGGCGAGTGCCGATGCAGTTCGTGACCAGGCTGATCACCGGCGCCTTCTCCGGCGCCGTGCTCGCCACGGGCGCCGTGCTCAACCCCACGGCGTGGGTTGTCGTCGGCGCCGTCGGTGCAGCCTTGATCGGCGCCGTGATCGGCACACTGGGAGGCGCGGAGGGGCGCAAGCGGCTGGTGGCGGCCACCGGCGGACGCGACCTCCCGGTCGCGCTCGTCGAGGACGCCATCGCAATAGTCGGGGGGTTCGCGGTCGTGGCGTTGGCATCGGTCATCTGAATGTCCGCTGCGCCAGAGCAATTCGATGCAATCGTCATCGGTGCCGGCCAGGCGGGCCCACCTTTGGCAGGCAGGCTGACCGCAGCAGGACAGACGGTCGCGGTGATCGAACGCAAGCTGGTCGGGGGCACCTGCGTGAACACCGGCTGTATTCCGACGAAAACTCTTGTCGCAAGTGCTCATACCGCTGCGACAGCTCGCCGGGGCGTCGAATACGGCATCGGCACAGGCGATGTCAGCGTGGACATGACGAAGGTCAAGGCCCGCAAGGACAAGATCATGATCGCCGACCGGGAGGGCGTCGAGTCCTGGCTCCAGGGCATGGACAATTGCACGCTGATCCGCGGGCACGCGCGATTCACCGATCCCCACACGGTGCGGGTCGGCGACCGGCTCCTGCGGGCCGACAGGATCTTCCTCAACGTCGGTGGGCGGGCGGTGGTTCCGGACATGCCGGGGCTGGCCGGTATCGAGTACATGACCAACGTGGGCATCCTGGAACTGGACACACTGCCGGAGCATCTCATCATCATCGGCGGCAGCTACATCGCGCTGGAGTTCGCACAGATGTACCGGCGCTTCGGCGCGAAGGTCACCGTCATCGAGAAGGGATCGCGGCTGACCTCACGCGAAGACGAGGACGTGTCCGCGGCCATCAAGGAGATACTGGAAAACGAAGGAATCGCCGTCGAACTCGATGCCACCGCGATCTCGTTCCGCAAGGCGGGCAACGGGTTCGAGGTCACGCCCCATGAGGGCGCGACACCGATCTCGGGCTCTCACCTGCTGATGGCGATCGGACGGCGGCCCAACACCGACGATCTCGGCCTGGAGAATGCGGGGGTAGAAACCGACGCGCGCGGAAACGTCGTTGTCGACGACCAGTGCCGGACCAATGTCGAGCACATCTGGGCGATGGGCGACTGCAACGGCCGGGGCGCCTTCACTCACACCTCCTACAACGACTTCGAGATCGTGGCGGCCAACCTATTCGACGACGACCCACGGCGGATCAGCCACCGCGTGCCCACCTATGCGCTGTACATCGACCCGCCGCTCGGTCGCGCCGGCATGACCGTCGACGAGGTGCGGAAATCGGGCCGAAAAGCGTTGGTGGGCAAGCGACCGATGACGCGGGTGGGCCGGGCGGTCGAGAAGGGCGAGACGCAGGGCTTCATGAAGGTGGTCGTCGATGCCGATACCAAAGAGATTCTTGGCGCGGCCATCCTGGGCGTCGGCGGTGACGAGGTCATCCACTCGATCCTCGACATCATGTCGGCCGACGATCCGTACACCGCGATCTCCCGCACGATGCACATCCATCCGACGGTCAGTGAGCTGGTGCCGACGATGCTGCAGGAGATGAAGCCGCTCGACCGAGGTTGAATTGCCGGGCGACCAGCGCGACGCGCCGCCCCAGGTGTTGCCATGTCGCGACGTCGGAGGCGTGCACCTGGTCCCGGTCGGCGTCCACGTCGGTCTGCGCCCCAGCGCCCAGCCAGAAGCCGAGCCTGTTGAGATCGTCCTCGCTGCCCGACGAGCTGTTCCACCCCGCGCCCAATCCCAGGTTGACCCAGTGCATATGGTGCTGAGCGGCGAACACCGCCAACGAAGTCAGCGTGTGCATCTTGTCGTCGGCCTTGGCCCCGGAGTTCGTGAAGCCGGCCGACACCTTGTCGCGCCAGGCGCCGTTCATGCACCGCCGTCCGGTCTGCTCGGCGAACGCCTGAAAGCCCGCTGACACGGCGGTGGATCAACAAGGTTTGCGCGCTCACGCGGCGGAATCCGCGGAGAACAACACCGCATCGTCACCCGGGCCGCCGCCTTCGGCGGGATCTTGCGGCCATCCCGGATAGGGCGGCGGCGTGCCGCCGAACACCGGGCAGTGCGCGTGGTGGGCGCACCAGTCGCACAGTCGCGACGGGTGCGGACGGAAATCGCCTGTGACGCCCGCGGTTTGGATGGCACGCCAGATCGCGATCAACGTCTTCTCGAACCGTTCCAGCTCATCGAGATCGGGGGTGTAGTCGAGGACCTGACCGTCCGCCAGATACAGCAACCGCAGCCGGGTGGGCAGCACGCCGCGCGAGCGCAACAACGCGACGGCGTAGAACTTCATCTGAAACATCGCCTTGAACTCGGCCAGCGCGCGCGCTTCCGGTGGCGCTCTGCCCGTCTTGTAGTCGACCACGCGCATTTCGCCGGTGGGCGCCACGTCGATGCGGTCGACGAACCCGCGCAGCAGTGTGCCGTCGGCGAGTTCCACTTCAACGCGCTGTTCACAGCTCTCGGGGTCGAACCGCGTCGGATCCTCCAGGCGGTAGTACCCCGACAGCAGCGCCCTGGCTTCGTCCAACAGCTCCGCGCGCACGGCGGGATCGACGTCGTCGGCGAGGTCGGGCCTTTCGGCGACGATGCGGTCCCATGCCGGGGCGACCAGGGCTTTGGCCGTTTCGGGGACGCGGTCGCCGGCAGGCAATCCATAGAGTTGCTCGAGCGCCGCATGGACCACGGAACCGCGAAGCTGCGCAGCCGACGTCGGCTCCGGCAACCGGTCGATCGCACGGAACCGGTACAGCAGCGGGCACTGCTTGAAGTCGCTGGCCCGCGACGGCGACAGTGCCGGCCTTCGATGCTCCGGTAGCCGAGGCGGGACCTCGTGCTGGTCCATGACCGGCAGCTTATGGCCTCTGTCCGACAACCCGGGCACCTGCGTCGGCGCGTCTGCTGGCAGGCTGAACAGCTGTGTCGAGGACCGGTCCGTTCGCCGTCGGCGACCGCGTGCAGCTCACCGACGTGAAGGGCCGGCACTACACGATGGTGCTGGCCACCGGCGGTGAGTTCCACACCCACCGCGGCGCGATCACCCACGACAGCGTGATCGGACTGCCGGAGGGCAGCGTGGTCAAGTCCGCCAACGGCGACCCGTTCCTGGTGCTGCGGCCGCTGCTCGTCGACTACGTGATGTCGATGCCCCGCGGCGCGCAGGTGATCTACCCCAAGGACGCGGCCCAGATCGTCCACGAAGGCGACATCTTTCCCGGCGCCCGGGTCCTGGAGGCCGGTGCGGGCTCGGGTGCGATGACGTGTTCGCTGCTGCGTGCCGTCGGACCCGGTGGTCGGGTGGTGTCCTACGACGTGCGCGACGACCACGCCGAGCACGCCTCGCGCAACGTGGCGACATTCTTCGGCGAGCTGCCCGAGAACTGGGAGCTGGTCGTCGCCGACGTCGCCGACTACACCGGGCCCGAGGTGGACCGGGTCGTGCTGGACATGCTGGCGCCCTGGGAGGTGCTCGTCAAGATCGCCGAGGTGCTGGTGGCCGGCGGAGTCCTGATGGTCTACGTGGCGACGGTGACGCAGTTGTCGCGCACCGTCGAGGCGATGCGCGAGCAGCAATGCTGGACCGAACCGAGGGCGTGGGAGACGATGCAGCGGGGCTGGCACGTGGTGGGGCTCGCCGTGCGTCCCCAGCAGAGCATGCGCGGTCATACTGCGTTTCTGATCAGTGCCCGCAAGCTCGCTCCTGGAACGGTGGCGCCGATGCCGCTGCGGCGCAAGCGGCAGGTTTAATCGTCGCTACGGTGCAAGCCGCGCCTGGTCGACAGCAGTTCCAACTCCGGCCTCGAGGCGACCAGGCGCTCGGCGGCGTCGAGGACATCGACCACGTGGGAACGGTCGCCCGAGACGACGGCCATGCCGACGCCTGCGCGCCGGTGCAGCTGCTGGAAACCGGTCTCGGCCGCCGAGACGCCGAACCTGCGGTGCAGCTCGGCGATCACCGGCCGCACCACGGAGCGCTTCTGTTTGAGCGAGCGCACGTCACCGAGCAGCAGGTCGAATTCCAGCCAGCCGATCCACATGGCGCAGTGTCACGGGGGAGGCGACGGCGCGGTCGCCCCCTGCCCGAAGTCGAGCAGCAGGTCCGCGGTCTTGCGGGTCAGCTGCCATCCGTCCGGCACGGGCGTGAACTCCATCGGGAAGCTGAACGTCGCAGGGGGACTGTTGGCGGTGGTGACGTTGACGGTCGCGACCACGTTGCCCGCCTCGGTGTCCGACCACTTGAGGTCGACGGCGTCGAACGTCAGCGGCAGGGCCCCGTTGTCAGCCAGCGCCTTGCCGAATTTGTCCAGCGCTGCGGCGTCGTCGGCGGTGGCCATCTCGACGAGGCCGATCTTGTCGGCACCCGCCACCGCGGGATCCGACAGCCGGGTCAGCACATCGATCAGCGCCGCCTGCGCTGGGAGAGGGGAGGAGACCGGGGCGACCGGTGCGGTCGGGCGGCGTCGTCGCCGACGGTTCGGGTGCGGCGGGCGGTGCGTCGCTGTTGCATCCGGCGAGTGATGAGACCACAGAACGCGAAAGCGACCAACGGATTCACCGTTGGCCGCTGTCGCACGTTGGACAGGTTCAGCTGCAATGCGGCAAGCACGGCGGATTCGCCGACGATGCGGAGACCTTCCACCGGTACCCAATTCGTTCACGAACGTGATCGGCATGGTCTTGCCCGCCGACGGAGATCGGGACGTCGCGGTGTTGCCGTCGCAGGTGGGCGCGTCCACGCTGACACCGTCGGCAGGGTGCCCTCTGCGTACGCGTTCTTCAGCTGCGCCGTTGGCCAGGCGGCCCGTGACAACGCCGACGCCACCCTGGACCAGGTCCCGCTTGGGCGGGGCATGTGAAGTGCAAATCGGGGGCGATGATGCGTCGACAGCACACCTTGCAGGGTGCCCTGGTCGACGCAATCGGCCGAGGCGATGGCGGGGGATGCAATGGACGTCACACCCATCGCGGCACCACCCATCACGGCGGCGCCTGCAACGCCGGTAACGAGGGATTTCAGGGTCACGTCTTTCCTTTCGATTGGCCGAACTCAAGCATCAGGTTAACAAGTGTCGCTGGTGTGTCGAATCCCTACACCACACACAAAGGCTGAATCGCCGGTAGCTTTGAGGTTGTTACTGCACCAACTTCCGGTGCAGGGAGGGAGCGCACCATGAGCGAGCCAGAGCGTTCTGAACCCTACGGGACACCGATGTCCAGCGACGACGCGGCAGAGCTCGAAGAGCTGCGCCGCGAAGCGGCGGTACTGCGCGAGCAGCTGGAGAACGCGGTTGGTCCCCAGAGCGGTCTGCGCAGCGCGCGCGACGTGCACCAGCTGGAGGCGAGGATCGATTCGCTTGCCGCCAGGAACTCCAAGCTGATGGAGACCCTCAAGGAGGCCCGTCAGCAGTTGCTGGCGCTGCGCGAGGAGGTCGACCGGCTCGGTCAGCCGCCCAGCGGTTACGGCGTGCTTCTCGGCGTCCAGGAGGACGACACGGTCGACGTCTTCACCTCCGGCCGCAAGATGCGGCTGACGTGCTCGCCCAACATCGACATGAAGGTGCTCAAGCAGGGTCAGACGGTGCGCCTAAATGAGGCGCTGACCGTCGTCGAGGCCGGCAACTATGAGTCGGTGGGGGAAATCTCCACCCTGCGCGAAATCCTCGCCGACGGCCACCGCGCCCTCGTCGTCGGCCACGCCGACGAGGAGCGCATCGTCTGGCTCGCCGAGCCGTTGGTGGCCACCGAGGACCTGCCGGACCGCTACGACGACGACCGCGACGACGACCTTCGGCCGCGCAAACTGCGTCCGGGCGACTCGCTGCTGGTCGACACCAAGGCCGGCTATGCGTTCGAGCGCATCCCCAAGGCCGAGGTCGAGGATCTGGTGCTGGAGGAGGTGCCCGACGTCAGCTACAGCGACATCGGCGGCCTCGGTCGCCAGATCGAGCAGATCCGCGACGCCGTCGAGCTGCCGTTCCTGCACAAGGAGCTCTACCGGGAGTACTCGTTGCGGCCGCCCAAGGGCGTCCTGCTCTACGGGCCTCCTGGTTGCGGGAAAACGCTCATCGCCAAGGCGGTGGCCAACTCGCTGGCCAAGAAGATGGCCGAGGTGCGCGGCGACGACGCCCGCGAGGCGAAGTCGTACTTCCTCAACATCAAGGGCCCCGAGCTGCTGAACAAGTTTGTCGGCGAGACGGAGCGGCACATCCGGCTGATCTTCCAGCGGGCGCGCGAGAAGGCGTCCGAGGGCACCCCGGTGATCGTCTTCTTCGACGAGATGGACTCGATATTCCGCACCCGCGGCACGGGCGTTAGCTCCGACGTCGAGACTACGGTGGTTCCGCAGCTGCTGTCGGAGATCGACGGTGTCGAGGGGCTGGAGAACGTCATCGTGATCGGCGCGTCGAACCGCGAGGACATGATCGACCCCGCGATCCTGCGGCCCGGTCGTCTCGACGTCAAGATCAAGATCGAGCGCCCGGATGCTGAAGCGGCACAAGACATCTTCAGCAAGTACCTCACCGAGGAACTGCCCGTGCACGCCGACGACCTCGCCGAGTTCAACGGCGACCGAGGGGCCTGCATCAAGGCGATGATCGAGAAGGTCGTCGACCGGATGTATGCCGAGATCGACGACAACCGGTTCCTCGAGGTCACTTACGCCAACGGTGACAAGGAAGTCATGTACTTCAAGGACTTCAACTCCGGGGCGATGATCCAGAACGTGGTCGACCGCGCGAAGAAGAACGCGATCAAGTCGGTGCTGGAGACCGGGCAGCCGGGCCTGCGCATCCAGCATCTGCTCGACTCGATCGTCGACGAGTTCGCCGAGAACGAGGACCTGCCCAACACCACCAATCCCGATGACTGGGCCCGGATCTCGGGTAAGAAGGGCGAGCGGATCGTCTACATCCGCACGCTGGTCACCGGTAAGTCGTCGAGCGCGTCGCGGGCCATCGACACCGAGTCGAACCTGGGTCAGTACCTGTAGCTGTTTGACACCGCCGCGGCTTGACATAGGAGCAATGCACGTCGCGGGGGTCAGGCGCGCGGGGAGACGGCTGCGCGGTATCGGCTGCGGGCCACGAGGGTCAGGCGCAGATCGTCGATCAGCGGGTCGAGGAACCTCGCCCGGTAGTCGGCGTCGCCGACGGCGCGCGCGCTGATGTACATGAACGTCATCGCGGCCAGGAACATGCTGACCTGGATGAGCGACTGCGGCACCGGCAGAGTCATACCGAGGAACTGGCCGTCGCTCGGACCGTTGCGCGACCACTGCGCAAGCAATTCAGGGCTGAGCAGTATCAGCCCGAGCACCAGGAAGATCAATGCCGCCACGATCGCCACCAGACCCACCTGCAGCACCTGCGACGTGGTGAGCACGAAGACCACATTCCACCGCTCCACACGCGCCAGCGGATAGCCGTCCGCGGGGTGTGGCATCTTCTCGAACGGCGTGCCCGACAACCGGACGTCGTCGTCCTCCGACTGGCGCTCGCCCGCCAACATCGGCCCTACCCGTTCCATCGTGGCCGACGTGATGAAGGCGATCGCGAGCAGTGCGAGGAACGACACCGCGACCCACATCCTCGGCCTGCCGATGGTCGATGCCATCGCCCACACGTAGGTGTTGAAGAAGACCAGCACCGTCAGGAGCACGACGGGCAACGCGCGCACGAACAGCGGGCCGAGGTACGCGAGGTTGGCCATCGCCGTACGCAGGCCCCAGCCCAAGATGGCACCCGCGCCACATGCGGTGAGCGCCAACGCGACAACGATCACAATGCCTTCGAAGACGAGGTTTGTGACGATGCGAGGGCTCGGCCCGCCGAGCACTCCGCCGACGGTCGCCAGTCCCACCGAAACGACGGCCGCGACCGTGCGGGTGCGGACGCTTGTGATGCGCGAGACCTGCCAGCCGACCGTCGCGGCTACGGGAAGCACCAGAACCAGCATCCCCAACACGAACCACTCGGTGCGGGTGGGCTGTCCGTCGATGTCGATCGTGTGCTTGTCGGTGATCGCAACGATGAGGATGGAGAACACCATGGACACCGCGAACGCCGCCAGCGCGGGGGCCGACCGCGGCAACAGTCGTCGCACCAGCGCCCCCGGCCGTAACACCCCGGGCAGGCCCCGCTCGAGAAACCACCGGTCGGCCGCGCGCCGCAGTACGACGTCGGCTGAGGGGTTCTTGTTCCCCCCGCCCCGCTTCGATGGCACCGTCGCAGGCTACTTCGCCTCGTCACCTAGGCTGGGGATATGCAGCGGATCATCGGCACCGAGGTCGAGTACGGCATCTCGTCGCCGTCCGACCCGACCGCGAATCCGATCCTGACGTCGACGCAGGCGGTGCTGGCGTATGCCGCCGCCGCGGGCATCCAGCGGGCCAAGCGCACCCGGTGGGACTACGAGGTGGAGTCCCCACTGCGCGACGCCCGCGGTTTCGACCTGAGCAGGTCGGCCGGACCGCCGCCGGTGGTGGATGCCGACGAGGTCGGTGCGGCCAACATGATCCTGACCAACGGCGCCCGCCTGTACGTGGACCACGCCCATCCAGAGTATTCGGCGCCCGAATGCACCGATCCGTTGGACGCGGTGATCTGGGACAAGGCGGGCGAGCGGGTGATGGAGGCCGCCGCGCGTCACGTGGCGAGCGTGCCCGGGGCGGCCAAGCTTCAGCTCTACAAGAACAACGTCGACGGCAAGGGCGCGTCCTACGGCTCTCACGAGAACTATCTGATGAGCCGGCAAACGCCGTTCTCGGCCGTGATCGCCGGACTGACGCCGTTCCTGGTGTCCCGTCAGGTGATCACCGGATCCGGCCGGGTCGGCATCGGCTCCTCGGGTGACGAGCCGGGCTTTCAGCTCTCGCAGCGCTCGGACTACATCGAGGTCGAGGTCGGTCTGGAGACCACCCTCAAGCGCGGCATCATCAACACCCGCGACGAGCCGCACGCCGACGCCGACAAGTACCGGCGGCTGCACGTCATCATCGGGGACGCGAACCTCGCCGAGACCTCCACTTACCTCAAGGTCGGCGCCACGTCGCTGGTGTTGGATCTGATCGAGGAAGGTCCCCAGATCGGAGCCGACCTCAGCGACCTCGCACTCGCCCGGCCCGTGCACGCGGTGCACGTCATCAGCCGCGACCCGTCGCTGCGTGCCACTGTCGCGCTGGCCGACGGCCGTGAACTGACCGGCCTTGCGCTGCAACGGATTTACCTGGACCGGGTGGCGAAGCTGGTGGACAGCCGCGATCCCGATCCGCGCGCAGCCGACGTCGTGGAGACCTGGGCCCACGTGCTCGACCTGCTCGAGCGGGATCCGATGGAGTGCGCCGAGATCCTGGACTGGCCCGCGAAACTGCGTCTGCTCGAAGGTTTCCGCACTCGGGAGAACCTCAGCTGGTCGGCGCCACGGCTGCACCTGGTCGACCTGCAATACTCCGACGTGCGCCTCGACAAGGGGCTCTACAACCGGTTGGTGGCGCGCGGTTCGATGAAGCGGCTGACCACCGAGCAGCAGGTGCGCGACGCGGTCGACAATCCGCCGACCGACACCCGCGCGTACTTCCGCGGAGAGTGCCTGCGCCGCTTCGGCGCCGACATCGCCGCCGCCAGCTGGGACTCGGTGATCTTCGATCTCGGTGGTGACTCGCTCGTGCGGATTCCCACGCTCGAGCCGTTGCGCGGCAGTAAAGCGCACGTCGGTGCACTCCTGGACTCCGTGGACAGCGCTGCCGAACTAGTACAGCAGCTCACGAACTAGCCGCGCTATGCCGGGCAATCCGACCGCCGAACGGTAGGGTGGAGGAACCGGCGGGCGGCTACACGGCCCGCCGATGACAATGGGTGGAGGCAGCGATGGCTCAAGAGCAGACCAAGCGTGGCGGTGGCGGCGGCGAGGACGACGACCTCACCGGCAGCACGGCCGCCGGGCAGGAGCGTCGCGAGAAGCTGGCCGAGGACACCGACGATCTGCTCGACGAGATCGATGACGTGCTCGAGGAGAACGCGGAAGACTTCGTGCGCGCATACGTCCAGAAGGGCGGACAGTGAGCTGGCCGCACCGCGATCAGCAGTCCATCCCGTCCCTCCTTCCCGGAGCACCCTCAGTGGCAGACGCCTTGCGTATGGACCTGTCGTCTTTCTCTGATCTCCTGCGCCGACAGGCGCCCGACCTCCTTCCGATGAACGCCGGCCACATCGGTGCGGCCGCCGGCGACGGGCTGCCGCACGGCACCACGATCGTCGCGCTCACCTATCCCGGCGGTGTGGTGATGGCGGGCGACCGCCGCGCCACCCAGGGCAACATGATCGCCAGCCGCGACGTGAAGAAGGTGTACATCACCGACGACTACACCGCGACGGGCATCGCGGGCACCGCGGCGATCGCCGTCGAGTTCGCCCGCCTGTATGCCGTCGAGCTCGAGCACTACGAGAAGGTCGAGGGTGTCCCGCTGACGTTCCCGGGCAAGGTGAACCGGTTGGCGACGATGGTCCGCGGAAACCTCGGTGCGGCGCTGCAGGGCTTCGTTGCGCTGCCGCTGCTGGCCGGCTACGACCTCGACGACCCGAACCCGGAGACGGCGGGCTGCATCGTCTCGTTCGACGCCGCGGGTGGCTGGAACTTCGAGGAAGAGGGCTATCAGTCGGTGGGGTCTGGCTCGATCTTCGCCAAGTCCTCGATCAAGAAGCTGTACGCCCAGGTCACCGACGCCGATTCGGCGCTGCGGGTGGCCATCGAGGGCTTGTACGATGCCGCCGACGACGACTCCGCGACCGGTGGCCCGGATCTGGTCCGCGGCATCTACCCGACCGCGGTGGTGCTCGGAGCCGACGGCGCCGAGGAGGTGGCCGAAGAGCGGATCGCGGCACTGGCGCGTGAAGTCATCGAAAGCCGTTCTCGCGAAGACACATTCCGCCACACATCCGGTCCGTCGACCGATGCGCGGGGCGACTCGTGAGCTTTCCGTATTTCATCTCGCCCGAGCAGGCGATGCGCGAGCGTTCGGAGCTCGCGCGCAAAGGTATCTCTCGCGGCCGCAGTGTCGTGGTGCTCGCCTACGACTCGGGCGTGCTGTTCGTCGCGGAGAACCCGTCGCGGTCGCTGCAGAAGGTCAGCGAGCTGTACGACAGGGTCGGGTTCGCGGCCGTCGGCCGATTCAACGAATTCGACAACCTGCGTCGCGGCGGCATTCAGTTCGCCGATACCCGCGGCTACGCCTACGACCGCCGCGACGTCACCGGCCGTCAGCTGGCGAACGTGTACGCGCAGACGCTCGGCACGATCTTCACCGAGCAGGCCAAGCCGTACGAGGTCGAGCTGTGCGTGGCCGAGGTCGCCCACTTCGGCGAGACCAAGTCACCTGAGCTCTACCGCATCACCTATGACGGTTCGATCGCCGACGAGCCACACTTCGTGGTGATGGGCGGCACCACGGAACCGATCATCGAGAAGCTCAACGAGTCCTATGCGGAGCACACCAAGCTCTCCGACGCGGTGAAGATCGCCGTCGAGGCGCTGAAGGCGGGGGGCAACGGCTCGGACACGCGCAGCCTCGGCCCGGACACGCTCGAGGTCGCCATCCTGGACGTCAACCGTCCGCGGCGGGCCTTCCGGCGGATCACCGGCTCGGCACTCGACGCCGTGCTCCCCGAGGAAGCCGCCGACCAAGGCGAGTAGCCCGCCCCCGCCAACACCCAGCTCACAGCAGCTTCCCAGCACTCTCATCTGCGTGTCCGGTTGACGCTCGCGCTCGGTGCGTGAAGTATGTGTTGCGCAGCACGCAACAGGTTGCGCTATGCGCAACCGTCCACAGATCGGCTTCCCCATGCCAAAAGTTGTCGTGATCGGTGCCGGAGTCGTCGGGGCCGCCCTCGCCGACGAGCTCACCGCACGCGGATTAACCGACCTCACCGTGGTCGACCGCGGCCCGATGTTCACCACAGGGGGATCCTCCTCGCACGCCCCGGGACTGGTGTTCGCGACGAACCCGTCCAAGACGATGAGCGCGTTCGCCACCTACACGATCGACAAGTTCTGCTCGCTGGAGCATCCCGACGGCCCCGTCTTCAACCAGGTGGGCGGCCTCGAAGTGGCCACCACGCCCGAGCGCCTCGCCGACCTGCACCGCAAGGCCGGCTGGGCCGCCGCGTGGGGGATCGAGGGCCGCCTCCTCAGCCCGGCCGAATGCGTAGGGCTCCACCCGCTCATCGTTGCCGACCGCGTTCTGGGTGGTTTTCACACCCCGTCGGACGGGCTGGCGAAGGCCGTTCGCGCCGTCGAAGCCCAGGCCGCGCGGGCGAGCGCCCGTGGCGCCCGATTCGTGCCACACACCGAGGTCGTAGCAATCGTCGAGCAGCGCGGCCGAGTAGCGGGTGTGCGCACGACGGACGGCGTGATCGACGCCGACATCGTGGTGTGCGCGGCCGGGTTCTGGGGCGCGCAGCTGGCCAAGGACGTCGGCCTGGTCGTGCCGCTGGTGCCGATGGCCCACCAGTACGCCCGCACCGGTCAGATCCCAGCCCTCGTCGGCCGCAACACCGAGCAGTCGGAGGCGGGACTGCCGATCCTGCGCCATCAGGATCAGGACCTGTATTTTCGCGAGCACGTCGACCGCCTCGGCATCGGGTCATACGGTCACCGGCCGATGCCCGTGGACCTGTCCACGCTGGTGGCCGACACCGCGGGCGAACCGATGCCGTCGATGCTGCCGTTCACCGAAGAGGATTTCGCGCCTGCATGGTCGGCGGCGGCAGAACTGATTCCGGCGCTACACGATTCGAAGGTCGAAGAGGCCTTCAACGGCATCTTCTCCTTCACGCCGGACGGCTTCTCGATCATCGGGGAGCACCGCGACCTGAGCGGGTTCTGGGTCGCCGAGGCGGTGTGGGTGACCCACTCCGCAGGCGTGGCGAAGGCCACCGCGGAGTGGATCGTCGACGGGACACCCTCGATCGACGTGCACGAATGCGACCTCTACCGGTTCGAGGACGTGGCCCGCAGCCCCGAATTCATCTCGCAGACCAGCTCGCAGGCGTTCGTCGAGGTCTACGACATCGTCCACCCGTATCAGTTCCGCACTGCGCTGCGCGGTCTGCGCACCAGCCCGTTCTACGAGCGGCAGAAAGAACTCGGTGCGTTCTTCTACGAGGGCGGCGGCTGGGAGCGCCCGGCCTGGTTCGAGGCGAATGCCGGACTGGCACAACGGCTCCGCGACCGAAGGCCTGCCGTTTCCGGAGCGTGACGACTGGTCGGCGCGGTTCTGGTCACCGATCTCGATCGCAGAGGCGCACTGGACCCGTACGCGGGTCGCGATGTACGACATGACGCCGCTGACCCGCTACGAGATCGCAGGCGCAGGCGCCGCCGCGTTCCTGCAGCAGATGACCTCCAACAACGTCGACAAGAGCGTCGGATCGGTGACGTACACGATGCTGCTCGACGAAAGCGGCGGCATCCGCAGCGATATCACCGTCGCCCGGCTGGCCGACGCCCGGTTCCAGGTCGCCGTCAACGGGCCGATGGACTTCGACTGGTTCAGCCGCCATCTTCCCGAGGGGGTGACACTGCGCGACATCACCGGCGGCACGTGTTGCGTCGGCGTGTGGGGTCCGCTGGCCCGCGACATGGTGGCACCGCTGTGTCCCGACGACCTGTCGCACGAGAAGTTCAAGTACTTCCGGGCGCTGCAGACCTACCTCGGTGCGATACCCGTCACGATGATGCGCGTCTCCTATGTCGGAGAACTCGGCTGGGAGATCTACACCAGCGCGGAATACGGTGCGGCGCTGTGGGATCTGCTCTTCGAGGCAGGCGGGCGACACGAGGTGATCGCCGCAGGGCGGATCGCCTTCAACTGCCTGCGCATCGAGAAGGGCTACCGGCTCTGGGGCACCGACATGACGGCCGAGCACCTGCCCGCCGCGGCCGGAGTCGACTTCGCGGTGAAGATGAACAAGGCCGACTTCATCGGCAAGGCGGCGCTCGAACAGGCGGGTGCACCGCGGTACCTGTTGCGCAGCATCGTCTTCGACGAACCGGGCGCAGTCGCCCTCGGCAAGGAACCGGTCTTCGTCGGGGACCGATGCGCCGGATATGTGACCAGCGCGGGCTATTCGCCGACGGTCGGGCGCACCATCGCCTACGCCTGGCTGCCCTCGGCTACCGAGGTGGGCGACGCCGTCACGGTCGACTACCGGGGCACCAGGTTCGGCGCCATCGTGCACGCCGAGCCCGTCGTCGACCCCGAGATGGCCCGGATCAAGAGGTAGCGCCGCCGCGCACGCGAGGAGCAGAAAGGACGGCCGCGCACGCGAGGAGCAGAAAGGACATCAGTGGGTTACGACGTCATCGTCATCGGCCTCGGCGGGATGGGCAGCGCCGCTGCGTATCACCTCGCGGCCAGGGGTCAACGCGTCCTGGGACTGGAGAAGTTCACCGCTGCGCACGACAAGGGATCCAGCCACGGCGGATCGCGCATCATCCGACAGTCTTACTTCGAGGACCCGGCGTACGTGCCGCTGTTGCTGCGGGCATACGAGTTGTGGGAGCAGCTCGCCGCCGACACCGCCCGCGAGGTCTACCGCCTCACCGGCGGCCTGTTCATCGGACCGCCGGACTGCCTCACCGTCGCGGGAAGCCGACGCGCCAGCCTGGAATGGGACCTCCCGCACGAAATACTCGACGCGACCGCTATCGCGCGCCGCTATCCGACGTTGACCCCGCATCCGGAAGACATCGCCCTGTATGAGGCGAAGGCGGGATTCGCGCGTCCGGAGATGACCGTGCAGGCACACCTCGACCTCGCCGAAACTGCCGGTGCCGAACTGCATTTCGGCGAACCGGTGCTGGAATGGAAGGAAACAGCGGGCGGGGTCGACGTCACCACCACGCGCGGCACCTATACCTCGGGGCAGGTCGTGATCTGTCCCGGCGCATGGGCCCCGCAGCTGCTCGCCGAGTTCGACATTCCGATCACGGTCGAACGCCAGGTGCTGTACTGGTTCCAACCCCGCGGCGGCACAACGCCGTTCGTCGACCATCCGATCTTCATCCATGAGGACACCACCGGGATGCAGGCCTACGGGTTCCCGGCGATCGACGGTCCCGACGGCGGCGTGAAGGTGTCGTTCTTCCGCAAAGGCATCCCCTGCACCCCGGAGACCATCGACCGCACAGTGCACGATCAGGAGATTTCCGAGATGCGCGACCGGGTTTCGCAGTTGGTGCCCAGCCTCGACGGCCCGTGCCTGCACTCGGCGACGTGCATGTATTCCAACACGCCCGACCAGCATTTCGTGATCGCCCGCCACCCGTCGTGCGAGAACGTCACCGTGGCGTGCGGATTCTCGGGGCACGGCTTCAAGTTCGTCCCCGTCGTCGGGGAGATTCTCGCCGACCTCGCCATCGACGGCGCCACTGGCCATCCCATCTCGTTGTTCGACCCCAAGCGACTGGTGACGACGTGACAGCCATCAACCCTCCGCAGGCACTGCGTACCACCCTGGCCGGGAATTACTACATCAGTGACGCCGTCTTCGCCGCCGAGCAGGAACGCATCTTCGAGAGCACGTGGTTCTGTGCAGTGCGGTCGTCCGACCTCGCCTCGCCGGGAAAGTTCAAGAAGGTCCAGATCGGCCGCGAGAGCGTACTGCTTGTGCGCGGCCGCGACGGCCTGCTGCGGGCGTTCCTCAACGTCTGCCGCCACCGCGGCGCCCAGCTCTGCACGGAGGCCGAGGGCGAGGTGAGGCGAAGCCTGCGCTGCCCCTACCACTCCTGGACATACGCACTGGACGGCAAGCTGACCGCCGCTCCCAACATCGCGTCGCTGACCGACGAGACCGGTGCGGCCATCGACCGCTACCGCTACGGCCTGGTGCCCGTGGCCCTGACCGAGTGGCTCGGCTACGCCTGGGTCTGCCTGTCCGACACCCCGCCGCCGTTCGAGGACGTGATCGCCGAGACGACCAGGACACTCGACGACCCCGACGCCATCAACCGCTACGGGATCGGCGGTCTGGACGTCGGCCATCGCGTCGTGTACGACGTCGCCGCCAACTGGAAGCTGATCGTCGAGAACTTCATGGAGTGCTACCACTGCTCGTCGATCCATCCCGAGCTCGTCGGGGTGCTGCCCGAGTTCGCCAAGGGGATGGCTGCGCAGGCAAACATCGGCTTCGGCGCCCAATTCGGTTCGGAGATTTCGGGATTCACGGTAGACGGCACAGCCGGCTTCGACCGCCTACCCGGCATCACCGAGGACCAGGACCGTCGCTACTACGCGATCACAGTCAAGCCGACGGTGTTCATCAACCTGGTTCCCGACCACATCATCTTTCACCGGATGTTCCCGGTGTCGGCATCGCGAACCATCGTCGAATGCGACTGGCTCTACACCGCTGACGTGGTGTCCTCCGGGCGCGACGTCTCGCGCTCGGTCGAGCTGTTCCACCGCGTCAACGAGCAGGACTTCGAGGCTTGCGAGCGAACGCAGCCGTCGATGGCCTCCCGCGCCTACCGTAACGGCGGGGTACTCGTACCTGCCGAACACCACATCGCGGAGTTCCACGAGTGGGTAGTGTCCCGTCTCGGCGTGTGATGTCGCCGCCGCGGCGTCAGGAAGCGAGGTGAGCGAACATGAACGGTGAACCCGACCTCCTGATCGCCGGGAAGTGGCGTCATGCCGCCGATGGCGGGACGCGCGACATCATCAATCCCGCCGACGGCAGTGTGGCCGCCGTCGTCGACGAAGCAACGCCCGAGGATGCGCGCGACGCCGTCGCCGCCGCCCGCAAGGCGTTCGACGACGGCGAATGGGCCGCCACCCCGGTGGCCGAACGCGCCGCGCTGCTCGGCCGCGTCGCCGATCTGCTGCAGCGGGACAAAGAGGGATTGGCGTCGCTCGAGACACGCGACACGGGCAAGACGCTTCCCGAGAGCCGTATCGACATCGACGACGTCACATCGGTTTTCCGGTACTACTCCAAGCTTGCCGCCGTCGGGTCGGATCGACTCGTGGACGTCGGCGACCCCGCCGTCATCAGCCGCGTGGTGCGGGAACCCATCGGGGTGTGTGTGCTGATCGCGCCGTGGAACTATCCGTTGCTGCAGATGTCGTGGAAGGTGGCGCCCGCCCTCGCCGCAGGCTGCACCATGGTCGCCAAACCCAGCGAAGTCACACCGCTGTCGACCATCGCGTTCGTCCACCTGCTCGAAGAGGCAGGCGTGCCGGCCTCGGTGGTGAATCTCGTGCAGGGCAGCGGCGCAACTCTCGGGTCCGCGCTCACCGACACCCCCGACGTCGACTTCATCTCGTTCACCGGCGGACTGGCCACCGGCCGGACCATCGCGAAGGTCGCCGCGGAGCACGTCACCAAGGTGGCTGTCGAACTCGGCGGCAAGAACCCGCACATCGTGTTCGCCGACATCCAGCGCGACGATGCGTGGGACAGTGCCGTCGACCATGTCCTCACCGGCGTCTTCCTGCATTCCGGCCAGGTCTGCTCGGCGGGCACCCGGCTGATAGTCGAGGAGTCCATCGCCGACGACTTCGTCGCCGACCTCGCCGGGCGGGCGGAGAAGATACGGATGGGCGACGGCATGGACCCCGCCAGCGAGACCGGCCCACTGGTATCCGAGCAGCAGCGCGCCAAGATCGAAGCGTATGTCCAGCAGGGCATTTCCGAGGGAGCCATGTTGGTAACCGGCGGGGCAAGGCCCAGCGATCCTGCTCTTGCCAAGGGTAGCTTCTATTCACCGACGGTCTTCGACCGATGCGACCGGTCGATGCGAATAGTCCGGGAGGAGACTTTCGGGCCGATCCTGACCGTCGAGAGGTTCACGACGGAGGCCGAGGCCATCGAACTCGGCAACGACACGGAATTCGGTCTCGCGGCCGGTGTTCGAACGTCGGATGCGGCCCGGGGCGAGCGTGTGGTGCGGGCATTGCGGCACGGCACGGTGTGGCTCAACGATTTCGGCTATTACACCGCGGCGGCGGAGTGGGGCGGATACGGCAAGTCGGGCAACGGCCGCGAATTGGGACCAACCGGTCTGGCGGAATATCAAGAGATCAAACACATCTGGCACAACACCAATCCCCAACGCGCCGGCTGGTTCAAAGGGCACTGAGGACTTAGGAAAAGAGGATCGTCATGTCGATCAAGGAGCCGCACGCCGACAGCGGCATGGAGGACTTCGGTTACCGCGAGTCGCTGGATCGAAGCATCGGAAAGTTCGCCAGCTTCGCAGCGGGCGTGAGTTATATCTCGATCCTCACCGGCACCTTTCAGTTGTTCTATTTCGGCTTCGGCACAGCAGGTCCCGCGTATCTGTGGTCGTGGCCGATGGTCTTCGTGGGCCAGATGGCCGTTGCGCTGTGCTTCATGGAGCTGGCCGCCAAGTATCCGGTCGCTGGATCGGTTTACAACTGGAGCAAGAAGCTCGGGCAGCCGGCTGGTCGGGTGGTCGTCGGGCTGGCTGATGCTCACGGCGTCCATCGTGACGATCTCGGCCGTGGTGCTCGCCTACCAGCTCAACCTGCCGCGGATCTGGAGCGGTTTCCAGATCATCGGCGACGGCAGCGGCTCATCGTTCGCCGTCAACGCCGTCATCCTCGGCGCAGTGCTGATCGCGTTCACCACCCTGATCAATGCGCTCGGGGTGAAGCTGATGGCCAGGATCAACAGTACGGGCGTGTTCATCGAGCTCATCGCCGCTGTTCTCATCGCGATCATCCTGGCGCTCAACATCAAGCGCGGCCCGCAGATCTTCTTCTCCACCGAAGGCTACGGAGCGGGTGAGAGCTACGGCTACCTCGGCGCATTCCTTGTCGCATCGCTGGCCTCGCTGTACGTGATGTACGGCTTCGACACCGCCAGCTCGCTGGGCGAGGAGACCGTCGAGCCGCGTCGCACCGCGCCGAAGGCCATCTTCCGCGCGATCCTCGCCTCGTTCGTGATCGGCGGCGCCATCCTGGTTTTCGCGGTGATGTCGGCGCCGAACCTCCAGGATCCGCAGATCGGCGAGAGCAGTGGCGGTCTGCAGTACATCGTCGAGCAGGTGATGTGGGGACCACTGGGCAAGATCTTCCTGGTGTGCATCGTCGTCGCCGTGACGGTGTGCACGCTCGCGGTGCACACCGCCGCCATCCGGCTGTCGTTCGCGATGGCGCGCGACAATGCACTTCCGTTCGGCGAGAAGCTGGCCCGCGTCAACCCGAAGACGCAGACGCCGATCATCCCGGCCGTGGTCATCGGGCTCATCTCGGCGATCATCCTGGTGATCAACATCGGCCAGCCGAAGATCTTCACGGTGCTCACCTCGATCGCGATCATCATGATCTATCTCGCCTATCTGATGGTGACGGGCCCGATGCTGAAGAAACGACTCCAAGGGCAGTGGCCGCCGAAGGATCTCAAGGACGGCGGCTACTTCACCATGGGCCGATGGGGGCTGCCGGTCAACATCTTCGCCGTGCTGTGGGGCGCGTTGATGGCACTGAACCTGGCCTGGCCGCGCGTCGACGTGTACGGCGAGCCCTGGTACAACACCTGGGGAGCGTTCGTCTACATCGGCGTCATCCTCGGTGCCGGCCTGCTGTGGTATTTCGTCAAGGGCCGCCACCACATCGGCACTCTGGAATCGCACGCTGCGACGACCACGGCCGAGGTGCAGAAGCCTCTCGAGCAGGCGTGACATGGCCTCTCCTGCGTCACCGGCCGGCACTTTCGACTATGTGATCGCCGGCGGCGGCACGGCGGGATGCGTGCTGGCCGCGCGGCTTTCGGAGAATCCCGACGTCACGGTCTGTCTGCTCGAGGCGGGCCCGACGGATGTCGGCGACGACAACATCCTGGTGCTGTCGGAGTGGATGCACCTGCTGGATTCCGGTTACGACTGGGACTACCCGGTCGAGCCGCAGGAGCGCGGCAACTCGTTCATGCGCCACGCACGCGCAAAGGTGCTCGGCGGCTGCTCGTCGCACAACTCGTGCATCGCGTTCCTGCCGCCCGCGGAATGCCTGGACGAGTGGGTGACCATGGGCGCCGACGGCTGGAGCGCCGCCGAGGTCCTGCCGCTGACCGAGCGGCTTCGGCAGACCGTGTTGCTGCATGATGTGCCGCCAGAAGATCCCTGCGGCACAGCGGTTCTGGAGGCGGCCGCGCTGGTCGGCATGCCGACCAGCGCGTTCAACCGCGGCGAGACCGTCCGCAACGGCGCCGGCTGGTTCCAGATCAACGCCGCCGAGGACGGCACCAGGATGTCCAGTTCGCACGCGTATCTGCATCCGATCCTCGAGTGCAGGCGAAATCTGGAAGTGCGGACCGGTTGCTGGGTGTCCGAGATCCTCTTCGACGATGCGTTGTCGGCCACCGGTGTGCGCTATCAGCGCCCGGACCTCACGGGGTACGACACCGTCTCGGCGCGGCGGGAGGTCGTCGTCACCGCCGGGGCGATCGACACGCCGAAGTTGTTGATGCTGTCGGGAATCGGGCCGAGCGTGCACCTGCGCGAAATCGGCATCGAGGTCCGGGTCGACTCCCCGGGCGTCGGATCGAATCTCGACGACCACGTCGAAGGCTTGGTCTTCTGGGAGGCTTCCCGGCCGATGGTGACGACGTCGACCCAGTGGTGGGAGATCGGGTTGTTCACCACCCTCGACGAGGGCAGCGCCCAGCCTGATCTGATGATGCACTACGGCAGCGTGCCATTCGACATGAACACCCTTCGTCGCGGTTATCCCACCACAGACAACGGATTCTGCCTGACTCCCAACGTGACCCAGGGGCGATCCAGGGGCACAGTCCGCTTGCGCACCAAGGACTTCCGCGACCGGCCCCGGGTGGACCCGCGCTACTTCACCGACGCAGAGGGATATGACGACCGGATCATGCTGGCCGGTGTGCGGCTCGCGCGCAGGATCGCCGAGCAGGCGCCGCTGGCCGAATGGGTGGGTCGTGAGCTCGCGCCGGGCCCGGATGCGGCTACCGACGACGAACTGCTCGACTACATCCACCAGTGCCACAACACGGTCTACCACCCGGCTGCGACGGCGAGGATGGGATCGCTCAGCGATCCGATGGCGGTGCTGGACCCGCAGCTTCGCGTCAAGGGCACCCGACGACTGCGCGTCGTCGACGCCTCCGCGATGCCGAAACTGCCTGCGGTCAACCCGAATATCACGGTGATGACGATGGCGGAGAAGTGTGCCGATCTCATCCGGGGCTGAGTTAGAAGCCCTCAAGGCGTTCCTCGGCCGAGCACACGCCGTTCCAGGGAATGACCGATGACGAACTCGGCGCCTTGGCGGCCGGTTCGGAGTCGGTCGACTTTCCCGCGGGCGCGGTGGTCGCCGACTATGCGACGCGGGTACCCGACGACGTCTGGATGGTCCGCACCGGGGAGGTGACACTGCAGGCGAGCGCCGACGGCACCACGATCGACACCGTCGAGCACGGCGGCATCTTCGGGTACACGCCGCTGCTCACCGGAGGCGGCATGCAGTTCGTGGCGCGGGTCACGGAGCCGGGCACCCTGATCCGGCTGCCGGGCGGGCAGGTCCGGGCCCAGTTCGCCAAGCCGGCGGGCCTGGCTTTTCTCGCCTCCACGGCGTGGAACGTCGGCCGGGCCGACCGCCCGACCATCGCGCCGACGACCGACAGCAGGCCCGTCGGCGACCTCGTCGAGCCCGATGTGCTCGTGGTCGCGCCCGACGCATCGGTGCGGGACACGGTGTGCCGGATGACGGAGCACCATGTGGCCTACGCGCTGATCCGGTTGCCGGACGGCGAATTCGGCATCTTCACCGATCGGGATCTGCGCACCAGGGTGGTGGCCGCAGGCGTCTCGATCGAGGCGCCGATCACTACGGTGATGAGCGCGCCTGCCCGCCGCGTCACGGCGGATCTGACCGCCGAGACCGTGCTGATGGACATGCTCGAGTGCGGCCTGCGGCACATGCCGGTGCGTGACGTCGCGCGGTGAGGTCGTCGGCGTGCTCGAGGACGCCGACCTGCTGGCCGCTTCGGCCAGGCAGAGCTTCACCCTGCGGCGCGCCATCGGATTGGCCGGCGACGCAGCGGCAGTTGCAGGCCGTCGGGCAGCGAGTCACCGGCGTGGCCGCCGACCTGTTCCGCAACGGCACCAAGGCGTCGGCCACCAGCGCCATCCTGTCGGTCGTCATCGACAGCCTGGTGCGAAGGGCGCTCGAATTGGCGCTCGCCGAAGCCGATGCTGCGATTGCCGGGTTCGCGTGGCTGACGCTGGGCAGCGTCGCCCGCCGCGAGGCGATGCCGTCCTCCGACGTCGACAGCGCGTTGTCATGGAGCGACGACATGTCCTCGGCGAGTGGGCAATTGCGCGCTGTCGCGGTTCGCACGCACGAAATCCTCGACGGCTGCGGTCTGCCGTCGGACCGCAACGGCGCGGTCGCATACGAGCCGCTCTTCTCGCGCTCGCAGGCCGAGTGGTTCGCCGCGGCGCAAGGCTGGCTTGATGATCCGCTGCGCGGCCAGGGTCTGATGATGTCGTCACTGCTGATCGACGGACGAGTCGTCTGGGGCGACGCCTCGCTGCACACTGTGCCCGCCGCCTACCATTCGATGCGCGAACAACATCCGGACGCGCTGCGGCTGCAGCGACTCGACGCCCTCTCGGCGCGGGTCAAGAGCAGGTCGCTGCGCGACGTATTGTCGCGGCGCGGCGGCACGTTCGACCTCAAGCACCACGCGATAACGCCGATCGTGAACCTTGCGCGCTGGGGTGGGCTGAGCGCCGACGTCGGCTCCGCGTCGACGCCGGCGAGGCTGACCGCCGCTGCCCAGGTGGGTGCGATCGGCGACCGCGACGCCGAGACCCTCTGCGATGTCTTCGTGATGTTGCAGAGGTTGAGGTTGTCTCATCAGGTCGCCCAGATCGCCGCCGGTCACACGCCCGGCGACGTGATCACCGCTTCGGAACTCTCGCCGTTGAACCGCAGCCTGCTCAACGACGGTCTCCGCGAGATCATCGGGGTACAGCGACGCGTCCGCAACGTGGGCATCCCGCCCGGATAAGGTGGCGACTCATGGCGGAGCAGAAGACCAGCGCAGCGGTTCAATCGGTCGATCGCGCACTGCTGGTGCTCGAGATCGTGGCGACGCTGGGACAGGCCGGTGCCACCGAGATCGCCGCCGAGTTGGGTGTGCACAAGTCGACCGTGTCGCGGCTCATCGCGGTGCTGGAGTCGCGCGGCTACGTGGAACAGGCATCGGAGCGGGGCAAGTACCGGCTGGGGTTCACCATCGCCCGGCTCGCCAGGGCGGGCGGTGGACACCTCGATCTGGTGAAGATCAGCCAGGATGTGTGCAACGCGCTGGCGCCAGAGGTGGGCGAGACGACGAATCTGGCGATCCTGGACCAGGACCGCATCGTGAACATCGTCGAAGCGATCGGTCCCGAGCAGATCACCCTGCGGACCTGGGTCGGTCAGAGCTGCCCGGCGCATGCGACGTCGAGCGGCAAGGTGCTGCTCGCGGCACTCGATCCCGCGGATGTCGGCGCCCGGCTGGCGGGGACGCTGGAAACGTTCACCGACAACACCGTCGCCAGCCTTGCCGAGCTGGAGCGTGAGCTGACGGAGGTGCGCGAGCGCGGATGGGCAAGTGTGGTCGAGGAACTCGAGGTGGGTCTCAACGCCGTATCCGCCCCGGTTTTCGATGCCGATTCGAATGTGATTGCGGCTCTGAGCGTTTCGGGTCCCGGCTATCGACTCAGTCCCGACCGTTTCGCGGAGGTCGCCAAGCGGACGACGGCTGCGGCCGAAGCGATCAGCCGTCGCCTCGGTTGGGTCGAACGCGATCGAGGATGAGATCGGCGAACTCCTGCGGGCATTCCAGTGGGGTGAAATGCCCTGCACCGCCGATGTGGTGCGCCTCGGCGTCGACGAAGTAGTCTCCGAGCCGGTCGGCCCACTCGCGGGGAAACAGCGGATCATGTTGCGGCAGTAGAACGTCCGTCGGGACTGCAATCTTGATGGCCCGCGCTGGCGGCGGTTCGGTGAGCGATTGGGCGACCATGCCCGCGCCCGCGCGATACCAGGCGATCGAGGCGGTGAACGCGCCGGGCAGCGCGTAGTCGGAGGCAAGTCGTTCCAGGTCGTCCTCGGGGAGAGAGAAGTTCGGCCCCGACCAGTGGCTCCAGAAGTGGCGCAGGTACTCCCGCACCGCGTCGAGGTTGCCGTCGATGAGGCGGTCGGCGAGCGGGAGTTGGTGGAACGCCTGGTACCAGAATTCGCCTTGAGGCCGCGGGGACAGCACGCGGTTGCCGACGCCGGGCAGCGGCGGGGAAAGCACCAGTGCGCTGGCAAGTTCGGGGTACATCCGCGCGACGCTCTGTGCGACGCGACTGCCGATGTCGTAGCCCGCGAGCACGACGCCGCTGCGACCCAGTTCGTTGATCAGCCCCACCGCACTCGCGGCCTGGGCGCCGGCGCTGTAGAAGTGGCGCACGTCGACGGCGTGCTTGTCGGAGTTACCGAAGCCGCGTAGGTCGGGCACGATCACGTCGGCGGCATCGGCAAGCAGCGGAACGACGCGGCGATAGTCGTGGCGGTTGCCCGGCCAGCTGTGCAGCAGCATTACAGCGGGTGCGCCCGCCGGCCCGTGCCGGTCGAAGGCCAGCCGGAACCCGTCGACCGGACTGCTGCGTGACGACATTCGTCAGGTCTTGCCAACGGTTCATCCCGCTTTGTGCAGAGTTGGCGAATCACCGGTGATCACCGCCAGGACGTTGCGCCAGGAATCCGACGGCGCATTGACGATGTCGGTGTGCGCCCGTGGTCCGACCATCGGCCGGCCGTCGTCGTAATCGCCTGCCCGCAGATGGATTACCCCGGCCATTCGATCGGGATCCGCACCATGGGGGCTGGTTGGGCTGCCCTGCACAGCCTGGATGAGGTCGCCGGGCGCCGTCATCGAGAACCGGAGCACATGGGGATTGCGGTTGTGCCAGTCGGACGGGTCGTCGACGCCGACACCGGCTCCGGCCGCCGCGAGGTACAGGGTGCGGTCGGCCGTCAGGCCGAAAACCTCCGCGGTGCCCAGAATGGAGCCGCCGTAGGAGTGGCCGATGTAGGTGACGGGGATGGGCCGGCCGGTGGCGTCGACGGTCCGGTCGACGTCCTCGCTGAACGCCACCAGGCGTGGCGCCATGTCGAGCGCGTAGCGCGGGTCGATCGCGTCGACGACGCCCGCGGCTATGTTGTCTCCGGCCGGGAACGGTCCGCCGAGGTAGGTGATCGCCGCGACCTCGCCACGCGTTGCGGACACGAATCGCCGCGCTGTCTTGGTGTTGGCGGCCGAGTCCTCGATCGTGGTGTTCATCCCGGGCACCATGACCGCGAGGCTCCTGGCGGTGGCCAGGTTCCCGTTGAGTTCGACCAGCGATGACCGGCCGGGGTCGAACGCGAGTATCTGGCGGTCGACGCGGCCGCCACCGCGAGCTGGATCATCCACCTCGGCAAGCAGGCCTTGATAGAACGCGATGCGATCAGGCGAACCCAGCCGGTTCTGCCGCCGTTCGTCGGCGATCGCCTGCGCGATGTTCACCCGGTTGGCCGCGATCCGCATGCCCCACGGCACCCCGTCGGTGTTGCCGACCTGCTGAGGGAATTCGTCGACGAGGCGTTGGCGCTGTCCGGGTGACATAGCGGCGATCTGGTCGGCGATGCGGTCCTGGCCGATCGCCGACCAGCCCGCCACCACGTCGGCCAGTGGAACCGGCCAGGCCCCGGCGGGTGCGGTGTCGGCCTTCGGTGCGCGGACCGGGTCCAGCGCTTCGGTGATGTCGCGGGCGGAGTCGTCGTCGGCCGCGCCCAGCCGGTCGAGGGCCGCCGCGATCTGCGCCGTGAGCAGGTCAGTCGTCACCTCGGCGCTGCCGCCGGCCAGGCGGACCAGCAGTGGCGAGGTGCCGGCTCCGGTCACCACGCCGTCGTCGGCGACCGCGAATCCTGCCGTGCGGGCGGCGTGCACCAGGATCAGCACGGCGTCGCGCGCCGCACCGAGCTGTGCAGCGCCGTCACGCGCGGCGACGGCGGCGGTGATCAGGCATCGCGTAGCGACCGCGCCCCCCGCGGCGATAGCGCCGCCCTGATCGCGGGCGGCTTCCGCCGCCGACCCGGTCCAGTGATCACGGCTGCCGTCGATTCCGCGCACAGCAGCGTCGAGACGGGCGGCAAGCTCGGTCGCGGCGGCATCCCATTCGTCGGCGGTCTCCCGCAGGGCGTCGGGGTTCCATTCCTCGGCCTGCGCGACGCTCGGCCGGGTCATCGGCGCGGGAAGCGATCGGCGCTTCGGCGGTCGGCCCGCTCAAAGGCGTCTGCGGCCATGCGTGCCGCGAGCGCCCAGCCGCGCATGTTCGCGATGACATCGGCGAGCTTGGCGGCGATCAGGTCGGGCGCGGCAACGGCGCCGGTGGCCGAGCCCGTCAACTCATCGCTCGGCATTGCGGAGCCACTGCATTCCGGCGATCGCGTCGGCGGCTTCGGTGACGTGGTCGGCGACGCCGCGCAGCGCATCCAGATCGACTTCGGTGTTTCCCCCCATGCCTCATGCTGGCAGATCAGTGCATTGGCGCGCCGACGTTATCCACAGGCGCGCCGGGGGGTGGGTGCCTGCCGGCCGGCCACCGACCCGGACGCCTTCCGGCGCGGCAGATGCGCCGCGAGTCCGAACCACCCCGTAAGCTCGATGAGGTGCAGCGGCGGATCATGGGCATCGAGACGGAATTCGGTGTGACCTGCACCTTTCACGGGCATCGACGGCTGAGTCCCGACGAGGTCGCGCGTTACCTGTTTCGGCGTGTGGTGTCGTGGGGCAGAAGCTCGAACGTCTTCCTGCGCAACGGCGCGCGGTTGTATCTCGACGTCGGCAGCCACCCCGAGTATGCGACCGCGGAGTGCGACAGCCTCGTGCAGCTCGTCACCCACGATCGCGCGGGTGAGCGGGTACTGGAAGACCTTCTGATCGACGCCGAGCAGCGGCTGGCCGACGAGGGCATCGGCGGGGACATCTACCTGTTCAAGAACAACACCGACTCGGCAGGGAACTCCTACGGCTGCCACGAGAACTATCTGATCGTGCGGGCCGGCGAGTTCTCGCGGATCTCCGACGTGCTGCTGCCGTTCCTGGTGACCCGCCAGCTCATCTGCGGGGCGGGCAAGGTGCTGCAGACGCCCAAGGCCGCGACGTTCTGCCTGAGCCAGCGCGCCGAGCACATCTGGGAGGGCGTGTCGTCGGCCACCACCCGCAGCCGCCCGATCATCAACACCCGCGACGAGCCGCACGCCGACGCCGAGAAATACCGGCGCCTGCACGTGATCGTCGGCGACTCCAACATGAGCGAGACCACCACGATGCTGAAGGTGGGCACGGCCGCGTTGGTGCTGGAGATGATCGAGTCCGGCGTGGCCTTCCGCGACTTCTCGCTGGACAACCCGATCCGGGCCATCCGCGAGGTCAGCCACGACCTGACCGGACGCCGTCCCGTCCGCTTGGCAGGCGGGCGTCAGGCCAGCGCGCTGGACATCCAGCGCGAGTACCACTCGCGGGCCGTCGAGCACCTGCAGACCCGTGAACCCAACCCGCAGATCGAACAGGTCGTCGACCTGTGGGGGCGTCAACTGGACGCCGTCGAGAGCCAGGACTTCGCCAAGGTCGACACCGAGATCGACTGGGTCATCAAGCGCAAGCTGTTCCAGCGCTACCAGGACCGCTACAACATGGAGCTGTCCGACCCCAAGATCAGCCAGCTCGATCTGGCGTATCACGACATCAAGCGGGGCAGAGGCGTGTTCGACCTGCTGCAGCGCAAGGGGCTCGCGACGCGGATCACCACCGACGAGGAGATCGAGGACGCGGTGAACACCCCGCCGCAGACCACCCGGGCCAAGCTGCGCGGCGAGTTCATCAGCGCCGCACAGGAAGCCGGCCGTGACTTCACCGTCGACTGGGTTCACCTCAAGCTCAACGACCAGGCGCAGCGCACCGTGTTGTGCAAGGACCCGTTCCGCTCCGTCGACGAGCGGGTGAAGCGGCTCATCGCCAGCATGTAGCTGTCAGCCGCCGAGCGCTCAAGCTTGTACGGTTTTCGCTCGGCGAATGTGTACAACGACGAGCGCTCGACCGTTGTCCACAGGGGGTACTGGCGGCTTGTTGCGAGTGCGAACCACAATGCCGAGATGCCGCCGGAGCTTCGCGCTGTCTTCGCCGCGCAGGGCGGAGTCGCCACGTCCGCTCAGATCCTCCTTCACCTGAGCCGCCGCGGATGCACCGCTGGACCCGCCACCGGGGCCGTTGGCTCACGACCCCGGGCTGGACCGCCATCGAGGTCGCGCGGAGCCTGCGCCGCCCCCGCGCCCTCGCTACGCTCGACGCCGCCCTGCGCAGCCAGACGTGCGACCGCCGCGAGTTGGTGGCAGCTGCCGAAGCCCAAGCCGGCCGCCGCGGCATCGTGACCATCCGGGAACTCATCCCGAAAGCCCGTCCAGAGGCCGAGTCCCCGATGGAAAGCGAAGCTCGACTCGTCATGGTCGATGGACGGCTCCTGAACCCGTTCTGCAATACGAGATCGTCGACCGCGATGGACGAGTGTGGCGGGTCGACTTTGCATGGCCGGACCGACGGGTCGCCGTCGAATACGACGGGTTCGATTGGCACAGTTCACCCGAGTCGCTACGAAAGGATCGCCAGAAGCGAGCCGCCCTGGAGGAGATCGGCTGGCGGATCGTGTCCACCGTGAGCGACGACGTCCGACGGCATCCCGACGTGATGGTGCGCCGCATAGAAGCTCACCTCATACGGGCCGCGGCCGCGTGAGCGCTCATCCATGTACGGTTTCGGCGCTGAACTTCGTACCAGGGTGAGCGCTCGCGCCGGCCGTCGGCACGCCCTAAGCTGTGATCCCGTGGGGATCTCCAAAGTCGAGCGGTTGATGAACCTCGTCATCGCGCTGCTGTCGACCCGCACATACATCAGTGCGGAGCGGATTCGCGAGACCGTGTACGGCTACTCGGACAGCGCGAGCGACGAGGCGTTTTCGCGGATGTTCGAGCGCGACAAGAACGAACTGCGCGACCTGGGCATCCCGCTGGAAACCGGCCGAATCTCGCAATTCGACCCGACCGAGGGTTACCGCATCAACCGCGAGGCCTACGCATTGCCGGCTGTCGACCTCACCGCCGACGAGGCCGCTGCAGTGGCGGTGGCCACCCAGCTGTGGGAGTCACCCGAGCTGATCACCGCGACCCAGGGCGCGCTGCTCAAGCTGAGGGCCGCCGGAGTGGACGTCGATGCAGGAGACGCGGGCATCGCCATCACGTCGACGGCCGGTATGCCCGGCATCCGCGGGTCGGAGGAGGTACTGGGAATCCTGTTGTCCGCCATCAACTCCGGTCAGGCGGTGCAGTTCCCGCACCGACCCGCGCGCAGCGAGCCGTACACGACGCGCACTGTCGAACCGTGGGGTGTGGTCACCGACCGGGGTCGCTGGTACCTCGTCGGCCACGACCGCGACCGCGACGCGACCCGAACATTCCGGTTGTCGCGCATCGGCACCGACGTGACGGCCATCGGTCCCGCCGGCGCCGTCAAGCCGCCCGAAGGGGTGAACCTGCGTGACATCGTGCACAAGGTCATCGGGGAGACGCCCACCGGAACACAGGCCAGGGTCTGGGTCGCCGACCGCAGGGCCACCGCGCTGCGCCGCGGCGCCACCGTGATCGGCCCTCGCCAGCTCAACGGCCGCGACGGCGAGGAGATCAGCATCGACATCGGAATGTCCGACCGGTTGGCGCGCGAGATCGCCAGCTACGGTGCCGACGCCGTGGTGCTGGAACCGCAGGCCCTGCGCGACGAGGTGCTGGAGCGGCTACGGGCCCACGCAGGAGTGCACCAATGAGCCCCGTGTCTGACCGGTTGGTCCGGCTGCTGAACATGGTCCCGTATTTCCAGGCCAACCCGAGGATCACCTACGCAGAGGCCGCATCGGACCTGGGTGTGACCGAGAAACAGCTGCGCGACGACCTCAACCAGCTGTGGATGTGCGGGCTGCCGGGCTACGGCCCCGGCGACCTGATCGACTTCCAGTTCTCCGGCGACACCATCGAGGTGACCTTCTCCGCCGGTATCGACCATCCGCTGCGGTTGACCTCCCCGGAGGCCACCGGAGTCCTGGTGGCGCTGCGGGCCCTCGTCGACGTGCCGGGGATGGTGGACCCGGAAGCGGCGCGCAGCGCGATCGCCAAGATCGAATCGGCTGCGGGCACGGTCAACCACGGTGCCGACGCCGCGGTCGACGAGCCGGCGCCGGTGGAAAGCCGGGCCGCCGCCGCGGTACGCGAGGCGGTGCGCGGCAACCGGGCGCTCGCCATCGAGTACTACTCGGCCTCCCACGACATGCTGACCAGCAGAATCGTCGACCCGATCCGCGTGGTGCTGGTCGCCGAACACAGCTACCTGGAGGCGTGGTGCCGGACCGCCGAAGCCGTGCGGCTGTTCCGGTTCGACCGCATCGTCGAGGCATCCGTGCTCGACGAGCCGTCGGTGCCTCCGCAGCCCGCCGTCGCGGCCCCGCCGGACACGTCGCTGTTCGACGCGGACCCTTCGCTGCCGTCGGCGACACTGCTGATCGACCGCTCGGCGTCCTGGATGTTCGACTATTACCCGCTGCGGGTGGTGCGCGAGCTTCCCGACGGCGCGTGCGAGGCCGCGATGACCTACGCCTCCGACGACTGGATGGCCCGCTTCGTGCTGGGCTTCGGTCCGGGGGTGCGGGTGCTGGCGCCCGAGGCCCTGGCCCAGCGGGTTCGCGAATCGGCGGAGGCGGCGTTGCGTGCGTATGGGGTCGGCGCCGAGGCAGGCGGGTAGAGTGGCCCCAGACGTCTGGAGGTGACCCAAATTGGGCGGTTTACAACCCTGGCACTGGTTAATCGTCATCGCTGTCTTCGTCCTGCTCTTCGGCGCCAAGAAGCTTCCGGATGCGGCTCGCTCGCTCGGTAAGTCGATGCGGATCTTCAAGTCGGAGATCAAGGAGATGCAGTCCGATTCCAAGCCGGAGTCCGCGGCGCAGGCACCCGATGCCGCCGATCGGCCGACGCCGATCGCGTCGGAGCGCGTCGAGACGTCCGCTCCGCGATCTGATGTCGCCGGCCAGGCGGCTCCGCCATCCGAGCCCACCGACAAGCGCCCGGCCTGAGCCCACGTCGACCGACCGCGGCAGCAGGCCGCGTCGATTGACCGTGCTCACAGATCTATAGGCGAGTTCGCGTGCACACCCCCGGATTCCTGAGGCGCCTCGATCCGCGTCGCCGTCGCGCGAAGGTGAATCCGGACGGCACCATGTCGCTGGTCGACCATCTGAGCGAACTGCGCAACAGGCTCGTGATCGCCGCCGGCGCGGTGGTGCTGACGACCATCATCGGCTTCTTCTGGTACACCAACAGCTTCTTCGGCTTCCACAGCCTCGGTGAGTGGCTGCGCGGTCCGTACTGCTCACTGCCCGCCTCCGCGCGGGCGACCATCGCACCCGACGGCGAGTGCCGACTGTTGGCGACGGCGCCGTTCGACCAGTTCATGCTGCGGCTCAAGGTGGCGCTGACGGCGGGGATCATCCTGGCCTGCCCGGTCTGGCTGTATCAGATCTGGGCGTTCATCACGCCCGGGCTGTACCGGAAGGAGCGTCGGTTTGCGGCGGCGTTCGTCGGCGTCGGTGCGGCGCTCTTCGTGACGGGCGCGGTGCTGGCCTACGTCGTGCTGGCCAAAGCGCTGCACTTCCTTCTGACCGTCGGCAGCGACGTGCAGATAACCGCGCTGTCCGGCGAGCAGTACTTCGGCTTCCTGCTCAACCTGCTGCTGGTCTTCGGCATCAGCTTCGAGTTCCCGTTGCTGATCATCATGCTCAACCTGGTCGGCGTGCTGACCTATCAGCGGCTCAAATCGTGGCGGCGCGGGTTGATCTTCGGCCTCTTCGTGTTCGCCGCGTTCGCAACGCCTGGGTCGGACCCCTTCTCGATGCTCGCACTCGGGATGGCTTTGACGTTGTTGCTGGAGGTGGCGATTCAAATCGGTCGCGTCCACGACAAGCGCAAGGCGCGTCGCGAGGCGGCCGAAGAGGTCCCAGACGAGCAGGCCGCGGCGATCGGCGACGTCGAACCGGTCGAGCCGCCGACCGCCGTGCCGACCCCGTCGCGTCCTGTAGTCGATGACGACGCCACTTAGCGGCGAACTCGCCGTCTTCATCAAGCAGCTGTCGTTCACGCTGGACGACTTTCAGCGGCGCGCCTGCGAGGCGCTCGAGGACGGCCACGGCGTGCTGGTGTGCGCTCCCACCGGCGCAGGCAAGACCGTGGTGGGGGAGTTCGCGGTCCACCTGGCGATCGCTGCAGGCCGAAAGTGCTTCTACACCACGCCGATCAAGGCGCTGAGCAACCAGAAACACACTGACCTCGTTCGCCGCTACGGCGCCGAACGCATTGGACTGCTGACCGGTGACCAGTCGATCAATGGTGACGCCCCCGTCGTGGTGATGACCACCGAAGTGCTGCGTAACATGCTGTATGCGAATTCGGATACGCTGCAGGGTCTTTCGCATGTCGTGATGGACGAGGTGCACTTCCTCGCCGACCGGATGCGCGGGGCGGTGTGGGAAGAGGTGATCCTGCACCTGCCCGACGACGTCCGGCTGGTCAGCCTTTCGGCCACGGTCAGCAACGCCGAGGAATTCGGTGGCTGGATTCAGACCGTGCGCGGCGACACCGCCGTGGTCGTCGACGAGCACCGACCGGTGCCGCTGTGGCAGCACGTCATGGTCGGCAAGCGGATGTTCGACCTCTTCGACTACCGGTCCGGCGCCGCGACGATCAACAGCCGCGAGCTTCTGGTGGACCCACAGCTGTTGCGGCACATCGTGCATCGACGTGAGGCCGACCGCTTGGCCGATTGGCGTCCGCGCGGTCGCGGTGGCCAGCGCGGCCGACCGAGCATCTACCGGGGGCCGTCACGGCCCGACGTCGTCGAACTGTTGGACAGCGAAGGGCTGCTGCCGGCGATCACCTTCATCTTCTCCCGCGCCGGCTGCGATGCGGCCGTCAAACAGTGCCTTCGGTCGGCGTTGCGGCTGACCACCGACCAGGAACGCGCCCGCATCACCGAGATCGTCGATCGCCGGTGCGCCGATCTGTCCGACTCCGACCTGGTCGTGCTGGGCTACCACGAGTGGCGCGAGGGGCTGCTGCGTGGTCTGGCCGCCCACCACGCCGGCATGCTGCCCGCATTCCGCCACGCCGTCGAGGAGCTGTTCACCGAGGGCTTGGTCAAGGCCGTATTCGCCACGGAGACATTGGCATTGGGTATCAACATGCCCGCCCGCACAGTCGTTTTGGAGCGGCTGGTGAAGTTCGACGGCGAGCAGCACGTCCAGCTGACGCCGGGGGAGTACACGCAGTTGACCGGGCGGGCCGGCCGCCGCGGCATCGACGTCGAGGGCCACGCGGTGGTGCTGTGGACCCCGGACGTGGACCCCGCCGAGGTCGCCGGTCTGGCGTCGACTCGCACGTTCCCGCTGCGCAGTTCGTTTGCGCCGTCGTACAACATGACGATCAACCTGGTGAACCAGATGGGCCCGACGCAGGCGCACAAACTACTGGAGAGATCTTTCGCGCAGTATCAGGCCGACCGCTCGGTGGTCGGGCTGGTGCGCGCCATCGAGCGCGGCGAGCGGATGCTCGGCGAGATCTCCGCCGAGCTCGGGGGTGTGGAATCCGCGCGGCAGGAGCAGAAGACCGAGCCTGCGATCCTGGAGTACGCGCGGCTGCGCGCCGCGATCAGCCAGCGCGAGAAGGCGCAGTCGCGGTCATCGCGACTGCAGCGCAGGCGGGCCACCAACGACGCACTGACATCGTTGCGGCGCGGCGACATCGTCAACATCGCCAACGGGCGGCGCGCCGGGCTGGCGGTCGTCCTCGAGCCTGCTCGTGACGAGGACGACCCTCGTCCGCTCGTGCTGACCGAAAACCGTTGGGCGGGCCGTATTTCGTCGGCTGACTACTCTGGTGCATCGGCGAAGGTGGGTTCGATGACACTGCCCAAGCGGGTCGAACACCGCCAGCCTCGCGTGCGCCGCGACCTCGCTGCGGCGCTGCGGTCGGCGACGGAAGGACTGGCGGTACCCAAGGGCAGGCGGAGTGGACCGCCGAGTGACCACGACGTCGACCCGGAGCTGCCCGGTCTTCGCGAACAGCTGCAGCGCCACCCCGCGCATCGCCTGTCCGACCGCGAGGAGCGGGTCCGGCTGGCCGAGCGGTATCTGCGCATCGAGCGCGACAACGAGCAGATCCGGCAGAAGGTGGCCGCGGCGACCAACTCACTGGCCCGCACCTTCGACCGCATCGTCGTGCTGCTCACCGAGCGCGGGTTCATCCGCGACACCGACGGCGATCCCCGCGTCACCGACGACGGCAGGCTGCTGGCCCGGATTTACAGCGAAAGCGACCTGCTGGTCGCCGAATGCTTGCGCAGCGGCGTGTGGCAGGGGTTGTCACCCGCGGAGCTGGCGGCGGTGTTGTCTTCTGTGCTCTACGAGTCGCGGGGCGACTCGACAGGTGCGCCGCAGGGCGCCGACATCCCCACCGGCAAGTTGCGGCGCGCGCTGGCCGACACCCGCAGGCTCGCCGCCGAGCTGCGCACCGACGAGCAGCGGCACCGGATCTCACAGAGCCGCGAACCCGACGACGGCTTTGTCGCCGCGGTCTACCAGTGGGCCACCACCGGTGAGCTGGCCGCAGCGCTCGATGCATCCGACACCGGCAGGACCGGCTCGCCGCTGTCGGCGGGCGACTTCGTGCGCTGGTGCCGTCAGGTTCTCGATCTGGCCGACCAAGTCCGTAATGCCGCCCCGACACCGGAACTCCGCGCCGCCGCGAAACGCGCAATCGCCGACGTTCGGCGCGGCGTCGTCGCTGTTGATGCGGGGTAAGGTGTCGGCAGGATCAGCGATCACCAGGGACTTCAGGGAGAGACGATGAGCGGACCGCAGGGGCCTGACCAGACGCAGCCGTGGCAGGGTCCGGACCAGCCGTCGAGCGACCCGTCACATCAGCAGCCGGCATGGCAGCAGCCGACCCCGGGTCAGGAGCAGCAGACGGCGTGGCAGCAGCCGCCCGCGTACTCGCCGCAGCAGTACCCGCCTTATCAGCAGCCCGGCCAGCAGACGCCCTACGCGCCGCCGCAGCAGTACCCGTCGACCGAGCATTTCGGCCAGCAGCCCGCCCAGGACTACACCCAGCAGGGCTATCCGCCGTACGGCCAGCAGCCCGGTCACTACGGCCAGCAACCCGGTCAGTACGGCCAGCCGCCCGGGCAATACGGCCAGTACCCGCAGTTCGGCTCGACGGAGACACCGGAGGGTTCCAAGCGGTCCCTGGCCCTCGTCGGCGGCATCATCGGACTGCTCGCGGCGATCATCGTCGCGGTGGTCTTGGTGCTCGGCTTCTGGAAGCCCGGTTTCTTCGTGACCACCAAGCTGGACGTGAACGCCGCGCAGTCAGGCGTCAAACAGATCCTCACCGACGAGTCCAACGGCTACGGCGCCAAGAACGTGAAGGACGTCAAGTGCAACGACGGTGCGAGCCCGACCGTCAAGAAGGGCGAGACGTTCGATTGCGAGGTCAGCATCGACGGCACCAAGCGTCAAGTGACAGTGACCTTCCAGGACGACAACGGCACCTACGAGGTCGGCCGCCCGAAGTAGCACGGCGTCCAACACACCGCCGCGCCGTTTTCGAGTCGGTGACCGGGCGTCAGGACGTCGACGTCCCGGGTGAAAGTCGTTGTGTCCGAACGGGTAGTGCGCCGGTGAGCCGTCGACCACGGCCTGGTTGCTGCGGCAGGCGAGTCCTCCGAGGGTGCCATGTCGCAGCCGGCCATCGCGCCGCCGGGTGCGACGCCGCAGTGAATGGGTGTCGCGCCCTTGAAGTCGTCGGTCTTGAAGTAGACCCAGCCCGGGTGCTCGACGTCGTGTAGCGGCCGCGTCCGAGCGGAAACGACGCCCTGCCGGTGCCCGGGTAGAAGGTGTCAGACAGTGGTTTGCCGTCCGCTCTCGCGACGATTCTGGTGAATGCCGCCTTGGCCGGCTCCTGGGTGGCCGCAGGATTCCGCGGGCGATCGTGCTGGACGAAACGACGTATCCGACAACAGCGATCGGGCCCGCGGCATACGCGAGGCCGTCGCCGCTCGATGTCACGAAGGCCTGCACGACACGCCCGTCCATCTCGACCGTGCCGTTGCGCGCGTCGGCACCCAGCCCCGACAGAAATGCTTCGACGAACGCGTCGCCGCTGCCGGACGCCGCGCCCCCGTGTGCTCACAGCACAAGCAAAGCTAGTTGCCAGGCAACGCGTCAAGCGCCTTCTGCAATCGGGCAATTGACGACGCCACGCCGTACTGCTCGGCAAGCTTGGCCACTATGCGCGGATGCTCGGCGGACAGTGGCAACTCGTCGCTCGGCGTGCTGAAGTCGACGTCGGCGTCGATCGCGACCTTGACCACAGGCGTTGCGGCCTCGATGTAGTCGGTCGCGGCAAGCAGCTTCGCCCGGTACGCCTTCGACATCTTGGACTTCGGGTCGTGAGCCGCGGCGAGAATGCGCTCCAGCGAGCCGTGTTGTGCCAGCAGTGTCGCCGCGGTCTTCTCGCCGACTCCCGGCACGCCCGGCAGCCCGTCGGACGGATCACCACGCAGCAGTGCAAGCTCGGCGTAAGCCGGTCCGGCCCGGTCGAGCGGAACGCCGTAGGTGTCCGCGACCTCTTCGGGTCCCCATTTCGTCGCCTTTGCGAGGCCGCGGCCCAGGTACAGCACCCGGACCGGCACGGGCTTGTCGCGGACCAACTGGAGCAGGTCGCGATCGCCGCTCACGACGACGACGGGGTCCTTGCGCTCGCGTTCGGCAAGAGTGCCCAGCACGTCGTCGGCTTCGCACTCCGGGGCGCCTGCGGTCGGGATGCCGAATGCGTCCAGGATCTCCATGATCATGTCGACCTGGGGTGTCAGGTCGTCGGGCACCTCTTCGATGTCCGGCTCGCCTGCCGGTTCCTCCTCGGCGACACGGTGTGCCTTGTAGGACGGGATCAGGTCCACCCGCCACTGCGGTCGCCAGTCGTCGTCGCGGCACACCACCAGCCGACGGGGCCGTTCGCGGGTGATGACTGTGGCGACGGCGTCGAGGAAGCCGCGCACGGCGTTGACGGGCCTGCCGTCGGGCGCGGTGATCGAGGAGGGCACTCCGAAGAAGGAGCGGAACCACATGCTGGCGCCGTCGAGCAGTAATACGGGAGCAGCCACGGTCACCGACAGTAGCGTGAGGTATGGCCTTCACCGTGAACCGAATCGACCATGTGGTGCTCAACTGCCGCGACGTCGACGCCACCGCCGACTGGTACGTGCGGGTGCTGGGCATGCGGCGAGAGGTCTTCGGCGACGGCCGGGTGGCATTGCGGTTCGGCAACCAGAAGATCAACGTACGGCCGACCGGAGCGCCGAACTGGGCGACGGGCACGGTCGATGCCCCCGGATCGCTGGACCTCTGCTTCATTGCCGAGATGAGCCCTGACGACGTGGGTACGCATCTGCGGGCCTGCGGCGTGACGATCACCGAGGGACCCATCGCCAAGACGGGAGCGCTGGGCCCCATGACGTCGCACTACTGTCGCGATGCCGACGGCAATCTGATCGAGGTCGCCAGCTATTCGGAGCCCGATTAGCCTCACATCCATGACGGCAGGCCGATTCAGCACCGACGTGTACGCCCAACGACTCCAGTCCGCCGCAGCGGCCGCGGCCGACGCCGGCCTGGCGGGCCTGGTCGTCACTCCCGGATACGACCTGCGGTACCTGATCGGCTCTCGGGCACAGACCTTCGAGCGGCTGACCGCTCTGGTCCTGCCGGTGTCCGGCGAGCCGACGATCGTGGTGCCGCGGATGGAGCTGGCTTCGCTGAAGGAGTCGGCGGCGACCGAACTCGGTCTGCCGGTTCGCGACTGGGTGGATGGCGACGACCCGTATCGGATCGTGGGAGACACCCTCGGCGGCGGTTCCGTCGCCGTTGCGGTCACCGACTCGATGCCCGCACTGCATCTGCTACCGCTGGCCGAGGTGCTGGGGGTCGTGCCGGTGCTCGCCACCAACGTGCTGCGGCGCTTGCGGATGGTCAAGGACGGCGCCGAGATCGAAGCGCTGCGCAAGGCAGGTGCCGCCATCGACCGCGTGCATGCCAGGGTGCCGGAATTTCTGGTGCCGGGCCGGACCGAGGCCGACGTAGCCGGCGACATCGCCGAAGCCATTGTCGCCGAGGGTCATTCGGAGGTGGCGTTCATCATCGTCGGGTCCGGTCCGCACGGCGCCGACCCACATCACGAGTGCTCCGACCGTGAGCTTCGGGTCGGCGACATCGTGGTGGTCGACATCGGCGGCCCGTACGAGCCGGGGTACAACTCGGACTCCACCAGGACTTACAGTATCGGCGAGCCGAATTCCCAAGTCGCGCAGCAATACTCGGTGCTGCAGCGGGCGCAGCGGGCGGCCGTCGATGCAGTGCGCCCCGGGGTCACCGCTGAACAGGTGGACGCAGTCGCGCGCGATGTGCTGGCCGAGGCGGGTCTGGCGGACGCATTTGTCCACCGCACCGGCCACGGCATCGGGCTCTCGGTGCACGAAGAGCCCTACATCGTCGCGGGCAACGATCTTCCGCTGGCCGAGGGTATGGCGTTCTCCGTGGAGCCGGGCATTTACTTCCCCGGCCAGTGGGGCGCGCGCATAGAAGACATCGTCATCGTCACCGCCGACGGTGCAGAAGCGGTGAACAACCGTCCGCATGAGCTGATCGTGGTGCCGAGCCGGTAGCAGGCCGACGATGCGTTGCCCGTTCTGCGGCTCAGACGTCGGGAAAACCGCCGTCTGCCCGAACTGCGGCGCGCTGAAGGACAGCGTCCCAACGAGTGGGTGGCGACCCGACCCCACCGCGCGTCACGAGGGTCGCTACTACTTGGCCGGCCGACCCACCGGCCGGGTCCGTGACGGCAAGGCCGAAACGTCCGACGTCGACGGCGGCAGACAACTACCGGCGTATCTGGAGATTCCGTCGAGGAGCAGGACAAGCATTCGAAGAACGTGGTTGACGACGGGTGCCGCGACGGCTGTTCTGGTCATGCTCGCCGCGGTCATTTGGGCCGTTCTGCTGCCGCGCCATGAGTCGCGGTCGCCGGACGCCGATTACTTGTCGGCCCTCAAAGACTCGAGGTTCGCCGGCAGCTTCGACTCCGAAGCCAACGCGCTGGCCCATGGCAGGCAGGTCTGCAAGCAACTCGGTGAGGGAGGACCTCAACAGGGGCCGCCCGCCGACAAGCTGGCAGTCGATGCGCTGTGCCCACAGTTCTCTGAGGGCTTCCACATTCTCGAAACCATCGACGTCTCGGCATCTTTCGTATTGATCGAGACATCGAAGCCGTATGCCAGCTCGATTGCCTCGGACGGGGCGCGGTGCCACGGAGTGCACGGCTATTCGGATATCGGGGGCGGCACCCAAGTCATCGTGAGGAACGGCAAGGGCGAGATCCTCACCTCAACGTCGCTCGGCGAGGGTCGCGGCGACGACGTCAATTGCCGCTTCTCGTTCCACTTCCCGGTCACCGAGGGCCAGGACCGCTACGTGCTGTCTGTCGGCCATCGCGGCGAGTTCACCTATAGCTTCGAACAGCTACGGCGGGGCGGCATCGAGATACACCTCGGCGAGTAGTAAAGGGCCAGCTAGGAATTGGGCCCATCCTCGTCGCCGTCTCCGTCGTCGTGTTCGTCGTTGGTGAGGTAGCGGTTGGGGTGGTGGTAGTTGTTGACGCGGGCTTGGCCGGCGTCCAGGTTCGGCGGCGGGATCCATTCGGTGCGGCCGTCGTGGCGTTTGCGGGTGCTCCAGCGGGTGTTCTCGATGAGTTTGTTGTCGGCGGGGCAGGCCAAGCAGAGTTTGGTGATGTCGGTGGGGCTGTGGTTGGCGGCCCAGCCGTCGTCGTGGTGGGCTTCACACCAGTAGCCCGGGGCCGTGCAGCCGGGGCGGGTGCAGCCACGGTCTCTGGCGTACAGCACGATGCGCTGCGCTTTGGAGGCCAGCCGTTTCGCCCGGCCCAGGTAGAGCGGTTCTTCGGTGTGGTCGTCGAACACCGCCAGGTAGTGGTGGGCCGCGGCGGCTTGGCGGATCACCTCGGCCATCGGCAGCAGGGTGCCGCCGCCGGTGACCGCATGCCCACGCCCGGATTCCAGCTCGGCCAACGTGGTGGTGATGACCATGGTGACCGGTAGACCCTTGTGGCTGCCCAACTGGCCCGAGGCCAGCATGGCCCGCAACACCGCGGTGAACGCGTCGTGATTGCGTTGCCCGGTGCTCCGCAGATCACCGTGGGCCGCGTCGCCGTCGGGCTGGCCGTCTACACAGGGCTGCTCGGCGTCGGGGTGGCACATGCCGGGTGCGGCCCAGGCCGCGGCCACCGCATCCCACACCGCGCGGGCCTGGGGGTCCAGCCGGCCCCGGACCTCGCTCATCCCATCGCGGTCCTGCTTACCGATCGTCAGGTAGCGCCGGCGGGCTCGATCAGCGTCGGACAGTTCGCCGTCTTGATCCAGCAGCTGCGCCAACCGGTCGGCAGCCGCCCGCAACTCCTCGGGTTGCAGTCCGCCCGCCAGCCGGGCCAGATCGGCCTCCGCGGCGTGGCGGGTGTCGTCGTCGACGAAGCCGGGCAGCTTGTCGAAGAACCGGCGAATGATCTTTACGTGCTCGGCACCCACCTCCCCGCGCGCTTGGGCGGCCGCCGTCGTCGGCAACACCGGCTGCAGCGGCTCACCGGTCACCGCCATCCGCGGCCCCAAATCGGCGGCTTCCTTGATGCGCCGGGTCGCCTCGTCCTTGGAGATTCGCAACACCGTCGACAACGCCGCCGCCAACGACGACTCACCCAACTCCTCGACCGGCACCTGCGGCCAATCCGTTGAGTAACCGATGCCGCATCGCGGGCAGTTGACGTTCGAGCATCTCGAAGTCGGCGGCCGCCGCCGTGCGCTCGGCGATCGAGCCGTCCACCGGCTCGCTCAGCAGCGATTCGAACTCCGCACGCATCGCCGCAATGCGTTTGACCACCGCAACCGAACTCATACCCGAACACTAGTTCGAACCACCGACAAAAACGGGTCCGCCGTCAGTCGCCGCTGCGGTCGAGCAAATCCGACGAGCCGAGGACCCGCTCGATTCGAACCTCGATCACGACCCGGCGCGGGTTGACGCGCGGAGTCCGGTAGCGCTGTGCATAGCGCAGTTCGGCGTCCCGAACCGCTTCGGGATCGGCGTTGACCGCCGCGCGGCCCTCCAGCGACAGCCATCGCGCCCCGTCGACCTGACTGAGTACTGCGACGCCGCGGTGCTCGGCGTTGACCGCCTTCTGCGACCCGCCACTGGTGATGACCCTGGCGATGTGCGTCTTCGGGTCGAACGTGAACCCGACGGCGACGACGTGCGGCGAATTGTCCGAACGCAGGGTGGTCAGCATCGCCAGATGGCGCTCGGTGAGGAACGCCAGCGCATCGTTGGTGAGCCGGGTCGTTGTGTTTGCCATCGGCTCCCAAACTAGCGCAGGAGATAATCGCAGCCGTGGACGACACGAAGCGCGGGCCGGTCGTGATTTTCGGCGGCCGCAGCGAGATCGGCATCGAACTCGCGCGGCTGCTGGCGCCCGGTGCCACCGTGGTGCTGGCCGCGCGTCGGCCCGAGCAATTGTCCGAGCAGGTCGCGGCGCTCGAGAAGGCCGGTGCGGCCTCGGTGGACGTCCGCGGCTTCGACGCCGACGACCTGTCCTCGCACGCTCCGCTGGTCGCCTCGATCGAGGCAGACCACGGACCGATCGGCACGGCGGTACTCGCCTTCGGGGTGCTGGGGGACCAGGCCCGCGCCGAGAAGGATCCGGCGCTTGCCGCGGCGGTACTGCACACCGACTTCGTCGCACAGGCGAGCCTGCTGACGGTATTGGCCGACTACATGAGGACGGCGGGGTCGGGGGCGATCGTCGTGTTCTCGTCCGTGGCCGGCGTTCGGGTGCGGCGCGCCAACTACGTCTACGGCTCCGCCAAGGCGGGACTCGACGGCTTCTGCAGCGGCCTCGCCGACGCGCTGCACGGCTCGGGGGTCCGGCTGCTGCTCGTGCGGCCCGGGTTCGTCGTCGGCCGCATGACCGAAGGCATGACTCCGGCACCCATGTCGAGCACGCCCACGCAGGTTGCGGCCGCCACCGCCAGGGCATTGGCGAAAGGCCGCCGAACAGTGTGGGTTCCGTGGATGCTTGCGCCGTCATTCGCCGTGATGCGGGTGCTGCCGCAATGGGTGTGGCGGAGGATGCCGCGATGATCGTGGTCGTCGGAATCGGCGCCGACGGAATGGCGGGCTTGCCCCCGGCGTCCCGGGACGAATTACGCCGGGCGTCAACGATTTTCGGATCGCAGCGCCAGCTCGATCTACTCGACGACAGCGTCGGGGCCGTCAGGCGGCCGTGGCCGTCCCCGATGCATCCCGCCCTGCGGACACTGCTCGACGGCACCGTCGGTGATGTGCACGTCATCGCCAGTGGTGACCCGCTGTTGCACGGTGTCGGCGGCACGCTGATCCGGATGTACGGACCGGACAAGGTCGCGGTTCTGCCGCATGTGTCCTCGGTGACGCTGGCGTGTTCGCGGGTCGGTTGGGTGGTGCAGGACACCGAGATCATCAGCCTCGTCACCGCGCCACCCCATACCGCGGTCCGTCGCGGCGGGCAGGCCGTCGTGATGTCCCGCGACGGCGCAACACCCGCGGAACTCGCGCGGCTGCTCGACGAAACCGGGCGTGGCGATTCGGAGATCACCGTCCTCGAGCAACTCGGCGGCCCCACGGAGCGGCGTCGGTCGTCGACGGCGGCGGAGTGGGCGGCGCGACCACCCGCCGACGTCGACGACCTCAACGTCGTCGCAGTGCGCTATCTGCCCGATGACCGCCTGTTCTCGGTCCTTCCCGACGACTCGTTCGACCACGACGGGCAGATCACCAAGCAGTCGATGCGGGCGGTGACCATGGCCGCCCTGGCGCCCCGGCCGGGCGAATACCTGTGGGATGTCGGAGCGGGCTCAGGCAGCATCGCGGTCGAGTGGTGTCGTAGCGGGGTGGGTTGCCGGGCAGTCGCTTTCGAGCGTGATGAACAGCGTCGTACGCGCATCATCGACAACGCGGTGGCGTTCGGCGTCAGGGTCGAGGTGCATTTCGACGCCCCCGAAGCATTTGAATTCGTGCCGCCGCCGTCGGCGATCTTCGTCGGAGGCGGCCTGACCCAGCCGGGCCTGCTCGACGCGTGCTACGAGCGGTTGCCCGAGGGAAAGCGGCTGGTAGCCAACGCCGTCACCGCTGAATCGGAAGCCCTTCTTGTGCAATGGTATTCCCAGAAGGGCGGTGAACTGCGCCGGTATCAGCATTATCTCGGTGAGCCACTCGGCACGTTCACGGGCTGGCGCCCGGCGATGCCTGTCGCGCAGTGGGTGGTCACCAAGAAGTGACCGTCTACTTCATCGGAGCCGGCCCAGGTGCCGCCGACCTGATCACCGTGCGAGGGCAGCGGCTGCTGAGCAGGTGTCCCGTGTGCCTCTATGCGGGGTCGATCATGCCCGACGACCTGCTGGCGCTGTGCCCGCAGGACGCGCGCGTCGTCGACACCGGACCGCTGACACTCGACGCGATCGTCGGGGAGATCGCTGTCGCGGATGCGTCGGGACTCGATGTGGCGCGGCTGCATTCGGGTGACCCCTCGTTGTACAGCGCCATGGCCGAACAGGTCCGGCGCCTCGACGGACTCGGCATCGACTACGAGATCGTGCCGGGTGTGCCCGCCTTCGCGGCCGCCGCGGCCGCGCTCGGGCGAGAGCTGACCGTGCCCGGCGTCGCGCAGACCGTCACGCTGACCCGGGTCGCGACACTGTCGACGGCGATGCCGCCGGGGGAGGACCTCCAGTCACTGTCGGCGTCCGGCGGAACACTGGTGCTGCACCTGGCGGCCGCACAGGTCGACGCGATCGTTCCCCAGCTGCTTGCCGGCGGATACCACGCCGAAACACCGTGTGCCGTGGTCGCATTCGCGAGTTGGCCGCAGCAGGTGGTGCTGCGGTGCACGCTCGCCGGGCTGTCAAGCGAGATGCATGCGGCGGGCATCACCAGGACGGCGGTCATCGTCGTCGGTGACGTGCTGGCCGCCGAGGGGTTCGCGGACAGCTATCTGTACTCGGCCGACCGGGTGCGCCGAGGAAGGCACGGACACTGATGCGCGTGCTTCTGCTGGGGGGCACCGCGGAGGCCCGTGCGCTCGCCGCGCAGTCGTATCCGGGCGTCGAGGTGATCAGTTCACTGGCCGGGCGCGTGCCCGATCCCGCGTTACCCGCCGGTGAGGTGCGCATCGGCGGATTCGGCGGCGAGGACGGAATGCGGCGTTGGCTGACGGAGTCGGACGTGGGCGCGGTGCTGGACGCCACCCACCCGTACGCCGCCACGATCACCGCCACCGCGTCGAAAGTGTGCGGCGAGTTGGGTATCGCGCATCTGGTGCTGTCGCGTCCTGCCTGGCATCCCGGCGACGCGATCGTGGTGCGATCGGACCTCGACGCCGTGAAAACCATTGAGCAGAAGACGTTCTCGCGGATCTTTCTCACCACCGGCCGATCGGGTGTGGCGGCGTTCAGAGATGTCGACGCGTGGTTCCTGATCCGCGCCGTCACTGCTCCAGACCCGCACACCCTTCCCGCTCGCCACCGACTCGTGTTGTCACGCGGCCCATACCGTTACGCCGACGAGCATGCGCTGTTGGTCGAGCATCGAATCGACTGTCTCGTCACGAAGAACAGCGGCGGCGAGATGACCAGGCCGAAGCTGGACGCCGCTGACGCGCTTGGCGTCCCGGTGGTGATGGTGCAAAGGCCGCCCCTGCCCGACGACGTGTCGGCGGTGCATACGGTGGAGGAGGCGGCGGCCTGGGTCAGGTCGCTTGGTGGGACTTGATCAGCTCGAGCGTTTCCAGCTCGCGGATGGCCCGGCAGCCTCGGTGCAACATCGTCAGCATCATCTCGTCGCCCCGCTCGGTGGATGCCGCGAACGCGAAGCCCAGAGCGGTCAGCAGCGGCGCCTGCACCACCCCGAGCCGGTAGTCGTGCCAGCAGGTGTCGAACTCGTAATCGGCTATGCCGTAACCGAGTAGCGCACGGTGATACCGGCCGACGAGGTCCTTCTCGATCTGCGAGCGAACGTCGGGATCGAGACTGGTGGCGGTGAAGTAAGCGAGGTCCCTGCCGGGTAGCCCGATGCCCACCGTCTGCCAATCCACCACCGTGATCCTGGTGCGGTCAGGATCGAACAGCATGTTGTCCAGCCGATAGTCGCCGTGCATCAGTGCATACCGCTCGGGCACCGCCATCAGCCATGGCGTGACCAACGACATCGCGGCAGTGAGAGTGTCCTTGTCCTCGTCGCTGATGTCACCACCGAGCTTGTCGACGAGGATTCCGCCGGCCATTTGAGAAATCTCCCCGAGCCCGCCCGCCGCGGCGTCGTCGCCGGGCTTGGGCATCGCGATCCCCGACAGCGCCATCCACTCGGGATCACACCAGCTTGGCCCGTGCAAGCCCGCGAGTGCCTCGACCGCAAGCGCCGCCTCCCCGGGGCTGCATCCCGCGATCTGGTCACCTTGAACGGCGGGCGCCATGTCAGCGAGGACGAGGACGAAGTCCGCGCCGTCGTCGGAGATTTCGGAGTAGAAGCATGGTGGCACGGGGATGCTCATCCGATCGGCCACCCGTGCGTAGTACTCGACCTCGGAGCGGTAGCCCAGCGCCACGCGTTCGCGGACCGCGTCGTCCTGGGCGGACAACTTGATCGCAAAGGTCGTCGGCAGGTCGGTCTCGGTCGAGTAGGTCGCGCTCACCCGATAGGTGGCGCCCGTCTGGCCGGTGCCGATGGGCGTGACGTCGAGGCCGCGCACCTCGACACCCAGCGCGGAGCCCAGCCACGTCGGCGTTACATCGTCGGGTCCACGTGGAATGGTCATGGCTGCCGGACGATATCAGAGCGTGGGATAACGCCGCGGGGTGAACACCCGATCGTCATACCACTGGGTCTGCGACGATCCGATGATCAGCAGGCACCGCATGTCGACCTCGGCGGGGTCGAGGTCGGCCAGCCGGACGACCTTCACCTCTTCGCGCGGGCCCGACACGTCTCGACCGATGACCACCGGAGTGCCCGGGTCGCGGTGCTCCAACAGCAGATCGCGCATCGCGCCGACTTGCCACGTGCGTGTCTTGGAGGCCGGGTTGTAAATCGCGAGCACCAGGTCGGCCTGCGCTGCGGCGGTGAGCCGCGCGGCGACGACGTCCCACGGCTTGAGCCGGTCGGACAGCGAGATCACGGCGTAGTCGTGGCCCAGCGGGGCGCCGACCCGACTCGCCACCGCCTGGGCTGCGGTCATCGCGGGAATCACCCGCACCTGCACACCGGGCCATTGCTTGGCTTCCTCGAGTACCGCTGTGGCCATGGCGAATACGCCGGGATCGCCCGAGGACACGACGGCGACCGCGCGGCCCTCCTCGGCCAGCGTGCACGCCAGCCGGGCGCGGGCCGGTTCATCGGTGTTGTCGCTCGGGTGACGGCGTTGTCCCTCGCGCGGCCGGATGCGGTCCAGATAGGGGCCGTACCCGATGAGATCGGTGGCGCCGGCGAGCTCACGACGGCTTTGCGGTGTCATCCAGTCGGTGTCGCCGGGCCCCAGTCCGACGACGGCGACCGTGCCCGCCGGTGTCTGCGGCGCCGGGGTGCCAGGGAGCATCGCCAGTGAGAAGTACGGGACCTTGTCGTCGTCGACGTCGCCTGCGGGCAGCACTTTTTGGCCGGGCGTGCTGGCACGCTCCACGTAATAGGCCTCGTCGAGGCGACCGGCCGACGAAAGCGCTTCTCGCACAGCCGGATAGGACCGGCCGAGTTTCAGTACCACAGCGGCGTCGGTGTCGGCCAGCCTGCGCTGGAGTTCGTCGACGGGCAGGGTGCCGGGGATGATCGTCAGCACCTCGTCGCCCTGCACGAGGGGAATTCCGGTGGCTGCGGACGCCGCGCTGACCGATGTCACGCCCGGCACGATCACCGCGTCGAAACGCTCGGTCAGCCGCGTGTGCATGTGCATATACGAGCTGTAGAACAGCGGATCGCCCTCGGCGAGCAATGCGACGTCGCGGCCGGCGTCGAGATGCGCGGCGATGCGCTCGGCGGCCTCGCGGTAGAAGTCCTGCATCGCGCCGGCGTAGCCGCCGGGGTGGTCGGTGGCTTCCGTGGTGACCGGGTAGACCAGATGCTCCTCGAGCTGGCCTTGGCGAAGGTAGGGCTCCGCGATGCCGCGCGCGATGCTGTGCCCGTGGCGGGCACTGTGATACGCGACGACGTCGGCTTGTCCGATCACCCTGGCGGCCTTCACCGTCACGAGTTCGGGATCGCCAGGACCGAGCCCGACGCCCCACAGTGTTCCCCTGGCCGTGCCGTCGGCGGCCATCACTCGGCGCTGCTGGCGACGGCGTTGACGGCGGCGGCGGCCAGCGCGCTGCCACCGCGGCGCCCGGTGACCACCAGATAGGACATGCCGCGTGGACGGTCGATCAGCTCCTGCTTGGACTGGGCCGATCCGACGAAGCCGACCGGGCCGCCGAGCACGGCCGCCGGAGCGGGCACGCCGTCGTCGACGAGTTCGAGCAGCTGGAACAGTGCGGTCGGCGCGTTGCCGATCGCGAGCACCGCGCCGCCCAGCCGGTCGGCCCACAGCTGCACCGCGGCGGCTGAGCGGGTGGTGCCGAGGCGGGCAGCCAGGTCCGCCGCCCGTTCGTCGGCCACCAGCGACACCACGTCGTTGTCGGCCGGTAGCCGGGAGCGCGTTATTCCGGCCGCCACCATCGAGGAGTCGCACAGCACGGGCGCACCCGCGGCGAGAGCGGCGTGAGACTTGGCGACCACGTCCGCGCTGTAGGCGACGTGGTCGGCGACGTCGACCTGACCGCACGTGTGGATCAGGCGCACGATCACGCGGGCGACGTCGTCCGGAAATGCCGAGAGATCGGCCTCCTCGCGGATCGTCGCGAACGACTGCCGATAGATCTCGGCGGCGTCGCGGATGTAGTCGAGCACCCGCTCACCCTAGCGGCGCGCGGTTCCCGCATAGCTCGCAACCAGCACCAGAGCACATCCGACGAGCTGCAACGGGGAGGGTCGCTCGCCGAGGACCGCCGCTGCGAGCGCGACGGCGCCGACCAGCCGCGTCAAGGAATGCGGCGACAGCGCGTGTGGGTGGTTGTTTCTGGACAGCAGCCATCGGCAGAACCGTCGATGGTGCAGCGCGGCCGACTGCGGCAACCGTGACCGCGCTCGCAGGCACTACGCGCGGTTGCGCACGCGATAGCCGTCTGCGGTCGCGATCAGGACCTCGCCCGCAGGCGGACTGCCGCAGGCCCGTTCGCAACCGACGAAGTGGCGGTGCACCGGGGCGGGATCACCGACCGCGCGGGTGGCGTCGGCGCGGACGTCGGCGGCGGAGTGGTCGCAGCCGGGGCTGCCGGTGCACGCGCTCACGTCGAGCCACGGTGAACCGGCGTCGAACACCAGGCCCATCGGTGCGAGCACCCGCAGCGCGGCGTCGGCGACACCGTCGTCGAGATCGCAGACGAGCACCGACCGCCATGGCGTGACGACCATCGGTGCGCCGACCGCCGCCAGGTATTCGGCGACCCTCGCCTGCAGCAGGCCGAGCGGCGCGGCCGCGCCCAATGCGATTCGGCCGTCCACCTGGCCGATCCAGCCCACCGGCGGCCGGATGACCGGAGGCCACGTCGCCCCCGCGTCGACCGAGCGCGGAAACCCATCGACCAGTGCCGAGGTGTCCGCGAGTTCTGCGACGCGCCAGACGTCCAGCCTGATCTGCACGAAGCGCTTGGCGATCGACACCAGAGTCGGCACGACGTCGGAGGCGGCGATGCGGATTCCGGTGTCACGGCCTGCAAGTAGCACGGCCACGGAGGCGCCCGACACGTGCACACCGGCATCGGCGCCCAGACCCGAGATGTCGCCGCGACCGTCGTCGATACCGAACCAAAACCGGCCCGGCAAAGCGGCGAGCACGGGCTCGGCGCACAACGCCGCGTCCAAACGCGGCACCCACTCGCGCACGTCGGCGCTTCCACCGAGCCGACCCGAGAGCGGCGAGGCCACGATGTTGCGCACCCGCTCGTGGGTCGACGACGGCAGCAGTCCCGCGCCTGCGATGGCGTCGGCGACCCGCGCCACTGCCTCCTCGTCGCGGATGCCGCGGATCTGGATATTGCCGCGGGACGTCAGCTCCATCGCCGGAGAGCCGTATCGCGTCGCGGCGTGGGCCAGTGCCTCGAGTTGGTGCGGCTCGATCATGCCTCCGGGAAGCCGGATCCTCGCCAGCGCGCCGTCTGCGGCGTGGTGCACCGCGAGCGCGCCCGGGCATGCGTCATGGTCGCGGGTACGGGCCACCACCTCACCGTACGCGTGCACGACCCCCAGTGGAGTAGTCGACTACGCGTGCGTCAGAACCCCGCCGCACCTACTTTTCGAGCCATGGAAAAGCTCGCGGCAACAGGGCGCGGGCCACTGGGCGGTTTGGAGTAATCGACATGACCACTTTGGATGTCAAGGCCGGCAGCGACAGCACGATCATTGCGCCGACGGGACCCGACGCGCCGACGACCGTAGTCGAGCAGTCGACCGGAACCGCCGCGCTGATCACCGAACAGCAGGTGCTGCTCGGCTCGGCGGCAGCGCTCGCGCCGGCCGGGCGCCGCAGCGTCGTCGGCGATTTCGGCTCGGCGGTGCGGACGATGTTCGTGCGGCCCGAGAAGCCGCGGGTGCGCAGGCACTACCCGCCGCGGTACAGCTATCTGGAAAACGCTGCGATGTCGCGGGCGATGGACAGGCTCTAGCGGCAACGCCCGTCGGGGGATCCGACCGCTGGCCGTCAGCCGGCCAGCGGTACCGGGTCCACCACGGCTGAATACTGCGACGCGTCGCCGGCGACGACACGGCTGTGCTGCCCGTTGACGTCGATTGGCACGTCGCCGGCCAGGGTGACGCGGTTCAACATGCGGAACTGGTCGTCGTAGTCGGCTACGGCGTAGTGCTGTGTCGCGCGGTTGTCCCAGATCGCCAGATCCCCGGGTTGCCAACCCCAGCGAATGGTGTTCTCCAACTGGGTGATTCGGGCCTGGAGCAGATTGAACAGGGCCGCCGACTCGGCTGCGCCCAACCCGACGAACCGTTTGACGAACTGGCCGAGCAGCAACACCCGCTTGCCCGTCTCCGGATGCACCCGGACCACCGGATGCTCGGTTTCGTAATAGTCCGAGATGAACTCGTCGCGGTACTGGCGTTCCTCGGCGGTGAATGAGTCGCGCGGCGACACGTAGTCATAGAGGTTCGTGTGCACGGCCCACAGACTTTCGGCCAGTGCCCGCAGCGGTGCGGGCAACTGGTCGTAGGCCGCTTCGGTCGAGGCCCATGTCGTCGTGCCGCCGTAGCTCGGCAGGGTGACCGCCCGCAGCAGAGACGCCTTGGGTACGCGATCGACGAAGGTGACGTCGGTGTGCCAGCTGTTGGCCTTGTCGTAGCGCGAATCTATCGGCAGCAGACGCGACCCCCGAGACGTCACCGTCGGATGCGCGGTTGTCGGCGTGCCGAGCAGGCGCGCGACCGCCAGCTGGCCGTCGTCGTCCAGGCCGTGCTGGTCGCGGAAGAAGATCACCTTGTGCTCGACAAGGGCCGAGTTGATGTCCGCCGCGGTCGATGCGTCGATATCGGCCGCGAGGCGGACGCCGTCGATGCGGGCGCCGATATGGGCGCCGAGTTTCACCACATGCATATGCCCACGCTGGCCCGTCGGCCCAGCTCGTACCAGGATTAGGCGCAGCGGGAACCGAATGTCCGCCGGCAGTGTGACGGCAGTCACACGTCTGGCCTGCGAGTTCAGTCGGGCACAAGTCGCTCACCGCCGGGCCGATCCGTCGTACGGTGGGCGCAGTTGCACGTGTGTGCAACAACGTTACGGAAGGACCACGATGTTCTCCTTGATCGTTTTGGGAGCGGTACTCGTCCTCCTGGCGGCGGCCACCGGGCTGCCCTACCCGCAGACCTGGCACGGCCGCTTCGGCGACTGAGCGGACTCTGCGATAGGAATGGTGGGTGCCAGAGCCCACCGTCCTGCTGCTGTCGACCTCTGACACCGACTTGCTCACCGCCCGCTCCAGCGGCGGGCGGTACCGGTGGGCCAACCCGTCGCGGCTCGTCGACGGCGAACTCGCCGAGCAGCTAGACGGCGCGGACCTCGTCGTCGTCCGCCTGCTGGGCGGCTACCGGTCCTGGCAGGACGGCATCGACGCCGTAGTCGGCAGCGGGCTGCCGACGGTGCTGGTCAGCGGTGAACAGGCGCCCGACGCCGACCTGATGAGCCGCTCGACCGTGCCGGCGGGTGTGGCTGTGCAGGCGCACGTCTACCTGGCTCAGGGTGGGGTGGAGAACCTGCGTCAACTGCATGCGTTCCTCTGCGACACCGTGCTGATGACGGGCTTCGGTTTCGCGCCCCCCGCGGCCATCCCGAACTGGGGCGTCCTCGAACGCGCTTCGGCCGATGGCCACGGTCCGACGATCGCTGTGCTCTTCTACCGGGCACAGCAGCTGGCCGGCAACACCGGTTACGTCGAAGCACTCTGCAGCGCAATCGAAGACGCGGGTGGGCGGGTACTGCCGGTGTACTGCGCGTCGTTGCGCACTGCCGAGCCCGACATGCTCGAGCTGCTGAAGTCTGCCGGCGCGATGGTGACGACCGTGCTCGCTGCCGGCGGCGCCGTTCCAGCTGCGGTGTCAGCAGGCGGAACCGACGACGGCTGGAACGTGGCGCACCTTGCCGCACTGGATATCCCGATTCTGCAAGGGCTGTGTCTCACCAGTTCGCGAAAGCAGTGGCAGGACAAGGACGACGGCCTCAGCCCGCTCGACGTCGCCACGCAGGTGGCGGTGCCCGAGTTCGACGGGCGCATCATCACGGTCCCGTTCTCGTTCAAGGAGATCGACGACCAGGGCCTGATCTCCTACGTCGCCGATCCCGAGCGCTGCGCCAGGGTGGCCGGGCTGGCGGTTCAGCACGCTCGGCTGCGCGCAACAGCGCCGCAGGACAAGCGCATTGCGGTGGTGTTCTCGGCATACCCGACCAAGCACGCGCGGATCGGGAACGCCGTCGGGCTCGACACCCCGGCGAGCGCAGTCGCTCTGCTGCGCGCGATGCGGGATGCGGGCTATCACATCGGCGACGTTCCGGGGGTCGATGCGCAGGACGGCGACGCATTGATTCACGCCCTGATCGAGCGCGGCGGCCAGGACCGTGACTGGCTCACCGACGGTCAGTTGACCGGCAATCCGATTCGGTTGTCCGCCAAGGACTATCGCGCCTGGTTCAAGACGTTGCCCGTCAAGCTCGCCGAGGCGGTCGAAAAACACTGGGGCCCGGCACCGGGTGACCTGTTCGTCGACCGCACGCATGATCCGGACGGCGAGATCGTCATCGCCGCCATGGCGTCGGGCAACGTCGTGCTGATGGTGCAACCGCCACGGGGCTTCGGCGAGAACCCGGTGGCCATCTATCACGACCCCGACCTGCCGCCGAGTCACCACTATCTGGCGGCGTACCACTGGGTCGGCGAGATCTTCGGTGCCGACGCGATCGTGCACCTCGGCAAGCACGGCAACCTGGAGTGGCTGCCGGGCAAGACACTCGGGATGTCCGCAGCGTGTGGGTCCGACGCGGCGCTCGGTGATCTGCCGCTGATCTACCCGTTTCTCGTCAACGACCCGGGGGAGGGCACGCAGGCCAAACGCCGTGCCCACGCCACGCTCGTCGACCATCTCATCCCGCCGATGGCGCGGGCCGAAAGTTACGGTGATATAGCGCGATTGGAGCAGTTGCTCGACGAGCACGCCAACATCGCCGCACTCGACCCCGGCAAGCTGCCAGCCATCCGCCAGCAGATCTGGACGCTGATGCGCGCCGCCGAGATGGACCACGACCTCGGGCTGGCCGAGCGACCCGAGGACGACTCGTTCGACGACATGCTGCTGCACGTCGACGGGTGGCTGTGCGAGATCAAGGACGTGCAGATCCGCGACGGACTCCACGTGCTCGGTCAAGCGCCGTCCGGCGAGCCGGAGGTCGACCTCGTGCTCGCCATCCTGCGGGCTCGACAGCTGTTCGGCGGGGATCAGAGTGTGCCCGGTCTGCGTCAGGCGCTCGGCCTGGCCGAGGACGGTAACGACGACCGCGCCGCCGTAGACGAGGCCGAAACCCGCGCTCGCGCACTGGTTGTCGAGATGCAGCGGGCCGGATGGGTCCCCGCGGTCGCCGACGAACTGAGCGATAACCGCGACGTCGTGGCGATCCTGCGCTTCGCGGCCACCGAGGTGGTGCCCCGGCTGGCCGGCACCGCCGGCGAGATCGGCCAGATCCTGCGGGCCCTAGACGGCCGGTTCATCGAGGCGGGGCCGTCGGGTTCGCCGCTGCGGGGCCTGGTCAATGTGCTGCCGACCGGGCGCAACTTCTACTCCGTCGATCCCAAGGCCGTGCCGTCGCGACTGGCCTGGGAAACCGGTAGTGCGATGGCCGATTCGCTGCTGGCCCGGTACCGTGCGGACCACGGCAGCTGGCCGCGTTCGGTCGGGCTTTCGGTCTGGGGAACATCGGCGATGCGGACCTCGGGCGACGACATCGCCGAAGTCCTTGCGCTGCTGGGTGTCCGGCCGGTGTGGGATGACGCATCCCGCCGCGTCGTCGACCTCGAGCCGATCACGCCCGCCGAGCTCGGCCGCCCGCGTATCGACGTGACCGTGCGCATCTCCGGCTTCTTCCGAGACGCGTTCCCGCATGTGGTAACCATGCTCGATGACGCGGTGGCGCTGGTCGCGAACCTCGACGAGCCCGCCGAGGCGAACTTCGTTCGCGCGCACGCGGACGCCGACATCGCCGAGCATGGAGACCGGCGCCGCGCCACCACAAGGGTTTTCGGGTCCAAGCCGGGCACCTACGGCGCCGGGCTTTTGCAGCTGATCGACAGCCGCAACTGGCGCGACGACGCCGATCTGGCACAGGTGTACACGGCGTGGGGCGGGTTCGCGTACGGCCGCGGCCTCGACGGGGCGCCGGCCGCCGACGACATGAACCGGCAGTACCGTCGAATCGCGGTGGCCGCCAAGAACACCGACACCCGGGAACACGACATCGCCGACTCCGACGACTACTTCCAGTACCACGGAGGAATGGTCGCCACGGTGCGGGCGCTGACCGGTCAGGCACCCGCCGCATACATCGGCGACAACACCCGACCCGACGCCGTGCGAACCCGCACCCTGTCGGAGGAGACGACGCGGGTGTTCCGGGCCAGGGTGGTCAACCCGAGGTGGATGTCGGCGATGCGCAGGCACGGCTACAAGGGCGCATTCGAGATGGCCGCGACCGTGGACTACCTGTTCGGCTACGACGCCACAGCAGGCGTGATGGCCGACTGGATGTACGAACGGCTCACCGACGCCTACGTCCTCGACGACGAGAATCGGAAGTTCATGGCCGAGTCCAACCCGTGGGCGCTGCACGGCATGGCCGAGCGGCTGCTGGAAGCGTCGGATCGCGGGATGTGGGCGCAGCCGGACGCCGACACCCTCGACGGATTGCGGCAGGTGCTGCTCGAGACCGAGGGCGACCTCGAAGGCTAGCTCGCGCTACGTTGACGGGGTGCCAGTCACCTTTGCCGACGTCGCCAAGAGCGAATACATCCTGCTGACCACGTTCACCAAGGACGGCCGTCCCAAGCCGACGGCGATCTGGGCGGCGCCGCGCGGCGACGGACTGGTGGCGATCACGCAGGACAAGTCGTGGAAGGTCAAACGGATCCGCACCACCTCGCGGGTGACCATCGCGGAATGCGATCGCGGCGGGAAGCCGAAAGGGGAGGCGGTCGAGGCGGTCGCCACGATCCTCGACAAGTCGGCCAACGGCGCCACCTACGACGCCATCGGCAAGCGGTACGGCCTTCTCGGCAAGACCTTCAATGTGTTCTCCAAGCTGCGCGGCGGGATGACGAACAACGTTTCGATAGAGCTGAAAGCGGTGAACTGACGATCATGGCTCCGAGCTTCAAGGACGTCTACGGCGAGAAGTACCTGCTGCTGACCACCTTCACCAAGGACGGCAGACCGAAACCAACGACCGTGTGGGGCGTGCCCGAGGGCGACAAGCTGCTCATCATCACCGACGACGGCTCGTGGAAGACGAAGCGCATCAACAACACTCCCAGGGTCACCATCCAGAAGGCCGGCGTGCTGGGCAAGGTGAAGGGTGAGCCCGTCGAGGCGGTGGCACGCAACCTGCCGAAGTCGGAGACGCGACGGGTGTACGACAAGATCACCAGGCGCTATTGGTGGCATGCCTGGTGGTGGGTCCCGCACTCGATCATTCGCGGCGGCATCGACAAGGTGCACAGCGCGATCGAGGTCAGCGCGCCCGCATCCGGTTAGGAACCCTGCGGCCCTGCCAACCGTTGGCACACTATGGCGATGCGGCTGTTCCTGATCTACCTGGTCGTCGAACTCGCGGTCGTCGTTGCGCTGGTCTCGACGATCGGGTTCGGCTGGACGGTGCTGGCCCTGCTGGGCACTTCCGTGCTCGGCTTCGTGTTCGCCGGTTCGCAGGTCAAACGGCACGTTCGGCAACTCCGGTCCGGGTTGGTGTCCCCGCAGGGCGCTGTCACCGACAGTGCGCTGGTCGCATTGGGCGCCGTGCTGGTCTTCGTTCCCGGCGTGGTGACGACCGTCGCGGGTCTGCTGCTGCTGGCGCCGCCGACCAGAGCCATGGCGCGTCCGGTGGTGACGGCGCTGGCCGCGCGTCGGATGCCGCTGGTCACCGTGGCCGGCGCGGCGGGCCGACCGCGAGCGGGCCGGGGCGAATACATCGACGGCGAGGTGATCGATGTCGTCGATGTCGAGTCCCCGGCATTGCCGCCCAAAACCGACTAAGGCAAGCACGCCCGAGTTGACGACGCTGCTTCGACGCGGCCGGATCCACAGTCCGGCCATGCCGGATGCCACCGCGATGGCCGTTCGCGATGGCACTGTCGTCTGGCTGGGCAGTGACGACGTCGGCCGCACACAGTTTCCCGACGCCGAGGTCGTCGATCTCGACGGCGGGTTCGTCGCGCCCGCGTTCGTGGACAGTCACGTGCACCTCACCGCGACCGGCCTGTTGCTCGCCGGCCTCGACCTGCGTGCGGCTCAGTCGAGGCGGCACTGCCTGCAGCTCGTGGCGGATTTCGCGCGAGCCCACCCCGACGGCCCCATCTGGGGCCACGGCTGGGACGAGTCGGGCTGGCCGGAGGCGGTTCCACCGACCACCGCCGACCTCGACGCCGTGGTCGGCGACCGGGCGGCCTATTTGGCCCGGGTGGACGTTCACTCAGCGCTGGCGTCGACGGCGCTGCGGAGGCTGGCGCCCGGTGTCGCCGAAGCGCTCGGCTTCGACGCACAACGCCCGTTGACCGCGGACGCCCATCACCTGGTTCGCGCCGCCGCGCGTGACCGGCTGACGTCCGAGCAACGCGCCCGTGCCCGACTCGCCGCGCTCGACCTGGCGGCGGCCAACGGAATCGTCGCTGTCCACGAATGCGCCGGCCCTGACATCGGCGGCCTCGACGACTGGCACGAGTTGCGTGGCACCAGGCACGGTGTGGACATCGTCGGTTACTGGGGCGAAGCGGTTTCCGACCGCGGACACGCCGAACGTCTCCTGCACTCGACGGGCGCTCGTGGTCTCGCCGGTGACCTGTTTGTCGACGGCGCACTTGGCTCGCGAACCGCGTCGTTGCACCGGCCCTACACCGATGCGCCGGACCGCTGCGGCAACACCTACCTCGAGCCGGAAGCGATCGCGGCGCATCTGCACGCATGCACCGAGGCGGGCATCACTGCCGGCTTCCACGTGATCGGGGACGCCGCCGTCAGCGCGGTCGTCGACTCGCTGCAGCAGGTGGTCGACCGGCTCGGCTCGCAGGCCGTCGCCCGCTGCGGGCACCGGCTCGAGCACCTGGAGATGGTGACCGCGGAGCAGGCCGCCCGGTTGGGCGCATGGGGCGTCATCGCGAGCGTGCAGCCCAACTTCGATTCACTGTGGGGCGGCAGGCATGGCATGTATGCCCAGCGTCTCGGCGCGCAGCGAGCCCTGCAGCTCAATCCGCTGGCGCTGTTAGCATCCCAAGGCGTGCCACTCGCCTTCGGCTCCGATTCGCCGGTCACCAGCATGAATCCGTGGGAGTCCATCCGCGCGGCAGTCAGGCACCACACGCCGTCGAGCGCCGTGTCGATGCGGGCGGCGTTCACGGCGGCCACCCGGGGTGCGTGGCGGGCAGGCGGGGTGCGCGATGGTGTCACCGGCACACTCGTTCCCGGTGCACCGGCCTCCTACGCCGTGTGGGAGACCGGCGAGTTGGCGGTCAAGCCCGCCGACAACGCGGTGCAACGCTGGTCCACCGATCCGCGGTCGCGGGTACCTGCGCTGCCCGGACTCGGCGCGGACGACCCGCTGCCGCGCTGCCGTCAGACCGTCCACCGGGGAGCCGTCATCCATGGTTAAGCGGGCATCGCACCGCGAGTGGCGGCGAGCCGACGACGACACCGACTCCTTCCCGGTGCCCACCGATGAGCCGGTGCTCGAGGGCGACGGCTCTGTCGAGGACGACGACGCCGTCACTACCTCCTCCGACGCCACTGCGCGCACCACCAAGCGAAAGGTGCCCGCATGGGTCAAACGCCTGGGTGAGGCCGTGGTGGCCCGGCTGGGACAGATCAGCGCTGTCATCGCCGGCGGGCTGCTGCTGTGCCTCAGTTTTCCGCCGTTCGGCTGGTGGTACGCGGCGATCATCGCGTTCCCCCTGCTGGCCTGGGCGCTGACGCGGGAAACCACCCGGCTCGTCGGCGGATTCGGATACGGCTTTCTGTTCGGCGCCGCCTTCTACCTCCCGCTGTTGCCGTGGACGGGTGTCATGGTCGGCCTGCTGCCCTGGCTGGCCCTGTCGCTCCTGCAGGCGGTGTTTGCCGGATTGTTCGGCCTGTGCGCCGTCGCCACCCGCAGGTTGACGGGGTGGCCGGTCTGGTTCGCCGGCCTCTGGGCGCTCGCCGAGTGGGTGAAGTCGACGGTGCCGTTCGGTGGGTTTCCGTGGGGCGTCGTCGGTTTCGGTCAGGCTAACGGCCCGCTGTTGGCGCTGGCGCAGATCGGCGGGGCGCCGCTGGTGTCGTTCGCGGTGACCCTGCTCGGGTTCGGGCTCGCCGCGCTGGCCTTCGAGCTCGTCGACTGGTGGCGGCGCGGCGGCGATCACAGCCCGACCGGCTCTGCCCCGCCCGCGGTCGTGCTGCCCGGGGCGTGCATCTGCCTCGTGCTGATCGCCACCGCCGCCATCTCGCCCGCCGTCCGGCATTCCGGTGCAGGCGCCGCCGACGAACCGTCGATCAACGTCGCGGTCGTGCAGGGGAACGTGCCACAGCTCGGCCTGGACTTCAACGCCCAGCGCCGAGCGGTGCTGGACAACCATGTGCGCGAGACGCTGCGGCTTTCGGAGGACGTGGGCGCCGGCCGTGCCCCGCAGCCGCTGTTCGTCATCTGGCCCGAGAATTCGTCCGACATCGACCCGCTCGCCAACCGCGACGCCGCCGACCAGATCGCGGTGGCCGTCGCGGCCATCAAGGCGCCGATCCTGGTGGGTGGCGTCATCGCCGCGCCGGGTTACAGCCGAGACAATCCGGTGTCGACGAATTCGGTCATCGTCTGGAATCCGGGCACCGGCCCCGGCGATCGCCACGACAAGCAGATCGTCCAGCCGTTCGGCGAGTACCTGCCGTGGCGCAGCTTCTTCACCCGCTTCTCGTCCTATGCCGAGCGCGCCGGCTACTTCGTGCCCGGGAGCGGTAACGGCGTCGTCGAGGCGGCCGGCGTGCCGGTCGGGGTGACGACGTGCTGGGAGGTGATCTTCGACCGGGCGCCGCGCGAGTCGGTGCTCGACGGCGCCCAACTGTTGGCCGTGCCCTCCAACAACGCCACGTTCAACGAGTCGATGAGCGCCCAGCAGCTCGCCTTCGGCCGGCTGCGGGCGGTCGAGCACAACCGCTTCGTCATCGTCGCGGGGACCACGGGAATCAGCGCCGTCATCGCGCCCGACGGCCGGGTCCTCGCCAGCACCGGATTCTTCGAGCCCGCCTATCTCGACATGGCGATCAGGCTGAAGACGCAGCTCACACCCGCGACGCGCTGGGGGCCGTGGATCCAGGGGCTGCTGGCTGCGATCGGCGTCGGGGCCCTGATCGCCTCGATACTGCACAATAGGAGGTTCTCGCGCACCGAAAGAGGAACCACATGAGCGGCCCAGGGCCAACAGAACGCCCGAGTCACCGCACTCTGGTCATCATTCCGACCTACAACGAGCGCGAGAACCTGCCGCTCATCGTCGGCCGGGTCAACATCGCCCAGCCCGACGTGCACATCCTCGTCGTTGACGACGGCAGCCCGGACGGCACCGGCGAGCTGGCCGACGAACTGGCGCTGGTGGACCCCGACCGGGTGCACGTCATGCACCGCAAAAGCAAGGACGGGCTGGGCGCCGCGTATCTGGCGGGGTTCGCGTGGGGCCTCAGCCGCGAGTACTCGGTTCTGGTCGAGATGGACGCCGACGGCAGCCACGCACCCGAGGAGCTGCACCGCCTGCTCGAGGCCATCGACCGCGGCGCCGACCTGGCGATCGGCTCGCGCTATGTGCCCGGCGGGGCGATCCGCAACTGGCCGCGGCGCCGGTTCGCGCTGTCCAAGACCGCTAACACCTATGCACGGGTGCTGCTCGGTGTCGACGTGCGCGACATCACCGCGGGATACCGGGCCTACCGGCGCGAAGTACTGGAGAAGATGGACCTGGCCGCAGTGGATTCGAAGGGCTACTGCTTCCAGATCGACCTGACCTGGCGTGCGATCAACAACGGTTACGTCGTCGCAGAGGTCCCGATCACCTTCATCGAGCGCGAGCTCGGTCAGTCCAAGATGAGCGGATCGAACATCCGCGAGGCGATGCTCAAGGTCGCGGAATGGGGTATCCGCGGGCGCCTCGATCGCGCCCGCGGCGTGGTGCGCTGAGCGGCGGCCGTGTCAGCTGCCGCGGCGCCGGGTCTTGATGATGTCGAGTCGCTCCTTGAGCAGCTCGTCGAGCTCCTCGACGGAACGACGCTCCAGGAGCATGTCCCAGTGGGTACGCGGCGGCTTGACCTTCTTGGGCTCGGGCACGTCACCCTCGATCAGGGTGCCTTCCATGCCGTTGCGGCACAGCCACGTGCCGGGGATCTCGGCGTCGTCGGCGAACGGGACGTCGAACTCCTCGCCGTTGTCGGTGCGGTAGCGGGCCACCTGACGCGGCGCCAGGTCGTGGTTGCGGTCGGTCTCGTAGCTCACGGCTCCGAGGCGACTGCCTCTCAACACCCGATCAGCCATTCGTCAACACTCCTCTTGCACTCAAATTGTCCGGAACAGCAACGCGAACGCGTACATAGAAGTTCCCGACTCGACCCTTCATGATACCGGGATCCAGCCAGAACTCGGTCTAAGGTCAGGTTCCGTGGAGACGATGACCAGAAGGCGCGCCCGCACGCAACCCTGCCGGTGGTGCGGTCGCGAGGTCGACGACGCGGGTCTGGGCAGGCGGCGCCAGTATTGCAGGCAGTCCTGCAGGCAGCGGGCCTATGAGCAGCGGGCCCAGGTGAAGGGCACGACGCTGGCGCCCGATGCGGTGGTGCTGAGCGCCGACGAAGCATCGCAGCTCTCCGACCGGGTCTATCAGGTGAGGTGCGCCGCCGAAGACGTCGCGACAGCGATCGACGAAGGCGCCGGGCTCGCCGAGCTGCGCGAACTGTGCGACGCGCTGATGCGCGCGGCCAGAGCGGCCGACGGCTGGCGGTAGGGACCACCGCCTCATGTGGCGCTTCGACGGGTTCCTTTTCGACACCCAGCGCTACGAACTGCGTCATGGTGATGAGGTGATCCGGGTCGAGCCGCAGGTGTTCGACGTCCTGGCCCAGCTGATCGGAAACCGCGAACGCTGCGTCACCAAGGAAGAGCTGTTCGACGCGGTGTGGGGCGGACGGTTCGTCGGCGAGGCGGCTCTGACCAGCCGGATCAAGGCGGCCAGGAGGGCACTCGGAGACGACGGCGAGTCGCAGCGCTACATCAGGACGGTGCGGGGCCGCGGATACCAGTTCGTCGGAACCCTCGTCGACGACGCCCCGCCGCCGGTCCTCGAACCGGGCCCGGCCGAGGAACCGCCGCCACCGCGACAGCACATCGCGTTCTGCCGGGCGGCCGATGGCGTCCGGCTGGCCTATGCCCTCGCGGGGGAGGGCCCGCCACTGGTGCGTGCTGCGAACTGGATGACCCATCTCGGCTACGACATCGAGAGTCCGGTGTGGCGGCACTGGGTGCGTGACCTCTCGGTGCGGCACACGTTAATCCGGTACGACGAACGGGGCTGCGGCCTATCAGATTGGGGGGCAACGGGATTCAGCTTCGACGAGTGGGTCAGCGATCTCGAGTCCGTCGTCGAGGCGCTTGCGCTGGAGCGCTTTCCGCTGCTGGGCGTCTCACAGGGTGGTGCCGTGGCGGTGGCGTATGCGGCACGGCATCCCGACAGGGTCAGCAAGTTGGTGCTCTGCAGCGCCTACGCGCGGGGCCGCGGCACCCGTGCGGTGAACGAGGAGGAGAAGCGGGCCGCAGCGCTCGACCTCGAGCTGGCCAGGGTCGGCTGGGGACGGGACGACCCGGCGTTCCGGCAGGTGTTCGCCGCGCAGTTCATCCCCGACGGCACCCGCGCCGATTGGGCCGCCTTCGACCAATTGCAGCGACGGACCACCTCGCCGGAGAACGCGGTCCGGTTCCTCGAGGAATTCGGCCGCATCGACGTGCGCGACGCAGCAGGCGAGGTCCGCTGTCCGACGTTGGTCCTGCACGCACGAGACGATCACCGACAGCCGCTCAGCGCAGCCGAGGAGCTTGCCGCGCTGATACCCGATTCCCGCATGGTCGCCCTCGATAGCAACAACCACCTGTTGACGGCCGCCGAGCCCGCCTGGCGGGTGTTCCTCGACGAAGTGGGGAGGTTCCTGGCGGCGTGAGCCGATGATCGCGGCCCGTTCTCCATCGAATCTCCATACATTCTTCATGTGCGGCGCCTTCGAGGCATTCATCCTGATCACATGAACACCTACATCCGCATCCTGCTCATGGGCGTCATCGCGCTATTGGCCGTCGGCTCCCTGTCTGCGTGCTCGAGCGGCACCAAACAAGCGTCGGAGACAACCGAGTCCTCCAGCGCTTCGACCGGCCCCGCCCCGGCGGCCGCAGCACCGTTCCCACAGTCGGCGAAGTACATCGCCGATACGAAATCACCCGATGGCAGACCGATGGTGATCGGCATCGCCGTCGACGGCACGCAGATCGCCGCGTACGCGTGCAACGGCACCGACGACGAAGCATGGTTCTTCGGTGATCAGAAGGACGGGAAAATCAACATCACCTCCCGCTTCAAGGACACTCTGAAGGCCGAGTTCAATGGCAAGGACGTCGTCGGTGACCTGACCATGAACGGCGTCGCCTTCACGTTCAGCGCGCCCGCGGTTCCCGCGCCCGCCGGCATGTACACCGCAGCACTCGACGGTGTGCGTGCGTCGTGGGTGGTCCGTCCCGACGGCAGCGCGACCGGAGTGCAGTTCAACGGTGGTGTCAGTGGCCGCGACTTCGAGCAGGCCGAGCTGCAGCAGCTCAACGAGCAGCAGTTCCGCAACAGCGTGCGCAACAAGCGGCAGTTGCAGCAGGCCCAGCAGATCAAAGTGCTGGCCAATCGCTCGGCCAGCTCGACGATCAACGGCCGCTCGGTGACCCCCAGTGTGGTCAACGGCGACTTCCGGTTGTGACCACAACCGGATAGCCGCAGCGCAACGGCACTGCCGGAGTGAGTGTTTCGACGCTTGCTCCGGCTAAGTCGGTTATCTTCACGCAGAATCCAAACCTTCACCGCCGATCGGGTGCGCCATAGCGTTTCAAGCACCGTGACGACACCGACAGAGCTGGCGCCTGGGCGCGCCACCCCCGCGCGGCGAAGCGATCGCAAACAGACCCTGATCCGATGGGCGTCGCCGCTGCTACTGCTTGCGTTGTGGCAGCTGGGCAGCGCGCTCGGCCTCATCCCGCAGGACGTGCTGCCCGCGCCTTCGCTGATCGCCGAAGCCGGCGTCGAACTCGTCGAGAATGGGCAACTTGCCGACGCCCTGCAGGTGTCCGGCGTCCGGGTGGTCGAGGGGCTGTTGCTCGGTGGAGTACTCGGAGTCGCACTGGGCGTCGCGGTCGGTATGTCGCGGTGGTTGGAGGCCACCGTGGACCCGCCGATGCAGATGGTCCGAGCGTTGCCGCACCTCGGCCTCATCCCGCTGTTCATCATCTGGTTCGGCATAGGCGAGCTGCCGAAGGTGCTTCTCGTCGCGCTCGGTGTGAGCTTCCCGCTGTACCTGAACACGTTCTCGGCGATTCGTCAGGTCGACCCGAAACTCTTTGAAACGGCTCAAGTACTCGGCTTCTCGTTCTGGCAACGGTTCAGGATCATCATCGCCCCCAGTTCCGCCCCGCAAGTCCTCGTCGGGCTGCGTCAGTCCCTCGCGATCGCCTGGCTGACGTTGATCGTCGCCGAACAGATCAACGCGGACAAGGGAATCGGCTACCTGATCAACAATGCACGTGACTTTTTGCGCATCGACATCATCATCTTCGGCCTGACCGTGTACGCGCTGCTCGGAATCGGCACCGACGCCGTCGTCCGCGCCCTGGAACGACGAGCACTGAGGTACCGCACATGACTGTCATCACCGATCGGCAGACCGAGCTCGCCGGTGAACTGCGCGATGTCAACAAGTGGTACGGGGAGCGGCATGTGCTCATCGACGTCTCCGTCGCGATCAACCGCGGCGAGATAGTCGCGCTGATCGGGCGAAGCGGTTCTGGTAAGTCCACGGTGTTACGGGTGTTCGCCGGTCTGTCGAAGGACCACACCGGTGAGCGCACGGTGGTCGGGTCGCCCGCGCTGGCTTTCCAAGAGCCACGCCTGTTTCCGTGGCGGGACGTGCGCACCAACGTGGTCTATGGCCTCAGTCGGAGCAAGCTCGGCCGAGAGGCGGCTAGGTCCCGGGCCGAAGCGGCGCTTGCCGACGTCGGCCTCGCGGACCGTGCGGACGTTTGGCCCTCGACATTGTCAGGTGGTCAGGCGCAGCGGGTTTCGCTCGCACGTGCACTGGTCGCCGAACCGGAACTGCTGCTCCTCGACGAACCGTTCGGTGCATTGGATGCGCTGACCCGGCTGACGATGCGCCGTTTGTTGCTCGACCTGTGGCTTGAGCACCGATTCGGCGTGCTGCTGGTAACACATGACGTCGACGAAGCCGTCGCACTCGCCGACCGGGTGCTCGTGTTGGACGAGGGCCGGGTGATCCACACGCTGAGGATCGACGAGCCGCGGCCCCCGGCGGGCAAGGGCACCGCCGAAGCGCAGCGTTATCGTGCCGCCTTGCTGGACAAGCTCGGCGTGCACCTCTGACGACGACTGCTGGAAGGAGATTCGATGTCGACATCACGACGGCCGTTGGCTTTTCGCCTTGCCGTGCTGGCTGCCCTGGTCGGGCTGTTGGCTGCTTGCGTGTCGCGCGAGGACAGTTCCGGTGCCAAGGAGGCGCCGGCGACCGTGCCGCTGTCCGATTTGGCCGGTCTGATACTGCAAGTCGGTGACCAGAAGGGTGGCACCGAATCGCTGTTGCGGGCCGCCGGGGCGCTCGACGGGCTGCCGTACAAGATCGCCTTCTCCACCTTCACCTCGGGCCCCCCACAGATCGAGGCCGCCACCGCGGGCAAGATCGACTTCGCGATCACGGGCAACACGCCGCCGATCTTTGGTGCGGCGTCCAACGCCAAGGTGAAGGTGGTGTCCGCTTACGACGGAAGCGGCCGCGGCGACAAGATTCTCGTTCACACCGATTCCCCGCTTCGCGGCGTAACCGACCTGCGCGGTAAGCGGATCGCGGTCGGCAAGGGCAGTTCGGCACACGGCAACGTGCTCGCTCAGCTGAATCGCGCCGGGCTCTCGCCGTCCGATGTCACGCTGGTCTTTCTGCAACCTGCCGACGCGCTGGGTGCGTTCACGCAGCGCCAGGTCGATGCGTGGGCGATCTGGGATCCATATACAGCGCAGGCCGAAGCCGACATTCCCGTTCGCAGCATCGCGCAGGCGACGGGTATCACCAACGGCGCGGGCTTCGGCATCGCCTCCGATGACGCTCTGGCCGATCCCAAACGCAATACCGCAGTGGGCGATCTGCTGGTCCGCTATGCCAAGGCGGTGCGGTGGGCAAAAGACCATCCCGACAATTGGGCGCGGGCCTACGCCGCCGCGGTCGGCCTCGACCCACAGGTCGCCGCCGCATCGCAAGGGCGCAGCCTGAGGTTGCCCACCGCGCTTTCCGACGAGCTGGTCGGATCTGAACAGGAGCTCGCCGACCTGTTCGCCGAGTCCAAGCAGATCGCCGGTGCCCCGAAGTTCGACAATTGGGTCGACCGTCGCTATAGCGACGCGCTCAACCCGCTGCTGATCAATCGTTAGGAGCGATGTGTCCGCCCAGGATCAACTGCCGGCTCAGCCGGCCCTGGATCAATTGCCGGCTCAGCCGGCGAAGTTCCACTGGTTCCTCCCGACCAACGGTGACAGCCGTTCGATCGTGGGAGCCTCGCACGCCTCGTCGCACCACGTCGTCCCCGCTGGTTATCGAGCTCCGTCGCGCCGGTATCTGGCGGAGATAGCACGTGCGGCCGATCGGCTCGGCTACGAAGGCGTGCTGACGCCGACGGGCACGTGGTGCGAGGATGCGTGGCTGACCGCATCGGCACTGCTTGCCGAGACAGAGAGGCTGAAGTTCCTGGTGGCTTTCCGGCCGGGGCTGATCCCTCCGACGCTGGCCGCTCAGCAGACCGCGACACTGCAGCGTTTCTCAGAAGGTCGTGTGCTGCTGAACATCGTCACCGGCGGCGACGACGTCGAGCAGCGCCGATTCGGCGACTGGCTGGACCACGACGAGCGATACGCCCGCACGGGTGAATTCCTGCACATCGTGAACGCGTTATGGCGTCAGGATTCGTTGGACTTCGTCGGCAAGTACTACACCGTCGAGGACGCTCGGGTCTCCTCACCGCCGGATCCGTTGCCCCAGATCTATTTCGGCGGGTCGTCAGCCGCCGCACTTCCGATCGCCGCCGAGCACGTCGACGTCTATCTCACCTGGGGTGAGCCACCTCAGACCGCGGCCGCCAAGATCGAGCGGGTGCGCAAACTCGCCCAAGAGCGCGGTCGCAAGGTGCGATTCGGGATACGGCTGCATACGATCAGTCGCGACACATCTGCCGCCGCTTGGGCCGTCGCCGACGAGCTGCTCGCCGAGCTGTCACCGGAGCAGATCGCGAAACAGACCGAGCTGCACGCCAAATCGGAGTCGGAGGGTCAGCGCCGCATGACAGCGTTGCACGGTGGTCGGATCGACCAACTCGAGATCTATCCCAACCTGTGGGCCGGCGTCGGATTGGTGCGCGGCGGGGCGGGCACGGCCCTGGTCGGCAGCCACGAGGAAGTCGCCAATCTGATCTACGAATACCATTCAGTGGGCTTCGACGAGTTCATCTTGTCGGGCTACCCTCACCTCGAAGAGGCGTACTGGTTCGCCGAAGGTGTGCTGCCGTTGCTTCGGCAAAAGGGAGTGGCCTGAAAGAGGCTCAGCAGCTGTACTTTTCACCGATGTCGGCAGGCGGAGCCACCTTCTGCAGACACCCGAAACCGATGATGCCGCCGTCGTTGAACCGGGTGGCGGTCTGGTGGGCGTAGTTGACGCAATAGAGTCCGGCCTCGTCTGACCGGCAGCGATAGTCGCCGAAAGCGAGCGCCTGGCCATAGGGAAGTTGCGGCCCGGTGCCCCTTGCGAACCTGCCGGGATCGCCGTGCGCGGAACCTATTTCGACTGTGGAACCGGCGAAGTCGACCCAGCCGCCCTTCCACTGGCCGTACACGTCGGGTGGTTGCAGCGGCGGAATGGTGAGGTCGACCAGACAGGCAAGGGCACCGCCGAAGTGCTGCGAGTCGGTCATGCAGTTCGACGTGCCCGACGGTGTGGTGAAGGCGACGTCCTCGCCCAGCTGCGTGGTGGTCCCGTCTCGGGTCGCCGCGTGGAACTGGTTCGCGTCGGCCGGCCGCCCGGATTCGACGAATGCGATCACGTCGGCGACCGTAGCGCCGGGTTGCGGCGCTCCCGGCGGCGTCGTCGACGTCGTGGTGGCGGTACGCGGCGTCGACGCGCTGCCCGACGGGGACGGCGGGGAGGGCGCCGTCTGCCCGGCGTTTCCCCCGATTCCCTGAGAACAGCCCCCCACCAGCACAGACGCCGCGATCAACACCGCAATCCGCATACCGGCCAGGCTAACGCGCCGACCACCGGATAGCGGCCAGGCGCAGCGCGGCGCGTCCATTCGATACGGTCGGTTGATGCACGAACACGTCGTCCGCGCCACGATCAACTCCGGAACCGTCGAAGGCTTCACCCGCGACGGGGTGCACCGGTGGCGGTCCATCCCGTTCGCCCAGGCACCGACGGGTCCGCTGCGGTTTCGGGCACCCCGGCCCGTGCAGCCGTGGCGGGGTGTGCGCCACTGCCACGGGTTCGGCAACTGCGCCCCGCAACAGCGCATGTACACCGCGCTCGGCGTGGGTAAGTACCAGTCGATGGGCGAGGACTGCTTGACGCTGAACGTCACGACGCCGAAACGACGGGGCGACGACCCGATGCCGGTGATGGTGTTCATCCACGGCGGTGGTTACCTTCTGGGCAGCTCGGCGACGCCGATCTACGACGGCGCGGCCTTGGCGCGCAAGGGCTGCGTGTACGTCTCGGTGAACTACCGCGTCGGGGCGCTCGGCTGCCTCGACCTCTCATCGCTGTCGACCGGCGACGTGACCATCGACGACAACCTGTTCCTGCGGGACCTCGTGATGGCTTTGCGGTGGGTTCGCGACAACATCGCGGTGTTCGGCGGCGACCCGGACAACGTGACGATCTTCGGCGAGAGTGCAGGTGCCCAGGCAGTGGCCACGCTGCTCGCGGTGCCTGCAGCCAAAGGCCTGTTCGCGCAGGCGATTTCGGAGAGCCCCGCCAGTGGGATGGTAGGCACGCCCGAGGTGAGAGCGGAATATGCCGATCAGTTCGCCTCGCTGCTGGGCGTGGACAGGCGCGAGGCGGCCCGGGCGCTGATGGCGGCCCGGCCGGCCGAGCTGGTGAACAAGCTCGACGAGCTGGTCAAGCACGCACAGACAGGCATGCTCGGCGCGTTCGCGGTCGGCCCCACCTGTGGCACCGACTACCTCCCGCTCGACCCCGTTGAGGCCATGCGCACCGGCGCCGCTCATCCGGTGCCCCTCATCATCGGCAACAATGCCCACGAGGGCAGGCTCTTCACGCGGTGGCTCAAGCTGCTGCCGACCAACGAAGCGATGATCGAAAGGCTGTTGGGCGGCCTGGAACCCGAACAGCGGGAACGGATCACCTCGGCCTACCCCGGCTATCCGAACGAGGCCGCCTGCATCCGCCTCGGTGGTGACTTCGCCTTCGGGACCGCGGCGTGGCAGATCGCCGAGGCGCACAGCAGTCACGCGGCGACCTACCGGTACCGCTACGACTACGCGCCACGCACACTGCACTGGTCGGGGCTGGGCGCCACCCATGCGACCGAGCTGTTCGCCGTTTTCGACGTGTACCGCACCCGGTTCGGGTCGCTGCTCACCGCGGCCGCCGACGGCGGGTCGGCGCGCCGGGTCAGCGACGATGTGCAGACGCGGTGGCGGGAATTCAGTCGCACGGGTGTTCCCGGCGAAGATTGGCCGGCCTACGACCACGCAGACCGTGCCGTGATGGTGTTCGACCGTCGATCCCGCGTGGTGTACGACCCGCACGCCGACCGACGCGCGGCCTGGGCCGGTTTCTCGATGGCGTCGCGCTAGACGGGGGCGGCCTTGCGCCCGACGCGATCGCCTGCGCGGATTGAGGCGATGTGATTGCGTGATCGGGTGAGCTATCCACTGAACCCGCTGTCGGCCGATGTGTTCACAGCGGTGGCGCCGATGCTGCAGCGGGAGCACGGCGTTGACGCCGATTGGCGCCACCACATCACCCGGACCGACCCCTGTCACACGGCGAGCACCAGTGCCGGTCACTAGAATCGAGCGACCGGACGATCTGACCGCCGACTGGCTGTCGGCGGCGATCGGCGCGGGCACGGTGGACGGGTTGCACGCCGAGCGGATCGGCACCGGCCAGATGAGCGAGTGCTACCGTGTCACGCTGACCTACGCCGACGGCGAGACCGGGCCGGAGTCGGTGGTCCTCAAGGTTGCCGCGAGCGACCCGGTGAGCCGGCAGACGGGCCTGGCGCTCGGACTCTACGAGCGCGAAGTGCGGTTCTACACCGACATCGCGCCCGGCATCAGTGGGCCGGTCGCGCCCTGCTACGACTCGGCGTTCGAGAGCGAAACAGGGGTTTTTCACCTGTTGCTCGGAGACGCAGGCCCGGCCGTCGTCGGCGACGAGATCCGCGGCGCCACAGTGGAACAGGCGATGCTGGCGATGACAGAGCTCGGCCGGCTGCACGCGCACCTGCTCGGAGATGCCGCGCTGGCCGCCACGGAATGGCTCAACCGTGACTCGCCGATGAGCCAGCCTCTCATCGCGCAGCTGTACGCCGGCTTCGTTGACCGCTACGGCCACGACATCGCGCCGGCTCATCGCGACGTGTGTGAGCGGTTGGTCGCCGGCTTCGACGGCTACCTGGAACAGGAGGCAGCCGCGGATCGCGTGCGCGGCCTGGTGCACGGCGACTACCGGCTGGACAACATGCTGTTCGGGCAGCCGGGCGCCGAGCGACCGCTGACGGTGGTGGACTGGCAGACCGTCACGTGGGGCCCGGCGATGACCGACGTCGCCTATTTCCTCGGCTGCGCGCTGGTCGACGACGTTCGCCGCGACAACTACGACGCGCTGCTCGGCGCGTATCACCAGGCGCTCGGACGCGATGCCACCTTGAGCGCAGCCGACATTCGCGAAGGAGTCCGCCGGCAGAGTTTCTTCGGCGTGATGATGGCAATCGTGTCCTCAATGCTCGTCGAGCGCACCGAGCGGGGCGACCACATGTTCATGACGATGCTGGCCAGGCACAGCCAGCACGTGCTCGACACCGATGCGCTGGCGACGCTGCCTGCACCGGTCGCACCAAAGCCGTTGCGGCCGTCCATTGTTGACGAGGGTCCGCATCCACCCGGGGCCGAGCCGCTGTGGAGCGAGAGTTGGTATGCCGACTTCGTCGACGAAGGCCAGGGCATCGGCGGCTGGTTCCGACTCGGGCTGATACCCAATCAACGGACCGCCTGGGTCAACGTGCTGCTGTGCGGGCCCGGCATGCCCACCGTCGCCGTGAACGACTTCGCAGCGGCGTTGCCCGACGATCCCACCGTCGTCAACACCGCCGCCTTCAGACTCACTCAGGGTGCGTCGGAGCCTTTGCGCTCGTATCAGGTGACGTTGCGTGGTACAGGGCAGGGATACGACGACCCGTCTGCACTGCTGCGCGGCGAAACGGGTCGACCGGTGGACGTGTCGATGAAGCTGGTCTGGAGCACGGCGGGCACCCCGTACCAGTACCGCATGACGCCTCGATACGAGATCCCGTGCACGGTGTCGGGGGTGGTCGGTTTCGACGGCCGGACGGTGGAGGTGAATGCCGTACCGGGACAACGCGACCACTCGTGGGGAGTGCGGGATTGGTGGAGCATGGATTGGGTGTGGAGTGCGCTGCACCTGCACGACGGAACCCACCTGCACGGCGTCGACCTCCGCATCCCCGGCGCACCGCCGATGGGCGTGGGTTATGTGCAGCCGCCCGATGGCGAACTCATCGAGCTCACCGCGGTGACTGCACGGGAAGCGTTCGCTGACAACGACTTACCCCTCGCGACCGAGTTGACGCTGCAGCCCGGCGGGATCACCGCCACCGCGAGGATCATGGGCCACGCACCGGTGCTGCTGACGTCGACCGACGGGCGGGTGAGCCGGTTCCCGCGCGCGTGGGCGACGGTGACCACAGGCGACGGCCGTTCCGGCGTCGGCTGGCTGGAGTGGAACCGCAGTCGATAACCGCCCGCATGAGGACGGGACGGCGAAAAAATGACATTTCCGTGTCGCTGCCGGCGGCGTGCATTTTCTCACCGACATCGGGTAGACGGCCCAGCATGAGCAAAGAGTTCAACAAGGGCGACAAGGTGACCTGGCAGAGCCATGGCAGCACGGCCGAGGGCACCGTCGAAGAGAAGATCACCTCCGACACCGAGGCGGCCAAACGTACAGTGCGTGCGTCCCAGGACGACCCGCAGTACCGGGTGCGCAGCGACAAGAGCGGTAACGACGCCGTGCACAAGCCCGATGCGCTGAAGAAGAAGTGACGATGGCGGCCGACGACGACACCTGGAATGACTTCCGGGACTCGGTGAACATGACGGCCGCCGAGTTGCAGAAGTGGTTGGACAGCGACGACTCCAAGGCCGTGGGCCAGAAGTCCGGCGGCGGCGGCGAGTCGACTGGTCACGAGAGCGGACGCCACATCGTGAAGATTCTCAAGGCGAAGAAGTCCGACTTGTCCGAAGCCGACTACGCGCACATGCGCAAAGTGGTCGGCTACACGAAACGCCATCTCGCGCAGCGTCCTTCCGGTGACGTGAAGGATTCGGCGTGGCGTTACTCGCTGATGAACTGGGGTCACGACCCCGTCAATAAGTGAGCTGAAGGCCCGCGCTGTCGTCGTCGAGGTCGTCTCTGCGCAGACCCATCGGCGTGGCCGCGGGGACGTCGCCGCCGGCGACGACTGCCCTGGTGATCGGCGTGAGCACCCGGAACAACTCTTCGACTTCGTCGTCGTCGAGCGAGTCGAGTGCGGTCAGCGCCAACACGTCGGTGGTGTCCTCGATGTGCTGCTTGTACTCACGGCCGGCGTCGGTGAGTGCGCCGCGACCGTCCAGCAGGCCGCGCGCGGCCAACCGCTCCTGATAGTCGCGCCATTGCTCGTCGTCGTAATCGCGGCTGCGCATGATCATCTCGGGCGGAACCCGCCCGGCCGCGGCGTGCAGCACGTTCGATTCGCGGCCGGACAGCCCCGACGACGCCAGCACGGCCACATGCCCGTCGCCGCGGTGTTCGCGAAGCAGCGTCGTCGCGTGCCACAACATGGCCAGCGGATCGGTCGGCCATGGCAGCGCCGCATTGGCGGCGAACAAGGGCCTGCCGTCCAGCGGCGCACTGCGCGCGGCTTTGGCGGCCAGGTCGGCCGCGGCCCGCACACCGTCGTCCGTCAAGCCGTACCGCCGCAACGTGGCGACCGCCGAATCCTCGCGGGCCCGTAACGCCGCCTCCGGTGCGGCGACTTCCCACGCCGCCGGGAGTGCCTTGGCAACCCGGGCAGGGGCGAAGTTGTAGAACATCGCGGTCACCACTTCTTGCGACACGGTTCCCAGCGGTGCCGCCCGACCCGCGAAATACCCCATCCAGAAGCCCCGATAGCCGAGACCGTCGAATGCCGCCCGGCTTTCCGGGGAGAAGTAGGTCACGGCGTGCACCGGCTCGAACCGGTCGAAGAAGCGACGCGCCACCCGCGGTGTCCGACCTGCCTGCACAGTTATTACTCCTACCCGATATGTTGTGGCACTGCCCTCGCGTAATCCACCTACCATGCAGGTACAGCAAATATCAGGAGCGTGCGTGCCCTCGTCTACCGCCGTGTGGGCTGCAGCCGGGATGCTGCTCTGCTGCGCGGTGCCCGGCTGCAGTACTGACAGCGGCGTTACGAATGTACCCATGGTGGCCAAGACGGCATTGCAGCAGGACATCGCCAATCGGCTGGCCGATGCCGGCGAGAAGCCCGAATCGGTGAGATGCGAGCACGATCTGGTCGGCGAGGTGGGCAGAACTGCCCGGTGCGACGTTGCCGCGACGAACAGCTTCGAGCCGATCGTCACGGTCACAGCCGTCGACGGGGAGGCGATCGACTATGTCATGTCGCCCGCGGTCTCGCGCCCGCAACTGGATGCGGTCGTCAAAAGGCTGGCCGCCGCAGGTGCCGACGTGACGAGTGTGTCGTGCGCGTCGGGCATGGTCGGCACGCTCGGCGCCGTCGAACACTGCGAAGTCGACGCCGACGGTCTGCGGGCGCGCACGGTCAGGGTGGTGGGCGTCAACGGTCTGATGATGACCTTCGACCTGGTGTCGATGCTCGCCCGGTCGAAGCCGAGTGACTACGACCCCGATTCCTGACCCGCGTCGGCAGACATCTCGTCGGCCACCGCCGCGGCCGCCTCGTCGATGATCGCGCGCATCGCGTTCTCGGCGGCCTCCTCGTCGCGCAGCCGAATCGCCCGCGCGACCTGGTCGTGCAATTCGATGGCCTTCGGATTCGGGGTGGCGGGCATCATGTGGTGGTGTGTTCGGCCGGTCAGGATCTCGGCCACCACGTCGTTGAGCGCACGGAACATCTCGTTACCGCTGGCCTCGAGCAGCGTGCGGTGAAATACCTTGTCCGCCAGCAGATAAGACTCGAGGTCGCCGGATCTTCCGTGCACCACCATGTCCGATACCGCAGCTGCCATGATCCGGCACTGGTGCGGGTCGGCGCGGTGGGCGGCCAAGGCGGCCGCTGCAGGCTCGAAGCCCCGTCGTAGCTCGGAGAGCGACACCAGGACCGCCGCCCGCTCGTCGGACTCGAGGCGCCACCGAATCACCAACGGATCGAATACATTCCAGTTGGCCGACGGCTGGATCGTGATGCCGACCCGACGGCGCGAAGCGACCATTCCCATCGACTCGAGCACCCGGATCGCCTCGCGGGCAACGCTTCGGGAGACGCCGTGTTCGGCGCTGACCCCGTCGAGCGTGAGTACCTGGCCCGACCGGTACTTCCCGGAGGCGATGCCGGTACCGAGGGCCGACAGCAGGTTGCGATGCAAGGCGCCGACGTTTGATGGCGATGCCACGTATACATCCTGTCATACGTTTGCTGGGACCCGTAAAGAACAGATGATTCCGTTATCGGCTTGCAATCGTATGCCTATAGCGGCATGCTATGTGACGGCAGGCACAAAAGGGTAGGTGGTGTTGATGGGGTCACCGATCGTCGTGATGGGTGTTTCCGGCTCCGGCAAGTCGACGGTCGGCGCGGCACTGGCGCAGCGCCTCCGGGTCCCATTCGCCGACGCCGACGACTTTCATCCCCCCGCCAACATCGAGAAGATGACGTCGGGCCTGGCGCTCAACGACGACGACCGACTCCCGTGGCTCGATGTGATCGGGGAGTGGCTCGGCACGCGCTGCGCCGACGGCGGGGTGATGAGCTGTTCGGCGCTGAAGCGTAGATACCGCGATCAACTGCGGCGGCGGTGCCCCGAGGTGATCTTTCTTCACCTCGCCGGTTCACTCGAGGTGATCGGCCGGCGACAGGCAAGCCGCCCAGGCCATTTCATGCCGGCATCCCTGCTGGCTTCCCAATTCGACGTACTCGAGCCCCTCGAGCCCGACGAGAACGGCGTCGCGGTCGACGTCGATCAAAACATCGACTCGATCATCGAGAGCTATCTCGAATCCGCCTCGCGCGCAACCGAACAGGAGACGAAATGACCCCGCACCTGACCGTCCTGGCGGCTGACACCGAGCTGGCGGAGCCCGTTGCGGCCGGCTGGCAACTGGTGCTTGCCGCACTTGCCGGCATCGCGGTGATCGTCGTGCTGATCACGGTGGCCAAGCTGCATCCGTTCCTCGCGCTCATTTTCGGCGCCCTCACCGTCGGCATCGTCGCGGGAGTCAACATCGGCGATGTTCTCGAATCATTTGCCGACGGATTCGGGACGACGGCCGCCGGCGTCGGCGTGTTGATCGCGCTCGGCGCGATGTTCGCCAAACTGCTCGCCGATTCCGGCGGCGCCGACGAGATCGTCGACACGATCGTCGGTCACGCCTCGCCGAGGGCGCTGCCGTGGGCGATGGCTCTGGTCGGCGCCATCATCGGACTGCCGATGTTCTTCGAGATCGGGCTGGTTTTGCTGATGCCGGTCATCTACCTGGTGGCCAAGCGTTCACAGCTGTCGCTGATCACCGTGGGCATCCCCGCGTTGGCCGGCCTGTCCGCGATGCACGGCCTTGTGCCGCCGCACCCAGGGCCCCTCACGGCTATCGACCTCCTTGGCGCCGATCTGGGCGTCACGCTGGCGCTGGGCGTGGCGGTCGCGATTCCGACCGTGATCGTGGCGGGGCCGCTGTTCGGTCGGCTCGCCGGTCGCTGGGTCGTCCTGGACGTGCCGGACCGATTCGACGCCGACGACTTCACCGGCAACGGGGGAGTCGGCGCTGCCGCCGGTGAAGTGGAAGCCGACGGCGCGAGCACCGCGACACAGACCGCTACGCGGACTCAGCGCAGGCGCCCCTCGTTCGGGATCACGCTGTTCTCGGTGTTGCTGCCGGTCGGGCTGATGATGGGCAAGGCGATCGTCGACATCTTCATCGACGACGAAAACAACGTGCTGCGACAGACTTTCGACATCATCGGCCGTCCTCTGATGGCGCTGTTGATCGCCGTAGTGGTCGGGATCTTCACCCTCGGCCGCGGTGCCGCGATGACCCGCGACCAGGTCACCAAATGCCTGGAAACGTCATTGCCGCCGGTGGCGGGCATCATCCTGATCGTGGCCGCGGGCGGCGGATTCAAACAGGTGCTCGTCGACACCGGCATCGGGACGAAGCTCGCAGAGTGGGCCACCGCGGCGCATATCTCGGTCATCCTGCTGGCCTGGGTGCTTGCCGTGCTGATCCGGTTGGCGACGGGTTCGGCGACGGTGGCCACCATCACCGCCTCGTCGCTCATGCTCGGCCTGGTCGAGGGACTGAGTACGGGTGAGGTGTCGCTGGTCGTGCTCGCCGTCGGCGCCGGCTCGGTGTTCTTCTCACACGTCAACGACGCCGGCTTCTGGTTGGTCAAGGAGTACTTCGGCATGAGCATCGGCCAGACGATCAAATCGTGGTCGATGATGGAAACCGTGCTGTCTGTCACCGGCCTTGTCTTCGTGCTGTTGCTCGGGCTGGTGATCTGACCTCGGTCAGTCCTTAACGACCTGGGTACCGCCGGCGATCTCGTCGTGCTTGCCCTGTTTGGTCGGGCTGCTGTTGACGGTCACCGCGATGACGATGATCGCGACGAAGCCCAGCAGGCCGCCGACAAGCGGGATGATCGGGAACAGGGTCCAGGCGTTGCGAATCGCGGACTGCTGCGCGGTCGGCTTGGCTGCGCCGCCCAGGCCGTGCACTCGCAATCCGAGGAGCTTCTTGCCCGGCGTCCACCCTCGCGTGATCTCGAAAGCCAAGAAGTAGACGAACGTCAGCAGCCCGGTGAACAAGCCGGTCACCCAGTAGTTCGACAGGGTGTCGGTGACGAAGAACAACACCAGGCTGACGATCCCGACGACAAGGCCGTCAACGAGCCGGGCGAAGAACCGGATGACCAGGCCACCCGGCTCCAGACCTGCCGGAAAGGGCGGGGGATAACCCCGCGGGTCGTTGCCGAACGGACTCGGCGCCGGATCGGTTGTCATGGACGGTAATCTACCGTCCGGCGTGACGGGTTCGAGCGACTCAGCCCCAGCGACGGCCCTGCTTCTTCGCCTGCTTGGCCTGTTTCTTCGCCTGCTTCCTGGTCTGCGTTCGCGCACTGTCAGCGAGATCGATCGTCCGGTCGCGGGCGGTCTCGGCGCGGTCACGTGCGACTTCGGCGAGCTCGGGCGCTCGGTCCCGCGCGGCCTCCGCCAGCGCAGCCGCGCGTCCACGCGCAACCTCTGCGAACTCCGGCGCGCGATCACGGGCCACCTCGGCCAGTTCGGCGGCGCGTCCGCGGGCCGCCTCGGCGATCTCGGGGGCACGCTCGCGGGCGATCTCCGCCAGATCCGCCGCGCGCCCGCGTGCGGCTTCAGCGAGTTCCGGCGCACGCTCTCGTGCGACATCGGCCAGTTCGGCGCCGCGTTCCCTGGCGACGTGAAGACCGTGACCCAACCGCTCGGCGAATGCGCTGTCGGCGAGCGCCCCGCCCGATGCGGCACCGACCGGAAGCGCGGTGGTCAATTTGCGGGCCGCACGACGGCCGCGCCATCCCAGCGAAGGCTTGCCCTCGGTGTCGACCGCGGCGATGATCAGTCCGCCGAGCAGGCTGAGGTCGGTCGTGAACGCCCGTCGTGAATCGGCCTTGCGCTGCGGGTCCGACTCGGTCCAGAACATATGCCCGCCGAGGCTGCCCGGGATGACGGTGAACGCCAACGCCGCGGAGGCCAACCGCGGCATCTTGCCGGTCGCCAGCAGCAGTCCGCCACCGATCTGCACCGCAGCGTTGATGCGCGCGAAGTTCTCCGCATCGGTCGGCACCTTCGTTGCGATCGCGTCGGGCATTTGGCGCATGCCGTCGAGCGCCGGTCGCGCCGCGTCGGCGGCGACTTTGGGGTCGCGAAGGGCATCCACCCCCTGTCCGATGAAAGCCACTGACAGCAGGGGGCGCGCGATCCGTCGAATCAACATGGATCGGGGGTTCCCGCGCCCAGCGCGCCACAAACCCTAATAAGAGTTGTCGCCGTGGCGACGTAGAGGCAACGGCATCAGGAACCAGAGACCGACGAATGCCGCCATCGTGCAGCCGCCCGCGATCAGCGCACCCTCACGTCCGATCACGGTGTCGAAAATCACGACGGCGACACCGGTGAGAGCCATTCCGAGCAGGATGAGGCCAGCGATGGCGCAGACGTGCGAAGCCGACACGATTGCGTCCAGCCGATGTCGGCGGAACAGCGCCCGGTGCATGCCGACCGGCGCGACCAGCAATACGGTCGCCCCCAGCGAGCAGGCCACCGTCAGGAGATAGACGGCTCGCATGGTGTCGTCGAGCGCGGTGAAGCGTTGCTGGAAAGGCAGGGTGAGTAGAAACCCGGTGAGCAGTTGCACGCCTGTCTGCGTCACCCTCAACTCTTGCAGGAGGCTCGACCAATTACGGTCCAGCCGTTCGGCTTCCGTCTCGTCGCGGTTCGCGTCCCATCGCTTCTGGGCTTCCGGGTGGTCCATGTCCACCCGGGCATTCTGTCAGCGGCAGCGGGCGAGGTGGCGCGATCGCCACTATTGCGTGCCGGAGTACCTCAGCAGAGCGATGCCGGACGGGAACGACTTCGGCGGCTCGGTCAACGTCAGCGCCGGCATCGACGTGCCGTCGGGAAAGAGACGGCGGCCGCGGCCCTGCACGACGGGATAGATGAAGAGCCGGTACTCGTCGACCACGCCCGCCGCGATCACGGTGTGGGCGAGGCTGATGCTGCCGGTGAGCACGATGTCTTTGCCGGCTTGCGCCTTCAGCTCTCGTATCCGCCGAACCGGCTCGGTGCCGATCACCATGGAGTTCTGCCAATCGGGGTCGGTCAACGTCGTCGAGACGACGAACTTGGCGACCGCGTTGAGGTAGTCGGAGATGCCGGTCTTGTCGTTGCGCTGGTTCGGCCAGTAGCCGCGGAAATCCTCGAAGGTCCGGCGACCGACCAACAGCGCGTCGGAGGCCGCGTCCTGGCGATGTGACTCGGCCAGCAGTTCGTCGTCCTGCAGGTGAGGATCGAACCAGTCATCGAGCATCTCGATCGAACCGTCCAGAGTGATGTTCTGGGTGATCACTAGTTTTCGCATACCTGTGCTGACATCCCGGTTGTCACGAACTCATCGATGGGAAGGGGGGTAACTTCGCAATCGTGACCCTCGTCGCCGGTGTCGACTCTTCGACGCAGTCGTGCAAGGTGCTGGTTTGCGATGCCGACACCGGCGAGATCCTGCGCTCGGGAACGGCGCCGCATCCCGGCGGCACCGAGGTAGACCCGCAGCTGTGGTGGTCCGCGCTGTCGAGCGCCATCGAGAAGGCCGGCGGCCTCGATGACGTGGCCGCCGTTTCGGTGGCTGCCCAGCAGCACGGCATGGTGTGCCTGGACGAATCGGGCGACGTCGTTCGAGATGCGTTGCTGTGGAACGACACTCGCTCCAGCGCCGCAGCCGCCGATCTCGTCGACGAGTTGGGCGGGCCAGGGGAGTGGGCCAACCGCATCGGCGTGGTTCCGGTCGCAGCCATCACTGTCAGCAAACTGAGGTGGTTGGCCGACGAGGAACCCGAACACGCCGCGGCCACCGCTGCGGTGTGTCTGCCGCACGACTGGCTGACGTGGCGGCTGAGTGGTTCGACCGACGTGGGCGAACTGCGCACCGACCGCAGCGACGCCAGCGGGACCGGATACTTCTCGGCCGAGTCGGATGCCTACCAACCTGACCTGCTCGAGATCGCGATGCGCGGTCGTCGACCTTCGCTGCCGACGGTGCTCGGTCCGCACGAGGCGGCCGGCCAGGCGTCCAGCGGGGCCGTACTCGGGCCCGGCGCGGGTGACAACGCGGCGGCGGCGCTGGGTCTGGGCGGCCAACCAGGCGACTGCATCGTTTCGCTGGGCACCTCCGGCGTGGTGAGCGCGGTCGGCCACGCGGCGCCGCACGACGACGAGGGGACCGTGGCCGGCTTCGCCGACGCGACGGGACGGCAACTGCCGTTGGTCTGCACCCTCAACGGCGCGCCGGTGCTGGCCGCGGTCGCGACGATGCTCGGTGTCGACTACGACGAGCTGGACCGGCTGGCGTTGTCTGCGCCTGCCGGCGCGGGCGGACTGACACTGGTGCCGTATCTCGAGGGTGAGCGGTCGCCTAACCTGCCGAACGCCGCCGGCGCTATGCAGGGAATGACGGTGCGCAACTTGACCGCGGCCAACATCGCCCGCGCGGCGGTCGAGGGACTGTTGTGTTCGCTGGCATATTGCCTGGAGAAAATCGCAGGGCAGAGCGTCGACGTCGAGCGGATCATGCTGGTCGGGGGTGGGGCGCGGTCCGAGGCGATCCGAGTGGTCGCGCCTGCGATTTTCGGCAAGCCGGTGCTCGTTCCCACGCCAGGGGAGTATGTGGCGCTCGGCGCCGCCCGGCAGGCGGCTTGGACGCTGTCGCAGTCGGACTCGTCGCCGCAGTGGTCTTTCGGAATCACCACCATGTTCACCGCCGCCCCGACGCGGGAGGTCCTCGACCAGTATCGGCAGGCTCAGCCGCTGACCCTCGGACAACGCTGACGCAGGCCGTCGGACGCGCCGACGCGTGTGACCAATTTCGCAGTGTCAGCGTGACGTATTTCATTGCCTTGTTTCCTCGGCGCGGGGCACCCTCACTGTCTTGACTTCGGGTGACTTGACGATGGGAGGTGCCCATGGCCGACCTCGGCTTCGCCTACGACTTGACGTTGGACGAGGCGCGCCGGCGCACCGCGGTGCTGGAGGCGATCGGTGAGGACTGGGATCCGATCGCGGTACTCGCCGAGGAGAACGAGGCGTACGACATGCTCTACTCCGATCTGGACGAGGAGCAGCAGCGCGTTTACGACGAACTGGTGAGTGCAGGTGTGCTGCCGCGGCGGGACGGTGACCGTGTTACCGATTGATCCGACCGCCGACCGGGCTCGGCGTGCCTGGTTGGCGTGCCCGCACTGCGAGCAGGGCCGGGACTGCGCAGACTGCCGGAGCAGCGCGAACTGCCCCACTCATTGGCAGTACCTGCTGAGCAACCACGGCACGGTGATACACCTGCAGTGCCCCGGTTGCACCCATCTGTGGTCGACCGATACCCGCCGGCGTGCCGGCCGGCAGCGGCGGGCCGCCTGATTGTTTCCCCTTCTGGGCGCATCAGCCACCTCGCATTGATCGGTGCGGCGCTGGATCTGCAGAACTGAATCTCTCAGGGGGCTGGGCGCGGCCAGTTCGGCCGGGGTACCGGTTGTCCCGGCGGCGGGCGCAGCCGATCTATCACCGCGCGCAACGGCGGCCACGTCGATCGGCCTCGTCGGGTCGCGGCATAAGCCGTCAGAACGACGTTCGGATCCGACAGGGCAAGCACTTCGACGTCGGGGTGGGTCGGCCTTCCGATCGGCAACAACCCGACACCGAAGCCGGCCACGATCAAATCCTCGACCAGGTCGAGGCTGTCGATTTCGTGGGCGATGCGCGGTGTGAAACCAGCGAGAGAAGCCAGTGTGCGCACCGCGTCTTCGTCAGCGGTGTTGCGCGAGTTGACGATCCACGACTGATCCGCATATGCGCCGATGTTCGCCGGCCTGTCGGCGATGTCTGCGGGTACCGCAAGACCCCACTCGACGGACCACAGTGGGGCGGTTTCGAGCACGGCGCCAGGTGAAGCGGGGGCGAGGTTGTAGTCGTAGGTCAGCGCGAGGTCGAGATCGTCCGTGTCGAGCAGCTCGAAGGCCTCGATCGGCTCGTACTCGCTGATCACGAACTCCAGCTGCGGATGGCGCTCCGCGAGCTCCGCGACGATCGGCAGGAGAGATACCCGGATGCCCGTGGCGAAGCCGCCGACACGGACGGTGCCCGCCGGTTCGGCATCAGGATCGAGATCGAGGCGGGCGCTGTCGACGGCAGCCAGAATCGTGACGGCGTGGTCCGCAAGTCGTCGTCCGGCAGGCGTCAGGCGGACCAGCCTGCCCTCGGGCTCGATCAGCTGAACGCCGGTCTCCTTGGCGAGCGCGGAAATCTGCTGAGAGACCGTGGATGTGGTGACATGGTGCACCTCTGCCACCGCACGCATGGAACCCAGCCGCGACAGTGCCAGCAGCAGTTGCAGGCGACGGGTGTCCACAGTCAGCGCATCAAGCTGTCGGCCGAGAACCCGTCGGCGATCGCCTCGCGTGATGCGAACAGCCAACGACCGTCTACGGGCACCAAGACATCGCGATAGCGGCCCCAGTGATCGACTCCGACATCGGTGAGCGCCAGAAAGTAGCTGCTCACCTCGACTCGCTCGCGGGTGACCAGCCCGAATCGCACGCTCGAAACATGGTGACGGACATGGGTCAACGGCACCGGGTTCGCCGCGAATCGACTCACCTGTGCGCGCAGTCCGGCCGCGACGGCCGATGGACCGACCATCGGCGCACCGCCGGTGAACGTCAGAGACCCCTGCGGTGCAAAGCATCGCGCAACATCGTCGATTCGGTTGCGGTCGGTGCCCGCGGTGTAGTCGGCCAGCGTCTGCCGTATCGATTCACGAATCAGCGGTTCCCAGGGCTCCATGCCACTATCGTTCATCATTTGCGATCAATATGTGCAGAAAAGTCACGTGGACGCGAACGGTCGGGATGCCGTTCAATGCAGACATGACCGATACCGCCGCCCGCAACGGGGCTCTGATGGCGATGGGGTCGATGGTGTGCGTCCAGCTGGGCCTCGCGGTGGCGGTCACGATGATCGACCGCATCGGCACCGAGGGCGCGGCATGGCTGAGACTGGCGTGGGCCGGTGTGCTGTTCCTCGTCATCATCCGTCCGCGCGCGGCGGCGTTCACGCGTTCGACGTTCCTCGCGTGTGTGGCCCTCGGCGCGGTGACGGCAGCCATCACGTTGCTGTTCATGGCGGCGCTCGGACGGATACCGTTGGGGACCGCGAGCGCACTGGAGTTCCTTGGGCCCCTTGGCGTTGCGGTGGCAAACGGCTCGGGGCGATACCGGCTGGTGTGGCCGGGGATCGCCGCGGTCGGCGTCGTGTTGTTGACCCACCCGTGGACCGGCACGGTGGACCCAGTGGGGGTGTTGTACGCCCTGGCAGCGGCGGCCTGCTGGGCAGGTTACATTCTGCTCACACAGAAGGTCGGTGACGAGGTCGCCGGTATCAACGGGCTCGCGGTGTCGATGCCGGTCGCAGGCGTGGTGGCGACGATCGTCGTCGGGCCGTCGGTCATCGGGCGGATGACGCCCGAAATACTGCTGGCCGGAATCGGTTTGGCTCTGTTGCTGCCGGTGGTGCCGTTCGCGCTGGAGTTCCTGGCCCTGCGCAAGCTCACCACCGCGGCCTTCGGAACGCTGATGGCGATGGAGCCGGGTCTCGCGATGGTGATCGGGCTGGTGATGTTGCATCAAGTGCCCGCACGGTTCGGCGTCGTCGGCATCTGCCTCGTGGTCGCCGCAGGCATTGGCGCTGCCCGTACTGGTGCCCGGCCCGCGCCCGTGCCTGCGGAGGTCGGTAGCTGACCATGCGTCTGGCTAGGCCGGGTTGTGGCCCGAGGCTGATGGACTCACCCCTATTTCCTGTTGTCAACGGATTGACGGTATCTCTGATCAATGCGCCGGTCGTCGGCCGCGTCGTGGGTGCGATTACCCCGCTCAACCTGAACGGTCAGGACCGAAGTGGGCACGCAATCGCCGACCGCGTGGCTGACTAACGGCGGTTCAAGCGTCGAATCGCTTGCGGCGGTACAGCGTTCCTACGGCGAGCAGAACCAAGCTGATGGCCAAGATTGCGGTGGCGAGCACGTTGATCTGCGGTGGCACCGCGGCTTTCACTGCGGCGTTCACATACAGCGGATAGGTTACCGTCGAGCCGCTGACGAAATAAGTGATGATGAAGTCGTCGAGGGAGAGCGCGAACGAGAGCATCGCCGCGGCAATGATTCCAGGCACGATCAAAGGCAGCGTCACCCTGAAGAACGTCCGGGTGGGGTTGGCGCCCAGATCCATCGAGGCGTCCTCGAGCGTCCAGTCGAATCCGCGCACCCTGGCCCGCACCGTCATGGCGATGAAACTGACCTCGAAGGCGATGTGCGCGATCACGATGGTGGTGTAACCGGTCGCCCAGCCGAAGTCGAGGAACAGGGTCAGCAGCGCCGCACCCATGACGACCTCGGGAGCGGTCAACGGGATGACGAGGAAAGTGTCGATCGCCGTCGAGCCCTGGAACCGTTGACGGACAAGAGCTATCGCAACCAGTGTGCCCAGCACCACGGCGATCGCCGTGGACACCGCGGCGACGTTGAGCGAGAGTTTCAGCGCGTCGGTCAGCGCGGGGTATTTGAATGGATCCGCCCAATTCTTCAGGGTAAAACCCTGCCACGAATAGTTGAACTTGCCCTTCGGGTCGTTGAACGAGAAGAGGATGATCACGAAGATCGGCAGGAACAGATACAGCAGTACCAGGCCTGCGACGACCCGCAGAAGCAGATCGCCCCATTTCGGGGTTCCCTTGACCGTCTTCGGTGGCTGGTCGATTCGGTCGACTGCGGTAGCAACAGCGCCGCCTGCCTGGGTGGTCATACCAGGTCCTCCGTGCCCAGCGCCCGGGTGTAGAGGAGGACGCCGATCAAAATGATCACCATCAGCACCATGGAAAGCGCAGCGGCGGCGGGGTAGTCCTTGACCACGAGGAACTGTTTCTGGATGACGTTGCCGATCATGGTGGTCTGTGTACTGCCCAGATAATCGGCATTGATGAAGTCGCCGACGGCCGGGATGAATACGAGCATGCTGCCCGCCAACACGCCCGGCATCGCCAGTGGCAGAATGACTTTGCCGAAGGCCCGGGCGTTCGACGAGTACAGATCCTTGGACGCCTCGATGAGTCGCGGGTCGATCTTCTCCAGGCTCACGTACAGCGGCAGGATCATGAAAATGATCCAGTTGTAGGTGAGCCCGCCGATGACGGCCCAACTGGTCGACAACAGCCGCCCTTCGGCGGGCAGCAGGCCTGCGTGGCCGAGTGCGCCGACAACCCAGCCGTCGTCTGCCAGGATCGTCTTCCAGGCGATCGTGCGGATAAGAAACGTCACGAAGAACGGCAGGATCACCAGGCCCAGGATGAGGTTCTTGTAGCGGCCCGCCTTGAATGCGATTACGTACGCCAGCGGGAACGCCAGCAACAGACACAGCACAGAGGCCACCGCTGCGTAGCTGAACGATCGCACGATCTGGTCGCGGTAAGTGCTGAACGCTTCGAGGTAGTTGTTGAAGTCCCAGGAGAACGTCAGCGTCGGCAGGTACACCGATCCGCCTGTCGACGCGAGCGAGGTGCGTGCCAGCGAGAAAAAGGGCACCACGAAGAAGATCCCGAGGTACACCAGCGCGGGCAACACCATCAAATAAGGCGCGATCTTGCTCCGCTGGCGACCACTACTGGCGACACCTGCCATCGGATCAGCCGCCGGTGACTGCGGCGTACATGGTGTTGAACTCCTGAGTCTGCTCGTCAGTGAGCGGTGCCCATGACTTCAGCTTCTTCGTGTCGGCGTCCGATGGAACGATCAACGGATTCTTCGCCAACTTCGGATCGATCTTGTCGAGTTCGTTGGTCATATCGGACAGCACCGGCACGTACTGGACGAAGGCAACCAGCTTCGCGTAGTTGGCCCGGTCGTAGACGTAGTTGATCCACGCCTCCGCGGCCGCCTGGTTCTGCGTGGTGTAGGGGATTGTCATGGTGTCGATGAACCAGTCGCCGCCGGACTCGGGGATGATGAAGTGCAGGTCGGGATTGTCGGCCTGTAGCTGCACGACGTCTCCGGAATAAGCCTGCGCCACAGCGATATTGCCGGCGGCGAGGTCGTCGGCGTAATCATTGCCGGTGAACCGTCGGATCTGCCCCTTGTCCTTCTGCTCCTTGACCAGATCGACAGCCTTCTGCACCGATTCCTTGGTGGGCTCCTCGACGGAGTTACCCTGCGACTGCATGATCATGCCCAGACCGTCCTGGGTATCGGACAGCAGGCTGACGCGACCCTTGAACGCCGGATCCCACAGGTCGTCGATTCCCTTGATGTCCTTGCGGGTCGCTGCTTTGTTGTAGGCCAGCCCGACCATGCCGGTCATGTAGGGAGCGGTGACCTTGCGGCCTGCGTCGACCTTTGTGTTGAGCAGGTCCGCGCGGAGGTTCTTCTTGTTGGGCCAGCGGGATTCGCGGATCTCGTTCAGCCAGCCAAGCCCCGCAATCCGGGCAGCCATGAACTGCGTCGGCACCACCAGGTCGGCGCCGATATCCTGCTTGCGCGACAGCGGCTCCTTGACCTTGGCGAACCATTGCTCGTTGTCGTTGAAGTCCTCTTTGTAGTCGACCGTCAGACCTGTCGACGTCTGGAAGGCCGCGACGAACCCGTCGGCCATGTAGAGCGGCCAATTCGAGACCCGTAGCGTCGCCCGACGCCGGCGCGCCGTCGTCGGGCGGAGCCGACGCCGCGGGCGTGCTGCTGCCGCCGCCCTTGTCGGATCCACCGCAGGCGGCGAGGAAGGACGGCCCGAGGACGGCGGCCGCGGCTGCGGCGGCGCCGCCACCGATGAAGCGCCGGCGATTTGTGCGGTTGGTCGCGAGTCGCGACAAGAGCAGGGGATCGATCTCGTTGGGCATGGCAAGTGCGCCTTTCGTGGATTCCGAAGGAAAGAACGGGTCAATCCGAACCGCTACGAGTCGTCGAGCATCTCCTCTAGGTCCTCGGTGGTGGGAATGTCGGCGGCCGGCAGCACCAGCGAAGCCTCGGGCACCCAGCTGACGTGAACACGGTCGCCCGGCCGAAGCAGCGGCAGATCCTGCTCAGCTCCGACGTGGGCGATGATCGCCGAGTCGTCGGGAGCGGCGAGGGACAGCCGCACCACCGGACCCTGGAAGGTGAGGTCGGTGACCGTCGCGGCCACCGTGGCGACGTCGCCGGTGGGCTGGTCCATCGACACGCGGACCCGTTCCGGCCGGATCATCAGGGTGGCGTGGCCGCCGGGCTCGATGGTGGTGTCGCCCTGCCTGGCCTTCAGCGAGCTACCCAGCACGTCTACCTGCACGAAGTCGCCCTCAGCGCGGCCGGTCTGCTTGCCCGCCCACAGGTTGGCCTGGCCGATGAAGCTGGCGACGAACACCGTGGCCGGCCGGTCGTAGATCTCGGTCGGGGTGCCGATCTGGTCCACGTTGCCCGCGTTCATGACCGCGATGCGGTCGCTCATCGTCAACGCTTCCTCCTGGTCGTGGGTCACGTAGACGAACGTGATCCCGACCTCGCGCTGGATGCGCTTGAGCTCGAACTGCATGACCTGCCGCAGCTTGAGGTCGAGGGCGCCCAGCGGCTCGTCGAGCAGCAGCGCGCTCGGATAGTTCACCAGCGCCCGGGCCAGCGCCACCCGCTGTTGCTGGCCACCCGAGAGCTGGGCGGGCCTGCGCTTGGCGAAGTCGGTAAGACGCACGATCTCCAGCAGTTCGTCCACGCGCCGCTTGACCTCCGCCTTGTCCTTCTTCATGCTGCGCGGCCCGTATGCGACGTTGTCCCACACCGTCATATGAGGAAACAGGGCGTAGTGCTGAAACACCGTGTTGACGTTGCGCTTGTGCGGAGGCACTCGCGAAACGTCTTTGCCCTCCAGCCGGATGGCACCCTCTGTCGGCGTCTCGAACCCCGCGATCATCCGCAGCGTGGTCGTCTTGCCGCAACCCGAAGGGCCGAGCATTGAGAAGAACTCGCCGGAGCCGATCGAGAAGTCCGCTTCGCTGACCGCGACATAGTCGGCGAAGCGCTTCGTGACGTTGGCGATCTCTACGACCGGGCGGCCCGTGACGCCGGCGGTCCCGTCTTGTCCCGTCGTCTGATCTGCGGCGGTGGTGTGTGTGCCGGTCAGGGCGAGTCCTCCCTAAAGCCCCCGTAGCTTTCGGGTAAACAATCGCGGATTCCGTCGGCCTTCGCAAGCGATTCCGCAACGAATTTACATTTCGACAATGGAATCACTCGCGCAGAAGCGTGCTCGGGGACCGAATTCGCGGCTTGGACCGCACGAAGGGAGTCGGCTGCCACACGGCGGTCGGCTCGGGCGGCGGTGCCGCACCAGGGCTGTCACTTTAGTTTCGCGACTGGGCCGTCGGGGGTACCTGGACGTTTATGGCGACAACCGATGTGGCGGTATCAACCGACCTGGCGCCCCAGCGCGCCTGGGAGCTGGCGTCTGATTTGCGCCGCTTCGACGAGTGGCTGACCATCTTCGGTGGCTGGCGCAGCGACGTGCCGTCGGCAATCGAGGTCGGCACGTGCGTGTCCGCGTGCATCAAGCTCAAAGGCGTCCGCAACACCATCCACTGGCGAGTCACCCGCTACGACGAGCCCAAGCTGATCGAAATGAGCGGTGCCGGCCGCGGCGGCATCCGGATCGGCTTGACGATCGAAGTCCAGCCCCAGAAGTCGGGCGCCCGCTTTCACGTCGTCGCCGACTTGTCGGGCGGCGTTCTCAGCACACCGGTAGGTCGCTTGGTAGCCCGATTCGTCAAGTCAGAGGTCCACCAGTCGGTCACCAACCTCGCCGCGCTGCGTTAACCCCACTCGTGGTTCATGGCGCGGGATTCGTACCGCGCCTCGACGCTGTCGTTACCTCCCGCCCGGACGCGGGACACTGCGATGAGCGCCAACGCCAACCCCGCGGTCACCGCGCCGCCGATGAAGATCGCGACGAAGCCGCCCTCCAGCGGAATGCGCGTCCCGCCGATCGAGCGCGCCAGCAGAACGGCTACCAGTGCAGCCGCGATCGAGCTGCCGATCGTGCGGGCGATTGCGTTCATGCTTGTCGCGACGCCGGTTTCGTCTGCGGCGACCTCGGCCACGACCAGCGCCGGTAAGGCCCCGTAGCCCAGGCTGATGTACGCGTTGGCCAGGATGCTGGCCGCGATCACCTGCCATGGCGCCGAGTGCGTCAGGGCGATGAACAGAAAGCCGGTGATGCCAGCCGCTGCTGCGACGACGAGCACGGGGCGGGCACCGAACCGATCGATGAACCTGCCGCTGATCAGGGCGACGACGAAGCCGGTCACCGCGCCCGGCAGCAGGTAGACGACGCTTGCCTCGAGCACGCTTGCCCCGAAGCCGTAACCCGCTGTCCCGCGCGGAATCTGGACGAATTGCGTCAACCCGAGAAACGCGAAGTAGAGACCCATGCCGACGAATATGGTCGCGAGGTTGGTGAGCAGTATCGGGCGTCTGGTAAGCATCGTGGTGGATACCAGCGGCTGTTCGATCCGACGTTCCCACAGCCACCAGCCGATCAGCACGGCTATCCCGAACAACGCGGACGCCAGTGTCCGCACCGAGGTCCAGCCCCAGGCGTTGCCCTGGGTAATCGCCAACAGGACCGCCGAGAGCCCGACAGCGAGGCCCGCAGCGCCGAGCCAGTCGATGGACCCCGTGGTGCTGCGCGGCCGGGCGGGCACGACGAGCACGACGATCGCGATGACGACGACGGTGAAGGCAGTGGTGAGCCAGAAGACGCGGTGATAGTTGGCGCCGTGGTTCACCAGCAGGCCCACGACGACCAGCCCGGTGCCGCCACCGAATCCCAGCGTGCCGGAGAGCACCGACATCGCCGAGACGATGCGGCCTTCGGTCAATTCCTCGCGCAGGATCGCGACACCGACGGGATACAGGGCGAACGACGCCGCCTGTAGCACGCGCCCGACGATCAACAGCGCCAGAGACGAGGTGGTGGCCGCAAGCACCGAGCCGATCAGCACGACGGCAAGGACGATCAGCAGCACCCGTTTCTTGCTGTGCAGGTCGGCAAGCCTGCCGATCAACGGGGTCGCCGCCGCGGCGGCCAGCAGGTTCGCGGTGACCGCCCAGCTGGTCGCAACGATCGAGGCGTGGAGTTGGTCGGCGATGATGCCCAGCACCGGAACCACCGCGGTCTGCAGCACCGCGACGGTGAGGACGACCACGCTCAGACCCGCGATCAGCGCGCGGGGCCGTCTGAGTCGCCGATCACCCGCAGCGCTCCGTGGCGATTTCGTCTCGACCACGCCGCGCTCTCCGATCGTTAGCCCATCTTCTGTTCTCTCGATTATGTCCCTCGGCAAGGACGCTGCGCCGACGTGGTCGAATGGACCCATGACATCAGGGGGCCACTCATCGAGCGCGCTGACATCGCCGGCGTTCAGCGGACGAACGCCTGCGGGCACCGGGGATCTGTCGGTGGAGACGCACGGCATCGCACCGATCCGGGAAGACCAGCGTTACGGGAGTCCGCGGCGCCTCTTCACCGTGTGGTTCGCCCCGCAGGTCAACATGACCGGCGTCTTCACCGGTGCGCTCGCGATCGCGTTGGGGCTGGGGTTCTGGCTCGGCATGCTCGCGATGGTGATCGGGACGGTTCTCGGTTCGCTTGTGGTCGGCTACCTGTCCACGTGGGGTCCTCGTACCGGGACCGCTCAGCTGCCGAACTCGCGGATGGCGTTCGGCGGCGGGGTGGTGCTTCCCGGTGTGCTGCAATGGCTTTCGTCGATCGCGTGGGACGCGTTGGTCGGGCTGTTCGGTGGAGAAGCGCTTGCAGTGCTGCTCGGCATCCCGTTCTGGAGCGCTGTCCTCATCGTGCTGGCCGTGCAGGGTGCGGTCGGGTTCTTCGGCTACGAGATGATCCACCGCATCCAGGCTGTGCTGACAGTGGTTCTCTTCGTCACGTTCGTTGTGTTCGCGGTCAAGCTCGCCGCAGGTCACCAGGTCGTCACCGCGCCCACTGTGCAGGGAGCCGACCTGGTCGGCGCATTCGTCCTGGAGGTCACCATCGCGCTGAGCCTTTCGGTCTCTTGGGCCAGCTACGCCGCGGACTTCAGTCGCTACCTGCCGTCCGACTCGTCACGCGTTCGGGTCTTCGGGTTCACGTTCGCCGGAATCGTGTTGGCCTACATCTTCGTTCAAGCGATAGGAATCGCGGCAGGGGACCTGGTGTCCGAGCAGACCGCCGAGGGCGTCCGGTCGGTGATGGGCGGCGGCATCCTCGGCGCGCTGGCGCTGCTCATCATCGCGCTGGCGTCGATCGGGTCGGGTGTGATGAACGACTACAGCGGGTCGCTGGCGTTGCAGACCATCGGGGTGCGGGTACGCAGGCCGATCTCGGCGGTCGTCGTGACGGTCATCGCGTTCGGGTTGATTCTGTGGCTGCACGCCGGCGAAACGGCCTCCCGTTTCGAGCACGTGCTGCTCATGGTGAGCTATTGGATACCGGCATTCGTCGCGGTGGTCGTCATCGATTGGGCGCTGCGCATACGCGGTCGGGCGACGATGAATCCGGCCGACGAACACACCCACCGCCTGGACGCCGTCGCTGCCGTGGTGGCGTTCGTGCTCGCATACGCCGCCGCGGTGCCGTTCATGAACACGTCGTTGTTCACCGGGCCGGTCGCTGCGATGTGGCACGGCGCCGACGTCGCATACTTCGTCAATTTCGTTGTCGCCGCGCTGCTTTACGGCGGCTATCGGCTCTCGCGATCGCGTCCTGCCAGCTTGGATAGATAGAGCCAGGTGGGCCGGTAGCCGCGCCGCTCGTAGAGGCGGATGGCGTCGGTGTTGCCCGCCAGCGCACCGAGGATCATGTCGTCGACTCCGAGTGCGCGCAGATGCGATTCGAGTCGCTCGAGTAGCTGCGAGCCCAGCCCGGTCCCGCGATACTCCGGCAGCACACTCAGCGATTCGATTTCCCCGACCCGGTCGCCGGTTTTCCAGGTGTCTTCGATCCACGAGCCCGCAACGGGCATCACATGGGTCAGGCCGTAACCGACCGGCCGCTCGTCGACGATGGCAAGTAGAAGCAGCGTGTCCGGCAAGGTCAGCAGATCCTCGTACAGCTTTCTGCGCGCGCGCCACGTGTCGGTGTCATCCACGTACGGCGCGAGCGCAGGCATGCTCTCGACGTGCCGGTGATGGACGGCCACCCACAGCGGTTCGACGAGATCCAAATCCTCTGCGCTGCCGACCCGCAGCCGCCACGCATCTGCCATCAGGCCACGCTAGTACCGCACTCGTCCCGGCGTCGTGTCCTTTTCGTCGTCAGGAATCCGTCATCGCAAGATGCGTTCTTCGCGACTGAAGACGGGTTAACTGAACGTCATGCGCTCGAGCACACTGGCCAAATCGGCTGCCGCAGTCTCCGTCACCGCAATGGTCGGCGGCCTCGCCAGCCGGCCGGCTCAATCGGCTTGGTACGCGAGCCTCCGCAAGCCGTCGTTTCAGCCGCCGCGCCAGGCGTTTCCGATCGTCTGGCCGATCCTCTACGCCGACATCGCAGCCGTCTCCGCGGCGACGGTCGATCAGCTGGACGATGAGGGGCGTCACGAGAAGGCCCGCGCCTACCGCGCCGCGCTGATCGCCAACCTCGTGCTCAACGGCGGCTGGTCGTGGTTGTTCTTCAACCGGCGCAAGCTCGGCGCCTCCGCCGTCGCCGCCGCCGCACTGACCGCGAGCAGCGCCGACCTGGCTCGGCGTGCAGGTGAGACGCGACCCCGCAGCGCCGCGCTGCTGGCTCCATATCCGCTCTGGTGTGCGTTCGCGACACTGCTTTCCACCCGGATCTGGTTGTTGAACCGCTGAGAGTCGGCTGTGTCGGCGTGGCGTCCGCGCAGTGGGGTAACCGCGAGCGCTCACTCTCGTACAGGATTCGCAGGACGAAACCCTACATAACTGAGCGCTCGCGGGAGCTCACTGTTCATCCCGCGTTATGTATGCCATCATATATAGCGTGGTCAGCAACCCGCGGGAGCGGATGGTCATATCCGCGGCGCTGTTGATACGTGAACGCGGCGCCCGGGCGACTGCAATCTCCGATGTGCTCAAGCACAGCCGCGCACCTCGCGGATCGGCGTACCACTATTTTCCCGGTGGTCGCACGCAGCTGCTCGAAGAGGCGACCGATTACGCCGGCGCATACATCGCAGAGAAGATCTCCGCGGCCGACGACGCCGTCACGCTGCTCAACGACCTGACGGACTTGTACCGCCAACAGTTGATCCGCAGCGATTACCGCGCGGGCTGCCCGATCGTCGCGGTGACGGTCGAAGCCGGTGATCCCGACAACCCCGAGCGCACAACGGAAGTCATCAAGCGTGCCGCGGCCGCATTCGCGCTCTGGACCGATCTGATCGGTCAACGATTGGTGGCCGAGGGCGTGGCCGCCGCACGTGCGGAGGAACTGGCCATGCTGGTGACGGCGTCCATCGAGGGCGCGATCATCGTGGCCCGGGCATCGCGCGACGTGAAACCACTCGATCTCGTGCAACGGCAGCTGCACAGCCTGCTGGAGGCCGAGACAACCGAAGGGAAGTCCCGATGACCGATGAGTGGCAGCCGACCGCATGCATTCTGTGCGAGTGCAACTGTGGCATCGTCGTGCAACTCGAGGGCCGCACGCTGGCCAAGATCCGCGGCGACAAGGCGCATCCGGCATCGCAGGGCTACACGTGCAACAAGGCGCTGCGGCTCGACCACTACCAGAACAACCGCAGCCGGCTGACGTCCCCGATGCGGCGCCGCCCCGACGGCAGCTACGAGGAGATCGAGTGGGACACCGCGATCGCCGAGATCGCCGACGGTTTCAAGCGCATCCGCGACCAACACGGCGGCGAGAAGATCTTCTACTACGGCGGCGGCGGCCAGGGTAACCACTTGGGCGGCGCCTACGCAGGCGCGTTCCTCAAGGCGATCGGGTCGCGTTACCGGTCGAACGCGTTGGCCCAGGAAAAGACCGGCGAGGCCTGGGTCGACGCGCACCTGTACGGCGGCCACACGCGCGGGGAGTTCGAGCACTCCGAGGTCAGCGTCTTCATCGGGAAGAATCCGTGGATGTCGCAGAGCTTCCCACGAGCGCGCACGGTGCTGAACGACATCGCCAAGGACCCCACGCGGACGATGATCGTCATCGATCCGGTGATCACCGACACGGCCAAGATGGCCGACATCCATCTGCGGGTGCGGCCGGGCACCGACGCGTGGTGCTTGGCGGCGATGGCCGCGGTGCTCGTCCAGGAAAACCTCTGCGACGAACAGTTTCTGGCCGAGCACGTGACCGGGGCGGACACCGTTTCGGACGCGCTCGAGCACGTGCCGGTGGCCGACTACGCGCACCGCTGCGGGGTCGGCGAGGAGTTGATCCGCACTGCGGCGCGACGCATCGCCGCCGCCGGCAGCGTGGCGGTCTTCGAGGACCTCGGCGTCCAGCAGGCCCCCAACAGCACGCTCTGCTCCTATCTGAACAAGCTGCTGTGGATCCTCACCGGCAACTTCGCCAAACGCGGTGGGCAGCATCTACATTCGTCATTCGCGCCGCTGTTCACGTTCGGCGGGGTCGGACGGTCACCGGTGACGGGCGCGCCGGTCATCTCCGGCCTGGTGCCGTCGAACGTCGTGCCGCAAGAGATCTTGACCGACCACCCGGACCGCTTCCGGGCGATGATCGTCGAGAGCAGCAACCCGGCGCACTCGATCGCCGACTCCGCGGCGTGCAGGGCGGCGTTCGAGTCACTGGAGCTGATGGTGGTCATCGACGTCGCGATGACCGAGACGGCCAGGCTCGCACACTATGTGTTGCCGGCAGCGAGCCAGTTCGAGAAGGCCGAGGCGACATTCTTCAATCTGGAGTTCCCGCACAACACCTTTCAACTTCGTCACCCGATACTCGAACCCCTTCCAGGCACGCTGCCCGAGCCGGAGATATGGGCGCGGCTGGTCCGTGCGCTCGGTGTCGTCGACGATGCCGACCTCACACCACTGCGCGAGGCAGCCGATCACGGGCTGGACGCCTACGCGCAGGCCTTCCTCGGTGCGGTCAGCGCCAACCCCGCGATGGCGCGGGTGCTGCCGTTCGTTCTGTACGAGACGCTCGGACCCACGCTGCCCGCTCAACTCAAGGGTGCCGCCGCGCTGTGGGGGCTGGCCCAGAAGACGGCCATGGCTTATCCCGAAGCCGTGCGGCGCGCGGGCCACGCCGACGGCAACGCGCTCTTCGAGAGCATCATGAACGGCCGCTCGGGGGTGACGTTCACCGTGCACGAATACGAAGACGACTTCGACCTGATCGCCCACGCCGACCACAAAATCGCGTTGGAGATGCCCGAAATGCTCGACGAGATAAACCGATTGCGGAACGCGCCGTCGGTGCTGACGACTGCTGAGTTCCCGGTCGTGTTGTCGGCGGGGGAGCGCCGGGCCTACACCGCCAACGACATCTTCCGCGACCCGACCTGGCGCAGGCGCGACGCCGAAGGAGCGCTGCGCGTGAGCGTCGAGGATGCGCAGGCGCTGGGCCTGACCGCAGGGGGGCGGGCGCGGATCATCACCGCCGCGGGCAGTGCCGAGGCCAGTGTCGAGATCAGTGAGGCGATGCTTCCCGGCCACGCATCACTGCCCAACGGGCTGGGCCTTGACTACGTCGACGGCGAAGGGCAGATGCACGTCCCGGGCGTCGCCCCGAACGCGCTCACGTCCACGGAATGGCGAGACGCGTACGCCGGCACCCCGTGGCACAAGCATGTGCCCGCCCGCATCGAGGCCGTGGAAGTCTCTGCCACAGTGTGATTCGGGTCAGGCTCACCCGAGGCCCGGACGCTTCTGCTGTGCACCATGGACGCCCTCGGTGTATGCGGTCTCCGCATGTTGGGCGAAGTCGATGCCGGAGATCTCGTCCTCGCGCTCGATGCGGAAGCCGAACGTGACGTCGATGATCTTCGCGATGACGAACGACACCACGAAGGCGAACAGGGCGACCACCGGGATTGCCAGAGTCTGCTTGCCGAGCAGCGACAGTCCGCCGCCGTAGAACAGTCCTTCCACACCGCCGGACACCGCCTCCGCGGCGAGCAGTCCGATCAGGAACGTGCCGACTACACCACCGACGAAGTGGACACCCACGACGTCGAGGGAGTCGTCGTAGCCGGCCTTGAACTTCCAGCCGACCGCGTATGAACACACCACACCGGCGGCCAGACCGACCACGAACGCGCCGATCGGTGCGACGAATCCGCACGACGGGGTGATCGCGACCAGGCCCGCAATGACGCCGGAGGCGGCGCCGAAGGTCGTGGGCCGACCGTCTCGGACACGTTCGACGAAGATCCAGCCCAGCATCCCGAGGCAACCGGCGACCAAAGTGTTGAGGAACACCACGGACGCCTTCCCGTCAGCGGTGAGCGCCGAGCCCGCGTTGAAGCCGAACCACCCGAACCACAACAACCCGACACCGAGCAGAACGAAGGGGAGGTTGTGCGGTCGCATCGCCTCGGATTTGAATCCGATTCGCGGACCGAGCACGAGCGCCAAAGCCAGCGCGGACGAACCCGAGACGATTTCGACGACGAGCCCACCCGCGTAATCGACGGTCCCCAGTGAAGCGAGCCAGCCGTCGGGTCCCCAGACCCAGTGGGCCACGGGGGCATAGATCGCCACGGTCCAGACGGCGACGAATATCATCCACGCCGAGAACCTGGCACGGTCGGCGATCGCGCCGCAGACGAGTGCGGCCGTGACGATCGCGAAACCGAGCTGGAAGGTCAGGAACAGCATTTCGGGAACGCCCGACCGAACGGAGGTCGGGTCGATGCCCAACAATCCGATGTGCTCGAGGTTGCCGACGAGACCGGCGCCTGCGTCCGCGCCGAACGCGAGGGAGTAGCCGGCGAGCAACCACACGATCGTGACGACGGGGATAGAGATGAAGCACATCATGATTATGTTGAGCACACCCGTTGACCGGACCATGCCGCCGTAGAAGATGGCCAGACCGGGTGTCATCAGCAGGACCAGCGCCGTGCAGGCAAGCAGCCAGGCGGTTGCGGCCGGGTCGATCGCCATCGGTGACTCCTTTGTCTTGGCAAACGCTCGCAAGATTATGACGGGTCAGCGGTGGTAGCGGACCACGACCCCCCGATGCGGCAGCAGCACGATTCCGCGGCGCACCTGCCGGTCCTGATCGGCGTGAACAGGTTCGAAGCGGCCGCAGCGCAGCAGAGTCTGGAGTACGACGGTGAGCTCGAGGACACTGAAGCTCGCGCCGAGGCAACGCTTGATGCCGCCGCCGAACGGAATCCAGGCATAGGTCGGGGGGCTCGCGTCGAGGAATCGTTCCGGACGGAACTCGTGCGGATCGTCATACGTCTCGGCGTTGAGATTCACCTCGCCGATATGCGGGACGATCCGGGTCCGCGCCGGCACGATGTACCCGCCGAGGGGATAGTCGTCGGCGGTGTAGCGGCCGGTGAACGGCGAGGGCGGCCGGATGCGAAGCGTTTCGTTGATCACCGCCTGCGTGTACGTCGTCGACTCGCCCGCGTCGGCTTCGGCCTGAACTCTGGCGAGCGCATCGGGGTGGTGCAACAACAAATCCATCATCCAGGCCAGCGTCGTCGCCGTCGTCTCGTGGCCGGCCAACACCAGCGTGACGAGATCGTCTCTGATCTCCTTGTCGGTGAGATGCTCGCCATCCTCGCTGCGGGCGGTCAGCAGCAGCGACATGATGTCGGTGCGGTCGTGCAGATCGGGTGCCTTTCGCCTGGCCGCGATCATCGGCGTCAACAGATCGTCCACATCCTGGTTGGCTCGGTCGAGCCTGGGCCACCGTTTCAAGCCACCCACCGAGTGCAGGGCGACGCGCAGGATCAGTTGTTCTGAGCATCCGAGGTCCAGCAGCGTCTCGAACGGGTGGCCGAGGCGAGCACGTTCAACGGTGTCTTCGACGCCGAACATGACGCGGACGATCACATCCAAGGCAAGGTCCCGGGCCGCGCGCAACATCTCGAAAGACCGGTCCGCCGGCCACGAGGCAAAGGCCTTTCTCGTGCTGTCCTCGACGATCGGCCGATAGTTTTCCAGCGCCTTGCCGTGAAGCGGCGGCGTCAGCAGTCTGCGCCGCCGAAGATGTTCGGGCTCCTCTTGAACGAACATCGAGCCCGTCCCATAGATCAGGGCGGAGGGACGTACGCCCCGCCCACCGAGAAGGATGTCGGGCTTCTCGGTGAATACCTGTTTGACCATATCGGGATCCTTGATGAGAACCACCGGGATGCCCGGCAGCGGAATGGACACCACAGGCCCGTAAATGGCGAACAGGCGCCGTACCAACCACTCACCGGCGACGAGGTAGCCGGCCCCGCAGGCCGCCGCGACCAGCGGGCGCAGTGGCCTGATCGCCCTGGGGCCCGGCGGTCGTCGTTCCCCAGCCGTCGCGGCGCGTCCGTCGGCGGCGGTCATGTCAGTTTCTCGTCACCCTGCTGATGTTCCGACCATACGGGAACGCGCATCGCGACTCGGCTCAAAACGCCGAGAGACGTTGCGGCGGAACGTTTCCAGCGGAGAGATCCACCCGATCGCAATTCGTCACCGTGACGAATTGCGATCGAGCTGAGGGGGATAGCGGGGGAGCCAGATCAGGTTTTCTTCGGCGGTGTGCGGCGCGTCGATGGCTTCCGTCGCGATGGTGCGTCCGGATCGCGCATCGCGAACCTGCCGAGGGTCGACACGCCGGGAAGCGACGAGACGGCGTTGAATACGTCGTTGCCGGTCGCGACGAGGGCTTCGAGTTGAGGCAGCACGGCGTCCATGGTTCGAATCATTGGATCGGCCAATGCGAGATAGCGTTCGGCGCGATCGATCGCCTGGTTCAGGCGCTCGGTCGCGGTGGCCAGGTTCTCGACGAGTTCGGGTATTTGACCCGCGATCTGTATCGTCGCCGGCGGGACGCGCATCGCGCCGCCGGCGACGGACTGGGCGGTTTCGGCCGCCGCCTGCGCCGCGGCCTTGATGTCTTTCGGGCCCGGAATCTTCTGACTCATATCGACAACGATGCCGCACACCCGCCGGACTGTTTGCGTTTTGACCGTCGCCGGCCTGAAAAGCCTTGAGTGCTCGCATATTCGACCGACCAGCTAGGAACCGACAATTCGTCACTGTGACGCAATGGCGAGAGCGGGCGGGGCATTACGAGCGGTCAGGTCGCATCGCGGCGGGCGCCAGGAGTATCGGCGGGGCACGGCGATGCGGCGCTTGACCGAGATCGAATCTTCGGACTGAACATAGAAGCTGCGTGATGATCGGACGTCGGTGCTCCCGGTGATTCCGTGCGGAGGCGAAGATGGTGCTGCTATGCCGGTGTCACTTATCCGGCCAGATGATCACAATGCCGATAAGCCACATTATGTCAAGTTGAAGGCACCTCCGCCCCTCAGTTTGAACATCGCCGGCGCATGCTCGGGCTTCACGCCGTTCGCGCCACCTCGGCTGCTACCGCACAAGCGTGCGGTTTCACCGGATCACGCGATAACGGATGTGCGCCACCCCAGGCGCCTCCAGGACGCGAACGAGCTCAAGCTTGGGTGTTCCCGCCACCAGGCCGTCGAGAAGACGCTCACCGGAGCCGAGTATCACCGGCGTCACCTGCAAGTCGATCTCGTCGACGACGCCCGCCTGGATCGCCTGGCGAGCGCAGGAAGCTCCCCCGGCGATGGAGATGTCCCGATCACCGGCGGCTGCTCTGGCCTGGGTGTACGCGGCCTCGATTCCGTCGGTGACGAAGTGGAAGGTGGTTCCGCCGTCCAACCTTATTGAGTCGTGCTCGTGGTGAGTGAGGACAAAAACCGGGCAGTGATACGGCGGGTTGTCGCCCCACCAGCCTTTCCAGTCCGAGTCCGCCCACGGCCCTCGTATCGGGCCGAACATGTTGCGCCCCATGATCGTTGCGCCCATGCCGTCGAGCATTTCCGATTGCACCTGCCGGTTGACGGGGTGCTCGCTGTTGGGCCCGATGTGCCAGTCGTGCAGAGCCATCCCTCCGGTGCCGATCGGATTGGCCTCGCTCTGGTCGGGTCCCGCCACATAGCCGTCTGCTGAGATCGACATCGAGAGATTCGTTCGGGGCATGCAAAATTCCTGTCCGTGATTCAGTGCGTACAACTAGATGGACTACCGCTCCGACAAAAATTCATCGGGGCAGAGCTGTAGCGTGGCGAACCGTGAACTCCCCCCGGTTGTCTTCTTCCGTGGCGCTCGTCGCCTCCGTCCTCGCAGTGGTCACCGCGTGCGGCTCAGGGAACGAGACGCCATCGGCGAGTACGTCGTCTGCTGTTGAAGCGACGGGCTCCTCCGCTACGGAAATGACCGTGTCGTCCTCCGCCGAAACGCCGCCTGCAGCCGACGCCTGCCCGACGGCCACCGCGCAGAACGCTGGAACCCCCGAGTGGACGCTGCCCGGGACCACCGGCAGCGTATCCGTCACCGGCTCCACGGATACGACGGCGCCGAGCGTCAAGGTGACCGCACCGTTCAGCGTGCCCGAGACACAGGTGCACACGCTGCGGGCCGGTGACGGGCCGGTTGTCGCGGGCACGGCCACGGTGTCGGTCTGCTACATGGGTGTCAACGGACGTGACGGGAGCGTGTTCGACAGCAGCTACGAGCGCGGCGCACCCGCCGATTTCCCGCTCGACGGCGTCGTTGCGGGTTTCCAGAAAGCCATCGCGGGCCAGAAAGTCGGCTCAACCGTCGCAGTCGCCATGACCTCCGCCGACGGGTACCCCGAAGGTCAGCCGAGCGCCGGAATTCAGCAGGGCGACTCGCTCGTGTTCGCAATCAAGATCCTCAACGCCACCAGCTGAAGCCTTCTACCCCCGCTGCCGTCGCCGACTGGAAAGAGGCTTTCCGATGAACTGGCACCCAAGCGACACCGCCGTGGTGTTCATAGATCCACAGAACGATGTACTCAGTCCCACCGGTATCAACTGGGCGGCGACAGGTGCCAGCGTCACCGAGAACGACACCGTCGCGCACATGCTCGAGATCTTCATAGCCGCCAAAGCCGCGTCGTTCGGGATGTTCATCTCACCGCACTACTTCTACCCGACCGACCATGGATGGCTCTTCAACGGCGCACTGGAAGCCGACGAGTTGCGTACCGGCACCTTCGACCGTCCCGGTCCGTTGACCCTCGACGGGTTTCCCGGGTCGGGCGCCGACTGGCTCGAAGAGTTCAAGCCCTATATCAACGATCCGGGCACGGTCGTCGCGAGTCCGCACAAGGTGTTCGGCTCGCAGACCAACGACCTGGTTCTCCAGCTGCGTAAACGCCGAATCGGCAAGGTCCTGTTGGGCGGGATGCTGGCGAACATGTGCGTCGAATCGCACCTCCGCGATTTGCTCGAACAGGGCTTCGAGGTCTACGTCGTCCGCGACGCCATCGCCGGACCGCGTCACCCCGAGTGGGGTGACGGTTATCAGGCCGCGCTGGTCAACTACGCATTCCTGGCCCATGGTGTTGTCACCACCGCTGAGGTGGTGGCCGCGATGCAGGCTGCGGGCTCTATCTCGCAGTAGCGGTGGATCGTTCAGACTGCGACGGCGGCGAACAAGTGCGAGTAGGTTGCACCGTCAGCGCAGACTCACCATCGCTGCGGTCACCGAGGCCTGAGCAGGGGCCGCAAGTCGTCGAGGCGGTCGAACAGGTGCCAGATGTAGGACGACGAACCCGCCTCCCGGTGGGCGTGCAGATCCGCGAGTTCAGGGTCGTCGCAGTAGCTTTGGAAGGCATCCTTCGATTCCCACTCGACGAGGATCAGCACCTTGCGCGGTTCGATGTCGCCGAGCATCGTTTCGCGGAACTGTCCCAGCGCGACGACACGACCGCCGTGCTTGGCGACCTCTTGGGGTGAGCGCTTCGAGTAGGCCACATACTCGTCGCGGTCGGCGATGTCGAACAGGTTCAGCGCATACACCGTCACGGCCGTTGACGGTACCTGCGGACCGGTCCCCTCGCCGATCGATTCGGTGATCCGGCAATCACGACAGCGTCAGCGCACGCACGGGACGCCGTCAGCGCTCATCACCGTGAGGTTCGTCGGCGTCGGTGCTCCCGTTCCGGCGGCCGTCGCAGCCACCGCGGCCTGGCTCGGCCCCTGGAAATCGGTGCCGACAGTGAGCAGCACGGTGTCCGGCGCGACGGCGTCGGATGCGACGGCGCGGAGGCCGAGCTCGTCGGCCAGAAGCTCGGCGGCGGACTGCGCACCTGCGCCGTAGGCGATGCTGCTTGACGCACTGATCTCGGCTGCCGTGCTGACTTCGCCCTCGTCGAATTGTCTTTTCGCCTGTGCGCTCTGGACCGCTGCGGCCACCCCCTCCTGACCGGAGGCGTTGACGACGTCGAGCGTGGCGCGGTGTTCAGCAGGTTCCGAAGTGGCCGACACGTGAGCAGCGACGCCGACGTTGTTTGCCGACGGTGACGTGGCTGGGCCCTCGGGTTCCAGGATCCCCTGCACCATCGACCTCATCGCGGCTTCGTCGACGATGTTCACGTCTTCACCATCTGGGAGCGTGCGGAACTCGGTGACCGGCAGTGTGTAGAACATGACCGGCCTGTTGATCGCCGCCGACGCGTATGGGATCAGCTCCCGCAGGTCGAGACCTGAATCGATGGCGAGATTCTGCTTAGCCACGTCCAGGAGCGTGCGCATCTTGGTGGGGCTCGACAAGGTGTCGCCGTCGCGAAGCGCTGCGACCACTGAGGCCATGAAGGCCTGCTGCCGGCGAGTGCGGTCGAGGTCGGTGAACAGGACGTCGTTGGCGTCGCGTCGTTGCCGCACGAATCCCATCGCTTGGGCGGCGTCGATCTGCTGGATGCCCCTGTGGAAATCCGCTCCTGAGTAATAGTGATCCGAAGTGTCCTGATTCAGACACACAGTGATCGGCTCCACCACGCGCGCGATCTGGAAGAAGGCCCCCAGGGTGATCTCAACGAAGTGGTCGATGGGGATGTTCAGGAGATCTTTGATCGCGGTGATCTGGGCTCTGCGGCCGGCCTCGCGGGCCTCTTGTTCTCGCGTCGCGATGTCGGGTGCCGCGTCCGACGCCTCAAAGATCTGTGTCTCGCCGGCCGATTGTGGGCTCATGACCTCGTCGTATGCCAGGCGGTAGGCCGTTTTGATCTTGCCCTGGCAGTCGGCCGTCGGGCAGCCGGGCAGATCGACGTAGTCGTCGCGTGGAATCGAGACTGCGGTGACGGGCCCATCCCCCGCCGGGATGTGCACCACGATGAGCACGTCCGCGTCATAACTCCCCGAACTTTCGTCGCCAGCGTGCATCGCGTCGAGGATGTCGGGCGGAAGAGTCCGGCCCTGCTGGTCGCGGCGGCTGTCCAGGCCGATGACGAGGATGTTTTGATCTGACCCGATCGACGGCGGTGCACCTTCCAACGCCGTAGACGTGGTGATTCCGGTGGACACATCGTGATAGGTGAACCAAGCGATAGCGGTAAGGACGACCATCACGACCGCCATCAATCCCCCGAGCACCTTGGCCGTGATTCGCGACGAACGGCCTGCCGACCGGTCCGCGAGACGGTGCCGCCCCCCTCGCGTGCGGGGTGGTGGTTTACCCGCCCCACGGCCGGATTGTCTCATCACAAGCCCGGGGATTCCCCGTGCCGGCGCTTCTACTCAACCCCGGGCTCGCCCTGAGCACCATTCATTTCGTTATCAAGAACACCGTTCATCGTTATCGGAAAACACCGGTCAACTTCACGCGGCGGCGGCCGTTATGTCAGACAATTTCTAGGTGCCGCGATTTGGAGGAATCGAGGGACGCATATCGATTGGTCACGCCCCACGGGGAGGTACACATGTGGCAACCAAGGGCCGCACTTGCGGTCGTAACGGTCGCAGCCCTGTGCACTGGATGCAGCCTGAGCACAGGCAACGCCGAGCCGGTCGAGACCACGCCATCGATGATTCCGCGGCCACTCGTCGAGCGTGAGCTCGCCGCCTTGTTGCTCACCCAGGAAGAGGTGAACGTCGCTATGGGTGCGCAAGGAATGGCCGTCACGAGCACCCAGTCCTCGATGTCCGACAACAGCGCCACGATGGCGCCGCAGGAGTGCCTCGCGATCGACGGCGCAGCGGAGGCTCCGGTGTATGCCAACAGTGGTTTCTCGGGCGAGCGAGATCAAAGCCTCAACGACGGCGACAAGTTCACGCATTACCTCAAGCAGGCGGTGGTGCTGTTTCCGCTCGTCGAGACCGCGCGCGCCTTCCTCGATGCTTCAGCCGAGCAGTGGCAGGCATGCCATGAGTACACGCACACGCAAAGCGGATCGAAATGGCTGGTCGGGCCCATCTCCACCGCGAACGGCACACTCAATGCGACGGCGACTCAACAGGATGCCGCTGCCCCGGGCTGGGGTTGTGGGCGAGCCGTGGCGCTGGAAAACAACGTGATTGTCGATGTCAACACATGTAGCGGACACCCTGGCGACTCTGCGATCAAGATCGCCGAGCAGATCGCCGCCAAGGTAGCGGCCCAGTGGTAGACGTCAGCTGTTCGGGCAACTCGTCGTCGGGATGAAGAGCGACCAGCACCACCCAGCCATGCGACAACCGTCTGCAAAACGTCGATTTCGTCGACGTGCCGGATCCTCACTCGGTGCGAGTTGCCTTGCGGTATGGCCGCCACTGCCCTTCCGGCTGGGCGAGCCGGTCTGCGATCACACGCAGCGTTTCCCGGTTGTGGCCGTAGCCCAGATGGCTGCCGTGGACTTCGACGTTCTCGGTTTCGGCTGCCGGTCGGCTCAGGCAGCATTGCCACGCCACAATGCCGTCGGACTTGCTGTAGATACAGGTGGTTGGAACGCGAAGAGGCTCCTCCCGCGCGATTCGGGCGGCCTCCGAAACGACTTGGCGCGCTTGCGATTTCCGGGTCAGCACTTGCCACATCCGCCAAGCGTGGGTGGCTTGCAGGTTTCCCCGGATCGGTGACCCGAGTGTGATGACCATCCGCACATCGTCTGGATGAGCCCTGGCGAGTTCTCGGGCGAAGATGCCACCCGCGCTCCAGCCGATGAGGCTTACCTTGCGCCCGTCGTTGCGTGCGCGGATGTCGGTCAGCCGGGCGGGTAGCTGCTCCGTCATGCCTGCCCGGACACCGAGGTTGTAGCCGAGGCGCCAGTCGTAGGAGCGGTACCCGAGCGTGCGCAGCGCCCGGCGCAGGAACTGGGTCGACGGTGCGCCGGCGAGGAAACCAGGCAACACCAAGACCGGGTGCCCGTCGCCGCGCGGCCAGCGCGACATCTCGCCGATCGAGCGGCGGGCGGCGACGTATTCGGCGACGGTGCGCCACTCTCGGGCCAGCAGCCCGTAGCTCGGCGGCGCTGCGGCCTCGGCGTCGGGCAGAGCGCTGCCGTCGGGGTCCCTCAGATTTCCGGGCATCAGAGGGTCTTACCCCGTGCACACCAGAGCTAGTCGCGCGGCTCGTCGAGGTGTGCCTGCCATCGCGCCCGGCGCTGTTCGTCGGTCTGCTCCCACCACGGCGGCGAGCCGCGCTCACCGAGCGCGACCTTGGCCGCCTGCACACCCCCGCGGGCTGCGGCCTCCCCCGCTGTTCCCTTCGCGCGGCGCACCTCTCTGCGCCACGCCATCAGGATGCGGGTCAGCTCTGTCCGCCGCTCCTCGGGAATCGCCGGGTCGGTGGCGCGCCACCGGCGTCCCTTGATGACGACGTAGTGCCCGTCGTCGGTCGTCTCGGGTTCGCTCACCTGGCGCTCGCAGCCGTGTCGATCGCCCGGTAGATGCGCTGTTCGCTGACCGGACGCGGGGTGCCCAACTGCTGGGCCCAGAGACTCACCCGCAACTCCTCGATCTGGCGGCCGATATCGCGGACATCGGCCGCGGTCCGCCGCGTCGATGGCAGCGCGCGGACAAGTTCGTCGTAGGCCGCTTCAACGGCATGCACCCGCTGCATACGCTGACGGTCGGCCTCGATCCCGTGCGCCATCCGGTCGAGGCGCCGGTGGATGGCCGTGAGATAGCGGGCGAGGTCGCCGAGATGTGCGCGTCCGGTGGCGGTGACGAAACCGGGTGGCAGAAGCCGGTCCAGCTGCACACGAATGTCCTCGACCGCATCTGCTTGGGCCGGCGACGGTTCGGCGGCCAACAACAGTTGCACTTCTTGCGCGGTGGACAGCACGGCCTCCACCCGGCCGACGATATCGGCCGTCGTCGAGACCAGGGCGCCTGCCACCCGGTCATGTGACGTCGCGAAACCTCCGCTCGTCCACACCGGCCCGGCCATCAGCGCGTCCACCGCCGCGTCGGCACAGTCTTCGAGCAGCGCCGACAGCGATCCGTTCGGGTTTGCGCCGAGCACCAGGCGGGCTCTTGGATATAACTGTCGCTCAACGGCTTTGACGGGTGACGCCATGCTGAGGCGCAGCAACCGCCGCGTGCCCGCCGCCATCGCCTGATCCCGCTCGGCCGACGTGGCGAACACCCGCAGATCAACCGCGGTGCCCGTGTCGACCAACCCTGGAAACCCGCGAACCGCCCGTGCATTGATGGTGCGTTCGACGACACGCGGCAGCTCCGCGAGATCGTCGGGCCAGGTGCGCAGCCCCGTCCGTTCCAGCTCGCCGCCGACCGCATCCGCGACGGCTTGTTGAACCGGCGCCGCGAGCCGTTCCTGCAGAGCCGTGAGGTCCTTGCCCCTGGCGACCTCGGTGCCGTCCATCGACTCAACCGAGAACGTGACCCGCAGGTGAGGCGGCAGCTTCTCCAGATCGAAGGCGTCGACGGGCACCAGAATGCCTGTGCGACGATGTAATTCCCGTTGCAGTCCGACGATCAGCGGCTCAGTGCCCGGGTCGATCCCGGTCATCACCGCGCGTGCGGTGTCCGGTGCGGGAACGAAGTTGCGACGCAGGTCCTTCGGCAGGGAGCGGATGAGCGCAGTGATCAACTCCTCGCGCAGTGCCGGCACTTGCCACCCGAACTCGTCACCACCCAGACGCGCGAGCACGTCGATCGGTACGTGCACCGTGACGCCGTCGTCGTCGGCGCCGGGGTCGAATCGGTATGTCAGCGGCAACGCCACATCGCCGGTGCGCCAGGTGTCCGGACGGTCGGCGTCCGCGTTGTCGTCGGCGCGCAACAGGTCGTCGCGAGTCAAGGTCAACAAGTCAGGTGTCCGGTGTCGCTGCTTCTTCCACCAGGCGTCGAAGTGTCGCGCGGAGACGATGTCGGCCGGGATGCGCGCGTCGTACCACGCGTAGACGTCGTCGTCGCCAACCAGCAGGTCGCGCCGGCGGGCACGCTCCTCTAGTTCCTCGAGTTCGGCACGCAGGCGCGCGTTGTCACCGAAGAAGTGATGCCGTGTCTGCCACTCTCCCTCGACCAGCGCGTGCCGGATGAATAACTCGCGAGCCAGCGGCGGGTTGATCGGCCCGTAGTTGACGCGGCGGCGGGTGACGAGCGGCAGCCCGTACAGCGTCACGCGTTCGTAGGCCATCACCGCGCCGCGCGCTGCGTCCCAGTGCGGCTCGCTGTGCGTGCGCTGCACCAGATGCGCCGCGACGCGCTCGACCTCCTCCGGTTGGATACGGGCTGCCGTCCGTCCGTACAACCGGCTGGTCTCGACCAAGTCGGCGACGACGATCCAGCGCGGCGGACGCTTGGTCAGCACCGAGCCCGGCGCCAGCACGAACCGGGAGTTGCGCGGCCCCAGGAATTCCCGCGAATCACCTTGACGCATGCCGATATGCGACAACAACCCGGCCGTCACCGCTGCGTGCACCCGTGCGGCGTCTGCCGGCTCGTCCTGCGCGCGGATGCCCATGTCACCGGCGATGCTGCGCAGCTGTCCGGCGAGATCCTGCCACTCGCGGATGCGCAGGTAGTGCAGAAACTCCTCGCGGCACATCCGGCGAAAAGAGTTGCCCGACCGCTCCGTTCGCTGTTCACGCAGATATCGCCACAAGTTCAGGTAGGAGAGGAAGTCGGAGTGCTCATCGGCGAAGCGGGCATGCTTTTGTCGAGCGGCCTCTTCTTTGTCGGCGGGGCGCTCTCGCGGATCGGGGATGGCCAGCGCCGCCGCAAGCACGAGCACTTCGCGCACGCAGCCCTCGGCTTCGGCCGCCACGATCATGCGGGCGAGGCGCGGGTCGACGGGCAACTGCGCGAGGCGGCGGCCAACGGGAGTGATCGCGCCGTCGGCGTCGAACGCGCCGAGTTCCTGCAGCAGCTGCACGCCGTCGCGGATGCTGCGCTGCTCGGGCGGGTCGAGGAACGGAAAGCTCGCCATGTCCCCCAGCGCAAGCGCCGCCATCTGCAGGATGACCGCGGCGAGGTTGGTGCGCAAGATCTCCGGGTCGGTGTAGCGCGGTCTGGACAGGAAGTCGTCCTCGGAGTACAGCCGGATACACACACCGGGCGCGACGCGTCCAGACCGACCCGCCCGCTGCGCGGCCGAGGCCTGCGAGATGGGCTCGATCGGCAGCCGCTGCACCTTCGTCCGGCGGCTGTAGCGCGATATTCGCGCAGTGCCGGGGTCGACGACGTAGCGAATGCCCGGCACGGTAAGCGACGTCTCGGCGACGTTGGTGGCGAGCACGACTCGCCGGCCGGTGTGCGGCGCGAATACTCGCTGCTGTTCGGCCGTCGGCAACCGTGCGTAAAGCGGTAACACCTCGGTGTTCTTCAGGTGCCGCAAAGCCTCTGCGGTGTCGCGGATCTCGCGCTCCCCCGACAAGAACACCAGAACGTCGCCCGGCGGCTCGGCCTCGAGCTCACCGATGGCGTCGACGATAGCCTCGGTCTGATCGCGCATCTCAGAACGCACGACTTCGTGGTCCGGGTCGTCGGGGTCGTCGTCGTCGCTGGATGCAACCGGGACTTCCAGTGGGCGGTAACGGATCTCGACGGGAAACGTGCGTCCCGAGACTTCGACGATGGGTGCTCCGCCGAAGTGCACCGAGAAGCGTTCGGGCTCGATCGTCGCCGACGTCACGATGACCTTGAGATCGGGTCGACGCGGGAGCAATTCGCGCAGATAACCGAGCAGGAAGTCGATGTTGAGGCTGCGCTCGTGAGCCTCGTCGAGGATGAGGGTGTCGTAGCGCAGCAGTCGCCGATCCCGCTGGATCTCTGCCAGCAGGATGCCGTCGGTCATCAGTTTGACCAGTGTGCGGTCGCTGACCTGGTCGGTGAACCGGACGCGGTAGCCGACTGTTTCGCCGAGCGGCGTGCCCATTTCGTCGGCGATGCGTTGGGCGACGGTACGAGCGGCCAACCGCCGCGGCTGAGTGTGTCCGATGGTGCCGCGGATGCCCCGGCCGATGTCCAGACAGATCTTGGGAAGCTGGGTTGTCTTGCCCGACCCCGTTTCGCCGGCCACCACGACCACCTGATGCTCGCGGACCGCCGCGGCGATCTCCTCTCGGCGCGCACTGACCGGCAGGTCCGGATAAGTGATCGGCGGGAGGCCGGCCTGCCGGTTGGCCACAAGTGCCTCGGCGGCAGCCATCTGGTCGGCAAGCTGGGCCAGCTTCTCCGGCTTAGCGTCACGAAGGTTCTTCAGTCGCCTACCGAAGCGGGCGGCGTCGCGGATGGTCAAACCGTCGAGGCGTCGGCGCAGCTGCGCGACGGACGTTTCGGCCACTCCGGTCAGGGTAGTCCTCGGCGGTTGCCCGCAACGCCCGCCGAGGAGGATTCTCAATGAGCTCACCCGAACCGACATCCGATCAGGAGCAACCGGCCGAAGGCGCGGAAACGCAGGTACCACCGGCGAATCCGGCCTACTCGACACCACCACCCGAAGGCGTGCCGTCCGCAGACGACGAAAGCAGCGCCGATCAGCCCTAGTCGGCGGCAGGCTCAGTTCTGCCGCGGCACCAGCTCCCTGACAAATGCTTCCAAGAACTCGGAGATATCGGCCTCCCCCGCTGGTCTGACGACGAACTTCGTCAAGCCCGCCGCGATGTACTCGTCCAGCCGCTGGTGCAGCGCCGGCCAATCGCGGGCTATCAACTCGCTGGGATCCAGATCGGGTCGGCGCCTGCGAATCGCCGCCAGCACCGGTGCGGGCAGCACGCCGTTGCCCACGGCGAGATTGATTCCGTAGTGGTCGGGTTCGATCTCGCGGCCTGCTTCGTCGGCGGCAGCGATGATCGCCTGGCGTGCTCGGCCCGCCTCGGCGGGCGTCAGGAAGCTGCCCAGCCAGCCGTCGCCGAGGGCGCCGATGCGCCGGTATGCGGCCGTCGTCGCACCGCCCACCCAGATGTCAAGTGGCGGAGCCGGCTTCGGAAGCACGTGCACCCCATCGAGCTCGAAGAAGTCACCGGCGAAGGTGAGATCGTCGTGCGTCAACGCAGCGCGCAGCAACCGCAGCGATTCATCGAACACGGCGGCGCGCTTGCCGTCGGGCACAACGAACAGATCCCGTTCGACAGGCAATGCCGAACGCAGGCCGAACACCGGTAGGATCCGCTTCGGTGCGAGCGCCGCCAACGACGCGAGTTGCTTGGCCACCAACACGGGGTGGCGGCCGGGTAGCACCGCCACCGAGGTGCCGACCTTCAATCGCGTCGTGCGCGCGAGCGTGAACGCCATACCGACGAACGGGTCGACGAGGTGTGAATAGACAAGCTCGGAGAACCACAGCGAGTCGACGGCCGCGCCCTCGAGGAAGTCGACAGTCTCGGCCAGGTTCTCTGGGCTGCTGTCGGCTCCCAGGCCGACTCCTAAACGGATCTTCACGTCGCGCCTCCTGCATCACCGGTCGTCTCCACATCGCACCACGTGGCGGCGGCCAATACCCTTAAGTCCGTGGCATACCTGTTGTCTGTCAACCTCGCGCGCGTCCGCGAAAATCCCGATGCCCCGTCGAGGTCGACGGGTATCGACAAGGCGCCGGCGCACGACGCCGTGATGGTCCGGTCGCCCGGTCCGATGCGCAGTGGTCTTGGCAGCGGCCTGGTCGGCGACACCATCGGCAATCAGAAGCTTCACGGCGGCGACGACCAGGCTGTCTACGCCTACGCGCGCGAAGACCTCGATGATTGGGAGGCCCGGCTTGCCCGCCCGCTCAGCAACGGAATGTTCGGAGAGAATCTGACCACCTCGGGAGTCGAGGTCACCGAAGCCAGAATCGGCGAGCGGTGGCGCATCGGCACCGACGGGCCGCTGCTGGAGGTGTCCGCCCCGCGCACTCCATGCCGCACCTTCTCGGCCTTCCTGCAACTGAAAAGCTGGCTGAAAACATTCACCGACGCCGCGAAACCTGGTGCCTACTTTCGGGTCATCGCACCGGGGCCGGTGCGCGCAGGCGACGCGATAACCGTCGAATTCCGACCTGACCACGACGTGACCATCGGCCTCGTGTTTCGCGCGCGAATGTCGGACCCGGCCCTGCTTCCGCACCTGTTAAAGGCAGACGCGCTTGCCGCTGACCTCAAAGCCTATGCGCACCGCCGCATTACATCGGCCGCGAAGAGCAATGGCAGAATACCCGGCCAGCGGTGAATGCGCCGCGACGGGGATGAGCTCCGGCGAGATGCGTTCGGCTACCGCATATTTCGGGACGTATCCACCTCTCCGTGGAGATCGGCCAGCGAATTCCTCAGCCCGCCGTCGAGGCGGATCTGCACCGCGGCGACTGCGATCATCACGACCGCGGTCACCAGGTGCACCACCGCGTCGGTCGTGTTGTTGGGAAAGCTGAAGACGACGGCGACCTGGTGTGAGAAGAACGCCCAGATTCCCGGCAGTGCGCCCGCCACTGCGGCGATCAGCAGGTAAAGCACCGACCACGACTTGCGTAGCGCGCAGACCAGGCCGGGCGCGAACAACGCCAGGCCGGCGACGGCGTGCCATCCGTTGTAATCCATCCCCAGCACCTGAGCGGTCGGTGCGCCGGGACCGGTCGCAAAGCTCGGTTCGACGACGAACCCGATCACCGCCTGAACGACGTGAAACGCGGCGATGATAAGCAGGCCGATCTGGGCGAAGCTCCACTTCACGTGGCACCTCCGGGCGGTTCGCGGTAGGGCTGGTTGCAGATACTACGCTTTGTAGTAGGCATTGCCAATCCGCCCGCTGCGCGGCTCCCTAGGTCCCCGCACGGCTGTAGATTGCGTCGTCCTCGATGTCCACCCGGGATCGATCAGTCAGCGCGAGGCAACAGATGACTGTGATGACTGCGGCGATCACGATGTACACCGAGATCGAATACGGTGTGCCGGTTTCATGCAACAGCCAGGTCGCCAGCAGCGGGGCCGGCCCACCCGCGAAGACCGATGCCAGCTGGTAGCCGAGACCGGCGCCGCCGTAGCGCAGATGTGTCGGGAAGCTTTCACCGATCAGCGCGGCCTGCGGTCCGTACATCATCGCGTGGATGATCATCGACATCACGATCACGGCGAAGATCAGCACGGCGCTGCCGTGGGTCAGCACGTAAAAGTACGGGAAGGCGAACAGCCCAGCGACAACGGCCCCGGCCGTGTAGACCTTTCTCCTGCCCACCGAGTCCGAGAGGTGCGAAAAGAACGGAATCGCAGCGAGTTCGACGGTGGCACCGGCCAGCACCGCGGCGAGCACGAAGGTCTTGCTGTAGTGGTGACGTTGCACGACATAGGTCAGCACGAACGTGGTGAACAGATAGAACGGCATCTGTTCGGCGAACCGGACGCCGGCCGACAGCAGTATCTCCCGCCAATGTCGCCTAATCGCCTCGGCGACAGGGGCGCTCGCGGTCTTACCCTCGTCGAGCACCTTCTTGAACATCGGCGTCTCAAGAATCCTCAGCCGGATCACCAGGCCGACGCCGACCAGGATCAGGCTTGCCAGAAACGGGATCCGCCAGCCCCACGAGTTGAACGCGTCCTCCGACATCGTCGCGGACAGCAGCGTCATGCCGCCTGTGCCGAGCACCAGGCCGACAGGTACACCGACCTGTGCGAAGCTGCCGAGCAGGCCGCGCCGCTTCTGGTCGCCCCATTCCATCGTCAGCAGAACCGAGCCGCTCCACTCACCACCGACAGCGATGCCTTGCAGCACCCGCAGGGTGACGAGGAGAAGCGGTGCCGCAACGCCGATGGTCTCGGTTCCGGGCATCAGGCCGATGACCGCAGACGCGATGCCCATCACCAGCAGGGTGATGATCAGTGTGGTCTTTCGGCCGATCCGGTCGCCCCAGTGGCCGAAGATGGCCGCCCCGATCGGCCGCGCGGCGAACCCGACGAAATAGGTGGCAAACGACTGCATCGCTCCCGCGTAGGCGCTGGAGGCCGGAAAGAACAAGTGCGGGAAGACAAGCGCGGCGGCGGTGTTGTAGAGGAAGAAGTCGTACCACTCGATCGTGGTGCCGATCGTGCTCGCCATCGCGGCCCGTCGGACCTGCGTTCGCTGTGAAACCGGGTCCGCTTCTGCTGGGCGTTTGACCTCGTCTTTTCCGTTAACCATCGGCCCTCCCCAACGAGTGACGTCACTGCCCGGTCAGATGGACAGTCTGTACCGCCGAAGCCCGTTTCGGAAGCCGGTGTTTCGCCGAAGCGTCGTTGGGGGAATAGTGGAACAACATTCGGCGTCTGCCGGATGGATAAACGCATACGGGGGCTGTCGCGCCATGGGCTTCGTGGATTTCGTTGGGGACCGTTGGCCGGTTTTGTCGTTCCTCGCCTACCAGCATCTGAGCCTCGTCGTACAGACCCTCATCCTGGCCACCGTGATCGCGCTCGTTGTCGGCGTTCTCATTTATCGCTCTCCGGTCGGAGTAGCGGTAGGAAACAGCGTCACCGCCGTCGGGCTGACCATTCCGTCCTACGCACTGCTCGGAGTCCTCGTCGGCATCGTCGGGCTCGGGGTCCTTCCATCGGTGATCCTGCTGGCGTTTTTCGGGGTCTTCCCCATCCTGCGCAACGTCGTCGTCGGGCTCAACGGCGTCGACTCTGCACTAATCGAGTCGGCGCGCGGCATGGGCATGAGCAGGTTCGCCACCCTGCTGCGACTGGAACTGCCGCTGGCATGGCCGGTGATCATGACCGGCATCCGAATCTCCGCCCAGATGCTGATGGGCATCGCCGCCATCGCGGCCTACGCACTGGGACCGGGTCTGGGCGGATACATTTTCTCGGGCATCTCCCGGATGGGCGGCGCCAATGCGACGAATTCCATCGTCGCCGCCACGGTCGGCATCCTGATTCTGGCGGTCATCTTGGACACCGTGCTCAACTTCGTCACCCGACTAACCGTCCCAAGGGGGATTCGTGTCTGAATCGGCAACCACTGGCGGCGCCAGGATCCTGCTCGACGGCGTAACGAAACGCTATGCCGCGCAGGCGCAACCGGCCGTCGACAACATCACGATGGAGATCCCCGCCGGCGAGATCGTCATGCTGGTCGGGCCCTCCGGCTGCGGCAAGACCACCACGATGAAGATGATCAACAGGCTGATCGAGCCGACGAGTGGACGAATACTCATCGGCGACAACGACGTGACCAAAGGCGACCCAGACCAATTGCGCCGCCACATCGGCTATGTCATCCAAGGCGCAGGGCTGTTCCCCCACCTGACCGTCGGCGACAACATCGCGATCGTCCCGCGCCTGCTGAAATGGGACAAGAAGCGGATCGCTTCCCGTATCGACGAACTGCTCGACTTGGTCAGCCTCGATCCCGGGCAGTACCGCGACCGGTATCCGCGTGAGCTGTCGGGCGGGCAGCAACAGCGTGTCGGTGTCGCACGGGCGCTGGCAGCCGATCCGCCGGTCTTGCTGATGGACGAGCCGTTCGGTGCGGTCGACCCCATCACGCGTCAACGGCTGCAAGACGAACTGCTACGGCTCCAGGACGAGCTCCGCAAGACCATCGTCTTCGTGACCCACGACTTCGACGAAGCCGTGAAGCTGGGCGACCGGATCGCGATCCTGCAGGCCGGCTCGAAGATCGAGCAGTACGACTCCCCCGATCGCATACTGGCCGAACCCGCCAACGACTTCGTGCGCAGCTTCGTCGGTGCAGGCGCCGCGCTCAAGCAACTCACCCTGACCAGAGTCCGCGACGTCGGCCTGCACGAGGCCGCGGTGGCCCGAGTGGGCGGCGACCCGGCCGAGGCGATCCGAGCGGCCCAGTCGGCCAATCGCGAGCACGTCATCGTTCTCGACGACCAGGACCGGCCCCAACGGTGGATGTCGTTGGCGGAACTGCAGGATCCTGGGGCTCTCGAGGGTGTGCCGCGCGACGAGGAACTGGAGTGCGTCAATCTGGCGTCGACCCTCAACGACGCACTCGACGAGATGCTGACGTCGTCTCACGGCGTCGTCGTGGTGACCGGCCGGCGCAACACCTACCAAGGCGTGGTCAGGGTCGAGACCATCATGGACGCGATGGATGGTCTCCGCCGCGCCGGTCAGCCGTCGGAGACGGCTTCGTGACCCTCGTCAGCGCCGAAGTCGCTCTCAGCACCGACGACGAGCGAGGTGCGCCTCGCCGGCTGGGCCTGGGCAGGTGGTTGCTGCAGCCGCTGCTCTGCGTCGCGGTGGTAGTGGGCTCCCTTCTGTACGTCAACAAAGCCAACGTGTCGGAAAGCGAACGTCGTTCGCTTGCCGTGTCCCAGTTGCTGACGTTGCTTCGGCAGCACATGACCGTGAGCCTGGCGGCCACGGTACTCACGTGTGTGGTGGCGATCCCGCTCGGAATAGCGTTGACCCGCGGTCGATTTCGGCGTTACTCCAAGCCGATCATCACCGTGGCCGGCTTCGGCCAGGCCGCGCCGGCGATCGGGTTGATCGCGCTCGGTGCGGTGCTGTTCGGTATCGGCGGGGCCGGCGCCGTCATCGCGCTGACTGTGTACGGTGCGCTGCCGATCGTCGCGAACACCGTCACCGGACTTGACGGTGTCGATCCGCGGCTCGTCGAGGCGTCCAGGGGCATGGGTATGTCGGCGTGGGCGACGCTGCTCCGGATCGAGCTACCGCTGGCACTACCGGTCATAGTGGCAGGCGTGCGTACCGCGCTGGTCCTCATCGTCGGCACCGCGGCGCTGGCATCGTTCACCGGCGCCGGCGGCCTCGGGCAACTGATCACCACCGGAATCAAGCTGCAGCAGACCGTGACCCTGGTCGTCGGCGCGGTGCTGGTGGCAGCGCTTGCACTGTTCATCGACTGGTTGGCGCGGGTGGCGGAGTTCGTCGCCGCGCCGAAGGGGCTCTGACGCCATGAAACGAGCCCCGCGCAGGCGCGCACTGACGATGCTGGGCGTTCTGTTGACCGGCCTGGTCGCAGGGTGCGGGCTGCAGTCGGCAAGTGGTGCGGTGCTCGAGGCGCGGCCCGGCACGATCGAGCACTACGACTCGCTGAAGGGAGTCAAGCTGACCGTCGCCGCCAAGGACTTCACCGAGCAGCTGATTCTCGGGAACATGTTCTCGACAGTGCTGGCCGCGGCGGGTGCCGACGTCACCAATCTGACCAACATCCCCGGCAGCTTCGGGGCGCGGCACGCGCTGACGAGCGGGCAGGCCGACGTCTCCCCCGAGTACACCGGCACCGGTTGGATCAATTATCTCGGCAACGAGAACCCGGTGAAAGGTGAAGCAGCGCAGTACGAAGCGGTCAGGGACGCCGACGCGAAGAACGGCCTGACCTGGCTACCGCCGGCACCGATGGACGACACCTATGCGTTCGCCATCCGCGAATCGGAAGGGCAACGACTCGGCGTCACGAAACTGTCCGACCTCGCCAAGCTCGACCGCCGCGATCTGACTTTCTGCATCGAAAGTGAATTCGGGAGCCGCAATGACGGTTTCGTGCCGATGCTGAAGACCTACGGACTGACACGCGAGAAGCTGGGCCGGGTGACGAACTTGGACACCGGCGTCATCTACACGGCCACCGCCGACGGCCAGTGCAACTTCGGCGAGGTGTTCACCACCGACGGTCGCATCCCCGGCCTCAAGCTGAGGGTCCTCGAGGACGACAAGGCCTTCTTCCCGCACTACAACCTCTCCGCTGTGGTCAACTCGAAGGTGCTTGCCGAGCACCCCGAGTTGGCGGAGATCTTCGGTCAGCTCAGTCCCAAACTCACCAACGACGTCATGTTGGACCTCAACGCGAAGGTCGACACCGAGGGTGACGACCCGGCGATCGTGGCCCGCGCGTGGCTGGTCAAAGAGGGCCTGCTCACCTGAACCCTCGCGATCAGCGCTGCGCTCCCACCTGCCGTTCTCGATACCGTGCGCCCCACTGACCACACGAATGCAGCCCGCGGGTTAGGCTGTGCCGGGTCGGGTTGAGAGGTTCGGAGAGCTTAGATGGTGTCTGTTAAGCGCATTGCGCTGGTTTTCGGATTCTCTGTGGCCTGCGCCGCGGCGCCGTTGATGGTCGCGTCGCCCGCCGTGGCCGACAGCACCTGCCCGTGGGGCACGAAGCCCACCCGATTCGAGGGCGTCTGCATCAGCGGTGCCGGGGGCGGCGCGGCAGCACCCATCATCCCGGTGCCGCCGTCGGGAGGCGGACCCACCGTCGTCAACAACCCCAACGGGTACGACACGGTCAACGGCATCCCCTGCACTCCCGACCACTACGCCGTCTGCTACGGCCTCACCCAGAACGGCGGTTAGCGGCTATGCGGCGTCCGCGTCGTCCAGCTGCTGGGGGAACCGCTCACGGTTCTACAACGCTGTCAGTGCTCTCTCCTAACTCTTCCGTGAAAACACTTCGTAGGTAACACTTTTGGCAATGGTTTGGAAACCATCGTCAGTTAGGTCTGGTGACCTCCCGCCTACTTTCACGAAACTCAATGTGTAGTTACCGTTTCCGGGCAGGCCTCTCATTTAGCGTGCCACTTCATCAACGAGGCGGATCGATGAGATCGCGAAAGCTCGCGGCCGGATACACCGATGCACCCGCGGCTCGGACCCGCCCGGACAGAGCGGCATCCGACGTCACCACGGTGAGATCTCCTGGCTCGTGGTGGGCTCGAACCAGCCGGACGATCTCGTCGTCCGCGGAGTCGGCGGCGGCCTTCGGCGCGTTGGCTATCTCGATCACCGACGACTCGATCGGCGGTGACATCGGCTTCTCGAACACCACGGTCACTCGGCGGTCGCCGCCGCGCGCCCAGCGCTCGAGTTGTCCGACGAGCCGCACCATCGCCGCCCGTCGATCCTTCCACCAGCCGTCAGGCCGGCTGCCGATCACATTCATCGCGTCGACCAGCCAGCGCTGATTCATTCATGACCCAGAGCAGAAGCGAGCTGTTCCACGGTGAGCGTCCAGCCGCTGTCGAAGCTCTCGAATTCCTCTGGCGGAAGCAGGGAATGCTCGATCTCCATGAGCGTCTCGTCCTTACCCACCGGCTCGAAGGCGACATTCACGATGCTCTCCCTCGTCGGGTCCTGCCAGTTCGAGTTGGTCCAGGTGAAGCGCAGCAGCCGCGGTCGGTCGATGGCCAGGAACTGGCCGGTGATCAACACCCGAGTGCCCGAGTCGTCGATGTCGAAGCGCACGGTACCGCCGACATGTGGTTCGACGGTGACGTCGACGACGCGTACGGGACGCGGACACATCCACTCCCGCAACGACTCTCGATCGAGCCATTCGTTGAACACCACGTCAGGGACGGCTGGCAACACTCGTCGCACCAGGACGGTGGCGGCTTCGATCACCGCGTCGGACCCTTTCTGCGCAGTCGCGCCGAGAGGGCGTCCGCACGCGTCGACCAGAACTCCGTCTGCTCGCTGATCCACTGCTGAGCCATTGTCAATCCGTCCGGTTGCAGAGAGAGCCAGTGCTCGCGGCCCCGTATCTCGCGTCGCACCAATCCGGCGGATTCCAGCACGCCGATGTGGCGAGAAACGCCTGCGAACGTCATTGGGAGGGGCGCGGCCAGGTCGGAGATGCGGGCGTCGCCCTGACGCAGTGTCGTCAACAGCCATCGTCGAGTGGGGTCGGCAAGGGCGCCATACGCACGGTCGAGAACCTGATCTTCAACCATTCTGTTGACTATAACGGCCGCTCGTGATGTGCTGGCAGGAAGTTGTTCAACCGAAATGTTGAATGTTCGACGAGGGCCCTCGGAAGGAGATCGGATGAAGACGCCTCCGATCGTGTCGGCGCAGGATTGGGATGCCGCGCGGCGGGAACTGCTCGTGAAGGAGAAGGAACACACCAGGGCGGGCGACGCGCTGGCCGCGCAGCGGCGCCGGATGCCGTGGACGCCGGTGGAGAAGGAGTATGCCTTCGAGGGGTCGGAGGGCACGGTCAACCTGCTGGACCTTTTTCACGGTCGGCGACAGCTGATCGTCTACCGTGCCTTCCTCGATCCAGGCGTGCACGGATGGCCCGAGCACGGGTGCGTCGGCTGCTCGCTGATGGCCGACCACATCGGCAACCTCGCACACCTCAACGCCCGCGACACCACACTCGTCTACGCATCTCGCGGTTCGCAGGCAGACATCGCGCGGATCAAGGCTCGAATGGGTTGGGACCACCCGTGGTACACCATCGTGCCCGGGCCGGATGGCGCCTTCGACGTCGACTTCGGTGTGGACGAGTGGCACGGCACCAACGCCTTCATCCGGCAGGGTGACCGGATCTTCCGCACCTACTTCATCGACAACCGCGGCGACGAGGTTTTCGTCAATACCTGGCAATTCCTGGACATGACCGCGCTTGGACGGCAGGAGAGCTGGGAGGATTCACCCGAGGGTTATCCACAGACCAAGCCATATGACTGGTGGCGCTGGCACGACGCCTACGGCCGCCGCGACTCCTCGTCGAGTAGTTTGCAGGAGAAATAGTGAAAAACGAGTCGCCGCACCGTGATTCGGTCAACCATGCGCCGGTGCCGAAGGCGGTGGACCGCACGACGTTCGAAGCGGCGATCGACGGGCTGCGCGCTCGCGAGAAGGCGCATATCCGGCAAGGCGATGCGATCGCTGCCGCGCGCCGGGCGCTACCCATGGTCGAGGTCGACGCCGACCTGGAGCTGATCGGGTCCAACGGGCCGGTCACCCTGCTCGACGCCTTCGACGGACGACGGCAGCTTCTGGCCTACTACTTCATGTGGCACAGCGGTGGATCCGCACCCGAACAGTGCGAAGGGTGCACATGGGTGACCACGCAGGTGCAGGAGCTGTCCTACCTGCACTCCCGGGACATCACCTACGCCGTTTTCTGCCAGGGTCCGTATCCGGAGAGCGCCAGGTACAGGAACTTCATGGATTGGCACATGCCGTGGTACTCGGCACTTCCCTCGCTCGACTCGCTGCTGATCGGCCGCACCGTGGGCATGATGCACATCGTCTGCTATCTCCGCGACGGCGACCGCGTGTTCGAGACGTACTGGACGACGCTTCGCGGCGTCGAGGCGATGGATTACAGCCTCGCGCTGATGGACCTCACGGTGTACGGCCGACAGGAGCCGTGGGAGGACTCCCCCGCCGGCTGGCCGCAGGAGTGGCGCGTCGACGGCTCCAACACCCGGATCGACGGCCGCCCCATCCCGCAGTGGTCGCGACTGGAGGCCGGACGGTCCGACGATCTCGGCGGGTAGCGCTGTCGCCCTTGTCTGACCGGTGCGGGAGTGACAGACACTTCGCAGTTGGGACTCAGCGTCATCTCAGGGCTGTGTGCTTACTTTGTCCCGACTTGGGGAGACAGGTGGAGCCGCAGTGAAAACACTGATAGCCGTCATCGGCGGTAGTGCCCTCGTGGTGATGGGTGCGATGACCATCGCCGTCGCGCAGGAGCATGCACAACCGACGCAGATGGTGAGTTCTGGAACCATGAACATGGGTTCTACGAGCACGATCCAGACGCCGCCGTCGACGCCGGAGACGGCCGTCGCGCGGCCCGCGGTCAAGGCCGGAAGCTAGCCCCTGCCGCTCGACGACGTCTAGCGGGCCCCACGCACCAACCGGCCGGGACGTGCGCCGGTGTCGATGCCGTCGCGCCGGGTCACCACGCCGCTGACGATTGTGGCGGTGTAGCCCGACGCTCCCTGCACCAGTCGCTGCCCGCCTGCAGGCAGGTCGTAGGCCATCCGGGCGGGGTGCAGCGTCAGCGCATTCATATCGATCACGTTGACGTCGGCCTTCTTTCCGACCTCGATGACGCCGCGATCGGAGAGACCGAACAGCTTGGCGGTGTCGTGAGACTGCTTGCGCACCACATACTCCAGTGGCAGCTTGTCGCCGCGGTGGCGGTCCCGCGCCCAGTGTGTCAGCAGGAACGTCGGATACGAGGCGTCGCAGATCATGCCGCAATGTGCTCCGCCGTCGGACAGACCCGACACCCCGGCCGGGTGGGTCAGCATCTCCCGGATCGCATCGTGGTTGCCGTAGTAGTAGTTGTAGAACGGCAGCATCAGCATCGACGTGGCGTCGGCCTCGAGCATCAGATCATACAGCGTGGCCAGCGGATCTTGACCGCGGTCGGCGGCGATCTTCTCGACCGCTTTGTCAGGGGTCGGTTCGTAGTCGGGCGGATCGCCGAGCGCATAGAGGCGGCCGAGCGAGTACTGAACGAGTGCGAACATGTTGTCGAACAACAGGTTCGGGTCGGGTGGCAGGTCGTCCTCGGAAAGGATCGCCGCCTTGACCGCGGGATCGGCGAGACGCTGCGCCAATTCCTCTCGGCTGCATTCGGCCTTCAGCCGACGGAAGGTCGGACGGTGCGTGAACGCATGATGACCCGGAAAGCCGAACAGCATGCCGAAGGGTCGCGCGGCGATCTGGGGATACAACTCACTGCCCGCCGCGTGCGCCGCCGCCGAGATGTCCAGCTGTTCGCGCCAGAGGTCGGGCGCCGCGTCGACCTGGATCATGCCGAACGAAATGGGACGGTTGATCTCGGCGCCGAGGCGCTGCATCCACTCCAGTTCCTTCTTTGGCGCAATGATGTCCTCGCCTGCGACGCCCTGCGGCGCCAGCTCGAAGACGGCCCGGCCGCCTGCCGCCATCGCCCTGCCGAGTCCGAACAGCTCGTCTTCGGCGGCATAGGTTCCGGGCACGGGTTCGCCGTCGATCGCGCGGTGACCGATGGTGCGCGACGTCGAGAAACCAAGCGCTCCCGCCTCGACTCCCTCCTGCACGATGCGAGCCATCGCCGCAATGTCCTCCGGCGTTGCGGGCTCGTTGCGGGCTCCGCGCTCCCCCATCGCGTAGGCGCGGACCGAGCCGTGGGCGATCTGGCTGCCCACGTCGATCGCGAAATTCTGCTTGCCGATGACGTCGAGGTATTCGGGATAGCTCTCCCAGCCCCACGAGATGCCCTCCGTGAGCGCGCTGCCCGGGATGTCCTCGACACCCTCCATCAGGCCGATCAGCCAGTCCTCTGACCCGGGCCGCACCGGCGCGAAGCCGACTCCGCAGTTGCCCGCGACCACAGTGGTCACGCCATGGCCGCTGGACGGCTCCAGCAGGCTGTCCCAGCTGACCTGCCCGTCGTAGTGGGTGTGGATGTCCACGAAGCCCGGCGCGACGATCTTCCCGGTGGCGTCGATCGTTTCGGCAGCGTCGCCTTCCAGCGACGGGTCGCCGGGTCCGCGACGACGAATTTCGACGATCTTGCCGTCCTTGACGGCGATGTCGGCGTCGAAACGGTCCGCGCCCGTCCCGTCGACGACGGTTCCGCCTGTGATCTTGAGGTCGAACACGATTACTCCCTCGAACTCCATGTCAGCCGCTACGGTGGTCAATGTAACACCGTTACAGACCCGTGGCGACGTATCAGGAGGGGCCGATCGTGACGCGAACAGCACCGTCCCGTCCTGCGGCCGGCGGCCCCTCCCACGACAAGCCGGAGGATGCGATCGGCACGCCGCCGAAGCGCCCGACCCTGGTGCCCGCCGAGCGCTATCGCTCTGCGGCCTTCGCGCAACTCGAGGCCGAGCGGATGTGGCCGAAGGTATGGCAGGTTGCCTGCACGGTCGACCACGTCGCCGAGCCCGGTGACTACTTCGAGTACCGATGCGGCCAATACACGGTGCTCATCGTTCGAGGCGACGACGGCGAACTTCGCGCCTTCCAAAACGCGTGCCGCCACCGCGGCAACTCGCTGTGTTCGGGATCCGGATCGCAGTTGAGCGAACTGAAGTGCGGATACCACGGCTGGACATGGGACCTCTGCGGCGTCCTCAAGCGGGTCCCCAACCGCAGGGGGTTCGGCACGCTCCGGCTGTCGGACTTCCCGCTGATCGCCGTCAGGGTCGACACGTGGGAACGGCTGGTCTTCGTCAACCTCGACACCGACGCGATGGCGCTGCGCGACTACCTGGAGGCGGTTCCCGACGATATCGCGTGGTGTCGGCTCAGTGAATTCCGTTGCTATGCAACGATAACCGTAGAAGTCGACGCCAACTGGAAGACGATCGCCGACGGGTTCAGCGAGACCTACCACATCCAGACGCTGCACCCCGAGCTGCACAGGTGCATGGACGACGTGCACGCACCGCAGGTGATCTGGGGTCACACCGGCAAGTCCGAACAGATCTATGGTGTGCCGAGCCCGCTGATCAAGGAACCGCTCTCCGACGCCGACGTGTGGGACGCGTATGTGGCCACGCAAGGTGCGCTGATGGGCCTGCCCGAGGACACCGCGTTCCCCGCCGACGAGCGGCGGTCGGGCCAGTCGGTGTCCGATGTGATCGCCGAGCGGACAAGAACATTCGCCACCCAGCGCGGTGTCGATCTGAATTGGGCGAGCACCGACCAGATCCTGCGGCTGCATCAGTACAACGTCTTCCCGAACATGTCCCTTCTGGCCAACGCCGATCACTTGACCGTGTTGACCGCGCGCCCGGGACCGGACCCGGATCGCGGCGAACTGGTGATGATCCTGTGGATGCGGATGGCGCCCGGTACGCCGCGGACACAGCCGGCCGATATGCGCTTGACGGCCGACGAGGCGCACCCGGGCCTGGTGCTGAGCCAGGACATCGCCGTGCTCGCCGGTCTCCAGCGTGGCCTGCACCAACCCGGGTTGACCCATCTGGCGCTGTCCAACGAGGAACGCCGGGTCATCAACATGCACCGCAACCTCGAACGCTATCTAGAACTGCCCGATCAGGAGCGCATGACCGGAGGTGAGACACCCTGAAGGAAGCGGTCGACGCCGAAGTCATTCTCGACGCCGCGGCTCGCTTGATCGAGCTCGACGGCGTCGACGCCTTCACCATGCGTGGCCTCGCCGAGGATCTCGGGGTGGCCGTCACCTCGATCTACTGGCATGTGGGCGGGCGTGACAAGCTGTTCGACCGATTGGTCGACCGGCTGTTGAGCCAGATGGCGACACTGCCCGACGACGGGGATGCACCCGTGGATCGCATTGCCTCACTTGCCCGCTCGCAACGTCGGGCCCTGATCGAGCGACAGCACCTCCTGGCCATTGCGCACGAGCGTGATCGAACTCCGCTTCTGTTCCTTCCGATTCAGCAGCGGCTGGCCGCACAACTGGCCGAAGCCGGTGTCACCGGAACCGATGCGGCCCTGGTCCTGCGAGCGATTCAGGTCCACGTGATCTCTTCTGCGGTGATGCAGTTCTCCGCCGTCCGTGGCGCCAAGCACGACGAAGAGGACCCGTCGTTGTGGACCGATGACTGGCCGGACCGATCGCTGGTGGAGGCGTTGCAGTCGCCGACCGACTACGACGCTGTGTTCGAGTACGGACTCAGCGCGCTCCTGGCGCCGCTGAGGAGTCGCGGCGGCCGCGCATAGCGCCCCACAGCCCGACGCCGATCCCGACAACCGCTCCTCCGAGCGCCAGCCGGATCCCACCGACGACGATTGCGGCGCAATCAACGGACATACCACGCAGCTTAGGGCTTCGTGCGGATCACTTGTGCGAAACCGATTCGGCGACAAGGGCTATTGCGTCGGCCGACCGGTCGATGTCCTCGTCGGTGGTCGACCAGTTGGAGACCGACACCCGAAGTACATACCGGCCGTTCCAGGTGGTGCCGCCGAGCCAGCACGTGCCGTCGCGCTGCACGGCCGCCACCGCCGACCTGTTGGCGTCGTCTCCACCGGGCAGCTGGACCAGCACCTGGTTGAGCACGACGTCGTTGACGATGCGGGCGCCGGGAACAGCCGCCAGTCGCCCGGCCATGCGCCGGGCTTGGGCGCAGTTGCGTTCGACCAGTTCGGCCACACCGGCGCGACCGAGCGACCTCAGTGCCGCATAGACCGGCACGGCGCGTGCACGCCGTGAGCTCTCGGGTACGTAGTTCGTGTTGTCGCGCTGGCCGGGATCGGCGACGAGGTACGGACCCGCGAGGCTCATCGCCGCGAGGTGGGCGTCGGCATCGGCCACGATGGCCATGGCGCCGTCGTAGGGCACGTTCAGCCACTTGTGGGCATCGACCGCCCACGAGTCCGCGCGCTGGACCCCCTCCGTCAGGGCTGCGAACGCGGGTGCGGCTGCCGCCCAGAGACCGAATGCGCCGTCGACATGCAGCCAGGCGCCGTGACCGGCGCACGCATCGACGATCGGTTCGAAAGCGTCGAACGCGCCAGTGGCGACATTGCCTGCCTGCGCGCACACGATCGCCGGACCGGTCGACTGGTCCAGTGCATCGCGCAACGCCTCGGGCGACATTCTGCCCTGGTCATCGGCGGGGATGCGGAGGGGCGAGTCGGCGCCGAGTCCCAGTTGACGCAGCGCGGTGTAGATGGTCGCGTGGGCCTGCGCGCCGCAGAAGATTCGGACGGGCGGTGCACCGATGAGCCCGTCGTCTTCGACGTTCCATCCGGCCGCCGCAAGCACCGTGTGCCGGGCGGCGGCCAGGCATGTGGTGTTTGCCGCCTGACCACCCGTGACGAATCCGACACCGGCATCGGTCGGCAGTCCCAACAGGTCGAGCGTCCATGCCGAGGCGACCTCTTCGATCGCTGCGGCAGCCGGAGACAGCGAGTGAAAGGCCGCGCACTGGTCCCACGCCGACACGAGCCAGTCCGCGGCGAGCGCGGCGGGCAGGGCGCCGCCGATCACGAAGCCGAAGTGCCGGGGACCCGCGGTGGCCACCAGACCGGGCTCCGCGCCGGCCACCAGCGCTTCGATGACGGCGGCAGGATCCTCGCCGTGTTCCGGCAGCGCGCCGCCGAGTAGGGCGCGCACCCCTGCGGCGTCGACGCGGGCGGCTACCGGCCGCTGGTCGAGACCGTCGAGAAACCGACGTGCATGGTGCGCGGCGGCGGTCAGTCCTGCGGTGCGATCGCGCATGACGAAACCCTATTGGGGCAGCCGGGTTAGAGGCCGAACTGGTCGGAGATGACTCCGAGCCAGATCTGTGCGGCGTCGATCGCCACTTTCTCGCTGATGAAGGCGTGCTGGGTTCCCGTATAGATGTCGCGGAAGGCGCGCTCCAGCCGAGTGCCCTCGCGGATCGCGCTGGTGCCGGCGACGAGATGGGCCCATTCGGCGCACTCGCGGGCGACATCGGTGGCGTAGACGGCGGCCGCCCTCATGTCGGCGCGCAGCAGCGGGGTCAGATCTTCGCCCGCGTGCACGGCGGATTCGGCGGTGGTGAACGCCTCGAGAACCAAGAGGCGGGCGGCCCGCCACGCAGAGACGTGTTGGGCGAGACCCTTCTGGAAGGTCGGCCGGCTGGCCAGCGAGGCCATGTCGCTCATCCGGAACTTGGTGGCGGCCAGTTCTTGGACGTCATCGAGCATGCTCTTGGCCACGCCGAGCGCCCACGATGCGTGGCCGGCGGCCGTCACGGGCATCAGGCCCATACGTGTTGCCGGAGAACTCCCGCGATGCGGCTCCCGGGAGAACAGCGCAAAGGTGCGACGGGCAGGGACGAAGACGTCGGCCGCGCTGTAGTCGTAGGAGCCGGTTCCCTTGAGGCCCTGCACGAACCAGCCGTCGTTGAACGAGATCTCCTCCCGCGGCACCACTGCCACCTGCATGTCGGGGATGCCTTCGCTGATCCAGCGCATCTCGCCGCCGTCCATCGGAAAGAAGCCGGCGGCGACGTACTCCGAGTGGCCGGTCCCCGAGCCGAAACTCCAGGACCCGCTCAAGCGGTACCCGCCGTCGACGACAGTGCCCTGGCCGTTGGGAAAGAATTGACCGCCCATCGTGACGTGGTTGTCGTGAGCCGTGAACACCTCGGCGAAGCCCTCGTCGGGCAGATATGCCGCGGCGGCGAACGCGGACGGCAGATTGGCGATTCCCGTCCACCCGAACGAGCCGTCCTGCCAAGCCATTTCGATCCAGGTTTCGATCATCTCCGAGAAGGATGGTTCGACACCCCCTGCCGCCGCCGGGTTGAACGCTGACATCAGCCCGGATGCCCACATCTCCTCGACGATCGCAGGGGCGAGCGTGCGGAGGCTCTCGGATTCGGCGGCTTGGGCCCGCACGAGTTCGCGCATGCCGCGGGCCAGCCCGACGACCCGGTCAGGCGCTTCGACTATCGACGTCATCAGCCGACCATAGCCCGCAGCCTCGGCGCGGTCGGGCTACTGCCCGAATTCGCCACCGAGGTACGCCGCGCGGCACGCCCGCCTCGCCAACTTGCCGCTCGTCGTGCGCGGGATGACACCGGCAGTGACGAGACGGACATCGCTGATTGAAAGGCCGTGTCGGCGTAGCACTTCGGCGCGCACCGCTTCGGCGGCCGGAGCCGGGTCGACGCGCCGTGTGCCCGACGCCCGCTCGGCCACGATCACCAGCTGCTCACCGTCGGCAGAGGGCACTGTGAACGCCGCCGCGTATCCTCGGCGCACGACCGGGGACGCCTGCGCGACGGTGGCTTCGATGTCTTCCGGGCGGATCTGCCGGTCGTCGATGGTGATCAGATCCGCCAGGCGGCCGAGGACATAGAGCTCGCGGTCGAGATAGAAACCCAGGTCCCCCGTCCGCAACCACTTCGCACCGGCGGGGACGTCCTGCGCATGGCCGCGCCGGGTGCTGCTCGTGCGGAGAACGGCGCCGAACGCCTTCCGCGTCTCGTCCGGCCGTTCCCAGTATCCGCGGCCGATGTTGTTGCCGTGCAACCAGATTTCACCCACCCGGCCGTCGGGAAGTTCGGTGCCGGTTTCGGGCTCTGCGATGACGCACCACTGGCTTCGCGCGATCTGGCCACAGGACACGTGTGCTGAAGCGTCGGGGGTGTCGTCTGCGACGCGCACCGCCTCGCCCCTCTCCAGTTTTGCGCGGTCGAGGTGGGCGACGGTGGGGGTGGCGGTCGGTGCGATGGTCGAGACGAACAGGGTCGCCTCGGCGATGCCGTACGACGGTTTGATCGCCGTGGGCGGTAACCCGTAGGACGCGAAGGCGCCGGTGAAGGCCTCGATGGCGCTGATGCTCACCGGTTCGGATCCGAGGATCAGCACGACATTGCTCAGGTCCACGTCGCCTCCGGGTGACGGCAGCCCGCGCTGTGCTGCGTACTCGCACGCGAAGTTGGGCGCCGCGGTGACGACGCGGCCGTCACGAGACCCGGCCGCCAGCGCGTGGATCCAGCGCTCGGGCCGCCGGATGAACGCGGCCGGCGACATCAGCGTCGAGTGGCCGCCGTAGACGGTCGGAAAGCCGATCATCGACAGCCCCATATCGTGATAGAGCGGTAACCAACTGCAGCCGTGCGTATTTCGGTCCAGGAGATCGATCGACAGGATCATCTGCGTCAAGTTGGTGCCCACCGCCCGGTGGGTGATCTCGACGCCGACAGGATTGCGGGTGGCTCCCGACGTGTACTGCAGATGCGAGACGTCTTCGGCATTCAGAGGTGCGGGGACCAGGGTGTCGGCCGCCGAGTCCGGGACGTCGTCGAGGGTGATGACGTGCGGTCTGGGTGATAGCCCGATCTCATCCAACGCCAGCTCGACCGCGGCTGAAGCTCCCGACGTGGTCAGGACTACAGACGGGCGCGAGTCGTGAAGTGCGACCGCAAGGCGCTCCGCGTGCCCTTGCAATTCGGGGGCGAAGAGTGGCACTGCGACGGTGCCGGCCTTGATTGCGGCGAAGAAGCCGGCGACGTAGTCCAGACCCTGCGGAGCAAGTATCGCGACGCGGTCGCCGCGAGACGTGTAGCGCTGGATCTGCCCGCCGATCGCCCTCATCCGGAGGCCGAGTTGCGCCCAGGTCAGCTCGACGGCAGACCCCTCCGCAGCACGGGTGAAGTCCAGGTAGCGGTAGGCCACCGCGTCGCCCACATTCGAGATGTTGCGCTCGATGAGCGAGATCAGCGTGATGTCGGCAGGCAGTGCGACGTTTCCTGCTTCGTCCAGACAGTCCTCGATCTGCAGCAGCCCCCGATGATCGACGGTGGCGCGGTGGGAGTCGACGGTCATACCGACAGACTAGTTTAGTGTTACGTACGGTTGCACTAACTTGGCGGTGTGGTCATCGTCACTGCCCTCGGCGAAGATCGGAGTGTGACGGAACCGAGGCCGACCCTGCCCGCACTTCTGCGGCGAAGCGTGCGCGATTTCGGCCACCAGACCTATGTCGTCACGCCGACCGACCGGCTCACGTACGAGCAAGCCGATCGGCGGTCCGCGGACGCCGCCCGCTGGCTGCTCCATGCGGGTGTCGGCAAGGGTCAGCGCGTAGGGCTGTTCTTCCCCAACGGCGTCGACTGGGTCATCTGGTGGCTTGCCGCGTCGCGAATCGGCGCGCTGGCCGTGCCCCTGAGCACGATGTACGCGCCCGCAGAACTCGCGAACGTGTTGCGGCTGGCCGACATCGGGGTGTTGGTCGCTCCGGGCCGCATCCTCGACATCGATGTCGCCGAGCGACTCGAGTCGACAATCCCCGGGCTGGCGAATCAGCCCGGCGATCGGCTGTCCCTGCCTGCGGTGCCCTACTTGCGCCGCATCGTGCTGACCGCCGACACCGATCGGCGCTGGGCGACGCGGTACCACGACGACGAGAAGGCGCTGGTACAGCAGGACGTCCTGGCCGCCGTCGAGAACGAGGTCTCGCCCGCGGACCTGGCGGTCATGGTGCACACCTCCGGATCCACCGCCGATCCGAAGGGGGTCGTGCACACGCACGGCACCCTGGTCCGGCAGACGTCCACGTGGCCCGGCGCCATCCGGTCGGTGACCGGGTCGGGGCCGTCGGCCAGGATTCTGTGCGCCATGCCGTTCTTCTGGGTCGGCGGGCTGCTCGCCGCGACCGGCGCTCTCCACGAACCCGTCACGCTGCTGGTGCTGCCGAGGCTCGAGGCGAACGACGGCCCTCGACCTGATCGAGCGTGAACGGGCGACCGGAGTCGTCGGGTGGCCGGCTTTCACGCAACGGCTGCGCGAGCACCCATCCTTCGCCGGCCGAGACCTGTCGAGCGCGCCGATGTTGCTGGACGGCCCGCTCGACATCGCGATGACCGATGTCCCCGACGGGTTTCCGGTGCACCGCACCATGTCCGAGACGGCAGGCGGTTTCGCCTACACCGAGATGCGCATCGTCGACGCAGCCGGCGAACCGGTGCCTGACGGCGCCGTCGGCGAGCTGTTGATCAGGGGCATCGGAGTGATGTCGGGCTACAACAAGCGTGAACGGTGGGAAACGTTCGACGACGACGGCTGGTACCACACCGGCGACCGGGTCTACCGCAAAGCGGGTGACCCCCGGGTGTTCTACGTAGGCCGCACAAGCGAATTCATCAAAGCGGCGGGTGCGAATGTGTCACCCCTCGAGGTCGAGGGGGTGATCGAGCAGTTCACCGACGTGGCGCAGTGCGTGGTCGTCGGGATCGACGATCCGGTGCGGGGCGAAGAGGTGTGCGCCGTTGTCGTGCCCGCCGCCGCCGGGATCGACTTGGCGTCGATTGCCCATCGAACGCGTGATCGGTTGTCCGCCTACAAAGTTCCGACGCGTTGGGTGCTTGCGGAAAGCGAACAGATACCGACGTTGCCGAGCGGCAAGTTGAACAGAAGAGGCCTGCGCGCGCGCATCCTGGACGGGACGTTGGCGGCCGTGCGCACCTGGAGTCAGTAGGCCCGCGCGACATAGGCGACCGCGTGCGCGTCGTCGTCGGCCGCGGGCAGCCCGCCGTCCTCGCGCTGCAGGCACCGTACCGTGACGCCGTTGGCGGCGAGGTGCTGCTCACCTGCGACGCCAACCGACGCCCACGGCACCCGCGCCACACCGGCGGCAGCGACATCACGCACCTGAGAAAGCGTCGTGCAGTCGGACGTCAACGCGTCGCGCCGGGCCGTTGCCGCGGCGAGCATGTCGGCCTGTTGGCGGCGGGTCGACCGCGCCACCTCGTCGGCGACTACTCCCAGCGGCACCGCGGTCCTGTCGCGGGTGTCGCGCCGGTAGAGGGCGGCGGTGCCCTCGGCGATGTCGCGCGGCCCGACCTCGACCCGGATCGGCACGCCGGCCAGGTCCCACTCGGTGGCCCGCCACCCGAAGCCGCGATCGAGGTCGTCGTCGAGCCGTGCCCGTACTCCGTGTCGGTTGAGTTCGTCAGTCAGCGCCGAGGCGATGCGGGTGACTTCGCCGTCGGCGTCCTTGACCACCACGACGACCGCCTGCACCGGTGCCAGTGCAGGCGGAAGGACGAGCCCGGCGTCGTCGCCGTGGCACATGATCAGTCCGCCGAGCATCCGGGTCGACGAACCCCACGACGTCGTCCAGCAGAACTCCCTGGCGCCGTTGGCGCTGCGGTAGGCGATGCCGAACGCGCGGCTGAACCGCTGGCCGAGTTCGTGCGATGTGCCCATCTGCAGCGCCTTGCCGTCGCGCATGACGGCCTCGCAGGTCACCGTGTTCGCCGCGCCTGCGAACCGTTCTCTGCCGGTCTTGCGTCCGACGATGACCGGCATGGCCAGCACGCTGCGCATGAAATCCTCGTACACGTCGAACAGGATGCGGCGCGCGTAGTCCCGCGCGTCGGCTTCGGTGGCGTGCGCGGTGTGGCCCTCCTGCCACAGGAACTCCGTGGTGCGCAGGAAGATTCGTGGCCTCATCTCCCATCGCACGACATTCGCCCACTGGTTGAGGAGCAGCGGCAGATCGCGGTAACTGTCGATCCATCTGGCCATGCAGTCGCCGACGACCGTCTCGCTCGTGGGGCGGATTGCCAGCGGCTCGGTCAGCTTCTTTCCCCCGCCGTGCGTGACGACAGCCAGTTCGGGACTGAACCCCTCGACGTGCTCGGCCTCGCGTTCGAAGAAGCTCATCGGCACCAGCAGCGGAAAATACGCGTTGTGGGCTCCGGCGGCCTTGATCCGCTGGTCGACTTCGGCGTGCATCCGCTCCCAGATCGCGTATCCGTTCGGGCGGATCACCATGGTGCCGCGGGCCGGACCGTTCTCGGCCAGCCGCGCCTTGGCGAGCACGTCCTGATACCACCGTGGGAAGTCGTCTTGCTGCGCAGTCAGCACCGCCATTCGCGTGAGGCTACTGAGTTCGGTATGCGAAAGTCGCGCTGTTTATTTCGCGCTCGGAGACGAGCGGTTGGCCTCGACGAAATATCCCCGCGGCGAGTCGGGTACATCCTTGGGTGCCGCGGGCGAAAACCACCTGTTCCACTTGTTGCCCGCTTCTGCGATGTCGGTGACCGTCGCCGACCAATCATGGCGCTCCGCCAGCTCGCCCGGTTCGTCGGTGCCGAACAGCCACGGTGAGCCCTGCTCGGCCATGGACCGCAGGAGCGGCTTCATCACCGGCGACTCGAGGAGTGTCCTGCCGACCACGTCGTACAGCAGGATCGACCCCGCCCCAGACAGCGAGTTCACGCGATCGAACAGCATCCGTACGGCGTTTTCGTGGAGGTATTGCAGCAGGCCCTCGATCAGCCAGGCCGTCGGGGTCCGCGGATCGAAGCCGGCCGCCGTCAGCGCGGCGGGCCAGTCGTCGGCGAGGTCGACAGCCACCGCCACCCTCCGACACCGTGGCTGATCAGCTGCGAGAAGGTCGGCCTTGGCTGCGACAACGGCGGGCTGGTCCAGTTCGTAGACAGTGGTGCCGTCGGGCCAGTCCAGCCGGTATGCCCGAGCATCCATTCCTGCGGCGAGTATGACGACCTGTGGTGCCATCCGAGCGGCCCGCAGGAGGGCGTCGTCGAAGAATCGGGTGCGGACGACGATCTGAGCCGTCGACTTCTCACCGGTCACGGCGAGTGCCGCACGCAGCAGTGCCCGCCCCTGGTCGCCGGCCAGCTTGTCCGCGTACGGGTCGGTGAAGAGACGGTCGTCGCGGGTGGACTCCATCGCGCGGATGGCCGCCACCAGGAATCCGGTGCTTGCGACCGCCTCGCCAGACGTGTCCATCAATCCATCATCGGGGACTGAGCGCTCGGTGTGGTACAGATTTCGACGACGACGTACATAGTTGGGCGCTCGCGGGAGGCCCGCGAGCCCGAGCCGGTTACGCGAGGACCCGAACCAGATACGGCGCCATGTTGCTGGTCCGAACCGGCGACACCGTAACCACCGGATCACCGGCCTCCACCATCTGCCCGTTGCCGATGAACAACGCCACACTCTGGTTTCCGGTGGGGCCGTAGAAGATCAGGTCACCCGGAAGAGCCTGCTGCGGCAACACCTTTCGGCCGACGTTGTACTGTTCTCCCGACGATCGGGGCAACTTGATGCCCACTCCTGCGAACGAATACAGCACCAGGCCCGACGCATCGAAACCCACGACGCTCGCGGTCGGGTCCAATCCGACGACGTGGCCTGCTCGGTTTAATCCGACGGCGTTGTCGGCCGGACCGCTGCCGCGGGTCGGCCCGTTGGCATCGCCGCCACCGAACGAGAACGGCACGCCGCGCTGCGACAAGGCGCGCGCGATCACGTACTGGACAGCCTGCTGGCTGCTCATGGGCCGGGTGATATCGGCGTTCGCCAGACCCGGCGTCGCCAGCAACACGGCAAGACCGACCACCAAGGCGTAAATGCGTTTCATGTCGAGCTTCACTTTCTTCGATTTCCCGGCTGCCAGTGCAGGTGACCCGTTGGTGGACGGAAGTCACCGCAGCTACTTGTACAAACTGCGGGCCGCCAGCGGCCATGCGCCGCGCGGCACACGCTCAATGAGTGGCCGTACTGTGACGCAACGGTGACCGTTGTGCTGGGACAGCCCCTCTGCGACGCTGAAGCGGCCCGACGAATCAGGAGTCAGCCCGTGAGCGAGTTCTTCCCGTACCGTTTCGACCGCCGTTTTGCACCCCTGTGGCTGAGCGCCGGTGCACTGCCCCGCCGGGATGGCGTCACCCTCACCGACGACGACCGGTTCCTCGCGACGTTCGGCCTGTTCCGGGTCGACACCCCGATCGCCAACATCTCGGATGCGCACGTCGCCGGTCCCTACCGCTGGTGGACCGCGGTGGGTCCACGGCTGTCGTTGGCCGACGACGGCTTGACGTTCGGCACCAACGCTCAAGCCGGACTCTGCATCCATTTCCGCGACAAGATCAAACGCGTCATCGGCTTCAAAGACCATTCGGCGCTGACCGTGACGGTCGCAGATCCGCGTTCGCTCGAGGCTCGGTTGTGCAGCGGCCGGGAATAGCGGCGCCGCCTCGTTGTTGACCCTTCGGTACAGAACGAGGCTCTACCGCCCTCGACGAAAGGCATCGAAATGACCGCAACCACTCCGAACGACGACCAGATCACCGCACTGGTCACAGGCGCCAACCGAGGACTGGGAAAGCGGTTCGCCACCGAACTGGTCGCGCGGGGAGCAAAGGTTTATGCCGCCGCCCGACGGCCGGAAACGATTGATATCCCCGGTGTCACCCCTGTCCAGCTGGACATCACCGACCCCGAGTCGGTGCATCGAGCCGCCGAAATCGCTTCTGACGTCAACACTCTCGTGAACAACGCTGGCGTCTCGACCGAGTCGAACCTGCTCTCGGGCTCGATGCACGACATCCGGCTGGAGATGGAGACCCACTACTTCGGCACGCTGGGAGTGACTCGGGCCTTCGCACCGACGATCGAGCGCAACGGCGGCGGCCGGATCCTCAATGTACTTTCGGTGCTCTCCTGGGCCCACGCGCCCAAATTCGGCGCCTACGCCGCCGCCAAAGCCGCGGGATGGGCGATGACCGACGCGCTCCGCGAGGAGCTCGCGCCACGCGGCATAAACGTCGCTGCGCTGCATGTCGGCTTCATGGACACCGACATGGCGGACTTCGTGCCCGCCGACCAGAAGTCCGACCCCACCGTCGTGGCCAAGCTGGCTCTCGACGGTCTCTTCGCAGGCGAACCGGAGATCCTGGCCGACGCGCTCACCCAGACTGTGAAGGCGCACATGTCGCAGCCTCCGCGCCCGGTCGGGCTGTGACAGTCCGCAGCCGGTGAGCAGGCCGTGCGGATTCGCCCACATTCGCTGAAACGTCCGCCGTAATGTTGACCCATGGCCATCGTCGAAGCTGATGCACAGCCCTTAACACCCTTCGAGCAGGATGTCGCCGCGATGCAGCGGTACTTCGACAGCCCGCGGTTCGACGGGATCATCCGCCTCTACTCGGCGCGGCAGGTGGTGGAGCAGCGCGGCACGATTCCCACCGACTACCCGGTCGCCCGGCACGCGGCGGCGGCTTTCTACGACCGGTTGCGCGATCTGTTCGCCCAGCACAAGAGCATCACCACCTTCGGGCCGTACTCCCCCGGCCAAGCGGTGACGATGAAGCGGATGGGGATCGAGGGGATCTACCTCGGCGGCTGGGCGACCTCGGCGAAGGGATCCACCAGCGAGGACCCCGGTCCCGACCTCGCGAGCTACCCGCTGAGCCAGGTGCCCGAGGAGGCCGCCGGCCTGGTGCGCGCACTGCTCACCGCCGACCGCAATCAGCAGTTCCTCCGTCTGCGCATGACCGAGGAGCAGCGCGCCCGGACCCCCGCCGTCGACTACCGGCCATTCATCATCGCCGACGCCGACACCGGACACGGCGGGGATCCCCACGTTCGCAACCTGATTCGCCGCTTCGTCGAGGCCGGCGTGCCCGGATACCACATCGAAGACCAGCGCCCGGGCACCAAGAAATGCGGCCATCAGGGCGGCAAGGTCCTCGTCCCCTCGGACGAACAGATCAAGCGCCTCAACACCGCCCGATTCCAGCTCGACATCATGGGAGTGCCGGGCATCATCGTCGCGCGCACCGATGCCGAGGCCGCCAACCTGATCGACAGCCGCGCCGACGAGCGCGACCAGCCGTTCCTGCTCGGCGCCACGAACCTGAAGATCCCGTCCTACAGGTCCTGCTTCCTGGCCATGGTCCGCGCCTTCTACGAATCGGGCATGACCCATCTCAACGGTCACCTGCTCTACGCCCTGCCTGAAGGTGAATACGCCACCGCGACGGCCTGGCTTGATCGGCAAGGCATTTCAGCACTCATCGCCGAGGCCGTTTCCACCTGGCGGCAGGACGGAGACGAAGCGGTCGGCGAACTTTTCGACAAGGTCGAATCGCGGTTCGTGGAAGCGTGGCAGAACGATGCCGGGCTGGAGACCTACGGCGAGACGGTGGCCGACCTTCTCGAATTCCGTGAGCGCGAGGGCGAACATCTGGACATGACCGCCGCGGAATGGCGGAAGTTCGCGGAGCGGGCGTCCCTCTACGAGGCCCGGGAAAAGGCCAAGGAGCTGGGTGCCGACGCGGGCTGGGACTGCGAGCGGGTGAAGACTCCGGAGGGTTACTACCAGCTACGCGGCGGCATCCCCTATGCGATCGCCAAGTCGCTCGCCGCAGCGCCGTTCGCCGACATCCTGTGGATGGAGACCAAGACCGCAGACCTCGCCGACGCCAAGCAGTTCGCCGATGCGATCCACGCCGTCTACCCGGACAAGATGCTGGCCTACAACCTCTCCCCTTCGTTCAACTGGGACACCACCGGCATGTCGGACGACGAGATGCGCCGGTTTCCCCAGGAGATCGGCAAGATGGGCTTCGTCTTCAACTTCATGACGTACGGCGGGCATCAGATCGATGGCGTGGCCGCCGAGGAGTTCGCCGGCGCGCTGAAGCAGGACGGGATGCTGTCGCTAGCTCGGCTGCAACGCAAGATGCGCCTGGTGGAGTCGCCCTACCGCACACCCCAGACGCTGGTCGGCGGTCCGCGCAGCGACGCGGCGCTGGCCGCCTCCTCGGGCCGAACGGCTACCACCAAATCGATGGGTGAGGGCTCGACGCAGCATCAGCACCTCGTGCAGACCGAGGTGCCCAAGAAGTTGCTCGAGGAGTGGCTGGCGATGTGGAGTGACCATTACCAACTGGGCGAGAAGCTCCGCGTCGACTTCCGTCCATTGCGGTCGGGTGGCGAAGTGCTCGAGCTCGGCATCCACGGCGGCGAAGGCGGCGACGAGAAGCTGGCCAACGTGCTGGTCGATCCGATCAAGGACAGGAATGGCCGCAGCATCCTCACTGTGCGCGACCAGAACACGTTCGCAGAACAGTTGCGGCAGAAGCGGCTGATGACATTGATCCACCTGTGGCTGATCCATCGCTTCAAAGCAGACGCGGTGTATTACATCAAGCCGACTGAGGACAACATCTACCAAACCGAGAAGATGAAGTCGCATGGCATCTTCCGCGACGTCAACAAGGATGTCGGCGAGGTGATCGTCGCCGAGGTGAACCAGCCGCGCATCGAAGAGTTGCTGGCGCCTGATCACGAGGCCCTGATGCGGCTGATCCGCAAGGAGGACTGACGGCACGGTCGACTTCCGTGTTTCCGGCCGTGGCGCCGGACGGTTGACCGGCTCACCCTTGTCATGTCGGCGTACATGCCACCACTGCAGCCCCGTTAGGCTTGTCTGCGTGGGGCGGGTGAATCGGCTGATGGAACGTCGCACCCTCCGGCGCGCCGCCGACCAGGCCCTGTTGACGTCCTTGGGCAACGGGACACCTGACCGCCCGGGTGGCGCAGCGGACCAGGACTTCGAGTACACGTGGTCCGAACCGGTCGAAACGGCCGCGCCGCACGACCACGAGCCGGTGACCGAGCCGATCGCGGTCGCGGGCCTTCCGGAGGCCGTCCTTGACGGGACTGCGCACGAAACTGCCTGGGACTACGCGGAAGACGCGCGCGAGGAGTTGGCCGCGTCAGAGTCGATGCGTGCGGCCGAAGTCTTCGCCGCCGAACCGGCGATGACCGCGGCGCCGGTCGACCACAGGGGGGCCTGGCAGGACGAGGTCGCGCCGCCGGCGGCTGCACCGATACGACCGGTTCCCGAGCGCGCGGTCGCTGCGGCCGCCTACGAGCGGCCGCCCCTCGATTTCGCGGTGACCGGTTACCGGCAGCCACCCTGGTACCGCGCCAAGCCGGCGGCGGTGGTGCTCACCGCCGCGGTGATCGCCGCGGTGGTCGGCGGCGGCTGGCTGATCCTGCGGAGCCCGGCCCCCGCGGTCGAGCAGGCGACGACCGAGGTGACCGGCACACCACCAGCACCCGTGAAAGCCCGACCGACGGCGGTGAGCGTTCCCAATCCCGCACCGGTAGTTGCGCCCCCGCCGCCACCTTCCCCGCCGCCGGCCGAGCCGTCGTACTCGCCGCCGCAACGGCAATACTCGGAGCCGTGGTACACCGCGCCGGCCCCGGAACAGAAGCCACGGGTCGACGTGACACGGGCGCCGATGAGCGTGGCTCCGGTGCCGAGGCCGGTTCCCGGCAGCAACTCCAGCACCCCCGGCGACGCGCCCGGCGAGAAACCGCGTCGCCGCGGCTGCTTCGGGTTCTGCTGACACGGTTCGACGAGAGCACATGACGACAAGCGCCGATCACGCCCCGTTCCTACTGCTTTCCATCCGCGGCGAGGATGCCGCCGCCGACGACGAGTACCAGGCGATGATGCGGTTCGGGGGCCTCGATGAGGCCGGTATGCACCGCATCCGTCTCACCCATAGGCCCTTGGGCGACATCGATCTCGACGATTGGTCCGGCATCATCCTCGGCGGCGGCCCCTACAACGTCAGCGATCCGCCGGAGTCGAAGAGCGCGACGCAGCGACGCGCCGAATCCGAGCTGCTGTCCCTTGTCGATCGAATCGTCGACCGCGACTTCCCTTTTCTCGGCTGCTGTTACGGCGTCGGCATTCTCGGTTCGGTCGTCGGCGCCACCGTCGACCGGAATCACCCGGAACCGGTCGCCGCCGTGACCGTCACGCTGAACGAGGCCGGTCGTGCCGAGCCCCTCTTCGCCGAGCTGCCCGATGTTTTCGACGCGTTCGGCGGCCACAAGGAGGCGGCGAGTTCGCTTCCCGCGCAGGTGATTTGCCTCGCATCCTCACCGGACTGCCCTGTTCAGGCGTTTCGGGTCGGCACGAACACCTACGCGACGCAGTTCCACCCCGAACTCGACCTCGAGGGCATCTGCACCAGAATCGACGTCTACAGGAACTACGGCTACTTCGCGCCGGAATCCGCAGAAGAACTGAAAGCTGATGCGCAGCAACGTCATATCAAATTTCCGCCGACCATTCTGCGGCGGTTCGTCGAGCGGTACAGCCGACGGCGATGACGGCGCCTACGCCGGATACTCCGGCAGCCAGCGCACCTGCGAGATGCGTTCGGCGAGCTGCTCCTCGCTGCGTGCGGGCGCCACTCCTTCCGTGACGGCCTGACGGGCGACGGCGTGGGCGATGCGTAGCGCGACATCGGGCACGTCCGACCACTCGGGCAACAGCGGCGCGGCCGGGTTCGAAAGGGCCGGCGAGGCATCGCCGAGTGTCGCAGCCGCGACCCGCATCATGTCGTCGGTGACCCGGGTGGCCTGGGCCGCGGTGACCCCCAGCCCCATCGCAGGGAAGATATAGACGTTGTTGCACTGGGCGACGGGCCGCACCACCCCGTCACGTTGCAGAGGCGCGAATGGTGAGCCCGTCGCGATCAACGCGCGTCCACCGGTCCATGCGTCCAACTCGGCCGGGTGCGCCTCGGCATGGCTGGTCGGGTTGGACAGCGGAAAGATTATGGGGCGCGCCGCTTTTGCGGCCAGCTCGCGCACGATGTCTTCGGTGAAGGCTCCGGCTGCGGTGGACAACCCCAACAGGATGCCGACATCGACGTTGTGTACCACGTCGGCAAGCTGAGCCGGACCCGTGAGCCCCCAGCGGGCAACGAGGTCCGCGGGTTTGGCGAACCTGCGCTGTTCCGGCGACAGGTCGTTTCGGTCGTCGGTGAGCAAGCCGTGGATGTCGACCACCCATATCCGCGACTCGGCGTCGGCAGCTGAAAGCCCTTGCGCCATCATCTCGCGCGCCACCATGTCGAGGACGCCGATGCCCGCCGAGCCGGCGCCCAACATCACGACCTGCTGCTGCGCCAGCGGACGGCGCGCGACGTTGGAAGCGCCGTGCAGGGCACCGAGGGTAACCGCAGCGGTCCCCTGGATGTCGTCGTTGAAGGTGAGCAGCTTGTCGCGGTACCGCTCGAGGATCGGCATCGCATGCGCGGTGGCGAAGTCCTCCCACTGCAGCAGCACGTCGGGTAGCTGCTCGTGCACCACTGTGACGAAATCGTCGATGAACGAGTAATACTCGTCATCGCTGATCCTGCGGTGGCGCCAGCCGAGATACTGCGGATCCTCCAAGAGCTCCACGTTGTCGGTACCGACGTCGAGCACGATCGGCAGCGTGCGAGCCGGGTCGATGCCGCCGATGAGGGTGTACAGGGACAGCTTGCCGATCGGGATGCCCATCCCGCCGATGCCCTGGTCACCGAGACCGAGGATGCGCTGGCCGTCGGTCACGACGATGACATCCGGGTTGCGGTGCGGACGGTTGTCGATAACCTCGGCCAGCCGGTCACGGTCGGGGTAGGAGACGAACAGCCCGCGCGGCCGTCGGTAGATCTCGCTGAAGCGCTGGCAGGCCACCCCCACCGTCGGTGTGTACACGATCGGCATGGTCTCGCTGATGTGGTCGCGCAGAACCCGGTAGAACAATGTCTCGTTGCGGTCTTGAAGCGCCCGCAGGTAAATGTGCTTGTCGAGATCGTCTCTGCGCGTGCCGAACTCGTGCCAGCAGTGTTCGGCTTGCTGATCGAGGGTCTTCTCCGCGGTGGGAAGCAGCCCCAGAAGGCCGTACCGGAGCCGTTCCTCGCGAGTGAACGCCGTGCCCTTGGTCGTCAGTGCATCGAATAGCTTCGCTTGGCCCGTCAACTCGCCGGGTTCCACGGGCATGGGGTGTGTCCCTTCGGCCGATCCTTCGCGACAGCTACACGCTATCGGCGTGAACAGTGTGAAGCGGGATGAAACGTTTCAGCTTGCCCGTCGATTCGTGACGCTGCAGCCGGTCCACCACGCGGACGGCGACATCGGGTTCGGCCAGTCCGTGCCTGCGCAGTGCAGCGGCCAAGGCGGACGCCAGCGCGCCCGTGTCGGGTGCTCCCACGGTGAGAACATCGGCTCCACGGGCGGTCTGGTGCACCTGGTACTCCGACACTCGCGCATCCGTGCCCAGGACGTGGCGGAACACGCTCGCCGGAATCGAGGCAGTGCCGTAGCGGAAGTCGTCGTCGCGTCGGCCGCCGATGTCGGCCACCCGCGCGAACGCGCTTCCGCAGGCGCACTGCCCGGGCAGCCAGTTCACCTGGTCGCCGAGGTCATAGCGAATGAACGGGAAGGTGCGGTTGGCAAGGCCGGTGGCCAGCGTCCTGGCGGCCGGTTCGTCGGGCCCGACGGGTGCACCGCTCTCGTCGACGCGTTCCAGCACCACCTCGTCCTCGCACACGTGCAGGCCGTCGCCGCGGGCGCAGCCGACCGCCTGCACACCGATTTCGGTCGATCCCCACAGGTTGTGCACCGGCGCGTCCCAGGCTTCCCGAATCGCCTGCCGGTCCTCGTCGAGAAGCGGCTCGGAGTTGGTGCTCACGCGCACCGGACGGATATCGAGACGACCGGCCAGCGATGCGCGCGCGAGCTGTCCGACGACGGTCGCATATCCGACCAGGTGCGTGGGTTCGGCCGCCGCGACCGCTTCGATCGTTACGTCGATGGGCGCTCCGGCAGGAATCACCACCGTTTCCATGCCCGGCGCAGTCGGGACGTCGAACAGGGGCGTGCTGGCGTGTGGCGGTGTGGCCGCAGCCAGGACAGCGAGCTTCGCAGGCGCTTGCGGTGCGCGCCGCTCCTCGCGCGCCTGCAGGCGCCATGCCAGGCACGCGATCGACACGAAGAACTGCCAATCCCACACGTACACGCCGCGCACGCCGCTGGAGCCGCCCGAACTGAAGACCTGCTGATCGCCGCGCGTGTACGAAAACCATTGCTGGCCCACGAGTATCTGTTCGGCGCGCTGCCGGGTGAGATCGGCGACGGTGACGATGTCGTCCCACTCCTCCTGGGCTTGCGCCTTCGTCATCATCGGCACGCGGGCCAGGTCTGAGGCCGTGACCGCCGCGGGGTCGATATCGCTCAGCCGCCGGGCATGGAACGGCGACCGCTCCCTGGCGTACGCCAGCAGCGAGCGCAGCCGCTGCGTCTGGTGATGCTCGATCTGTTCACGAGACCAGTCAAGGCGCTCGATGTGATCCTGCAGGGCGGCCCCCACCGCGTCGACGTGGGCGGCGCGCAGACGATCGTAGGACTCGCGCGCGGGCATCACAGCAGCCCTCCGAGGATTCCGCCGCCGCCGTCGTGCGACCGACCGCCCTGTGGGGCCTGACTGGGGAACGGCGCACGCGTTCGCGGAGCCACGCTGATCGGCGCCCGGGTGGCAGGTGAATTGCCCACCGCGCCTTGGGTTTCCCGCGTCGAGTTCGGCTCGGGCCGCTGAGAAGCGGTCTGCGGTGGGGCAGCCGAGTCGGTGGCCCGCGGTGCTTCCGACGGCGCAGGGGCCGCCGGCGACGGTGCGACGGGGGCGGCCTGACGGGGCATGACGGGCACCGTAGTCGACAACGGATCCGGTTGCAGCCGAACCTCGATCGGATCGATGCGATCGTTCGGGCGCTGCAGCAGCAACACCGCGATCACCGCCGCGAGCCGATCGTCGCCAGCACGAAGGCACCGAACGCCAGCCTCACCGGTGCAGGGCTTCGCGGCGTCGCCGCGCCGTCGGCGGACTGGCTCGCCGCGGCGTCGACGGCGTCATCCGACTCCTCGACTTCGAGGGGCTCGAATAGGTAGTCGAAGCGACCAGAGAGGCGGTCCTCTCCCAGCATGGGCAGATGCTACAGGCGGTGGTACAGACCCCGGCGCCTGCCGGCCTCGTAGCCTCGACACATGGAAACCGTCGAGTATGCACCTGGCAGGCTGGCCGATATCGCGGGCGACCCGGCGCGGCCGACGGTGTTGATGTGGCACGGTATGCAGCCCAACGCCCGCGCCGCCGTCCGACGGCTCGGTGAGCTCGTGGCGAATCACGACCTCTGTGTCGTGGCGCCCGACTGGGACTCCCACGCCGACGACCAGGGGCGCGGTGATCTGCTGGAGTCCGTGCACTTCGCGCAGCAGCGCGGGTCGCACGCCGATGGCCTCGTGCTGGTCGGGTGGTCGATGGGCGGGCTGGCCGCGGCCGGGCTGACCGTCAATGCACGTCGCTTCGACATCCGGTTGAGGCACACCGTCTGCCTGGCAGGCGCGTTCATGGCGACCGATCCGATAACCGGTCGCCAGCCCGCGTCCGACCTGCCCGATGCCGGCGCGCGGTTGCCGTTCACGCTGCTGCACGGCGTCGCCGACGACGTCGTGCCGGTGACGGCGAGCCGCGACTTCGCAACGGCCCTGCAGAAACACGGATGGTCGGCCGATGTCGTCGAACTCGACGCCGACCACGCATCGATTGCGGGCGCCGCCTACGACCCGGTCGCCGGCCGCTACTCCGCCGCCGACGACGCCGGCACGCTTGCCGTCGCTGCAGAGGTAGCAGCCCGGATCGCCGCCGCGGCCGGCTGAACGATTGACGTCCGCGTAAAGGGGTACCTGAAGCAGGTCGGGCGCACGAAAGGTATCCGGAAATGTGGGGTCGCGCTGCGGCGGTGCTATGCGCATCGGTTTCGCTGCTCGCGGGCTGCAATGATCAGTCCAGCGGCGGCCAACCTTTTGCCGCCCCGACCGCAGCGGAGATCGCCAACGACTCTGCGGACCGTGTCCCGGACCCGGCACCGCCGTCGGCGGCTCCGACGACGGCGACGGTCCGCGCCCTACTGCCCGAACCGCAGGCGAGCCGCACCCCGCCGTGTCCCGCTTCCGACGCATGGGGCAAGGACCCCCTGGGGCCGGGCATCCTGGTCACGATCTGGAGCGACCATGCCGACAAGGTCACGGTGTTGATCCGTACGAACTTCGGCCAGGACCGCGCCCGATCGGGGGTCATCGGCGCCCAGGACCGGTTCCGGATGTTCGCGTTTCCCGATGTCGACCACACCGCGGTAGTGGAGGTGCTGATCCTCAGCGAAACCGAAAGCTGTTCTGCTCAACTGGATCCGGCTACGGCAGGCGGATGAGAGCCGGTCAGCCTGCGGCGTTCGGCCGCAACGGAGGGCACCTCCCGGAATCGTCGGCCGCGAGTTCGAAGTGCCAGATCTCGTTCGCATAGATCTGGCAGAGGCCGAATCGAGAACCGTTGCGGATCAACCAGGTATCGGCATCGAGCGGCCCCACGTCCACGGCCTTCCCGACGACGTGTTGTGACGTGTCGGGCGTGGCGACGAACTGCGCAGCGGCGTCGACGTTTCCATATGTGCGCACCGCGTCGTCGAACAGCCGTTGCTGAAATCCCTTCGTCCGCCATCCCGACGTGATCGCCATTTTCACGCCGTCGCCTTCGGCGGCGTGGGCCGCTGCCTGGATCGCCGCAAGCAACGCGGGGTCCAGCCATGAGATCACCGGATTGGCCCCGTCGAAGGGCGAGATAGTGCGGCCGTCGGGAAGATAGCCGCCGATGGTGTCGACGGCCGCCGTACCGATCGAGAAGGTGTCGTCGTCGGGGGCCGGCCCGTTCTTCAGCTGGGCGGCCCGCGAAGCCACCGGCTTGCCGTCGACCACAGACGATGGCGCGGTCTGATGCGACGCGGTGCAGGCGCCGAGCAGCAGCATCAGCCCGACGCCCGCGAGCGTCTTCATCTGCAGCGGCATAGCCGCAAGAATATGGCAGGCTCGCGACGTGGACCTGCCGCAGCCGGACCCGGACACTCCCCATCTGGCCGACGTGGCCCCATCTGTGCTTGCGGCCATGGGTGTGGCCGGCTTCCATAACCGTCTCGGCCTGGCCGGCGACGTGCGCGGCGCCTGCGTGCTCTTGATCGACGGTCTTGGCGCCGAACTCCTCGACGCTCATGCCGACGAGGCGCCGGTGATGGCGGCCCTGCGCGGGCGCACACTGCAGGCCGGTTTCCCGTCGACCACCGTCGCCGGTCTTGCCGCCGTCGGCACCGGCTGCCGGTCCGGTGAGCACGGGATGGTGGGCCTGTCGTTTCGCCTGCCCGGCGTCGGGATGATCAACCCGTTGAGATGGCGTCCGCACCCCCGCGGCGACGACCTTCGGCCGACGGCGCCGCCCGAGCAGGTGCAACCGATGGCGACGACATTCGAGAGAGCGGCCTCGGCCGGCGTCGCGGTGAGCGTCGTCTCGGGAGCGGAGTTCACCGAGTCGGGACTGACGCGAGCGGTCCTGCGCGGCGGCCGCTATGTCGGAGTCCAAGCCCTCGGAGATCTTGCGGCGGGTGTGCGGGCCGCCGTGGACGCCGGCGGGTTCTGCTACGGCTATCACGGCGAGGTGGATTTACTCGGTCATCTCTACGGTCCTGGCTCCCCCGCGTGGCGGATGCAATTGCGAGAGGTCGACCGGTTGGTCGAATCAGTCGTCGAAGGTCTCCCGCCCGGCGGGCTGCTCGCGGTCGTCGCCGACCACGGCATGGTGGCCGTCGACGACGGCGACGTCGTCGACATCGACGCGACCGGCCCGCTGCTCGACGGTGTGCAGGCGATCGGCGGGGAGCCGCGCGCTCGGCACGTCTACGTCGATGACGGCGCCGCCGACGAAGTGCTCGCGGCATGGCAGGAGGCGCTCGCCGATCGCGCCTGGGTGGTGTCGCGTGACGAAGCGATCGATGCGGGGTGGTTCGGCGACGTGGTTCGCGACGAGATACGGGGACGCATCGGTGACGTCGTCGCCGCCGCCCGCGGGTCGGCGGCACTGGTTCGGCGCACCGTGGAGCCGATTGAGTCGTCGCTTGTCGGCCACCACGGCTCGCTCACGAGCGCCGAACAGCGCATTCCTTTATTACTCGCCTACGGCTGATCCGTCGGGTCGCTCGAGGACCGCTCATCAGACCGAATAGTGGTCGTCAACCGTGTTATTTGCTGAATTTGCAGCCCCGGGCGGCGGAACAACCGGGTCAGGTCCGGTCGGACGGCCCGCCATCACGCCACGCAGGGAACACGCCATGACGGAGACTCGAAAAGATTACGCCTCAACGGTTTACAGATGCATCAGCGCAATGCAGGGTATGGCCGGCAACCAAATGTGACTTGAATCGCCTGCACAGCAATAACGTTCATATAACCCACAGTTGTGAACGGCGCACGTGGTAAGCGAATTATGAAGGGCATCAAAGACTTTGATGCTTGGTTCAACTGTCTGTTAGCGTCCTACGCCATGTTTGCTGTCGCTACCGCATCGCTGTTGACTCTCGTCCAGCAGCCGTCCGGCACCCCGTACATCTCCGGCGGGGATACGGCGGCCGGCACGGACTGTTCGGGCCTTGTTTTGTGACCACCGCTGCCACCGGCCGCCCGATCTACGGCGACCGGTTCAACACAGGCAACATCGAAGGCGCCCTCAAGGCGCGTGGCTTCCAGTACGGCACCAAGCCGGGCGCCGAGCCGCCGCCAGGGGCCGAGCTCATGCCGCCGCCGGGCGCACCGTTGCCGCCAGTCGTTGCGTAACCGGGGTTGCGCTCAGCTCGGCCGCGACTGAACGTAGAACTCGACGTTGTCGCCTTTCACCTCCGTCACCTTCATGTGCGCGGTGTAAGCCTTGCCCTCGGGACCCGTGAAGCTGCAGTCGAATTCGGTGCCGACTTCCGCACCACCTCCGAGGGACAGGTGACATCTTTCGGCTTGAACTTGGTCTGCCGAGAGACGACGTCGACAACCGATTTCGCGGCGCCATCCGGATTGATCTTGGAACCGCATCCGCTGACGAAACCGCCAGCACCGCAGCAAGAATCGGCAATGCGCGTCGCATCGTCGCAGTATTGCAGATCAGCGGGTGCGCGTGCGTTGTAGTTGCTTGAGCCTCGCGCTGGCCTCCTTGACCCGCTCGGCGGCGTCACGGCCGGCCTGCTTGACCCGGCTGTAGGCATCTTCGGCCGCGCTCAGGTCGCGCTCGGCATCATCGAGGCGCCGGCGCATCTCGTCGCGACGCATCCGTGCAACCGCCAAATCTGTTTGTCGATCCGTCAATTCGTCGTCGGCATCAGCTTTCGCGCGTTCGGCCGTCACCAACGCCGACTTCGCCTCCTCCTGCTCGCGCGGCGGCCCGGCGTCGTCGTCCTTGGGCGGTGAGGAGACGGGCTCGTCGCCTTTCGGCGGTTTCGGTCGGGCGCTGCCGCCGCGTGCTGCGGTGAACACCGCGGTGGATACGCCGAAATCGCCGAAGCCCGACCACTGTTCGGCCTTGCTCAGTCGGCCGAGCCGAGCGGCCACGTCGGGGTCGGCGACCGCTGCCTGCAGCGTCGCGGTCACGTCTTCGCGCAGCGCCGTCGACGGGTTCGTCACCTCGGCGCCTTCGAACGCGGCGCGGGCGAGCTCGTCCACGAGCGAGCGTTGCTCGGCCGACAGCTCCCGGATGGCATCGCCATCCATCGCCGCGTGCGCTTGGCGCAGCCGCTCACCGAGGTCAGCCAACGAGGTCTTGACGTCGCCATTGCTGTGCACGAGCAGGTTCACGACCCACGCGGCCGTGGTGGGCCTGCGGGCGGCGGAGATCCCCTTCGCCGCCGCGGCGTCGCCGCGCTTCTTGGCGGCGGTGGCGAGTTTCGTGCGCAAGGCGGTGAACTCCTCGGGCCTGACGCGAAAGAGTTCGTCGAGCTCGTCGGTGGCCATGACGCCATGATGCGCCACGGTGTGCGGGAAGCCCGACAGGCACCCGAAGCCGCCATGCGACACTTTGGGCATGGTTGTCGCAATCGATCGTCCCAAGCTCGAGGGAAACATCGCCGTCGGCGAGGACCGCCAGATCGGCTTCGCCGAGTTCGGCGCCCCGCAGGGCCGTGCCATCTTCTGGCTGCACGGCACCCCGGGGGCCCGCAGGCAGATCCCCACCGAGGCGCGGGCCTTCGCCGAGCAGGCCGGCATCCGGTTGATCGGTGTCGATCGCCCGGGTATCGGCTCGTCGACGCCGCACCAGTACCAGAACGTCTTGGAGTTCAGTGATGACCTGCGCACCATCGCCGACACCTTGGGAATCGACAAGATGGCCGTCGTCGGTCTCTCCGGTGGCGGTCCCTACACGCTGGCCTGCGCCGCGGCGATGCCCGACCGCGTCGTGGCGGCAGGCGTCGTGGGTGGCGTCGCCCCCGTAGCCGGAAACGACAGCATCGGCGGCGGCCTGATGGGCAACCTTGGAACGCGCGTCGCGCCGATCCTGCGGGTGGCGAAGGTTCCGATCGGGATGGTGGCCACCACGTTGATCCGGTTCATTCGCCCGGTGGCCGGACCGGCTGCCGACCTGTACGGGTTGGTGTCCCCGCCGGCCGACCGTGCGCTGCTGGCCCGGCCGGAGATCAAGGCCATGTTCCTCGACGATCTTTTGAACGGGAGTCGTCGACAGATGGCCGCACCGTTCTACGACATCGTCGCCTTCTCGCGGGACTGGGGTTTCCGCCTCGACGAAGTCAAGGTGCACGTGCGCTGGTGGCACGGCGACGCCGACCACATCGTTCCCTATGCGCACGGACAGCACGTGGTGTCGAGGCTGCCGGACGCAGAGCTGTTCCCGATGCCGGGCGAGAGTCACCTCGGCGGGCTGGGCCGTGCTGAGGAGATCCTGCGCTCGATGCTCGAGGTGTGGGACCGCGCCGGCACCGACTGACGCATGAGAGCCATCGTGCTGCTCGCCCAGAGTGCCGCACTGGACCAGGCCGGCACCGTGCACGCGCTCGGCCTCGGCTGGACTGCCAGCTCGACACCTGTCCCGCAACACGCACTCGTCATCTTCGTCGAAGTCGAGTGGGCGGAACTGAACACGTCGTTCCCGATCCGTGCCGAGCTCGTCGACAGCGACGGTGTGCGGGTCGCGCACACCGAGCACGGCGTCATCATGGCCAAGCACAAACCCGTGCATCCCGAGGGCACACCGGTCACCATCCCGTTCACGGCCACCATCCCCGCGCTCAAGCTGACCGCAGGCCAGCGTTATCAGTGGCGGGTGTCGATCAACGACGAGATGCACGAGGACTGGCTGGCCGGCTTCACCGTGACCGACGACGACTGACGTCAATCCCTAAGCAGTGCAGGGTTTTCGATGCCGTGAAGGGCTCGCCGGAGTAGGTGCATCGCGACGGTCGTCGAGCGCTCCCGGACATCGGAGCGGTTACCCGGCAGCAGAAGTGTCCGCGTCAGCGTCGGACCGTCGGCGAGCATCACCGAGAAGCACACCGTACCCACCGGCTTGTCCTTGGTGCCGCCGCCCGGTCCGGCAATGCCGGTTGTCGCGATCGCGGTGTCGGCATCGAAGCGGTGCAGCGCACCCCGCGCCATCGCCTTTGCCACCTGTTCTGACACCGCCCCGTGCCTCTCGATGAGAGCCGCGTCCACGTCGAGCATGGTCGACTTCGCCTCATTGCTGTACGACACCACGCCGCCCGCGACGTATGCCGACGAACCCGGGATGTCGGTGAGCCGCGCCGCGACGAGCCCTGCCGTGCACGACTCTGCGGTCGCGATGCGGCGGCCCGCCAGCAGCGCCGCCACCTGATCGTCGACGAGCGCACCGTCTTCTGAAAAGATCTGGCGCGCATGGTGTTCGCGCAACGCGTCCAGCAATTCGGCGTAGACCGGTGCGGCATCCGGCTCGTAGCGCGTGACGATTTCCAGCTCGCCCCGTCGCAGACAAGTGGTGATTTCGAGCCGATCGAACCCGTCAATGCGCGATTGCGCCTCGCGCAGCGTCTCGGCGAGGCCCGACTCGGGCAACCCGAACATCCGCACCATCTCCTGCCGGTACTCGGTCCGGCCGGCGATCGCATCCTGCAGCACAGGCGTTTCCACCGCCGTGTGCCACATCGGTTGCAACTCGCGCGGCGGGCCCGGCAACACGAGCACTGTCGGCTTCCCGGGCACCACCACGCCGGGGGCCGTGCCGACCGGGTCGAGGATCGTCGCGCCGGCGGGCACCATGGCCTGCTTGCGGTTGGCCGCCCGGACCGCGTCGAAGTCCACATCGGTGAATCGGGCCCGCAGCCGCTCGAGGATCGCGGCGATCTTCTCCTCGAGCGATTCGTCCAATATCAGTTCGCGGCCACAGAACTCCGACACCACCGCGACCGTCATGTCATCGGCGGTCGGCCCGAGGCCACCGCTCGTGACGATCAGGTCGACCCCCTCGCCGGCCAGGAAGCGCAGCTGCGCGGCGATGTCGCCGGGTCGGTCGCCGCAGATCGTGATGTGCGCCAACTCGACGCCGAGTTCGAGCAACCGGTCGGCGAGCCACGGCCCGTTGCGGTCCTGGACTCGTCCGGTCAGTACCTCTGTCCCCGTGACGACGATGCCGGCGCGTGCACTCACGAATCATGCATACACGACGCGGTGGCCGCGGCACCGATAGCCGCCGGCGCTATGTTCTTGCGTGCCCGGACGCGAACGCGCGCACCGCGGTGCGGTATCAGAATGACGTGCTTGACCTGCTGCCGTTCACCCGCGGCCGTTGTGGTGCACAGCTCGACACGGCGTAACACTTCGCGCAGCACGACCCGCATCTCCAACATCGCGAACGTCGCGCCGAGGCAGCGGCGGTTGCCTCCGCCGAACGGCAGCCACGTCGTGGGACCTAATGTGGCGCCGATCATCCGGTCGGGATCGAACCGGTCCGGCCGCGGGTACTGTTTGGCGCTGCTGTGCACCAGGCCGATCCCGGGTGCGACCATGACGCCGGCAGGCAGGCGGTAGCCCGCCAGCTCGACCGATTCCTTGAGCACGCGGCCGACGTCGAAGACGACCGGTCGAATGCGCAGCGTCTCCTTCGTGACCGCGTCGAGGAACTCGTCGCCTACGGGAACGCCAGCGTCGGCGGCCTGCACGGCCTTCTGCAGGATCGCGGGATGTCTGATCAGCCGCTCCAGTGCCCACGAGAGCCCGGTCGCCGTCGTGTCATGCCCGGCGACGAGCAGGGTGATGAGCTGATCGCGGAGTTCACCATCCGTCATGGTCGCGCCGTCACCGTCGGCTGCGCGTATCAGCATCGCCAGCGCGTCGGTGCGTGTGGCGAGTTCGGGATCGGCACGGCGGTCGGCGATTTCGGCGTACAGCAGGCGGTTGGCCTCCTGGGCGGCGTGACGCAACGAGCGGCCCAGCCCCAGCCGCTGCAATGTGTGACTGGCCATCGCCAGCGACGACCAGAGGCTCACGTTGAGCAGTTCGGGCATCACTGTCCGCAGCGCCGCGAGCCGGGCCGGGTCCGAGGCCCCGATCACGGTCCGCAGAATCACCTCGAGAGTGATCTCCGACATCTTCGGGGCGACCGGGAAATCGGTGCCGACGGGCCACGTCGCGATGTTGGCCGCGGCGATCTCGGCCATGGCTGCGGCTTGACGGGCGACCGCATCGCGGTGGAACGCAGGCAGCATCTGCCGCCTCCGCTCCCGGTGCACGTCGTCGTCGATGACCAACACCGAACTGTCGCCGAGCAGACCGGCCAGCATGGAGTTCGCCTCACCGGCGTGATAGACGCCGGGGCTGCCCGCGAAGATCTTCTTGATCTCGGCCGGGTCGTCCAGATACACCAGCGTCCCCACCGTGGCGACCCGCAGCGTGAACACGCTCCCGTACCGGCGCCTGCACGCGGCGACGAACCTCGGCCAGTAGCGGGCCATCAGAGCGGCTTGAACCGGGGCGGGCAGCCGCGGTCCCGGCGGTAGCGCCACGCGCGTCTCGGCCATGCCATGAGCATACGAGCGGCACTGCGCCTGAAAGCGCGTTCACACAGGCACGCGGCGGGCTCGGTCCGACGCCGGCCACACGTAGGGCAGATCGTCGGGGGCATCGGGAAAGAATCGGCGGTAATGCCCGGGATCCTTGCGCACCAACGCCGCCTGGTGGCTGCGATGAAACGCCGGGTCGCCGAGCCACGGCGGCAGCTCGCGGGCTGCCGCGAGGTCGGCCTGCGTTCGCACCGACCGCGGCCCGAGCGTTGCCACCAAGTCCTCGACGAGGGTCACCGCGCAGGTGTCGGCATTGCCGGCCCCGCACCACACGTCACACACATCCAGGCCGTACCGCACCAGCGCCTCCTCGTAGCCCGCCCACATGGCCGCGGCGGGATGGCGTCGCCAGCCATACCCCGGCACGGTGAGCGCCCGAAGCACCTGAATCGTTTCGACGCGCTGCTTGCCGAGGCGGCGCATGTCGAGTACCCGTGCGGAGTCGGCGAACTCGCGGTACGGGAGAAAAGTCTGCATCCGCCGAGGAGTACCCGGAGGCCAACCGGGGCACACTACGGCGGTGGCAGCGGCGCCGACCATCGGAGTCGAGGAGGAGTACTTTCTCGTCGATCCAGTCACCCGTGCCGTGACGTCGGCCGCCGGCCGGGTGCTCGCGCGGACGCAGATCGATCTCGGTGCGGCGGTGTCGAACGAATTCACCCAGTTTCAGATTGAGGTGAGAACACCACCGTGCACAACCGCTGCTGCGCTGCGCGGTGAACTTTTGGCCCTTCGCGCGGCAGTGACGGCGGCCGCGGCCGCAGAGGGCGTACGGGTCTGCGCATCCGGCACGCCGATCCTCGCCGCACACGAACCGTGGTCGGTCGGCGATCATCCGCGTTACCGCGCCGGGGTCAGGCAGTACCGCGGAATGCTCGACGACTTCGCGGTCTGCGCGCTGCACGTACACGTCCATCTGCCCGACCGTGAACTGGCCGTGCTGGTCGGCAACCACCTGCGGCCATGGCTGCCGTTGCTGGTGGCCCTCGCTGCCAACTCGCCTTTCAGCTGTGGGCGCGACACGGGCTACGCCGATTGGCGCAGCGTGATCCGGAGCCGCTTCCCGTGCCTCGGCCCTCCGCCCTATGCGGAGTCGCTCCGTGACCACCAGGAACTCGCGGTGAGGATGGCCGAGTCGGAAGCGATGCTCGACGCAGATACGCCCTTTTGGGACATCCGGCCGAACCCACGGCTGCCGACCGTGGAGGTCCGATCGATGTCGGTCGGCCCGGATGTCGACGACACAGTGGCGCTCGCTGTGGTGGTCAGGGCGCTGGTCGCCACGGCGAGCGCGAAAGTTGTTGCGGGAGAGCCCGGTCCGCGGCCACCGAGTGAGCTGCTGCGCGCGGCGTACTGGCGCGCCGCCAGAGACGGCTGGGCCGGCTGCGGCGTCGACGCGTTGAGCGGGCAGATCCTGCCGACCCCCGTTCAGGCCGCGCGGATGTTCGACTTCCTCCGACCCGCTCTGGAGGAGGCCGGTGACCAGAAGTTGGTCGCCGCATACCGAAACCGACTCGAGGCGAGAGGCACGGGCGCGGATCGCCAGCGCGCCTCGGCCGCCGAGTACGGGTCGCTCACTGCGGTGGTGGACGATCTGATTACGCAGACGGCGCAAACGTGATGACGAGGACGTCGCGGCGTGCCGGCTTGGCGGGGTCGAGCGGCTGGATCGGCGACACGCCGTGCAGGGTCGCGCGGTCGTCGCCGAGCAGCATCGTCCCCGGTTCCGCGAGTGTCGTCTTCAACAGCGGAACTCCGTCGCGGTCATAGACGGTGCTCTCCCCGCCGACGGCGTTGTCCCTGCCGATCAGCAGGGAGGTGACCAGGGTGACGCCGTCGCGGTGCGCACCTTCAGGGGTCGGGTTGCCGGTGTCGTCGCCTGCTGCCAGCACCCGGAACGGCGTCACCTTGACGCTCCACTCGACGGCGTCGTCCAGCGCCGTCGCGACTCGCGCCAGCAGCGCGAACAGGCGATACAGCAGCGGGTCGGCGGCGAACTGGCGGGTCAATGGTTCGAAGTGGCGATCGCGATGCAGGTAGAGCGGGTTGGAATCCTCCGGCTGCACGAACGTGTCGTGCGGCAACAGCCGGGCCGAGCCGTCGGCGGCCGTGACAGCGAAGTGTCCGTACCGCCGAAGCCGCGTCGTGCCGTGCTCGGCGGCATACCGATCGGTAGCCAACTGGTCCCAGTGCGAGCAGAACCGGTCCCAGGCGGTGTCGTCAGCGCCGATGTAGCTGAACAGCTCGGCGCTGGAAAGTGCGCATGCCGGTCGGGTCGCCAGCAGGCTCTCGGGCGTCACCTGGGCGGGATACCCGCCTGCCGTAGGGTCATTCCCGTGACGGCGCCGAAATCCCTGCGGGAGCTGTTCGACCAGATCGGGCTCGCGGAGGTGCCGACCGCCGACGGCACGGTCGTGATGGAGATGCCGGTCGACGAGCGGGTGACCAATACCGCGGGCGGCTTGCAGGGCGGACTGATCGCAACGATGGCCGACGTGACGGCCGGGCAGCTGGCCGCCCGGAGCACACCGTTCGGGCACGGGATTGCCACCACCGATCTCTTCGTCCGCTATCTGCGGCCGATCAAGATCAAGAGCGGGCCGGCGCGAGCCGTCGCCCGGATCCTGCGCCTCGGTAAGCGTTCCGTCGTGATCCAGGTGGACATCTACCGCAGCGACGACGGCGAGCTCGCTGCGACGGCGACGGTCAACTTCGCCGCCGTCGGTTAGGAGCAAGCATGGAACTTTCGGGTGTGGGCGTCTGGAGCCATCAACTGCGCTATGGCGACAGGGCGCAATCTGCCGATGCCGCAGCGGAGTTGGAAGAGCTGGGCTATGCGGCGCTGTGGATTCCCGACGTCGGCGGGACACCGGTGCTCGAGTCGGTGGACCATCTCTTGTCGGCGACCAACCACACCGTAGTCGCCACGGGCATCCTCAACCTCTGGATGAACGAGCCTGCCGACGTCGCGGCGTCCTACGCGGCGCTGACGGCCGCGCACGGGGACCGGTTCCTGATGGGTATCGGGGTCAGTCACGCACCGCTCGTCGACTCGGCCGAGCCGGGACGGTACCGCAGGCCGCTGGCCGCGACGGCGTCATTTCTCGATGCGCTGGACAGCGCCGAACAACCGGTGCCTGCCGGGGCGCGGGTACTCGCCGCGCTCGGGCCGAAGATGTTGGAGCTCGCCGCGGCGCGGTCCCGGGGCGCTCACCCCTACCTCGTCACGCCCGAGCACACACGTGGGGCCCGTCAGCTGTTGGGTGAGGGGCCCCTGTTGCTGCCGGAGCAGACCGCCATCCTGACCGACGATCCAGCCGAGGCCCGTGCCATCGGAACAGGTTGGCTCAACATGTATCTGGCGATGCCGAACTACGCCAACAATATGCTGCGACTCGGATTCACTGCCGACGATGTGGCGTCGGTGAGCGACAGGCTCTTCGACGCGATCATCGTCTGGGGCGACGAGGCCGCGGTGATCGGCCGGGTGAACGACCATTTGGCCGCGGGCGCTGACCACGTATGCCTCCAGGTGCTGACTGCCAACCTGAACGAATACCCCCGAGCGGACTGGCGGCGCATCGCCGCCGCACTCCATTAGCGCGGCCAGTCGAGTTAACGACGACCTAGCCGATCGGTACCTCGACCACCGGCGAGTTGTACCCGCTGACTCGCACCCAGTCGGCGGCCGCATGATCGGTGGGTACCACGCCGTGCAATTCGAGCGTCTCGCCGGGGAACACGGTCACGTAGTTGTCGCTGTATTCGATGGGCAGCACCTCATCGCCACCCGGTGCCGACAGGATTTCGGCGCGCTCGAAGAAAGCCACCCGCTGAGTGGGATTGTGCAGGCGGATGGTGACGCCGCGCTCCCCCGCCGCGTCGGCTCGTTGCGCGCTCACCTGTAGCGGGACCCGGGGCATCCAATTCAGGGCGGTCATGTCGGCCCAACTCACCTGCTTCAGCTGGAACGCCCAGTCGTTGGTCGGATCGCCCAGGTCGTCCCGCTGCTGTGACTGCCAGTAGACATTCTCGTCGAGAACGGCGCCGCCGGGGTCGACTACCTCGCACCGCACGAAGAACACGCCCGAGTCGCGGGCCACTCTCGGCAGAGTCAACGCCTCCACGCTGCCGCCCGACCCAACGGCGAGCTCGTCGCTCGTGCGGTCCTCGCGGAGCTTGCCCTGCAGGTCGTACACGCGCACCCGCACCCGAAGATCCGACCGGTTGTCCGGGGTCTGGTTCACCAGGGTCACGTGTGACTTCGAGTGATCGCCCGTGGCGTAGGAGTCGAACACCGCCGACAGCGGCCGAAGGCCCTTCTTGGCGCCGTAATAGGCGCCGCCGGGACGCAGGTAATAGTCGAAGATGTTGCCGAAGAACGACGGCCAGTGGTTGTTCAGCATCCAGTAGATCGTCATCTTGTGACTGCCCCACCCGTTGGCGGCGAACACCTCGAACTGGGACCGGGTCGATTCATAGTGCGCCAGTTGGGCTTTGCGGGTGAATTCCTCTGCATCGTCTGACGGCCCGTAGCGCCTGTCCACCGCACGCTTGATGCTCTGCAGCGTGGCGTTCTCCGGGTTGGAGCCTGCGTGGAAGTACCAGGTGTCGTTGATCGGCCAGAGTTTGTCGGGTGGGATGAACTTCTTCAGGCTCGCGAACGGCGGAATGTGCTCGTTGTCGCCCTGTTCGGCGGTTGATCCGCGAGTGGCTCCGTAGCGTCCGCTGAGCCAGTATCCCGGTGGACGCCAACTGTAGGGACCCGCCATGTGAATGCCGTCCCAGTCCCGTTCGCCGGTCGCGTCCCTGGCCAACGACGAGACGGTGTCGACGACCGCATTCTGCCAGTGCGAATCGTCAAGGATCGCATGATAATTCGCGAGCACGTCGGCGGGCGGCTTGCCGTCGCTGCCGTTGGCCCAGATGAACACCGACGGGTGCGACCGCAGCATCAGGATCTGTGAGCGCAGGCTCTCGTCGGCCACTCGGTGGTCTTCGTCGTCCCACTGCGACCATTTCTCCCACTGGTTGCAGCACATCCAGCCGAACATCAGGGGAATGCCGAGCTCGTCGGCTTTCTCGACGATGTGCTCGCCGGGGAACTTGCCCTCCAGCCGTAGCATGTTGAGGCCGAGATCTTTGGCGTATCCCAGGATGGCGTCCTCGCGCTGCGGGTCGTAGCCGTACAACAGGTCGGGCGTGTAAGCCGCGCCACGGATCAGAAGATCGCGCCCGTTGACCGTGAGATAGAAGTTGCCGCCCTTGCCGAGATCGGGGAAATCGCCGTCGTCGTCCCGGTGTTGGGAGATCGTCCGGACACCGAACCGCAGGCTGGTGGAATCCGATACCTGGCCGAACTGTTCGAACTCCAGACGCAGGTCGTAAAGGTTGGGCTTGCCGAGCGTATAGGGCCACCACAGGTCGGGCTCGGCGACCGTCAGCGCACCGAACTCCTCAGGGGTGAAGGTGATCTCGCGCTGCTCGCCGGCCAGCAGTGTCACCGGCTGCTCGACATCGATGCTCGGCTTGCCGTCGCGGCTGATGGTCCCTTTCAGCACGCCACGGATCTGCCGGTTGGAGAAGTTGCGGACCGAGGTGTGAATCGTCAGCTGCGCGGAATCGGTTCTCGGCAAGGGTAATTCGGTGTTGACCACGGCGGGCCCAAGTGCCACCTCGCCTGCGACCTTCAGATAAACCGGCTTGAAGATGCCCGCATTGCGATCGGAGACGAAGGAATTGCCGCGCTCGGTGTTCTTGCCCGGACCCTGGTATCCCAGATAGTTCCAGTTGATCCAGTCCCACCAACTGTCGGCGAGCTCCACCCCCTTGATGTCCTGAAGGGCCCGCTCCGGCGTCACCTTGATGGCGAGGGTGTTCCGTTCGCCGGGTCGGATCCAGCGCGCCACGTCCAGCTCGTGCGCGTTGTACATGCCGACGATCTGCGTGTTGTCCGCGACCATGCGGCCGTTCAGCCAGACCTCGGCGCGGTAGTTGATTCCGGGTAGCTCGAGCAGGTAGGTGGTGTGCCCGGCGGGCGCCGTGAACGTCGTGCGGTACCACCAATCCTGCTTGTAGAGATCCTGCGGCACCTCGTCGAGGAGGTTCTTGCCGTAGTAGAGGTCGGGATAGGTGCCGTCGTCCTGCAGCGCCTGCAGGACGGTGGCCGGCATCCGGCGGATGGTGTGCCAGCCCGGCACCCGGTAGTCGGGCCGCGACACGGTCGCGCCGTCGGCGCCCAGCTGGGTGGCAGACGCGAGCTGCCAGCCGTCAGAGAGTTCGATCCGGTCGGGCGGCTGTTGGTGCCGGGCGAAGGTCGGGAACGACCCGACGCAGACCAGGAGCAACAAGACGATGACGATTGGGGAGAGGATGGTGCGGCGCCGGGTTGATATGGCCCTCTCCTCTCGGTGGCGTCTGCGTTCCTCGCATGCGGCATCGTCGACACTACGGTCGGTCGCGGTGTCCGGCTCATTTTGATCAAGAACCGTAGTCTCGGGTGATGATCGTCGAGCCGTCGGGTCGGGTCGCCGAGATCGCCGCGAGCCCCTCTGGACCCGAGGTGGGCGCGTTCTTCGACCTGGACGGCACGCTGGTCTCGGGATTCACCGCGACGGCCCACGCCGGCGATCGGATCCGTCGCAGGCAGGCCCGCATCGGAGAGGTGCTCGGGGTGATGGAGGCCTCGATCAGGTACCGGCTCGGCCGGATGCAGTTCGAGCGGCTCATCGTCCGGGCCGCGGGTTACCTGAAGGGCGAGTCGTTGCGCGAGCTCGACGAACTCGGCGAGCGGCTCTTCCAGCGCCACATCGAGTCCCGGGTCTATCCCCAAATGCGCGAAGTGGTGGCCGCACACCAGCGGCGCGGCCACACCGTCGCGCTGTGCTCCTCGGCGCTGACCATCCACGCCGAGCCGGTTGCCCGCGCCCTTGGCATCACCACGCTGCTGTGCAACCACTTCGAAGTCGACGGGAATGGCCTGCTGACGGGTGACATCGAGCGGCCCGTTATCTGGGGCACCAGGAAAGTCGATGCGGCACAACAGTTTTGCGAACAAAACGGGGTCAACTTGCAACGCAGTTACTTCTATGCCGACGGGGACGAAGATGTTCCGCTGATGTCGGTGATCGGCAATCCCCGGCCGGTGAACCCGCGGTCAGGGCTGGCCGCGGCCGCGGCGGCGAACGGCTGGCCGGTGCTGCGCGTCGCAGTTCCAGGCCGGAAGGGCTGACCCGTGTGACGACCGTGGCCGAAGGCCTGCTGTTCGCCTGCGGCGGATTCCTGCTGGCCGTGCTGTGGATGGACCTGATCTTCGACGCCCAGGTCCGCGGTACTCATGGTGTGCCGTTGCCGGAAGCGGTGCTGGCGTCGATCGCGGGTTACTACCGTCGTGCGACGACGACGTCGCGCCCGATGAGCAGGTTGATCGCGGCGGTAATGGTGATACTTCTCGGCGCGTTGGTGTTTCGGAGCTCAGTTGGACGCGACCCGTGGTGGCTGGTCACTTTTTCCGCCGTGCTCGCCGCGGTGCCCGTCGTGATCGCGGGGGCCCGGACCGTGCCCCGCGCCGTCGCGCTGGGCGGTCGTTCTGGCGACGCGGTGGAGCAGTCCCGGCTCGCCCGATCCATCTATCGCGACCACGTCACCTGCTTCGTCCTGCTGTCGGCGTTCCTCGTGCTGCGGCTCGTCGCCACCGCCATTCCGGCATCGCCGGTTTGGTGAACACCCCGGCGGGCAATCCCTCAGCGGGTCGGCCGAGAAACGAGGAACTGGAATATGACTTTGCGTCGATTGATCCTGCTCGCAGGTGCGGTCCTATTGGTCGCCGGCGTCATCGCCTTACTGATTCCGGTGTCGATCACCGGCAACGGCCAGTCGATCGGCTGCGGTAACGCCGTTGCAGCCGACACCTCGCAGGCCGAATCCGCCAATGGCCAGACAGTCGCCGACGTGCCGATCCTCAACCAGATCGTGCCGCACACCGATTATGTGGCGGAGTGCCAGCACGCCGTGTCGAGTCGGCGGTCGTGGGCCATTCCGTTGGCCGTGATCGGACTCCTCGTGGTGGCCGGTTCTCTCCTGGTGCCCCGCACCCGCGCTGTTTCGTAAATCACACTTCCGGGCAGTCCCTATTCGAGTTGGGACATCCACCACAACCAGAGGGGCGCCGACCATGGCGAGTGAACAACAGACCCAGCAGGACGACGACAAGCAGCAGGACGACGACGACAAGCAGCAGGACGACGACAAGCAGCAGGACGACGACAAGCAGCAGGACGACGACAAGCAGCAGGACGACCGCCCGCTTACCGAGAAGCCCGAGGTGACCGACGAGCACCAGGAGAAGGCCAAGGAGATGCGGAAGGAGTACGTGGAACAACGTCCCACGCTGATCATGCCCGGCAGCGGTGGCACCGTGGCGGGCACGGCCGTCAATGAGTGGCTCGACGACGACGGGAACCCGAAGTTCGGGGACGAGTCAGAGTCAAAGGGCGAGAAGTCGAGCGGCGACGACTCAGACAGCGACAACTCAGACCGCGACAACTCAGACCGCGACAACTCAGATGACGACAAGTCATATGGCGACACGGTGGAGGACGACAAGGCAAGAAACGAGAACATACGGAAGGCGCACGACGAGGCGCAGGACGACGAGTCGCAGAACGGCGAGGGAAAGGAAGACGAGGCGAAGAAGGAAGAGGCAAAGAACGACGAGCGACAAGACGACGAGGCGAAGAAGGACGAGGCAAAGAACGACAAGGGCCAGGACGACCAGGCAAAGAACGACGAGGCAAAGAACGACAAGGGCCAGGACGACCAGGCAAAGAACGACGGTTAGGCGGCCGTAACGGTCTTTACGGGCCCGCTTGATCTGCCGGCGCCGGTGCGTACTAAACTAGAACACGTTTCAGTTCGCCCACTGCTCAAGGAGCCGGCATGCACACGGCCATCTGCGACGACCTCGGCATCGAGTTCCCGATCTTCGCCTTCACGCACTGCCGCGATGTGGTGGTGGCGGTCAGTAAAGCGGGCGGCTTCGGCGTGCTCGGAGCCGTCGGATTCACCCCCGAGCAGCTCGAGATCGAACTCAACTGGATCGACGACAACATCGGCGACCATCCCTACGGGGTGGACATCGTCATACCCAACAAGTACGAGGGCATGGACTCCGACCTGTCGGCCGACGAGCTGACCAAGACGTTGCAGGACATGGTTCCGCAGGAGCACGTCGACTTCGCCCGCAAGATCCTCTCCGATCACGGGGTGCCGATCGAGGGCAGTGGCGCGGACGCCTTCCAACTGCTCGGCTGGACCGAGGCGACGGCCACCCCTCAGGTGGAGGTCGCGCTACGGCATCCCAAGGTGACGTTGATCGCGAATGCGCTCGGTACGCCACCGGCGGACATGATCAAGCACATCCACGACGAGGGCCGCAAGGTCGCCGCGCTCTGCGGCTCGCCCTCGCAGGCGCGCAAGCACGCCGACGCCGGTGTCGACATCGTCATCGCCCAGGGCGGTGAGGCGGGCGGACACTGCGGCGAGGTCGGCTCCATCGTGTTGTGGCCACAGGTCGTCAAGGAGATCGCCCCCGTCCCAGTGTTGGCCGCAGGCGGCATCGGCAGCGGCGAGCAGATCGCCGCGGCGTTGGCGCTGGGCGCGCAGGGCGCGTGGACCGGGTCGCAGTGGCTGATGGTGGAGGAAGCCGAGCACACCGCTGTGCAACAGCAGGCGTATGCGAAAGCCTCAAGCCGCGACACCGTTCGCAGCCGGTCATTCACCGGCAAGCCGGCCCGCATGTTGCGCAACGACTGGACCGATGCCTGGGAAGATCCGCAGAACCCCAAGCCGCTCGGTATGCCGTTGCAGTACATGGTGTCCGGGATGGCGGTCGCGGCCACGCACAAGTATCCCGACGAGAGCGTCGACGTGGCCTTCAATCCGGTCGGCCAGGTCGTCGGCCAGTTGACCAAGGTGGAGAAGTCAGCGGCGGTCATTCAGCGCTGGGTGCAGGAATACCTCGAGGCCACCAACCGTCTGGACGAACTCAACGAAGCCGCGACCGTCTGAGCTACGGCGTGGGCGCCGGGCCTGGTAACGGTCCTGGCGGCGGCAAGTCCGGTGCAGGCGCGTCCGGGCAGGCGCGTCAGGTGCAGGCGCGTCAGGCGCGGTGCCGGCGGCCGTCAGCGGTTGCGGACCGGCAGCCAGCCCGTTGGTCGGCACGGCATTGGGGTCCAAGGGCCGCTGGGTCAGCAGGAGCAGTGCGTCACGGCCGCTGATGTCCTGGGTCTGCACGGCGTGCCACAGATCACGCAGGTAGGAGACACCACGCCCGTCGGGCGGATCGACTGGTACGGCGGACGTTCCGGGCGGCAGATTCTCGGGACTCAACAGGTGCGGAACCTCCGCAGGCGGCGCGGGCTCCGCCGGAGCGGCCTGGACCGTGATGGACTGCTCGGCGGGCGGCGGTGGCGCCGGGATCTCCGGATCGGCCTGAGCGGCGGGCGAGAGGATCAGCGCGACGAACGCGCCCACCATGCTGCCGGCCACCGACAGCGACCACACCTTGTCGTACGTCTTCACCGATGCCCCCTCTGCCTTGTTCGCGGTGCTCCTGGGGTACTTCAGTATTAATACCTCGATTGTTACACCTGTGCACAGTGTGACCAAGGTGTCAGTATCGCGCAACCACCGGAACTCGTTTCACTTGGGACTTTCCTCGAAGATTCAACAACCGACCTCACCGCGTCCGATCTGTGGTGTAGCAATGCCATACGGGCACTAGACAACGTCATATAGGAGCTCCTCCATGCCAACTCCGAACCTCCCAGCCGGGTTCGACTTCACCGACCCCGACATCTACGCCGAGCGGCTGCCTGTCGAGGAACTCGCCGAGATGCGGAAGGTCGCCCCGATCTGGTGGAACGCGCAGGAGAAAGGCAACCTCGCGTTCGGTGACGACGGGTACTGGGTGGTCACCAAGCACAAGGACGTCAAGGAGGTGTCGCGCCGCAGCGACGTGTTCTCCAGCAACAAGAAGACCGCGTTACCGCGATACCGCGACGAGGCCGACCCTGCGTCGTTGGAGGCGGGCAAGGTCGTCCTGCTCAACCAGGACGCACCGCACCACACCCACCTGCGCAAGATCATTTCTCGCGCGTTCACCCCTCGGGCCGTCGAGTCCCTGCGCGACGAGCTGCGTGCACGGGCACACAACATCGTCAAGGAGGCGGCCGCGGAAGGGTCGGGCGATTTCGTCGAGCAGGTGTCGGCCGAGCTGCCGCTGCAGGCGATCGCCGGGTTGATGGGCGTTCCACAGCAGGACCGCAAGAAGCTGTTCCACTGGTCCAATCAGATGGTCGGCGACCAGGATCCCGAATTCGCCAGGAACGATCCGACGGCCGCCTCGGTGGAGCTCATCATGTACGGCATGCAGATGGCCGCCGAACGCGGCGCGAACCCGGGCGACGACCTCGTCACCAAGCTGGTGCACGCCGACGTGGAAGGCCACAAGCTCACCGACGACGAGTTCGGCTTCTTTGTGATCCTGCTGGCGGTGGCCGGCAACGAGACCACTCGCAACTCCATCACCCAGGGCATGATGGCGTTCACCGAATTCCCGGACCAGTGGGAGCTTTTCAAGCGGGAACGGCCCGCGACGGCGGCCGACGAAATCGTCCGTTGGGCAACGCCGGTCACGTCGTTTCAACGCACGGCTCTGGAAGACACCGAACTCGGCGGCGTGCAGATCAAGAAGGATCAGCGGGTGGTGATCTTCTATCGGTCGGCGAACTTCGATGAAGAGGTGTTCGACGACCCCTACACGTTCAACATCATGCGGGATCCCAACCCACACGTCGGTTTCGGCGGCACCGGTGCGCACTACTGCATCGGCGCAAACCTGGCCAGGATGACTATCGACCTGATCTTCAACGCGATCGCCGACGAGATGCCCGATCTCACTCCGATATCGAAGCCGGAGAGACTGCGGTCGGGTTGGCTCAACGGCATCAAGCACTGGCAGGTCGACTACACGGGAAAGTCCGCTATCGCGACGTAGTCGTCGGATACTCGATGATCGATCGCCAGTAGTCCTCGGGGATTTCCTCGCCGGACCGCAGGACGACCGCAAGGCCGGTCGCCATCGCGATGCCGAGCAGTCCCAGCCAGAGGCCGGCGAACGCGATCAGTGCCCATGCGATCGCCGTCAGAGTGGGCCACGGCGAGATCACCGCGAGCGCTGGTGCGAAGAAGAAGCCGACGCCGATGTACCACGCCGAACCCGCCCGGTCGGAGATCAGCACGAATCGCAGCCAGCGTGGAATCGAGGTACCCGGCCGATGAGCGGCGGTCGTGTTCGGGTGCTCAGCCACACATCCAGGCTGGCCGCCGCGGCTAGCGGACGCAACCACCTCTAGGTATCCGGCTACTGGTCTGACCACTTGACCTCTGGCCTCTGTTCGGGGCAGTATCGGGTCATGGCCCTGCAACCGGTGAACAGGCGCTCGGTACCGGAGGATGTCTTCGACCAGATCCTCACCGATGTGCTCAGCGGTGAGATGCAACCGGGACAGGCGCTGCCCAGCGAGCGACGCCTCGCGGATGTCCTCGGGGTGTCCAGGCCGGCCGTGCGCGAGGCGTTGAAGCGGGTGTCGGCAGCCGGCCTGGTCGAGGTCCGGCAGGGCGACGCCACCACCGTGCGCGACTTCCGAAGGCACGCCGGGCTCGACCTCCTCCCCCGGTTGTTGATCCGTTCGGGCGTACTCGACCTGTCAGTCGTACGCAGCATTCTCGAGGCGCGGTTGCACAACGGCCCGAAAGCTGCCGAGCTTGCAGCTGTGCGGCGCCGGCCGGAACTCGCCACGCTGCTCGAAGACGCGGTCCGGGACCTGGAAGCCGAGGCCGACCCCGTGCAGCAGCAGCGGAAGGCCCTCACGTTCTGGGACCACGTCGTCGACGGCGCTGATTCGATCGTGTTCAGACTGATGTACAACACGCTGCGGACGACGTACGAGCCTGCGCTGCCTGCGCTCGCCGCGGTGATGGCCGCCGAGGTCGGTCGCCCAGACGCCTACCGGGACGTCGCCGCTGCAATCGTCGCGGGCGACCCGGCCGCCGCCAGGAAGGCGGCGCTCGGCCTTCTGGAACCAGCCACCGCGGCAATGCTCGCCGTGATCACCGATTTGGAGGAGCGATCATGACCGTCACCACCGAACGCGTTCCCCGCAAGGGACTCACGCTGGGCGGTGCGTTCGGTGAGTTCTGCAGGCACGCCTCGCCGCGGGTGATCGGCACGATTCTGGTCGCCGCGCTCACGTCGCGCATCGTCGTCGGCGACTGGCAGTTCACCGATGCGCTCGTGCCGCTCGCGATGGTCGCGTTGTTTCCGTTCTTCGAATGGGTGATTCACGTGTTCGTCCTGCACTGGCGGCCGAAGCGCGTGGGCCGTCTGGTCATCGACCCGTTGCTTGCTCGCGAACACCGGCGCCACCACAGCGCCCCCCGGGACATCCCGTTGGTGTTCATCCCGTGGAAGGTCCAGCTCTGGGCGGCGCCCCTCGCCATTGCCGTTGCGCTGCTTGCATTTTCGCGATTGGGCCTCGGCCTGACCTTCCTGCTGTCGCTGATGACCCTCGGCCTGGCCTACGAGTGGTGCCACTACCTCGTCCACACCGACTACAAGCCGAAAACCCTTGTCTACCGGGCTATCTGGCGTAATCACCGACAACACCACTTCAAGAACGAACACTACTGGTTCACGGTCACCAGTTCCGGCACCGCCGACCGGGTGCTGGGCACCTATCCCGACATCGCCACCGTCAAGACGTCGCAGACGGCGAAGAACCTGCACGCGATCGACACTCAGCCGACCGCGTAACAGCACCCGCAGGCGGTCGTTATCCGGGCGGCGGCGGCGCATCCGCAGGCGGCGCAACCAGCAGCGGATCCGGCGCGGGCGGCGGCGGATCGACCGGTGCCTGTGCGGAGATCGGGCTGGCCGATGGCTGCGATCTTCTGCTTGAGACGATGCAGGATTCCGCCCTGCTGCTGTGGAACCTCGGTCACCGGCGCGGGCACGAGGCCGGGTGCCGGGTCGGTCACCCCGGGAGGCAGGGGCACGCCGTTGGCGGCGAGCACACCCTCCGGCGGCGTTGAGCCGTCAGCCGGTGCGAGCGGGTCGGGGGCAGGAGCCTCGGGCACCACCGGATCGGCTATCGGCACCGGCGCGACGTCGTACACGGGTGGCGGCGGAAGTTCTGCGGGCGCGGCGGGCGGCAGCGCCGCCTCCGCTGTCGGCGGGGCCGCTGGGGCCGGCCGCACGGGCTTCACCCCCGCATCGGATGTGCTTGCCGCCGAGGGCTTTTCCGCCTGCTTCGTGCCCTCGCCCGAGGTGAGCTGCAGACCGAGGGCCAGTGATCCCGACACCACGAACGTCACAACGCCGACACCCAACATGGCGCCGGCGGCGCCGATTCGGGGGAATGGTGAGGATCGGCGACGCGCAGGGTTCTCCAGGTCCGAGGCGTCGCCGGAATCGTCCAGGAAGAATTCTGGCCCGTGCGTCGAGGCGATGGCGGCGCCGCGCGCAAGCGCCAACTGAGCCTCGGCGGGCACGAAGACGGGCACCGCCAGCACGTCTTCGAGATGCGGTGTGATCGCGTGCAGGTCGGTGACGGAACCCACCAGCACCAACGCCTCCGGTTGCCATTCGGCTTGGGCGAAGATGGCGCTCAACCAGCGGGCCAGGTCCTCGTCCGTGCTGACGGCATGGCTGACCGCCGTCTGTACCGAGCCGTCGTGCGTGTCGACGACGAGCACGACGACCGCGTCGGCTTCGATGACGCACACCGCGGTGATCTCGTGGCCGATCACGGTGGCGATTCCGCGGGCAAGGGCTTCGGTCGCTTCGGGAAGCCGGACCGCCACCACGTTGTCGAAGCCGGACTCCGACAGCGATTCGAGCAGAAGCGAAGCCTCCGTGTCGGCGTCCTCACTCCATGTCACGCCGATCGAGTGCAACCGGTGACCGCGCGCGGCGGCGATCGCCTCGGTGCGCATCACGGCAGCGGCGGCCTTCTCGGAGGTGTTGACGGCGCTGACGAGGCCTCGGTCGTGAACCGCAAACTCGTCCTTGTCCATCGTGGCGCCGTCGGCTTCGTGGCCTTCGACGAGGACGAGTCCAACGGTGGTCGGTGTCATGGACAGTCCGAGCACCGCGTCCATCCGCACCCCCTCTGGGACATCGCTATACGGGCGTGGCCTTCGTCATCTAACGGGGGTGAGACTACCTGGATCTGGTGGTACGAACTCCCTTGGGCGGCCCCCGCTGCCGCCGCCTCGCCGCTCGGCAAATTCCAATATCCGACGCTCGCGGAAGTACCGCATATCAGCAAATCGAAGAAGAGCCGCCGGATTCAGCCTGCGAGGATGTCGGCGAGGAGCGACGGCTCCACATTGCCGCCGGAGAGCACCATGACCGTGCGCCCCGGCGGAATCGCACCCCGCCGATAAGCGGCAAGTGCGACCGCGCCGCTCGGCTCGCTGACGAGGTGGGCGTGAACGGCGAGGTCCCGAACCGCAGACCGGATCTCGTCCTCCGACACGGTGATCATGCCGTCGACCACGTGCTTCAGGTGCTCGAACGTCAGCGCGGAGGGTTGTGAGCGCAGGCCGTCGGCGATAGTGCGGTTGCGGTCCTCGATCGGCCAGTCGACTCTGGCACCGCCCGCCAGACCCTCGGCGGTGTCCGCGGCGAGCGCGGGCTCCACGCCGAAGACCTTGGCACCGGGACATCTCGCCTTGATCGCGGTGCCGACCCCCGACGCCAGCCCCCCGCCACTGACCGGGATCAGCACGTTCTGCACCTGCGGCAGATCGTCGGCGATCTCGAGGCCGATCGTGCCCTGGCCCGCGATCACATCACGATGATCGAAGGGCGGTATCAGCACGCCGCCCGTCTGCTCGAGAACTTCGGCGGCGACCTTCTCGCGCTCACCGGGGCCGCACAACACCACCTGCGCCCCGTGACCGCGGGTGGCCTCGACCTTGACGCGCGGTGTCTCCCTCGGCATGACGATGTGCGCCGGTATCCCGAAGGCCGCGGCGACGTAGGCGACCGCCTGGGCATGGTTTCCGCTCGAGTAGGCGACGACGCCGCGGGCGCGATCCGCCTCCGCCAGCGAGGCGACGGCGTTGTAGGCACCGCGAATCTTGAAGGCGCCGATCGGTTGCAGGTTCTCCGGCTTGATCCACAGCGGTCGCGTCGCATCGGCCCATTGCGCCGGGATCAGCGGCGTCCGAACGACGGCGCCGCCGATCCGGCCGGCGGCCGCCTGGATGTCTTGCAGAGTGATCAGCTGCACGGTTCGAGTGTGCCCGTCGCGCCGACGCCCAGCAGTCCACGCACCATCCGCTCGGCCATCACCTCGTCGGTCGCAGTGCCGGCCAGGTGAATCGCCAGCCCCTCGACAGCGGCGGTGACAGCCGCTCCGAGCGTCTTCGCAGGCGGACCGGGAGGAATCGACCCGTCGCGCCTGCCGGCGGATACCACGGCGCCGAACCTCGTCGCGAGATCGCGTCCGATCTCGGCGACCCTTTCGCCCACCGGATGTTCCCGACCGTCGAACTCCACCCGCAGCGCCATCATCACCCGCGCGATGTCGCGGCGGCAGAACGCGATATGGCCCCGCGCGAGCGCCACCAGGACGCCGACGGGCGTGTTCGAGTTCTGCGCCGGCTCCCACACTTCGCGCTCCCACGTCTCGGCCACCCAGTCGACGACGGCCACGGCGAGTTCCTCCTTGCTCGCGAAGAGGTGATAGAGCGCGCCGCGCGTGTAGCCGGCCTCGGCGGCCACCTTCTCGAGCACGACATTGCCGTAGCCGTAGCGGGAAAAACCCCTCGCGCCCGCTTCCAGCAGCGCGGCCCTGGTGCGCGCGCGACGCTCGGCCTGCGTGCGCGGGACGGCCTCCGAGGCGACTTTAGATACATGCATGTACGTATGTTACATTGAGACGGAGGAGGCCGACGATGAAACTTCCGGACGACGCCCACTTTTCGCGGCCATGGCGCATTCACGAGATCACCCCCGACTTCCGACTCGAGGATGTGTGGAGGCTGCCCACTCCCGGCGGCAAGGACGACTTTCCCAGGTTGATACGACTGGTGACGTCGTTCGACGAGGCCCGGCAGCGGTTCTCGGTGGTCGGCCTGCTCTTTGCGATCCGGCAGATGCTCGGTCAGGTTTTCGGCTGGGACGAACATGCCGACGACCCGGCGCGGCCCAGCCTGCGGCAGAGAATGCCGACCGATCTGCTCGAGTCCCCTTCCTCCGTGCGCCCTGCGATGGGCTTCGCTCCGCTCTACGAACTCGACGACGAGTGGGCGGCCGAACTCATCAACCAAACGGTGCACGGTGTCATCCACCTGAGCTGGGTGCCGGACGATGCCGGCGGCTACCGCGGCCAGATGGCGATCCTGGTGAAGCCGCACGGGCTGCTGGGCCACGCGTACATGGCGGCCATCACGCCCTTCCGCTATCTGATCGTCTACCCGCGCATGCTGAGACAGATTGGCAGGAAGTGGCTTTCGTACAGCGGAGACCGGCTTTAGCGCCTGAGCCTTGACGGCAGATCCGTAAGCTGATACTAACGGTAAGTGCTAACTTACGAGCAAGTCCTGGACTCGCTGGCCGACTCGACTCGGCGAAACATCCTCGAACTGGTGCATCGCAAGCCGTCCCCGGTACAAGAGATCGCCGACCAACTGCCCATCAGCCGGCCTGCGGTTTCGCAGCACCTGAAGATCCTGAAAGACGCCGGGGTCGTGACCTGTCAACAGTTCGGGACGCGTCGGGTGTACGCGGTGCGCAGCGACGGCTTCGAAGTGCTGCGGGAATGGCTCGATGTGATGTGGCGCGACGCGCTGTCGTCGTTCGCGTCATTCGCCGAACGCGAGATCCACGACGACCAGCCCAGCGATTCAGGAGGCCGATCATGACCGCAACCACCGATGTCCGCCGCGAGGTCACCGTTGCAGGAACACCGCAGCGGGCGTTCGCGCTCTTCACCGAACGCATGGCCGAATGGTGGCCCGCCGAACATCATCTGGCGGCGTCTCCCGTGGTGGCGATGACCGTCGAACCACGAGTGGGTGGTCGGCTGTATGACACCTGCGCCGACGGAACCGAGCAGGCATGGGGTCGGGTGACCGAGTGGGATCCGCCCGCCTGCTTCACCTTCGCGTGGATGATCACCGGGACGTGGCAGCCCGAGACCGACGTGGAGAAGGCCTCGCGCGTCACGGTGAGCTTCGATGCCGAGGGTGAACAAACGCGAGTAACCGTGGTGCACAGAGACTTCTGGCGTTTGGGTCAGGGCGGTCAGGGCATGGCCGATGCCGTCGGCGGGGCTGACGGCTGGGGTTCTGGTCTGAAACAGTTCGCAGAGTTCGCGGCGAGGTAACGGCCGGTTCAGGTATCGCCGGAATCCACCCGCACCGGGCGGTACTGTCACGCGCATGGCCGATCAGCACGACCACGGCCCCCGGCGGGATCTGCCGCCGGGGATGGCAGAGCAACTCGACCTGCCCTACGCCGGCCTCGCGTCGTTCGGTCACCGGCCCTTCCTGACCGAAGTTGATCAACTCGAGTCCTGGCGGCCCGACGTCGCGATCGTCGGCGCGCCGTTCGACGTCGCGACGACGAACCGGCCGGGTGCCCGATTCGGTCCGCGGGCGATCAGGGCGACCGCCTACGAGCCGGGCACCTACCACCTGGACCTCGGGTTGGAGATCTTCGACTGGCTGGAGGTCGTGGACTTCGGGGATGCGTTCTGCCCGCATGGGCTGACCGAGGTCTCGCACAACAACATTCGCGAACGCGTCCACGCGGTGGCGTCGCGGGGCATTGTGCCGGTCGTGCTCGGCGGCGACCATTCGATCACCTGGCCTGCTGCGACGGCGGTGGCCGACGTACACGGTTACGGCAACGTCGGCATCGTGCACTTCGACGCCCACGCCGACACCGCCGACATCATCGATGGAAACCTGGCCAGCCACGGCACCCCGATGCGCCGGCTGATCGAATCCGGAGCGGTGCCCGGCACCCACTTCGTGCAGGTCGGACTGCGCGGATACTGGCCGCCGCAGGACACCTTCGAGTGGATGCTCGAGCAGGGCATGACATGGCACACCATGCAGGAGATCTGGGAGCGCGGGTTCAAAGCGGTCATGTCGGACGCCGTCGGGGAAGCGCTGGCGAAGGCCGAGAAGTTGTATGTGTCCGTCGACATCGACGTGCTCGACCCGGCCCACGCACCCGGCACGGGCACTCCGGAGCCGGGCGGCATCACCAGTGCGGACCTTCTGCGCCTTGTTCGTCAGCTGTGCTTCGAGCACGACGTCGTGGGTGTCGACGTGGTCGAGGTGGCGCCCGCCTACGACCACGCCGAACTCACCGTCAACGCCGCACATCGGGTGGTGTTCGAAGCACTCGCCGGGATGGCCGCCCGCCGCCGCGCCGCCGCTACTGACCCATCGCCTCCTGGACCACCGGCCCGTGGACCTGCTTGACCGGCTGAGCCTGGACGTTCCGGTCGGCCAGGCCGGCATGGGTGGCGGGCTGGCGGGGCCCGATCTCGCTGCCGCTGTCGCCGGCGCGGGCGGCTTGGGCACGCTGGGCCTGGCGCCCCCACACGAACTGCGCGAATCCATCGGGCGGGTCCGTGATCTCGCGCCCGATCGCGCCGTCGCCGTCAACCTGCTCACCCCGTTTCTGCGGCGCAGCCAGGTTTCGGTCTGTGTCCGCGCCGGCGTCGACGCGGCCGTGGTGGCGTTCGGCGGTGACCGCGAACTGGTCGATGAACTCGACGCGGCAGGTGTGTTCGTCCTGGTGATGGTGGGCACCGAAGAGCAGGCGCGGCGGGCGGTCTCGTGGGGCGCCGACGGCCTCATCGCCCAGGGCGGCGAAGCGGGTGGCATCTCTGCGGAACGACTGACGCATTGCAGTTCCTGCCGCGCGCGCTCGCCGTTGCCGGGGACCGGCCGGTGCTGCTTGCCGGTGGCATCGCGACGGCGTCGGACACCCGTGCCGCTTTGGCGGCCGGGGCAAGCGGGGTGATCGCCGGAACGCGCTTCCTGCTCACCCACGAGTCGCGGGCGCACCCCGAGTATCAGCGCCGAATTCTGCTCGCGGACAGAACGATTCGCACCACCTTGTTCGGGCTCGGCTGGCCCGCACCGCACCGGGTAGTGCCGAATGCCGCCACCGCAAGGTGGTGCGACACCGACGGGGCAGCCAAGGTGTTGCCCCGCTCGATCAACGGCGGCAGCGCCTTTTTGGCCAAGCTACCGCCGACGAGTTCGGTCCTGCGGATGCAGAACCTGCGACTTCCGCTGTTCTCCCCCATCGCTCCGACCGTGGGAATGCCGTCCTCGGCTGTGGACCGCACCGCCTGCTACGCAGGACAGTCCGTTCTGCGGATGAACTCGGTCACATCGGCCGGACAGGCGGTTGCCGACCTCGCGCCGGGAGGACAATGACGTCGTGAGCCGAGCAGTGAAACGTCGAGCGGGTGGAGTCCTGTTCTTCGACGGCGCATGCGGCATGTGCACCAGGGCGAGGGATTTCGTGGTCAAGTTCGACCGCACGGGCGGGTTGCGGACCGAGCCGCTTCAACGGGCAGGCACTGCGCAGCGGCTCGGGATTGCGCCGGAGCGCCTGATGGAACAGGTGTGGTGGCTGGATGCGTCGGGCGAGGTGTACGGCGGGGCGGAAGCCGCGAATGCGGCCGTTTCGGCGGCTCTGGGGACCGGACTTCCGTTGCTGGTGTATCGGCTGCCCGGCATGAGGGCGCTGCAGGAGACGGTGTACCGGTGGGTCGCCGACCATCGCTACCGGTTCCCGGGCACCACCCCGTACTGCGAATCGCATCCGGTGGCCTGCGCAGCGCATTGACCACCATCGAACCGACCATCCGGGCCGCCGTGGCGGCCGATCTCGAAGCGATCGCCGAGATCTACGCTCACCACGTCCTGACCGGCGTCGCCACGTTCGAGGTCGATCCGCCCGACGCGCAGGATTGTCTACCGCGGTTCCGCGCGATAGTCGAGAGGGGCCGCCGTTCCTCGCCGCCGAGGCCGACGGCGTCGCCCTCGGTTACGCGTACTGCGCGCAGTGGAAACCGCGACCTGCCTACCGGCACACCGTCGAAGACTCGGTGTACCTAGCCCCAGGCGCTACCGGGTGTGGCATCGGAGGTCATCTGCTCGATGCACTGCTCGACCGTTGCGCAGACGCTGGGGTCCGGCAGGTGGGTCATCTCGGATGACGACGCAGGCGCTTCACTTGCGCTGCACCGCAATCGAGGGTTCGCCGATGTCGGCCGGCTGACGTCGGTCGGTTTCAAGCACGGTCGATGGCTGGACACCCTGCTGCTGCAGCGGGGCCTCATCTGAGACGGTCGGTGATGTCGGTGAAGGCCGGATTGTCGTTGCGGTGATCCGACATGTTGCGGCATTCTCCGTAAACCTGCATCGTCGCGAACCTGCGGTCGTCGGCGTTCTCGTGGAACGTCGACGTGACCCCGTCTCTGGTGAGCTTCAAACCGAAATTCTCGCCCATCGCGGGCGCCTTCTGCCAGCCGTGCGACACCATGGCGGCTGCGACCTCGCGGATGTGTTTGAGCGAATCCTGCTCAGGCAGTGCGAAATTGAGATAGACAGCGCCCTGATAAGGCGGGTCGTGCAGGCTCGTGCACGACAAGAAGGCGAAACTGCCACTGACACCTCGCAGTTGAGCGGCATCGACGATCTGTCTGGCCGAGTCCACTACCTGGCTCGTCGACTGGTCGTCCGTCATTGGTACGGCGCTCGCCTGCCCGCCGGGCTTCTGCGCGGCCTCGATGACGACGAAAGCCGTTCCCAGCACCAACGACAGGATCAGCGCGGCGAACAGAAGTGTTCGTGCGGCCGACGACCGAAGCCATTCGCCGCTGCTCATTTCTCTTGTGCCGCTGGAAGCGTCGGCGTCGGCGAGCTAGCTCTTCACGAGGGTGAACTGGCAGACGTCGGTGTAGCCGTCCCGGAAGAGGTCCGCGCATCCGGTCAGATACTTCATGTAGCGGTCGTACACCTCTTGTGACTGGATGGCGATCGCCTCGTCCTTGTGGGCCTCCAGAGCCGCCGACCAGTTGTCCAGGGTGCGCGCGTAGTGCAAGCGCAGCGGCTGTACGAGCTCGACCTTGAAACCGGCCTTGGTCGCGTGCTCTTCGACCTTCTCCACCGAAGGCAGGCGCCCGCCCGGGAAGATCTCGTCCATGATGAATTTGAAGAACTTGAGGTGGGTCATGGTGATCGGCAGCCCGCGCTCGGCGACGTCTTCCTTGCTGGCCTGCACGATGGTGTGCAACATCATCACGCCGTCATCGGGCAACACGTCGTAGGCCATCTTGAAGAAGTCGTCGTAGCGATCGAAGCCGAAGTGCTCGAACGCGCCGATCGACACGATCCGGTCCACCGGCTCGCGGAACTGCTCCCAGCCCTGAAGCAGCACGCGCCGCGACCGGGTGGTGTCCAGCTCGTCGAACGTCTTCTGGACGTGCGCCTGCTGGTTCTTGCTCAGGGTCAGCCCGATCGCGTTGACGTCGTATTTCTCCATGGCGCGGCGCAGGGTTGCGCCCCACCCGCAGCCGACGTCGAGCAGCGTCATCCCCGGCTGGAGTCCGAGCTTGCCGAGGGAGAGGTCGATCTTGGCGATCTGCGCTTCTTCGAGTGTCATGTCGTCGCGCTCGAAGTACGCGCAGCTGTAGGTCTGCGTCGGGTCCAGGAACAGCCGGAAGAACTCGTTGGACAGGTCGTAATGCGCCTGGACGTCATCGAAGTGCGGCTCGAGATCCGGGGTGCCCGTCGGTGTCTCTGGCAAGGTGAGGCCTTTCGGCGCCGGCAATCGGCGTGGTTGCGTTGTGATTCTGGAGAGCGGTCGGCACGGTGGCTTCGGCCGATGCTGGCTGCGTAGAGGATAACGGGTTCGTCCGGCAGGTCATGCGTCGGCCAATGGTTGACAATGTCAACGAGTTCGTTGACGCTGGCAACTATGCAGCCGTCCGCGGTCGACGAGGTCCGCGGTTTCAATCGCTTCTACACCCGAGTCCTCGGTCTGCTACGCCCGCAGCTGGGCGGCTCGGCGTTCGGCCTGACCGAGGCCAGGGTGCTGTACGAACTGGCGCACCGCGACCAGGTTGCCGTATCGGACCTGCGTCGGGCCCTCGACCTCGACGCGGGATACCTGAGCCGAATACTCACCCGCTTCGTCGCCGACGGCCTTGTCGAACGCGAGTCATCGGCTTCCGACGCGCGTCGCCAGCTGGTTCGGTTGACGGCCCCAGGGCACGCGGCGTTCGCAGAGCTGGACACGCTTCAGGCAGAGGCGATCGACCGCGTCGTCGGACCGCTCGACGACGGCAGGCGCGGCGAACTCGTGTCGGCGATGGGACGGATCCGACGGCTGCTCGACGATCGGCAGTCGGCAGGCGGGCTGGTACTGCGTGCCCCCGTGCCCGGAGATCTCGGCTGGGTGGTCGAACGGCACGGGGCCCGATATGCCGCCGAATACGGCTGGGATCTGAGCTTCGAGGCGCTCGTCGCCCGCATCGCCGCCGACTTCGCCGAGCGCGCGGACGCCAACCGCGAAGCCGCCTGGATCGCCGAGCTGGACGGCGATCGGGTCGGCTGTGTCTTCTGCACGGCGTCGGACACACCCGACGCCGCTCAGCTGCGACTGCTGCTGGTGGAACCGCACGCGCGTGGGGCCGGCGTCGGCACCCGGCTGGTGGAAGAATGTCTTCGCTTCGCGCGCCGGGCCGGCTACCGACGAATCGTGTTGTGGACCAACGACGTTCTCACGTCGGCGCGAAGCATCTACCAACGGGCCGGATTTCAACTCGATCGACGTGAGCCGCACACGAGTTTCGGCCATGAGCTCGTCGGCGAGTACTGGTCGAGGGACCTGTAGATCAGGCGGCCGGCGCGGCACCCAGTACGCGCTGAATATCGGGCTTCATCGCTTGCAGCTGGCCGCCCCAGTATCCCCAGCTGTGAGTGCCGTTCGGCGGGAAGTCGAACACCCCGTTGCGGCCGCCCGCGCGGGCGTAGTTGGCCTGGAACTCCTTGTTGGTCCGGAGTGTCAGGCCCTCGAGGAACTGCGCCGGGATCTGGGCATTGCCCAGGCCGGCGTCGAGATCGGTCGGGTTGCCGTTGCCGCTGTAGACCCAGATGCGCGTGCCGTTGGACACCAGCCGCGAAATCTGCAGCATCGGATCGTTGCGCTGCCACGTGCCACCACCGTAGGGGCCCCACATGTCGAGTGCGTTGAAGCCACCGGCGTCGGCCATCGCGATGCCGATCAACACCGGCCACAGGCCGGCCGATGTGTTGAGAAAACCGGAAAGCGATCCGGCGTATACGAATTGGCCGGGATGGTAAGCGGCCAGGATCAGTGCCGCCCCGCCCGACATCGACAGACCCACCACGGCGTTTCCGGTCGAGCTGACCCCTTTGTTTGCCGCCAGCCACCCGGGCAGCTCCGACGTCAGAAAGGTCTCCCACTTGTAGGTCTGCGTGGTGCCGTTGCCGGCCGCGGGCCGGTACCAGTCGGTGTAGAAACTGGACATGCCGCCGACCGGCATGACCACCGAGACACCGGACCCGTCGAACCAGCTGAACGCGCCGGTCTCGATGTCCCAACCGTTGCGGTCGTCGCGGGCGCGCAGGCCGTCGAGCAGATACACCGCGTGCGCCCCACCGCCCTGGAACTGGACCGCGACGTCGCGACCCATCGACGCCGACGGCACGCTGAGCACCTCGGGCGCTGCAGCCGCTGTCGGGGTGGCACCGAGCACGCTGATCAGGCCGGTGAGAAGGGTCGCCGCGAACGCGACGGACATGAAACGGCGGAGGACTGTCATGGCGATACTTCCCGTCGTGCGTAGAGCCCCGACAGCTGAGATATCGCCAACCGCCAGCCGGCAGTTACACCGAGGCGGCCGGCGCGATCACGCCAGAGAGCCCGACGTACGACGCCTTCCGTCGGCCTCTCTGAGAAGTAGGCCGTAGCCGTTTTCCCGCAGGCTGATGCGCAGTTGCCGGGGCGGCTCGTGAATCGCCAGCCAGGTGCCGAGGGCGACCTTCTGCTGCGCGGCGCAAGCATGCGACATATCGAGCTCGCGTAGAAGGGCGCACACGGTGGCGGGTCCCGTGGTCTCGCCGACGTCAATCACGCGATGGGAAATCGAGACCGTCATGGCTTTCTCCCGTTGTCCTGACTGTGCGCCACGGTGGCATTCGAGCTTTGGCGCCGCGGTCAATTAAGTGTAAAGCGGTGTTGCTGTCCGGGCGAACGGAATTCGCGAACTGGCGATCAGCATGCCGGCGACGTTGCTGGCGATCACGTCAACCGGCGTTCCCCAGAGACGTCGTATTCCGACACCGCAGCCGAGACGATCATGTCGGTCAGCGCGCCACCCGGACCGTCTCCGCGAAAAGCTTCGACCGCCTTCTAAGAGGCCAGCGTTCGAGAACATTGATTCGGGCCGGATCGAGCAAATCGGCGGAGATCGTGAAGTCGAGACAGCCGGCGGCCACCCGGGCCTGCTCGACGACCTCTGCGCACCCGGCCAGGTAGCCGTCGCGCATGCCGGGACCGACGATCAGTTGTCCCGCCACGATTACCATCGCGGTGCTCCTCTCACGTGGGGTCATGAGATACGACCGCGGTGGCCGCCGGTAGTCATCGCTGCGGATCTTCGGGTGCGCAAGGCCCATAGGAGCGCACCCAGCAGGATGCCCGAGAGCAGCACAGCCCACGGCCATGCGCCGTGCCGATGGACCCAGCCGGCGATCGCGCTCTGAACACGGCCGGCCGCCACGATGACCGGGTCGGCCGGACCTCCCCCCGCACTGAACAGCCGAATCTCGAAGTAGCCGTAGTAGGCCACGTAGAGCCCGACCAGGATCAGCACCGCACCGCCGATTCGGTTGACGTAGGGCAGGATTCGACGCATCCGGTCGAGCAGGGCCGTGCCGGCCAGCGCGACCGCGACGGCCAGCGCGCCGACAACCAAGGCGAAGCCGCCCGCGTACGCGACATAGACCCCTATCCGGGCGACGGCGGATGTGCCGCCGACTCCTGCTCCTGTCACCGCGAGGAACGGGCCGACAGTGCACGACAGCGATGCGACGGCGTAGCCGATGCCGTAGCCGAACATCGAGCCGAGTCCGCCGGTAGGCGTCAATGGTCCGGTGTGCGCCAACCGATGGGACAGGAAGACCTCACGCCCCGACAGCAGCCAGATGCCCACTGCTACCAGGACAACGCCGATGAAAACGGTGACATAGGGCAGGTAGCGCTGAACCGTCGATGCCAGCGAGACGGTCAGCAGCCCGAAGGCGCCGAACACCGCTAGGAACCCGGTGTCATCGCGACCGTGGCGGCGATGGCACGCCCCACTGCCGTAGCCGCACCGCCCCCGCTCGGCGCGGCGTCGCCGCGCACCACGAGCGCGAGGTCGGCAGCATCGCAAAACCGCAGGGGTTGAGCGCGGCCACCAGCCCGGCGGCGAACGCCAGGCCGACCAGGTCCTGCTGCACTCGCGATTACCCGCTCAGCGCCGAGACCCGCGCGGCGACCTCGGCGAGCTGCACGGCGAGCACCCGGGGGTGGCGGTTCCAGATGAGAGTTGCTCCGCCCTACGTTGATCCGGCTGTAGTTCCCGGCGGGGGTGACGCCCCGCTGGCACACAGTTGAACGCCGGTACGGAGTGACACACCCCCGGGCGGGATGGGGCAGTGCATATGACGGCTCTCTACAGCGTGGGGTGGGTGCCGTGCGCGTTCTAGGGTTTCGGGCGTGCGCACCCCCGGGGTTAGCTCACCTTCCCAAAACGCCGGAGTGTTGCGCGTGCGGATGGGTGGACCCTTACGTTCTTCCACCCAAGTTCGGGAAAAAGGACAGACGCTTTCTGCGGTTGGCTCACGTCGAGAAACGGCTGGGCGTCGCCCAGATAACGCTCTTAGCTGCGAGAATCGCTTGAGTTGACGGAGGGCTAGTAGGCCTGGCAAACACTCACCCGACAGGTCCTCGGGTGTCCACTGCCGTCATTTCCGCCCAGTGATGCCGTCGCCGCTCCTCGGCTGCCAGGCAGCCCCTGACCATCCTCAGCCGCAGCAGGACGGCGTCGAGGTCGTCGTTAGCCCCGTCGCCGAACTGCAACGCCGCAAGCGTCCCCCAGGCCGGGACCATGTAGTTGTGCATGCCGTGGCGCTCCAGCTCGTCGGTGATCCTGGCCAGTTCGGCGATCAGCGCATCCACCGGACGGGGCCGTCCGGTGCTGCGCTGCCGGTAGGCCCGCTGTCGGCAGGTGGCGCTGCAGTAGGCCGCATCGCTGCGGGTGTGGCCGAACAGCTCACCGCAGGCCGCGCAGCGTCTCTCGGTCATGGAGATAAGTGTGACGCGATCTGTGACGGGTCACAGCTGGTCGTGCCACACCCGTGAGTCCCGGTGGCCAGCGATCTCGCGCTTCTATGAAGAGGAGAACGAGGACGCGCACTGACCGACAGTCGTCGCCGCACGGGTCGTCCGTGGCCTCGCATAAACTGAAGATGCTTCACGAGATGCCGTCGCCAAGCTCCGACTTTGACGGCACGCCAACCCCACGCTCGTGGGTGGCTCGGATGACGAAGCGGCCCGACACCACCGGTGCGGGTAAGAGCGCCTCCCTCCTGGAGGCCCGAATGAGGGACGGCAATGACCGACACCACCAAGCCGAACGGCGACCGCGACCGTTTCTCCGACCGCGAGGTCGCCCTGGACCGCAACTACCGCCCGCACAGGTGGGATCACCTGGAGGCGGCCCTTAAGAAAAGCGGCAAGGCCCCCGAGGGGGGCTGGTGACCGTAAATCACCCCAACTGGCGCTGCCCCGGCTGCGGTGAGGTCATGTACTACCGCGGCGCATGTCACCACGCCTATGGCTGCGACGATCATCCCGGTTGCGAGAAATACCGGGAGGCCAAATACCGGGCATCGGGCATGTGGCCGCTCAACTGGTCACGAGAGCGGATCCAGCGATCCAGCGGCAAGACCCCCGAAAGGGATACGTGAGCTACAGGGCCCCGGGGCTAGCCATGTTCGGTCCAGTCGCCGTGTGGGTCTAGGCCGCCGTCCCAGGTTTCTTGGCGTCTGGTGCTGGGGGCGACGATGCGCCGTCGTAGTTCGAGCAACAATTCCTCCGTGGATACCTGCGATAGGGCGTTGGGGCTGGTCGGGCGCAGCGCGTATCCCTGGGCTGGGGTCCTTGGGCCGGGGCGGCGGGAATGCTGCGGTGCAGGGTGGGCACGGTTTCGGTGGGTTCTCCTCCGGCCAGGATGGTGTCGATGCTTCCCGGTGCCCAGCCCAGCTTGTTCTCCAGGATGGCGTAGCTGCCCGCACTGGCCTTGCGGACGCCGTGCTCGATGTCGGCCAGGGTGCGCACGGTGAACTGCAGGCTGCTGGCCAGGTCGGTGCGGTTACGGTAGCCCAGCGCGACGCGGCGGCTCACGACGTAGTGGCCGAGTCGTTCCAAATCGCGTCGATCCATAGGTCGATGATGACGGACGGGGACGGCAATGTCGAATCGCCATGCCCATTTCGTTCCGTCCACCGCACGAATGCGGAACCTATTTCCTCGGCACGCCCGCGAGATCCGCCCTGGCCTGGGTGACCGCGTCCCAGAACAGTTCCTCCACCTTGTCCTTGGATCGCCCGACCACCTCAATCTTGGGTGCTCCGGCCAGTTCCCGGCGCACCACCGTGGCCTCGGGCAGCGCGTCGCCGGTCCACCACTCCTGGCGGATGGCGAAGTCGTCGAACCGTTCCCCGTCGTCGGTGTCGCGCAGCGCCCCGCGCCGCTTGCTGACCGGGACTCGTGCCCGCCACTCGGCCCGCCAGTAGGGGCCGTCGTAGGCGGCGGGCGGGGCACCGGCCTGCCATTCCTCCACCTGCACCGGTTCCACCGGGGCGATGCCGTTGTAGTGCTGGGCGAAGCCGTAGGCCTGCTCGGATTCCAGGAAGACCCGTTCGATGCGGTAGCTGTCGCCGCTGCCCGCGGTCACCACGTACACCGTCGTCATCACTGCCTCCCGTTTCCGCTGGTGGGCTTCAGTCTGACAGCACCTCGGTAGTCAGGTCCGACAAACCGGCGCGGGCGTCCTAGGGACAGCGAGCAGGATCTCTTCACAGAATCACCGTCAGTGGGGTGTGAGGCATCTCACTCGGAAACTGTTGCCAGATGATTGACATAATTTCCGTTAGTTTCCTACCATTGCGTCCTAACGGCACACAGAGGACCCGGTGCCGGAGTGGCCCGGCCTGAGGGGTCTGGGCCACTCGTCCCCGGAGTTATCGCGGTGGCCGCCCGCCGGTCGCTGACATGACCCGATGTTCGAAAGCGATCCCCGGCACATAAACGACAGAAGGCAGGGCTTGACATGTTGAAACGGCTACTGATGATCGGCGCCGTCGCGGCCTCTATCAGCGCTGGAGCTTGCGTGGGGGCGGGTGTCGCGTCGGCTGACCCTGCCGTGTGTGGAGGACCCGGGACACCGCCGTGTGCGCCGCCGCTCAGTGCCGAGCAGCAGTGCGCGCTGGTCGCGTGGCGGACCTGGACGCCGTGCAACTGGGCGGGTGTCCAGGTGCCGGTCGGTACACCGGGCAGCGTCGGCTGATGACGCGCAAAATGCACGACGTTTTCACCGTCATCAGCGAAGGCCGCGATGGCGAACACGTGGCGCGGACGGTCTACGCCGCCGACGAAGACGACGCACGCCAGGCATACCAGGAGAACTACGCCGACGAGCCCATCGTCGAGGTTCACCAATGAATCATCCCGGCTCGTCACGCAGCGCGGCGGAGACGTCAGACGAACCCGTTCGGACCGCTGGGGCATATGGCCAGGTTCGCCTTGCGGCGCTGGAAATGATCGGACCGAGGGCCAACCGGACACTCGGCAAACAAAGCAAATGGAAGAAACCCCGACTATGAAAAAGGCACTCGCTGTCGCCGGGCTCGGCGCAGCTCTCCTCACGGCAGGAACGGCCAACGCCAGCACGTCCAGCTTCATCCAACATGTGCAAGACAACATCCCCTACGTCCTGTCCCAGTACGGAGAGGCGGCGCTGCAGACCGAGGGCGCGCACATCTGCGCCTGGGAAGCTCAAGGCACCACAGGTACGTCAGACCTGGCCGACCTGATCATCGCGGAGATGCCGATGTCGAGATCGGCGGCGATCCACCTGCAGGTCTACGCCGAACACGATCTGGGCTGCTGATGAAGCGTCTCGTCATCGGCGGTATGGCCGCCATCGCGGCTGTGAAGCCGCCGAGCCGAATATCACCTTCAGCAGGAAGGACCCGATGCTGATCCTGGATGCGCCGACCCTCTTGGAGAACAAGGCACTCACCTACATCTGCCCCTTGGAGACGCCATGAGGAGATCAATGCGGGCTGTGGCGACGTTCATCGGGCTCCGACGGCGTCGCGAGGCCACCCCGATGAGACGGCTCCTGATCGCCGTCGCGGGCCTGGCGGTCGGTGTTGGTTTTGCGCTTGCTCAAGCGGCCACCACTCACGCCTATCCCTCCGATCCGGCGGTGGGTAAGCTCGCCAGGCCGCTGGATTGCGCGGGCTTCATATCGCATCACAGATGCTTTTCTTGTCTGCTGGGGTACTCACGTGTATCGCCGTGCTCACTGACATGAAGTTCTGCGACTTTCGTATGTCGTCTATCGGGACGAAAGTTGGCCCGCTCCTCGGCTTACACTTCCGCAATGTTCTCGGAGACGCGCTATGCGCTGAACGGGGACTTGCGCGTTGCCTACCGCGCATCACCCCCTGGCGCTCGCGACATCGTGTTCGTCCCGAACTGGTTTACCAACTGTGAGGTCGTTCCGGAGCTACCGTCCATGCAAGGCTGGGTCGAGGCGATGACATCGCTCGGTCGGCTCATCTTCTTCGACCAACCGGGCACCGGAGCGTCTGATCCCGTCACGCCGGGCGCGCTGCCGACCTTGGAGCAATGGGCCGACAGCATCACCGCGGTGCTCGACGATCTCGGGAGCAATGAAGCAGTTCTCCTCGCGGTTTCCGCAGCGTTAGCGCCCGCTGCACTGTTCGCGGCAACACATCCGCCGCGCACCACCGCGCTGGTCGTGCTCGACGGTTATGCAGATGCGGGCGGCACCTCACTCGTTCAAGACGAAACCCGAGCTGCGATGGTCCGCATGTGGGGCAGCGGGAAGGTCCAACATCTTATAAATCCTGACATGTCGTGGAACGAGGAGATCCGGGCAGCGTGGGCTCGAATGGAACGCCTAGCGCTCAGCCCAAGGATGCTTGCTCTCGTGGTACCTCTCGCGACGGAAGTGGACGTGCGGGCGGTCCTTCCGACAGTCCGTGTGCCAACCCTTGTCCTCCACCACACCGACAACGCGATGATGCCGCCCACGAAGGGCAAGTACATCGCCGAGCACATACCGGACGCGAAATACGTTGAGCTACCGGGCCGCAACTGGTACCACTTCGTCGAACCGGGATGGCGCACGTCCTTCCGGGAGGTCCACGAGTTCCTCACGGGTCAGCAGGCCGAAGTGGCCGATGATCGGGTTCTGGCCACGGTGTTGTTCACCGACATCGTGGACTCGACGCGCAGTGCAGCGGAGATGGGCGACCGGGACTGGCATGCGTTGCTTGACGCGCACGACGCCGTGGTGCGGGCGCAACTGTCTCGGTTTCGAGGCCGCGAGGTGAACACCTCCGGAGACGGGTTCCTCGCGATGTTCGACGGACCGCAGCGAGCGATCCGCTGCGCGATGTCGATCCGCGACGCGGTGCAGGCGCTGGGCATCGAGGTGCGTGCCGGGTTGCACACCGGTGAGTGCGAGGTGCGTGGCGAGGACATCGGTGGGATCGCGGTACACATCGGTGCCCGCGTCAGCGCCCTGGCAGGGCCGAACGATGTGCTGGTGTCCAGCACGCTGCGCGACCTGGTGATCGGGTCGGGGCTGGAGTTCGAAGACCGCGGAGCGCACGTGCTCAAGGGCGTACCCGGCGAGTGGAATCTCTCCGCCGTCACCTCTACATAGCGGTGTCCTCCATGCACGGACATATTGAAATCGCGGTGAGCACAGACCTCGAGTGAAGCCTGGCCTTCGAGCAGGCCTTAATATTCAACTAAGGGAATAAATATCGGACGTTGAGTGTGGAATACCTTGTGAAACACGGTAATTCGGCACGCACTGCCAACGCTGGCACCCGTGTGGGTACACGCGGGTGAGCACCGTTGCACAGACGCTCGATCAGCAGAACGCTGCTCTTGCCGCAGCGGGCGTCAACAAGACCTTCTCCGACACCATGTCCGGTGCGAAGGATGACCCGTCCCGGCCTTGCCGCGCTGTTGGAGTACGTCCGTGACGGGGACACCGTGGTGGTGTGGAAACTCGACCGGTTGGGCCGCAATACCCTTCACATCCTGGAAACAGTCAAGGAACTCACCGATGCGGGCGTCACGCTGATCTCCACCACTGACGGCATCGACTCGTCCACCGCGGCGGGGCGCATGGTGATCGGAGTGTTGGCGAGTATGGCCGAGTTCGAGCGGGAACTGATCAAGGAACGCACTGCCCTTAAGCGGGCGGTGTCCCGTGCCAACGGCACCAAATTCGGGCGACGCAAAAAGGTCGCCGACCCGGCCCACGTCGCGACGGCACGACGGATGAAGGCCGATGGGCACACCGCACGCGACGTGGCCAAGTTCCTTGGCATCAGCCGAGCGACCCTCTACAGGTACCTCGCTGACGATGCCGCGTAACCCCCGGCGGGAGCAGGCCATTGCCGCTTGACCCCCGGCGGGGTGACGACCGACCTGCGCACCCCCGGCGGGGGTGACGACACGGCTACTCACCCCCGGCTGGGGTGACGACACGGCTACTCACCCCCGGCGGGGGATTTCAGGGCTCGGCCTAACCCGATTCGGGGGCAACAGCTTCCACTGGTGCCCACATGCCAGTGGGTGAAAGGGGACTGCCCATGAAATTGACAACTGCTCAACTTGACCGCGCCGTTGGCGTGCTGCTGGGCACCGCAGCCGGTGATGCTCTCGGTGCCGCATACGAGTTCGGCCCACAACGCGGCCCCGAACTCGAAGTCGCGATGGTCGGCGGCGGAAGCTTCGGATGGGAGCCCGGAGAGTGGACCGACGACACTTCGATGGCCATCGCCATCGCCGAGGTCGCCGCCACCGGGGCCGACCTGCACGACGAGAAGGCGTTGGATGCCATCGTTAACCGCTGGCACGAGTGGATGAAAACAGCCAAAGACATTGGCATCCAGACCAGTTCCGTCCTCAGAGCCGCAGGCTGGCTGGGTCTCAGCGCTGAGACCGCTCGGGAGGCATCAGCAGCGCTGCACGAGCGCAGTGGCCGCACCGCGGGCAACGGCTCGCTCATGCGCACCGCGCCACTGGCGTTGGCTTACCTCGATGACGAAGCCGCACTGATGGAGGCAGCACGTGCGGTGAGCGAGCTGACGCACTGGGACCCTGAGGCCGGTGACGCCTGCGTGCTGTGGTGCGCTGCGATCCGCCACGCCATTCTCACCAGATTGCTCGACGTGCGTCGGAACGGGCGGCCACCCCGACGAAGGTGACCTTGGGATTGGCGGCCGCGACACTGCTCACCGAAGGCGCTTCGGCGTTGCAGAAGGGGCACCACGGCGTCCAGAACCACAGCGCGGCGGGATTACCCTGCAGTGACGCCCCGCTGAACGGGGCGCCGCTGAGCGTCGTCCCGCTGAAGTCGAGCCGGTCGTCGGCGACGGCGGCCGGCGGACTGCTCAGTGCCAGCGCCGCCCCCGCGGTGGCCACGACGACGGTCAATGACCTGGTTAAACGAAGTAGACGACGGATCATGACGGGCTCCTCCTTGGGCCGGAATCGCCGGACACACCTGTCGGTTGACACTATGTACAACGGACTCGTTCGGTGCCCGGTTCAGCGCGTAGTTCCGCCCTCATCTGAGTGAATCGGAACAGGCCCGGCCGCCCAGCCACAGGTTCGTACGCGTGAATCTGGTCTGCGATGAACTCGTCGCGGTCATCGACGGGCAGGCGATCGGTCCATGCGGTGCACCCGACCGCGCTCCACCGGTGGAACCGGTCGCGGGAGCCGAAGTCCCATTCGCGGTCGGTGACCGCGAGATCTGTGACCATCAGTCCAACGGAGGCCGCCAGGTCCGCATACGTGCCGGGGTCGACGTGGACGAACGGCGCGTCGACCCCGTCGAACCGGTCGGCCCACCGTGGGCTTCGGCAGGTGGTCATGGTGACGGCCTCGAGGCTGGGCCGCTCCCCCGCGCAGACCACCTGGATAACCGCCCGGCCTCTCGGTAGCAGGACCGCGGCGATCTGGGCCAAAGCCCGTTGCTGTTCACGGACCCAGTGCAGCGCGTTGAACGACACGACGACGTCGAAGTGCCTGCCGAAGGGAAGGGCGCGCGCGTCGCCGACCACGAACCACGGCCCGGTGCCGGTGGGTCGGTCCGCCGTGCTCGCCGAGCCGACCATGCGTTTGGACGCGTCCACGCCGATGACGAATCCATCCGGCACCATGCCCGCCATCTGGTGCGCGAGATAGCCGTCCCCGCAACCGACGTCGAGGACGTGGTCACGCTCGGCGAGCATGAGGGCAGACCTGGCTTCGCCGATCATCGCCCGTTGCAGGGCACTGACCTCGGCGTAGTCCTCACCGCTCCAATCGGTCACCCGGACAGTTAACGTGAACCCACCTGACGACAGGAGGCATTTCGAATGCAGGCATCGGTGACAGTTCCCATGGCGGCGAAGGCAGACGATATCTGGCACGTCGTCGCCGACGTCCGCAACACCGGCAAGTTCTCACCGGAGGTGATGGAGGCCGAATGGCTCGACGGCGCGACGGGGCCCGCGCTCGGTGCGCGGTTCCGTGGACACGTACGACGTAACGAGATCGGTCCGGTCTACTGGACGACATGCCGCGTCACCGCCTGCGAACCCGGCCGGGAGTTCGGCTTCGAGGTCCTCGTCGGCGACAGGGCGGTGAACAACTGGCACTACCGGTTCACCCCGACCGACGGCGGCACCGACGTCACCGAGTCGTTCCGGATGACCGACAGCGCCTTCACCAAGGTCTTCGCGCTGCTCGGCGGTCAACTGCGCACGCGGCGCAACATCCGCGACATGCGCAAGACCCTCGAGCGAATCAAAGCGGTCGTCGAAAAGCCGTCGCAGACAACGGACTGACGGCTGCCACCCCGCCGGTCGGGCAGGGCGGCAGCCGTCACGGCATGCTGCTTTTTTAGCTGACGCCGATCCCGATGATCGGGATCCACAGGCCGAACAGCCAGACGCCCCACTCGTGGAAACCGTCGTCCCACACCGGGTTCACGTCATATCCCCAGTAGTTGAACGGACGCGGCGGGCCGCCCGTCCAGCGGTACGCCGGCGGCGGACCCCATCCCCACGGTGGCGGACCCTGGCGATCGTCCCACCAGTCGTGGCGGTTGCTGGCCCACCATGGCCCCTTGTCGGGTCCGGGACGGTCGTGGTCGTTCCAGTCATTCCAGTTCTGCCGGTTCTCACAGAACGGGAAGCAGGGGCTGTCGATATCGTGCCCGGGTTTGGCTGACGCCACACCCGTGCCCAGCCCGGCGGCCCCGAAGCCGAGCGCAGCGACGACCACCGCGTTGACCACTGTCCTGGCGAGTTTCATCCTCTACTCCTAGCTGGGGTGGCGCCGACGCCGGCCAATCCCACCTGTACGACGGCGAGAGCGCCACTGTTCATTCCCGTCATTCCCGTGGCCTACGTGAGTGGCATCGAGCGCAGGCCATGACCCCGTCCGGTTATCGAGGTGCCCAAAGCGGCCGTTACTCCACGCCGGTCACAACGACCGCAGCCGGCGGACGCGGTCATTCATCGCGCGGGTGGACACATCCGCGCCCCGGGCCACTGTCTCGAAGATGTGCGGACAGCCGGGATGCAGATGAAACTCGGTGGGCACGCCTGCATCGGAGAGCCTGCGAGCATAGGCGATGTCCTCGTTGCGGAAGATGTCGAGGTCGCCGACGTCGAGGTAGGTGTCGGGTAGCCCGGCGAGGTCGGGTGCCCGGGCCGGCGCCGCGTACGGTGAGACGTCGTCGCCGCCGGCCTGGTCGCCGAGCAGCGCGCCCCACCCAGTCAGGTTGTCGTCGTAGGTCCAGGTCAGAAACCGCTGTAGCTCGGGCTGGGGCGCCGAAGGCCGGTCGTCGAGCATCGGATAGATCAGCAGCTGCTGCGCAACGGCGGGCCCACCGCGGTCGCGGACCATCAGGCACACCCCGGCAGCCAGACCACCACCTGCGCTGTCGCCCATCACCGCCAGCCGGTCCGGATCGAAACCGAGCGTCGCGGCCTGCTCGGCCAGCCACCCCAGCGCGCTGTAGCAGTCTTCGACGGGCGTCGGGTGCGGGTGCTCGGGTGCCGTGCGATAGTCCACGACCAGCATCGGCACTCCGGAGGCGGCCACGTAGTCGCGGACCGTGATGTCACACATCGCGCCGACGTGCTCGAGCCCGAAGATCATCCCGCCGCCGTGGATGTACAGCGCGGCCCCACCGGCTTCGGTTTCCGCACTGTGCCGGTACCAAATGGCATCGAGTGTCGCGCCGTCGCCGGCGGTCAGGGCGAAGCGCTGGGTTTCGACACCTTCGGCAGGTGTGGTGTTCGCGGCGACGAGGTCCATCATCCGGTGGCCACCCCTGCGGCGGGCATCGACGTCGCCGACCGCTGACGTCTCGGTCTCGCCCAGTGCGTCGAGGAGCGCTGCGAGGCGGGTGTACACCTGAGGATCGAGACGAAGCGCCACCGGCTGACGGTATCGCGGCGACGCGGATTCGACTCCCCAATGCTCACGCGTTTGATACAACAAGCTGCATTCGCCAGCAGCGATCGAAGGAGTCCGGCGATGGGTCAGTGGTCACGTGCGGAGCTCGAAGCGGCTTTCCATTCCTACGAGCAGGCTGTCGCCGAAATCGGCCGGTCGTGGGACTGGGCGAGCTACGCCGATCAGTTCACCGAGGACGCCGCCTACGTCGAGCACGGCATGGGCAACAGGACCGGTCGCGAGGAGATCCGCGACTGGATCTCCTCGACGATGAACATGTTCCCCGGCAGCGAGATGCCGTTCTTCCCCTGCGAGTGGTACGCGATCGACGAGGAGAAGGGCTGGGTCATCGCGAGGATCCCGAACCGGATGAAGGACCCCGGTGACGGCAGCATTCACGAGTCGCCGGTGATCACGGTCCTCAAGTACGCAGGCGACGGCAAATGGAGCTACGAAGAGGACGCCTACAACCCGATGAACTTCCTGGTGATGGTGCAGGAGTACGTCACGCGGTGCCATGAGCTCGGCACGCTTTCCGACGACGGAGCCACGTTCGCCAGGAACATGGGCTGGGCGCTCACCTGACGGTCATGTGAGGACGAAGTCGTCGGGGTCGGGTGTGCGCGTCCACGCCCAGTAGTCGACGAGCCGCCACGGACTCAGCGTGTGCACTTCGCCGAATTCGTTCTTGAAATACGAGTGTTTGATCGTTGGCTGTGACCACACCATCGTGCGCATTTCGGCCTGGCTGCGTTCGTGCCAGTCCGCGGTCTTCTCCACAGTCGGCTCGATCGTCTTGTGCTCACCCGCGATGAGCAGCTCGAGACATTGTGTGATGTAACGCATCTGGCACTCGGAGTGGAAGATCAGGCTGCCTCCGCTGGCCAGCCAGGTGCCGGGGCCGTTCATACAGAAGAAGTTCGGGTAGCCGGGGATCGTGATACCCAGATAGGCCGACGGCCGCTCGCCCCAGCGCTCGCTGAGGATTTCCCCGTTTCGGCCGCGAATCGTCATGGGCCACAACAGCTTCGTATGCTCGAATCCGGTCGCGAAGATGAGGACTTCGGCCGGATATCGTGCGCCGTCCTCGGCGACGACCGCGTCCGGCTCGATGCGATCGATCCCGGTGCGGACGAGTTCGACGTTGTCGCGCGTCAGCGTCTTCAGCCAGCTGCCGTTGTCCTGCAGCGTGCGCTTGCCGGTCGCCGGATAGTCCGGCACCACCTTGGCCCGTAATTCGGGATCATCGCCGACCTGACTGATGATCCAGTCGGTGAACATGATCCGGGTGACCTCGCTGACCTCGTTGACGGCCTTCTGCTGATCCGGATAATCCGGATCTACGCGCGCCACATCGAGGCCTTTGTCGCACCACGGCCAAAACAGCAGGAAACGGTACCAGCGGCCGTAGAAAGGCAGGTGCCTCAGCGCCCACTGCACACCGGGACCCACTTCGTCGTGATAACTCGGATTGGGGAACATCCATTGTGCGGTGCGCTGAAACACGGTGAGGCGTGCGACATCCGGCGCGATCGTCGGCGCGATCTGGAAGCCGCTCGCTCCCGCGCCGATCATGGCGACCCGCTTGCCGTGGAGGTCGACCGAGTGATCCCACGCGCTGGAGTGAAAACTCGGCCCGGCGAAGTCCTGTTGTCCTTCAATCGCCGGGGTGTGCGCCCGGTCGAGCTGGCCCACCGCAGTGATCACCGCACGCGCGGACAGTTTCTCCGTCGTTCCGTCGCGGTCGCGGGTATGAACGGTCCACGTCGCGGTGTCGTCGTTCCAGGTCGCTTCGATGACCTCGGTTTCCCACCGCACGTGGCGGCGGATGTCGTGCTTGTCCATCACGCGCTCGAAATATGCCTGCAGCTCGGGCTGTTCGGCGAAGAAATGCGTCCACTGATCGGTCGGCTCGAAGCTGTAACAGTAGAAGTGGTTGGGCACGTCGACCCGCGCGCCGGGGTAGGTGTTCTGATACCAGGTGCCTCCGACGCCTGCGTTCTTCTCGACGATGGTGAACGGGATCCCGCTCTCCTTCAGCCGAATTCCCGCCAGCAGTCCCGACTCACCGCATCCGATGACGACGACCGGGAAGTCGTCCGCCCTCCCCGCTGGGGGCACACGTCGCGCGTCGCGGCCGTCGAGCTCCATCTCCTCGAGAACCATCGGCACGTACTCCTGGGGCACCGGTTCACACACCAACCACTGCATCATCTCGTGCAATAGGTCCGCGCTGATCGGTTCGGGCTCCGGGCACCCGCGGTCGCGGTAGTCGGCGATGACCTCCAGCGCGATCTTGCGGACGGCCGCCTTGTCTTCTTCTGACATGAAACCCTGCACCTCGTTGAGGAACAGTCCCGCCGGCCTGAGATCACCGCGGATCAAGTTCGCGTCGCCGGACATGTGCACCAACGACAGCATCAATGTCGGAATGCTGACATCGAGGAGCGCCTCGGCGATCTGCTCGTCCGGCGTCGTAAACGGTTGACCGGCATGTGGGTTGCGCACGACTGAAGTGCTACCACGCCGCGGTCGGCAAGCGCAGGCGATTGCAGGGCGGCGACGCGGGGTACCTGGTGGCGGTGAGCGAATCAGAGCAGTCGGGCGTCGACTTCGGCCGCCGCCCGGACGGGGTGAGTGACGAGACGGTCGACGCGGTCGGCACGGTATCGGAGGCCATGGAATACGTCGACCGCGCCCGCGGTCATCTTTATTCGTTCCACCAGCTGATGGGTCGGGCCGACCTCTTGCTCGGAGAGGCTTGCGACAAGCTGCGGGCCGCCGGCCACGACGAGGTCGCCGACCGGCTGGCGTCCGAACTGGTGGGGCGCAATGTCCTGTACGGGCGATGGACGTTTCAGATCGTCGAGGATTTCGACGACAACTACTGGTCGGTCTTCCGTGAGCATCAACAACGCATCACCGACGAGCTGCAGGGCGGGGTGCGGCACATCTTCGAAGCCGAGATGAAGGAGAACCGTCGGACCAAGGGTCGGCCCGGCCACGAGGCGCGGCCGTAGACTCCCGAGGGTGGGTATCGCGACCAGGGTGAACGGCATCGCTCCTCCGCATGTGCCGCTGTCGGAGATCGACCTGGGGTCATGGGACTTCTGGGGCCTCGACGACGACATCCGCGACGGCACCTTCGCCACCCTGCGCCGAGAGGCTCCGGTGTCGTTTCACGAGTCGTTCGTCGGCGACGAGTTCACCCCGTGCGCCGGCCACTGGGCACTGACCCGCCACGACGACGTGTTCTATGCCAGCCGGCATCCGGAGATCTTCAGCTCGGCGGGCGGGATCACCGTAGGCGACCAGACCCCCGAACTGGCCGAGTACTTCGGGTCGATGATCGCGATGGACGACCCGCGGCACACCAGACTGCGCAACATCGTCCGCAGCGCTTTCACGCCGCGTGTGCTGGCGCTGCTCGAGGACTCGGTGCGCGACCGGGCCCGCCGACTGGTGGCTGCGATGCGCCGTGACCATCCCGACGGCAAGGGCGACATCGTCACCGACCTCGCCGGTCCCCTGCCCCTGCAGATCATCTGCGACCTGATGGGCATTCCCGAGCCGGACCATGACCGGGTCTTCCACTGGACCAACGTGATTCTGGGCTTCGGCGATCCTGACATCGCGACCGACTTCGATGAGTTCTTTCAGGTCGCGGTGGACATCGGCGCATACGCCACCGCGTTGGCCGACGACAGAAGGGTCGCCCCCGGCGACGATCTGACCACCAGCCTCGTGCAGGCACAACTCGACGGCGAGGGGCTCACGTCCGCGGAGATCGCCTCGTTCTTCATCCTGCTGGTCGTGGCGGGCAACGAGACCACCCGCAACGCGATCAGCCACGGCGTGCTGGCCCTGAGCCGGTACCCCGAGCAGCGCGACGACTGGTGGAGCGATTACGACGCGGTGGCGCCGACGGCGGTCGAGGAGATCGTGCGCTGGGCGTCGCCGGTGGCGTACATGCGCCGGACGGTGACCCGTGACGTCGAACTGAGCGGCGCGAACATGGCTGCCGGCGACAAGGTGACCCTCTGGTACGGGTCGGCCAACCGCGACGAGTCGAAGTTCGCCGACCCGTGGACCTTCGACGTGCGGCGCCATCCGAACGCGCATGTGGGGTTCGGCGGCGGAGGCGCGCATTTCTGCCTGGGTGCCAACCTCGCCCGGCGCGAGATCACCGTCGCTTTCGAGGAACTGCACCGCCAACTGCCGGATATCACGGCGACTGAGGAGCCCGACCGACTGCATTCGGCGTTCATCCACGGCATCAAGGCACTACCGGTTGCCTGGACCCCGCGCTAGCAGCCGCCTAGCTGCGAAGTGTCGCGATCTTCGTGTCGTCGATCCGCTCACACAACTCGCGGGTGTTGTCGAAAACCTGCTCGGCGCCTGAGTTTTTCAGTTCTTCGCGCGATATCCCGCCGCTGAGCAAGCCGATCGAGTGCACGCCTGCGTTTTTGCAGGCCACGATGTCCCACACCGCGTCGCCGACGTAGACGGCTTCATCGGCGTCGACGCCCGCTCGCTGCAATGCGACCTCGATGATGCCCGGCTCCGGCTTGGCGACGTCGACGTCCTTCGACGAGGTCATCGCGGAGACGAGATCGTCAATGTCGAGCACGTCGCGCAGCAGCGACAGCTCGTCCTCGCTGGCCGACGTCGCCAGCACGATCTGCAGACCGAGCTCGTTGATTCGGCCGAGCAATTCCCGCGCGCCGGGCAACCGGCCCAGCAGCGGGGCGGACTCCCGGAAGTAGCGCAGGTGGAGGTCCTTGGCCTGCTCCTGCACCTTCTCGTCAGCGTCGCCGGTCAAGAACTTCAACAGCCGTGACCCGTCCATGCCGATGCAGCGATGGATCCGCCACGCCTCGACGGCAATGCCGACGTCGTGAAAGGCCCTGCACCAGGCGTGGATATGCAGGTAATTGGAGTCTGTGAGGGTGCCGTCGATGTCGAAGAGCACCGCGGGCTGATGAGCCATCGCCCGGGGATGCCCGATGCCGGCCGCCTCTAAACGCCGCTACTTGACGATCAGGGTGCCCTTCATGTTCGGGTGGTACTTGCAGTGGAACGGATAATCTCCCGGTTGGCTCGGAGCGCTGAGTGTCTTCTTCTCATTGCTGTCGACCTCGACGTCGAATGCGCCTGCGGTATCCGAAGTGACCGAATGCTCGACCGAGTCGTTGTTGGCGACGGTGATCTCTGCGTCCGGAGCAACCGTGAGCGCTTCACCGAATGCCATGTTCTGGATCGTGATGGCGGCGCCGCCCGCGGCCGCGCGGACTTGGCTGCCGGCCGTCGTGCTCTGTGCTGCCGCCGGCGTGTCGGTCGTTTTGCCGGTCCCGCTTGATCCGCCGCACGCGGTGACCATCGCCGCGACGACGGCCAGCGCCGCCATGGAGAACCAGATCTTCTTCATCGTGTGCCCTAACTTCTCGTCCCTATTGGACACGTTTCCCGGCCGGGACCGGTTCAGCCCGTCAGGGATCAGTCGCGTTGCTCGACGATGAACAGGCACAGCGTGATCGCGAGGAACCCCGCAGGCAGCCAGATCGCGTGCACTCCCCAAGCGTTGGTGGCGATCGCGCCGACGAGTGCTCCAGCGGCGAACGCAGCGGTCAAGGTGCCGTAAACGACCAGCGCGCGGCGCGCTGCGGGGCTCTTTTCGACCACGCTGTCGTAGGCCGATTCCACGACACGGGCCAGACTGCCCGTGGTGGCAACCGGTAGATAGGCCAGGTCCTCGACTCGGCGGAAGAGGCCGATCTGCACTGCCGCGAGGAACGAGATCGGCACCGTGACATAACTGTGGTTGACCGACGCGGGCACGAAACCGATGATCGCGAGAGCGACGGCCTGAACTCCCATGGTCCAGCGCAGCGAATGCGGCAGCACGCGCTCCATGCGGCCCGACTTGATGTGAGACGCCAGCAGCATGCCCGCGATGAAGGCCAGCAGGGGCCATACGTGTGCCAGCGCCGCCTCGAACTGTCTCTCCGACAGATGGATTGCGGAGAAGATGACGTTGGCGGTCTGCACGTTGGCAAAGACGTGGCCGCGGGCGATATAGGTGTGCGCGTCGAGGAAACCGTTGGCAAGTGTGAGAAGTAGCGCGAACCACAGGGTCCTTGTTCGCTCAGCTTCCGCCGGACCGCTCGCAGCACCCGCCACACCGCAAACGTAGCGCCTGGCCCCACCAAGTGGCTATGCCGCGCCCAAGGCGGCGAGCATCCCGGCCGCTGCCCGCGGCCACGTGAACTCCTCCGCCCGCCGACGTGCGTTCGTACGCCGCAGCTCTTCCGGCTTGCTGACGACCGACGACACGGCGTCAGCGATCGCGAACGGGTCGTTGTCCGCGGTGGCTCCGCTGTCGGCGGTGAGAATCTCGGCGAGGGCTGACGTTCGGGAAACCACCGCAGGGGTGCCGCACGCCAGCGCTTCCAGTGCAGCGAGCCCGAAGGTCTCGTGCGGCCCGGGGGCCAGCGCCACATCGGCGGACGCCAGGATGGTCGCCACCGTGTCCCGGCACCCGATGTATCCGGTGAAGTCGACCGGCAGCCGCGCCGCCTGTCGCTCCAGCCGTGCTCGCATCGGCCCGTCGCCGACCACCACGAGCCGCGCGTCCACCCCCGAATCACGGAGCGCCTCAACGGTATCGATGCTTCGATGGGCATGTTTTTCGACCGAAAGACGACCGCAGTGCACCAGCAGGGTTGGTCGCGGTGTGCCCAGCGCTGCCGCATCGACGCGGAATGTCGGCTGGGATGGAACTGTTCGAGGTCGACACCTAGTGGCACCGTGAGCACGTTCGGCGCGCGGATCCGGTCGAACTCCGCGCGGGCGAACGCGGTGGTGCACACCACCGCGTCGTACTCGGCGGCGGTTCGCCGGTTCGCGAAGTCGGCGATGGTGCGGGCTGACGCGGCGGGGAAGTATCTGTCCGACAAGGCGATCGAGCCGTTCGTGGGAGATCATCACGGTGGCGACATCGTGTTGCCGTGCCCCAGCGGCCGAGCGAGCTCAACGTGAGGCGGTCGGATACCTCGATGGCGTCGGGCTGCGAGGTCGTCCAGCAGTGCCACTACAGCCCGCGGCAACACCGCTCGATAGCCACCGGTGAAGGGGATCAGCCTGGCGGGAAGCGAGATCCGCGTGACGCCGGATGGTAAGTCGACGCAGTCGGGTCGCTGGCCGGGCACAATCAGAAAAACATCGTGGCCCGCGGCGGAGTACTCCGCACCGAGGCGGTCCACTGCCGTCCTCAGTCCGCCCGAGCGCGGTCCGTAGAAGTTCGCGACCTGGGCTACGCGCATGACTCGAATGAGAACCGGTACGTCTGTGCCATCAACGACGCCTATCCGACTGGTGTCCTAACGGTTCGTGAACAACGCGCTCGGTAGGTGACAAAATCTGGAACCCCGCGCCACGTTGAGCGGTGCGTCTCAGGCGATTTCAGGGCCGCGCCGTGACCAGGGGCGTGTCAACCGGCTGGTGGTGGAGGAGGCGGCGCCCATGGCGGCAACGGCGCCCCTGGAACCGCCGGATCCGGTAGGAAGTCCACGACACCCAATGGAACGTTTGTTCCGGCGGCGGGGCGGTCCCGGGCAGCGGCTGGCCAAGCTGGTCGGGCGCTACCTTGCCCATCTGATAGTTCCAGAGGCCGTGCGCCCCCTTGGCGTTCTCGAGGAAGCCGGGCGGCGGGGCGTCTGGAGCGGCGGGCGTGTTGCTGTAGAACGATTGTTGACCCTGTCCCGCCAGGGCGAAATTGGTTGGCTTGAGGGCTTGGATCGCCTGCTGGTCGACGATTGTCGTCGACGGCGCCGCCGAGACGGGCTGGCCGTCCGGCCCCACCACTTGCGGAGCGGGCTGGCCGCCCGCCGCGGTGGGAATCGGAGCCTGACCCAGAACGAAGTCGTAACCCGACCCCGGCGCCATCCCGCCTTGCGGCAAGAAATTCTGAAGCGTCCCTGCCGGCGGCAGGAAACCTGTAGGTGCCGGCGGGGGTGGTGGGTCATCCGCCGCGGCGGTCGCCGCCAAGGCGACCGCCGCGCCGACGGCCAGCATCCCTGCCGCCAGGGTGGCGGCGACACGGTGCTGCACCGTCACCCGATGAGTGCTGTTCGCGGGAGGACGAGTCATCCTGACTCAGAACACCTTCGTGACGCCGTAGTAGGCGACGACGTCGTCGGTGTCACCGTTGGAACTGGTCAGGATGGCGTAGGAGCGCAGCGATGACGCACCGACGCAGTTGTCGACCTTGATGTGGATGTCCTTGACGGTGACGCGAGTCGAGTTGCCCTTGTACGACTTCTTGTCCACCGAGACGTTGGTGATCGTGCCCGGCCTGGGCTCGACCTCGATCTGACCCTGGATCGGGAAGCTGAGCGTGCCCGGAAGGCCCACAGTTCCCGTCCCACTCAATGAGAGAGCGCCGGCGCCGATGCCGACACTGCCGTTCAGCTTGATCTTGTCCATCTCGATCGCACAGCCGATCTGATACCCGACCTCCATCGATCCGCCCTTCGCCGAGCCCATTCCGGTCCCGGTGAAGGTGGCACCGACAAGCCAGTCGCGCGACGCCAACGAGGTCGTAAGGGGCGGCACCGGCAGCTGCGTCTCGTCCTTCGCGAGGACCGTCAATGTCCGCCCGTCGGTGGTATGTGCGATCGCCCGGCGGCCCGGATGCGACAACACCGGTGTCTGGTGGTGGTCCGGCGTTTGGCGGGGGTGCGACGTCGCCGGCCGGAAACACGGGCGGGGGCGGATCGTCCGCCAGAGCGAGCGGAGCCGTCCCGACTGGGACCAGCATGCAAACAGCAGCCACTGTCGCAAAACGATTCAACATGTCGTGTTGGCGCCTCTCCTCGTCCGAGTTCCCCACGGGATCTGTCCGTCGAATCTTTGATGGAGCGAGTGTCCACACGGTGAACGGGGCGCCAACAGTTCACGCCCGATTTTCGACTAACAAGCTTTTTACGACACCCGGCAGCGCGCGGATAACGGTGGCGTTATAACACATCGGCAAACTTCGCGCGCGCCGAGCAACGGCACTATTCGCGATATTTTCCAGGTTGTCGCCGTCCGCGGAACCGGAACCCGCCGACGCTTCCCGCCGCACCGTGCGCCGCCCTCCTCATGAACGCCGAACCCAGACGTGGACGGTGTCTACTAGTTGGGCCAGGCCCTTCGGGTGCGTCACTCAGCTGTGGAAGACGCGCGTTCGTCAAACGGCCGACTTCGGGCGTGAACGCCAAGCGCGGCGGCGAGAGCGCACTACCGGCAGGTGATCGGACACCGCGGCTGTGGCCTCGATAGGTCGCGCCGTTCCCGGCGTCCGGCTGCGGGTCTCGCGCCTTACAAGAAAAGACGACGTGCCCCCCGCCATTGGCGAGGGGCACGCGACGTGAGCAGGCCAGGCTACGCGGGCGTAGATCAGTAGGCGAAACCTTGTGACGTCAAACCATTTTCGTGACACCGATATAGGTGACGACGTCGTCGGTGTCATCGGTCGAGCTGGTCAGGGTCGCGTACGACCGAATGAACGAGGACCCGGCACACTGGTCGAATTTGACGCGCAGACCGGTGATGTTGATCTTCGGACTCGTGCCCTTGAACGTCTTCTTGTCGATCGGAACGATGTTGACCGTGCCAGGCTTGAGGTCAATCTTCATCTGATAGGCAAGGGATGGCGTGATGGTGAGCGGGAAGATGGAACCGCTAGGATTAGTAAACGGTATCGAGAGGCCCGGGGTAATGCCCGCCGAGATGATGCTTTCGATGTCATCCTGGGCGATTCCGCAGCCGATCTGATACCCGGCCTCCAACGATCCGCCGGCGAGCTTGGGGCCACCCGCACCCGTCACCGAGCCGCTGAACGTGCCGTCCACCAGGTATTCGCGTGAGGTCGGCGCGCCCGTAAGCGCCGCCACCGGCTCCATCGACTCGTTGCCTCCCTGCACCGTCAAGGTATAGCCATCAGGTGTCTTCAAGACACCGGGAGGGGCGGATGGCACAGGTCCGGCGGGTCCCGGCCCGCCCGGTCGCCCGGGGCTAGGACGGCATCGCCGACCGGCACCACCGGTGGAGGCGGATCGTCCGCCAGAGCGAGTGGAGCCGTCCCCACTGGGACCAGCATGCACAAGCAGCCAGCGTGGCAAAACGATTTAACATGTCGTGTTGGCGCCTCTCATCGTCCGAAGTCCCCATGGGGTCTGTCCGGTGGAATCTTTGATGGACCGAGTGTCCAAACGGTGAACGCAGTCCCAACAGTTAGCACCCGGTTCCCATCCACCGGGCGTCTCCGGACCGCGGTGTACGAGAGGCGGCGATGGCTCAGTGTCGAAGACACGCAATAGATCGCTCTGAGGCACCGGCTGTTTGGGAACCGTTCACGATTGAGAAAGGTGGCCGATCGACCATCGGTCCCGGAGCTGACCTTCGATATCTGCACGGCTGTCGAGAACGGCGACACCCGCGGTCTGGAGGGGCGGGTGGCGTGCAGACTGGCCGAGATCGGTTCGGGATCCCGATTCCCAGCTGATAGCCAGTGGGAACCGACTATCTGGAAGGAAACGATGAGTCATTTCACGATTGTGGGCGGACGGTGGCTACCGCGTTGGTTGCGTTCGGCGTCGGGGTGGCGGTATGTCCTACCGCATCCGCGGATCCAACCGGCCCCGATCAGCCGCAACCGCCGGCCCCTGTTCCTGGGACCGTCCTCGGAAGCCGCTGCTGCACCCGGCGTCCTCCCCGATGCCGCGGCAGCGCCAGGTCGCCTCGGACCCACCGGTGCGCCTCAGGGAGCAGTCCCAGACGCGGCCCCCATGCAGTCTTCCGGCGATCCGACGAGGGATGCCTGCGATCTGTTCAACAAAGCAGTGAATTACGCCGCGATCAACTACGAGGATTTCGCGGATTACAGCGCCGGCAGCGGCAACTTCGTGAATTACGACGATCAGACCGTCGGCAACGCCAACTTGGCAGGCAGGACCGCCCTGAAGCAAGCGGCCGGGGCGGCGCTCAATGCGTCTGGCGATACCGGGTGTGCCGCCGGAGGTCACGGCGCCGATGCGCTCGTGGTCCTTCAGCGCCGCGAAGCTCGTCGTCGTCATGGGAGTTCGCGGTGGCGGCGACACCCTCAACTCGACAGCAACCGACCTCAACAAAGACGCACACGACGCCCAAATGGCTTGCGCCACTGCCCAAGCGAATGCCTAAGTCGAGTACGCGCAAAATCCCGTCACAGCGATGCGGGAGTCGAAAACGACTGACGCGCCGCGCGAGACCCGAGTGTGGGCGAGCGCGCTGGCAACGGCCGCAGCGCTTGTCATCACCGGCTGTGAATCGACGGTTGCGGGTACGTCCGTTGAGCCCACCGACCAGAAGAATCCTGACGGCGTCACGGTGGCTCTGCTCGACCCCGGAAGCTACCCGACAACGGCTGTGCCGCTGAGTCTTACGCCCAGCGTCAACACCGGGGTCATTCTCGAGGGACAGCGAATGGCCGCCGCCGCGGTCGTCGTCCCCAGCGAGGTCGACGCCGCATTGCGGGAACTCGTCGTTTTCAATACCGGCGCAGTGGAAAGTGCGCAAGCTTTGCGCGCCGACGTAGGGCTGTCGCGCGCCAACATCGCGGCCAAGCCGGCGTCGTCGCCGGGTTCTCCACCTCACGGAGTACCGAAGGCGAGTCCGTGCCGAATACATCGCTGGTCAACCTGGTGATGCGGTTCTCCGATCCGAGCGCGGCGGCCGCAGCCGCCGCGGAGCTGGGCGTCACCGACACGCAGCAGGCGGGCCACGTCGATTCCGCGCCATGCCGACGCGGCCGCGTCGGCGTTCAACATGGCCCAAGGCGCCATCGTGGAAAGCTTTACCTCGCACGGGCCCTACGTTCTCTACCAGTGGTTGCATACCAACAAGCCTGCAGAGACGGCGACCGAACTGATCGCGAGCACCCTTGAGCTGCAAGGCCCGCGCATTGATCTATTCGCGCCTACGGACCCGTCGCGTCTCGCCAGCCCCTATCGGTCGACCCGAACGGGCTCTTGGCCCACCCATTGCCCGCTTTGCCGTACGCGGTCACCCCTGACATCGGCGTGTACTCCGCACCGGCGGCGCTACATTTCCATACCGATCCAACGGAATCAGCCGCCCTCTTCACCCTGGCCGGCGTCGGATCCGTGTCGTTGCGTGACACGATGGTGTTTCAGGCCAAAGACGCCGCGGCGGCGGCGCATGTCGTCGACCAGCTAGCCGCGCAGGAGGTCGCAGCAGAAGCCGCACTGATCCAAGGAGTGGCCGGCTTGCCGAGCGCAAAATGCCTCGACGGGGGTGTAAACGTCCAACGGATGCAACCGCGGTTCCATTGCTCCGCCCGCGCTGGCCGATACGCCTTCGAAACCTCCTCCGAGAAACAAGACGACGTGCGCAAAAGGACTGCGGCTCAATACATAATCCTGCACGGATACCGTCGCTGACCCGCCGGACACTGCAAGCAGATCCGGAACCGTTTTCCGGTGCCGGTCACCGGAAGCGTTCCTCACTGGCAAAAAGAAGCACGGCCCACCCGCGCAGCGCGAGTGGGCCGTGCCTAGCCCGTCCGTGAACCAATCAGGCCGCAGGAACTGGCGCGCCGGTGGTGGGGTTGATGGTCCAGAACGGCAGTTGGAAGCCGGTGACCGCCGTGAAGGGCTGCTTCCCAGGAACGGCCGGCTTCACGATGAATTGGCCGACATACTGGGAACCCGCCGGCAGGGTCGGGTTCGTCACATGACCGATCGTGAACGGACCGGGGTTGTAGATCGACGGGGCGATCGAGCTCAGGACCGAGCCGATGTCAGGGCCTCTGCTTGCCAGACTTGGCGTTGCTGCGTTTGCCTGCGCTTTCGGTGCCGACCCGCCCGTGCCGGGCGGGTGGGGGTGAAATATATTGTTGAGCGGCCCTGCTTCCGCCGTACCCGCGCCGACGCTCATAGCCAGCGCGGCCGCCGCAGTCGCCATCCCGGCCAGACCGACAACCTTCGTCAGCTTTGCCGGCCGCCCAGGCCGTAGTTCGTGCTTTCCCACTGTTTTGTCCTTTCTGGATTTGCTATATGCGGAGGTGCTTCCCTCCCATGTCCGGGACCAACCGTATTAGGAATCCCGAGGATTGGAATACCCATTCTGGTGAATTCAAGGTTGCCAGACGGTGAAAACAAGTAGCGAGAAGGCGAATCCCGGTGCGGTCCAAGGCCTACTGGGGAGCACCCACGCGTTGACCACATGCGCCCGTAACGGTCGCCGCGGCGAGCAGACGATGTATTGCACGCGTTTCAAATGGGCCTCCAGCCCGAGCGGGCTGCGGAGCCCGTAAATTTGCTGCTCCGCGTCATCTGTCAGCGCCGTTAAGTCGGTCGTGAGCATTTGGCGCGATGGATCAGCGCTGGCCGGGTGCACCTGCCGCCATAGATGAGTGGTGAACAACGCCGCGGCTACCACACCGCTACGAAGTCCGGTGGCGACATCGCTGCCGGTTTCTGGCACACCGACGGCCCGCTACACCGCGGCCGCCAGTAAGAGGGACGGAATCCCCTGCTGGCCAATTCTTATGGGTAAATGGTGGCATCGGCGAGCAAAGCTGTGTGAAGCGCGCCAAGTTTCGGCCAAGCCGCTTCAAACTGAGGGATCGGCTCGCGTGCGCTAGGCAAGGTATCGCCCGAACCAGTCCTGCACGCGATGCCACGCGTCGGCGGCCGCTTTCTCGTTGTACCGATCGCTGGTGTCGTTGAAGAACGCGTGGTTGGCGTCGGGCTCGGTCACCAGCTCGTGTACCAGTCCGGCTTTGTCGAGCGCGGCCTTGACGACCGGTTCGGTTGAGGTGACGCGCTGATCGAGTGCACCGTAGAAGCCAAGCACCGCAACGTTTTTGGAGCCGGCGAAGTCGGGGTTGTCAGGAGCCGGTCCGTAGAACGGGACGGCGGCCGCCAGCTCGGGTGTACCTGAGGCCAGCAGTTGCCAGACGAGTCCCCCGCCCATGCAGAAGCCGACCACCGCGACCTTCTTGCCGGAACGCGCCGTTGTAGCTCACCGACGCCGGATTTGAGATTCGCGACGAGCTGCTCGGGCGGGATGTTGCGCCAGCGCCGCGGTGGCCTGCGCCGGATCGGCGAACTTTCCGGTGCCGCCCTGCGCCGAGAGCAGGTCGATGGCCAACGAAGAGAAGCCGATCCCGGCGAACCGGCCCGCCACCGACCGGACCCAGTCGTTGAGGCCCTTGTTCTCGTGGATGACGAGTACGCCCCCGCGCGCATCGGGCGCCTGCGCCCAGGCGGCCTGAAGATCGCCCTGGGGCCCGGGCCAGGTGATCGGCTCGGTGGGCAGCGTCTTGTCGGATCCGGGCGGCGGCGCGGCGGCGACCGCAGGCGCGCTCGACGTCACAGCGCCCGTCGACGTGGCAGGCGCCTCGGTCGTGGTCTTCTTGTTCTCCCCGCACGCTGCGATGAGTGCAGTCGCCGCCGCGGTACCCACCCCGAGCAGCGCCAGCCTGCGCAGCGCCTCGCGTCGCGGCATCAGCCCGTCGACGTGGTCGGTGGCTATTTCTTCTGCGATGTATCGCTGCAGTGGGGTCACCTTCGCGAGTATGCCGCTTGACTGCTGAAGTCCGGTAGATGCACGTGGTTTCGCGCGATACTGCGCAGATGGATCCGCAATCGGACGGCCGGGCGCTGAGCGGCCGGGTGGCCGTGGTCGCCGGGGCGACGCGAGGAGCGGGTCGCGGCATCGCCGCGGCGCTCGGCGAGGCGGGCGCGACGGTGGTGTGTACCGGGCGCAGCTCGGCCTCCGGCGGGAAGAAGTCGGATTACGACAGACCCGAAACCATCGAGGAGACCGCGGCGCTCGTCGACGAACTCGGCGGCCAGGGCGTTGCGGTGCAGGTCGACCATCTGGAGGCCGGCGAGGTGCGCGCGCTCGGGCGCCGAATCCGCGACGATTACGGCCGCATCGACATCCTGGTCAACGACATCTGGGGGGCCGAAATTCTCAAAGGGCCGCCGCGGACGTGGAACAGGCCGATCTGGGAACACGATCTGGACGACGGGCTGCGCATCCTCCGGCTGGCCGTCGACACCCACCTGATCACCTCGCACTGTCTGCATCCGCTGTTGATCGAGCGGCCGGGCGGGCTGGTCGTCGAGGTCACTGACGGCACCCGCAGCTACAACGACGAGAACTACCGGCTGTCGGTGTTCTACGACCTCGCCAAGACCGCGGTGAACCGCTTGGCTTTCACGCACGGCTACGAACTCCGGCCCTACGGAGCGACGGCCGTTGCCGTGACACCGGGTTGGCTGCGCTCGGAGATGATGCTCGACAACTGGGGTGTCACCGAGGCCGACTGGCGCACGGCCCTCGACCCGGCCCGCGGCGGCGGGTTGCCGACCGCACCGCCGGGTTTCGCCGAGTCCGAATCGCCGCGGTTCGTCGGCAGGGGAATCGCTGCGATCGCCGCCGACGAGCGGCGTGCCCGGTGGAACCAGCAGTCGGTGACCTCAGCGGAGCTGGCGCGCGAATACGGCTTCACCGACATCGACGGCCGTCAACCCGACGCCTGGACGTAGGGTTGACCGGTGTCTGTTGAAGAAATCGTCCTCGGCATGTGGAAGGCTTTGTCCGACCGCGACTGGGATCAGCTGAAGACGTTCCTGTCCGACGACTGTCTGTACGTCGACATGCCGATGCCCGCAGCTGCGGCCCGCGGTCCCGAAAACATCGTCGCACGACTGAAAATCGGGCTGGAGTCGCTGTCGTCGTACGTCAACCACGATGGCCTGCTGCTGAGCAACGGGGTCGACGTCATATACGAGCACTCCGAAACCTGGGGCTGGCACAGCGGGGAGACCGTTCGGCTGGCCTTCGTGTCGGTGCATCGCGTGGAGGGCGACAAGATCACCCTCTGGAAGGATTACTCGGACTTCAACACGCTGCTGTCGCAGGCGCCGCAATCGTTCACCGACGGCCTCGCGTCCGCCGACACCTCCTGGGTGTTCGACGCGACCGGACTCGTGTGAGTCAGTCGAGTCCGTAGACCCGCCGGGCGGTGCGGTGTGCGATCAGGTCGACGACCCGGATGGCGTCGGCTTCGCTCCACTCGCCGGCATCGACGAATCGCCGCAGGACTTGACGAATCCCGTTGCGCCACAGAAGTGCTCCGAGAAAATGCAGTTCGGCAGGACCGAACCCGTCGGAGGAGTAGAGGATTTTGCGGAACGGCGCCATTTCGAGCAGGCGGCCGATGAACGCCGGCGATTGCGCTCCGAGGTAGTTGATCGCCAGGCCGCCGTCGAGATAGACGTTGTTGAACGCCTGCGCCAGGTAGCCCGCCTCTCGCTCAAAGGGGTAGCAGTGCAACAACATCACCGGTGTGTCGCCCGACACCCGCAGAAAGTCCAGCAGGTATAGCGGGTTGACGGTGTGCAGGTCGCAGTCCCGGTCACCGAAGCCCACGTGGAACTGCAGCGGCTTGCCCAGTTTCAGCGCCTGATGGAGACCGAACCGCAGCAGGACGCGGTCGGTGCATCGCGTGCCGCCTGCGTCGCGCCATCGTGCCGCCGCCTCGGCGACGTCACTCGCCGACGGCTCGGACAGGTCGCCCTGGAATCCGCCGCGATAGGCGAGGATCGACTTGGTGCCCACGGCTGAGGCCGCCCGCTCGGCGAGGATCTGCTCGAACGCGCCGGCGTAGCCGCCGGGTACCGCCGCGGCTTCCTCGGCCACCGACTCCAGCCGGACGATCTCATGGATGCTGCCACCGGACACGGCGGCCATTTCGTCGAGATCGCTTACCCCTTCGCCGAATCCGGTGTCCACCAGCCAATCGGACACCCCGGCCGACGACAGGAAGCGGCGACCGACCTCCGGCTCCCCCAACTCGCAGCGACGATCCCAGTACGTGTCGGCGTCGACATGGCTCGGCAGGCCGAGAAGTGGTGCGCAGTGGGTGCGCACCGCGAAGCCCAGTTGCGTGTCGAAGGCCGAGTCGAAGTCGGCGAGCGGCTCGGTGTCGGCCTCGTTGAGACCGTTCTCGAACCGCGCTCGGTCGCCGGGCTGAAGCCAGCAGCCGTGCACGTGGTGGTCGATCAATGGCACCTGATCGATCCGTTCGCTCAACGTGGACAGCTCAGACACTCCAGGCCAGGCGGAACTTGTCGGCGAGTTCGTCGTCGCCGAGCTGGCCGTACGTCTGCTGCTCGTAGCGGCGCACCGCCACGATGGCGTCGACCGCCTCGTCGCCGAGGATGCCGCGGATCAGGGTGGAGTCCGCCAACATGTTCAGTGCCTCGCCCTGATCGGTCGACAACAGCGTGATGCCGGCAGCCGTGTGCTGCTCGTCGGTCAGGTTCGACGGATCCACCGCGGTTTCGGCGGGCAAGGTGAGGTTGCGCTCGATCCCGTCGAGCGCCAGCCCGAGGATCGCCGCCGTCGCGAAGTACGGGTTCGCCGAGGGGTCGATCACCTTCACTTCCACGTTCGCGCCCAACGGATTGCTGTGGCCGCCGACCAGGAACCGCACGGCGGCCTCGCGGTTTTCGGTGCCCCAGCAGACGAACGCGCCCGACCAGTGCCCGGGCTGCATGCGAAGCCCGGACAGGATGGAGCCACACAGCACGCCTTGCGCGTCGCGCAGGCCTGCCACCACGCCGGCGACGGCGGACTCCCCTTCCGGGGTCATCCCGCGGGCGCCCGAACCATCGGAGAACAGCGGCTTGCCATCCCTTTGTAACGAAAAGTGCTGGTGCGCACCCGAACCCACACTTCCTGCGAACGGCACGGGCGACAGGCTCACCCGCAACCCGTAACGCCTGGCGGCCCTGCCGACGATCATTCTGATCAGCTGCAGCGCATCGGCGGCGGCGACCGGCGTCTGCGGGGTGAGCGAGATCTCGAACTGGTTCACCCCGTACTCGGGATGGAACTGTTCGATGGACACTCCGGAACTCGTCGCCGCGTCGGTGACGTCACGAACGAATCCCTCGTATTCGAGCACGCCGGCCAGGCCGTACTGCGCCCACATGTGGGCAGGCAGCCGGCCGCCGTCGGCAGCGACGAGCAGGAACTCCATTTCGTGGCCGACGAGCGCGTCGATACCGGCGTCGTCAAGCCTGCGCTCGATGCGGGCCAACGCTCCGCGGCTGCAGTACGGGTCAGGCTCGCCGTCCTGGTTATAGAAAGAGCCTGGCGCCCAAGCCAATCCGTCTCCGAGGATGCGCAGCGCGCCGAGGTCGATGCGGATTCGCTGGTCTCCGACGACGCCGGTGGCGTCACTGAAGACGATGCCGGTCTGGTCGATCGTGAACACATGCCAGACGGGGCTGGCGCCGAGGCCCGGTTCTGCGAAGGCGCCCATCTTGCGCAGCGGAACCGTCTTCGCGTGGGTGAGGCCTGCGGGGTTGACCACCGTGCCGATCAGGGTGGCGACGCCGTCGGACTCGAGCTGGGCGATGGCCGCTGCGGCGAGAGGTTTAGCTGCCGGTGATGTCACAGCAGTCATTCTGCAGGGCTTGGCGCCGTGTTACAGGGTGATCCTGCAGGTTTGGCCGATGTCCAGCGTGCGCAGCATACGGCCCATGCCCAGCCACATTGCGCACGAGAGTGCGAGATCGGCCATCAGTTCGTCGCTGAACTCGCGCCCCGCACGCTCCCAGAAGTCCTCGTCGTCGCGCAGGCCGGTGTGGTCGGCGGCGAAGCGCTCGGCGAATTCGGCGGCGACGCGCTCCTGGGCGCTGTACCCGGGCCACGTCCGCCATTCGGCCGCGTGGTCGTAGAGGTCCTCGTCGACGCCCGCCGCCAGGCCCTCCGAGTCACGGGTGTGCTGGCACACCACGCACTCGTTGTCGAGCGCGATGACCATCCGCGCCAACTCGCGCACCCTCATCGGCAGCCGGTTCTTCTTGTAGACGGCGTTGGTGAAGGCGACCATTCCGCTCCCGATGTCGGGCGATTTGACGGCCCAACCGGCAGCGTCGTCGTCGGCGAAATCTCCGATACGGCTCATGGCCGGAATCGTACGCCGGGCGCCGGCTGGGTCAGCCGGCCGCAGCCGATGTGACGGCCTGGTCATCCCAGTCGCGTTGGACGAGCAGCCGGTGCCCGATTCGCTCGAGCGCGGCCTCGACCTGCTCGCGATCCGGGCGGCCGTCGACGGCGGCCGACGCCGCCAGCTTGTCCACGATCCGGTTCGCGAGTGCCGCCGAGGCGCAGTCCACCTGGCTCACTCCCGCCTGGGTCAACCAGAGCTGATCGCCGGTGCGCAACGCGTAACCGCAATCGACCAACTGCTCGAACGTCGCCTCGAGCACCTCGCGCGGGACCCGAAGCCGTTCGGCGATGTCGGTCAGCCGCGCCGATCCGAAGACCTGGCTCTGGCGGTAGATCTGAAGCAGGGCCCAGAGTTTGGCGATGTTGGATTCGCAGCCCGCCTGCCCGGCGATGCTCCGCAACCGGATCTCGGGGGTGTTGCGCATCAGGCGACCGATGGCCACCTCAAGTATCTTCTCGGGTGACTCCGTGCCCGGCATGCCGAAGCCCTCGCCGAGGTCTGTCGCCGACACCGCGTCCATCTCGCGAAGCGGTATCTCCTTGAGGAACAGTGACACCACGAAGCCGACGATCGCCACTGGGACCGCGCACAGGAACACCATGCCCAGCGAGTCGGCGTACGCGTGCACGATCGGTGCGGCCGCCTCCGGCGGCAGCGCGTGAAGCGCCTGCGGCGACTGTGCCGCGCGGGCCGGCGCTCCCCCCGCCGCCAACGCGGGCCCTATCCGGCCGGCGAGAAAGTTGGCGAAAAGCGACCCGAAGATCGCTGCCCCGAAGGAACTTCCGATGGTGCGGAAGAAGGTGACACCCGAGGTGGCCACGCCGAGGTCGACGAAGTTCGCGGTGTTCTGCACGACGAGCACCAGCACCTGCATGCACAGCCCGATCCCGGAGCCGAGCACGAACAGATACACCGACTGCTGCCACGTCGGCGTCGCGGCGTCCATCGTCGACAGCAGCAGGAACGCCACCGCCATGATCGCGGTTCCGGCCACCGGGAACACTTTGTACCTGCCGGTGCGGCCGACGATATTGCCGCTTCCTATCGACGTGACGAGCATGCCGGCCACCATCGGCAACGTGCGCAGGCCCGAGGTCGTCGCCGAAACACCGTCGACGAACTGCATGAACGTCGGCAGGAACGTCAGCGCCCCGAGCATCGCGAAACCGACGATGAAGCCGAGAATGCAGCACACGGTGAATACCGGGCTGGCGAACAGCCGGATCGGCAGAATCGGCTCGGCTGCATGGGTTTCCACCCACACGAAGACGGCGAGCGCCGCGGCGGAACCTGCGAACAGGCCGATGATGACCGGTGAGCCCCACGCGTATTCGCCGCCGCCCCAACTGGTCGCCAGCGTGAGACCCGAGGCGCCGAGGCCGACGAACAGAATGCCCGCGTAGTCGATGACCGGTCGGGCGGTCCTGGCCAGGGCGGGGATTGCCGCGATGCCCACGAGCAGCACCACGATCGCGACGGGGATGTTGATCCAGAAGGCCCACCGCCACGAGAGGTGATCGGTGAAGAACCCGCCGAGCAGTGGGCCGATCACGGTGGTGACACCGAACACCGCGCCCAGTGCGCCCTGGTACCGGCCGCGTTCGCGCAGCGGGATGACTTCACCGATCACGGCCATTGCCGTCACCATGATCGCGCCGCCGCCGATGCCCTGCAGCGCGCGGGATGCCACGAGCATCGTCATCGATCCGCTCAAGCCGCACAGCACCGACCCGACGAGGAAGAACGCCACCGACGCCTGGAACACCGCTTTGCGGCCGAACAGGTCACCGAGCTTGCCGGCTATCGCGGTCACGATGGTCGATGCCAGCAGATAGCTCGTGACCACCCACGACTGGTGGCCGGCCCCACCCAGGTCGGCGACGACGGTGGGTAACGCGGTGGCCACGATCGTCTGGTCCAGGGCGGCCAGCAGCATGCCGAGGAGAACCGCAACGAAGATGATGTTGCGGCGCTGAATACTGATGCCTGCGCTGCTCGACTCCGGGGGCGAGACGGCCGCCGGTGCCTGATTCGTCATAGCTGCCTCCCCTCGCGAACGACCGTCACCCAGCCATATCGTTAGATAGGCTATGGAACGTTACGGGTCGGGGGCGGTGGGCCGGTGTGTCGGGCGGCAGACACGGGTTCTCGCGGCCCGCGGTACGGCTAGGCGGAGGTGCCGCTCGGCGGCCTGGAGACGCATTGCGCCAGGTACAGCTCCTCGCCGAGCTTGCCCATCAGCTCGAGTTGAGTCTCGAGGTAATCGATGTGGTTCTCCTCGTCGGCCAGGATCTTCTCGAAGATGTTGGCCGACGTCGCGTCTTCCTTCTCCCGGCACATCATGATCCCGGGCCGAAGCCTGCCCACCACTTCGTATTCGATGGCGAGATCGGCTTCGAACTGCTCGCGCACGGTCTGGCCCACCCGCAGGGAAAATAGGCGCTGGTAATTCGGCAGGCCATCGAGAAGCAATATGCGGTCGGTGATCTGCTCGGCGTGCCGCATTTCATCGAATGACTCGGCACGCGTATGGGCAGCCAATTCCGTGAATCCCCAGTTCTCCTGCATCTTGGCGTGCAGAAAGTACTGATTGATGGCCGTGAGTTCGCTCGTCAACTGCTCGTTGAGCAGTTTGAGAACGTCTGGGTCACCGTGCATGCTGGCTCCTTCGCGCCGTGCGCGTCCTACGTCTGGTGGGCTCCTTTGACGCGGATCAATCTAGTGCAGGCACCGGGCGGTCGTCTGACTTCTGCAGAGTGACTGGCGTGTTCTCGCATGGTGCGGCGAGAAACTTCGGCACCTCCGACGGCCGGTCGAGGCCGGTGGACTGCCCAGGTGACTAAGGATAGACTGCGCTAACATGCCTGCGAGCGCGTCGGAACGAAGGACCACGATGAGTGAGTTCAATTTGCACTCACTAATTCTCGCGTGCGATTTTCGTGTCGACGATATCGACCGGATGTGGAATTGGCTGAAGCGCCGTCGCGGCAATCTTGCATCGATCGGAGCGCATCATGTTGTTCTCTACACGTCGATATGGGAACCGGGCCGCGTGCTGGTCACTATTGGAATTCGGCACGCTCATTCGATCCGCGACGTGATCGGCTCCCCCGCCGTGTTCGAGTGGTTCGACATCGCCGGGCTCGACGACATCCCGCCGATCTTCGGCGGCCAGGTCGTCGAGAAGATCGATCTCGACACACCCTCACCGGAAACCCACGTCGGGCGAATCGTGGTCGGCGTGATGTCGTCGGTGGACGACGTGTCCACGCTGATGGTCAAGGTGCACGACGGGCTCGACCGGTTCAAGCGCGGAGGAGTCCGCAAGATCTGGGTGTACCGGGCGCTCGACGATGGGCAGGAGGTGATGATCCTGCAGGAGATCGACAACGAGATCAACGCGCACCAGTGGATTGATCACCCGGACGCGGCCGCCGAATGGATGTCGAACGCCGGGCTCGGGGCCTACCCCACGCAGTTCGTCGGCAAATTCGCCCATCTGATGAGCATCGACGCCGAGAACTGACAGGTCATCTTCATGTTTGTCTGCCTCTGCACCGGAGTCACCAGTCACGTGGTGAGCGAAGTCGTCGCCAACGGCGCCTCGACGTCAAAAGAAGTGGCGGCGGTCTGCGGCGCCGGCTCTGAGTGCGGCCGGTGCAAGCGCACAGTGCGGGCGATCATCGAATCGCACTTCGCCGACAACGGAAGTCGGTCTGCCGCGAGCCGCTGACTCGGCAGCGCACTCTCCCCGCACCCGCTAACTGTCCGTCTTTCGCCGACTTTCGGTGAACGCAGCGAGCGCATCGGCATTGGCGGCTGCGCCCATCAAGTCGGCGAAATGAGCGTTCTCGCGCTCCGTGGCGGCCGCGATTCCCGGCTTGGACGGCTCGGCGATGGTCTGCTTGACCGCCATCAGGCTCGGAATGGGCCGCGCGGCAAGGATTTCGGCGTGCCGCCGCGCTTCGGGGAGCAATTGGTCAGGCTCGCAGATCTTGAACGCCAAGCCCATGCGCAACGCCTCTTCGGCGCTGACCCACTCCGAGGACATCAACAGCCACGCCGCGTTCTGCCGTCCGATCAGCTGGGGCAGCAGGTAGGACGATGCCGCCTCGGGCGCGACACCGAGGCTGGTGAACGGACATTTCAACCGCGCCTGCGACGACATGAAGACCAGGTCGGCGTAGCCGAGAATGGTTGTCCCGATCCCGACTCCGAGCCCGTTTACCGCACATATCAGCGGCTTGGGGAAGGCGGTCAGTGCGTCGATCATCGACGTGAAGTGACTGCCCTGGTCGGCCATCGACGGGTCGGCGATCCGGGCCGCCATCTCGTTGAGGTCGTTTCCGGCGCTGAAGGCCCTGCCGTTGCCGGTGAGCAGGACGACTGCGACCTCGGGATCCGCGGCGGCCTCGACCAGCGCGGTCGCGGTCGCTTCGTAGAGCGCTTCGTTGAATGCATTGAGCGCGTCGGGCCGGTCCAGGGTGAGTGTGCGCACCCGGTTGGCGTCGCTCTTGCGCAGGGTCACCGCAGAAGCGTAAGGGTCACCCGTTGCTGTACACCCGGGTGGGTGCAACGAGCACCACCGTGCGGCGCTGCCTGGCCATCGTCTCGTCGTATTCATCCCAGTCGTCGTGGCTGCCGCCGGCCGCGGTGAAGACCTCGCGTAGCAACAGCCGCAGCCGGTCGCCGTCGGAGAGCCAGGACGCTGCATCGTCCGGGCCGGCCAGTTCGGCGTTGCCCTCGACGGTCGCCCACTGCCAGCCGTTGCGGAACGTCGCCGCCACCTGGGGCCGCGCCCTCAGGTTCGCGAGCTTCACGCGGCCGTAGGTCACGAAACCCAGTACGGGGCTGCCGCTTTCGGGATGTGCCAGGACGCCCGCGTTCACCAGGGAAGACTGGATGGTCTGGTCGGCGCGCAGCGTCGACACGACCGCCAAGCCGCTCTCCTCGCGTGCCAGCGCCACCGCTTCTTCGAGTGTGGTCATGTGCTCACCTTGCCTTCCCTGGACTGCCTTGCTCAACGAACGGGTCCCGGTACACGTAGCGGCTCGTCGGCACCGTGTCGACATTCTCGTTGGCGCCGAAGGCGGCTGTGCTGGCAAGCATCCGCCCCATCCGGTCGCGCAACTCGTCGTCGTCGGCCGCTCCGAAGAACGCGTGCAGATCGGAAATCGCTTCGGCCGGAAACAGTTCCTCCACGATCGCCGAGATGGACGGTGCGCCGGCGGTCAGCCCGCGCACCACGGCATTCTGGGTGTAGCCGAAGGTCGACTGGGTCTCGATCGCGACCGGCGTGTGGTCGATCTGCCACCGCGACAACCACGTGGCCTGGTCGAGGTCGGCCGGGCGGCGTAGCAGCGCAACGTTGGCCAGCCCCACCGTGCGCCGTCCGGGCGCGGTCGGCGGAGGCGCCAGCGGCACCGATTCCGTCACGAGGTACGCCGCGATCTCGTCGCACTCCTTTGCCAATATGTCCGTCACCGCCGATACCTGTGCGCCGTACGACTGCTGGGCCCAGACGCTGACGAACGCCACCACCGGCGGGTCCATCGTCGTGAGGGTCATCAGCGACTCGCGCACTTCGCCGTCGCGCACGTTGATGGCCAGGCCCGGCAGGCCGACGTCGAGAAGGTCGGCGGCGACCTCGGCGCGCAGCCTGGCGCACCACCCGTCGTCCGCGTCGGCCCCCCGCATGGTGATGATGACTTTCTCCACGGATCGAACCTAGCCGACGCGCCAATTCCGGCGTTCTTGTCTCGCGGTTGCCGATGGGTCCGACAAATTGAACTCACGCTTGCCGCGTCAGTCTCGGTCAGGCAGTGGGCTTTTCACAGCGTCAATTTCTACGACCTACCACGATGTTCCTGTGCATGCCCGGTCGGCTGTGGTGACCGCGCACCAGCTGTTGGATCGGGGCGCGTTCACGCCCGACGAATTGCGCGAGCGCATAAAAGCCGTACGCGAACGATTCAATCGGACGTAACGGCCGATCGCGGTGTGAGCCTGAGCCCGGTTTCGGCCGGGCTGGGTGAGAATGATCGGGTGAGCAAGGTGCCGGGTCTGCGGCTGACCCTGCCGGACAACGGCGCGGCCGCCCGCAGCCTGCTCGCCGTGCTGGTGCTGACGGCCGCCGCGCTGTGGTGGGGGCCGGTGAGCGCTGCGACCTCCGTGGCCGCCGCGGGCGCGATCGCAGGCGCGATCGCGCTGCAGGACAACCCGCTCGGACGCGTCCCTGTGGTGGTGGTCGTCTCCCTCGAGCTGGGAGTCGCGGTGCTGGCCGGCGGGTGGGCGTCCGGGTTCAGCGTGGTGTTCGTGGTCGTGGTCGCACTGTGGTGCTTCCTCGCGGGCATGCAGTGGGCGGTCGGCGCCTCTGCTGGGCTGCTGGCCGGTGCGTCAGGTCTGCTGCTGGTGATTCAGCCCCCGCAGACCGCACTGGCGGCGGCGGTCTGCGCGGTGTTCGCCGTCGTCGCCGGGCTGACCCAGGCCGCGCTCATCGCGGTGTGGCCGCCGCGACGCTGGCGGCGCGAGCGCGACGCGCTGACCAAGGTGTACCGATCGCTGAGCGTCGATGCGCGGCAGCTGGCCACCGAGCCAGCCGCGGAAATCGACTCCTCGCAACTGCTGGAGTGCAGGGAGGCGTTCAGCGGCAACCAGACGCGGGCCGGCAGGCGTACGTCGGCTCATCGCGACTGGCACGCACTGCCCGAACAGATCGCCAAGACTCTGACGGTGTTCGGCGGCAAGGCCGCCGGACAGGAGGCGATCCGGGACTTGTTACTGGCGGCGGCCGACGTGCTGGAATCGATTGCAGCGGAAAACCGGACGGCGCGACGGGACGCGGAACGTGCACTCGAGGGCGTCGACGCAGCGGTCGTGCGCGTGGCCATGTCGGACCGACCGGGCGCGCAACGGCTGTCGCGTCAACTGCACCGCGCAGACGCGCTGCGCTTCGGCCGGCGTCATCTCGCCGACTGGACGGACGCTCTGAAGACGGCGTTCGGCGTCGGGCTCGAACACCTCGAGTTGAGGTCGCCGATAGCGCGGCATGCAGTCCGGCTCGCCGGCGCCGCCGCGTCGGGTACCGCGATAGCTCGGTTCGCCGATGTCCCGGCGGGCTACTGGATTCCGTTGACAGTGCTGCTGTCGATGCGACCGGAGACCGCCCATACCTACACCCGGTGCGCGGGTCGTGTCGCGGGCATCTGCGCGGGCGTCGTGGTCACGTCCGCGCTGACGCTGCTGTGGCAGCCTTCCGGTCTGCCCGCAGCGATTCTCGCGGTCGTCTTTCTCGGCGTCACCTACGGGGTGTCGAACTTCGGCTACATCGCGGTGACCGCGGCGTTCGGGGCGACGAGCGTCATGCTGCTGGACATCACCGTGGCTTCTCCGTCGGTCAGCGACCAGCTGTTCGCCGTGGTCATCGGCGGCGCCTTGACGGTGCTGTTCCACGTGGTGATCCCCGACGACGCGTTGATAAGGCTGCGCCAACGTGCCGGCGAACTGCTCAAGACTGAAATCGACTATGCCGCAACGGTCGTCAAGGCCTATGTGCACGACCTCGACCATCCCTCGGATGCTCTGGCCGCGGCCTGGCAGCGCACGTTTCGAGCCCGTGCGGCGTTCGAAGCCGCTGCCGGAGCGACCCGCATCGAGTCGCGGGAGTTGAGGCTGTGGCTCAGGTCGTTCCGTGCGGCATTGAATGCCGTTACCAGCGCGTGCACGGCTCTGGAGCAGAGCCTGCCGCCGCATCCGTCGGTGACACTGAGCCGCGAGTTCGTGTTGGCCGTGGACGATTACGTGGAAGCATTGCGCGGCGATCCGCCCACGCCCGCGACCCCATGGGGCATCGACACCGCAAAGCTCGTCGCTGCAGACCAGCAATTACGGGACGCCGCAACGCATATCGTCTCCGATGACGGCGCGGTGCGGGTTCTCGTCGCCGAGGTCGCCACGATCACCCGCAGTCTGGCGGGCATCGTCGTCGACGTTCGCGACGCGGCGACGTCGTGAGTCCACGTGTCAGTTCTCGTCGCGGGCCCAGCGGGGCGTGATGAACACGCCCTCGGCTTCCACGGTGACGCCCTCGTCGTCGGCGAGATGTCCGACGACATAAGTCTTCACACCCTCCGTGCGGTCTATCCGCGCTTCCGCGTGCAGGCGGCCGAGCCGTGTGGTGCGCAGATAGCGCAACGTGATGGTGCCAGTGAACCGCGGCGTCAGACCGTCGCTGGCCGCCTCGCCGAGGACGTGATCGAGCATGAGGGCCGACATCCCGCCGTGCACATGCCCCGGCGGACCCTCGTACGGCGCGCCCATCACGAAGTCGGTGAACGCACCGCCTGTGTCGTCGCGCTCGATCACCAGCGGCGGGGCGATCGGGTTGCGGATGCCGACGACCGGATTCCCCCATGCCATCCGGTCGCCGCCGGTGGTGTACCGCACGCCGTACGCGCCGCCGACCTGCTTCGCTCGCAGCCGGGCGGTCGCTGCGTCGATGTCGGCCTTGACTGCCGCTACCTCGTCGGCGTCGACCTCGGTCCGAATCGTCGCGTCGACCAGGTCGCGTACCGACTCGGCGAGTGGCTGGTAGACGTCGCGCATCCGGTCGACTTCCTCGGAGGTGAGGTCCCCGATATGGGTGAACTCCAGCACCCCAGAACTAGAACATGTTTCTAGTCTGAAGTCGAATTCGGTCCCTGCGCACCAACAACACGATCGAACGGGACCGTCGTCACATCTGATTCCGCGCGTGTCTTAGATTACCTAACTTATCGTAGTCACTTGTCTACGAAGTGAGCTATGGTGCGGTTATGGCTGCACGTACCAATAGTGTCGATCCCCGCGCCGAACGAGTTCGCGCCAAGCTTCGCGACGCCGCGTTCGCATTGGCGCACGAGCGTGCGGTCGACGATCTGACGGTGGGCGACCTGGTGGACCGCGCAGACGTGAGCCGCCAGGTCTTCTACCGACACTTCCGCGACCGCGACGACGCGATCGCATACGCATTCACCGTAGCCTTCCGTTCGGCGACCGCCGAGGCCAACGACGATCCGCGTGCACGCATCCTGGCACTGTTCGATTTCGCCGCCGAACACCGCGCGATGTATCGGAATGTGGTGCCCAGTGCGGTCACGTTGCCGGTGGTCGCCGCTTTCCGTGCCGAACTGGTGCCGGCCTGTGAACAGATAGCCGCCGAGGGCATGGCAGCGGTAACCCAAGGCGCCGGCCTCACCACGGAATCGGTGAGCCGATTCCTGGTGGGCGGCTTCATCGAGGTGCTGCGCTCCTGGATGGAGGACCAGGACGCCACCGACCTGCGCGGTAGGGCCACCGTCGCACTGGACACCGTCGGCGCGCTGCTCGGTCTGCCCACCGCCGCCACACGCTGATTCGCTTCGACTCTCGAAAGGGTTCCCATGGCACAACACGCCTCCCCCGACATGACAAAGAACGGCATCCGAACCGTGGCGCTCGCGATGGCCGCGCTGACGATGTTCGTCGTGGCGATGATCGCCAGCTACTCCGGCGCCTTCGCGAGGCCGACCCTGCACCACCTCACCGTCGCGGTAGCCGCCCCCGCACAGGTCGTCGACGCCATCGGCGGCCAGGATGCCTTGGCGGTCAACGCCGTTGGTGACGACGCCGCAGCCCGACAGCAGGTTTTCGACCGCGATGCCGACGCTGCCTTCGTGGTGAGCCCAGCCGGTGAGATGAAGATCTACATCGCAGGCGGCGGCGGCCGGAGCGTCGCGACCGCGGCCGAGTCCGTCGGCCGTGAGGTCGCGTCGAGGGCCGGCCTCACCGCCACGGTCGCCGACGTCGCGCCCACTTCGGCGGCCGACCCGTCAGGCACGGTCGAGTTCTACGCGATCATCTTCATCTCCATCGGGGCATCACTGGGCGCCACAGTCGTCGGCTACGTCATGGGCAGGGTGCACAGGGCCGCCACCTTGGCGCTGCGCACACTGACCTTGACCGGATATTCGGCAATGCTGGCCGGTGTCGTCACGTTCTACGTCGACGGCGTGCTCGGCGCGCTGCCCGGACACACCGCGGCGGTGTTCGGTGTGCTGTGGCTCTACGCGATGGCCGTCGGCGGTGCGGTGACCGGCGTCGCGGCGGCATTCGGGTCCGCAACCTCGATGCTGCTCACCCTGTTCCTGGTGGTCGTCGGCAACGCAGCCGCCGCGGGTCCCGTCGGCCGACCGCTGCTGTCGCCCTTCTACTCGATGTTCACCGCGATAGTGCCGCAGGGCTCCGGCGTAGCGCTGCTTCGCGACATCTCCTACTTCGGCGGTAACGGGACCGCGATCCCGCTACTCACGCTCGCTGTATGGGGTGCGGCCGGTTGTCTGCTGGCCGTCATCGCCACGGCATCGCGGGTGAATTATCGTGCCCTCCATGAGCGGTTCGCCGGCGGAGTACTACGACCTGGGCACCTATCACCGTCGGGTCGACACACCGTCGCCGCAGGCGCAGATCTGGGTTGACCGCGGCCTCGTCTGGGCGTACGCGTTCAACCACGGCGAGGCGGTCCGCTGCTTCGAGCGCGCCCTCGAGCTGGATCCCGATCTCGCCATCGCCCGCTGGGGCATCGCCTACTCCGTCGGGCCCAACTACAACAAGGCGTGGGAGGCGTTCGACCCGGTCGATCTCGCGGCGTCGGTGGCGCGTGCGCACGCGGAGCTCGGGTTGGCACGCAGCGGGCGGGCCTCGGGTGTCGAGCGCGGGCTGATCGAGGCACTCCACGCCCGCTTCCCGACCGGCGATCCGGGCGACACCGTCGCGTTGCAGGCGGGCCATTCGGCTTACGCCGACGCGATGGCCGAACTGGCCGAGACCTATCCCGTCGACGTCGACGTCGCGGCGCTGGCCGCCGACGCGTTGGTCAATGTCACGGCCTGGGCGTTGTGGGACAGCAGAACAGGCGAGCCCGCGCCGGGTTCGCGGGTGGCGCAGGCCAAACGCATTCTCGAGGACGCGCTCGCCACGGCGGCCGGTCGCGAGCATCCCGGGGTGCTGCACCTCTACCTTCACACGATGGAGATGTCGGCGACGCCGCAGGACGCGCTGCCCGCGGCCGATCTCCTGCGCGGCCTGGTGCCCGATGCAGGCCACCTGCAACACATGCCCAGCCACATCGACGTGCTGTGCGGCGACTACCGGAACTCGGTGGTGGCGAATCTGACTGCGGTGCAGGCAGACCGGCGCTTCGTCGAACACGAGGGACCGCTGAACTTCTATTCGCTGTATCGCGCACACAATCTGCACTTCGTCGTGTACTCGGCGATGTTCGAAGGCAACTCGGCAGTGGCCCTGCGTGCTGCCGGAGAGCTCGCCGGACAACTCACTCCCGACCTGCTCGCGATCGAGTCGCCGCCGATGGCGGACTGGCTGGAAGCATTCGTGCCGTTGGGAATTCACGTGTTGATCCGGTTCGGACGGTGGGACGACCTGATCGCACACCCCATTCCCGAGGACCAGGATCTGTACTGCACGACCGTCGCCACGATCCACTACGGTCGCGGAGTCGCGCATGCAGCGAGGGGGCAGCTCGCACAGGCCCACCACGAACGTGATGCGTTCGCCGCCGCGTATGACCGCATCCCGGAATCCCGTTACCTGTTCAACAACACCGCCCGCGACATCCTGGCGATCGCCTGTGAAATGCTCGACGGCGAGATTGCTTACCGGGAAGCTCGATTCGACGACGGGTTCGCGCACCTGAGGCGTGCCATCGAACTCGACGACGCGTTGCCCTACGACGAACCGTGGGGGTGGATGCAACCGACGCGGCACGCCTACGGGGCGCTGCTACTGGAGCAGGGCCTGGTCGAGGAGGCCGCCGGTGTCTACGCCGCGGATCTGGGGCTGGATCCCACGCTGAGCCGTTCGTGCCAGCATCCCGGCAATGTGTGGAGCCTGCACGGCTACCACGAATGCCTGCAGCGGATGGGTCGCACTGCGGAGGCGGACATCATCGGGCAGCAGTTGGCGTTGGCGATGGCACGAGCGGACGTGCCGATCGCCGCGTCCTGCGCTTGCCGACTGGAGACTGCCGAGCACTGTCGCTGAGCGTCACGCCGGGGCTTGGTGCAGCTCGATCGGATTACCGTCGGGGTCGGTGATCTGCACCTGCTTGCCGCCCGGACCGACCTTGATTTCGTCGCGGAAGGTTACGCCGGCGCTGCGCAGGCGGCCGACATCCGCCTCGAAATCCTCGGTGTAGAGCACGATCCGGTTCCAACCGCCGGGCTCCTGCCGTTGACCGTCGATCGGTCGTGACCCCGAGCTGTCCGGCCCGCTGAGCAGGAGATGCAGGGCGCCGCGCGACACGATCGCCACGGGTCCTGCGCGTTGCTCGAGCCTGAACCCGAGCAGGCTCGTGTAGAAGTCGACCCCGCGATCGAGGTCTCCGGTCTGGTAGCGCACGACGGCGTCGTCGGTGCTCGATGGTCGCCACGGTGCGGGTCTTGGCACTTGCTCGGACGTCATACGGCCACGTTACAAAAAGGCGTGATGCGGGTCTTGTAAGGATCTGACCCATCAGATGCAAATGGAGAGCCTGGACGATGCCTGGTACTGCGCGCCGAGTATGCCCACTCAGCAGCAGATTGGACGTCGTTGCTCGAAGCCGCCGAGGACGCGAGGCGAACCGGTGCCGCGCTGCCATCTTCCGCGCTGCGTAAACTCCGGCCATGAGCGAACCGGCATGGGTCCAGCACGCGATCTGGTGGCAGCTCTATCCGCTCGGCTTCGTCGGCGCCTTCCCCGCCGACCAGCCGCCGGGCCCAGGCGAGCACCGGCTGCGCCGCGTCATCGAATGGCTGGATTACGCCGTGGAACTCGGGGCCTCGGGCATTGCGCTCGGCCCGATCTTCGCCTCCAGGACGCACGGTTACGACACCACCGACCACCACCGGATCGACCCCAGGCTCGGTGACGACGGGGACTTCGACGAACTGGTCGCCGAGGCGCACCGGCGGGGTCTGCGGGTGCTGCTCGACGGTGTGTTCAACCACGTCGGCACCGACTTCCCCAGCTTCCGCGACGCGGTCGCCGGAGGCGACAGCTCGTGGTTTCGGCCGACCGGCAGTGACTTCGAGACGTTCGAGGGGCACGGCGAACTCATCGCGCTCAATCACGACAACCCGGAGGTCATCGACTACACCGTCGACGCGATGACTCATTGGCTGCGCCGAGGAGCCGACGGCTGGCGCCTCGACGCCGCATACGCCGTGCCCGACCGGTTCTGGGCGCAGGTGCTGCCGCGGGTGCGGGCCGACTTCGGTGACGCGTGGTTCGTCGGTGAGGTCATTCATGGGGATTATTCGGTCCACGTCCGCGACGCCGGGTTCGACTCGGTCACTCAATACGAACTGTGGAAGGCGATCTGGAGCAGCCTCAACGACGGCAACTTCCACGAGCTGGACTGGGCGATACAGCGGCACAACGATTTCCTCGACGCGTTCGTGCCGATGACCTTCGTCGGCAACCACGACGTCACTCGGATCGCCAGCCAGCTGGAGAACACCCGCCACGTCGAGCACGCGCTCGCCATCCTCTTCACGATCGGCGGCACGCCGAGCGTCTACGCCGGAGACGAGGCGGCCTACCGCGGCGTCAAGGAGGAGCGGGTCGGTGGCGACGACGTGGTGCGGCCCGAGTTCACCTCTCCCCTGATGGGCGTCGACGAGCACGGCCAGGAAATCTTCCGGCTGCATCAGTACTTGATCGGGTTGCGCCGACGACATCCGTGGTTGCACACCGCCAGAACGTCCGCGGTGAAACTGACCAACACGCAGTACGTCTATCAGGCGCGCTGCGATTCGGATGTGCTGCTGATCGCGCTCAATATCGACGAAGCCCCGATGACGTTGTCGCTGAGCGAGTTCGGCCTCGGTGGCGGGCGGGTCGTCGCGGGATCGGGTGCGCCGCCGCAAGACGTGATTTCTCGGGCCGAGATCGAGCCGCACGGCTGGTTGATCCTCGCGCCGAGCTGACGTTCACGACAGTCGCGCAAGCGTCGCCGTGTCCTCCTCGCCGCCGTAGAACTTTTCCAGCACCGCGACGAAGTCGGCGTTTTCCTCGGCCGTCCTGGCGAACAGCGTCATCGACGACCGCAACTTCATGTCGTCGGGCCGGCCGAAGATCTCCTCGGCCGAGCGGCCGTCGATCCTGGCTACCAGCCTGGCGCACTCCCGCAGCCGTGGGCCGAGTAGTTCATGTGCCAGGTAGGCGCGGGCCTCGTCGGCCGACGAGATCCCGAACCGCACCGCGGTGGAGCTGCTGCCGAGGCCGCGCAGTTGCGGGAACACGAACCACATCCAGTGGCTTCTCTTGCGGCCTGCGGTCAGTTCGTCGATGACGGTGTCGTAAATCCGATCTTGCGCGTCGACGAACCGCTGCAGGTCAAATGGATCGTTGGTCGCCGCCACGTCGTGACTTCCTCCCTGTGATGAGGGCTCCAAGTTTCACCAGATAGTCTTCGCCCTGGAGCCGAGTTCCTGCGAAAGGAGGCCCATGCCGCCTTGGTCGACGGGCCGCAACGGTGCGTCGACGACGACCGACGAGCAGACCGACGTCGGAACGACCCCCAGGATCGGCCGCTTTTCAGGGCGGCGTCTGCTGTCGCGGGTCAGCATCCAGTCCAAGCTGCTGGTCATGCTGCTGATGACCAGCATTCTGTCGGCGGCGGTGGTGGGTGCCATCGGCTTCCATTCGGGCCGTACGTCCCTGCGGGCATCGGCGTTCGAGCGGCTGACGGAGATCCGAGGATCACAGTCGCGCCAACTCCAGGCCAAGTTCACCGACCTCGAGGATGTTCTTATCACCCTCACCCGCGGGACGACAACCACCGAGGCCGTCGAGGCTTACACCGCCGCGTTCAACCAACTCAACACTTCAACGATCAACCCTGCCCAATGGCAATCGGTCGTCGATTATTACACCAACCAGTTCCTGAAGACCGAACAGGCGCAGACCGGGGACGCCATCGACGTCGACGCCCTGCTGCCCGCTTCGAACGCACAGCGGTATCTGCAGGCCTACTACACCGCTCCCTTCAATGACTGGGACAAGGCCATCCGGTTCGACGACGCTCGCGACGGCAGCGCATGGTCGGCGGCCGACGCTCGGTTCAACGACTTCTTCCGCACGATGGTGCTTCGCTTCAACTTCGAGGACGTGTTGCTGCTCGATACGGCGGGCAATGTGGTCTACACGGCCTACAAGGGTGTCGATCTCGGGACCAACGTCCGCACCGGCCCGTTTCGCGAGAGTTCACTGCCTGACGCTTACGAAAAGGCCCTGGCATCCAACACCGTGGACTATGTGGGCGTCACCGACTTCAGCGACTACCAGCCAGCCGACGAACCGACCGCCTGGATGGTCGCGCCGGTGGGACCTCCAGGAAAGGCCGAAGGTGTTCTCGCGCTGCAGTTCCCGATCTCCTCGATCAACCGGTTGATGACCGCGGGCCAAAAGTGGGAAGCAGCCGGGATGGGCAAGACCGGCGAGACATTCCTGGTGGGTCCGGACGGGCTGATGCGCTCGGACTCGCGGCTGTTCCTGGAGAACCCCGAGCAGTTCAAGGGCGACGTCATCGAAGCCGGAACACCGCCCGACGTCGCCGAGGACTCGATCCGCCAAAATGGCACCACGCTGGTACAGCCAGTCGAGACCGAGGCCACCCGCCGGGCCCAGCGTGGCCAGACCGGCACGATCATCGAGGACGACTACCTCGGGCACAGGACGTTACAGGCCTACGCACCGGTAAACCTGGATGGCCTGAACTGGTCGATCGTCGCAAAAATCGACACCGAAGAGGCATTCACGCCGGTGGCGACATTCACCCGCACACTTGTGGTGTCGACGGCTTTGATCATTTTTGTCGTCTCTCTCGCGGCCATGCTGTTGGCGCGACTGTTCGTGCGGCCGATCCGTCGGCTCGAGGCTGGCGCCCAACGGGTCAGTTCCGGCGACTACAACGTGAAGGTGCCGGTGGAGTCGCGCGACGAGTTCGGCGATCTCACCGTGGCGTTCAACGACATGAGCCGCAACCTCACGATCAAAGAGGAGTTGCTCGCCGAACAACGTCGCGAGAACGACCGACTGCTGCTTTCGCTGATGCCCGAGCCTGTGGGGCAGCGCTATCGGGAGGGTGAGGAGACAATCGCGCAGGATCACCAGAACGTCACCGTGATCTTTGCCGACGTCGTGGGTCTGGACAAGCTAACGGAGGAGATCACGTCGGATGAGCTGCTGGTCATCGTGAACAAGTTGACGCGGCAGTTCGACGCGGCCGCAGAGAATCTCGGTGTCGAGCAAGTCCGCACCCTGCACAACGGCTATCTGGCCGGCTGTGGATTATCAGTGCCGCGATTGGACAATGTGCGGCGCACCGTTGACTTCGCGGTCGAAATGCAGCGCACGGTCGACCGATTCAACGTAGAGACCGGTCACAACCTCAAACTGCGGGCCGGCGTCGACACCGGCTCAGTGACCAGCGGGCTGGTCGGCCGCTCGACCCTGGCCTATGACATGTGGGGATCGGCGGTGAACCTCGCATATCAGGTGCAGGCCGGCTCGCCGCTACCCGGCGTTTACGTCAGCTCGGCGGTGCACGAAGTGATGCGCGAAAGCCGCAACTTCGAGTCTGCCGGGACGATCACCGTCGACGGGGACGCACAACCGATCTGGCGGCTGACGGAGCGGCAATCATGACCAGCGCGCTCGATGCGCCCTGGTTCTACTGGGCAGTCGGCGTGGCGATCGGCTTTCCGATCTGCCTGATCCTGCTCACCGAGCTGCACAGCGCCCTGCGCCGCCGTGGCAGCATCCTCGCTCGGCCGGTCCATCTGGTGCGCAACTACATCCTGCCTCTCGGTGCGCTGTTGATTCTCCTCGTCGGAGCTATGCAAATTTCAGGCGAGACGACACCGGTGCGCATGGTTGCGACGGCGTTCGGTTTCGTCGTGCTGGTGCTGCTGCTCTCGGGCACCAACGCCACCTTGTTCGAGGGGGCCCCGGCAGAAAGCTGGCGCCATCGGATTCCGTCGATCTTTCTCGAGGTGGCGCGGTTCGCGTTGATTGCGGTGGGCGTTGGCCTGATCCTCGCCTATATCTGGGGCGCACATATCGGCGGGCTGTTCACCGCGCTAGGCGTGTCGTCGATCGTGCTCGGGCTGACCCTGCAGAACTCCGTCGGGCAAATCATCTCGGGCCTGCTCGTCCTCTTCGAGCAGCCGTTTCAGCTCGGCGACTGGATAGAAACGCCGACGGCAAAAGGCCGCGTGGTCGAAGTCAACTGGCGCGCCACACATATCGACACCGGCAACGGGCTGCTTGTCATGCCCAACTCGGTACTGGCTGCCGCATCTTTCACGAACTTCTCCCGGCCGCCCGGCGCTCACTCCCTCAGTGTGACCACGGTGTTCGCGGTCGACGACCCGCCCGACGACGTCCGCGAGATGTTGAACCGGGTCGCGGCCGCGCTGCCACAATTGCGGCCCGACGCGGCGCCGTCGACCGCGCCGGTGGGCGGGCTCAAGTACAAGACACTGATACCGCTGCGCACTCCAGCCGACGATTTCGCGGCCCAATCGATGTTCCTGCGCTGGGTCTGGTATGCATCGCGGCGGTACGGACTCCATCTCGACGAGGCCGAAGACGAATTCGAGACGCCAGAGCGGCGCGAACGATCCATTCGAGTCATCGCCCCCACTCTGCGGTTGAACCAGGCGGAACAGCAGGAGATGCTCGACCACGCCCGCCTCACCCGATATGGCGCCGACGAGAATATCCAGTTATCCGGGGAGGTCCCCAAACGAATGACCTTCATCGTAGACGGCCGAGTTCGGCTGGTCGTCAGCGGCGACGACGGCGTGATCATCCCGCTGCGTACCCTGGAGCGGGGCGACTTTCTGGGTCAGACCGCCCTTACCCGGGAGCCCGTCGCGGCACGGGCCTATGCGCTCGAAGAGGTGACCGTCGTGCGGGTGGAGAGAGACTATATCGAAGAACTCGTGGCGCGAAAGCCGTTGCTGCTGCAGGATATTGGTCGCTCTATTGAGGAGCGGCGCGCCAGCCTGCGGCGGAAGCTGGCCGCGGCGGCCGAGTAGCTGTTGCCATGAAGCGTCGACTGCCGAGGGCCCGCGACCTTGCTCCGCTGATCCAGTTCAAAAAGCCTGAACTGAACGGCACCAGGCGCCGGCTCGCCGCAGCGCTCACGATCGACGATCTGCGGCGCATCGCCAAGCGGTGCACGCCCAAGGCGGCGTTCGACTACACCGACGGCGCCGCAGAATCCGAGCTCACTCTGGCCAGGGCGCGACAGGCGTTTCGCGACATCCAGTTCCATCCGGCGATTCTTCGCAACGTCGCCGAGATAGACACCGGCTGGCAGGTTCTCGGCGGCCGGGTGGCGCTGCCGTTCGGAATCGCGCCGACGGGGTTCACCCGCTTGATGCACACCGAAGGTGAGATCGCGGGTGCGCACGCGGCCGCCAGGGCGGGCATCCCGTTCTCGCTGTCGACGTTGGGCACCCGGTCGATCGAAGAGGTGAAGGCGGCAAACCCACACGGCCGCAATTGGTTCCAGCTGTACATGTGGAAGGACCGGGACCGGTCCATGGCGTTGGTCGAGCGCGCGGCCACCGCCGGGTTCGACACCCTGCTCGTCACGGTCGACGTGCCGGTCGCTGGTGCTCGGCTGCGCGATACCCGCAACGGCATGTCCATCCCGCCTGCTCTCACCTTGCGCACCGTGCTGGACGCCGTCCCGCACCCGCGGTGGTGGTTCGACCTGCTGACCACCGAACCGCTGTCGTTCGCGTCGCTGGACCGCTGGCCCGGCACGGTGGCCGAGTACCTGGACTCCATGTTCGATCCCACGGTGACGTTCGACGACCTGGCCTGGATCAAGTCACAATGGCCGAACAAGTTGGTGGTCAAGGGAATTCAGACACTGACCGACGCCAAGGCGGTGGTCGATCTCGGCGTCGACGGCATCGTGTTGTCGAACCACGGCGGCCGTCAGCTGGATCGCGCCCCTGTGCCGTTTCATCTGCTGCCCGCCGTAGCGCGAGAAGTCGGCGCCGACACCGAGATCATCCTCGACACCGGGATCATGTCCGGGGCCGACGTCGTCGCCGCCATCGCTCTCGGCGCCCGGTTCACCCTGGTGGGACGCGCGTATCTCTACGGACTGATGGCCGGCGGTGAGGCAGGTGTCGACCGTGCCATCGCGATCCTGTCCGACCAGGTGGCACGGACCATGCGGCTGCTCGGGGTGACCTGCCTGGAGGAGTTGTCGGCGCGCCACGTCACGCAGGCCTCCGGGCTCGGCGGGTAGGCAGGCAACCGCCCAGCTCAATCCGTTGGTATCGGGGCCGAGTCGCAATCGTTAGCCATTCGCGATATCGGTTCCCCGTGTTGGTGCGCGTGTGGCCTGTGTGGCGCGTGTTCACTGGCGCACGCAAAGCAACGGCAATTGCTTGTGACAAGTGATTGGAAAGGTGGGTTGGTTGCCGTTATGAGATGGATTGAGAAATTCCGAGGCAAATGGGGACGCCGGATGGCGGCCAGCGCCCTCGTGGCGACTGCCCTGCCGGCGCTGATCGGCTTCGCCGGGCAGTCCGCGACGGCCAATGCGTTCTCGCGGCCGGGGCTACCGGTCGAGTATCTGGAGGTGTTCTCCCAGTCGATGAACCGCAACATCAAGGTTCAGTTCCAGGGCGGTGGACCGCACGCGGTGTATCTGATGGACGGCCTGAGGGCGCAGGACGACTTCAACGGCTGGGACGTCAACACCCCGGCGTTCGAGTGGTACTACGGGTCAGGGCTGTCGACCGTGATGCCGGTCGGCGGCATGTCGAGTTTCTACACCGACTGGTACCAGCCGTCGCAGGGCAACGGTCAGGACTACACCTACAAGTGGGAGACGTTCACGACCCAGGAGTTGCCTGCCTACCTGGAGGCCAACAAGGGTGTGTCGCCGAACGGCAATGCCGTGGTGGGTATCTCGATGGCGGGCAGCACCGCGCTGACCTATTCGATCTACTATCCGCAGAAGTTCATCTACGCGGCGTCGCTGTCGGGTTTCCTGAACCCGTCGGAGGGTTGGTGGCCGATGCTGATCGGTCTCGCGATGAACGACGCGGGCGGCTACAGCGCCGAGAGCATGTGGGGCCCATCGTCGGACCCGGCCTGGAAGCGCAACGACCCGATGGTGAACATCAAGCAGTTGGTCGCCAACAACACCAGGATCTGGATCTACTGCGGCAACGGCACGCCTGCCGATCTTGACACCGGCAACGACAGCGGCAACCTGATGGCGGCACAGTTCCTGGAAGGGTTCACCCTGCGCACCAACGAGACGTTCCGGGACACCTACGTGGCCGCGGGCGGGCAGAACGGGGTGTTCAACTTCCCGGCAGCCGGTACACACAGCTGGGGCTACTGGGGTCAGCAGCTCCAGCAGATGAAGCCCGATCTCCAACGGGTGCTTGGCGCGCAACCCACCTCCGCGTAACAACACCCCTCCTTCAGTGGGCCTGTCGCTTCCCCGGCGGCAGGCCCACTGCTTTGGGCGTCAACGGCGCGCTCACAACCGGGTGCGCAGGGCGATGTCCTCGTCGAATTCCGCCAGCATCGCCTCGGTCAGCGTCGGCCTGGTGTCGGCGATGGCGGACAAATAGTCGTCGGTGTGTGCGAGTTCGCCTCGCCGGAACTCGATTTCGCGCTCGAACGCGGATTGGGCGCCCTTGCGTGCGGCGAATTCGATGTCGGCAGGGGTGAACATCGCGCTGGCCTCGACCAGCTTGTGGATCTCGACGGACTCCGACATCGGGCCCAGGTATCGACGCCAAATGGCGGCGCGGGCAGCTGAATCCGGCGGACCGACCGGAATGATGTAGTCGAACCTGCCCGGCCGCAGAAACGCGGAATCCAGTGATCGAACGGAGTTCGTCGCACACACCAGTAGCCGTTCGTCGTGTTGTCTGAACGCCGGGATCAGTTTCAGCAGTTCATTCGTCACACCGTGTGCCGGGTCGGACGGGACCCCCGACCGGCAGCCGGCGATCTCTTCCACCTCGTCGATGAAAACGACGGCTGCGTCGAGTTCCATCAGGGTCGCGAAGGCCTCGCGGAGCGCACTGGCCATCGCAACGTCTGGAGTCGCAAGCCGGGAAGGGAACAGTTCGACGAAGGGCCAGCCGAGCCGACCTGCCACGGCTTTGGCGAAGCTTGTCTTGCCGGTTCCAGGCGGGCCGAAGAGGATGACCGCCTTGGGTGGTGAAACGCCATACTGCGAAGCAGTACCCGGTTCGACGAGTGGCAGGACTAGGCGGCGCTCGATGACTTGCTTCTCGACTTCCATGCCGGCCATCGCGTGCCACAGCCCACTCGGCATCACTTGGCCGCCGAGGTTGGCGAGCAGCCCTGCATCTGCGGCGCCGACATGGTCGACCTTCTCGAAGTAGCTCAACTCCGTGCGCTCGGCATACCCGCAGTGGCTCAGGGCGTCGGCGCCAGTGGCGTCCACGGGCATGAGGGCGCTGATCCGCCGCACGCCCATCGTCTTCAGCCGCATTTCCAGTTCGCCGACCAAGGCACTGCCGATCCCCCGGTTACGCCACAGACTGCTGAGCGCGACCATCGAGATCCACGCTCGCTCACGTTGCACCTGCGCGGCCGCCATCCCGACCACCTCACTGTCGATCACTGCGACCACAGCCGGTTGGCCCGACCTGGTGGTCGAAATCACCTCCGAGATGGGAAAAACGGGATGTGGCTCGTCGGGGCTTCGGCTCTGGTCCCACACGGAGATCGCCTGGTCGAGATCGTCGTCGTGGTAGTCGCGCAGTCGCCAAGGGGGCATGCCCATGGGTACCTGCCCGAACCGGCGCAGGCATCGCCCAGACGGGTGGTTCGGCTGGGGACCGACCAGTGCCCCCGGGAACAAAGCGGGGCCAACCAAGGTTGAGCGCATCAGGCTGAACTTTGGAGGATTGATGCCTGAAGCAACAAGCGTGACAAGCGCGGTGCCCGTCCTGTTCGTGAGCGAGCCGATCGTGCTGCCCGGAATGGTGGTGCCGATCGAACTGGACGACGCCGCCCGCGCTGCGGTGGACGCCGCGCAAGCCAGCGACAGCGGCAAATTGCTGATCGCTCCGCGCCTCGACGACCGCTACCCCACCTACGGCGTGCTGGCGTCGATCGTGCAGGTCGGCCGCGTCCCAGGCGGCGGAGCGGCCGCCGTCGTGCGCGGTGACCGCCGCGCCCACATCGGATCCGGCACCACCGGACCCGGCGCCGCGCTGTGGGTCGAGGTGACAGAAGTCGCCGAGACCGACGCCGACGACGCGACGAGGTCGCTGGCTGCCGAGTACAAGAAGCTGCTGCTGGCGATGCTGCAGCGGCGCGAGGCGTGGCAGATCATCGACTTCGTCAACAAGCTGACCGACCCGTCGCAGCTGGCCGACACCGCCGGTTACGCGTCGTATCTGACCGACGTGCAGAAGCGCGAGCTGCTGGAGACACCCGACGTCGCCGAGCGGCTGCGCTCGCTGATCGACTGGACCGGCGACCACCTGGCCGAGACGGAAGTCAACGACAAGATCGCCGAGGATGTCCGCGAGGGCATGGAGAAGACGCAGAAGGAATTCCTGCTGCGTCAGCAACTGGCCGCGATCCGCAAGGAGCTCGGCGAGGGCGAGCCGGACGGCTCGGACGACTACCGCGCGCGCATCGAGGCCGCCGACCTGCCCGAGAAGGTCCGCGAGGCGGCCCTGCGCGAGGTCGGCAAGCTGGAGCGGTCGAGCGAGCAGAGCCCGGAGGGCGGGTGGATCCGCACCTGGCTGGACACGGTGCTCGACCTGCCGTGGCACGTCACCACCGAGGACTCGACCGACCTGAAGTCGGCGCGCGAGATTCTCGACGCCGACCACCACGGGCTCGACGACGTCAAGGACCGCATCGTGGAGTATCTGGCCGTGCGGGCCCGTCGCGCTGTGCGCGGCATGGCCGTCGTCGGCGGACGCGGGTCGGGCGCCGTGATGGTGCTGGCCGGTCCTCCCGGGGTCGGTAAGACCTCGCTGGGCGAGAGCGTGGCCCGCGCGCTGGGCCGCAAGTTCGTTCGCGTCGCGCTCGGCGGCGTGCGCGATGAGGCCGAGATCCGCGGCCACCGGCGCACCTACGTCGGAGCACTGCCGGGCCGCATCGTCCGCGCGATCGGCGAGGCGGGGTCGATGAACCCCGTCGTGCTGCTCGACGAGATCGACAAGGTCGGTTCGGACTACCGGGGCGACCCGAGTGCGGCGCTGCTGGAGGTGCTCGATCCGGCGCAGAACCACACATTCCGCGATCACTACCTCGATCTGGATCTGGACCTGTCCGACGTGGTGTTCCTGGCGACGGCGAACGTCATCGAGAACATCCCGTCGGCGCTGCTGGACCGCATGGAACTGGTTCAGATCGACGGCTACACCGAAGACGACAAGGTCGCCATCGCCCGCGACTTCCTGCTGCCCCGGCAGCGAGAGCGGGCAGCGCTGACGGCCGAGGAGGTCACGGTGACCGACGAGGCGCTGCGCAAGATCGCCGCCGACTACACCCGCGAACCGGGCGTGCGTCAGTTCGAGCGCCTGCTCGCCAAGGCATTGCGCAAGGCGACGACCAAGCTTGCGGACGACCCCGAAGCGCTCGTCATCGACGAGCCGGATCTCGTCGGCTACCTCGGCAGGCCGCGGTTCACGCCGGAGTCCGCCGAGCGCACCGCGGTGCCCGGGGTGGCCACCGGTCTGGCGGTCACCGGTCTGGGCGGCGATGTGCTCTACATCGAGGCCGGGTCCACCGACGGCGAGGCGAGTCTGCAGCTGACCGGTCAGCTCGGCGACGTGATGAAGGAGTCGGCTCAGATCGCGCTGTCGTTCGTCGCGTCGCACGCCGAGCAACTCGGCGTCGACCCCGCGGCGCTGAACCGCAAGATCCACGTGCACGTGCCTGCTGGCGCGGTGCCCAAGGACGGTCCGTCAGCCGGCGTCACGATGGTGACCGCGCTGGTGTCCATGGCGACCGGCCGGCAGGTCCGCTCCGACGTCGGCATGACCGGCGAGGTGACACTCAACGGCCGGGTGCTGCCCATCGGCGGTGTCAAGCAGAAGCTGTTGGCCGCGCAACGTGCCGGTCTGTCAACGGTTTTCATCCCGCAGCGCAACGAACCCGACCTGGACGACGTCCCGGCCGAGGTGCTCGCGGCGCTTGACGTGCGGCCGATGACCGATGTCGCCGACATCGTCGCCCAGGCGCTGGAACCCGTCGGGGCGCAGGCCACTGCCGCCGCCTGATCGCCAGATCGCACTCGGGGTCGTGATCGCACACCGGTCACGACCCTGAGTGCATTTTCGGCGATACTTCATTCCGTGGCCTATGACGAAGATCTGGCCGACCGCATCCGCGAACTGATCAGCGCCGAGAATGGCGTCGAGGAGAAGCGGATGTTCGGCGGATTGGCTTTCCTGATAGCCGGAAACATGTCGGTGGCGGCCAGCGGCCGCGGCGGGCTGCTGGTCCGGGTTCCGCCCGAGGAAACAGGCAGGCTGCTCGCCCGCGAGCACGTCGAACCGATGGTGATGGCGGGCCGGGAGACCCGCGGCTGGCTACGGGTGTCGGCCGACGGCGTCAGGACCAAACGCCAACTGCAGTCCTGGGTGAGCCGCGGCGTCGAGTACGCCAAGTCGCTTCCGTCGAAGTGACCGAGACGTTTTCGCACCCGTGCGACGGGTAAGTCAGTTCCGATGGCACGGTCTGCGCGGCGACAGCGCGGCGTGATCCGCATCGGTACGTCGGGGTGGTCATACGACCACTGGACCGACGTGCTCTATCCCGCCGGACTGCCGGTCTCGCGCCGGTTGGCCCGCTACATCGAGGAGTTCGACACCGTCGAACTCAACGCCAGCTTCTACCGGTGGCCGCGCGACACCGCCTTCAGCGGTTGGCGGCAACGGCTACCGGACGGTTTCACCATGGCGGTCAAGGCGCATCGGGGCCTGTCGCATTTCCGGCGGCTGAACGCCCCCGAGCCGTGGGTGGAGCGTTTCGAACGGTGTTGGAAGGCGCTCGGCGATCGGGCGGAGGCGCTGCTGGTGCAGGTGCATCCGGCGATGGAACGCGACGATGCCCGGCTGGACCACTTTCTGGCCCTGATGCCGCGCTCCATCCCGGTCGCGATGGAGCTGCGACACCCGTCCTGGAACGACCCGGAAGTGTTCGCGTTGCTGGAGCGGCACCGCGCCGTATATGTGGTGATGAGCGGCGCAGAACTGGCGTGTGTGCCCCGGGCCACCAGCGACCTGGTCTACATCCGGATGCACGGGCCCGAGCCCGCCTCCCTCTACACCGGGTCCTACTCCGAGGACGACCTGCGGCAGTGGGCTGACCGGCTGACCGCATGGCAGGACGAGGGCAGGCGGGTCGACGTGTACTTCAACAATGACCTGGGCGGGCACGCGGTGCGCAATGCGCGCAGGCTCAAGGAGTTGGTGACCCCCGGTTGACGCGCTCGAACAGCGGTCCGGCACGCTGTTGTCCGAAATGCGAACCACGATTCTGGTCTCAGCGGTCCTGCTGACCGTCACCGGTTGTTCAGCCGGGCGTGTCGTGAACACCGGCGAGTGGGCGACCGTGGCCGAGTCGACGACGCCGGCGCCACCGCCGCTGCCCCCGACCAACCCTGCGCATCTGGCCAATGCGTTCGATTTCGTGGCATATCCCGACGGTGAGGCCGGCTACTACTTCTCCACTCCCAGCGGCCGCTGGCGCTGCGCGATCCTCCCCCGCGACAAGGCGGGCTGCCAGGCGACCGGCGGCGCGCTGAGCATCACGGGTGCCCCGGATGCCGTGCCCGATGCCGACGGTGGCGAGGCGCCGCCCAACGCGATGGTCGTCGAGCCGGAGGGCGACGCGCACTTCGCGGCTCTCGATGCCGCCCAGTTCACGCCGCCCGCGCCCGCAACGGTGTTGCCGTTCAACAGGACGCTGATCGTCGCGCGGTTCCGGTGCAACATCCAGGAGGCGACCGGAGTGTCGTGCCTCAGCGAGGACAGCGGCGCAGGCTTCACGTTCAGCGCGGACGCTTTCGTGCCCCGGTACAGCGAAGTGCCGCTCGACGCGCCCTAGCGGAGGCCGGCGGTGCCGTCGGGACGCACCACCACCGCGGCCCCCGCGATGTCGTCTTGCACGCTCGCAGCCGCCTCGGCAGGGTCGGCGATCACCGCGAGCGTCCGGGAGTCCTCGGCCGTGCGCACCGCGACGAACGCCTTCTCCGCCGACCCGTCGCGGTCGAACGGCGTGGTCCATGCTTCGACGCTGCCGACGCCGGACCACTCCACCTCGGCCTTTCGGGTCGGTTCGGCGTCGACCGCGGATTGCACGTCTTCCCAACGGAATTCGTGTCCGGGCGGCTCTGACCCGTAGACCCCGAAGCTGTGCTTCGTCAGGTAGCCGCCGTTGGCGGTGATCAATCCGCGCATGCCCGATCGGCCCGCCAGGCGTTCGGCCATCGTGGCGATCGAATGGGTGACGTAGTTGTTCCACGGCCCACCGGCGAAGGTCAGGCCGCCGGTGACGGTCAACGGCCGGTCGGCGTCGCCGAGCGGCAAACCCAGCTCCGCGGCGGCGACCTGGACCGCAGACGGGAAGCACGAATACACGTCGATCAAGTCGATGTCATCGACGCCGACACCGGCCAGCTCGAGGGCTCGCCTGCCGCCGATGCGGATGGCGGGCGACCCGCTGAGCTCCAGGCGTTCGCCGACTGCGTAGGTGTCGTGCGCGTCGGTGCCGGCGTAGGGGAAAACCCAACGCTCGGTGGGGATCTGCAGGCGCGTCGCGGTCTCGGCGGAGGCCAGGATGACGGCCGCGCCCTGGTCGACCATGTTGTTCGAGTTCATCAGCTTGGTATAGGGCCAGCTGATCATGCGGTTGCCCTCGTTCGGCTGCCAGATCTGCTCGGCGGTCAACGGCTTGCGGCTCCACGCGTACGGATTGCCTTGTGCCACATCGCTGAACTGCGACCACAGCGATCCGATTCGCCTGCGATGATGCTCGGGCGACTCCCCCGCCTTTATCCGTAGCGCCTGTTCGAACAGCGGGTACACGTAGGAGGGCCGGTCCAGGTTGATGCGCAGTTCCGCCGGCCCCACCATCGGCAGATTCTCGTTGGCGCCCTCGGCGAACGGTACCGAGTCGTCCTGGCTCGTCCAGTCCGGCTTTACTCCGCGGTTGCGCAAACGCGTTCGGGTGCGGAATGTTTCGGCGCCCGCGATCAGCACCACGTCGGCACGTCCCGCCTGGATGTCACGGCACGCCTGGTTGACCAATGTCTGCGGCACGTTGCCGCCCACTCCGGTGTAGCGGGTGGCGGCGTCGTCGGCGCCGACGTGGTGAGCGAGGAGTCGGCCGGGGTCGCGGTAGCGCCAGGACAGGATGTTGACGACGCGCACGGAGTCGACCGCCCGCAGCACCCGTGGGTCGGCGGCCGCGCGCGCCGCCGCAGCCATCAGGTCGATCGGTTCGACGTCGGGGTCCTCGTCGGCCTGGTTCACCTGGCCGTAGCCGACCAACACCGGTGTCCGTGGTGCCGTCATGGGCGAGTCCTCGCTGCGTCGGGCTCTGCCGGGCTGAACAACACGCCCTCGGCGATCAAGCGGTCGATCTCGTCAGTGGATAGAGACAGCAGTTTCTGGCAGATCTCGCGGGTGTGCTCGCCGGGCATCGGGGCCGGCCGCAACTCGGCCTGCGGGATGGTGGTGTAGCGAGCGGGGCTGGTCTCGGTGGGCATCGGACGGTCGAACAGCGGGTGCGCCATGTCGGTCAGCAGCTTGCGGTGGCGAAGTACAGGGTCGGCCAGCACGTCGACCGCACGGTTCATCGGGGCAGCGGGCACACCGGCCCGTTGAAGCACATCGGTGACGATGTTCCTGTCGGTCCGCGACGTCCAGGCCGACACCGCCTCGACGAGTTCGCCGCGGTCGTCGGGCAACGTCGACACCCCGGCTGCGGCGGCCAGCGTCGCGCGGTCCGCGGCGTTCCGCAGCGAGATCACGCACCATTCGTCGTCGCCCGCACAGGCGAACACGCCGTGAAACGCGGGGTCGTCCTCGATCGGCAGCCGCGAATTTCTGGCGGCGTCGGTCACGTAACTAACGGCGAGCTGGTTGACGGCGGCTTCGGCCTGCGAGACGTGAACGTGCGCACCAAATCCCGACTGCTCGCGGCGGACCAGCGATGCCAGCGCCGCGATCGCGGTGATCCGCGCGACGACGTGGTCGGGAAAGATCGTGGTGGCATCGAAGAAATCGGAGGAGAAGCCGCCTTCGCTTTGGTCGTCGGTCCACAGCATCGTGACGCCGGTGGTGGCCCGCACGAGTGGCCCGTAACCCATGCGCGCGCTCCACGGTCCACTTGCTCCGAACGCGCTGCTCTCAGCCAACACGATCCGCGGATTGAGCCGCCGCAACACCTCGTATGAGAATCCAAGGGAGGCAAGGGTTCCGGGTTTGAAGTTGGCGAACACTGCGTCGGCGCCCGCGACCAGCCGCGAGAAGATCTCAACGCCTCGCGGGCTGCGCAGGTCCAGCCCGAGCCCGTATTCGTTGCGGTGCGTCAACGCCCATGATCTGCTCATCGCCTGCCCCGGTGGGGTTTGCCGCAGGCCGTCCGGGTATGCCGCGCTCTCGATCTTGATGACCTCGGCCCCGAGGTCGGCGAACAGACGGCCGAGTTCACCGCCTGCCACGATCACGCCCAGATCGAGGATCCGTAAGCCTTCGAACGGCCGGCCGGCGCCGCGCTGGTCGGAGCGCGGTGAGTATCCGGATCGGATTGTCCGCCAAGCGGGTTCGTCGGCATCGATCGACGGGGCGGGTCTCGCATAGCCACAGTGGCGTCCGTCGACGACGAACGGGCCGGTCGGCACCGTCACGTCCACGCCGTCCGCGATCGTGGCGGTGGTCAGTGCCCCCACCGAACGGAAGTGCTCGGAGTTCATCGTCTCCGCCGGGCTGAGCACCGCGGCGATCGGCACGCCGCGGGTCTGTCCCTCCGTCACCAGTTCGTCTGCGGTGTGGGCGGCGAACAATTCGGCTATCAGCGCGTTGATCTCCCGTGAAGCGCGGTACCGGGCCGCGATCGTGTCGAAGTCGGGATCGGCGAACTGCGCCGGCTCGCCCAGCCACGACCACATGCCCCGCCATTGGCGCGGCGACAGCAGGCAGATCCGCACATGACCGCCCCGGCAGGCGAATATCGGGTAGATCTGCTGATTGCGCGGCCTGCCGCGCCACAGCTCGCTGGACTGCTTCTGTCCGACGGCGGCCTGCCCCTCGGATCCGAACGGCGGGTCCAGCGACTGCACCACGGCATCGAAGCGGGCGAAGTCCACATACTCACCGGTGCCGTGACGCAGCCGGTGGAAGTAGGCCACCAGCGCCGCCCATGCCGCCTGCACCGCGGCCGTCGCCGAGGCGATGCCGTTGGGCGGCAGCACCGGACGCCCGGCGGTGGGACCCGAGCGGGACAGGGCTGTCGATAACGCGTAGAACACCGGGTCGGTGGCGGCCCAGGATGCCCGCGGACCGTCGGCGCCGAAGTCCGTGACCGACATCGCAACCAGATGCGGATACCGCTGCGACAACTCGCCGCACGACGCACCGAATGCTGCGGCACGTCCGGGAATGCCACTGTCCACCACGATGTCGGCGGCGGCGGCCAGTTCGACGAACCGGTCGCGATCCCGGGCGTCGGCGGGATCGAGCACACATCCGCGCTTGTTGGCGTTGTTCAGCGCGAAGGGCAGCCCGGTGGCCGCCACCCGGGGCAGCTGTGACCGGCCGGCGTTCCCGCCGGGCGGTTCCACCTTCAGTACGTCGGCGCCCAGGTCGGCCAGCAGCCGGGTCACCGCGTCGGCCTCGCCGTCGCACAGGTCGAGCACCCGCAGTTCCGCCAGCAGCACGCCCGTCACGTTAGTGCTTGGGCAGGTGTGGCCGGGGTACCACTACCTCTACCTCTCACCCAATGTTCACCGATCGCGACGATGATGTTTGCAATGAGCACAAACCTTGACCCGCAGACCGCACCCCCGCTGTCCGACCAGGAACTCGCCCTGATCGACGCATACTGGCGGGCGGCCAACTATCTGTCAGTCGGGCAGATCTACCTGCTGGACAATCCGCTCGTTCGGGAGCGCCTGGCTCCCGAGCACGTCAAGCCGAGACTGCTCGGGCACTGGGGCACGACACCGGGCCTCAACCTGATCTACGCCCACCTCAACCGGATCATCCGCAATCGCGACGCCGACGTCATCTACATCACCGGGCCCGGGCACGGCGGTCCTGGTCTGGTGGCCAACGCCTACCTCGAGGGCACATACAGCGAGGTGTACTCCGGCATCGACGAGAACGTCGACGGCATGCGAAACCTGTTTCGCCAGTTCTCTTTCCCTGGCGGCATCCCCAGTCATGTGGCCGCCGAGACACCGGGGTCGATACATGAGGGCGGCGAGCTGGGCTATGCGTTGGTCCATGCGTACGGTGCGGCTTTCGACAACCCTGATCTGGTGGTGGCGTGCGTGATCGGCGACGGAGAGGCCGAGACAGGTCCGCTGTCGGCCAGCTGGCACTCCAACAAGTTCCTCAACCCGGTGACCGACGGCGCCGTGCTGCCGATCCTGCATCTCAACGGGTACAAGATCGCCAACCCGACCGTGCTCGCCCGACTTCCGCACCGGGAACTGGAATCGCTGTTGACGGGGTACGGCTACCGGCCGATCACAGTGGCCGGCGACGACCCCTCGAACGTGCACCAACAACTCGCCGCGGCGCTCGACGACGCCTTCGACCAGATCACTGCGATCCAACACGCTGCCCGCACCGACGGCGTCTCCCAGCGCCCGCAGTGGCCGATGATCGTCCTGCGCACCCCGAAGGGATGGACGGGACCGCGCGAAGTCGACGGCAAGCAGGTGGAAGGCACCTGGCGAGCGCATCAAGTCCCGCTGTCGGAGACCAGAACAAACAAGGCGCACCTGGCGCAACTCGAAACCTGGCTGCAGAGCTATCACCCGGAGGAACTGTTCGACGACGACGGCGCGCTACGCCCACAACTTCGCGCGCTGGCGCCAGCAGGCGCCCGGCGGATCAGCGCAAACCCGCACACCAACGGCGGCGTGCTGCTGCGCGACCTCGAGCTGCCCGACTTCCGCGACTACGCCGTTGCAGTGGACAAGCCGGCTGCCGAAACCGCTGAGGCCACCAGGGTGCTGGGTACGTTCCTGCGCGATGTGATTGCGCGCAACCCCGACCGGTTCCGCTTGATGGGTCCCGACGAGACGGCCTCCAACCGGCTGAGCGCGGTATTCGAAGCCACTGACAAGGTGTGGCTCGCCGACGGTGAGCCCGGCGACGAGAACCTCGCGCCCGACGGCCGGGTGATGGAGGTGCTCTCAGAGCATCTGTGCCAGGGCTGGCTGGAGGGTTACCTGCTGACCGGCAGACACGGCATGTTCAATTGCTACGAGGCGTTCGTGCATATCGTCGACTCGATGCTCAACCAGCACGCGAAATGGCTGTCGAGCAGCTCCCGCCTCGATTGGCGACGACCGATCGCGTCGCTGAATTATCTACTGACGTCCCATGTTTGGCGCCAAGATCACAACGGCGCATCGCATCAGGATCCCGGCTTCATCGATCATGTCGCGAACAAGCGGCCCGAAGTGGTGCGCGTCTACCTTCCGCCGGACGCCAACACACTCCTGTCGGTGGCAGACCACTGCCTGCGCAGCCGCCAGTACGTCAATGTCATCGTCGCGGGCAAGCAGCCCGCGTTGACGTATCTGGACATGGATGAAGCGGTCGCACATTGCACACGGGGCCTTGGCATCTGGGAGTGGGCCAGCAGCGCCGCAGGTGATCCCGACGTTGTGCTGGCCTGCGCAGGCGACATCCCGACGCTCGAGACGCTCGCTGCCGCCGACATCCTCCGCCGGGAACTGCCCGAGGTCGGGGTGCGGGTGATCAATGTCGTCGACATCATGCGCCTGCAGCCCGACACCGAGCACCCCCACGGTCTCTCCGACCGTGAATTCGACGCACTGTTCACGACGGACAAGCCGGTGATCTTCGCCTACCACGGCTACCCCTGGCTGATTCACCGGTTGACGTACGGGCGCGCCAACCACGCGCACATGCACGTGCGGGGATTCAAGGAGCGCGGCACCACCACGACGCCGTTCGACATGGTGATGCTGAACGACCTGGATCGCTTCCATCTCGTCAGTGACGTCATCGACCGCGTCGACGGCCTGGCCACCCGCGCTGCGGTGCTGCGCCAGCGGATGGCCGACGCACGGCTGGCAGCGCGCCGCTACACCCGTGAGCACGGCGAGGACGATCCGGCTGTCTCGGAGTGGACGTGGGAATCCGGCCTTCACGCATCGGGCACACCGTCGATGGAGCAGGACACCGCCGACAACGAGTGATGCCAGCCTGCGCCGGTACACTGGGCGGCGTGTCCGACCAGGTGGTGAGCCCGCATCCGGCGGTGGCCCAGCTATCGGCGTTACACCACTTCCGCACTTACATCGACATCGCGGTGGTCGTGGTGGTGCTGGCGATCGCCAACCTGGTCGCCCACTTCACGACGCCGTGGGCCGGCGTCGCCACGGTTCCCGCCGCCGCGGTCGGGTTGCTGGTCCTGGTGCGCTCGCGAGGGTTGGGCTGGTCGGAGATCGGGTTGAGCCGCGAGCACTGGAAAGCGGGCGCCGGTTACGCGGCGGCAGCGGTGGCGGTCGTGACGGCGATCGTCGTGGTCGGGGCGCTACTGCCGTGGACCAGGCCGATGTTCATGAACAACAAGTACGCCACGGTGTCCGGCGCGCTGATCGCGTCGATGATCGTCATCCCGCTGCAGACCGTCATCCCCGAGGAGTTGGCGTTTCGCGGGGTGCTGCACGGCGCGCTCGACCGGGCCTGGGGATTCCGCGGGGTGGCGGCGGCCGGGTCGCTGCTGTTCGGTCTCTGGCATATCGCCACTTCCCTGGGTTTGACCAGCAGCAACGTCGGCTTCACCCGGATGTTCGGCGGCGGACTGCTGGGCACCGTCGCCGGGGTGGTGCTGGCGGTCGCGGCGACCGCGATGGCCGGGTTCGTCTTCACCTGGCTGCGCCGCCGAAGCGGCAGCCTGCTGGCCCCGATAGCGCTGCACTGGTCGCTGAACGGGCTCGGCGCGTTGGCCGCCGCCCTTGTGTGGCATCTGTCAACGTGAGCGGGCGTCGCGCCGTCGTGCGCGGAACTCGCGGTTCTTGAGTTTGTTGCCGCAAGACGACATCTCACACCAGGTGCCGCCGTGGTTGCGGGAACGGTCATAGAACGCCCATTGACATTCCTCGTTGCCGCACGCCTTGAGCCGCGCCCAGGTGCCGTCGCGCTGGGCATCGCGAATGATCAGCAACAACTCGACCAGTCGGGCGCGCACCGAGTCGCCGGTGACCGACAGCACGACCTCGCCATTCGCGCCGAGATCGGCGCGGGCGGTGCCCTCGACGGCGATCGCGCGGAGCGGCCCCACGGCGTCCGCCGCGGGCGCGGGTCCGCCGGCGTTGTGTACCAGCATTGCGCGCATCCCCTCGCGGACACCGCGCAGGAATTCGAGGTCATCGGCCCGAAAGTGTGCATCCGAATCGAGCAGGCTGTCGGCCATCAGCCACCGCCGCGCCTCGGCCGGATCGGCGAGCCGGTCCGGGCCGTCGGGCAGCTCCACAGTGTTGACCAGCGCCTGGATGCGGCGCAGCGGCTCGGGCGCCGGTTTGGGCTCGGCGTCGCCGAGCCATGGCGACGGTGGCGACTGCATGACGCCAGTGTAGCCGAACGTGACCGGTAAACCAATTTGACTAGTCATGGATGACCAGTGTAACGTTTTTGGCAGTCACACGTTTGAAACTATTCGGAGTGGAAAGAGGGCGACCGTGAACGGGAACCGGATGTCGATCGGCTTTTTCACAACGGGCCAGGTTCATGACGCCACGCGGCGTGACGCGGCGCCTCGCGTGACGTTGCGCGCACGCTTGGCCGCCCGGCTCTTCGCGGCGAGGTACGACCGGATGCTGGCCGTCGGAGTTCCGGTTGTCGCGGGCTCCGCGCTGGCGGTGCACGCCGACCGGCTGGCGTCGATCGAGGAACGGGAGGCCATCGCGCGGGTGCTGCGCCGCTCGGTTGGCGAGGCGCGCGATCGCGGATCGCTGATGTCGTCGCGGGTGGCACTGAACCTGCCCAACATCTCCGCCGCCGAGGACCGGATCGATCAGGTCACTCTGCGGTTGCATTCGCCGCGGCCGGTGACCCCCCGCGGTGTCGCCCGTCTACGGGTCTTGCTCGCCGATGGGGCCGGCCCGATGTACCGCTACGGCAGCGGGGATCTCGAGGGTCGCCTCGGCGCAGCGCTCGCCGCGCTCTGACCCGCTGCGGCTACACCCGCAGCACGGCGGCGCCCGATATGCGCCCGGCGCTCAAGTCGCTGAGGGCTTGGTCGGCACGGTCGAGCGGATACTCCGGCGTCGTCACCTCGATGCGGTGGTGCTGCGCGAAGGCGAGAAATTCGCGGGCATCTGCGCGGGTGTTGGACGTAACCGAGCGCACTTGGCGTTCGAAGAACAGGTGGCGCTCGTAGTCCAGCGCCGGAATGTCGCTGAGGTAGATGCCCGCGATGGCCAGCGTGCCGCCGCGGTCGAGCGCCTCGAGCGCCGGCAGAACCAACTCGCCGACCGGGGCGAACAGAATGGCAGCGTCGAGCTTCACCGGCGGGGGCTCGTCGGCGCCCTGCACCGACGCCGCGCCGAGCGCCAGCGCCAACTCGCGCGCGGGCGCGCCCCGCGTCATCACGTGCACCTCGGCGCCCTGCGCCAGCGCGACCTGGGCGGTGATGTGCGCACTACCGCCGAAGCCGTAGATTCCCAGCCGCCCACCGGCGGGCAGGTCGGCGCGCAACAGGGAACGGTACCCGATGATGCCCGCGCACAGCAGCGGGGCCAACTCGATGTCGGAATAACCCGTCGGCAGCGGATGAGCGAAAGCCGCTGGGACCGTGGCTAATTCGGCGTAACCTCCATCGGCGTCCCAGCCGGTGTAACGCGACTGCGGGCACAGGTTCTCCTGACCGCGGACGCAGAACTTGCACGTGCCACAGGTGTGTCGCAGCCACGCCACCCCGACACGATCACCGACGCGGAATTCGCTGCCGGTATCGGCGCCCAGCGCGACGACTTCGGCGACCACTTCATGCCCTGGCACGACGCCGGGCCGGTGCACCGGGAGGTCGCCCTCGGCGACGTGCAAATCGGTGCGGCACACCCCACATGCCCGCACCCCGACGAGCAGTTCACCCGGCGCTGGAGACGGCACGGGAATCGTGACGCGTTCCAGCGGATGTGTGCTCATCGGGCCCGGGGTGCGGACCCGCCACGCGGTCATCGACGAATGGGAGGTCATGACCTATGTTGACGCACAAGGCATTCCGCCGACGAAGAGGCCGGGTGCCGACGGCCGGTGCGACCTAGACCTTGCGGCGCTGCACCATCCCGACGATCCACAACAGGATCACCGCTCCCAGGATCGCGGTGAACAGGGTGAACCACCATCCGCCCGACGCCGTGTCGAGGAACAAGCTGAGCAGGAAGCCGCCGATCAGCGCACCGATGATGCCGATGACGATGTTCATGAGTAGCCCCGAGCCGCCGCCCTTGACGATCTTCCCGGCGATCCACCCCGCGATGGCCCCGATGATGATGTAACCGATCCAGCCGACGCTGGTCAGTGTCGTTGACCGAGCGAGCAACTCGGTCGCTGCAATGGCATCCATCCTGCGATCTCCCGCCTGTCGGCGCCCAACTCCGACGCTGGGCCACCCTCCGGTATACGCCCGCGGCGTAACGAATCAACCGTCGAATCGGACACGAACAAGATCAGCCTCAGGAACGAGAAAGGGCCGACCCCTGCGCCGAGATCGGCCGTTTCTCACTCGTCGGTCAGCCTGCCGGCATCATCCCCGGCGCGTTGGCGGGATCGACCGGGACGCCGACTCCGACCGGGGACCGGCCCGGCGCAGGCGGTGCGTTCGGATCCGGCGGCGGCGCATTGAGATCCGCGGGCGCAGCGGGCGCGTTCGGGTCTGGCGGCGGCGGCGCGGGCGGAGACCACGGCCGGATGGAATTGGCGAGCGTCGCGGCTGCGCCCTTGTCCACCGGATTGTTCGCCGTCCCGAGCCACACCACGAACCACCGCTCGTTGCGCTGGCCGCGCGGAGTCAACCGCTGGCCTGGTGCCACCGTCGACGTGGCGTTGCCGACGACGCCGGCCCAGATCTGGCCGTTCGGCTTGTTCGTGTCCGTGAACTTCACGTCGTATGCGGAGAACGCACCCGGCATGTCACCCGCGGCGAGGGTGCCGCTCTGCTGGTTGATCCGGGTGCCGGGGAACGGCATGAAGAACTCGCCCATGTCCGACGCCAATCGGGAGGCCGCCTTGGCGTTGTCGGACTCGGCGCCTGCGAACAACTTCATGTCCAGCCGGCCCAGCAGCACACTGGTGTCGTTCGCGGGCGGCGGGGCCTGTTGGCCCGGCTGCGTCGGAGGGGTGCTCTCGGGTGTGGCCTTCGTCAGCAGCGCCTGCCCGTAGGACAGCTGTGTCGCGTCGGCGACTTTCCAGCCCGGCGGTACGACGTAACTGAAGCCGCCCGCGGTGTTGTTGACACGGCCGGGTTCGGCCGCCGCCGGTGCAGCGGCGTTGGGCTCGGCGCCCGCGGGCGCCGGCGCATTGGGGTCGGCGGGCGCAGGCGCGGGCGCATTGGGGTCGGCGGGCGCAGGCGCGGGCGCATTGGGGTCGGCGGGCGCAGGCGCGGCCGGGTCTACCGGCGCGGGGGGCGCGTTCTGGTCCCCGGGCGGGCCCTGCATGAAGGTGTTTCCCGACGGCGGCGGTGGCGTCGGTGAGGGTGGGGGCTCCGGGTCGGCCTGGGCCACGGACGGCAGGGCGAGAGCCACCACCGTGGCACCGGTCAGCGTGGCCATTGCAAGCGACCTCGTACGGCGCCTGCGGTGTTGAGGGTTTGCGTCCGGCTCATGCATGCAGACGAAACTACAGTGTTGCTGGCGTGACGCAAGTGTGGGGCGGTCTTAAAGTTGTCTAACTGTGATATTGCTGGAAGGCTTATAACCTGAGCTAGCGCCGATAGCAGGAATTGCTGGCAGAACAAAGACCTCGCGGGGTACACGCGAGGTTTGTTGATTAGATCGACGCGTGTGGGTCCTCTGTTACGCAACGGGGTGGATGGAAATCTCCTGCGCCTTGACCGAGAAGTGCACGCGCTCCCCCGGTGCCACCCGCAATTCGGCGGCCGACTCGGCGGTGATGTCGGCGGCCAGCCCAGGCGCGCCGTCGGGTTGCTCGTCGGCGCGCACGCGAAGGGCCTGCCCCCTGGCGTCCAGTTCGGCAACCACCACCTCGACCGTGTTCCTGGGGCTGCCGTGTGGCTTGTCGCGGTAGATCGCGACAGCCGCGGGCGGGAACACCGCCACCGCGGGCGCGCCCACCACCACGTCGCCCGCAGGGGTGCCGTGCCAAGCGACACCCCACGCCGTGGCCAGCGCACCACCCGGTCCGGCGGTGCCGCTGACGAGGTTCACTCCGGCGAACCGGGCGCCGAAGCGGCTCCGCGGTGCGGCCATAACGGAAGCCGCCGAGCCGGTTTCGACCACTCGGCCGGACTCCATGATCACCACGCGGTCGGCGAGGGTCAGCACGTCGAGGATGTCGTGAGTGATCAACACCGCCGATCGACCGTCACGATTCAGATTGTCGCGCAACAGCTTTCGCATCGCGGTTGCGGTCGCAACGTCAAGGCCGGCCAGCGGCTCGTCGAGCAGTAAGACGTCGGGATCGGCCGCCAGAGCGCGCGCGAGCGCTACGCGCTGAGCCTGCCCTCCGGACAGTTGCCGCGGCATACGGCCGGCGAGTTCGGTGGCGTCGACCAGGTCGAGCCAGTGCGCGGCGATTGGACGAGCCTGCCGTCTGAGTCGCCTGCCGCGGCTGCTGCGCGGCGCGAAGGCCACGTTGGCCGCGACGCTGAGATGGGGAAACAGCAAGGGGTCCTGCAGCAGCAACCCGACCCGGCGGGCGTGTGTCGGCACGAACACGCCGGACTCGATGTCGGTGAGCACGCGGTCGCCGACCCGTACGACTCCTCTATCGGGCCGGACCAGGCCCGCGATCACATGCAGCGCCGTCGACTTTCCCGCCCCGTTGGGTCCGAGGACGGCCAGCACTTCACCTGCGGTAGTGGCGAATTCGATGACGACGTCGCGGTCGGTGACAACCGCACGCAGGTCGACGCCGGTCACTGGATGCTGCCCGCCAGCGCCGAACCCGATCGCAGGCTGCGCGCGCCGAGTCCGAGCACGACGACGGCGGCGACTACGACCAGCAGGACCGAAAGAGCAACGGCTGCGTCGGCGTCGGTCTCGCGTTGCAGGTAGATCTCCAGCGGCAGCGTCCGCGTGACGCCCTCGCGCGAGCCCGCGAACGTCAGCGTCGCGCCGAACTCGCCAAGAGCGCGGGCGAACGCCAAGGCCGCTCCCGAGACCAGTCCAGGAGCGAGCAGGGGAAGGGATACCCGCCACCACACCGCCGTCGGCCCCGCGCCAAGTGTCGCCGCCACCACGTCATAGCCGCGACCGGACGTGCGCGCCGCGCCTTCCAGCGCAATGACCAGAAACGGGAGCGATACGAAGGTCTGCGCGAGCACCACGGCCGTCGTCGTGAACGCGATCCGGATGCCCGCGGCGTCGAGATACTGACCGATCAACCCGAGCCTGCCGAACGTGTACAGCAGCGCGATGCCGCCGACCACCGGCGGCAGCACGAGCGGCAACAGCAGCAGCGGGCGGATCAGCTGCGTCAACCGGCCGTCGTTGCGGGCCAGCACGAGCGCCATCGGCACGCCGAACAGCACGCACAGCAGCGTGCTGGCCGACGCCGTCTTCAAACTCAACACCAGCGCCGTGCGGGACGACTCGCTGGTGACCAGCTCCAAGAAGTGCGGCCAGTTCACCTTCGCGACGACCGCAACGAGGGGCAACACCACGAACAGCGCCCCGATCGCGGCGGGGAGGTAGATCCAGCGCGGCAGCGCAGGGGCGGTCATCACGGCTCGAGGGCGCCCGCCGCTGCGATCGCGATCGGCCCGCGGCCGTCAGTCATGACCGAAAGACCGAGGTGAGCATGGCATTCTCCTCACCGGCCACACCCTAGGTCACCCGGGCGTCACAGGTCGATGTCACTGGGGCCCCATTCGCGCGTCGAGTTTCGCCGGATAGCTACCGTCCAGTAACATCGTCGGCGAGTCGCTGCCACGTCGGCGGGGATGCGCGTTGACAGGGAGGTCACGGCGATGGAGGTGCTAGTCACCGGCGGTGATGCGGATCTTGGCCGAACGGTCGCGGAGAGCTTCCTCGATGCAGGCCACCGAGTGGTGATCACCGGGGCCCGTCGTGAGGACCTCAAGGTGGCGGCCAAAGAGCTCGACGTCGACGCGATCGTCTGCGACAACACCGACCCAGCCAGCCTCGAAGACGCCCGCGCGCTGTTCCCGCACCACCTGGACACGATCGTCAATGTGCCGGCCCCGAGCTGGGAAGCGGGTGACCCGCGCAGCTACTCACTGGCCGACCACGCGGCGGCGTGGCGCAATGCGCTGAACACGACCATGCTCTCCACCGTGCTGACCGTCCAGGTCGTGGGCGACCACCTCCGTTCCGGCGGCTCAATAATTACCGTCGTGCCCTCGAACCCCCGTGAGGGCAGCGCCGACGCCGCGATCAAGGCCGCCTTGTCGAACTGGACCGAGGGCCAGGCCGCCCATTTCGGCACCCGGGGCATCACCGTCAACACGGTCGCGTCCGGCCGCAGCGCGCAGGAGGGCTACGCGGGGTTGAGCAGTCCGGCACCGGTGGCGGCGGAGATCGCCCGGTTGGCACTGTTCCTGAGCACGCCGGCGGCTCGCCACATCACCGGTCAGACAATGCACGTCAGCAACGGCGCCCTCGCAAAGCTGTAGGAGATATTCCCGCGTTCGCCCGAAGCTAAAGCGGGGTGACCGCCCCGCTTAGTTGTGGTTACGTGAAGGCGTGACCATCAAACTCGGCCTCCAGATCAACAATTTCACCTACGGCACCGACGTCGCCGCCCTGTATCCCACCGTCGTCGACCAGGCCAAGGAAGCCGATTCGGCCGGCTTCGACTCGCTGTTCGTGATGGACCACTTCTACCAGTTGCCGGGCATCGGTACCCCCGACCAGCCCATGCTGGAGGCCTACACCGCACTCGGCGGACTGGCGACCGCGACCTCCAACCTGCAACTGGGCACGTTGGTCACCGGGAACACCTATCGCAATCCCACTCATCTGGCGAAAGCCGTTACCACGCTTGATGTGATGAGCCAGGGGCGCGCGATCCTCGGTATCGGCACGGGCTGGTTCAGACTCGAACACGACCAGCTCGGCTACGAGTTCGGCACCTTCACCGACCGCTTCAACAAGCTGGGTGAGGCGTTGCAGATCATCGTGCCGATGATCAAGGGCGAGCGCCCGACCTTCTCTGGCGAGTACTACCGCACCACGGACGCGATGGCCAATCCCCGTTTCCGCGACCACATTCCGCTGTTGATCGGCGGCAGCGGCGAAAAGAAGACGATTCCACTTGCCGCGAAGTACTTCGACCATCTCAATGTGATCGCCACCTTTGACGAGCTGGCTCGCAAGGTGGACGTCGTCAAGCAGAACTGCGAGAAGATCGACCGCGACCCGGCCACCCTCGAGACCAGCATGCTCGTCGGCGTCGTATTCGGCGACGGCGTGACCGCCGACCTGGTACCCGCGGACATGAGGCAGCGCATGGTCGCCGGTGTCAGCGCGGAGGATGTCGCCGAACAGATCAAGGCCAAGGTGCTCGACGCGGGCATCACCGGCGTCGTCGCCTTCATCCCGACTCAGGCGATCGGCTACCAGCCCGGCCAGATCACGGCTCTCGGCAAGGCGCTGAAGGCGGTTGTCGAGGGTTAAACACGGCTTCACGTGGCAAATCTCACGCGTATGGGCGCTCTCGGCGGGATGGGGGCGACTACGGTAGACGCTGTATGGAACATGAAGCCCTTCGAGGAGCAACTGCTGATGGCCCACCCCGGAGCTACCCCATCTGACCGGCACAAAGTCGTCATCATCGGGTCGGGGTTCGGCGGTTTGACCGCCGCCAAGGCGCTCAAGAGAGCTGACGTCGACATCAAGATCATCGCCAAGACGACACATCATCTGTTCCAGCCGCTTCTCTACCAGGTGGCGACCGGCATCATCTCCTCTGGCGAGATCGCGCCGCCCACCCGGATGATCCTGCGCAAGCAGAACAATGCCCAGGTGCTACTGGGCGAAGTCACGCACATCGACCTGGCCAAGAAATCCGTCCGGTCGCAGCTGCTTGGCCACACCTACGTCACCCCCTACGACACGTTGATCGTCGCCGCGGGTGCCGGCCAGTCGTATTTCGGCAACGACCATTTCGCCGAATTCGCGCCGGGCATGAAGTCGATCGACGATGCGCTGGAGTCGCGCGGCCGCATTCTCGGTGCCTTCGAGCAGGCCGAGCGGTCCAGCGACCCGGCGCGGCGGGAGAAGCTGCTGACGTTCGTCGTCGTCGGCGCCGGTCCGACCGGTGTGGAAATGGCCGGCCAGATCGCCGAGCTCTCCGACTACACCCTCAAAGGTGCGTTCCGGCACATCGACTCCACCAAGGCCCGGGTGATCCTGCTGGACGCCGCCCCCGCGGTGCTCCCGCCGATGGGTGAGAAGCTCGGCAAGAAGGCTCAGGCGCGGCTCGAGAAGATGGGCGTCGAGATCCAACTCAACGCAATGGTCACCGACGTCGACCGCAACGGCATCACGGTCAAGGATTCCGACGGCACCACTCGCCGCATCGAGTGCGCAACCAAGGTGTGGTCGGCCGGAGTGTCGGCCAGCCCGCTGGGTAAGCAGATGGCAGACCAGTCGACCGCCGAGGTGGATCGGGCGGGCCGCATCAAAGTGGGGCCCGACCTGTCGGTACCCGGTTATCCGAATGTGTTCGTCATCGGCGACATGGCCGCCGTGGAAGGCGTGCCCGGCATGGCACAGGGCGCCATCCAAGGCGGAAAGTACGTCGCGAACGCGATCAAGTCCGAACTGAAAGGCGCCGACCCGCTCGAACGCGAGCCGTTCGACTATTTCGACAAGGGCTCGATGGCGACGGTGTCGCGGTTCTCCGCGGTCGCGCAGATCGGGCCGCTCGAGTTCGGCGGCTTCATCGCCTGGCTGGCGTGGCTGGCGCTGCACCTGATCTACCTCGTCGGATTCCGGCGCAAGATCACCACGCTGCTGTCGTGGACGGTGACCTTCCTCGGCCGCGCCCGCGGAAACCTCTACATCACCGAGCAGCAGGCCTACGCCCGGACCCGGCTCGAGGAACTCGAGGAGATCGCGGCGGCCGTCGAGGGCGAGAAAGCGGCCAGCTAGCCGGGCGACGATCAAGCGGCGAGGGACGAGCCGCGTTGAGGAGGCCGGCCAATGTGGTCAGCCGGGCGACGATCAAGCGGCGAGGGACGAGCCGCGTTGAGGAGGCCGGCCAATGTGGTCAGCCGATTTGCAGCCGGTCGCCCTGCCAGGTGGCCAGGCTTCCGCCGGCGGCCAGTTCGAGCACGGTGCCCTGGGCGTCGTTCGCGATGTCGGGATAGCGCAGCTCGCTCACCGATGCCAGCGCAATGCCGAGCAGGTCGTGAGTCACCGATTCCTCTCCGAGTTCGATACGGTGTCGCAGCAGGGGTCGGCCGTTCACGTCAGCGTGTAGCGATCCTGACCAGAACCCTTGCCGTTCAAGGGTTCTGCCGACCTGAACACGCTCACGGAGCCGGACGCGACCACTTCCCTCGACCGACAACCGAGTCGACGTGGCGTGTCGGGAACCGCCGGCGACCACCGTCGGCTGGGGGTCGAGATCGAGATCGCCCGCCACCTCGAGATGCCAGTGCGCGGTCGACTCCGCGGTGGCTCGACCGGGCAGGGTGACGGTGGCTGCGGCGCTGCGCACCCGCAGGGTCGCGCCGGGCTCGACGGTCACCCGCAGCGCGATGGTGTCGCCACCGAGCGGAGTGGCCGCCGCCGAAACCAGATGCACGGTATGCGGTTCGGTGGCGCGCGCAGCGACACCGCCGGTGCATTCGATCGACGGCTGCCTGCCGGGCCGGGCGACGATCAGGACGTCGGAATGCATCTAGACGGCCTGGGCGACCCGCAGCTGGTCGCGTACCCACGACTTGACCGGCCCGGCGGCCGGGTCGTCGGTCAGCGAGATCAGCACCGTCGGGCGGTCGCCGCGTGCGGCCGCCGCGTCCCGGCGCATCACCGCGAGGTCTGCGCCGACCATCGGCGCCAGATCGGTTTTGTTGATGACCAGCAGGTCTGAGTAGGTCACACCGGGGCCGCCCTTGCGGGGCACCTTGTCGCCGCCTGCGACGTCGACGACGAAGACCTGGACGTCGACCAGACCTGAGGAGAACGTGGCGGTCAGGTTGTCGCCGCCGGACTCCACCAGGATCAAATCCAGCCGATGGCCCGCGATCAGGTCTTCGACGGCGTCGAGGTTGGCCGTGATGTCGTCGCGGATCGCGGTGTGCGGACAACCGCCGGTCTGCACCGCTGCGATCCGGTCATCGGGTAGCACCGCGTGCCTGCGCAGGAAGTCGGCGTCCTCGGTGGTGTAGATGTCGTTGGTCAGCACCGCCAACGACAGCTCGTCGCGCAGTTCGCGGCACAGCGCCGCGACCAGTGCCGTCTTGCCCGATCCGACCGGGCCGCCGATGCCGACCCGCAGCGGCTCCCCCGGTGTTCGCGGTCGTTTCGGCCGGTCCGGGCGATGCCGATGCGGCTCGCCGTCGATGAAGTGCGGTGGCATGGCGGAACGTGTCCTTTCAGGAGGCGAACAGTGGTCGCTCGCGTTCGCTGTGGCGCTGCGCCAGCGTGTCGAGCAGCGGATCGGACAGATCGGCGAGTTCTTTGCAAGCCAGGTCGGCGGTCCGGTCGCACAATGCGGACAGTTCGAACGTCAGCGCCGCAACGTCGCCGGGATCCAGCGCCAGCAGCCGCTGGGCGGCGGTCGCCGAACCGGTCATGGTGGTGTAGACGACGGACAGTGCGGTGTGCGCCGTGGTCATGCCGCTGGCCGCGCCGACCACGCCGGCGGCCACCGCCAGGTGCGGTGTGGCGCCGAGCGCATCCCAGTCCGCGGCGGGCCACACCCGGCGCGCCAGCCTGGTCAGGCCGCGACCCTGGGCGCGAGAAGCCTGGCGGGCGGCGGGAGCCGGTGTGCGGGCGTCGGTTTCGTGATCGGCTGCCGCCACCGGCAACGAGCCGGTGTGGACCGCGGCTGCCACCGAGGCCGACACCAAGCCCTGGGTGGCGATGCGGCGACGGAGGAACACCCGCAGCGTGGCGACGTCGACGACCATCGCGCTGGTGACCGCTTCTTCGACGCCGCCGGAGTGCACGTGCCCGCCGGTCGGCAATCGGGAGTCGGCCAATGCCAGCAGCGTCGCGAGGCTCGTCATCAGAACAGGAAATACCGTTGTGCCATGGGCAGTTCGGCGGCCGGCTGCTCCTGCCAGACCTCTCCGTCGATGCGCACGGTGAAGGTGTCGGGCTCCACCTCGATGCGAGGCAGGGCGTCGTTGAGCGGCATGTCCGACTTACCGACCGTGCGGACGTCGCCGACGGCGACGAGGCGGCGGTTGACGGCGAGCCGATGGGCGAGACCGTCCTCGATCGCCTGCGGCGCCACGAAATGCACCGACGTCGCGGCGGCCGCGGCGGGCGCCGCTCCGAACATGGGCCGCGGCAACACCGGCTGTGGCGTCGGGATCGACGCGTTCGCATCGCCCATCGCCGCCCACGCGATCATGCCGCCCTTGATCACGGCGTGCGGCCGGACTCCGAAGAACGCGGGTTCCCACAGCACCAGATCGGCGAGCTTGCCGACCTCGACGGAGCCGATCTCGGCATCCAGTCCGTGTGCGACCGCCGGGCAGATGGTGTACTTCGCGACGTAGCGGCGGACCCGGTTGTTGTCCGCCGCGCCGTCGCCGTGCAGCGCGCCGCGGCGGCGCTTCATCACATGGGCGGTCTGCCAGGTGCGCAACACGACCTCGCCGATGCGACCCATGGCCTGGGCGTCGCTGCCGATCATCGAGATGGCGCCGATGTCGTGCAGCAGATCCTCGGCGGCGATGGTCGATGGCCGGATGCGGCTCTCGGCGAACGCGAGATCCTCTGGGACGCTTGGGTTCAAGTGATGGCACACCATCAGCATGTCGAGATGCTCGTCGAGGGTGTTGACGGTGTGCGGGCGGGTCGGGTTCGTCGAACTGGGCAGCACGTGCGACTCTCCGGCGACGGTGATGATGTCGGGTGCGTGCCCGCCGCCTGCGCCCTCGGTGTGGTAGGCGTGGATGGAACGGCCGCCGATCGCGCTCAACGTGTCCTCCACGAAACCCATCTCGTTGAGGGTGTCGGTGTGGATGTTCACCTGCACGCCTGACGCGTCGGCGACCTTCAAGCACGCGTCGATCGCCGCGGGCGTCGTGCCCCAGTCCTCGTGGAGCTTGAAACCTGCTGCGCCGCCGCGTAATTGCTCCCACATCGCCTCGGCGCTGACGGTGTTGCCCTTACCGAGCAGCGCGACGTTCAGCGGCCAGGTGTCCAGCGACTCGAGGATCCGGGCCAGGTGCCAGGCCCCCGGGGTCACGGTGGTCGCCTTGCTGCCCTCCGCGGGCCCGGTGCCCCCTGCGACGATCGTGGTGATTCCGCCGCCGAGTGCCTCCTCCATGATCTGCGGACAGATCAGGTGCACGTGGCAGTCGATCGCACCTGCCGTCAGGATCCGGCCGTTGCCTGCGATGACCTCGGTCGAGGGTCCGACGACCAGGTCGGGGTGCACGCCGGTCATCGTGTCGGGGTTGCCCGCCTTGCCGATCGCGGTGATACGGCCGTCGCGAATACCGATGTCGGCCTTGATGATTCCCCAGTAGTCGATGATCACCGCGCCGGTGATCACAGTGTCCGGTGCACCGTCGGCCCTGGTGGCCCGGCCCTGTCCCATGGACTCCCGCAGCACCTTTCCGCCGCCGAACACCGCTTCGTCGCCTGCCAGCGTGGGGCCCCCACTGCGGTCGTCGGTGATCTCGACGAACAGGTCGGTGTCGGCCAAGCGGATCAGGTCTCCGGTGGTAGGCCCGAAGAGTGCGGCGTAGCGTGCCCTTGAGAGGTCTGTCATGTGGCGTCCAACCGGCCGGGAGGATTGCGGCTCAGTCCGTGCACCTCGCGGGATCCGCGCAGCGGAACGAGTGAAACATGTTGGACCACACCAGGTTCGAAGCGTACGGCGGTTCCGGCCGGGATATCGAGCCGATGACCGTGGGCGGTGGCGCGATCGAAGTCCAGCGCGGAGTTGGCCTGCGGGAGGTGCACGTGGCTACCGACCTGCACCGGACGGTCGCCGGTGTTCACGACGTCCATCGTGAGTCGCGGCGCGCCTGGATTGATGACGATATCGCCGTCGCCGTAGACGATTTCTCCGGGGATCATGGGATCGGGTGGTGGACGGTGACGAGTTTGGTGCCGTCCGGAAACGTCGCCTCCACCTGCACGTCGTGCAGCATTTCGGGGACGCCCTCCATCACGTCCTCGCGGCCGAGCACCGCTCGACCACTGACCATCAGCTCCGAGACGGTGCGTCCGTCGCGGGCACCTTCGAGCAGGTGGTCGGTGAGCACGGCGACGGCTTCAGGATGATTGAGGCGCAGGCCGCGTTCCCGGCGGCGCCGCGCAAGATCGGCCGCATACGAGATCAGCAGCCGGTCTTGTTCGTGCGGCGTCAGACGCATAAGTGGGGATGCTGCCACGGGTCGCGCGTGCCCGCAGCACTCGCGGTGCGCGCTACTCCTGCGGAATGTTCTGCAGCCGCACGTGACCGCGGGCCACCATGCGGTCCTTGTCGTCGGTGATGGTGATCAACCACAGCTGCTGGCGTCTGCCCCGGTGGATCGGGGTGGACACCGCCGTCACGGTGCCCGAGGAGATGGCGCGCAAGAAGTCGGTGTTGTTGTTGACGCCGACGACGGTGCCGCCGCCGTTCTCCGACAACCAGACATGGCCCGAGACACTGGCGAGGCTTTCCACGATCGAGCAGTAGACGCCGCCGTGCATGATGCCCCACGGCTGCAACAGCTTGTCGTGGAGTTCCAGCTCGGCGCTTCCTCCGTCGGGGGTCAGCTCGAGGTAACGCAGGCCGATCTCGCTGTCGAAACCCTTGCCGATATCAGGCGGAGGCACAGTTGACACGCACATGTGTCTACACGGTGAAGTCCCAACGCCCGCAGCGGGCCTCGCGATACCGTCGGGCATGGGAAAAAGTGTCAAGGATCTGGTTGCGCAGGCCAATGCCGTCGTTCCGCGTATCACCCCCGAGGAGGCGCGGCAGAAGATGGCGGCCGGCGCCCTTGTGGTGGACGTGCGCGACGCCGCAGAGGTCGAGCAGACCGGCAAGGTGGCCGGCGCCGTGCACATCCCGCGGGGAATGGTGGAGTTCCGTGCTGACCCCGAGACGCCCTACTACGACGAGAACTTCGTCAAGGACAGGGCCGTGATCCTGTACTGCGCGGCAGGGGGCCGCGCCGCCCTCTCCGGTCAGGCGCTCAAGGACATGGGCTACCAGGAGGTCTTCAACCTCGGGGGTTTCAGCGACTGGGCCGAGAATGGCGGCGAGGTTGAGAAGGGCTGAAAAGGCTGACGGCAGTGGGCGGGTCCCGCACCATCGGCACGGGACCCGCCCGGGAACGGACCGGGGTCTCTGCAGCCCTCAGGACTCCGGCTCGGTCCATCTGCTCGAAAGCATAGGCAAGGCTGCCCTAATTTAGCAAGCCTCGCGGAGCCCGGATCTGATGACCGCCCCGGACCGGCAACCCGAACGCGACCAAGGCATCCAGCACGAGCTGCGCGCGGCGCATGCCGATCACCTCGCTGGACCTCGCCAGCATCGGCACGTGAGTCGCGGCGCCGACCACCGCGGTCCCGACAATGCGCCACATCGACGCCGGCGAGATGGTTCCTGCGCTGATCTCGAAGATCTTGGCGAACAACGGCGCAAGCGCCCGGTGGCTGCGGTGGGCGACCCATGTCGCCAACGCGGCCTCGCTGGGAAGGCAGACCATCCCGTCGTGAGCGCAGTGGGTAACGCCGTCGGCGGCGCGGGTGTCGAAGAACGGGTCGTCGGGCAGCGCCCGCAGCGTCGGATCGACGACTCCCACCCAGTCGATTGCGCCTTCCGAGTCGGCATGTACCCACAGGTTCTCCAGGCCGGTGTCCCACGCCCTGCCCTCCAACGCGACGAGCGGTATCACCCGTCCGATCACGACGTGCGCCACGGTCGCCGCGAGCTGGTGTGCGGCAGCCTCGCGGCAGTCCGTTGCTTTCGCGTCGACCTCGAAAGTCTTCCGGAGCCGGTCGGTGCGCAGAGCATCGCCGAGCGGCCACCAGCGCCGCCGCGACACGTTCGACATCACCGCCACGCCGTAGACCCGCGGGCGCCCCGGGTCGAGCTCTCGCAACCGTCGGCTGGACTCGTGCAGCGGCAGAGGCCGGGTAATGGCCATGCCCGCGACCAGTGGGTCCTCCATGGCGACCGTCATGCTACCTCCATAGTTAGGCTAGCCTTACTATAGCTCTTGAGGCACGCGTCGGGCTCCGCCGAGTGACCGGGCTCACAGAGACCGGCCGCCGCTTGGTTCTGATACGACGCACGGTAGTAACGCCGTAGTACCCTTGTTGAATCGCCCTTTTGGAGATGAACGGAACATGACCAAGATGACGCGCCTCGGAGACCTCGAGCGCGCGGTGATGGATCACCTGTGGGCATCCCGCGACCCGCAAACCGTGCGCCAGGTGCACGAAGCACTGTCGGCTCAGCGCGACCTCGCCTACACGACGATCATGACCGTGCTTCAGCGGCTGGCGAAGAAGAACCTCGTGGTTCAGCACCGCGACGACCGTGCCCACCGGTACGCGCCTACCCACGGCCGCGATGAGCTCGTCGCCGGACTGATGGTCGACGCGCTCGACCAGGCGGCGGATTCGGGTAGCCGGGAGGCCGCGCTCGTGCACTTCGTCGAGCGGGTCGGCGCCGACGAGGCGGCCGCACTCCGCCGCGCGCTCGCCGAGTTGGAGACGAGCACCGCGGACGCGAGGAGCAGAACAGGCACCGCGGACGCGAGGAGCAGAACAGGCACCGCGGACGCGAGGAGCAGAACAGGCACCGCGGACGCGAGGAGCAGAACAGGCACTGCGGACGCGGGGAGCACAGGAACGGCGCCCACGAGTCGTGCCGACGAAATGCCCGCATCCGGTGGCGGTGCGGGCTCTCCCTGAGGGAGACTGACAAGGTGTCCGCCCTGGCCTTCACTTCGGTCGCGCTGCTCCTGGTCGGACCCGTTCCGGCCGTGCTTGCCCGCGCGAGATGGCCGATGCGGGCACCGCGGGCCTCGATCGTGCTCTGGCAGGCCATCGCGCTTGCGGCGGTCCTGTCGGCGTTCAGCGCAGGCATCGCAATCGCGAGCCGGTTGTTCGTGCCAGGCGCCGACGGCCGGCCGACGGCCACCATCACCAGTGAGATCGAGGTGCTCGGCTGGCCGCTGTGGATCACCTACGTCCTGGTCTTCGCGATCACGCTGCTGATCGGTGCCAGGCTCGTGGTGGCCGTCGTGGAGGTGGCCATCGCCACCCGCCGGCGTCGGGCCCACCACCGCATGGTGGTCGACCTGGTGGGCAAGTCGCAGAAGTGGGGGCATGACCCGCGTGCCGGTGACGGGCTGCGAGTCCTCGATGTGGCTGAGCCCCTCGCGTACTGCCTGCCCGGCGTGCGCAGTCGCGTCGTCGTCAGCGAGGGCACGCTGACCACGTTGGCGGACAAGGAGATCGCCGCGATCCTGTCTCATGAGCGCGCACATCTGCGGGCCCGCCACGACCTCGTCCTCGAAATGTTCACCGCGGTGCACGCGGCGTTCCCCCGTTTCGTCCGCAGCGCGAGCGCACTCGATGCCGTTCGGCTGCTCATCGAGCTGCTCGCCGACGACGCGGCGGTGCGCGCGACGGGCCCCACTCCCCTGGCCCGCGCTCTTGTTGCGTGCGCGGCGGGCCGGACCCCGGCGGGCGCGCTGGCCGCAGGCGGTCCGACCACCGTGCTGCGCGTGCGGCGGCTGGGTGGCAGCGGAAACAGCATCATGCTCGCCATGACGGCATACCTGGCCGCGGCGGCTGTGTTCGTCGTGCCGACCGTCGCACTTGCGGTGCCGTGGCTGACCGAACTGCAGCGGCTCTTCATCGCCTAGGCGCCGAAATACGCCGAAACTCCCCCCGTATGACCGACAACAAAACAACGAAAGGCCGCCCCCTGTGAGCTCGTCTGAATCCGCTCAGTCCCCCGCAACCACTGGCACCGCTGCGATCGGCGTCACCGGCCTGGCGGTGATGGGGTCCAACATCGCCCGCAACTTCGCCCATCACGGCTACACCGTCGCGCTGCACAACAGGTCGGTGGCCAAGACCGATGCGCTGCTCTCCGAGCACGGGTCGGAGGGCAATTTCGTGCGCAGCGAGACGATATCGGAATTCCTTGCCGCACTGGAGAAACCCCGTCGGGTCTTGATCATGGTGAAGGCCGGCGACCCCACCGACGCGGTGATCAACGAGCTCGCCGACGCGATGGAAGAGGGCGACATCATCATCGACGGCGGCAACGCCCTGTACACCGACACCATTCGCCGGGAGAAGGCGATGCGCGAACGCGGTCTGCACTTCGTGGGCGCGGGCATCTCCGGCGGCGAGGAGGGTGCGCTGAACGGGCCGTCGATCATGCCGGGCGGTCCTGCGGAGTCCTACAAGTCGCTTGGCCCGCTGCTGGAGGAGATCTCGGCACACGTCGACGGCGTCCCGTGCTGCACGCACATCGGCCCCGACGGCGCAGGGCACTTCGTGAAGATGGTGCACAACGGCATCGAGTACTCCGACATGCAGCTCATCGGCGAGGCCTACCAGCTTCTGCGCGACGGACTCGGCAAGTCGGCCGGTGAGATCGCCGACGTGTTCGACGAGTGGAACAAGGGCGACCTCGACAGCTTCCTGGTCGAGATCACCGCAACGGTCCTGCGCCAGACCGACGCGAGGACCGGCAAGCCGCTGGTCGACGTGATCCTCGATGAAGCCGAGCAGAAGGGCACCGGCCGCTGGACTGTCAAGTCGGCGCTCGACCTCGGTGTGCCCGTGACCGGCATCGCCGAGGCCGTGTTCGCCCGTGCGCTGTCCGGCTCCGTGACGCAGCGCAAGGCCACCACTGGCCTGGCATCGGGCGATCTCGGCGAAAAGCCCAGCGACGCAGAGAAATTCATCGAGGACGTGCGTCAGGCACTGTACGCCTCGAAGATCATCGCCTATGCCCAGGGCTTCAACCAGATTCAGGCGGGCAGCGCCGAATACGACTGGGGCATCACGCCGGGCGACCTCGCCACCATCTGGCGCGGCGGCTGCATCATCCGGGCGAAGTTCCTCAACCGGATCAAGGAGGCGTTCGACGAGGACGCCGATCTGCCCAGCCTGATCGTGGCGCCGTACTTCCGCAGCGCCATCGAGTCGGCCATCGACAGCTGGCGGCGCGTCGTCGTGTCGGCGACCCAGCTCGGCATTCCGGTACCCGGCTTCAGCTCCGCCCTGTCGTACTACGACGCCCTGCGCACCGAACGGCTGCCCGCCGCGCTGACCCAGGGCCTCCGGGACTTCTTCGGGGCGCACACCTACGGCCGCATCGACGAAGACCGCGACAAGAAGTTCCACACCTTGTGGAGCGGCGACCGCAGCGAAGTACCCGCCTGATGGCTGTCCATATTTCGCATGTGGGGTTGTGCGTATCGGATCTCGAGAGCTCGCTGCGGTTCTATGTCGAAGGGCTCGGCTTCGAGGTCCAGGAGTCGATCCCCTGCGGTGACGAAGTCGGGCCGCTCGGCGAGGTCGAGTCCCCGGTGGAGATGGTCGCCCAGTTCATCGCCAAGGACGGCACTCGGGTGGAACTGCTTGCCTGGCCGAAGCCTGGCGTGGTCGGAGAGCCTTCGCGACGGCGTAACCAGATCGGTCTCACACATCTGGCCATGCAGGTCGACGACGTCGAGGAAGTCGCCGAACTTCTGGCGTCCCTCGGCGGGACCGTTATCGAGGACACCCGGTGCGAGATTGCCGGCATCAAAATGCTCGTCGTGGCGGATCCCGACGGAACGCGTGTCGAACTGATGAAAAGATCCCCGGCCTAAGCTGGTCGGCGATGAGATTTCTCAACGACCGGACGCCACCCTATGACCTGACCTACGACGATGTGTTCATCGTCCCGGGTCGCTCGGATGTGGCGTCGCGGTTCGACGTCGACCTTTCGACGTTCGACGGGTCGGGCACCACTATTCCCGTCGTGGTCGCCAACATGACCGCCGTCGCCGGACGGCGGATGGCCGAGACGGTCGCGCGCCGGGGCGGCATCGTCGTTCTGCCGCAAGACCTCCCGATCTCCGCGGTCAAGGAGACGGTCGACTTCGTCAAGTCGAGAGACCTCGTCATCGACACTCCGGTGACGCTGGCCGGAGACGATTCGGTGTCGGATGCCACCGCGCTGATCCACAAGCGCGCGCACGGAACGGCGGTCGTGGTCGACGGCGGCAGGCCCGTCGGACTGGTCACCGAGGAGAACTGCGTCGGCGTGGACCGATTCGCCCGCGTGCGCGACGTCGCGGTCACCGACTTCGTCACCGCATCGGTCGGCACCGACCCGCGCAAGGTCTTCGACCTGCTCGAACACGCCGCGGTCGGCGTCGCGGTGATGACCAACGCGGACGGCACGCTGGCCGGTGTGCTGACCCGCACCGGGTCGATCCGGGCCGGAATTTACCGTCCCGCTGTGGACGCCCGCGGCCGGTTGCGGATCGCGGCGGCGATCGGCATGAACGGCGGTGTCGCCGCCAAGGCTCGAGCGCTGGCCGACGCCGGCGTCGACGTCCTGGTGGTCGACACCGCCCACGGCCACCAGGTCAAGATGCTGGACGCCGTCAAGTCGGTGTCCTCGCTCGACCTCGGCCTGCCGCTGGCCGCGGGAAACGTGGTGTCCGCAGAGGGCACCCGCGACCTCGTCAGCGCCGGCGCGTCGATCGTCAAGGTCGGGGTCGGGCCCGGCGCCATGTGCACCACCAGGATGATGACCGGCGTCGGCCGGCCGCAGTTCTCGGCGGTGATCGAATGCGCTTCGGCGGCAAGGCAACTCGGTGCGCACGTCTGGGCGGACGGTGGCGTGCGTCATCCGCGCGACGTCGCGTTGGCCCTGGCGGCCGGTGCGTCCAACGTGATGATCGGGTCGTGGTTCGCGGGCACCTACGAGTCGCCGGGCGACCTTATGCGTGACCGCGAGGACCGGCCGTACAAGGAGAGCTACGGGATGGCCTCCAAACGGGCCGTCGCCGCCCGCACCGCCGGCGACAGCCCGTTCGACCGCGCCCGCAAGGCGTTGTTCGAGGAGGGCATCTCCACGTCGCGGATGGGCCTCGACCCCTCGCAGGGCGGAGTGGAAGACTTGCTGGACCACATCACGTCCGGGGTGCGCAGCACGTGTACCTATGTCGGCGCGGCCGACCTCGCTGAGCTCCACGACAGGGCCGTGATTGGCGTTCAGTCGGCAGCGGGCTTCGCCGAGGGCCATCCGCTGCCGACGGGCTGGTGACGCGGTCCGACCGGCTAGCATGGGGCATTCATCACCGCCCTGACAGAAAGGCAACTCGTGCCGCAGGCACCCGTTGAGGCCTCGGGCTTCCGGGCCGGGCCGACGGAACCGGGGATGCCGGGAACGCGATGAGCGTGTACACCCTGCTGGCCCTGCTGGCTTTCGTCGTTCTCACGCTGGGAACCGCGGTGTTCGTGGCGGCCGAGTTCTCGCTGACGGCCCTGGAACGCAGCACCGTCGACTCCAACGCCCGTACCGGCGGCAAGCGCGACCACATGGTGCAGCGGGCCCACAAGACGCTGTCGTTCCAGCTGTCTGGCGCACAGGTCGGCATTTCGTTGACCACGCTGATCACCGGCTACCTGGCTGAGCCGCTGATCGCCAGGCTGCTCGAGCCCGTCTTCGCGGAGCTGGCACTGACAAAGGCCATCGCGGGCGGGCTTGCGCTGGGCTTGTCCCTGCTGATCGCCACGTCGGTCTCGATGGTGTTCGGCGAATTGGTCGCGCAATACCTCGCCGTCGCCAAGCCGGTGGAGACGGCGCGACTGGTGGCCGGCCCGCAGGTGCTGTTCTCGACGCTGTTCACCCCGGTGATCAAGCTGACGAACGGGACCGCCAACTGGATCCTGCGCCGGCTGGGCATCGAGCCCGCCGAGGAACTGCGCTCCGCCAGGTCGCCGCAGGAGCTGGGCTCGCTGGTGCGCAACTCCGCGCGCCGCGGCGCCCTTGATCCGGTCACGGCGGCTCTCGTCGACCGCTCACTGCAGTTCGGCTCGCGCACCGCCGAGGAGCTGATGACCCCACGGTCCAAGATCGAGGCGCTGCAGGCCGACGAGTACGTCGCCGACCTGGTGGTGCTGGCGATGGAGACCGGCTACTCGCGCTTCCCGATCGTGCGCGGCGACCTGGACGAGACGGTCGGGCTCGTCCACGTCAAACAGGTTTTCGAGGTGCCGCCCGACGATCGGCCGCGCACCGCGCTCGCGGGCCTGGCCGTGCCGGTGCCCGCGGTGCCCTCGACGCTCGACGGGGACGACGTGATGGCGCAGGTGCGCGCCAGCCCGCTGCAGACGGTGCTGGTCGCCGACGAGTACGGCGGCACGGCGGGCATGGTGACGATGGAGGACCTGATCGAGGAGATCGTCGGCGACGTCCGCGACGAGCACGACGACGTCACGCCCGACGTGCTGCGCATGAGCCGCGACAGCTGGCGGGTCTCGGGCCTCCTGCGGATCGACGAGGTGGCCGAGAACGCGGGCTTCCGGGCCCCCGAAGGCGAATACGAGACCATCGGCGGCCTGGTGATGCAGGAACTCGGCCACATTCCCGAACCGGGTGAGGCCGTCGAGCTGACGGCGTTCGACCCCGACGGCCCCATCGACGACCCGGTGCGCTGGCTGTCGACGGTGGTGCGGATGGACGGCAGGCGCATCGATCTGCTCGAGCTGACCAAGCTCGGCCGCCGCGGCGACACCGGCGACGAGGAGGGCGGCGCCGATGGGTGACATCTTCGGAGTGCTGCTCACCGTCGCGCTGCTCGCGGCGAACGCGTTCTTCGTCGGGGCGGAGTTTGCGCTGATCTCGGCGCGCCGCGACCGGCTGGAAGCCCTCGCCGAACAGGGCAAGCGTCGCGCGGTCACGGTGATCCGTGCGGGCCAGAACCTGTCGGTGATGCTGGCGGGCGCGCAGCTCGGCATCACGATCTGCTCGATCCTGCTGGGCCGGGTCGGTGAGCCCGCGGTGGCCCACCTGCTCGAGAAGCCGTTCGACCTCCTCGGCGTGCCGGACGCCCTCCTGCACACGGTGTCGTTCGTCATCGCGATCACGATCGTGGTGGTGCTGCACGTTCTGCTCGGCGAGATGGTGCCGAAGAACATCGCGATCGCGGGCCCCGAATCGGCGGCCATGCTGCTGGTGCCGCCGTACCTGGCCTGGGTGCGCATGGCGCGACCGGTCATCGCGGTTTACGACTGGTGTGCGCACATGACGCTTCGCACCGTGGGCATCAAGGCGAAACCCGAACTGGAGAACACGGTTTCGACGGTCGAGCTCTCCGAGATGATCGCGGAGTCGTTGTCCGAGGGGCTGTTGGACCCCGAGGAGCACAACCGTCTGTCTCGTGCGCTGCAGATTCGCACACGTGTCGTCGCCGACGTGGCCATCCCGCTGAACGATGTGCATACGGTGAGTGCGGCCGCCGACGACACCGGCCCCACTGTCCGCGCGATCCAACAGGCGCTGGAGGAAAGCGGATACTCCCGGTTCCCGGTCACCGGCAGCGGCGGGCGCTTCATCGGCTACCTCCACATCAAGGACGTGCTGAGGTTGGTCAACGACCCCGACGCGGTGATCGACCTGTCGATGGTCCGGCCGCTTCCGCAGGTGGCCGCCTCCTCGCCGCTGCCCGACGCGTTGTCGCGGCTGCGCCGCAGCAACAGCCATCTCGCGCTGGTCACCGCCGACGACGGCAGCGTGACCGCGATCGTGGCGCTCGAGGATCTGGTGGAGGATCTCGTCGGCACGATGCGCCAGCGGACCCACGGTGGCTGATCCGCTGCTCGCCGAAGCCGACTGGACGGCCAGGGCCCGGGCATACCTGCGCCGGGTCGACCGGTTCCTCGCGCCGCATCTGCGGCGTGGGCAAGCTGCTGAGCCACATCCGGTGTGGGACTTCCTGTTTCGCTACTACAGCCTGCGGCCGCGCCAGCTTCGCACCTGGCATCCCGGATTCGGCGTCGTGCTCGGCGACCCCGACGGCGTCGCGGCGCGGCGCTATCTCAACCGCACCGCCTACGGTCACCACCCAGCGGGCGTGACTGTGACTTGCGACCATCTGCGGTCCCGACTCGACACCGTGCGGTTCGTCCGGGAGTTGCTGCGCGCCACGGAGGGCCGTCCTGCCCGCATGAATTGCTTCGGTATGCACGAGTGGGCGATGGTGTACCGCGCGCCGACGGTGCGACACGACAGCGTGCCGTTACGGCTGGGCGCGGCTGCGACCGACGCGGTGGTGGAGTCGATGTCGTTGCGCTGCACGCATTTCGACGCGTTTCGGTTCTTCACGGCGCCGGCGGCAACGCGGAATGCGGGCGCCCCGTCCCGCGACGACCAGTCCGGTTGGGAGCAGCCGGGTTGCGTGCACGCCAACATGGACTTGTACAAGTGGTGTTACAAGCTCGGGCCGCTGATCGAGTCCGAATTACTGCTGGACTGCCTCGAGCTGGCCGCCGACGCCCGCGAGCTCGACATGCGCGCGAGCCCCTACGACCTCGTCGGGTACGGTTTCGAGCCGATCGCAATCGAAACCGCGGACGGACGAGCCACCTACGTCCGGGCGCAGCAGGACATTGCCCGGCGGGCCGCCCCGCTGCGTTCGGCCATCGGGGACCGATGTGATCAATTGCTGGCGGCGGCGTCGACCGCCGTCGGCAATTAGGCCTGCTACCCACGGGTAAACTGGTCCGACGGCAGAGCGCCACGCGGCGTCATGCAGCCGAGGGAGGAACACTATGACCGATCGTGTGACGGTGGGGAACCTGCGCGTCGCCCAGACGTTGTATGACTTCGTCAACAACGAGGCGCTGCCGGGCACCGACATCGATCCCGACACCTTCTGGTCGGGAGTCGACAAGGTCGTCGCCGATCTGACCCCGAAGAACCAGGACCTGCTGGCTCGCCGGGATGAACTGCAGGCGCAGATCGACAAGTGGCACCGTCACCGGGTCATCGAGCCCCTTGACCCCGAGGCCTACAAGCAGTTCCTCACCGAAATCGGATACTTGGCGCCCGAGCCGGAAGACTTCACGATCACCACCTCCGGTGTCGACGACGAGATCACCAAGACCGCGGGGCCGCAGCTGGTGGTGCCGGTGCTCAACGCGCGATTCGCCCTCAACGCCTCCAACGCGCGCTGGGGTTCGCTCTACGACGCGCTGTACGGCACCGATGTCATTCCCGAGGACGACGGCGCCGAGAAGACCTCGGACTACAACCAGGTACGCGGAGACAAGGTCATCGCGTATGCGCGCGGTTTCCTGGACGAGGCGGTGCCGCTGGAGTCGGGCTCATGGGCCGACGCCACCGGCGTGAGCGTCGACGACGGCCGTTTGCAGGTCGCGGTCGCCGACGGCGCCGTCGGTCTGGCCGATCCGGACAAGTTCATCGGCTACACCGGCGAGCTGGGTTCTCCCGAGTGGTCTGTCCTGCTGGTCAACAACGGTCTGCACATCGAGATCCTGATCGACCCGCAGTCCTCCGTCGGCTCGACCGACCGGGCCGGGATCAAGGACGTCGTGCTGGAGTCGGCGGTCACCACGATCATGGACTTCGAGGACTCCGTGGCCGCCGTCGACGCCGACGACAAGGTGCTCGGCTACCGCAACTGGCTCGGGCTGAACCGCGGCGACCTCACCGAAGAGGTTTCCAAGGGCGGCAAGACGTTCACCCGCGTGCTCAATGGCGACCGCACCTACCAGGCCCCCGACGGTGGCGAGCTGACCCTTCCCGGCCGCAGCCTGTTGTTCGTTCGCAACGTGGGCCACCTGATGACCAACGACGCGATCGTCGACGCCGACGACAACGAGGTCCCGGAAGGGATCCAGGATGCGATCTTCACCAGCTTGATCGCGATGCACGGGCTGAAGGCGGGGGACGGCAACGGGCCGCTGCTGAACAGCCGCACCGGGTCGATCTACATCGTCAAGCCCAAGATGCACGGACCCGACGAGGTGGCGTTCACCTCGGAGCTCTTCGCCAGGGTCGAGGATGTTCTCGGGCTGCCACCGGCCACGATCAAGGTCGGCATCATGGATGAGGAGCGCCGCACCACGCTCAACCTGAAGGCCTGCATCAAGGCCGCCGCGGACCGCGTGGTGTTCGTCAACACCGGCTTCCTCGACCGCACCGGCGACGAGATCCACACGTCGATGGAGGCCGGCCCGATGATCCGCAAGGGCGCCATGAAGGGCACCACGTGGATCAAGGCCTATGAGGACGCCAACGTCGACGCCGGTCTGGCGGCGGGCTTCTCAGGCAGGGCGCAGATCGGCAAGGGCATGTGGGCGATGACCGAGCTGATGGCCGACATGGTCGAGCAGAAGATCGGCCAGCCGAAGGCGGGCGCCACCACCGCCTGGGTGCCGTCGCCGACAGCGGCCACCCTGCACGCCATGCACTACCACCAGGTGGACGTGTTCGAGGTGCAGAAGGAGCTCGAGGGCAAGACGCGCACCACCGTCGACGAGCTGCTCACCATCCCGCTGGCCAAGGAGTTGGCCTGGGCGTCGGAGGAGATTCGCGAGGAGGTCGACAACAACTGCCAGTCGATTCTCGGCTACGTGGTCCGGTGGATCGATGCCGGCGTCGGCTGCTCGAAGGTGCCCGACATCCACGACGTCGCGCTGATGGAGGACCGCGCGACGCTGCGCATCTCGAGTCAGCTGCTGGCCAACTGGCTGCGGCACGGCGTGATCACCGAAGACGACGTGAAGGCCAGCCTGCGGCGGATGGCCGCGAAGGTCGACGAGCAGAACGCGGCCGATCCGGAATTCCGGCCGATGGCTCCCGATCCCGATGCCAGCATCGCTTTCCAGGCCGCGCAGGAGTTGATTCTGTCCGGGACGCAGCAGCCGAACGGCTACACCGAGCCGATCCTGCACCGGCGCAGGCGCGAGTTCAAAGCGGCGAATCCCAGCAATGCGGGCTGACCGGCGCGTTTCGCAACACGGATAGACTTCGGCGGGGCGGGCAACTGCCGGCAATCGATCGCAAAACGGAAAGGACGAAGGCTCAGGAGTGGGTAGGCACAGCATTCCCGACCCCGAGGATTCCTCAGGCGGTGCCCCCGAGGGTGCCGGCGACGCGACCGAGTCGAACGAAGCGCAGCCGGCCTCGCCGTACGACGAGCCGGATTACCAGGGCGGCCCGGCATCCGGCTACCGCGGGCCAGAACGGCAGTCGGGCGTCGAGACGGACTACGACACCGATTACAGCGATTATGAGGCCGACTATCCCGAAGCCGGCTATCGGCCGCCGCTGCACTCCGATGTGCCTGAGTACCTGACGCCCGGTCACCGCGAGCACGACTCCGCCGATGACGAGTTCGGCCGGTCCGCCGACGACGGATCGGCCTACGACGCGGACGCGCCGCCAGATGACGCCGCCGCGCGCGCAACACTCCGGAGGATGGGAGGGCGGCGAGTGGACGGGTAGTCACCGCGCCATCCAGACCGGGCGCCGCGGCGTCAGCATCGGTGTCATCGGCGCCCTGGTCGCGGTCGTCGTGGTGGTGGCCGCCTTCATCCTGTGGCGCTTCTTCGGCGACGCGTTGTCGGACCGGTCCAGCGTTGCATCCGCGCGGTGCGTCGACGGCCAGAAAGCCGTCGCCGTGATCGCCGACCCGGCCATCGCCGGCGAGATCAGCACGCTGGCCAAGAAGTTCAACGAGACCGCCAACCCGGTCGGCGACAGCTGCGTCGCACTGGGCGTCAAACCCGCCGACTCCGACCAGGTGATCAACGGCTTCGTCGGTTCCTGGCCCGCCGAGCTCGGGGACCGGCCCGCGCTGTGGATTCCCGGCAGTTCGATCTCTCAGGCCCGCCTCGAGGCCGTGGCGGGCGAGGAGACCGTCGACGACAGCCGGTCACTTGTCAGTTCACCCGTCGTGCTGGCGGTCCGCCCGCAGCTCAAAGATGCTTTGGCACAGCAGAATTGGGCAACTCTGCCTGGCTTGCAGAGCAACCCGAACTCACTGAACGGCATGAACCTGCCCGGCTGGGGATCGCTGCGACTGGCCCTCCCGCTGAGCGGCGACAGCGACGCCTCCTACCTCGCGGCTGAGGCGGTCGCGGCGGCGGCGGCACCAGCCGGGGCGCCACCGAGTGCGGGCACCGGCGCCGTGACGAGGTTGATGTCGGGACAGCCCAAGCTGACCGACAACAAGGCGATGACCGCGATGGACGCCCTGCTGAACGCGACGGACCCCGCCGCCGCGCCGGTTCATGCGGTCGCCACCACCGAGCAGCAGCTGTTCCAACGCGGAGCCTCGCTGCCCAACGCGAAGAACGCGGTCGCGTCGTGGCTCCCGCCGGGCCCGACCGCGACGGCCGACTTTCCGACCGTGCTACTCAAGGGCTCGTGGCTCTCGCAGGAACAGGTCACCGCCGCCAGTGAGTTCTCCCGGTTCCTGCGCAAGCCCGAACAGCTCGCAGAACTCGCCAAACTCGGCTTCCGCACCGGCGGCGGCGAGACTCCCAAGAGTGACGTGACGAGCTTCGCGCCCGTTTCTGCTCCCCTGTCGGTCGGTGACTCCGCGATGCGCGCCACCCTGGCCAACGCGCTGACCGCACCGTCGGGCAACCCGGCCGTCACGATCATGCTCGATCAGTCCATGACCGCCCAGGAGGGCGGAAAAACCCGGCTCGCCAACGTGGTCTCGGCGCTCGACGCGCAACTGCAGAAGATGCCGCCGACGTCGGCGGTCGGGCTGTGGACCTTCGACGGTGTCGAAGGGCGATCAGAAGTCGCCACCGGTCCACTGTCGGACCCTGTCGACGGAAAGCCCCGCCCGGCCGCACTTGCTGCGGCGCTGGATGGCCAGACCGCCTCGAGTGGCGGCGCGGTGTCGTTCACCACGCTACGCTTGATCTACGGCGACGCGCTTGCGGAATTCCGTCAAGGACAGACGAATTCGCTGCTTGTGATCACCGCAGGCCCACACACCGACCAAACCCTCGACGGCAATGGGTTGCAGGATTACGTGCGTCGCACCTTCGACCCCGCCCGCCCGGTCGCCATCAACGTGATCGACTTCGGCGCCGATCCGGACCGCGCGACGTGGGAAGCGATCGCACAAGCCAGCGGTGGCGGGTATCAGAACCTGTCGACATCCTCGTCGCCGGATCTGGCGTCGGCGATCACCACGTTCCTGAGCTGACCGGCCGCCGTCGCGCCACTGCACCACGCTCGGCGGGATCATCCCCGCGACGGCGTCAACCGCCGCCGGGCGAGCCGCCGACGCCGATCAGGCTGCCCAGTTGCCCGATCACATCCACCGGGTTCGGCTTCGCCGGCGGAGCGGCGTCGGTCTTCTGCCACTCCTGGCACTCGTGGGTCGTGAACGACGTGTCGCCCGCGTCGATTTGGATGGTCTGCGGCTTCTTGGTCATCGCATTGGCAACGATGCCCTCGCCGTTGATCCGCTTCCAGTAGCACGCATTGTTGTCGACGGGGCCTGCGGACTGATAGACACCCGGCGCGATGTCGGTTCCCACGGCATAGGTCCCGTCGCCGAAACTGGTCTTCGGGCCCGGTGGCGGGGGCGCAGGTGGATCCGCGAAAGCCACGGCCGCCGAAGTCGAGCAGCCAATGACGAGCATCGCCGCTGCGGCTGCGATACGGGACATCACGCGAACGCCTCCACCGGTGGGCACGAACACATCAGGTTGCGATCACCATACGCTCCGTCGATGCGCCGCACCGGCGGCCATACCTTGGGCCGGAAGTTCTTACCCATCGGATATGCAGCCTGTTCGCGGCTGTAGGGGTGCGACCAGTCGTCGACGAGCAGGCTCTCGGCGGTGTGCGGTGCCCCCCGCAGCGGATTGTCGTCGGCGGGCCATGCGCCGGTGCCGACCTGGTCGATTTCCGCGCGAATCGCGATCATCGCGTCACAGAACGCGTCCACCTCGGTGAGGCTCTCGCTTTCCGTCGGCTCGACCATCAGCGTGCCCGCCACCGGAAAGCTCATCGTCGGTGCGTGGAAACCGTAGTCCGCCAGCCGTTTAGCGACGTCGTCGACGGTCACGCCGGTCGCTTTGGTGATGCCCCGCAGGTCGAGGATGCACTCGTGGGCGACCATGCCGTTCTCGCCGGTGTAGAGCACCGGGTAGTACTCGTCGAGTCGACGGGCGATGTAGTTCGCCGAGGCGATCGCCGTCAGCGACGCCGCGCGCAACCCCTCGGCGCCCATCATCCGAATGTAGGCCCAGGTGATCGGCAGGATGGACGCAGACCCGTACGGTGCCGACGACACCGTGTGCGCGTCAGGCAGCTCGTCGGCCAACGGATGACCCGGCAGATATGGCTGCAGGTGGGCCCGCACGGCGACCGGACCGACGCCCGGCCCCCCGCCGCCGTGCGGGATGCAGAACGTCTTGTGCAGGTTCAGGTGGCTGACGTCGCCGCCGAACTTCCCCGGCCGCGCCAGGCCGACCAACGCGTTGAGGTTCGCGCCGTCGACGTACACCTGGCCGCCGACGTCGTGCACCGCCGCGCAGATGTCGGCGATGTCGTGCTCGAATACGCCGTGCGTGGACGGGTAGGTGATCATCAACGCCGACAACCGATCTGCGTGTTCGGCGACCTTGGCCCGCAGGTCGTCCAGGTCGACGTCGCCGTTGGCGCGGCACGCCACCACCACGACGCGCATACCGGTCAGGGCAGCCGAGGCCGCGTTGGTGCCGTGCGCACTCGACGGGATCAGGCACACGTCGCGGTCGGGCTGGCCGCGGCCGCGGTGGTAGGCCTGGATGGCCAGCAGGCCCGCATATTCGCCCTGCGAACCGGCGTTGGGCTGGAGCGACACGGCGTCATACCCGGTCAGCCCCGTCAGCCAGGACTCCAGGTCGGCGATCAACTTGCGCAACCCCGGCGCATCGGAATGCGGCGCGAACGGATGCTGGCGGGCGAATTCGGGCCATGTGATCGGCTCCATCTCCGCTGCGGCGTTCAGCTTCATGGTGCACGAGCCGAGCGGAATCATGCTGCGGTCCAACGCGATGTCCTTGTCGGCCAGCGATCGCAGATAGCGCATCATCTCGGTCTCGGTCCGGTACCGGGTGAAGGCGGGATGGGTCAGGAACTGCGATGTCCTCGTCGCGATGTCGGGCCCAGCTGCGGCGTTGTTCGATGTCGCTGTGGCGGCTCCGAACGCGGCCAGCACACCGTCGATGTGCGCGGGTGTCGTCGCCTCGTCGCACGACGCGGAGATGTGGTCGTCGTCGGCGAGCCAGACGTTGATGCCGTGCGCCTTCGCCTCATCCCGGATCTGCGCGGCCCGGCCGGGCACCCTCGCCAGCACGGTGTCGAAGAACCGGTCGTGCACCACGTCGACACCTGCCCCCGACAGGCCGGCCGCCAGGGTGCGGGCGTGGCCGTGCACTCGACGCGCGATGCCGGTCAGCCCGTCGGCTCCGTGATAGCTGGCATACATCGCGGCCAGCACGGCCAGCAGAACCTGGGCGGTGCAGATATTGCTGGTGGCCTTGTCACGACGAATGTGCTGTTCGCGGGTCTGCAGCGACAGCCGGTAGGCCGGCGAGCCGTCTGCGTCCACCGACACGCCCACCAGTCGGCCTGGCAGCTGCCGCGCATGATTGGCGTGCACGGCCAGATAGCCGGCGTGCGGCCCGCCGAATCCCATTGGCACACCGAAGCGTTGGGTGCTGCCGAAGGCCACGTCCGCGCCGATTTCGCCGGGCGGGGTGATCAGGGTCAGCGCGAGGAGGTCGGCTCCGATGGCCACCAATGCACCGCGTTCGTGAGCCTGGGCCACCAACTCGGTCCAGTCGACCACTTCGCCGCCGGCGCCGGGCAACTGGGCGATCACACCGAAGAACTCGCCGTCGGGCAGGCCCTTTCGCAGGTCGGCCGTGACGATCTCGATGCCGAGCGGTTCGGCTCGGGTGGCGATGATCGCGGCGGTCTGCGCGAACATGTCGCCGTCGACGGCCAGCCGGTTCGATTTGCCGCGCGCAGCCCGGTGCATCATCGTCATCGCCTCGGCGGCCGCGGTGCCCTCGTCCAGCATCGACGCGTTGGCCACCTCCAGACCGGTCAGGTCGGCGACCATCGTCTGGAAATTCAGCAGCGCCTCCAGCCGGCCCTGGCTGATCTCCGGCTGGTAGGGCGTGTACGCCGTGTACCAGGCGGGGTTCTCCACGATGTTGCGGCGGAGCACCGGCGGGGTCAGCGTGTCGTAGTAGCCCTGCCCGATCATCGACGTTGCGACGGTGTTCGCGTCGGCGAGGGCGCGAACCTCCGCCAGTGCCTGCTCTTCGGTTGCGGCCTGGGGCAGCCGGTCGAGACCGGGCGCGATCCCGTCGGCGGACAGCGCATCGAGAATGCCTGCGGGAAGCGCTTTGTCGGCGAGTTCATCGAGTGAGCCCACGCCGATGGTCTTGAGCATGGTGGCGACGGCATCGGAATCCGGACCGATGTGCCGGTCGGCGAAGTTCGGTTGATCGTGGGAGAACATCCATCTCCTGACGCTGAGGGCGCAGAACCGCTGCGGTTCCCCTCCCTCTGTCGTCAACCCGGTGCGGGCGCCTGAGAGATTCGGCTGAGTCCCAGCCTTTCCCCATGGGCGGGTGAACTCACGTTCACCGCTTTCCAGAGGCATCGGGGCCTAGCGCGGTCCGGGTGCCTGAGAGGTTGACGGAGAGGTGTTGCTCCTTCGGCGTCCGTGACTGGCGATCACGGAACTCTCCCGCACAAGGGCGATGCGGTGCCGATTCTACCGGCAGGCGGGCAGGGGCGGGTGGTCAGCCGATCTTGCGGTCGCGGTGCTTGCGCCGCGACGCCAGTTCGTCCTCCGGCGCACTGATGGACTCGCCGCCGTCGGCGCGCTCACCCGGGAAGTCGGCGATCGCGCCGGTCAGCTCGCGCATCGCGCCGGAAACGGCGATGCCGAACACGCCCTGGCCACCCTGCAGCAGGTCGACGACCTCCTCGGCCGACGTGCACTCGTAAACGGTGGTGCCGTCGGAGAACAGCGTGATGTTGGCCAGATCGCGGACACCGCGCTGGCGCAGGTGGTCGACGGCGACGCGGATGTTGTGCAGTGAGATGCCGGTGTCCAGCAGGCGTTTGACGATCTTGAGGACGAGGATGTCCTTGAACGAGTACAGCCGCTGGCTGCCCGACCCGGCCGCGCTGCGGATCGACGGCACGACCAGCGATGTCCTGGCCCAATAATCCAGCTGGCGGTAGGTGATGCCTGCGATCTGGCAAGCGCTCGGTCCGCGGTAGCCGACCAGCTCGTCGGGCACCGAGTCATCGGGGAAAAGCCCTGCCTGCACGGGTTCGCTGAGAGTGGGTGCCGACGGCGGCGCGTCTTCGCTCGACGAAAGGTCCAGCTGCTCCTGACGTGGCGTGTCGTCCACTCTCGAATCCTCTCGCCGATCGAACTCGCGTCTGTGACCTGCATCCGCGGCACGTTTGCCCAGCTCGAATGTGTCGAGCATACGCTCTCCGACGAACCCTGACTGCCCGTCGTGGCCCTCAAAGTATGGCTGCCCCGAACGCCGTTCGAGGAAATCCGTGCCGCGTGTCGAACGAACGCGTCAGTTGAGACGCATCCGTGATGTTGGGGCCTGAGGTCAGGTGGCCTTGAAGTCATCGGGCGACACGCTGTCGAGGAATTCCTTGAACTTCTCGACCTCGTCCTCGCGCACCGCGCCGGTGGCCTCGTCGTCGTTCTCGTCGGGAATCAGCAGTCCCGCCTCGGCGAGTACGGCCTCCTCGACATAGATCGGCACCCCGACGCGTAGCGCGATCGCCACCGAGTCCGACGGCCTGGCCGACACCTTGATGTTGCGATCGAAGATCAGGTCGGCGTAGAACGTGCCTTCCTGGAGGTCGACGATGCGCACCTCTTTCAGCGAATGACCAAGCGCGGCAATGAGATCTCGGATCAGGTCGTGGGTCAGTGGACGGGCGGGCTCGACGCCCTGCTGCTCGAGCGCGATTGCCGCCGCCTCCGACTGACCGATCCAGATCGGCAGGTAGCGGTCACCGTTGGACTCCCGCAGCAGCAACACTGGCTGGTTCTGCGGCTGCTCCACGCGTATGCCGACCACACGAACCTCACCCATCTGCGTCTGCCCTCCGCACCGCCGAAGCCTCTTGCGACGAGTCTAATCCTCACCTGTCCAGAACGTCGCGCACGGCCGACTTGATCAACGACGTGTGCAACGTGATCGCGAGCGCGGCGACCTCGCGCGCCAGATCGTCGGCACGGTCCCGTGCCCCCGCCTTGCCTGCCTTGACCACCGGCCCGGCGATCTGTGCGATCAGGTCGGACTGCCGGTCGGCCGCCGATCGGAACGCCCGCAGATGGCGTGGCTCAACGCCGTAGTCGGCGAGCGCACGCGCGCACTGGGCGATGAGTACGGAGTGCTCGTCGAAGAACCCGGCCGGCCCCGTCGTGATCACGCCCTCCTTGATCAGCGCGGTGAGGAGTCCGACGTCCACCCCCGAGCGCGCCAACAGGTCTTCCCTGCTCAGCCGCGCCTGAGTCGGTGCCACCGCCGCACCGTTTCGAGCGTGCTCGTCCGATGCCGGCACCAAACGCGGTACGCCGTAACCGGATCCGGTGTGCGGCAGCTCGCCGTCGGGCTGAGCGTCCAGCTGCGCCTTGATGACCTTCAACGGCAGGTACTGGTCGCGCTGCGCGGTCAGCACGAATCGCAACCGGGCACAGTCGTACGCGGTGAACCGCCGATAGCCCGACGCCGACCGCTGCGGGGTGACCAGTCCCTCGGCTTCCAGAAACCGGATTTTGGAGATGGTCACGTCCGGGAAGTCCGGTCGCAGCGAGTCGAGCACCGCCCCGATCGACATCCCGGCCAGCGCGGGCGTGTCGGGCTGTGTCATCCGCTCTCCCTCAACCCTCGGCAGGGGAGGTGCCGCCGCGCGCTCACGCTCATCGCCGCCACCTACGTGTTCGGGCCGCCGTCGTCGTCCGTCTTGGGGCCGGTCAGGAACACCAGGCGGAATTTGCCGATCTGCACTTCGTCGCCGTTGGCCAGCACTGCCGAGTCCACCGGCTCCCTGTTGACGTAGGTGCCGTTAAGGCTGCCCACATCGACGACCTGGAACTCGCCGTTCTCCAGCCGGAACTCGGCGTGCCGACGGCTCACGGTGACGTCGTCGAGGAAGATGTCGCTGTCGGGATGCCGACCGGCCGACGTCGTGGGCTGGTCGAGCAGGAACCGGGACCCCGCATTGGGACCGCGCTTGACGACGAGCAGCGCCGAACCCACCGGCAGCCCCTCGACACCTGAGACGGCTCCCTCGCTGCCCGCCGACGGCGGGGCGTCGAGTTCGTTGAGGAAGTCGGCGCGGAACACCGATGTGGTCTCCACGGTGAGCTCGTCAGACGTCTGGTCAGCCCCAGAATTCTGATCCTTATCCGTCACCCGCTGCTCCTCACTGGCTGCTGTGGCGATGTCTGGCCGGACCCGCTGTGGGCCCCTCTCCACCCGTCATTCGTCTCCCGACGACCGTACCGCGCGGCGGTCGTCGTTGGGTCCACCCCCGCCGGATCAACCTGAAGACCCGGCGGTCAGGCGGTGGAACCGATCGCTGGCACCCTAACAACACCTCACTCGGTGACCAGCGCCTGGTAGCCGTCGGCGTCCAGCAGGCCGTCCAGCTCAGTGGCCAGTGCGTCGGCGCCGCCCTGCAGCTCGACGAGCCAGCCCTCGCCGTACGGATCGGAGTTGACCAGCTGCGGGTTGCCCTCCAGATCACCGTTGACCGCAACGACTTTCGCCGTCACGGGCGAATAGAGATCCGAGACCGACTTCGTCGACTCCACCTCGCCGAACGAGTCCCCCGCCGAGACGTCGGTGCCGACGTCCGGTAACTGGACGAACACGACATCGCCAAGCGATGACTGGGCGAAATCGGTGATGCCGACCCTCACGGTGTCGTCGCCGACGCGCTGCACCCACTCGTGTTCGGAGGTGTAGGACAGGTCGGGCGGGATTTCGCTCACGGCGCTCCTCTTCGCGGGTAAGGCTCACTTCTCGGGCTGAGCGTATTGGCGGGCTTTCGGTTGCCGCAAGGCGGTCACATCCACCCGGTCGGACTGTTGTACCACCATCGTGCCGCCTACGCGTTCCACGCTGTCCATCGCACCGCCGGGGATGTTCATGGCCGCCGCTAACGTCGGCGGATCCCCAATGGCGGCAACGGTATACGGCGGGGTGAGAGTCTGGCCGTCGATCTCGAGTGCGCCCGGCCTGCCAACGATCCAGGTGTCGACACCGACCCGGACGGCGGTGGGTCCGCCGCTGATCTCCATCGCTTCGGCGCCGGCGTTGCGCAGCTCGTTGATCACGTCGAGCATCGTCTCCGGCGCCACCCCGGTGGCGGAGTCCTCGATGGTCAAGGTCACGCCCGGGCCCGTCGCCGCCACCGTGCCGATCAGGATAGACAGCGCAGCCAGCCGGGACTGGGCGTTCTCGATCGCGGCCTGGTCACTGGTGCCCGACGCCTGCAGCGACGCCAGCGTCCGCTGCAGATCGGCGACCTCGGTGTTCAGCGCCGCTTCCCGTTGCTGCAAGGAGTCCAGCAGCACCAGCAGGTCGGCCGGTCGTGCGGCTTCCAGCGAGTCCCCGGAGTCGTTCTGCCGGACCTGGGTGACGATCGCGACACCGAGTAACACGCACAACAACGCGCCGAGCGCCCCGAACACGAGCTGCGACCGTCCGCGCCGCAGCAGCCCGGCGACACCTGTCGGCTGCAGGTCGCCGATCTGCCCCGCGGGCTCGTCGGGCGGCAGCTCGTGACGGCCTGCGTGCTCGGCCTCGTCGGCGCCTGCGGTTTCGGGCGTGTCGCTGCTCATGCCTCGGCTCCCGCTCGCTCCGGTCCTCGCTGCGCTGCGATCCTCACTCGCGCTCGCTTTCGGGGGCTCATGGGTCAGGCGCCGAAGAGTCTGCGTCGCAGGGCGGCGGCATTGCCGAAGATCCGAATACCGAGGACGACGATGATCGCGGTGGACAGTTGCGTGCCGACGCCGAGCTGGTCGCCGACGTACACGATGAGCGCGGCGACGAGGACGTTGAATACGAAGGACACCACGAAGACCTTCGAGTCGAAGATCCGCTCCAGATACGCCCGTAAGCCGCCGAACACCGCGTCCAGCGCGGCGACGACGGCGATCGGTAGATAGGGTTCGACGAACTCGGGAACGGCGGGATGGAAGATCAGGCCGACCACGATGCCGACGACGAGTGCGGCGATTCCGATCATTTGTCTCCAATACGCTTGGCGAAGTTGACATCTCGCACCGAGCCGGCGGGCACGGTCACCTTGTCGGTTGCGCTGACGGTCAGCACCACGCCGTACGAAGCCTCCAACAGGCGCAGCCGTTGGAGACCGGGGCTGCGGTCGAACACCTCCTGCATGGCGTGCGGCGGACCGATTGCGACGAGCACGTACGGGCTGCTGATCGGTTTGTTGTCGACCAGGATGCCGCCGCCCGCCTGCCTGACGGTCACGTTCGGTCCGATTCGCACGCCGCCGACGGAGATCGCCTCCGCGCCGCTGGCCCACAGCGAGTTGACCACCAGCTGCAGATCCCGATCGAGGATGACCTGGCGGCTCCCTTCGACGCGTTCCTTCGACACGTCGCTGAGGTCCTTGGAGACGCCCGGATCGGTGATCGTCACCGTCAGGCCAGGCCCTGTCACCGCCGTGGCCGCGGATGAGAAGTTGGCACCGTCGAGGCTGCCGAGCAGTCGTCTGCCGCGTTCGTCACCCTCGAGCCGGCTGCGCCGTTCGGCGTCGACCTCGGCGGCCAGGGCGTTGCGGCGGGCGGTGGCCGAGCCCGTCGCCTCCTCCGCAGAACGCACACTGCCGGCGAGCACCTGCTGAGTCTCCCGCACGCCAGGCGCGGTGGCCTGGGCTTGAGCGACGGCGAATGCGAAGACGGTCGCGACCGCGACGGCGGCGAGCACCTGCCAGCTCGTGGTGACCAACCGGTTCCTGGGCCGCGGGTCGGCGCTGCGCTCGGCGGCCGCGGCCGCGTAGCCGGGGTCGAGATGATCCGACAGCAGCGAACGCAGTAGCGACGGCACGGGAATCAGCGTCGGGGCGCCCGCTTCGTGCAGATTGCGTCCGGCTTCGGGGTCGTAGCCGCCCAGCGCACGGCGCTGCTCGGATGTCGTGGGTCGGCCTTTTTCCCGCTCATTCACCGAGGTAGCCGTCTGCTGTCGGTGCGGCGGGTTGCGCGCCCACCTTCGGCAGCCGCCGCATCACCATCCCCACCTGGAGGAGGTAGAGCACCGCCGACCAGAGATAGAGCGCAAGCCCCCAGATCACGAACGCCCAGCCGCAGGCAAGCACGACGCGGCTCCACAATGCGTCCCACTGGCCGAGCAGGATCAGCGGGAACCCCGACATCAGCGCGAACGTCGCACCCTTGCCGATGTAGGTCACCGGAAGCGCCGTCAGCCCGCGTGTGCGCAGCAGCGGAAGCGTGGCGGCCAGCAACGCGTCGCGACCGATCAGGGTGATCACCAGCCACCACGGCACGATGCCCGCGAACCCGAACGCCAGCGGGACGGTGAGCATGTAGATCCGGTCGACGGCGGGGTCGAGCAACTCCCCCAGCCGCGACGACTGGTTGTCCACCAGCCGGGCGATCTTGCCGTCTGCCCAGTCCGAGAAGCCACTGAACATCAACACCGCCACCGCCCACCCGTCGGCATGGGCGACCAGCAGTAGGTAGAGGAAGACCGGGACCAGCGCGAGGCGAAGCACCGACAGCGCATTGGGCACCGTCACCACGCGGTCCCGCTCCCCCTGCGCGCGGTTCATGCGATAAACCTAGCGGGTTATCCCCGGCATGCTCAGCGCCGACATGGAGTCCTCCGCCAGCGGATTGTCGTGAACCATGTAGGTCCATGTCGACGTCGGCCGAGCCAGCTTGGACAAGTCGAGGCCCTGCTCGTCGGTGAGCACGTTCGCCGTTTCGAATGTCTGCTGCGCGGCCTCGATCGCGTCGGCCGCCAGGGACCCGAACGCGTCGACGGCCATGCGGTGGAACTCGTCGATGGGCTTCTGGTGGCCCAGCGCGCGCAGGTGGATGCTCTCCCGGATGTCGGAGAGGTAGGCGAGGTGATCGGCCCAGCCGCGGTCGAGGTGGTAGAGCATGATCTGCCTGCAGATCCGTTCCAGCTGCTCCTCGCTGAGCTCCGCGGCCAGTTCCTGATAGCGCTCGGGCGACTTCTTCTGCAGCTCCTCGCGAGCAGTCGCGCTGCGCAGCAGAGTGTTTCGACGCTCGACGAGGATCGCGCGCTGCTGTGCGATCAGCTCGTTGAACTGCCACGTGTTCGCGTGCACGGCCAGCAGCCGGCCCTCCGCGACCCGCTGGGCGTGATCGAGCATGCTGGCCGCCTTCTTGTTGACGATGCGGCCGTCCTCGTCGGTGTCCGTCGGCAACTTGTTGCGTTTGTCGGGCTCGAGGTGTGCGACCACGACGTCGTCTTCCCAGCTGGAGAAGAACACCGACGAGCCGGGATCACCCTGGCGTCCCGCGCGGCCGCGCAGCTGGTTGTCGAGCCGCTCGGTGTGGTGGCGGCCGGTGCCGACGACATGCAGGCCGCCGAGTTCGGCCACCTTGTCATGGTCGGCCTCGTCGGATCCGCCCAACCGGATGTCGGTGCCGCGGCCGGCCATCTGGGTGGAGACGGTGACCGAGCCGAGCTTGCCCGCCTCGGCGATCACCTGGGCTTCCTCCTCGTCGTTCTTGGCGTTGAGCAGGACAGCCGGCACGCCCGCCTTCACCAGCCGCTCGTGCAGCTCCTCGGATTCGGCGACGTCGCGGGTGCCGACCAGGATCGGCTGGCTCGTCTTGTGCACTTCGGCGATGTGGTCGACGATCCCATCGGCTTTGGCCGCGGCCGTGATGTAGACCCGGTCGGCCTCGTCGTCGCGGATGTTGGGGGCGTTGGGCGGAATCGGCGACACGCCGAGCTTGTAGAACTGCCGCAGCTGCTCGCCGGCAGCCAACGCCGTCCCGGTCATGCCGCACACAGTGGGGTACCGATTGATCAGCGCCTGCACCGTGATGGTGTCGAGGACCTCGCCGGTCTCGGTGGTCTCGATGCCCTCCTTGGCTTCGACGGCGGCCTGCAGCCCGTCGGGCCAGCGCTGCAGTGCCGCGATGCGGCCGCGGCTGGCGTTGATCAGGTGTACGGCGTCGTCGCGGACGATGTAGTGGATGTCGCGGTGGAGCAGGACGTGCGCGTGCAATGCGACGTTCACCTCGGTCAGCGTGGTGCCGACGTGCTCTTCGGAGTACAGGTCGATGCCGCCGAGCTTGGCCTCCACCTTCTGCGCGCCGCTCTCGGTGAGATGCACGTTGCGGTTGTCGGAGTCGGTGTCGTAGTCCTCGCCTGCGACCAATTCGCCGACCAGCCTGATGATTTCGAGCTTCGGCGTTTCGCGGTGCGACGTGCCGGCCAGCACCAGGGGCACCAGTGCCTCGTCGACGAGCACCGAATCGGCTTCGTCGATCAGCGCCACGTCCGGATTCGGCGACACCAGGTCGTCGACGTCGGTGACCAGCTGGTCGCGCAGCACGTCGAAACCGATCTCGTTGACCGAGGCATAGGTGATGTCGCACTTGTAGGCCGCGCGCCGCTCGTCGGCGGACGAGTCCGCGGTGACCCAGCCGACGGTCAGCCCCAGGGCTCGAAGCAGTGGGCCCATCCATTCGGCGTCGCGCTTGGCCAGGTAGTCGTTGATGGTGACGACGTGGACGTGCCGTCCGGCGAGCGCATACCCGGCGGCGGCGATGGCGCCGGAAAGGGTCTTGCCCTCACCGGTGGCCATCTCGATCACGTCGCCTGCCAGCATCCGCAGCGCCCCGAGCAGCTGGACGTCGAACGGCCGCAGCCCCGTGGTTCGGTCGGAGGCCTCGCGGGCGATCGCCAGGAACTGCGGGATGTCCTTCGACTCCGCGAGGTCGTCGAGCGCGAGCAACTCGGTCGCCTTGCCCAGCTGCTCGTCGTCGAGTTCAGCGGCCTTCGCGTCGAAGTCGCCGGAGGCTTTCACCTGCGCCATCGAGCGGGACTGGTCCCTGTCGGTACTGGCGCCCAGCAGCTTCCAGAACCGGTTACCTACCTGAGCTGAGGTGCGGGTCTTCGTCTTCGCCACGAGAGCTACGGTACGCGGCCACGCGAACCCCTCACCCCTCACCGCGACCGTGCATTGCTCGACACGCCGGTGAAGTAGCGCAGTTGGCGCAAGCTCGCGGCGCGGTCAGGTGTCGTCTCCGAAGTCGATGCGCACCGAGTCCGTTACCGCTTCGAACCCGATGCGCTGATAGATGCCGTTGGACGTCGGGTTGGCCAGATCGGCGAACAGCACGACGTCGTCCACGTCGGCCTCGAGCGCACAGCCCGCCGCCGCGGCCGTGACGGCGGAGCCGTAGCCGCGGCCCCGCGAGTTCTGCGGCGTGAAGACGGGGCCGATCCGGGATACCCCCGCCGCAGGTGACCGCAGCATCGCCATGCTGACCGGCACGCCCCCGTCGTCCCAGAGCACGAATCGGTCCCCGACGGCCTTCGCGTTGTCGACGAACCGCTGCCCGGCGGCCTCGTCGCGCTGGTGGCTGACGGCTTCGACGAAGAACTGCTCCACCCAGTCGACGAGCAGCGCGTCATCGGCGTCGGTGCCGTAGCGGCGCATGCCGGACACGTCGGCAGGCGACTGCAGGGTCGCCAACCGGTAGAGCCTTTCCTCCGTCGTGACCGTGCCCGCTCGCCCGGTGACCGCGCACCACGCGGCGGCGAAGGACAGAGCCAGCTCGCGGCCACCACGCACGCTGGTCAGGTCAGGGCGGATCCGTCCGAGCTCCGTCACCACCCGATGGTGGGATTGCAGTGGTAATCCGTTGCAGACCAACGGGTATGGCGGAGTCTGTAGTGCCGCGCCGATGGGCGCGCCGTCTGCCCAGACGCTGAGCAGCAGCGAATTCGTGGGTAACCTGCCGCCGTGCACAAGCGTCAGCTCGACGGTGTTCAGCACCGGGTCACGGCGGTAGAGCGGTTCGGCGACAGCGCGGAACTCGTCGATCGACTCGTGTGTGCGGACCTCCACGCCTTCAGGATGGCCGCCCGATGATCAACGCGTCCAGCCATTTACGGTCGATGAGCGTCCGCGATTGATGGATTTGGCGCGGCGTGTCGTCGGCAGACCCGCACGCACGCGGCGAAGGGAAGGCGGGTCAGGCGAGGTTCGACCGGCGGGGGTAGGCGACCTGCGGGTCGGTGAGGGTGTTGACCACTGCGGGCACAGTTGACGCGAACGCCCGCTCCAACGCCGGGCGAAGCTCGGCGGGCGTCGACACCAGTTCGCCGTGGCCGCCGAGTGCGGTGACCACCTCGTCGTAGCGGGTGCCCGGCCGCAATTCGGCCACCACCGAGTAGCCGTACAGCATCTCCATCGGGTGCTTCTCGAGCGCCCAGATGCCGTTGTTGCCGATCACCGAGACTACGTGAATTCCGTGGCGCACCAACGTATCCCACTCCATGCCGCTGAAGCCGAACGCGCCGTCGCCCTGCAGCAACACCACCTGTCGCTCGGGCCGGGCCAGCTTGGCCGCCAGTGCGTACCCTGGGCCGGAGCCAAGGCAGCCGAACGGCCCGCTGTCCAGCCAGGCGCCGGGCACATAGCTGTCGATGACCCGTCCGGCATACGAGCCGAAGTCACCGGCGTCGATGACCACGATGGCATCGCGGTCCAGCAGCGGCTTCAGCTCGGCATACACCCGCATCGGGTGCAGCGGACTGCGGTCGTCGGTGAGTTCGGCCTCCTCGGCGGCACGACCGGCCGACTCGACGGTCCGCAGGTCGGCGATCCATCCCTCGTGGTCGGTCGACGGCTCCCCTGCCAGCGCCGACAGCGTCGCCGCCAGGTCGCCGTACAACTCGGCGGCGACGTCGCGCGGGTGCGGCCGCTGCGGCACGACGCGGTCGGCGACGATCAGCTTCGTCTGCTCGCCGAACACACCGCCGAACCCGAGCCGGAAATCCATCGGCACGCCGACCACCAGCGCAACATCGGCCTCTTTCAACGCCTTTGACCGGGCCCGCGAGAACGCCAGCTCGTGGTCGGCCGGCACGGTGCCGCGCGCCATGCCGTTCATCAGCACCGGGATACGGTGCGACTCAGCCAGCGACAGCAGTGCGTCTTCGGCGTGCCCCCACCACACGTTGGTGCCCGCCATGATCACCGGCCGCTCGGCCGAGGCGAGCAGGGCCGCCGCACGCCCGAGCGCGCCGCCGTCGGCCTGGCCCGAATCCGGTAGCCCCGCAAGCGCGCCGGGCCCGCCGGCGTCTAGGGCCTCGCCGAACACGTGGTCCATCGGGAAGTCGACGAACGCGACACCGGTCGGCGTCCCGCCCGCGCCCATGGCCGCGCGCAGCGCATCGTCGATGAGCCCGCCGACGGCGTCGGCCGACTGCGCCGTCGCGGCGAACCGGGTCAGCGGCGCGACGAACGGCACGTGGTCGATCTCCTGAAGCGAGCCCTGGCCCCAGCGCAGCGTTGGTGCTCGGCCACCGAGCACCAACAGCGGCGACTGGTTCTGCTGGGCCGCGCCCATCGCGCTCATGCCGTTCGTCACGCCGGGACCCGCGGTCAGCGCCGCGACACCGGGCACCCGGGTCACCTTCGACCAGCCCTCGGCCGCGAACGCCGCGGTCTGTTCGTGTCTGGTGTCGATCAGTCGCACACCCTCGGCACGGCAGCCGTCGTAGATGGAGAACAGGTGCCCCCCGGACAGGGTGAAGATCGTGTCGATTCCGCTGGCGCGCAACCGCCGGGCGATCAGGTGTCCCGCGCCGGTCTTGCTTCCCGAAGGAGCGTCGATGCTCATGGCCGCAGCATAATCACCACCCATGGCCGAGGTTGACGTGCTCATTGCTCGTGCCGGTCCGTTGGCCTGACCGCGGTGCGGCCGGACGGCTACCTCTCCTACATGTCCCACTCGTCGCCCGTCGACGTCGACGCGCTGGTGACCCCACCTGGCCTCGACGTTCGGTGCGAGCGTGTCGGCCACAGCGGCGCCCGACCTGCGGTAGCTTCGCCGCAGGCCGACTCCGGCGGGAGGGAGGTGTCGCGCGGTGGACACGGGCGCGTTCCGGTCGTCGATCGACTGGGGCCATGAACTCGTCGCCTCCACCGTCTGGGTGCTCGTGACCTTCGCCATCGCGGTCCCGTGCCTGATCGCGGTCCTCGTGCTGATCGGGCGGATGACCGAGTGGGGCAGGCAGTTCTGGCGCATCACCGGGCCGTACTTCACGGGCAGGCCGAGCCTGGTGGTGTGGGCCATGTTGGCGCTGCTGCTGATAACGACCATCGTCGCCGTCCGCATCACCGTGTTGATCAGCTACTACACCAACGACGTCTTCACGTCGCTGCAGGTTGCCCTTCAGGGAATCGCCACGGGCCGAAGCGAAGTGACCGATTCGGGCATCCACGGGTTCTGGGTGACAATCGGCATCTTCCTGATCCTCGCCGTGGTACATGTCGTCCTCAATCTGGTGGACATGTACGTGATGCAGCGCTTCATCATGCGATGGCGAATCTGGTTGAGCGCCAGGGTGATCGACGACTGGCTCGGTGACTTCGCCTACTACCGGCGGCAATTCCTCCGTCGCCCCAACGACAACCCCGACCAGCGCATCCAGCAGGACATCGACATCTTCACCACGGGCGTGGGCGGTCAGACGAACAACCCGGCCTACGGGTCGGGCAACACCTTGTTGTTCGGGGCCGTTGCGGCGGTGCTGTCGGTGATCGCGTTCGGCGCCATCCTCTGGCAACTGTCGGGGACGTTGACGCTCGGCGGCTTCACGCTCCCGCGCGCATTGTTCTGGATCGTCATCGTCTACGTACTGGCAGCCACCGTCGTCGCGTTCGTCATCGGCAGGCCGCTGATCCAGTTGAGCTACCTCAACGAGTTACGCAATGCCGGCTTCCGGTACGCGCTGGTGCGGGTGAGGGACGCCAGCGCGGCGATCGGCCTCTACCGCGGCGAGAACGTCGAACGACGCCTGTTGACCGGGCGGCTGTCGGAGGTGATGGCGAACTACGGCAACTGGCTGATCCGGATGGTCCGGTTCACCGGCTGGAATCTGACCGTGAGCCAGGCGATCAATCCGCTGCCCTATGTCGTGCAGGCGCCGCGACTGTTCGCCCGCGAGATCTCCTTCGGCGACGTGATCCAGTCGGCAACCGCGTTCGTCACGATCCACAACGCGTTGTCGTTCTTCCGGGAGGTCTACGACGAGTTCGCGAGCTACCGCGCGGCCGTCATCCGTCTCGATGGGCTGATCGAGGAGAACGCGCGGGCCCGCACCTTCAGTCAGGTGGCCACCGCCGTCACCGCCGACGGCGCCTTGTCGGTCGACGCCGTCGAGGTGCGGACCCCCGACGGCAGGAACCTGGTCCGGGCCCTCGACTTCACTCTGCAGTCAGGCGACACGTTGCTGGTCAGCGGGCCGTCGGGGATCGGCAAGACGGTGCTGATGCAGAGCCTCGCCGGGTTGTGGCCGTTCGTCTCGGGGAGCATCCGGCTACCCGTCGGACGGCAGGCGGTGATGTTCGTGCCCCAGCTGCCGTACCTCCCCCTGGGTGACCTGCGCGCCGTCGCGTCCTATCCCAACGACGAGGACGTGACCGGTGACCGGGAGATACAGCAGGCCCTGATCAAGGTCGCGCTGCCGCACCTGGCCATCCGGCTCAACGACGTCCTCGACTGGGGGAAGGTGCTGTCGGTCGGCGAACAGCAGCGCATCGCGTTCGCCCGCATCCTGCTGAGCAGGCCGCGCGCAGTCTTCCTCGACGAGTCGACATCGGCGATGGACCAGGGCCTCGAGCTGACGCTGTACGAACTGATCCGCGCCGAGCTGCCGGAGATGATTCTGGTCAGCGTGAGCCATCGCGCCACCCTGGAGCAGTTCCACGCCCGCCAACTGGAGCTTGTCGGCGGTGGCCAGTGGCGGCTGGACCGAATTACGACCAGTTAGGACCTCTGGAAAGCCTGAGGCAGGTTGTCGAGGTACCTTGCCGGAGTGGAAGAGGGAATGTTCAGTCCGACGCTGGACTGGGGCAGCGAGCTTCTGGCATCGCTGAAGTGGATCGGCCAGGCGTGGGCGATGGCGGCGGTGGCCACGCTGGTGATACTCGTCCTGGTCGCCCGCTACACCGTGTGGGGCAGGCAGTTCTGGCGCATCACCGGCGACTACTTCAAGGGCCCGGAGAGCGTCAAGGTGTGGCTGTGGCTCGCGGTGATTCTGCTGTCGGTGATTGTAGGTGTTCGCCTGTCGGTGCTCTTCACGTTCCAGGGCAGCGACATGATGACCAGCTTCCAAGTGGTGGCGGGTGGCCTGAGTAACGGCGACGAGGCCGTCAAGACGTCCGGCAGGGACGGATTCTGGTTATCGATGCTGGCGTTCTCGATCTTGGCGGTCCTGCACGTCACGCGGATCATGCTCGACCTCTTCGTCACGCAGCGATTCATGCTGGCCTGGCGCGTCTGGCTCACTGACCGGCTCACCGGGGACTGGCTCGACGGAAAGGCGTATTACCGGGGCCGGTTCATCGACGACACGATCGACAACCCCGATCAGCGCATCCAGCAGGACATCGACATTTTCACCGCGGGCGTCGGGGGGCTGCCCAACACGCCGAACAACACCTCCACCGCCACGCTACTGTTCGGTTCCGTCAACGCCGTCGTCTCGATGATCTCGTTTACCGTGATTCTGTGGAATCTCTCGGGGACGCTCACACTTCCGTTTGTCGGAACCGAAGTCCCCAAGGCAATGTTCGTGATCTTGCTGGTCTATGTGTTGATCGCGTCGGTCATCGCATTCTGGGTCGGCAGGCCGATCATCTGGCTGTCCTTCCGTAACGAGAAGTTCAACGCGGCCTTCCGCTATGCACTGGTGCGACTGCGCGATGCGTCGGAGGCGGTCGCGTTTTACCGCGGGGAGATCGCCGAGCGCACCGGGCTGCGTAAGCTCTTCGCGCCCGTGGTCTCCAACTACAAGCGATATATCAACCGGATGATGGGCTTCTACGGCTGGAATCTCTCTATGGACCAGATCATCGTGGTTCCGCCGTATCTGTTGCAGTTCCCGCGGTTTTACTCCGGCGAGATCACCCTCGGCGCGATGAGTCAGACGGCGTCGGCGTTCGGCAACATCGAGCAGGGACTATCTTTTTTCCGCAATGTTTATGACCAGTTCGCGGGCTACCGCGCCGCAATCATTCGCCTTCACGGGTTGCTCACGGCCAACGAAGAAGGCAGGGCGCTACCGGAAATCACTACCACGCCGTGTGTCGACGGCACGGTGCAGCTCGATGCCATCGAGGTCCGCACCCCCGACGGAAAGCAGCTCGTCGGGCCGCTCGACCTGCGCCTCGAAGTGGGCGACACCATGGTGGTCACCGGCAAATCGGGCGTCGGGAAAACCACGCTGCTGCGTAGCCTGGCAGAGTTGTGGCCCTTCACGTCGGGCACCCTGACCCGGCCGTGCGGGCCGAACGAGACGATGTTCCTTTCCCAGCTGCCTTATGTGCCGCTGGGGAATCTTCGTGCAGTCGTGAGCTATCCCACCGAAGAAGGCACGATCGACGACCAGACGTTGAAACGCATGTTGGACAAGGTGGCGCTGCCGCATCTCATCGACCGGCTCGACGAGGTGCAGGACTGGGCGAAAGTGCTCTCCCCCGGTGAACAGCAACGTGTCGCGTTCGCCCGTGTGCTGCTGACCAAACCCAAGGCGGTGTTCCTCGACGAATCCACCTCCGCACTCGACGAAGGCTTGGAGTTCATGCTCTACAGCCTGGTTCGGGCGGAGCTGCCGGACACCATTCTGGTCAGCGTCAGCCACCGCGAAACGGTCGAGCAACACCACTCGCATGAGCTCGAGTTGCTCGGCGAAGGCGAATGGCGCTTCGGCAGGGTGCAGGGCGAGGAGAAGGAACCCGCGCCGGTATGACGATGCCGGGGTAGCTTCCCGGCATGGAAACGTTTACGCCCTCGCTGGACTGGGGCGACGAGCTCGTCGGGTCCGCGCTCTGGGTGGCCCAGGCATGGGCGATCGCCGCGTTGGGCATGGTGGTGACGCTGGCACTGATCGGCCGGTTCACCAGCTGGGGCAGGCAGTTCTGGCGCATCACCGGCGATTACTTCAAGGGCCGCGGGAGCATCCCGGTGTGGACGCTTCTCGGTGTGCTGCTGCTCTCGGTGATGATCGATGTGCGACTCACGGTGTTGTTCAGCTATCAAACCAACGACCAGTTCTCGGCACTGCAAGCCGCGTTTCAAGGCCAAGGGTCCGCGAGAGATGCTGCAATCAACGGCTTTTGGTTTGCGATCCTCATCCTCGGCGGCCTGATTGTTGCGGACATCGCTCGCACCGTGCTTGACACCTACCTGACGCAGCGGTTCATCATCCGCTGGCGCGTGTGGCTCACCCGCCGGGTTACCCGCGACTGGCTGGACGGTGATGTGTATTACCGGGGACGGTTCGTCGACGAGCCGATCGACAACCCGGATCAGCGGATCCAGCAGGACATCGACATCTTCACCGCAAACACCGGCCCGGGAACCAACACGCCGACGGTCAATACGGCCCAAACGCTGGTATTCGGCACCGTCTTCAACATGGTGTCGGCGGTCTCGTTCACCCCGATTCTGTGGAATCTGGCAGGCCCGCTCACGCTCTTCGGATTCACCGTGCCGAAGGCGCTGTTCTGGGGGGCACTCTTGTACGTCTTCTTCACGACGGTCGTCGCTTTCTGGATAGGCCGCCCGCTCATTCAGCTGTCGTTCAACAACGAACTCACCAACGCGGCGTTCCGCTATGCGTTGGTGCGGCTGCGCGATGCGGGCGAGGCCGTCGGCCTCTATCGCGGCGAATGGGCCGAGCGCAACCAGCTGATCGGCAGATTCCTGGCCATCATCGAGAACTACCGGGCCTATGTGCGCCGCAGCATTGCGTTCCTCGGCTGGAACAGGTCGATGAACCAGATCGTCGACCCGCTGCCAACGGTCGTCCAGGCGCCCCGGTTGCTCGACGGCCAGATTCAGTTCGGCGACCTCACTCAATCGTCGCGCGCGTTCGTCCAGGTGCAAAGCTCGCTGTCGTACTTTCGTTCGGTCTACGCCTCATTCGCCGGCTACCGCGCGGCCATCATCCGGCTCGACGGGATGATCACCGTCAACGAAAAAGCAAGGGAGCTGCCGTCATTGACCGCCTTGCCGAGCGCTGACGGTTCTATGGAACTCGATGACGTCGAGGTGCGCACTCCGGCAGGCGCGCGACTTGTCGACCCTTTGGACATGCGACTGGACACCGGCGAATCGCTGGTGATCACCGGTAGCTCGGGCGTGGGCAAGACGACGCTGCTGCGCAGCCTGGCGCAACTGTGGCCGTTCACTTCGGGCACGCTTCGCGGCCCCGAGAACGGCGTCATGTTCTTGCCCCAGACGCCGTATGTGCCTCTCGGAGACCTGCGGTCCGTCGTCAGTTATCCAGCCGAACCGGGCGCGTTCGACGACGCCGACATCAGCGCAGCGTTGGACACGGTGACATTGGGTCACCTTGTCAGCCGGCTGCAGGAGGTCGCTGACTGGGCCAACGTGTTCTCCCCGGGTGAGCAGCAGCGAATCGCGTTCGCCCGAGTTCTCCTGAACAAACCCAAGGCGGTCTTCCTCGACGAAGCGACGTCGGCGCTCGACGAGGGCCAGGAGTTCGCCCTGTATCAAGCGTTACGCACACAGCTGACCGACTGCATCGTAGTGAGCGTCAGCCATCGCAGCACGCTCGAACAGCATCACGACCGTCGACTCGAGCTGCTCGGCGGTGGCGGCTGGCGGCTCGGACGCGTCGGCGAGGAATCGCAGCCGGTGTAGTTTGCTGACTGTGCCCGACACACATCACGGCCACGATGAGACGTTCTACATCGTCGAAGGCACATACGAGTTCAGCTTCGGCAGCGAACAAGTGACCGCCCGGCCGGGCACTTTCTCGTTCGTCCCGCGCGGTCGACCGCATACCTTCCGCAACGCCGGCTGCCCCCAGGACGCATCGTGGGAACCCTCGCGTCCGCGCGGTTCACCGACTACTTTCGCGAACTTGCCGACATCATCGAACGCACGGGCGGCACGCCTTGCCGGGACGATTGGGCGGAGCTGTACCGGCGTTACGACACGACGTTCGTCGAAGACGCTTGAGCCCTCGCGGCATGAGCTCCCGCGCGGCGGCCGAAGAAGGAGCCTTCGCCGAGCTGGGTGCCGCTGGAGTACCCCTTGCCGTCCTGGGCGATGTTGGAGGCGCAGGCGCCCGCGGCGTACAGGCCCTCGATGACGCTGCCGTCGTCGCGGAGCACCTGGCCGTCGACGTTCACCGTCAGCCCGCCCATGGTGAACCCGGAATACATCGCACGACCGAGCGACAGGTCGAACGCCGCCCACGGCCCTTTCGTCTGCGGCGCAACGTAATCCGGATGCTTGTGGAAGTCGGGATCCTCCCCGGCCGCCGCGTGCTCGTTGTACCGCTGGAGCGTCTCGACCAGGTTGCCGGGCGGAATCCCCAGCGCGGCTTCCATTTCCTCGACGCTCTCCCAGCCGTCGATGAACTTGATCAACGGCATCTCCGGCATCTGCATGTGTTCCTCGTCGACGATGAGGTAGGCGATCTGCTCGGGCTGCTCGAGCACGAACGCCGAGGTGCGGGAGTGATAGCTGTCCTCGGTGACGAACCGCTTGCCGTCCTTGTTGACGATGATCCCGGTCAGCAGGATCTCCGGCGGGTAGGCAGCAGCGGTGATGAACATCTGGTCCAGGTTCGTCGCGACTCCCCCTGCGGAGACACCCATCCGGATGCCGAGGCCGTCGTCGTTGGGATTGCCCAGGATGTAGGGCTCCACGACGCCGTGGTGCTTTGTGCGCCGTTTCTGGCCCAGCGCAGGCGTGTGCTCGGCGACCATCTCGGGATTCATCGCGAACCCGCCCGCGGCGACGACGACCGCGTTGGCTTTGATGTGGCCCGTTTCGGTGAAGTGCTTCCAGCGGACGCCGATGACCCGATTGTTTCCGTCGACGACGAGGTTGGTCACCCCGGTCTCGTAGCGGACGTCCACGCCGAGTTCGTCCGCCCGCTTCAACAGGAGGTCGATGACCATCGCAGCGCCGCCCAACTCGCCGGGCACCGGCACCGAGTGGCCGCGCGGTGCGGGCTTCGCCTTCTCGGTGAACGGCCACACCTTCTCGTTTCCGGTGTAGGACAGCCCCTCGGTGCCGGGCGGTACGACGATCTTGCCCGGGTAGAAGCTGCGCTCGAACTGAAATCCCAGATCCTCCAGCCAGTTGAAGTGCTCGACGCTGCCGTCGCAGTAGGCCCGGATCTTCTCGTGGTCGGGGTCGGGAGACACGGCGACCAGATAGGAGAACATCTCATCGGGGGTGTCGTCGTGACCGGTCGCCTTCTGTACCGCGGTGCCGCCGCCGAGATAGAAGTGGCCGCCTGCCATCGAGCTCGTGCCGCCCGCTGCGGCCGCCTTCTCCAGCACCAGTACCCGCGCCCCGGCGGCCGCGGCACTGACTGCGGCGGACCCGCCTGAGATGCCGAAGCCGATCACCGCGACGTCGAACTCGTCGGACCAATCGGTGACGTCGGCGGCGTCGACGGTCTCGGGAATCTCGGTACTCACTGCTGCTCCTGCTTGACGTAATCGAAGAACGCCCGGATCTCGGGCGGGATGTGCGCGATCTCGATGTAGGGCACTGCAGCCTCTGCGGCGCTGACGTAGGCGAATTCCATCCCGCCGGGCATCACGCCCCGTTGTACGACCTCGGCTTCACCGACTGCCGCGTCGACGTCGGCGACCTCGATGCAGATGTGGTGCAGGCCAGGACCCGAACGATCGAGGAACTCTGTGTAGACGCTTTCGCCCGAGGCGGGTTGGATCAGCTCGAGCTGGGTGTCGCCGGCATAGCTGAAGGAAATGTGGGCAACGAAGTCTGCGGGCGCTCCGCGATATGTGCAGGTGTCCGGGCCGAAGTGCACAGCCGGGACGCGGACCCATTTCCTGGCACCCAGCAGCGCGGTCAGGGCGGTCTCGGTGGCGTCGAGGCTTCTCGTCACCCACGCGATCTGGACAGGTGTCTGGTCATGCATCGCATCGAGAATATCTCCGGCGCGGCCCGCTGGCTAGAACGTGTTCTAGTTTCCGCCGGGTACGGGCGAGGCAGGTCACCGAGGGCTGATCGTCCCCGACGCAGACTGGACGACGTCCTCGCGCGCCTGCTGGCTGGCGGTCGGCCAGGAGACAGCGGCCGGGAAGTTACCCCATGTGCTGTTGAACATCCCGACGATCGCCGCCCGGCCGTCCTGGGTGACGACATACACCGGGCCGCCGGAGTCGCCCTTTTGGCTGACCACCCCGTTGGCCATGGTGAACCAGCCGTTGTTCACCGCTTCCACAGTGCCGCAGCTCTCCCCTGTGACCACGCCGAAGTGACACACCGGAAGACCACCCGTCGGCACGACGCCTGGATCGGAGACCAGAACCCGGCCGCCCGGCAGGACGTCGTTCACGGCGACATCGGGTGCGAGGCTGATGGCCTCCCAGTCGGAGATCATGTGGTCGGTGGCGACGGTGGCCCCGTCGGGGGTGTTGTCGCGGAACATCGTCAAGGCCCCGATCGGGTTTCCGTCCCGATCCACCACCGGCCCGTCGCCGCGGCAGTGGCCCGCGGTGAACGCGATGCGCGCTCCGGCGTCCACGAAACCGAGCGTGCACACGTTGGTGCCCTGGCGGATCTCCATCCCCGGGTAGACCAGACCGCCGGGAGTCGCGTTTGCGGGCGTCGCAGGCACGCTCAGGGCAAGGATCGGTGCGACCGCCGCTGCGGCCAGCGAGCGCAACCATCGTCGGCGCACTGTCATCTCCGATTCGTTGGGGTCAGTGGGCTTCTACCCTACCGGCGCGGGTGCACACAGCAACGCGGCCCGCGACTTTCGGCCGCGGGCTGCCCGGCGCGGCATCCGCTACGGAATGGTCAGCACCTGCCCGGGATGAATCAGATCGGGGTTGCTGATGCCGCTCGCGTCGGCGATCTGCTGATACCTGCTGCCGTCGCCGTAGAAGCGTTCGGAGATGGCCCACAGCGTGTCGCCGGAAACCACGGTGTAGGTCCGCGGTGCCGGTGGTGGCGGCGGCGGAGGAGGAGGCGGGGGCGGAGGTGGCGCAGGAGCCTCGGCGGGCGGCAGCGGCTCCTCGACTGCCGCGGCCGCGACATCGGGGGCCGGAGCCTCCTGCGCGGCGGGCGGCGGCGGAGCTTCGTCGGTGTTGGTGCCCGACGCCCAGGCCACCCCGTCGAATCCGTACACCACCAGGTTGCGGTCGTCCTGCAGGAGTAGGCGAATATCCTTGGCGCCCTTCGTGTCTGTGTGCCAGATCGGTTTGTCCGATGTGTAGAGCACCACGTTGCCGTCCGCCTGCACCTCCAGACGCTCGGCGTCCTGCCCGTTGGTGCCCGTCGCCCAGACGACCTCATCCCGCGCGGCCAATACCAGGTTGCCGTCGTCCTGCAGGGTCAGCGTGTAGGCCCCGTTTCTCGATGTCAGCGATTGCCCGCGGTCAAGCTTCTCGCCCATGGCGAGCCGGTCTGTCACGTCTCATCCACCTTTCTTCGAGGCGACGTCGTGCCGTCGATCGGCCTGACGTCGTTTCCTCACACCCGTCTCGGCTGAGCTTACTGATCTTGGGTGTGGGTGTGAGCGGTTCTGACCGGTCCAATCGGAACGTCTCGCGAACGCTGCGTGGACACTCAGGAATCGAAGCCGAGCCCAAGCGCATCGAGGATGCGCAGCAACAGGTTGCGCCGACCGCGGGAGTGGTCGGCGCGGTCGAGCGACCATCGCGTGGCCTGGATTCCGATGCTGGCCAACGGCTCGGGCGGAAACGGCAGCGGCCGCTTGCGAACCATCTCGAGTTGGGTACGCGCGGTCGGCCGCCCGTCGAGCAGGTCCAGGCAGACATCGGCGGCGAAGCGCGCTGCGCCGACTCCCAACCCGGTGAATCCGTTCACGTAGGCCACCCGGCCGCGGTGCGCAAGGCCCCAATGCGCGCAGAACCGGGTGTTGGTGTCGATGGCGCCCGCCCACCGATGGCTGAAGCGGACGTCGTCGAGTTGAGGGAAGGTGATGAAGAAGTGCTCCGCGAGCCGGCGGTAGCTGTCGGGGCGGTCCTCGTACGACGGTCTGACCTTGCGCCCGAAGTGGTAGACGGCGTCGTAACCCCCCCACACGATGCGGTTGTCGCGACTGAGGCGGTAATAGTGAAACTGGTTGGCGCAGTCGCCGACACCCTGTCGGTTCACCCAGCCGATGCGCTCGAGTTGAGCATCGGTCAGCGGCTCGGTGGCCAGCACGTAGTCATACACCGGCACAGTCTGCAGCCGGTTGCGCACGACCAGGCTCGGGAAGACGTTGGTGGCCAGCACCGCCCGCTCGGCGCTGATGGTGCCGTTGCCGGTACCGAACTCGACGGTCGCGCCCGAGGAGTCCACCGACGTGACGTTCGTCTGTTCGAAGATGTGCACGCCCGCCTCCTCGCAGGCGCGGGCCAGTTCGAACGCGAGCTTGCCGGGATGCACGATGGCCGTGGTGTCGGGGCTGAAGAGACCCGCCAGGTACGTCGGTGACGCGACCTCGGCTCCCACCTCGTCCCGACCGAGGAACTTCCCCTCGCCGTCGTCGGCCGCCGCCTGCAGCCAGGCCTGCTGGTGTGGTTCCGTCGCCACGGTCAGCATCCCCGTGCGCTGCCAATCGACATCGAGCCCGAGCTGACGAATATCGGCCTGCATGCCGTCGAGGTTGTCGCGACCCATCGTCTCGAGTTCGTCGATCTCGTTGGGCCAGCGCGCTTTTCCGTTCGCGATGCCGTGAGTCAGGCTGGCGTCGACGAATCCGCCGTTACGGCCTGACGCCGCCCACCCGATGCGGTGTGCATCGACGAGGACGATCCGCCGGCCTGGATCACGTTGTGCGGCACGCAATGCCGTCCAGAGTCCGGTGTAACCGGCGCCCACCACGAGCAGATCGGCGGTCAGACTCCCCGACAGCGCGCCGTACGCGGGGCGCGGCATGTCCAGCCACACCGAGCCGAAGGCACTTGCGGCCAGCGAGCGTTCGACGAGTCCTGGGTCGACGGGGGAATCGAAGACCGTCTGCACACCGCGACACTACGGGGTCGGCGCCCGGCGCTGCGCAAAATCGCTTGCCTGCGCCGCGATGATGGATGCCGTGCTGCTACTCCTGTCCGGCGCGAGCGGATCGGGAGCACCGGGTGCCGCTGTTCGGCCGGGCCGCTACGTCGCCGTGACCGGCGCCGGGATGTCGGGCTGCACGGTTTGATGCGGCTGCCATCCCGGTGGGCCGAAGACGAAGCCAAGCCGATCACGCCATCGGTGCGCGCGGCGGACATCGCGGGCGATCGCCACGTATTCATGGGTCTGCAGCGTCCAGATGTTGTACGTGTCCACCTGCTTGGTCAGGCCGTAGTGCGGCCGGAACTGCTCGGGCTGGAAGCTGCGGAACAGCCGGTCCCAGATGATCAGTATTCCGCCGTAGTTCTTGTCCAGGTATATCTCGTCCATGCCGTGGTGTACCCGGTGATGCGACGGCGTGTTGAAAACGAATTCGATTGGCCGCCAGAGCGTTCCGATGCGTTCGGTATGAATCCAGTATTGATAGATCAGGTTGATGGAGAAGCTGGCAAAGACGATCCAGGGTGGCACGCCGAACAGCGGCAGCAACGCGCGCAGGAAGACGTCACCGCTGATGTTCCACTTCTGCCTCAGCGCGGTCGCGAGGTTGAAGTACTGGCTCGAGTGGTGCGCCTGGTGCGTCGCCCAGAAGAGGCGGACCCGGTGAGCCATCCGGTGATACCAGTAGTACGTCAGGTCCACGCCGATGATGGCGATCACCCAGGTGTACCAGGCGGTGGCCGGCAGCTGCCACGGCGCGACGTAGACGTACAGGGCCGCATAGCCGAACAACGCGATCCCGTTCGTCACCGCGTTGGTGGCGACCGACACGACGCCCATCCAGATGCTGGCCCATGCGTCGCGTCTCTGGTACGCGCCGGACGGGGCGCGTTCGGTCTCGGCGTGCGCGAGCTTGCCCGCGGCGGCCCATTCGATGACGAGCAACACCAGGAAGAACGGGACGGCGTACGTGACCGGGTCATGCATGAGCGGTGGCAGCACCTGCTCCCACGCCTTCGCCCAGTCCACGGCCACACCTCCCGGGCAGATTCTAGCGAGGCCCGCGGGGACTACCGGAAGTTGAGCACCTGATTGCCCCAGGCGGCCCGGATGTCGGAGTCGATGTCGTTGACCCAGTTTGAACGTCGGATCCCTGGGGCCGGTGACCAGATGCCCCAGACGAATGGCAATTCGGTCGCGTGCGCCGCGGCGATGCGCAGGGAGGCCCGTCTCGGCAGGTGCGCTGGGTCGCCGACGTGTTCGCCCGGCTGTTCTTCACCTACCTGTCGATGCCGCCGAGCGACCAGGATTTCGGCGACGAAGACCTTCGCCAGTTCGCCCACGAGGTGCTGACTCCGATGGTCGAGCGCGCCGTCGGTTAGCTTGTAAGCCGTGCAGAAATGGGTGCTGCTCGGCGCGGCGATCGTGGTCGAGGTGGCTGCCACGCTGTCTTTACGTGCCTCGCAAGACCATTCGGCATTGCTGATCGTGGTTGTGGCGGGTTACGCCACGGCTTTCGTGTTGCTCACATTGGTGCTTCGGGCCGGTCTGCCGATCGGCGTCGCATACGGAATCTGGGGCGCGCTGGGCACCGTCGGAACGGCTGTGATCGCCGCTGCGATCTTCGGCGACCCGTTCACCTGGCCCATCGGCGTCGGCGTCGGATTGATCATCGCCGGGGTGCTCGTCGTCGAGCTGGGCTCCCGGCACACCGATGAGGCCACGCTATGATGTGGGCCGCGCTGACGGGCGCGATCCTGTTCGAGGTCGTCGCGACTCTGGCCCTGCGGGCGTCGGAGGGCTTCCGCAAGCGGATCTGGATCGTCCCCGTCGCGGTCGGCTACCTGGTGTCGTTCTATCTGCTGTGGCTGACGCTGCGACTGGGAATGCACGTCGGCATCGCATACGGCGTTTGGACGGCGTGCGGGGTCGCACTGGTCGCCGTCGCGGCCCGGGTGCTATTCGGTGAACCGCTGACCTTGTTGATGGTGGGGGGCATCGCGTTGATCGTCGCCGGCGTGCTGACTATCGAGATGGCGGGCGCCGCGGGCTGAGCGCCACCGCGAGCACCATCACCGCCACACCTGCGACCGGCACGACGAGCAGTCCGACCCGCAGGCTGGTCGCGTCGGCGATCACCCCTACGACCGGCGGGGAGAGCACGAAGCCGACCCGCATCAGCCAGGTCACCACCGTCAGCCCGGTGCCCGCCCGCAGCCCCGGCAGCTGATCGGCGCCGTGCATCGCTGCGGGCGCCAGCGTGGCCACGCCGAAGCCGGCGGCCGCGAATCCCGCGATGGTGCCGGCAACGCTGGGAAATCCGAGCGCCGCACCCATGCCTACGGCGGTGATCAGCCCACCCGCGCGGGCCACCGTGCGTTCACCGAACCGGTCGACGAGGCGGTCGCCGATCGTCCGGCCCACGAACTGGCACACGACCATCGCGATGTAACCGAGAACCGCGACCGCGCCCGGCGCGCCGAGTCCGTCGCGCAGATAGACCGTCGCCCAGGAGCTCGCGGCATCTTCGACGACCGCGCCGGCTATCGCGATGAAGACGAGTGCGACCAGCACTGCGGAGACGCCGCCGCCGGTGCGCCGCACGGTGTGCGCGCGTGCCGCCGGGCGGTCGTCCTGATCGGGGCCGCGCAGCAGGAACGGATAGGCGACGAGGACGACCGCGCTGAACACCACCGCAGATACCGCCAGGTGGGTGCCGCGCGGAACGTGCAGCGCGATCGCGGCCGCCCCCATCCCGCCGCCCAGAACGGCGCCGGCCGACCACACCGCATGCAGCGAGTTGATGATCGAACGGCCGTAATTGCGCTGCAGGCGCAACGCGTGCGCGTTCTGCCCGACGTCTGTGACCGCGTCGCAGGCGCCCGCGACGAACAGCGCCGAGGCGAGAACCGCGGGCGACGGTGCCAGCGCGGCGACGAAGACGAACACCGCAAGGCCGACGCTGCCGAAAACCGCGACCCGCGCCGAGCGGAAGCGGCGGATCAGGGCGCCCGCCGCGAGCCCCGCGACCAGCGCGCCGCAGGGGAACGCCGCGATCGCGGCGCCGTACTGCGCGTTGGACAACGCCAGATCGGCCTTGATCTCGGGATATCGGGGCAGCAGGTTGGCGAACAGCGCCCCGTTGGTCAGAAACAACGCCCCGACCGCCACCCGGGCCCGTCGATTCTCGACCGCGACGCTGACGTCGTCGAGCCGTCCTGGCGTCATGGTCACCGACGTTACCGACGAGTCGGCGACCGCCGCTGCAGCGGAGTGGGACCCTGAGGCGATGCGCACCGAATCGACCGCCACAGACGTGCTGACGCTGTTCCCGCCGGGCACCGGGACCGACGACGACGGCACCCTCGTGGTCGGCGGATGCCGGCTGGACGAGGTGGCCGACCGATTCGGAACCCCGGCCATCGTCGTCGCCGAGGACGCGCTGCGGAACCGGGCGCGGGAGTACCTCGACGCGTTCCGCAACCGTTGGCCGCGTAGCGATCTGGCGTTCGCTTCGAAATCGTTTCCGTGCACGGCTGTTCAGCGGGTCATGGTGGAGGAGGGGCTCCACCTCGACGTGGCCGGCGGGGGTGAGATCCTCACCGCCATCAGGGCGGGCGCGGATCCCGCCCGGCTGGTGCTGCACGGGAACGCCAAGACCGACGACGAACTCGAGCTGGCGGTCACGCACGGTCTCGGCCTGGTCGTCGTCGACAACTTCGACGACATCGATCGACTGGAAAGCATTGTGCCGCAGGGACATCGGCAGCGCTGCCTGGTCCGGGTCATCCCCGGTGTCGAGGCCGCCACCCATGCCTCGCAGGCGACCGGGCATGCGGGTTCGAAGTTCGGCCTGTCCCCCGATCAGGCCCGCGCCGCCATCGCGCGGATCGAGGCCAGTGCGCTGCTGCGACTCGAGGGCGTGCACACCCACGTCGGATCGCAACTTCTCGACGTCAGCCAGTTGGCCGCCGCCGTCGAACCGATCGCGAAGCTCGGCACGTTCGAGACCTACGATCTCGGCGGCGGCCTCGGCGTCCGCTACACCTACGACGAGCACCCGCCCACCGTCGACGAGTACGCCGAGGCGATGGTGTCGCAGGCCCGCGCGCTGCTGCCCGAGGGCTGCCGGATCATCGTCGAGCCCGGCCGCAGCATGGTTGCGGCGAACGCGTGCACGCTCTACCGGGTGACGACCGTCAAGCGCGGAATCGTCACCCACGTCGCGGTCGACGGCGGCATGGGCGACAACCTCGAGGTGTCTCTCACCGGGCAGCGGTTCGAGGCGACGCTGGTCGCACGGGTTGGTCGCGGCGACGAGACGGTCACCGTGGTGGGGCGGCATTGCGAGACCGGAGATCAGCTCGTCGACGCCATCGCGCTGCGCAACCCGGCCGTGGGCGACCTGCTCGCCGTGCCGGTCACCGGCGCCTACTGCTACACGATGTCCAACCAGTACAACGGCGCTCGCCGGGTGCCGGTGGTGTTCGTGCGTGACGGCACAGCGCGGGTGGTGGTCCGCCGCGACACGTGGGAGGACCTGTTGAGCCGAGATGTCTGATCCGCCGGTGGGCGGTTAAGGCAGCCGATAAGCGGGCAAGATTACCCGCATGGTCGACACCCCACCGTCGCTTGCCGAATTGGCCCGTCGCTACGGCGTCGCAGAAGAATACGAGGACTGGACGGGGCGTCATGTCGGCGTACCGGAGACCACCTTGGTCGCCGTGCTGGCCGCACTCGGTGTGTCCGCGGCCACCGAGGAGGGCCGGGCGGCCGCGCTGGCCGGCCTTGACCGCGATCACTGGGGCCGGGCGCTACCACCGACCATCATCGCGCGGGCCGACACCGAATCCTCGTTCTGGGTGCATGTCACCCACGGCGACCCGGTCGGGCTGTGGATCAGGCTGGAGGACGGAAGCGTGCGCGCAGGCCTTCGTCAGCTGGAAAACCACACTCCCCCATACGATCTCGGTGACCGGCTGGTCGGCGAAGCCACCTTCGAGCTGCCCGCCGACCTGCCACTGGGCTATCACCGCCTGTACATCCAGGCCGGCTCGTCGGAAGCGAGCACACCGCTGATCGTGGTACCGGCCAAGCTCGAGCTGCCTTCGCGGCTGGGCAACAAGCGGACATGGGGATTGGCCACCCAGCTCTACAGCGTGCAGTCCGAACGTTCCTGGGGCGTCGGCGATCTGGTTGATCTGGCGGATCTTGCGGTGTGGTCGGCCGCCAGTCATGGCGCCGGGTACATCCTCGTCAACCCGTTGCACGCCGCGGCGCCGGTGGCGCCGATGGAGCCGTCGCCGTACCTGCCCACGTCGCGGCGCTACGTCAACCCGCTGTATCTGCGGCCGGAGGCGATCGCCGAATTCGCCGACCTCCGTCATCGAGGCCGAATTCGCAAGGCGCGCAGCGATCTTCGTACACGCCTGCGCCGGGTCGAGCTGATCGACCGCGACGCCGCATGGAAAGCCAAGCGCAGTGCCCTCGACGGCGTATACCGAGTCGGGCGTTCCGCGGGCCGCCAGCTGGCGTATGCGGCGTACCGAGAACGCGAGGGGAAGAGCCTCGACGATTTCGCGACCTGGTGCGCGATCGCCGAGAGTCACGGCCCCGATTGGCACGACTGGCCTGAGGCGCTCGCGCATCCGGCGAGTCCCGCCGTCGCAGACTTCGCCGCCGAGCACGCCGACGCGGTCGACTTTCACCGCTGGCTGCAATGGCAGCTCGATGAACAGCTGGCCGGCGCGCAGTCGACCGCCACGCGCGCGGGCATGGAGCTCGGCATCATGCACGACCTCGCCGTCGGGGTGGACCCGAACGGAGCCGATGCGTGGGCGCTGCAGGACGTTCTGGCGCTCGGCGTCACCGCCGGCGCGCCACCAGATGAGTTCAACCAGCTCGGGCAGGACTGGTCGCAGCCACCGTGGCGGCCCGACCAGCTCGTCGAACGCGGCTATGAGCCGTTCCGGGCCATGGTCAACGCCGTCCTGCGGCACGGCGGCGGCGTCCGGGTCGACCACATCATCGGACTCTTCCGGCTCTGGTGGATCCCCAAGGGTTCGCTGCCGACCGAGGGCACCTACGTGCGCTACGACCACGAGGCGATGATCGGCATTCTCGCGCTCGAGGCCCATCGCGCCGAAGCCGTCGTCGTCGGCGAGGATCTCGGCACGGTCGAACCGTGGGTGCGGGACTATCTGTCTGAGCGCGGGCTGCTCGGCACGTCGATCCTGTGGTTCGAACTGGACCGCGACGGTGGCGGCGGTCCACTGCACGCGCAGCGCTGGCGCGAGTACTGCCTGTCCTCGGTGACCACCCACGACCTGCCTCCCACCGCGGGCTATCTCGCGGGCGAGCACGTGCGGCTGCGACAGCAACTCGGCCTGTTGGCCCGGCCGGTGGACGAGGAGCTCGCCGACGACCGCGCCGAACAGGCCGCCTGGCTCGACGAGTTGCGACGGGTCGGCCTGCTCGGCGACGGCGAGCCAACCGTCGACGAGACCGTGCGTGCGCTCTACCAGTACCTGGGCCGCACCCCGTCGCGGCTTCTGGGCCTTTCGCTGGCCGACGCGGTGGGTGATCTGCGCACGCAGAATCAGCCCGGCACCACCGATGAATACCCGAACTGGCGGGTGCCGCTCCGAGACCCCGACGGGCGCCGGCTGCTGCTCGAAGACGTCTTCTGCGATCCCCGCGCGGCCTCACTGTGTGCGGCCCTGGCGGCGGCGGTGAACCCGCAGGTGTAACGAATCGCCGCTCGTCACCGGTTTCACATTCGTCACCGCTGCGATATGTTCGCAGCGCATCGACGTTGGGAGAGATTACGTGAGAAAGCTCGTCGTCCTGGGGGCAAGCGCGGTCGCTGCGAGCACTATCGGCCTGCTCGGCACGGGACTCGCCAACGCCGACCCGATGAACGCCCAGCAGGCCAACGTGATCGGCGAGCCTTACTACAAGGCGGTCAAAATCCTGCACGGAATGGGGCTCAACACCGGCTTCGGTGGATCCGTCGGCAGCGATCTGCCGCAGGCGCAGTGCATGGTCGCCAGCCAGAAACTGGTCGGCAGCGGCAAGATGCTGCTGAATCTCGACTGCACCGAGGAAGCCGCCAAGGAGATGGCCGAGCAGGGCAGTTCGGGCTCCGGTGGCGCCACTCCGCGCACCGGCAGTGACAATACGTTGAGGCCGCCGCAAATCCCGATCGGCGCAGCGCCGGCGCCCGCGCCGCCCGCGGGTTAGGCCTCGACCAGGCCGCGGAGGTTCTGCAGCGTCTCGGTCATGGTTCTGCCGACCTGACGCGCCGATACCCAGTCGGCGATCACCCCGAGCAGGCCACCCGGGGCTTCGTAAGCCATTCGGAATACCACCTGAGTCCGGCCGTCCGGGCAATCGCGCAGCCGGAAGCGGCCGCGCTGTGTTATCCCGGTGATACTGGTCCAGGCCAGGTCGCGGCCCTCGTCGAACTCGACCACCTCGATCACGCCGCCGATAGGAACCGAGCCGATCTTCCAGTGGCCGGTGTAGCGCGACCCGACGCCGACCGGCCCGTCCGTCACGGTGTCCCACCGCTCGAGATTGGCCATGAAATCCGGATACGACGCCGGGTCGGCGACCCGCTTCCACACCGTGTCGCGGTCGGCCTCGATCTGTACCTGCCTCTGCAGTCTCATCAGTGCCGTCTCTTCTTCGCGCAAGCGCTCATCAGTGCCGTCTCTTCTTCGCGCAAGCGCTCATCAGCCGATCACCGGGAATCGTCGTTCCGCGGCCAACCTGTCCACACCCGCCTGCAGAGCGGAGGTGACCTTCTTGTGAATAACGTCGTCGTCGGCACCGGCGATATCGTCCGCGTCGATCGGCTCCTGCACCTCGATCGCGATCTTCGTCGGCAGCGGCAACCGCGGCACCATATCGCTGACGGCCAGACCCCACGGCGGCGCCAACAGAATGGGCACGCTCTTGAGGCGGGCCAGCTTGTCCACCCTCAGCAGCCTGGCCAGCCACTGCCCCCGGTCGAGGAAGAGCGCCGCCTCCTGGCCGCCGACGCTGGCGATCGGCACGATGGGAACGCCCGCTTCCCTGGCCAGCTTCACGTAGCCCTTGCGGCCGCCGAAGTCGACCTCGTGGCGCTTCCACGACGGCCGGAAGACCTCGTAGTCGCCGCCCGGGTACACCAGGAGGGCCCCGCCGGACTCCAGCGCCAGTCTGGCGTTGTCATGGTTGGCGGCCACGGTGCCGAACTTCCGCAGTGATCCCAGGCCGGGCATCGAGACGACGAGGTTGTGCGCGAGTTGGTAGCACGGCCGCTCGACGCCGAAGTACGAGCAGAACGCCAGCGTGAACACGAAGGTGTCCGGCGGAAGGTTGCCGCCGCTGTGGTTGCCGACCAGCAGCACGGGACCCTCGCGCGGGATGCGATCGAGTCCCCGCACGTCGGCCCGGAAATAGAGGGAAGCCAGCAGCCAGAGCCCGGGCAGCTGCTCACGGATGTAATCCGGGTCGCGTTGATCCAAGTCGGCCTTCGGAACCCGGGAATTCACTTGATCCTTGGCCCACTCGAGAACGTCGCCCAACCCCGCCATACCGTTCATATTGACCCCCTACGAGTATCTGAAACCTGCGTTCCCATCTATTGGCCGTAGACTCAGCCGAGCACACTGAAAGGGACGGGCTGCGATGTTGCGACCACGCCGTTTCGAGCATGAGGTGGACCCGGGACCGGTTCAGATCCAGGCACGCAAAGTCCACTTCGACGCAACCGGCGTCGCGCTGCACTGGATACCCGGACATCCAGTGGCCTCCAACGTCGTCAGTTTGCTCAACGTGGTGCTGCCCACCGCCGAGCGCTGGTTCGTCGACACCTTCAACGAGGCTCTACCACTGGTGAAGGATCCACAGCTGGCCGAGGACATGCGGGGTTTCATCGGCCAGGAAGCCACTCACGCCGACGTACACGAGCGAATGTTGCACGAGTACATGGCCGTCAACGGCATCGATCCGACACCGGTGCTGGACCAGCTCGAGTTCCTGTTCACCAAGACTCTCGCGCCGACGTCGTCCACCGACCCGAACCGCAGGCTCAACCATCTGTGCGACCGGCTGTGGTTCATCGCCGCCATCGAGCACTACACCGCCGTCCTCGGCGATTTCGCGTTGAACTGCGCGTGGGACGACTACGGCGCCGACCCGACCATGGTGGACCTGTTTCGCTGGCACGGCAGTGAGGAGGTCGAGCATCGCAACGTGGCCCATGACGTCGCGGTCTACTTCCACGACAGCTACCTCGACCGGATCCGCGCGATGACGATGGCGGTGGTGGCGATCTTCGTGTTCTTCCAGCGCACGGCCTGGTTCCTGGTGAAGTCCGATCCCAATACCGACATCGGCTGGTGGCGGTTCAACCGGCTGCGGATGCGCGACTCGAAGCTCGAACTGCTGCCCAAGTACCGCAAGCTGTTCGGGTCGAACACCGCCATGTACTTCCGGCCCGGGTTCACTCCGGACGAGATGGGTTCGACCGCGCAGGCGGTCGCATATCTGGCCAGCTCCCCCGCGGCCCGCGCCGCACACATTTGATGGGCCTGCTCGACCGCTACCGCCTGACCCCGCCGAGCATCTCGGGTCGGCGGCGCCACGACCTCGCGCTGGGCATCGCCGACACCTCGGTGTCCGCACTGTGGGCCATCTCGGGCGCCATCAGGAAGATGTCGCTGCCGCCCGAGCCGGATCGCGTGATCGGCTTGACGGTTGTCGACCGTCAGGTGGTGGCCCACGATCAGGATGTGGTGGCGCTGACGATGTCCGCCACCGACGGCGGGTCGCTACCGCGCTGGCATCCGGGCGCGCACCTGGACGTTCACCTACCCAGCGGCAGGCTGCGCCAGTACTCGCTGTGCGGAGACCCCGACGACACGTCGACATATCGAATCGCCGTGCGCCGGATCCCCGACGGCGGGGGCGGATCAATCGAGGTGCACGACGATTGTCCGGTCGGCGCGACGGTGACCACGCATGGACCGCGCAACGCCTTCCCGCTCACCGTCCCCGGCCACGGCTCCCCCACGCAGCGGTTCCGGTTCATCGCAGGCGGCATCGGCATCACGCCGATACTGCCGATGCTCGCGCTCGCCGAGCGCCTCGGCGTGGATTGGTCGATGGTGTACGCCGGCCGGACCCGCGACAGTCTGCCCTTCATCGACGAAGTGACCCGGTTCGGCGATCGTGTCGAAGTCCGCACTGACGACGTGAGCGGCGTGCCGGCCGCAGCGGAACTGCTCGGCGACTGCCGGGATGCCACCACCGTCTACGCCTGTGGCCCCGCGCCGATGTTGACGGCCGTCCGCTCCGAGCTGGCCGACCGGGACAACGTCGAGTTGCACTTCGAGCGGTTCGCCGCGGCACCGGTAGTCGACGGCCGCGAGTTCTCCGTGTCTGTCGCGTCGACCGGCCGAGAAGTCGTGGTGGGCGCCGACGAGACACTGTTGACCGCGCTGCGACGGTCCGACGTCGCAGCGCCCTACTCGTGCCGGCAGGGTTTCTGCGGCACCTGCCGGACGCGGGTGGTGTCCGGAGCAGTCGACCACCGCGACGCACTGCTCACCGAGCCGGAGCGCGCGGCAGGCATGATGCTGGTCTGCATTTCGCGAGCCGAGAACGGAGAGCGACTCATTCTGGATTTGTAGCCCGTCTGTACTATGCGGCCATGCCGTTAGCCGCTGGTCAGACCTTCGCGGGCTACACCATCGTGCGGCTTCTCGGCAGCGGGGGCATGGGCGAGGTCTACCTTGCCGAGCACCCGCGCCTTCCTCGCAACGACGCCCTCAAGGTACGGGGTGCACGACCGCGGCGACGTCGATGGCCAGATCTGGATCTCGATGGACTTCGTGGACGGCACGGACGCCGGGGAGCTGCTGCGCCGCTACCCGAAGGGCATGCCGAGAGACGAAGTGCTGAACATCGTGACGTCGGTCGGCGAGGCGCTCGACTACGCCCATGCGCAGGGGCTGCTGCACCGCGACGTCAAGCCCGCCAACATCATGCTGACCGACTCCGCTGCGGGCAGGCAGCGGATTCTGTTGGGCGACTTCGGTATTGCGCGACGGGTGGACGACAACAGCAACCTCACCGCGACCAACATGACGGTCGGCACAGTCTTCTACGCCGCTCCCGAACAACTGATGGGCGAGGAGCTCGACGGCCGCGCGGATCAGTACGCGCTGGCGGCGACGGCATTTCACCTGCTGACCGGGTCGCCGCCGTTTCACCACTCCAACCCGACCGTGGTCATCAGCCAGCACCTCACCGCCTCACCACCTGCGATCGGCGACCGGCGCCCCGAGTTGTCGGCGTTGGATCCGGTACTGAGCAAGGCGCTGTCAAAAGATCCCAAGGACAGGTTCGTCACCTGCACGGACTTCGCGCGGGCGCTCGCGCATCGGCTCGGAGTGGAGCCGGACGCCGACGTCGATCGAACCGAGGCGTCGGCGCCGATCGCCACACCGGCTCACGCAGGCGGCCGACACGAAGCAGAGCGGTCCGCCGCGCAGAGCTATCTGCGCCCCGCCTACATCGTCCCCGGGGTGCTGGCTGTGCTGCTGCTCGTGGCGATAGCCCTGGTGTTGATCCAGTTCCGTGAGATCGAGAAGCTGATGAACGACTCCTACACCCCTTCGCCCAAGCCGGCGGAGAGCGCACCGCGAGCGTCCTCGCCCGGATCGCCGTCGCAGCCGACGACCACCGTCACCGCTTCGGCATCGGCGACTCCGTCGGCGCCGGTCGTCGGCGCCAACTGCGCACCGGTGGGCGCCTCCGCCACCACCGCGAACGGCAACACCATCTACTGCTCGACACTGCAGTCCACCGGCGCGTCCATCTGGTCGGTGAACCAAGGTGTGGTGCCCCCGCCGACGGTCACGGTCACCACCGAGGCCACCGACGAGCCGCTTCCTATCGAGGAGGAAACCCCGGTGCGGGTCTGCATGCAGGAAACCGGCAAGACCAGGCGGGAATGCCGCGAAGCGATCCGCGCCAGCAACGGCGGCGGCTGACGACGTGACTCTGGCCATCGCTGACCGGCTGGCCCTGGCCGACCTGGTTCACCTCTACGCGGCAGCTGTCGATGACCGCCGCTTCGGCGACGTCGTCGAATTATTCAGCGAGACAGCTGAACTGCGGCTGCCCGACCCGCCGCGGTCACTTGATCCGGTCCGCCACCACAGTGGCCGCGACGGGGTTCGCGCCGCCATGGCGGCGTTGTCCGGCCTCGCCCGCACCGAACATGCGATAGTCGGCGAGGTTTACGCGCCCGGCCAGGAGCCCGACTACGCGTTGGGCCGAATAACATGCGCCGCACACCATTTCAACATCACAGACGGGCAGGCCACCGACGTGGTCTGGCATCTGCGCTACGACGACGAATACATCCGTACGCGCACCGGCTGGCGGATCCATGGCCGGGCGCTGACGATCAATGCCATCGAGTCACGGCCGATTCGGCGTCTTCGACCACCTCCGTCAGTCGATCGAGAAGCGGTCGCTGACCCTTCAGCAGCTTCGACCGAGCCTCAGTGAGGGAGAACCACTGCACCCGGTCGATCTCCGGGTACTCCCTGACGTTTCCCGACCCTTTCGGCCACTCCAGCGCGAAGGTGTTGCTCACCGTTCCGTCGAGGTCGAGGTCTCCACGCACTGCGAACGCCGTGACTACTTTGCCGCTCGGCTGCTTCAGCGCCGGGAAGTCGATGCGCGGACCGTCGGGTGGCGGTTTGCCAAGTTCCTCTTCGAACTCACGGCAGGCGGCCAGCCAAGGGTCCTCGCCCTGGACATATTCGCCTTTCGGGATCGACCAGGCGCTCTCGTCTTTCTTCGCCCAGAACGGACCTCCCGGGTGCCCGAGGAGCACTTCGACACGCCCGTCGACGACCCGGTACAGCAGCAGTCCAGCGCTCAATTTCGGCATTACACCCGAGCCTAGTTAAAATCTCGATTAACCGACGCTAAGGTTTCCATGTGCCTGAGATGAATCGCCGCAATTTGATGATGATGACCGGGGCCGCCGCGGTCGCCGCCGCAGTCGCCGCTCCGCAGGCAGCCGCGGAGCCCCTAGCGCCAGGTCAACCCGAGAATCCGGGCGCTCCGCCACCGGACGCCAATCCGGGCCCTGTCGACTACATCTTCGTCGATGACTTCGACGGGCCGGCAGGCGCCCCGCCGGATTTGGGGAAGTGGACGGTGGTGGGCTGGAACGAGCCGGTCAACCCACCGATCCTCGGCCTGTTCCGCGACGATCGCCGCAACGTGTCTCTCGACGGCAACGGCAACCTCGCCCTGCGCGCCACCCAAGAGGGCGACACTTACTTCAGCGGCCGGGTGGAAGCCGGAATGAAGATCGGTATCGGGCACACCTGGGAAGCCCGGATAAAGCTGAACTGCCTGGTTCCCGGTTGCTGGCCTGCCTACTGGCTGGTGAACCGCGAGCCGACGCCCGACGGCAGAGGCCCGTTGCCGGACGGCGAGGTCGACATTTTCGAGTGGTTCGGCAACGGCAAGTGGGCGCCCGGCACGGCCGTGCACGCCCGATCCGACGGCAGGACCTGGAAGGAGAGCAGGTGGCCGGTGGACGGGGATTGGCACACCTACCGGGTCCGGTGGGACGACGCAGGCTTCCGCTTCTGGCGCGACAACGTCAACGGCGCCCCGTTCTTCACGGTGCCCTCCGTTCCCATCGACGGGGTGTGGCCGTTCAACGCACCGGACTACCTGCTGTACACGGTGTTCAACCTCGCGGTTGGCGGTCCCGGCGGCGGTGTTCCGGCCTTCGGTCCGTTCCAGAGTCCGGAAATGCTCGTCGACTACATTCGGGTGTGGTGAGGGGGCCGTTCATCCATGACCGGCGGGCTGACGACGACCACGGCCGCACTGCTGCTGGCCGGGCTCTTCGCCGCCGCGGTGGCCCACGCCGACCCGGTCACATACGGCAGCAACGGCGTGTTCGGCGTCGGGCCGCAAGCCCCTCAAGGCTGGGCCACCGCCAGCATTCCGCCGGCAGATATCGAGTCGACCAGTCACCGAGCATGTATCCGTATCAGAGCCCACCGGGGTTCTGGCTGCGGTGCAACGACTTTCCGTGTGCCGGTAACTTCCCCGGCCACATCGTCGCCAGCGGGGAGGCCGTGCGTGAACAGCCGACCTTCATGGACATCCTGCCCACCGACGTCGCGGTGTCCCTGAACACTGTCACCCTCACGGTTGCGGGATGACATGAGCGACAGCCACTTCGGACCCCGCTGGCGCCTGAATCTCGACGACGACGGGACGGTCCGGTTCGACCACGCAACCAAGACGATCACGAAGATCACCACCGGTGAGAGTTGCGGCCTGGGCGATTATCCGTCGTTCGCGATCTAAGAACGGCGCTATCTGCGCGTCCGCAGCAGCCACGCTCCCCCGATCGGCAAGTGGTACGTCACCGGCGAGGAATGACTACTTTCGGTCGCCCTCGGTGTCATCGAAGAACGCCCAGTGGCCGTCGTCGGCCTTGACTTCCATCCGCCAGCCGAGTTCGGAGTTGTCCGCCTTCGAGTCGACGAACCACGCATGCGCGTCGTCGGCGCTCTCGATGTCCTTGGTGTCGACGACGTCACCCTTCGGATTCAGCACACGATATGTAGCCATGGCGTTGGGGTTCCCCATCCGCCGTCTTTCACACGTCAGTCGGTCTTGGGCAGCGGAATGCCCTCGCTGGTGGAGAACCGCGCGTCGTCCTGGCTCGACAGCCCGACCGACACCACGGAGCGGTCGAAGAACACGTCGGTCAGATACGACAGGGACACCGCCCAGCGATTGACGAAGCGCGGCATGGCATAGAGGTGGTACATCCGGGTCACCAGTTTGGCGGCGTACCCGGACAGTTGGACGTTGAGCGGATTGGCGACCGCGTAGTGCGGGCCGAGGTCGACGACAAGGCCCATGTTGCGGTGCTTGTAGTCCTTCGGCTCGCCGTAGCCCAGGCTGGCGGCAACGTTGCGCGCCAACACTTTTCCCTGCCGGATCGCGTGCTGCGCTGTCGGGGGCGTGATCTTGCCGGGCTGCGTCAGGTCGGGCACCGCGGCGGCATCGCCGGCGGCGAACACATCGGGATGTCCCGGCACCTGCAGGTTGGGCTGCACCTTGAGGCGGCCGCCCTCCGTCGGCAGCCCGAGCTTCTCGATCAACGGCGCGCCGGTGACCCCGGTCACCCACGCAAGGGTGTGGGTGTCGATCCGCGAATCATCACTGAGGACAACGTAGTTGGAGTGAACTTCCTTCAGGGTCAGACCGAGCCGGACGTCGACGCCACGTCGGTGCAGTACTCGCTGGACACCCTTACCGAGCTTCTCGCCCACCTCCGGCATCACCTGCTCGGCCATGTCGAGGAGCACGAACTTCACGTCGTCGGGGTCGAACCCCATCGATTCGGCCGCGGTGTCAGCCAGCGCCCGCAGCTGCACGACCAGCTCGGTGCCCGAGTAGGAGGCGCCGACGACGACGATGGTGCGCCGGGCCCGGATGCGGTCCTCGTCGTCGTCGATGTTGGCCAGCTCGAGCTGTTCGAGCATGTGATCGCGGAGATAGACCGCTTCGGCCGTCGATTTCAGCCCCCGCGCGTAGTCGGCCAGGCCCGGGATGTCGAACAGCCGGGTGACCGAGCCCGGGGTCAGCACCAGTCGGTCCCACGATTGGGTGCGCGACCGTTGCTCGGGATCGGTGTAGGTCAGTGTGTGGCCGTCCAGGTCCACGCTGTCCACCCGCCCTCGCACCGCCCGCACCCCGTGCAGAGTGTTAGCCAGCGGAACGGTGACGAAGCGGGCGTCGACGAGGCCGCCGGCCACGTCGGGCAGCAGCGGGGTGTAGAGCATGTAGTCGACGGGCGAGATGATCGAGATGTCGACGGCTGCATTGTTCTTGCGGAGTTGGCGGGAGAGTCGGCGAGCACACTCGAAGCCGGTGAACCCACTGCCGACGATCACGACGGACGTCATCGAATCCATCGTAGGGGGCTACCCATTCTCCGCTCTGTTAAGGGCTGGACATCAACGTGGCGAATTTCACTGCCATCCATGGCTTTCTGCCACCGGCACGCAGCTTGCCCCGCATGATCGGCGACCATTGGGAGGTGCGTCCGTACCCGAGCAGCAGAAACGCCACGGGATCGGCCGCGATCACGCAGTCGGCTTTCTGGCTCGCATGGGTGACGACGGCGGATCCTCGGTCGACCGCCATCCGATAGGGTTGCGCGCCGCGGATCCGCAACTCGAAGCTCACGCGCGCCGAGGCCGCGGATTGTCGCAAGTAGCGGGGCGCGACCGTCAGTACACCGGGCAGAACGAGCAGCGCGTCCGACTCTGCGATGTCCCATCTCTTCCGCGCGGCCCGCGCGATGTCCAGGCCGTGGATGACCTGCTCGCCCAGCAGCAGACTGGTCATGACGGAGGGCGACAGCACGAGCCCGTTGGCGGCGGGAATCGCAGCGGTCTCGTCGGCGGCATCGGCGGCGGCGAGGTAGGCCTGTGTGGCCGACTCCACCATGTCGGCCAGGCGGTTGGTGTCCCTCTCCGGTATCTCGGCCAACTGGCGGGCGTTGACCACGGCGCTCATCCGCGTTGGCGACTCCGAGGGCCGATTGGCATGCGTCATGTATCCGGCTGTGTGCCGGGTCAGTGCCAAGGCGTAGTCGCGGAGCTCGCCGATCGTGTGAGCCGCGGTCTCCGCGGCGGTCCAGTCCAGGCCGGGCACCGGAGCGGCGCCGTCGACGGTGCGCAGCAGTGCTGCCGTTCTGCCTGCGGCGCCATGCAGCGCCGCCTTCGATTGACCGTGTGCCCGGCAAGTGTCTTGCGCCGGGCCGGTGATATCAATGGGAGCGAAAGTCATAGAACGACTATTTCACATATTGCTACTATGTCAATAGGGTGTGGTGGTCATCCACACTGAATGCGGGAGCAATGCCAGCCACGTCCGAGCCGTCCTCGTTGCGCGCCGAGCAGGTCGCGCAGACCCGCGCCGCGTTGGTGGCCGCGGGCCGCAGGCTGTTCGGCGAAAACGGCTTCCGCGGCACGTCCGTGGAGGACCTGGCGCGGGAAGCACGGGTCACCACCGGCGCCCTCTATCACCACTTCCCCACCAAGACCGCCATTTTCGAGGCGGTTTTCGTGCAAGCTCACATGGAGTTGATGGCCGCGTCGCTCGAGGCGGCCAAGGATGCCGGCGACGGCCTCGAGGAGCTGGCGCTCGGTTTCGACGCATTTCTCGACGGGGTGCTTCAACCCGATGTGCAGCGGGTGCTGGTTCTGGACGGGCCCGCGGTTCTCGGTTTGGCCCGATACACCGAACTGGACGAGAAGTACGCCCACGCGGTGATCGTGCACTCCCTGCAGGAGGCGGCGAAGGCCGGCACCATCGAGATCGAGGATCCCGAGACCGCCACTCGGTTACTGCTGGGCGCCTTGACGCGCGGAGCGATGTTGATCGCCAACGCGCCCGACCCCGTCACGACGCGGCACGCGGTGGCCAAGTCGATGCGGGTGCTGTTGAACAGCTTCACCCCCTGAGGGGTCTGGTCCGGGCGCGACGGGCAATGCGAGGATGCTTGGTGTCATGACGCGTCCGCGATCGCTGCGCCGATGGGATCCGTTCCGGCCGCTGGACATGCTCGCGTCACTCTGGTCGACGGCGGCTGTGGCCCCCATGAGTACCGGCGCCGCCGCTGCCTACCGGACGCTGTTCATGACACTGCGCCGCCTGGTGGTGGGACGTGAGTTGTCGGTCCGCCTCGACGAAGGCGACATCACGCTGACCGTCACCGAGTTCGACTCGCGTCTGGACGTCCGGGGTCTCGCGGTCGGTCAACTCAGCGACGTGCGGCTCGCAGCGCGCGACATCCGTTGGGACGACAACAGACTGGAGCGTGCCACGGCCGTCCTGCACAACGTGCATCTGCGGCCGACGGTACCGCCGGTTCTGGTGGCGGCACCCGTCGATCTGACGGTCGAACTTCCTGCGGAGGCACTCGACGATCTGTTCCGCATCGCGGCGCCACGACTGTCGGGCGAGATCGGACCCGACGGTATCGCCAGGTTGCGGCTCGCGCGCCGTCCGACGCTGGGGCACCTCGAGGTGGACGCGGTCCTGGACGGCTCCACGCTGTGGCTCAAGCCGCGCGCCTTGGTCCTGCGCGGCAGACGCCTGCGACTGCCGGACCGCACGCCGACCTATCCGGTGCGCCTGCCCGAACTGCCACACGGGCTTGCGCTGACGGACATCGGCTTCCTGCCCGACACGCTGTGCCTGTCGGGCAGATTGCAGGAATGGCGCGCCGACGTGCCACGCACTCGCCTCGAGGACGTGATAAATCAGCTCAGTGTGGTGGGCCGGCCACTGAACCTGACCCGGTTCGGCCGCGGATAGCGGCTAGAGTCACGCGCATGGCACACGGCGTGTACGCCCGCTACGTCGCTCTCGGCGACAGCCAAACCGAAGGACTATGGGACGGAAACGATTCCGACGGAATCGCCGGCTTCGCCGATCGGCTGGCCAGTATGCTCGACGAACTTCAGTCCGGCCTGCAGTACGCCAATCTCGCGATCCGCGGGCGGCGCATCCGTGACGTGCTGGACGACCAACTCCCGGTGGCCGTGGCGATGCGGCCCGACCTGATCTCCGTGTGCGTCGGCATGAACGACATCACCCGGCCGGGAACACTTTTCGGTCGCGCGCTGGCCGACCTCGACCTGCTTCACGAGCGGCTCGCGCGGTCCGGCGCGACCGTGGTCACCACCACGTTCCCCGATATCTCTCGCATCGTCCCGATCGGCAGGGTCCTGACCTCTCGAATGCTGCGCATGAACCAGTCCATCGCGGCGGCGGCGGACCGCTACGGGTTCAAGCTCGTCGACCTCTACAACGCGCCGTCGATGACGCAGCCCGACGTGTGGAGCGAAGATCGGGTGCACGGCTCGACCAAGGGTCACATCCTGTTCGCCGCCGCGGCTGCCGAAGCGCTCGATCTTCCGGGCAGCAGCCATGATTGGGCACAACCCGAAGCCGGTACCGCGGCGCCGACGCTGCGGTCACGCGCCCATTCACAGCTGCTGTGGACCAAGAACATGCTCGCCCCGTGGATGCTGCACCACGCCAGGGGGATCTCCAGCGGTGACGGCCGCGAGCCCAAGCGGCCAGCGCTGGACGGTCTGGTCGGTTAGAAGCCGAGTAGGCCCAGCGGGATCGGCGATTCGCCGGCGCCGATCGACTCGATCACGCGGGGGCAGAAGAACGAGATGGCGATCCCGGTGAACATGTTCGCGCCCCCGAACGACATGCCCGTCGTGTCGGCGACCTTGGCCGCGACATCGGCGGCGTTCTGGCCCGGGTCGGACAACATCGGGCAGACCGACTGGCCGACGGCCACCACGTCGACCGGATTCGTGGTGCTCCCCAGACCCGCGTTCGTGACGGCGTCGAGAAAAGCGTCGGCAGTGGAATCGGCCTGCGCGGGCGCGGCAGCCAGTGCCGCCGCGGCGGCCACGCCTGCGACTGCGACGATCAGGCGGACCGTGGGAAGTCTATGCACCCGCAGCATCGTAGAGGACTGACCGATTAGGGGCTAACCGGCACGTCAACTACCCTGAGACGATGCCGAAACCACCCGACGCAGGCGGCGATCTGCAGCCGCATTTCGAAGACGTCCAGGCACACTACGACCTGAGCGACGACTTCTTCCGGCTCTTCCTCGACCCCACCCAGACCTACAGCTGCGCCTACTTCGAGCGCGACGACATGACGCTGGAGGAGGCGCAGATCGCCAAGATCGATCTGGCGCTCGGCAAGCTCGGCCTCGCCCCGGGCATGACGCTTCTCGACATCGGCTGCGGTTGGGGCGCCACCATGCGGCGCGCAATAGAGCGCTACGACGTCAACGTGGTCGGCCTGACCCTGTCCAAGAACCAGGCCGCGCACGTCCAGAAGAGCTTCGACGAGCTCGACAGCCCGCGGACCAAGCGGGTGCTGCTGCAGGGTTGGGAGCAGTTCGACGAGCCCGTCGACCGGATCGTGTCCATCGGAGCGTTCGAGCACTTCGGCCACGATCGGTACCCGGCGTTCTTCAAGATGGCATACGACGTACTGCCCGACAAAGGTGTCATGCTGCTGCACACCATCGTCGGCGAGAATCCAGCGCGCGCAAAGGAACTCGGCATTCCGTTGACGTTCGAGCTGGCACGCTTCATCAAGTTCGTGATGACGGAGATCTTTCCGGGCGGCCGGCTGCCGTCGGTACCGATGGTCGAGGAGCGCGCGGCGGAAGGGGGTTTCACGCTGACCCGCACGCAGGCGCTGCAGCCTCACTACGCGCGCACGCTGGACCTGTGGGCGGCCGCGTTGAAGGAGCACAGGGACGAGGCCATCGCGATCCAGTCCGAAGAGGTCTACGAGCGCTACATGCGCTACCTCACCGGCTGCGCGAAGATGTTCCGCGACCGCCAGGTGGACGTCGTCCAGTTCACGCTGGAGAAGTAGCGGTCAGACGCCGGTCCACGCGGAGTCGAGGCGGTCGGCGACGTCGATGACCTTCGCCTTGACCGACTCGGGGCCGTCGATCTCCCCGGCCACGTGTGCCGCGATGAATCGCCTGACCTCGGCGTCGACACCTGCCACGATGCGCAGCAGCTCGCCGCGCAGGGATTTCGACGTGACGTGAATGGAGATGTCGGACGGTTGCGGCTTCTGGACATCGAGGATCAGCAGCAGCGGTTCGGCCGCGCGCGCGATGGCGCTCAACGAGATCTCGCCGAACACCACGAACTTGGGCTTGTCGATCTTCAGGTCGATGACCATGTCGATCTCGAGCGGAATGCGGATCGCGAACGTGATCAGCTCACCGACCGACCGCGTCACCCGAGGCTCCTGAATCCTGACCTTGGCGGTGACCTTGGCGATCTTGCCCGGCCCCTGCCCCATCGGCCCCATCTCGAACTCGTCGCCTGCGATCGCGGCGATGGCATCGCCGACGCGCTCCTCGGTCACCGCGACTTCGTAGAACATGCGGCCGAATTCCTCGTAGGACACGTACTCATAGCCATCCATAGACGTCTACAGTCTCATGTCCGGTGCGATTGCCAGGTCATATACCTGAGTAGGGCTTCCGTCAGCCCACCGGTGTCAGCCGTTTTCCTCGCTGCGGGCCTCGGCCCCGGTCTCGCCGGCGTCGATGGAGTCGTCGGACGACGTCTCGCCGACGTAACTGCCGTCCTCGCCGTCCTTGCCCACCCGCGAGCCCGCGACCTTGTCGTCGGTATCGACATCTTCTTCGCTTTGTGCATCGTCGCCTGGCGCCATGACGGCTATCTACCCGTGCCGGGGGGACCCAAACGCTTACCTGGCCATGGCTGGCCGGTTAGGCTCTGGCAAGGAAGGTGGGGACAATGATCCGCGAAGCAGTCATCGCCGCCGCACTGGCGTGCGCCGCAGTCGGTAGTGCACCGGTAGCCATGGCCGACCCGAACGACAACTTGTATTTCGACAAGCCGGGCCGCTACGACTCCGACGTGCCGTTCATGAACTACGAGGCACGCCTGGCCGGCCCGTGCGACAACTTCGAGATCAACACGTTCGGGCGTGGTCCGGGCGGTGAACCGTTGCAGTGCCATTGGATCCCGAACCAGTGGCCGCCGGTCACCACCGGCTTCTGGGTGATCTCGCCGGAGATCCACGGCGTGCAGCAGATCGGCGCGCCGTGCCCCGGCGATCAGGCCGCTGCGCAGGCTCCCGACGGCCGGCCCCTGCTGTGCCTGGGCGAGCAGGGCTGGCAGCCCGGCTTCTTCACCGGCACCGGCTTCTGGCCGACATAGGCGCGCTCTAGGCGACTTGTTCGAAGCGTCGGCGGATGCAGGCGAGCATCGAGGCGTGCGCTTCGACCGCCTTGCGGACGGTCATCGGCGCCAGTGGCCGCGGCGCTTCGATCCGGATCTGCTCGACGATGCGGGTGCCGATCTCAATCGGCTCGAAGGCCACGCGGCCGGTGAGCCGCACTCGAGGAAATTGTCTGGCCTCGGTCAGCACGTCGCCGGCCACCGGAACGGACAGCCGGGCAAGGTAACTCGTGCGCAACGTCACCGGTCCCACCGGTATCCGGTCGCCGACGCGGTACGTTTGCACGTAGCCGTCGGCCGTCGTCGCTGCGGCGGACGGTTCGCACCGACGTCACGAGCGGATGAACCAGCCTGAGATTGTCGAGGTCGGTGTAGAAGGCGCGAACGTCTGCCGGCAGCGCGGGTATCTCCTCCGACAGCGTCCGGTCGGTTCGCGTCATCCACCAGTTCACGCACGACAATCTAATCCGACGCGCCGCGAGAATGTCATATGCTCATAAGCGAGAATCACGTATCCGGTAGGCTCGCTGAGCGACTGCTTAGCAAGGTGTCGACCGGTCCCGCGGACGACGGATTGGAGGTTTGCCGTGACTTCAACGTCTCAAGCCGTCGCAACCCGCTACGCAGGTGCGCGGATCCCCCGCGTCGAGGACAACCGTCTGCTCACCGGGCACGGCACGTTCGTCGACGACGTATCGCGGCCCGGCATGCTGCACGCCTGTTTTGTCCGTAGCCCGTTTGCCAGAGCCCGAATCAACGGCATCGACACCAGCGCAGCGTTGGCACTGCCCGGCGTACAGGCGGTGTTTCTGGCCGGCGATCTCAACCCCGACGTGAAGGAGGCCTGGCACGCGGTCGCGGGTAAGGACATCGCCGACACGCCGCGTCCGCCGTTGGCCGAGGGCGAGGTGAAGTTCGTCGGCGATCCGGTCGCCCTCGTCGTAGCCGAGTCGCGCTACGTCGCCGAAGACGCCGTCGAACTGGTCGACGTCGACTATGAACCGCTTCCCGCCGTGGCGGACTTCACCAGTGCCGTCCGCCTGGCCGCCGAGTCCGGTGTCGTCGTGCACGACGCCTACCCCGACAACGTCGCGGGCGGGATGGGCGGTGCACCGCCCGACGAGGACGCCTTCTCGGCTGCCGCACACGTCGCGTCGGCCCACGTGTACCAGCAGATCTACGCCCCGGTTCCGATCGAGACGCGCGGCCTGGTCGCCGAGTGGGAAGCATCGTCGCGCGAACTGACGATGTGGGCGTCCACGCAGACCCCCCACGAACTGCGCGCCTTCGCCGCCCGGCTGCTCGGCATCCCGGCACACAATGTGCGGGTGATCATGCGCGACACCGGCGGTGGGTTCGGCCAGAAGGTCGTCCCGATGCGCGAGGACATGTGCATCATGCTGGCCACCCGCAAGGTCTCCAGCGCACTGAAGTGGATCGAGGACCGGCGCGAGAATTTGATGTCGGCCGGTCAGGCCCGCCACGTCGACGGCGACGCGCGGATGGCGTTCGACTCCGACGGCAACATCCTGGCCGCGGACATCGATTTCGTGCAGGACATCGGCGCATACCCGACGCCCTATCCGGTGCTGACCACGGCGGCGATCGGCATGTTCTTCCCCGGCCCCTACCGGGTGCCCAAGGCCAGCTTCAACTACAAGACCGTGTTCTCCAACACTGCCGGCCTGGCGGCTTACCGCGGTCCGTGGCAGTACGAAACCCTTACTCGCGAAATACTTCTCGACATAGCGGCGCGCGAGATGGACATCGATCCCGTCGAACTGCGCCGCCGCAACATCCTGCGCGGCGACGAGATGCCGTACTTCAACCCCAACGGCATGCCGTACGAACACGTCGCTCCCGCCGACACCTTCGAACAGGCCGTCAAGATCCTCGATCACGAGGGTTTCCGCAAGGAGCAGAAGGACGCACTGGAGCACGGGCGCTACATCGGGTTGGGCTTCTCGGCCTACATCGAACCGACCGGCGCCGCGACCGGCCACCTCGCCACCGAAGGCGCGACGATCCGGATGGAGCCGACCGGGAAGCTCAACGTCTACGTCAACGGCGGATCGACCGGCAACAGCATCGAGACGACCGTCGTCCAGCTGACCGCCGATGCGCTGGGCGCCGACATCGAGGATGTCTCGACGATCCAGGGAGACACCGCCGTGACGCCCTACGGGGCGGGCACCCAGGGCAGCCGCAGCGGTCCGATGACCGCGGGTGCCGTCAACGAGGCGGGCACCATGCTGCGCACGCAGATCATCGCGATGGCCGCCCATCGGCTGGAAGTCGACGAGTCGGCCATCGAGCTCGCCAACTCACGGGCCAGCGTCCGCGACGAGCCGGACAAGAGCATCAGTTTCGCCGACCTCGCATACCGCTCGTACTACGAGCCGTCCCAGCTGCCTCCCGGAATGGCGGCCACACTGGAGGCCACCGCACGGTTCACCTCGCAGACGATGATCCACTGGGCCAACGCAACTCATGCCTGCACATGCGAAGTCGACGTCGAGACCGGCCACGTGACGCTGACCCGGTACATCGTCAGTGAGGACGTCGGCCCGATGATCAACCCGAATGTGGTCGAGGGCCAGATCGCCGGCGGGACCGCGCAGGGTATCGGCGGAGCGCTGCTGGAGAACATGGTGTACGACGACGACGGCAATCCCCTTTCGTCGACCTTCGTCGACTACCTGCTGCCGACGGCCACCGAGGTCCCGGCGATCGAATACGGCCACGTCGAGATACCGGGGCCCGGCATCGGCGGATACAAGGGCTGCGGAGAAGGCGGCGCGATCGGGTCGACACCGGCCGTCATCAACGCCATCAACGACGCGCTCGCCCCACTCGGCGTGACCCTGACCCGCCTGCCCGCCAGCCCCGCCGCGATCGTCGCGCTCATCGAGCAGGCCGAAGCACCCCGAAAGGACCACTGAAGGTGGAGTTGAACAACGAGTTCCGGGTCGCGGTGCCGGCTGCCACGACGTGGCGGGTGCTCACCGACGTCCAGCGAGTCGCCCCCTGTATCCCCGGCGCACAACTACTTTCGGTCGACGGCGACGATTTCACCGGTGCCGTGAAAGTGAAGGTCGGTCCGATCACGGTGTCCTACCAGGGGGAAGCCTCGTTTCAGGAGAAGGACGAGGCCGCCCGGCGCGTGGTCATCCGCGCCAGCGGCAAGGAGACCAGGGGGAGCGGCAACGCCGCCGCCCTCGTCACCGCCCAGCTGACGGACGAGGGCGCTCACGGCACGACTGTCGCGATCACCACCGACCTGACGATCTCCGGCAAGGCCGCGCAGTTCGGCCGAGGCGTGCTCGCCGACGTGTCGACCAACCTGATCGGCCAGTTCGCGAGGAACCTCGAGGCCGACCTGCTCGGCGGGTCGACGGGCCAGGCACCGTCGACGTCGACGACGTCCGCGGCGACCGCTCCCGCGGAAGGCGACTCGGTAGATCTGCTGAAAGTCGTTGCCGCGCCGATGGCCAGGCGCTTCGCGCCTGCCGCCGCCGCGCTCACCGCGGGCCTCGCGGTCGGCTTCCTGCTGGGCAGGCGCAAGCGCGCGCACCCTGCCGCGGAGCTGACCGACGAGCTACAGGCCGCGTTGGCAAGGCTGCTGAAACCGTGAAGGCGGCACCTTTCGCCTATCACCGGCCCGACACCGTGTCCGAGGCGGTGCAGATGCTCGGCGAGTTCGGCGACAACGCCAAGGTTCTGGCCGGCGGGCAGAGCCTGGTGCCGATGCTCGCCATGCGGTTGACGTACTTCGAGAACCTGATCGACATCTCCCGCATCGACGAACTGAAGAACATCGAGCGCCGCGGCGACGAGCTGTTTGTCGCGGCCGCAACGCCTCACGCATTCGTCGGCATGGACGACGAGGTGGCCGACTCGGTTCCGCTGCTGACATTGTCGACGCCCCACATCGGCCACTTCCAGATCCGGACCAGAGGCACGCTGGGCGGGGCGATAGCGCACGCCGACCCGGCCGCCGAATACGCCGCCGTGGCGCTCGCACTCGACGCGACGATCGAGGCCGCGTCGGCACGGGGGCGTCGCGAGATCGCGGCAGGCGACTTCTTCACCGGACTGTGGGAGACGGCGCTGGCGCCTGACGAGATCGTGACCGCGGTGCGGTTCCCGGTATGGGGTGGGCGGCGCGGCTTCGCGGTCGAGGAATTCGCCCGCCGCCACGGCGATTTCGCCATCGCGGGTGCGACGGTCGCGGTGGAGCTGAACGACAACGACCGGGTGGCGCGGTGCGGAATCGGCCTGCTCGGCCTCGGTGCCACCCCGTTGCGCGGCTCGGTGGCCGAGGAGGCGGTGATCGGAGCGCCCGCGGATGCCGTCACCGGCGAGGAGGTGGGCCGGCTGGCGATCAGCGGGCTGACCGACATTCCGGCCGACCTGCAGGGATCGGCCGGCTACCGCGCCCGCGTCGGAGCCACGATGGTGGCGCGGGCATGGGCGACGGCCATCCGCGTGGCGACGACGGAAACGGAGGCAGTCCATGCATGAGGTGCCCGTCGCACTGAGCGTCAACGGCCGCGCGCAGCGGCACGTCGTCGAGCCCCGCCTCACGCTCGCCGACTTCCTGCGCGAAAAGTGCGGGCTCACCGGCACTCACCTCGGCTGCGAGCACGGAGCGTGCGGCGCCTGCACCGTGCTGCTCGACGGCCAGGCCGTGCGCGCGTGTTTGCTCTTCGCGGTTCAGGTGGACGGCCAGGAGGTCACCACGGTGGAAGGCATCGCAGGCGAGGACGGTGAACTATCCCCGGTGCAGGCTGCCCTGCGCGAGTGCCACGGACTGCAATGCGGTTTCTGCACACCGGGTTTCGTGACGTCGATCACCGCGCTGCTTCGTGAGAACCCGCAGCCCACCGATGACGAGATACGTGAAGGTCTGTCCGGCAACTTCTGCCGGTGCACCGGCTATCAGGGCATCGTCAACGCGGTACACCGCGCCGCGAGGGCGATGTGAAAAGGCTTACCCGCTAAGCCTTTTCGGGCGCATACCCCAGCGTGCCCTTGATCTCCAGGTACTCCTCGAAACCGAATTCGCTCCACTCGCGCCCGTTGCCACTGCGCTTGTAGCCGCCGAACGGAGTGTTGAGGTCGAACGCATGGTTGATCGCGACCTGCCCGGCCCGGATCCGGCGCGCCAGTGCACGTGCGGAGTCGAGGTCGGCGGCCGAGACATAGCCGGCCAGACCGTATTCCGTGTCGTTGGCGATGTCGACGGCCTGGTCGAGATCGTCGTAGGGCAGGATGCACAGCACGGGGCCGAAGATCTCTTCCCGCGCGATCGTCATGTCGTTGCTGACGTCTGCGAACACGGTCGGCTTGACGTAGTAACCGGTTTCGAGGCCGTCGGGCCGCCCGGGTCCGCCGACGGCCACCGTGGCGCCCTCCTCGATGCCCTTCTGGATCAGGCCCTGCACCTTGTCGAACTGCGCCTTGGATGCCACCGGGCCGATCGCCCTCTTGTCGTCGGCATCACCCACCGCCACCGACTCGGCCACGCCGCGCGCGATTTCGGCCGCTTCGGCCATGCGGTGTCGCGGAACGAGCATGCGCGACGGCGCATTACAGCTCTGGCCGGAGTTCACCATCATGGTGCTCACGCCCGCCGTCACGCTCTCGGCGAACTTCTCGTCGTCGATCACGATGTTGGGACTCTTGCCGCCGAGTTCCTGCGTCACCCGCTTGACGGTGGCAGCGGCGTTCTTCGCCACGTCGACTCCCGCGCGGGTCGAACCGGTGAAGGACACCAGGTCGATGTCGGGATGGCTGGACATCGCCGCGCCGACACCGGAGCCGTCGCCGAACACCATGTTGTAGACACCGGCGGGCACCCCCGCCGAATCCATCACCTCGGTGAAGATCTGCCCGGAGTAGGGCGCCACCTCGGAGGGCTTCAGCACCATCGTGCAGCCGGTGGCCAGCGCCGGAAACACCTTGCAGGCGATCTGGTTGATGGGCCAGTTCCACGGCGTGATCAGCGCGCAGACTCCGATCGGCTCCTTGAGGATGAGCGTCGATCCGCGTTGCTCCTCGAACGAGTAGTTCTTCAAGGCGTCGATGGCGCCCATCAGGTGACCCATCCCCATCATCACCTGGGGGCCGGCCGCCAGCGACGGCGGTGCACCCATCTCCTCGTTCACCGCATCGGCGAGGTCTGCGGACCGCTTCTGGTACTCGGTGGCGATCGCCTGCAGCAGGTCCAGGCGCTCCTCACGGGTGCTGACCGCCCAGCCGGACGAGCCGGTGAACGCCTTGCGCGCCGCCTTGACCGCCCTGTCGACGTCGGCGGCACTGCCGATCGCGATCTTGCCGGACACCTGCTCGGTGGTCGGGTTGTCGACGTCGAGCGTTCTCGGCTCGACCGGGTCGACCCACTGGCCGTCGATATAGAACTTCAGATATTCGCGCATGTCTCTAAGCTTCCTCTATTCGCGGTTCGACCGCGGCCACTACTGAGTACCTTCTGCATACCAGGTTCGGAATCTGTCGTACTTCGGCATCTCCTCGGAGTTCGCCGTCGGGTCGATGCAGACGTGCACGACCGCGGTCTTACCGCTTGCATACGCCCGCTCGATCGCCGGACCGATCTCGTCCTCCTTCTCGACGAACTCGCCATGGCAGCCGAAGCCCTCCGCTATCTTGTCGAACCGCACGTCCTTGCTCCAGTGCACACCAGGCTGCGGCGAGGGCTGCTCGAAGGTCCGCTTGTACACGCCGACCTCGAGGCCCCACTGGTGGTCGACGCCGACCACGCATACCAGCGGCAGGCCCTCGCGAGCCGCCGTCTCCAGCTCGGCGATGTGGAACAGGAATGCCGAGTCACTGGTCAGCAGCATCACCGGCCGCTGGCGGCCTTCGGCAACGGAGGCGCCGACGGCGTAGGGCAGACCCGTGCCCAGATGCCCGAAGTTCTGGTTCCAGATCACGTCGCGCGGTTTGGACTGCGAGTAGGTCCACTGAAAGATGACGGTCGCGCCCCCGTCGCGCACCATGATGCCGTCCTTGGCGAACTCGTCGAACGCCTTGGTCGCCTCGACAACGTAGCGCGCCGGATGCACCGGGGTGCGTCCACTCGGAGCCTCGTCGGCTACCCGCGCCAGCTCGGCAGCGTCGGCCTTGACCAGAGTTTCGAGGTTGGGCGACTTGGCGCGCGGCATGTCTCGCAGCGCCTCGACCAGCTGCGGTACGACGCCGCGCAGATCACCGACCAGCGGCACGTCAAACCGCCGGTTGACGCCGACGGCGGTCGGGTCCTGCTCGACGTACACCCACTTGCGGTTCGCATCGTTGCCGGCCCAGTGCTGAGTCCGACCGTAATGCATCGGCTCACCGAGTTCGGTACCCAGCGCGACGCACAGGTCAGATTCCTCGACTGCCTGGTTTGCGGCCGGGGAGAACAAGTATGGGAACGTCCGGTCCTGCAGTCCCGGGATGAACGACGTGCCACCGGACGTCTGGATCACCGGGCAGGCCATCAGCTCGGCGAGTTCCTTGACCTCCGCCTGGGTCCGCGACGTGTGCACGCCGTGGCCCACCAGCAGGATCGGGCTCTTGGCTTCGCGAATCAGCTTCGCGGCCTCGGCCACCTCGCGGGCGCCCGCGCCCTGGTTGACCAAGCGGTAATCTGATGGCGCGGCCGCGTCCCCAACGTCGAGTTCTTCCAGGATCACGTGGGACGGAAACTCGATGTAGGCCGGTCCCGGTGTGCCGGACATGGCGCGGCGGATCGCTTCGTGGACGATCTCGTCGGTCTGGTCGGCGTACTCAATGGAGCTGCTGTATTTCACCGACGGGCTGAAAAGCCCTTCCTGCTGGACGAATTGGATGCGGCCGCGGCGCACGCGCCGCTCGGTGATGCGCGCACGCTGGCCGCCGAGGAATATCACCGGCGAGTTCTCCACGAGCGCACACATCATCGCACCGGAGATGTTGGCCACTCCCGGTCCCAGCGTGCCAATGCACAGCCCGGGCTTGCCCGTCATCCGCGACGCCGCCTCGGCCATGAACCCGGCGCTCAGTTCATGGTGCGGCGCCACGACCGACCACCCGCGGGCTTCGGCTTCGGCGAACATGTGCACGAAGTTGGGATCCGGGATACCGAACAGCGTATTGACGCCCTCGGCCTCGAAGAGGTCGAGAATGCGCTTGTAGACGGGCACGCCCATGATGGAACTCCTTTTACGGGTAGCGTTTTGCGAGCACTTGGCGGTGAGCTACGGGTGAACCGAACAACGAACGATTGAGCGCGGCCCGCTTGAGGTAGACGTGGATACCGCTTTCCCACGTGTAGCCGATGCCGCCGTGCAGTTGCATGGCCTTTCCCGCGATGCCGACTGCGGCGCCGCAGGCATGCGACTTCGCCATCGCGACCGCCACACCGGCGTCGGGCCGGTCGGTCGCGACTGCCTCGACCGCCGCCGAAACGAGCTGACGGGACACCGAAAGCGTCGTCAGCATGTCGGCGCACGCGTGCTTGACTGCCTGAAACGAACCGATGGGGCGGCCGAACTGGTGCCTCACCTTCGCGTACGCGACCGTCGCGGAAAGCATCGCCTCCGAGAGCCCGATGCTGTCGCACGCGACCGCGACCGCGGCGCGATCGCGTAGCCCGCGTATCGCGGCGGCGGGGTCGGTTCTGAATCGGAGATGCTCCATCTCCTCGGCACCGCCGGCCGAGACCGTGGCCAGCCGGCGCGTCTCGTCCAGCACCGGTTGCGGTGTCACTACCACCTCCGCGACGCTGACCCCACCGTCGCCGATCAGGAGAACCCGATCGGCGCCTTCCGCGTCAGGTACGAACTCCAAGGATTGCACCGCCACGGCCAGCCGGATGGCACCCGACGCCACGTCGGTAAGCAGCCGGTCACGGGTATCGCTGGGCTGCAACGCATTCAAGGTGCTGACGGTGAGTACGGCGCCGCCCAGGTAGCTGTTGGCGCTCGCCGCGCGGCCGACCTCCTCGCAGATCACTGCCACCTCGGCGAATGACGCGCCCGCGCCGCCGAATTCCTCCGGCACCTCCAGGCCGACCCAGCCGGCGTCGACGAGAGCCTGCCACTCGATCGTGCGGTCCTTCGCAAGCAGATCGCCCGCCACGGACCGCAGCTCGGCGTGAAACTCCTCGAATTCGTTTGCCATCAAACCGCACTCGGCTCTCGCGGCAATCCTAGACCGCGCTCGGCGATGATCGTCCGCTGGATCTCGCTCGACCCGCCGGGAATCGTCCACTCCCATGAGCCGATGAAATCCAGCATCCACGAACCGGATTCCCACCCGCTGGAGGCCGACTTCACGAGTTCGGTGTGCGCCGGCAGTCCGCCGACCTCGGCACCGAAGTCCGTCATGCGTTGAAGCAGCTCGCTGTAGTACAGCTTGACGATGGACGCGTCCGCGGCACCTGCGCTGCCCGCTTCCGCCTTCTCCACGAGCTGGCTGCAGAGCCCGCGCAGACCGGTGATCTCGGTTTCGAACTGCGCGAGACGGTCGGCGACAACGGGGTCGCCGGTGGGGCACGACTGCACCAACCACCGGAAGCCCGCGTTGCCGAGTCGCTCGGCGAGTTCCAGCATCGTCAACCCGCGCTCGGCGCCGAGTGTCTCCTGGGCCACCTGCCACCCGGAATTCTCGGCGCCGACGAGGTTGACGGCGGGGATCTGGACATCGTTGAGGAAGATCTCGCAGAAGTGTGAGTCGCCGATGGCATTGCGGATGGGTCGCACCTCGACGCCGAGGGTCGTCATGTCCAGCAGGAAGTACGAGATGCCCTTGCGTTTGGGGGCTTCGGGGTCGGTTCTGGCCAGCAGCAGACACCAGTCTGCGTGCATTCCGCCACTGGCCCACAGCTTCTGGCCGTTGACGACATAGACATCGCCGTCCTTGCGAGCCGTGGTTCGCAGACTTGCGAGGTCCGACCCCGCCTCCGGTTCGGAGAACCCCTGAACCCAGATTTCGCCATCGAGGATGGCGGGCAGGTGCCTGCGACGCTGCTCGTCGGTGCCGGCCGCCAGCAATGTCGACGCGGCGTGGTGAATGCCGACGAACGCGAGGACGAGTCGCGGCGCATCGTGGGCGGCGAGTTCCTGGTACAGCACGATCTGCTCGGCGACCGGGAGACCACCGCCCCACTCTGCAGGCCAGTGCGGCACGGCGTAGCCCGCGGAGTGCAACTCGGTGAACCACCACTTCTGGAAGCGAACGAACTCGTCCTCGCTGACCCCGGTTTGAGCCGCCCGCCAGTCGCGCGGGATGTGCTCCTCGCACCAGGCGCGCACCGTGGCGCGGAACTCGTCGATATAGGCCGTCACGCGTACAACCCCGAGAGACCGGATCTACCCGCGCGTCGGGTCAATTCGTCACGCGTCGCGGACAACCCGAAAGGGAGCCGACGCAGCGGCTGGCTGTAGCGGGACAGCCAGGACAGCGTCGTCTCGTCGCAGAATCCGACAGCGCCGTGCAACTGGTGGCACACGCGGAACACTACCTCGGCCGCTTCGACGGCCGACATTCGCAATGCGAGCGCATCGACGAGCGCTTCGGGCTTACCGGAGCCCACGCTCCACAGTGCGTACTTGGCGAGAACCTCGACCCCGCTGCGCTCGACTTCGGCGTCGGTGAGCTGAAATTGGACACCCTGGAACGCCGAAAGCGCCTGCCCGAACTGCTTGCGCAGGCTGACGTGTGCGATCGTCAGCTCCAATGCCCGGTCGAGCATTCCCAGCAGTGTCCAACACGGTAGCACCAGCCCCAGCGCCACATCGGCCGCACCGTCGCGGTCGGTCTCAGAGAGCTCGAGTGGTGTGACGAACGCAGGCCCGGTCACGCCGTGGCCGACTACCGCACTGCGTATCCCATCCAGTGTCACTGCCGCCCAGCGTGTCTCGACTCCGCCGACGGCACCCGCGGGCTGGTTCGGCGCCACTACGATCAGCCCGTCGGCGTCGATGTTGATCGGCCGGGCGAGGCGTTCGGCGACAGGATACGGAAGGGCCCAATATCCCGCACTGCGGCATAGCGCAGCGGCGGCCTCCAGCCCGTCGGCGTCGGTGCGCGCATCGAGCTCCCAGGCGCCGAGCTCGTTGAGCACCGGCGCAACGAGGCGGTCGCGGGTGTCCGGCTTCGCTTCGGCCTGTTGGACGAGCTGGTCACCGCCTGCCGCCTCGAACGCGCGAAGCGCCTGTCGCCCATATTCTTTGGCGTCCTCACCGAGATCCAGGATCATTTCGCCGCCGCCAGTAACGCTCGGGACAGCAGAATTCGCTGCATCTCGATGCTGCCGGACGACACCGTCGAGGCCTGCGAGTATTTCCAGTGATCCTCGGCCTCGCCGAGGAACCAGCGGCCGCCGGGGTCGTCCGGTGACACCTCGGCGGCGAGCTCCATCAGCACCTCCGCGCTGTCCTGATCGAGTTTCGTCACGGCGATCCGGTAGGCGGCGGCATCGCCGGGCTGGATGCGCCCGCTGCTCTGCAGCGACACAACGCGATACGCGAGGAGGCGGGCCCTGCGGCAGTGGGTCAACATGCGTATCCAGCGACCTCGCAACTCGGCGGGCACGTCCTCCCAGCGATCGCCGAGAACCGACGGCGCCGCAGCCAGCAGTCGTTCGCACCGTGCGTAACGGGCGATGCCGACACGCTCGAACGACATCACGTCGGCAACGATGGACCATCCCTGGTCGACCTCGCCCAGCACATCGGCGCGGGTGACCCGCAGGTCGTCGAAGAACACCTCGTTGAGGTGGTGTGGGCCCAACATGGCGCGAATCGGCCGGACCTGAATCGCCGGATCATCCATCGGGACCAGGAAAATCGTCAGCCCCTGTTGCTTCTTCTCCCCCTTGTGGGTGCGGGCGAGCAGAAAACACCATTGCGCCATCGTGGCGTAGGACGTCCAGATCTTCTGGCCGCTGACCAACCAGCCGTCCCCGTCCGGACGCGCCGTGGTACGCAGCGACGCGAGGTCTGAGCCCGCCTCCGGCTCAGAGAAGCCCTGACACCAGATGACCTCGCCACGAGCGATGGGTGGAAGATGCTTGCGCTGCTGCTCTTCGGTGCCGTGCCGCATGATGATCGGGCCGACCCAGTTCACCCCCATGTACTGAGCGCCGCGCGGCTCGTGATGGGCCCACATCTCTTCGCGGACGGCGGTCTGCTCCCAGACCGAGGCGCCGCCGCCACCGAACTCTTCCGGCCACGACAGACACAGCAGGTTCTCCTCGGCCAGTGTCCGGCAGAACCGTTGGGCCGTTTCGAGATCCGCGGGATCGTCGGTGAAGGCACCGAGAAAGTCCTCCGGCACATGGGCGTTCACCAAGTCCCGCAGCTTGCCTCGCAGGTCGTTCGCTTCCTGCCCCATCTCGAAGTCCACGCAGCGCCCCTAGCCCGAGCCCACCGCGGGCTCGATGTCGGCCGGGTCGAGTCCCAGTTCGCGCAGCACGTCCGCGGTATCCGCACCGAGCTCACGCGTCGGGCCCGCGATCCGGCCCGGCGTCCGCGAGAACCACGTCGGCACACCAGGCATTCTCACGGGCCCGTACTGCGTTTCCACGGTTTCGAACAGTCCGACCGCGTTCAGGTGCGGGTGGTCGAACAGCGCATCGGGTGTGTTGATCGGCGCCGCGGGGATCTCCAGCTCGTGGAACAGGGCCATCCACTCGTCGGTGGTGCGCTCCAGCAGCGTCTGGGCGACCAGGCCGTAGACGGTGTCGATGTCGTTAGCCCGCAGTTCCAGGGTGGCGTACAGCTCCGTCGCCCAGGGCGGCGCGACGGCGTCGATGAACGCATTCCAGTGCTTGTCGTTGTAGATCAGCACGGCGATATGGCCGTCCTTGGTGGGATACGGCTTCCGATTGGGGGCCACGGTGCGCGGATACACCGCCGGGCCGAGCGGAGGATCGAACATGGCGCCGTTGGCGTGTTCGACGAGCATGAACGACGCCATCGTCTCGAACATGCTCACCTCCACCTCCTGCCCCTCACCGGTTCGCTCGCGGTGGAACAGCGCCATCGTCGTCGCGTAGAGGGCGGTCAGGCCGGCGACCTTGTCGGCCATGATCGTGCCGACGTAATTGGCCTCACCCGTCAGTTGTTCCTGCACGGCGGGAATTCCGCATTCGGCCTGAATCGTGTCGTCATAGGCGGGCAGATCGCGGTTCGGGCCACGTCTGCCGTATCCGTAGCAGTTCGTGTAGACGATCGACGGGTTGATCGCGGCGACGTCGTCGTAGCCGAAGCCCAGCTTGGCGATCGCCTTGGACCGCATCGAATGAATGAACACGTCGGCTGTTGCGACGAGTGCCCGCAGCGCTGTCGTGCCCGCCTCGGTCCGCAGATCCAACACGACCGCGCGCTTGCCGCGGTTCACGTTGATGTAGACGCCGCTCATCCCGGGCGCGGGTCCGACCGAGATGTAGCGGGTGTTGTCGCCCGCGGGTGGCTCGACCTTGATCACGTCGGCGCCCATGTCGGCCATGATCTGGGTGCAGTACGGGCCCATCACCATCGCGGTGAGATCGACCACGCGGACTCCGACCAGCGGACCCGAGCTAACCATGTGGCACCGTACCGTTTCCGCTCCTCACGTCCACCGCCTCTTTCGCCATGGCGAAGCTGTAACCGATGTGCTTGGCGTGCGCGTCGGGCACCACCGGGAAAATCACCGGATCCGTCGCGTCGCGGATGGCCTCGAGGTGTTCACCGACCTGCTCGATCGTCCACGACGGCCGGTAGACGCCGGACGTCTCGGCCACGACCACCTTGGCGATCCGGCCGGCGATCGCGGCGAGGATCTCGCCGGTGATCGAGCACGACTCGTGCGCAAGCCATCCGACCGCAGGCGCCACCAGCTCCGGGTCCATCGGCGGATAGGCGGAGGTATCAAGTCCCGCAGCCATTCTCGTCACTGCCCCCGGCACGATGACGTTGCTTTTCACGCCGTTGGCGTCGCCCTCGAGCGCGACGACGTTGGACAGCCCAACGATGCCGGCCTTGGCGGCCGCGTAGTTCGCCACGCCGTGGTTGCCGTACAAGCCTCCGATGGACGAGGTGAGGACGATACGGCCGTAACCGGCCTTACACATCGTGGGGAACGCGGGTCGGACGACATGGAACGCGCCGCGCAGATGGACGTCGAGGACCGCATCGAAATCCTCGTAGGTCATCTCCGTCAGCGCTCCCCGCCGGACGATGCCTGCGTTGTGCACGAGAACGTCGATCCGCCCGTAGGTTTCGAGCGCGGTGTCGATAACCGCCTTGCCTCCCGCGGCCGTCGCCACCGACTCCGTGCAGGCGACAGCGTCGCCACCCGCCGCGGTGATCTCCGCGACCACGTCGTGCGCGGGCCCACCGTCGGTGCCGTCGCCGGTCAGGCTGCCGCCGGGATCGTTGACGACGACCTTCGCGCCGCGCGAAGCCAGCAGCAGGGCGTACGAGCGACCAAGCCCCCGACCGCCTCCGGTGACGACTGCGACCCGGTCGTCGAATCTCAGTTCAGCCATTCATGTTCCGAGCTCGAGGCCGTTCAGGTCGCCCCTGTCGCGCCATTCCTGGAGCAGTTCGTCGAACACGTAGAAACCTGCCATGAAGTAGTCCCCGAGAAACGACCTGACCCCTTCGCCGAACCCGCTGCCCTCGTTGTTGTAATAGCCTGGCGTGCAGGAGAGATCGAACGCCGAAGTGTCGACGGCCAATTCCTTGATGGTGCTTCCCCACCCTTCTTGAGCCTCTTTGCTCGGCTCGACGGTCGTCGCGTTTCGGTTGACCGCTTCGGAGATGATGTAGGCGATGTGCTTCGCCTGCTGCTCAAACATCGCCGTCGTATTGGCGGATACACCGCCCTGGATGAACCCCGTATGGAACTGGTTCGGAAATCCACGGCTGGTCATTCCGTGCAGTGTCTTGTAGCCATCCCGCCAGTGGTCGAACAGTGAGAGCCCGTCACGGCCTTCGACGGCCTCCATCGCGTACCGGCGGCTGATCTCGGTCGAGATCTCGAACCCGCTGGCGAAGATCACGCAATCGACCTCGTACTCGACGCCGTTAGCGACGATGCCCTTTTCGGTGAGCCTCTCCACTCCCTTGGACTCGGCCACGTCGACCAGCGTGACGTTTTGGCGGTTGAATGTCGGCAGATATTCGTCACTGCTGCACGGCCGCTTACACAGGAAGTGGTAATACGGCTTGAGCGCCTCCGCGGTCTGCGGGTCTTCGACGATGGCTTCGACGCGCCGCCGTAGCCGCTCCATGACCTTGAACTGTTCTTCTTCGCGCATCGCCATTATCTGCTCGACGTCCAGCGACGTCGGATCCTCCGACGCGGCGACCCGCGCGGTCAGGTTACGGCCGAGCTCGGTCCAGAAGTCGCAGACCTGGTCCACCGCATCGAAGATGACTCCGTCGCCGAACGGTGACCAGCGGTGAAAGTTGAGCTTGCGCTCCTCCTGCCAACCCGGCTGCAATGAAGCCGCCCACTGCGGATCCGTCGGCTCGTTGCCACGCACGTCGACCGACGACGGGGTGCGCTGGAACACATAAAGGTGTTTGGCATCTCGACCCAGATGCGGAACCAGCTGTACGCCTGTCGCGCCTGTTCCGACGAGCGCAATGCGCTTGTCCGCCAACTTGTGCAGCCCACCGTTCGCATCGCCGCCGGTGTAGTCGTAGTCCCAGCGCGCCGAGTGGAAGATGTGCCCCTTGAAATCCTTGATGCCAGGGATGCCGGGCAGCTTGGGCCGGTTGTATGAGCCTTGCGTCATGACCACGAAGCGAGCCCTGATGTCGTCGCCTCGGTTCGTCTGTAGACGCCAGCGCCTGATGGCCTCGTCCCACCGCACCGTGCGCACCTGGGTGGAGAAGATCGCGCCGTCGTACAAGCCGAAATGTTTTCCGATGTTGCGGCAGTGTTCGAAGATCTCGGCACCGTCGGCGAATTTCTTCGAAGGTACGAAGTCGAGCTCTTCAAGCATCGGGATGTAGCAGTACGCGTCGTTGTCGCATTGAATTCCCGGGAAGCGGTTCCAGTACCAGACGCCGCCGAAGTCGCCGCCCATTTCGATGACGTGCACATCATCGACGCCCGCCTTCTTGAGGTATGCGCCCGCCAACAGGCCTGCGATGCCACCGCCGAGAACCGCCACCTCGATCTCCTCGTTGATCGGGGTGCGAGGTGTCACCGGCGTGTGTGGATCGACCTCTGCGAACTCCGCGAAGTCGTCCGTGAGTTCCAGGTATTGCTCTGCGCCTTCCGGCCGTAGACGCTTGGCCCGCTCCTGCGAATACTTCTCGCGCAGTGCGTCGATGTCGATGTCATCGGGTGTCTGCGTCGGTCCGCACGTTTCGAACATTGTCATCTCTGTGGGTTCTCCCTCGTTAAAGCTCGCGTGGTTCGCCGGTGCCCATGTACTTGGCCAGCTGGGTGTGCAGGTTGACGGTGCTGCGCTCGCGGTACGGGTTGGGCTTGGTGCCAGGGAAACCGAGGGATTTCATGCCCCGTTGCACCGCGGCCATGTTCGAGAAGTCCTGCGGCAGCACCGACAGCCAGTTCGATGATTCCTTCGGCGTGTACTGCCACTCTGTCTGCGGCTCTTCACCTTTCGGGTACAGCTCGAATACAGCGACCTCGAAGATGCACTTGTTCGGGTTGTAGCTCGGGTCGGGCCGTGCGCTGTAGCATAAGGCGCTGGTCAGACCCTGACCGACCTGGAAGTTGGGGAAGATCTGCCACGCGGTTCCACTCTGGCCGAGGATGTCGGGAGGGATCGTAGGCCAAGTCACACCGCGGGCCTCGTCGTCGCGGCGCGCCGAGGCGAGCCAGTGCGCAAGCACCTTGTCGGCGGGGGTGCCCTCGGGCAGTTCGTCGACAAGTCGCTTCGCGGCGTTCACCAGCGTCTCGGTGGTGGTGGCGTTGGTCTGCTCCCAGGTGTACATCTGCATCTCCGCGGTGGAGACGCGCGGATCGTCGCCAGTGCCGAGCCGAATTTTAGACTTGGTCTCGTCCATACCTTTCGGCGCGTCGTAGCCGATGTTGCTGTGCCTGCCCTGCGCCTTGGCCCAGCCCTTGAACTCGCCGAACTTGTTGAACTCTGGATGGGTGGTGAACACGTGGTAGGTCTCGTTGAAGGCCTCCATCGCGACCTTCCAGTTGCAGTCGAAGTACAGCCACTTGCGCCACTTGTAGCGCATGTTCTCTAACCCGAACGGGTCGAGAATCTTCGCGGCCGGAAAAAGGTAGTCGGCCAGCGGCTCGCAGTCGGGGTCCATGTTGACGAACAGCCATCCGCCCCACGTGTCGACCTGAACCGGGGCAAGGTGGGTGTTGTCCGGGGTCAGCGCGCCCTTCCAGTCGTCCTGCTCCCTGATGTGGGTGCACGCACCGTCCAGGCCGTAGGTCCAGCCGTGAAAGCCGCACACGAACGATTTGCGCGCGCGGCCGCAGGCGTTCTTGGCGCCGTCGGGGGTGTCGACCAGGCGCCGGCCCCGGTGCATGCAGACATTGTGGTGGGCGGCGAATTCCGCTGCCCCCGTGCGCACGACGATGATCGAGTCGTCGAGAATGTCGTAGGTGAGGTAGCTGCCGATCTCGGGGAGCTCCTCGACACGACCCACCTGCTGCCAAACCTTGCGCCACAGCTTGTCCCGCTCGGCGCGCGCATAGTCCTCCGAGATGTACGCGTCGACACTGATGGTCATGGGATCCGACAGATCTTCGGCGATCTGGCCCGTCGAGTCGTCCGGATCGGCTTCGACCTCGACCGCGGCGTCGAGGTCGGATTCGGTGTGGGTCATCACATCTCCTTGATCGCCGCGCGGAAGGACTCGTCCTTCAGGAACAGCGAGGTGTTGTCGGCGCCGAGGTGGGTCCATTTGAGGTTGAGCCCGCCGTCGACGAGCAGCGTCTGGCCGGTGACGTAGCTCGACAGGTCGGACAGCAGGAACAGGATTGCGCCGGCCTGCTCCTCGGGTTTGCCGCGCCTGCCCATCGCGATGGCCTGGCGGTCACGTTGGGGATTTTCGTCTGTGTAGGTGCGTGACGCCGCGGTTTCGGTCACACCCGGTGCCACCGCGTTGACGCGGATGTTGTCGTGCGCCAGTTCGACCGCCATCGTGCGGGTCATCGCGACGACCGCCGCCTTGGCGGTTCCGTAGGCGATGTGGAACGGGGCGGTGTTCATGCCGCTGATCGACGCGATCGATACGATCGATCCGGGATTCTGATGGCGGCGGATCTCGGCCGCGACCGCCTGGCTCATGAAGAACGCGGTCTCGAGGTTCGCGGTGAACAATGCCCGCCAGTCGTCGCGGGTCACGCGCGTGGACGGCATCCAGGTCGACGGCTCGGCACCGCCGGCGACGTTCACCAGACCGTAGAGATCGCCGTCGGTACTGCGTACGTGGTCGAGAACGGCCGCGATGCCGTCATCGGTGGACGCGTCGGCCGCTACCGGTATCACCGCGAGTCCCTGCGCGCCGAGAGGCGCGACGTGCTCCTCGAGGTTCTCCTTGGACCGGCTCACAGCGATGACGGTCGCGCCCGCCTCTGCGGCCATGCGGGTCACCGTCGTGCCGATGCCGCCACCGCTGGCACCAGAGACGACGACGATGCGGCCGTCGAGGTTCAATAGGTCGTTCATTACGCTATTTGTCCGGACAACATATGGTGCTCTGCATATTGCAGAACACTATTCCGCAGCTGTTATCCGGACGTCAAGGGCGGACGATGGTAGGCACGGCACTATTGTCTGGACTATTCGAGCTTGATAACGTCCGAGACCATGAGCACGTCGCACAACGACGCCCGCTACCGCGCGGCCGCCCCTAAAGTCGCCGAAGGGTGGCGGTTCGAACGGCTCACCGCAGCCAGTCGGCTGTTCGGCGCCAATGGGCTGCGTACCGGCCCGGACGGCCGCGTCTACATCGCGCAGGTGACGGGCAGTCAGATCAGCGCACTGGATATCGGCACCGGCCGGCTCGAGACCGTCAGCGCCAAGGGCGGCGACATCGTCGCGCCCGACGACGTGGCCTTCGATCCGGACGGCGACCTGTACGCGACCGAGGTCATGGACGGCCGGGTGAGCGCCCTCGGAAGGGCCGGGCGCAGCCGTGTGCTCCGTGACGACCTGCCGTGCGCGAACGGCATCACCGTCCATCAGGGCCGGCTGTTCATCAACGAGTGTCGAGACGGCGGACGTCTGATGGAACTCGACCGGGCCACCGGCGCCCAGCGGATCCTTCTGGAGAACCTGCCGTCCCCCAATGCCATGGAGGTTGGGCCCGACGGGCTGCTGTATTACCCGCTGATGACCGCGAACGAGATCTGGCGCATCGACCTCGACGGCGGTGAGCCGCAACGAGTCGCCGCGGATCTCGGCGTGCCCGACGCGGTGAAGTTCGACTCGGACGGCTACCTCGTGTCCACTCAGGTCGCCAGCGGACAGGTCCTTCGCATCGATCCGCGCAGCGGCGAACAGACCGTGCTGGCCCAGCTGAGCCCTGGTCTGGACAACCTCGCGATCGCGGACGACCGGTTGTTCGTCTCCAACTTCACCGGAGAGATAACCGAGATAATCGGCGGCGGCGAAACCCGGACCGTGTTGCCCGGCGGGCTGAACTGGCCGCTGGATCTCGCCGTCGCCGACGACGGTCGGCTCTATGTCGCCGACGGCACCTACTTCTATGTGGTCGCGTCCGACGGCTCACTGCAGACGGTCGGCATGTTGTTCTCGCCGGGCTATCCGGGCTTCCTGCGCGGGTTGGCCCCCGCGGGTGGCGGCGAGTTCGTAGTGACCACCTCGGGCGGCCAGGTCGCCCGATACCGTCCCGCGGTCAATGAAACCGACTATCTCGCAACCGACTTCGACCAGCTCTACGGCGTCGCGATCGGGCCGGACGGTGTAATCGTGTTCGCCGAACTCGGCACTGGCAGCGTCCACACTCTTCGGTCGGGCAAGGTCGAGACGCTGGCCTCCGGGCTGCACGACCCTGTCGGCGTCGCGTTCGACGAGGAGGGCCGGGCGCTGGTCGCCGAGTCGGGTGCGGGTCGTGTCGTGAAGCTGACCGGCTCGGGCCACGACGTCGTGGTGGACGGCTTGCAGAAGCCACAGGGCATCCTGGTACGTGACGGGCAGCTCTACATCGTCGACGCCGGCTCAAAACAGCTCGTCTCCTACGACCTGACGAGCAAGGCCCGCAACACCATTGCATCGGGGCTTCCCGTCGGTCCCCCGCCGGGCGTCGAGCCCAAGCCCCTCAAGGGCATGCCGCCGTTCTCCGGACCGCAGGGACCGTTCGCCGGCATTACGGCGGGACCCGATGGCTCCCTGTATGTTTCGGCCGACGGCGACGGCAGCGTAGTGGCGCTGCGCCGCACCTGACGGGTGAGGGAAATGACCGAAACCTCCGCAGACCATCGCTACATTCAGGTCGCGCGGGCGCTGCGCAAGGACATCGTGGACGGTGTGTATCCGGTCGGATCTCAATTGCCCACCGAACACGAACTGTGTGAGCGGTTCTCGGTCAGCCGCTACACCGTGCGGGAGGCGTTGCGCAGGCTGCGCGAAGACAACCTCGTGTCCTCCCGACCCCGAACGGGCACACTCGTCGTACCGCGGTCGACCTCGGACGCATACGACGTCATGTCGATCAACGATCTGGTGGCGTTCGCAACCGAGGCGCGGTTCGCGATCGAATCCATGAACATGGTGACCCTCGACGATGACGTGGCCGAACGGACGGGACTCGGCAGCGGCGAGGAGTGGCTGGCCGTGCGTGGCGTCCGACAGTCCGACACCGCCGAATCCCCCCTGTGCCGAACGGAGTACTACATCAACCGGGCCTTCGCGACTGTCGGCAGGCTGCTGCAGCGCCATACCGGACCCATCTTCCCGTTGATCGAGGACCTCTTCGGGGTGAGCATCGTCGAGGTGCACCAGGAAATCGCCGCTGTGCTGGTCTCCCCCGTGCTCGCCGACGTGCTCAAGGCCGAGTCCGGATCGCCCGCACTCCAGGTGCAACGCACCTACAAAACATCGGACGGCGAGGTCGCGCAGGTGACGGTCAACACCCACCCCGCATCGCGCTTCCGGCACTCGATGACCATGCGGCGGGTCCGAGGCTAGTGACATGTCCACTCTGGCCGGTTCACTAGCCGAGGCCGCGCGGCTCACGCCGCGGCGGGTGGTGCTGATCGACGGTGACGTCCACCTCGACTGTGCAACCCTCCACGCGCAAGCCAGAACACTGGCCCACGCCCTGCTGTCGCGGATGCCATCGGGCAGCGTGGTGTCGTTCATGCTGCCGAATTGGTATGAAGCCGCTGTCGTCTACCTGGCGTCGACAATGGCGGGAATTGCCGTCAACCCGATACTGCCCTCGCTGCGCGATCGCGAGCTGGCGTTCATTCTCGACGACGTCGACAGCCGGATGGTCTTCGTGCCGAGCGAGTTCCGGCAGCACGACTATCTCGCCATGGTGGACCGTGTGACGGGCGCGATGGATGCACCGCCGGAGGTCGTGGTCGTTCGGGGCGCCCCCGGCGATCACACCGGCTACGGCTCACTGCTCGAGGGGGATTACGCCGCGGTGGAGATGCCGAGGCTCGACCCGGCCGACGTGCGGATGATCCTCTACACGTCGGGTACCACGGGCCGCTCGAAAGGCGTTCTGCACAGCCATGACTCGATCGACGCACTGATCTGCCAGCTTCGTGACCACTGGCTGATCGAGCCGGGCGACAAGTTCCTGGTGCCATCGCCGATCGCCCACATCGGCGGCTCCATCTACGCCTTCGAGTGTCCGCTTCTCCTCGGCACCACCGCCGTGCTGATGGACCGCTGGGACCCGGACGAGGCGGCCGAGCTCATGGTCTCCGAGCGCTGCACCCACATGGCGGGTGCGACTCCCTTCCTCGAAGGGCTGCTCGGCGCGGCAGAGCGTGCCGACACCCGGCTGCCCGACCTCAAGGTGTTCATCTGCGGCGGAGCCTCGGTGCCGCCATCGCTGATTCGCCGGGCGGCAGCATATTTCGACCGCGCAGTGGTGACGCGGGTGTACGGCTCGACCGAGGTGCCCGTCACCACCGTCGGTTCGCCCACCGATCCGGAGCACGCTGCCGATACCGACGGCCGGCCCGGTATCGCCACCGTCAAGCTGGTCGCGCACGACGCCGCACCGGCCGGATCGGGCGAGATCCACGCCCGCGGTCCCCAGATGTTGGTCGGCTACCGTAACCCCGAGGACGAGCGGGACGCTTTCGACGACGAAGGGTTCTTCCGCACAGGCGATCTCGCGCGCTGGGTTGACGACGACTACCTCGTGGTGACCGGCCGGGCGAAGGACATCATCATCCGCAGCGGCGAGAACATCGCGCCGAAGGAGATCGAGGACATCCTCGGCGGACACCCCGACATCGTCGAGATATCGATAGTGGGGTTACCCGACGCCAGGACCGGCGAGCGGGCATGTGCCGTCGTCGTGCCAACGACTCGCCCCGGCCCGGACGTCGACAGCCTTCGCTGCTTTCTCGCCGACTACGGCATCGCGAAGTTCAAAGTACCGGAGCAGGTTGCGATTTGGGACAGCCTGCCCAAGAACGACGCGGGGAAGGTGCTCAAGCACCAGATCCGGGCAGCCCTGACGAAGGCGGATGAGTGAAATGATGGGTTCTGGGCGGGTGGGTGAAGCACGAGTAGCGATCGTGACCGGAGCGAGCAGCGGCATCGGTTTCGGATGTGCGACCAAACTCGCGGAGATGGGCATGTCCGTGCTCGGTGTCGGCCGTGACAGCGACCGCCTCGCCGGACTGGAGGAGGCGATCGGCGATACCGATCGGGTGGCGACCATCGCCGTCGACTTGACAGCCGACGATGCGCCGGAACGCATCGTCGAACTTGCCGTGCAGCGTTGGGGCACCATCGATTTTCTGGTCAACAACGCGGGTGTCGGCAGCCCCAAGCCCCTACACGAGACAGACGACGAATCCTTGGACTACTTCCTCGGGCTGATGTTGCGCGCACCGTTTCGGCTGAGCCGCGACGTGATCCCGCACATGCAGCCGGGCTCGGCGATCATCAACGTCACCTCGACCTTCGCGGTCGTCGGTGGCCTGCGCGGCGGCGCCTATTCGGCGGCCAAGGGCGGTCTGACGGCGTTGACCTTGCACATCGCGTGCCAGTACGGCCCGCTGGGAATCCGTTGCAACGCCGTCGCGCCGGGCGTGACGCTGACGCCGATGGTCGCTGCGCGGCTCGAAGACGAACGGTTCCGGAAGATCAACACGGAGATGACTCCACATCAGCGACTCGGCAGGGTCGACGACATCGCCAGCACCGTCGCGTTTCTGTGCTCGGAAGGGGCGGGCTTCATCAACGGCCAGACCATCGTCGTCGACGGCGGCTGGAGCTCGACGAAATACCTGTCGGACTTCGCGCTGAATTCGGAATGGGTGGCCCGGTGATGTGCGCGAAGTGGGGGCACTCCCCAAGCAAGCTGGGGGCCCACCGGCCCGAAGGGCAGGGGGACAGAAGACGATGAATCTGTTCGCTCTTCTCCACCAGGCAGCGGCCCGCTTCGGCAACCGTGGCGCGGTGTACCGCGGTGAGCACCAACAGCTCACGTGGGCCGAGCTTCGGGACCGGGCGCTGCGGCTGGCGGGTGCGCTTCGCGCCTTCGGACCGGGCGCGCGCATCGCGGTGGCAAGCGAGAACCGGCCCGAGATCATCGAGCTCATGTTCGGCGTGTGGGCGGCCGAGTGCGTATACGTGCCGATCAATTACAAGCTGCACCCGCGCGAGATGCAGCAGATAATCGAAGACGCCGGCGCCGCAATCGTTTTCGCGTCGGACAAGATCGCGGCCCAACTCGGTCCGGTCACCGCCGCGCCCCTCGAGGTCATCGGCGGCGACGCGTACGCGTCGCGGTTCGGCGCCGAGGCGGTAGCAGTGCCATGCACCGACGCGGCCGAGTTGGCGTGGCTGTTCTACACCAGCGGAACCACGGGCCGGTCCAAGGGCGCGATGTTGTCGCATCGCAACCTGATGGCGATGACGGTCAGCCACCTCGCCGACTTCGACTCGCCCGACCAGGATTGCAGCCTGGTGCACGGCGCTCCGATGTCGCACGGATCCGGCCTGTACGTCCCGCCGTACGTGCTGCGCGGCGCCCGCCAGGTGATTCCGGCTTCCGGCGCGTTCGAGCCCGACGAGTTCCTCGACCTGTGCGGCCACCATCCGGGCTGCAGCGCGTTCTTGGCCCCGACGATGGTGCAACGCCTCGTCCAGACCGGGCGATCGCGTCCACCCAACCTGCGCACCGTCGTGTACGGCGGCGGCCCGATGTATGTGCACAGCCTGAAGAAGGCGATGGCGGCGTTCGGCCCGGTCTTCACCCAGCTCTACGGTCAGGGCGAGGCGCCGATGACCATCACCGGCCTGCGGCGAGCCGACCACTGCGACGCCGACGACACCATCCTCGGATCGGTCGGATATGCCCGCTCGGGGGTCGACGTGGCGGTGTTACGCGCCGACGGCACACCGCCCCCGATCGGCGAGATCGGCGAGATCGTCTGTCGCGGCGACGTTGTGATGTCCGGCTACTGGAAGAATCCCGAGGCCACTGCTCAGACGCTGCAGAACGGCTGGCTGCACACCGGCGACATGGGCTCGTTCGACGAGCGCGGCTTCCTCACGCTGCGCGACCGGTCGAAGGACGTGGTGATCAGCGGCGGCAGCAACATCTACCCGCGCGAAGTCGAAGAGGCGCTGCTCGAACATCCCGCGGTGCTGGAAGCCGGCGTGGTGGGCGCCAAGGACGACGAGTGGGGTGAGGTGGTGGTGGCGTTCATCGTGGGCGAGGCCGAACCCGCCGAGTTGGATGCCCATCTGTTGGACCGCATTGCCCGCTTCAAGCGGCCCAAGCGCTACGAGTTCATCAAAGAACTGCCGAAGAACAGCTACGGCAAAGTTTTGAAACGCGAACTGCGGGAACGGTTGTCGTGATCAAACAGTAGCGGGTTTGGCGCCAAGAACCCGCTGCATGTCCGGTTTCATCTGCTGCAGCTGCTGGCCCGAATAACCCCAGCTGTGGATGCCGGCGGGGAAGTTGAACGTCGCATTGTTGCCGCCTGCCGCGATGTACGCGTCCGCGAAGGCCCTGTTCGAATCGATCGCGAATCCTTCGAGGAATCCGAGGCCTGCGATGGGCGCACCGGGGCTGGCCAACGCCGGGTCGGTCGGTGTGCCGTTGCCGCAGTAGATCCAGAGGCGGGTGCCGTTGGCGGCCAGCCTGCCGGCCTGCACAGTCGGATCATTGCGAGCCCAGGCCGGGTCACCCGGTGGACCCCACATGGCGTCTGGGTTGAAGCCGCCGTTCCACATCATGGCGATACCGACCTGGCCTTGCTGGCTGGGGGCCGAGAGATTGACGAAGCCCGACAGGGATCCGGCGTAGACGAACTGCTGCGGATGGAAAGCGGCCAGCACCAGCGCTGACGAACCGCCCATCGAGAACCCCACAACCGCGTTGCCGGTCGACGGCACGTTCTTGTCGGTGGCCAGATACGAGGGCAACTCCTGGGTCAGGAACGTCTCCCATTTATAGGTGGAGGTCCCGCCGTTGCCCGAGGCCGGTCCGTACCAGTCGCTGTAGAAACTCGACTTCCCGCCAACGGGCATGACGACCGATATCCCTGAGTCCTTGTACCAGTCGAAAGCGGCGGTGTTGATGTCCCAGCCGTTGAAGTCGTCGCCGGCCTCCATGCTGTCCAGCAGGTAAAGCGCATGTGCGCCCGCGCCGCCGTCGAGGAATTCGACGCGGACGTCGCGACCCATGGACGGTGACGGCACGGTGAGCTGTTCGACAGGCACATTGGAGAACGCGGCTGCCGTCGGTGCGCCATGGAGGCCCGCCAGCATCGCGGCGGCGAGCGCGGCAACGGTTAACCGGCGGACCAGCCCGCCGCCCTTGTTTTCAACGACGGCCATCACTGCCTCCCCTTGGGCCGCGCCCCCGGCCTAGCCGGAGATTACGGCTACTTGCGGGATTTCTGGGCGGATTCGCCAGGTCGGGACCGGCACGCCCGTCGATGCGCGGCCGGGGCGTCCGAAGCCGCCGAATATTTGCGCTAGCCTGTTGCGCCAACAGAAGTTATATCGGCTAAGTTAAGCAGGAGCCAACATCCTAGGGAGAGTTTGAATGGGTCGGGCGGAAATCGTCATCCCGGCGGTCGGGCGGCGAGGCTTCCAGTGCTGAAGCCGCTGCGGCGCGTCTGGGTGCCGCTCCTCGTCGTCGCGGTGGTTTTGCTCGGGTTGTTCGTGGTCGACCGCCTCCGCGGCGTGTTCGGTAAGACCGAGCTGACCCGCCCCGGCGCCGGCTTGATCAACGACCCGGCGCCGTTCAACCCGAAGGAAGTCAAGTACGAGATCTACGGGGAGCCCGGAGCCATCGCCACCATCAACTACCTGGACTTGGACGCTCAGCCGCAGAAGGCGCAGAACGTCCCGCTGCCGTGGTCGCTGACGCTGACGACCACGGCCCCGGCCGCCAGCCCCAACATCGTCGCGCAGAGCGACGGTGACACGATCAGCTGCCGAATCACGGTGGACGGCGTGGTCAAGAACGAGAACAGCACAGACGGTCTCAATGCGCAGACGTTCTGCCTGGTGAAGTCCGCATGAGCAACACGCATATCGGCGCACACCCGATGATCCCGCGGTTCATCCGCCTCTTCTCGGTGCCGATTCTCCTGGGCTGGCTGGCGCTGGTGGTGATGGTCAACGTCATCGCACCGCAGCTGGAGAAGGTCGGCGAGGCACATTCGGTGTCGCTGGCGCCCGACGATGCGCCGTCGATGCAGGCGATGAAACGCATCGGCTCGGACTTCAAAGAGTTCGACTCCAACAGCTCGGCGATGATCGTGCTGGAGAGTGACCAGCCACTGGGCGATGAAGCCCACAGGTACTACGACGGGCTGATCGACAAGCTCGAGGCGGACAAGAAGCACGTCCAGCACATCCAGGACTTCTGGGGCGATCCGCTGACCGCCGCGGGATCGCAAAGCGCCGACAACAAGGCCGCCTACGTTCAGCTCTACCTGGCGGGTAACCAGGGTGAGAGCCTGGCCAACGAGTCGGTCGAAACGGTGCGCGACATCGTCGCCGACTCGAACCCGCCACCGGGGTTGAAGGCATATGTCACCGGGCCGGCCCCGCTCACCAACGACCAGCATCACGCGGGCGACTCGAGCTTGCGGCTCATCACGGGAATCACGATCTGCGTCATCTTCCTGATGCTGCTGTTCGTCTACCGCTCGATCGTGACCGTGCTGCTCGTCCTGGTCATGATGTTCATCGAGTTGGCGGCGGCGCGAGGAATCGTCGCGTCCCTCGGCTTCTACGACTTGATCGGCTTGTCGACGTTCGCGGTCAACCTGCTCACCACGCTGGCGATCGCGGCGGGGACCGACTATGCGATCTTCCTGGTCGGCCGGTACCACGAAGCACGGTCGAGCGGTGAAGATCGCGAAACCGCTTTCTACACCATGTACCACGGCACCGCGCACGTGATCCTGGGTTCCGGCCTGACGATCGCGGGCGCCACGTTCTGCCTGCACTTCACCCGGCTGCCCTATTTCCAGACCCTCGGTATTCCGTTGGCCATCGGCATGCTCGTCGCGGTCATCGCGGCGTTGACGATGGCGCCCGCGCTGCTCACCGTCTGCAGCCGATTCGGGCTCTTCGATCCCAAGCGCACGATGCGCACCCGCGGCTGGCGCAAGATCGGTGCCGCGGTGGTGCGGTGGCCCGCAGCGATTCTGGTGGCCACCATCGCGCTCGCCCTGATCGGCCTGCTCGCCCTGCCCGGATATGTGCCCAGCTACAACGACCGCGAGTTCCTGCCCGCCGACATTCCGGCCAATCAGGGTTATCAGGCCGCCGACCGGCACTTCCCGCAGGCGCGGATGAATCCGGAGATGCTGCTGGTCGAGACGAACCACGACGTCCGCAATTCGGCCGACATGCTCGTTGTGGACCGAATCGCCAAGAGCGTCTTCCACATTCCCGGTATCGGCCGCGTGCAGACCATCACCCGGCCGCTCGGCACGCCGATCGAGCACACGTCCATCCCGTTCCAGATCAGCATGCAGGGCACCACCCAGCAGATGAACCAGGACTACATGGACAAGGTCATGGCCAACATGCTGACGCAGGCCAATGACATGCAGACGACCATCGAGACGATGGAACGCATGCAGAACCTGACCCAGCAGATGGCGGACACCACCCACGCCATGGTCTTGGAGACCAAGAACATGGCCGTCGACATCGGCGAAGTGCGAGACAACATCTCCGATTTCGACGACTTCTTCCGGCCGATCCGCAACTACTTCTACTGGGAACCGCACTGCTACGACATCCCGGTGTGCCATTCGTTGCGCGCGATCTTCGACACCCTGGATGGCATCGACGTTCTCACCGACGACGTGCAGCGGCTGGTGCCTCAGCTCGAGCGCCTGGACACCCTGATGCCGCAGCTGGTCGCGATCATGCCGTCGATGATCCAGACGATGAAGAACATGAAGAACATCACGCTGACCATGTACCAGAGCCAGAAGGGTCAGCAGGATCAGATGAAGGCGCTGCAGGAGAACTCGACTGCGATGGGCCAGGCCTTCGACGCGTCCAAGAACGACGACTCGTTCTATCTGCCACCCGAGGTGTTCGACAACCCCGACTTCCAGCGCGGGATGAAGATGTTCGTCTCACCCGACGGCAAGGCGGTCCGATTCATCATCTCCCATGAAGGGGATCCCGCGACGCCGGAAGGCATTTCGCACATCGACCAGATCCGCAACGCGGCGTTCGAGGCGATCAAGGGCACACCGCTGGAGGGGTCGAAGATCTACCTGGCGGGCACTGCGTCCACCTACAAGGACATGCAGCACGGTTCGAACTTCGACCTGTTGATCGCCGGGATCGCCTCGCTGTGTCTGATTTTCATCATCATGCTGCTGCTCACTCGAGCGGTGGTCGCCGCCGCGGTGATCGTCGGCACGGTGCTGCTGTCGCTGGGCACGTCGTTCGGGCTGTCGGTGTTGATTTGGCAGTACATCCTCGGCATGCATCTGCACTGGATGATCATCGCGATGTCGGTCATCATCCTGTTGGCGGTCGGCTCGGACTACAACCTCCTATTGGTGTCCAGGTTCAAGGAGGAGATCCACGCAGGCATCAACACTGGCATAATCCGATCGATGGGCGGTACGGGCTCGGTGGTCACCTCGGCGGGGCTGGTGTTCGCCTTCACCATGATGTCGATGGTGGTCAGCGACCTTCGCGTCGTCGGCCAGGTGGGTACGACCATCGGCCTCGGCCTGCTGTTCGACACGCTGGTGATCCGGTCGTTCATGACCCCGGCGATCGCCGCGCTGCTCGGCCGTTGGTTCTGGTGGCCGCAGCGCGTGCGCCAGCGCCCCGTCCCCGAGCCGTGGCCGCAGCCCAAGCCGGAACTCGCGGCGGTCGGCAGCACGCCTGGCAGGCACGCACACGACGAAACCCCAACGGGCCCGATCGCACCCCACTAGGTAGGTAACGATGACGATGAAACGGCTCGCTTCGACCGTGTTGACGGCGATCGCGGTGGCAGTGCCTGCGCTCGCGGTGGCGGCGCCCGCACAGGCCGACCCCGACACCGACTTCTACAACGAGTTGCACATCTACGGCATCTACGGCGAGAAGGACTACAACGCGTGGATCGGCAAGATCACGTGCAAGCGGTTGTGGAACAACCTCGATCACGATGCCTATGCATCCGCCCAGTTCGTCCGGCGGCAGCTGAACAAGAACACCACGACGGAGCAGACGTGGCAGTTCCTGGGCGCCGCATTGCGCACCTACTGCCCCGACAAGGTGCCGATACTCCAGCAAGCCGCAGGAGTGCCGCCGGAGGCAGAACAGCCGCCGGTCCCAGACGGTCCCGCTCTGCCCGCGGAACGCTCGTAATAGCAAGGGAGACAATCATGTTGGTCAAGGCGAGTATCGCAGTGAGCGCCCTGAGCGCCATCGCGCTGACGGTTCCGGCCGTCGGGTCGGCCGACGCAACGGACGACTATCCGATCCCTAACCGGATACTCAAGACCACCTGCACCGTCGACCAGTACATGGCCGCCACGCGCGACACCGACCCGATCTACTACCAGCGCTACATGATCGACTACCACAACAGGCCTGTGGACGTTCAGGACGCCGCCCGCGACCGCATCTACTGGTTCTTCTCGCTGGACTACGCGGGCCGGCGCCAGTACTCGGAGGACACCGCGACCAACGTCTACTACGAGCAGATGGCAACACACTGGGGTAACTGGGCGAAGCTGTTCTTCAACAACAAGGGCGTCGCCGCCCACGGCACCGACGTCTGCATGAACTACCCGCCGAACGATCCGACTGTCTGGGACTGGACGTGACCTTCACGCGACCCAGGGTGGCTGCAGTCGCGGCCGCCGCCGGACTGGCTGCGGCCATTGCCGGCGCCGGTGCGGCAAGCGCCGATCCTCCGCCGCCGCCCAATCCGCCGTGGGCCGCCGTCGGCGATCCCGTTCCGGACTGGGCGCCGCGCAAACCGGCCGAGACCTGGCTGGGTGAGCCCGTGGTGTGGACCACCGGATGGGGTGGACGGTGGTGCGTGTGGAAGAACGGCCAGATCATCACGCTCTCGTCGAACCCCGTGACCAACGGCGGCTGACCGAATCGGGCCGCCGAGTGGTCAGTCGTAATAGAGCACGTCGTTGTACGCGGTCCAGGCCTGCCCCTCGCAGTCCATCAACTGGCCTAGGGGTGACTGCGCGGTACCGGGCACCTTCTCGTCGCACGGCGCCCGCATTGTGCGCACGCCGATCAGCGGAGCCACCGGCACCCATTTGTTCTTCGCGACGCAGACGAAGGTCTTACCCGTCGCGTCCAGTCCGAACGGGTACCGGGAGGTGAACTGGCAAGGGTCGGCAGGAACGATGTTGCGATCCACGAATGGCACACAGTCGACGCCGTCGCAGGTCCCCGGCGCGGCCGAGGCGGTACCGGCCGCCGACATCGGTGCGGCGACAACACCGCAGGCCAGCGCGAGTACTGCCATCAGCTTCATCGTTTCCCCTCCGCGTCATACCGGCTTCGACGGTCAGCGTACCGGGGCTCCGCCGCCTCTCACGGCCTTCTGGAGCCTTTGCCCTGTTTGAAGGATGTGCCGGAGCCGACCCGCCGCGACGGCCTGCCCGTGCCTTTGTCACATGCAGGCGCCCGGCAGCGACATATCAGCATGAGATCGACTCCAGCGGGCCGCGTCGCCCGCATCATCGGTGCGTCGGTGACGATCACCGGAGCACTCCCCCTGTTCTCGACCGTCGCACCCCTGGCAAGCGCTGCGCCGTGCCCTGACGTGGAGGTCGTGTTCGCCCGCGGCACGACCGAGCCACCGGGAGTCGGCGGTATCGGCCAGGCGTTCGTCGACTCCGTCCAGTCGCACCTGGGCGGTCGTACGGTCGGGGTCTACGCGGTCAACTACCCGGCGAGCAACGATTTCGCACGAAGCGCACCCGCAGGAAGCGACGACATGAGTGCACATGTCCAGAGAATGGCGGTCGACTGCCCCGACGCGAAGATGGTGCTCGGCGGTTACTCCCAGGGTGCGGCGGTGGTCGATCTGGCCACCACCTCCATGCCCGCCGACGTCTCCGGCCACGTCGCGGCCGTAGCCGAGTTCGGGGGCGCACGCAGCACGTTCGCCGACAGCCTGTCCGCCGGTCCGTTGCCCTCGATCGGCCCGCTCTATAAGGCGAAGGCCGTCGAGATGTGTGTGCCGAACGATCCGATCTGCTTCGAGGGCGGCCGCGATATGCGCGCTCACGGCGCATATGTGCAGACAGGGATGGTCGACGAGGCCGCCGCGTTCGCCGCCGGCCGGGTATAACGCGGCGGAGCGGGGTACTCCCCTGCCCATGAAACACGTGAACCCACGTCGCATCGCCCGCCTGATCGGCGTTGCGGTGATGACCGCCTTTGCGGCCACGCTCACCTTCAGCAGCCTCCCCTCCGCAGCGGCGGAGCCGTGCCCGGACGTGGAAGTGATCTTCGCTCGCGGGACCGGCGAGCCCCCCGGCGTGGGCGGGGTCGGGCAGGCGTTCATCGACGCGCTGCGGTCGCAGACGGGTACCAGGTCCGTCGCGGTGTATCCGGTCAACTACGCCGCCAGCGGCGACTTCAACAACACGATGGCGTTCGCCCAGAACGTCGTCGACGGCATCAGGGACGCCGGCGGCCACGTCCAGTCCACCGCCGCGAACTGTCCGAACACCCGTATCGTGCTCGGCGGTTACTCGCAAGGCGCAGCGGTCGCGGGATTCGTCACGTCGGCCTCCGTGCCGCCAGGAGTGCCCGCTGCGTTCGTCCCCCAGCCCTTGCCGCTCGAGGTGGCCAACCACGTCGCCGCGGTCGCCCTGTTCGGCAAGCCGTCGGAAGCATGGACGAGCCAATACGGGGCGCCGTCCATCGTGATCGGTCCGGCTTACGCGGCAAAGACCATCCAGTTGTGCGCGCAAGGCGACACGATCTGCGACGGCACCCCGGGTGGCGGACCGAGTTTCGCCCACGCTCTGTATCCGGTGAACGGAATGGTCGGCGAGGCAGCGACATTCGCGGCGGGCCGCCTCTAGTTCACGGCAGTCCGTCGACCGTAGTGCCCACTTCGTCGACGGGATCCGGCGTCGACAGAGGCGGGACCGGTTCCCCCGGGATGGGCGCAGCCGGGCCGGGTGCGGCCGGGGTCGCCGCCTCGGGAAGGTGCTGCACAGGCTGCATGTCGGGGATGTGGTCGGCTGGCGGAACCGCCTCAGCCGCACTACGCCCGACGGCTGGATGTGCCGCCATCGACTCGGGTGCAAGCGCGTCGGGAACCGGTCGGGGCGCTTGGGCCTGCGGTGGCGGAGCGCACCGGCGCGATAGCGCTCGGGACGCTGTCGCGAGGGGCCTGCAGGCGCAGTTGCCGATTGCCGAACGTCGTTCTGCGTCAGCAGGATCGGGCGGCCGGCGGACGACAGCGCGAACAATGACACGACCGTGACCGCAGCCACCACGGCGAGCGTCCTCGGACGCGGCGCAAAGCCGGAGCGCCGGTCGACCACATGCTGCTCGATGTGCGACCTGCTGGCGCACGCAGCCCCACGCGCCAGGGCGAGCTGCGCGTCGTGTGACGCCACCACCGGCATCCACAAGCTCTTGTCCAACGGGTCGGTGACTTCGTCGAGTCGGCACCGCGGACCGATCAGGTACAAAACGTCCGGCAGTTCATCCCATACGCCGAAAGTGGTTGCCAGCCATTGGATCAGAGAAGTCGCGTCACCCGAAGTGGTCGTCGTGGCGTACTGCGTTGCGCCACTGAACGTGTCGATCACCGACAGCGACGCCGAATCGCGCCCCAGTACGCATACCGCGGGCTTCTGCTGATTGTTCGAACGCCCCGTGTCGATCGCCCAGGCCCGGGTGGCCTCTGTCAATGAAACGCACACCACGTCGCTGAAACCCGACTCCATCAGCACATCCCGCAGCGAGGACGGGTTTCCGCTTGTCGTCACATGAACGGAGTCGACGGTGTGACCGGTCGCCGTCGCGATGTCGCGAACGCGTCGTGCGGTGGCCGCGGGAGCGACTGCGCTGGCGTCCGTGATGTCGAAAGCGTCGTGATCAAGTGGCTCGCCTGCGACGTCTTCTTCGTCGACCAGGACCCAGCCGATACTGGTCGACGTCTTCGACAGCCCCAATACTGTGCGCACTCGCTGGGCCCCGCCCTCGTCTGACCGACGTCGCCCCAGACAACGATGGCGACAATTGCTCGGTGAGCCTAGTTCGACAGTTTGCCGAACGGCACCACGATCCGTTGATCGTTCTCAATCCGCGACTATGACGTGACCGTCAGGATGCATGTCGATGGCGTGCAGACATACCCGCACTCGTGCGCGCGGCCAGCGCGGCAGCCAGGAAACAGCCGAACAGCGTGTAGCCGGCCGCACCGGCCAACCCGTTCTTGGCGAGGAGGACCAGCGCGACGCCGGCAACGCATATCAGCGCACCGGCCGCGGTCGACCCGACACCGGTTGCCCGAACCCTGTTGTCCCACCACGGAAGCCGACGATGCTCGAGGGGTGACAGCAGCAGGAAGGTGGCCAGCATGACGATGGCGAACACCGCTGCCCGCAGCGCGAGTAACGCCCAGAACCCCCGGGCGTCAACGTCGTAGGCGTCCAAGCCGACTGCGTGCAACGTGAAGGTGGCGACGGCGATGGCCGGGATGTGCCAGAGATACAGCGTCATTGCTCCCCCGTTGCCCACTGCGACAACCTGCCACACCCGGGGCCGCTGCGCCCATCGGCGCACCTGGCCCGCGACGGCGACGAACGCGCACGACATCCAGGTGCAGTGCAGGGCCAGCAGCAGGGTCGGCGGAGTCACGTTCGACATGTGCTCCGTTCCCGTCACGACGAGCGAGACCTCGTACGGACCGAAGACGGCCAGTAACACCTGGGCGGTCAACGCCGTTGCGGCCGCCACCAGAGCGGTCGGGACACCGATCAGCCGGCGCGCGTAGGCCACACCGATCGCGACGGGAATCAACCAGACGATCAAGAAATTGGCGACGCCGGACATCATCTCCCCGGTGCCGATTCGGACGGCGTCGACCATCGTCGCCGCCACCAGAAGGGACCCGACGACGACGGCGACTGCCCGCCCCGATCGCATCCGGGTCAGCGCGGGAACGAAGGCCAACGCAACGAGGTAGACACCGAGAAACCAGAGCAGCGCGACGCACTCCCTGCCGAGGCCTGCCGCGGAATCCGCTCCGAGGATCATCGAGGTGGCAGCCAGCGCGACAGTCCAGAACGCGAGATACCAGAACACCGGACGACACAGCCGCTGCGCTCTGGTGAGTAACCAGGTTCCCCACGGCGCGCCCTCACGCCAGCCGTACGCGCCCGCGGCGCCGCCGGCCAGGAAGAACAGCGGCATGACCTGCACGAGCCAGGTGATCGGGGCGAGCGCAGGCACCTCGCCGAGCAGATTCCCGATCCACAGCCCGCTGGATCCGATGGTGGCGAGCAGCAGCGCACAGTGGCCGAACATCACCACGACCAGTGCGGTAAGCCGGGCGACGTCGATCGCGCGGTCGCGCGCGGGATCGGTGCTCACGGCGACCGTGCGGGCGTCGGGGACCGGCGTGGGGAGCGGCATCAGTCCAGGATGCCCGGTACCCGCTCCGCCTGGTTGAGTAGGACTACCCCGGCGGGCGGTGTCGGCTCGCCGCTACCAGACCCGGACGTAGTCGACGAGCATGTCGGCCGGGTAGGTTCCCCCGCTGGGGTCGCCACCGCCGGATCCGGCGACGGCAAGGCCGAGGATCGGATACATCTGGTAGCCGGGGTCGTTGAACTGCCAGGTCGGAAGCGAACCCGCAGGCACGTCGAAGTACGGCTTCGCACCGTCGGCGTAGTCTTTCCAGAACCGCATACCGGCTTGATCCCACTGGACGCGCCACGTGTGCCAGGCACTGTCCAGCGTGATGCCCTGGCTGACGTGTTCGCCGCCGTTCAAATTCGCGTGGACTGCAGTCCCGGCGGCCCAGTTGCCGTTGCCGTACCACTCCATCAGGTCGACTTCGCCGCCTTTGTCGGGGCTGTTGTTGGCCATGTACCACGCGGGCCAACAACCCGGCGTCAGACAGTTCAGCTTGATCCTGGCCTCCCAGGTGTGGCCGATGCCGCCCCGGAATTTCCCGAACACCTTGCCGCTGTAATAGGTCTTCCCGTCCTTGGCGGCGCGCAGAACGAGGTTCGACTTGCCGTCGACGAAGAGATTCCGGCGGTCGTCCCGGTACTGGCCGACATTCTCGGGCAACTCCCAGAACGTCGGGTCCTCCATCGACTCACGCTCCAGCGCGGTCTCCCACTTGGAGGCATCCGGGGCGGAACCGGCGGGGCCGTCGAACTCATCCTGGAAGATGTAGGTCTGGCCACCCGGGGGCGCCGCGGGCGGCAGCGGCGGAACGGCCCTGGCCCTGGGGATGGTTATCGCGGGCGCGGCCGCCAGGCCGACCCCCATCATCAACATCACATTGCGACGATTCATCTCTGGCACAGCTATACCTAAACCGGAATGCCCCGACCTGTTGCAACCCGGATGTCCCCTGCCTGGGGTTATGCAGATCACTGGGTGGACGAGCGGGGGTATCACGGGCCCGTTCGTCATTGCCTACAGAGCCCTGATTCTCAGCACCGCGCGCCGAAGATTGCCTCGTGGCTCCGGGCACCGACGTAAGCTGCGCTCGTGGGTGAGGGCAAGTTAGCCAACGGCCGGGGGCGTCTGTTGGTCGTGGTGGCATCGGTAGCCGTTTCTGCCGCGATGCTCTATGACCAGGGCACAAACGGCGAGGCTCCGGCAGCAGCCCCGCCAGCGCAGGGAGTGGTTGCGACCAGCGTGCCGGCACCCGACAGTCCCCCGGCGCCAGAACTGATCGCCGCGAGCGCACCGGTCGCCGGTCAGACGGCGGCGTTCGCGCTACCGGTCGGCATTGCTCCCGAAGCCGGGCTGCAGGTGCACACGATCTGGGTGGCCCGTGCGATCAGCGTGCTGTTCCCGGAGATCACCACTATCGGCGGCGCCCGCCAGGACGCTTTGAAGTGGCATCCCAACGGGTTGGCTATCGACGTGATGATCCCGAACCACAACAGCAAGGAAGGGATCGAACTGGGCAACCAGATCGCCGGAATGGCGCTCGCGAACGCTCAACGCTGGGGAGTCATCCACGTGATCTGGCGGCAGGGCTTCTACCCGGGCATCGGCGCACCGAGCTGGACTGCCGACTACGGCAACGAGACCGCCAACCATTTCGACCACGTCCACATCGCCACCGACGGCGGCGGATATCCGACCGGCCGGGAGACCTACTTCATCGGGTCGATGAGCCGGGGAAACTGACAGGCCGGCCCGCCACCCCGGGGGAAGGTGGCGGGCCGACTGGTTCCGGTGTGGTCAGGGTTGTGCGAGCACCGGCAGAGTGCCTTTGATGACTGGCACTCGTACGTTGCCGATGTTCTTCTTCGGCGAGAGTGCGGTGCTGATCGTTCCGCCGCTGCAGGTGACGGTCTTTCCGTCGACGATCACGGACTGACCGTCGTCGATCGGGATCGGATAGCCGTCCTTGTCGATGTAGGTGCATCCGCCGCCTTCGCCGGGGCTCGGGTTGTTATCGACCGCGTGGGCGGTCGCCGGAGCGATGGCGAGAATGGCGAACGCACCGAGGAGCGTCGCTGCGTACTTGAAGCGGGACAGGTTGCGGGTGGTTGATTCGGACATCGTGAGTTCCTCTCGTGGGTGGGGTTGTGAAGTTGTTGAGAGAAATACTCCGGTGTCAGAGAGCCTTTCGTAATCGCCGGAAAGCCAGATTCCACGTCTGGCAGGGCAAGGTTTCCTATCCCTGGGGCAAGGGTCGTCCCGCCACTATTGGTAGTGCATTCACGCGCTCTCTCACGTCGTTGCTGCCATCGGTCGGCGACCAGTGCGTGACCGGTGATGTTCGCTTGACCTCAGGGAGTGGTGGCGCGGTGCCCGGACCCTCGGGCCACTTGAAGGGTGATCGTGCCCTCGTTTGGCAACTAATTCCGAACGTCACCTCGGCGTCGATTCGTTTGCTACAGGTCTGAACGGGGCTGACTTATCGCTGATGAACGACTTGCCGAATTCGGTTGTCATTTGCGGTAGAAGCGTCCGTGCGACCGATTCGGTCGAAGCCAGACTTGGAGAACTGTTGGTGGCGTGAAATTTTGCCGATTCAGTGCCCTTCTCCCAATGAGCAATGTATTTTTGGTCAGCCAGCAACTTGCGACAACGGGAGGAAAACCAAGTGCTTATGCGTCGGGTTAGCCACGAGGGACAAGCTCAACAACGGCTTAGTGCGGGCTGCTTTGGCGTCGGGGGCATCGGTGGCGTTGGCGACGGCGTCACTGGGTGGGGTCGGAACGGCCAACGCATCGTGCTTTAGCATCAGCGGCTTCGGACATTGGCGACGGATGCGAGTCCGATTTCGGCAGCTTCGCGATCGTGCTCGGCGAGGGCCTAGCGGAGGACGTGGAAAATGGCAGCACGGCAACTGCCGGCAATCGTGGCGGCCGTTTCGCCACCTTCAACCTCGCCTCTCGGTGGGCTCGGCGAACCCATCGACGCGGGCGGGCGACGCCGGAATCTGTTGAGGGCGATACCGGCCATAGGCAACGTCGCCTCGCTACCGCGGGAAGTTCGGCGAGTGCGCAGGGTCTCTTCAACCTCGCAGACAGCCTCGGTGGCTACACGGCAGCAGCGGACTCCACCGTCCGCAGGCGTCGGCAACAGCGCGCTCAATTTCTCGGCAGCACAGTACCCTTACTTCAGCGGGCATCGTGAACAACACCACTAACGCCTTCGGCGACGGCAACAATCTACTTCGCGGGAAGCCCTCCGGGCACGGGGTTGAATACCGGGGCTCGGTTTCAACTGGCGTTTAACGCCTTCGGCAACAACAACGCGGCGGTCGCGGGGCCGGGCCCCGGGGCAATCGCTGGCCTTAACGGGGTGAACAATCAGAACGGCGCTTACGGAGCCAGTCACCAACTCGGACTTCGGCATCGAGCTCAGGACCCCGTTTAACGTCGAGCGCACCAGCATCAACCTCCTCGCTGCGGGCAGTTCCAACAGGTTCGCGCCCACGACGCTCGCCAGCGGCAGCTCCAACAAGTCTGGCAGCCAACTGAGCGGGTCAATGACGAAGAGCGGCAAACAGTTCAGCTCGTCGCTCAAGAAGCTGAGTGCCGGCGTCAAGAATGCCCTCGGCGGCCCGGGAAGAAGAAGCAATCAAATGAGGCCCAGGACACCGAGCCAAGGACTGATGACATTCGGAGTCGCTTGAGCTAGCGGCCCGAAGTCACGACGAACGAATCGTCCCCCTCCGCACGGAGGGGGACGATCCACGTCCGGCTACTGTTGCTTCGTCACGACCCCACCTTCGGCCTTTTCGGCCAAGGGTCAGTTGCGGCAATAGCATTGATGCGGTGCTGCTTGCGCCACGCGTTCGCCCGTAAGGCGCATCGAAACGACTGAGCGTCAACGGTGAAGTTTCTCAGTTCAGTCCGCGCACACCGGAACTGCTCGGACAGACGGCCGTCTGCATCGACCGAACAAGCTTCCCATGAAGTGTCCCTACCTCGTCACCCGATCACTGGATCCGACCACGCGAGGTAAGGGACGATGGGCGATGAGGTGGAAGCCAGCACTTAACGCGTTCGCTATCACCTCGACGGCCGGATCAACCCGACCGGCAACTAACCAATGCCAAGGTCAAGATCCACCGTTAATCGGACAGCCCCCGCCTCTATGCTGGCGCTTTACGAACGCGAAGGAGATGTGAATGGCGTGGTATCTCGCACTGCAGGGGCCGGCGCACATGGCGCACCAGTCGTCAGTTTACGAGCTTCAGGACTCGGTGGACGTGAAGGCGCTCGCGCAAGAACTGATCTCGATGCAGGACCGAGTGGTTGCCGTTCCTGCGGTGCTGGCGCCGAATCCTCGTCGGCGGGAAAAAGTGACCCTCTACGTGCGGCCGGCCGCCTGGGGTATGTGGACGTTCTATCAGCAGTCTGAAGAAGACCGGCGTCAGCTCGTGGAGCAGCTCAACTCTTTGTCCCAAGCGGTGCAGCAGCGAGCACAGACGGGGTCGACACCGCAGGCGAATCCGCTCACAGGCCAGGTGGGGCCATCAGTGCCTCCACGTTTCCCGTAACACCCTGAGCTCGTCATCCCGTGGCGACGACGATCTTGCTATGCCGACGCCGGGGTGGGCCGTGGTGGTGCCTTGCCGGGTACTGGAGACGTGCGGACGCCGTCGTTGGGCACGATGACGTGGACTTCCCCACCATCGACAGGAAATCTGCGTTGCCATTGATGTGGCCGCTGTTGTCGGTGCCCTTGCCACCACCGAAGGCCGCGCCGTGCCTCGATGCAATCGTGACAGCAGCACCAACGCCCTCTCCATTCTCCGAGATACTTGCGTTGTTCGGTACTAGGTGGGCGGCCGCAGAAGACGCTGGATGATGCGGCATCCCCGTGAAAGATTCTTCATCCGCCGTATTGCAGTCATTCTCGGGCGAGAGCGCCCACTTTTGGCTAACTTTAGACGGCATGGCGGTGCGAATTGGTCTAGGGCAGCTCAAGTGCTATGCATGCGGTTACTTGGAGCGGGTTTCGGCAGGCGAGACACTCGAGATTGTTCGTCGCGGCAGGCTAGTGGCGTTCATGGTGCCGCCCTTTTCCGAACCACCTAGTGACGGCGAGAGCACCGGCGGGGCGAAACCACCGGCTCCGAACGCAACGATTCCGCTCAGCCAGCTACGGCACAATGCAGCGCCGTACTTCGACCGAGTCGCGGCTGGGAACGTTATCGACGTTGTACGTCACGGCAGCCTGGTCGCTCGCATCGTGGCGGCTAATTCACTCCCCTGACGCGAGTCGATGCCCCACCGCGCCCACGCTCTGCTTCAACTGAAGTCCTCCTCGACCACGTCGCCGGCCTCAGACATGGCGGCGGCGGACACGCGACCTGGCACTGCCGAACCATGCGACGCCGTGGTGTATCGGCCGTCGCCGAACGTCATTACGCTTGGTTCGAGGGCCATCGAGCGTGCGGATCTTCGCCCTCTTATAGCTGCTCAGGGAACCGAATCGCAGCTCGCGGCTTCTGACCTGCGCTCGCCCCCGCAACGACATCCGTTACGTTCGCGGGTACGTCCGACTGCTCAGACCTGCGATGAACGTCTGTCGGGTTAAGAGTGTCTGATTCCACGACATAGTTGGCAGCTGTCTCGCGACATAGTTGACGCCTCTGCTCAGCCGGGAGGTCGGCCATGTACGAAGGCGCAGCTCGTTATCACCGCCGTGATTGTGGAAGGGCGCAGCAAGAGCGAGGTGGCCCGCGATTACGACGTCTCCCGCATTGGGTGCAGCAGCTGTCACCGCTACGAACGCGAAGGGCCGACGGCGTTGCAACCGCACTCGCGCCGCCCACCGCAACCCACGGGCGGTGGAGGCCGCCGTCGACGAGGCCATCGTGCGGCTGCGCAAGACACTCACCAGACAGGACTACGACGCCCGGGCCGACACCATCGCCGCGCACCTAGCCACCGACGCGTCGATCACCCCCGTGCCGGCGGTATAGACCGTCTGGCGCATCCTGCACCGGCGCGGTTTCGTCGTTCCCCAGCCCCACAAACGGCCCCGCTCATCTTGGAAACGGATCCGAGCCGACATGCCCAACCAATGTTGGCAAGCCGACGTCACCCATTGGCAGCTCGCCGATCACACCGTCGAAATCCTTCGACATCGTCGACGACCACTCCCGACTAGCCATCGCCAGCCACGCCCGAAACACCACGACCGGCTTCGACGTCATTGACACCTTCATCACCGCCGTAACCTATTGAGGCGCAGCAGCATTGGTGCTGTCCGGCAACAGCATCATCTTCACCGCTACCCCATGCCGCGGCGGACGAACCGCACTGCAAGTCCTCGGCTGAGCCCGGGAATAGATTGGCACCAAACGGCCCTAACGACTTTGCGCTGCAAGCCGACTCACCATGAGGCGTTTGTCAGTTCGATTTCTCGAATCGCTGACGCTGCCGAGCCCCGTACGCCGCGGCCTTCACGGCCTCGTCGTCCTCCATCCCCGATCCCAGGGCACCGCCCAGTGTGGCGACTGCTGCCACCAACCAGGCCATCAACAACAAGGAGGAAAGTCCGAACGGACGGCCGATGTTCTGAGCGACCATTTGCGGTGGAAGCGTCCACCACGCGGTCACCAGAAGCAGGATGAACAGCCCGGCATGGAAGATGACCACACCGATTGTCAGGGTCACGACAGTCGATGCGTTGTACAACACCGCACGGTCGCGCTCGCCGGCTGATTGCGGCCGTTCCCACAACTTGTGTTCAATGATGAGCCAGGCGATCAGCGCCGTGCTCGCCAGGATCGTCGCCGTGCTCAACCGCCATGGGCCCATCGTGTTGGACAACTGCCAAATCGTCGGATACGCAAGGCTCACCGCTCCAGTGGCGAACGCCGCCATCAACACCTTGGACATTCCAGTGACCAATCGCCACGGTCGGTTGGCGTAAACCATGCCCGCCAGGAGCCGCAGGCGTGACAGCGCTGACGGCGCGACGTACCGAATGACGTCGTCGTCCTGTGTCCGCGTGAGCCGCTTCACGGACGGGTTGTGCGCGCTCGACCGGTCCGTCACCTCGGCCACGACGGTCTGCGCCAAGTTCCGCACCCGGCGATCGATGAACACACCACCGACCCCGGGGATCGATATCACGCCGAACCGGTCGGGCACGCTGATGTCTGCTATCACCGGCGTCGTCCCCTGACGCCGGGGCAGATCAGTCAGATAGATGACGACGTCCTCCGTCTCGCCAGCCGGGTCAACGGTGCCGACCACCTCCGAGACATCGGCATGCTCGTCGATGGGATAGGCGTGACGCCGCACAGACACGTCCCACTTGTCTTTTGCGGTAGCAGGTTCCGTCAGTGCATTGGGTAGCGAATCCGACAGACGTTCGGCGATCGCCGCTGGAGCACCGGGATCGGCGAGGAGTAAGATTGATGATTGGCCGCCTGGCATTGAAATCGCGTACCCACACTCCAGTCGGCCAAACGCAGGTCGCCGGTCTCTGTTCGACCGAGTCAACGAGCCACAAATCCGACTCCAATACGGCCCTAAGAACCGTGCGTAACCGGGTTGGTTGAGGGTATGGCTGCATTGCTTGAGCAGCCAGCCACGCGGTTGAGAGCCACCGAGCGACGGGAGGAACCCATGCCCAGCATGCGACGGCTTCTCGGCCGCCGAATCGCCGCCCTTGCGGCCGACGGCTTCGAAAAGGTCGAGTTGACGGTACCGATGCGCGCGTTGCAACTAGCGGGCGCGAAGGTCGATGTCATTTCCCTGCGACACGGACGGATACGGGGAGTGAACCTGCATATGCCGGCCACGCGCGTCGGTGTGGACAAGACGATCACCGAGGCCGACCCGGCCGACTACGACGGTCTCCTACTGCCAGGCGGCTTCATCAATCCCGACCTGCTGCGGCAGTCCGCAGAGGCACGGCAGTTCGTGCGCGAATTCGCCGACAGTGCGAAGCCGATTGCCACGCTGTGCCACGGGCCCTGGGTGCTGGCGTCGGCGGGACTGCTCAACGGACGGACACTGACCTCATGGCCGGGCATCCGCGACGATCTGGTGAACTGCGGCGCCACGTGGCTCGACCGGGAGGTGGTCAAGGACGGAAACCTCGTCACCAGCCGGGGGCCTCAAGACATGACGTCCTTCATCCCCGCCATGATCGACCACTTCGCGGACACCGCGCCGCGGCCACAGACCGCAGTGCCGGGGCAGGCGTCGGATCCGCAACTGATTTCACCCGTCGGCTGGGCCGTCGCAGCGCTCCGCTGGTCCCCCAAGCCGTCAGCAGCGAGCGCGCTCGCGGGTCTGATGACAGGTGCGCGACTATCGCCGAAATCACCGCTGCGAAAAGTGTTCTCCTGATCCGGTCGGTGCGGTGAACGTCGACGGCGCGCGCAGAAAAGGGCAAGGCGCGGCCTGCCTATAGGTTGCGTTGGAGGTACACCTGTCCGGTGTCCGCTGAAACCATCCAGATGGCGGCGATCTGCTCTATCGGCATCGGCGTATAGCCGCTCGGCGTGGCCGTCGTGCCGTCGACTGCGATCCACGTCGCCACTTGGTCTTGGGTGCCGTCGCGACCCACCGCGACCATAGCCAGCTTGTCACCGGTGTCATGGTCTTCGTCGTGTCGGGCGCTGGCGGGCCATTCTCCATACGTGCACGTCATGTCGATGGTGGTGCCCCCCGCCTGGCCCTTGACGCTGACCGTGGCCGTGAACGCGCTGGGCGTCATCTGGCGCATTGCCATCGCCGACTCGGCGTGCTGCGGCGTCGTCATGCGCGTTGCCGGATCGGACTGCAGCCCGATGAACACGCCGACCGCTACGACGACGGCAGCTGCTGCGGCCGCGATCGTCCCGGTCATCAGCCGTGCACGACGTCGCCGCCACCGCACCTTCTCGAGCAGCGATGTCAGCGTTTCGGGTGGCATCGGCGGCGTTGCGCTGCTGTCGGCGTCGCCGTCGTCGATCGCCGCGACTTCATTACGGTCGAGCCGTGACAGGAGGGCCGGCATGCCGCTGAGTTCGCTGACCGCCTCACGACACGAAGCACAGCTGCTCAGGTGAGCCTCGTATTCGTGGCGTTCAGAGCTCGACAACGAACCGAGCACATAGGCGGCGTCCCACATCGCATATTCGTCATCACCGTCCGGCGATGCCAACTTACCGCCGAAAGGTGTTGCGGGACTGCCAAAATCGGTCATGCCTTCAGCCCGTTTTCCTGCATCGAGAGCCGGAGCGCCCGCACGGCGTAATGCAATCTCGACTTCACGGTGGCCTCGGCGATGCCGAGGTCGTTCGCAATCTGGGATGTCGACAGACCCTGGTAGTAGGACCGGCGGATCACCGCGCGGTGCTCCATGGACAGGTGTGCCATCGCGCCGCCAATCACAACCGGCTAAGCGCCGTGTCGACCCGGTCGGGCGCGGCGCACGCCGCCGCACCTGCGGTATTCAGGATCGCGACTTCGTTGCATAATCGTGCGCTGCGTCGCTCATCGATGATCATGATGCGGATGAGGCCGAGGAGCCAGGCCGACGCCGACCGCTCGCTGTCATAGACGACCTTGGGATGGTGTATGCGCGCCGGAGTGCGGCACCGTTCTCGTCGTAGAGCAGCCGCATCAAGGAAGCGCCCGCCGTCGGCTGACCGTCGACACCACTCCGCGAGTCTGTCATCACCGACCTTCCTTCCTGCACCAAGTAGCCGCCGCCTCGGCTCACTGGCAAATCCCCACCGCCCAGAACATGAGCACGGGGCTCACCCAGTTACTACGACAGTGCTCACTCAGTATGCCGCGCAGGCCCCGTCTGAGGTAATAGGTGGTGTACTAGTGACCCCCACTTACCACAGCGTTCGCCCAACGAAGGCCCGTCCGGCCACTCGTTAGCAGGGCGAAGCGGCAAGTCGCTGTTGATGCCGGGTTCACAGTGACCCCGTCCTCGTGCGCTGATCGACGCCCCCGCCGCTGTCAAGTACGAACTCATGCGAAAACAAGATCAAGGTGCAAACGATTTCTCGAGACCCTGTCAACGATGTCCCAAGACATCACGGCGGCGGGCTGACAGGATTTGAATCTGCGACCACTTGACCCGCAGTCGGACAAACGCCGATTTCCCTTGTGCTACAAGGACTCAACGCTGGTCTGGTCACTGCAATTCGTCTCAGCCGGTCGCCATCTAACTCCGCGCGTTCATACCCACTTGTGAAGTCGTTTCGCTCAGAGCATGAGCGCGCGCGGAGGGCTGCGCGACTACGCCAAATCACCCGCCGGGGGTTCGCCGCATACCACGACGCCCGTGCTGAGGGCTGGATCGCAATCACAAAAAGATCCAACGGCTTTGGCGTGAAGAAGGGCTACGGGTGCCGCAGCGGCGACGACGAAAGCGCCGCGCAGTTCCACCGCGCCGCCGCGTGGTCGCCGATGCGCCAACCGGGTGTGGGCGGGGACTTCCAGTCGATTCACCACGACGGACGCCCGATCAAGATCGTCTCGATCGTCGACGAACACACCCGCGAATGCCTCGGCGGAGGGTCGACGAGCATCACCGGCGAGCACCTCATCGATGAACTGGACCGTCTGGCCGCCGGACGTGGCATCTATCCGCGGGCGCGGTGACAACGGCCTGAATAGCTTGCAGGCAATGCCGACTGGCCCGGTCAGTCGTTCATTCCAGCCGGCGCCCGACGATTGCGTGCAGTTTGCTGAACGCCGTCGGGCCGGCCTCGGTACATAAAACAGAACAGGGGCTGCTGGCACGCGTCGACAGCTAACGTTGAGGTCTCCAGGCTCTGGCGCGAACGCAACGCCCACACAAGGGAACCGCCATGATCATCGCCATCGGCCTTTACCAGGTATTCACCGCCCTCGATGCAATCGGCCCCTACGAGGTAACACCTATCTGCCAGACTCAGAGGTGGTCATTTGCGCCGAGCACACGGGCGTGGTCGACGACCATAGCGACCTGGTGCACCTGCGCGTTGACTCGACGTTCGCCGATGTGCCGAGTCCTGATGCCCTGCTCGTGCCCGGCGGTCCAACCGCGGCCCAGCATGCCGCAGAAGGGCACCCGATCGTCGAGTGGATCCGGAGTGCTCACCCCCACACCACCTGGACGACTTCTGTGTGCACCGGCGCACTCCTGCTCGGCGCCGCTGGGCTGCTCGACGGGGTGCCCCCGCCACCACCCATTGGAGCGCCTACGACGACCTTGCCTCCTATGGCGCCAAACAAACCGAGCAACGCGTGGTCACGTCCGGGCGAATGACCGGCGCCGGCGTCTCCGCCGGGATAGACCTAGTCGTCACCCTCGCCGGAAAGATCGCCGGAGCCGAGGTCGCCCAGACGATTCAGCTTGCTATCGAATACGATCCCCATCCGTCATTCGATGCCGGGGCGCCGTCCAAAGCGCCTAAGCCGATCTACGACATGGCGGTTGCGGCCCTCGGCGACTCGACTGACCAACGCCAGCAAGCCGACGACCTGCTGGTGGGGCTGTTCAATGGGCAAGGCGAGTCATCTACGAGATCGAGCGGCTGATCCGCCCACCGTCGGTGCTCTTAGAAACATCCCTGGCCGTCCATCGTCATGTCTCCGGATCCGGACGTAGTTGAGGGCATAGGCCGATCGTCAATAGCGGCGCGTTTATTCTTTCGCCGTTGTTTCAATCGCGCTTTACAGCGATGTGCGCGCACTGGGGGGTTGCGCGTTTTCCCCGCCCGTTTCGATCCACTTCACCAATGATTCGGGTAGCGATAGACCAGTCGGGTCAGAAATCGTCTTTTCGCGCTTCTTTTAAATGCTGTCGGTAATATCTCGTAGATACACTTTCGTATTCACGAATCGCCCGAATTGCGCGCAAGATCTGGCCGACAAATATTATGGATTTGGTTCCCCTGGCGCCGTTGGCGGTACTTCTGACTCTGGCAGTGGTTGTGTCGGTAATGGTGGCGGTATTGGTTGCGGTGCCAGTGTTTCCCCCGGTTGCGGCGCCATTTGCCCCTGCGGTGGAATACCTTCGGTGGGAAGCGTCGGCGCACCCCAAAACCCAACCGGTTCCATATGATCTGAACAGTAATTCGTGGAATCCATGGGCACCAGATATTCTTTCCACGCGCCGGGGGGATTTGGTGCCGGTGCATCCGTACCGTCAGGGCAACGCCAATTGCACGATACGCCACCGACGCCCTGCCCGACACCGGCAAGACCCAGAGTGCCCATTGAACCCACACCGACACCGGTAGCGGCCAGTCCAAGGCTGGCGCCACCGCCCTGGCAATGCCAATGCGATCCATTGATTTCAGTCGGGAAATCGCAAAAACCGCCGCCGACACCACCGACATTCACATTTAAGATACCGACGCCGGGATACGGGCATTGCGTGTCAGCTTTCGCCGACGGTGACATAACGACAGGCGCGCCAAAACTAAGTGTTACCATTGAAACGCAAACTGCTGCTTGTGTTTTCATCGCTGTCCTCTTTTGAATGCACATTCCACGGCCTGCTTTGTTGGTGATCATTCCAACTGCCACCTTAGCCCACCGCACTTAACGTTTGTGGGGTTATTCGAATTCACCAAAGCCATTGCGCAACATGGCATCCCCTACTCCACACTCAGCGACAACGGCATGGTCTGCACCACCGATTCGCCGACGGCAAGGTCGGACGCAACTGCTTTGAAGCCGAATCGCACCGCGAGGGCATCACCCAAATAACTCGACCCCCGACCATCCCACTACCTGCGGGGAAGTCGAACGCTTCCACCAAACCCTCAGGAATTGCTTACAGGCCAATCCCGCGCCGTCACGATCGCCGAACTCAAGACCCAGAACGACACCTTAGCGACGAGTACAACCAACGCCACCCCACCGCTCACTGTCCCATCGCGCAACCCCCGGTAGCACATCAGGCTGAGTGGCCGAACGCGTGCGGACGACGGTGGATACCCCTGAAATGAGTGCCGTTGCTATCCACGGCTACTGGTTGTCGGGGTGCGCTACAGGGTGATTCGTCGATTCGGCGAGGGCTTTGCGCTGCTCCGCTTCAGCACTTCGGCGTGCGGTGTCGAGGTAATGGTGTGCCCACAGGCCATCTCGCGGTTGTGGTCATCGAGGTATGCCATAGGTCCATCCTGACCGCTGACTCCGAGAATGCCAGGTAATGCGGCAGTTGGGCGTCAGCAGGCTGGACTCGGCTGCTCGGCTCGTCAGGGATCAGCTTCTCGCACAATCAGAACAGCCCGGTACCGTCGACCGTCGCGGCGTAGCCACGAAAGCAGCGATCAACAGGTGTGTCGCCGCGAGGTGAATGCCCGGGGCGAGTTGAATCGGTTACGCGTCGGCCATCGCCTCATTGGACTCAGGGAGGATCTGGCCGCCGTCGACCACCAGGGTCTGGCCGGTGATGTAGGCGGCCTCGTCGGTGGCGAAGAACAACGCAGCATTGCCGATGTCGGCCACACTGCCCAACCGCCCGGTCGGTATCGAGGCAGCCATCCGATCCATGTACTCCTGGCCCATTTCGATGAGGCCTTCGGTGATGATGTTGCCCGGCAGAACGGCGTTTATCGTGATCTGCTTGGGCGCGAGTTCTATCGCGGCGGTGCGCACGAATCCGAGCTGGGCGGCTTTGCTGGCCCCGTAATGCGACCAACCGGGAAACCCAGTGATAGGGCCGGTGATCGACGACGTGACGATCACCCGGCCGCGGCCACTGGCGGTCAGTCCGGGAAGAGCGGCCTGGATAACGAACACCGTTCCCTTGAAGTTGACCGCGAGCACCTCCTCGATGTCATCGGGTGTCAACTCCTCGAGCTTGCCCGATGGAAAGATGCCCGCGTTCGCGCAGACGATGTCCAGACCTCCGTGCCGCTCGGCGGCGGTCTCGACCGCTCGGCGGCAGTCGTCCGGATTCGTCACGTCCGCGCTCAAGCCGCTGACCCGGCCCGGCTGCCCGGCCAGCGCGTCCACCGTGGCGTCCAGATCGGCCTGGTTGCGTGCGGTCACCAGCACGTTCACGCCTGCGGCGGCGAAGGTTTCGGCGATGCCGCGGCCGATTCCCTTGCTGCCTCCGGTGACGATGGCCGACCGGCCGTGAAGTGAGGTGAACATGTGGGTGTCCTTCGGTCGGGCGTACGACGATGTTAAGCGGCTGATAGCCGCGCGTCCTGAGCGATCACCGATCATCCAGGGCCGAGTGCGTCCGCGAATGCGCTGCAGAACCAATCCACGTCGGCCATCGAGAACACCAGTGGAGGGCGGATCTTCAGCACGTTGCCGTCGTGTCCGCACACCGAGATCAGCACTCGCCTGTCGCGGAGTGCGTTGACCAGTCGACGGGCTTCGGCGCGGTCGGGTTTCTTGGTGTCCCGATCGCTGACCACCTCGACGCCGAGGTAGAGACCTGCGCCGCGGACATCGCCGAGCCGCGGATCGTCCATTGCCGCCAGCTCGGCGAGCATGGCGCCGCCCACCGACGCGGCGTTGGCCATCAGCCCCTCCCCTTCGACGACGTCGAGAACCGCCGACGCCGCCGCCATCGCCACCGGATTTCCGCCAAAGGTGTTGAAGTAGGGCATCGCTTGCGCGAAGGGCTTCAGCACGTCGGCACGTGCCGCCATCGCCGCCACCGGTATGCCGTTGCCCATCGGCTTGCCCATCGTCACGATTTCCGGCGAGACGCCGGCACGATCGAAGCCCCACATCGACGCACCGGTTCTGGCGAACCCGGGCTGCACCTCGTCGGCGATGAATATCCCGCCCCGGCGGCGCACTTCTTCCACTGCTGGGCCCAGCAACCCTGTATCGGGATAGATGCCATCCGAAGAAAAGATCGTGTCGACGATCAAGCAGCTCACGCCGTGGCCCGCCGCCGCGAGGTCGTCGGCTGCACGGGCGACATCGGCGGCGAAGCGTGATGCCAGCTCGTCTGTCGGCCCGCGGTAGGTGTCGGGAGGAGCGACGATCCGCACGTTTTGACCAATGCTCGTCGCACCGCCGAGCGAGGGCGAGATGGCGGCGACTGATGCCGTGTTGCCATGGTAGGCATCCCGGGTGATCACGACGCCCGTTGCGCCGGTGCGCATTTCAGCGACACGCAGCGCCAGGTCGTTGACCTCTGAGCCGGTGCAGGCATACATCACCTGGTCCAGTTCGACCGGCATGGTGGCCAGCAGCCGCTCGGAGTAGTCGACGATGCCGCGGTGCAGGTAGCGGGTATGGGTGTTCAGCGTCTGCAGCTGTCGCGTAACCGCGGCGGTCACGTGCGGGTGGCAGTGTCCGACGCTGGCCACGTTGTTGTAGGCGTCCAGGTAGCGGGTGCCGTCGGCGTCGAACAGGTAACTGCCCTTTCCACGGACCAGATGCACCGGCTTGTCATAGAACAGCCGGTATGCGGGTCCGAGCACGCGCTCACGGGCGGCGATCAGCGGGTCGTCTGTGCCATCGGACGGGTAGCTGTTGGAGTCCATGATATTGGAGAAGCTCACGAGCAGTGCCTCCGGCGTCGCAGGTGGTTGAGGCCAGTCTGCTGCATCGAGGGTCGTGGTTCACACTGTGGGAGTGTCAGGACTGCCGCCCGATCACGATCTGTATGCGCGCGCCGCGTTGTCATCCTACGGGCGCGACCCCGACGCACCGCTGGGGTTGCTCAGTCTGTCCGAGAACGCGACATATCTCGTGGATGACGCCGACCCGATCGTGCTGCGCGTACACCGCGCCGGCTACCACTCGTTGCAGGCGGTCCGGTCCGAACTGGCGTGGATGGCGGCGCTGCGCGAGCAGACCGATGTGGTGACCCCGCAGTTGATCCCGGCGCAGAACGGGGACGAAGTGGTGACCGCCGTCATCAACGACCACCCACTCAACGTCGACGCGGTGACGTTCGTCTCCGGCTGCACGGCCGAGGAGAAGCCAGAGGCGGTCGGTTTCGACCAGCTCGGGCGGATCACCGCTGCGATGCACGACCATGTCCAAGGCTGGGCAGCGCCGGACTACTTCACGCGGTTCTCGTGGGATGCCGAGACCATGATCGGACCCGAAGGGCGCTGGGGGAACTGGCGCCACGCGCCTGGCCTGACCAAGACGGATGAGACGGTCGTCGAACGGGCGGCAACAGAGGTGCAGCGCAGGCTGGCCGAGTTCGGCTGTGCGACCGACCGTTTCGGCTTGATACACGCCGACCTTCGGATGGCAAATCTGATGATTGACCCGCAGGTCCAGTCCGGGCCTATCACCGTCATCGACTTCGACGACTGCGGTTGGTCATGGTATCTCGCCGACCTCGGCGCCGTGGTGTCGTTCATCGAGGACACCCCCGCAGCGGAAGCCATGATCGCGGGATGGTTAGCGGGTTACCGGGAAAGTCGCGAGCTGCCCGCCGAGCACCTCGGCATGATCCCCACGTTCGTGACGCTGCGACGCCTGCAGCTGACGGCCTGGGTCGCGTCACACGCTCACGCCGACAGCGCCATCGAGTTCACCGACGGTTTCACCGATGGAACGGCGCGACTGGCCGTGCGCTATCTGAGCGATCCGAACTGGTTGCGGGACGCGATTTCCATGTAACGGATTCGCGGTTGCCCCACCGCTGCCTCCTCGCGAAAGTGCGCGATCAGCTGGCTCTACCCGAGATCACTGCGCCTACTAAGCGCAGGGCGGGAGACCGAGTGGCCAGAGCGGAGAGACAGCAGCATCAGAAGGTTGATTCCAAGCGCGGTGTGAAAGGCTGTTGCAGATCTGCTCGGCCATAGCTCGATCTCGGTGACCGGTGACAGCTAAGGACACACCTCAGACACCACGGCGCGGGCGGCGGTCGAAAGCCTAGCCAACCGCCTCGGTCTGCTCGACCTATGACATGGCATTGCTATCCGAGGCCACACTGACCTGCGTCCGGCTGACAGGATTTGAACTGCGACCACTTGACCCCCAGGAAATAGCGCTAGCGCGTTTCCCAGGTCCGGCGGTTTTTGTTGCCAGGGAGTGGTGTGTGACGTTCACAGATGTGCAGGTCGTTCGGCATCGCGCATGACGTGCGATCCCTGGGTGGTCCCGAGCGCTGGCCGCAACCCCCACTAGCACTGTACGTACGTTCGCCGTACAATGAAGTGATCGACAGCTGCGAGCAGAGATGACCGAAGGAAGAAGGTGTCGCTGTGGCAGTCAAAACGAAGCGCATTGAGCTTCGCGCGGAGCAAGCGACCTTGGACCGTATTCAGCGCGCCGCCAACCTTGTCCACGAGCAGACTTCGGAGTTCGTCCGGAAAGCTGCGATGCAGCGGGCCGAAGACGTCTTCCGTCAGGAACTGGTGACGGCAATGGAGTCCGAACAGTTCGACAAACTGATGTCCTCGCTCGATGCTGCTGACGACGCGCCACGGCTGGCGGCAGCCGCACGCAAACCCGCGGTGTTCACAAGGCGTTGACCGATGTTCGAGTCCGCGCGACTCATCGACGCCCACACGCTGGAAGGATTCGACTGCGGTAAGGCGTCGCTGAATAGCTGGCTCATCGCCCATGCCCGTCGCGCGGACAGCAGCGGAGTGGCGCACGTCTACGTGTGGACCCCGCTCGGCGAACATAAAGTCAGCGCCTATTTTGCCATCTGCCCCACCGAAGTAGTACGCAACGACGACGGCGTCTCGGGATCCATGGCCGGCGGCTATTCGCGCATACCCGGATACTTGATTGCCCGCCTGGCAATCGACACGTCGTTGCGGGGTCAGGGATATGGCGAGCAGCTGCTCCTCGACGCACTGGGCAAAGCCGTAGCCGCATCGGAAATCGGCGGCGGCCAGCTCATCGTCGTTGATGCCATAGACGACGAGGCACAGTCATTCTACGAGCACTACCACTTCGTTCCCGTCAAGAACCGCGAGCGTCGTCTGGTCATGAAGGTCACCACAGCGGCGAAAGCACTCGGGGAGCGCTGGCGGGAGTAAACCATTCCACAGAAGAATGTGCTGCAGAAAGGAGTTCACCGTTAGCGGTGTCGAGAGTTTCCCTGGCGAGTTGGACACGCTGCGTGCCGACAATGTGCGTTTGCGTCGTCTTCTTCAGTTGAGTGAGGAACAGGCACGCGCAGCCGCCAGTGACCAGGCGACGGTTACGGGGGCACCGGGCTTACCTGTGACAATGGGCTCCAGCTCCGCCGATAAGGTGCGGTTCTTCTTCGAGCTGTTCCGTTGTCGCACCGATGTTTACGCGCTGCGCTGGGAAAACCGGCGAGATGGCCGCTCAGGTTGGATGCCGGCGATCAAGGGCTATTGGCGCAAGGGTATGAATCGGGCCGACGCACCTTACCTTGCGCTGACCCCAGAGGTCGTTGATGCCCACTTGCGGGGCGAGGCACATATCGGCCTGTATCCGCTCAACGATGACGACACCTGCTGGTGGGTGGCGGCCGATTTCGACAAGGAAGCCGCGATGCTCGACGCGCTCGCGTACATGAAAGCGGCTCGCGCCTATGGGATTCCGGCTGCGTTGGAGGTTTCACAATCTGGGCGCGGAGCTCACGTTTGGATCTTCTTCGCTCATGCGATCTCGGCATCGGTCGCCCGCAGCATCGCTACAAGTCTGCTGAGTGAGGCATTTCGCCTGCGTGGCAGCATGCATCTGAGTAGCTATGATCGCTTGTTCCCATCCCAGGACGTCCACACCGGGCGAGGGGTGGGTAATCTGATCGCCGCACCGATGAACGGTAAGCGCCGTCAACACGGCACCACCGTCTTCCTCGATCCCGCCACCCTCGAGCCATACGAGGATCAGTGGGCCTACCTGTCAAGCATCGGCCGATTGTCCACCAAAGACATGACCGCGTTGGCGCGCCAACTTCCCGACCCACAGATCGGCCACAATGTCCGGCGTATGCAGCTACCGACGTCGTCGCGCGTCATCCCACGGCCGGCGGCAATCGTGCGCGCAGAGTTCGCATCGCGACTCACCCTGGCCGCCAATGATCTTGGTCCAGCGATGATCTCGGCCGTCAAACACGCCGCATCGATACGCAACCCGGAATTCGATGCGCGCCAACGTGCGCGCCGCAGCACCTGGGACACACCGCGGTTCCTCTACAGCTACGACGAAACCGCCGACGGTGATCTCGTCCTACCCCGCGGCCTCCATCCTCTGCTGACAGAACTCGTCGAATCGGCCGATAGCACGCTTCACGTCGACGACAAACGCATCCTCGGTCAACCGCACAAGTTCACCTGCAGCACGCCGTTGCGCACAGTTCAGACCACCGCACTGCATAGAATCCTGGAGCAGGACACCGGTGTCCTCATTGCCCCTCCGGGCGCCGGAAAAACTGTTATCGCATGTGCGGCAATCGAATTACGAGCTACCGCGACCCTGGTCCTGGTCGATCGCAAGGCTCTGGCCGACCAATGGCGCGACCGAATCAGCCGCCACCTGAGTTTCGCATGCGGTCAGATCGGTGGCGGGCGTTCGAAAACCACGGGAATCCTCGACATCGCGCTACTGCCGACGCTTGCCCGCCGCCACAACGTCGAGGACATCACCGCCACCTACGGATTCGTCATTGTGGACGAATGCCACCACGTCGCCGCGAGCGCATTTTTTGGCGTCCTGAGCCACATAGCCGCCCGGTACTGGCTCGGCCTAACCGCCACGCCGGAGCGCCGTGACGGGCTCGAAGACCTGATCTATCACCAACTCGGATCACACCTCGTGGCTATCGAGCCGCCCAGTACCGGACAACTCCCGGTCGACGGTTCCGATCTACTGACGCCCCACCCGGTTCTGCACCTGCACCCGACCGAATTCCGATACCGCGGCGCCGCCGACCCCACCGCACCCGGTGGAATGGCCGAAATCTATCGAGCCCTCGTCACCGATCAAGTACGGCTCGACCAGATCGTCGACGACGTGCTGACCGCATCCGAAACCGGAGCCAACATCCTGGTGCTCACCACCTGGATCGAACACCTCCACGCCATCACCGACCGGCTTCAGGCCGCCGGAAAGGCCGTCACCGTCCTCAGCGGCGGCATGAAGGCTCGTGAACGCCGCCAGATCGGCGACCAACTTGCCAACCACACGCCCGATTCGGATCCGCTCTTAATCGTTGGCACCAGCTCGTTCATCGGAGAAGGCTTCGACTGCCCAGCCCTCGACACACTGTTCCTAGCTGCGCCGATCACCTTCAAGAACCGACTCGTGCAATACGTCGGTCGCGTCACCCGTCCCTACCCCTCGAAGATCACCGCAACCGTGCACGACTACCACGATGAGCGCACCCCCGTCATCGCCTCATCGCTGAAGAAACGAGCACCCGGCTACATCAAGATGGGCTTCCCCGACCCGCGCAAGATGATCCGATAAGGTGACAGCTCGCCGGTGTGCTCGGACTGTGAGCGCCAGAATCACACGCCGGCGTATCCCTGATTGGGGGCTACACTCGGTTCATCTAGTCAGGGGAAAATTATGCCCACAATCGAGGCACACCTCCGCCGAGAGATCCACAAATACGCTGTCGAGTTACGGAAGCTGGCCTACACCGTGCCCAACGGGATGGCGGAGCACAACCTCCTCGAATTGTCGGAGTCGATGAATGTCGCCGCGGATGAGACTCCCGAGAAATACAAGCCCTAGCCAACGATTCCGCGCAGGGCGCCCACCGATGACGACTTGTGAGAAGCGCGTTGCGCTACCTGTTGCGCTACTTACCCCCGGGGTACCCGCTTCTAGACCTCTTGCGGACACTTGATAAGGGGTCTACCTGCAAGAACTCTGGTCGGGCTGACAGGATTTGAACCTGCGACCACTTGACCCCCAGGCTCAATAACGGCGTTCGCACCTGTTCGCGAATGTCCCTTTGCCGCAGGTAAACCCAGGTTTCAGTACATCGGCGGACACCGCCGAACACCCCAGAAAATGAGCCGGTTGCTGTACCGGTTGCTGTACGTCCTGATAACGCTCGTCTCGACGTGAAGTTGGCACCATCCTGAGAAGCCTGTGTAGCGGGTCGTACGCTGCCGGCATGATTGACTTTCAAAGTGGTGGCCTGTTCGCGAGGCTGGGTCCAAGCGACCCCAGCGTGGTTGCCGCTGAGTTGGCCCCAATCCTGGTGGAGGGCGAGGCAGTCCACCTCAGCTTCAGGGGCATGCGCGACTCAGTGGCTTTTACGAATAAGCGCCTCATCACGATCAACGTTCAAGGTCTGACCGGGAAAAAGCGCGATTACTCCTCGCTGCCGTACAGCAAGATCCAAGCCTGGAGCATCGAGACCGCCGGCCAGTTCGACCTCGACGCGGAACTCGAACTGTGGTTCTCGGGTCTCGGTAACATTCGACTCGACTTCAAAGGCCGCGTCGACGTTCGCACCATTGGACAGCTCATCGGAAGATACGTCCTCTGAGGCTGGTGCCACAGCGTGAGCGGTCCGCCTCAGTAGAGCGGCGGCACTTTGATGCCGAGGAATGTGCGACTACTACACCCTAGACGGCGGCCACCAGAAGTCGGCACCGCCGCAGCCAGGGCCAGGTCAAAGGGACCTACCCACACTGTTCTAGCAATCGGGTGAAGTCGGCTGGCCAGTGCAGATCGGCGAGTGTCCACGCAGTGCCGAGGGCATATCGCTGACCCAGTTCAACTGCTCGACAAGCTGCATAGGCGGCTCCGTCGGTGCGGCCGCTGTGCGATAGGCGCTACCAGCACGCACGCGCGTCAAAGTCGGTTATTCGTAGCGTCGGGATCCGTAAGGTCAATGCCGTGCCAGAAACCTCGTACGCAACCTGCGGCAATCTCAGCCTGGCCTATCAGCTGTTCGGTGACGGGCCGGTCGAGCTCATCTTTGTCGGGCCGATGGTCAGCCACATCGAGCTGTTCTGGACAATGCCCGAATTCAAGGCCTTCTTCGATCAGCTCGCCACGTTCTGTCGCGTCGTTTTGTTTGACAAGGCCGGGGTCGGGCTGTCAGACCCGGTCCCGAAAGTTCGCACGCTGGATGATCGCGCGGCCGAAATCGAGGCCGTCATGGACGCCGTCGGCTTCGGAAAAGCCGTCGTCTTCGGTATGAGCGAGGGCGGCCCGCAGGCCATCTTCTTCGCGGCGAAACGACCGGAGCGAACGCGGGCGTTGATCATCTACGGCTCGTTTGCATCCATGGCCGGTGCCCGGTGGGACGACCTCGACCGCGACCCAGCCGAGCTCCGGGCGCGCCACATGCTCGAGCTGGGTGATGACTACACGCCGCCGACTGAGCAGTTCGCCCACCTGCAGGAGATGGGCCGTGCCGCCCGGTCGGCGTGGGGCAGCGGTGCGACAGCGAAGGTTATGTTCCCGTCGGTCCGATCGATGCGCCAGCTCGCAATGTTCGAGCGCATGAGCGCGAGCCCAGGGATGGCGAGGGCGACACTCGAATCGAACATCAGGATCGACGTCCGGCCGATCCTGCCGACTATGACCGCGCCCACCCTGGTCATTCATGCCCGCAACGACCCCATGCCTGTGCAGAACGGCCGGTATCTCGCCGACCACATCCCGGGCGCGCGGTACCTCGAGGTCGACGGCATCGACCACGCGCCCTGGTTCACCGAGCCCGACAAGATCTTGACCGGGATCGAAGAGTTCCTCACCGGCAGTCATGCCGCACCGGCGCAATCACATCGCGCCCTGCGCACTGTGTTGTTCACCGACATGGTCGCCTCGACGCAACACGCCGCGGCGACCGGCGACGAGCGGTGGCGTGCGGTGCTGCACAACTTTGATGAAATCACCGCCGAACTCACGGGACGATTCGGCGGCACGGTGGTGAAGAGCACCGGCGACGGCCACCTCGCCACGTTCGACGGGCCGACTCAAGCTATCCGCTGCGCCGAGGGACTGTGCGCTGACGCCGAGACCCTGGGCGTCGAGATCCGCGCGGGTATCCACACCGGCGAGTGCGAACTGCTGGACAACGACATCGGGGGAATCGCCGTCCATATCGCGGCCCGGATCTGCGGGCAGGCCGGCGCCGGCGAAATCCTCGTCTCCCGCACGGTCCGGGACCTGGTCGTCGGCTCGGGAACGGGCTTCGAGGATCGCGGCAGCGCCGAGTTGCGCGGCGTGCCCGGCACCTGGCAGCTCCTGGCAGTCGATCGCCACGGCCCGCGGGCGGGATCCGCCGAGGCGGCACTGGCGTCAACGGCGACCCCCGGCCCCCGGGCCGGTATGCGCCGGTCGGACCGCGCCATGGCAGTAATGGCTAAGCGGACACCGTGGATCCTGCGCGGGATGGCCCGCCTCGCCCCGGCCACCAGTCGCAACTGAACCGCTACCGGAGTCAGCAGCCCGCGCTCGGAGGTGTACCGCCGCCGAGCTGTGCTGCTGGTAGCGATTTGGCGAAGTACGTTTAAGACCAACCAGACTCAAGTAGTCGACCACAGCGCCGACAGGCGATCATCGGCCCCGTCGGGCAACTGCTCATCAGCCGTCATGGAAAGTCTTCAGGCGATGATGACAGCGGTTCAGGACATTTAAGGGACAACGGCAAGTCGATAACTCATGCGCCATGCACATGTCCGGACTCCCGGCCCAAACCACGTCCAGTCGGGGTCGGCCGACACGTCCATCGGGAACACCTTGAGTGCATCGCTGGCGCGGGAACCTCGGATGCTTCGGCGGGATAGACCTCGCCGATCCCCCCTGAACCCCCAATAACGCCTGTGCCCGGTGGCCGACGTCGTGTGCGGCGAGGGCTGGTCGGCGATCAGCATCGCGCGGCTATCCAGCCTGCGAGATCGACGGCTACGACATCGACGAATCGTCGATCACCGCAGCGAAAGGCAATGCCTCCAGCCAGCACGTGGCCGAGCATGTGTCATTCGCCGTGGCCGACGTCGACCCTCGAACGGCTACGCCCGCTCAGCCCGATTCGATGGGGCGGCACCGCTTGGGATCGAGCACGACTTCTTCCGGTTCGACCTGTGGCAGGGAATCAAGCAGGTCCCGAACGACTATGACCGCGGCGCGACCCGACGCGGCCAAGTCAAGCATGCTGCCCACAGCGCGTTGCTGCTCGAACTCGGCAGCACCTAACCGGCTCCGCAGCACAGACTCGGCCGCCGAGAGCCTTTCGAGTTCTTGGCCGTAACTCGGGGTATGGTCCGGCCGGGCAACTGCCCCGAGTACCTGTGCTGCCGCGGAGTCGGCACCCAACTTCGGTCAGAGTAGGCACCAAATTGCGCATGGTCGTCAACAGATGCGACCACGATCCGACGTCAAGCCATCGTTCGATGACATCGGCATACAGCGGGAGCGCAGCGACGAGCCGGTGTCGTGCGCGACTGCAGCGTGATCGCCGACACCCGCGCGACGCCGCCCACATAGTGGCTGCCCGCCGCGTCCGCCAACCCGATGGCCCGGCCGAACTCCGCCAGCGCGGTTGTCGGGTCGGCGTCGAGCAGCACTTCGCCGTGCAGATAGGCCAGCCAACTCCGCTGGCGTAGGGCTCAACGTGGCGTTGCGCGAACCACCCGTCAACCTCGGCGAGATACCGGCGTGCCGCATCCGCCTGGCCCCCGTACGCCAACGACATGACCGCCCCGACGTGGCCGATCAGTTCGTAGTAGGTCTCGCCGGAGCGGCGGCCCACCTTCACCAGCTCAGACCACCAGCTGTGGGCTTGATCGAGGTCACCCTGAAATATGCAGGAATCGCCGAGTGCTTCCAGTGCGCGACACCGGGTTTGGTCGTCGGCGGCATCGGCGAGCGCGCTGCGGGCCCGCTGCCGAGCCAAGTCGAGTTGCTCAGCTATGACGTACCGGTACGCAATCGACGAATCAACCGCCGCGCGCAGGTCGGGCCGGTCCTGCACCAGGGGCGTGAGCTTCGCAGCCCAGCCGAGCAGTTCGGTGTGCAGTCGCGATACCCCAAACCAGTGCAACGACATCGACATCCGCACCGCAGCCTCTATGTCGATGCGGCGGGCTGTGCTATGCGCTAGGCGCAGCTCATCGACGATCTCGACGAGCCGCTGATGGGCGGCGGCCTCCTCAGGCTGTCTGCAGCGCCGCCGCGGCCCGCGCCGCCGCGGCCGAGAAGTGCTCCAGATGCCTGCGCTCGGTGACCGCCGATGCCGGGCCGACAACCGAACGCACCGTCTGCAGCATCCGGTAGTACGTTCTGCCCGAGCGTATCTCGACGCTGAGCAACGAGTGCGCGGCGAGTTCGTCGATCACCTCGGGTGCGACTTGCAGCACCGCCTGCGCGTCGCCCAAGCGGACCGCACCGGCGAAGACGGTCCACTGCGCCAACGTTTCCTTGGCGCTTTCGGGTAACAGACGTTGGGACCATTCGATCGCTGCTCGCAGGGTCCGGTGCCGCGGCTCGCCACCCCGGCGGGATAGTCGCCCCAACGGCGTTGGGGTGGCGACCGACGCCTCGATCTGCTCGCCCAGATCGGCGATACCCAGTGTCGCGACTTGTGCGGCGGCCAGCTCAATGGCCAACGGGAGTCCGTCGAGTTGGCGCACGATCGCGGTTATGGCATCCGGGTCGGCCACGGTGACCGCGCCGGGCCGAGCAGCGTCTGCTCGCCGCAGGAAGAACTGCTGGGCCGGTGAATCGGGCCGAGAACAGTCCAGCGGCTGCAACGGCCAAGCGCATTCATCCGGCATTCTGAGTCGCTCGCGGCTGGTGGCAACCAGCCGCATCGTCGTCGGTTCGGTTCCCAGGACGGCATCAAGCACCTCGCACACGGCATTCAGTACATGTTCGCAATTGTCCAGCAGCACAACAAGGTCCATGAAACGCGCGCGCCGCAGCGTGGGCAATGAGGTGGAAGCCCGCACTGAATGCGTTCGCGATCACCTTCGACGGCCGGATCACCCCGACCGGCAACTAACCAATGCCAAGGTCGGATCCACCGTTAATCGGACAGCCCCGGGCATAAGCTGAAGTCCTGCTGAATCGCGCGCGGTCCTGGGGAGGCCTGTCATGAGGAAGTTCATTTGTCGTGTGGCAACCGGCATCGTTGTCGCCTTAGCGCCGATGGCGATCGTGATGGTCGCGACACCGGTAGTCAGTTCGGCGCAATGCGAGAACGGCGGGTGGTGGAATCCGCTGGCCAACGTGTGTGAGCCAGCACCTCCGGTTTGCGAGAACGGATGGTGGTGGGATCCGGTCGCCGACGTATGCAGGCCACCGTTGGTAACGGACCCCACGCCTCGGCTATGCGAGAACGGCTGGTGGTGGGATTCGGTGACTAATGTGTGCCAGCCACCAGTGCTAGCGCCAGGACCCTAAGCGACTTACGGTCCGGTCCTGGTGCCGGTGAGGCGGTAAACTCCCTCCCCATTCCTAAGTGATCTTGTCCCTTGCTGGCTACCATCCCTAGCCATGGGGGAGGTAAAAGCAGCAATCCTTATTTGCGGCGTCCTGATCGTCGTCGGTGTGGGTATGACTATCTGGAAGCTTGGCGTCGATCCCGTTGTCGCGGTTGGTGTCGGAGCCGCGCTATTCATCGCTGCAGGCGTGGTGACGCAACACGAGAAAGCGGAGCGGCGATGATGTCGAGCAACGTTAATTGGTTGAATCGGCAGGGGGGAGCCTATTAACCACGGGGAGGACGGGAGGCCCTTGATCACGAGCAGTGCGCTGGATCGAAGTAGCTGTGGGCCTTCGTCCCGCTCCCAGCCCGTGGAGCCGCCTTGGACAATCATTGGCTGTACGCGGGGCAGAAGTGGTACTCGCCGCGCGTCACAATAACGGTGGCCCAGCGGTCGGCCCCGAAATGTGCGATCAGCTCGCCCTCGGTGAAGGGCTTCGGGTGCGCCGGGCCGCTCAACTCACCGCTACGCATCCCGCACACGACGAAGGCGTTGTTGCGAGCCTGGGTCGCAGTCACCTCGTCCGAGGTGCTGGTCGCGGCGGCGTTCATCTCGGTCGCGAGCGCACGAGCATCCTGGTCGCCGGGGCTTCCCGTTGCGGATGCCACACCCGCGCTAAGCGTCACCGCTGTTAGGGCAGCTGCGCCTATTGCGCTTGTGGCAACCAGCCCGGCTAGGCTGGCTATCTTCTTGACCTTCATCATTTTCTGCCGTTCGCGGTAATAGCCAGCCGGGCGCACCAACGATTTCCTGTCATGGTGCAGAACAAATGTTGCCACCCAACTTGAACTGGCCGGGCGCGCCGCCGTCCGGCGCGTGAAGAGCGTGCAGCACCGGGCCTTTCGGTTATATCAGCCACGCCCAAGCACATAATCTTCGATACCGCGCACCGCATCGAGGGGTACCTGGTGGTTGATCACCTATGCGGCGACCACGCACATCTGGGTGCCGGTGTTCTGTGACATTCGACGCATGCGGCGGGCGACTGTCGGTCAGTGCGCTTCCTCGTTCTCCTCTTCACAGGAGCGCTCGATCAGTTCCTTCATCGCAGCACCCCCTGAGCTGCAGAACCACAGGGGAAGCCAGCGGCGCTATCCGCCCAGTGCCGAACCACCGGAATCAGGGACGGTCTGTAGGCGACGACGGCGGCGGCAATGATCACACCCGAGTCGTGCTGAGACTTCCGCTCCTCGCCGGTCGCGACTATCGAGCCCACACTGGCATCGTCCTGCGGGGAGGCGCTCAGTTCATCCACCAGGTCATGAGCAAAAGAGACCATCGCCTCGGGATTGGCGTAGGAAACCCCGTTCTGGTCGAGCAACTGCAGATAACTCACGTCGCCTTGAGTATCGGGCGCCGCTGACGCCAGCGCCGAAGCACCGGCCATCATGCCCAGTACCGCCATCCACAGCACTACCGCCCACTTCAGAACGTTCATCCTGTTCTCCTTCACGTTCGCGCCACGACCTGGCAGACAACCCGGGCTCCATTGCGGCGATCCACCCAGAACAGCGAGGCCTGCGAAGTAAGGGCCGTCCCGATTACCACCGTGCCAACCTCGCGGGCCAACCGCCACTGCAACGTTCCAGCAAGGCGGAGGGCGTGGCGGCGTATGGCTGAGCTCGCGATCTACCGCACGGTCCACGCGGAAACCAACACATCTGCAGGGCGTTGATGTCACACGATTCCATACGAGAAACTAGCTGCGGCCTACTAGATTCGTGACCTAGGCAATTCACCAGTTCGCCGGAAAGTGAACACCTTGACCCACCACCGTGTCCTCGGCACCGTGTTGCGGTTGGCTGTCGCGGGCGTTCGTACGGTTCGGTGCATGACGCCAGTTGTCGTCGTCACGATGGTCCTGCTCGCACTCGTTGGCTGCTCAGAATCGGGCAGGCCGTCAACCAAGCCGCCGGCTACCACTGCGACCGCGCTCCCGTTCCGACAGCAGAGGCTGACAACCAACCCCGCCAAGCCGCGGCCGGCGTCCGACCCCGCGCGGTGGCGGCTGGCATCCGAGCCCGCGCATCTGGCCGACGACCTTGTCGCCGACCAGCAGGCACTGCGCGACCCGTCGTCGCCGGAGGCTGTACTGATGGCGGCGGCACGCCGCCAGCAAGCGGCCTACCGCGCCCTCGGACGGCACCCCGAATGGGACCCCATCGCGCGCCCCCGAATCCCCCCGCCGCTGCTCGAAACCTACGACCGCAACGTCGACGCACGTCGCCAGCTCACCGCGATGAGCAAGGGCTACGCACAAACCACGCTGCCTGCGTGGCGCATCGATCCGCCGCCGCCGACCGACGAACTGCTGGGTTACTACCGCGAGGCGGAATCGGCGTCCGGCGTCGGCTGGACCTATCTGGCGGCGATCAACCTGATCGAGACCGGCTTCGCCCGCGTCGCCGGCGTGAGCAGCGCTGGCGCGCAAGGACCCATGCAGTTCTTGCCCTCGACTTTTGCCGCCTACGGCGAGGGCAATATCCTCTCGCCCCACGACAGCATCATGGCGGCCGGCCGCTACCTCGCCGCTCACGGCTTTCCCGACAACCGCGACTACGCCCTATACCGGTACAACAACTCCAACCAATACGTGCAGGCGGTCAACGATTACGCAGCGGTGCTGGCAGCCGATCCCGCTGCTCTTGCCGGCTACCACCGGTGGGACGTCTACTACAACACCACCGCCGGCGATGTGGTCCTGCCCATCGGCTACTCCGCAACCTCCCCCATTCCCGTCACGGACTACCTGGCGACCCACCCGCAATAAGTCGCTGACGCCCTGCCGGCCGTGGTGCTATCGCGTGCCTATGAAACTTTCATACTTGTCGCTAAGCCCCGGCGTTGGGGTCGTAATTGGGGGTCAAAGGCGGTCTGGCAAATGGCAGTTGAGAGTTGATACCCCCTCTGACGTGCGTCGGGCTGACAGGATTTGAACCTGCGACCACTTGACCCCCAGTCAAGTGCGCTACCAAACTGCGCCACAGCCCGGTGCCGCCAAATCAGACCGGCAGCAGCACGTGAGCCTACCGCAGCGCAGCGTCACAATCCCAACCGCTCTCAGCGGGTACACCGGTGTGGTGAGTGCCCCTGATGACACCCCGCTGTGGCTCTTCGCGGACCAGCTCGGCCCGGCGACGCACGGCGGCGAGCATTCCCACCGCGAGGTGCTGCTCGTCGAGGCCACCTCGGCGCTGCGCAAGCGGCCCTATCACCGCCAGAAACTGCATCTCGTGCTGTCCGCATTGCGGCACGCCGAGCGCGAACTCGGCGAACGCGCCACCCTGCTGCGGACGGACACCTACACCGACGCGCTGGAACGCTACGGCCGGCCTGTGCTGGTCTACCAACCGACCTCGCACGCCGCCGAGCGGTTCGTCCACCGCCTGAACAAGCAAGGCCTCGTCGCCGATGTGCTGCCGACGCCGACCTTCGCGCTGCCCCGCAAGGACTTCGAAGAATGGGCCGGGGACCGCGCCCGCTTCCGTATGGAGGATTTCTACCGCGATCAGCGCCGCCGCTTCGACGTGCTCATGGACGGCGACAAGCCCGTGGGCAACCGATGGAACTACGATGAAGAGAACCGTGAATCACCGCCGAAAAGGCAAGCGACGCTGAATGTTCCGGAGCCTTACCAGCCGCGCGAAGACGATATCGACGAACAGGTCCGACACGATCTCGATCGGATGGAGCTGCCCCTGGTGGTCGGCAACGACGGCCCCCGCCTGTTCGCCGTCACCCCGACTGAAGCCCGCCAAGCTTTGGACGCGCTTCATCGAGCACCGCCTGCCGACGTTCGGCCGCTACGAGGACGCCATCATGGGCCAGGACTGGGCGATGTCACACTCGCTGCTGTCCGTGCCGCTCAACCTCGGTGTCCTGCATCCGCTCGACGCCGTCGAAGCCGCCGAAAACGCCTACCGGCAGCACGGCGCACCGCTGGCCGCCGTCGAGGGTTTCATTCGGCAGATCCTCGGCTGGCGTGAGTACATGTGGCACCTGTACTGGCATTTCGGTCCGGGGTACACGCGCAACAACAAACTCGCCGCCCACACCGCGCTGCCCACGTGGTGGCGCGAACTGGACGCCGACGCCGTCACCGCCGAATGCCTGCGCCACGCCCTGATGGGGGTCCGAGATCGCGGCTGGACACACCACATCCAACGGCTGATGGTCTTGGGTAACCACGCGTTGCAGCGCGGCTATCGACCCTCCGAGCTGACCGAGTGGTTCGCGACCGCCTACGTCGACGGGTTCCGCTGGGTGATGCCCACCAACGTCATCGGAATGAGCCAGCACGCCGACGGCGGCAAGCTGGCCACCAAGCCCTACGCTTCTGGCGGCGCGTACATCAACAAGATGAGCGATCACTGCGGCGACTGCGCGTACGACCCGAAGAAGCGACTCGGCGACGACGCCTGCCCGTTCACGGCAGGCTACTGGTCCTTCGTGCACCGCCACCGGGACGTCCTCGCCCGGAACAACCGCACGCAGCGGGCGGTCTCGTCGATGGACCGGCTCAAAGACCTCGACGCCGTCCTCGAGCAGGAATCGGCGCGCCGCCGTTTCTGAGTCAGATGCTCAGCAGGCGATACAACCCGATCAGGCCGACGACGACGATGAAGGCGCGCAACGCGTTCGGCGACAGCCGACGCCCGTAATGAGCGCCGAGGAACCCGCCGACCAGCGAGCCCAGCGCGATCAATCCCGCTGCCGGCCAACTGATCCGGTCGAAGGCGACAAGTACGTAGGCCACTGCCGCGACGACGTTGACGATCAGCGACAAGAGGTTCTTGGCGGCGTTCATCCGCTGCATGTCCTCGGGTAGCAACGCGCCCATCACACCCATCAGCAGAATGCCTTGCGCCGCAGTGAAGTAGCCGCCGTAGACACCGACGGCGAACGTGCCGACCACCAACGCCACCATCCGGCCCCGCGACACATGCTCGGCCGACTGGCCCGCCACCTCGGCCCGCCGCCGCGCCCAGTCCTGAATTCTCGGTCCGATCACCACGAGAATCAGCGCCGCGATCAGCAGCACCGGCACCACTTCGATGAAGACCTGCTCGGGTAGGTGCAGGAGCAGCCACGCCCCCAGCAGAGCGCCGACGAAGGAGGCCGGCATCTGCCAGCGCAACCGGTGCCATTGCCCGCGCAACTCCCGCCGGTATCCCCACGTCCCCGAAACGCCACCGGCGATCAACCCGATCGCATTCGACATCGTCGAGACGACCGGCGGATACCCCAGTGCCACCAGCGTGGGAAAGGTGACCAGCGTGCCCGAGCCGACCAGGCTGTTGATGGCTCCGGCCGCGACGCCCGCCAACGCGATCAGAATCATGTCGACGACGGGCACCAGGCCAACTTATCGAGAGCGCGCACTCCTCTTTTCGCGCACCCGCACGTTGATGCGGACCGGGCTGCCCTCGAAACCGAAGGTCTCACGCAGCCGCCGTTCCAGGAACCGGCGATACCCGGCTTCCAAGAATCCCGTGGTGAACAGCACGAATGTCGGCGGCCGCGCGGTGGCCTGGGTGGCGAACAGGATCCGGGGCTGCTTACCGCCGCGCACCGGCGGCGGCGTGGCCGACACCACCTCTTTGAGGAATGTGTTGAGCCTGCCGGTCGAGATCCGGGTGTCCCACGACTCGAGAGCGCTTTCCAGGGCGGGCACCAGTTTCTGCACTGCCCGGCCCGTCTTGGCCGAGATGTTGACCCTCGGCGCCCACTGCACCTGCGCGAGTTCGCGGTCGATCTCGCGGTCGAGATCGTAACGCCGGTCCTCGTCGACCAGGTCCCACTTGTTGAACGCCAGCACCAGGGCACGGCCCGCTTCGATCACCATCGACAGCACCCGCTGGTCCTGCTCGGTCAGCGGCTCAGACCCGTCGATCAGAACGACGACCACCTCGGCGGCGTCGATTGCGCCGTGGGTACGCACCGATGCGTAGAACTCGTGTCCGCTGGCCTGACCGACCTTGCGGCGCAGCCCGGCGGTGTCGACGAAACGCCACGTCTTGCCACCAAGTTCGATCAGCGAATCCACCGGGTCGACGGTGGTGCCCGCCTTGTCGTGCACGACGGCCCGCTCGTCCCCGGTCAGCTTGTTCAGCAGAGAGCTCTTGCCGACGTTCGGCTTGCCGACAAGTGCCACCCGCCTCGGGCCGCCGGTGTCCGCGAACGCCTCCGATACCGCGGGCAGTGACTCGACGACGTGGTCGAGCAGGTCGGCGACTCCGCGTCCGTGCATGGCGCTGATCGGATGCGGCTCCCCCAGTCCCAACGACCACAGCGCGGCGGCGTCGGCCTCGCCGCGCTCGGTGTCGACCTTGTTGGCCGCGAGGAACACCGGCTTACCGGATCTGCGCAGAATGCGCGCGGCCGCCTCGTCGCCCGAGGTCGCACCGACGACCGCGTCGACCACCAGAATGACCGCGTCGGCGGTGCGCATCGCGACCGAAGCCTGCTCGGCGACCAGTTGTTGCAGACCCTTCGCGTCGGGCTCCCACCCGCCGGTGTCCTGGACCATGAACCGGCGCCCGACCCAGTTCGCGTCGTAAGAGACGCGGTCGCGGGTGACGCCGGGTACGTCCTGCACCACTGCCTGGCGGCGGCCGAGTACGCGGTTCACGAGTGTGGACTTGCCGACATTCGGACGTCCCACGATGGCGACCACAGGAGGTGGCCCCGAGGCGTCAGGGCCATCGGTGTCGTCGCCTCCCCCGGAACCGCTTATTTCCCAATCAGTTTCGTCGCTCCAAGTGCCGTCGGTCTCTGTCATCGCGACGCACCTGCCCGCTGCTTGACGAGATCGACCAGATGGGCGACGACCTCGGACTCCGACATATCGCTGGTGTCGACGACGACCGCGTCATCGGCGGCGCGCAACGGCGACACCGTTCGCGTCGAGTCGAGGTGGTCGCGCCGCTTGACGTCCGCCAGCACCGCTTCGAAGGCGTCGCCGAGACCGTTGGCGATGTTCTGCTCGTTGCGCCGCCTCGCCCGCACCTGCGCCGAGGCCGTCAGGAAAATCTTGACGTCGGCGTCCGGCAGCACGACGGTGCCGATGTCGCGACCCTCCACCACGACGCTTCTCGAGCCCGCCGCCAGCGTGCGTTGCAGCCCGACCAGCCGGCTGCGCACTGCGGGCACTGCTGACACCGCGGACACCGCTTTCGTCACCGCGTCGCCACGAATTTCCGTCGACACGTCCTCTGTGCCGAGGTACGCGCGGTCCTCGTCGGGGTCATAGCCGACCGATATCGGAACGTCAGCCGCTGCCGATTCGATGGCCGCGGCGTCACTGAGCGAGGCTCCTGCCCTCAGCACCGCCAGGGTGACGATCCGGTACATCGCTCCGGTGTCGAGGTAACGTGCGCCGAACGCGCGGGCCAAACCTCGTGACACCGACGACTTCCCGGTTCCGGCCGGCCCGTCGACGGCGATCACCACCGAATCGGTCACAGGCCGACCGCCTTGTACAGCGCGCCGATCTCGTTGCGGCCCAACACCCGGATGCTGCCGGGCCGCTGGTCGCCCAGCGACACCGCTCCGATATCGGTCCGTACAAGCTCCTGAACCGGAAAGCCGACTTCCTTGAGCAGGCGTCGAACGATCCGCTTGCGGCCTTCGTGCAGCGTCACCCGCACCATGGTCTTGCCGGGCACCGCGTCGACGACCGCGAAGTCATCGACGCGCACGTGTCCGTCGTCGAGTTCGACGCCGTCGCGCAGCTTGCGGCCGAGTCCGCGCGGCACCGTGCCTGCCACCGTGGCCAGGTAGGTCTTGGGCACCTCGAACGACGGATGCATCAGACGGTGCGCCAGCTCCCCGTCGTTGGTGAGCAGCATCAGGCCTTCGGTGTCGGCGTCGAGGCGCCCGACGTGAAAGAGCTTCTTGTTGCCGCGGACTCGATGTTCGACCAGATCGCCGATACACGGTCTGCCGCGATCGTCGGACATCGTCGAGTGCATTCCTTGGGGCTTGTTGAGCGCGAGATACACCAGCGTGTCGTCAAGCAGGACACGGGCCCCGTCGGCACGGATCTCCGACGTCTCGGGATCCACCCTGGTGCCCAGTTCCGTCACCACTCGGCCGTCGACCTCGACGCGACCGTCGATGATCATCTTCTCCGCGACGCGCCGCGATGCGATGCCGGCCTGCGACAACACCTTCTGCAGCCGCACGCCTTCTCGATCGGCCATGTCAGTCTTTGTCCACGTCGAAGGACATCGGCTGCGCATCCCGAGCGGGCGGCGCACCAAGCTTCATGAAACGCGGTTCGTCGCCGAGGGTTTCACTGAGATCGTCGATGACATCGACGTCGGGCAGCAGCGGTGCGATGTCGGGCAGGTCGGTCAACGACGACAGTCCCAGCCGTTCGAGGAACAATTCCGTCGTCGCGAAAGTCGTTGCACCGGAATCCGAATCAGCGCCGGCCTCAGTGATCAGGCCGCGGGCGAGCAGAGTCCGCATCACCGCATCCACATTGACGCCGCGCACCGCGCTCACCCGGGCGCGCGTCACCGGCTGACGATAAGCCACCACAGCCAAGGTCTCGAGCGCGGCGCGCGTCAGCTTGGTACGCGAGCCGTCGAGAAGCAGACGCTCCACGTACGGCGCATACCGGGCCCTGGTGTACATGCGCCACCCGCCGCCGGCTTCTCGTAGGTCGATGCCGCTCTCGCGGGCGGCGAATTCCTCGGCCATCACAGCCAGCCTCGCCGCGACCCGGTAGGCCGGCTGCTGAATCGCGGCGGCGAGCGCGTCGACGGTCACCGGGGTGTCCACGACGAGCAGCAGCGCCTCGAGCACCGCGCCCAGTTCGCCGTCCTCCATCGGGGGCGGCGTGGCCACATCGATACCCAGGTCGAGGTCCGGGATGTCGCCGTCGAATCCTTCAGGGAGGCCGCCGTTGACCGGTCCGCGAACGTCGCCGTTCGTCGGAGCGCGGCGGTCGTCGTCGACCGGATCGGAGAATTCGTCAGTCATCGGTTGGCTCCTCCACCGTCTCGGAGGCGTCGACTTCGTCGCTGGATGGCTTGTCCCCGGTCCACGAAATCTGCAGCACACCAAGCGGTTCTGATTGGTCAAATGCTACCGCCCTGGCCCGATACAGTTCGAGCAGCGCCAGGAACCGGCCCACGATCAGCATCGGCTCCTTGCAGTCGGCGACGAGCTCGGAGAACGTGGCCCAGCGGCCCTCGCCGCGGCTCTGCAGCGCCGCCAGCAGCTGTTCGGCCTGTTCAGGCACCGACACGATCATCTCGTGCAGATGCTCGGTGGCCACCGTCGGCGCCGGCCGCGGGGTGAACGCACTGGCAGCGATCTCGGCGAACAGCTGTGCGTCGACGCCGAGCATCACCTCGGGTAGCAGATCCCCGTAGCGGTCCTCCAGGGAAACGGCGCGCGGGTAGCTGCGCAGCGCTGCGGCCTCGAGTTCAGCGAACATCTCGGCGACGTGCTTGAACGCGCGATACTGCAGCAGGCGCGCAAACAGCAGGTCGCGCACCTCCAGCAGAGCCAGGTCTTCCTCGTCGTGACTCTCGCCGGCGGGCAGCAGGCGCGCGGCCTTCAGATCGAGCAGCGTCGCCGCGATCACCAGGAAGGCAGTGGTCTCATCCAACTCCATCTGCGGCCCGACGACCTTGGTGTAGGCGATGAAGTCGTCGGTCACCTGATGCAGTGCGACTTCGGTGACGTCGAGGCGGTGCGCGAAGATCAGCTGCAGCAGCAGATCAAACGGTCCTTCGAAGTTGCTCAGCCTGACCTGGAAGCCAGTCTGCTGCGACTCCGTCGGCTCTGTCTCCGTGTTCACGAACCGAACCGGTCGATGACCTCGCGGGCCAACGAGCGATACGCCTGGGCGCCACCGGATTTCGGCGCCCACGTGGTGATGGGCTCGCCCGCCACGCTGGTTTCGGGGAAGCGCACGGTCCGGGTGATCACGGTGTCGAACACCAGATCACCGAACCTCTCCACGACGCGCGACATCACTTCACGGGCGTTGACGGTGCGCGGGTCGTAGCGGGTGACCAGGATGCCGCTGATGCCGAGCCTGGGGTTGAGCCGGTCGTGCACCTTGTCGACGGTGTCGGTCAGCAGCGCCAGCCCGCGCAGCGAGAAGTACTCGCATTCGGTCGGGATGATCACGCCGTCCGCACAGGCCAGCCCGTTGACCGTGAGCAGGCCCAGTGAGGGTTGGCAGTCGATCAGCACGTAGTCGTACCGGTCGAGCACCGGGTACAGGGCGCGGGCCAGCGACTGCTCCCGGCCGACTTCGTTGACCAATTGGATCTCTGCCGCCGACAGATCGATGTTGCTGGGCACCAGGTCCATGTTCTTGACCCGTGTGTGGATCGAGACCTCGTCGATCGATACCCTCGGATCGACGAGCAGGTTATGAACCGTGTGTTCGAGCTCGTAGTGCGGCACACCGAGCCCCGCCGACAGCGCGCCCTGCGGATCCAGGTCGACCAACAGCACCCGGCGGCCGTACTCGGCCAGGCCGGCGCCCAGATTGATGGTCGAGGTGGTCTTGCCCACCCCGCCCTTCTGGTTGCACATCGCGATCACCTTCGCCGGTCCGTGCACGTTTCGGGGCAGGGGCTCGGGAATCGGTCTGGGGGGCCGACCGGTCAAGCCGGCCTGTGGGGACGGATCAGTGCCAGTGCCGTCCTCGGTCATTCCTCGGCTCCCGGTCCCCGTGCTCTACTCATGCCTCACCCTCGATGGTCAGACAACGCAGGGCCATGGCGAACATCCGGGCAAGTTTAACGGTGACACCCGGCCTGTACGGGCAGACCCGCGGGCAATGAGCGCTCCGCTCGGCTCGGATCCGCTGCTGCCGTCAGCCTGAAGCGGCGACTGTCCTCGACCTCTCCGACCCGCAGAGCATTCTCGACCGCCGGTGGCTGCCCCGCGGTTCCATCGCGGTGGCCGACGACGTCAGGTTTCCCGGCGCCCCCAATACCGCGAATACATGCGCCTTCAGGAGGGCAATTTGTGGGACGCGGTCGAACACCGGCGACAACGCGTTCATTCGGTGGTATGGCTCGGCTCCGCGGGGCGACGATGTCGGTCGGCGCGAATGGTGAGAAGTTGCAGGAGGCGTGGGATGTGTTGTCGATGCCGATGGCAGCTCGAGCTGCCGGACGATCACCCTCGTAGGCGAGCCAGCCGGTATGAGCGATCTGCTGCTGCTGACTGAGGACGACCAGTTGGTGCCCGGCGGTTGAGTGGAACCACCACGGAGGTGCCGGCGGAACCGAGGCAGGCGACGTGACCGGCTCGGACTTTGGTCGGGCCGTGGGTCAGGCCGTCGGGGCACCGGCAGGGAGGCTTGGTCCTCCATTGCCATCGACGGCGCCGACAAACTGCCCCAGGAGCCGGTCGTATCGCACTACCAGCAACCGCGAGCGCGGTCCGGCGGCAAGGTCACCAGTGACGCCTTGCCCGCCTGTTGAGCTGAACCAACTTCTTAGCGCTTCTAAAAGTTAGCTCTTATTAGCTGTACATTGCTCCTGGGTGCCACTCCTCCGTTCCCCGGAACGTCGGCGCACGTTGAAATATGATTGCCATACGGGTATCGATATGAGGTATGGTCACCTACGCTGCGACTTTTCGGGGCGGCCGCTAGTTGCCAAGATCAGCTGGTTGCAACTGCAATTAGTCGAAAATTGGTTTCCTCGTTCCGTTTGCAGATCGCAAAAGTCCACATAGACTTTTGCTCTACTGGCATCCGTTGCTCAACCGCTCTGGACTGCCCGGGGAACGCAGAGGCGGAGGGGCGCCATGGTCAACGTCACACACACTTCCATCGAATGCGGACTGCACCGATTTCAACGCGTGCATTCCATGTCAGAGATTCGTAATACATTTCAGTTGCTTAACCGTTAAGCGACTGGAACCATCGCAGCATGGGCTCTGTAGGTGAAACTTCCTCGAGCTCCGCAGGTGAAAGCCGTTCCGCCACTGGCGATTTACTCCCAGCGCGAAGGTCGGGGCGGACCAGCCGACGGGTGGTCGACGTGATCGTCGACCATTTGATCGAGCACGGTGTCAAACACCTGTTCGGGGTCGGTGGTGCCAACATCGAAGACCTCTACGATGCCGCGTTCCTGCGTCACGAACTCATGGCCGTACTCGCCAAGCACGAGTTCTCCGCGGCGAACATGGCCGACGGTTACAGCCGGGCCGGCAACGGTCTGGGAGTCGTGGTAGCAACCTCCGGCGGCGCGAGCCTCAATCTGGTGCCCGGCCTCGGTGAGTCGCTTGCCAGTCGGGTACCCGTGCTCGCATTCATCGGTCAGCCGCCCGTCGGGATGGATGGGCACGGCAGCTTCCAGGATACGAGCGGCCGCAACGGCGCACTTGACGCCGAAGCGCTGTTTTCCTCGGTGTCACTGCACTGCGAACGCGTGCTCGACCCGAACGACATCTCCGCCGCCCTGCTGCGGGCGATCACCGCGGCACGCGCCGGAGGGCCCGCAGTGCTATTGCTTCCCAAGGACGTTCAGCAGAGCCAGGTCGATGTGGCCGCTCCGAACGACCGCAACCACCAAGCCGTCGCCGCGACCGGTGATCTCAGCGAGCTCGCCTCGACGCTGGGGCATGCGACCGGACACGTGACCATCGTCGCCGGCGAACAGGTGGCCCGTGATGATGCGCGCGAGGAACTGGAGCGGCTGCGCGCGCGGTTGAATGCTCGGCTTGCCACAGTGCCCGACGCCAAGGACGTCAGCGGATGCCCGGACGCCACCGCACTCGGCGTGACAGGAGTGATGGGGCATCCCGGAGTGGCCGAAACGATAGCGCATGGATCGGCGTGTCTGCTGGTGGGTACTCGACTTCCGCTGACCTCGAGATCCGGCTTGGACGCCGCCCTGGCGGCTGTCCCGACGCTGTCGATCGGATCTGCTCGCCCTTTCGTGCCCTGCACACACGTTCATGCCCAAGACCTGCGCGCCACGCTGGCACAACTCACTGCGACGCTGTCGGACGGTCAAGCACCGAAACCGGACGCCCCCGCCGATCTGGTGCGTGAAGAGTTGATGCCACCAAAACACGTCGGCCCCGGCGTGCGCTACCGCGACGCGATCGCGGTGCTCGATGACGCACTGCGCGACGACGCAGATGTCGTCGTGGACGCAGGCAACTCCGGCGCGGCGGCGATCCACCTGCTTCCCGTGCGACGAAGGGGCAGATTCGTCGTCGCGCTCGGGATGGGCGGCATGGGATACAGCTTCGGCGCCGGTATCGGCATCGCGTTCGCCCGAGGGCGGCGGACCGTCGTCATCGCGGGCGACGGCGCGTTCTTCATGCACGGCATGGAAGTGCACACTGCCGTCGAGTACCGCTTGCCGATCACCTTCGTGCTGTTCAACAACAACGCCCACGGCATGTGCGTGACTCGAGAACAGCTCTACTACGGAGACCTGTACAGCTACAACAGATTTCGCGAGAGCCGGCTCGGCGCAGGGTTGGCCGCGATGTTCCCCGATCTACCCTCGCACGACGTCGCGTCGCTCGATGAACTGGCCACGACGATCAGGGAGGCCCTCAACGTGGATGGCCCCTCGGTCGTCAGCATCGACTGCTCCGCCGACGAAATCCCCCCGTTCATGCCCTTTATCAACCATCGAGCACCGAAGGAGAACCAACCCGATGTCGTTACCAGCGCTTGACGATATCGCCGATCCGATCGACGGAGTCGTGCGTATCGAGACGTCACCCAGGGAGAAAGCCACTCCGATCATCATGGAGATGATGCGGTCGGTATATCCCCACGACCAGGTCTTCGGCGAGTACTGCACGGTGAACGACTACGTCGACTGTCCGCCCGACGAGCTCTACGCCTACCTGTCGGATACCCGGAGCCTCGAGGAGTGGACTTACAGCCTGCGCGGATTCAGCCGGACTGAAGAGCCTGGCCTGTGGGTCGCCTATGACCGGCTCGGCTCGGAAACCGAAATCTACACCCGCACCGTCGCCAACCCCGACGCGCGCACGGTCGACTATCACTGTGCCTGGGATCAGGGCAAACACCTTTGGATGATCTATCTGATGCGGGTCGTCGACGCCCAGCTGGTCCTCGACAAACCCGGATCGGTCGTGCTATGGACGAACTGCCATCACCCGTTCTACGACCACAACCCTTACCCCGAGGCCGCACCTCCGGAGCGCCCGGTATGGGTCGGCGACTTCTGGGACATGTTCGGCGCCGGCCATCTGCTGGAACTGAAGAACCTCAAGGCGATTGCGGAGTACCGCCACCGCAAAGGCCTGCCGATCACGCCGCACTGGATGAGATGAGAACCCTGTGACCATGCCGACAGTGAGTCTCATCGACGTCGCAACCTATCTGCCCGAAAACCGGGTTCCTGCGGAGTATTACGCAAACTATGCGGGCACCGATGACTTGCGCGACAACCTCATGTTCCGGGCTCCGGAGTTCCGTCACCATGCCGACAAGGATTGGACCAATGTCGACATGGTCGAGCAGGCGGCCGCCGCTCTGGTGAAGCGTCACGGCGCCGACGTCTTAGCCGACGTCGACGTGCTGCTCACCCATTCGCAGCTGCCCGATCTGCCGATCCTGGGCAGCGGTGGCGAGGTCGCCCATCGACTGGGCATGGATCCCGAATGGATCATCGACGTACACAACGGTGGCTGCGCCGCCTTCGTGCTGATGATCAAGCTCGCGCGCCAGATGCTTGCCTCCGGGGCGGGGCGAACCGCGCTCATCGCTGTCGCTCAAACGTGCGCGGGAAAGATCTTCGACCAGGAACAGGTCCGCAAGAAGGCGCAGTCGTCGGTTCCCGGCGACGGTGCCGCGGTCGGGCTTCTCACCGTTTCGGAAGATTCGCCCATCCTCGATGTGGAGTGCCGTTACTACGGCGAGTACGCGGGGGACATGACGCTCACCTCCGAACCTCCGCGGCTGTGGTGGCAGGCGGGCACCGGTGAGGGATACGTCAGCTTCAATGAAGCAAAGATCACCAAGGTTCTCGCCCGGGGCAACCGCCTCGTTCCCGAAGTGGCGCTCGCCGTGTGCGATCGGATCGGCATGAAGTCACAGGACCTCGACCTACTCGTCACCAACCAACCGAACCGAGTCTTCTTGCGCAACTGGAACGAGGCGCTGGAGCTACCACGGGAACGCCATCGCGACACCTTTCACGAATGCGGCAATCTGTTCGCCGTCGGTATACCCGTGAACCTCGACGCCGCGATCAACGACGGCCAACTCAAACCGGGCGACACCGTGATGATGGCCGGTTTCGCCCACGCAGGGGATTTCGCCGGTGCGGCCGCAATCCGTTGGGGTGGCAGACCGTAATGACGTCGCTGATGCGGTTGACCAACGAACCGCCGACACATGGCGCTGACAATCCGCTGGCGTTGTCACTCAACGAGAATCCGTTCTCGCCGCTCCCTGCCGTGCACGCCGCCATAGTCGCAGCGGTCGGTACCGCCAATCGCTACCCGGAGTTTCTCCCGGAGCGGTTACGTGGCGTCATCGCTCGGCACATCGGAGTCGACGACGAGCAGATCGTCATCGGCGCAGGTGCCACTGGCGTCGTCATGCAGATACTTCACGCGCTGACCGACCCCGGGGACTGCATCGTGATCACACACCCGACGTTCGACGGATACCCGATCTGCGCGCAGATGGCCCGATTGAAGGCAGTCGAGGTGCCGCTTGATCAAAACGGTCGTCACGACCTCGACGCGATGGCCGACGCAGCGGCGGGAGCGCGCGCCGTGGTGCTCTGCCGACCTCACAACCCGAGCGGCACCGTCGAGCCCATCGCCGCAGTACAGCGCTTTCTGCGGCAGGTACCCCGCGACACACTTGTCCTGCTGGACGAGGCATACATCGAATTCGTATCGTCGAGCCTGCGCATCAACGCACCTGCATTGATACGGCAGTTTCCGAATGTTGTTGTGGTGCGGACGTTTTCGAAGGCTTACGGCCTCGCCGGAATGCGAACCGGCTATGGCTTCTGCTCACCGGAAATCGCCCGTACCCTATGGAGGATGCAGTTGCCGTTCGGCACCAGCATCGCCAGCCTGGCCGCAGTGGCAGCGTCTTATCGCGCCGAAGGTGAACTGAGACAACGTATCCAGCTGATCACGGCTGAGCGGACGCGGCTTCGCATGCGGCTGCGAGCGATGGGAATCCGCAGCACAGACTCGCACGCGAACTTCGTATACCTGCCGCCCAACGGACGGCCATGGTCCGAGGCTTTCGAGGGCACCGGGCTTCAAGTCCGCTCCTACGGCGACGGCGGGGTCCGCATCACCGTGGGAAATCGCGCATCCACCCAAGCCGTCCTGAACGCGCTGGGAACGTCGGTCGCCGCGGGCGTCATATGAGGCCGCCACCATCGAGGCTGCGCTTCCGGGTCGGTCACAAGGTGGCAGCCTGGTATGATGCCGAAGCCTACTTTCGCCGAAGGGCTAAGGGGGGCAGTGCGTTTCACATGCCGATCCCAGGATTGGGAGATGTGTTGTTCGCAGCCCACCCCGACGACGTCCGCGAATTCCTCAGCATTCCCGCGACGTCGTTCACTCCCCCGATGCCGAATCCGATCGAGCCGGTCGTCGGCGCGGGATCGATCATTTTGCTCGACGGCCAAGCTCACAAGAACGAGCGGGCCCGCTTTCTGCCCGCTCTTCACGGAGAGCGCATCCGCCGGTATACCGATGTGATGGCCAAAGCCGCCGACGACGTGGTCGCGACCTGGCGTCCGGGGACCACGGTGGACGCGCGTGACGCCGCACAGACGATCACGCTGCAGATCATCGTAAGGGCAGTCTTCGGTATCGAGGATAAAGCGCGTTGCGACGAGTACGTCCACGTGGTGAAAGCGATGATGCGCAACTACATCGCGCCGTTCATGTTCTTCCCTGCGCTTCGACGGGCACCCTTCGGCTTCGGCCCGTGGGGGCGCTTCTCCGAGAAGCGGATCCGGCTCGATGAGATGCTGTCCGAACAGATCACCGCGCGGCGGCGAACCGGCACCGACGGCTACGACGACGTGCTAAGCGTGCTGCTGGCCGATAACAAAGTCGGTCATCGCAGCGACGATGACGTGCAACAGCAGCTGCGCACACTCCTGGTGTCCGGCCACGAGACGTCGGCGACGACTCTTGCGTGGGCGCTCTTCCACATCCACGCCGACGACACCGTTCGGCGCAAAGTTCTCGAGGAACTGGGTGGCGATCCGATGCCGGAGCGGATGGCGAAGCTGCCCTACCTCAATGCCGTTATCTCCGAGACGCTGCGCCTGCACCCGACGGTTTCGATCGTGGTGCGCCAGTTGAAGTGTCCTGTCGACACGTGGAAGACATCGCGAAACGCCGGCGACGTGGTGGGCGTGGCGCTACCTGCCCTACACGCCGATCCGCATGTCTGGCCGAAGCCTTCGCGGTTCGATCCGGAACGCTTCGTTGTCCGCAAGCCCCCGCCGGCCGAGTACTCGCCATTCGGCTACGGACACCGCCGCTGTCCCGGGTCGGCGTTCGCCGCACTGGAGTTGGCGATCGCGTTGGGAACCATCATGACAAAATCCGAACTGCGGCTGCCCGAGTCGCGACGCACTCGGCTGCCACGGTCCATACCCCGTGGCGTTGCGGCGGTGCCGAGCAGAGCCATCAACCTGGAGGTAGTCCACCAGTGACCCTGAAACAAAAGGTGCCGCTTTTGCGCTGGTCGTTCTGGCGGATGGCTGCCGCGAGCGCCAGGATCAACAAGACCGGCCAGGTCGGCGACGGGCGCGAAGCCGCGGTTGTCGAGTACGTTCTCGCCGAAGCCCGCCGGGGCGACGTCGCCGATGTCTTGGACGCCATCGACCGGTTCGCCTACGAGAAGTCGTTCCTCATCAACGTCGGCGACGAGAAAGGCGCGCTTCTGGATGCCGCGGTGCGGCGCGCACAGCCGTCGCTGGCGCTGGAGTTGGGGACCTACTGCGGCTACGGAGCGCTACGCATCGCGGCTGCCGCGCCGAATGCGAAGGTCTATTCGGTCGAACTGGCCGAAGCCAATGCGGAGAATGCCCGGCGCATCTGGGCGCATGCAGGCGTCGACGACCGGATAACATGCGTCGTCGGCACCATCGGGGACGGCGGACACACGTTGGACACGTTGGTCACTCGGCACGGATTCGACTCCTGCGCATTGGATTTCGTGTTCCTCGACCACGACAAGAACGCGTACCTGGCCGACCTGCAGAGCATCGTGGACCGTGGCTGGCTTCACCCCGGCTCCATCGTGGTCGCCGACAACGTGAAAATTCCGGGGGCGCCACTGTATCGCGCGGCAATGCGCGAGCAGCAGGGCAAGGCCTGGCAGACCGTCGAGCACAAGACGCACGGCGAGTACGGCTCGGTCTTTCCCGACTGTGTCCTCGAGTCGCAGTACCTCGGCAGCTGATCCGCTAACGCGCCCGCGGATGCGCTCCGGCCCAGACTTCCCGCAGCGCATGCACGGTGACGAGCGTGTAGATCTGCGTTGTGGTGACCGACGCGTGGCCGAGCAACTCCTGCACCACCCGGACATCCGCACCGCCGTCGAGCAGGTGGGTGGCAAATGAATGCCGAAGCGTGTGCGGCGAGACCGCAGCGGTGATGCCCGCGCGTTGCGCGGCATCCTGCAGCACCTGCCATGCGCTTTGCCGCGACAGCCGTCCGCCGCGTGCGTTGAGGAAGATCGCGGGCGTTCCCTTGCCGCGCCGGGCCAGATCTGGCCGGCCGCGCACCAGAAAGGCGTCCAGGGCGGTCACGGCAGGGCGACCGACCGGCACCAAGCGCTGCTTTCCGCCTTTGCCCCGCAGCAGCACCGACCTGGCATGCGTGTCGACGTCGTCGATGTCGAGTCCGACCGCTTCGGAGATCCGCGCGCCGGTGGAGTACAACAACTCGAGCAGGGCCCGGTTGCGCAGCGTCAGCGGACCGTCCGCTTCGCTGTCGCCGCCTGCCCCCTCCAACAGGGCCAACACCTCGTCGATGGTCAGGCTCTTGGGGAGCCGCCTGCTCGGTGTCGGCGGCTTGACCGCGCGGGCGACGTCGATTTCGGTGACGCCCTCCGCCGTTGCGAAGCGGTGCAACCCCCGCACCGCGATCAGTGCGCGCGCCGCCGACACCGCCGACAGCGGTCCCGTCCCCGCGTCCGCGTCGCCGCGTCGAAGCGCGGCCAGGAAGTCGCTCACGTCCGCCTCGGTGACCTTGCCGAGGTCGTCGATGCCGCGCAGGCTCAAGTGCTCGGCATACCGCCGTAGATCCCGTCGGTAAGAACTCAAGGTGTTGGTTGCGACGCCCCGTTCGATGGTCAGGTGATCCAGATAGCCCTGAAGCTGGTCGTCGAGGACCGGTCGGAAGGTCGTCATGACTCCGCCTGGCGACGGGCGAACGCGGTCGGCCGGTCGACCCACGGCGCGTCCACCGGCCGCAACGAGCCGAATTCGCCCTGCGCGGCGTGGGCGGCGAGAATCCCGCTTACCGCGATGGTGTTGACGATCTCACCGGTCATCGTCATACGCACCGCGTCTTCGAGGGAGAACCACCGGATCGTCAGGTCGGCTTCCTCGTCATGGGCATCGGGCCTGCCGACATCGGACAGGCCGGTGGCCAGATACACGCGCACGCCCTCGTCGCTGAAGCCCGGTGCGCTGACGAGGTCGACCAGCACGCGCCACTCCTGCGCAGCCAACCCCGCCTCTTCCTCCAGTTCACGGGCCGCGGTCAGGTGCGGCGACTCACCACCGATGTCCAACAGGCCTGCGGGCAGTTCCCACAGCCTCCTGCCTACCGGATGTCGGTACTGATAGACCATGACGATGTTTCGGTCGTCGTCCATAGCGAGGATGGCGACGGCTCCGTAGTGTTCGACGACCTCGCGTCGGGCGGTCTTTCCGCCGGGCATCTGCACCTCGTCGGCGCGCAACGCGAAAATCTTTCCCACGTAGAGGGTTTCGGAGTCGACGGTGGCGAAGTCGTGTTCAGCCACGGACTTCGGATTTTTCCCGCGAGCCGTCCTGGACCATCTGCCCCACGTCGTCGTGCTCGGCGCCGTTGGCCCGCTGCTCGGGGATCTCCACGGGCAATCGCTCAGCGGCCTTGTAGTCCAGCGCCGCGCCGATGAAGCCCGCGAACAGCGGATGCGGGCGCGTGGGGCGGCTCTTCAACTCAGGGTGTGCCTGGGTCCCGACCATGAAGGGATGAAGGTGGGAGTCGTACTCGACGAACTCGACCAGATGGCCGTCGGGTGAGGTGCCGGAGAACTTCAGCCCGCTTTCGGCGATCCGGTCCCGGTAGGCGTTGTTGACCTCGTATCGGTGCCGGTGTCGCTCGGACACCTCCGTGGTGCCATATGCCTGCGCGACAATGGAATCCGGCTCGAGCACCGCCGGATACGCGCCGAGGCGCATGGTGCCGCCGAGGTCGGCCTCCCCGGCGACGGCATCACGCTGATCGGCCATCGTGGAGATGACCGGGTCGGGCGTATCGGGATCGAACTCCGCGGAATTGGCCCCGGCGATACCGACCGAGCGAGCCGCCTCGATGACGATGCACTGCAGCCCCAGGCACAAACCTAGTACCGGCAGACCGCGCTTGCGCGCGTAGCGGATCGCACCGATCTTGCCCTCGATACCCCGGATGCCGAAGCCGCCGGGGATCAGCACTCCGTGCACGTCGTCGAGCACCGCCGTAGCACCGATGTCGGTTTCGCAGTCGTCTGAGGCCACCCACCTCATCTCCACCTTGGCGCGGTGTTTGAAGCCGCCCGCCCGCAGAGCCTCGGCGACCGACAAGTAGGCGTCGGAGAGGTCTATGTACTTGCCCACCAGGGCGATTCGCACCGTTTCATGAGGCTCGTGCACGCGCTTCAACAGATCGTTCCACTGCGTCCAGTCGACGTCGCGGAACGGAAGACTCAGCCGGCGCACCACATAGGCGTCCAGCTCCTCGCGGTGCAGCACCTTGGGGATGTCGTAGATCGACGGCGCGTCCGGCGTCGAGATGACGCCGTCGATGTCGACGTCACACATCAGCGCAATCTTGTTCTTCAAGGGCTCGGGTACGTCGCGGTCACACCGAAGAATCAAGGCATCCGGGCTGATACCGATGCTGCGGAGCGCGGCGACCGAGTGCTGAGTGGGTTTGGTCTTGAGTTCACCCGACGGCGCCATGAACGGCACGAGCGAACAGTGCAGGAAGAAGCAGTTCTCCCGGCCGACCTCATGCCGCACCTGGCGCGCCGCCTCGAGGAACGGAAGCGATTCGATGTCGCCCACCGTGCCGCCGATCTCCGTGATGACCACGTCGGGGCGGTTGCCATCGGCATCCGGCTGTGCCATCGCCACGATGCGGCTCTTGATCTCGTCGGTGATGTGTGGGATCACCTGAACCGTGTCGCCGAGATACTCGCCGCGACGCTCCTTGGCGATCACCGACGAATAGACTTGACCGGTAGTGACATTCGCCCATCCGGACAGGTTGCGGTCGAGAAACCGCTCATAGTGCCCGACGTCGAGATCTGTCTCGGCGCCGTCCTCGGTGACGAAAACCTCACCGTGCTGGAAGGGGTTCATCGTCCCCGGATCGACGTTTAGGTACGGGTCCAGCTTCTGCATGGTGACCTGCAGGCCGCGCGCGGTGAGCAACTGTCCGAGGCTCGACGCCGTGAGGCCCTTACCGAGCGAAGAAACCACGCCGCCGGTGACGAAGAGATGCTTGGTGGCGGTTTGCGGGTGCTTGCGTAACGCTGGCAAGAGCAACCTCCGTGACGACGGGCAGGGCTTGGTTCTCGAGGCAAGGTCCTTGCTTGGGGCCTGCCGACCCACGGAACTCCACATTAACACCGACCCCGACAAGCCGTCGCTGACGCGCCGTGCCGATGCGGCGCGCACTCGGATGATTCGGCTACTGCGGGGTCGTCACCGAGGTCGCGCCCTGACCGACGCCGTATTGGCCTGGGCGTCCGCCGCTGATCAGGTCCGCCAGGGCCAGGACGCCGGTGATCCGCCCGGCGGCGGCGTCGACGTCGTCCACGGTGCTGACCGCCGCGGCCAGCGCTGCGTCGGATCGGGTCACCGCCACGGCGGCGGTGCCGGTGGCGCTGCCGTCGCGTCCGGCGATCACGGTGCCGGACCCGTGCGGAGCCAGACCGGCAGCGAAGCGGGCGACCGTGGCGCCTTTGTTCCCCGCATCGTCGGCAAGGCCGCCTCCGGTCACGATCAGCGCCGTGTTGGCCGCCCCGACGCGATCGGTGCCGTAGGTGATGAACCCGGTGTCCCGCAGGGCGGTGAGTACCGTATCGCGCTGCTGGTCGTCGACAGCGGGCACCTTGGGGTCCCTGTTCATCAACAACGCGAGGCCGAGCAAGTCGCCGGCCTGCGAGCCCTGGTCCACCGACTTGGTGCTCAACTGCGCCCCCGCGGGCACGATCGGCGAATTCACCACCGAGAGCAGTTTCTCGGCTGAGTTGGCGTCGACGAATTCCTCGGTCAGCGACACCGTCCCGGTCACCGTGCCGCCGGCCTGCTCCGCCATTCTCGACAGCGCCTCGACATCGTCGTCCTCGGCGTCTGGCGTGCGGAACACCACGACCGACTTGCCGGCCATCGCGTCACGGAGAATCCGCGGCGACATCTGGGCATCGAATTCACCTGCCGCGCCTAATTTCTCGTTGAGGGCGTTCTTCTGGTCGGTCAGATCATTGATCTGGCTCTGAAGTTCCTGCTTGTCGTCACGTAAGCCGGAGAGCACCGTGTTGGACAACAGCCCGGATCCCAGTGCCACGCCGACGGCGAGCGCGAGAAAGACGGCGGCCAGCGAAATAGCGTGTGTGCGTAGGGATATCACTGCACGAAACCTCAGGTGACCCAGCTCTGAACCCACAGCGAGAATCGGTTCCAGTAGTCGACGACCCAGTCGACCACAGCGCCGTCGGCACGTGACACCCACAGCGCGACGATCACGGCGATCAGCATCGCCAACACGAGAAGCGCGATGGCGCCCCCGGAGACGCGGCTCCGATAAAGTGTTGCAACGGCTTTGGCGTCCACCAGCTTCTCCCCGACCTTGAGGCGGGTCAGGAACGTCGAGGGGTTGCTGTGCTGTCGGGACCGGTCGAAGAACTCCTCGATGCTCGCGGTGTGGCCTGCGGTGACGATCAATGAGGCGCCATGGTGATCGGCCAGCAGCAGGGCCAGGTCGGCGGCCGAGCCCGCAGCCGGGAAGGTCATCGCTCCGACGCCGAGGTCTTGAATGCGTTCAAGCCCCGCCGCGTGGCCGTCCGCGTCGGCCGGCAGCACCACCTGAGCGCCGCTGCGCAGCGCCTCGGCGCTGATCCGTTCCGGGTCGCCGACGATCAGCTGGGGGCGGTAGCCGCCCTTGCGCAGCACGTCTGCGCCGGTGCCGACGCCGACGAGCACCGGCTGGTACTCCTTGATGAACGGCTTCAGGGCCTTCAGGTCGTGGGCCGCGTCGGGTTCCTCGGCGACGATCACCACATGGCGGCGGTGGAGATCGACGTCGATATCGGGGATGCCGATGCCGTCGATCAGCAACGGGCTCTCACTTCGGATGAACTCGATGGTGTTGCCCGCGAACGCTTCGAGATGAGCCACAAGACCACTTTTGGCCTCGTGCATGAGCTCGTGAATCTCGTGGTCGGTCCGTTCGGTGCCGTAAGCGAGCCTGCGGTCGCCTGCGTACACCCCGCCGTCGTAGAGCCGGACCCGGGCACCGTCCTTGACGCGCTTGAACACCTCGGGCCCGGTCTCGTCGATCAGGGTGACGCCGTTGTTGACCAGCACCTCGGGTCCGAGATTGGGATAACGGCCCGAGATCGACGGGGAGGCGTTGACGACGGCCGCGATGTCGGCTTCCACCAGCGCGTCGGCGGTGATGCGATCGAGGTCCAGGGCGTCGATCACCACGATGTCTCCGGGCCCGACGCGCCGCAGCAGCCGATCGATGTCGCGGTCCACGCGGGCCGTACCGGTGATGCCTGGCCGCGGGCCGGCAGAACGGGATAGCAGCGCTGACATCTTCATATCGGCGATTCTGTCGGCCAACCCTCACCTTGAGGTGGAGGCGCGCCGTAACACCAGCCTCACAAGTTTGCTTTTGTCACAGGAGTCACAAGCTAGGCGACCGTTTCCCGGTCCTGGCGTGCCGCGTCGAGCAACTCCTGGGCGTGGGCCCTGCCGCTGTCGGAATCGCCGTGCCCGGCAAGCATGCGGGCGAGTTCAGCGACGCGGTCCGCCTCGGACAACCGGCGCACACCGCTGGCCTTGTCGCGGCCCGCACTGTCGACCACGAGATGGATGTCGGCGTATGCGGCGACCTGAGGCAGGTGCGTGACGACGATGACCTGGTGCGTGTGCGCCAGCCGGGCCAGGCGCCGCCCGATCTGCACGGCAGCGCGACCGCCCACGCCCGCGTCGACCTCGTCGAAGACCATCGTGGTGCCTTCCACCGAGGCGGCCAGCACGACCTCGAGGGCAAGCATGACGCGGGACAGCTCGCCGCCCGAAGCGCTCTTGCCCAGGGGCAGCACGTCGGTGCCCCGGTGCGCCGAGAAGCCGAAGTCGACGGCGTCGACGCCGTCAGGTCCTGCGTGCACCGTCGCACCCGACGGCAGTGTGATGGGAGTCGAATCGTCACCTCGCACGGTCAACGGCGAGACCTCGACGGTGAACTTGGCGTCGGCCATCGCAAGTCCCGACAACTCGGCGGTCACCGCCTTGGCGAGACTCTTCGCTGCCTTGGTGCGCGCCTTGCTGAGTTCGGTTGCGGCCGTTACGACTTCAGCTTCGAGCTCGACGACCCGGTGGTGCAGGGCGGCGAGGGTCTCCTCGGACACGTCGAGTTGCTCGAGCCGCTCTCTCGACTGGCGGGCCCACGCCAGGACACCGTCGATGTCCGCGGCGTATTTACGGGTCAGCACTCGCAGTTCACCCTGTCGGGCCAACTTGGTCTCCAGCGTGCTGGCATCGCTCGGCAGGTCGGTGAGATAGTCGCCCAGCTCAGTGGATACGTCGCTGATGACGGCCAAGGCCTCGGCGAGCCGCTCCCCCAGCGCCCGCAAGGCGGTGTCATCTGTGGCTTCCAGCGCCGCCTTGGCCTGCCCGACGCCATGCGCCGCCGACGCGGCGTCTGCGTCTGCCGCGTCGTCGAGTGCGCCGGACAGCGCAGCGCGCGCAGACCGGGCGGCCTCCCGCAGCGCGTCGAGTTCGGACAGCCGCCGGATGTCCTCGACGAGCGCATCGTCCTCGCCGGGACTCGGGTCGACAGCGTCGATTTCACCGAGACCGAACTTCAGCCGGTCGGCCTCCTGCACCATCTCCCGCGCCCGCTCGGTTCTCTCGGCCACGTCGCGACGAGCCGCCCGCCACGATTCGCGCACTTTGCGATAGCGCTGCAGCAATACGCCGGCGTCGGCGAACCGATCCAGAGCCGCGCGTTGTTCGTCGCCGCGCATCAGGCGTAGCTGGTCGTTCTGCCCGTGCAGGGTGAGCAGCTCGGTGGTGAAGGCACTCAGTGATTTCGCCGGGACGCTGCGACCACCGAGATATGCCCGAGAGGGGCCGTCGCGGCTGACCGATCGCGCCGCGATGACGCTGCCGTCCTCGTCGCGGTCCGCTCCAGAGGCGTCGAGGATCTCCTCGACGTGCAACGCCACGCCGTCGCCCAGGTCGCCGGTGCTGAACCTGCCTTCGACGACCGCACGGTCAGCCCCCGACCGAATGCGGGTGGCGTCTGCCCGCGCGCCGCCGAGAAGGTGCAGGCCCGTCACCACCATCGTCTTTCCGGTGCCGGTCTCGCCGGTCAGCACGGTGAGGCCACGGTCGAACTCGGCGGTCGCCGTGCTGATGGCGCCCAGCGACTCGATGCGAATCTCGGAGAGCACTACTGGCCGCGCCAGCCTGTGACCGGCAGCCTGAATTTGCGGACCAGGCGGTCGGTGAACGGCGCGCTGTCCAGGCGCACCCACTTCAACGGGGTGCCACACCGCGTCACCTCGAGGCGTCCGCCTGCCGGCACGGCCATCTCGCGACGACCGTCACAGAACACCAGCGCGTCATGACCGCCGGCTTCGACCTCGACGGCGATGGCAGCGTCGGGACTGGTCACCATCGGCCGTGCGAACAAGGCGTGAGCGTTGTTGGGCACCACCAGTATTGCCTCCAGATCCGGCCAAACGATCGGGCCGCCGGCCGAGAATGCCCACGCCGTGGAGCCGGTCGGGGTGGCCACCAGCACGCCGTCGCACCCGAACGCCGAGACCGGACGGCCGTCGACTTCGAGTACTGCGCCCAGCACGCCCAGGCGTGGGCCCTTCTCCAGGCTCGCTTCGTTGAGCGCCCAACCGCGGTTCACGATCCGGCCCTCGACGCGCACCACGACGTCGAGCGTCATCCGCTCTTCAACCCGGTAATCGCGCGTGACGACGTGCTCCAAGACCTTGTCGATGTTGTCGGCTTCGGCTTCGGCGAGGAACCCGATGCGGCCGAGATTCACGCCGAGCACCGGGATCTCGACATTGCGGGCGAGTTCGGCGGCGCGCAGGAAGGTTCCGTCGCCGCCGAGAACCAAGACAAGCTCACATCCCTCTGCGGCACGTTCGTCGGCGTCGACGACCTCGACGTCGACACCGATGTCGCGCACATCGTCGGACGCCACGTGCACCACTCCGCGGTCAACGGCTTCAGCGGACAACACCCGTAGCGCAATACCGTTGTCGCCGAGCACCTTCTGCACCCGACGGGACGTTTCGGTGACATCGTCGCGGCCGGTGTGGACGACCAGCAGGATGGTGCGATCAGTGGTCATTGGGGCCCCTCGACGACGGCGCTGCGCACAGCCTGCTCGAGTTCGTCACCCGTCAGCAGGCGCTCCGGCCGGGCACGCAGGTGCAGGAAGTATTCGACGTTCCCCGACGGGCCTGGTAGCGGGCTGGCTGTCACACCGACGGTGTACCAGTTCAGTTCCGTGGCTCGGCGCGCGACCGCAAGCACGGCGCCTGCCCGCAGCTCGGGATCCGACACGACCCCGCCTGCGCCGACCCGGTCCTTGCCGACCTCGAACTGTGGCTTCACCATGGGAACGATATCCGCGTCGGCCGACGCGCACGAAACCAGCGCAGGCAGCACCGTGGACAGCGAGATGAAGGACAGGTCGGCCACCACCCGCTCGACAGGACCGCCGATGGCCTCGGGCGTCAGCTTCCGCACGTTGGTGCGCTCCAGTACTGTCACCCGCTCGTCCGACCGCAGCGGCCAAGCGAGCTGCCCGTAACCGACGTCGACGGCGACCACCTCGCGGGCACCGCGGTCCAGCAGCACCTCGGTGAAGCCGCCGGTCGACGCACCCGCGTCCAGGCAGCGCGCGTCGACCACCGAGATGGCCAAGGCGTCCAGCGCACCGATGAGCTTGTGGGCCCCGCGCGACACCCATGAACGTTCGCCCGCCGCATCGACCGTGAGCGACGCCGTCACCGAAATCGCCGTCGCGGGCTTGGCCGCGGGCATGCCGTCGATACTGACCCGGCCGGCGCCGATCAGCTCGGCGGCCTGTTGCCGGGAGCGCGCCAAGCCGCGCCGCACCAGTTCGGCGTCAACACGAGCGCGCCGCGTCACGCGGCCTCACCTGTCCGGGGTTTCCGACCGGGCCGGGCCCTTCTCGACCGACTCCAGTGCCTGGACCAGAAGATCGTGCGCCTCCTCCAACCGGGCGGCGACGCCGTCGATATCCACCTCGGCGACACCCGCACCCTCGAGGTCGGGCAGCTCAGCCAGCAGCGACGCGATCCTGGCGCGGATCTCGTCCGGTTCGGTACTCATATCGGTGTTCACGCTAGTCGATCGAGGACTCCGCCGAGGTCAGCAGCGACCACCGCTCCAGCGCCTTTCGGGCCGTGTGGTCGCCGGCGGCGATCGTGAACGGCTCACCGTCGAGGCCGGATTTCCACACCGCATCGGCAATGGCACGCACCGCCGTCAGGGTGTCGCGAGGCTCATCGCCGACGGTGTGGACAGTGACGACAGATGCGCCGATCTCGATGCGCCAGGCCGGATGTGGCCCGACGCGCAAGGCGTCGGGCTTATCGTCCAGCGAGCGCAGGTCCGCCGCGATGTAGTCGGGTCGTTCGCCGGCTGCGGCGCGCACGGTCTCGTCAGCCGTACTGACGCCGCAGAGCACCAACAGGCTCGGCAGGCCTGCCGCGTTAGCACCCGCAATGTCGGTGTCCAGCCGGTCCCCCACGACAAGCGGGGTGCGAAAAGTGCCCCGGGACAACGCATCTGTCAACAGCGTGGGCTGGGGTTTGCCTGCGACCTTCGGTTTGCATTCGGTCGCCGTCGCCAGCGCGGCGACCATTGATCCGTTTCCGGGGAGCAGGCCTCGCTCCGAGGGCAAGGTCTTGTCGACATTGGCCGCGACCCACAGCGCTCCGCCTCTGATCGCGAGCGCGGCCTCGGCCAGGTCGTGCCATGCGGTTTCGGGCGAATGGCCCTGGACGACGGCAACGGGATCGTCTGACCACAGACGTACCGGCTTCAGTCCGACGTTGGCCACCTCGGTTGCCAACGATTCGGTTCCGACGACGAGCACCCGCGCCCCGCCGGGTAAGCCTTCGGCGAGTAGACGAGCGGCGCTTTGCGCGCTGGTGACGACATCGTCTGCCGTCGCGGTGAAACCCATCTCGCGCAGATGCTCGGCGACCTCACCGGGTCCGCGGGAGGCGTTGTTGGTGACGTACAGCGTGCGTGCGGTGACCGCGGCAAGGGTGTCGACGGCTCCCGGCGTCGGTTCCTGACCCCGGAACACGGTGCCGTCGAGATCGAGAAGTAAGCAATCGTGTTCCTGCACAAGGGTTGTCACGTTAGCTAAGCTCCGTGATTCGCTCTTCTGCATCGGTGGCACCCTCGACGTCGGCGGCTGCTGTGTTGATGAACCACTGCAGTGCTTCGTCGGTCCTGCCGAGCGCGAGCAGCGTTTCGGCGTAAGCGTAGAAAAGGCGGGCGGTGGTCTGACCGGTGCGCGTCGGGTCGAGCTGCGGCGTGGAGAGAATGGCAAGGGCCTGATCCAGCTGTCCCAGATCAGAACGGGCACCGGCCACCACGATTCGAAGCTCGTCGGCGTCGTCGCCGGTCAGCTGCGCGGCATCGGGTCCCCTGGCCAGTTCGATCGCCCGCTCAGGACGGCCGATACCGCGCTCACAGTCGGCGATCAGCGGCAGCAGCGAGGATTTGCTGCCCAGCCGGCGGGCGGCCCGCAATTCTGCGAGTGCCTGCGCCCAGTCCCCGCACCTGTAGGCGGCGATTCCAACGGCTTCGCGAACCGCCGGGATTCGGCCGGAACGCTCTCTGGCGGCGCGGGCATGCTCGAGTGCGGCCGCGGGATCGTCGTCGAGAAGCTCGCCCGCGGCTACCAGGTGCCGCGCGACGAAGTCGGCGGTGTTGCGATCCAGCGTGGTGAGTTCGCGGCGCACCTCCGGCGCCAGCTGGCGGGCTTCGATGTCGGGCGGCAGCGTCGGTCCTGCCCGTTCGGGCGATGCGTTCGGATTCGGTTGAGTGCTGCGGGCACGGTTCGGCCCCGACGAGCGTGGTGCCGACCGCTGACCGTGCGGCCCACGCCGAGGACCGCCCTTGTCGGAAGATCCGCGGGCACGCCGTTCGCCGCTGCCGCCTTGCCTGTCCTGCGCCACCATGTATTTGTACCCTGTCTCGTTTCGGGACGAAAATTGGCTATTACCAATGAATTCCATCGGCCGAATTCGTTCCGAATAAGGAATCACCCCCCACGCAATTGTGGGGGGTGATCCTAATGTGTGTTCGGCGGTGTCCTACTTTTCCACCCGGGTTGGGTAGTATCATCGGCGCTGGCAGGCTTAGCTTCCGGGTTCGGGATGGGTCCGGGCGTTTCCCTGTCGCTATTTCCGCCGTAACTTTATTTTTGTTGTGTGGTGGTTTTGTTGGTGGTGGGGTGTGGGTTTGTGTGGTGTGTGGTTGCGTTTTGGTTGTGGGTAAGTTTTCGGCCGGTTAGTGCCAGTTCCCTGTGCCTATTGCTAGGGGTGTAGGTCTGGTCTATTGATCCCGTGGTCTGCGGGGGGCCTTATCCCACTTGATGGGTGAGAAGCCTGGTCTTGGAGGGGGTTTCCCGCTTAGATGCTTTCAGCGGTTATCCTGTCCGAACGTGGCGATCCAGCGGTGCCCCTGGTGGGACAACTGGTAGACCAGAGGTTCGTCCGTCCCGGTCCTCTCGTACTAGGGACAGGTTTCCTCAAGCTTCTGACGCGCGCGGCGGATAGAGACCGAACTGTCTCACGACGTTCTAAACCCAGCTCGCGTGCCGCTTTAATGGGCGAACAGCCCAACCCTTGGGACCTGCTCCAGCCCCAGGATGCGACGAGCCGACATCGAGGTGCCAAACCATCCCGTCGATATGGACTCTTGGGGAAGATCAGCCTGTTATCCCCGGGGTACCTTTTATCCGTTGAGCGACACCCCTTCCACTCGGGGGTGCCGGATCACTAGTCCCGACTTTCGTCCCTGCTTGACGTGTTTGTCTCGCAGTCAAGCTCCCTTGTGCACTTACACTCAACACCTGATTGCCGTCCAGGTTGAGGGAACCTTTGGGCGCCTCCGTTACATTTTAGGAGGCAACCGCCCCAGTTAAACTACCCACCAGGCACTGTTCCTGAACCGGATAGACGGTTCGAGGTTAGAGGCCCAATACGGTCAGAGTGGTATTTCAACGATGACTCCACAATCACTGGCGTGACTGCTTCTTAGTCTCCCACCTATCCTACACAAACCGTATCGAGCACCAATACCAAGTTGTAGTGAAGGTCCCGGGGTCTTTTCGTCCTGCCGCGCGTAACGAGCATCTTTACTCGTAGTGCAATTTCGCCGAGTCTATGGTTGAGACAGCTGAGAAGTCGTTACGCCATTCGTGCAGGTCGGAACTTACCCGACAAGGAATTTCGCTACCTTAGGATGGTTATAGTTACCACCGCCGTTTACTGGGGCTTAAATTCTCCGCTTCACCCCCCGAAAGGGGTTGACAGGTCCTCTTAACCTTCCAGCACCGGGCAGGCGTCAGTCCGTATACATCGTCTTGCGACTTCGCACGGACCTGTGTTTTTAGTAAACAGTCGCTTCTCACTGGTTTGTGCCACCCACTGCCGCTGCCCCGGGCAAGCCGGTTGACGGTGTGTGGGTCCCCCTTCTCCCGAAGTTACGGGGGCATTTTGCCGAGTTCCTTAACCATAGTTCACTCGTACGCCTCGGTATTCTCTACCTGACCACCTGTGTCGGTTTGGGGTACGGGCCGTGTGTGTACTCGCTAGAGGCTTTTCTTGGCAGCATAGGATCACCGAATTCGCCTCACTCGGCTATGCATCACCTCTCAGGATTGACGAGCGACGGATTTACCTATCACTCTCCCTACGGGTTTACCCCAGTATTACCACTGACTGGTACGGCTACCTTCCTGCGTCACCCCATCGCTTGACTACTACCCGTCCGGGTCCCGCGCAGCCGGTGATCCCCATTGCCCCGAAGGGGTTTGGTGGACCACCTTTTGGGCGGTTAGCAGAACGGATTCATCACGGGCGCGCACACACGGGTACGGGAATATCAACCCGTTGTCCATCGACTACGCCTGTCGGCCTCGCCTTAGGTCCCGACTCACCCTGGGCGGACTGGCCTGGCCCAGGAACCCTTGGTCTTTCGGCGGGCAAGGTTCTCACTTGCCTTATCGCTACTCATGCCTGCATTCTCACTCCCACACCCTCCACAACACGTTTCCACGGCTGCTTCACCGGATGCAGGACGCTCCCCTACCCAACGAACGAAAATTCGTTGCCGCGGCTTCGGCGGTGTGCTTGAGCCCCGCTACATTATCGGCGCACAATCACTTGACCAGTGAGCTATTACGCACTCTTTCAAGGGTGGCTGCTTCTAAGCCAACCTCCTGGTTGTCTTCGCGACTGCACATCCTTTTCCACTTAGCACACGCTTAGGGGCCTTAGCCGGCGATCTGGGCTGTTTCCCTCTCGACGCACGGAGCTTATCCCCCGCCGTCTCACTGCCACGCTTTTGCCTTACCGGCATTCGGAGTTTGGCTGACGTCAGTAACCTAGTAGGGCCCATCGGCCATCCAGTAGCTCTACCTCCGGTAAGAAACACGCAACGCTGCACCTAAATGCATTTCGGGGAGAACCAGCTATCACGGAGTTTGATTGGCCTTTCACCCCTACCCACAGCTCATCCCCTCAGTCTTCAACCTAAGTGGGTTCGGGCCTCCACGACGTCTTACCGTCGCTTCACCCTGGCCATGGGTAGATCACTCCGCTTCGGGTCCAGAACACACCACTACACCACCCCAACAGGGGCGGATACGCCCTATTCAGACTCGCTTTCGCTGCGGCTACCCCACCCGGGTTAACCTCGCGACATGTCCCTGACTCGCAGGCTCATTCTTCAAAAGGCACGCCATCACCCCACCCCACAAAGGGGAAGGCTCTGACGGCTTGTAGGCACACGGTTTCAGGTACTCTTTCACTCCCCTCCCGGGGTACTTTTCACCATTCCCTCACGGTACTGATCCGCTATCGGTCACTGAGAAGTATTCAGGCTTACCGGGTGGTCCCGGCAGATTCACAGCAGATTCCACGGGCCCGCTGCTACTCGGGGACACTGCGACAGCAGGCAGCATGTTTTCGGTTACGGGGCTCTCACCCTCTACGACAGACCATCCCAGGCCACTTCACCTAACACACCGCTTTATCACTGCTGCCCTCACCGGCGGGTGAGAGAACACAGACCCCACAACACCGCACACACAACCCCCGCCGGGTATCACATGCATCCGGTTTAGCCATCCTCCGCTTTCGCTCGCCACTACTCACGGAATCACCATTGTTTTCTCTTCCTACGGGTACTGAGATGTTTCACTTCCCCGCGTTACCCCCTGCAGACTATATATTCACCCACAGGTGACACGACATCACTCGCGCCGGGTTTCCCCATTCGGACATCCTCGGATCCACGCTCGGTTGACAACTCCCCGAGGCATATCGCAGCCTCCCACGTCCTTCATCGGCTCTCAGTGCCAAGGCATCCACCATGCGCCCTTAAACACTTACAACACAAAAACCAAAAGATTTTCGAGTTAAAAAACTCTGAAATTGCACATCCACACACAAACAACAGTCTGCGTGTCAGATGCTCGCAACCACTATCCACAAATCAAACACCACACCCCACCACCAAGTGGAGCGACAACCAAGTCCTATCCCCGGTTTCCCACAACGGGACGAAGAGATAGCGGGCCTGTTGCCTCAAAGCCCAATAGTGTGTCCGATGATCCATCGCCGGTGTTTCCCCACCAACTCACATGTTTGTTGTCGCACCGTCCAGACACCCACTACAGGTGCTGGCACTGGGTATTCCAACCGTGTCGATCCCGCAGACGCGGGCACGGGGAAAAAAATGGTGCTCCTTAGAAAGGAGGTGATCCAGCCGCACCTTCCGGTACGGCTACCTTGTTACGACTTCGTCCCAATCGCCGATCCCACCTTCGACGGCTCCCTCCCACAAGGGGTTAGGCCACCGGCTTCGGGTGTTACCGACTTTCATGACGTGACGGGCGGTGTGTACAAGGCCCGGGAACGTATTCACCGCAGCGTTGCTGATCTGCGATTACTAGCGACTCCGACTTCACGGGGTCGAGTTGCAGACCCCGATCCGAACTGAGACCGGCTTTACCAAGGATTCGCTCCACCTCACGGCATCGCAGCCCTTTGTACCGGCCATTGTAGCATGTGTGAAGCCCTGGACATAAGGGGCATGATGACTTGACGTCATCCCCACCTTCCTCCGAGTTGACCCCGGCAGTCTCTCACGAGTCCCCACCATTACGTGCTGGCAACATGAGACAAGGGTTGCGCTCGTTGCGGGACTTAACCCAACATCTCACGACACGAGCTGACGACAGCCATGCACCACCTGCACACAGGCCACAAGGGAACCGACATCTCTGCCGGCGTCCTGTGCATGTCAAACCCAGGTAAGGTTCTTCGCGTTGCATCGAATTAATCCACATGCTCCGCCGCTTGTGCGGGCCCCCGTCAATTCCTTTGAGTTTTAGCCTTGCGGCCGTACTCCCCAGGCGGGGTACTTAATGCGTTAGCTACGGCACGGATCCCAAGGAAGGAAACCCACACCTAGTACCCACCGTTTACGGCGTGGACTACCAGGGTATCTAATCCTGTTCGCTCCCCACGCTTTCGCTCCTCAGCGTCAGTTACTGCCCAGAGACCCGCCTTCGCCACCGGTGTTCCTCCTGATATCTGCGCATTCCACCGCTACACCAGGAATTCCAGTCTCCCCTGCAGTACTCCAGTCTGCCCGTATCGCCCGCACGCCGAAGGTTAAGCCCCCGGTTTTCACGAACAACGCGACAAACCACCTACGAGCTCTTTACGCCCAGTAATTCCGGACAACGCTCGCACCCTACGTATTACCGCGGCTGCTGGCACGTAGTTGGCCGGTGCTTCTTCTATAGGTACCGTCACTTGCGCTTCGTCCCTATTGAAAGAGGTTTACAACCCGAAGGCCGTCATCCCTCACGCGGCGTCGCTGCATCAGGCTTGCGCCCATTGTGCAATATTCCCCACTGCTGCCTCCCGTAGGAGTCTGGGCCGTATCTCAGTCCCAGTGTGGCCGGACACCCTCTCAGGCCGGCTACCCGTCGTCGCCTTGGTAGGCCATCACCCCACCAACAAGCTGATAGGCCGCGGGCCCATCCCACACCGCAAAAGCTTTCCCCCACCAGGCCATGCGACCAGCAAGGTGTATTCGGTATTAGACCCAGTTTCCCAGGCTTATCCCAAAGTGCAGGGCAGATCACCCACGTGTTACTCACCCGTTCGCCACTCGAGTCACCCAGCAAGCTGGGCACTTTCCGTTCGACTTGCATGTGTTAAGCACGCCGCCAGCGTTCGTCCTGAGCCAGGATCAAACTCTCCAAACAAAAACCGCGGGACAAACCCGACAGAATTCGAATCAGAACAATCTGACCAAGCAACCAGTCAAAACTGGCACAAAAACAAAACCACACCCCTAAACGGGAAAAAGAGACATGGCCAAAAACAAAAAACAACAAACAAAAACCACCAAACACACTATTGAGTTCTCAAACAACACACCCGTTCCGCCCGCGCAACCAACCCGCGGCAAGAGCCGCGTGCTAGTAGTGCGGACGTTCGGGAACCCACCGAAATGGGTTTCCCTCTGGGACGCCGTCGCGCTCGGCGGCTGGGCCGCGTCGCGACGACTTCAACAAGTTACGTGAGGGAAAAGTCGGAGTCAAATGAGCAGATGGCAGTGTGTCTCAACGTTTCCGCCAGCCGCGCGATCATCTCCGGCCGGTCATTCAACACGCACGACGCCGGCGATATTCCGCTTGCCCCGGCGCAGCACCAACCAGCGGTCATGAAGGAAGTCCGAGCGCTGCGGTGTCCACTCGTCGCTCTCGACACGGACATTGTTGACATAGGCGCCGCCCTCGGCGACCGTGCGCCGGGCGGCGCCCCTGCTGTCCACCAGGCCAGTGGCCACCAATAGGTCTGTGATCCCGTACGGCCCGGCCGTTGTCAGTTCGGCGACGGTATTGCTGGCCTCCCGCAATGCCGCGGCCAACGTCGGCTCATCGAGTTGGCCGAGCTCGCCGCGCCCGAACAGCGCCTGGCTCGCTTGTTCCACGGCCGCGCACTGCGTCTCCCCGTGCACCAGCGTGGTCAGCTCCTGGGCCAGCCTGCGCTGCGCCGCCCGCTCGTGGGGCCGCTCGGCAGTGGCCTGCTCGAGATCGGAAATCTCGTCCCGTGACAGGAATGTGAACCACTTCAGGTACGGGATCGCGTCCGCGTCGGCGGTATTGAAGAAGTACTGGTACCAGGCGTACGGGCTCGTCATCTCCGGGTCCAGCCACAGGTTGCCACCGCCCGTCGACTTTCCGAACTTGTTGCCCTCCGAATCGGTGACCAAAGGCGTGGTCAACGCATGAACCGTCGCGCCCTCCTTCTGGCGCACCAACCGGACGCCGGCGATGATGTTGCCCCACTGGTCAGAACCGCCGATCTGCAGCGTGCACCCGTACCGCCGGTGCAGCTCGACATAGTCGTTGGCCTGCAGCAGCATGTAGCTGAATTCGGTGTAGGAGATGCCTTCGCCCTCGAGGCGCCGCCGCACCGTGTCGCGGTCGAGCATGACGTTGACCGAGAAGTGCTTGCCGATGTCGCGAAGAAACTCGATCGCCCACATGCCGCCGGTCCATGTCAGGTTGTTCTCGACAATGGCGCCGGCAGAAGAGTCGTCGAAGTCGACGAACCGCTCCAACTGGCCGCGGATGCGTCCGGTCCAGTCGGCTACGGTGGCCGCGTTGTTCAGGGTGCGTTCCCCGGTTTCCCTGGGGTCACCGATCATTCCGGTAGCCCCCCCGGCAAGGACGATTGGCCGATGCCCGGCCTGTTGGAATCGACGCAGTGTCAGCAGCGGGATCAGATGGCCGGCATGCAAGCTCGGCGCTGTCGGATCGAACCCCGAGTAGACCGTGACGGGTCCTGCGGCCAGCTGGTCCCCGAGGCTAGCCCGGTCCGTGGACTGGGCAATCAGTCCACGCCAATCCAACTCGTCGAGGATGTTCGACGTTCCCATGGTGGTGATCTTCCCGTATCAGTCGCTCTGGCCGGGCGCCGGTGCCCGCGGACTGCGGCGGTACAGCGACACCTCCGGGCGGCCCGCCAGCCAGAATCGCCACGGCCGGTCGGCCGCCTGGCTGACACCCACTCTCGGCCCGACGGCATGCGGATGCTCCTCAGCCAGCATGAGCTGCACCGGACTTCCCGGGGCGAAGAGATCAATCCCGTTGTCGTCCATCGTTATTCCGAGCGCCGAGCAGAGGTTTCCCGGACCTCGCGCGAGCGCCGCTGGACGAACTGCCTCACCCCGGCGCCTCGCGGCAACAGCGAGGCCGGACTCGACCGCGGCGGCGCGCAGCAGGACAGCACCGGCGACACCCTCGTAGCCGCAGACAACGTTGGCGCAGACGTGAATGCCGTGGCTGCGGTAGGTGTACAACCTCCCGGCCGGCCCGAACATCACGAAGTTCCGTCCGCCCGGCCCGCGAAAGGAGTGCGACGCGGCATCGGGCCACCGGCCGTCGACGGGGCCGCCGTACGCCTCGGTCTCGACGATCATCGCGCTGACGTCGCGACCCGTCAGCGCCGCTCCGAGGAGTCGTCGGGCCGCCGCCACGGGATCAGCGGGCAGCGGAATCGAAGTCATCGTGGCGATTCTGCCTGCGACTCTTGACACGGCCAATCGGCGCATGCTTTATTCACCATATGATGACTTCATCGAGTGATGAATTACTGGGCCGCGGTGTCGAACCGGTCGTCGTCATCGACCACCTGCGCGTCGTTCGTGGCAAGCGTCCCGCGATCCACGACTTGTCGGTACAGATCGCCCGTGGCACCATCACCGGCCTGCTCGGGCCATCGGGATGCGGCAAGACCACGCTGATGCGCAGTATCGTCGGAACACAGATCATCACCGCGGGCTCCGTCATGGTCCTCGGGAAACCGGCAGGCTCTTCTCCCCTGCGCAAGCGCGTCGGCTATATGCCGCAGTCTGCGACCATCTACGACGATCTGCGGATCATCGACAACGTGCGCTACTTCGGCTCGCTGTACGGCATGGACGCACATTCCGCCGACGAAGCGGTCTCGGCCGTCGGGCTCGACGACCACCGAACAGCCCTCTGCGGCAACCTGTCCGGCGGCCAACGGACCCGCGCTTCACTGGCTTGCGCACTGGTGTCGGCACCAGACCTTCTGGTGCTCGACGAACCCACTGTCGGCCTCGATCCCGTGCTGAGAGTTGACCTCTGGCAGCGATTCCACCAACTCGCCCGTAGCGGCACGACACTGCTGGTCTCGAGTCACGTGATGGACGAAGCCGACCACTGCGGCGACTTACTTCTCATGCGGGACGGCCACCTGCTCGCACACACCACCCCCGGCAAGCTACGAGAGGACACGGGATGTCAGTCACTGGAGGAAGCGTTTCTGTCCATCATCCGGCACAGCACCGCAGCCGCAGCCGGCTGAGCCCGCAGGGCTACCTCGCCACCACCGGGCGAATACTGCGCCAGCTCGCGGCCGACCACCGCAGCGTGGCAATGATTCTCGTGGTGCCGAGCCTGATCATCACGCTGATGTACTTCATGTTCCAGGACGCGCCGCACCGACCCGGCGCTCCGTCACCGTTCAACAACGCCTGCCTGATCATGCTCGGCGTCTTCCCGCTGATCGTGATGTTCCTGATCACGTCGATAACCATGCAGCGCGAACGTGTCTCCGGAACGCTGGAACGCATCTTGACCACGCCCCTGCGGCGACTCGACCTGTTGGCCGCCTACGGCACCGCGTTCTCGATCGCGGCTGCGGCACAGGCAACGTTCGCGTGCGTCGTTTCGTTTTGGCTGCTGGGCCTCGACACCTCGGGCAGCCCGCTTCTGGTCTTCCTCATCGCAATCATCAACGCGGTCCTCGGAGTCGGTCTCGGCCTGCTGTGCAGCGCGTTCGCCAGGACCGAATTCCAGGCAGTGCAGTTCATGCCGGTGGTGATCGCACCGCAGCTGCTGCTGTGCGGCATCATCGTTCCTCGCGAAGTGATGCCCGATTGGCTTCAATGGATCAGCAACGTGCTGCCCGCCAGCTACGCTCTGGAGGCGCTGCGGCAGGTCGGCGCATACCCGGATCTGACGGCGACAGCGTTGCGGGACATCATCGTGGTGATTGGGTTTGCGGTCGTCGCGCTATGCCTGGCCGCCGCGACGTTACGACGAAGGACGCCCTAGCGCCTTGACGACCGACAGCGACCGCAAACGTCCCGGGCGACCACCCGGGACGTCCGACACCCGCGAGCGTATTCTCGGCAGCGCACGAGAGCTGTTCGCCCGCAACGGAATCGACAAGACATCGATTCGGGCAATCGCCACCGACGCCGGCGTGGATGCGGCGCTGGTGCACCACTACTTCGGCACCAAGACGCAGTTGTTCGCGGCGGCGATCCACATCCCGATCGACCCGATGGCGGTGATCGGCCCCTTGCGTGAAGTGCCTGTCGAACGCATCGGGTATGTACTGCCCTCGATCCTGTTGCCGCTGTGGGACTCCGAGATGGGTAAGGGCTTCATCGCGACGCTGCGGTCGATCCTGGCTGGCAACGAAGCCTCGCTGATCCGCTCGTTTCTGCAGGATGTCATTGCCGCAGAGGTCGGTTCGCGAGTCGACCACCCGACCGGCAGTGGACGAATCCGCGTCCAATTCGTTGCCTCGCAACTGGTCGGTGTGGTGATGGCCCGTTATATCCTGGAACTCGACCCGTTTCGGTCGCTACCTGTGGAGCAGATCGCCGAGACGATCGCGCCGAATCTGCAGCGCTATCTCACGGGGGACCTGCCCGGCCTCGAATGGGCGACCGAAAGCTGAAACGGCGAGCCAGAATTCGTCGCGCAGAGGTAGCGAGCTGGGGTGGATACAGCCAGTCAGGGCTTGGCGCGGCTCAACAGCCGCTCGTGCTCTGCGTCGTCGGTCACCGCGACCGCTTCATCCACCAGCAGCACCGGGATTGCATCCTCGATCCGGTAGGCGCGGCGCAGCCGCGGGTTGTAGAGCAACTCGTCGTTGCCGATCAACAGCAGCGGCCCCCGGTCCTCGGGACAAACCAGAATGCTGAGGAGTTTTTCGTCGAGCATGTCGCGGTGTCAGCCGACCGGTCCGCTGATGGTCGAGCCGCCGGGACCGCCCATGATCACGCCACCCTGATCAAAGGGCGCTGGGGCGCCGCCGATGGCGAAGCCTGGCTGAGCACCCGGGCTCTGTTGGGCCGCCGCCTGCGCCTGAATCCGGCGTTGGTAGGCAATGGTCGACTTGAGAGCCGCGACAAGCGGTCCTTGGTTGGGACGGTGGTCCAACGCCTCCTGGATGGCCGCCTTGTTCGCGTTCGACGGCTTGAAACCGAGATTGCGAAGGACCAGCACCTCGTGGACCAGATTGGAGAGCTGACCGCCGCCGGCACCCATGTCGTAGTCCTGCTGGATGATGGCGAGTGCCTGGTCACCGGTCATCGTCGGCGCCGGTGCTTCGTTATCCGTCGTGCCGTCGTCAGCAGGCGCCGACCACGCCGTCGGCGCGCCGACACCGGCGAGGAGTGCGCCGGCGACCGCGCCGCCGGCCAGGGCACCCGCCAGGCGGCGCCAACGGTTCTGCGATGTCATCGACCCTCCAGTGCCACGGCTCAGAATCAAATCGTGCTCCTCGCGTGCGCGAATGAAATTCTGCTCCTCGCGTGCGCGAAGCCTAACAGTGTGCCGGACCGCCGGCACCGGCTCAGTTATCTCCTCCGACGATCTCCGTACGTACCGCAGCGGTCAGCCGCTTGTACTTATTCGTATCCGTATCCAGATACCAGGCGTTACGGGAGGGCTTGGGAATCCCCATCGCCCGCAGCGGGCTGACCAACGGTCGATAAGACGCACTGAGCGTCAACTCGGGCACCACATGCACGATGTCCGGCGCCGCCCCGACCGGCAGGTCGGACAGTGCTTCGGATAGGTCGCCCGCCGCGACGCTGCCGCCTGGGCGCAGCTCCAGGGCGGTCACCGCGATCCGCTGTCCCCCAGTCATCACCGCGTACGTCACGGACAGATCGACCGCGTCGATCCCGCCGACCGCGTCGTTGACGGGCGAGGCGTACACCGGACCGCGCTCGGACCGGATGACGAGGCTTCGATTGTCGACCAGCCAGTAGTCGCCATCCTGGTCGCGCCGGAACAAGTACTCGGTGGACACCCACGTGTCGGCGGGCGCGAACACGCCACGCTTGACCGAGGCCGTCGGGTCGATCGGTCCGCGGGGATGCGCCAGCATGACGCCGACCTCGCCGGTTTCCGCCTTGCGCACGAAGCCGCGGTCGTCCTCGAGGATCAGGTCGTCTTCGGCGTCGTATGCCGCGAGCTCGACCTCGCCACCGCCGGGCAGCGGCCTGCCCTTGCTGCCCACCTTCGCACCGGACACGTTGGCCAGCACCGCCTGGCCGTCGGTGGTAGCGAAGAACTCGACGATGCGCGCGGGTCCGAAGACCTCGACCACACGTTTCCACAAGCCGGTCGGCATGCCCGAACCGATGAACAGTCGCACCGGGTGGTTGCCCGTCAGCACGAACGACGGGTCGTCGATGACCTCGCGCAACATCGCCCAGGTGTAGGACACGACGGTGACGCCGTACTGGCGAAGCTCCTGAACGAAGCGGTCAGACACCAGTCCGCGCGACAAGGCGATGCGCGAACCGCCGACGACGGCGCCGCCGAGGCTCACCAGCAGCCCGGACTGATGGTGCAGCGGGGTGAGGCAGTACACGGTGTCGCCGCGGCCGAGGTTGGCGGCCGACGCGGTGCCGAGCGCCGACAGCGCCCAACGGAAGTTGGTGATCTGGCGGGCGAGCACCTGGCCGCCGACGGTGCTGAACGCGATGAAGGCCAGGTCGCGGGCCAAGCCCGGGTTGGGCCGATACCAACCGGGGAGGTCGACCACGTCGGGGTTGATCTGCTCCATGTCCACCACGTCGGCATCGTCTGGCAGATGCAGATCGCGCGACTCGCCCCCGCCGAGGACCAGCACGCGCATCGTCAGCTTGCGGGCCGCCTCGAGGTTGCCGGGGTCGGCGATGATCTCAGACACGGCGCCCAACCGAGCCGCGGTGGGAAGGTCGGCGTCCGGTGGCATCAGCACGGCGACCGCGCCGAGTCGGGACAGCGCCGCGATCGCCACCAGGGCGCTGGGTCGTGTCTCCATCAGCACGCCGACATGTGCGCCCTGACGGACGCCCACGTCGATCAGGCCGCGCACGACGTTGTTGATGCGCCGGTCGACGGCCTCATAGGTGTGGACGCGCCCGTCGAACAGCAGGCATTCACCGTTCGGGGCTCCGCGAGCCTGCTCGGACATGATCCGACCGAGCGAGATCCGGGTGTGGTCGTTGATCTGTCCGAGCCGAGACAGCCTGGGCAGGGTGCGCACGGTCTCGACTGCCAGCGCGCGGGCCGACTTGTTGGCCGCGACCATGGCGTCGGCGGCGGTCCGGGCCAGTGTGAAGGCCATCTCGCCGGCCGCGGTCGCGCCGTGTGCCAACCGTGAGGCGAGCGGAACGCCGCTTTCACTGTGTTCGGCCGGCTGCAGCGCCATCGGCGTCACGCCTTCGGGCAGGTCGGCGTCGCCGTCGACCGACTTGACCCACTGAGCGACGGTCGGCCAGGTCTGGGTAGCGGCTTTCGACCCGACGACCAACCCGAAATGCCCTGCGCGAATGAGGTATTCGTAGACGTCGGCCTGCGGCGCCGCGCGTTTGATGCCGCGCACCGAAGCCGGCTGGCCGATGTCGTCGACCTCGCCGACGACAGCCAGCACCGGGCAGTTGATGTCGCTGAGCGTCACCAGATCGCCGTGTATGGCAAAGCCTCCGGTCATCATCCGGTTGTGCGCGATGAATTGTTTGAGCAGTTCCGAAATCGCCGGGCCCGACCAGGCGATCCAGCCCTCGGACGCCAGGAACCGACGCTGCTGCTCGCGCGGCAACAGCGCCTCCCTGTCGTGCAGCTGACGCACGAAGTCCAGCCGCGACTGCGCGGTCTTGATGGGATCGAGCATCTGGAATCCGGTGCGGGCCAGCCAGCTCGGGATGTCGATGCGGCTGAAAACGTGGTCGGCCATGAAGTCGGCGGCACCGGCAGCGAGTCCGGCAGGCAGATTCATCGGCAGCGCGGCCAACGTGTCCACCGGCGAGCCGAATGCGATGATGCTGGCGAGATCCTTCGAACGGCGGAACGCCGCGGTCTGGTAGCAGAACATGCCGCCCTGTGAGTAGCCGGCCAGGTGAACGTCGCGTCCGGTGGTCTCCTTGACGGTGTCGATGGCCTCGCTCAACGCGACCACGTGGTCGGCCAGGTTGCGCTGCATCCCGCCCTCGACCTTGTCGGGCTCGCCGAAGTCGATGACCCACGGATCGATGCCCGCCCCGTGCAGAATTCCCACGGCGCCCTCGTCGCGGGTGACGTCCCACATGTCGGCCGACATCATCATCGGATGCACCATCAGCACCGGCGGACCAGGAGGTTTGGCCCCGGGCCGGGTGTCCGGCGGAAAGTACCGGCGCAGCCGGTACATCGGCACACTTTCCACGATCTGGAACGGTGACGGCACGGTGCCGGTCTCCAAGCCGCCGTAGCGCAGGACCTCCAGGCCGTTCTGTGCGGTGGCGACCAGCCGCCCGACGGGCCTCGTTATTGCCGAAAGGTCCACCACCGGCGGTTCCCCTTCCGTCCCATCCATCCCCCGATTGCCGAGGTCATCATGGCACAGCGCCCGCCTATCATCGGCGGCTGATGGCGAACTTGATCAACGTCGAACGCGCGACACTGAGCTACGGCACCCGCACGCTGCTGGACGCCGTCAGCCTCGGCATCGACGAAGGCGACGCGATCGGCGTCGTCGGGCGCAACGGTGACGGCAAGTCGACGCTGCTCCAGGTGTTGACCGGCACTCGCGAGCCCGACTCGGGCCGGGTCACCCACACCTCGGGCCTGTCAGTGGGCTTTCTGCGCCAAAGTGACGACTTCGCCCCCGGGTCGACCATCCGCGAGGTCATCGTCGGCGGCAGACCCGACCACATCTGGGCAGCCGAACCGCAGACGCGTGCGGTCGTGGAGCACCTCCTGCGCAACCGCGGAGCACTCGGTGTCGACGTGCACCTCGACACCGACGTCGCGAACCTGTCCGGCGGTGAGCGCCGCCGGGTGGCATTGGCCTCTGTACTCGTCTCCGGGCACGACGTGGTCGTGCTCGACGAGCCGACCAACCATCTCGACGTCGAGGTGATCGGCTGGCTGGCTGGACACCTCGCCGGCCTGCGGTCGCAGGCACTCGTCGTGGTCAGCCACGACCGCTGGTTTCTCGACGCGGTCACCACGAAGACGTGGGAAGTACACAACGGTGCCGTCGACGCCTACGACGGCGGCTACGCCGCCTATGTGCTCGCCCGTGCCGAAAGGATGCGGCTGGCTGCCGGGTCAGAGGCGCGGCGCAGGAACCTGATGCGTAAGGAACTGGCATGGCTGCGCCGCGGTCCGCCGGCCAGGACGTCGAAACCGAAATTCCGGATACAGGCCGCCAACGAGCTCATAGCGAACGAGCCACCGCCCCGCGATTCGCTTGTGCTGCAGCGCTTTGCGACCACCCGGTTGGGCAAGGACGTGTTCGACCTCCACAGCTTGCGGCTCGAGGTCGGCGATCGCGTCATCCTCGACAGCATCGACTGGTCCATCGGACCGGGTGCACGCATCGGGCTTGTCGGGGTCAACGGCACAGGCAAGACGTCGATTCTTCGCCTGCTCGCCGGTGAGCTGGCGCCCTCGGCGGGCACGATCAAGCGCGGCAAGACTCTGCAGATCGGGTACCTCAGCCAGGCACTGGCCGAGGTGACAGGCGTCGACCGGGTGATCGACGCCGTCGAAAACCGCCGCCGCATCAGCCAATTGGCTGGTGGCCGCGAGATCAGCGCCGACACCTTGTTGAAGGACTTCGGTTTCACCGGCGACAAGCTCACCGCGAAGATCTCCGACCTGTCCGGCGGTGAGCGGCGGCGGCTGCAATTCCTGCGCATCCTTCTCGACGAGCCCAATGTGCTGCTGCTCGACGAGCCGACCAACGACCTCGACATCGACACGCTCACCGTCATCGAGGACTACCTCGACGACTGGCCCGGCACACTGATCGTCGTCACCCACGACCGGTACTTCCTCGAACGCGTCACCGATGTCACGTATGCGCTCACCGGTGAGGGACGCTGCGACCTGTTACCCGGCGGCATCGAGCAGTATCTCGCCGGTCGGGCCGCCGCCGACGCGGCACCGACGGCCCAGGAACAGCAGCGCACGGAATCGGCGTCGGCGCGCGAGCGTCGGGCGGCCAAGGAGATGACCCGCATCGAGGCGCAACTCGGCAAGCTGGAGGAGCGCATCGCGGCCATGCACGAGGCGATGGCTCTCGCCGCCGCCGATCACATCCGGGCGGGCGAACTCAACGCCGAACTCAACGAGTTACTCGTTCGCAGGGAATCGCTCGAAGAGGCCTGGTTGGCTGCCGCCGAGGAGTAGATCACTGCTTACGATGTGGCGCTCACCGCAGGTTTCTCCAGTGTGCGGCGTCAACCCTGCTGACGCTCGCGCCGTCGAGCGGAATGCGGATGACCAGGCGTGAATCGAGCCGCCCGTCACCGACCCAGACGCGGAGCGTCATCGGGTCGGACTCGATTGCGAGGAGGGCGGGCGCCACGTCGAACACCCACGATCCGCGCTGGGTGATAACCGGATTGACCTCTGCCATCAGCGTCTTGGTGAGGAACGCGTCCGTCGGTGTGTACGTGTTCGGCCCGACGATCAGCTCGCTGTGTGGTAGCTCTGTGGTGCGCGTGCCCGCCAGGGCGGTGTCGACGACCACCCACAGCCCGGCAGGTTTGACGGAGTCGACCCGCTTAGTCAGGCGCACACCGGTCACCGTGGCCGAGATGGCCCGGCCAGTCGCCGACGCGCCCGCGTCATCATGAACGTCGAAGGGCCCGAACACATTCGTGGGTGTCGGCAGGTTCTGCTACACCGCGGCCGCCGCCGCAATCGTGGCCACCACCGCAATGGTGGTGAACGCGCGCCGCTTGTCGGGCCATCGCGGTCTCACGACGACTCCTTGACCGGGACGTCCGTCGTCCCGTAGTCGGTAACGCTCTCGATCCACTCCTTGCCGCCGTAGGTGACCATCAGCTGGTTGTATTTCTTCTTCCATACGCGGATCGACACCGACTCGACGGACTGCGTTGCGGACTCCGGCAGCAGCCAGGCGAACACCAACTGCTCGGTGAGGCCGGGTCCGAGCGTCTGGATCGACGAGCCGTCGCGAAACCGGAACACTCCGACGAATTCCCTTCCCGGCAGGCCCTGCATATCAAGCTCGCACGTAGGCGACCGGGCACCGTGCCGTCGTTTCGCAGTGTCGCGACCACCCCGAGGTAGACCTTTCCCGGTTTCGCGGACGCGAACGTGCCCTTCAGCTCGTCGACCAGCCGCGCCCGCTCGACGGTGACGGAGTACTCGCCGTCACTGAACTGCTCGCCCGGCTTGAATTGGGTGACTTTGTCGTCGACAGTGTCGAGTCCGCCGAACGCCGCCGTGACGACAACGGCGACAAGGAGCACCAGGCGCCCAATCTGTCCGAATCCGTAACCGGCGAACCGTTGTCGCAATCGATAGGTCCGCTCGACCGGTTCGGCGGTTGGGCCCTCCAGGATGGGCAATGCTAGTTGGCTACCGCCGTAGTCGAGCCCGCAGCGTGTCGGCCGTTTCGCGCACGACACCCAGTTGCCTGGCCACCTGGATGGGTGCGGTGCCGCCGCGGGCGTCGCGCGAATTCACCGAGCCGTCCACCGTGAGCACCTCCCTGACGTCGGGCGTCAGGTCGGGATGGATGTCGGCGAGTTCGGTGTCTTCCAAGTCCTCGAGGCCGACTCCCTTTGCCTCTGCCGCGCGTACGGCCGCACCCGCGGCCTCATGGGCGACCCGGAAGGGCACTCCCCTGGCTACCAGCCATTCGGCGAGATCGGTGGCCAGTGTGTAGCCCAGCGGCGCAAGCTCGGCCATCCGATCGACATCGAAGCGCAGGGTCGCGACGAGTCCGGCCATCGCAGGCAGCAGTAGCTCCAGCTGCGCGACGGAGTCGAACACCGGTTCCTTGTCTTCCTGCAGATCGCGGTTGTAGGCCAGCGGCTGGGCTTTCAACGTCGCAAGCAACCCGGTGAGGTTGCCGATCAACCGCCCGGACTTGCCACGGGCAAGCTCTGCGATGTCGGGATTCTTCTTCTGGGGCATGATCGAGCTGCCTGTCGACCATGAGTCGTGCAGCGTCACGTAGCCGAATTCAGTTGTGCTCCAGAGGATCACGTCTTCAGCTAGGCGCGACAGGTCAACACCCGTCATCGCGAACACAAACGCTGCCTCGGCGGCGAAGTCGCGCGCAGCGGTGGCATCCACCGAATTGTCTGCAGCTGCGGTGAAGCCCAACTCCTCCGCGATCGCGTCGGGGTCGAGGCCCAGCGACGAGCCTGCCAGTGCTCCTGCCCCATAGGGTGACACTGCGGCTCGCTCGTCGAAGTCGATCAACCGGTCCACGTCGCGCAGCAATGGGTGTGCGTGCGCCAACAGGTGGTGGGCGAGCAGTATCGGCTGGGCCGACTGCAGATGGGTCTTCCCCGGCATCGTCGCGGTGGGATGCGCCGCCGCCTGGGTCGCCAGCGCCGCAACGACCTCTAGCGCGCCGTCGGCGACGCGCCGGACCGCATCGCGCAGCCACATCCGAAAGAGCGTGGCCACCTGGTCGTTTCGTGACCGGCCCGCGCGCAGACGCCCGCCGAGGTCGGCGCCGACCCGGTCGATGAGACCCCGTTCCAGAGCTCCGTGTACGTCCTCGTCGGACGCCAGTGGCACGAAACTGCCGTCGGCGACGTCGTTGCCCAGGCTGTCCAGTCCGGCCAGCAGGCCGTCGCGCTGCTTTTGAGTCAACAGTCCTGCTCCGAACAGCACCTTGGCGTGCGCCTTGGACGCTGTGACGTCGTAGGGCGCGAGCACCCAGTCGAAATGGGTGGACTTGCTCAGCGCGGCGAGCGCGTCGGACGGGCCGTCGGTGAAACGACCTCCCCACAGAGATCCCTCGTTAGTGCTCAAGACGGGCCCTCGTCGCGCCGCGAGCGACCGCTGTTGCACGCGAATTGCGGCGTGTCGCCGTACAGACACGGTCGCTCGCGGTGCGGGGGGAGGCGCTCATGGGGTGAGGTCTCGCTGCGCGGCGATCTTGGACGACAGCCCGTGCACGTGCACGAAACCCTTCGCCGCCGACTGATCGAACGTGTCGCCCTCATCGTAGGTGGCGAGGTTGAAGTCATAGAGCGACTCGGGGCTGCGCCGACCGTTGACCGCAATGTGACCGCCGTGCAGGACCATCCGGATCTCACCGGTCACATGCTCCTGGGTCTCGGCGACGAAAGCCTCCAGCGCCCGCTTCAGCGGCGAGTACCACAGGCCGTCATAAACCAGTTCGCCCCACCGCTGATCGGTCTGGCGCTTGAAGCGGCCCACTTCGCGTTCCAAGGTGACGTGTTCGAGTTCGGTGTGGGCGGTCACCAGCACCATCGCGCCGGGTGCTTCGTAGATCTCACGGCTCTTGATGCCCACCAGTCGGTCCTCGACGACATCCAGCCGGCCCACACCCTGGGCGCCCGCGCGACGGTTGAGTTCCTCGATGGCCTGAAGCACGGTCACGCGCCTGCCGTCGATCGAAACCGGCATGCCCCGTTCGAATCCGACGATCACCTCGTCGGGCGTGCTCCAGTTGACCGTCGGGTCCTCGGTGTAGTCGTAAACGTCTTTGGTCGGCGCGTTCCAGAGGTGCTCGAGGAATCCGGTCTCCACCGCCCTACCCCACACGTTCTGGTCGACGGAGAACGGGGAGCGTTTGGTGACACTTATCGGGATGGCGTTCTCCTCGGCGAACGCGATGGCCTTCTCGCGGGTCCAGGCGTAGTCGCGGACCGGGGCGAGCACCTCCAGATCTGGTGCGAGCGAGCCGAATCCGACCTCGAACCGGACTTGGTCGTTGCCCTTGCCGGTGCAGCCGTGTGCGACGACGCCGCCTCCGTACTGGCGCGCCGCCGACACCAGGTGTTTGACGATCAGCGGCCTACTCAGCGCCGACACCAGTGGGTAGCGATCCATGTAGAGCGCGTTGGACTTGATGGCGGGCAGGCAGTACTCGTCGGCGAACTCGTCGCGTGCGTCGACGACGACTGCCTCGACGGCACCGCAGTCGAGCGCGCGCTGCCGGACCGCCTCCATGTCCTCGCCGCCCTGGCCGAGGTCGATCGCGACGGCGACCACCTCGCGGCCGGTCTCCTTGCCGATCCAGCTGATCGCCACTGAGGTGTCCAGACCGCCGGAATACGCCAGGATGACGCGTTCGGACATGTAACCAATCTCCTTAACTGACAACGCTATTGAATGTTTTCGAGGCTGGTCGCCAGTTCGGCGCCGGTCATCGGCTCGCGAGCCACCACGAATATGGTGTCGTCGCCGGCTATCGTGCCGACGACGAACGGGAGGGCCGCGCGGTCGATCGCGCTTGCCAGATATTGAGCCGCACCCGGCGGGGTGCGCAGCACGGCAAGGTTGCCGCTGGCATCGGAGGACGTCAGCAGGTCACTCAGAAGCCGGGACAACCGCTCGGTGCCGCCCGATACACCGCGCACCGGACTGCCGTCCTCGGGCACGACATATACGCCGACGCCGCCGTCGGCGCCGCGCAACTTGACCGCACCCAGCTCCTCGAGGTCGCGTGACAGTGTCGCCTGAGTGACCTCGATACCCTCGCCGGCCAGCATCGCGGCCAGTTCGGTTTGGCTGCGAACCGAATTCGACGACAGGATCGCGATGATGCGCGCCTGCCGGCCTGCCCGGGTGGCGCTGAACTCGCGCGTCCGACCGACTGTCACGATCGCTCCAGCAGCCATGCCAACAGCGCTTTCTGCGCGTGCAAGCGATTCTCCGCCTCGTCCCACACTGCGCTGTGCGGGCCGTCGATGACCTCGTCGGTGATCTCGTGCCCGCGGTGAGCGGGAAGGCAGTGCAACACAACCGCATCCGGGTCGGCGAGGCTCACCAGGTCGGCGTTGACCTGAAACGGCAGAAACGGCGCCACCCGGTCGAGTCTGTCGCTCTCCTGCCCCATCGACGTCCAGGTGTCAGTGACCAGCACGTCGGCTCCGGCCGCGGCCTTGGCGGCATCGGCACTGATCTTCACTGCCGCACCGGTCATTTGTGCGCGCTCCTCGGCGGCGGTCACGAACTGTTGGTTCGGTTCGAAACCGGGTGGCGCCGCGATCGTCACGTCGACGCCTGCCGTCACGCCACCCAGCATCAGCGAGTGCGCCATGTTGTTGGCCCCGTCACCGAAGTACGACAGCCGCAGACCTTTCAATCCGCCCTTGCGCTCGGCCAGCGTCTGAAGATCGGCCAGCACTTGGCATGGATGGAACTCGTCGGAGAGCGCGTTGACGACCGGCACGCAGGCACCCGACGCCATCGACGTCAACCGGTCCTGGCCGAACGTCCGCCAGACGATCGCTTTCACATAGCGGGACAATACTTTTCCGGTGTCCTCAAGCGTCTCATCGCGCCCGAGTTGCGTGTTGCGGCCGTCGACGACGACTGCGTGGCCGCCGAGCTGCGCGATACCGACTTCGAACGAGAACCGGGTGCGGGTGGAGTTCTTGTCGAAGATGACCGCGACGCCCAGGGGGCCCTCCAGCGGGCGGCAGGACAACGGGTTCTTCTTCAACTCCTCGGCCAGCGCCAGCACCTCGGCCTGCTCGGCAGGCGACAAATCGTCGTCGCGCAGGAAGTGGCGCGGGGTCATGACGTCGCCTTGTCGAGCACACCGGGCAGGGCCGTGAGGAATTCGGCGATCTGTGCCTCGGTGATGACCAGCGGCGGCGCCAGCCGGATCAGATCGGGGGCAGCCGCATTCACCAGAAAACCGGCGTCGCGGGCGGCCATCTCGACAGCCTTGCCCTCGGGCGCGCTGAGCGCGATTCCGCGCAGCAACCCGCGGCCGCGGACGTGGTCGACGAGCGGATGACGCAGCGACTCGATACCGTGGTGCAGCGTCTTACCCAGCACATCGGCTCGGTGGACGAGGTCCTCGTCGGCGAGCACTCGCAGAACCGCGAGCGCTGCGGCCGCACAGACCGGGTTGCCGCCGAAGGTGCTGCCGTGCAGCCCCGGTGTCAGTAGATCCCCGACGGGTCCGACGGCGATGCATGCGCCGATCGGCAGTCCACCGCCGAGTCCTTTGGCCATCGTCACGATGTCGGCGGTTATGCCGTCGTGCTGGTGGGCGAAGAACGTTCCGGTGCGGCCCATCCCGGTCTGCACCTCGTCTATCACCAGCAGCGCTCCGCGAGCCGCCGAAAGTTCACGCGCGGCAACGAGATAGCCGTCCGGGGGAACGACGACGCCGGCCTCCCCCATGATCGGTTCGAGGAAGACCGCGGCAGTCACGTCGTCGATGGTTTCGGCCAGCGCAGCGACGTCGCCATAGGGCACGTGCACGACGTCACCGGGAAGGGGGGCGAACGGCTCCTGCTTGGCCGGCTGCCCGGTCAACGCCAGCGACCCCATCGTCCGGCCGTGAAATGCTCCCTGCGCGGCAACGATCTTCGTGCGACCGGTCAACCTGGAGATCTTGAAGGCGACCTCGTTGGCCTCGGTGCCCGAGTTGCAGAAGAACACCCGCGCGTCGGAACCGAGCAGTGCGACCAACGCCTCGGCCAGTGCCACACCAGGTTCGGTCGCGTAGAAGTTCGAGGTGTGACCCAGCGTGTTCATCTGGGTCAGGACGGCCTCGATCACCGCCGGGTGGCGATGGCCGAGAACGTTCACCGCGATGCCACCGAGCAGGTCGAGGTATTCCTTGCCGTCCACGTCGGTGACCACGGCGCCGTCCCCACCGACCAGCGAAACAGCAGGCGTGCCGTAGTTGTTCATCATCACGCGTTCCCAGCGCTCTGTGAGGCTCACGCGTTCACCACCTTCGTTCCTGCGCCCTCATCGGTGAACAACTCGACCAGCACGCAGTGCTCGACGCGGCCGTCGATGACGTGTGCGCTGGGCACCCCGCCCCCGACAGCCCGCATGCAGGCCTCGATCTTGGGCACCATGCCTGTCTCCAGCGTCGGCAGCAGTTGCGTCAGCGCGGCGACGTCGATCTGGCTGACCAGTGTGTCGCGGTCGGGCCAGCTGGCATACAGGCCCTCGACGTCGGTGAGCATCAGCAGCTTCTCGGCGCCGAGCGCCTCGGCCAGCGCAGCTGCGGCGGTGTCCGCGTTGATGTTGTGCACGACGCCGTCCGCGTCGGGTGCGATGGTCGACACCACGGGAATTCGTCCGGCGGCGATCAGGTCGAGCACCGCGACGGTGTTCACCCGGTCCACGTCGCCGACCAGCCCGATGTCGGTGGCGACACCGTCGACGGTGACGCTGCGCCGTACGGCGGTGAACAGGTGCGCATCCTCGCCCGTGATGCCGACCGCGTACGGCCCGTGCATGTTGATCAGGTTCACCAGCTCCCGGCCCACCTGGCCGAACAACACCATCCGCGCGACGTCGAGCACCTCGGGGGTGGTGACGCGGAAGCCGCCCTTGAAATCGCCCGCGATGCCGAGCCGCTTCAGCATCGCGGTGATCTGAGGCCCGCCGCCGTGTACCACGACGGGATGGATGCCGCAGTTGCGCAGAAACACCATGTCCTCCGCGAACGCTCGCCGCAGAGTATCGTCGGTCATCGCGTTGCCGCCGTATTTGACCACCACGATTTTGTCGTGCAACTGCTTGAGCCACGGCAGCGCCGCGGCAAGCACTTCGGCCTTGGTATGCGTCGAGGCCGTCATGAGCTGTATGCCGAATTCTCTTCGACATAGCCGTGCGACAAGTCGGTGGTGCGGACCGCGGCGCGGGCGTCGCCGACGCCGAGATCGACTGCGACCTCGATGTCCACATCGGACAGATCGACGTCCCGTGCGCCGGGTGCCCCCACCCCGTCGACGCAGACCGGGGACCCGTTGAAGGACACGCTGATCCGCTCAGGATCGAGACGAATCGGTGCCATGCCGACCGCGGCCAACACCCGGCCCCAGTTCGGGTCGGAGCCGAACAGCGCGGTCTTCACCAGGTTGTCACGCGCGACGGTGCGCGCCGCGGTGAGCGCATCGGCCTCGCTGGCCGCACCGGTTACCGTGACGATGACCCGCTTGGTGACGCCTTCCGCGTCTGCCTGCAGCTGCGCGCACAGGTCGTCACACACCCGAAGCATCGCATCGTCGAGATCGTCTTGGCCCGGCGCGATTTCGCTTGCGCCCGAGGCGAGCACCAGGATGGTGTCGTTGGTCGAGCAGCTGCCGTCGACGTCGAGCCGGTCGAATGTCAGGGCGCTCGCCCTTCGCAGCGCGTGGTCGAGCGCGGCCGAGTCGGCAACGGCATCGGTGGTGATGACACACAGCATGGTCGCCAGCGACGGGGCCAGCATGCCGGCACCCTTCGCCATTCCGCCGACCGTCCAGTTGTCCGCATGATGCAGCGCAACCTGTTTGGGCACCTTGTCGGTGGTCATGATGGCTCTGGCGGCCTCTTCACCACCGCTCAGACCGCCTGCCATTTCGTGCACGATCGCGGTGACGCCCGACAGCACCTTGTCCATCGGCAGCCGGTCGCCGATCAAGCCCGTTGAGCAGACCGCGACTTCGATGGCACCGGTGTCGGTGCCCCAGTCCGACAGTGCCGCCGCGACGGCTTCGGCGGTGGCATGGGTGTCCTGGAAGCCGGCGGGCCCCGTACAGGCGTTGGCACCCCCGGAGTTGAGGATCACCGCGCGTAACCGGCCGGTGGTCAGCACCTGTTGCGTCCACAACACAGGCGCAGCCTTGACCTGGTTGCGAGTGAAGACACCCGCCGCGCCGTAGTCCGGGCCCTCGTTGAATACCAGCGCCATGTCGAGGGTGCCGGACGCCTTGATGCCGGCGGCTATCCCGGTGGCGCGGAAGCCTTCGGGTGCGGTGACGCCCTGGGTGCGCACGAGCCTGGTCGTGACGTCAGATTGGGTCACGGCGCCACCCCCACGGTCGACAGGCCTTCGGTCTCGGGCCAGCCGAGTGCGAGGTTCATCGACTGCACGGCGGCGCCACCGGTGCCTTTGACCAGGTTGTCGATCGCGGCGATCGCGATGAATGTCCCGGCGTCCTCGTCCACGGCGACCGCGAGCTGCGCGGCGTTGCAGCCGATGACCGCACCGGTCTTGGGTTGCCGACCATCAGGCAGCAGATGCACGAAAGGTTCGGCGTCGTAAGCCTTCTCGTAGGCCGACCGCAACTGCGACAGCGACGCATCGGTGCGGGCGGTGCACGTCGCCAGGATGCCGCGAGCCGTCGGTATCAGCACCGGCGTGAACGAGACTGTCACGTCCTTTCCGGTGACGGCACGCAGTCCCTGGGCGATCTCCGGAGTGTGCCGATGCTTGCCGCCGACGTTGTACGCCCGCGCGGAGCCGATGACCTCCGAGCCGAGGAGGTCGGTCTTCGCGGCGCGCCCGGCACCGGAAGCCCCGCTGACAGCGACAACCGTGACTGCCGGCTCGACAAGGCTCTCGGCGACGGCGGGCCACAAAGCCAACAGTGCCGCCGTCGGATAGCAACCCGGCACGGCGATCCGCGTGGCACCGCGGAGTCGGTCCCGGGCGCCCGGTAGTTCGGGTAACCCATATGGCCAGCTGCCTGCGTGGGCCGACCCATAGAACCGTTCCCACGCCGCCGGGTCGGTGAGGCGGAAATCGGCACCGCAGTCGACGATGAGGGTCTCAGCGCGGAGTTGTTGCGCCAACGCCGCGGAGTGACCGTGCGGGAGCCCGAGGAACACGACATCGTGCCCGGCCAGAACGTCGACGTCGGTGGCTTCCAGCACGCGCTCGCCGAGCGGCAACAGGTGTGGGTGGTGTTCGGCCAGGCTGGTGCCGGCGCTCGCAGCGGCCGTGAGTGCTCCGATTGTGAGCCTGCCGTCCACGTATGCGGGATGACCGAGCAGCAGTCGCAGGATCTCGCCGCCGGCGTATCCGCTGGCACCGGCCACTGCTACCGAAATCATGCAGTGATTCTGCATGTTTATGCAACTCGTTGCAAACCAATTCCATGCGCATTGCTGCGCCGCTTTGCCAGCGGTTGGAGCCAAGCATCGCCATCATCCCGCGCACCGCGCTGGAACCGATCGACATTCACGCGCCACGATCCCGGCCGGGTCGATGATCTTCCTCTGCCTCGCCTCGGCCTGCCGCGACGAAGCTGCCTGGAATGAACCAGAGGAGTTCGACCCCGACCGCTTTGCCCGGGCCGGCACAGCCACGTTGCTGAACTTCGGCGCCGGCGCGCACTATTGCTTGGGCACGGCTGTGGCGAAGATCGCTGTCGAAGAGTCGCTTCGCGCTGTCATCGGCGCCGACCCTGCTCTGCGACTCACCGAGGACCCCGCTGCGATCCCGTGGCGCCAGGGCTCGGCCGCAGTCCCACGCGACTGTTGGTGAGTCCGAACTAGGCGCGCCCGCCCGCACCCGGCCGCCGGGCGCGCGAGACAATGGGCGTCTGCCCACTCGACGCTGGGAGGAGTCGACGTGACCGACCGAGTCGCAGTCGTCGGTGGAGGCATCCTCGGCGTGGCGGTCGCCCGCGAGATTCTGCGGCGTCGGCCCGGTGCGGACGTGACACTGTTCGAGAAGGAAGACCGCCTCGCGTCGCACCAGACCGGACACAACAGCGGCGTCGTGCATGCGGGCCTCTACTACGAGCCCGGCTCGAACAAGGCAGTGCTCTGCCGCCGCGGCGTCGGCCTCCTCGAGGAGTTCTGCGAGCAACGCGGGATTCGGCGGATCGCCTGCGGCAAGGTCCTGGTCGCCCTCGACGACGCCGAGCGCGCCCGGCTGTACGACATCGATAATCGGGCGCGGGCCAACGGTGTTCCCGGTGTACGCATCGTCGGCGCCGACGAACTGCGCGAGCTGGAACCCCACGTCCGCGGTATCGCGGCACTGCACTCGCCCTCGACGTCGATCGTGGACTTCGCCGAGGTGACACGGGCGCTGGCCGCCGACGCCGCCGCGGCGGGCGCGAAAATCCTTCTGGGACAACAAGTGGTCGCGTTGCGGGCGTTGAACAAGGAAGTGGTCGTCACGGCTCGCGGCGCCGGCGCCGCCGAGGCGGTGTTCGACCGCATCGTGGTATGCGGCGGGCTGCACAGCGACCGACTGGCCGTGCTGGCCGGAGACCACCGAGACCCGGTGATCATGCCGTTCCGCGGCGAGTACTACGCGCTCAAACCCGAACGGCGCCGCCTCGTCAACGGGCTGGTCTATCCGGTACCCGACCCGCGATACCCGTTTCTCGGGGTGCACGTCACCCCGCGCGTTGACGGCGAGGTGCTCATCGGGCCGAATGCCGTGCTCGCGTTGGCTCGCGAAGGCTACACCTGGGGCATGATCTCGTTTGCCGATGCGATGGAAGTCGTTCGGAGTCCGGCGTTTTGGCGCTTCGCGCGTCGTCACTGGCGCACCGGCGTCACGGAGATGCGCGGGTCGCTGAGCAAGCGGCACTTCGTCGCCGCCGCCCGCGCATACGTGCCCGAACTGCGCGACGACGATGTCGTGCCCGGGGCGGCGGGCGTCCGCGCGCAGGCGCTCGATCCCGGCGGTGACCTCGTGGACGACTTCCGGATCAGCATTCGCGAGCGCGTCGTCCTGCTTCGTAATGCCCCGTCGCCGGCGGCCACCTCATCACTCGCGATCGCCGAGCATGTCGTGACGGCAATGCAGTCTGAAGGTGAGTGGTGACTGACTTTCTCCGGGAAGGCCTTTGGGGCGTCCTCGCGACTCCCCTCGACGACGGCTTCGACGTCGATCACGATTCGCTGCGCAGCGAGGTGGGTTCGTTCGCGTCGGATGGCGCGGACGGCCTGGTGGCGCTCGGCGTCTTCGGCGAGGCGGCATCGCTCACTCCCGACGAGGCGAACGGCGTCGCGCACGCCGTCGCATCGTCGACCGACCTACCGTTCGTGCTCGGGTTGTCCGAACACGACCCCGACGCCGTCGTGGAACAGGCGCGTCGCTTGCTCGACGCGGTACCCCGTCCGCCGGTCGCCTTGATGGCGCAGATCGGCGACGTCGATCCGGCCGCCGCCACGGCGTCGCTTCACCGCCTGCACGATGCGACCGGCGTCGGCGTCCTCGTGCAGGACTATCCCATTGTGTCGGGTGTCACCGTCACCGACGAGCAGGTCGTCGAGATCGTTCGCGCCTGCCCGTTCGCGGTCGCCGTGAAGTCCGAGAGCCCGCCGACATCCGTCGCGGTGGCACACCTGGTGTCCGAGCTCGACGTGCCGGTGTTCGGCGGTCTCGGTGGCGTCGGACTGCTCGATGAACTCGCTGCGGGCTCGGCCGGCGCCATGACCGGCTTCAGCCATCCGGCTGCGCTGGCAGCAGTGCTGGGCGCCCACCGGGCCGGCGGCTTCGACGCTGCCCGAGACGCCTGGGCACCGTGGCTTCCGCTGGCCAACTTCGAGGGGCAGCCACGGGTGGGCCTGGCGATCCGCAAAGAGCTGCTGCGGCGACGCGGGGTGATCGCCTCGGCCCGGGTGCGGCCGCCATCGCCGACTCTGCCTCAGGCGCTGGTTCGACTGGTGGACAAACATATTCAGAAACTTCCCACCATTCCCGCGACCCGATAAGGAGCTAATCATGGATCTCGGCATCAGCGGCCGCACCGCTCTCGTCCTCGGTGCCAGCGGTGGCCTCGGCAGCGCGATTGCGATTCGGCTCGCCGAAGAAGGCGCCAACGTCGCGGCCGCCGGGCGATCCGCCGACAAACTGGCCGAGACGGTAAAGCGAATCCAGGCTGTCGGCGGCACGGCGTTGCCGCTTCGTTGGGATCTGAGCGATTTGGATTCCGTGGACTCGCACGTCGGCGAGATCGAGAAAACCCTCGGCCCGGTGGACATTCTGGTGAACAACACCGGTGGGCCGCCGCCGACGCCCGCTGCGGGCCAGGACCCCGCCACCTGGCGCACGAGCTTCGAGCAGATGGTGTTGGCGGTCATCGTCATCACCGATCGAGTGCTGCCCGGCATGCGGGAACGGGGCTGGGGGCGCATCCTGACGTCCACGTCGGGCGGTGCGCTCAGTCCGATTCCCAACCTCGCGATATCCAACACGCTGCGGGCCAGCCTGCACACCTGGTCGAAAACGCTCGCCGATGAGGTCGGCCGCGACGGCGTGACGTGCAACGTCATTGTCCCCGGCCGGATCGAGACCGCCAGGACCACGTTCCTGGACGGCCGCAGAGCCGAGCGCGATGGCCGCGCCCTGGAGGACGTGATGGCCGACAGCGCGGCGGCGATGGCCGTCGGTCGCTACGGCCAACCCGACGAATACGCCGACGTGGCGGCGTTCCTGTGCAGCCGGCGGGCCTCGTATGTGACCGGGTCTGTGATCCGCGTCGACGGCGGCCAGCTCAAGAACGTCTAAGACCATGCGCATGCGAACTCTGCGCAGCGACGGAGCGGCCTGTGTCTCACTGCCCGACGGGAGGCTTTCCCGCGCCGACCGCGTTCTCGCCGGCGCGCCTCCCGATCTGCTATCGCTGATCGAGGCAGGCGCCCTCGAGCCGCTCAACGAGGCGGTTACCGCGGGCGTCGACGCCGCCGCCTGTGTCGAGCCGCAGGCGCCCATCGGCGCGCCGTGGACCAGGCCGCGCAAGATCCTCGGCATCGGGCTGAACTACGGCGCACATGCCGGCGATCTCGGCGAGCAGGCGCCCCGCACGTCGCCGGCATCGTTCATCAAGGGCGACCACACCATCGTCGGCCCGGGCGACCCGATCGTCGTGCCGCACGGAATCGGCCGCGTCACAGCCGAAGCCGAGTTGGGTCTCGTCATCGGCCGTACCTGTTATCAGGTCGGGGTCGACGAGGCGATGTCCTATGTGGCGGGGGTGGTGCCGGTGCTCGACCAGACAGCGGAGGCCATCTTGATGGAGAACCCGCGATACCTCACCCGCGCGAAGAACTACCCGACGTTCTTCTCGTTCGGGCCCGACCTGATCACGCTCGACGAGGTGCTCTCACACGGTCCGTTGTCGGCACTGAAGGTCACCACCGTCCACAACGGACGAGTGCACCGTACCGACACCGTCGCGGGCATGACGTTCTCGCCCGCCGAACTGCTCAGCTTCCACAGCCAGGTCATGCCCTTCTATCCCGGCGACATCCTGTCCACCGGGACGCCGGGAGCCGTCCCCGTCCGCCCAGGCGACGTCGTTGGTTGCAGGCTCGGCTACGGGTTGGCCGAGCTATCCAATCCGGTTGTCTAACGATCGATCTCAACGACGCTGCTCGGCTCCGAACCGTTGCGCGGCGGTGGCCACCGCCGCGTCACGAGCGGCGCTGGCCTCGTCCTCGGTCAACGTTCGGTCTGCGGCGCGGAACCGCAGCGCCAGCGCGAGCGACTTGCGGCCCTCGCCGATCTGAGGTCCGGCGTACACGTCGAACAGCCGGACGTCTTCCAGCAGCTCGCCCGCACCTTCTCGAACCGCATCCACAACGGCTTGGGCGGCGACTCCGTCGTCGACGACCAGCGCGACGTCCTGGAATACCGCGGGGAACGGCGATACCGAAGGAGCAGGCAGCGTTTCGATCGTCGGGATGGCATCGAGGTTCAGTTCGACGGCGCAGGTGCCCTTCGGCAGCCCGGACCGTTCGACGACCGCGGGATGAAGTTGGCCCGCATGGCCGACGACCTCACCGCGGACGAGAACCTCGGCGCATCTGCCTGGGTGCCACGGCAGGTATTGTGCCCGACGGAGCGCCGGCTCGAATCCTGCTGCGCGGCAGACGATCCGGGCAGCCTCGAACGCGTCGCTGGCCTCGGTCCGGCGCCCGGGTCCCCAGGGGCCTGCAGGTTCGCGCAACCCTGCCATCACCACTCCGACGTGCTGTGGCTGGCTGGGCAGCGACGCGTCGAGCACTGCGATTTCGTCGTCGGTCGGCCTGCGGTCGGTGGGGATGAGCTCCACAGCACGCGTTTCCGACGTCGGCTCGACGACCTGCTCGATCGCGAACAAGGCCGCGTCGACCGCTCCGCGGGATACGTTGCAGGTCAACGCTTCCAACAGGCCGGGCAGTAATGTCGTCGCCAACTCGGGACGGTCGGACTCCAGCGGGTTGAGCACATGAGTGGTGACGCGACGCGGGTCGTCGGGCGGCAGCCCCCACTGGTCGAATACCCCGGCGGGCAGAAACGGCGAGGGCAGCACCTCGACGTACCCGTTGAGTGCCAATGACTTTCCGATCGCCCGGCGGCGCTTCTGCACGGCGGTGAGGCCGCGGCCGGCGGGCGCCTGCGGCAGCACCGACGGGATGGCCTCCAGACCCTCCAGCCGCAGCACCTCCTCGACGAGGTCGGCGGGCTGCTTGAGGTCGGGTCGCCAACTCGGCGGTGTGGCCGTCACGCGGTCGCCGTCGACCGTCACCGCGGCACCGATCTGGGTGAGTCGCCTGGCGGTGGTGCCCTTTGGATAATCCACGCCCGCGGTGCGGGCGGGCAGATTCTCGGCCATGCTCACCGGCGGCGGCGACCAGTCCTTCCGCGGCGGATCACCACGCCAGTCGGTCAACACGGGTTCGACTGTGCCGCCGGCTATCTCAGCGAGCAGCGTCGCACACCGGTCTAGTGCGGCGACGGAGACCGCTGGGTCGACGGCGCGCTCATAGCGGCGACCGGCCTCGCTGTACAGGCGCAACCGCCGCTGGGTCCGCGATACCGCGGCCGGATCCCACACCGCCGCCTCGAGCAGCACATCGGTGGTGCTGTCACGCACCTCTGTGGTGCCCGCGCCCATCACGCCGCCGATCGCCGCGGTCGCGACGTCGTCGACGATGAGCACGTCGCCGGGATCGAGCTTGCGCTCGACGTCGTCGAGGGTGACCACCGTCTCCCCGGGCTCGGCGAAGCGGACCCGAAACCCACCGGTGATCAGGCTACGGTCGTGAGCGTGCATCGGGTGGCCGAGTTCGAGCATGACATAGTTCGTCACGTCGACGGCCGGTGAAATCGCCCGGATGCCGCTGAGCAACAGCCGCCTCTGCAGCCACCACGGCGACACCGCCGCCGGGTCGATGCCGGTCACCGGGCGCAGCCCGAAGCGCAGGACACCGGTGCCGGGTTCGATGGTCACCGGCAGCGCTTCGCCGTCGGCAGGCAGCGGGGCAACGTCGGCGGGATCGACATAGTCGAGGTCATAGGCGTTGGCGATCTCGCGGGCCATGCCTCGCACCGAAAGGCAGTAGCCGCGGTCCGGGGTGACCGCGAGGTGGAACACCGTGTCGTCGAGGCCCAGCAGCTCGGCGGCAGGCGCGCCGGGGGCTGCGGTGCCCGGCGGCAACACGAGGATTCCGGAGTGGTCGGTGCCGAGGTTCAGCTCGGCTGTCGAGCAGATCATCCCGTCGGACGTGCGGCCGTACGTCTTTCGCGCGGTAATGGTGAAGTCGCCGGGCAGCGTGGTCCCCGGCAGCGCCACCACTACAAGGTCATTGACCGCGAAATTGGTTGCTCCGCAGACGATATCGCGCGGCTCGCCTTCACCGATGTCCACCTTGACGGCGCGGATCGGTTTCTTGAACTCGGTCAGTTCTTCGATCTCGAGGACTCGGCCGACGGTGAGCGGACCACTGACCGGACCGACCGGGATGACCTCCTCGACCTCGTGTCCGATGCGGATCAGTGTCCGCTCCAGGTCGTCGACGGGAACGTCCCAGCCGGGCGCCCCGGCTCGGACGACATCCCGCAGCCAGCCGTACGGAAGCCGCATCAGGCGCCGACCCCGAACGGCAGGGAGAACCGGATGTCACCCTCGACCATGTCGCGCATGTCGGGGATGCCGTTGCGAAACTGCAATGTGCGCTCGAGGCCCATGCCGAACGCGAATCCCGAGTACACCTCCGGATCAATTCCGCACGCGCGCAACACATTCGGGTTGACCATCCCGCAGCCACCCCATTCGACGAAGCCGGGGCCGCCCTTCTTGTTCTCGAACCACACGTCGACTTCGGCGGACGGCTCGGTGAACGGAAAGAAGTGCGGCCGGAACCGGGTGCGGCCCTGGGGTCCGAACTCGGAGCGGGCGAAGGCGTCCAGCGTTCCGCGCAGATGAGCCATCGTCAGCCCCTTGTCCACCGCCAGCCCCTCGACCTGATGGAAGACCGGCGTGTGGGTGGCATCCAACTCGTCGGTGCGAAAGGTGCGGCCGATCGAGATGATGTAGACCGGCGGGTCGCGCTCGAGCAGCGCACGGATCTGCACCGGCGAGGTGTGGGTGCGAAGGACCTGGCGCGATCCGTCGGGTACCACATAGAAGGTGTCCTGCTCGCTGCGCGCCGGGTGGTCCGGCGGAAAGTTGAGTGCGTCGAAGTTGAACTGCTCGGTCTCGACCTCGGGCCCCTCGGCGAGCTCCCATCCCATCGCCACAAAGGTGTCGGCGACGTGCTCGGCGAGGATGGTGATCGGGTGACGGGCGCCGATCGCCTGGCGGGTCGACGGCAGGGTGACGTCGATGCTCTCGGCAACCAGCACCGCGACGTCGCGCTCGGCCCGCAGCACGTCGAGTCGCTCGTCGTAGCTGCGCTGCGCCTCGGCACGGACGACGTTCACTCGCCTGCCCGCGTCGGCTCGGTCGGCCTTCGGCAGGCTTCCCAGCGCCTGCCGCGCCAGTGCGAGCGGCGAGCGGTCGCCGAGGTGCTCGGTCTTTGCGCGTGCCAGCCCGTCCAGGTCGGCAGCCAGTTCGAAGGCGTGCCTGGCCGCGCTGACCACCTTGGCCAGCGCCTCTTCGGACAGGTCTATGGGCTGATCAGCCACCCGGCGATCATAGGTGATCGGTGAATGAGAGCGACGTCACGCGACGCCGGGGCTGAGTGCGCGCTCGGTCCCGGCGGCTCGCGGCGCCGAGCGGCGGGCCAACCGCCTGCCGACTACGACCTCGGCAAGCACGGCGCCGATTGCACCGAACCCTGCCGCCGCGATCAGCGCCTCGGAGCCGTTGGCCAGCATCAGATACCCGAACGCCGACGCGACGACGAGCAACAGATACCGCGCCGGCGTCCAGCGCCCCGGTGGCCCGAACCGACTCGACACGAGGATGCCCAGCAGTAGTGCCACGGCGTGGCCCAGATCGGTGAAATCTCTGCCGACGGCCACCACGGCCACGGCGACCGCCATCCACCAGCCGGACCAGGCAGGCCGCCACCGCGGCACGACAGCGGCGCTCAGTGTGCCGAGGACCGCCGCCGCGCCGTAGCTCATCCCGACGTCGGTGGCCCGGGTGACGTCGGTGGACAGCACGCCCATCGCGACCGCCGCAGTGAGCCCGACCGCGACCAGCAGCGTCGCGCCGATGTGGCCCACCACGAAGGACGTCACCAGACGACCACTGCGCCAGAGCAGTTCGGCGAGCGCCAACAGACACGCCAAGCCGGGTAGCCACGCGATGATCGGTCCGGCGTCCACGACGAACGCGCTGACGAACAGGGTCCCGATTCGGCCGTGGCAGAGGTTGTGCAGGTTTGTGCTGGCGTGCCGGACGATTCGGTCCTGCGCTCGTGGCCCGAGCACGGCCATCGCGGTGGTCACCGCCGTCAGGGTAACCGCGTAGGCGACGGTGATACGGATTCGAGCCAGCGCCCGCAGCAAGCCGGAGAACATCTCACCGACACTATGCGTTGGCCAGATCTCCGTCCTCCTCGTCGTCGCCTGGCAACTCTCTGCGAGTTTTCACCCGGTACATCGCCAGATCAGCCGGCACGCCGTCCTGCTTGGGCGAAAACACCTGCTTGCGTATCCGTTTGGCCGACAGGCCGAGCGACTCGAACTCGTCGTCGGGAATGCGGTCCATGGTCGCCTGCGACACGACCAGTCCGCCTCGGGTGGCGCGGTCCATCACCCTGGCGGCGATGTTGACGTCGACACCGAGCCAGTCCGAGCCCAGCCGCTGCGGCCTGCCGGTGTGCACCCCCGCCCGCATCCGCGGTCTATAACCCTCGACCTCGACGTCTTTGACCGCATCGAGGCTTGACCGGACCGCGCGAACCGCCACTGCGGGTTCGGCGAACACCGCCATGGTGCCGTCGCCCATTCTCTTCACGATGTGACCGCCTGCTTCCAGCATCGGCGGTTCGACGACCTGTGCGACCCGTCGCAGCAGCTTGAGTGCGGCGTCGTCGCCCGCCTTCAGCGCCCATGACGAGAAGCCGACCAGATCCGTGAAGACCAGCGTGACCTCGCGATTGGCGGGCCGACCCGAGACCCGCTCAGTGAGCGCCTGCCATACCTGCAAGCCGGCCAGACTCACCTCGCGCGACGCGACGTCGCGTTCGAGCAGCCTGTCCGCAGCGCGGGCCGCAGCGCTCGGGCCGCCGACACCGGCCGCTGACAACGGATCTCCGAAGTCGGGGTCGCCGGGCAGCGCGCGACGGGCACGCCGGATGAAACCGACCACGCCGGGATGGTGATTCGTGTTCCGCAGCCACCCCCGCGGTCGGGATGACGTGCCGGATCGTCCATCGAACGACTCGACGTCCATTGCGCAAGGTTAGATGCCCCGTCTTTCGGCGAGCAACACGCTCGCCGACCGGTCGCAGCACCGCGCGCACCTGCCATGACCTGCTGATCACTGGGCGCGACGCGCCCCGAAATAATGGACAACGCGCGTTGTCAATATTATCGTGAAATTGTGACCGTGAGCTCAACGACGAGGTCGAGCCACCGGAACGATCCGCTCGGACCGGAGTCTCTGACCTGGAAATACTTCGGCGATCTCCGCACCGGGATGTTGGGTGTCTGGATCGGCGCGCTGCAGAACATGCACCCCGAACTGGGCGCGGGCGTGGAGGAGCACTCCATCCTGCTTCGCGAACCGCTGCAGCGGGTGGCGCGGTCGGTCTATCCGATCATGGGAGTCGTCTACGACGGGACCAGGGCAGCCCAGACGGGTCGGCAGATCAAGGGGTTCCACGCCACCATCAAGGGCGTCGACAACGCGGGTCGTCGCTATCACGCGCTGAACCCCGACACGTTCTACTGGGCGCACGCCACCTTCTTCATGCTGGTGATCAAGGTCGCCGAATACTTCTGCGGCGGACTGACCGAGGCCGACAAGCGACAGCTCTTCGACGAGCATGTGCAGTGGTATGCGCAGTACGGCATGAGCATGCGGCCGGTGCCCGGCTCGTGGGAGGAGTTCTGCGAATACTGGGACCGGATGTGCAGCGAGGAACTCGAGATCAACCGCGCCACCCGCGACATCTTCTCGATCCGCATTCCCAAGCCGCGGTTCGTGCTGATGCCGACCCCGATCTGGGACCAGCTCTTCAAGCCGATGGTCGCCGGCCAGCGCTGGATCGCCGCGGGCCTGTTCGACCCGGTGGTCCGGGAGAAGGCGGGCATGCGCTGGACCGAAGGTGACGAAGTTCTATTGCGGCTGTTCGGAAAGTTTGTCGAGATGGCGTTCGTCGTCGTGCCCGATGAGATCCGGCTGCACCCCCGCGCCCTTGCCGCCTACCGCCGTGCATCCGGCCGCATCCCCGACGACGCACCTCTGGTCGAAGCGCCCGCGTTCATGGCGCCGCCGCGCGACCGCAGGGACCTGCCCATGCACTACGTCCCGCGGCGCAAAGGCTTGCTCGATCGCGCCGGCTCGCTCGTGCATACGACGTTCTCACTCGCCGGCCTACGTCCGGCACGCGGCCGGAGCTCGGCCGCGTGACCGCATAGGCTCGAGCCATGCTCGAATGGTCTGACGTGGATATCGCGGTGCGCGACGCCGTGCGGGAGTTCGTCGACAAAGAGATCCGCCCGCACGTCGACGCGCTGGAAAGCGGCGAGATGGAGCCCTATCCCATCATCCGCAAGCTTTTCGCCGCGTTCGGAATCGACGCACTCGCCCGGGAGTCGTTGGAGAAGAGGCTGAGCCGGATGCGCGACGGCGCCGAAGGGTCCGGTGGGGGCGCCGCCGGCGGCATGTTCGGCGGTGACGGCGCGTCCGCAGGCATGGGCTTCGTGGTCGTCAGCGAGTTGTGCCGGGTCTGTATGGGTGTGGTGACCGGGATGGGCGTCAGCCTCGGCTTGACGGTGCCCACCATCGCCGGCCGCGGCACGCTGGCCCAGCAGGAACGATGGCTGCCCGGACTGGTCACCTACGAGAAGGTGGGCGCGTGGGCGATCACCGAGCCCGACTCCGGCTCGGATGCATTCGGTGGCATGCAGTCCTATGTGACCCGCGACGGCGAGGACTACATCCTCAACGGCCAGAAAACGTTCATCACCAACGGCCCGGACGCCGACGTGGTTGTGGTGTACGCCAAGCTCGACGAGGGCGACGGCGCCGACAAGCGCGACCGCAAGGTACTGACGTTTGTGCTCGACCGTGGCATGGAGGGCTTCGTCCAGTCGAAACCGTTCCGCAAGATGGGGATTCACAGCTCGCGCACCGGAGAGTTGTTCTTCAACAACGTGCGCCTGGGCCGCGACCGCCTGCTGGGCGAGACCGAAGGGGACCCAGCCGATTCCGCCAGCGACGGCCGGGCCAGCGCGCGGTCCAACTTCTCCGCCGAGCGCATCGGGGTCGCCGCCATGGCGCTCGGCGTCATCGAAGAATGCTTGCGGCTGTGTGTCGACTACGCCAAGAACCGGCGGCTGTGGGGGCAGGACATCGGTCAGTTCCAGCTGATCCAGCTCAAGTTGGCGAACATGGAAGTCGCGCGAATGAATGTGCGCAACATGGTGTTTCGCGTGATCGAGGCGGGACAGGCCGGAACCCAGATCTCACTGCCGGAGGCCTCTGCGATCAAGTGGTACTGCTCGCAGGCCGCGACCGACGTCGCGATGGATGCCGTGCAGCTGTTCGGTGGCAACGGCTACATGACCGAGTACCGCGTCGAACAGCTGGCCCGTGACGCGAAATCGCTGATGATCTATGCGGGCAGCAACGAGGTACAGATCACCCACGTGGCCCGGGGGCTGCTCAGCGGCTAACTGGCCTCTTTCCGGCGCGACTGTGCGTTTTCGTACGTCGTTGCGGCGCGCCGCGAATGAATCCGCACAGTCGGCTACTGGTGACGGTGCGCTCGAGCGCTCTGGTAGAGGCAGATGGCCGCGGCGGACGCCACATTGAGGCTCTCGGCCGCACCCGTCATCGGGATCCGAACGCGGTGTGTCGCCATCGCCGCCAACTCCGCGGGCAATCCGTGGGATTCGGGGCCGAACAGCCACCCCGTGGGCCCGGACAGGTCGGCGTCGTCCAAGCTGAGCTCGCCGTCGACGGTGGTGGCGAGGATTTGCAGACCCGCATCCGAGAGCGCCGAAACCGTTGCCACGGCGTCGGTTTCGGTCACCATCGGAAGGGCGAAGATGCTTCCGGCGGAGGCGCGCAGGCACTTCCCGTTATAGGGGTCCACACTGTGGCCGGCGAACACGACCGCGTCCGCCCCCATCGCGTCGGCGATTCGGATCAGCGTGCCCGCATTGCCCGGCTCCGAGATCTCGGCCGCGACGGCGACCAGGCGGGGCCGATCGGCCAGCACCTCCGCCAGGCTCGTCGAGGGCGCGGTACAAACCGCGACAAGTCCGACCGGTGTCACGGTGTCCGACAACGCCTTTGCGGCGCGTTCGGTGACGGCATGCACGGTCGCGTCGCCCAGCATCGGTCCGAACCGGCTCAACGCGGATTCGGTGGCGAACACCTCGAGCACGAGGTCACGCCGTAACGCAGCCTCGACGAGGTTGGGCCCCTCGGCGAGGAACCGTGCGGCGCGGCGCCGCCCCACGTGGCGATGCAGCTTGATCGCCGCCGCCACGCTGGCAGAGCGCTCGGTGAGCGTCAGGCAGCCTCGCCGGAATCAGTCGAAGTTGACGGCGCATTCACATCGCTGGGCAGCGCACCCTTGGCGACGTCCACCAGTGCGGTGAACGCGGCGGGATCGCTGATCGCGATCTCGGCGAGATTCTTGCGGTCCACCTCGACACCGGCAGCCTTCAGGCCCTGGATGAGCCGGTTGTAGGTGATGTCGTTGGCGCGGGCCGCGGCGTTGATCCGGGAGATCCACAGCTTGCGGAACTCGCCCTTGCGGGCCCGCCGGTCGCGATACGCATAGTTCAGCGAGTGCAGCTGCTGCTCTTTGGCTTTCCGATACAAGCGGGACCGCTGGCCGCGGTATCCCTTGGAGGCCTTGAGTATCGTCCGCCTCTTCTTGTGGGCATTGACTGCGCGCTTCACGCGTGCCATGGGAAGTTCCTTAGTGTCGTTCGGTCAAAAGGTCAGAGGAGCGGCCAAACTAGCCGTTGAGAAGCTTGTTGACGCGCTTCCTGTCGTTCGCCGACACGTCGGTGCGTCCCTCGAGGCGACGGGTGCGCGTGCTCGATTTGTATTCGAGCAGGTGCCTGCGGTTGGCCTTCTCGCGGACGATCTTTCCGGTGCCGGTGCGCCGGAAACGCTTCGAAGCGCCGCTGTGGGTCTTCGCCTTGGGCATGTTTCCTCAGTTCTGTCAGTTCTGCGGTACGTCAGGGTCTTGCGGGGCGGCAGCCGCCGCGGGTTCGGGCGACGGTTCTGCGCGTCGCGCGATCGGTGCGTCTGCGTCGTGCGCCGCTCTGGCGCGAGTCTTCGCGCCGCGATGCGGTGCCAGCACCATCGTCATGTTGCGGCCGTCCTGCTTGGCCGAGGTCTCGACGAAGCCATAATCGGCGACGTCGGCACCCAGCCGCTGCAGCAGCCGGTAGCCCAACTCGGGCCTCGACTGCTCGCGTCCGCGGAACATGATCGTCACCTTGACCTTCGACCCGGCCTGCAGGAAGCGAACGACGTGACCCTTCTTGGTCTCGTAATCGTGTGGGTCGATCTTGGGCCGGAGCTTCTGCTCCTTGACGACGGTCTGCTGCTGGTTCTTGCGAGACTCGCGTGCCTTCTGAGCCGTCTCGTACTTGAACTTGCCGTAGTCCATGATCTTGCAGACCGGCGGCTTGGCGTCCGGTGCTACTTCGACAAGGTCGAGATCGGCGTCCGCGGCGACGCGAAGGGCGTCTTCGATGCGCACGATGCCTACCTGCTCGCCGCCTGGTCCGATCAGGCGGACTTCGGGGACTCGAATGCGCTCGTTGACACGGGTCTCAGTGCTGATGGGGCCTCCTATGTTGTCCTCTTCGAGGAGCCCACTCCACCCGCACTCTGTCCTCACAACAGAGGAGCCCTGCAATAAGCAGGGCCCAAAGCCGACCAGGACAGCCACCGAAGCGGCTGTGACCGGACCGCTGAGCCGGTGTGGCCAACGGTGGGAGCGGGACTCCACTTGCTGTCCTGGCGTGTGCCGGGACGGTCGCGCATGCCAGTCTAGCAGGCATGACCCAGGATCCTGCATCCGGCGAAGCGGCGGCTGCACCGCCGGTCCGAGAACTCGCCGAGATTCCGGCGGTGGAAGTGATCACCAGGGCGGCGGTGATGTTGATGAGCGCCGCGGCGGAGAAGCTCGGGCTGTCGGCGGACTCCCCCGATGACAGCCCGCATCGCGACCTCGACGAGGCCAGAAGGTTGATCACGGCGCTGGCCGGCCTGGTGACGGCGTCGGCCGAGTATCTCGGTCCGCACGCGGCACCAGTCCGCGATGGGTTGAAGAGCCTGCAGCTGGCATTCCGGGAATCCAGTGCCGCTCCCGACGAACCCGGACAGGGTCCGGGCGAGAACGACACCGGCCCGGTCTGCTAGTTGTCACAACCATTTCCGGGAATGAGCGAATATCCTCGCGGCCTATGACCCTCACTAGCCCGGCGCGGGTACGGCCCACGTCGAGATTCTCCTGGGTTCCCGCGGCCGCGGGGTGGATCGTCGGCATCATCGCGACGCTGTCGCTGATCGCGAGTGTTTCCCCGCTGGTACGTGTGGTCATCAAGATCCCCCGCGAGTTCGTCAACGACTACATCTTCAACTTCCCCGACACCAGCTTCGCCTGGGCGTTCGTGCTGGCGCTGCTGGCGGCCGCGCTCGCCGCACGCAAACGGCTCGCCTGGCTGATTCTCGTCCTCTACATGGTCGGCTCGATCGGCTGGAACGTCGGCGACATCGTCACCGGCGACGAGACGTGGATGCAGGAAAGCGGCGAGATGATCGGCCTGGCGTTCCACGTCGCCGCGATCGCGGTCCTCGTGCTCGCCCGTAAACAGTTCTGGGCGAAGGTGCGCCGCGGTGCCCTGGCCAAGGCGGCCGTGGCGCTGGTCGCGGGGATGGCTATCGGCATTCTGGTCGGCTGGGGACTGCTCGAGCTCTTTCCCGGCACGCTGGAACGCGACTACCGACTGGCCTACGCGGTCAACCGCGTCGCGGCCTTCGCCGGCGTCGGTTCCAACGCATTCGACGGGCAGCACCCGCACGTCTTCGTCAACGCGCTGCTCGGACTGTTCGGTGCGCTGGCGCTGATGGTGGCCGCAGTGGTGCTGTTCCGGTCGCAGCGGTCGGAGAACGCGCTCACCGGCGAGGACGAGTCGGCCATCCGCGGCCTGCTCGAGCTGTACGGCAAGAACGACTCGCTCGGCTACTTCGCGACCCGCAGGGACAAGGCAGCCGTCTTCGCCCCCAACGGCCGCGCGGCGATCACCTACCGGGTCGAAGTGGGCGTATGCCTGGCCAGCGGGGACCCGATCGGTGATCCCAAGTCGTGGCCGCAGGCGATCGACGCGTGGCTCGCACTGTGCGGAGAATACGGCTGGGCGCCGGGCGTGATGGGCGCGAGTTCGGCTGCAGCCGAAGCGTTTCGCGCGGCGGGTCTCAACGCCCTGCAACTCGGCGACGAAGCGATACTGCATCCCGACGGCTTCCGGCTGTCGGGTCCTGACATGCGCGCCGTCCGTCAGGCGGTGACCCGGGCGCGTCGCGCCGGCCTGACGGTGCGGATGCGGCGCCACCGTGACATCTCTCCCGGGGAGATGGCCGATGTCGTCAAGCGGGCCGACGCCTGGCGCGACACCGAAGACGAGCGCGGCTTCTCGATGGCGCTGGGCCGGCTGGGCGATCCCGCCGACGGGGATTGCCTGCTGGTAGAAGCGGTGGACAGTCAGGGCAACGTCGTCGCGATGCTGTCGCTGGTGCCGTGGGGTACCAACGGTGTATCGCTCGACTTGATGCGCCGATCGCCGCAATCGCCCAACGGCACAATCGAATTGATGGTGACCGAGCTGTTACAGCAGTCCGAGGGGATTGGCGTCAGCCGTGTCTCGCTGAACTTCGCGATGTTCCGCTCGGCGTTCGAACAAGGCGCACAGCTCGGGGCGGGACCAGTCGCCCGGCTGTGGCGCGCCCTGCTGGTGTTCTTCTCGCGCTGGTGGCAGCTGGAGACGCTCTACCGCTCGAATATGAAGTACAAGCCCGAATGGGCACCGCGGTACGCCTGCTACGAGGACGCCCGCGTGGTCCCACGCGTCGGCGTCGCGTCGGTGATCGCGGAGGGATTCTTGATCCTGCCGTTCTCCCGGCGCGACGAACAGCACACCGGTCACCACATCGCGGCACCGAAGGACCTGGTCGCCACCGGGCTGCTGCACCACGACGGCAGTGCCCCCGATCTGTCGGGGTTGCGGGCCGACCTGCCCGAGAACGGGGATGAGCCGCGACTGCCCGAGCAGGTGCGCGTCCGGCTGGCCAAGCTCAAAGACTTGCAGGACAGCGGCGTGGACGCCTATCCCGTCGGGGAGGCGCCCAGCCATACCGTCGCGCAGGCCCTCGAAGCCGCCGACGGCTCGGACGTGACCGTGGCGGGGCGTGTGCTTCGCATCCGCGACTACGGCGGAGTGCTCTTCGCGCAGCTGCGCGACTGGTCGGGTGAATGCCAACTCCTGCTTGACAATTCGAAGTTGGATAACGGCATCACCACCGCGGCTTTCACCGGCTCCATCGATCTCGGCGACCTCATCGAGGTGTCCGGCACCGTCGGTAAGAGCAGGTCGGGCGCCCGCTCTCTGATCGTCGGCAGCTGGCGGATGATCGGCAAGTGCCTGCGCCCGCTGCCCGACAAGTGGAAAGGCTTGACCGACCAGGAGGCGCGGGTGCGCGCCCGTTACGTCGACCTGGCGATCAACACCGAGGCGCGCGAACTGATCCGGGCCCGCAGCGGCGCCCTGCATGCCATTCGCGAAACACTGGTCGGCAAAGGCTTTCTGGAGGTCGAGACGCCGATCCTGCAGCAGATCCACGGGGGTGCGAACGCCCGCCCGTTCCTCACCCACATCAACGCCTACGACCTCGATCTCTATCTGCGCATCGCTCCGGAGCTCTACCTGAAGCGGCTGTGCGTGGGCGGCGTCGAGCGGGTCTTCGAGCTCGGTCGGGCGTTCCGCAACGAGGGGGTGGACTTCAGTCACAACCCCGAGTTCACCCTTCTGGAGGCCTACCAGGCACACGCCGACTACAACGTGTGGATCGACGGCTGCCGCGAGCTGATCCAGAACGCGGCGTTGGCCGCGAACGGCGAGCAGGTGTTCCTACGACCCCGCGACGACGGCACGCTCGAGAAGGTCGACATCTCCGGCCAGTGGACCGTCAAAACCGTGCACGGCGCCGTGTCCGAAGCTCTTGGCGAACAGGTCGGGCCCGACACGGACCTGAGTACCCTGCGCAAGCTGTGCGACGCCGCTGACATCCCTTACCTCACCCACTGGGACGCAGGCGCCGTCGTGCTCGAACTGTACGAGCGACTCGTCGAAGACCGCACCGAAGAGCCCACCTTCTACAAGGACTTCCCCACGTCCGTGTCGCCGCTGACACGGCCGCACCGCAGCGTCGCCGGCGTCGCCGAACGCTGGGATCTGGTGGCCTGGGGCGTCGAACTCGGAACGGCGTACAGCGAACTCACCGACCCCCTCGAACAGCGCAGACGTCTGCAGGAACAATCGCTGCTCGCCTCCGGCGGCGACCCGGAAGCAATGGAGCTCGACGAGGACTTCCTCCAGGCGATGGAATACGCGATGCCGCCGACCGGCGGTCTCGGAATGGGCGTGGACCGGGTCGTCATGTTGATCACGGGCCGCAGCATCCGGGAAACGCTGCCGTTCCCGCTGGCCAAACCTCGCTAGCAGTCGCCTCACAGCGAGCCACAAGCTGGGCGGGTCACGATGTTGCCGTGACGTTACCCGACCATCTGTCCCTCATGCACGGATGGCTACCCGCCACTGTGCAGGTCATTGCCGCCGTGGCGCTGATCGCCGCCGTGAGTCGGCGCAGCGGACGCTGGCAGGTGCGCTGGCTGCCGTGGGCGTTGATCGTCGGCGGCGCCGTTGCGGCGTCGGCTTACTGGTATGTCGCATCCCAGGGCCTGTCGGACAATCCCGCGCCTCGCGCATTGTGGATCTGGATCGGGCTGACCGGCTTCGCCGCCGCCGTCCTGGTCGCGGGCTGGCGGCGGACGCGGTGGTGGCGGCGCGGCGTCTCACTCGCAGCGGTGCCGCTCTGCCTGCTCAGCTCCGCGCTCGCACTGAATCTGTGGGTCGGCTACTTCCCCACCGTGCAGACCGCGTGGAACCAGCTGACCGCCGGACCGCTGCCCGACCAGGCCGACCAGGTCACCGTCACGGCGATGCAGGCGGCGCGCAAGATCCCGCCGAAAGGCACTGTGGTGTCGGTCGACATCAGCGATGCGGCATCGGGATTCCGGCACCGCGGTGAGCTGGTCTACCTTCCGCCTGCCTGGTATGCGACGAACCCGCCGCCGAGGCTCCCGACGGTGATGATGATCGGCGGTGAGTTCAACACGCCTGCGGACTGGCTGCGCACCGGCCAGGCGATCAAGACGATCGACGATTTCGCCGCCGCTCACCACGGCAACGCGCCCGTACTGGTATTCGCCGATCCGGGCGGTGCCTTCAACAACGACACCGAGTGCGTCAACGGCAGCCGGGGCAACGCCGCCGACCATCTGATGAAAGACGTTGTCCCTTACATGGTCTCGAAGTTCGGTGTCAGCCCCAACCGCTCGAAGTGGGGCATTGCCGGCTGGTCGATGGGCGGCACCTGTGCAGTCGACCTGGCGGTGATGCATCCGGACATGTTCAGCGCGTTCGAGGACATCGCCGGGGACCTCAGTCCGAACTCGGGCAACAAAGACCAGACCATCGCGCGGCTGTTCGGCGGAAGGGCCGATGCCTGGGCGGCATACGACCCGACGACCGTCATCACCAAGCACGGTCGCTATACCGGGGTGGCCGGCTGGTTCGACGTCAACGGCTCGACGACGACGACTCAGCGCTCCAAGAACGATCAGGTGGCCGCCGCGAACTCGTTGTGCGCGTTGGGTGCTGCCAACGGAATCAAGTGCGCGGTGGTGAGCCAGCCGGGCAAGCACGACTGGCCCTTCGCGTCGCATGCGTTCGCCACTGCCCTGCCATGGTTGGCCGGTCAGATCGGCACGCCCGATGTGCCGCCGACCGCGCTGCCGCCCGCGGCGACGAGCCCGTCATTCGAGCAGACGGCCGCGAGGTGAGCGACTACACCTGTTCGGCGGCGGCCAGCAAGTGCTCGACAGGATCGTGATAACCGCCCGGACTGAACAGCTGCCACTCGCCCGGCACGCCCTTGAGGGTGTGGGCGCCGCAATCGTCGAACGTGATCCCGGAACCGTAGACGAGATCCTTGACGGTGTTCGACACGAGCACTTCCCGGCCACTCGCCTTCGCCGCGATCCGAGCCGCGATATGCACCGCGATTCCACCGATGTCATCGCCGCGCCGCAAGCACTCACCGGTGTGCAGACCGCCGCGAATCTCGAGACCGGTCTCCGACACGCGGTCGGCGAGCGCCGTCGCGCACAAGACCGCCCGGGTGGGGCCGTCGAACGTCGCGAGTAGCCCGTCACCGGTGTGCTTGATGAATTGTCCCTGATAAGAATCGATTTCCGCGCGCGCTATCCTGTCGTGACGTTGAAGCAGTTCCCGCCACGCTTGATCACCGAGTTCGGCAGCCCGCCGGGTGGAGTCGACAATGTCGGTGAACAGCACGGTCGCCAACACCCGGTCGGGAACATGTTGATGGCGATGTCCAGTCAGGAACTCCTCCACCTCGCCGGTGATCGCGCTCGCGTCACCGACATGCGGAAGGTGATCAATGCCGTCGAGTTCGACGAAACGCGCTGCCGGTAACGCAGCGGCTAATTCTCGTGCCATTTCGACTGGCATCGCCTCGTCTCGACGATGCATTATGAGCGTCGGAACGCCGATAGTCTTCGCGATGGCTCGCAGATCAGGAAGCTGTGTCACGGCTTGCCACGTGAGCAGAGCCATCTTCGGACTCATGGCGGCGCGTTCCATCGCCCCGATCCGTTTCCTAGCCGTTGCATCGCCACGCAGGGAGGGCGCTGCCCAGTCGATGGTCTTGCCGGCACCCCAGTCGTCGACCGATCTCCGTAAGCGCATCACAAGCTCGGCTAATCGGGTACGCGCCGCCGAATCTGGTGGAACCACCCCAGTCCCATAGAGAACCAGTGCGCTGACTCGTTCCGGGTAGGTGGCGGTGAACAACAGGCTGATGGGACCGCCTTCGGAGAACCCGAACAACGCCGGCCGCCGACTTCCCGCCGCGTCGATGACAGCGAGCAGGTCGTCGGCGCGACTCTCGAGCGTGGGTGCGCCTTCGACCGGATCTGACAAGCCGGTCCCGCGCTTGTCGTACAAAACCACCCGGGCGAAGGATGCGAGTTCGGTGACGAAGGCGCGCCAGAGTGGGTCCTCCCACTGCAGATCCAGATGCGAGAACCAACCGGGAACAACGACCAGGTCCCGCGGGCCGTCGCCGATCACTTGATAAGCAACGTCGCCTTCGGGCCCCCTCGCATACCGGGTCTGCGGCAGATCGAACATGAACTGCAGTGTCTCACCGGGAGAACGGACGGGCGGGGCATCGAACAAGACCGAGTACTGTAAGCCCATGTCCGGCGACTCCACCGCTGACGAGAAGCCAACGCCTGACGCACAGAAGGCCACCTCCGGCGCGCTAGAGCCCCAGCCGCCCACCCCGCCGCCCGCTGAGGCCTCCGACGCCGGTTACACGCCTGGCGGTGTTCCGACATTTGAGTCGGTGCGGGAAAAGATCGAGACGCGATACGGCACCGCGGTCGGCGCCACCGAACTGGCCGCCGAGACGCCCGAAGGACGATCCGTCAGCGAGCAGTACGAAGAGCGCCAACGGGCAGCCGCCGAACGGCTCGAACAGATTCGCGAGTCGATGCGCGAAGAAGGCGGCGACTCGAAGTAGTGGGCCACGTCGCTACCGATCCCAACCTTTGTCGGGCACCGCAGCCACGGTTCGGATTCGATGCGGTCCTTTACTGACGCCGAACGGCGAGCGCGGTTGGGGCGAAGACATTTCCTCGGCGTTCCTGCGAGCTCGGTCGATGAGGTTGTCGCCGGCCTCGTCGGGCTGCACGCCACCGATCCGGCGACCCCTTACCTGTCGCTGTGGTCCCGAGTCGCCGGCTTCACGGTCGCAGACCTCGACACTGCGCTGTACCGGCGGCGCAGCCTGATCAAGCATCTGGCCATGCGTCGGACGCTGTGGGTGGTGAGCTCCGACGAGCTGGCGGTGGTGCAGGCGGCAGCCAGCGACCGGGTCGCCGACAACGAACGTCGCAGGCTCGTGGCCGACGTGCAGAAAACCGGCGTCGCGCCCGACGGTGACCGATGGCTCGGGCGGGCGCGCGACGCGGTGCTGCGCTATCTGGCCGAGAACGGCCCGACCAGCGCCAGACAATTGCGCGCGGCCCTGCCTGAACTGGCGGGCACCTACAATCCGGCACCCGGAAAACGTTGGGGCGGAGACACTCCCCTGTCGCCTCGCGTGCTGACCGTGATGTCCGTCTGCGGCGAGATCGTCCGTGGCCCGAACGAGGGAAGCTGGACGACCTCGCGGCCGAAATGGGCGATCGCAGGAGACTGGCTCACCGACTCGGCAGGAACCGCCGCGGCCGAATCAGCACGCGCGCAGCTGGTGAGCACCTGGCTTCGCGCGTTCGGGCCGACCACCGTCAGCGACGTCAAGTGGTGGTTCGGAAATACGTTGACCTGGGCGCGGCAGGCGCTGCGCGATGTAGAGGCGGTGGAGGTCGATGTGAACGGGGCGCCCGGCTTCGCCCTGCCCGACGACCTCGAGGCGGACATCGAACCCGACCCCTGGGGCGCCCTCCTGCCGGGCCTCGATGTCACCACGATGGGATGGCGCGATCGTGACTGGTATCTCGGTGCACACCGCCGACAGGTCTTCGACAGCAACGGCAACGCCGGACCGACGGCGTGGTGGAACGGTCAGGTCGTTGGCGCCTGGACGCAGGATGCCGACGGCCGGGTGGAGTTGCGGCTGCTGGAGGACGTCAGCCGCGACGCCCGCAACGCGCTGGCGCGGCGGGCCCACGAGCTGACCGAGTGGCTCGCCGGCGTGCGGATCAGCCCACGATTCCCCTCGCCGCTCTCACGCGCCGGCAGGTGATGGCGGGCTCGGCGCACCGCGGGCGACCACGACGGGCATCGATGTCGCCGCGTTCGTCTGCAGGATCGTGTGCACCACCTCGACGAGGTCCTCGACCGGCATCAGTTGGCCGGGCATGCAGCCACGCGATATCCACTGCGGGTAGAACTCCATTGTGAGGTCGCGGTCCCAGCCGATGTTGAAGCCGGTGGCTGAATCACCTTCGCCCCCAGCGCATTCTCCAACGATGAGGTTGGTGAATCCGATGCCCGGATGCTCGGCGCGCCACGCTTCGACAAGCCGTTCCAGCGCCGCCTTGCTGACGCCGTAGGCGGCAAGACCCGGCCACGGCGGACCGAAGGTGCCCGCGTCCGACGACAGGTAGACCACCTTGCCCGCCGACTCGGACAGGTATGGAATGGCCGCCGCCGTGGCGACGGCGGCACCGGTGACATTGGTGGCGAACACGCGGCTCCATGTTTCGGCATCGGTATCGACGAGCCGCATGACGGAACCGATTGCCGGCGTGTAAATGAGATTGTCGATACCACCGAGACCATCCGCCGCGGAATCGATGGCCGAACGCACCGACTTCTCGTCGGTGACGTCGCATTCGACGGCGACCGCGCCTCGGCCGGCTTCTCCGGCCGCAGATTCGATTCGCTCGAGACGTCTGGCGAGCAGCGCGACCTGATCGCCCCGTTTCGCCAGCCCGACTCCGATGCAGCGCCCGAGCCCACTCGATGCGCCGATCACCACCGTTTTCGACATGGTCTCCTCGCCGGTCGATGCCGGTAATGGCATTCTCAGATCAGGAGAACATACCTCACGCGCTCAGCTTGCGGCGACGCCGCGTCGCCGGCCGCTTGGTAGTAAGCACCATGACAGTCGTCGACGATAACTACACCGGCCATGTGGAGCCCTGGACCGCGGCGCGGCGCAACCTTCCCAGCGCCTTGATCGTCAAGGTCTAAATGGGCCCGATGGACAGCAACGCCTACCTGGTGACGTGTTCCCAAACCGGTGAGACGCTACTCGTCGACGCCGCTAACGACGCCGAGTCCTGCTAAAACTGATCGAGCGCTCCGCGCCCAAGCTGTCGTGCCGACGAGCTCGCCGAGTGGCTGGGCGGCGTGCGGATCAGCGCGGCTTCCCGTCTCCGCTGGTAAGGGCGGTCGGGAATTCACAACGGGTGACTAGGTCCTGACTCGCGCGCATTCAATCTCACTCCCGGTCACACCGAAATTGTCGGCGTGTTCATTTGGGCGCCCAGGGCCCGCCGTCGACCTAAAATGCGGGATACTCCATTACCGTCCCCGGGAGATCCTCATGAAGATCGAGGCACACGACCCACACCATCTCGCCGAGACTGACCTAGAGGACAAGGGACTCTCACGCGATGCCGTCGGTCTGCTCGGGGGTACCGTGCTCGGCATCTCATCGGTGGCTCCGGCCTACGCGCTGACAGCCACGATCGGCATCCTGGTCGCCGAGACAGGCTCCAAGATGCCCGTGGTGATCATCGCCGGGTTCCTGCCGATGTTCTTCGCCGCGTACGCCTACCGCGAATTCAACAAGGTCGCACCGGACTGCGGGACATCGTTCACCTGGACCACCAAGGCCTTCGGCCCCTACATCGGCTGGCTCGGCGGATGGGCGGCCGTGCTGGCGACCGTCATCGTGCTGTCCAACCTCGCCGGCGTCGCGGTGCAGTTCTTCTACCAGTTCATCGGCGAAGTGGCGGGAAGCGAATCCATTGGCGCGCTGTGGGAGAACAAGCTGATCAACGTGGTCACCTGTCTGATCTTCCTGGCGATCGCGACCGCGGTGTCGTACCGCGGCATCACCACGACCGAACATGTCCAGTTCATCCTGGTCGGATTCCAGATGGTCGTCCTGTTGCTGTTCGCCGTGATGGCGCTGGCGAAATCCGGCTCCTCGGACACCGGCATGTCGTTCAGCCTCGACTGGTTCAGCCCCGCCGGCCTGACGTTGTCGGCGTTCATCGCGGGCCTCTCCGGTTCGATCTTCGCGTTCTGGGGCTGGGACACCGCCCTCACGGTCAACGAGGAGTCCAAAGACTCCGAAAGGACCCCCGGCCGTGCTGCGCTGCTGTGCGTCCTGTCGATCCTGCTGACCTACCTACTGGTCGCCGTCGCGACCCAGATGTACGCCGGAGTAGGAACCGAGGGGCTCGGTCTGGGAAATGAGGAGATCTCCGACAACGTCTTCGGCGCCCTCGCAGAACCCGTTATGGGTAGCCCGCTCAACTTGCTCCTGTTCCTTGCCGTGGTGGCCTCGAGTGCCGCCAGCCTGATCACAACATTCCTGCCGACCTCGCGGACCATGTTGGCGATGGGCACCTACAAGGCCTTCCCCGAGCGCTTCGCCACGATCCACCCGCGGTACCTGACACCGTCGTACGCGCTGATCGCAGCAGGCGTCGGCTCGGCGTTGTTCTACTCGATCCTCACCTTCACCAGCGAGAACGTGCTCACCGATACGATCTACTCGCTCGGCATCATGATCTGCTTCTACTACGGCCTGACCGCGTTCGCCTGCATCTGGTACTTCCGTCACGAGTTGTTCGCAAACGCCCAGAGCTTCGTGTTCAAGTTCCTGTTCCCGTTGCTGGGCGGGCTCGGTTTGCTCGCAGTCTTCATATTCACGCTTCGCGACAGCGCCTCGCCTGACTACGGCAGCGGCGCGAGCGTCGCCGGCGTCGGGCTGGTCCTGATCCTCGGTCTCGGGATGATCCTGCTCGGCGTTGTGGTCATGCTTGTCATGCGCGCCCGTCAGCCGGCGTTCTTCCGCGGCGAAACGCTGCGCAAGGACACGCCGGTGCTCGTCGTCGACGAGCCATAGCTACCGGCCCTGGATTCAGTGATGGTGCGCCGCGTGTTCGGGGGCGACGTGCCGGGTCCCGGTGTGGCAGGTCCCACCCTCCGCCTTTGGCGTCGGGGCGACGTCGATCGACGGGTTCTGGTCGAAGAACCCGAATGGCTTCAGCCAGAACGAGATCGTGTCGACCGGCATGATGGGCCACTCCTCCACGCGGGTAATGTGGTGGAGGCCGAAGACGTACCAGAGCACGACGTCGGTGTTCTCCAGCGGCGCGTCGTCCTTGATCCACTCCGTCAGGCCGGTGTCAACAGTGGACTGGGTCGGGTACTTGCCGCACGGCCAGCGCTCGTCGTCGTCGTGCCGCGTGACCCATAGCGTGTGGCCGATCACCGGCGCCCGAAGGTACTGCGGCGTAGAGGGGTCCATGATCGCCGGGAACGCGGCGCCGGGCACAAGCTTGTAGGCGACCGGCGTGCCGTGCCGGTTCAGCTTGCCCGGGTTCACAACCTTCCAGCCGCGCTGGGTGTCCCAGTTGTAGTCGCGAGCGGAGGACGCCTCGGAGGTGATCGGGGTGGACTGGGTGACCAGAGCGAGACCGTAGGGGTTCTCATCGGACACCGGGGGTGCGACCGAGTCCACCTCTACGACGGTGTTCGCCGAACCGTCGACGTCAAGGTCGAGGCGGGCGACCAAGAAGTGCTGATGGAACGGCGCGTAGGTGCGGTTGTCGACGACGGTCCCGTAGGGCGGCGCGGCCTCGCCCTCGGCATAGGGGGTGGTGACCATGATGCCGGTCGCGCGTACCTCGCACTCGATGTTGCCGTCCTGGTAGAAGCGCCAGTAGACGAGGTACTCGTAGTTCGCGACGGTGACGTGGCACGAAATTACCATGCGCCGCTGCCTGCGGACCTCGGCACCGGTCAGCGCATCGTCGTGCTTCCAGAGGACGGCGTTGTCCTCCTCGTGTAGGCAGATCGCGTTCTTGATGTCGTACGGCGCTCCCGCGGCGTCGTGCAGCACCGCGTCCACGTAGACGATCTCGCCGAGGCAGTCGCATCCGCGCTCCAGCGAGGTGGCCATGAAACCGAGGCCCCACTCGCCGATGTCGTAGGCCGTCCTGCGGTAGTGGTCGAACGTGGGGTCGCGGTAGGGCACCACCATCTCGGCGAACGACATCCGGTAGGCGACGTCACGCCGCACCCCGTGGTCGTCATAGGCCAGCTGGTAGATCACGGGACCCTCGCGGTAGTTGAAGCCGAGGCGCATCGACCAGTTCTGCCACCGCAACTCGGTGCCGTCGAGCGTGAAGGACGCGCCCTCGGGCTGGGTGATGTGCAGGGGCTTCAGATCGGTGCGCAGCTCGCCCTTCCACTGCCCGGGCACGTACTCACCGTCGACCGCCGGCATTCCGACGTCGTACTGGTCCTCGATCTCGAGGAGCTCCAGGGTGTTCACGTCGACGATCATCTTCAGCCCCGAGACCGGGTGGGCGTAAGGATTGCCGTCGGGGGTTTCGCGGACCCACACATCGCACCAGCCGAGTCGGCGGTCGCGGTACTTCTCGGGCATCACCGCCTTGCCGTAGGTCCAGACGTCGACGAGGACGCGGCTCATGTCGGAGATGCCGCGTTCGGCCAATTTGGCGATCACGTCGGGATGCTTGCGAAGTTCCGCGTCGACTTCGTGGAACTCGTCGATGGTGAAGTTCGGCGTGACGTCGGGAATGTGCTTGAACGAGAGGACGGCATCGCCGATGAGGTCGACCGTCGCTTCGTAGGTCTTGTTGTCGGCGCGGTTCCACACCACTGCGAACGAATGCCGTGGCACCGCGTCACCGACGCGCCACGCCAGCACCTCCTGCTTGCCCGGTTCCATCAATTCGATCGATGCGAAGCGGTAGGTGTCGGTGACATGCCCATCGCGACGCAGGATTTCGGTTGTGCGTCTGAACTCGTCCGCACTCAGTGGTTCCAGCGGGTGTTGTGTCACAGCCGACCGCCCTTCCCGACGCCCGAATCCGGTGGCCGACGTGGGCGAACTGCTCGGGTCAGGCCAGCACGTCCCGGCCTCTCGCAGAACACGGACGACCGTTGGTGCAATGCGGACGATACCCCCAGGATGCAGTGGTGAACGGCAGAAAGAGCCAGGTTCTGATGTGCGAAGGCCGGCCAGGATAAGTGCTTCAGCGCGACCTGTGCGCCGAGACCGCCAGTAGTTCACGGGCTTTGATCGCCAACCACATTGCGGCGCGGGTATCGGCCGACTGGAGATCGCAGCCGGTGAGTTCACCGATTCTCCTCAGCCGATTGCGCATGGTGTGTCGATGGATGTTGAGTTTGGTCGCCGCGGTTTCCACCTGGCCGTTACAGCTGAGGAAGGCTTCCAACGTGCCGAGCAGCGCGCGATCCGCACCGGTGTGAGTGTCCGCCGCGTGTCCGTATCCGTTGTCGAATAGACCGGCCATCGCCACTGGGGCGACTCGTCCGACTGGCTCGGAGGCGTGCGGGTCAGTCCGCGCTGTCGTCTCCGCTGTCGAAGCGCCGAAACGCTAGGCGCTGACCTTGCTGCGCTTGCGTGCCTTCGGCTTCGGCCGCGCCACTCCCAGCGCCTCGGCGAGGAAGTGTCCGGTGTAGCTGTCGATGTTCTCGGCGAGATCCTCCGGCGTACCTTCCGCGACCACCGTGCCACCGCCACCGCCGCCTTCGGGACCCATGTCGACGATCCAGTCGGACGTCTTGATCACGTCGAGGTTGTGCTCGATGACGATGACCGTATTGCCCTTGTCGACAAGCCCGTTGATGACACCGAGCAGCTTGCGGATGTCCTCGAAGTGCAGTCCGGTGGTCGGCTCGTCGAGGATGTAAATCGTGCGGCCGGTGGATCGTTTCTGCAGTTCTGAGGCCAGCTTGACGCGCTGCGCCTCGCCGCCGGACAGCGTCGGCGCCGGCTGCCCGAGCCGGACATAGCCGAGCCCTACGTCGACGAGCGTCGCCAGGTACCGGTGGATCGAGGTGATCGGCTTGAAGAACTCCGCCGCGTCCTCGATCGACATGTCGAGAACCTCGGCGACGGTCTTGCCCTTGTAGTGCACCTCGAGCGTCTCGCGGTTGTACCGGGCGCCCTGGCACACCTCACATGGCACGTACACATCCGGCAGGAAGTTCATCTCGATCTTGATGGTGCCGTCGCCCGAACACGCCTCGCAGCGACCGCCCTTGACGTTGAACGAGAACCGGCCCGGTTGGTAGCCGCGGACCTTGGCCTCAGTGGTGGCCGCGAACAGCGTGCGGATCTTGTCGAACACACCGGTGTACGTGGCCGCGTTGGACCTCGGCGTGCGGCCGATCGGTGACTGGTCAACGCGGACGAGCTTGTCGAGCTTGTCCAGCCCCGTCACCCGGGTGTGCCGGCCGGGAACTTGGCGGGCGCCGTTGAGCTTGTTGGCCAGCACCGAGGCGAGGATGTCGTTGACCAGCGTCGACTTGCCGGAGCCGGAGACGCCGGTGACCGACGTCAGCACGCCGAGCGGGAAAGACACGTCGATATCGTGCAGATTGTGCTCGCGCGCACCGACAACGGTCAGCTGCCGCTTGCGGTCGGTCGGCCGCCGTATCGCGGGGACCTCGATCTCCTCTTTTCCCGAAAGATACGCGCCGGTAAGCGAATTCGAATTCTTCAGCAGCTCCTCGTAGGAACCGCTGTGCACGATCTGTCCACCGTGCTCGCCGGCCGCCGGCCCGATGTCGACGACCCAGTCCGCGTGAGCGATGGTGTCGAGGTCGTGCTCGACGACGATCAAGGTGTTGCCCAGATCCCGCAGCCGGATCAGAGTCTCGATCAGTCGCCGGTTGTCGCGTTGATGCAGGCCGATCGACGGCTCATCGAGCACGTACAACACGCCGACAAGCCCGGACCCTATCTGAGTGGCCAACCGAATGCGTTGAGCCTCACCACCGGAAAGCGTGGCGGCCGCCCGTGACAGCGACAGGTAGTCGAGCCCCACGTCGAGCAGGAAGCCGAGCCGTGACTGGATCTCCTTGAGCACCTGGCCGGCGATCGCCTGTTCCCGTGAGCCGAGCGTTAACGCGTTGAGGAACTCAGAGCACTCGGCGATCGACAGCTCCGCCACCTCGGCGATCGACTTCGGGCCGAACTCGCCTGCCGCCATCGTCACCGCCAGGATCTCGGGCTTGAGCCGGGTGCCGTTGCACTCGGGGCACGGCACGTCACGCATGAAGCCTTCGTAACGCTCCTTCATCTGCTCGGAGTCGGTCTGCTCCATCCGTCGTTGCAGGAATGCCATCACGCCTTCGAAATCGGCGTAGTACGAACGGGTTCGGCCGTAGCGGTTCTTGTACCGCACGTGCACCTGCTCGTCGCACCCTTCGAGAACCGCCTTGCGCGCCTTCGCAGGCAGCTTCTTCCACGGCGTGTCGACGTCGAACCCGAGTTGGGCTCCCAATCCCGACAGCATCCGGGTGAAATACTCGGCGGTCTGGCCCATCGACCAGGGCGCGATCGCACCCTCGGCGAGCGTCAGGTCCTGGTCCGGGATGACGAGTTCCGGGTCGACCTCCTTTCGGATGCCCAGGCCGGTGCATTCAGGGCAGGCGCCGTAGGGCGAGTTGAACGAGAACGATCGCGGTTCGAGGTCGTCGACGGCCAGCGGGTGCCCGTTCGGGCAGGCCAGCTTCTCGGAGAACCGCTGCTCGCGGTGCGGGTGGTCGTCCTCGCGGTCGACGAACTCCAGCACCACGATGCCATCGGCCAGCTTCAGCGCCGTCTCCACCGAGTCGGTCAGCCGCTGCTTGGCCGTGCCCTTTACGGTCAGCCGGTCGACGACCACCTCGATGTCGTGCTTCTCCTGCTTCTTCAGCGTCGGCGGCTCGGTCAGCGGATACACCACTCCGTCCACCCGCACCCGGCTGTACCCCTGCGAGTTCAGCTTGTCGAACAGGTCGACGAACTCGCCCTTGCGGGTCCGCACCACCGGCGCGAGCACCTGAAAGCGCAGGCCCTCATCCATCGCCAGCACCTGGTCCACGATCTGCTGCGGTGTCTGCCGCGCGATCCGCTCACCACACACGGGGCAGTGCGGCGTGCCGGCCCGTGCGTACAGCAGGCGCAGGTAGTCGTACACCTCGGTGATGGTGCCGACCGTCGAACGCGGGTTGCGGTTGGTGGACTTCTGATCGATCGACACTGCGGGCGAGAGGCCCTCGATGAAGTCGACGTCGGGTTTGTCCATCTGGCCGAGGAACTGGCGGGCGTACGCCGACAGCGACTCGACGTAGCGGCGCTGCCCCTCGGCGAAGATCGTGTCGAACGCCAGCGACGACTTCCCCGATCCGGATAACCCGGTGAAGACGATCAGCGCGTCCCGTGGCAGGTCGAGATCGACACTTCGCAGGTTGTGCTCGCGCGCACCCTTGACTATCAGGCGGTCAGCCACACCGCCTCGCTTTCAAAGACAGAAGTCCTCCCGAAGACATAGTTGAGGCCCATGCTATGTGCCACCTCCGACAAGTCTCAGCCGAGCCGGATACCGTGAGACCATGACCGTCGTCGACGACAACTACACCGGCCACGTCGACCCGCAGACCGCGGCTCGGCGAACCCTTCCGGGCGCATCGATCGTCAAGGTTTCGGTGGGCCCGATGGATAACAACGCCTACCTGGTGACGTGTTCCCACACTGGCGAGACGCTACTCATCGATGCAGCCAACGACGCCGAGATTCTGCTCGACCTGATCGAGCGGTTCGCGCCGAAACTGTCGTTGATCGTCACCAGCCACCAGCACGCCGACCACTGGCTGGCGCTGGAACAGGTGGCGAAGACCACAGGCGTGCCGACGGCCGCGCATCAACTCGACGCCGAGCCGCTGCCGGTCAAACCCGTTCGCATCCTGGCCGACGGCGACACGGTCAGAATCGGTGAACTATCGCTCGACGTCATTCACCTGCAGGGCCACACTCCGGGCTCCGTGGCGCTGGCGCTGGACGGCGCGGACGAGGCGACCCACCTTTTCACCGGAGACTGCTTGTTCCCCGGCGGCGTCGGAAAAACCTGGAAGCCACGCGATTTCACGCAACTGCTTACCGCTGTCACCAGTCGGGTGTTCGACGTCTACCCGGACTCGACGGTGGTCTACCCCGGGCACGGCGACGACACGACCCTGGGCGCGGAGCGCCCGCACCTGGACGAATGGCGGGAGCGGGGTTGGTGAATCCGTCAAGGTTAGCTTGACGTACCGGAAACGTCAGGATAATCTTGACGCATGACAGCAGTCTTGGCTCCGGCCCCAGCCCCACTCCTCCCCTCACCTGGTGCTCGCTGGCAGGAGTGGGTCACCTACGGTCTGCGCTGGGCCCCGGTGGTCGAGCGAGCCCCGGTGGTCGAGCCCGTCAAGGTTACGAGCCGCACCTTGACGCTCCACGCGTACCGAGAGACCGAGCCGGGTCCCCGCTGGCGAGCGCTGTACGACGCAACCTGGCCGGCGTACCGCCGCTGGTACACAAGGGAGGGGCTCGCCGCCCGCCCCTCCCTGGACGAATGTCGGCGCGCACTTTCCCAACACCTCCCCGAGCTGATGCCTACCTGGGAACGGCTGTGTCGCCTGAGTGGTGACGACTCTGTCGCCGCGCGGATGTTGTCGATGTGGGGACTTCCGGCTTTCGCCGTCGGTTGTTCCCAAGTTGCCATACCTGGTGAGCGGCCGATCTTGATCCGTAATTACGACTACGACGAGTCGCTTTTCGAAGCCGTCGTCGCTTCCACCAACTACTCCGGGCATCGCCGGGTGCTCGGGACGAGCGACCTGCTCTGGGGTCTGCTGGACGGGATGAACGAGGACGGGCTGGCGATCTCGCTGACGTTCGGTGGCCGACCCGGCGGTGGCAAAGGCTTTGCGATCCCGATCGTGCTGCGCTACGTGCTAGAGACCTGTGCCACCGTCGAACAGGCAGTCAGCGCACTCCGGCGGATTCCTGTTGCGCAGTCCTACAACGTAGCGCTGGTCGACACAGTTGGTAATCACGCCACGGTTTTTGTCGCCCCGCAGCAGCCTGCCGTGGTGAGCCGACTCGACGCGACGACTAACCACCGACTCGATCTGGTCGAACACCCCGCCCACGCAGCTAGATTCAACAGTGTCGGGCGACTTACGCGGTTGGACCAGTTGCGCGCCGACGATGCGTCGGGAGAGCAACTCGTCGCCGCGATGCTGCAGCCACCGTTGCGCAACAATCAGTTCGAGATCGGCTTCGGCACTCTCTACACGGCCAAGTATGAGCCTGCAGCCGGAACTGCAACGTGGCATTGGCCCGAGACGTCCTGGACGCGACGCTTCGACGACCCGGACGGCGTACGCACGGTCAATTTGGCCCACCCATGAGCCGAGCACCAACCGATATTGCGGCCGAAGCCCGCACCCTGCTGGATGCGCTCGCCAACAGCACCGACCCGACCGCCTTTCAAACCTTGCTCGGACTCAGTCAGTACGTCGGCGAATGCCTGGGCATCTCGGCCCGTACGCTGGCTGAAGCCCAGTCCTGGAGCAGCGTCGCTGGTCTCGCCGGCACCACCAAACAGGCCGCCTGGGAGCGGTGGCACCACTAAGCCGCGGATCGGCGCGGAGCTGGCGGTCGAGTACGGCATCGAGAATGAGGAGACCGCCGGCCCCCGTCCTACCGTGACCTTCCCGGTATCCATCCGATCACCAGTTTGCGAGGGTCTTAAGGTGATTTCACCGCAGTCGACAAGGAGAAGGACATGAACCCCGAGCAGTTGGAGAAGGCGCACAGTGGCGCGGGCTTCATCGCGGCACTCGACCAGAGCGGCGGCAGCACCCCGAAGGCGCTGAAGCTCTACGGCATCGCCGAAGACGCTTATTCGGGCGACGAGCAGATGTTCGACCTGGTGCACGACATGCGCACCCGAATCATCACCAGTCCCGCCTTTGACGCGGACCGCATCATGGGCGCGATCCTGTTCGAGATGACGATGGACCGCCAGATCGAAGGGCGTCCTTCCGCCGACTATCTGTGGAACGTCAAGGGGATCGTGCCGTTCCTGAAGATCGACAAGGGCCTGGCCGACGAGCAGGACGGCGCCCAGACCATGAAGCCGATGCCCGGCCTCGACGATCTGCTGGACCGGGCAGTGTCCCACGGTGTCTTCGGCACGAAGGAGAGGTCGGTAATCAAGCTGCCGGGCGCCGGCCTCGATGCGGTCGTGGACCAGCAGTTCGAGGTCGCCGCGCAGGTCATCGCGAAGGGCCTCGTGCCGATCATCGAGCCGGAGGTCGACATCAACAGCCCGCGGAAGGCCGAAGCCGAGGACCAGCTCAAGGCCCGCCTTCTCGACGGCGTGAACCAGCTCGGCGACGATCAGAACGTCATGCTCAAGCTGACTCTGCCGGACACCGACAACCTTTACCGAGAACTCGTCGACCATCCCAAAGTGGTTCGCGTCGTCGCGCTGTCCGGCGGCTACCGCCGGGATGAGGCGTGCGAGAAGTTGTCCCGCAACGCCGGCGTCATCGCCAGCTTCTCCCGCGCATTGACCGAGGGCCTGACCGCGCAGCAGAGCGACGACGAGTTCAACGCCACGCTCGACGCGGCGATCGCCGAGATCGCCAAAGCCTCCGCGACCTAGCCTGGGGCCGGGTTACGGCGTGGTGTGGACGATCAGCACGTCGGTCTTGGACCGCCGCGCAACATTGGCCGGCACCGAGCCGAGCAGTCGGCCTGCGATGGTGCTGAGCCCCACGTTGCCCACTACCAGAAGGTCCGCCTGGACTTCTGCGGCGAGGTCGACGAGTGCGTCCACCGGTGCCCCGACGACCGCCTTCTCCTCGATATCGTCGGCTCCGGCGGCCTTGGCGCGGTCGCGCGCCTCCCGCAGGATGGCGTAGATCGGCGCGTTGCCGGACATCTTGTAGCCCTCGTCCTTCAGCACGTCCGCAGCCCGCTGGTCCTCGCTCTGGGGGAAGTACGCGGTCGCGACGATGACTTTCGCGCCCGAACCGGCGGCAATCTGACCGGCCTTGTCCACCGCCCGCAACGACGAATCCGAGCCGTCCGTACCGACTAACACGGTCCGATACCCGCTCATCCATACCCTCCCAGTGTCGTTTGCACCGCCAACGAAAGACCCTAACCCGACGCTCGGCGAATCGGCGAGCTATTCCGCAGGCGGAGCGCCGGCGTCCTGGGATTTCGCGGTGAAAGCGCTAGCAAGGTCACCCTGGCAGTCCACACGTGACGCCGGCGACATGAGGCATGCGCAAACGGGTAATCCGAGGGGTATGCCACTGCCGGGAGCCGCGGAATTCGTGCCGGACACCGACGATCTGACTGTCCTGTCGGACGCGTCGCAGTCGTGCAAAGGCTGCGACCTGTACCGCAACGCCACCCAGGCGGTGTTCGGGGCAGGATCACGGAAGGCCAAGGTCGTGCTCGTCGGTGAGCAGCCCGGAGATCAAGAGGACAAGGCCGGACAACCGTTCGTGGGGCCGGCGGGCCGGCTGCTGGACAAGGCCCTGACGGCCGCCTCGATCGACCGCGGACAGGTGTATGTGACGAACGCGGTCAAGCACTTCAAGTTCGAGGAGCGCGGTACCCGCCGCATCCACAAGACTCCGAGCCGGACGGAGGTGGTGGCGTGCCAACCATGGTTGCTCGCCGAGATCAACGCGCTGCAACCCGACGTCGTCGTGCTGCTCGGAGCGACCGCTGCAAAGTCCCTGATGGGCAGCAGCTTTCGCCTGACTGCGCATCGAGGTGAGGTACTGCGACTTCCTGCCGTCGGCGGCAAGGTCGACTTGAACGCCGACCCTCAGGTGGTGGCGACCGTGCATCCGTCGGCCATCCTGCGCGGTCCGTCGGAAGACCGGGATAAGGCGTTCGACGCGCTGGTCGCCGACCTGCGCGTCGCAGCGGCGCTGAGCTGACACGTTGGAGCGAGTGACGGGATTCGAACCCGTGTAGACGGCTTTGCAGGCCGGTGCCTATCCACTCAGCCACACCCGCATCAGTTCATGACTCTGCCAACGCGAGTCGGCATCGAACAGCGTTCGGCTCGCGGTGATTGCTAATCGACCTCGTCCGTCAGCTGTTGACCGGCCACGCTCTGGCGTCCGTGCCTGCGCCGACGGCAGCGGGTTCCAGCGGTATGGAGACGGTGACCTCGGTCCCCGGCGACGTCGCTCTGACCTCGAACAGACCGTCCGCGGCCAGGACCTTGGTGCGGGTGGAGGCGATGCCGATGTGACCATTGCGCAGGCTGTCGGCAAGTCTGCCCGCGGAGACACCGACGCCGTCGTCGGCGATGCGTAGCGTCGCGCGCCCACCACATAGCTCCAGCGCCACCCAAACATTCTGCGCGCGAGCATGTTTGACCACATTGGTCAGGGCCTCGCGCGCGGCGCCGTAGAGCACGTGGTCGGCGTCGGTGACGCCGTCGGGCCATGTGCGCGCGTCGACCTCGACATCAAGGCCGCTACGCGCCCTGATGTTTTCAGCCAGCGTTTCGACTGCAGCCTTCAAACCAGACCTCGCCAGCACCTCCGGGTGCAGTTCGCGAACGACATCGCGCAGCAGACCCGAGCACTCGGCAAGCGCTGCGTCCACCCTGTCCACGGCTTGCCCGTTGCCATCGCGCACATATTCCATGTCCTGGCGGGCCACCAGCACGTATTGAAGCGCACCGTCGTGCAAGCGCTCGGAAACAGCCTGCCGCTCACGCTTTTCCAGTCCGAGCAGGTCCTGCAGCAGTTGAGTTCTCTGGTTTGCCAGGTTTTCGATCACCTCGACCCTGGCCCGCTGAATGATCGACACCGCAACGGATCCCCCGGCCAGCGCTGCCAGCAAGGTCGTGTTGAGCAGGATCGACGGCCATGGCTCCTCGTTGACCGCCTTGCTGAACAAGCACGTCGCGAAGAAGGCACAGACCGTCGGGACCGCCATCGCCCCGCTGATGGTGGGATCGAGTTGCGCCGCCGCGATCAGTGGGATCAGCCACAGGCCGCTGCTGATCACATCCGACGTCCACACCTCCGGTGACGTGGCCCCGGTCAGAACCGAGATGATGGACAACACCGCGACGTCGGCGGTGATCACCAATAGCGTCACGCGTCTGTTGCCGACTGCGGCGGCCCGCGACGCCGGTCTCAGCGCCCACGCGCTCCAGCAGCCGACGATCATCACGTAGGCCGCCAGTAGCGCGGCGCATATCCATTGGTGACGGTTCGGCGGCTCCCACAGCAAAGTGGCAGTCATGAAAAACACGAGAACCATCCGCAACGCGAATTGCAGCAGTGTTCCCAGATAAAGGTGCCGCTGCGAGTCGTGTGAACCCTGATGTGTTTGGCCGACGGTTGAGTGCTCATGATCGGCGGGCATCGGCGCTCCCTTAGTTGACGCTGGCGAAAGCATAACGGTCGCAGCCGTCGTTGCCAGCAGTTCTGGTGGCGTTTCGGAGCAGGCGCATATCCGGTCAGCAAAATACGTCATCACCCCGGCTATGAGCCCCGACAGCCGAGCAGCAAAGCCGAGAGGACGCCGACCGTCGCCGCGAGCCGGTGTTGCAGTAGCGACCCGGCGCGCCGGAGGTGACAGCGGCGGCGCTCATCCTGTTGTGAGCAAGTACGGGTTCAGCGACGTAGTCGTCGCAGGCAGAGAAGTCGACCTGTCCCGAGCGGCTGCCCAAATCGTCTCGGGCATCGGCTTTCTCGGGGCGGGCATCATCATCTTCCGGCGCAGGTCGATGCATGGGCTGACGAGTGCGGCGTCGATATGGGAGTCAGCGGCGATCGGTATGGCTGCGGGTGCCGGCTTGCTCCTACTCGCCTTCACGGTGACCGCCATGCATTTCCTCGTGGTCGTCGGATTGATGCCACTGGCTCGACGGCTGAACGCCCGACTCAGTGGGGCGATCCGGCAACTCGACGAGCACCCCGACTAGGCATCCCGGTCAGCGATGCTGCCCGTACCGCGGGCCGAACGCGTTCGCGGGGAACACGCCTGCAGCGCGAACGGCGTCGCTGATGATGCCGCCCAGCTCGACCAGTTCCCGTTCTTCGCCGTCGGAGACGAACTGCCATGGTGCATAAGACAATTCATCGGTCAAATCTTCGACCTTGATCCGCACCTGCTCGTTCACCGGTGTCAATCTGTCGGCGTCGGCGAGCAGATCGCGGGCACGCAGCGCGTCGACCGCTTCATCCCACTGCTGCTGACTCCACCCCCTGAGCCTGCGCGCGAACGCCGGATCGAAGCCGGTTCCGGTTGCGACATGGGTGATCAGGGCCTCGATACCGCTGAGCCCGTGGACCGTTAGGGCGGCGATGTGGCCGTCGCCGCGGTACTCCCGCAGCAGTATGATCGCGTGCCACAACTGCACGTGTGGCGCCTCGGGCCAGTCCAGTTTCGGCATGACCGGCGTACAGCGGCCGGCCGGCCGCATTCGGGATCGCTTCGGCGATGCGGCGCACGAGCGCCGCTGAATTCGCCAGCTCCGGCGATCGGATCCGATCCTCGCCCAGGACTCTGCGGATGACGGCGTCGGCAACCGCGTATCGGGTGCGAGTCACGGTGGCGGGCGGCGCGACCTTCCATGCGGCCGGAATAGCCGTGGCGATCAGCTCGGGATTGAAGTTGTAGAACGTCGCTGCAACGACTTTCGCTGCGACGGCTCCCATCGGCGCCGACCTGCTCGCGAAGTACTGCATGCGCTGGTTCTCGAGGGCCAGCGCACTGAATTGCTCGTTCACCTCGGCGGCGAAGTAGATCGTCGAATGCAACCGGTCGAGAGCGCGGCTCAGCCGACCGGCGCAGAAGGCATCAACGTCACGACCTTAGCGGCCACGCGACGCGCGGTATGAGGCCACTAACCCCGCCGCGGCCAATACCGCGAAGACGGTGAACAACCAGCGCGCCGCCGCCGCATCGCCCCCCTGAGTCATGTTGACGACCACGCCCGCCAGCCCGGCGCCGAATGCCCCGCAGATCAATTGGACGGTGTTGATCGCGGCAGCGGCGGTGCCGGCTTCCACCGGGTCTTCGACCGCGCCCATGATCCAGGCCGATAGGTGCGGCCACGCAATGCCCACACCCGAGCCCGCCACGAACAGGCCCACGGCCCATGCCACCAGCAGGGGCCACGACAGATCCTCGGCGAGTATCAGTGCGCCGAGCGCCAGCCCGATCGCCATCACCACGGGAGCCGCCGCGACGAGCCTGACGATCGTGGTCGTCCGGCCTGCGGATGCGCTCATGATCTCTGAGAACGTCCAGCCCACGGCTAGCACCGCACCGAAGAAGCCGGCTGCCGCAGGCACCATGCCGGCCAGGTGCTGGGCGTACAGCGGCACGTACATGTCCACCATCGTCGCGGCCATCAGCAGCCCGATCGTGACGTACATCCACTTCAGGGGGCCTGCCGTGAAAGCAGCGCGCGGCAACACGCTCGCGCGGGCACGCCGATCGACGACCAGGAAAAGCGCGACGACAACCGCGCCGACGGCGAGCAGGCCGAATGTGGCGGGGGCGGTGGCCTGCACTCCCGCGACGCTGATCGCCAGCGCCGCGGCACCGAGCAGCAGCAGCGACCACACCGGAATCCGCGGAATCGCCGACCGCTCGAGGTCACCGGCTTGCCGGGCGGGCAGCGCGCCAGGCACCAGGGCGGCCATTGCCACCGTCATTACCACCAGGGACCCGAAAGCCCAACGCCAGATACCGAATTGAGCAAAAATTCCGCCCACCGCGGGTCCGATGATCACGCTGACGCCCCACATCGCCGATACCAGCGCCGACGCCCTCGTCCACAACCAGTTCGGCAGTGCGGCATTGATCACCGCGTAGCCGAGCCCCGCCAGCATTCCACCGGCAGCCCCCTGGACGGTGCGCGCAACCAGAAGCAGCTCCATGCTCGGGGCAAGAGCACAGCCCAGCGTGCCGACTCCGAAGATGGCCAGCGTGGCCAGATACGACGCCCGCGGCCCGAACCTGACGAGCAGCGGGTTGACCGCCGCCGCGGCGACGACGGAGCCGATGAGGTACACCGCGATCACCCAGGCGTAGAACCGTTGTCCGCCGATGTCGGCGACCGTGCTGGGCAGCAGGCTGATGGTGAGGAACTCGTTGATCGCATAAAGCCCAACCCCACCGGCCAGCAGCGTGGCGGTGCCGAGCCGCTCACGTCCCAGCAGCTCGCGCCAGCTGCCCGGCTTGATCGTCGCGGTCTCGGGCATGTCAGTCACCGTATGACCTCAACCGCGGTTGAGATCAACCTATTTCAGGCCGGCCGCATCCATGCCGCGGAGTTCGCGCTTCAGATCAGAGATTTCGTCGCGAATTCGAGCCGCCAGCTCGAACTGGAGATCGCGGGCTGCAGCCATCATCTGCGCAGTCAGGTCCTTGATGAGATCTGCCAGTTCCGCTCTCGGCATGTTCGAGGTGTCGCGCCCCTCGATGATTCCCGCGCTGACCGCCCTGCCCGGTTCGCCCTGGGCCCGGCGGCCCCGCGAGGCGTTTCGCCCGGAGCCGCCGACCTCGATGTCGGTGTCGTCGGCCTCGCGATAGACCTGGTCGAGGATGTCGGCGATCTTCTTCCGCAGCGGCTGTGGGTCGATACCGTGTGCCTCGTTGTAGGCGATCTGCTTGGCTCGCCTGCGTTCCGTCTCGTCGATGGCCTGCTTCATCGAGTCGGTCATCGTGTCGGCGTACATGTGCACCTCGCCTGCCACGTTGCGGGCAGCGCGGCCGATGGTCTGGATCAGGCTGCGCGGCGACCGCAGGAAGCCCTCCTTGTCGGCGTCGAGGATCGCCACCAGCGAGACTTCGGGCAGGTCGAGGCCTTCGCGGAGCAGATTGATGCCGACGAGCACGTCGTACTCGCCGAGCCGCAGCTGACGCAGCAGCTCCACCCGCCGCAGAGTGTCGACCTCGGAGTGCAGGTAGCGGGTCCGGATCCCCATCTCCAACAGGTAATCGGTGAGGTCCTCGGCCATCTTCTTGGTGAGCGTGGTGACAAGCGCCCGCTCGTCGGCCTCGGTACGTTTGCGGATCTCCCCGATCAGGTCGTCGATCTGCCCCTTGGTCGGCTTGACCACCACCTTCGGGTCGACCAGCCCGGTGGGCCGGATGACCTGTTCGACGAACTCCCCGCCGGTCTGACTCAGCTCGTACGGGCCGGGGGTGGCGGACAAGTACACCGTCTGCCCGATCCGGTCAGCGAACTCTTCCCACGTCAGCGGCCGGTTGTCGATCGCCGACGGCAGTCGGAAGCCGTACTCGACGAGGTTGCGCTTGCGGGATATGTCGCCCTCGTACATGCCGCCGATCTGGGGCACGGTCACATGTGACTCGTCGATGACGAGCAGGAAATCCTCGGGGAAGTAGTCCAACAGCGTGGCGGGCGCCGAGCCGGCGGGCCGGGCATCGATGTGGCGCGAGTAGTTCTCAATGCCCGAGCAGAAGCCGACCTGACGCATCATCTCGACGTCGTAGTTGGTCCGCATCCGCAGCCGCTGCGCCTCCAGCAGCTTGCCCTGCTTCTCCAGCTGCGCGAGGCGTTCTTCGAGTTCCTGCTCGATCGTCGAGATCGCGTGCGCCATGCGCTCCGGTCCGGCCACATAGTGGGTGGCCGGGAAGATCCGCAGAGAGTCGACCTTACGGATCACGTCTCCGGTCAACGGGTGCAGGTAGTAGAGCGCCTCGACCTCGTCGCCGAAGAATTCGATGCGCACTGCGAGCTCTTCGTAGGACGGAATGATCTCGACGGTGTCGCCGCGCACGCGGAACGTCCCCCTGGTGAACGACATGTCATTGCGGGTGTACTGGACGTCGACCAGAAGCCGCAGCAGCGCGTCGCGGGGGATCTCCTCGCCGACCTTCACCTCGACGGACCGGTCCATGTACGACTGGGGCGTGCCGAGGCCGTAGATGCACGACACCGAAGCGACCACCACCACGTCACGACGGGACAGCAGGCTCGACGTAGCGGAGTGTCGAAGCCGCTCCACGTCGTCGTTGATCGAGCTGTCCTTCTCGATGTAGGTGTCGGTCTGCGCGATGTAGGCCTCTGGCTGGTAGTAGTCGTAGTACGAGACGAAGTACTCGACTGCGTTGTGCGGCAACATCTCCCGCAACTCGTTGGCGAGCTGTGCGGCCAGCGTCTTGTTCGGCGCCATCACCAGGGTGGGCCGCTGCAGCCGCTCGATCAGCCAGGCGGTGGTGGCCGACTTGCCAGTGCCGGTGGCGCCCAGCAATACGACGTCGCGCTCCCCCGCCCTGATGCGGCGCTCGAGGTCGTCGATCGCAGCCGGTTGGTCTCCTGCTGGGGCGTACTCGCTGACCACCTCGAACCTGCCGCCGGCGCGCACCATCGCCTCGACAGGGCGGTACTCGGAGTGCGCCAGCACGGGATGTTCGGTAGCGAAAGCCATCTTCACAGGGTAGAACCACGCACCGACACTTCGTCATTCCCCGGGGCGCTCGCCTCCGTCCGCCGGCCTCGCTCGCGCAGCCCTAAGCTTGACCTATCCACGCTCCCAAGCACGAGACATTCGACCTGCTCAGCCGCACCAACACCGACCCGAAGGGGATCGCGCGCGCGGTGGATGAGTACACGGTCAAGCCGTGGGGGCTGTACATGGCCCGACCGACGCCGGGTCGTGCCCAGTTCCACTACCTGCAGTCGTGGCTGCTGCCGTCGTTGGGACTGCGGGCGTCGATCTTCCACTTCAATCCCGGTTACGAACTCGACCAGGACTATTACCTGGACGTGGGGCGCTACACCGCCGGGTCGGACAGGTGGCATTCCGAGGATCACTACCTGGATCTGGTGGTCCGCACCGGAAGGGGCGTGCAACTCGACGACGTCGACGAGCTCTTGACGGCGGTGCGGGCCGGGCTGCTGGCGCCGCAGACTGCAGAGCAGGCGGTCCGGACGGCAGCCAGTGCTATCGACGGACTGTCGCAACACGACTACGACCTGGACCGCTGGCTTCGCACTACGAACATCACCCTCACGTGGCGCAGCGTGCCGAGCTGACAGCGCAATTGCGTGATATCGACGCGCACACCGCTGCTGGCAACGGACTTGGTCGTCGTATTGACCGGGGCGTAATGTCGCTGCCATGAGCCTCACCGAGCGCAGATGGATCACCGCCGCTGCACTGGCGACCCTCATCGCCGGCTCCCAGTTAATTCCTGCGCCTGCCCTTGCGGATCCAGATGGTCCGCCGCAGCCGGATCTGGCCGCCCAGGGCGACACCGGGGTCCTGCACAACGTCGTCTACCGCGCCCGTGTCGACGGTGTGTCGCGCGGCGCGACGATCACCTATGCCGCTGAGGGCGACCAGACTCAGACGGCCAACCCGACGATGGTCCCCGGCCGCGTGTTCGAGGTCAACACCGTGCTCCCCGCCTCGAAGCAGGCGAACATGCGCATGTCGATCGAATGGCCGTATTCGGCGAACCTGACGTGTGAGATCCTCGTCGACGACGGGCTGGTCGCAAAGGCCGAAAACTTCATCGCGCCTCGCGTGCTGCCCGTCAAAGACGATCCCGACTACGGCGCCCTGACGTGCGAAGCGCCGGTGAGCGGTGTGCCGAACATCGTTGCGTCCAGCGGTGAGATCCCACCCGCAGACGACGCTGGGCCGCCGCCAGCCTAGGAACTCCACCCCGTCGCCTCGGCCCACGCCTTCGCCCGCCGGTAGGCGTCCAGGAACCACGGCTCCTTCGCCTGCATGTACTCGGGCGAGCGTAGCGCCGTGCATTTGACACCGAGGTAATCCTCACGCACACCGGGATTGGCCTTGAGCCAATCGACGAACAGGAGGGCGAACTGCTGGTTAGGCCACCCGTTCACCCGAATGTGGACATTCGCCGGCCGGCCCGGATCCGCGGCGGCGTGAAAGCGTTTGCGCCACAACGACGGATCGCCGTGGTGAGCGACGTCGCTGGTGATGCCTTCGACACGCGGATACCCCACGTCGGCCATCACCTCGGTGAGTTCGTCGGCCATGTCCAGTGATTCGACGGTCACCTGAACATCGATGACGTCCTTGGCGTCCATGCCGGGAACCGCCGTCGAGCCGATGTGATCCACCCGCACTGCCTTGGCGCCACAAGCGATCTCGAGTCGCTTCGTGATGCGGCGGGCATCGTCTGGCCACGCCGGATCGTAGGGCACCAACGTCGCTGCGCCGCGCACGGTCTCGTGGGTGCGGATGTTGTGCGCCAGCGGAAGCACGCGCTGATACCAGATCTCCCGGGCCCGTTCGACCAATTCCGCCGGTGAGCCCGAGTTGTCAAGCAGCACATCGGCAATCGCGCGGCGCTGCTCCTCTGGCGCCTGAGCGGCGATCCGCGCGCGGGCGTCGGCCTCGTCCATCCCGCGCTTGATCAACCTCTCGACCCTGGTTTCTTCGTCGGCGTGCACAACCACCACCAACGGGAACATCGGCGCCATACCCGTCTCGACGAGCAGAGGTATGTCCTCCACCACCACTGCATCGTCGGAAACGGCTGCGATGATCTCCTCACGCCGCCGGGCGACCAGTGGATGCACGATGCCATTGAGAAGCTGGCGCCGTTCGTCGTCGACGAAGGCCTTGGCTGCCAGCGCGGGTCGATTCAGGGCGCCGTCGGGCAGCAGAATGTCGTCGCCGAACGCGTCGACAAGGGCGGACAGTCCTTCGGTTCCCGGTTCGACGACTTCCCTGGCGATGACGTCGCCGTCGACGATGATGCCGCCGCAGTCGTTGAAGGCAGCGGACACCGTCGATTTACCGGCGCCGATCCCGCCGGTCAGACCGATGCGCAGCATGCGGCCAGGCGCCGGTTAGGCGTTGCCCGCCAGCTTCTCCCGAAGTGCGGCCAACTGCGCGTCGCTGGCCAGCGACCCGCCCGCCGACTGCTCCTCGGCCCGAGGTGCGCCGTTGGCCGACGGCGCCTCGGCGGCCGCCGCTTCAGCCGCAGCGAACTTCTCCATCTGCGCGGTGTGCATCTTGTGCCTGCGCTCGGCCTCGGCGTAGCGGGCCTCCCACTCGTCGCGCTGCTTCTCGAAGCCCTCGAGCCATTCGTTGGTCTCGGAGTCGAAGCCCTCGGGGAAGATGTAGTTGCCCTGCTCGTCGTAGCTGTCGGCCATGCCGTACTTGCTGGGGTCGAATTCCTCGGTGTAGTCCTCGTTGGCCTGCTTCAGGCTCAGCGAGATGCGGCGCCGCTCCAGGTCGATGTCGATGACCTTGACCATCGCGTCGTCGCCGACGGCGACCACCTGATCGGGCACCTCCACGTGGCGCTCGGCCAGCTCGGAGATGTGCACCAGGCCCTCGATGCCCTCCTCGACGCGGACGAACGCGCCGAACGGCACCAGCTTGGTGACCTTGCCGGGCACGATCTGACCGATCGCATGGGTGCGCGCGAAGTGCCGCCACGGGTCTTCCTGAGTCGCCTTGAGCGACAACGACACCCGCTCACGATCCATGTCGACGTCGAGCACCTCGACGGTGACCTCGTCGCCGACCTGGACGACCTCGGATGGATGGTCGATGTGCTTCCACGACAGCTCGGAGACGTGCACCAAACCGTCGACACCGCCGAGGTCGACGAACGCGCCGAAGTTGACGATCGAGGACACCACACCCTTGCGGATGGCGCCCTTCTGCAGCTGGTTGAGGAATTCGCTGCGCACCTCGGACTGAGTCTGCTCGAGCCAGGCGCGGCGCGACAGCACCACGTTATTGCGGTTCTTGTCCAGCTCGATGATCTTGGCCTCGATCTCCTTGCCGATGTACGGCTGAAGATCGCGAACCCGGCGCATCTCGACCAGCGATGCCGGCAGGAAGCCGCGCAAGCCGATGTCGAGAATCAGGCCGCCCTTGACGACCTCGATGACGGTGCCCTTGACGGCCTCGTCCTTTTCCTTGAGCTCTTCGATGGTGCCCCAGGCGCGCTCGTACTGTGCGCGCTTCTTGGACAGGATCAGACGGCCTTCCTTGTCCTCCTTGGTGAGGACCAGGGCTTCGACCTCATCGCCGACGGACACAACCTCATTGGGGTCGACGTCGTGCTTGATGGAGAGCTCTCGGGAAGGGATCACGCCTTCGGTCTTGTATCCGATGTCGAGCAGGACCTCGTCGCGGTCAACCTTGACGATGGTCCCTTCGACGATGTCGCCATCGTTGAAGTATTTGATGGTTTTGTCGATGGCGGCGAGAAAGTCCTCGGCCGAGCCGATGTCGTTGACGGCTACTTGCGGCGAGGTGACGGAGGGACTTGGCATGTGGTGGGTTGCTCCGGACAGGTTGGGTCGTAGGGACTAGGACTTGAGTTAAAGGTGACCCGCAGCAGCGATCGCGCATCCACAGACGGGTACCCGTCGAGGTTACTCGACTGTGCACACGCTGGACAAACTCGGTACAGATCCGGGCAGTGCAGCCGGTTACCCTGCTCACGTGTCATACGTCGGTCCGCCCCAGCAACCACTGGCCTATCGTCCGCCGTATCCGCCGATACAGAAGAAGGTGCGCAAAGTCGGCGCGCCGCTCGCCGTGCTGATCACGCTGGGCACCATTGCGGGGCTGATCGTGATCGCGCTGATCGCGTTCAACCCGGTCGGCACCGCCATCGGGTTCGTCCTCTCCAGCATCGCCATGACAGTTGTCGTGCTGGCCTACCTGTGGCTCGACCGGTGGGAGCCCGAACCGCGACGGCTGCTGGTGCTGGCCTTCCTGTGGGGTGCGTCGGTCGCCGTCGTCGCCGCGTCGATCCTTCAACTGGTTGCCGAGGCGGCGATCAACCCCGGTGCATCGGACGAGGTCAGTCCCATCACCGTCGTGCTAGGCGCGCCGCTGACCGAAGAGGCGGCCAAGGGACTGTTCCTGCTGGTCATGATGACCGGGCGGCGGCGCAATGAGCTCAACTCGCTGACGGACTGCCTGGTATATGCAGGCCTGGTGGGTGCTGGGTTCGCCTGGCTGGAGGACATCCTCTACATCGGAGGCGGAGCGACGGTCGGCGACTCGCTTCTGACCGCGGCGATGCGGCTGATCATGGCGCCGTTCGCGCACTCACTGTTCACCACTTTCTTCGGGATCGGTGTGTGGTTCGCGCTGCAGCACCGAAATGCCCTCGCCAAAGTCGGCTACGTCGTGCTCGGCTACCTGGTCGCCGTGATCATGCACGGCCTGTGGAATGGGTCGTCGCTGCTCGGCATCGGAGCGTATTTCGGGGTCTACCTGCTGTGGATGGTGCCGATTTTCGGGTTGGTGATCTGGCTGGGCGTGGCCAGTAGGCGTAAGGAGCAGCGGATCACGGCCGAGAAACTGCCCGGGATGGTGGCCGCCGGTCTGCTGACCTCGAACGAGGCGACCTGGCTGGGCTCTATCCGCAACCGCAAAGCGGCGGTGGCGCAGGCGGCGCGAGCAGGCGGAAAGCCCGCGGCCAAGTCGGTCAAGACCTTCGCCCATCAGGTCGTTGAGCTGGCGTTCGTCCGCGACCGCATCGACCGCGGGTTCGGCGACGCGCGGCTGAACCAGCTGCTGACAGAGGAGACGTACAGCGTCTATGGCGCACGCGCGGCCGCACCCGCGCTGCAGGCGCTGGCGGGTTATCGCGCAGCCGGCACTTAGTGCGCCGCCGTGTCCCAGCTGCGGCCGTATCCGACCGACACCTCCAACGGCACATCCAGCGGGTAAGCGCTGCCCATCTTGTCGCGGACCAGCTTTTCGACCTGGTCACGTTCGCCCGGGGCGACCTCGAACAACAATTCGTCGTGCACCTGCAGCAGCATCCGTGACTTCAGCCCGGCAGCCTTGAGCGCCGCATCGACTTCGATCATCGCCACCTTGATGATGTCGGCGGCGCTGCCCTGGATCGGCGCGTTCAATGCGGCGCGCTCGGCCGCCTCGCGCACATTGCGGTTGCTGCTGTCCAGTTCGGGCAGGTAGCGCCGTCGGCCGAACACCGTCGACGTGTAGCCGTCCTTGCGGGCCTGATCGACGATGTCGCGCAGATAGTCACGCACCCCACCGAACCTGTCGAAGTACTGCTCCATCTGGACCTTGGCCTCTTCGGTGGAGATCTTCAGCTGCGCGGCAAGCCCGTAGGCGCTCAACCCGTATGCCAGCCCGTAGGACATCGCCTTGACGCGGCGCCGGAGTTCGGCGGTGACCTCCCCGATCGGAACGGAGAACGCCCGCGACGCGACGAACGAGTGCAGGTCCTCCCCGGTGCGGAACGCCTCGATGAGGCCCTCGTCCTGCGACAGATGCGCCATGATGCGCATCTCGATCTGGCTGTAGTCGGCGGTCATCAGCTCGTCGAAGCCCTTGCCGACGACGAACGCGTCACGGATCCGCCTGCCCGCATCGGTGCGGATCGGGATGTTCTGGAGATTCGGCTCGGTCGACGAGAGGCGACCAGTGGCAGCGATGGTCTGGTTAAACGTGGTGTGGATGCGGCCGTCGGAGGCCACCGAGTTCAGCAGCCCGTCGACGGTGACCTTGAGCCGGGTGACGTCGCGGTGGGTCAGCAGGTGCTGGAGGAACGGATGACCGGTTTTGTCGAACAGCGACTGCAGGGCATCGGCATCGGTGGTATAGCCGGTCTTCGTGCGTTTGGTCTTCGGCATCTCCAGTTCGTCGAACAGCACGACCTGCAGCTGCTTGGGCGAGCCCAGGTTGATCTGCTTGCCGATCACTGCGTAAGCCGCTTCCGCCGCATCGCGGATCTGGTCGGCGAACTCGCTTTGCAACTCGGACAACTGCCCGATGTCGACCGCGATGCCGGCGGTCTCCATTGCGGCCAGCACCCGCTGCACGGGCAGTTCCATGTCGCCGAGCAGCGACGAGGACTCGATACGGGCCAACTCCTCGTCAAGGGCATCGGCGAGATCCATCACCGCGCTGGCCCGCAGGATCGACGTCTGCACCGCCTGCTCATCCACTCCGTCGGAGTCGTCGAGTAGCGAAAGCTGTTGCTGCTCAGGGTTATCTGCGCGCAGTTCGCGCTTCAGATAACGCAGCGACAGGTCGTCGAGCGCAAAACTGCGCTGTCCGGGCCGGACCAGATAGGCCGCCAGCGCCGTGTCCGACGTGATCCCCCGCAGTGTCCAGCCGCGGCCTTCCAAGTCGTGGATGGCGAGCTTCGCCTCGTGCAACGCTTTGGGCGCCTCGGCGTCGGAAAGCCACGATGCCAGCGCGGCCTCGTCGTCGGGGTGCAACTCGGCGGTGTCGAGGTAGCGACCGTCACCATCACCGGCCACGATCGCCAGCGCGGTGGCGTCCGCGTCGAAGGCCAGGTGCGTGCCGATCACAGTCAAACCGGCCCGCTTTCCCTTGGCATGCTGAGCCAGCCAGCCGGCCAGTTCGCCGGCCTCAAGCGCGCCGCCGCGCACGTCGAAGCCCTGGTCGACCTCCGGATCCGTCGACGCCAGCGTCTCGAACAACCGCTCCCGAAGCACCCGGAACTCCAGGTCGTCGAAGAGCCGGTGAATCTGGTCGCGATCCCACGGCTGCATGCGCAGCGTGTCGGGGGTTTGCGCCAGCGGGACATCCTTGACCAGGTCGGTCAGCTCGCGGTTGAGCACGACGTTCGACAGGTTCGCGCGCAGTGCGTCGCCGACCTTGCCCTTGACAGTGTCGACCTGATCGACGAGCGCCTGCAACGAGCCGTACTCGGCGATCCACTTTGTGGCGGTTTTCTCGCCCACCCCCGGAATGCCGGGCAGGTTGTCGCTCGGGTCGCCGCGCAGGGCCGCGAAGTCCGGATACTGCTGCGGGGTGAGCCCGTATTTGTCGAGTACCGCATCCGGCGTGAACCGGGTCAGCTCGCTGACCCCCTTGCGTGGATAGAGCACCGTGACGTCGTCGCTGACTAGTTGCAGCGAATCGCGGTCACCAGTCACCACCAACACCTGGTAACCCTCGTCCTCGGCCTGGGTCGCGAGGGTGGCGATCACGTCGTCGGCTTCGTAGCCCTGCTCGGCCAGGACCGTGATGCCCAGCGCACCGAGCACCTCCTTGGTGATGTCGATCTGACCGCGGAACTCATCGGGCGTTGCCGACCGGCCGGCCTTGTACTCCGGGTATTTCTCCAACCGGAATGTCTGGCGGGATACGTCGAACGCGGCGGCGATGTGGCTGGGCTGCTCGTCGCGCAACAGGTTGATCAGCATCGCGGTGAACCCGTACACCGCGTTGGTGGTGAGTCCGCCCTGGGTCTTGAAGTTCTCGGCAGGCAGAGCGTAGAACGCACGAAACGCCAGCGAATTGCCGTCCAACAGCATCAATATCGGCTTTTGGGGCGCCTTCTCGGCCGTCGGGCTTGCGGTCACGGCCCTACTCTATGCACGGGCGCTGACACCCAGTAGCCGACGAGCCCTATCGATCAGTACCCGTGCCGCCGGGCTGAGCGGGCCTGCGCAACGCCACGCCAGCGCGAGCCGCGCCGCAACTCCGGAACGAATCTCAGCGCGTGCAGGTCGGCACGCCTGAGCCGCGAGCGCCGTCGGGGTGCTCGCTTCGGACGCCTGCGCCTGGAGGGAGAGCGAACTGGAACACGTTTCAGTTTGGCGATGGTAGTCGGTACGCTGACCGCGTGTCAGCTTCCACACGTCCTGCGATCGACGGCTGGTTCGCCACCGACGGCTCTGGAGAGTCCTATCTGATCGGCGGCAAGTGCCACCTATGCGGCACCTACGTGTTCCCGCCACGGTCGAACAACTGCCCCAACCCAGCCTGCGACGGCGACGACCTGGCGCAGGTGCCGCTGTCGCGGCGCGGAACGCTCTGGAGCTACACGGAGAACCGGTATCCGCCACCCGCGCCGTATCCTGCTCCGGATCCGTTCGAGCCGTTCGCAATTGCCGCGGTGCAGTTGGCCGACGAAGGGTTGATCGTGTTGGGCAAGGTCGTCGAGGGCACGCTGGCCGCCGACCTTGCAGTCGGCATGACGATGGAGCTGACCACGATGCCGCTGTTCGTCGACGACGACGGTGTCGAGCGCATCGTGCACGCCTGGCAGATCGCAGACGCGGCGAGCGGGAAGGGCGGCTCCAAGTGAGTCCGGAACCGTTGTACATCCTCGGCGCGGGCATGCACCCATGGGGCAAATGGGGGCGCGACTTCACCGCGTACGGCGTCGTCGCAGCACGGGCTGCGCTGGCCGAGGCAGGCGTCGATTGGCGCCAGATCCAGCTGGTAGCAGGCGCCGACACCATCCGAAACGGCTACCCCGGCTTCATCGCCGGTTCCACCTTCGCCCAGAAGCTGGGCTGGAACGGCGTCCCGGTCAGTTCCAGCTACGCCGCATGCGCCAGCGGCTCGCAGGCCCTGCAGAGCGCCCGCGCACAGATCCTCGCGGGGTTCTGCGACGTCGCACTTGTGGTCGGTGCCGACACCACACCCAAGGGAGCATTCGCCCCGGTCGGCGGTGAACGCAGAAACGATCCAGACTGGCAGCGCTTCCACCTAATCGGAGCCATGAACCCGGTGTATTTCGCGCTTCTCGCCCGAAGGCGGATGGACCTTTATGGCGCCACATCGGAGGATTTCGCCCAAGTCAAGGTCAAGAACGCCAGGCACGGGCTGGAGAATCCGAACGCCCGTTACCGCAAGGAGAGCTCGGTCGACGATGTGCTCGCCAGCCCGGTGGTGGCAGATCCGTTGCGGCAGCTCGACATCTGTGCGACGTCCGACGGGGCGGCCGCACTGGTGGTTGCGAGCAAGTCGTTCGCGGAGAAGCACCTGGGATCGGTCGAGGGTGTGCCGTCGGTGCGAGCCGTCAGCACCGTCACACCGCAGTATCCGCAGCATCTACCCGAATTGCCGGACATCGCAACCGATTCCACCGCGGTGGTGGCTGCACCGGAGCGGGTTTTCAAGGACCAGATCCTCGACGCGGCCTACGCCGAGGCCGGTGTCGGCCCAGAAGACGTCAGCCTCGCCGAGGTGTATGACCTGTCGACAGCGCTCGAGTTGGATTGGTACGAGCACCTCGGCCTGTGTCCCAAGGGCGAGGCCGAACAGCTCCTGCGCAGCGGCGCGACGACGATCGGCGGCAGGGTCCCGGTCAACCCGTCGGGCGGCCTTGCCTGCTTCGGGGAGGCGATTCCCGCGCAGGCCATCGCGCAGGTATGCGAGCTAACCTGGCAGTTGAAGGGCCAGGCCACGGGTCGCCAGGTCGAAGGCGCCACCGTCGGCGTCACGGCCAACCAGGGCTTGTTCGGTCATGGCTCGTCGGTGATCGTCGCGCGCTAGCTCGCAGTAAGCGGGCTGAAGGTGGGACTGACCGGGAGGCTCGATGAGTTCGGAATATGCAACGGAGCAGGTGCCGCTGGCGGACGTTCAGGAGGGCGACACCATCCAAGACCCGGACTCCGGTCAGTGGTTCACGGTGACCCGGACAGAGGACGACGCGTCCGGGTATCGCCTTTACTACGGCGACGAGCGCGAAGGTGAGCAGGTCGATTCCCGCTGCGTCGTCGATTCCCGGGCCACAGAAGGCCTCGTCACTCGCCAGGTACGGGAGTGAGCGCGAGCGCCTCCCGACGTTCGGTGCTTTGAACGCTAGGCGACGCCCAGGTAGGCCGCGCGAATGCTGTCGTCGTCCAGAAGCTCTCTGGCGTTGCCCTCACGGGTGATCTCACCCGTCTCCAAAATGTAGGCGCGATCGGACCGGGTGAGCGCCTGCTGCGCGTTCTGCTCGACGAGCAGCACCGTGGTGCCCTGTGAGTTGATGTCGGCGATGATCTTGAAGATCTGCGAGATCACCATCGGCGCCAGCCCCATTGACGGCTCGTCGAGCAACAGCACCTTGGGCCGTGCCATCAATGCCCGGCCGATCGCCAGCATCTGCTGCTCACCGCCGGACAGCGTGCCGCCGACCTGATTCCTGCGTTCGGCAAGGCGCGGAAAGGTTTCCAGCACCCAGTCCAGCCGCTCCTTGTGCTCGGCCTTCGTCGCGAACTTTCTTCCGTAGCAACCCATTTCCAGGTTCTCGGTCACCGTCATCCCCGGGAAGACCCCGCGGCCTTCCGGCGCCTGGATCAGGCCATCGGTGACCCGCCTGTGGGCCTTCACCCGGGAGATGTCGTTGCCCTCGAACCACACCGTTCCAGACGTCAGAGACCGCAGGCCGGAGATCGCCCGCATGATCGTGGTCTTGCCGGCTCCGTTGGACCCGAGCAGGGTCACCAGCTCGCCCTGCCGAACCACGAGCGAAACCCCGTGCAGGGCTTGGATGCGTCCGTAGTGCACGACGACGTCGCGCACCTCGAGCAGCACGGGACGGTCGTCTGGGTCAGGTGAGTTCGTCATCGGGCACCCCTAGGTAGGCGGCTATGACTTTCGGGTCCTCGCGGATCTCGGCGGGCAACCCGTCGGCGATCTTGCGACCGAACTCCAGCACCACGATCCGATCGGTGACACCCATGACCAGGCGCATGTCGTGCTCGATGAGCAACACCGTGTAGCCGTCGTCGCGAATCTTGCGGATGAGGTCGATCAACGCCGCCTTCTCACTCGGATTGAACCCGGCCGCCGGCTCGTCCAGGCACAACAGCTTGGGTTCGGTCGCCAGCGCACGCGCGATCTCCAGCCGCCGCTGGTCGCCGTATGGCAGATTCTTCGCCTTCTCCTCGCCGCGGTGGGCGATGCCGACAAAGTGAAGCAGCGCAACCGAGCGTTCGACCGCCGAGCGTTCCTCGCGGCGATGTCGCGGTGTGCGCGCAAGCGCGCCCGGCACGGAGGTGTGGTGCCGCGCGTCGGTGCCGACCATGACGTTCTCCAGCGCGGTCATCTCGCCGAACAGCCGGATGTTCTGGAACGTGCGTGCGATCCCCTTGCGCGTGATTCGGTGGCGCTTGGTTCGCCCGAGCGGCGCCCCGTCGAAGATCACCGAGCCCGAGCTGGGCCGGTAGACGCCGGTGATGGCATTGAAGCAGGTCGTCTTGCCTGCTCCGTTGGGGCCGATCATGCCGAGGATTTCGCCGCGCCGGATGTCGAACGTGACCGAATCCAGTGCGGTCAACCCTCCGAACTTGACGGTCAAATCCTGTGTCTGCAAAAGCGTTTCACCCTCAGCGACGTGGATCTCGCGGTGGACGCCGGCCAGTTCCTCGATGACTGCTTCTGCTCCTCGCGTGCGCGGTGCTCTTCTGCTCCCGGCGTCGGCGCGGTCATGCGGCCGACTCCTTCTCCTGCGGCCCGGAGCGGAGCAGATCACGCGCAGCTCGCCCGTAGGCCAGCAGCTGCTGGCGGGCCGGGAAGAGCCCTTCGGGGCGGAAGATCATCAGGACCACCAGCGCGAGCCCGAAGAAAAGGTATTTCAAGTCACCGAGGTTGATGCCGAGGAACTCGACGCCCAGCAGACGGTTGGGCAGGTACACGATGATGAACGCACCGAAAATCACGCCCAGCTTGTTGCCCTGGCCGCCGAGCACCACCGCGCACAGGAACAGCATCGAGTTGATGATGTTGAACGTCGGCGGCGCCACGTACTGCACCTGGCCCGCATAGAGGGCACCGGACAGGCCGCCGACCGCCGCGCCGATCACGAACGCCCACAGTTTGAACCGGAAGGTGTTGACTCCCATCACTTCTGCGGCGTCCTCGTCCTCCCGGATGGCGATCCAGGCGCGGCCGACCCGACTGCGCTCCAGATTGCCCACCAAGATCAAGATGACGACGATGAGGATCAACCCGAGCCAGAACCACCAGGTGCCGTAATTCGCGTGCCCCGTCGAATTGGCGCTGGAGAAGACGCCCTCGGGCAGCCTGTCACTTTCACCGACCCGCGGGAACGCCACCTCGTTGAGGCCACGCGGGCCGTTGGTGATGTCGGAGAGGTTGTCGGCCATCAGGCGGATGATCTCGCCGAAGCCGAGCGTCACGATCGCCAGGTAGTCACCGCGCAGCCGCAGCGTGGGTATGCCGAGGATGAGGCCCGCCAGCGCGGTGATCGCCATCGCCAACGGCACGCAGGACAACCACGCCCACGGAGTGCTGAAGAACCCGTTGGGGCCGACCTTGTTCCATGGACTGTCCGGACTGGTGAGCAGCGCCACGGTGTAGGCACCCACGGCGTAGAAGCCGACGTACCCGAGGTCCAGCAGGCCGGCCTGGCCGACGACGACGTTCAGGCCGATGGCAATGATCGCGACCATGGCGAACTGTGCCATGGTGCCGCCGAAGCTGATGCCCGGCGTGTCCAGGAACGGCGGCGTGTGCAGCGGCAGGAGCGCCACAACGCCGAACATCAGCACGCCGAAGACCCATTTCTGGATCCGGGAGCGGCCGTCCCACCAGTTCCGCAGGCCGTCGCCCGGCGCCAGTACATGTTTGGTACTCATGCGCGCGCCTTCCCGAGGCTCTCCCCCAGTATCCCGGTCGGCCGAAAGAGCAGCACCAGAACGAGCAGCGCGAAGGCGATCACATCGCGCCACTGCGTACCGAACACGGCCTGCCCGTAGTTCTCCATGATTCCCAGCAGCAGGCCACCGAGCAGCGCGCCGCGCAGGTTGCCGATGCCGCCGAGCACCGCAGCCGAGAACGCCTTGATGCCCAACAGAAAACCGCCGGAGTAGATGATGCCCTGCGGGACCTTCAACGTGTACAACAGCGCAGCAGCGCCCGCCAACAGACCGCCGATCAAGAAGGTCGTCATGATGATGCGCTCGCGCGAGACGCCCATCAACGTCGCGGTGGTGGAATCCTGTGCGACGGCTCGGATGCCACGGCCGAACTTCGTCCGGTTGATCGCCACGTCGGTCAGTACCGCGAGAATCAGCGCCGCCACGACGATGACCAGCGTGACGTTGGACACCGAGGCACCGAATATCGTGAATTGCGTCTTCGGCTGAACCAGGATTATCGGTTGTTGTGCGTTGCTCCCCCCGTAACCCTTGATCAACTTCGGCAGAACGAAGTGCACGAACTCCTGCAGGACGAACGACATGCCGATCGCGGTGATCAGGAACGTGAGTGACCGAGCATTGCGCCGTCGCAGCGGCCGGTATGCGACGAACTCCAATCCGACTGCCGCCGAACCCGAAACAAGCATCGCGAACAACATCGCAATCGCGAGATACACCACCGTCAGCCCGATGCCTTTGCCGTAGGCGTTGCCGCTGGGGGTGAAACCCATGATGACGTCGAGCGCGAAATAGGCGCCGAACATGCCGAGCATGAAGATCTCGGAGTGCGCGAAGTTGATCAACCGCAGCACACCGAACACCAGCGTGTAGCCGACTGCGACCAGCGCGTAGATCGCCCCCCAAGACAGTCCGTCGATCGTCAACTGCCAGAAGCCGCTTCGCAGGTTCTCCAGGTTGAAGTTGATGTTGGCGGCCAGGCACGCGTACTGGTCGACGCACTCGGGGGCGATCAAACTCATCCGGCGGCGGGCTCCTCGCGCAAGGTCATATGAAGCGAAAGCGCGTCCGAGCCTTGATGTCTCGGACGCGCTTCGCTACAGGGTCACTGAACCTTGAAGATCCAGATCAGGTTGGTGGTGAGCTCACCGGTCGGCGTCCACTGGTACTTACGTGCCACGCCCTGGCCGTTGTAGTTCTTCACGAAGTCCAGCAGCGCGGGCCTGGTGATGGCACCCGAATCGATGCCCTTGACCAAGATCGTGCCCAGGTCGTAGCCCTCGGCGCTGTAGGTGCCAGCTTCGGCGTTGAACTTCTTCTTGTACTCGTCGGCGAACGCACCGGTGGCCGGGCCGCACGGGCACGACAGGATCGCATCCTTGGCCGCCTCACCGGCCTGGCTGACGAACTGCGGGTCCTTCGTGCCATCGGCGCTGACGAAGGTGCCCTGGAAACCGCCGTCCTTGAGCTGCTGGACGAGTGGCGCCGCCTCCGAGTAGTAGCCCCCGTAGAACACCGCGTTCGGGTTGACACCCTTGACCTGGGTAACCGCGGCCGAGAAGTCCTTGTCGCCCTTCTTGACCGAGATGTTACAGCCGGAATCGGCGACCGGCCCCAGTGTGTCGCGCACGGCGGTCGCCAGGCCGAGGCCGTAGTCGGTGCTGTCGTCGATCACGCAGATCTTCTGGTACTTCAATCCGTTCTTCAGGTAGTTCGCAACCGACGGACCCTGCACAGCGTCGTTGGCCAGGCCGCGGAAGAACGTCTTCCACCCGTTTTCGCTGAGCGTGGGGTTCGTCGCCGATGCGGTGACGGCTACCAAGCCGGCCTGGTTGAAGACACCGCCGGTGGCTTTCGTCTCACCTGAGAACGCCGGGCCGACAAGGCCGATCGTGTACTGGTCGTCGACGATCTGCGGCGCGATCCCAGTCGCCTTCTGCGGATCGCCTTCGGTGTCGAACGGCTTCAGCTGGACCTGGCAGCCCTTGTTAGCGGTGTTGTGCTTGTCGACCGCAAACTGTACGCCGTTCTTGATGTTGATGCCCAGGGCCGCGTCGGGGCCGTTGAGGGCGCCGGCCATGGCGATCGAAACCGGCGGGCAGCTGGCCTTGCCGTCGCCGGCGGGGTCGGCAGGGGCCGTGCCCTCCGAGGCCTTGACCTCCGCACCGTTCTCGTCGATCTGGACCTGCTCGACGATCTTCAGGTCGGTCTGCGATGTCCCTTGTTCGGGCTTGGACTGCTGGCAGGCGGCCATGCTGACCACCATCAGTCCTGCACTAGTGAGGACAATTGCACTCCGTGCCACGCGACCGCGCACGTTTCACCTCCGGGTCAATGGTTTCATCGGCATCGACGCGACGGCCGTGGTCGGCTGGGGCGCTGACGCTTCCGGTAGAACATAGCCAACCCATGGCCGTAGTGCGCGTTTTCCACGTATTGCTAGCTCGACGGCGCGGCGTCCTCGGGCGCATCGAGTGTCTCCAGCACCACCTCGGCGACCCGCCTCATGGTCGTCCGGCGATCCATCGCCGCCCGTTGAATCCACTTGAACGCCTCGGGTTCGGTCATCTTGTGCTTGCTCTGGAGCAGACCCTTCGCCCGTTCGACCAGTTTGCGCGTCTCCAGCCGATCCGAAAGCGTGGCGACTTCCTTTTCGAGAGCGGAGATCTCGCTGAAGCGGCTCACCGCCAGCTCGATCGCGGGCATCAGGTCGCTGATCGAGAACGGTTTGACGAGGTATGCCATGGCACCGGCGTCGCGTGCACGTTCGACGAGCTCACGCTGACTGAAGGCGGTGAGAACCACAATCGGCGCGATGCGCTTGTCGGCGATCTCGGACGCTGCGTCGATGCCGTCGCGACGGGGCATCTTGACGTCCATGATCACTAGATCGGGCTTGAGTTTCTCGGCTAGTTCGACGGCTTCCTGTCCGTCGCCGGCCTCGCCGACGACTTCATATCCCTCCTCGCGCAGCATCTCGGCCAGGTCGAGCCGGATGAGTGCTTCGTCTTCTGCGACGAGAACGCGGTGCGGCTTGGCATCGTCTGTCGTTGCGCCGGTCATGGGTGCCATTGTGGCGGTCGTGGACCGAGTCAGCGACCTCGGGGGATCCTCTATGGTGGAAACCCGATCAGGTTGGACGCCCTCGTATCCCAACTGGCAGAGGAAACGGATTCAAAACCCGTACAGTGTGAGTTCGAATCTCACCGAGGGCACCCGAAAAACGCCAGTTCAATCGCTACTTTGGTCCAAGGTCCTCCGTCCATACGCGCCGCCAGTCCGCAGACTTCTCTACTATGGGCTATGACGTTTCCCGAAGCGCAGAGGTCATCGACTCGGGCCGCCCCTGGCGGGATAGGAGACAGTTGCCGACTTTCCCACCGAGTTGAAGGCGCGGTCAGTCCTTAAGTCGTCGGAAGATCGGTGGCATTCCGGAGCAGGCGAGCCAGTGAGGGACCATCGTTATGAGGACACAGCACCATGGGGGCTGCGCAATGTCAACTCCTGGGCGACGTTCTAACGGTCTCCCAGGTTGACCCCTCACCGGCACCGGTTCCCAACGCATGAGCATGTCAGCATGCGATGGGTTCCGACTGAATGTCCTTGCCGCGCCGGTTACTTGCACCGCGAACCGTCGGTCGCTGGCAATAGCGCTGATCGTGTCGTCTTCGCCATCCGTGACAGAGTTCAGGCATAGCCGGAGTCATAGCGATAGGCGCGGACGCGAGCTACTGAATGTTCGCTGATACACCCACGACGAGCTGGTCGACGCCGTGAACGCGGAGGCCGCGACACTTCCGCCGGAGACATGCAGACGGGGCGAGTTCAGTCTGAATGACTACCTAATCGAGGCGATGCAGCTTGGAATCGTCGAGTTGGTCGACAGCGAGGACGCCTTAGTTTCGGCCCGGGTCCCACAACGGCCCGCTGGGCGACGGGACAGCAGAACGGTGCGGTCTGAGCTGGACGGTAAGCCCATCCGCTGACCGGCTCAATCAATGCCCGCAGCGTTCATGGCCAGTTGGTGTACTTCACGGTTCCTGTGTTGCTGTAGTAACCCGCCTGGAAGCCACTGGTTCCGCTTTGTGTCGTCGTGGAGCGACCGCCCCACAGGCCCAGATTCCCGCCGTACCGGTTAGTGCTGGTGGTGCCGGACGCATCGGTGGTGGTGTTCTTCAGGTATAGCTGTCCGGTGTTGGGAGCACTGGTGCTAAACGTCTGAGTCACCCCGCCGGTCGTGTACGTGGTAGTGGTTTTGGCACTGGTGGACGTGCACGGCGAGCAGCTGTAGCTCACTGGACCCACGGTTATGTTGATGTCGCCGGTGTCAGCGCGAGCGGTCGCCGCACTTGCGGCTGCAAGACCCACCGTTGCTAGACCCAGCGCGCTAGCGACTAGGGCGAAGATTCTGCGAAATGGTGCTCTCCTTTTCGTTTGCTGGCTCACGCTAATACTCGTGGGCGCGACCAAATGGCCGCTGAAAATGACTTCAATGGAGCAATTGTTGGCATTCGCGTTTTTCTAAAAGAAATTCGGAGACGAATTGCGATTGACTATTTCGGTAACTGACACAGTGGTCGCGCATTCGGCCGGTTGCGCCGTCGTAATTCTCGACGCCGGGCCTCGCATCCCGACTTCCGACACGAAGTCCAGGCCTCCGCTGCCCCGGCGATGCCGGGTGCACCTGCTCATCCCTAGCTGCACCACACGTTGGCCTTCGGGGTCCGTGGGGGCACCGACTGCGCACATCGAGGTGATGCGGCCAGGGAGGCGCAGAGCCATAAACGATAGGTCAGAACCTCCGGTGGTATCCCGATCCAACTAATCCTGATTCGAGGCTAGGTGCTGCCGGGACAGCTGCCCCCACAGGAGTCACCGCCACTGCCGCCGCTGCCGCACGCACGGAGAGGATGAATCCGATATAGGTATTGAACTTTTAGCCGCCTGCCCTCGTGTCATCGGTCAACAAGCCCTGTTCTCAAACACTGAGGGAGCAAGATGGACATTGCTGCTTTCGTTTGCTTGATGGCCTTATTGACGGCGCTGCCCGTCTTCTTCATCGTCCGGTAACCGGCACGATGGCTGAGCACCGCCGTTGCTCGCCACGCTGCCGCTGGCGATCAGCAACGTCGGCCTCCGACTGTGGGCACGAGTCAGCTACGCGCTGGCCGTCAATTCGTCCTTGGCGTAACCCGCTGCTGGGTCCTTCCATCGGGAGGCCTCTTTACCGGCTGCAGCTTTATCCTCCGCGCGTTCCGCGTGGCCGTTTGGCGCGCTCCCACATGGGCGGCGACGATGGATCGAACATCGGCCAACTACCTGGGTTCCGAGTTCCTGCCGTGAGTTCGCTCGCCGTCGAGTATCGCAGTGACTGTTGAGTCGTCAGCCTGCGGCGGGCGGCCGATGCTTGGGGAAGAACTGACCCAGCTCACCACCGCCACCGGCTCCGCGGTCGCGATAGGCGAAGCCTTCTCGCATTGATCCGACAGCGCGGCGCGCTGGTCGTCGGGCATACCCGCAACGTTCCTGAAGATCGTCCTCATCAATACCGCTCTCACTACCGTCAGTGGCCAATTCCACGCTATCGAACAACGCCTCCAACACACTGCCCTCCGAGTCGGGCGCCCCCACGGCAGATTCTTCATCCACGCCAATCTCCGGGACTTGCGCTACCGAAAGCACTTCCACCAAATATGCCGCAACCGACGAGATCGTCGGGCGGTCAAATAACTTCGTCACCGACAAGTCGAAGCCCGCTAACCGCTTGGCATCTTTCAGGAAAGCCATCGCCATCATCGAATCCACCCCCAGCTCGGGGAACGGCCGATGAAGATCCACTGCCGATGTCGGCATGCCGAGTTCGCGGGCGAGGATGGCTTGCAGCCTCATCTCGAGCTCGCTGACTATGTCTTCCGCGGCCATCCCGGTCCATGCCGGTATCCCGGATTCATCGCACGAATCAGCTTGGGCCTCAACTGATTCTGTTGCAACATACCGTAGGCCGCGCATGTCGACGCAGGTGCGGCCGTCGGGTACCGTCGCGGCAATGTCGACGATCAACTCACCGTGTGCGCAGTGTCGATGTACCTCGACGATGCCGCGGGAACCGGCGAGTGCAGCATCGAACCGGACACTGTCGGCGGCGGCCGGAACCATTAGCGGCCGCTCAAAACCGTCCGCCAGGCGCGCGAGAAAAAGGGCGGCGTCAAGCAGCGCGACCGTCGAGGCCTCCGGAAAGACGACTTCGGCGCGTAATCCGTCCGCCGCCAGCCGGTACGAGTCGATCGACCATGCAAATGGCTGTTCCTCAATACCCCCCGCCGGCTGCAGTGAAGTCACCGATGATTGGGGGTGGGTGGGTGTTTCGTGATTTGCACCGGCGAATGTGCTGTCCAGCTCCTGGTGCGGCCCGTGTGAGATTCGGGCCCTGGCGTGCCCGACCCAACGCTCCGCCGGGGTGTCCACCGCCGAACCGGATGACACGGTGACGGATTCATCGTCGGCGACCACCTGGATCACCTGCGGCTGATCGACGACGATCGCCGACTCGAATCGGACATCAGAGAGTGCCGATGCTCCGCACTCGGCTGCTGCAGTCGAAAGGGTCTGTAACAGCACGGATACCGGAACCGTTTCCACACCGCGGATGCGATGGCAACCCGGGTACGGCTTGGTCTCCTGCTGCAGCGACGCCTGCCACAGATGTACCGGCGGTGTGGTGCCGATCGTGACGTGCTCGCCGAGCACGGTACCGGATCGGGGCGCGGATACTTCTGCCTCCAACCGTTGTTTGGATCGCGAGCCACTGTGGCGCGGGCTGCGAGGCGGTGGTATTTAACAAGCGCGCCGGTGTTTCCGGCGGGCTCAGCCAGTGGCGGCTGTGGTGCCACGGCGTAGTCGGTATGAGCGGATGTGGCTCCGGCGGATGCTCGATCTCGGGCCGCTGGGTGGTGTGGGTGGCGTTGAGGTTGGTGCAGAAGGTGAGCGTGTCGTGAGTGTCCCGAGCCAGAGTCCCGATGCTGTGGTGATGAACCTCTCCCAAGGTGTCGCTTATCGCATGGGTGAGCAACGGGTGCGGGCTGACCTCGATGAACGTCGCGTGATCGGCGCCGGCCTCGGTCACCGCCTGGCTGAACCGCACCGGGTTACGCAGATTGGCCGCCCAGTAGTCGGCATCAAACACCGGCGCCGCGCCCGCGGTGGTGATCACAGGGATCGTCGGCGGCTGCGGCGCCAAATCGGCCAGCGCTGTCCGCAACTCCGGCAGCACCGCATCCATGATGGGATGATGGAACGCAACGTCCACGTCGATGCGCCGCGCCGACCGATCCTGGCCATCCAGCACCGCGATCACCGCGTCAACCTGCTCCGGCGGACCGGCAATCACCGACTGACGCGGTGAGGCATACACCGCCAAGGTGACCCCCGGGTAGTCGGCGCTCAACGCCTCGACACCAGCCGCATCCAACTCCAGCAGTGCCGTCGCGCCCTGGCCGGACAACCGCGATATCAACCGGGAGCGGGTGGCGATCACCCGCAACCCGGCAGCCCGGCTCAACGCGCCAGCCACCACCGCCGCGGCCACCTCCCCCATCGAATACCCGATCACCGCATCGGGTTCCACGCCGTAGGAGCGCCACAATTCGGTCAGCGCCAACTGCATCCCCACCAGAACCGGCTGAATGCGATCAATGCCACCCAGCGCCTCACCGGTAGCGAGCACCTGCCACAGCGAAAACCCGACCTGCTCAACGAATATCGGCTCCAACTCGGCCACCGCAGCGGCGAACACCGGCTCATCGGCCAACAACCGCCGACCCATCCCCGCCCACTGCGAACCATGACCGGAATAAACAAACACCGTCCCCGGCCGGCACGGCCCCTCATGTGGACCCACCACCCCCGGCACAGAGTAAGCCGCGGCCAGGGCGCGCAAACCGGCCACCGCCTGCCCCCGATCGAGAGCGGCCACAGTGGCGAACTTCGCGTGCCGGGCCCGGTGATGATTCAACGTATGCGCCACCTCGGTCAATGCCACCGCGGCCCCGTCGCCGTCCATCCAGTCGGCCAGCACCCCCGCCGTAGACGCTATCCGCTTCGGCGTCTTCCCCGAAACCACCAACGTGGTCACCGCCGGGTCCGATTGTGAGCAAACACGTTCGGGAGCCGGGGCCTGCTCGAGGACCACATGCGCATTGGTGCCGCCAAACCCGAACGACGACACGCCTGCCCGCCGCGGGCGGCCAGTGATCGGCCAATCAGTGAGCCGATCAACGACTTTCAGGCGCAACTCGTCGAAGGGGATGTACGGATTCGGCGTGCAGAAATCCACGTTCGCCGGAATATGCCCGCGCTGCACCGCCAGCACCGCCTTGATCAGACCCGCGATCCCGGCCGCCGCTTCCAGATGTCCGAGACCGGACTTGACCGAGCCGATCAGCAGCGGAGCGCTCTGCGGGCGTGCGCGACCCAGCACCGTTCCGAGCGCGCGTGCCTCGATCGGATCGCCAAGCAACGTGCCGGTCCCATGGGCCTCGACATAATCAACGTGGCGTGACTCGACGCCGGCATTGGTGTAGGCGGCACGCAACACCGCCATCTGCGCTGCCGGATTGGGGGCCATAAGCCCGTTGGAGCGGCCATCCTGATTGACCGCCGAACCCCGCACCACCGCCAATACCGGATCACCGTCGCGCAGTGCATCGGTGAGTCGCTTGAGCACCGCCGCCCCGCAACCCTCACCACGAACGAAACCGTCGGCCGTCGCGTCGAAAGCATGACACTGACCCGTCGGCGACGTCGCCTCAGCCTCATCGAAGCTGCGGGTGATCCCTGGTGACAGCATCAGGTTAACCCCTGCCGCGATGGCGAGATTGGAATCGCCCATCCGCAAGCTTTGGCAAGCCAAATGCACCGCGACCAGCGACGACGAACACGCCGTATCCACCGTCACCGACGGCCCCCGCAGATCAAAGAAATACGAAACGCGGTTGGCGATGATGCTCAGTGCACCGCCCGTGCCCGACCATGCATCGACTTGACTCAGATCGGTGAATATCAAAGATCCGTATTCGCCGGCGCACGCACCGGCGAAAACGCCCGTCTGCGTACGCTGCAGGGAATCATCGCGAATACCGGCATGTTCCAAGGCCTCATACACCACCTCCAGCAATAGACGCTGCTGGGGATCGATCTTCGCGGCTTCCCTCGGCGAGATCTCGAAGAACTCCGCGTCGAAAGCGTCGATGTCGGCCAAGAACGAACCCCAGCGCGTGGTGCCCAACAACGCGTTGGCGGCCTCGGGCGAGCCGTCATCGAACCGCGCCCACCGATCCGGCGGCACCTCTCCCACCGCGGACCGGCCCTCACACAGAAACTGCCAGAACGCTTCCGGGCCATGTATGTCGCCCGGGAAGCGGCAGCCCATGCCGATGACGGCGATCGGTTCATCAACCCACCTTCGATCGGCGGAAGCAGCTGTCTCCGTTTGTTCTTGGACTCGGGATTTGTGAGATGTTCAATCAGACCGTTTATCGTCGGGTCCTGCCACAACTCCAACGGCGAGACCGATCGGCCCACTAATTCGGCAAGTTCGCCGGACAACACCACCGCGTCACGAGAGCCGACCCCGATATCCGAGAACGACGCATCGAAGTCAATGTCGCCTGCGTTACATCCGATGTTGGTAATGAGATAGTCGACCAGCCAGCGCTGCAAGTCGGCCGCAGAAGAAGTCGCCGTCATGACGCCGACGCCGCGCTGTCGGACAACGCGTCGAGCACACTGTTCGCCGATGCGGACGCCGCATTCATGGTCGCCGGACTTCTTGTGACGAAAGCATTCCGGCCAGACAATCTACCGCCGACCGACGAGGTTGATCACTCGACGCATTGGCCGTTCGCCGATAAACCACGGCCCGTCCGCCTCGTCCTGGCGCGATCATCACACCCCGGTTGTGTCGCCGTTCACCAGGCGCATCGGTTGGCGCGAAGCGTAATTCGCGGAGCAGGGTGCGCAGGGTGACGTCCATCTCCATGTTGGCGAACGCCGCGCCGATACAGCGGTTCACTCCTCCACCAAACGGAAACCACGTTACGGGTGTGGAGTTCGCGCCGACGAATCGGTTCGGGTCAAACGACGCCCCATCGGTGAAGCTCTGCTCATTGGCCAGTTGCATACTGATCAGCACCGTAGTGTCTCGCGGAATGACCCAGTCGCCCAACCCGATCCGCTCCTTGGTGCGGCGCAAGGTGGCCTCGAGAACCGGTCTGCTGCGCTGCACTTCCCAGATCGTGGCCTGCCGCAATTCGGACCCGCCGGCATCGACCTCGGCAGTGAGCTGCGACAGCAGCGACGGATGGCGACGCAACCGCTCCACTGCCCACGCCAATGAGGCGGAAGTCGTCTCGTGGCCAGCGGCCAGCAAGGTCAGCAATTCGTTGACGATGTGCCGATCCGGGATCGGCTCACCGTCCTGGGAGCGCGCCCGCAACAGTAACGCCAGCACGTCGCTGCGCTCTTCGAAGGCCGGGTCAGCGCGCGCGTCGGCGATCAGCGAATCGATGATGGCATCGACTCGGCGCCGGTACCGCAGGAACCGCCCTCCCGGACTCCACGGACCGAAGTCACGCCACACTATCGGCGGTAGCAGGGCGATGCGGGAAGCGATCTTGACCGCTGGCGGTATCAGTTCGCGAAGTTCGTTGAGCGCGGGTCCCTCGGCGCCGAACACGGCACGCAGGATCGCGTTGAGGGTGATACGCATCATCGAGGGCAGAGTGTCGAATTCGCGGCCCTCCGGCCAGGTCGCGACTTCACGCATCACCTCTTCCTCGATGATGTGCTCATAGCGTCTCATCCGCTTGCCATGAAACGGCGGCGCCAGCAATCTGCGACGCTCGAGGAGTTCGCCGCCGTCAAGCCCCCACGTCGATCCGGGGCCGAGAATCGCGCCGAACGTATGCGTCGCCCGCCCGAGCACATCGATGCCCATGCTGAACAGATCCTTGACCAGACTAGGATCGCCAATCACGACCGTCCGGCCGAAAATCGGCAGATTGACCGTGAACGCGCCGCCGTACCGCCGGGCCAGCACGGCAGATACTTCCTCCCGGGCCGCCAAGAACGCGGCGCCCTGGAGAATCTTCGGTACCCGTGGTCCTGGCGGCAGCCGTACGGGCTCAGTTATTGCTGTTGCCATGCCGCAGCCTAGCAACGATGACAGCGGCAATTGACGGCCTTGAGAAAATTAGCGCGCTTTATTGTCGCGATAATTTCAATGTCCGAGTCTGGATGATCGTGGGCTAGTCACTGAGCTGCGTGAAGCAGACCGAGTGGTGCCGGACAAGGGTTATGGCGACGCATTTCGGGCGGGTGCGTTACAGACCTCGGGCGTCGCCGTCGCCGCGGGCACACCATGGCGGCCCCGCGGTTCGGGAGAACACGGTAGCTGCTGGTGAGGGCCCTTACTGCCCGCGAACCCGCGTGAGACTAGATCGAGGGCTTCCACCCCTCCGGTCGATGCCCGAATGCCCTATGGCTGGTGGCGCGCTGACCCTGGCTGGAATGGGCCGAGGTGGTGAGCTGCATATATAGAGTCCTATCGCGATTATGGCCGCCAGCCGCTATCGGTACTGGCGACACCCGCTGCCTGACGACGAGTCGGACCAAAGTCATTTGCGCAGGACGCCCTGACCGTAGCTTTAGTCGGACAACAGCAACGATCCTGACCGTTTCGAGCCCCAGATCGCCTTGGGGCATCCGACCCGGCATCCTTGGGCTGGATGGTGCATCGGTGCCATACGGGCACGGGCAGGCAACCGTGGCTTTTATCGGGTGTAGACCCGTGGCGACGCAGTCCCTTCGAGCGCAGCAGTGCTTCGCTAGCGGGGCCTCTCTGTGTCAAGAGCCCGGTGTCCGTCGGTCGAGGATGGTCGGTGGCGGGTTCGGAAGTGACTTGTCCGAAGCGTCAGTGTCCGGGGTTTCAGCTGGCCGCGTTGGACGATTGAGCCGCCCCGAGTATCCTCTCGGGCCTGCCTCAAGCCTGTTTATGCCGTGGCGAAGTTGTCGTAGACGACGTCGGATAGCCGTCGTTTGAGGCATCGCATCGCTTCTTTGTGACTCTTGCCCTGGCTTCGCTTGCGTAGGTATTAGGCCCTGCCGGGGGTGTCCTGGCGAATCTGAGTCAGGGCCATGACGTGTAGGCACAGGTTGAGTTGACGGTCGCCGGCGCCGCCGAGCCGGTGGCGGACAACAACCGGCATGCGCGACGGCCGTTCCCAGACATCCAGGCCCCGCGACAATTGCGCACGAAGCAAACGCACAGCTGATAGCCGCGCTGCGAATCCAGCACCGGTCCAAGCCTCGCCCCCCAAGCTCAGTGAACAGCTGGCCTAGACCTTACAACGCCGGACCATATTGTCACATCCGTCAATGTCCGGCGCCCTGCACATTGATTGCGATCGGGTTGCCTAGCAACGCCGCCATCGCCTGGCTCGCGACATAGCGGGGATTTGGAGGGGCTCCGGAAGTAGGCTCTTGCCATGACGCGCAGGGCGCGATCGGTCTGCATGCCCGAGCTTGCACTGACGAGCGCGGTGCCGGCCCGGACTCGACACTATGTAGAAAGCGTCGCCAGCCGGTTTCGCGTCTTGAAGATCGCGACGTGGATCGCAGCGGCCATCAGCGCTTCGTTCGGAGTCTTCCAGTTGCTCGTCGGCGGCGCGGTCTGGTGGGTGGGACTGCTCAACCTCCTGTTCGCTGCGCTGTTCCTGACGGTTCCGCTGCTGTATCGCTTCGGCGAGCTGATCGCGCCACTGAGCTTCTTCGTCTACGCGTATCTGGCCGTCGGCTACATCTGCTACACCGTCGGCACCGGCTCAGGTCTGCAGCTCTATTTCCTGGTGTCGGCGACCCTAGTGGTTCTCGTGTTCGGGATCGAGCGCATCGTGTTGGCATCGGTGATCACGGCAATCGGTGCGGCCGGTGCCATCGTCCTCGAGCTGTTCGTTCCCAATGACAGGGGTCTCGGTCCTTCGTGGACACTCACGGTGGGCTTCGTCAGCTCCGTCATCGGCTCCGCGGTCATGGTGATGGCGACGGTCTGGTACGCGATGCGCGAGATCGACCGCGCCGAGAAGGCGATGGAAGCCGAGTATCAACGCTCAGAATCGTTGCTGGCCAACATACTTCCCACGTCGATCGCGAACAGGCTCAAGGATCCGACCCGCACGATCATCGCCGACAAGTACGACGACGCCTCCATCTTGTTCGCCGACATCGCCGGTTACACCAAACGCGCCAGCGACACCTCGCCAACGGAGCTGGTGCGATTCCTGGACACGCTCTACACCGATCTCGACGCGCTCGTTGACAGACACGGCCTGGAGAAGATCAAGACCAGCGGCGACTCGTACATGGTCGTCAGCGGCGTGCCAGAGCCCAGGCTCGATCACGTCAAGGCCATCGCATGCCTCGCACTCGATATGGCCGACGCCGTCGCCGACCTCAAGGACCCGCAGGGGCGCGCGGTGCCGCTGCGGATCGGACTGGCGGCCGGCCCCGTGGTTGCCGGAGTGGTCGGCGCCCGCAAGTTCTTCTATGACGTCTGGGGCGACGCGGTGAACGTCGCTTCACGAATGGAGTCAACCGACGTCGAAGGCCGTATCCAGGTGCCGCATGCGATGTACGAACGCCTCAAGAGCGACTATCTGCTCGAGGAACGCGGCGTCGTCGACATCAAGGGCAAGGGCCCGATGCACACCTGGTACCTGGTCGGCAGACGCAATGAAGAGCGCACGCGCGACACCGAACTCGACTGGGTCAGCGGGTCGACAACTCAGTCGGTTTGAGCCGTTGCGCAAGCGCGCCCAGCCGCCACAGCGTCTCGCGGTTACGCGGCCACACGGCAATGTCGGAGAGACGATTGGGCAAGACGGATGCAGGCCCGCTGATCGGGAACTCCTCCATCACCACCCGGCATCCGTCGGGGATATCACTGAGGCGCAAGACAACTCGAGCGCCACCAAAGGGCCCACCCTTCGCGTGCAGTACCAGCTCCTCCAGCGGAACGCTCTTCTCGACCACCGTCTCGTCATCGAGCACCAGCGGCCACACACCGATGGAGTGGCGGATGGTCGAGCCCGGCGACGGCCAGTTCGGATCCACCGCCCGCATCCGGCTGTTGCCGACGACCCACTGGGAATAGGTCCATCCGTCGGCCATGACGTCCCATACCTGGCGGCGAGACGCGTGGATATCTCGTGTCACTGTCACGGGCGGGGAATACCCACTCCCCCGTGCGCTCAGACCTTGCGGTTCTCCGACTTGATCAGCCAGGCGAGCTTCTCGAGCCCGTCAATGAGCTGATGAAGGATGTCGGCAGTGCTCGGATCCTCGGTGTCTACGTCGTCGTGCACTGTGCGCATCGTGTCGACGGCCGCATAGATCCGAGCGGTGATCAGGTCGACGACCTCGGCGGTGCCGTGCAAGTAGGCCGGAAACTGCGGCAGCGACGTGCCCGTGGCAACGGAATCCGAGCGGCCGTCGGGGATCCCGTCCAGCGCGCGCATTCGCTCGGCGACCGTGTCGCTGGCCTCTCGCGCGAAATCGACGAGCTCGTCGAGTTGAAGATGGAGGTCGCGGAAGTTGGTGCCGACGACGTTCCAGTGGGCTTGCTTGCCTTGCAGGTGGAGCTCGATCAGGTCCACCAGAACACGCTGAAGGTTTTCGCTGAGCCGGTTGGACGCTTGGAAGTTGGAGATCTCGGTTTCGGTTCGTCGGTTGCTCATGACATTTCCAACGTGCCGTAATCTGGAATCACTCCGAATAACGGTGTGGGTGCCGTCACATCCCGTGCTGATCCTGCTGGGCCAGCAGCCGCGCGTAGCCGGCCCCCATCCCTAAAAGTACGAGTCCGACGACGATGAACACAGCTACACGGAACATGCCGTCCAGAGTGCCGAGGTCGAACAGGAACAGCTTGGCCATCGAACCGGCGACCAAGGCGAGACCAGCGGCGATCGGCAGCGACCGCTGGTCGCGGGGCCGCCGCGCCCCGTACATGAACAAGGCTGCTGCCATCGCGATCCAGCAGATTGTCGCCGCCATATGGCCCGCGAAGAAGCCGCCACTTTCGCCGCCGGCGAGCACGCCGGTCGTGACGGTGAAAGTGGTCAGCGAGTAGACGACCACAATGGCCAGGCTGGCCAGCAGGACCCGCGCCGCATCAGGATCCAGCACGCTACGGCCGATCCATGACCAGACGATGGTGACGACGGCAGCGACCATCAGAATGCTGGCGACCAATATGGCGACCGCATCAGGCGCCGACAGCACCGTGGCCCGAACCAGCGAGGTCGGGGGCGCATCACCCAGGTAGATCAACCCGCCGATGACGCCGAACCCGACGGCGACAATGCGCGCGACGTCGTCATGTCGGCCGGCGACGGCAATCACGACGGCCATCGCCAGAAGCAGCGGCGCGGCGATCTCTCCCTCGAAGGCGACGGTCACCGCGATGACGGCCGACACGGCCGAGCTCGCCGACCAGATCTGCCGGACGGTCGTCGAGACGCCGGGCAGCCGGTCGCCGACGAGCACGATCGCGAGCAGCGCCGCACCCAACCCGCCGGCCATCAAGGCAGCGACCGTGGGCGCGATCGCCACCGACGAGCACAGCACCGGCACGGTGCCCGCGATGGTCATCAGCGCCACGGCGGCGCGATTGCGGGTGGACGGCAGCAGGACGAGTGCGCCCACGACGGCGAGCAGCGCGGCGATAGCGCATCCACCGGCCAGCCAGGCGTCGTTTCCATCGCCGACACGGGCTGCGACCAAGGCGATCAGGAGCGGCATCGTCGGCGCAGTTATCCGGGCCGCGTGTAGCCAGAGCCAGTCCTTGCCGAGTTGCGCGAGCAGCGACGCAGCCGACATGGCGAGCATGAACGCGATCAGCAGCATCGTGATGCCGTCGCTGACGATCGGTGCGAGCACGATCAACGGCACCAGCACGAGCAGGCCGAGATGTTGGGAGTCCCAGCGCCGGGCCAGGGAGAGGCCACCGCCTCCGACGATGGCGGCGATCACGAGGCCCACGGGCGGGGATACCCAGTGATAAATCGTGGTGATCGCGATGACGTCCATGTACGCCGCCGCGACGCCGGTCGCTGCCAGGGCGATCGCGCCGATCCGACCGCCGGGTCGGCCGTTGAGACGAGCCGCGATGGCGACGAGTGTTCCGGCAAGCGCAGCGCCCGCGCCGACCCGGATCTCAGGCCGCAGGATGCCGGCCTGGGCGGCGAGCACGAGCAGCAGAACGACGCCGATGAGCGTGACCGCGACGCCTGCGACGGCGAGAACCTTGCCGATCCAACTCGCATCGCGCGGAGGCCGGGGTGCGGGTCGAGGCGGCGGGGCGATCGGTGGCGGTGGCGGCAGATACCCCGCGGCGGGTGGTAACGGCGGATACGCCGCGACGGGCGGCGGGAAAGGCTGCGGACTGGGCGTCGGATGGGGTGCGGGCTGCGGGACCGCGGGGCGCTCGGCCAGGAGACGATCTAGTTCTTTCAGGTCGGCCGAGGCCCTGGCGAACTGCTCGGACATCGCGGCGAAGTTCGCCGAAAGTCGGGAGACGACGGCGTATTGCGGTGCGGTCATTGCGCCATGCTTGCAACGGTGCGCTGCCCGGCGGATGAGTAGGACTACCCGAATCGGCGATGCATCGCCCTAGTCGTCCAAGCCGTGTTCGATGGCATAGCGCGCCAATTCGACGCGGTTGGCGACCTGCAGCTTGCGAAACGTCGCTTGCACATGGTTCTCCACTGTGCGGTGGCTGAGCGACAGCCGAGCCGCGATCTGTTTGGCCGTCAGACCCTTGGCGACATGACGAAGGATCTCGGTTTCACGCTCGGTCAGGCTCGGCGCGGATTTCGGATCCGGCCCTTGCGCGATCCTGCGGTACTCCCCCAGCACGAGTCCGGCGAGTCCCGGCGTGAACACCGCACGGCCGTCGGCGGTGGCCCGAACCGCCGCGCCCAGTTCGGTTTTCGAAGCGCTCTTGACCAGGTAGCCGGTCGCCCCGGCTTTCACGGCCTCCAGCACGTCGTCGCGCTCGTCCGAGGCGGAGAGCACCAGGATCTTGGACGAGGGAGACACCGTCAGCACCTCGGCGGTTGCCTGCGCCCCGTCGCCGTCGGGCAGCCGCATGTCCATCACCACAACGTCGGGCTGCACGACCGCGGCCCGCCTGCGGGCCGAGGCGACACCGTCGGCGGTGGCCACCACATCGAAGCCGTCTTCGGCGAGGTCACGGGCTACCGCGTCACGCCAGATCGGATGGTCGTCGACGACCATCACCGTCGGGGTATCGTCAGTTCCCATTCCGTCCCGCATCCCGGCCCGGTGGTCAGCTTCGCGCTGCCTCCCAACCAATCCATCCGGCTCACAATCGATTTGGCTATGCCAAGCCGGCCCTCGTCGACAGCCTCCTCGAGTCGACCGTCCGCGATGCCGACACCGTCGTCGCGGATACTCACTGTGACCGTGTCGCCGAGATCTTCCAACAGAACGTAGGCGTTGGCGTCGGGCCCGGCGTGCGCGGCCGCGTTGTCGAGCGCGTTGCCCGCGGCGGCATATAACTCCTCGGCGACAGACGCGTCCAGCAGCACCGGGTCGGCGGGCACACTGACCGATACGCGATCCGAGGCACGTTGCCTCAACAGTCCGCCCAGGTCGATCGACTCGCCGGTGCGTGATTCGGCGTCGGAGGAGCTGACCAGGCGGCGCAGCGCGCGCTCCTGCTCGCCAGCCAGTTTTGCCAGTTCTGCTGTGGCACCGCCGATCTCGCGACCGCGGCGAGAAACCAGCGCAAGGACCTGGATGGCGCCGTCGTGCACCTGTCGGGACAGCCGGTCACGCTCCTCGGTGCGCGCCGTCAGCCGCGCGGCCCGCTCGAGGTCCGCGTGGGCGCGGCGCGCAGTCTGTGCGGCCATGCCGACGCCGAGTCCCACCGCGAGCTCGATGACCACCGTCGCGTTGCGGCCGAGGTCGTAGTTCAGCACGCCCTTGGCCAGAGTGCTGGCCGCGACGATCACCACCCCACTGAGCATTCCGTAGATCGGACCGAACAGGATCGCCGCGGAGATGGTTGCGTTGGTGGCCCACAGCGTCGTTGGCCAGGACTGGTTGTTGAGCGCCCACTGCTGTGAGGCGACGAGCCCGGTGGACAGCATCAGCGCTACGACAATCGCGAGTTCGGTGAGCACCCAGGCGCGTCGACGCCCGAAACCCTTCAGGTAGGCGACCGCACACGCGGTGCTCCACGCGACCAATAGGGCGAACAGCAGCCACCCGATCGCAGGACGGTCGAGGTCCCCGTTGATCGCAATCTGGAATCCGAGCGCGTACAGGCAGCTGAGTAATCGGAATACCTGCGCCGCCCGCCACAGCGGGGTGGCCGGATCCGGTCCACTTGCCGGCATCAGCACTAGAGCACCTTGGACAGAAACGCCTTCGTGCGTTCGTGCTGCGGATTGGCGAGCACCTCGCGGGGCGGCCCGCTTTCCACGACGACACCACCGTCCATGAACACGAGTTGATTGGCCACCTCGCGGGCGAACCCCATCTCGTGGGTGACCACCACCATCGTCATACCCTCGGCGGCAAGCTTTTTCATCACCGCGAGCACCTCGCCCACCAACTCGGGGTCGAGCGCCGACGTGGGCTCGTCGAACAGCATCAATTTGGGGTTCATCGCCAGCGCCCGGGCGATCGCGACCCGCTGCTGCTGGCCGCCGGAGAGCTGTGCCGGATAGGCATCGGCCTTTTCGGACATACCAACCTGATGAAGGAGGTCTCGGCCGCGCGCAACAGCGTCGGCCTTCTTCACGCCCTTGACATGGATCGGGGCCTCGATGATGTTTCCCAGCGCCGTGCGATGCGGGAAGAGGTTGAAGTGCTGGAACACCATGCCGATGTCGCGGCGCTGCTTTGCGGCGTCACGGGGCGACATCTCGAGCAGCTTGGTCCCCCGATCGCGGTAGCCGATCAAATCGCCGTCGACGTGCAGGCGGCCCGCGTTGACCTGCTCCAAATGGTTGATACAGCGCAAGAACGTCGACTTGCCCGAACCGGACGGGCCGACCATGACCAGCACCTCGCCCCTGCCGACCTCCAGGGTTATACCCTTCAGGACTTCCAGGGCACCGAAGCTCTTACAGACCTGTTCGGCCTTCACCATCGGCGTCATCTCGTCACATCCCCGGATTGTGTAGCTGCGCCTTGGCCAGCGTCTCGAGTTGCTTGTCGGTCAACTTGCGCGACGCTCCACGGGAGTAGTACCGCTCGAGGTAGTACTGGCCGACCATCAGGATGCTGGTGACCATCAGGTACCAGAACGCGGCAACCAGGAGCAGGGGAACCGGCTCGAACTCGCGCGCGGCTATCTCGCGTGAGGTGATGCCGTACAGGTCCAGGGTGAACGGCACCGCGGTGACCAGCGATGTGGTCTTCAACATGCTGATGACTTCGTTGCCCGTCGGCGGGATGATCACCCGCATCGCCTGCGGGAGCACGGTGCGGCGCATTGCCATGCCCCACGACATGCCCAGTGCCGTAGACGCCTCGAGCTGGCCCTCCGGCACCGAACTGATTCCCGCGCGGATGATTTCGGCCATGTAGGCAGCCTCGTTGAGCGCCAGTCCGAGGATCGCCAACAGAAACGGTATCGACAGCGACTGCAGATTGAGCTGGAAGAACGTAGGCCCGAACGGCACCCCCAGCTGGATGTTCGCGTAGATCGTCGGGATCAGCCCCCAGAACACCAGTTGTACGTATATCGGGGTCCCGCGGAAGATCCACAGGTACACCCACGACACCGACTTGAAAACCGGGTTCGGTGACAACCGCATCACCGCCAGGAGCACGCCGAGCGCGATCGCCAGCACCATCGAGTAGAGGGTGAGCTGCAGAGTGTTGACCAATCCGATCCGCAGCACCCGCTCGTTGAAGACGTACTCCCCGAACTTGTGCCATCGGTAGGCCTCATTGGTGGCTGCGCCGTAGACGAACAACGCAACCAGGATGATGATGACGACCGCCGCCACCCACCGCCACGGATGACGCAGCGGAACGGCATCGATGGCAGCTGGAGTGATGGCTGGCGGCGTGTCGACATCAGTCATTGTGGGATCCCAAACCTAGCTGATCGCGCCGTTGATCACCGGCTTGTCGATCATGACCTTTTCGACGCCCCAGTTGGACGCGATCTCCTTGTATTTCCCGGATTCGATCAGATGCTCCAGCGCCTGCTGCAGCGACTGGGCCAAGGGCGAGCCCTTCTTCACCGGCCATCCGTACGGTGCGGCATCGGTGATCTCACCGGCTTGTGTCAGCTTCCCGTTGCTCTGCTTGATTGCATAAAGGGTCACTGGGGAATCCGCCGACATTGCGTCGGCCTGACCGAGCACCACGGCGTTGGTTGCCGCGTCCTGGCCGTCGAAAGAGACGATCTGAATCGCGGGCTTCCCCGCGTCGGTGCACGCCTTGCTCTTGGCGGGCAGTTCCTCGGTCTCCTCGGTGGTCGTGGCCTGCGCCGCTACCTTCTTTCCGCAGGCGTTGGCCGGGTCGACAGGATTGTCGGGCCGTTGTGCCCAGAGAATTCCCGCAGATCCGTAGGTGACGAAATCTACAGTCTGCTCGCGCTCCTTGGTGTCGGTGAATGACGACATGCCGACGTTGAAGGTGCCGCCCTGAATAGACGGGATGATCTTGGCGAAGTCCGCCTCGCGGTAGTTCGCCGTCAGGCCGAGGGTCGCGGCGACCGCGTTCATCAGATCGACGTCGAAGCCAACGATCTTGCCGCTGGGATCCTTGAACTCGTTTGGCGTGTAGGGAATGTTGACGCCGACGATCAGTTTCCCAGAGGACTTGATGTCCTCTGGCACGGTGCTGGCGATCTCATCCACCTTGTCCGACGACGCCGAGCCTGACGGCTTGGATGAGTCGGGTTTGTCGCCTCCGCTCGCGCACCCCGAAACGGCGAGAGTACTAGCCACCGCAACTACCGCTGCGACGCGCCACATCATCCCCCGACGGATTTTCCATCCACCAAACACGGTTGGCCTCTACTTTCTGCATTGGGCAGTTAACGTACGGAAGGTTAGTGGCGACGACGGCATTGCGCCGCGCTTCCGCCTATTGTGCTGTCGGGCCGAAATACCCGCGTGTTGGCTGCAAAGTCTCGTCCGTGCGCCGAGCGCTGTGAAACACTTCGTTCATGACTACTGAAGCTGCACCCCGTCTATTGCCGCACCTATGGAAGTCGACGCTGGCATCCGGCGTGCTAGCCGTGATCTTGGGCATCCTCATCGTTGCATGGCCAGGTATCTCAATCCTGGTGGCCGCCGTTCTGTTCGGCGCGTATCTGCTGGTGACCGGCATCGCACAGGTCGTCATGGCGTTCAGCCTCCACGTGACCGCCGGCGGTCGAGTCTTGCTGTTCGTCAGCGGCGCCGCCGCACTGATCCTGGCGGTTCTTGCCTTCCGCCATTTCGGTGAGGGCTACGTGGTGATACTGCTGGCGATCTGGATCGGCGTCGGATTCATCTTCCGTGGCGTAGCCACTACGGTGGCGGCCATCAGCGACCCGACTATGCCCGGCCGCTGGTGGCAGGTGTTCGTCGGAGTGATCAGCCTGCTCGCCGGCGTCGTGGTGATCGGGTCGCCGCTGACATCGATCGTCACCCTGGCCCTGGTGGTCGGCGCCTCGCTAATCGCGATCGGGGTCATCGAGGTCGTGTCCGCCTTCGGCATTCGCAAGGCCGCCAAGACGCTTTCGAGGCCCGTAGCGCCGTCGGCGACCGCCGGGCCCTCGGCGACCGCCGGGCCGTCGGCGACCGCCGACTCGCCGGCGCCATGACGGGACCGCAGCCACCGCAATACCCGCAATATCCGCAATATCCGCAGTACCCGCCGCCGCCGGGAGGCGGGTACCAGGGCGGTTATCCGCCGCCGCCGCCCCAGCCCTATTCGGGGTACGCGCCACCGCCCGTCGGCCCGAGCAACGGGTTGGGTATCGCCGCGCTGGTGGTGGCGATCGTCGCATTGATCTCCGTCGTGGGCGGCGTCGTGCTCGGTTTCGTCGCGGTGATACTTGGCGTCCTCGGGTGGCAGCGGGCCCGGCGCGGAGAAGCCACCAACGGCGGGATCGCGATCGCGGGCATCGTGCTCGGAGTGCTCAGCATCATCGAGGCGATCGTCGTCATCGTGTTGTCGGTGTGGGTTTTCCACGAGGTGGGCGGCACCGACTACATGGATTGCCTGTCCAAGGCGGGTTCGAACCAGGAAGCCGTCCAGCGATGTGTGGACCAGTTCCAGAACCGGGTCGAAGATCAATTCAGCGTGACGCTCACGACGCCCGTACGGCCGACGCGCTAGCCAGATGCCGTCGCCTCGGCATGAACTCGAGCGACAACAGCACGATGAGCAACGGCACCACCTGCGTGAGCGTCGCCATCACATAGCGCCGATCACCCAGCGCATTGAACTTCCGCAGATACCGGTACAGCGACTCGAGTGCGATCAGCGGGTCGCCCAGGTGGACAGCGGTGAAGACCAGGTTGCTCGGTAGGTTGCGGTTCTCGTCGGTGAAGATCTCGGGAAAGGCGGCGAAGGCCAGCGAAAGCCGTTGCGCGCCCTGCTCTCTGGCTCGTTGGATCATGTCGACAGAAAGCCGCTCGTCGATACCGTTGGGTGCGCCTCGTCGCCGCCATGGCACGTCGAGGGTCACATCCGCGCCGGCGCCCGCGGTGGCATAGCGGTGAAAGCCCTGCACGCGACCGTCCCGGTCGCGCGCGATGATCAACGTCACGCCGGGGTACCTGCCGGCCAGAGTCGCGTCGAGCGACATCGAGAACCCGCGCTCCGTGCGGGCCCCGCGCGGTGATGCGAGGATCACTTCGGTGAGTTCGGTACGCACGGAGTCGTCGAGGTTGTCTTCGTCGACGACTTCGGTGGTGATACCGAAGTTCCTGGTGCGCTGGACGGCCTGACGGAGGTTGCGGTACCTGCGGCCGACCATGGCGAACGTCGCCACGTCGATGACCACGTCACGCCCTATCGGCACAGCGCTGAGCCTCTGGCCCAGCACGGCCGCGTCGGACCACAGGTTCACTCGCCGCTCGCTACAGCCGAGGACGACGATGCGCCAGCCTCTCAGGCGGCACATCGCGGCGAAATCTGCGACGAGCGCGGCGAATCCGCCGTCGTCACCGATCGGGTCACCGCTGACCACCGCGTATCCCACCCGGGTGCGGTAGGCGATCGCAGCAGTGCCCGCGGCGTTGAAGTGGTAGCACTTCCCGGCCTGCATCGCGAACGGCGCCAACGGGTCCCTCGTCGTCACGTCCACCAACGCGAAGATCCGCGGCAGGTCTGCGGGATTGGGTCGGGCCGATGTCGGCCACATCAGCACGATCGCCGCCGAGACCATCAAAACGTTGCCGAGAAGATCGAAGGCCAGAAACACCGCGACCAGACCCGCAACGAGCACCACCAGTGCCGCCGAGGCGTGCCCCGCAGTGACCGGCCGGCCGAGGAAGATCCCGCGGGCGATCAGCACGACGGCCGTCAGGATCGTCATCGACCATGCCAGGTCCTTGTGCAGCGCGAACAGCCAACCGGACAGGCTCAATACGGCGAGCGCACTGATCCAACGAGCGGCAGGCGAATCCACGTGGACGACGACACGTTCACGAGCCAGCGGCCCCGTTGCAACCTTCATCATTTACCCGGGAAGTACTTGACGATGCCTTCCTGTACCACGGTAGCCACCAGTTGCCCGGATTGGTCGAAGAAATGGCCGGTTCCCAGGCCGCGTGAATCAGTGGCTACCGGTGACGAGGTCGAGTACAGCACCCACTCGTCGAATCGGATGCGACGGTGGAACCACACCGAGTGGTTGACGGTCGCAGCGAAGATGCGGTCAAAGCCCCAGGACAGACCGTGGGTGGTGATGATCGAGTCGAGCACCGTGGTGTCCGACGAGTACACGAGGGCGGCGCTGTGCATCACCTGGTCGTCGGGCATCGGACCGTCGGCCTTGAGCCATACGCGGTTGTGATCGAGTCGTTCGCCCTTGTCGCGCATGACCCAGGCCGGGTCATTGGTGTAGCGCCATTCGATGGGCCGCAGCGCCTCCACGAACTGCGGCACGACGTCTTCGTAACCGACGAGCAGATCGTCGATCTTGGGGAGCGACAACGGTTCCGGCACGTGTGGAGCTTCGATTCCGTGTTCCAGCCCGCGCCCGCCGTCGACGAACGAGACCATCGCGGTGGTCAGTAGGTCGCTGCCCTGCATGACGTCGACGCGGCGGTTCGCGAAGCGGCGTTCGTCGCGCAGCCGGACGACGTGGAATTCGAGGTCTTTGGCGGGATCGCCGCCGGCGACGAAATGTGCGGAGATCGCGCCCGGCGGGAGGTCGCGGGTGAGAGTCCGGCTGGCCGCGACGAAGGCCTGCGCCATCATCTGACCACCGAAAGTGCGGGGCGGGTTCTTGCTCGGGTGCGATCCGGAGAACGTGTCGTCGTCCATGCGATCGAGGTCGAGCACCGCCAGCAGCTCCTCGAAATCGCCGAGCGGCACTGCGGTCCCCTACCTGCTCCGATGGTCGGACTGCTCGAGGCGGCCGATCCTCGCCGCTTGATCGTCGTCCGACTAGACGTCGTCCTCCCCGATCCGGTGCACATGGATCAGGTTGGTCGAGCCTACTGTGCCCGGAGGCGCGCCGGCGATGATGACCACCAGGTCGCCGCGCTTGTAGCGGCCCAGCTCCAGTAGGGATTTGTCGACCTGCCGGATCATTCCGTCGGTGTTCTGTATGTGCGGCACGATGAACGTCTCCGTACCCCAGCTCAACGCCAGCTGGCTGCGCACTTCGGGCAATGACGTGAACGCCAACAGCGGCAGCGGCGTGTGCAGCCGGGCCAGCCTGCGGACGGTGTCGCCGGACTGCGTGTAGGCGACCAGCGCCTTGGCGTCCAGCCGCTCGCCGATGTCGCGGGCGGCATACGAAATGACGCCGCGCTTGGTTCTGGGGACGTGTGTAAGGGGCGGGACCACCACCGAGTGCTGCTCGACCGCCGAGATGATGCGGGCCATGGTCTTGACCGCCTCCAGCGGATATTTGCCGACCGACGTCTCACCGGACAGCATCACCGCGTCCGCGCCGTCGAGTACCGCGTTGGCGACATCGGATGCTTCCGCACGCGTCGGGCGGGAGTGTTCGATCATCGACTCGAGCATCTGGGTGGCGACGATGACGGGTTTGGCGTTCTCCCTGGCCATTTGGATCGCCCGCTTCTGCACGAGCGGCACCTCTTCCAGCGGCAGCTCCACGCCGAGGTCGCCGCGGGCCACCATGATCGCGTCGAATGCCAGCACGATCGCCTCTAGGTTGTCGACGCCTTCGGGCTTCTCGAGCTTGGCGATCACCGGTACCCGGCGGCCGACGCGGTCCATCACCTCGTGCACCAGTTCGACGTCGGCCGGTGACCGCACGAACGACAGCGCGACGAGGTCCACACCAAGCCTGAGAGCGAACTCGAGATCCTCGATGTCCTTCTCCGACATCGCGGGCACCGAGACGTTCATTCCCGGCAGCGACAGCCCCTTGTTGTTGCTGACGGGACCGCCCTCGGTGACGGTGCACACCACGTCGTGGTCGTCGACATGCTCGACCACCAGACCGACGTTGCCGTCGTCCACCAGCAGCCGGTCACCGGGGGCGGCGTCCTCGGCGAGCTGTTTGTAGGTCGTCGAGACCCGGTCGTGGGTGCCCTCGCAGTCGTCGACGGTGATGCGGACGGTCTCGCCGTTGGCCCAATACGTCGGCCCCGCGGCGAACCGCCCGAGGCGGATCTTGGGGCCTTGGAGGTCGGCCAGGATGCCGACGGCGCGGCCGGTCACATCCGATGCCGCGCGCACCCGCTTGTAGTGGGCTTCGTGGTCGGAGTACTCACCGTGGCTGAAGTTGAGCCGGGCGACATCCATTCCGGCCTCGACCAGCGCCCGCACGACGTGGTCTTCGCTGGTCGCGGGGCCGAGAGTGCAGACGATCTTTCCGCGTCTAGTCACGACTTCTGAGCATAGTCCCGTTCGGTGTCCGTCACGCGACGGCGAGCGGCAGGGCGCCGGGCAACACCGGCGCAGGCAGGTCGGACTCGCCCATCAGGTAGGCGTCGACCGCGTGGGCTGCGCTGCGCCCTTCGGCGATCGCCCAGACGATCAGCGACGCTCCGCGATGGGCATCCCCGCAGACGAAGACGCCGGGAGCCGACGTCTGCCAGTCCGAACCGCATGACAATGCACCGCGACCGTTGAGGTCCAGCCCCAGGCCGTCCAGCAGCGCCATGCGTTCGACGCCGTGAAAACCGATGGCCAGCAGGGCGAGGTCACACGGGATCTGCATGGATTCACCGACCGGGGCGATCTGCCGACGGCCCTCGGCGTCACGCGTGACCCGCACCTCGGCGATCTCGATCGCACGAACGTGGCCGGTGCTGTCGCCGACGAACCGCTGCACCGCGACCTCGTAGTGCCGCACTCCGCCTTCTGCGTGCGCAGGCGAAGTCCGCAGCACAAGCGGCCACGTCGGCCACGGCGAGCGCGACTCGTCGCGGTACCGCGGCGGCTCGGGGTGGTAGTCGAGCTGGGTGACCGACGCGGCGCCCTGCCGGTGCGCGGTGCCCAGGCAGTCGGCGCCGGTGTCGCCGCCGCCGATGATGACGACATGCTTGCCCTTGGCCGACAGCGGTGAGGGGCCGTCGCCCTCGCATTCCCGGTTGGCGGGAACGAGATGCTCCATCGCGAGGTGCACACCGTCGAGGTGGCGGCCCTGCACGTCGTTGTCACGACCGCGCAACGCCCCGACCGCCAGTACCACCGCATTGTGGCGCTCGCGCAGCTGCTCGACGGACAGATCGACGCCGACTTCGCAGTCAGTGACGAAACGCGTGCCCTCGGCCCGCATCTGGGCCAAGCGCTGATTCAGCGTCGCCTTCTCGAGCTTGTACTCCGGGATCCCGTACCGCATCAGTCCGCCCAGCCGGTCGTCGCGCTCGTACACCGTGACCTGATGCCCCGCCCGGGTGAGTTGTTGCGCGGCAGCCAGTCCCGCAGGTCCCGAGCCGACGACCGCGACGCTGTAACCGGTGGAGATCGCGGCGGGTTGGGGTTCGACGATGCCCTCCATCCACGCGTGGTCGGCGATCGCCTGTTCGATGCGCTTGATGGTGACACTGCCGCCGGTCTTGTCGTCGGCAATCGACAGCACACAAGCGGCTTCGCACGGCGCGGGGCACAGGCGACCGGTGAACTCCGGGAAGTTGTTGGTGGCGTGCAACCGTTCGCTCGCGGCATCCCATCGGCCGCGGCGGACCAGGTCGTTCCACTCGGGTATCAGATTGCCGAGCGGGCAACCGGCAGTCCCGGAGTGGCAGAACGGGATTCCGCAGTCCATGCATCGGCGCGCCTGCTGGGACACTTCGCCGGCCCGCTCTTGGGGATCCTGTCGTTCATACACTTCGCGCCAATCGCCTACCCGTTCGTCGACGGGCCGCTTGGCCGCGTCGACCTTGGCGACGTCGAGGAAGCCCCGCGGATCAGCCACGGCTGGCCTCCATGATCGCGGAGTCGACGTCGCGACCCTCCGCCTTGGCCATGCGCGTCGCGGTCAGGACGCGTTGGTAGTCGGTCGGCATGATCTTGGTGAACTGTGCGCTGCGCCTTGGCCAGTCCGACAACAACGACGTGGCCACTGCGCTGCCGGTGTACCGGGCATGCCGGGCCACCACATTGTGCAACCAGCTGAGGTCCTCAGGATCGAGGGCCTGGAGTTCGACCATCTCGGTGTTCACCATCGCCTGATCGAGCCCGAGTACAAAGGCGATGCCGCCGGACATGCCCGCAGCCATGTTGCGGCCGGTCCGCCCGAGCACCACCACCCGACCGCCGGTCATGTACTCGAAGGCATGGTCTCCGACACCCTCGGTGACCGCGAGCGCGCCGGAGTTGCGGGCGCAGAACCGCTCTCCCACCCGGCCGCGAAGGAATACCTCGCCGGACGTGGCTCCGTAGAGGAGCGTGTTACCGGCGATCACATGATCCTCGGGAAGGAACAACACGTCGTCGGGCGGTCTGACGATGATGCGTCCACCCGAAAGCCCCTTACCCACATAATCATTGGCGTCGCCCACCAGTTCGATCGTGATTCCTCGCGGCAGGAACGCACCGATGGACTGGCCGGCGGAGCCACTGAGGGCGACATGGACGGTGTCGTCGGGCAACCCCTGTGCGCCGTAGCGACGGGTCACCTCTGCACCCAGCATGGTGCCCACGGTGCGGTTCACATTGCGTACCGGCATCTCAAGCCGCACCGGACGGGCGTCTTCCAATGCCCCTTCCGCCAATTGGATCAGCGTCTGGTCGAGGGCCTTGTCCAGCGCGTGGTACTGGTCTCGAACACGGCGACGCACCGTCTGCCCGGGTTCGTGGGCGTTGCTCGCGAGGGCGAAGATCGGTGTCAGGTCGAGGCCCCGCGCCTTCCAGTGGGCGACGCCGTGTGCCGTGTCCAGCATCTCGACGTGGCCGACCGCCTCGTCGATGCTGCGAAAGCCGAGCTCGGCGAGGTGGCGCCGGATGTCGTCCGCGACGAACCGGAAATAGTTCTCCACGAACTCCGGCTTGCCGTTGAACCGCGACCGAAGCTCAGGATTCTGGGTGGCCACGCCCACCGGACAGGTGTCGAGGTGGCAGACCCGCATCATGATGCAGCCGGCCACCACCAGCGGGGCGGTGGCGAAACCGAACTCCTCGGCGCCGAGCAGCATGGCGACGATCACGTCACGGGCCGTGCGCATGCCGCCGTCGCACTGCACGGTGATCCGGTCGCGTAACCCGTTGAGCATCAGGGTCTGCTGGGCGTCGGCAAGGCCGATCTCCCACGGTGCACCGGCGTGTTTGAGCGACGTCAGCGGCGCCGCGCCGGTGCCGCCGTCATAGCCGGAGATCAACACGACGTCGGCGTGCGCCTTCGACACCCCGGCCGCAACCGTGCCCACGCCGACGGAGCTGACCAGCTTGACGTGGATGCGCGCGGCAGAGTTGGCGTTCTTCAGATCGTGGATGAGCTGTGCCAGGTCTTCGATGGAGTAGATGTCGTGATGCGGCGGAGGAGAGATCAACCCGACGCCCGGTGTGGAATGACGCGTCCTTGCGATGTTCGGGTAGACCTTGAAACCCGGGAGTTGGCCGCCTTCACCAGGTTTGGCGCCCTGCGCCATCTTGATCTGAATGTCCGAAGCGTTCACCAGGTAGTCACTGGTTACCCCGAACCGTCCAGACGCCACCTGCTTGACGGCGCTGCGCCGGCGCGGGTCATAGAGCCGATCGACATCCTCACCGCCCTCGCCGGAATTGGAGCGGCCGCCGAGGTTGTTCATCGCGATCGCCATCGTTTCGTGCGCCTCGGCCGAGATGGAACCGTAACTCATGGCTCCGGTATTGAACCGGGTGACTATCGAGTCGACGGGCTCGACCTCGTCAAGAGGCACGGCGGGCCGGTGGCCGGACCTCAGTTCGAACAGACCACGCAGCGCACCGCCCTCGCGGGTCAGCCGATCGACCTCGTCGGAGTACTGACGGAAGATGTCGTAGCGCCCCGTGCGGGTCGAATGCTGCAGCAGGAAAACGACTTCGGGTGTGAACAAATGGAGCTCGCCCTCCCGGCGGAAGGCGTATTCGCCCCCGACGTCGAGGCGGCGATGCACGCGTTCCGTCGGATTCTCCGGGTAGGCGCGACGGTGTCGCAGCCTGACCTCCTCGGCGATCACGTCCAGCCCTGCTCCCCCGAGTTGGCTCGGCGTTCCCGCGAAGTACTCGTCGACCACGTCGCGGTCCAGGCCGATGGCCTCGAAAGCCTGTGCAGCGGTATAGGACGCGACGGTCGAGATGCCCATCTTGCTCATCACCTTCATCACGCCCTTGCCGAGCGCCTTGAGGTAGTTGCGAACCGCTGCGGCGGCCTCGATACCGGTCAGCTCGCCCTCACGAACCAGATCCTCGATGGACTCGAACGCCAGGTACGGGTTGACCGCGGCGGCACCGAACCCGATCAGCATCGCGATGTGGTGGACTTCGCGAGCGTCACCGCTTTCGACCACCAACGCGACGGTGGTCCGCTCCTTGGTGCGGACCAGATGGTGATGCACGGCGGACACGGCGAGCAGGGATGGGATCGGCGCGCGGGTGTGGTCGGAGTCGCGGTCGGAGATGACCAGTGTGCGAGCACCGTTGGCGATCGCCTCGCAGGCCGACAGGCGCAGCTCCTCGATGGCGTCGGCCAGACCCTCACCGCCCCGCTCGACGTCGTACAGCCCTCGCAGGACGGCGGTCCGCAGTCCGGGATGTTCGCCGTCGTCGTTGATGTGGACGATCTTGTTCAGCGCGTCATTGTCGAGCACCGGCCACCCGAGTTTGATCTGGCGACAGGATGCCGCCGATGGTTCGAGCAGGTTCTGCTCCGGCCCCATGATGCGCGCCATCGACGTCACCACCGCCTCGCGGATGGCGTCCAGCGGCGGGTTGGTCACCTGGGCGAACAGTTCCACGAAGTAGTCGTAGAGCAGTCGGGCCCGTTGCGAGAGCACGGCCGTTGGCGTGTCGGTGCCCATCGAACCCAACGGCTCGCTGCCCGACGCGGCCATGGGCGTCAACAGAATTCGCAGGTCTTCTTCTGTGTAGCCGAATGCGATCTGCCGACGAACGACCGACTCGTGGTTGGGCCTGGCCCGCACGCGGTCGGGCAGGGACGCCATGTCGAGCAAGCCGGCGTGCAGCCACTCGCCGTACGGGTGGGCGCCTGCCAATTCGGCCTTGACCTCGTCGTCGGGCACGATACGTCCGGCGGCGGTGTCGACCAGGAACATCTTGCCGGGTTCGAGGCGACCCTTGGCGACGATCTGCGCCGACGGGATGTCGAGCACACCGCTTTCGCTGGCGAGGATCACCCGGCCGTCGACCGTCCGCCACCATCGTCCCGGCCGTAATCCGTTGCGGTCCAATACCGCTCCGACGACCGTCCCGTCGGTGAAGGTGACGCACGCAGGACCGTCCCACGGTTCCATCAGCGAGGCGTGGAACTGCCAGAAGTCGCGCTGCGGCTGGGCGAGTGACGCATTGTTCTCCCAGGCTTCGGGAATCATCATCAGGACCGCATGCGCGAGGCTGCGGCCACCAAGGTGCAGCAGCTCGAGAACCTGATCGAAAGAGGCCGAGTCGGAGCCGTCGGGTGTGCAGATCGGCGACAGCCGACTCAGCTCGCCGGGAATGTGACTGCTGGCCAGCATCGCCTCGCGGGCATGCATGCGGTTGCGATTGCCGCGCACCGTGTTGATTTCGCCGTTGTGGGCCACGAAGCGGAACGGATGCGCCAACGGCCAGGACGGAAACGTGTTGGTCGAGAACCGGCTGTGCACGATGGCGATCGCGCTCATGCAGCGGTCGTCGCGCAGGTCCGGAAAGTATTGCGGCAGCTGCAGTGTGGTCAGCATGCCCTTGTAGGCGATGGTCCGGCTGGACAATGACGGGAAGTACACGCTCCCGGCCTCGGCCCTTTTCCGCATCGGGTAGACCCGCCGGTCGAGGTCGATGCCGCCAACCCGGTCGCGTGCCGCGACGAAGAGCTGCGCCATGTAGGGCATGCAGCCCAGTGCGGTCGCGCCGAGATCTGCGCCGACCGGATCGACGGGCAGTTCCCGCCAGCCGAGGACGTCGAGGCCTTCGTCTTCAGCGATGGTCTCGACGTGTTCGCGTGCCGCTGCGCGTTCGGCCGCGTCCTGGGGCAGGAAGCAGATGCCTGCCGCAAATGCGTTGCAGCCGCTGGGCGTCGACGACGGCAGCTGGAAGCCGACGGCATCGCGAAAGAGCTCGACCGGCAACTGGATGAGGATGCCCGCCCCGTCGCCGCTGTTGGTTTCGGCGCCTGCTGCACCGCGATGATCGAGGTGCTCGAGGGCCACCAGCCCGTCGGCCACGATGGCGTGGGAACGCCGGCCATGGATGTCGGCGATCATTGCGACACCGCACGAGTCCGATTCGCGTTCCGGGTCGTACAGGCCCTGGGCGCGCGGCAATGCCGAAAACAGCACTGGAAGCTACCTCCGCAGTCTGGCGATATGTCCGTCCGGGACTGCAGCGGCCCGCAAGAAATTATATCAGCGCAGCTCGGCGCCTACCCGCCGAGAACCGTGGGCACAAGCGGGAACCCGGGCAGGTTGCGCACCACTGTCCACGCGAGGGCGAGCACGGTGATGACGGCGACGGCAGGCATGGTGAAGATCGGGCGGCCGGCGCGCCGCCGCACCAATATCCACACCAGTAGCGCGGGCAAGCCGACGAGCAGGAACATGTTGTCGACGACGGCAGCGGCCAGATCACCGTGCAACAGGTCGTGCGTCATCCGCAGCCCGCCACACGCCGGACAGTTCAACCCGGTCAAGAGCCTGAACGGGCAGGCAGGAAAGACGAAGTGGGAGTTGTGCGGATCGGCCAGGCCGACATATGCCAAGGCGCCGCCCAGCAGCGCACCCGTGCCGAGTGCGGTGTAGCGCCGCGCCCGGTGGCTGATCGCGGTGCTAGGTGCCCTCACGAAGGGGCCGTCCCTGCGGGTCGCGGACCTTGTCGGTGAAGATCAGCACGGCGTCGATGATGCCCCACACCACCGCGCCGATCCCGAATGTGACGAGGCCGACGAGAAGCTGGGCAATGCCCAGTCCGGTGTATCCGAGGTAGATGCGTCCGATACCCACCAGGCCGAAGAGCCCGATCAACTGAAGCAGACCGGCGATGATCTTGGACTTGTCGGACAGCGGTTCGCCGGTGAGTGGGTGGCGGCCATATGGAGCCGAGGGATCCATGTACGCCTCCGGATACTGGCCGTATTGGCCGGGCGGTGGATATCCGGGTTGCTGTGGCGCATAACTCCCAGGTGGCGGCTGATACTGCGGTTGATGCGGGGGCGGAGGTCCCTCGGTGCCACCGAACTGGGGCTCAGTCATGGGTCCAAGCATGCCAGAACCCGACGGTTGCTAGGAGCTTTGTCCGGCCACCAGCCGGAGCATGTCGACGAGCCCGTCGACAGGAATGGACGGATCGATCGATCGCATCAAGCCGAGTCCGACCCCGAGAGCGAGCAGGCCGGTGGCAGCCTCGCGGCTGGGTAGCTTCAAGTCGAGCTCCCCGGAGGACTTCAGGTTCTCCATGCCCTCGGCCAGCATGTCGATGATGCTGTCCAAGCGGGCGGCGAGGTCGGCCCGCGCCTTGTCGGCGGTGCGCGCGTGCAACGCGAACTCGGCTTCCAGCGGCGTCCACCCCGGGTCGCCGATCACGCGCTCAGCCCACCCTTGCAGTGCCTCGAACCTGTCTCGCCGCGCGACCAACTCGACGACCTCGGCGAAGCGCTCTGTCCGGACTTCGTCGAGCACCGCAGAACAGAGTTCGTCCTTGTTACGGAAGTTCGAATACACCGCCCCCTTGGAGTAGCCGGCGGCCTCGGCGACTTTCTCCAGCGACGTCGGATGATAGCCGTCGTCGAAAAACATCTGCTTGGCGGTGGCGATCAGCTGTGATCTGGTCTGGGCCTGGCTTTCCGCGCGCGACAATCGAGCCATGGCGGAATGCTACGCCTTTGACATACCGCTAGGCTCCAGATACCGTCGGTTTTTAAGTGAAGTGGAGACACTGTGGCTTATCCGAGGATCGATGTCGACGACGCAGTTGTCGTCGTAACCGGCGCCGCGAGGGGAATCGGCAAGTGCGCTGCTGATCTCTTCGCCGCCAACGGAGCGACGGTCTGTGCCGCCGATCTGGACAGCGCACCTCGCGTCGACGTCACGTCCCGGGAGTCGTTCGCCGGATTCGTCTCCGGTGTTCTCGAGCGACATGGCCGTATCGACGTGCTGGTCAACAACGCAGGCGTGATGCCCCTGGGCGACTTCCTTACTGAAGACGACGCCGTCAGCAGGGTCACGCTCGACGTGAATGTCTGGGGTCTGATCCACGGCATGCGACTTGTGCTGCCCCACATGATCAAACGCCGACGCGGTCATGTTGTGAACGTCGCGTCGATGGCGGGAAAGTTGGCCGTTCCCGGCATGGCGGTGTATAACGCCAGCAAGTTCGCCGCGGTGGGTTTGTCGGCGGCGGTTCGTGAGGAGTACCGCTATTCCGGCGTCAGCGTGTCAACCGTTCTGCCCAGCGCAGTGCGTACACGGCTGGCGGCAGGCGTACCGCTCGGACGCGGCCTGCCGACTGTGGAGCCCGAAGCAGTCGCCAAGGCAATAGTCGCCAGTGTGAACAGCCGGCGCGCCGAAATAACGGTGCCGCGCTATCTCGCGGGCTGGGACCTACTCGCCGCGGTGACACCCATGCCGTTGATGCGCTTGGGCCGCAGAGCAATACGACACCGTCGGGCGCTGACTTCGGTACAAGTAGACGTGCGCGAAGCCTACGACGAAGCGATCGAGACACAGGCGCGGGAGCGACGATGAGTCGCGAGCCGCGAATCGTCATCGTCGGAGCGGGGGTCGCGGGCATCGCCACTGCGGTGACCCTGCAGCACGCTGGATTCAGAGATTTCACCATTGTGGAGAAAGGCGCCGACGTCGGCGGTGTCTGGTACTGGAATCATTACCCCGGACTGACGTGCGACGTGCCCTCGCAGCTCTACCAGTTCTCGTTCGCGCCCAAACCGGATTGGTCCAAGGTGTTCGCTCCGGGCGGCGAGATCCAGCGCTACCTTCGCGAGGTCGTCGAGCGGTTCGACCTCGACGACCGGATCAGATTGAATGCCGAGGTTATCTCGGCCGTCTTCATCGACCCGACATGGCACATCGAAACCGCAGACGGAGCACGATTCGAAGCCGACTTCTTGATCGCCGCAACCGGTGTGCTGCATCACCCTTTTACGCCAGATATCCCTGGGCTCAACACGTTCGGCGGCGATGTCGTGCACACGGCGCGGTGGGATGACAGGATCGCCACCCGCGATCGTAGAATAGCCGTCATCGGAACCGGCTCGACCGGCGTGCAGATCGTGTCGGCGCTCCAGCGCGACGCCGGGCACATCAAGCACTTCGTGCGAACCCCGCAGTGGGTCATATGGGCGCCGATGGGACTTGCGCAACCGGCGCTCCTCGGCAATGTGCTCCGACGGCTGCCGGCTCTGCACCGCCGGCTGTATTCCGGCTTGCTCGCAGGCTCGCGAATCCTGACTGACATCGCCGTGCGGCCGACTTGGCAGCGACGGCTAGCCCAGAACTACGCGCGTTGGTGCCTGCGCATCCAGATCCGAGATCGGGCTTTGCGCGACCGTCTCACACCGGACTATCAACCCTTCTGTAAGCGCCAAGTGATGTCAGCCTCGTACTACCGAGCAATCCGATCCCGGAATGCCGACGTCGTCACCGCCGCGATCGACGAGTTCACGCCGCGGGGCATTAGGACCTCCGACGGCCGCGAACATGATGTCGAACTTGTGGTACTGGCCACCGGATTTCAGGCCCACAACTACATGCGACCGATGGACCTGCGCGGCCGCGACGGCCTGAAGATCGACGAGGCTTGGGCGAAAGGCCCTCGGGCTTACCGCATGACGACCATTCCGGGATTCCCGAACTTGTTCACTGTGCTCGGGCCCAACTCGCCGACCGGCTCGATCTCGTTGCAGTATTCCTCTGAGTTGACCGCGCGCTACATCGCCGAATGGCTCCGGCGGTTCCGCGACGGCGAGTTTCGCACCGTCGAAGTCACCGAGCAAGCGACGACGAACTTCACCGATGACGTCATGACTGCGCTGGGCCCGACGGTGTGGAACACCGGTTGCAACTCGTGGTATCTCACCGAGGACGGCAACGTGGATCTGTGGCCGTACGACCGCAAAACCATGGCCGCGATGCTGACTCGACCAGACGATCGCGATTTTCACCTCGCCTGACCCTGCTCGGAAACTGACAGAAGCGGACCGTTTCAAAGCGGCGGGCTGTTCGCAAGGCGAGGTCCGAGCGACCCGAGAACGATGGCAGCTGAACTGGCGCTCATCCTCGTGGACGGCGAGATAGTTCATCTCAGTTTCAAGGGCATGCGCGACTCAGTCGTATTCACGAACAAGCGCCTCATTGCGATAAACGTCCAAGGGCTGACCGGCAAGAAACGCGACTACTCATCGCTCCCGTACAGCAAGATCCAGGCCTGGAGCGTCGAGACAGCGGGGCGGATCGATCTGGACGCCGAACTCGAACTGTGGTTCTCGGGTCTCGGAAAGGTTCGGCTGGACTTCAAAGGCCAGGTCGACATTCGGTCAATCGGACAGCTGATCGGAACGCATGGCCTCTAGCGGACAGGTCGCTTATATCTTCGACGAAGGTCCCGGTTCAGTCGTCAATGTGCATCGGTGGGTCGCTGAAGGCGACATCCGCAAGTTGCTGGCCGGGACCCATCGGATCGCAGTGCTTTTCGGGCACTGGGTGGGAACTCAAACCGCTGGGAATCCACCGGGCCACTGCGATGCAGCGTTGCCATGTGCCGTCGGGCTGGACGGGCCCGTCGCACTTGTGATGACGGGTCCTCCGTACCGGCAGCCGGCACCGGCCGGCGGTGCCGAGGTGATCAGTCCTGCGACCATCAGCAGAGCAGTCGACCCTCCGGCGATCCAGCGCTTCATGGTGGTCTCCCCTCCCAACGTCGCTGGAGCGGTGTCGTGGAGTCGGAAGTTTCACCACCCCGGACGGCGCAGCCAGCAACCAATGACGCTACCGCTTAGGTACCTGGTTTTCGCTGCCTTTGAGGTCGTGGCCTGAATGGGTCGAAGCCGCTGAGCAGCCTGAGACCGTCGGCGTGACGGCGTAAACCGTTGCGGCTCAACGTAGGTTTTCATCTGCGTCCGGTGGTCGGAACGAGGAAGGCCACCCCGCGCAGGATCCACGGCGTGCGCCTGGCCATCGCGGCCACGGCGCGGTCCGAGCGGCGCATCGCAGTGCGAGGACCGGGTGTCGGCGTTGATACCAATTTCGCCTCGGCCGATCCCGTGCGCGGGCCTTCGCGATCGACCGCCAGGAGTTGCCAGGTGCCGGGCACGCCACGCAGCACGACGCTGCCGCGGTCCTCGAATCCCGTGCCCGACCCGACGACCAGGTCACACACGGTCCGTGACACGAGGATTTCGCCGGGGCGGGCCTGAGCGACGATCCGCGCCGCGATGTGTACGGCGATCCCGCCGATGCCGTTGCCCAGCAGTTCGCACTCGCCGGTGTGAATACCGGCGCGGATCTCGATATTCAAAGTCTCTGCCTCAGCGCGCAAGGCCTCGGTGCAACGGATCGCCTGCGTCGGTCCGTCGAAAGTCATCAGGTGGCCGTCGCCCGTTCTCTCCACCACCGTGCCGCCGAAGCGTTCCGTGAGCTCCGCGGTGATCTCGCCGAGCCGGTGCAGCACCGCACGCCACCGCTCGTCGCCCGCCGCAGCCGCGTGTTGGGTTGAGGCGACCACGTCGGTGAACAACACGGTGCGTAGGGCTCGACGTGACTGGGACGGCGCCGCCTGGCTGCCGGTGAGGAACTCCTCGACCTCGGTCAGGATCCTGTCGGGATCGGCGAGCCACGGTGCGTGGTCACCGCCCTCGACTTCGAGCATCCGCGCCCCGGGGATGTGGTCGGCGAGGTCCCGGCCGCACTGCACCGGAACGATTTCGTCGCGGGCATGGATGACCAACGTGGGCACGGAAATCGTCGGCAGGATCGGCCGCACGTCAATCCGAAACATGGCTTCGAATGCCACCCGCGCCATCCCCGGGCTGGCGCTCATGCGCTCCACCATTGCGAGCAGGCGAATCGACCGCACCGACGGCAGCAGAGCCTTGCCCGCTTCGCCGCTGCCCCATGCCGACATAGCGGCACGGCTCCAAGCCTGCCAGCGGGTGAGCTGTTGCACCGAGGGCGTGTAGTCCTCACCCAGCTCGCGCACGAGGCGCGCCCGAAGCTCCGCCGGGTCGCGGTCCAAGTCGTCCCAGTCGTGGGCGAAGGAGTAGGCGAAGGCGCCGGTGAGAATCAACGCTCGCGTTCGCTGAGGTCGTGTGGCCGCGAAGACGATGGCGGCTGGGCCCCCCTCGCTCGCCCCGAAAAGCACCGCTCGTTCGAAGCCGGCGGCATCCATGACAGCCTCGATCTCGGCCGCCCTCTCTTCCAGCGTGCGAACTCTCGGCATCGGGTCCGACAGCCCCGCTCCGGCCTTGTCGAACAGCACGATGCGACAGAACGTGGAGAGCCGCTCGAAGAAGGCCACAAATTCGGGCACGGTCCAGTACAGGTCGAGGTGGCTGGCGAAAGATCCGGCGAAGACAAGCTCGATCGGTCCGTCCCCGAACACCTGATACGCCAGACTCAGACCATCGCAAGATGCGTACGCCGTGTCCGCCACGGCATGAGCGTACTGCTGACGGGCCCGAGGCCTACCGTATCGACTTCATCGATCGCGCCAGGCCAGCCGCTGTGCAGTAGCGGGAGTCTGACGGCCCGGCTGTCAAGGAGATTCAGCGATTGCGGCGGGCACGGAGCCAACCGCGAAGCCGGCCGCGCGCAACTTCTTGTTGCGCAGGTTCTGAGGCGGCCCGCGTCGTTTCGGGCTGGGCCTTCGACGTGTCCCCGTCCGTGGGCGGAGGTCCGGCCTCTTCGGGCTCGCCGGCAATCTCGTCGGCTGCCGTGGCTGCCTCGTCAGCACTTTCGACCGCGGCCTCGTGAACCTCCGGCGCAGCTTGCTCTGCTGCGGTTACCTCGTCACCCTCGACGGCACCAAGACCGCCGGTAGCCTCTGGCCCTGAGTCCTGCTCGTGCTGCTCGGCCTCGCCCTCGATGACCTCGGGCTCGTCACCGGCTACCTCGTCAGCGACCTGGGCGGCTTCTTCGGCACTGTCGATCGCGGCCTCGTGCGCTTCCGGCGCTGCGGCTTCAGCCTCGACCGCATCGTCACCTTCGACCGAGCCCACACCACCAACCGCCTCAGGTTCAGCGGCCGCCGGCTCCGAGTCCTTGTCTTGCTGCTCGGCTTCGCCTTCGGCGGCCTCGGGCTCGTCTACGGCTACCTCATCAGCGACCCCAGCCGCCTCCTCGGCGTTCCCGACCGCGGCCTCATGAACCTCCCGCGCTGCCGCTTCAGCCTCGACCGCATCCTCACCCTCGACGGCACCCACACCACCAACCGCCTCAGGTTCACCGGCCGCCGGCTCCGAGTCCTTGTCTTGCTGCTCGGCTTCGCCTTCGATGTCCCCGGGCTCGTCATCGGCTGCCTCGTCAGCGACCTGGGCAGCTTCTTCAGCAGCTTCAGCCTCAGATTCGGCGGCCTCGGGCTCGTCTACGGCTACCTCATCAGCGACCCCAGCCGCCTCCTCGGCGTTCCCGACCGCGGCCTCATGAACCTCCGGCGCTGCCGCTTCAGCCTCGACCGCATCCTCACCCTCGACGGCACCCACACCACCAACCGCCTCAGGTTCACCGGCCGCCGGCTCCGAGTCCTTGTCTTGCTGCTCGGCTTCGCCCTCGATGTCCCCGGGCTCGTCATCGGCTGCCTCGTCAGCGACCTGGGCAGCTTCTTCAGCAGCTTCAGCCTCAGATTCGGCGGCCTCGGGCTCGTCGACGGCTACCTCATCAGCGACCCCAGCCGCCTCCTCGGCGTTCCCGACCGCGGCCTCATGAACCTCCGGCGCTGCCGCTTCAGCCTCGACCGCATCCTCGCCCTCGACCGAGCCCACGCCGCCGACCGCGTCGGCTTCATCCGCGTCGGCCTTCTCGCCCGCCTCAGCGAATGCCTCGGCCTCTGCGATCTCTTCGGTGGGCGCGGTCTCGACGTCGGCCGCGAGTTGCTCGCTCTCGGCGACCGCCTCGGGTACGTCCGCCTCGTCAGCGGCGTCTTCCTCTGCAGCGGCGTCTTCGTCGTCGCTGGCGCCTGCGGCCTTGGCGGCGGCCACCACCCCGGTCGTGGCCGCCACGGCGGCCAATTCCTTGGTGACCTCATCCATCGGCGACGGCTTGTCAGCGTCCTGCGTGACCTTCGCCGAAACGGCTTCGTCTCCTTGCAGCTCGGACGGGTCTTCGCGGCCCTTCGGCGCAACCATGATGTAGACGACGGCGCCGATGAAGACGAAGACCGACACGAACGAATTGATCCGGATGCCGGCGATGTGTGTTGCTGTATCGCTGCGCATCAGCTCGACCCAGAATCGCCCGAAGCAGTAGGCGGCGACGTACAGCGCGAACAGCCTGCCATGGCCGATCCGGTAGCGGCGGTCCATCCAGATGAGAAACGCGAACACCAGGAGGTTCCACAGCAACTCATACAGGAAGGTGGGGTGGACGATCTCGATCAGCTGGCCCGTCGACACCCCGTTTAGGGAATCGAGTGCGCCATTGGCATCCCTGCGCTCGAAGATTTCCAGCCCCCACGGCAGCGACGTTGCCCTGCCGTACAGCTCCTGATTGAAGTAGTTACCGATCCGGCCGATCGCCTGTGCCAATACGATTCCCGGTGCAATGGCGTCGCCGAAGGCGGGGAGCGGGATGCCTCGCCGTCGACATCCGATCCATGCACCGACACCACCGAGTGCGACGGCACCCCAGATACCGAGGCCGCCCTCCTGAATCTTGAACGCGGCCAACAGACCCGCACCGCCGGGGCCGAAGTAGGTGGACCAGTCAGTGAGGACATGGTAGAGGCGGCCACCAATCAGCCCGAAGATGATGGCCCACAACGCGATATCGAAAACCACCCCGGGCTCGCCGCCGCGATCGGACCACCGCTTGTTGCCGATGAATAACGCGGCGATCACACCTACCAGGATGAACAGCGCATATGCGCGGATCGGAATGAACCCCAGATGCCAGACGCCTTGCGGCGGGCTCGGAAACGAGGCAAGTATGGTCGTTGTCACGCCGGAATCCTTTGCCGCACACCATCGGCCAATTCCTCGGTCAGTGCGCGCACGGCGACCAGGCCATCCGTGAGCGCCGACACCAGGGCCGAACCAACAATTACACCGTCTGCGAACGCACCGATTTGGGCAGCCTGCTCACGCGACCTCACCCCCAGTCCGACGCCGACCGGAATGTCTGACACCGCCTTCACGCGTCGCACCAGCTCGGGTGCGGCAGCCGAAACCGCGTCGCGCGCGCCGGTCACACCCATGGTGGACGCTGCATAGACGAATCCGCGCGACGCGTTGACCGTCGCGGCCAGGCGCTCCGGCGTCGACGACGGCGCCACCAGGAAGATGCGGTCCAGACCGTGTGCATCGGATACCGCGAACCACTCGTCCGCTTCATCTGGAATCAGGTCCGGGGTGATCATGCCGAGCCCTCCGGCCGAAGCCAGATCCCGCGCGAAAGCGTCCACACCGTAATGCAGTACGAGATTCCAATAGGTCATCACGACCGCGCGCCCACCGGACTTGCTGATCGCCTCGACCGCCGCCAACGAGTCGCGCACCCGCACACCGCCGCGCAGCGCTGCCTCGGTTGCCGTCGCGATCGTCGGCCCGTCCATGCCGGGGTCGGAGTACGGCATGCCCACTTCGATGATGTCGCAACCGGATTCGACCAGCGCCGTCATCGCCGAGATCGACTTGGGCACGTCCGGGTAGCCGGTCGGCAGGTAGCCGATCAGAGCCGAGCGGCCCTCCTGCCGGCACGTGCCGAAGAGGCCGGAAAGAGCACTAGTCATGACGCAGCGGCCCCCGGGCCGTCGAGCAGGCCGAACCATTTGGCGGCAGTCTCCACGTCTTTGTCGCCGCGGCCGGACATGTTCACCACGATGATCGAGTGGTTGCCCAGTTCCTTGCCCAACGTCAGCGCTCCCGCAACCGCATGAGCCGATTCGATGGCCGGGATGATGCCTTCAGTCCTGCACAGCAGGCCGAACGCCGCCATCGCCTCGCGGTCGGTTATCGGGCGGTAATCCGCGCGACCAGTGTCTTTGAGGAACGCGTGCTCGGGCCCGACGCCGGGATAGTCCAGGCCCGCCGAGATCGAATGCGACTCGATGGTCTGGCCGTCCTCGTCCTGCAACAGGTATGAGAACGAGCCCTGAAACGCACCGGGCGATCCCCCGGTGAAGGTCGCGGCGTGCCTGCCGGTTTCGACTCCGTCGCCCGCCGCCTCGAACCCGACCAACTTCACGGCCGGGTCGTCGATGAACGCGTGGAAGATGCCGATGGCGTTGGATCCGCCGCCGATGCACGCGGTGACCGCGTCGGGTAGCCGACCCGCCTGGTCCTGGATCTGGGCACGCGCCTCCAGTCCGATCACGCGTTGAAAGTCACGGACCATCAGCGGAAACGGATGCGGGCCGGCCGCGGTGCCGAAGCAGTAGTAGGTGTCGTCCGCGTTTGTCACCCAGTCACGAAACGCCTCGTTGATCGCGTCTTTGAGCGTCTTCGAACCGGACTCCACTGACACGACCTCGGCCCCCAGCAGGCGCATCCGCGCGACATTCAGCGCCTGGCGGGCAGTGTCGACGGCGCCCATGTAGATCACGCAGTCCAGGCCCAGCAACGCGCACGCCGTCGCGGTGGCCACGCCGTGCTGGCCGGCGCCGGTCTCGGCGATGACGCGCGACTTGCCCATTTGACGCGCCAGCAGAGCCTGGCCCAGCACGTTGTTGATCTTGTGAGAACCCGTGTGGTTCAGATCTTCTCGCTTGAGAAAGATGCGCGCTCCGCCTGCATGCTCGCTGAGCCGCGCGGCTTCGTAGAGCGGTGACGGCCGGCCACTGTAATGCCGCTGCAACCGGTCCAATTCATCGAGGAAGGTCTGGTCACCGCGGGCCTTTTCGTATGAGGCGGTGACTTCTTCGATGACGGCCATCAACGCCTCGGGAACCAGTCGTCCTCCGTAAGCGCCGAAATGGCCCTTGGCATCTGGATCGTGGATGGTCGGCTCGGCGACTGCCGCGCTGGAACGCGGCAACTCGGGGCCGGTGAGGTCGGCCACTTGTCAGCGTGAGGGTTTCGGGCAGGACGGATGCGTACCTGCGGTGACCAGATCGGCGACGGCGGAGCGGGGATCCCCACTTGTGACCAGACCCTCGCCGACGAGGACAGCGTCGGCGCCGGCACCTGCGTAGGCCAGCAGATCGGCCGGACCACGCACACCCGATTCGGCGATTCGAATGATGTCACTGGGCAGGCCGGGGGCGATGCGCGCGAAGCAGTCCCGGTCGACGTCGAGAGTCTTGAGGTCGCGTGCGTTGACACCGATCACCTTCGCGCCGGCCTGCAGCGCACGGTCGGCTTCCTGCTCGGTGTGCACCTCCACCAGCGCGGTCATGCCGAGCGACTCCGTGCGATCCAGCATCGACACCAGCGCGGACTGCTCCAGCGCCGCGACGATGAGCAGCAGCATGTCCGCCCCGTGCGCACGCGCCTCGTGGATCTGGTAGGGCCGCACGATGAAGTCCTTGCGCAACACCGGGATTGACGCCGATGCGCGGACCACGTCCAAGTCGTCGAGAGACCCGTGAAATCGGCGCTGTTCGGTCAGCACGCTGATGATGCGAGCGCCGCCGTCCTGGTATGCGCGTGCGAGTTTCGCCGGATCGGAGATCGTGGCGATTGCGCCGCGAGACGGGCTGGCGCGCTTCACCTCGGCGATGACCCCGATGCCCGGTTCACGCAATGCGGCCATCACATTCAGCGGCGAAGGCGCGGCCTTGGCGGCCACCTTGACTTCGTCGAGGCTGACGGCGGCCTCGCGTGCGGCGACGTCGGCGCGGACTCCTTCGATGATGGAGTCGAGCACGGTCGCCGAACTCATCAGCCGTGGACTCCCTCCGCCTTCGCGCCGGCTTGCTGCCGCATGATCTTCATCGAAGGGTAGCCGCACCGAACACATCCTCCCTCACCGCCCCTCGGTGTCATGTTCGGTGGGATCGCGGCCTTCGTCGAGCGCGTCCCACATCGTGCGCTCCGACATCTCGTCGCCCGCCGCGGCCCGCCGGCGCGCCGTCTCGCGCCGTCGCGCGGGAGCCTCGTACTTCTCGTCGGCGGACTGCTCCCGCACCGGTGCCCGCATGAGCAGAACGGCGCCGGCGAGCGTCAGTACGGCGGCGATCACGGTGATGACAGCGCCCCAGTAGTGCCGCTGAGTGCCGACGAGATCCGCCACCGCCACGTCGGCGAGGCCTGCGGCGCGCACGGCCACATCGGGGACCACCCACAAACTGATCGCCAGATAGGCCATCACGCCGCTCAGCACGCCCACGACCAGAGCCAGCAGACGCAACTGCCACCGCGGCCCCACCGTCGACTTGAGCACCGCCGCCAACAGGATCACCGCGAGCGGCACAAGCGCCGTCGACCACTTCCCGCCGTTCAGGTCGGCTGTTTCAGGCTGGCCCAAGCCGTCGAATGAGCTGACCACCACCCACGTCATCCGCGACGCCAGCCACAGCGCACCGGCCGCCACCAGAAGCATCAGCTGGCCGACGTGCTTCATGGCTCGGCCAGGGTTTCCGCCGCGGCGATGGCGTTGAGCACCGCCTTGGCCTTGTTCGCGGCCTCGTTGTACTCGTAGGGACCGTTCGAGTCGGCCACGACTCCCCCGCCCGCCTGCACATACGCCGTACCGTCGCGCATCAGCGCCGTCCGGATCGCGATCGCGAAGTCGGCATCGCCCGCGAAGTCCAGGTAACCGAGGACACCGCCGTAGAGACCGCGGCGGGTCAGCTCGACCTCCTCGATGAGCTCCATCGCCCGAACTTTCGGCGCGCCCGTGAGCGTGCCGGCCGGAAAGCATGCGGTGACGGCGTCCAGCGCTGTCTTGCCGTCGGCCAACTGCCCCGTCACCGTCGACACGAGGTGCATCACGTGGCTGTAGCGCTCGATGTGGCTGTAGTCCTCGACCCGGACGGTCCCCGGCACGCAAACGCGGCCGAGGTCGTTGCGGCCGAGGTCGACGAGCATCAGGTGTTCGGCGCGTTCCTTCTCGTCTTCCTGCAACTCCTTCTCGAGCAGCACATCTTCTTCTTCGTCGGCGCCGCGCCACCGTGTTCCGGCGATCGGGTGTGTCGTGGCCCGCCCGTCCTTCACGGTAACCAGGGCTTCGGGACTCGACCCGACGACCGAAAAGTCCAGTCCGCCATCGGCATCGGGCACATTCAACAGGTACATGTACGGGCTGGGGTTGGACACCCGCAGCATCCGGTACACGTCGAGCGGATTGGCGTCGGTATCCACCTCGAACCGCTGCGACGGCACCACCTGGAATGCTTCGCCTGCCTCGATTTCGCCGACGAGCCGCTCGACGATCGCACCGTATTCCTGCACCGAACGCTGTTGGCGGTTCAGCGGCTCGGGCCTGTTGAACGTGGCCACCGTCGACGACAAGTTGCGGCCGAGCGCCTCGGTCATCACGTCCAACCGCGCGACGGCGTCGTCGTAGGCCCAGTCCACGCGTTCGTCGGTGCCATTCCAGTTCACCGCGTTGGCGATCAGCGTGATGGTGCCCTCGTGGTGGTCGACCGCGGCGATGTCGGTGGCCAGTAGCAGCAGGATGTCGGGCAGCTTCAGATCATCGACGGCCAGTTCCGGCAGCCGTTCCAGCCTGCGCACCAGGTCGTAGGCGAAGAAGCCCACCAGGCCGCCCGACAGGGGCGGCAGCCCGGGCACCGGTTCGGTCTGCAGCAGTTCCAGCGTCTGGTGCAGGGCGTGCAGCGGATCGGTGCCGCCAGGGGCGTCCTGCGGCGTGACGCCCAACCAGGCGGCCTCGCCGTTGCGGACCGTGAAAGCCGACGGGGCACCAGCACCGACGAACGACCAGCGTGACCAGGATCGGCCGTTCTCCGCAGATTCCAGCAAAAACGTGCCCGGGCGGTTGGCGGCCAGCTTGCGGTACGCCGACAACGGCGTCTCGCTGTCGGCGAGCACCTTTCGGGTCACCGGAACGACGCGGTGCCCGGCGGCCAGCGCCCGGAAGTCCTCACGCGAAGTCGTCACACTGAGGTTGGCGGTGGTTTGCACCTGATAATCCTCCCAGACTCCCCGGCCGGGACCGGCAGTCAGTCGGCGTAGCGTGACACTCATGAAACGTGGTGACCGGGTCTCCGAGTTCGAATTACCAGACCAAACGGGTGCTGTGCGAAGCCTCACATCTTTGCTCGCCGACGGCCCGCTCGTATTGTTCTTCTACCCCGCCGCCATGACACCCGGGTGCACGAAAGAGGCTTGCCACTTCCGCGACCTCGCCGGCGAGTTCGCCGCTGTCGGGGCGTCGCGCGTCGGCATCAGCACCGATCCCGTCGCCAAACAGGCCAAGTTCTCCGACACCCAGCGCTTCGACTACCCGCTGCTGTCGGACGGGGACGGCAAGATCGCCGCCCAATTCGGCGTGAAGCGCGGGCTGCTGGGCAAGTTGATGCCCGTCAAGCGCACGACATTCGTGATCGACACGGACGGGACCGTTCTCGACGTGATCGCCAGTGAGTTCAGCATGGACACCCATGCCGACAAGGCGCTGGAGGTGCTGCGACAGCGGCAGTCGGCGTGACACCGGTTCTGGCGCTTCGCGATGTGACGTTTCGCCGCGACGGCAAGCAGATCATCGACGGCGTCTCGCTCACCGTGAACCCCGGCGAGCACTGGGCTCTACTCGGTCCCAACGGAGCGGGCAAGAGCACGCTGCTGGGTTTCTGTGCGGCCGTGACGTTTCCGTCGTCGGGGACGGTGCAAATCCTGGGCGAGCAGATGGGTCGCGTGGAGCTCGCCGGCCTGCGCCGGTTCATCGGCCACGTCAACCGCGCCACCGCCTGCAGTATTCGCTTACCGTCCGCGAGGTGGTGCTGACCGGTATCACCGCCACCATCGACATTCCGATGCGCTGGACGCCGAGCGCCGCCGAGCGCGGCCATGCGGATGCGATGATCGCCGCGGTCGGCCTGTCACACAAGGCCGACGACGTCTGGCCGACGCTGTCGCAGGGCGAACGCGGTCGCACTCTGATCGCCCGAGCGCTCGTGTCCGAACCACGCCTGCTGCTCCTCGACGAGCCGACCACCGGCCTGGACGTGGCCGCGCGCGAGCAACTGCTGGAAACGCTCGACTCGCTCGACGAGACGCACCCGGAAGTCGCCTCGATCCTCGTCACGCATCACCTCGAAGAACTGCCCACCACCACGACGCATGCGCTGCTAATTGCCGAGGGGCGAACGGTGGCGATCGGCGATGCCCGCTCGACGGTCACCACCGACACCGTCAGCGCCGCATTCGACCATCCCGTCGTCGTCGGCTACCACGAAGGTCGATGGACGGCGCGCGCCAAGGCCACTCGCATCATCGAGCCGTGAGAAGGCGCGCCGAAATCTGCACCAGGGTCGTGGCACGAGCGTGATCGCAGCCCTCATGTAGAAATCGCCGCCGCGTCGAGATAGGTGCGCAGAAAATCCTTCATACTGGCGTGAAAGCGCTGCATTGACAGCGCTTTCGGGGCGATGTGATCGGCGCCGTGGTACATGCCGGGAACGGTGACGAGTTCACACGGCACACCGGCGGCTTTCAGTCGCTCGGCGTAGGCGACGTTCTCGTCGTAGAAAAGGTCCTGTTCGCCGACCCCAATCCACGCAGGCGGCAGGCCGTGGACGTCCGTACGTCGTGCCGGTGCGGCATATTCAGGAGCGTCCGACATTCGCGGCACACGCCCCAGATAAGCAGTCCAGGCGAACCTGTTGGAGGACGACGACCACGTCAGCTCCCCGCGGCCGCCATGGTCATCGTTGAGTGCGGTCCGGTCATCGAGCATGGAGTACGCGATCGCCTGGACGCGAACCGCGATGCCCTCGTCGAAGGCGCGCTGCGCGACCGCAGCGGCCAGGCCACCGCCGGCACTGACGCCGTGAACGGCAATGCGATCGGCGTCGATGCCCAGTTCCGCAGCGTGTTCAGTCATCCACTTCAGGGTGGTCATGCAGTCGTCGAGCGCCGCGGGAAACGGATGCTCAGGCGCCAGTCGATACGCCGGCGACACCACACATGCGCCGATCTCTCGAGCCATGCCTGCGGAAAGCACCGCCTCGATCTGCGGTGTCCCCACACACATTCCGCCCCCGTGGATCCACAGCACGGCCGGTCGCGGCGCCGGGCCCTCCGTCGGAGAGAACACCAGGACCCGGACACCGTCCTCGACATGATGTGTGGTCTGCGTGACCCCTTCGCCGGGACTGGAGCTGAATCGGTAGCCCATCCGGACGAAGGGAAGCGTCAACCGGTTGAACGGGACGGCAAGAGCGAGCATCCCGGGAGAACGCAGCTCGGGGTCGACGGCCGACAGCGCTTCCCGCAGGCCCAGGAAACCGCGAATAGCTAACGGCGCGGCGGCGACGGCGGCGAAAGCGGCGGCCTTCTTCAACACAGGAGAACCTAGTCCTCCGGCCCGAGCAACACGTCGGCGTCGAAGCAGCTGTGGTCGCCGGTGTGGCAGGCGCCGCCGACCTGCTCCACCTCGAGCAGCACGGTGTCGCCGTCACAATCGAGCCGTACCGAATGCACATGCTGAGTATGGCCGGATGTTTCGCCCTTGACCCAGTGCTCGCCTCGGGACCGGGAATAGTAAGTAGCCCTTCGCGTTTCGAGAGTACGGGCCAGCGCGATGTCGTCCATCCACGCGACCATGAGCACCTCGCCCGAGCCGCGCTCCTGGGCGACGGCGGTGAACAGCCCATTGGCGTCGCGCTTCAATCGCGACGCGATTCCCGCGTCTAATGTCATCGCTACCTTCTGCTCTTCGCGCAAGCGCTCATCGCTGCCTTCTGCTCTTCCCGCAAGCTCATCGGACCGTGATCCCTTCTTCGGCCATCGCCGCCTTCACCTCGGCGATGGTCAGCTCACGGAAGTGGAACACGCTGGCGGCCAGCACGGCGTCGGCACCTGCAACAACGGCGGGCGCGAAATGTTCCTTGGCGCCGGCGCCGCCGCTGGCGATCACCGGGATACTGACAGCGCCACGGACCGCCCGCAGCATTGCGAGATCGAAGCCGGCCTTCGTGCCGTCGAAATCCATCGAGTTGAGCAGGATCTCGCCGACGCCTAATTCTGCACCACGGGTGGCCCATTCGATGGCGTCCATACCGGTACCGCGCCGCCCGCCGTGCGTGGTCACCTCCCAGCCCGACTCCGTCGGCTCCGCACCGTCGGGCACGGTGCGCGCGTCGACCGACAACACGATGCACTGCGACCCGAACTGGCGGGACAACTCGGCCAGCAGCTCCGGACGCGCTATCGCGGCGGTGTTGACGGCGACCTTGTCGGCACCGGCGCGCAGCAGCACGTCGACGTCGGCCACCGACCGCACGCCGCCGCCGACCGTCAGCGGGATGAACACCTGCTCGGCGGTGCGCTTGACCACCTCCAGCATGGTCGCGCGACCCGACGACGATGCCGTCACGTCCAAAAATGTCAGCTCATCGGCGCCCTCGCGGTCATAGGCGGCGGCGAGCTCCACCGGATCGCCCGCATCGCGCAGGTTTTCGAAGTTCACGCCCTTGACCACCCGGCCGTCGTCGACGTCCAGGCAGGGGATGATGCGAACCGCCAGGTCTTTCGGGTTCACCGGTAGTCATCCGGGTCGCCGACCGACAAGACGATGTCGAGTACTTCGGCGTGTACCCCCGGCACGCCGGCCAACGCCGACTTGGAGTTGATCGTCCAGTCGTTTCCGTGCAGATCGCTGACGGTGCCGCCCGCTGCGCGCACCAACGCGACGCCGGCCGCGTGATCCCAGACATGCCCGCCGAACGTGACTGCGCCACCCAGGATTCCGGCCCCGGTGTATGCCAGGTCGAGGCCGATGGCCCCGTGCATCCGCATCCGGGAACACTTGCGGCTCAGGCGCTCGAGGATCGCGAGGCGATATCGGCCCGGGAAACGTCCCTTGGAGTCGATGTCGAAGGTGCCGGTGCCGACCACGCTGTCGGCGAGTTTGGCCGGCTGCAGCGGTGGTTGCGCGACGTCGTTGGCGTACAACGGTTTTCCGACCACTGCGGTGAAACGCTGACCGGTGAACGGCATCCATGTCAGGCCCGCCACGGGTTCCCCGTCGCGGACCAGGGCCAGCAGGATCGCAGCGGTCGGGAGACCCGCCGCATAGTTGAACGTGCCGTCGATCGGGTCGAGCACCCAGACCAACGGTGACTCGATGTCGGCGCCGCCGAACTCCTCGCCGTGCACGTCGATACCGGTCTCCGACTTCAGCGCCTCGACCACCTGCCGCTCGATGGCCAGATCGACCTCCGTCGCGAAGTCGTCGCCCTTCTTCTGGACCGCCGAGTCGGCACGGTGGCCGGACACGAACGGTTCGGCGGCCGCATCGAGGATCGCGGCGGCCTGCGAGACCAGCGCGTCGAGGTCGGTCTCGTCGAGTGGCATTTCCGGTTACTCCCCTACCGCGGCCAGGGCCTGTGGCAGCGTGAAGCGGCCGGCATACAAGGCTTTTCCGATGATGGCGCCCTCGATGCCGCTACCCGTGAGCGTGGCGATGGCACGTAGGTCGTCCAGACTGGACACGCCGCCCGATGCGATCACCGGCGCATCGGTGCGAGCCGCGACGCCGGACAGCAGGTCGAGGTTGGGCCCCTCCAACGTGCCGTCCTTGGTCACATCGGTGACGACGAACCGTGAACAACCCTGTCCGTCAAGACGTTCGAGGACCGGCCACAGATCGCCGCCGTCGGTCTCCCAGCCGCGGCCGCGGAGCCGGTGGCGGCCGTCGACGATCTTCACATCCAGCCCGACCGCTACCTTGTCGCCGTGCTCGGCGATCGCATGCGCACACCACTGCGGGTTCTCCAGTGCCGCGGTGCCCAGATTGACCCGTGCACAACCGGTCGCCAGCGCAGCCGTCAGCGAGTCGTCGTCGCGGATCCCGCCGGACAGTTCCACGGCGACGTCGAGCTTGCCGACCACCTCGGCGAGCAGTTCGCGGTTGGATCCCCTGCCGAACGCCGCATCCAGGTCAACGAGATGGATCCACTCCGCGCCGTCGCGCTGCCACGTCATCGCGGCGTCAAGCGCGGAGCCGTACTCGGTTTCGCTGCCTGCCTGCCCCTGGACAAGCCGCACCGCCCTGCCGTCGACCACGTCGACGGCAGGCAGAAGTATCAATGGCGTATTTACCGGCACGGGGGCCTAACCTAGCGTCCTCACAGGTCCGAGACCCAATTGGCCAGCAGCGTCGCACCCGCGTCGCCGCTTTTCTCCGGATGGAACTGCGTGGCAGCCAGTACGCCGTCCTCGACCGCGGCCAGGAACGGCACGCTGTGGGTCGCCCACGTCAGCCGTGCGGTCGGATCACCTTCCCAAGCCTGCGCGGCGTAGGAGTGCACGAAGTAGAACCGAGTGGTGGGATCGAGGCCCTTGAACAGCGAACTGCCCGCGGCGGCGTCGACGACGTTCCAACCCATGTGCGGGATCACCGGAGCGTCCAGCCGTACCACCGACCCCGGCCACTGGCCGCAGCCCTGCGACTCGACACCGAACTCGACACCGCGTGCGAACAGGATCTGCATGCCGACGCACACCCCGAGCACCGGGCGCCCTGCGGCGACGCGCTCGGCGATGATCTTGTCGCCGCCGATCCCGCGTAAGCCGGTCATGCACGCCTCATACGCACCGACTCCGGGCACCACCAGCCCGTCGGCACGCGCGGCCACTGTCGGGTCGGCGGTCACTTCGACGTCGGCGCCCACCCGCTCCAGCGCTCGCTGCGCCGAACGCAGGTTGCCTGAACCGTAGTCGAGCACGACAACGGATTTCGCCGTCACAGTGTGCCCTTGGTCGACGGCACACCCTCGACGCGTGGATCGAATTCAACCGCTTGACGCAGCGCCCGTGCCACCGCCTTGTACTGGGCCTCGGTGATGTGGTGAGGATCGCGTCCGTAGAGCGTCCGCACGTGCAGGGCTATCCGCGCGTTCATGGCCAGCGACTCGAACACGTGACGATTGATCACGGTGTGGTAGGGCACCTCGGAACCCGCAATCGTGCTGTGCAGCATGTGTTCCGGCTCACCACTGTGCACGCAGTACGGCCGTCCGGACACATCGACGGCGGCATGCGCCAGCGTCTCGTCCATCGGTATGAAAGCGTCACCGAACCGGCGGATGCCCTTCTTGTCGCCGAGCGCCTCGCGCAGTGCGTGGCCCAACACGATCGCGGTGTCCTCGATGGTGTGGTGCCCCTCGATCTCGACGTCACCCTTCGCCACGACGGTGAGATCGAAGCTGGCGTGGCTGCCCAGCGCGGTGAGCATGTGGTCGTAGAACGGAACGCCGGTGGAGATGTCGACGACTCCGGTGCCGTCGAGGTCGAGCTCGACCGCGATGTCGGATTCTTTCGTCTTGCGTTCGACGCGGGCGCGGCGGGTGGTGGTCACTGTGCTCCTATTCGTGCGCTGGCTTCCAGCAGCGCGTCGTTCTCGTCGGCCAGGCCGATTGTGGCGCGCAGATATCCACGGATACCGACGTCGCGGATGAGGATGCCAGCATCGAGGTAGCGCTGCCACGTGGCCGGCGCGTCGGCGAACTCGCCGAACAACACGAAGTTCGCATCGCTACCGATGACACGAAAACCCAAGTCAGCCAACGCTTGCGCGACGCGGTCCCGTTCGGAGATGAGCGTGGCGACGCTTCCCAGCGTGTCGTCGGCGTGTCGAAGGGCCGCGCGGGCGGCGGCCTGGGTGACCGATGACAGGTGATACGGCAGCCGCACCAGCAGCATGGCCTCGATCACCGCGGAAGTGGCGATCAGGTATCCGAGTCGGCCGCCCGCGAAGGCGAACGCCTTGCTCATGGTGCGGGTCACGACGAGCTTGGTCGGATACTCGGCGACCAGATGCACCGCGCTCGGCTCTGACGAGAATTCGCCGTAGGCCTCGTCGAGGATGAGGATGCCCGAGGTCATCGCTTCCAGCAGGAGACGCAGTTCATCGAGTGAAACACTCTGGCCGGACGGGTTGTTCGGGCTGGCGACAAAGACGATGTCGGGGTTGTGCTCCTTGATGGCGTGCGCCGCCGCTTCGGCGTCGAGGCTGAAGTCGTCTGCTCGATTGGCGACGAGCCACCTCGTCTGGGTGCCGTCGGAGATGATCGGGTGCATCGAATACGACGGCACGAAGCCGATCGCGCTGCGCCCAGGCCCGCCGAACGCCTGCAGCAGCTGCTGCAGGATTTCGTTGGAACCGTTGGCCGCCCAGAGGTTCTCGACACCGACATCGACGCCGGTCTGAGCCGACACATAGGCCGCCAGGTCGGTGCGCAGCGCCACCGCGTCTCGATCCGGATAGCGGTGCAGGTCGCTCGCGGCTGCACGGACGGAATCGGTGACGTCGTCGATCAGGGCCTGGGTCGGGGGGTGCGGATTCTCGTTGGTGTTGAGCCGGACCGGCACCGCGAGTTGTGGTGCGCCGTAGGGTGATTTGCCGCGCAGATCCTCTCGAAGCGGCAGATCGCCCAGCGTCACGTCGATGCCGGGCGTCACGTCTCGAACCTCCGCCGCACCGCCTCGCCATGGGACGGCAGGTTCTCAGCCTCGGCGAGGGTGATCACATAGCCGGACACGTCTTTCAGCGCCGCCTCGTCGTAGTCGACGACGTGGATGCCGCGCAGGAAGGTCTGCACCGACAGTCCGCTGGAGTGCCGCGCGCAACCGGCGGTGGGCAGCACGTGGTTGGACCCCGCGCAATAGTCGCCGAGGCTCACCGGTGAATAGGCGCCGACGAAAATCGCTCCGGCCGAACGGATTCGACCGGCCACCTCGCGAGCGTCGACGGTCTGGATCTCGAGGTGCTCGGCGGCGTAGGCGTTGACTGTCTTGATCCCGGCGTCGATGTCGTCGACGAGCACGATCGCCGACTGCCGACCGGTCAACGCAGCGGCCACCCGGTCGCGGTGCACGGTGGCCTCCAGCTGGGCCGCGAGCTCGCGGTCGGTGGCGTCGGCCAGCACGGTGCTCGGAGTCACCAGCACGCTGGCGGCCATCTCGTCGTGCTCGGCCTGGCTGATGAGGTCGGCGGCGACGTGTACCGGATCGGCGGTGTGGTCGGCAAGAATCGCGATCTCGGTGGGGCCGGCCTCGGCGTCGATGCCGATCAGCGAGCGGCAGATCCGTTTGGCGGCGGTGACGTAGATGTTGCCCGGCCCGGTCACCATGTCCACGGGCGCCAATTCCACGCCGTCGGTGTCGGTCCCGCCATAGGCCATGAGCGCGACGGCTTGGGCGCCGCCGACCGCCCAGACCGCGTCGACGCCGAGCAGGCGGGCGGCGGCCATGATGGTGGGATGCGGCAAACCGCCGAACTGTGCCTGCGGCGGGCTGGCGATGACCAGCGACTCCACGCCGGCGGTTTGTGCCGGCACGGCGTTCATCACCACGCTGGACGGGTAGACGGCGTTGCCGCCGGGCACGTAGAGGCCGACGCGCTCGACCGGAACCCACCGCTCGGTCACCGTCGCGCCGGGTGCGAGCGTCGTCGACGTCTCGGTGCGCCGCTGTTCGGCGTGCACGATGCGGGTGCGCTCGATCGCCACCTCGAGCGCAGCGCGGACGCCGGACGGCAGCCGGTCGAGGGCATTCTGCAGCTCGGCAGCCGGGACGCGGACCTGCGCTGGGCGTACGCCGTCGAACGACTCGCCGAACTCCAACGCAGCGTCGGCGCCCCGCGCGGCAACCGCATCGACGATCGGCCGAACCTTCGGCACCACCGCGTCGACGTCCACGCCCCCCCGGGGCAGCGCCGACCGCAGGCGGGCCGCTGACAACTCCGCGCCGCGCAGGTCGATGCGGGCCATCTTCGGAGCCGCCGCGGCGACGTCGGAACCCGGTGACGATGATGCGTTCACACGCCCATTGTCCCAGAACAGGCCAAATCGATATCGCCGCGGCAGCTGGGTCGCCTAGCTCAGCCCGAGAAGCCGGAAGTCACTTGCACAGATCGGTGATCTTGGCGTTCGCTTCGTCGGCTTGCTTCAGCCGCGCGGCCTGTGCCGGATCGGAGTTCGGGATGCCCGACGTCGACCGGGCCCCGATGTCCATCAGGTTGTTCGCGAACGTGCGGATCGCGTCGGCCAGGTCAGAAGGCGTTCCCGGCTGAAGCCGCGCCAGCAGGTACTGCCCGCCGTCATACAGCGCCAGACGTGCGTTCGCCGCAACCGCCATCGAGCCGGTGATATCTTCCGGTCCACCCGGAGGCTGCAGGTTGGTGTTGATCTGCACCCCGTTGCGGATGACATTGAACGCCTCGCAGATGCTGCCCTTCGGATCATCGGTCGTGGTGCCGGTGAAAACCTGCCCTTCGGCGTCTTTCGGCCCCTTGAGCAGGGCCCACGTGGCGAGGCCGGCGGCGATGAGTGCCACCACCAGCGCGATGACGGCTAGCAGAGGAAGTCGGGACGGCTGCGATCGTGGAGCTCTGGACACTTGCGGCGACTCGGCTGTTTCAGACATGCGGCTGATCGTATCGGCGGATAAGGCTTTGCCAGCGAACTTTGAGCGCGAGTCGCCGTCAACGTCGCCCGGCCCGCGGGCACCAGGCCCGATTGCGTAATGTCGCGGACATGTCCGCCAAGGATCATCCCAACAACGCGCCGGGCGTGCCGATGGTTTATCCCGCCTGCGTTCGAGCGCCTTCAGATCAAGTACATGAACCCACTGGTCAAGCGAATTGCCCGGGTGATGCCAGGTGTCGCCAAGGTCAGGCACCGGGGCCGCAAGTCCGGCAAGACGTATGAAACCGTGGTCACGCCGTTCCGCAAGGGCAACGTGCTGGCGATCACGCTGGGACACGGCAAGACCGACTGGGTCAAGAACGTGCTCGCCGCCAACGAGGCCGACGTCGTCTTCGGCGCGCGCACGGTGCACATCGTGAACCCGCGAATCGTGCCCGCGGGCGGCGAAGCCGACGGTCTACCGTTCATGGCCCGCATCCAGGCGCGCAAAATGGGAGTGCTCGTCGCCGACATCGCGTGACGGTCACCAGTGAGGCGGGGTTCGGAAGAGCCTTCCACCAGTCATGGAGCCATAGCGTCGCGCGCCGTGCGCTCCATCGCCACGAGTTCACTCCGCAACGGTAGATGCGTCGGCCCGCCTAGCGTGTGAAGACGGTCTTCCCCGTCATCGTCGGCCACGCCGACGGCGCGTCATCCCACGGCACGACCCGCTCTACGGTCGGCGTTAGATCGCAACCCGTGGTGAGCAATTCGAGGATCTCTGGAATCACGGCCCGTGCGTTGACGCGACCGGTCACGAAGCGCACGCCGCGCGTGTACATCGGCAGCAGCGGCATCTCCACGGAGCCCTGGTAATAGATGCCGGTGTCGGTGCAGACGCCGTCGGGCCACGTCGCACGCAGCGTGGACGTCAGCACCGCAGGATCCATGGACGTGTGCACCGTGACGGGATAGGGGTCCCACGACTTGTCCGGTTTCGGCCGGTCGTGCACCCGCGCGCCGAGCTTCTCGGCCATTGCCAGCCGCTGCTCGTCGGTGTCGACGTAGTCGACCTGCGCGCCGTAGGCCAACCCGAACGCCGCGGCGTACAAGCCGATCGACAAGCGGCCGACGACAAGGACGCGACGATCGGCCTCGTCGAGGTCGGCGAGTTCGGCCTCATACGGGCCGACCGCGCGCCACCCGTCGGGGATGTTGTCCGACAGCGAGGCGATGGAGACCGGGTCGACACCCTCGGGAACCGGGACAAGCATGGCGTCGGCGAACGGCACTAGCACGAGATCGGACATGAACCCGCCGCCGTCCAACCCCGCCAGCGGCGCCATGCCGTACATCGCCATCAGCGGAAGGGAGGCGCACGAACCGGTCACCCCGCGCCGACACGCACTGCACTCGCCGCAGTTGATCTGAAACGGCACCACAACACGGTCGCCGACCCGGACCGCCGACACGTCGTCGCCGACAGCCACGACTTCGGCGATGCCTTCGTGGCCGACGGCGTGCCCGGGCGGCATCGGCAGCGCCCCGCGCGCGACTCCGACGTCCAGGTCGCAGCACGCGACGGTCAGCGGACGAACAAGCGCCTGCCGAGCGTCGGACATCTCAGGAGCGGCGGCCTCACGCCAGGTGTACCGGCCAGCCTCCTCGAACATCAACTGCTGCATGTCGCGCCCTTCTTTAGTGATCGTTCGAGTATTCTTGAGCGACCTTTCTAGTATTGTCAAGGCGTGCCCCGCCCAGACCGAAGCCGCGACGCGCTGATCGACACCGCCGCCCTGCTCTTCCGCAGGCAGGGATATGCGGCCACCGGTGTGAACCAGATCCTGCAGACTGCGGACGTCAAAGCCGGCTCGTTGTACCACCACTTTCCGAACGGAAAGCAGGAGTTGGCCGCCGCAGTCGTGGAGTCCGCGGGCGGCGCGATCGAACGCCTGCTGCGCCGCTTCCTCGACAGCGAGTCGGCGGTGGCCGACATCGTCGACGCCTGGATCGACCTGCTGAGCGCGCAACTGGCCTCCGACCGGCGCGACGGCTGCCCGATCGAGCCGATCGCGACCGAGTCGGTGAACGCCAGCCCCCAGGTGCGTGACGCGTCGGCACGCGCGTTCGCCGGCTGGACCGGCGCGGTCGCCGAGCGGCTTCGCGCCGACGGCCGGCCACGTGACCAGGCCGAGCAGACCGCGCTTGCCGTCATCGCCCTCATCGAGGGTGCACTCATCTTGTCCCGCATCGCGGGCGACGGCGCCGCCTTGACCGCCGCCAAAGTAGCGGCGCGTGCGCTGCTCGCAGGCTAGAGATCCAGGCCGATGTCGAGCACCCGAACCGAGTGGGTGAGCGCGCCGACGGCCAGGTAGTCGACGCCGGTGCCCGCGTACTCGGCCGCCGAATCCAGTGACAAGCCGCCCGAGGACTCGAGTTTCGTCCGGGGCGCCCGGGCATTGCGGCGTTGGGCCGCGATCTGCGTCTCCCATACCGGAAAGTTGTCCAACAGAACGAGTTCCACGTTCTCCGCCAGCACGTCGTCGAGTTGTTCGAGAGAGTCGACTTCGACCTCGCACGGCAGGTCGGGCGCCGCTTCGCGCACGGCGCGCAACGCGGCCACCACCGAGCCCGCGGCCACGACGTGGTTGTCCTTGATCAGGGCTGCGTCGCCCAGCCCCATCCGGTGGTTGACGCCGCCGCCGATGCGCACCGCGTATTTCTGCAGGGCGCGGAGTCCCGGCAGCGTCTTGCGTGTGTCGCGAATCTGGGCGCTGGTGCCCTTCACGGCCTCGACCCATGCCGCGGTCGTGGTTGCGATACCCGACAGATGGCAGACCAGGTTCAGCATGGTTCGCTCGGCAGTCAACAGCCCCCTGGTCGGCGCTTCCACAGTGAGCAGCACACCGCCTGCATCGAGCCGGCAGCCGTCGCCGACGCGGTGGCTGCACCGGTAGCCGTCGGGCCCGAGCACTTCATCGAGAACAAGGAGTGCCACGTCGACGCCGGCGATCACGCCCTGCTCCCGGGTCGCCATCGACGCCGTCGTGCGGGCGTCAGCGGGCACGGTCGCAAGCGTGGTCACGTCCGGGCCGTAGCGCAGATCCTCTTCCAGCGCGCGCGCGATCACCCTGCGAGCTTCGATCAGCTCGTCTGCGCTGAGTTCCATCAGCAGCAGGCCGCCTCGAGCGCCTGGCTGTGCGCCAGCGCGGGGTCGGTGCCGGGGAAGTCGGCGCGATGGTGACAGCCGCGGGATTCGGTGCGTGCCGACGCGGCCGCCGTCACCGCGCGGGCGGTCGTCGTCAACGCGACATCCTCGAAACTGGCTCTGCAGTCCAGGTCGCGGGGGTCGGCTGCCTCCAGTTCACACGCCAGCTGCTGCAGGCCAGCGGCGTCGCGGACGACCGATGCGTAGGAGGACATCGCTCGCTGTAACTTGTTGCGAGGCAAGGCAACCCGCGTCTCGACTTCGGCAGGCTCGGCGTCCGCCACTGCGGTATCGGCGGCATGCCGGGCTGCCGCCTGCCCGGCGCGCGCCCCCACCACGAGGCCTTCCAGCAGGCTGTTGGACGCCAACCGGTTCGCGCCGTGCATGCCTGTGCGCGCCACCTCACCCGCGGCGAACAAACCCGCGAGTTGGGTGCGGCCGTGCACGTCGGTGACTACACCGCCACAGCTGTAGTGCGCGCCGGGCACGATGGGAATCGGCTGTCGCGCCGGGTCGATGCCCGCCGCCCGGCACGCCGCCGTGACCGTCGGGAACCGACGACCGAAATCGGTGATGCCACGGGCATCCAGATACGCGCAGGGATCTCCCGTCTCGCGCAGACGGGCGTCGATGGCGGCCGCGACGACATCACGCGGCGCCAGGTCGCCCATGGGATGGATGCCGGCGGTGATCGAATCACCCCGCCGGTCGAGCAGCACGCCGCCTTCACCGCGAACGGCCTCGGTGATCAACGGGCGACGCCCGCCGCCCTGGCTGTCGAACAACATCGTCGGGTGAAATTGGATGAACTCGATATCGGAGACCGGCACGCCGGCCCACATCGCAAGCGCGATGCCGTCACCGGTCGAACCTTCGGGATTCGTGGTGGCCGAATACAGGTGGCCCAGGCCACCCGTCGCGAGGATGACCGCGGGCGCGGCCACGATGCCGGGCCCGTCCTCGTTGAGGACCTGCACTCCTGTCACCGCGCCACCGGACTGCAGGATCCGCAGCGCGACGTGGTTACGCCGGATGTCCAGCGTCGCCGCCGCGTGGTTCAACGCCCGCTGCACCTCGGCCCCGGTGGCGTCACCGCCGGCGTGGATGATGCGGCGTCGCGAGTGCCCGCCCTCCCGCGTCAGCGACCATCGGCCGGGCTCGGCTTCGTCGAATCGCGCTCCGTCGTCGACCAATTCACGAACGGCGCGGTATCCGTCGGAAACGATCGACCGCACGGCATCGGGGTCGCAGAGGCCGGCACCGGCGGCAATCGTGTCGGTGACGTGCGCGTCGATCGAATCGTCGGTGTCGGGCAGCACCACGGCGATGCCGCCCTGCGCATAGAAGGTGGCCGTGTCGGCCGCCTTGCTCAGCACGATGACCCTGCAGTTGCGACGGTGTGCGGCCAGGGCGGCCACCAGGCCGGCGACTCCGGTGCCGACGACGACGACGTCGGCCTCCTGACGCCACATCATTCACCGCCGCCGGGTGTGCCGATCTCGATCATGCGCGTAACACTGGCGCGGGCGCGCGCGGCGGTGTCGGGATGGACGTCGACCTCGTCGGCACCCTCGACCAAGCAGCGCAGCAAAGCAGCAGGCGTGATCATCTTCATGTACTTGCACGACGCGCGGTCGTTGACGGCGCGGAAGTCCACTTCTGGTGCGGCACGGCGCAATTGATGCAGCATGCCGACCTCGGTGGCGACCAGAACCTGACGGGCATGCGTTTCGCGGGCGGCGTCGAGCATGCCACCGGTTGACAGGATCTTCACCCGGTCCTCGGGGAACGCGCCTTCACCGGCAAGATACAAAGCAGAAGTGGCACAACCGCATTCGGGATGCACATACAGCTCCGCATCGGGATGTGCGAGCGCCTTGTCGGCCAGTTCGTCGCCGTTGATACCGGCGTGCACGTGGCATTCGCCTGCCCACACGTGCAGGTTTTGGCGACCGGTGATCCGTCGCACGTGGGCGCCGAGGAACTGGTCCGGGCAGAACAGCACATCGCGGTCTGCCGGGATGGAGGCCACCACTTCGACCGCGTTCGACGACGTGCAGCAGATGTCCGTCTCCGCCTTGACCGCCGCGGTGGTGTTGACGTAGGAAACCACGACCGCATCGGGATATTCGGCCTTCCAGGCGCGCAGGTCGTCGGCGGTGATCGAGTCCGCCAGCGAGCAGCCGGCCCGCTGGTCGGGGATCAGCACCGTCTTCTCCGGCGACAGGATCTTTGCCGTCTCGGCCATGAAGTGCACACCACAGAAGACGATGGTGTCCTCGGGGGCGGCCGCGGCGATCCGCGACAGAGCCAACGAGTCGCCGACATGATCGGCGACGTCCTGGATGGCAGGCAGTTGGTAATTGTGCGCCAGCAGCGTGGCGCCGCGCAGGTCGGCGAGGCGCCGCACCTCGGCCGCCCACTCCTCGTCGCCGTCGACACCGGAATAGCCGGTCGGACTGTTGACGATCCTATCGTCCAACACCGTCATGGCCGCCTCCTCGCGGACAGTAGGTTTTCGACTTACAATCGAAAACATGGCTAATCGTAGCACTGCACACGAAGTGCTCGCCGTCGTCTTTCAGGTTCGGCACCTGGGCACCCGGAACCCGCAGCTCAGCGTGCTGCTCTGGGAGCGCGCCCAGGAACCGCAACGCGGCGCGTGGGCGCTGCCCGGTGGCAGCCTGCGTGACGACGAGGACATGACCAGTTCAGTCAGGCGTCAACTCGCCGAGAAAGTCGACCTGCGTGAGTTGGCTCACCTCGAGCAGCTCGCCGTGTTCTCCGACCCACACCGCGTTCCCGGCGCCCGCACCATCGCGTCCACATTCCTGGGGCTGGTGCCGTCCCCAGCGACCCCGGAATTACCCCCGGACACCCGGTGGCATCCGGTCAACGCGCTCCCGCCGATGGCCTTCGACCACGGCATCATGGTCGAACACGCACGCACCCGCCTGGTTGCGAAGATGTCTTATACGAACATCGGATTTGCCTTGGCGCCAAAGGAATTCGCTCTTTCAATGCTGCGAGACATCTACGGCGCCGCACTCGGATACCAGGTTGACGCCACCAATCTGCAGCGAGTACTCGGACGTCGCGGCGTTATCGTTCCCACCGGAACGACGGCGCGCTCGGGGCGCAGCGGAGGTCGGCCCGCGGCGTTGTACCGCTTCACCGAGTCGGCTTATCGGGTGACCGACGAGTTCGCCGCCTTGCGCCCGCCCGGGTGAGGCGACTGGATTCTTAACGCTTCCTTAAGTAGCTTTGGCCGGATGGACTTGGGCAGCGTCGCACCGGCTGGATCTCCGCTTGCTCCTCACGTGCGCACCGGTGCCGAGTGGATCGGCTCCGTACCGCACGAGGAGATCGACCGCGGTGCTCGTCCGAAGCTGCCCGCCGACGACCCGTTCTACGACCCCCCGCAGGGCTTTCTTCACGCCGCGCCGGGCACGATCCTGCGCAGCCGCGACGTCGAGGTGGCTTTTCTCGGAATCATTCCGCAGAAGTTCACCGCCACTCAGCTGCTGTACCGGACCATCGACATGAACGGCGAGCCCGAGGCGACCGTCACCACCGTGATCGCGCCGGCCGAGCGTGCGCCTGGGCAGGTCTGCCCGGTGCTGTCGTATCAGTGCGCCATCGACGCGGTCACATCGCGATGCTTCCCGTCCTACGCCCTGCGCAGGCGGGCGCTGGCGCCCGGCGCGCTCGCGCAGTTCGAGTTTCTTCTCATCTCTGCGGCGCTTGCCGAGGGCTGGGCGGTTTCGGTACCTGACCACGAAGGGACGATAGGCGCCTGGGGCACGCCCTACGAGCCGGGCTACCGCATTCTCGACGGCCTGCGCGCCGCGCTGAGCTCCGAGAAGCTGGGCCTTGCGGCGACGGCACCCATCGGGCTGTGGGGCTACTCGGGCGGCGGCCTGGCCACCGCATGGGCCGCCGAAGTGAGCGGCACGTATGCACCCGAGTTGAATATCGTCGGCGCCGTTCTCGGGTCCCCCGTCGGCGACCTCGGCAACACGTTCCGCAGACTCAACGGCAGCTTCTACTCGGCACTGCCCGCCATGGTGGTCGCTGCGCTGTCGCACGTGTATCCAGATCTCGACCGGATCATTCAAGAGCATGCCACCGACACCGGCAAGGCCATGCTGCTCCGGGTGGAACGCATGACCACCATCCACGCCGTGGTCCGGCTGATCGGCATGGATATGGACAGGCTGGTCGACCGGCCGCTCAACGAGATCCTCGACATGCCCGAGCTCACGAAGATCTTCGACGACATCAAGCTGGGCACCGCGGTTCCGACGCCGCCGGTACTGCTGGTCCAGGCGGTCCACGACCGGATCGTCTCGGTCGACGACATCGACGAACTGGTCGGCACTTACGAGTCGGGCGGCGCCTCGGTGACCTACCACCGGGACATGTTCAGCGAACACATGCTGCTGCATCCGCTCTCGGCGCCGATGGCGCTGCGCTGGTTGATCGACCGCTTCGCAGGCAAGCCGCTGAATGAGCATCTGATGCGGACGAAGTGGCCGACGCTGCTGAATCCGATGACCTACATGGGCATGGCCCGGCTGGCGCGGATCGCGGCGAAGGTGATTACTGGACGGACGGTAGAACGCCGTCCACTGTGACCGGCGGCGGCACCGCGACTGATTCCACCGGAGGCCATCCGCCGAGATCGTCGCGTGCCGACGAGACCGCGATGAGCGCGTAGACCAGCGCTGCCATCGCCACCGGGAACATGATCGATGCCGCGACCAGCCATCCCGTGTGCGCGAAGAAAACCGGCGGTGCCTCGGTCACATAGAGCACCCGGTGATCGGGCGAGATCGGCGCGCCGGAGATGTCGATGACGTCGTAGCGGGCGCGCACGATGACGGCGCCGACCCCTGCGGCAGCGCCTGCTGCCGCCGCCGAGCCGATCGCCAGTGCCGCGCACAACACCGGACCGCGGTGAGGGCGCCAGTTCCATACCAGCACCGCACTCACAACGGCCACCACGACCGTCATGCCCACGAGAAGGAACGGCGCGATGAAGTAGTTCTCCGACTCGTTTCCCAGGGCGGCGTGCACACGCTCGCCGCTCTTGGTCAACGCGATGACGCCATGGATCGGCGGCGCGATCCACGCCCACAGCGCCCCCGTCAAGGCGCCTGCGACTGCCAACCCGGCGACCACCGTCGCGGCGGCGCGGCCACGTGAAACCCGCGGTGGTGCAGCCTCATTCATCGCTTGTCGGAATCCTTCGAGTCCAAGGTGCCGTGCCTGGAGCAGGTGGCCGACCAGCCGTCGGGTCGAACTTGCACCACCATCCGCCTGCCGCAGTCCGCGCAGTACCGAGGTGGCTCGAGCCCGAGTTGGGCCGCAGTGGGCACGGCGCCGCCTGCGGGCTCGCCAGTGTAGACGTTGAACTTGGCGGTCCCCATCAGGCAGATACGGTCAGATGGTGGCGTTGAGCGCCTTGATCGGCATCTGGAGGTCGTCGAGCAACTCCAAATCGGCCTCCGCCGGTCGGCCGAGCGTCGTCAGGTAGTTGCCCACGATGACCGCGTTGATGCCGCCGAGGATGCCCTGCTTGGCGCCGAGGTCACCCAGCGTGATCTCGCGACCGCCCGCGAACCGGAGCATGGTGCGCGGCAGCGCCAGCCGGAACGCCGCGACCGCCTTCAGCGCTTCGGGTGCGGGCAGCACGTCCAGATCGCCGAACGGGGTGCCCGGGCGCGGGTTGAGGAAGTTCAGCGGCACCTCGTGTGGGTCGAGTTCGGCCAGGTTCGCCGCGAATTCGGCGCGCTGCTCGAGGGTTTCGCCCATCCCGAGGATGCCGCCGCAGCAGACCTCCATGCCTGCCTCGCGGACCATCGACAGCGTGTCCCAGCGCTCCTCCCAGGTGTGCGTGGTCACCACCTCGGGGAAGAACGACTTGGCGGTCTCGAGGTTGTGGTTGTAACGGTGCACACCCATCTCGGAGAGCCGCTCGACCTGCTCCTTCGTCAGCATGCCCAGCGAGCACGCGATCTGAATGTCGACCTCGTCGCGAATCGCCTCGATGCCCGCGGCGACTTGTGCCAGCAGCCGCTCGTCGGGCCCGCGGACGGCCGCCACGATGCAGAATTCGGTGGCGCCGGACTTGGCGGTCTGCTTGGCGGCTTCCACCAGGCTCGGGATGTCGAGCCAGGCGCTGCGCACCGGCGAGGCGAACAGTCCCGACTGTGAGCAGAAATGGCAGTCCTCGGGACAGCCGCCGGTCTTGAGGCTGATGATCCCCTCGACCTCGACCTCCGGGCCGCACCAGCGCATGCGCACCTCGTGGGCCAGCGCCAACAGCTCGTCGAGCCGGTCGTCGGCCAGTCGCAGCACGGTCAGCACCTGGTCCTGCGTCAGGCCCTCGCCGCGTTCGAGCACCTGCTCGCGGGCCTCGGCCAGGATGTCGGTCACTCCACTGCTCCCATCACAAAACTTGAAGACCTCGGCGGGTCTCAAACTTGAACACCGTTCAGGTTATGGTAGCCGGGTGCAGCTGCACAAACGCGACGTGGTCGAGGCGGCAACGGCGATCCTGGACAACTACGGGATGGCCGATCTGACCATGCGCAGGCTGGGGCGCGAGCTCAACGTCTCCCCTGGCGCCTTGTATTGGCATTTCGCCAACAAGCAACAACTCCTCGGCGCAATCGCCGACCGGATCCTCGAGCCGGTGGGCGACGCATTCGGTCCATGGCAGCAGCGCGTCGCCGGTATCTGCGGCCGGCTGCGGGACGCCCTGCTGTCGCACACCGACGGCGCGGAGTTGGTTTCGGCCAGCTTCGCGGCCGGGCAGTCCGCGGTGATGACGCAGATCGTGACCCGCCTTCGCGACGCCGCGGTCGATGCCGGGGTGCGGGCAGCGCACGCCGAACTCGCCGCCCGCACGGTCGTGTACTACGTGCTCGGGTTCACCGCAGACGAGCAGTCGCGGTTGCAGTGGGACGCCGCAGGCGCGGACCTGCCGGACGAGCAGTCGGTGCTGGCCGATGACGCCGGTGAGCGGTTCGGCTTCGGGCTCGCACTGCTGATCGACGGGATCGCCGCGCGACAGACCGTTGTCGGACGGTCCGACTAGCGTCTCGCGCGTGATCACCGTCGCTGACGTGCGGCACATAACCTCGGCGCTTCCGCGGTCGTACGAGGTTGTCGTCGGCGACCGGATCAAGTTCCGTGTCGGCCGCATCGTCTACCTCGCGTTCTCGCGGGACGAGACGGTGATGGGATTCGCCTTCCCGAAGGAGGAGCGCGCCGCGCTCGTGGCCGCCGACCCCGGCAAGTTCACGCTGCCGAGGCCCTCGGAGATGCGTTATAACTGGGTGCACGCCCGGCTGGACGCGATCGACATCGTCGAAACGCGCGAGATCGTCATCGAAGCCTGGCGGATGTGCGTGCCGAAAAGTGTTGCAGCGACGGTTGATTAGGCTCGATCGGTTAGAATAAGGTCGACGTGTGAGTGGTCGCGCCGTTGTCGCAGGAGACCGTCACGTCCCAATTCCGCAGTGCCGGTAAAGCCGGGGCGATGACGACGTTGAACGTCGAGTTGGCGGCCAGGCTGAAGTTGCGCTGCAAGAAGTCTGACGAATAGGTGCACTGCGAGGAGACGCCGCTGTGGTCGGTGACGCGGGCGGTCAACGTGCCAACCCCCGGATCGAAGAAGATGCTCGGGCGGCGGTCCAGCCTGCTGCCCCGGCACCTGGCAGTAGTCGCCCACAGGACAGGGCAGAGCTCCAGTGGAGCGGCGGGTTTGCTTGGGCGGCGGGCATCCCGACGACGGCGGCGCCGATTCCCGTTGCAGCGATAAGAACCTTTTCGGGCGGCCTCATGCCTCGATCAGGTATTCGACGCGGTTGTTGCCGTCCCAGTGCCGCAGCGCCACGGCGGTGGCCTCTCGGTCGCGCGAGATACGACCTAGTGCAAGCGCATCGGGCAGCTTGTCCGACGGCACCCGCCGCGCCAGCGTGACGTGCGGCGACCACTGACCGGGTTCCGCGTGCGGCAACGGGCCGGGCGACATGTGGGGCAGGCACACCGTGTGCACTTCGGCCTGTAGCGCTAGAAGCTCAGCGGCCGGGATCACCAGACGCACGAGGGTGAACGGCCCACGTCCGAACACCATCGGCGCACCGATCGTGGCGCGAAACGGGAGACGGCGCAACACGGCCCGCAGCGCATCGTCGACGGCGTCGTCCATGTCCTCGGCGACAGACAGCGTGACGTGCGGCCGGTTGCTGGACGATTTGGAGCTGGCCAGACTGCGCACGCCCGCGTCGGTCAGGTCGTCCCACATGCGACGAACCGCCGCGTCGGAGTCGGCATCGAAGAGCAGCTCGACCGAGTGGACCATTCAGCCCGCCAGGTCCCTGACCCACTGCGAGTCGAACGCCATCGAGCTCATCGACTCGAAAACCGTTGCGCCGACGGCTCCCTGACCCTCCGGCAACACCGCGCGCACGGGCGCCATCTGCGAAAGCGCGACGCGGTTGCCCGCCTCGACGACCCCCGGAACCTGCGGCCATGCTCCTATCACCAAGCCGACACACCAAACATTGTGCGAGGCAAGGGCTTCCAGCGTCAAAGCGGTGTGATTGAGGGTGCCCAGACCCGATCGGACGACTACGAGTACCGGCGCGGCCAGGTCGACCGCCAGGTCCCGGAGTGTCACGCCGTCGGCGCCGATTTCGACGAGCACGCCCCCGGCGCCCTCGACCAGGGTCAACCGACCCGGCCGGTCCACCGTCGTGACAACCGAGGTCAGTTCGGCACGCGTGGGCAGCGACACTCCGGCTCGCTGTGCGGCCGCTGCAGGCGCCAGCGGCTCGGGAAAGCTTGCGAGGCCGTGTAATTCGGCGACACCGGAAAGCCGCGCGATGTCGGCAAGGTCGTCGTCGCCGTCGGCGGTGCCGGTCTGCACCGGCTTGCACACCGCTACGTCGATCCCCGCGAGGCGGGCATGACAGGCAAGGGCCGCGGTGGCCACCGTCTTGCCGACGCCGGTGTCCGTCCCCGTCACGACCAGAACGCCCACGGCCCGCCCCTAGCGTCGCCGGCCAGGCGATTCCGCAGCCGTTGACAGCACGTCGGTGAGCACTGAACGCGCCAGCGACATCTCGTCCTCGGACAGCGACGCGCGCGCCGTTAGACGCAACCGCGACGTGCCCGCAGGCACTGTCGGTGGCCGAAAGCACCCCACGCGCACTCCCCGCTCGAGGCATGCGGTCGCGGCGGTCAGCGCCACTTCGGGTGCGCCCAGGATCACCGACACCACAGCCGATTCCGGGCGGTAGGGCACGTCGCACACCTCCGCGAGTTCGGCGGCGTAGCCGAGCACCGCCGCCGCGCGCCACGGCTCGGCGATCAGCACCCGCAGGGCCGCCCAGGCCGAGCCCACCGCAGCGGGAGCCAAGCCGGTGTCGAAGATGAACGGCCGCGCCGCGTCGATCAGGTGAGCACGCACGGCCGCCGGTCCAAGTACCGCGCCGCCCTGGCTGCCCAGCGCCTTCGACATCGTCACGGTCATCACGACGTCCGGCGCACCGGCCAGCCCGACCTCCGCCAGCAGACCCCGCCCGCCGGTCCCCCGCACACCGAGGCCATGTGCCTCGTCGACGATCAGCAGCGCGCCGTGCCGGCGGCAGACGTCGTGCAGGGCTCGCAGCGGGGCAAGGTCACCGTCGGCGCTGAACACCGAGTCGGTGACGACCACCGCTCGCTCCTCGTCGCGGGACGACAGCGCCCGCTCCACCGCGGCGACGTCGCGGTGCGCCGTGACCGCCACCCGCGCTCTGGACAATCGGCAGGCGTCGACCAGGGACGCGTGGGTGAGCGCGTCGGACACCACAAGAGAGCCTGGGCCGGACAGCGCGACCACCGCGCCGAGATTGGCGGTGTATCCCGACGAGAACACCAGCGCCGACTCGGCGCCGACAAACCCGGCCAGGGCGGCCTCGAAGCCCTCATGCAGTTCGGTGTTACCGGTGACCAGCCTGGATCCCGATGCACCGGCGCCCCAGGTGCGCAGCGCGGCCACGCCGCCGTCGATCACGTCGGGGTGTTGCGACAGCCCGAGGTAGTCGTTGGACGCCAGGTCGAGTTCGGCCCCCACCGGCGCTCGGGTCTGCAGCGACCGGCGCAGCCCGGAGGTGCGCCTCATCCGCTCGACATCCTCGAGCCACACCAACGGAGACAGGCCTACCCGCGTCACGGTGCTCCTCCCGAATTGAACACCGTTCAGGTTAGTGCACGGGCGACGGCGACCATCGCGGAGGTGATCTGCCTGATCTCGTCGGGCGTGCAGACATAAGGGGGCATGGCATAGACCAGGTTGCGGAACGGACGCAGCCAGATGCCGTGCTCCATCGCCACCTTCGTCGCGACTGCGACGTCGACCGATTCCGCCATCTCGATGACGCCGATGGCGCCCAGCACTCGCACGTCGGCCACCCCGGTCAACGACCGGGCCGGCTCGAGACCCTCGCGCAGGCCGGCCGAGATCTCGTTGACCCGCGACTGCCAATCCTGAGCGAGCAGGAGCTCGACCGATGCGACCGCCACCGAGCAGGCAAGCGCGTTGGCCATGAAGGTCGGACCGTGCATCAGCGCGCCCGGGGCATGGCTGCTGATGGCGTGCGCGATATCAGCCGTGCACAGGGTGGCTGCCAACGTGATGTAACCGCCGGTGAGCGCCTTGCCCACGCACATGATGTCGGGGCTGACGCCGGCGTGCCCCGCGGCGAAGAGGGCTCCGGTGCGGCCGAAGCCGGTGGCGATCTCGTCGAGGATCAGCAGCACGCCGTGTCGGCTGCAGATCTCTCTGACGTCGGCCACGTAACGCGGATCGTGGAAGCGCATCCCGCCCGCACCCTGTACCACGGGCTCCACGATGACCGCGGCGAGCTCATCCGCATGCGACGCGAGTAGCGCCTCGAAGCCCGCGCTGTACCCGGGGTCGTATTCGGCCGGCACAGGGGGCGCGAACACCTGGTCGGCGAGGATGTCGGTCCACAGGGAGTGCATACCGCCGTCGGGGTCACACACACTCATCGGGGTGAAGGTGTCGCCGTGATAGCCGCCCCGCCACGTCATCAGCCGGTGCTTCTTCGGGTGGTCGAGGCTGCGCCAGTACTGCAGGGCCATCTTCACGGCGACCTCGACCGAAACCGAGCCCGAATCGCTGAAGAACACCGTGTCGAGCCCTTGGGGCGTGATCTCCACCAGCAACTGGGCCAGCCGGGCCGCCGGCTCGTGGGTGAGCCCGCCGAACATCACGTGGTTCATCCGTGCGAGCTGGGAAGCGATGGCGTAGTCGAGCGCCGGGTGGCCGTGACCGTGGATGGCCGTCCACCACGAGCTCATCGCGTCGAGCACCTCGACGCGGCTGCCCTCATCGATCAAGGTCAGCCACGCGCCACTGGCTCCGACGGCGACGCGCGGTGGCATCGCCTCGGCGCCGATCGTGCTGTAGGGGTGCCAGACGTGTGCGGCGTCGATGGCGCTGATCTCACGGGGGGTCAACGCGGGCATGAAAATGGAGCCTAAACCTCGGCGGTGGCCACCTTCTGCCATCGAAACGAACGGCGACACCGCTGACATGAGTCGCACAGCGATCTTCGGTAGATTATCCCGCGACCATGATCACCCTCGCCCCTCCCCGGTCGGCGGCGGTTACCGCGGGCAGGCCCGTCAACGGCGCACCTGCGGCTGACCGCAAGTCCGGTTTCTACCGCCACGATCTCGACGGCCTTCGCGGTATCGCGATCGCCCTCGTGGCGGTGTTCCACGTGTGGTTCGGTCGCGTCTCGGGCGGCGTCGACGTGTTTCTCGCCTTGTCGGGGTTCTTCTTCGGTGGACGGCTGCTGCGGGCCGCGTTGACGCCAGGCGCATCGCTGTCGCCCGTCCCCGAGTTGGCCCGGCTGGTTCGCCGGCTGCTGCCCGCGCTGGTCGTCGTACTCGCCGCGTCGGCGGTACTGACGATTCTGATCCAACCGGAAACGCGGTGGGAGACGTTTGCTGATCAGAGTCTGGCAAGCCTCGGATATTTTCAGAACTGGGAACTGGCCAACACTGCCTCCGACTATCTGCGCGCCGGCGAGTTGGTCAGTCCGTTGCAGCACATCTGGTCCATGTCGGTCCAAGGCCAGTTCTACGTAACGTTTCTCGCGTTGATCTTCCTGTTCGCCCTCGTGTTCCGCAGGCATCTCGGCCGCTACCTGCGGGTGTCACTCGTCGTGCTGCTCAGCACGTTGACCGTCGCGTCGTACGCCTATGCGGTATTTGCCCATAACGCCGACCAGTCGACGGCCTACTACAACAGCTTCGCGCGCGGCTGGGAGCTGTTGCTCGGCGCACTGGTGGGCGCGCTGGTCGGCTATATCCGCTGGCCGTTGTGGCTGCGCTCGACGATCGCCCTAGCCGCGCTCGCGGCGATCCTGTCCTGCGGTGCGCTGATCGACGGTGTCGAGGAATTCCCCGGACCGTGGGCGCTCGTGCCCGTCGGCGCCGCCATGCTGTTCATCCTCACCGGCGCGAACCGGCTTGCCGACCCGCGCGCCGAGGGAAAGCTGCCGCTACCGAACCGGCTGTTGGCCACGAAGCCGTTCGTCTGGCTGGGGTCGATCGCCTACTCGCTGTATCTGTGGCACTGGCCGCTGTTGATCTTCTGGCTCGTCTACTCGGACAGTCAGCGGGCGGGCCTCCTCGACGGAGCCGGCGTGCTGCTGGTGTCGGTCGTACTCGCGTACCTGACCACCAGGTACGTCGAGACCCCTCTTCGATACCGGTCGGCCGGGGCCGACACCGCATTGCCGCCGAAGATTCCGCTGCGTACGCGACTGCGCAGGCCAACGTTGGTCCTCGGCGGGGTTGTCGCCGCTTTGGGAGTGGCGTTGACCGTGACGTCGTTCACCTGGCGTGAACACATCCTGGTCCAGAACACCAATGCCGAAGAGCTGGTCGGGCTGGACATGCGTCACTATCCGGGCGCCCACGCGCTACTGGACCACGCGCCCGTACCCGATGCGCCGATGCGGCCGACCGTGCTGGAGGCCAAGCAGGACCTCCCCGAAACCACCGAGGACGGCTGCATCAGCGACTTCGACACCGTCGAGGTGGTCAACTGCAGCTATGGCGACATCTCGGCGACCCGCACCATCGCGCTGGCGGGCGGATCCCACGCCGAGCACTGGATAACAGCTCTTGACCTGCTGGGGAAGATGCACCACTTCAAGGTCGTCACCTATCTGAAGATGGGTTGCCCGCTGACCACCGAGGTGGTTCCGCTGGTGATGGGCGACAACCGGCCGTACCCGAAGTGTCACGATTGGAACGAGCGGGTGATGGACAAGATGGTCTCCGACCACCCCGATTTCGTTTTCACCACCGCCACCCGGCCGTGGAACATCAAGCCGGGCGACGTCATGCCGGGCACGTACGTCGGAATCTGGCAGACCCTGTCGGACAACGGCATCCCGATCCTGGCGATGCGGGACACGCCGTGGCTGGTGCGCAAGAGCCAGCCGTTCTTCCCCGCCGACTGCCTCGCCGACGGCGGCAACGCCATCTCGTGCGGGATCAGGCGCTCCGACGTGCTGTCGTCGACCAACCCGACGCTGCGGTGGGTCAGTCAGTTCCCGTTGCTGAAACCGCTGGACATGAGCGACGCAGTCTGCCGCAAGGACGTCTGCCGTGCCGTCGAGGGAAACGTCCTGCTGTATCACGATTCTCACCACATCTCCAAGACGTACATGCGCACGATGGCCAACGAGCTCGGTCGCCAGATCGGGGCTGCCACGCACTGGTGGTGACGACAGCCGCGACTACCGCGCATCGGACCGCACGCGCCGATAAGGTCGAATGATGTCGTTGACGACGGTGTGGCCAGGAACCCCCTATCCGCTCGGCGCCACTTACGACGGTGCCGGCACGAATTTCTCGCTGTTCTCCGAAGTAGCCGAGAAGGTGGAGCTGTGCCTGATCGCCAAGGACGGCACCGAGGAGCGGATCAACCTCGACGAGGTGGACGGCTACGTCTGGCATTCCTATCTGCCCACTGTCACCCCGGGGCAGCGTTACGGCTTCCGTGTCCACGGCCCGTGGGATCCGACGGCCGGCCACCGGTGCGATCCGAGCAAGCTGCTGCTGGACCCGTACGGGAAGTCCTTCCACGGCGATTTCGAGTTCACCCAGGCACTGTTCTCCTACGATCTGACCGCCGCCGAGCAAGAGGGCGGAGACGACCCATCCTCAGGGGCGAACCCGCCGGGGATCGATTCGCTCGGTCACACCATGACCAGCGTGGTCATCAACCCCTACTTCGACTGGGCGTCCGACCGCGCGCCGCGCACGCCGTACCACGAGACGGTGATCTATGAGGCGCACGTCAAAGGACTCACCCAAATTCATCCCGCGGTGCCCGAGGAACAGCGCGGCACCTATGCAGGGCTGGCCCATCCGGCGATCATCGAGCATCTGAAATCGCTGAACGTCACCGCGATCGAGCTGATGCCGGTGCATCAGTTCATGCACGATCACCGGCTGCTCGATCTCGGACTGCGAAATTACTGGGGGTACAACACCTTCGGGTTCTTTGCGCCCCACTATGAGTACTCGTCCACCAGGCATGCCGGCGGGGCCGTCGCCGAATTCAAGACCATGGTCCGCACGTTCCACGAGGCCGGCATCGAAGTGATCCTCGACGTCGTCTACAACCACACCGCCGAGGGCAGTCATCTGGGGCCGACGATCAACTTCCGCGGTATCGACAACGCCGCCTACTACCGGTTGCTCGACGGAGAGCTGAACCTCTACAAGGACTTCACCGGCACCGGCAACAGCCTCAACGCCCGCCACCCCCACACGCTGCAGCTCATCATGGACTCGCTGCGCTACTGGGTGCTCGAAATGCATGTCGACGGCTTCCGGTTCGACCTGGCCGCCACGCTCGCCCGCGAGTTCTACGACGTCGACCGGTTGAGCGCATTCTTCGACCTGGTCCAGCAGGATCCGGTCGTCAGCCAAGTCAAGCTGATCGCCGAGCCGTGGGACATCGGTGAGGGCGGCTACCAGGTCGGGAACTTTCCAGGTTTGTGGACCGAATGGAATGGGAAGTATCGCGACACTGTGCGTGACTACTGGCGGGGCGAACCCGCGACCCTCGGCGAATTCGCCTCCCGGCTGACCGGCTCGTCGGACCTCTATGAGGCCACCGGCCGTCGCCCCAGCGCGAGCATCAACTTCGTCACCTGCCATGACGGGTTCACGTTGCGCGACCTGGTGTCCTACAACGAGAAACACAACGAGGCCAACGGCGAAGACAACCGCGACGGCGAAAGCCACAACCGGTCGTGGAACTGCGGCGTCGAGGGACCGACCGACGACCCGGACATCCTCGCGCTGCGCGGCAAGCAGATGCGCAACATCGTCGGCACGCTGATGCTGTCTCAGGGCACCCCGATGCTGTCGCACGGCGACGAGTTCGGCCGCACCCAGAACGGCAACAACAACGTCTACTGCCAGGACTCCGAGGTGTCGTGGATGGACTGGTCGAACTGCGAGACCAACGCGCGACCAGCTTGCCTTCACCCGCAAGGTGACCGCGTTGCGCAAGCACCATCCCGTGTTCCGCCGGCGGCGGTTCTTCGAGGGCAAGCCGATCCGCACCGGCGACCAGGTCCGCGACATCGCCTGGTTGACCCCGGCCGGCACGGAGATGACCCCGGAGGACTGGGGCACCGGTCTCGGCAAGTGCGTGGCGGTGTTCCTCAACGGCGAGGCCATACCGGCGCCCGACGAGCGCGGGCAGCGAGTCGTCGACGACTCGTTCTTGTTGTGTTTCAACGCACACGACCAGGAGCAGGATTTCGTCGCGCCGCACGGCGACTACGCCGACGAATGGACCGCCGACCTGGACACCGCCGACCCGAAGGGCGACACCGACTTCGTGGTCGCGGCGGGCGAGAAGATCTCGCTTCAGCCACGGTCGCTTCTTGTGCTGCGTAAGACCGCCTGACGCATGACTTCTCGCGTGCTGTCGACTTACCGACTCCAGATGCGCGGCGACTGCTTCACCTTCGCCGACGCCGAGGACATGCTGCCTTACCTCGACGACCTCGGTGTCTCGCATCTCTATCTGTCGCCAATCCTGACCGCAGTGCACGGTTCGACCCACGGGTACGACGTCACCGATCCGACCACGGTGTCCGAGGAACTGGGCGGCGCCGACGGGCTGGCCCGGCTGTCGGCGGCGGCGCGAGCCCGGGGGCTCGGCGTGATCGTCGACATCGTCCCCAACCACGTCGGCGTCGACCAGCCCGAGCAGAACAAGTGGTGGTGGGACGTTCTCGAGCATGGCAACAAGTCGCCGTTCTCCCCCTTTTTTGACATCGACTGGACACTGGACGACGGCCGAATCGTGTTGCCGGTGTTGGGCTCTGACGACGACGTCGACGACCTCGTGGTCGACGGGGCCCGATTGCGGCTCGGTGACCTCGCCTATCCCATCGCACCGGGCACCGGTGCGGGAACGGGACGCGAAGTGCACGACCGCCAGCACTACCGGCTGATCGGCTGGCGTCACGGTATCTGCGGCTACCGAAGATTCTTCTCGATCACCTCGCTGGCCGGTTTGCGCCAGGAGGACCGCGCCGTCTTCGACGCCACCCACGTCGAGGTCAAGCGCTGGTTCGACGAGGGTCTTGTCGACGGCGTCCGCATCGACCACCCGGACGGGTTGTCCGACCCCGCCGGCTACCTGACGTGGCTGCGCGAGCTCACCGGGTCGGCGGCGTGGATCGTCGTCGAGAAGATCCTCGCCGTCGACGAACCGCTTGATCCGACCCTGCCCGTGGCGGGCACCACCGGCTACGACGCGCTGCGCGAGATCGGCGGTCTGCTGATCGACCCCACGGGCGAACGCCCGCTCACCGATCTCGTCGCTTCGACCGGCGTCGACTACCAACAGATGGCCCAACTCGCCCGCACCCTCAAGGTCCAAGCCGTCACCGACACCCTCGGCAGCGAGCTGTCGCGGCTCTGCCGAACCATCACGGCCGCAACCGATTACACGCACCCTGAATTGCCTGACGCCATTGCCGCACTGCTCAGCCACATCGGCGTCTACCGGTCGGACTACTCCCACCTCGGCACCGTCTTGCCCGTCGCGCTGGCGGCATCCGTGACTGCGCGGCCCGACCTGGCCGAACCGCTCGCAATCGTCTCGGCGGCCGTCGGCGCCGATCGCGCGACGGCGGTGCGCCTGCAGCAGTTGTGCGGCGCCGCCACCGCGAAGTCGATGGAGGACTGCCTGTTCTACCGCGACCCACGCCTGGTTTTGCTGAACGAGGTCGGCGGCGAGCCCGACCGCTTCGGCGTAAGCACCGCCGAGTTCCACCAGCGCGCAGCGGTCAGGGCCAACGCGTGGCCGCAGGCGATGACGGCGTTGACTACGCACGACACCAAGCGCGGCGAAGACGTGCGGGCGCGGATCGGTGTGCTGTCACAGGTGCCGTCGCTGTGGGCCGAATACGTAAGCGCGTGGGGCCGTCGGACTCCGTCCCCCGACGCGCCGACCGAGCTGTTCCTGTGGCAGAACATCTTCGGCGTGTGGCCGGTCGACGGCGCGGTGACCGACGAGCTGCGCAACCGGCTGCACGCTTACGCCGACAAGGCGATCCGCGAAGCGGCCGTGCACACCACGTGGAACGACCCGGACGCCGATTTCGAGCACAAGGTCCACGAATGGATCGACGCCGTCATCAAGGGGCCGATCGCCGCGGAGCTGACGTCGCTGGTCGCCCGCCTCGACGAGCACGCCCGCAACGACTCTCTCGCGCAGAAACTCATTCAGCTGACCGCGCCCGGCGTTCCGGACGTCTACCAGGGCACCGAGTTGTGGGACGACAGCCTGGTCGACCCCGACAACCGCAGACCGGTCGACTTCGCCGCCCGCCGGGAGGAGCTCAAGGCGTTGACGCATCCCAAGATTCGGGTGGTGACGGCAGCGTTGCACCTGCGCCGCGAGAAGCCGGATGTGTTCGACCGGGGCGACTACGTCCCACTGCTTGCCGACGGCCCGGCCTCGGCGCACGTGGCGGCGTTCGCCCGTGGGTCGGAGGTGGTGACCGCCGTGACACGGCACTCGGTGCGACTCGCCGAATCGGGTTGGGGCGAAACACGTTTGGCGCTGCCGAACGGGACATGGCACAACCGCCTCGGGCCCGGCGCCTTCAGCGGCCCGGTATCTCCCGCCGACCTCTTCGCCGAGCTACCGGTCGCGCTGCTGGAGCGGGTCGAATGACCGACTCCGAATCGTCGCCCCGGCCAACCGAGTTCGCGGTCTGGGCACCGCGACCCGAGCGGGTGCGGCTCGACGTCGACGGCAAGCAGTACCCGATGACGCGTTCCGACGACGGCTGGTGGCGCGCGGACGTCGACGCCAGGCCGGACGCGCGATACGGATTCCTGCTCGACGACGATCCGAAGGTGCTGCCCGACCCCAGGTCGGCGCGGCAACCCGACGGGGTGCACGAGCGCTCGCAGCTCTGGAAAGCACCGGCCGGCGGGTGGACCGACGCCGGCTGGCAGGGCCGGTCGATAGAGGGCCGGGCGATCTACGAACTGCACATCGGCACCTTCACCCCCGCAGGCACCTTCGACTCCGCTATCGAAAAGCTGGACTACCTGGTGGATCTCGGCATCGATTTCGTCGAGATCATGCCGGTCAACGCGTTCGGAGGCACGCACGGCTGGGGCTACGACGGCGTGCTCTGGTACGCCGTGCACGAACCCTACGGCGGTCCCGACGGACTCGTCCGGCTCGTCGACGCCTGCCACAATCGCGGGCTGGGCGTGCTGATCGACGCGGTCTTCAACCACCTCGGCCCGTCGGGCAACTACCTGCCGAAGTTCGGCCCGTATCTGTCGTCGGGCAGCAACCCGTGGGGTGAGTCGATCAACATCGCCGACGCCGACGCCGACGAGGTGCGCCGGTACATCATCGATTGCGCACTACGCTGGATGCGCGAGTTCCACGCCGACGGACTGCGGCTCGATGCCGTGCACGCGTTGGTCGACACCACAGCGGTTCACATCCTCGAAGAGCTGTCTGCCGAAACGGACGCGCTGGCCGCGGAATTGGGCCGGCCGCTGTCACTGGTCGCCGAAAGCGACAAGAACGACCCCCGGCTGATCACGCCACGTGACCGCGGCGGCTACGGGATGACCGCGCAGTGGGACGACGACATCCACCATGCGATCCACACCGCGGTGTCGGGTGAGCGGCAGGGCTATTACGGCGACTTCGGATCGCTCGAGGCATTGGCGCAGACGCTCTCGCACGGCTACTACCACGCAGGCACCTACTCGTCGTTCCGCCGGCGCCGCCACGGTCGCCCGCTGGACACCGCGACGATCCCGGCTACCCGGCTGCTCGCGTACACACTCACCCACGATCAGGTGGGTAACCGCGCGGTCGGCGATCGCCCCTCGCAGAACCTGACGTTCGGCCAGCTCGCGGTGAAGGCGGCGCTCGCAATCGGCTCCCCTTACACGCCAATGCTTTTCATGGGTGAGGAGTGGGGCTCGTCGAGCCCATTCCAGTTCTTCAGCAGCCATCCCGAGCCGGAGTTGGCCAGGGCGACCGCCGAGGGCCGCAAGCGGGAATTCGCCGAACACGGTTGGGACGCCGACGAAATCCCCGACCCGCAGGATCACGAGACGTTCATGCGGTCGAAGCTGAAATGGGACGAGGTCGACGACGGCGACCACGCCCGGCTGCGTCGCGTCTACCACGAACTCCTCGCGTTACGGCGCGACGAACCGGACATGGCCGACCCGTGGCTGGACCACCTGAAGGTCGACTACGACGAAGGCCGGCGCTGGATCGTCATGCACCGCGGCGCACTGGCCGTGGTGTGCAACCTGAACGCCGACGAGGTGACGGTGCCGGTGACGGGCGAGGTCGTCGTAGCGTGGGGCGAGCCGACGGTCGACGGGAATGCCACACGACTGGACGGGCATTCGTTCGCGGTGCTGCGAAAGCGGGATCAGAGCAGGTAGCGATACGCCGGCGAGCCCGGTTCGAGCGTCTCGACGTGAATGTCTGAGGACTTCATGCGCTCGAGCAGCCCTTCGAGGTCGGCGGCGGATCCGAGTTCGATCCCGACCAGCGCCTCGCCCGTCTCCCGGTTGTTGCGCTTGACGTATTCGAACAGCGTGACGTCGTCGCTGGGCCCCAGCACGGTGTCGAGGAACCGGCGAAGCGCACCAGGCTCCTGGGGGAAGTCGACCAGGAAATAATGCTTGAGCCCGAGGTGCACCAACGAGCGCTCCAGCACTTCGCCGTACCGCGACACGTCGTTGTTGCCACCCGAGATCAGGCACACCACCGTCGATCCCGGTGTGATGTCGGCCTCCAGCAGGGCCGCCACCGACAGCGCTCCCGCGGGTTCGGCGATGATGCCCTCGTTCTGGTAGAGGTCGAGCATGGCCGTGCAGACCGCGCCCTCGTCCACCGCCGTCAGCGACACCATGTCACCGGCGGCGGCCAACGCCGCATAGGTGAGCGCGCCTGCCCGGTTCACCGCCGCTCCGTCGACGAACTGGTCCACGTGCTCGAGCGTCACGGGTCGCCCTTCGGCGAGTGCGGCGATCATCGCCGCCGCCCCCGCGGGCTCCACACCCAGAATCGACGTGCGGGTCGTGCGCTCGGCGAGATACGTCGTGATGCCCGCGATGCAGCCGCCACCGCCGACCGGGACGACCACCAGGTCCGGCTCGCCGTCGAGTTGCTCGAGCAGTTCGACGGCGATGGTCCCCTGCCCGGCGATGGTGCGGGGGTCGTCGTACGGCGGCACCAGAGTGGCTCCCGTGCGCGCGATGTCCTCCAGCGCGGCGGCCGCCGCCTCGTCATAGGTCTTGCCCACCGCGATCAACTCGATGAACTCGCGGCCGTGATAGCGGATCCGGTCGCGCTTCTGCTTCGGCGTCTTGGCGGGTACGTACACCCGGCCCAGAATCCCCATCGAACGGCACGCCTTCGCGAAGCCCTGCGCATGGTTGCCGGCCGAGGAACACACCACCCCGGCGGCGATCTCATCGGCGGAGAGCTGTCTCAGCAGGTTGGTGGCCCCGCGGAGCTTGTACGAGCGAACCGCCTGAAGGTCTTCGCGCTTCAAGTACACCGTCGCGCCGACGGTCTCCGAGAGCCGTTCGCTGAGCTGCAGCGGGGTCCGCGTAACCACGTCGGAAATCCGCGCAGCGGCCGCATCGATGTCGCCCGCGGACACCGGCGACGACGTACGTGGTGGCTGACTCACTTGCGCGGACACCGATCAATGGTGCCATCTGCGCGTTTCCCCGCCAAAACGGATTTCAGCTGACGGGCGTGAGCACGAAGACCGGGATCTGCCGATCCGTCTTCTTCTGGTAGTCGGCGTAGTCGGGCCACGCCTCGACCGCCCGCTCCCACCAGGTCGCCTTCTCTTCACCGAAGACCTCGCGGGCCTCGTAATCGCGGGCGGTCTCGCCGTCCTGCAGTTCGACGCGCGGGTTCTTCTTGATGTTGTAGTACCAGACCGGATTCTTCGGCGCGCCGCCAAGCGAGGCCACCACGGCGTACTCGCCGTCGTGCTCGACCCGCATCAGCGGGGTCTTGCGGATCTTGCCGCTTTTCGCGCCGATCGTGGTGAGCAGGATGAGTGGCTTGCCCTTCATGTCGGTGCCCTCGGTGCTGCCCGACTCCATGATCTTGTCGGCGTGCTCACGCACCCAGTCCCACGGGCTTGGTTCGTATTTTCCGGAAAGTGGCATGCGATCACTCTAGTTGCGAGCGAACGTGACCCGCCGGATCGCAGGATTCGGTTGCCCGAAATCGTTCTCCAGCAGTACCCTGAACTCGTGAGCACCGTCGAGCAACTCCGCGCTTCGGTCAGCCGTGCTACCTGCGAGGTCTCGGTCGCCGGGGTCCCGTGGCCTGCGTACAAGCTCTATGCGCTCGTGGTCGGCGCGGTGATCGCGCTGCTCGTCGGGCTCGCCACGATGAATGCCGCCGCAGCCGTTCTGTCGGCCGCCGGCGCCGCCACCGTCGTCTGGTTGGCGTTCTCCGCCTACTGCTCGTCGCGCCGCTAGTCCTGGGCCAGATCTCGCAGCCGCTCCAGGTCGGCGGCCACGGTCGCCACGTCGCGATCGAACTCCTCGTCCGTCATGTCGGCGCGCCTCCGAACGGTGAACACCACTTCGCAGCGCGCCTCCCCCTCCCCGGCGGGGACCACCCGCAACGGGTTGTACACCGTCTGGCCGTCGGACATTCGCACCACATGGTCGAGCACGCCGAACTGGTTCGCGGGCGCGAACTCGACGGTCACCTCGCCCATCGGCGAATCGGCCACCCAACCCTTCGCCGTCTGCCGTAGCGCGCCCTCCGCGAGCCCCGATGCCCACCGGGGCAGCTGCGTCGGATCGGCCGCGATGGCGTAAACGACATCGGGTGCGGCGTCGACCCACACGCTGACATGGCGGGACGTCATTGCGCTGCGCTCCCGGCGGCCGTCGGCTCGTGGACGTCGCGGGCGACCTGTGGGGCGTACAGCTCGTCGATCTCGGCGCCGTATTTCTCGTGGATCGGCTTGCGCTTCAGCTTCATGGTCAGAGTGATCTCGTCGCCGCCCGGTTCCCAGAAGGTGGGCAGCACCCGGAAGCGCTTGATCTGCTCGACCTTCGATAGCTTGGCGTTGCCGTTCGCCACGCCCGCTGCGATCTCGCCGACCACGTCTGGGTGGGCAGCTAGCGCTCCCGGGGACGAGTCCGCGATACCGCGCTGCGCGGCGTACGGCGCCGCCGACTCGGCGTCGAGCACGATCAGCGCCGTGTTGTAGGGGCGCGCGTCGCCGATGACGAGTACCACGCCGATGAGCGGGCAGGCGGCCTTGATGGTGTTCTCGATGTTGGCCGGCGACATGTTCTTGCCCGCCGCGTTGATGATGAGCTCTTTCTTGCGATCGACGATTCGCAGATAACCGTCCTCGTCGGCCTCCATGATGTCGCCCGTGTGCAACCAGCCGTCCTCGTCGATCGCCTCTGCCGTCTTCTTCGGCTCTTTGCGGTAGCCCTTCATCACCAGCGGGCCGCGCACCAGGAACTCGCCGTCCTCGGCGATACGGCCCTCCATGCCGGGCACGAGCTTGCCCACGGTGCCCAGGCGTGCCTCGGCAGGCGGACTGACCGTCGCGATGCAACTCAGCTCGGACATGCCCCACACCTCGGAGATCGAAATGCCCAGAGCGGAAAAGAAGGCCAGTGTCTCCTTGGGGATCGGCGCGGCGCCCGACACCGCATGTCTGACCTGCTCCAGCCCCAGCTTCTCCCGTAACTTCGACAGCACCAGCTCGTCGGCCTGTGCCCACTCCGCTGCCACGTCATCACCGACGGGCTCGCCTGCGGCGAGCGCATCGGCCTTCTTCGCCGCCACCCCGAGCGCCCACTGCAAACCCATCCGCTTCGTCTCGTCGGGTTCGTTGGCCGCCGCGAACTCGATTGCCGCCCTGAGCTTTTCCCAGACCCGCGGCACCGCCCCCCAAATCGTCGGACGCACGTCGGGCAGCGCTGCCGCGATGGCGCGCGGATCGGACACGGTGGTGATGGTGGTGCCGAACACCTCCTGCAGGTACAGCGCGCCCATCCGGTCGGCGATGTGGGCCGTCGGCAGAAACGACGTGGTGCGGTCACCGAACCGCACGCCAAGCACCTCGTCGACGGCGAACGCCTGGAACAACAGGTTGTTGTGCGTCATCTCGACGCCCTTCGGATTGCCGGTGGTGCCCGACGTATAGATCAGCGTCGCCACGTCGTCGGCCTGGACAGCCCGCCAGGCCGACTCGAAGTCGAAATCGTCGGCCCCGGCGCCGACGAGCTCGTCGACCGACAACGTGCCCTCTGGCGAGCCGTCGAGGCACACGATGTGCTTGATGTCGGCACCGCTGGCGCGGATGCGGTCGACATATTGGGCTTCGCAGATCACCACCTTTGTGTCGGCGTTGTCGAACAGGTACACCAACTGCTCGGCGGCCAGCGTGTTGTAGACGGAGAACGAGACGGCGCCCACGTGCTGCGCGCCCACCTCGAGCGGATAGAACTCGACACGGTTGGCCATCATCAACGACACCGTGTCACCACGCCGGACACCCAGCGCGGCCAGGCCGGCGGCGACCGTGCGCACCTGATCGGCATATTCCCGCCAGGTCAGCGTCTGCGTGCCGCCCGGCGTCCGGAGTGCAACCGCGTCAGGATCGACGGCGGCAGTGCGCTGGAAGGCCTCACACAGCGTGGCGGGCCGCTCAGATGTGCTCATGATTCACAACTTAGGCACTCACACTGTGCAGATGGACGGTTCACCGGAATCTGATCTGCCTCGCGAGCGCCTGATTCGCTTCGCCCAGGAAATCACGGCCGACGCCGAGAAGCGGGTGCCCGCGTGGGTTCGGCACGGCGACCCCGAAAGTGCGATCCCGGTGCGCATCGCGGTACTCATCGTGATGGCACTGCAGGTGGCCATCCCCAGGAACTACACGGTGCTGCCGCGCTGGCCGCTGCTCGTCCTCGAGGGTCTACTGCTGCTGGCTCTGCTGGCGATCAATCCCCGAGTCATGACCCGCCGAACGCGGTTCAGCAGGTACGTCACCTGGGTTCTGCTGGCCGCGATAACCGTCGACAACACGTTGTCCGCCGGTGTCCTGGACGCGCGCATCCTCAACGGCGAGGTGAGCAACAACGCGGCCGTGCTGCTCGGCAGCGGCGCGGCGATCTTCGTCACGAACATCATCGTGTTCGGGATCTGCTACTGGGAATTGGACCGGGGCGGCCCCTACGCCAGGCACGTCGGTGAGCGCCCGTATCCGGACTTCATGTTCCCGCAGATGACGACACCGAATGTGGCCAAGCCGGATTGGCGTCCAACGTTCGTCGACTACCTGTATGTCAGCGTCACCAACGTGATGGCGTTCTCGCCGACCGACACCATGCCGCTGGCCCGCTGGGCCAAGTCGTTGATGACCGTGCAGGCGATGGTGGCGCTGTCCACCGCCGCGCTGGTGATCTCCAGGGCGGTCAACGTTTTGGGCTGACGCTGCGTCGGACTGCGTCGAACCTAGCTCAGGCAGCCGGGGCCGAGCAGTGCCTTCAGATCACCCATCAGGGCCGACGACTGGGTGACCCTCAGCGCCTGGTCCAGTTCCAGAGTCGTGATGCGCTCCCCGCTGATCAGCCGCAGATGCACCTGCGAGGTGCCGGGGTGGCGTGCGAGCACCTGCTTGAGCGCATTCACCTTCTCGATCGTGCACTGCCGCGTCGGCAGGCTCACCGCCAACGGCCGGTCAGCGGCGGCATTGGAGAAGTCGGGCACCACCAGGTCGTTGGCGATCAGACAGATCCGGTCGTCCTGGATCCGCACCTTGGCGCTGACGACGACGACGGCGTCGTCGACCACCTCGGCGCCGTAGCTCGAGTACGTGTGCGGGAAGAACATCACTTCGACGCCGCCGGTCAGGTCTTCCAATTGGGCCGACGCCCAGGGCATTCCATTCTTGTTGACGCGGCGGTTCACCCCGGTCAGGATTCCTCCGACACGCACCTGGGCATCGTTGGGCACGTCGCCGTCGAGGATGGACGGGATCTGGGTGTCGACCTGGGTGGTCAACAGGTGTGCGACGCCATTGAGCGGATGACCGGACACATAGAGGCCGAGCATCTCCCGCTCCAGTGCCAGCTTGTGCTTGTCGTCCCATTCCTCGTCGGGCACCTTGATGGTGAAGACCGCGTCGGTGGCGGTGTCGGCACCGCCGAAAAGGTCGAACTGACCCATCGCCTCGGCCTTCTTCGTCCCCAGCACCGAGTCGACGGCGTCGGCGTGCACCAGGAACAATCCCTTGCGGGGATGTCCGAGTGAGTCGAATGCACCCGCCTTGATCAGGGACTCGGTGACCTTCTTGTTGCAGGGCCCGATGTCGATCTTGTTCAGGTAGTCGGAGAAGTCGATGAACTTCCCTTTGTCGGTGCGCGAATTGATCAGCGAAGCAACGACATTGGCGCCGACATTGCGTACCGCGCCGAGGCCGTAGCGAATGTCCTCGCCGACGGAGGCGAAGTTCAGCCCCGACTCGTTGACGTCGGGGGGCAGCACGGTGATGCCCAGCTTGCGGCAGTCGGCCAGGTACACCGCGGCCTTGTCTTTGTCGTCGCCGACCGATGTCAGCAGGCCCGCCATGTACTCGGCCGGATAGTTGGCCTTCAGATAGGCCGTCCAGTAGGACACCAGTCCGTAGCCCGCGGCGTGCGATTTGTTGAATGCGTAATCGGCGAACGGAAGCACGGTGTCCCACAGCGCCTTGATCGCCTTGGCCGAGAACCCGTTGGCCTTCATGCCCTCGGAGAAGCCCTCGTACTCCTTGTCGAGCACTTCGCGCTTCTTCTTGCCCATCGCCTTGCGCAGAATGTCTGCTCGGGCCAGCGAGTAGCCGGCGACCTTCTGCGCGATGCGCATGATCTGCTCTTGGTAGACGATCAGGCCATAGGTCTCGGCGAGGATCTCCTCGAGGGGCTCGGCCAATTCGGGATGGATCGGGCGGATGGCCTGGCGGCCGTTCTTGCGGTCGGCGTAGTCGTTGTGGGCATTCATGCCCATCGGCCCGGGCCGGTACAGCGCAATCACGGCGACGACGTCTTCGAACCCGGTCGGCTGCATGCGCCGCAGCAGGTCGCGCATGGGGCCGCCGTCGAGTTGGAACACGCCGAGAGTGTCTCCGCGGCCGAGCAGTTCGTAGGTGGCGCCGTCGTCGAGCGGCAGCGATTCCAGGTCGAGCTCGATGCCCCTGTTGGCCTTGATGTTCTCCAGCGCGTCGCCGATGATCGTCAGGTTGCGCAGGCCGAGGAAGTCCATCTTCAACAGGCCGATGGCCTCGCACGACGGGTAGTCCCAGCCGGTGATGATCGCGCCGTCCTGCGGCCTCTTCCACAGCGGGATGGCCTCGGTCAGCGGCTCGGAGCTCATGATCACCGCGCAGGCGTGCACGCCGGCGTTGCGGATCAGGCCCTCCAGACCGCGGGCGGTCTCGTAGATGGTGCGGACGTCGGGGTCGGTGTCGATCAGGCCGCGGATCTCGGCGGCTTCCTTGTAGCGGGCATGAGTCGGGTCGGTGATGCCCGACAGCGGAATGTCTTTGGCCATGATCGGCGGCGGCAGCGCCTTGGTGATGCGGTCGGCGATCGCGAAGCCGGGCTGCCCGTAGTGGATCCGAGCCGAATCCTTCAGCGCAGCCTTCGTTTTGATGGTGCCGAAGGTGATGACCTGGGCTACGCGGTCGTGGCCCCATTTGTCGGCGGCGTAACGCACCATCTCGCCGCGGCGGCGGTCGTCGAAGTCGATGTCGATGTCGGGCATCGACGCGCGTTCGGGGTTGAGGAAGCGCTCGAACAGCAGGCCGTGCTCGATCGGGTCGATGTCGGTGATGCGCAGGGCGTAGGCCACCAGCGAGCCGGCAGCCGACCCGCGGCCCGGGCCCACCCGGATGTCCACCGACCGCGCGTAGCCCACGAGGTCGGCGACGATCAGGAAGTACGACGGGTAGCCCTTGGCGCAGATGACCTCGATCTCGTAGGCGGCGCGGTCGACGTATTTCGACGGCACCCCGTCCGCGAAGCGCCGCGCCAGCCCGGCATCCACCTCGTGTCGCAGCCATGACGCCTGGTCGTGCCCTTCGGGCACCGGAAAGACGGGCATCCGGTCGCGCGTCTCCCACACTTCCTTGTACGACTGCACGCGCTCGGCGATGAGCAGTGTCGAGTCGCACGCACCGGGGATCTCGTCATCCCACAGCGACCGCATCTCTGCGGCGGACTTCAGGTAGTAGCCGTCGCCGTCGAACTTGAACCGGTTGGGATCCGACAGCGTCTTGCCGGTCTGTACGCACAGCAGCGCCTCGTGATTGTGCGCGGCGTCACGGGTGACGTAGTGGCAGTCGTTGGTGGCAAGCGCCGGGACGTCGAGTTTGCGGCCGATTTCCAGCAGCCCGTCGCGAACCCGTCGCTCGATCGACAGACCGTGGTCCATCAGCTCGAGGAAGTAGTTGTCCGCGCCGAAGATCTCCCGCCATTTCGCCGCGGACTCCAGCGCCTCGCGGTCATGGCCCAGCCGCAACCGGGTCTGCACCTCACCCGACGGGCAGCCGGTGGTGGCGATGATGCCGGCCGCGTGTTCGGCGACGATCTCGGCGTCCATCCTCGACCACTTGCCGAGCTGCCCCTCGAACGAGGCGAGCGACGACAGCTTGAACAGGTTGCGCACGCCCGTCGCGTTCTCCGCGACCATCGTCAGGTGGGTATAGGCGCCGCTGCCCGAGACGTCGTCGCCCTTCTGGCTGGGGTCGCCCCACAGCACCCGGCGGGTGTCGAACCGGGAAGCGGGCGCGACATATGCCTCGACGCCGATGATCGGCTTGATCCCGGCGTCGGTGGCCAGGTTGTAGAACTCGCTGGCGCCGAACATGTTTCCGTGGTCGGTCATGCCGATCGCGGGCATCTCCAGCCGCTGCGCCTCGGCCAGCATCGGAGCGATCTTCGCGGCGCCGTCCAGCATCGAGTACTCGGTGTGGTTGTGCAGGTGCACGAAGGACGACCGGACGGCGTTCGCCTGGACAGTGGAGGGACCCGAGTTCATAGGGACGCCAGTCTATGGCCGGGCACCGACGAGTACGGGCGTGTCGGCGGCGCGTGTCTCACCGCTGCAACGAAGTCAGACGTTCCCCCAGGTACTCCGCGACGCCCCGGTCGGTCGTCAGCTCGATCGCAGCCCGGTACGCGGCCGCGGCGGCACCGGTCCGGCCTGCGGCGGCCAGCAGGTGGGCGCGGGTGCTCCAGGCAGGCTGGAAGCGCTCGACCGCGGGGTCGTCGATCGCGTCAAGCGCCCGCAGCCCGGCGTCCGGTCCCCCGATTTGCCCTTCGACCGCGGCAAGGGACACCGCAGCTCCGAGCGACGGGGCCACCCCCAGTAACGCCCGATACAGCTTCCGCACCGCTGCCAGGTCCGTCGGGCGAGAGCAGTGCGCCGACTGGATAGCGGCTTCGTACTGGAAGCGACCCGGCCGGCCGACTCCGTGGGCGCGTCGCAGCAGGCCCTCGCCGCGGGCGATCAGCGCGGCATCCCAGCGCGAGGTGTCCTGCTCGTCGAGCGGCACGAACCGGCCGGCCGCGCGCCGCGCCGGTCTGCGCGCCTCCGCGAGGCACATCATCGCCGCCAGACCGAGCACTTCCGGCTCGTCGGGCAGCAGCTCGGTCAACACCATCGCCAGGTGCAGGGCCTCCGCCGACAGCGTCTCGACCGGTGCGGCGTCCGCCGTCAGCTGCCAGTCGATCGCGTAGGCGCCGTAGACCGCCTCGAGTACGGCGGGCAGCCGCGACCCGAGGTCCTCGCGTTCGGGCAGAAGAAAGGGGATGCCCGCGTCTCGTATCCGCTTCTTGGCCCGCACCAGGCGCTGCGCCATCGCGGCGGGTTCGACCGCGAAGGCCTTCGCGATGGCCGCCGCGTCGACACCGAGCACCGCCTGAAGCATCAGCGGCGTGCGGATCTTCGTCTCGACGGCAGGATGAGCGCACACCAGCATCAGTTCGAGCCTGCGGTCGGGGATGGCGGACATGTCGTCGAGTTCGATTGCGCGGTCGGGAATTTCGTCGTGCAGGCTGGTCGCCCTGTGCGCGTGCGACTTCCATCGGTCGCGTAGCCGGTTGCGCGCCACCGTCAGAAGCCACGCCTCGGGATTGACGGGAACGCCGTCCTCGGGCCACCGCGCAAGCGCGCGCTCCAGCGCGTCGGCCAGTGCGTCCTCGGCAGCAGCGATGTCACGAGTGGGTGCGGCCAACAGGGCGAGTAGCCGGCCGTAGCGCCCACGCACCAGGTCGGCTACTCGCTGTTGGACGGTTAGGGGTTGAACCACCCGCGGTCGGCGGCGTAAGTCCGCGCCACCGGGCGGATTTCGACCGAACCCCAGCCGGTTGCGGGATTGCGGTGCGCCCATTTGATCGCCTCGTCCAGATTGTCGACCTCGATGACGAAGATGCCGCCGAGCTTCTCTTTGGTGTCGGCGAACGGGCCGTCCTGAACTTCGGGCGTGCCGTTACGGGCGGTCACCGTCGTGGCGGCGTCGACCGGTTCCAGCACCTCGGTGCCGATCAGCACGCCCGCCGCCGAGAGATCGTCGGCGTAGGCCTTGAAGGCGGCCATCGCCGGGGCCATCTCCTCCTCGGTGAGACCGATTTCGCCGGCCTCCTGGTAGTGCATCAACAGGCAGTAACGCATGGTGTCCTCCTCGACTCGATTGTCACCTCAGCACCGGTATGACGACTCGACCGCGACCGAATCGACATGAGGTGACGTCCCACCGGCCGGCGCAAGGCTCCGAGCGCGCCCATCAGAATTCCAGTTCGTCGGTGCGATACATGGGTCCTCCTCCTTTGTTGGTCACCACCCGGGGGCGGGCGACGGTCACCGACTAGGAGCCGCGGGGGCCCGGCAGTCGCACACTTTCATCGAAAGACTGTGGCGCTCCGGGTGACTTGCGCCGGGCCCGTAGCAGGGCGTCGGCGGTGAACACCGCCAGCGCGAACCAGATCAGCACAAAGCCGAGCCATCGGCCGATAGGCATCGGCTCGTGACCGACGAATACTCCCCAGGCCATCTGCAACCCGGGGTTGAGGTAGAACAACAATCCCAGCGTGACCATCGGCAGCCGTTGCGCGGCCGCCGCGAACAGCAGCAGCGGTATCGCGGTGACCGGGCCTGCCAGCAACAGCAGCGTCGTGTGGCCTGCGCCGTAGTCGACGAAGTGGGCCCGGTCGGCGACCTGCAGCCAGATGAGGTAACCGGCCGCGACGGGCAACGCCCACAGTGTCTCCACCGCGACGCTCACCCTCGGGTCGGCGTCGACCACCTTCTTGATCAACCCGTAGAACCCGAACGAAAAGGCCAGGATCAGCGCGACGTATGGCACCTCGCCCACTTCGGCAGTCAGAATCGCAACGGCCGCGACTGCGAGAATCAGCGCAAGAAGCTGCCAGCGGTTCAGCCGCTCGCGGAAGATCACCACGCCCAGGACCACGGTGACCAACGGGTTGATGAAGTATCCGAGCGCGGCGTCCACGACATGGCCGTGAGTCACAGCCCAGATGTACGTGCCCCAGTTGACGGCGATGAACGCCGACGCCGCGAGCAGTTGGAACCAGGCGCGGGTGGTCAGCGTGCGCAGATCACCAAGCCGCCGTACCGCTGCCAGCAGCGCGAGAAGGAACACCGCGCTCCATACGAAGCGGTGGGCCAGTATCTCGGGAGCGGTGGCGGGTAGCAGCAGCAGGAAGAAACCGGGGCAGAGTCCCCACCAGATGTATGCGCCCGCGCCGAACAGCAGCCCGGAACGCCGCCGCTCGTCCGTCACCGGTGGTGGTCGCGCAGTACGTCGAGGGCGTGCTGCAGGTCGGAGGGGTACGGACTACTGATCTCGATGCGTCGGCCGTCGGCCGGGTGCGCAAAGGCCAGCGACCGCGCATGTAGCCATTGCCGTTCCAGGCCAAGCCTTTTCGCGAGCACTGGATCGGCTCCGTACGTCAGGTCACCGGCGCACGGATGGTGCAGCGCGGCGAAGTGAACGCGGATCTGGTGTGTGCGCCCGGTCTCCAGCTCGATGTCGAGCAGGCTCGCGGCCTGGTGGGCCTCGACCGTGTCGTAATGGGTGATGCTGTGCCTGCCGTCCGCCATCACCGCGAACTTCCAGTCGCTGCTTCGATGCCTGCCGATGGGCGCGTCGATGGTGCCGCTGGACGGATCCGGATGTCCTTGCACCAGTGCGTGATAGCGCTTTTCGACGGTGCGCTGCTTGAAGGCCCGCTTGAGCACCGTGTAAGCCCGCTCCGAGAGCGCCACGACCATCACACCCGAGGTGCCGACATCGAGGCGGTGCACGATTCCCTGTCGCTCATGTATCCCGGATGTGGTGATCCGAAGGCCCGCGGCGGCCAGCCCGCCGAGCACCGTGGGACCGTGCCAGCCCACAGTGGCGTGGGCCGCCACACCGGCCGGTTTGTCCACTGCGACGACGTCGTCGTCGCGGTACAGGATGCCCATGCCCTCGATGTCGACGGGTGTGTTCTCCGGTGGCCCAGGCGGTTCGGGCAGCCGCACCTCTAGCCACGCACCAGATGTAAGACGGTCGGACTTGCCGACCGGAGCCCCGTCGAGGTCGACGCCGCCGTCCTCGGCCAGCGCCGCGGCGGCGGTGCGGGACAGGCCGAGCAACCGGGCCACCCCGGCGTCGACGCGCATGCCCGCCAGTCCCTCCGGCACGGGCATGGAGCGGGTGTCCATCAGGAAGGTTCGGCCTCGGGTCCGGCGACGGTGCCCGATTCATCGTCGGGTGTCCGCGGGCCGACGGTGTCGGATCGATCGTCGGGCGTCCGCCGGCCGATGGTGTCGAAGTCGTATCCGAACAGCGACAGCACCACCAGGAGGATCGCCCCGCCGACCACAGACGGGTCGGCGACGTTGAACACCGGCCACCAACCGATGGACAGGAAATCGACGACGTGGCCACGCAGCGGGCCCGGCGAGCGGAAGAACCGGTCGACGAGGTTGCCCATGGCGCCACCGAGGATCATGCCGAGCCCGATCGCCCACCACGGCGACACCAGCCGCCTGCCCATCCAGATGATGCCGATCACCACGCCGGTGGCGATCAGCGTCAGCACCCAGGTGTATCCGGTGGCCATCGAGAACGCGGCACCGGAATTGCGGACCAGCGTCCAGGTCACGGTGTCGCCGATGATCGCGACCGGCTGGCCCGGCGTGAGCAGCTTGACCGCGATCACCTTGGTGACGATGTCGAGCGCGAGGATGACGGCGGCCACCGTCACCAGCAGTCCGATCCGGCGTCGGGGCTTCGGCGCGGCGTCCTCGGCAGCGGTCGCCGGCTCGCCAGCCGATTCGTCAGTCACTCCCCCATCATTCCAGGGTGCAATTTTGCGATGATGGGGGCGTGAGCCGCCTCGTCGTGATCACCACCGGCGGGACGATCGCCAGCAACGCCGATGCCGACGGCGTGAAACGTCCGACCACCAGCGGCGCAGACCTGGTTTCCGGACTCGGCGTCGACGTCGTCGACCTGATGTCGGTGGACAGCTCGCAACTGACGCCTGCGGACTGGGACGCCATGCGGACGGCAGTCTCCGCGGTCGCGCATCGTCAGGAGGTGGACGGCGTGGTGATCACCCACGGCACCGACACCTTGGAGGAATCTGCGCTGTGGCTCGAGCTGACCTACGACGGCGCCACACCGGTGGTGATCACCGGCGCACAGCGCAGCGCCGACGCGGTGGACGCAGACGGGCCGCAGAATCTGCACGACGCGTTGGCGGTTGCGGCAAGCCCGCGCGCTCGCGACCAAGGCGTGTTGGTGAGCTTCGCGGGAACGGTGTGGCAGCCGCTCGGCCTGCAGAAAGTCGCGACGGCAGATCTCGGCGGCTTCGCCGGGCGGGTGGTGGGCGCGGTGGCGGGCGGACGGTTCGAGCCGAAGGCCGGCAAGGATCGACCGTTCTTGGGCGAGTTGCCCAGCGCCGACGCCCCCCGGGTGGACATCGTCGCGGTATACCCCGGGGCCGACTCTGCGGCGATGGACGGGTGCGCCGCGGCGGGCGCCCGGGGAATCGTGCTCGAGGCGCTGGGCTCGGGTAACGCAGGCGCCGCGGTGATCGACGCCGTGCGACGGCACTGCCGCGCCGGAATGACGGTGGCGGTGTCCACGCGCGTTCCCGGCGGCACGGTCGGCGCCGGCTACGGGCCGGGGCGCGACCTGGCCGATGCCGGGGCATTGATGGTCCCGGGGCTGCGGCCACCGCAGGCCAGGGTGCTATTGATGGCTGCCTTGGCGAGCGGCTCGCCCGTCGACGACGTCATCGGCCGCTGGGGCTGAGTCGGCGGTCAGCGCGCCGACGTAGTCGGGCCAGTCCAGGCTGTCGACGGGATTGGCCCTCTCGATGTCGGGGGTGTCCTCGCTGAACGTCCGTACGGGCCCCGGCCCGGTGCTGCGGGTCTCGAAACGGACCGTCATCACCCCGTGTCCGGCGCCTTGGATCCAGCCGTGGCCGTAGTCGGTGTGCACGACGTCGTCGCCGATCCGCCAGGCAGGCGCCCGCTCCGCGGCATGGCTGAGCGTCTGCGGGGTGTCGGACACTTCTTCGGCCATCAGCTCCAGATCAGGAAACAGCGACTCCTGCCTGACTTCCGACAAACCCGAGAATCCCACTCCGACAAGGCGAACGGGGCCTATCTCGAGCGGATCCAGCAGCAGCCTGCGCGCCATGGCGGTCAGGGTGGCGGAGTCGGTGGTGGCGTACGGCAGCGTCGCAGAGCGAGTCAGGGTGCTCATGTCCGACTTCTTCAGCTTGACGGTGACGGTGCGTGCGCCGCGGCCGTCCTTCTCGAGACGGCGGTGCGCGTGGTCACCGATGGGGCCGACCGCCTCGCGCAGCTGCTCGATGGTGGTGAGGTCGTCGGCAAAGGTCGACTCGGCGCTGATCTGTTTGGCCGGTCCGTTCTCGGCGACGGGGCGGTCGTCGATACCCCGCGCCAACTGGTGCAGCGCAGGCCCGATGGTACCGCCGAGAATGTTGGCCGCTTCGGCGTCCGACAGCGCGGCGAAGGCGCCGATGGTGTCGATGCCCAGCCGGTGCAGCTTCTCCTCGGCGACCGGGCCGATGCCCCAGAGCCGCCGGACAGGCAGGCCGTCCAACAGCACGCGCTCCTCGTCGGGACGCACCACCCGAATGCCGTCGGGCTTGGCCAGACCGGACGCGATCTTGGCGATCTGCTTGCCCGATCCCGCGCCGACGGACGCGACCAGGCCGGTCACCTCGCGAATCGTGGCCCGCAACGCTTCGCAGAACGCCTCCACCTCAGCGGCGGTGGCGCCCGCCAATTCGGCGGGCTCACCGAACGCCTCGTCGAAGGACAACTGCTCGAGGACCGGCACGGCCTGGCGAACGGTGTCCAGTGTGCGTCGGCTGGCCACGCCGTACACGACGCCCCGCGGCGGCAACACCACGGCGGTCGCGCCGACCAGGCGGCGGGCCTGGTGCATGGGCATCGCCGATCTCGCGCCGTATACCCGCGACTCGTAGCTCGCGCCTGCAACCACGCCCCGGCCGCCCAGGCCCCCGACCAGCACCGGGCGGCCGCGCAGCGTGGGACGGGTCAACTGCTCGACCGACGCGAAGAACGCGTCCATGTCGAGGTGCAGGACCCAGCGCGGCGCCACACCTGCCGATGCTAGGGCGCTAGCGTGGCGGCCATGACACGACAGGCCGATGTGCGCAGTACGGTCGGCACCTTCGGCCCGTGGGTAACGCATTTCGAGCAGAACGGTCAGGTGCACGCCCGGATCGACGCGGCCATCGCATTCGACCGGTGCCGAGATCCCCGAGACGGTCCGTCGCCCGCTGGTGGAATCCGTCCGCCGGTTTCAGCTCGGCGAGAGCGGTGACGGTGAACAGCTCCTCCGCAAGGCCGCGCGCGCCGGTGATCCCGAATACACCCGGGCAGCAGAGCTTTTCGTGGCAGAAGAACAGCAACACGCTGTGCTGTTGATGCGCCTGCTCGGCTATCTCGATGGGCAACCGATGCTCGAGCATTGGTCCGATGCGGTGTTCGTGCGATTGCGCAGGCTGTTGGGACTGCGGACCGAGTTGATGGTGTTGACGGTCGCCGAAGTCGTTGCGCTGTCGTATTACGGCGGACTGGCCGCGGCGGGGCCCGATGCCGTTGTGCGAGCGGTTGCCGACCGGATAGTCGCCGACGAGCACCCCCACGTCCGGTTCCAGCAAGACCGGCTACAGGCGGGCTTCGCCGAGTCGGGCGTGGTCGTGCGCGCGCTGGCCTTCGCCTTCTGGTGGCTGACCGCCATCGGGGCGACCGTCGTCGTGTCGTTCGACCACGGCCCGCTGCTCGACGCGATCGGGTACCGGCGCACGCGCTTCATCCGCGACGTTCTCGCCGACTTCGCCAAGGTCGCTGCCGCGGTGTTGCGCCGCTAGGCCTTCGCGATCGCCACCCGCACCCCGTCGCCGATGTCGCTGGCCTCGCCGGGTTGGCCGAACTCGAATGTGGTGGCCAGGATCTCCCTGGCGATCATGTCGGCGTGCGTGCGGGCCCAGTCCTCGCGGCCGGCGGGCACCGCCATCACGACCGAGATGCGATCGGACACGTCGAGGCCCGTCGTTCTGCGTAGCTCCTGAAGCTCGCGGATGCGGTCCTTGGCCCAGCCCTCGGCCTCCAACTCCGGGGTGACCGTGCCGTCGAGCACCACCAGGCCGGATCCCCCTGGCAGCGCCGCGGTGAACTCAGGGTCGGCGGCGACCAGCCGCGAGCTGAACTCCTCGGGCAGCAGCACTGCCGGGCCTGCGGTTAGCGTGCCGTCGGCGTTGACGACGCCCTCACCCGCCTTCACCGCCTTGATCGCGGCCTGCACGTCCTTGCCGATGCGCGGCCCCGCCACGCGCGCGTTGACCGTGAGCTCGAAGCGGCCGTACGCGGCGATGTCGTCGGTGAGCGTCACGTGCTTCACGTTGAGTTCGTCGGCGAGCAGATCCCGGAACGGCTCGAGGCGCTGCGGATCGTCTACGGCCACAGTCAGTTCGGGCAACGGCAGTCGAACCCGCAGTTTCTTGGCCTTGCGCAGCGACGACGCCGCCGACGCGACTTCGCGCACCTGATCCATGGTCGCCACCAGGTCCGCGTCGGGTGGCAGATCGCCGGACTCCGGCCAGTCGGTCAGGTGTACCGAACGACCGCCGGTGAGCCCCCGCCAGACCACCTCGGTCACCAGGGGAAGAAGCGGCGCCGCCAGCCGGCTCGTCACCTCCAACACCGTGTGCAGCGTGTCGATGGCGTCGGGGTCCTCATCCCAGAACCTCGACCGCGACCGCCGCACATACCAGTTCGTCAGCGCCTCGGTGAACTGCCTGAGCTCGTCGCACGCGCCGGAGATGTCGCACGCGTCCATCGATGCGGTCAGGTCATCGCGCAGCGCCGCGAGTTTCGCGAGGATGTAGCGGTCCAGCACATGGCGCGAGTCCGTCCGCCAGGTGCCCTTCTTCGGCGCGTACAACGCCAGGAACGTGTAGGCGTTCCAGAACGGCAGCAGCACCTGCCGAACACCCTCCCGGATGCCTTGCTCGGTGACGATGAGGTTGCCGCCCCGCAGAATCGGCGATGCCATCAGAAACCAGCGCATCGCGTCGGAGCCGTTCCTGTCGAAAACCTCGGTCACGTCCGGATAGTTGCGCAGTGACTTGCTCATCTTCTGACCGTCATTTCCCAGCACGATGCCGTGGGCCACGCAAGTCCGAAACGCCGGCTTGTCGAACAGCGCGGTCGCCAGCACATGCAGCGTGTAGAACCAGCCCCTGGTCTGTCCGATGTACTCGACGATGAAGTCGCCCGGGAAGTGGGCGTCGACGCGTTCGTCGCGGGCGGCGGCAACACCGTCGAACCATTCCGCGTTCTCGAACGGATAGTGCACCTGCGCGTAGGGCATGGAGCCCGAGTCGAACCACACGTCGAAGACATCGGGGATGCGACGCATCGTCGACTTGCCGGTCGGATCGTCGGGGTTGGGCCGGGTCAGTTCGTCGATGTAGGGCCGGTGAAGATTGTCCGGCCGGACGCCGAAGTCGCGTTCGAGGTCGTCGAGACTGCCGTACACGTCCACGCGCGGATGCGTCGGGTCGTCAGAGGACCACACCGGAATCGGGGTGCCCCAGTAACGGTTCCGCGAAATCGACCAGTCCCGCGCACCCTGCAGCCACTTACCGAACTGGCCGTCTTTGACGTGCTCGGGATACCAGGTGATCTCCTGATTGAGCTCGACCATGCGGTCCCGGAACTCGGTGACCTTGACGAACCACGACGACACCGCGCGGTAGATCAACGGGTTCCGGCAGCGCCAGCAGTGCGGGTAGGAGTGTTCGTAGGTTTCGTGCCGCACCAGTACCGAACCGTTTGCAGCGGCCGGACCCGCCTGGTTCTTCAGGTCACGGATGATCTGGGGGTTCGCCTCGAACACGTGACGACCCGCGTAGTCCGGCACGGTCGCGTCGAACCGGCCCTGTGCGTCCACGGGCGTGACGGCGACGATGTCGGCCGCCTGTGCCGTTGCCATGTCGTCCTCGCCGTAGGCGGGAGCCATGTGCACGATGCCGGTGCCGTCCTCGGTGGAGACGAAGTCGCCGGGCAACACCTGAAAACTGTTGGGCGCGTCCATGAAATACGGGAACGGCGGCCGGTATCGCATGCCGAGCAGATCGCTGCCCCGGTAAGTGGCCAGCACCTCCGGTTCGTCGCCGAGCTCCCGCGCGTAAGCCGACAGCCGCGCCGTGGCGAGCACATAGCGGCGGTCCCCCGACCGAACCAGCGCATAGTCGACATCCCGATTCACCGCGACGGCCTGGTTGGACGGCAGCGTCCACGGGGTCGTCGTCCACACGAGCAGGTATGCGTCTTTCAGGGGTCCTTCGGTGACCGGGAACCCGACCGTGATGGCCGGGTCCTGGCGGCTCTGGTAGACGTCGTCGTCCATCCTCAGTTCATGGCTGGACAGCGGGGTCTCGTCGTTCCAGCAGTACGGCAGCACCCGGTAGCCCTCGTAGGCCAGGCCCTTGTCCCACAATTGCTTGAATGCCCAGATCGTCGACTCCATGAAGCTGAGATCCAGTGTCTTGTAATCATTTTCGAAGTCTACCCAGCGTGCCTGCCGGGTGACGTAGGCCTGCCACTCGTTGGTGTAGCGCAGCACCGACGCCCGACATGCGTCGTTGAACTTCTCGATGCCCATCTCTTCGATCTGGGCTTTCTCAGTGATGCCCAGTTGCCGCTGGACTTCGAGTTCGGCCGGTAAGCCGTGGGTGTCCCAGCCGAACCGGCGGTCCACCTTGTAGCCGCGCATGGTGCGGTAGCGCGGCACGATGTCCTTGACGTAACCGGTCAGCAGGTGGCCGTAGTGCGGCAAGCCGTTGGCGAATGGCGGCCCGTCATAGAACACGTATTCCGGCGCGCCGTCGCGGTGCGAGATGCTGGCGCGAAACGTGTCGTCGCTGTCCCAATAGTCGAGGACATCGGACTCGAGCGCCGGAAAGTCGGGCGCGCCGCCAGCCGGCTTGGGATAAGTGCTCACGATGGTGCTTCGTCTCCATGCCAAGCGTCGTTCATGGCACGGGGACGACGACGCGCCGGTGCGCGAACGCCGCGGTACCACCCCGCTTGCGCACCCGGGTGCGCCGCTCGACTGCGGGCTGTCACGGGCCCACCCGTTCGGGTCTACTTGGCCAGACGTGTAGGCCTGAGCTGTTCTTCCGAAGGCTCCCCGGTGATGGCCGGATCAGTGCCGATCCGTCAGATTCTAGCGGCTCAGTGGCCGACGGCCATTGGGGTGTCCTGCAGCGGCATCGCCTCGGAAGTCAGCTCGATCAGCGCAAGCGGCAGCTGCTCGGCGAGTTCCTCGACGGTGTAGGAGTCGAAGCTGCGGGTGTCGTACCACCAGTCCAGCTGCACCAGCCCGTCGGCGTGGTAGGCCCGGAGTTCGAGCGCGTGGCGGCGGCCCGGGTCGGCGCCCAGATAGGAGAAGTAGATCTCCGCCGGCCCCTGGGCGGCGAGCGTCGGTGCGGCCGGGGGGGCCGACAGGCTGCGGTGGACGGCGCCAAGTGCCTCGGTGGCGGTGGCCAGACCCGCCGAAGTGCACGACAGGGAAACCGCACCGTGACCGGCGACGTCGACGGGGACGACACCCTCGCCGATCGTGCGGGCAATCGCCAGACCGAGGGCCGCGAGCAGAATCTCCTCGCCGGCCAGGCCCAGATACCACTGTGCGCCGTCCAACTCGGCGGTCAGCGTCGAGTCCAGCGGCGCGGAAATCATGTCGAGATCAGCCGGTTGAGGAGCGTCTGCGGTCTCGTGGTCGGCGATCTGAAGGGGGCTGCTGGCAAATCCTGCGATCAACATGAGCCAACAGTACGTCCGTTGTCCCAGAATTGGGAGACCTCTCCCAAAAGTGTGACACCTACGTCAATTACAGCAACCCTTTCCGTGTTCAGGCCCCCACTGCCCATTTGCGGGAGAAAGGTTTACAGTTGAGCCGTGCCACGTACAGATGAGAACGGCCGACAGCTGAAAGCCCTGCTCGACTATCTCCTCGACGGCGAGGTCGACGCCAAGGACATCTACGACGCACTCGGCGTGTCTAGCAGCACGTACTACCGGCGGATCAAGGAAGAGTTCTACCCCGACGCCGAGGAGCTTCGTCGGGTAGCCGACCGGTTCCGTCTCAGTTATCCCGACCTGCAGGTTCGATTCGGCCTGATGAGTCACCAGGAAGTGCAGAGCTATTTCGAGTCTGCCGGCGTCGCCGTGGCAACACTGGAAACCAGACGGGTGCGCCCGCCGAAGCTGTCTGAAATGAAGCCTCGCAACGACGCCCCACCGCTATAGATCTGCTGATACTGATTCAGCGCAAAGGCAAGACAGATGGCTCTCGCAACACTTCTGGCGATCACAATCGCGTGCATCGGATGGAGCCTGTGGATTCGGCGCGTGACCTGGACATGCCGTTGGGAAGTCGCGGCCACGCTCAACATCGCCCTGCAGGGTTTGGCGGTCCTGCTGATGTCACCGCTTGCCTCCGAGACCGTGGGGCACTGGCTGCACGCCCTGACCGGCAAGTGGAACCTCGAGGACTACCTCGGCCATGACTGCTACATCGTCGCCGCATCGGCCATCGTCTACAACACGCTGGGCAGGCTGGCCGATGACGATGCGATGCAGAAGTCGTTCAAGCAGTACGTGGAGCGGCCCGCGACCCTGTGCATCCCGCTGCTGCTGGTGACGTTCTCGATCGGAAACGGCGCACACATCTACGCGGCGGACTTCTTCACCGTTCCGACCGACTTCTGGCTGAAGCTCTACTGGCTGATGCTCTGCGGCATGCTGATGTATCTGCTGGTGTACGCCATCCGCGCCACACTGGTCCTGCGGAAGGACCCGCGTTCGCGCACCGTCGCGAATTTCTATCTGGCCTCCTCGGTCTGCGGCATCCTGGCGTGCATCGTCCGCATCACCACCGCCTACGTGCCTGCGCTGCAGACAGCGGCGGGCAGCACCCTGGTATGGGTGTTCGCCTGCATGTGCGGCGCAGGCTTCGCGCTCGCCTCCGCACATTCGTGGCGGATCAAGACGAAGTGGTTCACCAGGGTCTGACGCCGGCCGGTGAACTTCGCCGGTGACATCGGCGGACGCCCCGCTTCCGACGGGTGCCCGACACGTCGTCGCGCTATCGTTGCCTCGCCGCCGAACCGGGGAGGACCGCGATGTCCGCGATGACAGAGCCGCCGAGAACCGCTGCGCGACACCGCGTGGTCATCGTCGGGTCGGGGTTCGGCGGCCTGGAAGCCGCCAAATCTCTGCGACGAGCCGACGTCGACGTCACGTTGATCTCCCGCACCACCACCCACCTGTTCCAGCCGCTGCTCTACCAGGTGGCCACCGGCATTCTCTCCGAGGGCGAGATCGCGCCGACGACCCGGCTCGTGCTGCGCAGGCAGAAGAACGTTGCGGTGCTTCTCGGCGAGGTCGAAGCCATCGACCTGCAGGCGAAAACCGTGACGTCGAAGTTGATGACGATGACCACGGTTTCGCCCTACGACAGCCTCATCGTGGCGGCCGGTGCACAGCAGTCCTACTTCGGCAACGACCAGTTCGCAACCTTCGCCCCCGGTATGAAGACCATCGACGACGCCCTGGAGCTGCGCGGGCGAATTCTCGGGGCCTTCGAGGCAGCGGAGGTGACCACCGACCCCGCTGAGCGGGAACGCCGGCTGACCTTCGTGGTCGTCGGCGCCGGCCCGACCGGCGTCGAGTTGGCCGGCCAGATCGCCGAGCTGGCTCAACGCACGCTTGCCGGAGCATTCCGCACGATCAAGCCGAGCGAATGCCGGGTCATCCTGATCGAGGGAGCCGGCGCGGTGCTTCCGCCGATGGGCCCCAAGCTCGGCGCGAAGGCGCAGAGCCGACTGCAGAAGATGGGCGTCGAGGTGCAGCTCAACGCGCTGGTCACCAATGTCGACTACCAGGGCGTGACGGTGAAGGACAAAGACGGCCAGGAGCGTCGCATCGAGTGCGCCTGCAAGGTGTGGTCCGCAGGGGTTCAGGCCAGCCCGCTCGGCGAGGTGATCGCCGAGCAGTCAGCGGGCACCGAGACCGACCGAGCCGGCCGGGTGGTCGTCGAACCCGATCTCAGCGTCAAGGGGCATCCCAACGTCTTCGTCGTCGGCGACCTGATGTCTGTTCCCGGCGTGCCCGGCATGGCGCAGGGGGCGATTCAAGGCGCGAAGTACGTCACCAAGCTGATCAAGCGCGAACTAACCGGTCGCGCCGATCCGGCCGACCGCACGCCGTTCAAGTACTTCGACAAGGGCAGCATGGCGACGATCTCCCGGTTCAGCGCCGTCGCGCAGGTCGGCAAGCTGGAGTTCGGTGGCTTCATCGCCTGGCTGGCCTGGCTGGTGTTGCATCTCGTTTATCTCGTCGGCTTCAAGAACCGCTTCACCACGCTCATCACCTGGTTCGTCACCTTCCTCGGCCGCAGTCGCGGCCAGATGGCGATCACCAGCCAGATGATCTACGCCAGGCTCGCGATGGACATGCTGCAGAACCAGCACAAGCAGCAGCTGCGGCTGTCCCCGTTGGCCGCAGTCGAGGAGGCCGAGGAGCTCGAACGAGACCGCGGCGCGTGAGCGCTACAGGGCGACCGACTGCGGCTCGGAGTGATACGGCGATCCGAAGTTCTCCACCGGTCGGTATCCCCGCCTGCGCGCAGCGGCCGCGCCACGACGGATGAAGGCGGCCGTCGCGACGAAGCCCGCCTGGTCGGCCACCACGAACGGCGTGAGCAAGCGGTTGTGCACGTACCCGAAGGACATTCCGGTGCTCGGATCGGCCCAACCGAGCGAACCGCCAAGGCCCGCATGGCCGAACCCCGGCATCAGGCCGCCCAGTGGGATGGAGTGGTAGCCGAGATGAAACGCCATGGGAAAGAAGATGTTTCGGTCCGGTCGCAGGTTCGGCCTACCGATGAGGCCCGCCGTCAGCTCCGCCGACAGGAATTGCTTCCCGTCGATCCTGCCGCCAGAAGCGAGCGGCGCATACATCTTCGCCAGGCCGCGCGCGGTTGCGGTGCCGTTGGCGGCGGGTATCTCGCCGTCGAGGAACGGAGTATCGCCCTGCACGACGGAGACCATCTCGGGGAAGTACAGCGCACCGATGCCGCCGGACCACTGCAACGCCGCCAGCCTCGGCACGAGAGCACCCAGCATGGCGTTCTTGATGGTGCCCTGCGGAATGATGATCTGCGCGGTCTTCGTCGGCGCTTCGGCCGGCGGGCGACCCAGATGCAGGCCGTCGGTGTCGAGCGGCTCAGCCAACTCCTCCCGGATCAGCACTCGCATGCCCTTGCCGGTCACCGCTCTGGCCAGACCCGACATCAGCCAGCCGTAGGTCAGCGCGTGATACGCGCCCTTGCCGTAGAGCACGCGGTTCACCGGGGCGGCAGCCAGCCGCTCCTCCATTTTCTGGTGGTCCATCAAGTCGGCCATGCCGGCGCCGTTCAGGTGGGACAGCCCGGCGCGGTGCCGCATCACATCCCGGACGGTGATCGCGGCCTTGCCATTGGCGCCGAATTCCGGCCAGTACTCCGCGACGGGGGCCTCGTAATCGATCAGGCCACGGTCGACGAGTCGGTGAATGACGGTGGAGGACATGCCCTTGGTCGCGGAGAAGACCAGGGCGCCGGTGTCGGCGCCCCAGTGCGTGGTGCCCCGCCGGTCGGACCATCCCGTCCAGACATCGACGACCGGCTGGCCGTCCAGGTACACCGACAGCGCGCCGCCCCCGTACCGGGGACCGGGAAACATCATGCTAAAGGCCCGTACGGCACAGGCGAAGTGCGGATCCGCCGCGCCTTGAACACCGTGCGGGAGCGCAGCAGTGCGCTCCACGCTGTCAGAATGCGTCACAATTGATCTAATTTACCTGCAACCCCGGCAAATAAACCCACCGTTACCGATCTGTTAGAAGCTCGCATGTCAGGCCCACCGAGGCGGTTCCGGTCAGCAACCAACCGGGGTCAGCGATCAGTCGCGAGTGTTCGGGTCGGTCTTGTCGAACACCTCTTGACCGTCGTCACGGCCGTCGCCGTCCGTATCGGCCTTGTTCGGGTTCGTGCCGTAGACGTTGGTCTCGTCGTCGTCGAACAACCCGTCCTGGTCGGCGTCGCGGCGCCCCTGGGCTTGGCCGCCACCCTCGGGATTGTTTGCGGTCGCGCCGGGATGCGATGCATGGTCGAGAGGTTTGGTACCCGCGTCGACCTCCTGTTTGTTGGTGGAACCGTCTTGGTCGGTGTCCGCGAGGTACAGCATGGTGTGCCAGGTGTAGTACTGGTCTGTGTCGGACAGCCCGTCACCGTCGGTGTCTGTGCTGGTCGGGTTCGACTTCTCGTTGTTGACCTCGTTGCCGTCGTTGACGCGGTCCCCGTCGGTGTCGCGGTTGTTCGGGTCGGAATGATAGATGTTGATCTCGTCTTGGTCTGACACTCCGTCGGCGTCTTTGTCGCCCGGCAACGGCGGCAGAGCGTGTGCGGTCGGGGACACCAGGACACCCACGACCATCGATCCGGCGGCGAGTGCTTCCAGTACGCGGCGTTCTGTCATGCGACGACGATATGGAGCGGCCCACCCGTTTGATATCCGGCTGTTTCCCTACTCTCGAGCGCGTCGTCCCTCTTCTTCTGTGCTCTCGACCGCGCGCAGGATCTGCTGGGCGGCCAGCGCAGGCGTCAGTTCGCCGTTGCGCACCTGACGCTCCACCTCTGCGCGCATCGAGCGGACCGCGGGATTGTTGAGCACCCGGTCCAGCACGGTGTCGCGGACCATCGACCAGGTCCAGTCCACCTGCTGGGCATTGCGGCGGGCCTCGAACTCCCCCGCTTCGGTGAGCACCCGGCGGTGTTCGAGCACGGTGTCCCACAACTCGGCCAAGCCGACGCGCTCGAGCGCGCTCATCGTCAAAACGGGTGGGCGCCAGAGCGTTTCGCGAGGGTAAATCAACCGGATCGCGCCAGACAGTTCACGGGCGGCCGCCTTGGCCTCGACGGCGTGGTCGCCGTCGGCCTTGTTCACCACGACGATGTCGGCAAGCTCGAGCACGCCCTTCTTGATGCCCTGCAGCTGATCGCCGGTGCGGGCCAGGGTCAGGAACACGAAGGTGTCCACCATGTTGGCGACTGCCACCTCGGACTGCCCCACGCCGACCGTCTCCACCAGAATCACATCGAAACCCGCCGCCTCGAGCAGCACGATCGTTTCCCTGGTGGCCCGGGCGACGCCGCCGAGCGTGCCGGACGTCGGCGACGGGCGGATGTACGCGTCGGGGTGCACGGCCAGCGTCGGCATCCGCGTTTTGTCGCCGAGAATCGATCCGCCGGTGCGCGTCGACGACGGGTCGACGGCCAGCACCGCCACCCGGTGTCCCTGCTCGATGAGGTACATGCCGAGCGCCTCGATCATCGTCGACTTGCCGACGCCCGGGACACCGGTGATGCCGACGTGCATGGCGCTGCCCGCCTCCGGCATCAGCTCCATCAGCAGTTGTTGGGCCTGCTCCCGGTGGTCGACCCGAGTGGACTCGACGAGCGTTATCGCACGGGGTAGCGCGGCGCGATCGCGATCCTTGATCGCAGCGGCGAGCTCCTGTGTGTGTGCCATCTAGCCGGTGGCTAGGCCAGCTCGTAGCCCGACCGCTCGGCCAGCTTGTGCAGCAGGCCGATCGCCGCGTCGGCGATCACGGTGCCGGGCGGGAAGATCGCGGTCGCGCCCGCCGCGTACAACTCGTCGAAGTCGCCCGGCGGAATCACCCCACCCACCACGATCATGATGTCGGGCCGACCCACGTCGGCGAGGGCATCCCGCAGCGCGGGCACCAACGTCAGATGCCCCGCGGCCAGCGACGACACACCCACCACGTGCACGTCGTTGTCGGCGGCCTGTCGAGCCACCTCCTCCGGGGTCGAGAACAGCGAGCCGACGTCGACGTCGAAACCGATGTCGGCGAATGCGGTCGCGATGACCTTCTGTCCCCGATCGTGGCCGTCCTGGCCCATTTTGGCGACGAGGATGCGGGGCCGCCGGCCGTCGGCTTCGGCGAATTTCTCGACCAGTTCGGTGGCGCTTGCGATGTTGCTGACCTTTCCGACTTCGTCGCGGTAGACCCCGGCGATGGTACGGATCTCGGCCTGGTGTCGTCCCCAGACTCGCTCCAGCGCATCGGATATCTCGCCGACGGTGGCTTTGGCACGGGCCGCATTGACGGCCAATTCCAACAGATTTCCTTCGCCTTCGGCGGCCTTGGTCAGGTCGGCGAGGGCCGCGTCGACGGCGACCCGGTCCCGCTCGGCACGCAGCTTCTCCAGCTTCGCGATCTGTTCGGCGCGCACACGGCTGTTCTCGACCTTGAGCACCTCGATCTCGTGGTCCTCGGCAACCTGGTACTTGTTGACGCCGAGCACGGGTTGCTGCCCGGAGTCGATGCGGGCCTGGGTCCGGGCCGCCGCCTCCTCGATGCGCAACTTCGGGATGCCGTCGTCGATGGCCTGCGCCATGCCGCCGTGTTCGTTCACCTCGCGGATATGGGCGCGGACCCGCTCGGCGAGCTGGTGGGTGAGTCGCTCCACGTAATACGAGCCGCCCCAGGGGTCGATCGGCCTCGTGGTACCGGACTCCTGCTGCAGCAGCAACTGCGTGTTGCGGGCGATCCGGGCCGAGAAGTCGGTGGGCAGCGCCAGCGCCTCGTCGAGGGCGTTGGTGTGCAGTGACTGTGTATGCCCCTGGGTGGCCGCCATCGCCTCGATACAGGTGCGAGCGACGTTGTTGAACGGGTCCTGTGCGGTGAGCGACCAGCCCGAGGTCTGCGAATGAGTGCGCAGGGAAAGCGATTTGGCTTCCTTGGGGCCGAACTGTGCGACCAGTTCGCTCCAGAGCAGTCTGCCGGCCCGCAGCTTGGCGACCTCCATGAAGAAGTTCATCCCGATGCCCCAGAAGAACGACAGCCGCGGGGCGAACTTGTCGATCGAAAGGCCCGCGTCCAAACCCGCCTTGATGTATTCAACGCCGTCGGCGAGGGTGTAGGCCAGCTCCAAATCCGCTGTCGCACCGGCCTCTTGGATGTGGTAGCCGGAGATGGAGATGGAGTTGAACTTCGGCATCCGCGTGCTGGTGTATCCGAAGATATCCGAGATGATCCGCATGGAGGGCTTCGGCGGATAGATGTAGGTGTTGCGGACCATGAACTCTTTGAGGATGTCGTTCTGGATGGTCCCGGCCAGTTTCTCCGGTGCCACGCCCTGCTCCTCGGCGGCCACCACATACAGCGCGAGGATCGGCAGGACGGCACCGTTCATCGTCATCGACACCGAGACGGTGGACAGGTCGATCCCGTCGAAGAGTTGGCGCATGTCGAGGATGGAGTCGATTGCCACGCCTGCCATTCCGACATCCCCGGCGACACGCGGATGATCGGAGTCGTAGCCGCGGTGGGTGGCGAGGTCGAAGGCAACCGAGAGACCCTTCTGGCCCGCGGCGAGGTTGCGCCGGTAGAACGCGTTGGACTCGGCGGCGGTGGAGAAGCCGGCGTACTGCCGGATGGTCCACGGCTGGTTGACATACATCGTCGGGTAGGGACCGCGAAGATAGGGCGGCTCGCCGGGGAAGGTGTCGAGCGGGTAGCCCGCCTCGGCGGCGGCGCTCAGGTCGGCGGCAACGTAGACCGGCTTGACGTCGATGGCCTCCGGTGTCGCCCAGTCGAGTTGGTCGGGCGTGTAGCCGTGGGCCTGCGCCGCGGCGGTGACGAGTGCGGCGACGGCGGCCTCGGTGGCGGGCTCGCCGTCGTGCTCGCTGCGCAGCGGAATGTCGGCGAAACTGTCGATCTTCGTTGTGCTGGCGGTCATCTCGTCATGCCCCCAATCGGGTCAGCAGGTCCGACAAGGCTGCGACGGCGTCGATTTTCGCAGTCAGGTAATCGTCGGGCCTGGGCTCGCAGTCCGCGACCGCCTTCTCGGGTCCGGCCAGCAGGATGCGCGACACTCCGGCCCTGCGGGCCGCTTCCACCACCGCCGCCGCCTCGGTGCCGTACCGGGTGTCGGTCCCGCAGATCACTGCGACGGGAAGACCGCCTGCGGCGGAGACCGTGTCCGCGATTCCCGCGGAGTCGACGGTGCCGGGGTTGATCGCCTCGATGCCGCCCGACGCGAGGAGGTTGGTCGCAAACGTCGCGCGAATGTTGTGCTCGGCAAGTGGACCCAGCGGCAGCAGCAGCACCTTGGGCCGCGAACCGGTCTTCGTCAGCCAGGCGTCCGACCGGTCCCGCAACGCCTCGAAACCGGCGGCATAGCGCGCGATGGCGTCCGACGAATCCGCCTGCGGCAGTGGCGGTTCGGCGAGGTTCGGGTACTCGTTGACCCCGGTGAGAGCCTTGCGGCGATGGTGCACGTCCTCGGTGCGCTGATCGCGAACCTCGGCGATCTGGGCACAGACCCAGTCGCGGGCATCGACGAAGCCACCGTGAGCCTCTATCTGCTGGAAGCGTTCCCAGGCCTTTTCGGCGAGCTGCTCGGAGAGGTCCTCGACGAACCAGGAACCTCCCGCCGGGTCGAGGACGCGACCGAGATGCGACTCCTCCAGGAGTAGCAGTTGGGTGTTACGGGCGATGCGGCGTGCGAAACTCGCCGCGGTACCGGGCAATCCGCCGGGAATCGCAGCGTCGAACGGCTGCACCAGCACGGTGTCCGCGCCGCCGACACCCGCGCCGAACGCGGCGACCGTCGTGCGCAGCATGTTCACCCACGGGTCACGCTGCGCCATCATCGGCATCGACGTCACCGCGTGCACGCGGGCGGCGCCGGCGTCGGGCTCGCCCACCACCTCGGCAACTCTTGCCCACAGCCGGCGCAGCACCCGAATCTTGGCGATGGTCATGAACTGGTCGTCGTCGGCGGCCAGCCGGAAGCTGATCTGCCGCAACGATTCCGGCACGTCGAGCCCGGCCTCGCCGAGCAAGCGCAGGTAGGCCACCCCCGCCGCGACGGCACCGGCGAGCTCCCACGATGCACTGGCGCCGAGGTTGTGAAGAGCCGGGCCGTCGACCGTGACGGCTCGCACGCCCCCGGCATAGTCCGTGACCTTCTGCGCGGTCGCGACGACATCGGCGATGTCGGCGGTGCTGCGTCGGCTCAGCGGCGCGGTGAGCGGGTCGGCACCGAGGTCGATCGACAGCCGGGCGCGTTGCTCGTCGGTCATGTCGGCCAGTTGGGGCAGCACCGCGTCGGCGGCGGCCACGAAGTCGGCACCGGAGTCGAGCACCACCGGCACCAGGTCGAAAAACACTCCCTCAAGCAAGCGGTCCAACTCGCCTGCCGCGACGCCGTCGGGCGCGCCCACCCGCAGCACCAGTGCGCTGACACCTTCGGTCAAGGCGACTAGCACTGCCCCGTTGCCGTCGGTGACCGCCTTCTGGCCCGGCGCCGGAAACGCCTCGGCGACCTTCCACCCCGACTTGACGTCGCGCAGCGCGTCGCCGCCGCGCACGAACGGCCATCGGCCCGGCAACGGCGGCTCCGGCAAGCTGTCCAGGCTGGTGTACAACGCCCGGATCGGGAAGCCCTCATACGTCGGCGAATCCAGCAGGCGTTCGGGCTCCGACGGCAGGTCGGCCGGATCGCTCCGGGTCGATTTCGCCAGCACGCCGGCGACAGCCGAGCGCCAGCGCTGCTGAGATTGCTGCAAGTGAGATTCCTGCAAGCCCGATTCCTGCACGTCCATCAGGCTAAATGATCACCGCCGGAGCAGCTTGCGCCGGGCGGCCGACGCGCATTCGGCGAGGTGCGAGTTATCGACCCGCGGCCCGTAGTCTTGATAGGCGTGAAGTCCGTCGTCAGCACCGTCGCCGCGCTGTACGCCGCGCTGATCTCGACGGCGAAGCAGGTCCCCCGCCGCCAGTTGGCCGCCATCGCGGCCACGATCGCGATTCTGGTCGCAATCGTTTTGCTGGTGCCGCGGCCCGGCGCTGTGCAGCTCCGGGACTGGGCGGAGTCGCTGGGTCCGTGGGTGCCGCCGGCCTTCCTGGCCGCACACATCGTCGTCACCGTGTTCCCGTTCCCGCGGACCGCGTTCACACTGGCTTCGGGCCTGTTGTTCGGCCCGTGGCTCGGTATTCCCATCGCGGTTGCCGCCAGCACGGTCAGCGCGCTGCTGGCGTTGGCGCTGGTCCGCGGCGCGGGCTGGCGACTCGACCGCCTCGTCCCCCACCCGCGGGTGCATACCCTCGACGCCCGGCTGCGTGAGCGGGGCTGGCCGACGGTGGTGTCGATGCGGTTGATCCCCGCGGTTCCATTCTCGGTGCTCAACTACGCCGCGGGCGCGTCTGCGGTGCGCGTGGTTCCCTACGCCTGGGCGACACTGGCCGGTCTGCTGCCCGGCACCGCGGCGGTGGTCATCCTCGGCGACGCACTGACCGACCACATCAGCCCATGGTTGATCCTGGTGTCGCTGTTCACCGCGGGTCTCGGCGTCGCGGGCCTGGTCTATGAGATCCGGGCATACCCGCAACACCACGACGTCGAGGGCGCGGCTATCCGCTGTGACGACCCGGCGACTGCGGTGGACCGTCCTGCCGCTGCTGTGACAGCGGCGGATACTGCATCGGCGGCAGGGGGTCCTCCGGCGCGGCCGGAATGGCGCTGATGCCCGACGAGGAGCGCGCGTCCGCCTCGGCCTTGGCGACAGCCTGTGCGATCGCGGGATCGGTCTGCGTGGTGAACCACTCGGCCACCTCGTCGGAGTCGTCCTCGGGCTTGGGCAGGTTCTCGTCCACCGGCGACGGCGTGTACCGGAAGACACCGTCGTCGCCCGGTGCGCCCAGCATCTTGGTGAAGCCCTGCAGCGCGGCACCGAAATCGCTGGGCACCAGCCACACCTTGTTCGCCTCTCCCTTGGCCATCTGCGGCAGCGTCTGCAGGTACTGGTAGGCAAGCATCTCGGGGGTCGGACGCCCGGCCTTGATCGCGGCGAACGTCTTCTCGATGGCCTTGGCCTGGCCCTGGGCCTGCAGGTAGGACGCCGCGCGTTCGCCCTGTGCACGCAACATCCTGGATTGCCGGTCGGCCTCCGCCGCCAGGATCGCCGCCTGCTTGGCGCCCTCGGCGGACAGGATCTGCGCCTGTTTCTGGCCCTCGGCCTGCTTGATCGCCGCTTCGCGGCTACCTTCGGCAGTCAGGATCATGGCCCGCTTCTCGCGGTCGGCCCGCATCTGCTTCTCCATCGAGTCCTGGATCGACGGCGGCGGGTCGATGCTGCGTAGCTCGACGCGCGCCACCCTCAGGCCCCAGCGGCCGGTGGCCTCGTCGAGCACGCCGCGCAGTTGGCCGTTGATCTGGTCGCGCGAGGTGAGCGTCTGCTCCAGCGTCATGCCGCCGACCACGTTTCGCAGCGTCGTCGTAGTGAGCTGCTCGACGCCGACGATGTAGTTGCTGATCTGGTAGACCGCCGCCTGTGGGTTGGTGACCTGGAAGTAGACGACCGTGTCGATGTTGACCGTCAGGTTGTCCTCGGTGATCACCGGCTGGGGCGGAAACGACACCACGCGCTCGCGTAGGTCCACCCGCGCGCGGATCCGGTCGACGAACGGCAGCAGCAACGTCAGCTGACCGGACACGGTCTTGCTGTAGCGGCCCAGCCGTTCGATGACGGCGGCCTCGGCCTGCGGGATCAGCGCGACCGATTTCGCGACCACGATCGCCGCGAATATCACCAGCACGCCGACGAGCACCAGGCCGGCGACGGCACCTTCCATGACGGGTTCCTTCCGTAGTGTCCAGGCTTCTCTAGACGACTTTTTGAACTACCGCGGTGGCGCCGTCGATGTGCACGACGGTCACGTTGTCGCCGGGTTCGTAGACATCGTCGTCGTTGAAGGGCCGCGCCGTCCAGACTTCGCCGTCGAGCTTCACCTGCCCCTCGTGACGCGCGACCCGATCGAGCACCAGTGCGCTCTTGCCTTCAAGCTCCTTCGGCCGGTCCGGCAGCCCGGGACCCGACATGAAATGCCGTCGCAGGGCCGGCCGGACCAGCGCCAGCAACAGCACCGAGACCACCGCGAACACCGTCCCGTGTACCCACAATTCGTCGAACACCAGGCTTGACCCGGCGGCCGCCAGCGCTCCCCCGCCGAGCATCAGCAGGAAGAGATCGCCGGTGAGCGCCTCGGCCCCGGCCAGGGCGAGCGCTGCGACCAGCCAGATCAGCGCAACAGGCATATCGAAAGCCTAGCGCGTGGTCCGCCCTGCGAGCGGGGAACAACTACACTGCGAGCATCATGTGGTGCCCTAGTGTTTCGCTGTCGGTATGGGCCAACGCCTGGCTTGCAGGCGCCGCCGCGCCCGATGACGTCCTCGACGCCCTATCACAGTGGGCGCCAAGACATTCCGTGACCGCCTACGACGCGGTGGCCGCCGGCTGCACGGGTCTGCCGTGGCCCGACGTGAACCACTCGGGGACGATGTCGCTGCTGCAGACGCTGCGCACTGCGGCCAGTGCTCCCGCCGGCGCGCCTGCGATCTCCCTCGTCCTCCCAGTGCCCGGCGACGTCCGCGGTCTGCCCGCCGGAACACAGTTCCAGCGCGATGCGGTGGCGGCCGGCGAGGCCATTCTCGTCAACGGCGATCACTCGGCGCAGCCGATCGGTGTGGTGCCCGACTTCGAGTACGACGACTCCGACGCCTACGACGATTCCGACGACGCGGAGCCGTCCGGCCTGAGCTGGACGGTCTACTCGCTACCCGCAGCGCCGGTCGCCGAACACGTCGACCTCGGTGAGGCCGAGTTCGCGCTGCGGTCCGCGGTGCGGTCGGCGGCCGACGCGCTCGGCGCCCTCCGCGCCGAGGCGGGCGGCGTGGACGTCGCCGACCCGCGCAAGCTCGTCGAACACGTGATGGAGTCGTCGGGCCGGCACCGGGCGCCCGACCACGCCCCGTCGCGGGCGTTGCGGGTGTTGGAGAACGCCGCGCACATCGACGCAATCGTCACCGTCAGTTCGGGTTTGATGCCGATCGGGCTGCAGAGTTCCTCGGAGGCGCAGATCGCCAACGAGGCACTGCGCCCGTTGACTGCGGTGGTGCGTGCGGCGCGGCTGGCCGCGGTGAGCGCGATCCTGCAATCGGCTTGGCGCTAACGCTGCCCACACTCGGGCGTGCACAGCGCCCCGTCGAGCGACCAACCCTGCAGCGGCGGCGCTGTCGACCCTGTCGGGCCCGGGAAGCGGCGCGGTTCGCGGCCCTCACGTAGTTCGTCGATCAGGTCGACCGCCAACTGCGCGAAGCGGCGATCGTCGTTGGGGGTGGCGGCGCGGGCGAACGCGATGCCGAGCTCGTCGGCTTGTTGACGCAGTTCGGTGTCCAGGTCCCACACCACCTCGATGTGGTCGGCGACGAAGCCGATCGGGCATACGATGACGGCGCGCGTGCCCGCGTCGGCGAGGGTCGACAGGTGTTCTGACACATCGGGTTCCAACCATGGCACCTGCGGCGGCCCGGATCGGGACTGCCAGACCTGGTCGTAGTCGGGGTATCCCGCTTCGCTCGCGACCAGCCCAGACGCATATGCCACCTGCCGGGCGTACAGGTCGGTGCCGCAGCGCGATCGGGCCGCCAGCGGGATGGAGTGCGCGGTGAACACCAACCGGGCGTCGGCGCGAAGCTCGGTCGGCAGCGTTGCAGCCGCGTCACCGACCGCCTCGGCGAACATCGCCACGAACAGCGGATGGTCGTAGTACTGGCGGAGCTTGACCAATTCAGGTGCGCGGTCACCGGCCGCCAGTCGGCCGCGGGCGATGTCCTCGTTGTACTGCGTGCAGCTGGAGTATCCGCCCCACGCCGACGTGGTGAACACCGCCGCCCGGCGAATACCGTTGTCGCGCATCGCGACAACCGCTTCCTCGACGTAGGGCTGCCAATTGCGGTTGCCGAAGTACACCGGCAGTTCGAGACCGGCCCGGGTCAGTTCGGCATCCAGCGCTCCGATCAACGCGCGGTTGATTCCGTTGATCGGGGAGACGCCGCCGAAGTGCAGGTAGTGTTCGGCGACCGCGGCCAGCCGATCCCGCGGGACGCCGCGCCCGCGAGTGACGTTCTCCAGGAACGGCATCACCTGCTCGGGCGCCTCCGGGCCACCGAAGGACAGCAGCAGGACGGCATCGACGTCGGCGCGGTCCATCCGTTAGATCAATTGCGTGTGCGCGCCGCCGTCGGCGTAGACGACCGTGCCGGTGGTTGCGGGCAGCCAGTCGGACAGCAGAGCGCACACCGTCCTGGCGACCGGCGTCGGGTCTTTCATGTCCCAGCCGACGGGAGCACGTTGATCCCAGCCCTCTTCAAGCAGGCGCATCTGTTCACCGGCCTCGGCGCCGAGCGCGCCGCCGACGATGGCGCTCATCGCCAGCGTGCGGATAGGGCCTGCGGCAACGAGATTCGACCGCACACCGAATTGCCCCGCTTCGCGCGCCACGAAGCGGTTCACGGACTCGAGAGCGCTTTTGGCGACCGTCATCCAGTTGTAAGCAGGCATGGCCCGCGTCGGGTCGAAGTCCATGCCGACGATAGAACCGCCTCTGTTCATGATCGGCAGCGTCGCCTTGGCGAGCGAAGCGTAGGAGTAGGCCGAGATGTGAATTCCCTTGGAGACGTCCTCGTAGGGCGCGTCGAAGAACGGATTGATGCCCATTCCGGTCTGGGGCATGAAGCCGATCGAGTGCACGACACCGTCGAGCTTGTTCCCCTCGCCGATGACCTCTGTGACGCGGTCGGCCAGCGAGTCGAGGTGCTCCTGGTTCTGGACGTCGAGTTCGAGCAGCGGCGCCTTCTCCGGCAACCGGTCGGAGATCCGCTGGATCAACTTCATCCGGTCGAACCCGGTGAGCACCAGTTCGGCACCCGACTCCTGGGCCACCTTCGCGATGTGGAAGGCGATCGACGAGTCCGTGATGATCCCTGTCACCAGGATACGTTTGCCTTCGAGCAGTCCTGCCATGTGTAAGTCCTTCTCTCTATTGAAGAATCAGTGGCCCATGCCCATGCCGCCGTCGACCGGGATCACGGCACCGGATATGTAGCTGGCATCTTCGGACGCGAGGAAGCTGACCACCCCGGCGACCTCGTCGGCGGTGCCGACCCGCTTGGCCGGGACGAACTCCAGCGCCCCCTTCTGGATCCGTTCGTCCAGCGCGCGGGTCATGTCGGTGTCGATGTAACCGGGAGCCACCACGTTCGCGGTGACCCCGGCCTTCGTCAGTTCCCTGGCGATCGAGCGGGCCATGCCGATGACACCGGCCTTGGAGGCTGCGTAGTTGGCCTGGTTGCCCACGCCCCAGGTGCCGGAGACCGAACCCATGAAGATCATCCGGCCGAACCGCTTGCGCTGCATGCTGCGCGAGGCCCGCTGAGCCACCCGGAACGCCCCGGTGAGGTTCGCATCGATGACCTTCTCGAACCGCTCCTCGGTCATCCGCATGAGGAAGGCATCCGCTGCGACGCCGGCGTTGGCCACCAGCACCTCGACCGGACCTTGGTGCTCCTCGACCTCGGTGAACGCGCGATCGACCGCCGCGGAATCGGTGACGTCGCACTCGACACCGAACAGCCCTTCGGGCGAACCCGAACCGCGGTGCGTGACGGCGACCTTGTGGCCGTCGGCGTCGAGTCGGCGTGCGATGGCGAGACCGATACCGCGGTTTCCGCCGGTGACCAACACTGAACGGGAAACGAAAGGCGGACGACCGCCAACCGTTTGACCGGCAGTCTCGGCTTCAGTCGCGTGAGTCATGACCGCCAACCTAACGTGTGTCGACCTTTCCTAAGAAATCGCCTTAGTTGGGTAGCCTGCGGTTGATCAGCAGCGCCGCCAGGGCCGCGAGCGCAAGCACCAGCGCGCCCAGGCGCAGCCAGCCGACGCTGGCGTCACCCTTGATGGTCTCGTAGCCGATCTGCTGCTGCAGGTTCGAATAGACCTCTTTCAATTGGTCCAAGCTGGATGCGGTGTAGGCCTCGCCGCCGGACAGCTCGGCGATCTTCTTCAGCATCTGGTCGTCGACGGGCACCGGCTGGCGTTGGTCGTTGATCTCGACATACCCGTAGGGCGTGCCGAACGAGATGGTCGAGATCGGCACGCCCTGGTCCTTGGCCGTGCGCGCCGCGGTGAACGCACCCTTCGGGTTGTCCGGATTCGACGGCACCGTCTCCTTGCCGTCGGAGAACAGCACGACCCGGGCCGGCGGCGGCTCGTCACCACCACCGATCACCGCGCCGACGGTGGCGATCGCCTGCAACGCGGTGAAGATGCCCTCGCCCGTCGCGGTGCGGTCGGCCAACTGCAGCTTGTCGATCGCGTTCTTGGTCGCCTCGCGGTTGGTCGTGGGTGACACCAGTACGGTGGCGGTGCCTGCATAGGCGATCAAGCCCAGGTTGATCCCGGGCGTCAGCTCGTCGGCGAACTGCTTGGAAGCGTCCTGGGCAGCGGCCAGCCGGTTGGGTGACACGTCGGTTGCGCGCATGGACTGCGACACGTCGATCACCAGCATGACGACGGCGCGATTGCGCGGGATTCGCACATCGTGGGTGGGCCCCGCCATCGCGACGGTCAGCAGAAGCAGCGACAGAATCAGCAGGATCGCCGGGACGTGCCGCCAGCGCGTAGGGCGCTTGGGCGCAACGCTTTCCAGCAACTCCATGTTCGCAAACCGCAGCATCCGCCGCTGACGCGCCAGCTGAACCAGGATGTAGAGCGCGATCAGGCCGACCACGACGAGCAGGAAAAGGAAGTACCACTTGTGTTCGAATCCCGACAGCGTCATCGGTCCGAGCAACGGCAAAGTCATGTGTTACTTGTCATTTCGGTTTGTTTGACGATCAGGCTCGCCCGGCTAGGGCACCTCGGCGGCGATTGGCGACGAACCGGACCACGTCGGCGATCCAGTCCCGGTCGGTGCGCAGGGTCAGCAGCGGCGCGTCACAGCGGCGAAGCGTCCGCGCCACCTCCTCGCGGTGGGCGGCCGCGGCCTTCTCGAAGTCGGAACGCAGTTCTTCGTCGATGGTGAACTCGCGCACGACTCCGGACTCGGGATCCTGCAGGATCACATCGCCGACGGGCGGCAGTTCGACGTCGCGCGGGTCGATCACCTCGATGCCGAGCACCTCGTGGCGCCCGGCGATGGCCCGCAGCGGGCGCATCCAGTTGATCGGGCCGAGGAAGTCGCTGATGATCACGGCCATTCCGCGGCGCCGCTCGGGCCTGCGCAACGCGTCGATGGCGGCGGCGAGATCGCCACGCACCCCGGACGGCGCCGTGGGCATCGTCGCGATCGTGCGCAGCATCTCCTGCTCGTGCATCCGCCCCGACAACGCGGGCACCCGACGCACCGTGTCCCCGTTGGCGATGATCGCGCCGATCCGGTTACCGCCGCCGCTGTTGAGGAAGGTGATCGCGGCGGCCGCAGCCACGGCGAGATCCCGCTTCTCGCAACCGGTGGTCCCGAAGTCGAGGCTGGCCGACATGTCGACCACCAGCCAGGTTTCCAGCTCGCGGTCGGCGATCATCTGACGCACATGCGGATGCGTGGTGCGTGCGGTCACCGACCAGTCCATCCGGCGGACGTCGTCGCCGGGCTGGTAGAGCCGTGACTCGCCCGGCTCGGAGCCCGGACCGGGCAGCAGCCCCAAGTGGTCCCCGTGCAGCACGCCGTCGAGCTTGCGACGCACCGTCAGCTCGAGTTTCCGCAGCGCCGCCGTCAGCGCAGGGTCACGAATCTCTCCGCGCTTCAGTGACGGCAGGTCGACCTGGCGTCGGGAACTGGTCAACGACCGCTGGCCGCGGCAGCCGCGGCGGGCACGACGGGCGGCACCGAATGCCCTTGCTGCGGAATGGCATTCACCTGCGGTAGCGCCACCGTCTGCAAGATCCGGTTGATCACCGTCTCCGCCGAGATCTCGTCGGCCAGCGCATCGTAGGTGAGCACCAGGCGGTGGCGCAGCACGTCGGGAATGACCTCGACGACGTCCTGCGGCACGACGTAGTCGCGGCCGCGCACCAGCGCCAGCGCGCGAGACGCCGCGATGATGCCGAGCGAGGCGCGCGGCGACGCACCGTAGGCGATCCACGCCTTGGCGTCGGGCATTCCGAACTTCTCCGGCGCACGGGTGGCGGTGACGACGCGGACGACATAGTCGACCAGCGCGTGGTGCACGAACGTGTTGGCTGCCACGTCCTGCAGCCGCAGCAGATCACCTGGAGCGAGAACCTGCTTGGGCTCGGGTGGCTTGACGCCCATCCGGTAGACGATCTCCCGCTCTTCCTCCGGCGTCGGGTAGTCGATGTTCAGCTTGAACAGGAAGCGGTCGCGCTGGGCTTCGGGCAGCGCGTAGACGCCCTCCTGCTCGATCGGGTTCTGGGTCGCCATCACCAGGAACGGGGCGGGTAGGGGGAAGGTCTTGCCGCCGATGGAGATCTTGCGCTCGGCCATCACCTCCAGCAGTGCGGACTGGACTTTGGCCGGGGCGCGGTTGATCTCGTCGGCGAGCAGGAAGTTCACCACCACCGGACCGAGTTCGATGTCGAACTCCTCCCTGCCCTGTCGGTAGATCCGGGTGCCGACGATGTCTGTGGGCACCAGGTCCGGGGTGAACTGGATACGCGCGAAGGTGCCGCCGACCACCTTGGCGAAGGTCTCCACCGCAAGCGTCTTGGCGACGCCGGGCACGCCCTCGAGCAGCACGTGGCCCTTGGCGAGCAGGCCGACGAGCATCCGCTCGACGAGTTGGTCCTGGCCGACGATGATGCGCTTGACCTCGAAGATGGCGCGCTCCAGGGTGTGCACCTCGGATTGCAGGCCCCCCGAATTGGCCGGCGGCGGCGAGCCGCCGTGGTTGTTAGGGGGATAACCCTGAGCCGGGCCCTGCGGCCCACCTGCTGACGTCATCGACGATCCTCTGTACGTTGTTCTGGTAAAGACGCAGGTCGTGCGCCGCGGGCGGGGTGCCCGCCGTCAACTATTCCAGGCACTACGGGATCCGTCGACGTTGCCTGTGCCTGTTCAGGGTCCGCTAAGGCCACCCTCAGGATTCGATGATGCGCGCGAGATACGGCTGCAGGCCGGACGTCCGCAGCGGGCTCACGGTCACTTTGCCCGCACTGCCGGAAGCCTCGAGCATCTTCCCGCCGCCCAGATAGATCGCGACGTGCTGGCTGCCTCCAGGGCCCCAGAACAACAGGTCGCCGCGCTTGGCCTGCGACTGCGGCACCTTTCGGCCGGTGTCGTACTGGTCGCCCGAGTACTTCGGAATCAGCACGCCCACACCCGCGAACGCGTACCGGGTGAGACCCGAGCAGTCGAAGCCCACGATGTCCGCACCCGAGTCCACGCCCTTGCTGGGCCCGCTGGGCGTGCCGCCTCCCCATGAATACGGCACGCCCATCTGCGAGGCCCCGCGGCGAATCACGTACTCGATCGCCTGTGGTCCGCGGACCCGGCCGCCTGCGACGCTTCCGGTGCTTGCGCCGCCGCTGCCGCCGAGGCCGAGACTTTGGAGGAATTTCTGACCCAGACTCTGGGTCGTCTGAACCGCCATCTGCGTGGCTTCAAACGACGCGTTGGCGATGGCGACGGGGTCGCCGGGGGCGCCGGCGCTGAGCACCTTGGGCAGCGTCGGATCCCACTGGCCATCGTCGGGCGCCGCCGTGGCGGGGAGGGCAAGCCCGAGTGTCATGGCCAACGCGGCCACGAGCGGGACAATCACCCGGGCACAACGTAAAACCCTGCGCCGCACAGTATTCAGGAGGATCAATCGCATCAGTACTCGATGTACCTGACGACGTACGGGGTCATGCCGCTGGTCCGCACCGGCGAAACCTTCACCTCTGAGCCGGTGTAGGGCGCCTCGAGCATCTGGTTGTTGCCGAGGTACAGCGTCACGTGTTGGCTGCCGCCGGGACCGTAGAAGATGACGTCACCGCGACGCATTTGCGACGACGGGATCTTGCGGCCCATGTCGTACTGCGAACCCGAGTAGTGCGGCAGCTTGATGCCGACACCGGCGAATGCGTACAGGATCAAACCCGAACAGTCGAAACCGACTGTGCCGGCGCCGGAGTCGATGCCCTTACTCGGCCCGGCGGCGTTGCCGCCACCCCACGAGTACGGCACGCCCATCTGGGACCCCGCCCGTTTGATCACGTATTCGGACGCCTGCCTGCCGTGCGCGCGTGGAATGGCGCCGTTCGTATATCCGGACGGTGTCGGCAGGATCCCCATCTTGCGCAGGAAGTTGCGGCCCATGTCGGCGGTGTACTGCGCCGATGTCGACGAGATGCCCAGCACCGCGTTGATGATCGCGATCGGATCACCGCTGACGAAGGCGCTCGGGATCGCGGGCAGTGTCGGATCCCAGACACTCTGATCCCAATTGCCTGCGGCCGGAGCCGACGGTGCCGGCGCGCGATCCCAGTCGGTAGCCGGGTTCGACAGCGGCGCAGCCGGTTTCGGCTGGCCCGCGGCCGGTGCCGACCACTGTCGCGCTTCGGCGAGCTTCGCCTGGGCGGCCGCACGTTCGGCCGTCAGCCTGCCCAGCTCGCCCTGCTGGTCGGCGAACGTCTGCTGAGCAGACTTCAGAGCCGACACCGCCGCGTCCTGGCTCGACTGCGCATCGACGGTCGCCTGGTCGGCCCGTTGCTTGGCAAGTCGTGCCGCAGACTCCTTGTTGACCTGTTCGGTGCGGGCACGCTGCAGGTCGGCGACCACCTGTTGCGCGCTGGTGGCCAGCGTCTGACCGGCAGCCGCGGTGTCGATGATGTCGGCGGGGTCGGCGGCGCTGAGATAGGAACTCGAGGGGCCGTTGACGTACGTCGACGCCGCGAACGTGTCGAATCTCTGCTGGGCGGAGGCGATCGCGGCGGTCGAGTCGTCGACAGCACGCCTGCTGGCATCGACGTCGCGCTGTGCAGCCTCGGCGTTGTCGCGCGCGGTCTGCACATCGACGATGGCCTTGTTGACGCTTTCCTGCTTGGCTTGCACGGCAGCACCGAGGTCGTGCAATTTCTGATTCACATTCGCGATCGCGGCGACCAGCGAACCGATTGATTCCGGCTTACTGGGCTCGGCCGCGGCGACGCCGCCGCCGCCGAACGCGGTGGCCAGCGAGATGCTGACAATGAGCGGAAATACACAGGCGCGCAAGCGCAGCCGTGCCGCCAAGGCGCGAGGGGTGCGTCTCATTCGACTCATGTCTCCTCGCAGAAGTCACAACAACAACAACTACACCAGTAAGTACTTCTGCACCGTACGTCACAACTGACGCTAAAGAAACTCTAGCCACAAATTACATATCTGTAATTAGAAAGAGTGTGACCGAATGGTGATATTGAAATTCGCCGGTGGCTTCTACCTGGCGTTATCGGTGGCTTCCGGCGTGGTCTCGGCGACTCGGCGCTCGCCTCGAACCTGCAGTAATCGGGTTGCCGCGGCCGCCGCGATAACCAGCAGAGTGAGCGCGATCGAAAAGGCCGTCCAGGGAAAGTGCGGCGTCGTCAGCTCGCCGACGAAATTCTTCGTCGACTGGAGGGGGTCGCCGTTCTTGGCGATGTCCTGGCCGGCCTCCAGTGTCACTCGGTCGAAGTCCGTGCTGTAGGTGCCCGCCCACGTCGGGCTCATCGCCAGCACGGTCGAACCCGGGTGGGCCGTTCCGACCACCGTCGCGATGTCGCGAAGCGGGGTGTCGATGGGCGGTTTGCTCGCGATCACCACGACCTTGAGGTCGATGCCGTGCTCGTGGGCGTCGGCGATGACCTGGCGCAGTTCGGGCACGAGCTTGGCATCCGAAGGCGGCACACTGACTCCGTCATCGCCCACGTCGGCAAGCACCTGATTCATATCGACGTCGGGCGGGATATACGACGGCAGGAACGGGATAACGTGCGGGCCGGTCACACGAGAACCGTACGCGATACGGTCCGCCGACACTGGCGGCACGCGCCTTCGAGGACAAGACTGACACGTGCCGGGCTTGCTTTATAGGACAAGCGTACTGTTAGATTGGGAGAGCCGCCGACACAGCCCGTCGCGGCGAGATTCAGCCGGGAGTTGATGTGAGCAGCAAGGATTCGTCGCAAAATTCGTTCGATGCCCGCTCCACCCTCACAGTCGGGGACAAGAGTTACGACATCTATCGCCTCGACGCGGTGCCGGGCACCGAGAAGCTCCCCTACAGCCTCAAGGTGCTCGCCGAGAACCTGCTCCGCACCGAGGACGGCGCCAACATCACCAAGGACCACATCGAGGCGATCGCGAAATGGGACCCGGACGCGGATCCGAGCGTGGAGATCCAGTTCACTCCGGCACGCGTGATCATGCAGGACTTCACCGGCGTGCCCTGCATCGTCGACCTGGCCACCATGCGTGAAGCGGTCGGCGATCTCGGCGGCGACCCGGACAAGGTGAATCCGCTCGCGCCCGCCGATCTGGTGATCGACCACTCGGTGATCGCCGACCTGTTCGGCACGGCCAATGCGTTCGAACGCAACGTCGAGATCGAGTACGAGCGCAATGGCGAGCGCTACCAGTTCCTGCGCTGGGGCCAGGGTGCGTTCAACGACTTCAAGGTGGTGCCGCCCGGCACCGGCATCGTGCACCAGGTGAACATCGAGTACCTGGCGCGGGTGGTCTGGGAACGCGACGGCGTCGCCTATCCGGACACCTGCGTGGGCACCGACAGCCACACCACGATGGAGAACGGTCTCGGCGTGCTGGGCTGGGGCGTCGGCGGTATCGAGGCCGAGGCGGCCATGCTGGGCCAACCGGTGTCGATGCTCATCCCCCGGGTGGTCGGGTTCAAGCTGACCGGCGAGCGACCGGCCGGCGTCACCGCCACCGACGTCGTGCTCACCGTCACCGAGATGCTGCGCAAGCACGGTGTGGTCGGCAAGTTCGTCGAGTTCTACGGCGACGGCGTCGCCGAGGTGCCGCTGGCCAACCGCGCGACGCTGGGCAACATGAGCCCGGAGTTCGGGTCCACTGCGGCGATCTTCCCGATCGACGAGGTGACGATCGACTACCTGAAGATGACCGGGCGCAGCCAAGAGCAGCTGGCACTGGTGGAGGCCTACGCCAAAGAGCAGGGCATGTGGCACGACCCCGAGCGTGAACCGAAGTACTCGGAGTACATCGAACTCGATCTGGGCGACGTCGTGGCCTCGATCGCAGGACCCAAGCGACCGCAGGACCGCATCGCGTTGACCGACGCGAAGAGCGCTTTCCGCAAGGACATTCACAACTATGTGGAGAACGGCAATTCTGCCGCACACTCGAACGTCGACGAAGCCGTCGAAGAGACATTCCCGGGCAGCGATCCGGTGTCTCTGTCGTTCGCCGAGGAGGACGCTGTCGAGGTGGTCTCCGCCGCCAACGGCGCCGAGGGTCGGCCCACCAAGCCGGTCGAGGTCAAGAACTCCGAACGCGGTGACTGCATCCTCGACCACGGTGCGGTGGTGATCGCGGCGATCACGTCGTGCACCAACACCTCCAATCCCGAGGTGATGCTCGGCGCCGCGCTGCTGGCCCGCAACGCTGTCGACAAAGGACTGACCTCCAAGCCGTGGGTGAAGACCACGATGGCGCCCGGCTCGCAGGTCGTCACCGACTACTACGAAAAAGCCGGCCTGTGGCCGTATCTGGAGAAGCTCGGCTTCTATCTTGTCGGCTACGGCTGCACCACGTGCATCGGAAACTCGGGCCCGCTGCCAGACGACATCAGCAAGGCGATCAACGACGCCGATCTGTCGGTGGCCGCGGTGCTGTCGGGCAACCGCAACTTCGAGGGACGCATAAACCCCGACGTGAAGATGAATTACCTCGCCTCACCGCCCCTGGTGATCGCATACGCACTCGCGGGCACAATGGATTTCGATTTCGCGTCCGAACCGCTCGGACAGGACACCGACGGCAACGACGTCTTCCTGAAGGACATCTGGCCTTCGCAGAAGGACATCAACGACACCATCGCTTCGGCGATCAACACGGAGATGTTCACCAAGAACTACGCCGACGTGTTCAAGGGCGACGAGCGGTGGCGCAACCTGCCGACACCGAGCGGCAACACGTTCGACTGGGCCGACGACTCGACGTATGTCCGCAAGCCGCCCTACTTCGACGGCATGCCGGCCGAACCGGAAGCGGTGACCGACATCACAGGCGCACGAGTGCTCGCGCTGCTGGGCGATTCGGTGACCACCGATCACATCTCCCCCGCGGGCAGCATCAAGCCCGGCACGCCCGCGGCGCAGTACCTCGACGAGCACGGCGTGGACAAGAAGGACTACAACTCCTACGGATCACGGCGCGGCAATCACGAGGTGATGATTCGTGGCACCTTCGCCAACATCCGGCTGCGCAACCAGTTGCTCGACGACGTATCCGGCGGCTATACCCGCGACTTCACCAACGGCGGCGACCAGGCGTTCATCTACGACGCCGCGAAGAATTACGCCGAGCAGGACATCCCCCTCGTCGTGCTGGGCGGCAAGGAATACGGTTCGGGGTCCTCGCGGGACTGGGCGGCCAAGGGCACCAGCCTCCTGGGTGTGCGGGCCGTCATCACCGAGTCGTTCGAACGCATCCACCGGTCCAACCTGATCGGCATGGGGGTGATCCCGCTGCAGTTCCCCGAGGGAGAATCGGCGGCGTCGCTGAAGCTCGACGGCACCGAGACGTTCGACATCACCGGCATCGAGGCGCTCAACGACGGCAAGACGCCCAAGACGGTCCATGTGAAGGCCGCCAAGGACGATGGGAACGCCGTCGAGTTCGACGCGGTGGTCCGCATCGACACCCCGGGCGAGGCCGACTACTACCGCAACGGCGGCATCCTGCAGTACGTGCTGCGCAACATGCTCAAGTCTTAGGTCGCGGTGCCCCGGGTAACCGACGATCATCTGGCGGCGCGTCGCCGTCAGATTCTCGACGGCGCCCGGCGGTGCTTCGCCGAACACGGCTACGACAAGGCCACCGTGCGCCGGCTCGAGCAGACCATCGGGCTGTCGCGCGGCGCGATCTTCCACCACTTCCGGGACAAGGACAATCTGTTCTTCGAACTGGCCCACGAAGATGCCGAGCGGATGGCCGATGTCGCGTCACGCGAAGGCTTGATCCAGGTCATGCGCGACATGCTCGCGGCACCCGAACAATTCGATTGGCTGGCGACCCGCCTGGAAATCGCGCGCAAGCTCCGTAACGACCCCGCCTTCAACAAGGGCTGGTCGGAACGATCAGCGGAGTTGTCCGAGGCGACGACCGAGCGGTTGCGCAGGCAGCGCGAAGCTGGGCGGCTACGCGAGGACGTACCCGGCGACGTGCTGCACACCTATCTCGATCTGGTACTCGACGGGCTCGTCGCGCGGCTGGCGTCAGGAGATGATCCTGCAAAACTCAGCGCTGTCCTGGACCTGGTCGAAACGTCGGTGCGCCAACAATAGTCAGCGACGGGTGCGGTGGTTGGGTCCCCCGCGGCTGCGCATCGTGGTGCCGGACTCGCGCAGCATGCTGTGTATGGAGCCATAGGAACGCCCTGTCGTGGCGACCAGGGTCCGGATGCTAGCGCCCCCCTCGTACGCGCTGCGCAGTTCCTGCAGCATCTGATCCCGCGATTTATTCAGTTTCTTCATCGACACCTCCCCACTGTGATGCCCCGACTCATTGAACGACCGACGGATACCCAGCGAATATGAGCCGAAACCCACCTACCGCGAGATTGGAGCAAACAACGCGCGGCCGTCGCGTCAGGCCAACTCGATGAGTTCGGCGTAGTCCTCCGACCAGAAGTCCTCCGTGCCGTCGGGAAGCAACACGACCCGCTGCGGGTCCAGCGCCTGCGCGGCACCGGGATCGTGGGTCACCAGAACCACCGCTCCCTGATAGCTCCGGAGCGCGTCGAGCACCTGCTCGCGCGACGCGGGATCGAGGTTGTTGGTCGGCTCGTCGAGCAGAAGGACGTTGGCCGTGGACGCCACGAGACCCGCAAGGGCGAGCCGGGTCTTCTCGCCACCGGACAGGGTGCCTGCCGGCTGTTCGAGCTGCGGTCCGCTGAACATGAACGCGCCCAACAGACTTCGAAGATCCTGCTCGCCGGTGTCAGGCGCGGCGTGACGGATGTTCTCCCACACCGACGCGAGGTCGTCGAGGGTGTCGTGCTCCTGAGCGAAGTAGCCGATCTTGAGACCGTGGCCGGGTTCAAGTCCTCCGCTGTCGGGTTTCTCGACGCCGGCGAGCAGACGCAGCAGCGTGGTCTTGCCGGCGCCGTTGAGGCCGAGCACCACTACGCGCGAGCCACGGTCGATGGCCAGATCGACACCGGAGAAGACCTCGAGGGAGCCGTAGTTCTTGGTCAGTCCCCTGACGACCAGCGGTGTGCGCCCGCACGGCGCCGGACTGGGGAACTTGATGCGTGCCACCTTGTCGGCAACTCGCTCGTCCTCGAGTGCAGCCATCATCCGGTCGGCCCGGCGTAGCATGTTCTGTGCTGCAACGGCTTTCGTCGCCTTGGCGCCCATCTTCGCGGCCTGCGTGCGCAGTGCAGCAGCCTTGCGTTCGGCGTTCGCGCGCTCGCGCCGGCGTCGCTGCTCGTCGGTCGCGCGGGCGTCGAGGTACTTCTGCCACGACATGTTGTAGACGTCGACCTCACCGCGCACCGCGTCGAGGAACCACACCCGGTTGACGACGTCGGCGAGTAGCTCGACATTGTGGCTGATCACCACCAAACCACCGGTGTGCGCACGCAGGAAGTCCCGCAGCCAACCCAGAGAGTCGGCATCGAGGTGGTTTGTCGGCTCGTCGAGCAACAGCGTCGTCGCGGAATTGGACCCTGCACCGGCCCCTTCGGATGCGGCGAACAGGATCCGCGACAGTTCAACGCGGCGGCGCTGACCGCCCGACAGGGTGCGCAACGGCTGAGTGAGTACGCGTTCGGGCAGGCCCAGGCTGGCGCAGATGCGGGCGGCCTCGCTCTCGGCGCCATATCCGCCGAGGGCGGCGAACCGCTCCTCGAGCTGACCGTAGCGACGCACCGCGCGATCGCGGGTGTCGTCGTCGGCGACCTCCGCCATCAATGCCTGCTGCTTCTCCAGATCCGCGAGTAGGGTGTCGAGCCCCCGTGCCGACAGCACCCGGTCGCGGGCGAGCATGTCGAGGTCACCCTCCCTCGAGTCCTGTGGCAGATAGCCGATTTCGCCCGTCCGCGTGACGTCGCCCGCATAGGGCTCACCTTCGCCGGCCAGGATGCGCATGGTGGTGGTCTTGCCTGCGCCGTTTCGGCCGACGAGCCCGATGCGGTCGCCGGGCTGCACCCGAAGTGCCGGCCCGTCGGCGGACAGCAGTGTGCGCGCGCCTGCGCGGACCTCGAGGTCCGTTGCGGTGATCACGCTGCGCTCCTGTCCCCTACTTGTCGGTTGTCGTCCTGGTCACTTGTCGTCGGTGAAGACCGCGGGACGCTTTTCCGCGCGCGCGGCCACCGCTTCTTCGAAGTTGGCGGTGAGTAGGCGCACGAAGAGCTGGCCCAAGCCTTCGGCCTGCATGTGCCCTTCAAGGCTAGCGGCGTCCAGCCCAGTCCACAGTGTGCGCTTGGTCAACTCGATTCCCGGCCGGGAGAACGCAGCGATCCGCTCGGCCATCTCGAAGCACGTCTCGAGCAGTTGGTCACCGGGGACGCTGCGGGACACCAGGCCGATGCGTTCGGCCTCTTCGGCGTCGACGTCACGGCCGGTCAGCATCAGTTCGAAAGCGCGCGACGTGCCGATCGCCCTCGGCAGGAGGTAGCTCAGGCCCAGCTCGCTGGCGGTCAGGCCGTTGTTGATGCCCGCGGCCCGGAAGTAGGCACCATCGCCTGCGACCCTGATGTCCGCGGCGAGTGCCAGGCACAGCCCCCCGCCGATCGCCGCACCGTTCACCGCGGCGATGACCGGCTGATGCATCCTGCGCAGCCCGAGGATGACGTCGTCGAGCACCTGCATCGAGCGCAGCGCGAACGTCGGCCGGGTCAGCCCCTCGATGTTGGGGACCGAGCCGGCGGACTTGTGATCGGCGCCCGAGGAGAAACCCCGGCCTGCGCCGGTGAGCACGACGACCCGTACGGAGTTGTCGTCGGTCAACTCGTCCAGGACGCTCTTCAGCGGAACCATGACGTCGAACGCCATGGAGTTCATCCGTTCCGGGCGATTGAGCGTCACCAGCGCAACGTGGGGACGCGGACGGTCGACGAGGACGAAAGAGCTCTGGTCGGTCACGACTGCACGCTATCGCGTGCCGGCCGTTATGCCTGTTCGCTGTCGGATTGTGCGGCGACCGCGGCGTCGAGGTCGAACGCCTTGACCTGCTGCACGAGGTCTTCGAGGGCGGCCGGCGGCAGTGCTCCGGCCTGGTTGAAGACCAGTTTGCCCTTCTTGAACGCCATCAAAGTCGGGATGGACCTGATGTCAGCCGCCGCGGCGAGCTGTTGCTCGGCCTCGGTGTCGACCTTGGCGTGCACCACATCGGGGTGCTTGTCGGCTGACGCCGAGAACGTCGGGGCGAACGCGCGACACGGCCCGCACCACGACGCCCAGAAGTCCACCAGCACGATGTCGTTGTCATTGATGGTGTCGTTGAACTCGGCAGCGGTGATGTCTCGGGTGCTCACGGCTCTCCTAACGCTGGCGTTGCGATGTGTGTTCCCACTATGTGGTCCGGAGAACCCAGCGTGACGGTGTTCACGAGACCGATGTCGCGACGGGCGGCTATCGGAAGTCCTTGAAAGCGTCGAGCAGGCGGCTGCGGAAGGCCGGGTCCAGGTCGTCACCGATCCTGCCGACGGTGCTGATGGTCGCGCGGAACTGCTGCAGATAGTTCTCGCAGCCCTCGCACTCGAGCAGGTGCACATCGAAACGGGCACGGGTGCCGGCGTCCAGCGTTCCGTCCAGGTAGGCCGTGACAAGCTCGACGAGCTGGTCGCAATCCATCGATCCCGTCATGACGCCTCCTGCAGATAGTTTTCCAGTGCGGCGCGAGGGACCGCCCTGCCTCTGTGCAGCAGAACGCGCTGATTGGCCACGCTGATGTCGAGCAGGTCGCAGACCTCGGCCGAGTCGAAACCCAGCATGTCGCGCAGCGCCACCACGGTGCGCTGCCGCTCGGGTAACCCCTCCAGCTCCCGTCGGGCGACCGCGACGAGCTCGCTGCCCAGCACCGACCCCTCGGGGGTTTCGGGGAACGGCGACGGTACCGCTTCGGGCTTCCAATGGCCGGGATACGGATCGCCTGCCTCGCGGAAACGGGCGCGGTCGACCGTTCCTCCGGTGAACGCGGCCATCTCCGCATCGGAGTCGCGACGCTCCCGGACCCCCCGCGTCTTCGCGATGTTGATCATCACGGTGAAAAGCCATGTGCGCAAAGACGACCGGCCCTCAAACTTGGCGATCCCCTTGACGAGGGCAATCCACGTTTCCTGAACGACTTCCTCGGCGATTTCGTGGCTCGGAACGTAACCGCGGGCGATCCGCAGCATGGACGGCGTGTGTTGGTCGACGAGTTGGGCGAATACGGCGTCGTCCCCCGCGCGCAAGGCGGCGACGACCGAGGCTTCGTCGACGGTGTCCGTCATCCTGAGCACGCTAACCGGTACCGGCAACGCTGGAATCGAGCGGAGTTTTCGACACTCAGCACAGTGTGCTCGCGGCGCCGAAGCGTTACACGTCCGTTCCGTCGCCTTCGTCACCCTCGTCGTCGCCTCCGTCGCCCACGTCGTTGGTGAGGTAGCGGTTGGGGTGGTGGCAGTTGTTGACGCGGGTTTGGCCGGTGTCGAGGTGGGGTGGGGGGATCCACTCGGTGCGGCCGTCGTGGCGTTTGCGGGTGCTCCAGCGGGTGTTCTCGATGAGTTTGTTATCGGCGGGGGCCTGGGGGTCCAGCCGGCCCCGGACCTCGCTCATCCCGTCACGGTCCTGCTTACCGATCGTCAGGTAGCGCCGCCGGGCCCGATCAGCGTCGGACAGTTCGCCGTCTTGATCCAGCAGCAGCGCCAACCGGTCGGCAGCCGCCCGCAACTCCTCGGGCTGCAGCCCGCCCGCCAGCCGAGCCAGATCAGCCTCCGCGGCGCGGCGGGTGTCGTCGTCGACGAAGCCGGGCAGCTTGTCGAAGAACCGGCGGATGATCTTGACGTGCTCGGCACCCACCTCCCCCGCCGCTTGGGCGGCCGCCGTCGTCGGCAACACCGGCTCCAACGGCTCACCGGTCACCGCCACCCGCGGCCCCAAATCGGCGGCTTCCTTGATGCGCCGGGTCGCCTCGTCCCTGGAGATCCGCAACACCGTCGACAATGCCGCCGCCAACGACGACTCACCCAACTCCTCGACCGGCACTTGCGCCAATCCGTTGAGTAACCGATGCCGCATCGCCGGCAGTTGACGTTCGAGCATCTCGAAGTCGGCGGCCGCTGCCGTGCGCTCGGCGATCGAGCCGTCCACCGGCTCGCTCAGCAGCGATTCGAACTCCGCACGCATCGCCGCAATGCGTTTGACCACCGCAACCGAACTCATACCCGAACACTAGTTCGAACCACCGACAAAAGCCCCAACGGGTCAAAGGGCCAGGACCACTCCGTCCAGTGGCTCGGCGACGCAGATCAGCACCGAACCGTCAGGCGGCGGCTCCAGCGGCGGCTGAGTGTATTCGGTCCTGCCTGAGACGATCGGCGTGACGCAGGTGTGGCAGACCCCGCTGCGGCACGAGAAGCGGGTCGGCACGTCGCACGCCTCTGCGATCTCCAGGATGCTGCCGTATTCGGTGGACCAGTTGACCGTCAGCCCGCTGCGGGAGAACGACACCGGCGGTCCCTCGCCCTCCGGTCCGGCTGGCGGATGCGGCAGGACACTGGTCTTTTCGACGACGCCGGGGTTGATCGGCGGCAGTGCGCCGAACAGCTCTGTGTAGATGTGCGACGGCTCGATTCCGGCGTCGATCAGAGCATTGCGCACATCTGCCATGAACCCGTCGGGCCCGCACATGTACACGGCCGTGTCAGGGGGCAGTCCCAGTGCCGCGATCGCGCGGGCGTCCAGCCGTCCGGCGGTGCTCGTGTAGATCACCTGCTGCCGAGCGCGCGGCAGCCGCGCGATCAGGTCGCTGACCTCCTGGCCGAAGGCTTGGGTGTGCAGGTCGCGGGTGGTGTGCAGCCACAAGACATCTCGTTCACTTCCGCTCTCGGCGAGTGCGTGCAGCATCGCGAGGACCGGAGTGACGCCGACGCCGGCCGACAGCAGAACAACCGGGCGGGTGTCTTCGGTCAGGTAGAAGTCTCCCCGCGGCGCCGCCACTTCCAGCACAGAGCCGGCATGGATGTTGTCGTGCAGCCAGCGACTGACGGTGCCGTGCTCCTCGCGCTTGACGCTGATTCTGTATTGCGCGCCGTAGCTCGACAGCGAATAGCTGCGCAGCGGTGCGGGATCGCCGGCCGGGAGGACTCGCACGGTCAGGTACTGGCCCGGGCGGGCCGCGGGCAGGGGCCCGCCATCTTCGGCCTCGAACCGGATCGACATGATCGAATCACTCTCGTGATGAGTGTCCGCGACGCGGAGCCGGCGAAAACCGTTCCACCCAGGTTCCACGCCCACCGGCGGTCCCGTTGCGACAGTTGAACTTTCGTGTGCCGCCAGCAGTTCGTTGAACGACTGCTGCCAGCCGGGGCTCAGCGCGGATACGTCGACGGACTTGCGCAGCATCTCGGTGTCGCGGTCGGGCAGGTAGAGGAGCGCATCGATGTCGGCGACGGTGAGCTGATGCCTGCCGCGTTGTGTCCTGACGATGTCGTCTCCGTGTTGGACGCGTCCTTCGGTGATGACGCGAAAGTAAAAACCCGGGCGGCGATGAGCGACAAGAAGACTGGGCATGTCAGGCTGGCCGAGGCGCATACCGACGCGGAAGCAGGTCACGCGCGGCTGGCTCACCTCGAATTCCGCCTCGCCGATGGCATACCGGTCGCCGATGCAGACCTTGTCGTCGCTCAGCCCGGAGATCGTGAAGTTCTCGCCGAAATGACCCGGCTGCAGGTCGTCGCGCCCGAGCAGCTGGCCCCAATAGTCGTAGGACTCGGTCTGATAGACCATCACTGCCCGTTGTTCTCCGCCGTGACCGCCGAGGTCGCCCTGCCCGTCGCCGTCGATGTTCAGCCGTCGCACCATCACCGGTCCTTCGACCGGGTTCTTGTAAATGCCGGTGTGGACCGTCTTTCCACGCCACGCCACATCAGTCGGCATCCCGACGTTGACCGAAACCAGTCTGGCGGTCAAAGCGCACCCACTTTCGTCATGGCGGCCTGCAGCGGCCGCGGAGTCACTGCCGACTCGCCGCTCGGTCGGCGTTGGCCAGCAACTGCTGCTGGCGCTTGGGCCACCAGAACACTTCCAGTGCCAGCATCACCAGATAGACGGCCGAGACAACGACGTTGCCCCACGAACCATAAGCCGCGTCCCATGCGGCGGAACCGATCGCGACCACCAGAACGATCCAGATCAGCCAGCGCAGCGGCCTGGCCGCCTCCGCCGCCTCGTGAAGCCCGTCGCGGTACTCCATGAGCGCCGGCACCATGCGCCCGTCATCGACCGGCATGCCGGTTCGAGCGGCACGCGCCACGAGTTCGCGTTCCCGCCCGCTCAGCTGCTTGGCGCTGGGCCAGTAGCGCGCCATCCGTCGCGCCATCCAGCCGCCGTAGAACACGACCAGGACCGCGAACGCGACCACACCGGCGAGCAGGAATCCGGAGTCGAGCCATGCCAACACACCGAGGAACCCGCCGACAGCGACGCCGAGAATCAGGCCGCGAAGGACCGGGCCGTATCGCCACACGAACGCCGGCACCGAAACCACGAAGCAATTGTGAAGCGCCCGACGCCGAGTTGCGGGTTAATCGGCGCTTCAGATCTCCTGCAGTGGGCGCGGCCGCAGCAGGAGCGTCGCCACCACACTGATGGCCGCCGTGGCGACCAGGTATGTGCAAGCCAGCCACGGCGACTTGTTCGCGGCCGCGATCAATGCGGTGAGAATCAGCGGGGTCAGCCCCGACGCGTATACGCCCGACAGCTGGTACACCGTGGACAGCCCGGTGTAGCGGATCCGAGCGGGGTACAAAGACGCGTAAAGCGTTCCCTGCGCTCCGTAGAACCAAGCGTGAACGACCCCGAAAACCAGCAGCATTCCGACTGCATAAGCCGTGATGCTGCGGGTGTTGAACACTGCGAAGACCGGAAACACCGCGAGCGCATAGACGGCGATTCCGCTCGCGTAGACCGCACGTGCACCGAACCGATCGGTCATCAGTCCCGACACCGGGAGCAGCACCGCCATCACCAACGCCGCAGCTGTGACAGCGACCAGCACGGGCACCCTCGCTAGATGCAACGTCCCCGTGGCGTAGGCAATCGCGAATACGCCCCAGGTGTTGAAAGCGGCGCCTTCTCCCCACCGCGACAGCAGACCCAGAACGGTGGGCCGCAGGGCGGGTGGTCGGAACACCTCGCGCAGCGGCACCGGTGACCGGTCGTCCTCAGATCTGATCTTCTCGAACGACGGGGTCTCCGAAGCCTTCAGCCGGACGATCACGCCGAAAACGACCAGCACGATGCTGATCAAGAACGCAATCCGCCAGCCGTACGACTCGAAGGCGGCCCCTGGCAACGCAATCTGCAGAAACGCGAACACGCCGGTGCCCAGCGCGAGTCCGAGCGCCAGACCGACTTGAGGCACGCTGCCGGCGAGCCCACGTCGGTGCGGCGGGCTGTGTTCGACGGCCAGGAGGATGGCGCCCGCCCACTCGCCGCCGAGCGCGAAGCCCTGCACGATCCGTAGCAACAGCAGCAGCACAGGTGCGAGCAGGCCGATCTGCGCGGCGGTAGGCAGTAGCCCCATCAGAGCGGTCGCGCCGCCCATCAGAAACATCGTCAGCGCCAGCGTCTTCTTCCGGCCGATTCGGTCTCCTACGTGGCCGAATACGAACCCGCCGATGGGCCGCACGACGAACCCGACGGCGAACGTCGCGAAGGACAGCAGCGTGCCCACGAAGGAACTCTGGTCGGGGAAGAACGCATGGTTGAAGACGAGGCTCGCAGCCGTCGCGTAGAGGAAGAAGTCGTACCACTCGATAGTGGTGCCGACGAGGCTGGCCAGCAGCGCGGTGCGAAGCGTCGGATCGAATCCGCGGCTGTTCTGCGGCGCATCGGTTCGGACTGTCGGGACTTCGCCCAGCGTGAGTTTGGGAGGTGGTGACACGCTGACCGACAATCCCGAAATTGCCGGATGTCGACCAGGGTTCCACGCGCAGTGATCGGAACAGCAGTCGAAAGTGCCTACGGGCTAGACGGTGAAGCCCAGTGCCCGCAACTGTTCGCGGCCGTCCTCGGTGATCTTGTCGGGGCCCCAGGGCGGGTTCCACACCCAGTTGATCTTGATCTCGTTGACCAGCCCGGCGCCCACCAGCGCGGAACGCGACTGATCCTCGATGACGTCGGTGAGCGGGCACGCGGCCGACGTCAGCGTCATGTCGATCAACGCCACCTTGCCGGCGTCCCCGTCTTCGACATTGAGGTCGTAGACCAGACCCAGGTCGACGACGTTGATGCCGAGTTCCGGGTCGACGACATCGCGCATCGCCTCCTCGAGGTCGGCGAGGAACTCCTCGTTAGGCACTGCGGTCTCGCTCATCTGCCGTCTCCTCACTGGCTTGCACCACTGCGTCTTTGAATGCCAGCCAACCCAGCAGCGCACACCTGATGCGCGCCGGATACCTGGCCACCCCGGCGAAGGCGATACCGTCGCCGAGCACGTCTTCGTCGCCCTCGATCTTGCCTCGGGACGAGATCATCTCGTTGAACGCCGCGACGGTGATGAGCGCATCGCCGATGTTCCGGCCGATCACCAGGTCGGTCAGGACGGAGGTCGCGGCCTGGCTGATGGAACAACCTTGCCCGTCGTAGGAGACGTCGTCGACCCGCTCGCCGTCACCGGAGAGCGCAACGCGCAAGGTGACCTCGTCGCCGCAGGTCGGATTGACATGGTGCACCTCGGTGGCGAACGGTTCACGCAGCCCTCGGTGATGCGGACGCTTGTAGTGGTCCAGGATCACCTCCTGGTACATCTGCTCCATCCTCACGGCGAAACCTCAGCTCCTGCCGAAGAATTCGACCGCTCGCTCGACGCCGGCCACCAGCCGGTCCACCTCGTCAAGCGTGTTGTACAGGGCGAACGATGCCCTCGCGGTAGCCGCCAGACCGAACTTGCGGTGCAGGGGCCATGCGCAGTGGTGTCCGACTCGAACGGCAACGCCTTCGTCATCGAGGATCTGGCCGACGTCGTGCGCGTGGATGTCGTCGACCACGAAACTCACCGGAGAGCCGCGACCGACCAGCGAGGTCGGGCCGACGATGCGCACGCCGGGGACTGCAGACAGCCTCTCCAACGTCGCGGCGACCAGTTCCGCTTCGTGTGCCTCCACGGCGTCCATTCCGATCGCGTCGAGATAGCGGGCGGCGGCCGCCAGCGCCACGACTTGCGATGTCATCGGAGTGCCCGCCTCGAAGCGCTGAGGGGGCGGCGCGAAGGTCGTCTCCTCCATCGTGACGGTCTCGATCATCGAGCCGCCGGTGATAAACGGCGGCATGGAGTCCAGTAGTTCGTGACGACCGTAGAGCACGCCGATACCGTTGGGCCCCAACATCTTGTGGCCGGAGAATGCGGCGTAGTCGACACCGAGAGCGTGCAGGTCGACCGGCTGGTGCGGCACCGACTGGCAGGCGTCAAGGACCGTCAGCGCACCGATCGCGGTCGCACGCTCTACCAGCTGTGCGACGGGCGCAATCGCGCCCGTGACGTTCGAGTGGTGGCTGAAGGCGACGACTTTGACGTTGCGGTCCAACTCGAGCGAGTCGATGTCGATGCGGCCTTCCGGGCCGACCGAGTACCACTTCAGCGTGGCGCCCGTGCGGCGGGCCAACTCCTGCCACGGCACCAGGTTGGCGTGATGCTCGAGTTCCGTGGTGACGATGACGTCGCCGGGACCGACCGCGTGCTCGAACCGGTTGTCCCCCAACGCATAGGCGACCAGGTTGATGGCCTCGGTCGCGTTCTTGGTGAACACCAGCTCGTCCGCGTCGGCGCCGACGAACGCCGCGATGTCGGCACGGCCCTGTTCGTAGGCGTCGGTCGACTCCTCCATCAACTGGTGGGCACCCCGGTGCACGGCACCGTTGGAGGTGATCAGAAAGTTGCGCTCGGCGTCGAGGACCTGAAGCGGACGCTGAGAGGTGGCGCCGGAATCGAGATAGGCCAACTGCTTTCCGCCGCGCATCACCCGGCTCAGGATCGGAAAGTCCGCCCTGATCCCGGTGACGTCCAGAGTCTGCGCGGCGGTCATATCAGGCCCCGACGGCTTGGGTGAACCGCTCGTAGCCGTTGGCGTCGAGCTCGTCGGCCAGTTCCGGACCGCCCGATTCGACAATCCGGCCGCCGACGAAGACGTGCACGAACTGCGGCTGGATGTAGCGCAGGATGCGGGTGTAGTGAGTGATCAGCAGCAGTCCGCCGTGTGCGTCCTCGGCGTAGCGGTTGACGCCCTCGCTGACCACTCGGAGCGCGTCGACGTCCAGACCCGAGTCGGTCTCGTCCAGAATGGCGATCTTCGGCTTGAGCAGCTCGAGTTGAAGGATCTCGTGCCGCTTCTTCTCGCCGCCCGAGAAGCCCTCGTTGACACTGCGTTCGGAAAACGACGGATCGATGTCGAGCCCCTGCATCGCGCCCTTGACCTCCTTGATCCAGTGGCGCAGTTTCGGCGCCTCGCCCCGCACGGCGGTAGCCGCGGTGCGCAGGAAGTTCGACATCGATACGCCCGGCACCTCGATCGGGTACTGCATGGCCAGGAACAGGCCGGCGCGGGCGCGTTCGTCGATGCTCATGGCGAGGACGTCCTCACCGTCGAGGGTGATCGAACCCGACGTCACCTTGTACTTGGGATGTCCTGCGATCGCGTACGACAACGTCGACTTGCCGGACCCGTTCGGGCCCATCAGCGCGTGCGTCTCACCCGACTTCACGGTGAGGTCGACACCCTTCAGGATCGGGATGTCGGTGCCGTCCTCTTTGGACACGACGCTGACCTGCAGATCCTTGACTTCAAGTGTGGTCATGAGGTGGCTTTCCTCGATTCCGTAATCGCTAGTTCGTTTTCGATGGCTTCGGTGAGGCGTTCACGCACGGCGGGCACGGCGATCTTCTGAATCAGCTCGCCGAAGAAGCCGCGGACGACGAGGCGCCGGGCCTGGTCCTCAGGGATGCCTCGGGCCCGCAGGTAGAACAGCTGCTCGTCGTCGAAACGCCCAGTGGCACTGGCATGTCCGGCGCCGGCGATCTCCCCGGTCTCGATCTCCAGGTTGGGCACCGAGTCGGCGCGGGCGCCGTCGGTGAGCACCAGGTTGCGGTTCGTTTCGAAGGTGTCGGTACCCGTCGCGGCTGCGCGAATCAGCACGTCGCCTACCCAGACGGTATGGGCGTCCGGCTTGCTCGAATCCGGATCACCTTGCAGCGCACCCTTGTACGTCACATGTGAGCGACAGTTGGGCTCGGCGTGGTCGACCAGCAGCCGAGACTCGAAGTGCTGGCCGTCATCGGCGAAATACAGTCCGAGCAGCTCGACGTCGCCGCCGGGAGCGCAGAAGCGAGCCCGCGCAGTCAGCCTCACGACGTCTCCACCGAGGGTGACCGCGACGTGGCGTAACACGGCGTCCTTGCCCAGCGTCGCGTGGTGCGAGCTGACGTGCACCGTGTCATCGGCCCAGTCGGCGATGGCCACGACGGTCAGCCTGGCGGCGTCGTCGACCACGAATTCGATGTTGTCGGCGTATGTTCCGCTGCCGCGCTGGTCGATGACGACGACCGCTTCGGCAAGCTCACCGACGCGCACCTGTAGGTGGCCGTACGCTGTCACACCTTCACCCGGCCCGGTGATGGTGATCTCGATCGGCTCCCCAGCCTGGACGTCGCGGCCGACGGTGACGATCGTCGCAGTGTCGAATGACGAGAACGCTTGAGCGGCAACGCGGTCGGCGGGCACTCCGCCCTGGCCGAGCCGTTCGTCGCCGCGCCGGACCACTTCGACGGTCACGCCGGACCGTTCGGTGACCTCGATGGCTGCGCTGCCGGTAGCGGCCGCCGAGCCGTCGTGCAGTCCCCGCAACCGCTTGAGAGGTGTGAACCGCCAAATCTCATCACGCCCGTGCGGCACCTCGAAGGCGTCGACATCGAACGACGTGAAGATCTCGCCCTTGGTCCTGCCCTCCAGAGTCGCTGTCAGATCCTGCGCCACTAGCCGACAGCTCCTTCCATCTGCAGCTCGATCAGGCGGTTCAGCTCCAGCGCGTACTCCATCGGGAGCTCCTTGGCGATCGGCTCGACGAAGCCGCGAACGACCATAGCCATGGCCTCGTCCTCGGTCATGCCGCGGCTCATCAGATAGAACAGCTGGTCCTCGCTGACCTTGGAGACGGTGGCCTCGTGGCCCATCGTGACGTCGTCCTCGCGGATGTCGACGTAGGGGTATGTGTCACTGCGGCTGATCGTGTCGACAAGCAGCGCATCGCATTTCACGCTGGAGCGCGATCCGTGCGCGCCCTTGTTGACCTGTACCAGGCCGCGGTAGGAGGCGCGGCCACCGCCGCGGGCCACCGATTTGGACACGATGTTGCTCGAGGTGTTGGGAGCCAGGTGAAGCATCTTGGCGCCGGTGTCCTGGTGCTGACCCTCGCCTGCGAACGCGACCGACAGCACCTCGCCTTTGGCGTGCTCGCCGGTCATCCACACGGCCGGGTACTTCATCGTGACCTTGGACCCGATGTTCCCGTCGACCCACTCCATGGTGGCGCCTGCCTCGGCGCGGGCCCGCTTGGTGACCAGGTTGTAGACGTTGTTCGACCAGTTCTGAATGGTGGTGTAACGGCAACGGCCACCGGGCTTCACGATGATCTCGACCACCGCGGAGTGCAGCGAGTCGCTCTTGTAGATCGGCGCGGTACAACCCTCGACGTAGTGCACATAGGCGTCCTCGTCGACGATGATCAGCGTCCGCTCGAACTGGCCCATGTTCTCGGTGTTGATCCGGAAATAGGCCTGCAACGGGATGTCGACGTGCACACCCTTGGGCACGTAAATGAACGAGCCGCCCGACCACACCGCGGTGTTCAGCGCGGAGAACTTGTTGTCGCCTGCCGGGATCACGGTGCCGAAGTACTTTTTGAACAGCTCCGGATGCTCCTTCAAAGCGGTATCGGTGTCCAGGAAGATGACGCCCAGTTTCTCCAGATCCTCCCGGATCGAGTGGTAGACGACCTCGGACTCGTACTGCGCGGCGACGCCGGACACCAGCCGCTGCTTTTCCGCCTCGGGGATGCCGAGCTTGTCGTAGGTGTTCTTGATATCGGCGGGAAGGTCATCCCACGTCGCAGCCTGCTTCTCGCTCGAGCGCACGAAGTACTTGATGTTGTCGAAGTGAATGCCCTCTAGATTCGAGCCCCAATTCGGCATCGGCTTCTTGTCGAAGATGCGCAGCGCCTTGAGCCGGACGTCGAGCATCCACGCGGGCTCGCTCTTCTTGCTCGAGATGTCGCGTACCACCGCCTCTGACAACCCGCGCTGGGCACTGGCGCCCGCGACGTCGGAGTCGGCCCAGCCATAGCCGTAGCGACCCAGCGACTCGATGGTCTGTTCCTGGGTCAAGGCCTCGGGCGTGGTCGTCATGTCGACGCTCCTTGCTTGGTTTTGGTGACTTCGGCGTGGGCTGTGTGCCGAAGTGCTGGTTGCTGTTCCTGGTTCAGTGGCACGTGCGTGGTGCACGCGCAGTCTCCGTTGACGATCGTGGCCAACCGCTGCACGTGAGTACCCAGTACCTCGGCGAACGCTTCCCGCTCGGTCTCGCACAATTCCGGGAACTCCTTGGCGACGTGCGACACCGGACAGTGATGCTGGCAGAGCTCTATCCCGTGGAGGGGTCCGCTGACCTGGGTGGCGGTAGCGGCGTAGCCGGCCTTGGTCAGTGCACCTGCCACACGATCGACAGTGGATTCAACGTCATCGGATCCCTCGGTTACTCCCGCCAGGATCGTGTCGATGCGGCGCCGCGCAAAGGTGCGGACTGCGTCGTCGCCTCCGATTTCACGAAGCTGGCGCATGGCCGCAGCCGCCAGGTCGTCGTATGCGTGACCGAGCTTCGCGCGCCCCGTAGCGGTCAGTCGGTACCGCCGCGCGGGCCTGCCACGGCCGTTGTGCTGCCAGGCCGCGGCCGCATTGGACTGAGCTTCGCCGGCCGCCAGCAGCGCGTCGAGGTGCCTGCGCACTCCTGCCGCAGAGATGCCGAGACGGTCGCCGATCTCGCCTGCGGTGATTTGTCCAGACTCCAGCAACAGCTGCACGATCGCGCCACGGGTGTGGCGCTCGGAGGCCGGACTGAATTTCACAACACCATTGTGACGGAATTAAAGAACCGGGTAAAGCGAGGTGACCCTTATGTGGGCCACGTCCTAGAATCGCCAGGTGAGCGAGCAGAATCGACGACTGGTCCTGGCCCAACGACCGTCCGGCCTGGTGAATGACGACACGACTCGGATGGAGACGACGCCGCTACCCGAGCTCGCCGACGGCGAGGCGCTGGTCAAGGTGCGTTTCCTGTCGATCGATCCGACCATTCGCACCTGGATGGACGACACGCCCAGCTATCTGCCACCGATCCAGGTCGGCGAGGTGATCCGCAGTGGCGGCGTCGGCGAGGTCGTCGAGAGCCGAACCGATGCGTACCGGCCCGGCCAACTGCTGTTCGGCATGACCGGCTGGCAGGAGTACGTGATCGCCGACTCCGGCGAGCGGGCGCTGCAACCGCTGCCCGACGGCGTCCCCCCGACAACCGCCATGGGAATACTGGGCATCACCGGGATGACCGCCTACTTCGGCCTGATCGACGTCGGCGGTGTCCAGCCCGGCGATGTGGTCGTCGTCTCCGGAGCGGCAGGCGCGACCGGCTCGGCAGCCGGTCAGATAGCGAAGATCAAAGGCGCGAAGAAGGTCGTCGGCATCGCAGGCGGCGCCGAAAAGTGCGCGTTCATCGTCGACGAGCTCGGCTTCGACGAGGCTATCGACTACAAGAACGACGAGGTTTCCGCCCGGTTACGCCAGACCTGCCCGAACGGCATCGACCTGTACTTCGACAACGTCGGCGGCTCGATTCTCAACGACTGCCTCGCCCGGCTCGCCATGCGCGGCCGGGTGGTGCTGTGCGGGGCGATCTCCACCTACAACGAAGACGGTCCGCCGCCTGGACCGAGTAACTACCTCAACCTTCTCGTCCGCCGTGGGCGGATGGAGGGCTTCGTCATCTTGGACTACCTCGACCGCTTCCCCGCCGCCCAGGCAGAGGTGGCCGGATGGCTGGCCGAAGGCAGGATCAAAGGCCACGAGCACATCGTCGAGGGCCTCGAGAAGGCCCCTGACGCGCTGAACCTGTTGTTCAGCGGCGGGAATACCGGCAAGGTGATCGTGCAGCTCTGACGGCTACGCTGCAGTGATGGCAACCCGCCTATGGTCCCTTTCCACCTCGATTGCCGGTTGGCACGGGGACGAACGGACCGTCGGGTCGCCGCTCAACGACGCAGAGCTGATCGCGATGCGCCGGACCCGTCTGTTCGGCGCGACCGGCACGGTGCTGATGGCCATCGGGGCACTGGGCGTCGGCGCCCGGCCCGTCGTGCAGGACCCGACGTTCGGTGTCCGCCTTCTCAATCTCCCGTCGCGCATCCAGACCGTCTCGCTGACCATGACCACCACCGGCGCGGTGATGATGGCGCTGGCCTGGCTGATGCTCGGCCGCTTCGCGCTCGGCGAGCGGCGGATGTCGCGCAGCCAGCTCGACCGCACGTTGTTGCTGTGGGTGCTCCCGCTGCTCATCGCGCCGCCGATGTACAGCAGAGACGTCTACTCCTATCTGGCGCAGAGCGAGATCGCGATCAAGGGTCTCGACCCGTACAAGGTCGGACCGGCCACCGGGCTAGGCCTCGACCACGTCTTCACCCTGTCGGTGCCCACCATGTGGCGCGAAACACCTGCGCCCTACGGACCGCTGTTTCTGTGGCTCGGCCAAGGCATTTCGGCTCTTACCGGTGAGAACATCGTGTTCGCGGTGTTGTGTCACCGGCTGGTGGTTCTGCTCGGCGTCGCCCTCATCGTGTGGGCGGTGCCGCGGCTGGCGCGCCGCTGCGGCGTCGCCGAGGTGAGTGCCCTGTGGTTGGGCGCGGCCAACCCGCTGCTGATCATGCATCTGGTGGCCGGCATCCACAACGAGGCGCTGATGCTCGGCCTCATGCTGGCCGGCACGGAGTTCGCCCTGCGCGGCGTCTACTCCGACACGCCGCTGGTGCCGAAACCGTTGGCGTGGCCCCAATTTCGCGACGACTGGGCCCGCTGGCGTCCGATGACGATGCTGGTGCTCGGTGTCGCGTTGATCACGCTGTCCTCTCAGGTCAAGCTGCCGGGCCTGTTGGCCGTCGGGTTCGTCGCGATGGCCTTGGCGTGCCGCTGGGGCGGCACCTTCAAGGCCTTCGTCATCGCAGGCGGATCGCTGGCGGCGGTGTCGGTCGTGGTGATGGCAGTCGTCGGCTGGGCCAGCGGGCTCGGGTTCGGCTGGGTTTTCACCCTCGGCACGGCCAACGTCGTGCGCAGCTGGATGTCGCTGCCGACGTTGTTGGCGCTGGGCACCGGACAGGTCGGCATCCTGCTCGGGCTCGGCGATCACACCACCGCGGTACTGGGCCTGACGCGCGGTATCGGCGTGTTGATCATCGCGATTCTGGTCACCTGGCTGCTGATGGCGGTGCTGCGCGGCCGGCTGCATCCGGTCGGCGGGCTCGGCGCCGCGCTCGGTATGACCGTGCTGCTGTTCCCGGTGGTCCAGCCCTGGTACGTGCTGTGGGCCGTCATCCCGTTGGCGGCGTGGGCGACAAGGCGCTCCTTCCGCACCACCGCGATCGTCGTCACCCTCGTGGTCGGGATCTTCGGCCCCACCGCCAACGGCGACCGGTTCACCGTCTTCCAGATCCTGCTCGCCACGGCGGCCAGCACCGTGATCGTGGCGCTGCTCGTGATGATCACGTACTACCGGCTGCCCTGGCGCAAGCTGCCGGACCCCGGTCCGGAGCACGACATCGCGCCGCTTCCCGAGCCCGTCCCGGTCGAACCCGCACTGCCGCGGCCGCGCGCGGTGGTGGTCGACGCCTACGCTGAATCTCCGTGACCTCCGGCTCCGGTCTCGTCGGCTCCACGCGCGAGCGTTCGACGGCCGTCCCCGTGCGACTTCGCGGCGTCTGCAAGCGGTACGGGTCGACGACCGCGGTCGACGATCTCGACCTCGAGGTGCACTCCGCCGAGGTGCTCGCTTTACTCGGGCCCAATGGTGCGGGTAAGACGACCACGGTCGAGATGTGCGAGGGCTTCATCAAGCCCGATGCCGGAACGATCGAGATCCTCGGCCTCAATCCGATCACCGACAACGCCCGGGTGCGTGAGCGCATCGGGGTGATGCTGCAGGGCGGCGGTGCGTATCCCGCCGCACAGGCGGGCGAGATGCTCAATCTCGTTGCGGCGTACAGCGCCAACCCTCTCGACCCGCGCTGGTTGATGGAGACGCTCGGCCTCACCGAGGCTGCGAAGACGACGTATCGCAGGCTCTCGGGCGGTCAGCAGCAGCGGCTGGCGTTGGCGTGCGCGGTGGTGGGCCGACCCGAACTGGTGTTTCTCGACGAGCCGACCGCAGGCATGGACGCGCACGCGCGAATCGTGGTGTGGGAGTTGATCGATGCGCTGCGCAGCGACGGAGTGACGGTCGTGCTGACGACCCATCAGCTCACCGAAGCCGAGGAGCTCGCCGACCGGCTGGTGATCATCGACCACGGCGTCGCGGTGGCCAGCGGCACACCGGCCGAGTTGACGCGCAGCGGCGCGGAGAACCAACTGCGATTCAGGGCGCCACGAATGCTGGACTTGTCGCTGCTGATCTCCGCACTGCCCGAGAACTACACGGCCACCGAAGCTTCACCGGGTGAATACCTGGTGGAGGGGCACATCGACCCGCAGGTGCTTGCGACGGTGACGGCGTGGTGCGCGCGGTTGGATGTGCTGGCCACCGACATGCGGGTCGAGCAGCGCAGCCTCGAAGACGTGTTCCTCGACCTGACAGGGCGGGAGTTGCGGCCGTGAACCGGTTTTCCACGGGCACGTTCACGCCGGACCCGCGGCCGGCGGGGGTGCCGAAGATGCTGGCCGCCCAGTTCGCGCTCGAGTTGAAGCTGTTGTTGCGCAACGGCGAACAGCTGCTGCTCACACTGTTCATCCCGATCACTCTGTTGATCGGAATGACGCTGCTGCCGCTCGGCGACTTCGGACCGAACCGGGCGGCGACGTTCGCGCCCGCGATCATGTCGCTGGCGGTGATCTCGACCGCGTTCACCGGGCAGGCGATCGCCGTTGCGTTCGACCGCCGTTACGGCGCGCTCAAGCGGATCGGAGCCACCGCACTACCGGTATGGGGCATCATCGCCGGGAAGTCGCTGGCCGTCGTGACCGTGGTCTTCCTCCAGTCGATCGTGTTGGGCGGCATCGGGTTTGCGCTGGGATGGCGGCCGCACATCCTCGGGCTGATGCTGGGGGCGGTCGTCATCGCGCTCGGCACCGCAGGTTTCGCGGCGATGGGTCTTCTGCTGGGCGGGACGTTGCGCGCGGAGATCGTGCTGGCCGTCGCGAACCTGCTGTGGTTCGTCTTCGCCGGGCTGGGCGCCCTGACCCTGGAAGGGCAGGTAGTGCCGCAGGCCGCGCAGTGGGCGGCGAGGCTCACCCCGGCGGGCGCGCTCACCGAGGCGCTGACGCAGGCGATGTCGTTGTCGGTCGACTGGTTCGGCATCGCCGTGCTAACGGCCTGGGGCGGCGTTTCCGCGTTGTGCGCCCTGCGCTGGTTCCGCTTCACCTGACGTCGGCGGCCACGTGCCCTACTACGAGCTGTAGTTGCGATCCTCTACGATCGGGCCGTGGCCACCGGACGATTGTTGATGCGCTTGGTGGACCTGCTGCCGATGCCGAGCCTGCGGGTGCAGCGCCTGATCGCCGCCGCGGTGGTCCTCACCCAGGGCGGTATCGCGGTGACCGGCGCCATCGTCAGGGTCACCGCGTCGGGTCTGGGCTGCCCGACCTGGCCGCAGTGCTTCCCCGGCAGCTTCACGCCGGTGCCGCACGCAGAAGTGCCGGGGATTCACCAGGCCGTCGAGTTCGGCAACCGGATGATCACCTTCCTCGTCGTGCTGACCGCAGCGCTCGTCGTGCTGGCGGTGACCCGCGCCCGTCGTCGGCGCGAGGTGTTGGTCTACGCGTGGCTGATGCCTGCCTCGACGGTGATGCAGGCGGTGATCGGCGGCATCACGGTGTTGACCGGGCTGCTGTGGTGGACGGTGGCGATTCACCTGCTGGTCTCGATGACGATGGTGTGGCTGGCTGTTCTGCTGTTCGTCAAGATCGGCGAGCCAGATGACGGCGTGCCGACGGCACGAGTGCCGAAACCCTTGCGCCAGTTGACGAGTCTGACAGCAATGGTGTTGGCCGCCCAGCTCGTCTCCGGGACCCTGGTGACTGCGGCGGGTCCGCACGCCGGCGACAAGAGCATCGCGAATCCGGTCCCGCGGCTGGAGATCGAAGTCGTGGCCCTGGTGCAGGCACACGTCTCCCTGCTGCTGATCTACCTGTCCCTGCTCTTCGGACTCGTGTTCGGGTTGCGCGCGGTGAGCGCGCCACGGTCGGTCATCAGGCGACTTGCCGTGTTGCTGGGCTTGGTCGCCCTTCAGGCCTTGGTCGGCCGGGTCCAGTACGCCACAGGCGTGCCCGCCGCGCTCGTGGCGATTCACGTGGCAGGGGCGGCCGCATGCACGGCTGCGACGTCGGCGCTATGGGCCTCGATGCGGGAACGGTCCCAACCCGAGCCGGTCCAGAGCTGACGCCACTCCGATCGCGAATTGGCGTTGTCGGAGGTCCCGGGTCGCCCGGTCCAGCTGCCGCCAGCCCAGTGACGGCTCAACCAGTTCCAGTTCGAGCAGCAGCGGATTGTCCAGACCGCCGATCACGTCGACGCGGGCGTACAGCAGGTCGGTGGCGCTGATGTTCAGCCGGGCGGCCGCCGCGTCGACCGCGGCATGGCCGATGTCCCAGAGCTCGAAGTCGGGTTCGGCAGGGGTGAGCGACTCCTCGGCGTACGTCCCCGAGGGGTCGAACACCGGTCGCCGACCCGCGGGCGGCAGGATCGGTCCCTTGGTGAAGGCGTGCGACTGTTCGCCGGCTAGGAAAACCAACGCCGTCTCACCGTGTTCGACCCTCGAGTCATAGGGCTGGACCAGGACGGTGCTGCCCGCGTCGTGAAGCGCAGCGGCGTGCTCATGGGCGGCACGGGCGTCGGTGAAGCGTTGAGCGCCAACCGAACCGGCACCGATGGCGGGTTTCACCACCGTCTCGCCCTTCGGTAGCCGCACCCGCTCGCCCGGCGCGAAGAACCGGCTCGGCACGGTTGGTACGCCGGCGTCGGCGAGGTCGGCGAGATAGCGCTTGTCGGTGTTCCATCCGATGACGGCACGAGGGTTCAGCAGATTGGCGACCCGCTCGCTCCAGTCCAGGAATTCGTCGAGCCGGTCGATGTAGTCCCACGCCGCCCGAAGGATTACCAGGTCGGCGCGTAGCGTCTCCGGGTCGTCCCAGGACAGCCAGCGTGCATGCAGGCCACGCTGTCGCAGGGCGGCTACGAGTTCGGCGTCGTCGCCGTCACCCTCCGGCAACGCGCGGCAGCCGGCGAGCACGATCCTGGGGTGGCGGATGTCGGGACGAGCGAGTTTCATGTCGTAGGGATGATAGACACCATGCGAGCCATTGAAGTCGCCGAAACCGGCGGACCCGAAGTTCTGCAATACGTCGAGAGGCCCACGCCGTCCCCCGGGCCGGGTGAGGTGCTGATCAGGGCCGAGGCCATCGGTATCAACTTCATCGACACATATTTCCGGTCTGGGCACTACAAGCGAGAGCTGCCCTTCATCTTGGGACTCGAAGTATGCGGAAGCGTCGAGGCTGTCGGTGACGACGTGGCCGCACTCGGCGTCGGCGATCGGGTGGTGACCGCGCAAGCCGGCGGCTCGTACGCCGAATTCTCCACGGCGCCAGCCGATTTCTGCGCGTATGTGCCCGACGGCGTGAGTCCGGACGTCGCGGCGGCGTCGCTGCTGAAGGGGATGACGGCGCACTACCTGCTGAAGTCGGTCTACCCGGTGCAGCAGGGCGACAGCGTGCTCGTGCACGCCGGCGCAGGCGGCGTCGGGCTCATTCTCACCCAGTGGGCCACCAGCATGGCGGTCCGGGTGATCAGCACCGTGTCCACGCCCGAGAAGGCCGAGCTGAGCCGGCAGGCGGGCGCGGTGGACGTGCTCGATTATCCCGACGATCCAGATGAGTTCGGGGCCAAGATCAAAGACCTGACCGACGGTGGGGTGTCGGCGGTGTACGACGGCGTCGGCGCCGCCACGTTCGAGGCCAGCATGGCAAGCCTGGCCGTGCGCGGCACTCTCGCCCTGTTCGGCGCGTCCAGTGGGCCGGTCCCGGCGTTCGACCCGCAACGGCTCAATAGCGCCGGGTCCTTGTTCCTGACCCGGCCGAGCCTGGCCCACTATACCCGTACCGCCGACGAATTCTCTTGGCGCGCAGGCGAATTGCTTGACGCTATCGCAACGGGCACCATCAACGTGACGGTCAGCGAGCACTACCGCCTCGAAGACGCCGAGCGGGCACACCGCGACCTTCAGGGCCGCAAGACCGTCGGCTCCATCGTGTTGGTTCCCTAGGCCGGCTGAGCCGCAGACGAAACCGGAGACTAGCGGCTCAGAAGCGTCGGCAGATCCAGCGCCGAGTCGACGGCCAGCGCGCAGAACACGACGGCCAAGTAGTTGTTGGACTGCAGAAAGAGCCGAAGGGGCTTGACCGCCTCACCGCGGCGCACCCCGGCATAGAGCTGATGGGCCATCGCCAGGAACCAGGTGCCGGCGAGGAGGGCCACCGACGCGTACAGCCAGCCCGTGGCCAGCGCCAGCACAAGCGTGGTCAGCACGGTGAGCCACGTATAGACCAGGATCTGCTTGGTGACCTGTCGCTCGGTCGCCACCGCAGGCAGCATCGGCACGCCGGCCGCCCGATAGTCCTCCTTGTAGCGCATCGCCAGCGCCCAGGTGTGCGGCGGCGTCCAGAAGAAGATGATGGCGAACATCACCAGCGCGGGCCATTGGATCGTGCCGGTCACCGCCGACCAGCCGATCATCACGGGCATGCAGCCGGCCGCCCCGCCCCACACCACGTTCTGCGACGTCCGCCGCTTCAGCAGCAGCGTGTAGACGAGCACATAGAACGCGATCGTCGCACCGGCCAGGTGTGCGGAGAGCATGTTCGTCGTCCACCAGAGCCAGAAGAACGAGGCCACCGACAGCGCAAGCCCGAAGATCAGCGCGTGGCTGCGCGGGACGCTGTCGCGCGCCAGCGGCCGCCGCTGCGTCCGCTTCATCTTCTTGTCGATGTCGGCGTCGGCGACGCAGTTCAACGTGTTGGCGCCGGCCGCCGCCAGCAGGCCGCCGACGAGGGTGTTCAGGATCAGCAGCGGATCGACAGTTCCACGGCCGGCCAGCAGCATCGCCGGGATGGTGGTGACCAGCAGGAGTTCGATCACCCGCGGCTTCGTCAGCGCCAGGTAGCCGAGGAGTGTGGTGCTCACCCGGCCGGGCGCGACGCGCTCGCGAATGGTCACAGAAACTCCTCGGGATCGCGGCAGCCGCGCCTGTCTACTACAGACGATGGTAGACCGCGGGCCGCCGCCTGACCCAGCTGGGTCGATCCGGTGAACCGACAGCTAATGATGCGCGACGCAGCCTGCGACGATTGCGAACGCCGCACTAGGGTATGTGAAGGAACAGGCCTGCCAACCTGAGGAGTCAACTGGTGACAACAGTCGAAGAAATCTCCACGCTCACCCGCCCCAACCACCCGGACGACTGGACCGACCTGGACTCGGAAGCCGTCGACACGGTACGTGTGCTGGCGGCCGATGCGGTGCAGAAAGTCGGCAACGGTCACCCCGGCACGGCGATGAGCCTTGCACCGCTGGCGTACACGCTGTTTCAGCGCCAGATGCGCCATGACCCCAGCGATGTGCACTGGCTGGGCCGCGACCGGTTCGTGCTGTCCTGCGGCCACTCCAGCCTGACCCTCTACATCCAGCTCTACCTGGGCGGGTTCGGACTCGAGCTGAGCGACATCGAGTCGCTGCGCACCTGGAAGAGCAAGACACCGGGCCACCCCGAGTTCCGGCATACCGACGGCGTCGAGATCACCACGGGCCCGCTCGGGCAGGGCCTGGCGGCGGCGGTCGGCATGGCGATGGCGTCCCGGTACGAGCGGGGGCTGCTCGACCCCGATGCAGCACCCGGCGAGAGCCCGTTCGACCACTACATCTACGTGATCGCGTCCGACGGTGACATGGAGGAGGGCATCACCAGCGAGGCGTCGTCGCTGGCGGGCACTCAACAACTGGGCAACCTCATCGTGTTCTACGACCACAACCAGATCTCGATCGAACACGACACCAACATCGCGCTGTCCGAAGACGTCCCGGCCCGTTACCGCGCCTACGGATGGCATGTGCAGGAGGTCGAGGGCGGCGAGAATGTCACTGGGATCGAGCAGGCCATCGCCGAGGCGAAGAAGGTCACCGACAAGCCGTCGTTCATCTCCCTGCGGACGATCATCGGTTATCCGGCCCCGAACAAGATGAACACCGGCGGCGTGCACGGATCGGCCCTCGGCGACGAGGAGGTGGCCGCCACCAAGCGTGTCCTCGGCTTCGATCCGGACAAGACGTTCGAGGTGCGCGACGAGGTCATCGAGCACACCCGCAAGCTGGTGGCCCGCGGGCAGGAGGCGCACGAGAAGTGGCAGCCGCAGTTCGATGCGTGGGCCGAGCGCGAACCCGAGCGCAAGAAGCTGCTGGACCGGTTGGTGGCGGAAGAACTGCCCGACGGGTGGGACGCCGACCTGACGCACTGGGAGCCCGGCTCCAAACCGCTGGCCACCCGTGCCGCGTTCGGCCAGGTGCTCAACGACGTCGCGCCGAAGCTGCCCGAACTCTGGGGCGGTTCAGCCGATTTGGCCGGCAGCAACAACACCACCATCAAGGACGTGAAGTCCTTCGGACCGCCGTCCATCTCGACCGACGACTTCTCCGCCGACTGGTACGGACGGGTGCTGCACTTCGGCATCCGCGAACACGCCATGGGTGCGATCCTGTCCGGCATCGTGCTGCACGGGCCGACCCGCGCGTTCGGCGGCACCTTCCTGCAGTTCTCCGACTACATGCGCCCCGCGGTGCGGCTGGCGTCGCTGATGGACATCGACACGATCTACATCTGGACCCACGACTCCATCGGGCTCGGTGAGGACGGCCCGACCCATCAGCCGATCGAGCATCTTGCCGCGCTGCGGGCGATTCCGAACCTGTCGGTGGTTCGGCCCGGCGACCCGAACGAGACGGCCTACGCCTGGCGCAGCATCCTGGCTCGCGGCAACGGCAGCGGCCCGGTCGGCTTCATCCTGACGCGGCAGGGCGTCCCCGTGCTGGAGGGCACCGATGCGGAGGGGGTGCAGAAGGGCGGTTACGTCCTCGGCGGTATCCCCGACGAGCTGCCCGATGTTGTCCTGATCGGCACCGGCTCGGAACTGCAGCTGGCGGTGGAGGCGCAGAAGTTGTTGGCGGAGAAGGACATCACGGCCACCGTGGTGTCTATGCCCTGCGTCGAGTGGTTCGAGTCGCAGCCTGTCGAGTACCGCGACAAGGTGCTGCCACCCGCGGTGTCGGCGCGGGTTGCGGTCGAGGCGGCCGTCGCTCAGAGCTGGTACAAGCTCGTCGGCGACACCGGCGAGATCGTCTCGATCGAGCACTACGGCGAGTCAGCCGACGACAAGACGTTGTTCCGCGAGTTCGGGTTCACCCCGGAAGCCGTCGTGGCCGCCGCGGAACGATCACTGGACAACTAGAAAGAAGGACCGAATATGGCTCAGAACGAAAACCTTGCCGCCCTGTCCGCGGCGGGTGTGTCTGTATGGCTGGACGACCTGTCCCGCGAACGGCTGCGCAGCGGCAACCTGCAAGAGCTCATCGATACCAAGTGCGTCGTCGGCGTGACGACGAACCCGAGCATCTTCCAGGCCGCCCTGTCCGAGGGCGACGCCTATGACGATCAGATCAAGGAGTTGGCCGAGCGCGGCGCCGACGTCGACGCGACCATCCGCACGGTCACCACCGACGATGTGCGGGACGCCTGCGACGTGCTGCGGCCGCAGTGGGAGGCGTCCGACGGTGTCGACGGTCGAGTGTCGATCGAGGTCGACCCGCGTCTCGCCCATGACACCGACAAGACCGTCCAGCAGGCGATCGAACTGTGGAAGATCGTCGACCGGCCGAATCTCTTCATCAAGATTCCCGCGATGGAGGAAGGCGTACCCGCGATCACGTCCGTGCTCGCCGAGGGCATCTCCGTGAATGTGACGCTGATCTTCTCCGTCGAGCGCCACCGTGCGGTGATGGACGCCTATCTCGCCGGACTCGAAGCCGCCAAGCAGGGCGGCCACGACATCTCCAAGATCCACTCGGTCGCATCGTTTTTCGTGTCCCGTGTCGACACCGAGATCGACAAGCGGCTCGAGAAGATCGGCACCGATGAAGCACTGGGACTGAGGGGTCAGGCCGGCGTGGCCAACGCCCGGCTGGCCTACGCGGCATACGAAGAGGTGTTCGTCGGCGGAGATCGCTTCGAGAAACTGCAAGGCGACGGAGCGCGGGTGCAGCGGCCGCTGTGGGCCTCGACCGGCGTCAAGAACCCCGACTACTCCGACACCCTCTACGTCACCGAGCTGGTGGCACCCAACACGGTGAACACCATGCCGGAGAAGACGATTGATGCTGTGGCCGACCATGGCGTTGTCACCGGCGACACTGTCACCGGCAAGGCGGATGAGGCCCAGGAGATCTTCGACAAGCTCGACGCGGTCGGCATCGACATGCGCGACGTGTTCCTCACCCTGGAGAACGAGGGTGTGGAGAAGTTCGAGAAGTCCTGGCAGGAACTCCTCGACGAGACACAGAACCAGCTCGACGACAAGAAATGAGCGAGGCGACCACACCTGCCGAGGCGCCGGCGCCCTCGGGCTGGCGTAATCCGCTGCGGGACAAGCGCGACAAGCGCATGCCCCGGATCCCGGGGCCGTGCGGTGTGGTCATCTTCGGAGTCACCGGAGACCTTGCGACCAAGAAGCTGATGCCGGCCATCTACGACCTGGCCAACCGTGGGCTGCTACCCGCCAACTTCGCCCTTGTCGGGTTCGCGCGACGCGACTGGGACCACGAGGATTTCGGCAAACTGGTGTGCGATTCGGTCAGGCGGCACGCCCGCACCCCCTACCGTCAGGAGGTGTGGGACCGGCTGGCTGAGGGAATTCGGTTCGTGCAAGGGACTTTCGACGACGAGAAGGCGTTTCAGCGGCTGGCCGAGCAGCTGGAGAAGCTCGACGTCGAGCGCGGCACCGGGGGCAATCACGCGTTCTACCTGTCGATTCCGCCGAAAGCGTTCCAGACGGTGTGCGAGCAGCTGCAGAAGACCGGGCTGGCCCGTCCGCAGGAGGGCCGGTGGAGCCGGGTCGTGATCGAGAAGCCGTTCGGGCATGACCTGCAAAGCGCCCAGGAACTCAACGGCGTTGTGAACAGCGTGTTTCCCGAGGAGTCGGTGTTCCGCATCGACCACTACCTCGGGAAGGAGACCGTTCAGAACATCCTGGCCCTACGGTTCGCCAACGAGTTGTACGAACCGATATGGAACGCCAACTTCGTCGACAGCGTCCAGATCACCATGGCCGAAGACATCGGTCTCGGCGGCCGTGGCGGCTACTACGACGGGGTGGGCGCGGCCCGCGACGTCATTCAGAACCACCTGATCCAGCTGATGGCGCTGACCGCGATGGAGGAGCCGGTCAACTTCAGCCCGCAGGAACTCCAGGCGGAGAAGATCAAGGTGCTCTCGGCCACTCGGCCAATGGAACCGCTGGACCAGACGACCGCGCGGGGGCAGTACACCGCCGGCTGGCAGGGCAGTGAGAAGGTCCCCGGGCTGCTCGAGGAGGAGGGGTTCTCGAAGGACTCCAAGACGGAGACGTTCGCTGCCATCACGCTCGAGATCGACACCCGTCGCTGGGCGGGCGTCCCATTCTTTCTGCGGACCGGAAAGCGGCTGGGCCGCAGGGTCACCGAGATCGCGCTGGTGTTCAAGCGTGCTCCCCACCTTCCCTTCGACACCACGATGACCGAGGAACTCGGAAAGAACGCACTGGTGATCCGGGTCCAGCCGGACGAGGGCATCACCACTCGCTTCGGCTCCAAGGTGCCCGGTAGCCAGATGGAGGTCCGCGACGTCAACATGGACTTCTCCTACGGCGCGGCATTCGCCGAGGACTCCCCCGAGGCTTACGAACGGCTGATCCTGGACATGCTGCTCGGCGAGCCGTCGCTGTTCCCCGTCAACAGGGAAGTCGAATTCTCTTGGGAGATACTCGATCCCGTGCTCGACCACTGGGCCGAACACGGCAAGCCGGATGCGTATGAAGCCGGCACGTGGGGGCCCGAATCGGCGTTCGAGATGATTCGTCGCATGGGCCGGGACTGGAGGCGGCCGTGATCGTCAACCTGCCTGATGCCACCACCAACGACATCAACAAGAAGATCATCAGCCTTCGCGAAGAGGGCGGCGCCGTCACCATGGGCCGGGTGCTGACACTCGTCATCGCTCCCGATACCGAGGAACAACTGGAGGACTCCGTCGAAGCCGCCAACTTCGCCAGCCGCGAGCATCCCTGCCGGGTGATCGCGGTGGTGTCGGGCGACGGAAAGGCTGAGCCGCGGCTGGACGCGGAGATCCGGGTGGGCGCCGACGCCGGCGCAGGCGAAGTCGTGGTGTTGCGCCTTTCGGGCGAACTCGCCGACCACGCGAGCAGCGTGGTGCTGCCGTTCCTGCTGCCCGACACTCCGGTGGTGGCCTGGTGGCCGGCGGGCGCGCCTGCCGTGCCGGCCCAGGACCCGTTGGGCCAGTTGGCAATTCGCCGGATCACCGACGCGACCAACAGCAGCGATCCGTTGTCGGCGATCAAAGGCCGGTTGGAAGGCTATACGGCCGGCGACACCGACCTGGCGTGGAGCCGCGTCACCTACTGGCGGGCACTACTCGCCTCGGCACTGGATCAGGCTCCATTCGAGCCGATCAAGTCTGCGGTGGTGTCGGGCTTGAAGGACGAGCCCGCCCTCGACATCCTCGCCGGCTGGCTGGCCAGCCGGATCGACGGCACCGTTTCGCGTGCGGTCGGAGACCTGAAGGTCGAGCTGCACCGGCAAAGCGAGACGGTCACGCTGAGCCGTCCGCAGACCGGGGTCACCGCAACGCTCACCCGCACCGGACGGCCGGAGGCGTTGATTCCGTTGGCGCGCAGGGACGCCAAGGAATGCCTTTCCGAGGACATGCGCCGGTTGGACGCCGACGAGATCTACTTCGAGGCATTGGCAGGCATCGCCAAGGTGCAGTACGTATGACCACCATCATCGAGAAGTACCCCGACAAGGCAGCACTCGTGACCGCGGTCGGCGAACGCCTCATCGGTGCCATCACCGACGCCGTCGAGGCCAGGGGCCGGGCGCTGATCGTGCTGACCGGCGGTGGCACCGGAATAGGCCTGCTCGAGCACGTGCGCGACAACGGCGACGCCATCGACTGGTCAAAGGTACGACTGTTCTGGGGCGACGAACGCTACGTGCCCGAGGACGACGACGAACGCAACGAGAAACAGGCGCGCGAGGCGCTGCTGAACCAGATAGACATACCGGCGGCCAACGTGCACGCCATGCCTGCCAGTGACGGCGAATTCGGCGACGACCTGGACGCCGCGGCGTTGTCGTATGAGCAGGTGCTGGCCGCGATCGCCGACGACGGCGAACCCGTGCCGGATTTCGACGTCCACCTGCTGGGGATGGGCGGTGAAGGCCACATCAATTCGTTGTTCCCTCACACGCCCGCCGTCCGCGAAGCCACACGACAGGTGGTCGGTGTCACCGACTCCCCCAAGCCGCCGCCGAAGCGGATCACCCTGACGCTGCCTGCCGTTGCCCGCTCACGCGAGGTGTGGCTGGTGGTGGCCGGCGCCGAGAAGGCCGGCGCGGTCGCCGCGGCGGTCGGTGGTGCCGACCCCGACGACGTGCCCGCTGCGGGCGCGATCGGCCGCGAGGCGACGGTGTGGCTGCTCGACGAAGAGGCCGCCGGGGAACTCTAGTCGCCGTTGTTAGTCGTCGTTGTCGGCGAGACCCTCGGCGTACCCCGATGTGTAGTCGGCGGTCGCGTGTGCTGCGTCGGCGGAGTATGTGACGACGGAGCGAGGATCGCACAGGCACTGTCTGCGCTGCATGGTGGTCAGACGGCCGCTCGGCCTCGACGGTTCCGTGTTCGATCCAGTGCTCCTCTCGTCCGTGCTCGATCAAGTGCTCCTCTCGTCCGTGCTCGATCTAGTGCTCCTCTCGTCCGCGGCTCTGTGGTCAAATGACCGTCATGGCAGACAAGGGTGGCAGGTCGGGTGCCCGCAGCGGCCGGGAACGAATCCAGAAACTCGCCCAGGCGGCGCTGAATGCCGACGTCACGGTCGACCAGGTCGACGCCATACTGGCCGGGCTCGGCGAGACCCTCGACGACCTCAACAAGTCCACCGGCAACCTCGACGTGACGCTCGAGAGATTCAACGACACCATCAGCCGGATCAACGAGCTGGCCCCGCGGCTGAACGCGGTGGTCGACCGGCTCGAAGGCATCGTCGGCCGCGTCGAACGCATCGTCGGCATCGGAGAAGCCGCGGTCGCACCGCTGGCCGCGACCGAGTCCGCGGTGCGAGGGGCGATCAGCGCGGTGCGCCGCACGACGCGGCTCTAGTGCCGGACAGCTTCCCAGCCCCTGCGCCCCCGGTTGCCGACGGCGTCGGGCTGCCGTGGGACGTCCCCGTCGAAGACGCCGTCGCGGCGATCGCGAAAGCCCGAGCCCGGCACGGCGACACCTTCGTCGTCGAAAGCGGCGACGACCACTATCTGTTCACCTTCTCCCCTGCCGGCGTCGAGTCGTTCTACGCGTTGCCCGAGGACAGGGCCAGCAAGGCGTCGCCGACTATCTGATGCTGCGGCGCAAGCTTCCCGACGAGATCTTCGCCGGCAGGCGCGTGCTACCGGCTTCGCTGTTCCGCCGCGATGACGTCGCCTCGTACCTGGCGAACCTGCGCTGGGCGCTGAACGAGACGGTGACCGAGTTGGGTGCCGAAGAATCGGTCGACCTGTTCGACCTGACCCGCAGGCTCGGGCACCGGATGGGGCTGGCGTCGGCGGCGGGGCCCGGATCGGCCAAGGGAGAGAGCTTCGAGCGTTTGGTGTCAGCGTTCGAAACCCTTGATGGCTCCGCTGCTTTCGTCCACCCGGATGCAATGGCCGCGGTCGCCGCGTCTGACAAGCGCGCCGAACGGTCAGCGCTGGAAACAGTTGTCGGCGTGATCGGGCAAGCCGTGCGCCGGTCGGACTCCGGATCGGCCCGCGACGCCACGCTGTTCGGCCGGATCATCGCGGCGTGGCAGGACGCACCGAATCGGATACGCGGTATCGGGTTGGATGTCGCGCTCATCCACATTGCGTCGATGTCCAATCTGATGGCCGCACTGGGCTGGGCGATGGTGGACCTGCTCGAGCACCCGTCGGAACGCAACGCCGTGACCGGCGGCGACCACGAACTGGCGCAACGCTGTGCCCTGGAGAGCACGCGGCTGGCACAGGGGTCGATCATGTCGCGCGCTGTGCTCACCTCCGTCGACCTCGATACCGGGACCGCGACATACCGGCTGCCCGCCGGCTGGACCGTCGCCACACTGCTGCCGCTGCTGAACAGCTCGGTCGCGCCAGGCCTCGAGCGCTGGGACTCGGCTCGGTGGCGTCGACACCGGCTTGCCGAGCAGGACGAATTGCCGTCGCCGTCGCTCGTGACGGCCTTCGGGCACGGCAGGCATTCCTGCCCGGCCCAGCCGTTCTCGCTGGCGGCGATGACGTCGGCGATGACGCACCTGCTCGGCACGTACCGGATGACTCCGCGCTGGACTTCACTATCCCCGACCGGTTCCCGAGCAGATCGGCGGGGTGGCGCGGCTGTCCGGTCGACTTTGTGCCCGCTGACGCCGCCCGCTAGCCGCTGTTTCGCAGCGCGGTGGCCAGTCCGCTCATCGTCAGAAGGATGCCGCGTTGCACGAGTTCGTCGGTGTCACCGGCGCGGTACCGCCGCAGCAACTCGACCTGAAGGTGGTTCAACGGCTCCAGGTACGGGAACCGATTGAACACCGAGCGGGCCAACGCCGGGTTGTCTGCGAGCAGATCGTCGTGTCCGGTGATCAGCCCGTGCATCCTGATGGTGCGCTCGTGCTCGGCGACGATCTTGTCGAACACGCGACTGCGCAACGCTTCGTCGTCGACCAGCTCCGCGTACCGTGCCGCAAGCCCCATGTCCGACTTCGCAAGCACCTGAGCCATATTCGACAGCACGGTGCGAAAGAACGGCCATCGCCGGTACAGGTCCTGCAACACCTCCAGCCGCCCGTCCTCCTCTGCGATCCATTGCTCGAAGGCGGTGCCGGTGCCGTACCAGCCGGGCAGCATGACGCGTGACTGGCTCCATGCCAGCACCCACGGGATCGCGCGCAGGTCGGATATCGACGTGGTGGGCTTGCGCGACGTCGGCCTGCTGCCGATGTTCAGCGACCCGATCTCGCCAACGGGAGTGGATGCCTTGAAATAGTCGACGAAACCCGGTGTCTCATGGACCAGTTCGGCGTAGGCGCGGTGTGCGCGCGCGGCAACGTCGTCGAGCACGTCGTAGGCGGGCCCCGCTTCGTCGCCGAGGCCTTCGACGTCGAGCAGAGACGCTTCGAGCGTCGCGGCGAGCAGCGTCTCCAGGTTGCGGTGCGCGATCCGCGGCTCGGCGTACTTGGCGGCGATGACCTCGCCCTGCTCGGTGAGCCGCAGTGAGCCGTTCACCGCGCCCGGCGGCTGCGCCAGGATGGCGTCGTAGCTGGGCCCGCCGCCGCGACCGACGGTGCCGCCGCGACCGTGGAAGAGCCGCAACCGGATTCCGGTTTTGCGGGCAGACTCGACCAGGTCCAGTTCGGCGCGGTACAACGCCCAGTTCGCCGCCAGGTAGCCGCCGTCCTTGTTGGAGTCCGAGTAGCCCAGCATGACCTCCTGGCTGTCGCCGCGGGCGGCGACCAGCGATCGGTACAGCGGAAGCTCAAGGGCCGCTTCGAGAATCGACGCACCGCGCTGCAGGTCGTCGATCGTCTCGAAGAGCGGCACGATACCAACCGGGCTGTAGGCGTCCGGCCCAGATGCGTCGATCAGGCCCACCTCTTTCAGCAGCAAGGCGGCCTCGAGGATGTCCGATACGGACTGGCACATCGAGATGACGTAGTTCGGAACGGCGAGCGGGCCGAAGACGTTGACGGCTCGGGCAGCGGCGGCGCAGATGTCGAGTTCCTTGCGCGCGAGTTCGGAAACTTCGGCACTGCCGCTGATCAGCGGCCGTCGGGTACCGAGTTCGGCCACCAGCAGCTCGACGCGGTCGGTTTCGCCCAGCGAACGGTAGTCGGGGTGCACGCCCGCCCAGGCCAACAGCTCGGCGACGACCTCCTCGTGCACGTCGGAGTTCTGCCGCATGTCGAGGCCCGAAAGGTGGAAACCGAAGGTGCGCACCGCTTCCCGCAGTCGCGCCAACCGGTCGTCGGCCAACACGGCGCTGCCGTTGTCGCGCAGCGAAGCGTCGACGACGTCGAGGTCGGCGAGCAACTCGGCAGGCGTGGCGTAGCGCTCCAGCCCGAGGTCGAGCTCGTGTTCGGGTTGCTGGTCCAGAATGGCGCGCGCAGTCGCGGTGAGCCTGCCGTGGATGGCGCGCAGCGCGCGCCGGTACGGTTCGTCGGCGCGAGCGGGCTCGCGGCACGCGTCGGCCAGCGCCACCAACTCGTCGCTGACCTTGACCAGGCGCGCCGACATGGAGAGCTCCTCTTCCAAGGAGGTGATCTCGCCGAAGTAGTGCGTCGCGGCGGTGTAGGCCGCCCGCGAGGTGGCCAATCGGACGACCTCGGCGGTGACGTTCGGATTGCCGTCGCGGTCGCCGCCGATCCAGGAACCCGGCCGCAGGATCGGCGTCTCCAACAGACTGGCATCCGGCCAGCGGGCGGCAAGCGCGGCGCGGACGTCGGCGTTCACCTTCGGGATGACCTCGAGAAAGGCCGCCGGGTAGTACCGCAGGCCGGTTTCGATCTCATCCTGAATCTTCAACCGCGACAACCGGATCAACGCGGTCTGCCACAGCGTCAGGATGTTGCGGCGCAGCTCGGTTTCGATGTCTCGGCCGTCGGCCGTGTGCGTGTGCTTCTGCATACGCATTCGCATGAGTTCGGTGATGCGGTGCTGGGTGTCGAAGATCGTGCGGCGACGGGTCTCGGTGGGATGTGCGGTGATCACCGGCGACACCAGCGCGCCGGTGAGCACCTCGGACACGGTCGCGGAGTCGAGGTCGGCCGCGTCGAGCCTGAGATACGTGGCGGCCAGGCTGCTGTTCTGCGGCGGCTTGCCCTCGGCGATATGGACGGCCCGGCGGCGTTCGCGGTGGATGTCCTCGGCCACGTTGGCAAGCAGTGCGAAATGAGTGAATGCGCGGATGACCGGAATGGCCCGGCGGACGTCGATGCCGTCGAACAGCCTGGCGAGCTCGCCGCGGTCGATCTCGGAACGGCGCACCCGGAACGACTCGACCCGGGCCCGCTCGACGAGATCGAAGACCTCATCGCCGTTCTGCTCGCGCACGGTGTCACCGAGGATGGAGCCGAGCAGGCGGATGTCCTCTCGCATCGGCTCAGTCGCCTCGCGGCCGACCTTGGTTCGGCGCACCGAGCCGATCGGCGCCAGCGAGGTGTCGGGTCCGTCAGCCATCATGCGATTATCGGCGACCGGCCAGCAACCCGCAGGGCGGGAACGTCGTCGGTCAGAGCGCGGCCATCACGATCATCAGAAGGATCAACAGGAACAACAGGATGAACGGAATCAGCACTATCGCGATGGTGATGCCGACGCCGTTGTACTTCTGCGGGCCAACGCCGAGCGACCCTGCGCTGAAGGACCACAACGGGGCCTTGTACTCGAGCTCGGCGACCTGACCTGGCTGCACATCTGCCGTCGCATCGGCCGGGCCGAGCTTCGGGGGCAGGAAGTACGGCACATGGACGTGGACATGATGCCGGCCCGGAGGGCAGGCAGGTGGGCGCGCCCCGCCGGACACCGGCATCTCCTGGCCGTCGACGGCGATCTTGGGCTTGACGAAGAACAGCACCCAGGCGAGCGGTAAGAACTGGGCGTTGACCACGATGCCTCGGCGGTCTGGCCGTACGGGTAATGCTGGGGCTGTTGGCGGGCGGGCGACGGGCGGAACTGCTGCGGAGGCGGCGGAGTCTGGCGATACGGCTGCGGCCCCGCAGGATTGTTCATGTGGCCTCTCGTGTGACGCGTCCCCGAGGCGGGCGTATACGTCACTGAATCACACAAGTTGCCTGGCCGCTCAATGTGCGGCGGACGTGTTAGGCGTACTTGATCTGCAGGGCGACGCCGATGATGCAGACAATCCAGATACCGGTCACGAACAGCGTCAAGCGGTCGAGGTTCTTCTCCACCACCGTCGATCCGGACAGGTTGGACTGGACGCCGCCGCCGAACAGCGTCGACAGGCCGCCGCCCTTGGCGCGGTGCAGCAGTACGAGCAGGATCACCAACACACTGGTGACGATGAGCGTGATCTGCAGGCCCAATTCCATGGGCGCCAGACTACAGGCGCAGCGGCGGCCTTACGGCAGCGGCCCACCAGCGGCAATGGCCGACAGTGTCGCGAATTGCTCGGCGTCGAGCGACGCGCCCCCGACCAGCGCGCCGTCGACGTCCTCCTGAGCGACGATCTCGCCCACGTTCTTGGCGTTCACCGAGCCGCCGTAGAGCACCCTGATGCCTGCCGCCGACTCCGGGTCGGCGAGCTTGCCCAGCTCGTCGCGGATCGCCTTGCAAACTTCCTGCGCATCGGCCGCGCTGGCCACCCGACCGGTGCCGATCGCCCACACGGGTTCGTAGGCGATGACGGCCCTGCCGATCTGCTCGGCGGACAGCCCGGCCAAGGAGCCGCGCAGCATCTCCACGTTGTGTTCGACGTGGTTGCCCGCCTCTCTGACCTCGAGCTGCTCGCCGATGCAGATGATCGGCGTCAGCTCGTGCTTGAACGCCGCGGCGGCCTTCGCGGCGACCAGCGCGTCGTCCTCGGCGTGGTAGGTGCGACGCTCGGAGTGCCCGACGACGACGTAGTCGCAGCCGAGCTTGGCGAGGAATGCGCCGCTGATGTCGCCGGTATAGGCGCCGGAGTCGTGCTGGGACAGGTCCTGGGCGCCGTAGGTCAGCCGCAGCTTGTCGCCGTCGACCAGCGTCTGCACGCTGCGCAGATCCGTGAAGGGCGGGATCACCGCGACATCCACCTTGTCGAAGTACTTGTCCGGAAGTGAGAAGGCGATTTTCTGCACCAGCGCGATCGCTTCGAAATGGTTGAGGTTCATCTTCCAGTTGCCGGCGATCAGCGGCTTGCGGCTCATATCGACCCTTTCAGGCGGTTCAGGACTTACCCAGGACCTCGATGCCAGGCAATGTCTTGCCCTCAAGGTATTCCAGCGACGCACCGCCACCGGTGGAAATGTGCGAGAAGCCGTCCTCGGGAAGGCCGAGCCGGCGCACCGCCGCCGCCGAGTCGCCGCCGCCGACGACGCTGAACGCGCCCTTCTCGGTCGCACCGACGATGGCCTCCGCGACACCCTTGGTGCCCTCGGCGAATGCGGGAAACTCGAACACGCCCATCGGTCCGTTCCAGAAGATGGTCTTGGCGTTCGACAGCAGGGTGGTGAAGCGCTTCACCGAGCCCGGCCCGATGTCAAGGCCCATCTTTCCGTCCGGGATCTGGTCGGCGGGCACGCGCTCAGGCGGCGAGTCCGCCGCGAACTTCTCGGCCACCACGATGTCCACCGGCAGGTGGATCACGTCGCCGTAGTCCTCCAACAGCTTGCGGCAGGTGTCGATCATGCTTTCCTCCAGAAGCGAGCGTGCCCACCGAAACACCTTGTGACGCAAGGAAAGTGAAGCACATGCCGCCGCCGATGACGAGGCTGTCGGCCCGTTCGGCGAGCGATTCGATCACCGCGAGCTTGTCGGACACCTTGGAGCCGCCCAACACCACCGCGTACGGCCGCTCGGTCGAGCTGGTCAGCTGCTCGAGCACCTTGATCTCGTCGGCCACCAGCTTGCCCGCGTAGTGCGGCAGCAGGGTCGCGACGTCGTATACCGACGCCTGTTTGCGGTGCACCACCCCGAAGCCGTCGGAGCACGAATGCGCCGGGCGATCCGTCTGCCGCAGCGACGAGCTCGGCCAGCTGTCTGGCCAATGCGAGCCGCTCGTCGTCGTTCTTGCTTGTTTCGCGGGCGTCGAAGCGGATGTTCTCCAGCAGCAGGACGTCGCCGTCGGTGAGTCCCTCGGCGCGGGCGAGCGCGTCGGAACCGACCACGTCGCGTGCCAACTGGACGTGTCGGCCGAGCCGCTCGGCCAGCGCCGCGGCCACGGGGGCCAGCGAGAACTTCGGGTCCGGCCCGTCCTTGGGCCTGCCGAGGTGCGCGGTGACGACGACCTTGGCGCCCGCGTCCGACAGCGCTTTCAGCGTCGGCACCGAGGCATCGATCCGACCGGGATCGGTGATGCCGCCGTCGTCGTCGAGCGGCACGTTGAGGTCCGAACGGACCAGCACGCTTCGGCCCGAAACCCCTTCTGCGAGTAGGTCGTCGAGCGTCTTGACGGCCATCGGCTAAAGCGACTTGCCGACCAGCGCGACCAGGTCCACGAGGCGGTTGCTGTAGCCCCACTCGTTGTCGTACCAGGACACCGTCTTGGCCTGGTTGTCGATCACCTTGGTCAGGCCCGCGTCGAAGATCGAGCTGTGCGGGTCGGTGACGATGTCGCTCGACACGATCGGCGCGTCGTAGTACTTGAGGATGCCCTTGAGCGGACCGTCGGCGGCGGCCTTGAACGCGGCGTTGATCTCCTCGGCGGTGGTCGACTTGGACAGCTCGGCGGTCAGGTCGGTGCATCGAGCCGGTCGGGATCGGCACCCGCAGCGCGTAGCCGTCGAGCTTGCCCTTGAGTTCGGGCAGCACCAGGCCGATCGCCTTGGCGGCGCCGGTGGAGGTCGGCACGATGTTCAGCGCGGCGGCGCGGGCGCGACGTAGATCCTTGTGCGGCCCGTCTTGCAGGTTCTGATCCTGCGTGTACGCGTGCACCGTGGTCATCAGGCCCTTGACGATGCCGAACTCGTCGTTGAGCACCTTGGCCAGCGGGCCGAGGCAGTTCGTGGTGCACGACGCGTTGGAGATGATGTTCTGACTGCCGTCGTACTTGTCGTCGTTGACGCCGAGCACGATGGTGATGTCCTCGTCGGTGGCCGGCGCGGAGATGATGACCTTCTTGGCGCCCGCGTCGAGGTGGCCCTTGGCCTTGCCGGCGTTGGTGAAGATGCCGGTGGACTCGACGACGACGTCGACGCCGAGATCGCCCCACGGAAGGGCCGACGGGCCCTCCTTCACCTCGAGCGCCTTGATCTTGGTGCTGCCGATGACGATGGTGTCGTCGCCCTCGAGGCTGATGTCCTCGGGGTAGCGACCCAGGATCGAGTCGAATTTGAGCAGGTGCGCCAGGGTGGCGTTGTCGGTGAGGTCGTTGACCGCGATGACCTCGATGTCGGTGCTCTTGCCCTCGGCCTTCTGCGCCGCCAGAGCCCGGAAGAAGTTGCGTCCGATGCGGCCGAAGCCGTTAACGCCTACCCGGATGGTCACTTGTCTCTCCCTTTTTCGCCTTGATGCCCACAGGCCAGCGTAGTGCTGTGAGAGCCGTCACGCGCAGCCTGGTCAGAGCATCGCCCAGGCTCTGGTCGGCATACGGGTTACCCAGCCATTTCCGGCGGATTCGCTGCAGCGTTCCGTCCTCTTCCAGCTCGGCCTGTGCGACGGCGAGTCTGGCCAGGAGTTCCTGGTTCGCCGCACTGACGGCGATCGCGATGTTCTCGGTGGAAAGGCCCCGCTGCACCAATTCCACGCCGGCGATCGGCTTGACGAGCTCGGCGAGCACCGGCGCCAGCTTCATGAACGCATCGCATCCGCCGGTGGTGAGGTCGCCCAGAGCGGTGCGAATGCCGCCGTAGACGTACACCCGGACTCGGCCGGCTTTGCCGTCGGCGACGAGCCTGTCGGCGATCGGCCCGCTGGTGTCGCCCTGCTGCACGCCGATCGTCAGGCCCTCCAGATCATCGACCGAGCGGACGTCCGGTCGCCGGCGTGTGTCGACGGCGAGCGACTGGCCGGAGATCAGGTACGGCGGGACGAAGGCCGCCTTCTTCTCCCGCTCCGGAGTCACGGTGGTACCCGCGGCGACGCAGTCGAACGCGCCCGCATTCAGCGTGTCGAAGATGCCGTTGAAGTCGGCACCGTCGTAGGGGATGAAGGCGACGCCCGCACCGAGCTTGTCGGCGATCTCGGTCATCAGGTCGATGTCCAGCCCACCGTCGTCCGGCATGCCGTTGAAGGGCGGGTCGGGGTGAGCCACGCCGACTCTCAGTGTCTGCATTGGCTCACGGTAGTTGCTCGAGCTCGCGTCGCACCCGGTCGATCTGGTCGTAGGCGTATGTCGCCGCGGCGGTCATCCTCATAGCCTCGCCCTCGCGGGCGAGGCGGGCGTATTCCTGGTCTCCGAGCGCTTCACGAACTCCTGCCACGGTGGGACCGAACTCGGTGATCGATGGCGCGGAGGTGGGACTCACACACGAGAATCCGGCAAGGGTGGCCGCGGGTTGGCGATCGCCGCGGCGCGCGAGATATGTCAAGAAGAGCCCTAGCGCGGCCCGTAGCTGGGTGACGTTGCCAGAGTCGTAGTAGTTGCGGATTGCGAGCGTGATGTTGTCCAGCGCTGACAGTTGGTCACTGAGCGTGCCCCCGATCCGATTCAGTGTCATCGTCAACGCCATCGCGATGTAGGACACATTCGCGCGATTGCCGCTTTCCTGTGCGATCACAAGTCCACTACGCAACGCACCCAGCGCGCCGGCCGGATCCACCTCGCTGCGGGCCATGCCCGTGGCGAGCAGGGCGAACGAGATCGCATAGGAATTGTCTGTGGCCTCTGCCGCTTCCACCAGACCCGTCGCCACCTCCATCGCCTCGTCCCGGCGACCCGTGGAGAGCAAAGCGATGACCATGCACGATCTGCTCAGTACAGGAAGCTCGCCACCGTGTGACATCTGGGCGCGGTAAAACTCGACGTACGTATCGAATTCGCCGATGGCTGAGTTAACGGCGCCGAGCCACAGCGCCTCTGGACCCAAGGACACGTCGTCGGGTCTGCGTCTCATTGCGAGCAAGCCGATGTCGCGGTATTTGAGTGCATCGTCGACACGGCCGAACATGTAACACAGCGAAGCGACCGCACAAATGTTGACGAGCCGCGGGTGGTCGGCGGCGCAGGCCGATTCGACGATCTGTTCTGCCCAGGTAGCGGGCTCGAAGTTCTCCACCAGAGCGCTGACCAGACCTGCGGGCGCCACGATAGCGGCCGCGGTGTCGAGGTCGACCTCGTCGGCTGCCCACTGAAAAGCGCTGCGCAGGTTGGCCAGCTCCCGGAAGAACCATTCGTAGGCATCTCGTTGCCGGGGACCGTTCCAGAGCGCGCGAAGGTGATCTTCGCGTGCTGCGAAGTACCGCGCGTGTGCCGTACGTGCAGCATTGGCTTGGCCACGACCGGCTAGTTGCTCCTCGGCGAACTGCCGGATCGTTTCGAGCATCGAGAACCGGGTGTGTCCGGATGCTCGCTCCACGACCAGCAACGATTTGCGCACCAGTGCGTCGAGCAGATCCAGCGTCACGAAGTCGTCCTGCAAACCTGTCACCGCGCAAGCGCTTTCGAGATCGAATCCGCCGGCGAAAACCGAGCAAACCTCCAGAAGCTTTCTTTCCGGCTCGCCGAGCAGATCGTAGGACCATTGCACCGCGTGCCGCAGTGTTTGATGTCGCTCGAGGCCGCGGCGTGCACCCACAAGTAGCCGGAACCGGTGGTCGAGTCGGTCCCGCACTTCCCCTGCGGTCATCGACGCCATCCGGGATGCCGCCAACTCGACGGCCAGTGGAATGCCGTCGAGGCGTCGGCAGATTTCTTCGACCACGTCCCTGTCCTCGAGCGAGAAGTCCTGTGCCACACTGCGAGCGCGCTCGACGAACAGTTCGACCGCCGTCCCGACGTCCAACGAACGCACCCGCCACACCTGTTCGTCGGCGAGCCCGAGCCCCTCACGGCTGGTGGCGATCACCTTGACCGTCGCCGACAGTCGGAGTACTGCTTCGATCAGGTCTGCTGCCGCATCGAGCACATGCTCGCAGTTGTCGAAGACCAAGAGCCGTCGTCTGCCTTCGAGTGCCGCGGCCACCGACTCCGCGACCGTCTTGCCCGGCTGTTGGGTGATGCCGAGCACGGTGGCTACTGCGTCGGGAACGGCCGCCAGATCTGTCACGGTCGCCAATTCGAACAGCCAGACACCGTCTGGAAACTCGTCGCGCACCTGTTCTGCCGCCTCGAGTGCCAGCCGGGTTTTTCCCACGCCGCCGACCCCGGTGAGGGTGACAAGTCGGTGGAGGCCGAGCGCTTCCGCCAGCTCGGCCACTTCGGCGCCCCGTCCGACGAAGCTGGTCGTTGCAGGGCGCAGGTTGCCGGGTTGGGTATCGAAGGTACGCAGCGGCGGGAAATCCTCGCGCAGACCGGCTCCTCGCACTTGGAACAGTCCGACCGGAGTCGGTAAGTCACGAAGTCGCCGCGGCCCCAACTCGATCAGGTCCAGTCCGCTGACCAAGGTAGCGGTCGAGTCGGCGACGAGGATCTGGCCGCCGTGGCCGGCCGCCATCACGCGCGCCGCCCGATTCAGCACCGCACCGAAGTAGTCGCCGCCCTGAAGTGCCGCTTCTCCGGTGGCAACCCCATTCGCACCGGCAATTCCAGTTGTCGCTGCGCCGCGATCGCCGCATCGACGGCAGCCGTCGGCGACGCGAACGCCGCAACCACACCGTCGCCGGTGTGCTTGACCACGACGCCGCGATGCGTCTCGATAGCGGTGCGCAGCACCTCGTCATGCGCGGCCAGGGCACCCCGCATCGCGTCCGCGTCTGCCTCCCATCGACGGGTCGAGCCCTCGATGTCGGTGAACAGAAACGTGACAACCCCGCTTGGAGCGGACATTGGGACAGGATCGCACGAAGATTGCGCCTACGGTCGTGCTCAGCACGAAATCACGACCGTCAGTGCAATTTCGGGCGAATCAGGCCTCGTCGAGCAGATCCGGCGTGACGGCCGACTCGGTGTCGGGCAGCCCCTCTTGTTTGGCCTTGCGATCAGCCATCGACAGCAGCCGCCGAATGCGCCCCGCGACAGCGTCTTTCGTCATCACCGGATCGGCAAGCCGGCCCAGTTCCTCCAGCGAGGCCTGCCGGTGCTCGACGCGCAGCTTGCCCGCCGCGGCCAAGTGGTCGGGAACGGTGTCGCCGAGGATCTCGAGCGCCCGCTCGACGCGGGCCGCCGCCGCGACCGCCGCGCGCGCCGACCGCCGCAGGTTCGCATCATCGAAATTGGCCAGCCGATTGGCCGTCGCGCGCACCTCACGCCGCATCCGGCGTTCTTCCCACGTCAATCGGGTGTCTTGGGCGCCCATGCGGGTCAGCAATGCACCGATGGCCTCACCGTCGCGAACCACGACCCGATCGGCGCCGCGCACCTCACGGGCTTTCGCGCTCACCCCGAGCCGCCGCGCGGCGCCAACCAGGGCCAGCGCCGCCTCGGGTCCGGGGCAGCTGACCTCGAGCGCTGAGGACCGGCCGGGCTCCGTCAGCGAGCCGTGCGCGAGGAAGGCGCCCCGCCAGGCCGCTTCGGCGTCTGCCACGCTGCCACCCACGACCTGTGCGGGCAGACCGCGCACCGGCCGACCGCGAAGGTCGAGCAGACCGGTTTGGCGGGCCAGCGCCTCACCGTCCTTGGCAATGCGGACCACGTACCGGGTGCTCTTACGAATTCCGCTGGCAGACAACACATGTACGACGGCGTTGTAGCCGTAGAGGTCGAAGATGTCCTTACGGAGGCGGCGCGCGATGATGCCCAGGTCGACCTCGGCCTCGACCACCACGCGCCCCGACACGATGTGCAGGCCGCCGGCAAAGCGCAGCAACGACGCCACCTCGGCACGGCGCGCGCTGACCGAATTGACAACAAGACGGCTCAGCTCGTCCTTGACCTCGGCTGTCATCGCCACGGGTCGTCACCTCTCGGTCCGTCAACTATCCGGGCGGTTGCGGGAACCGTCGGCTGCCGAAGGGCCCCGCCAGGCTCCGTCCCGCGCAAGCGGGCCCCCTCCAACGCCGCGGCCAGCCTCGCCGGGTCATGTAAAGGTGTACCAGGTCTGGACACCTCAGCAAACTGAACTGCGGCACCCAGTATGGTGGCGGTCCGGCTGAGCTGCTCCCGCTCCCGCTCACCGGGCACCCGGGACGCATCGACGACGATCTCATTCACGGTGAATCCCGGGGCATGCTGGGACAACACGTGGATGTGCCGCTCGACGGAGAAGCCCGCCGTCTCCCCCGGCTCCGCCACGAGGTTGAGCACCAGGGCGCGCCGGGCGGAGGTGGCCGCCAGCGCGGCGGCCAGTTCCGGCACCAGCACGTGTGGAATGACACTGGTGAACCACGAGCCCGGCCCGAGCACGACGAGGTCGGCATTCATGATCGCGTCCACCGCCTGGCGGGTGGCAGGCGGATTGCTGGGCAGCAGCCGCACCCTGCGGACCTTGCCCGGCGTGGTGGCGATCGCCACCTGGCCGCGAATCACCCGGCTCATCCGCGGATCTCTCTCCAGACCGGCGACATCCGCCTCGATCTGCAGCGCGATCGGGCACATCGGCAGCACTCGGCCCTTGACCCCCAGGATGCGGCCCAATTCGTCAAGCGCTGCAACGGGATCGGCCAGCACCTCGTTCAAACCTGCCATCAGCAGGTTGCCGATGGGGTGCCCGGCCAGTGCGCCGCTACCGCCGAACCTGTGCTGAAGGATCGTCGCCCACAGCCGTCCGTGCGGACTGTCGGACGCCAATGCAGCCAAGGCCATTCGCAGGTCGCCCGGCGGCACCACATCGAGTTCGCTGCGCAGCCGGCCCGACGAGCCGCCGTCGTCGGCGACGGTCACCACGGCGGTCACGTGCGGGGTGAGCCTGCGAGCCGCCGACAACGTGGCATAAAGGCCGTGGCCGCCACCGAGGGCGACGATGCGTGAGCTCATTCGCGGCCCAGATCCCGGTGCAGTACCCGAACCGCGAGTTGGTCACCGCCCTGCAGCCGTCCTGCCAGTGCCTCGGCCATGGCAACGCTGCGATGCTTGCCGCCGGTGCAACCGATGGCAACGGTCATGTAGCGCTTCCCCTCCCGGCGGTAACCCTCGATGACGAGGTTCAACAGTCGATGGTAGGTGTCGAGGAACTCCGCGGCTCCCGGCTGCCCCAATACGTACTCGCGGACTGCGGGATGCTGTCCGGTGTGCCGCCGGAGCTCGTCCACCCAGTGAGGGTTCGGCAGAAACCGGACATCCATTACCGTGTCGGCATCCATCGGCAGCCCGTACTTGTAGCCGAACGACTCCACGGTCACGCTGGTGTAAGCCACCGTCTCCCCGCCGAACGCCCCTTCGATGCTTTCCCGCAGCGCCGGGACCGACAGCGTCGAGGTGTCGATGATCAGGTCGGCGGCGGCGCGCACCGGCGCCAGCATGGCGCGTTCTGCGGCGATACCCTCGGCGAGCGTCTGGTTGCCCTGCAGCGGGTGGCTGCGACGGTTCTGCTCGTAGCGCCGCACCAGAATGTCGTCGGAGGCCTCGAGGAACAAGACCCGCGGTGCGATGTCGCGGGTAGCCAAATCCTTTCGCACCCAATCCAAGTCGCCGGTGAAGCCGCGTGACCGCACGTCCATCACCACCGCCAGCTGGGTGATACGCGAGCCCGCCGCCAGCCCGAGGTCGACCATGCGGGCGATGAGCTCGGGTGGCAGGTTGTCGGCCACGTACCAGCCGAGGTCTTCGAGCACCTTGGCCGCGGTGCCGCGGCCGGCTCCGGACAGCCCGGTGACCAGCACGACGTCGATGCCCGATTCCGCGCCCGTGCCGCGGGGCGCGTCCTGCCCCCGCACATCCTCGTCCGTGCCGTGATCCGTCATCCTGATGCCCTGGCCTGATCATTGCCGATTACCGGGGCGGGCGCTGACGATTCGGGGGGCGCTCCGAGCGCTTCCAGCACGGCTTTTGCCGTGGTGACCCCGATGCCGGGCACCGAGGTGATCTCCTCCACGCTGGCCTGCCGCAGGCGCGCCACCGAGCCGAAGTGGGTGACCAGCGCTTTTCGCCGGTGTTCGCCGAGACCGCGAACGGAGTCCAGCGCCGACGCCGTCATGCGTTTGGAGCGCTTGCTGCGGTGGTAGGTGATCGCAAACCGGTGCGCTTCGTCACGCACGCGCTGCAGCAGGAACAGCCCCTCGCTGTTGCGGGGCATGATCACCGGGTCGGGCTCCGAGGGCACCCATACCTCTTCCAGCCGCTTGGCCAGCCCGATGACGGCGACGTCGGACACGCCGAGTTCGTCGAGAACCGCAGCGGCGGCATTGACCTGTGGAGCGCCTCCGTCGACGACGTACAGGTTCGGCGGATAGGCGAACTTGCGCGACTTTCCTTCCGCGGTGAACACATTGGTGTTCTGCAGATCCGAGACATGCCGCGCGAATCGCCGGCGCGTGACCTCGGCGATGGACGCCACATCGTTGGAGCGCCCTTCGCCTGCCGCCTCGCGGATCGCATAGTGGCGATAGTCGGATTTGCGGGGCAGGCCGTCCTCGAACACCACGAGTGAGGCGACCACATCGGTGCCCTGGACGTGGCTGATGTCGACACACTCGATGCGCAAGGGCGCATCCGCGAGGCCTAGTGACTCCTGAATGCTCTGCAACGCAGCAGATCTCGCGGTGAAGTCTCCCGCGCGTTTGAGCTTGTGCTGCGTCAGCGCATCCTGCGCGTTGCGTTTGACCGTCTCAGCCAGCGCCCGCTTGTCGCCGCGCATCGGAACGCGCAACGCGACCCGTGAGCCGCGCAGACCGCACAACCAGGTCTCCAGCTCTTCGGCGTTGGGCGGCAGAACCGGAACCAGGATCTGACGTGGAACGGGGTTCGTCGACTCGTCGGCCGCCCCGTCCAATGCCACCTGGTCACCGTAGAACTGGGTGAGGAACTGCTCGACCAGATGCGCTTGGCCCGAATCTCCCGGCTCGCCGGACTTTTCGACGATCCAACCTCGCTGGCCACGGACCCGCCCGCCGCGGACGTGAAACACCTGCACGGCCGCCTCGAGGTCGTCGTCGGCGAAGGCGACCACATCCGCGTCGGTGCCGTCGCCGAAAACCACGGTCTGCTTCTCCAGCGCCCGCTTCAGCGCGCCGATGTTGTCACGCAGCCTGGCCGCCCGCTCGAAGTCGAGTCGCTCTGCCGCCTGGTTCATTTCGCGTTCCATGTCGCGCGCCAGCCGGTCTGTCTTGCCGGACAGGAAGTCGCAGAAGTCGAGCACGATCCGGCGGTGCTCTTCGGCCGAGACGCGTCCGATGCACGGCGCGGAACATTTGTCGATGTACCCCAGTAGGCAAGGCCGATCGATCTGCTTGTGGCGCTTGAAAACTCCCGCTGAACACGTGCGGGCCGGGAAAACCCGGGTGAGGAGATCGAGCGTCTCGCGGATGGCCCAGGCATGCGAGTAGGGACCGAAGTAGCGGACTCCGCGCTTGCGCGGCCCCCGGTAGACCATCAGCCGCGGATATTCCTCGTTGAGCGTCACCGCGAGCACCGGATAGGACTTGTCGTCGCGGTAGCGGATGTTGAAGCGCGGATCGAATTCCTTGATCCAGTTGTACTCCAGCTGCAGCGCCTCGACTTCGGTGCTGACCACCGTCCACTCGACGCTGCCGGCGGCCATCACCATTTGGCGCGTCCGCGGCGCCAGTCCGGAGATGTCGGCGAAGTAGGAGTTCAGCCGGCTGCGCAGGCTCTTGGCCTTGCCGACGTAGATCACCCGGCCGTGCGGATCGCGAAACCGGTAGACGCCGGGCTCGACGGGGATCGATCCTGGCGCCGGTCGGTACGTCGTCGGATCGGGCACGGATTCCAGGTTACTGCCGGTATCGAACGGGTCGGATGATCTACCGTCGACTGATGCGGACCTTGTCATGGCGAAAGCTGACGGCGCCGCTGGCGACGGTTGTATTGGTGCTGGCCGGATGCGGTGCGCAGGTCAAGCAGGACAAGCAGGACAACGCGCCGCCGGCCGCGGCCGGTCCATGCGCGGTCGTCGAAAACGGCACCCCGTCGCCGAAGACGTCCGCCGCGGCGCCGGCTTCTGCCCCGGGCTCGCCCTCGACCTCGCGCAACATCTCCACCAACCCCGAGGTCGCCACCGGCTACCGCAAGGACATGACCGCAGTGAGCACCGCGCACTACGCCGTGGCCACCGCAAATCCGCTGGCCACCCAGAAGGCCTGCGAGGTGCTCAAGGACGGCGGCACCGCTGCCGACGCCCTGGTGACGGCGCAGGCGGTGCTGGGACTCGTCGAACCGCAGTCATCCGGAATCGGCGGCGGCGGGTTCCTGCTCTACTACGACGCCAAGGCCAACTCGGTGCAGGCTTTCGACGGCCGGGAGGTCGCCCCCGCCGCGGCTAGCGAGAACTATCTTCGATGGGTTTCCGACACCGACCGCAGTGGGCCCAAGCCCGACGCCAGGGCCTCCGGGCGCTCCATCGGCGTCCCCGGCATCCTCCGGATGCTGATGGATGTCCACCACCAGCACGGCAAAACCCCGTGGCGGGACCTGTTCGCCCCTGCCGTGGCGCTCGCCGACGACGGCTTCGACATCAGCCCGCGGCTGGCCGCCGCGATCGCCGACGCCACCCCGTCGCTGAAGGCCGACCCGGCGGCCGCCGCCTACTTCCTCGAAGCCGACGGCAGCCCGAAGAGCACCGACACCAAACTCGCCAACCCCGCCTACTCGAAGACATTGGGCGTCATCGCAGCCGACCCGGAGTCGTTCTACACCGGCGACATCGCCAAGGCGATCGTCGCGGCCGCGGCCGACACCTCCGGCGGCCGCACGCCGAGCCTGATGACGATGGCCGACCTGGCCGGTTATACGGCCAGGCAACGGGAGCCGGTCTGCATGCCGTACCGCACAAAGGAGGTCTGCGGTATGCCTCCCCCGTCCTCGGGCGGCATCGCGGTCGCCGCCACTCTCGGCATCCTCGAGCATTTCGCGATGAGCGACCACAAACCCACCGACATGGACCGAAACGGCGGCAAGCCGTCCGTGATGGGCGTGCACCTCATCTCGGAGGCTGAGCGCCTGGCATACGCCGACCGCGACAAGTACGTCGCCGACACCGATTTCGTGCCCTTGCCCGGCGGTACGCCGAACACGTTGCTCAACAGCGACTACCTCGCGCAGCGTGCGGCGCTGATTTCCGAGCAGCGCAGCATGGGAACTGCGAAGCCCGGCGAATTCGGGGCGTCGCCGTCGACCCCGGCGCCCGTGCCCGAGCACGGCACCAGTCAGATCAGCGTCGTCGACTCGCAGGGCAATGCCGCCGCGCTGACCACCACCGTCGAATCGCAGTTCGGCTCTTTTCACATGGTCGACGGCTTCATCCTGAACAACCAGCTGACCGACTTCTCAGCCGAGCCCGCCGGTCCCGACGGCGTGCCGGTTCCCAATCGGGTCGAGCCGCGCAAGCGACCGAGAAGCACCATGGCGCCGACACTGATCTTCGATCGGTCCGGCTCTGGCCGCGGACCGCTGTTCGCGACACTGGGGTCACCCGGCGGCGCGGTGATCATCCAGTTCGTCGTCAAAACCGTTGTGGGAATGCTCGATTGGGGAATGGATCCGCAGCAGGCGGTGGGCGGGGTGGATTTCGGCGCGGCCAACTCGCCGAAGACCAACGTCGGCGGCGAACACCCCGACATCGACACTGCTGACAACGGCGACCATGACGCACTGGTGCAGGGCTTACGCCAACTCGGCCACCAGGTCGACCTCGCCGACCAGTCCAGCGGGTTGTCGGCGATCGTGCGCGGCTCGCCGGGGTGGACCGGCGGGGCGGACCCGCGTCGCGAGGGGCTGGTGATGGGCGACCCCCGGTGACCGCACGGGTCGCGCGACTGAAGGAATCGGATTGGCGGCTGTTCGCCGGCGTCCGACTGCGCGCGCTCACCGACTCGCTCGGCGCCGACGACCCGCAGTTCCGGCAGGAGTCCTCGTTCACCGCCGCGCAGTGGCGCAGGCGCCTCCGCGACCACGCCCAGTTCGCGGCGCTGCTGGACGACCGCCCGGTGGGCCTGATCGCGGCCCAGCAAGAAAACGCCGAATCGGTTTACCTGTACTCACTTTGGCTCGATCCGGCCGCGCGGGGACATGGGCTGGCCCGACCTCTTGTCGCCGCGGCGGTCGACTGGGCACGCGCCCGGCGCGCACGCGTGGTCACGCTCAGGGTGGCGGTCGACAACGCCGTCGCCCGAGGCGTCTACGAGAGCCTGGGTTTCACGCAGGTGGCAGGCGGCGAGGCCAACGCGCGCGACGAGGTCGCGATGTCGCTCAGCGTGAGCTGAGGTCGGGGCGGTAGCGCGACACCAGGGCCCGCACATCGTCCATCGCCTCGACGGCGCGGTCCTTGTCGACGGCCTGAATCGCCATCACGGGGATGTACTCGTCGTCGGGCAGGTCCACCCTGGCCCAGCGTGCACCGGCCGGAAACGTCACGCCGACGACGTCGGCCCACGGAATCAGCTTGTAGCCGAACGTGTTTCGCACCGCAACGCCAGCCGAACCGACACGCAACCGGGGCCGGGCGAAGAGCAGGACGATTCCGGCGATGACCGCACCGAGCAGTGCGATGGCCACCTGGTCTGCGGTCTGGAAGACCACTCCGGTCGACGAGATCTTCAGCAGCACACCGACGGTCACGTGGGCGATCAGAATCACCGCCGCGGCGCCGTACGCGAAATAGGGCGTCAGATGCGGGCGTACCTCGATGTCCCAGTCGCCGCTCATGGCCGCTTGCGGTCGTCTTTTCCGCTCCGCGCGTGCGCAAGGTGGCGCAGCGTCAGCGCGGTGGACACTGCGGCGGCGGCGGCCTGAGCGCCCTTGTCCTCGGTCGAATCCGGCAGCCCGGCCCTTGCGAGGGCCTGCTGCTCGGTGTCGGTGGTCAGCACACCGTTGGCGACCGGCGTGGACGAATCCAGCGACACGCGGGTCAGGCCTTGTGTGACTGCATCACATACATAGTCGAAATGCGGTGTCTCGCCTCGGATCACCACCCCGAGCGCGACGACGGCGTCATGCGTCGCCGCCAGCGCCTGGGCCACCACCGGTATCTCGATCGCGCCGAGCACCCGGACCACCGTCGGTTCGTCGATGCCGGCGTCGGCGGCCACCTTACGGGCACCGTCGAGCAGCGCATTGCAGATCGCTTCGTGCCACGTGCTCGCGACGATCGCCAACGAGAGCTCAGACCCGTCGAGCTGCGGCAGTTCGGGGACGCCGACGCCTCCGCTCAATTTCGGACTCCGCCCGGGCTGTTCATAACGCCCCGCCGAATTCGCCCGGAACCACCTCGTCGTAGTCGTCCAGCCCGATCAGGTCGTGGCCCATGCGGTCGCGCTTGGTCATCAGGTAGCGGATGTTCTCGGCGTTGGCCCGCACCGGCAGTGGCACGCGCTCGATGATGTGCAGCCCATAGCCGTCCAGACCCACCCGCTTGGCCGGGTTGTTCGTGAGCAGCCGCATCGACCGGACGCCCAGGTCGACGAGGATCTGCGCGCCGATGCCGTAGTCGCGGGCGTCGGCGGGCAGTCCGAGCTTGAGGTTGGCGTCGACGGTGTCGTCGCCTGCGTCCTGTAATTGATAGGCCTGCAGCTTATGCATCAGCCCGATGCCGCGACCTTCGTGACCACGCATGTAGAGCACGACGCCACGACCTTCTCGGGCCACCATCGCCAGCGCGGCATCCAGTTGCGGGCCGCAGTCGCAGCGACGCGATCCGAACACGTCACCGGTGAGGCATTCGGAGTGCACGCGGACCAGGACGTCGTGTCCGTCACCGTGCGGGCCCGCGATGTCTCCCCTGACCAGCGCGACATGCTCGACATCCTCGTAGATGCTGGCGTATCCGACTGCCCGGAACTCACCGTGCCGTGTCGGGATGCGCGCCTCGGCGATGCGCTCGATGTGCTTCTCGTGCTTGCGCCGCCATTCGATGAGGTCGGCGATCGAGATGAGCGCGAGGTTGTGCTCGTCGGCGAAGACCCGAAGTTCGTCGGTCTGGGCCATCGCACCCTCGTCCTTCTGGCTGACGATCTCGCAGATCGCGCCTGCCGGTTGCAGACCCGCCATCCGCGCAAGATCGACGGCCGCCTCGGTGTGGCCGGGGCGACGGAGCACCCCGCCGTCCTTGGCGCGCAGCGGAACGACGTGGCCCGGCCGGGTGAAGTCCTCGGCGACGCTGGTCGGATCGGCGAGCAACCGCATGGTCGTCGCGCGGTCCGACGCCGAGATGCCGGTGCCGACGCCCTCCTTGGCGTCGACTGTCACCGTGTAGGCGGTGCCGTGCTTGTCCTGGTTGACGGCATACATCGGGAGCAGCCCGAGCTTGTCGCAGATCGCACCGTCGAGTGGAACGCAGAGATATCCCGAGGTGTAGCGGACCATGAACGCGACGAGTTCAGGGGTGGCGTTCTCGGCGGCGAAGATGAGGTCGCCCTCGTTCTCACGGTCCTCGTCGTCGATGACGACGACGGCCTTGCCCGCCGCGATGTCGGCAACCGCCCGCTCGACGGAGTCCAACCTGGTCATCTTCGCCACCCTTGCTGGTTCCGGTCAGAACCATCGTCGCCGTATCCAGTATGAACCACGGCGAAGTGGCGATTATTGCTCGCCTGGGTCAGCAGGGGTCGCCGGGAGGCGTGTAATACGGCACACCCTCGACGGTGTAGCAGGGCACCTCGCCCATCACATACGGGTTGTCGGCCGCAGCGATCGCAGCGCCGGTGGCAACATCACCTGCGATATTCGTGCAGCCGCCCACCCCGACATGGCGTCCGTGCGCGCCCGCGCAGATATCGGCCTGCGCGACCGGCGCGATGGCGATCGGCGTCATCGCCGCCGCCGCGGCTGTCAAAAGCGCTGCTGCCAGCTTCTTCATCACAAGATTCCTTCTGGTCGACCCGGCCCAGCGTCATTATCGCGTCCGGTGAATCCCGGCGCTGGTATTTGCCGATTACACCAAGCCGGCAATGAGGGCCAACACAGCCAGAACGGCGACGATGAGGCCGACCATGACAAGAAACGACCCGATCGCCGTCAACTTCTGGTCTCGGCTGGCTTCGCCGTCTGTCATGCCGCGAATCGAGGTTCTCATGCGACCGAACAGCTCATTCCAGGACACGCGCGTCAAACCGCGTCGGGCGGCCGCCGGTTCGCGACCCACGTCGTCGGGCACAGCGCCGACACCGTTTCCGTAGAGAATAAGGCCGAGCATGATCATCACCACGGCCGAGATCCCCAACACCACCGCGAGAGTAATCATCTGGCGCACATCCCCTGTGAACTCGACGCACTGGACGCGCGATGTGTGCCCGCTACGAGGAACGGCGAAACGCCGGTCGGAACCCGGAGGTGCCGAGGAACGGTCAGTCTTGGGTGCTGCCGGAACCAGCCGTCGCGCTAGCCGCCCAACAGCTGGAGTCCGAAGAGGTTGAAGCACACCGACGACGAGCAGTGCCGACGCCGTCTGAATTCGGGGCGGTGACTTGTAGCCGGATTAGTGCCAGGCTGGAGCGGAGAACAGAACGGTGGTCCGCTTCGAGTACTCCAGGAAGGTGTTCCGTTCATGTCGGAAAGCTTTCGTCTGGACCAGCCATTAGCTAATGACCTGGTCGGCAACCCACTGCTGATCGCTGGTTCAGGCGGCGGATTCGAAGCCGTCATCGATGTGCGGGTGCTCGACGGGAACGGCCAGGTCTTGGTCGAAACCGCCGTCACCAGTTCGAATCTGACCTCTGCCTGGCAGAGCAGCGTCGCGTTACCCGATCCACCACCGACCAACCGAGGGGTCGTGCAGGTGGGTCCGAGCACCGGCGCCGACAAGGCGCCCCCGAGGGTGTCCGTACCGGTGTTTTTCGGCACCGCCATCGCGCCGGGGTTTCGCAGCTACTTCCTGTACACCGTGCAACCCGGGGACACGCTGTCCGGCATCGCCGCGTCGCAGGCGCCGCTATATATCGGCATCGGCTTTGAGCCGATCTTCGAGGCCAACCGGCACATCATCGGCGACGATCCGGACCTTATCCACTCCGGCACCGTGCTGCGCCTGCCCTCGGACTTCTAGTTTCGGCCGTCCGCTCTGTGATGCCGCGCTGACGGTCCGATGCGCCGTTCAAGGATTCGAATGCAGCTGATCGGCGTCGCAAGTACGCAACTCGGGCCTAGAAGCCGCCACCAGGCTGGTGCCCCTGAGAAAGCAGCCGTTCGACGTACTTCGCGATTAGAAGCGGCCCAACGCTGCGCTTAACCAGGAAACATGCAGCATGCTGGCCACCTAGTGGCGGTAGATATGTTTGAGCGGCCATCGGGCTACGCCAAATAGCTCAGTGCTGCACCGGTCGTAGCCACGTACAGGCCGAAGATGGCCCACCGCAGATCCAGCGCAGCGGGGGGTCCAGCTTCCGCCGGAGCTGGTCGATCTCGGCCTTGGCCTGGTTGTAGGCCTCGGTGGCAGCTGTGCCCTTGTCCCGGAGGATGCGTGCTTTGGCGCAAGGGTGTATCAGTCGTAGATCGGTCGGCAGGAAAACCGCTCCGCTGCGTGAGAGTCGGCCGCCACGCATGGGATCTTCGATGGCGGGCCGATGGATGGGGTGTTAGGTCAGACGGGCGGCAGCTCCGTTTGGTTCGCAGAGGTGGCGCGGATGGATGACTACCGCGACTTATGATCCGCTGCGACTCATTCGGGCAACCGCGTCTTCGGCGTAATCGGGTTTGGAGAGCTTTTCCGCGAGCTGGTCAAGCTCGGCCTGTAGTTTCTGCCTCTCGTCGGCATCAGCATTCTTAACGTCACGGCCGGCTTGCCGCCGGGAATGCACCACCTTTTGAACGTACTTGTTAGCGTTCTCAATCGCGGAGTCGATTTTTCCGAGCACGTCCTCAACTTCGGCAGGACGTGCGACAGCCTCAATTTTGTCTGGGTGAGTTTCTGTTCCGGTTATGGTGACTTCATGCCCTCGAACCGTCTGCAGGAAGCATTCCGTCCAGGCGACGGGGGGTAGCGGCAAGATTTGAAGCCGAATAATAGCTTCCTGCAGAGTTGCGCCTACTTCGACCTCCAGCTTACCAACTCTGGATATTCCCCATTCCTCTGACATCGCTAGTCCTTTCTTTCGACTTCTAGTTGCGACCGTTCCAGTCGGTTGATTCGGCCTGCACCTGCGCCGCTGGAAGGGCTCCACCCGCGTATCCGCGCGCGCGGACGTTGAGCAATTTGCCATCGTCCAATTTTGCGGCATTCCCTTCAAGTTCTCGAGGGGTGTCCGCCGGGCGCTGAATCGCAGACTCATTTACATTTTGGTGTATCGCGCCATGGCGAAGCTGTACAGGCCGTAGGTGATGATGCCCAGGCCTGCGGCGATCAGGAGCGCTGCTCCATAGGGTTGCGCGCCCAGTGTTTTGAGGGCTCCGTCGATTCCGGTTGCCTTATTCGGCTCCATAAGAATGGCCGCGACGATGACCAGTATTCCGGCACCCGCGATGGCCAGGCCCTTGGCGATGTAGCCCACCATGCCCAGTCGTCGCACCAGGTCGCTAGAGCGGCCATTAAGATCGTCAAGAAAGTTGCGGCTGGCACCCTTGTAGACGTGATACCCGCCTACCGCGACGATGATCACCCCGCCGGCGATTAGAGCGATCGTGCCGGCGCCTGTCTGCATCAGGCGTGCGCTGATCCCGGAGTTCTGCTCGCCGGTGGACTTCCCGGCACCTCGGGCGAACCCGAACGTGGAGTACGCGAGCGCGAAATAGACCACCGCCAGCGCAAAGGCCTTCGCCCGATCCAGGACTTCCGACGATGCGCCCTGGGATTTCGGGTCGGTCGAACGACCTAGGACTGTTTCGACGAGCCGCCACAGCGCCATCACTAGAAACGCGACCGCGGCGACCCAGAGCGCGACGATGCCGCCCGGTTTGGCCGCCACCGCCGCTAGCGCCCCGGACTGGTCGGCGTTGCCTCCGCCGCTGCCCAGAGCGATCCGGATGGCGAGGTAGCCGATGGTCAGGTGCAGCAGGCCGCTCACGATATACCCGACGCGGGCGGATCGTTCGAACACGCTGTTTTGCGCCATCTCTGTCGCGGTGGAGGACAAGGCGTTGTCAAACATTGGGGTCGCTCCTAACCGGCCGGATGAATCACCCCCCGATGCTGCTGTGCTAGATGCGCATATGACGTGCTCACACACCCTTCGGCGGACTTCAGACGACGTACCGCCGGCCCAGGAAATAGTTTGCGTTGCCACGGCATGGTCGATCGGCGATGACCCGACCAAGTCCGGACGTGGGGGTTCGCGACGTTACCGGGCTCTGGGCATCGATGGTGGGCCCTGCTTGTTGGCGGAGGTTCCTCGAGGCGTACCGCTCGTTTCGGACCCTTTTCGCGGTGTGTCGGTGGCTTGCGAGTCCGGATCCATGGTGTCGGCGCGCTCGAACTCCTGATTCACCTCGCCGCGGGCAGTGGCCGCGTCGCTGCGCCGTGCTTGCGCCTGGTGCTGTAGGCCCGCCGCTTGCGCTGCCTTGGCGTCGGCCTCGGCTTGAGCCACGCGGGCCTTGGCCGCGGTCTCGTCGGCGAGCGCTTCCCGCTGCCCCACCTCGTGGGACTGTTCGGCGGCTTTATCCCGAATGTCCCCGGCTTCGACGTGGCGGTGTTGGTTGCGTTTGTTGCGCGCCACCCACGCGATTGCGGCGATGAGCAGAATTGCCGCGACCGCGACGACGACGATCAAAACGATAGTGGTGGTAGTCATGTCGGCTCCTTGGATTGGTTGAGCAGGTCGATGGTTCAAATCGGTTGGAATTGACCTTTGGACGTTATGGACTGGGTTGCGGCACTTGACAGTCCGTCACTTTGGGATTGACACCCACGTAATTGAGTGGTCCCGCGATCACGGTCACCGCGATCGTCCCCGCGCTGGCACAGTTCTGTTTGGCGTTGGTGAAGTACCCGCGTTGGGCCGCTGCGATTGCGCCCACGATCAGCCATACGATCACGAGCAGCGTCACTAACCGCATTATGTATCTCCTTGGATATTCGACATGGGAGGGGCGGACGAGGGGGCGAGTCGTGAAACGGTTTGCCGGCCAACCCGATTAGTCGGCCAACCCGGTTAGTTACGTGTGGCCGGTTAGTAGTAGTGGCGACGGCCACCGACAGCGCGTCCCATCCTTCCCATGACCATCAGCACCAAGCCGATGATCAGCAGGATGAGCCCGATGGTCCACAGCAGGGTGATTTTGAGCAGGAATCCTGCGACGAGAAGGATGATTCCAAGGATGATCATGGCGTTTACCTCGTTTCGATGCAGATGTAGGGGAACAGATACGCGGGATCAGACCTGGTCGCAGCCGTCAGCGTTGTCGGCCGGGCTGCCGGGTCAGTGTTTGAACGCATCTTTGATGTTGTCCCCTGCCTGTTTGGTGTTGCCCATGCACTGATCGACGCGTCCCTCGGTGCGCAGACGGGTGTTGCCGGTGGCGCGGCCGAAGTACTTCTTGGCGGCGCCCTTAGCCGCCTCGGCCTTGTGGGTGATCTTCTTACCGATACTCATTGCGGATTCTCCTTCGTTTTCGGTGGTCAGAGGCCGCGACGGCGGGCTGACAATATCGACCGGGGTATCGCTGCCTACCGGCGTCCGTCCACGTGCGCGGTGCCCGTCGGTTGGCGACGGCGCGACCAGCGACCGAGCAGGGGAACCTCGTTGCGGCGGGTGGTTGCCCCTTCCGAGTTCACCGGTGAGCCACTGGCTGTGCTGACGGGCTGGTGTTCGAGCCGTTGGGTGCGGTCCTGGTTCAGAAACGCCGTCTCGAGTTGGGACCTCTTGAGTTCGTGTCGGGCGTCGCGCCCGCGGCCCGCGGTGCGCCGAGCACCGGCCAGCAACACGCTCAGTCCCAGCATGGCCACCGCGCCGACCACGACCCCGAAAAGGAACAAGGTGCCGGTCGACCCGGTGACGTTGTAGCCGAATACAGCGAAATTCTCGGTCAACGAGTGAGCGGCCCCCGCATTGGTCAGCACGCCCATGAACCCGACGATCACGGCGGCAAGCAGAACAACTAATCCAACGATGACAATCATGCCGACGCCTCTGATCCTGGTGCTAGACCTTTATTACACGCCCCATTAGGACTAGTGTCAACACTGTGAATACAGTGTTGACTTACACCGTGGAACCTTGTGCTGACCTTCGATTGCTGAGTGGTTCGACGACGAGGTAGAAGGGAAGTGCTGCGTGCAATGACGAGACAGCCGACCGGGCCCGCCGCGGGCGCTGACGAAGGTGACCCGTCTGTCGTGGCCGCCCGCCGAAACAACGGTCAGCTCACCCGGTCGATGATCCTGCAGACTGCGCTGAGCATCGTCGACTGCGACGGTGTGGACGGATTGTCCATGCGCCGCCTCAGCGTCGCACTGGGCCGAGATCCGGTGATGCTCTACCGGCACGTCGCGAGCAAGGCCGCAGTGCTCGACGGCGTCGCCGAGATCGTCCTCGCGCAGCTATCAGTGGACAGCACAGACCCGGACTGGGCCGGCCAACTGCGCACCGTCGCGCGCGACTTCCGCCAATTGGCCCTGGCGCACCCCAACGTGGTACCGCTGCTGGTCACTCGACCGTTGGCCACCCCGCTCGGGCAGCGGCCACCGGGAATGCTACGGCCACTAGAAGACGTCCTCGCGCTGCTCACGTTCGCCGGATTCGCCGGCGACGATGCCCTACACATCTACCGGGTGCTGTTCGGCTACTTGTACGGCCACGTCCTCAACGAGTTGCAGGAGGTCATCGAGCGACCCGAGGAAACCGATGATGTACTCCGGCTCGGTCTACACCGGCTCGCGCTCGCCGAATTTCCCCTACTGCGTGCGCTGGCACCCGCCCTAGCCTCCTACGACGGCGCAGCCGAACTCGACCGCTTCCTCGATCTACTGCTCCCCGGCCTGACCGCATCCCTCACCCACCCCGACGGATCACCCTAAACCATCTGAGACGACGCGCGCGCTTCGTCCGTAAATAAAGCTACGCCGGAGCCTTAGTGCGAGCTAGTCAATAGCTCTGTCCCACAGTCTTTTTCGTTATCCACGGTTAGCGCGGTCGTACATCCCAGCAGAGGTTGTCCCGAGTCTCGTAGAACTTGAGGTGGCGGTCCCCCGCTCGAGACCTGCGGTGTGGTAGGTGTCGGGCGTTCCGCCAAGAACTCCTACCACGAGGGCAGCAGCGCGGCGAGATCGACTGGCGTTGGCATACCAGATACGTTAGACCTATCGCGCTACGCTAACGGACAAGACCATCAGCCAGGTCTATCTCAGCTGGTAGAAGGAATATCGCGGTTCATCAGCCGTTCGACGTATTTCGCGATGACGTCGACCTCGAGATTGACCCGCGTGCCGACCGTCGCCCGACCGAGTGTGGTCAGAGACAGCGTGGTCGGTATCAGCGATACCTCGAACCAGTCGTGGCCCAAGCCCGACACGGTCAAAGAAACGCCATCGACGGTGATCGACCCCTTCTCGACGACATATCGCGACAATGCCGTCGGCAGCGCGATCCGCACCACCTCCCAGTGCTCGGATGGTGTGCGCGCGATCACATGACCGGTGCCGTCCACGTGGCCCTGGACGATGTGGCCGCCCAGCCGGCTGTTCAGCGCGGCGGCCCGCTCGAGGTTGACGTGGCTCCCGACGCCCACCTGGCGAAGGCTCGAGCGGTCCAAGGTCTCCTTCATCACGTCGGCGCTGAATTGCCCACCGGCCTGTACCTCGACCACGGTCAGGCAGACGCCGTTGACCGCAATCGAGTCGCCATGGCCGGCGTCAGCGGTGACGACGGGTCCCCGGATGACGAACCGGGCGGCGTCGGCCAGGTCTTCTTTGGCGACGACTTCGCCCAGCTCTTCGACGATTCCGGTGAACACGCCAATCAGGGTACGCAGCGTCACCCTCTACGATGCACTCATGCAGACGCGCCCAAAAAACGCAGTCCGATCTCTTTGGCCAATTCTCACCGCACTTTTCGCAGCAGTAGTTCTTCTTGCAGGTTGCTCGTCGTCGTCGGAGAAGTCGTCCGAGTCGCTGCCGGACGCCGCGACGTTGCTCAAGCAGTCCAATACCGCAACGCGCGCACTCAAGAGCGTGCATCTCACCTTGACGGTGGAAGGTGAGATCAAAGAACTGCCGATCAAGACCCTCACGGGCGATCTGGCCAATGTCCCCGCCGTCGCCGCTGCCGGCAACGCGAAGCTCACCTTCCAGGGCAGCGACGTGGACGCCAACTTCGTCGTCATCGACGCGACCCTCTACGTTGCGCTCTCCGGCGACAGCTATATCGACATGGGCCCGGCCGCCGACGTGTACGACATCGCGGCGATCCTCAACCCGGACACCGGCCTGGCCAACGTGCTGGTCAACTTCAGCGACCCCAAGTCCGAGAGCACCGAGACGATTAACGGCGTGGAGACGGTGAAGGTGACCGGCAAGGTCAGCGCCGACGCGGTGAACAAGATCGCCCCGCCGATCGGAGCGACCGGGCCGGTGCCGGGCACCGCGTGGATCGAGAAGGACGGCGACCACAAACTGGTGCAGGCCAAGTTGGAACCGGCGTCCGGCAGCAGCGTCCAGATGACACTGTCCGACTGGGACAAGCCCGTCACCGTCACCAAACCCGCCGTTTGATGACGGCCGCAGCGCCGGTGCATTCGAGCCGGAGCCGCCGGATCGCGATCAGCGCGGGCGCACTCGCGGTGCTGCTCGGCGCCCTCGACACCTACGTCGTGGTCACGATCATCCGCGACATCATGTCTGACGTCGGGATCGCGATCAACCAGATCCAGCGCGTCACCCCGATCGTCACCGGCTACCTGCTCGGCTACATCGCCGCGATGCCGTTGCTGGGCCGGGCGTCCGACCGGTTCGGCCGCAAGATGCTGCTGCAGGTCAGCCTGGCGGGCTTCGCGATCGGCTCGGTGGTCACGGCGCTGTCGACCGACCTCACCATGCTCGTCGTCGGGCGGGTCATCCAGGGTGCCGCCAGCGGCGCGCTGCTGCCGGTGACTCTGGCCTTGGCCGCCGATCTGTGGGCGGCCCACAACCGCGCAGGCGTGCTGGGCGGCATCGGGGCGGCGCAGGAGTTGGGCAGTGTGCTAGGTCCGATGTACGGCATCGGGCTGGTATGGCTGCTCCATCACTGGCAGGCGGTGTTCTGGGTCAACGTGCCGCTGGCGGCCATCGCGATGGCGATGGTGCACCTCAGCCTGCCAAAGCGGATGGCGACCGAGCACCCCGAGAAGATCGACGTCGTCGGCGGCGTACTCCTGGCGATCACGCTGGGGTTGATCGTCGTCGGTATGTACAACCCTGCCCCCGACGGCAAGCAGGTGCTGCCATCCTATGGACCGCCGCTGTTGATCGGGGCTCTGGTCGCCGCGGTGGCGTTCTTCACGTGGGAACGCTTCGCCAAGACCCGGCTGATCGAGCCCGCGGGTGTGCACTTCCGGCCGTTCCTCGCCGCGCTGGGCGCATCGGTGACCGCGGGCGCGGCGCTGATGGTCACGCTGGTCAACGTCGAATTGTTCGGCCAGGGCGTGCTCGGCCAGGATCAGAACCAGGCGGCGTTCCTGCTGCTGCGTTTCCTGATCGCGCTGCCGGTCGGCGCCCTGCTCGGCGGTTGGATCGCCACCAAGGTGGGCGATCGCGCGGTGGCCTGCGTGGGTCTGTTGATCGCTGCGGGCGGCTACTACCTGATCGCGCAGTGGCCCGTCGATCTGCTGTCCGCGCGCCACAACCTCGGCTTCGTCCAGCTGCCCCTACTCGACACCGACCTGGCGATCGCCGGGCTCGGCCTCGGCCTGGTGATCGGCCCCCTGACCTCGGCGACGTTGCGCGTAGTGCCGTCGGCACAGCACGGCATCGCCTCGGCGGCGGTGGTGGTGGCCCGGATGATCGGCATGCTGGTCGGCATCGCCGCGCTCAGCGCGTGGGGCCTCTACAGGTTCAACCAGATCTTGCAGTCCCTGCCCGCTGCGAAGGCCGACAACCTGGCCGCCAAGCTCGCCGCCGAAGCGGCGAAATACAAGACCGCATTCGCCATGCAATACGGCGAGATGTTCGGCATCACCGCGGTGGTCTGCGTCGTCGGCGCGATACTCGCTCTGCTCGTCGGCGGGCGAGGCGAGCACGCCGACGACCCGGCCTCGGCACCAGAGGCCGAGGTCGCCGATACGCCGACGACGACGATCGACGGGCGTTAGTCCTCAGCAGCGCTCGACGCCCGGCCGGAGCAGCATCGGCTCGTCCATGGCCTCGGTCTGCTGTCCGTCGACGCCGCGCAGCGCGGTGATGACGGCCATCACGTGATGTCTCGGATCGAATGGGCGAATTTTGAGCCAGTCCTGCAGTGCAGTCACGCTCGTTCCTTTGTTCGTGCTCACCAGCGCGCAACTCGTCGGTGAAAGCGCGATGTACCAGGGAAAATCCCGTTCACAATCGAGTCTACCGGGTCGAACCGGCGATTCCCGGGCCACGACAACCGGTATTTCACAGTAGTTTCCGTCACATTTCTCTCCTCCGGCAAATAATCGCGCGGGTCAATCCGCGCGTCTCGCGACGCGGCTCTTCTCACGACACTGTTCAACGGTTTTCACGCCGGTTCGATTGCCTGCCCATCGCGTGGGTATGCGACCGATTTGAGAACCGAAGAGGAAGGAAAGAAGGCATGGCAACGACATTGGCAGGTAAGCGAATCGCTTTCCTGGTGGCGCCCGAAGGCGTCGAGCAGGTCGAGCTGACCGAGCCGTGGAAGGCGGTGCAAGAGGCAGGTGGGACACCCGAACTCGTGTCGACAGAGGTCGGCAAGGTGCAGGCGTTCAACCATCTGACCCCCGCCGACACGTTCGAGGCGGACAAAGCGGCCGACGCCGTCACGGCATCGCAGTACGACGGGCTGGTGCTGCCCGGTGGGGTGGCGAACCCCGATTTCCTGCGCGGCAACGCTTCCGCGGTCCACTTCACCAGGAGTTTCTTCGATTCCGGACGGCCTGTAGCGGCGATCTGCCACGCCCCGTGGACCATGATCGACGCCGACGTTGTTCGCGGCAGAATGATCACGTCGTGGCCGACCCTGCGGACCGATCTGCTCAACGCCGGCGCCAACTGGGTCGACGAGGAAGTAGTGGTGTGTTCCCGCGGGCCGAACACCCTGGTGTCGAGTCGGAAACCCGATGACCTTCCCGCCTTCTGCAAGACCCTCGTCGAAACATTCGGCGCGGCTCGCTGAGCCTACGGATGGGGCGTCCCTCAACCCGGCCCGCAAACGCGCGGGCCTGGGTAACGTCGCATACATGCTGCTGGCCGCGATGCGCGACATGCAGTGGCGAAAGCGGCGTTTCGTCATCGCGGTGCTGTCCACCGCGATCATCTTCGCCATGACCCTGGTGCTGACCGGATTGGCCAACGGCTTCCGGGCCGAGGCGAAACGAACGGTCGATTCGCTGGGTGTCGACGTGTTCCTGGTCAAGGAGGGGGCGTCAGGACCGTTCGTCGGCGCGACGCCGTTCGCGCCGATCGACCTACCCCGGACCGCCGCGAGCCCCGGCGTGCAGGAGGCGGCTCCGCTGGTGTACGCCGGGGGCACCGTCACGCTGGGCGATGCGACGCGCAATGCGGACCTATTCGGTGCGCCGCAGCGCGGTCCCGGCATGCCTGCCCTTTCGTCGGGCCGGCCTCCCGCGAGTCCCGACGAGGTAGCCGTCTCCAGCACGCTGGACCGCAACGAGGGCGAGGACATCCAGATCGCTTCGCGCCGGCTGCGCATCGTCGGCATCGTGGAGAACTCGACGGCACTGGCCAATCTGCCGAACATCTTCCTCACCACCGAGGGTGCTCAACAGCTGGTCTACGGCGGACAGCCGTTGGTTGCGTCCATCGGGATCCGCGGCAACCTCGATCGGGTGCCCGCGGGGTACCGGGCCATCGACCGCGACGGTGCGATAGCCGACCTGCTCCGGCCGCTGAAGGTGGCCGTCAACTCGATCACGATCGTGGCGATTCTGCTCTGGGTCGTGGCGGCCCTCATCGTCGGATCAGTGATCTACCTGTCTGCACTCGAACGTCTGCGAGACTTCGCGGTTTACAAGGCGATTGGCGTCCCGACTGGCTCCATCGCCGCCGGCTTGGCCCTGCAGGCCATCGTCGTCGCACTGTCGGCCGTCGTCGTCGGTGTCGTACTCTCGGCCCTCCTCGGCCCAATCTTCCCGATGCAGGTCATCGTCCCGGCCTACGCTTATGTGATCCTGCCCGTGATCGCGGTCGTGTTCGGCCTGATCGCCAGCGGAAGCGGACTGCATCGAGCGGTGTCCGTCGACCCCGCCATGGCCTTCGGAGGTCCATAAAGCCATGGGAGATCTCAGCATTCAGGATCTCGTGGTCGAGTACTCGAGCGGTGGATATGCAGTTCGCCCGCTCGACCACTTCAATCTCGACGTGGCCGCGGGATCGCTGGTGATTCTGTTGGGGCCGAGCGGATGCGGAAAGACGACGCTGCTGTCGTGTCTCGGCGGCATTCTGAAACCGACCTCGGGCGCCATCAAGTTCGGCGAGGTCGACGTCACATCCCTCGACGCGAAAGGGTTGTCGAAGTACCGCCGAGAAACCGTTGGCATCGTGTTCCAAGCGTTCAACCTGGTGCCCAGTCTCACCGCATTGGAAAACGTGATGGTGCCGCTGCGCTCGGCCGGCATGCCGCGGCAGGCGGCGCGGGAGAAGGCCGGGCAGTTGCTGAGCCGCGTGGGGCTGGAAGACCGTGCGACACACCGGCCCGGCGATCTCAGCGGCGGTCAACAACAACGAGTGGCCGTCGCGCGGGCGATCGCTTTGGACCCCCCGCTGATTCTCGCCGACGAGCCGACCGCCCACCTGGACTACATTCAGGTCGAGGAGGTGCTTCGGCTGATCCGCGAGCTTGCGTCGGGAGACCGAATGGTGGTCGTGGCCACCCACGACAGCCGCATTCTCCCGCTCGCCGACCGCGTGGTCGAGCTCGTGCCGGACTTCGCCGAGTCCGATCGGCCGCCCGCAACCGTGCAATTGGCGGCCGGTGAGGTGCTGTTCGAGGAAGGCACCATGGGCGACTGTATCTACGTGACATCACAGGGTGAAGTCGAAATCTTGCGCGAATTGGCTGGGGGCGGTGAGGAATTGCTGTGGGTCGCTGGACCAGGCGACTACTTCGGCGAGCTCGGACCGCTGTTCCACATGCCCCGTTCGGCGACCGCGCGGGCCCGCACCGATGCGACAGTCGTCGGCTACACCGTCGCCGCATTCAGGGAACGACTCGGCATCGGTGGCGTGCGCGACCTCATCGAGCATCGGCCGCTCGACATGGGTGGAGCTATTGCGGAACCAAACTGAGCAGGATGTCCGGCCCGATCTGATCGATCCCGTCGAACCGCCATCGTTGGGCGTGGGCGATGGACAATACGCCGACGTCGTCGACCGCGGTGATGGGGCCGCCCAACAGTATTGGCGCGACGTAGGCCAGGATCCGGTCGATCGCACCCGCGCGCAGAAACGCACCCGCCAGCGTCGGGCCGCCCTCGATCAGAATGTCGGTGCGGTCGGACAGCGCCTGGATCACTTCGTGCGGGTCGCGAGTGCGGATCACCATCGTGCGGGTGTCGTCGTTGAGCACGTTGGCTTCCGACGAGATCTCGCGCTTCCCGACCACCACGCGCAGCGGTTGCCTGTCGGCGAGGCTGCCGTCGGGAAGACGTGCGGTCAGCTTGGGATCGTCGACGAAAACCGTTCCGGTGCCGACGACGATCGCTTCACAGGCCGCCCGGCGACGGTGCACGTCGGCACGCGCGGCATCGCTGGTGATCCACTGACTGCTGCCGTCGGCCGCCGCACTGCGGCCGTCGACGCTGGTGGCGAATTTCCACGTCACATGCGGAAGTCCAGTGCGCTGCTTGTGCAGCCACTCACGCAGCGATCCGCCCGCGATGGCCTCGCTCAGGACGCCTGCGACCACATTCACACCCGATTCGGCGAGCCGTGCCGCTCCCCCTGCGGCGACCGAATTGGGGTCGCTGACGGCGTAGACGACGGTCGAAATGCCAGCGGCGACAAGGGCGTCGACACACGGCGGCGTCCGGCCGTGATGGTTGCACGGTTCGAGGGTGACCACGGCCGTGCCGCCGTCGGCGCGCTGTCCCGCCTGTTGGAGCGCGAGGACCTCCGCATGAGGGCCGCCGGTCGGCTCGGTGGCACCGACACCGACGACCTCACCGTCACGGCCCAGAATGACAGCGCCGACAGGCGGATTGGGATACGTGCCGCCCTTGACCAGCTCGGCCTGCTCGGCGGCCAGCCGCATCGCGGCGTCGAAGCTCATAGCCGCAGGTGATGCGAGGCGGTTGCGGCTCGTCGGCGCAACGCCTCGACGGCGGCCGCCGGATCCTCGGCGCTGTAGACCGCCGATCCCGCGACGAAGCAGTCGACCCCCGCCTCGGCGGCGTCCTCGATCGTCTCGGCGTTGATGCCGCCGTCGATCTCGACGAGGATCGTCAGCTCGCCGGCATCCACCAGCCGTCGGGCGATGCCGACCTTCGGCAGCACCTCCGGGATGAACTTCTGGCCGCCGAAGCCCGGTTCGACGGACATGATCAGCAGCGTGTCGAACTCAGGCAGGATCTCCAGGTACGGCTCGAGCGGCGTGCCCGGTTTCACCGAGATGCCGGCCTTGGCGCCTGCGGCGCGGATGTCGCGGGCCACGCCGACCGGGTTGCCGGTGGCCTCGGCGTGGATGGTGACGTTGTAGGCACCGGCCTCCGCGTACGGCGGTGCCCACCTGTCGGGGTCCTCGATCATCAGATGGCAATCGATCGGGATGTCGGTCGTCGGCAACAGGGCTTCCACAACCGGCAGCCCGATGGTGAGGTTCGGCACGAAGTGGTTGTCCATCACGTCGACGTGCACCCAGTCGGCACCCTTCACCGCCGCCACCTCGTCGGCGAGCCGGGAGAAGTCGGCGGCCAGAATCGACGGCGCTATGAGCGGCGCTTTTTTCGCTCCTCGCGTGCGCGGTCGTGACATGGGCTCACCCTACTAACAGGGCGGCGGCGAACATCGCGTCGGTGCCGTGACGGTGCGGCCAGAGTTGCACGTAGGGACCGTCGCCCAGATCGTCGACCCCCTCGAACAACTCCCGGGTGTCCTGCGCCGTCACCGGATGACGACGCAGCGCATCGGCCACCACCCCGACCGTCTCGGACAGATGGGGTGAACACGTGGCGTACAGCACGAGACCGCCGGGGCGGGTCAACAAGATCGCCGACGCGAGCAGTTCGCGCTGGAGCCGGGCGAGCGCAGGCACGTCCGCGGGCTGTCGGCGCCAACGCGCCTCCGGGCGCCGTCGCAGCGCACCGAGGCCGGTGCACGGCGCATCCACCAGCACCCGGTCGAATCCCGGTTCGACGCCGGGTTCGCGCCCGTCGACGCGCAGCACCTCGACGGGGAGCCCGCGGGTGTTCTGCTCGACGAATTCGGCTCGCCGGGCATTGGGTTCGATGGCGGTGACGCGGGCAGCGGACTCGGTCCCGATCGCGGCCAGCAGAGCGGTCTTGCCGCCGGGCCCGGCACACAGGTCCAGCCAACGACCGCCGTCTTCGCCGACGGCGGCGAGCGTCAGCGCACTCGCCACCAGCTGGCTGCCCTCGTCCTGCACCAGCGCCTCCCCGTCGCGGACGGCCGGCAGCTGACCCGGGTCGCCGCCGGTCAGATAAACCGCGTACGGCGAGTAGCGGCCGACGGTTCCTCCCACCGCAGCGGCGAGCGCGTCGGCCGTCAAGACACCCGGGCGAGCAGCGAGATGAACCAGTGGTCGGTCGTCGTCGGCGGTCAGTAGTGCATCCAACTCACCTGCCCTGGCACCGAGTGCGTCGGCGAACGCCTGGGCGATCCAGCGCGGATGAGCGTGCACGAATGCCATATGACCGACCGGGTCGGACACCGCCGACGGGGCGAGTTCGTCGATCCACGACTGCAGTTCGCGCGCAGCGATGGTGCGCAGCACACCGTTGACGAAACCCGCTCGTGCCGAATCGAATTCGAATCCCGCCTGCTCGACGGTGGTGGACACCGCGGCGTGCGCGTCGACGCGGGTGCGGAGCAGTTGATAGGCACCCAGCCGAAGCAGGTCGAGCAGCACTGGATTGATGCGCTCCAGCGGGCGTCCGGCCGCAGCGGCGATGACGGCGTCGAGGAGTCCGCGGGTGCGGCAGGTGCCATAGGCCAACTCGGTGGCGAACGCGGCATCTCTGCCGGTGATGCCGCGGTCACGCAGGAGCCCCGGCAGCACGAGGTTGGCGTAGGCGTCGCGCTCCGACACTGCCCGCAGTACATCGAACGCGGCCTGACGCGCCGGGTCGAGCGGTTTGCGGCGGGGCCTGCGGGGTTTCGTCATGTGGCTGTTGCGGATTCGTCCAGCCGGGCGCCACGGGCCCAGGCCGCGGCGTCCATCTGCTTCTTGCCCGGCGGCTGGACGCTGCCGAGCAGTACCGGTTGCGTCGCCGTCCCGACCCGGACGCCGGAGCGGTCGGAGCGGATCGCTCCTGGCGGCAGCGGACGCGCTGCGCCGTCGTCGATGGCCACCGGGCCGAGCTTGAGTCTCACCTCGCCGACGACGGTCCACGCGCCCGGGCTCGGCGTCACGGCGCGGATCCGCCGCTCGACGACCTGGGCAGGCAGGTCCCAGCGCACCCGGGCATCGTCGACCGTCACTTTCGGCGCGAAAGTGACGCCGTCGGATGGCTGGGGCACCGCCGACAACGACCCGTCGGCGATGCCGTCCAGCGTCGTCTCGAGCAGCGCGGCACCCGAAACCGACAGTCGCTCAAGCAGATCCGCCGCCGTATCGGTCTGCCGGATCGCCTCGGTGACAACTCCGTACACCGGCCCGGAGTCCAGCGCGGGTTCGATCTGGAAGGTGGTCGCGCCCGTGACGGCATCTCCTGCCGCGATCGCCGCCTGCACGGGCGCCGCACCGCGCCACGCAGGCAGCAGCGAGAAGTGCAGGTTGATCCAACCGCGCTGCGGCACCGCCAACAGCCCGTCGCGGAGCAGGGCCCCGTATGCGACGACCGCGCATGCGTCGGGCGCCAACTGCGCAAGCTCTGACACGAACTCCTCGGAGTTGGGCCGGGCCGGGCGTAGCACCCGGATGCCGTGCGCAAGCGCCAACTGGGCCACGGGCGACGGTGACGGCTTGGCCCGGCGCCCGGCAGCCGCGTCGGGCCGCGTGAGCACGGCCAGCACCTCGTGGCGCGGAGAGTCGATGAGCCGGCGCAGTGACGGCAGGGCGGGCTCGGGAGTACCGGCGAAGACGATCCGCATGCTCACCGCGGGGTCTGGTAGTACTCGCGCTCGGACACGCCGGTGAGCGGCGCGACGAACATCCACGGAATGGTGCTGACGAACCGGTTCAGCGTGGCGACCGCGTCGTTGTAGTACTGGCGTGCGAACGCCAGCTTGTTCTCGGTGTCGGCGAGATTGTCCTGCAGGTTCACGAAACTGTCCGATGAGCTCAATTGCGGGTAGCTGGCACCGAGGGCCAGCACCGGCGTCAACGCGGCGTCGAACTGCTTCTCGGCGGCGCTGCGCTCCGCCACCGACGTCCCCGACGTCGACGATGTCAGCGCGGCCCTGGCATCGGCGACATGATCGAGGATGTCCTTCTCGTGGGCGGCGAATGTCTGGACCGCGTGCACGAGGCTCGGAATCAACGCGGCTCGCCGGGTCAACTCCACATCGATGCCGGAGAGCGCCTCCGCCGCGCGGATATCGGCGCTGCGAATCTTGTTGTAGCCCAATACGAGAGCGATCAGCACCAGTACTGCCACCACCAGAACGATGATCAGCAGGAATCTCACCATGATCCTCCTCCTCCGCCGCCTCCGCCGTCGCCCCCGCCCCACCGCCACCGCCACCGCCACTGAAGCCGCCGCCGCTACTGCCACTGCCGCCGCCGGACGACGATGACTGCGAGGCGGTGTAAGCGCCGATCGACGACGACAACGTCGACTCGAAACTGTCGAAGCTCCACGAGCCGGAACCTCCCCCGGCGAGGCTCCAACCGCCCGACGTCGACGACGACGACGAGTTGTACCAATCGGGCTGTGGTGCAGGGGTTCCCATGGTCGTTTGATATTTCTTCGCCCACAACACGGCTGCGCCGGCCGCGACGGCGAACGGCACATACGAGGTGTAGAGATCCTTGCGGGCCGAAAAATCGAAACGCGCCTCGGCCGAGTCGGTGGCTAGCATTCGGTGAAATCCCCCGGCCTGTGACCACACTTCGCGTCCCGCTGCCGTGCGGCGGGTGCCGACGCCGCCGACCCACGACCGCACGGTGCCCAGGAAGAACGCCGCAAACGGCAGTCCGAACGCGGTGATCGGGATGTCGAAGAACAGCAGGAAGCAGCATGCCGCAATCAGAAACGCGATGACGTTGGCCGCGCGCACCCACAGTTCTTTGCGCTGCTGCACCATCAGGTCACCGTCGAATGCCCATTTGTGCACGGCCACCGCAATGTCACTCTTGGCCTTGTTGAGCTTCTCACCTGACTTGACCGTCTTCTTCGCCTCGAACTCCGCACCCGGCTTGTTCACATTGAGAGCGAGACCGACCTTGCGACTGACGGGATCGAGCTGCTCCCACTGGGCCGGCTTCGCCAAACCTGTTATCCGCCAATAGTCGTCGTTGACCTGCCGGAGTTGGATCAGCTTGCGCTCAGCGAGATAGAGCAACGTCGCGGTGAGCGCCTTCTTCGGAACGGTTTCGGTGCGGATGTACTCCATCTGCACCGGCCCGAGCCCAGTCGGGGGCGCATATTGCAGCGGGAATCCCGGCGACGGCTCGACCGTCGTGCGATACAAAAGGAACCCGCCCAGCCCGAACGCCACGCTCAGGCTCAAGATCCACGCCATGTCGGTCAACGAAGTGCCGAAGATCCGGTCCCATGTGTAGGGCCACAGCAGATGCTGACGCGGCGGCGTCGGCATGTCCACACCAGCCCGCACCGTCACCGGCGTTCGGGATCCGAGATGGTCGGTGGTGAGCCTGACGCTGTGACCGCTGACGACGAGATCGGAACAGGGCGCTCCGACGCCGAAGCCGACGGAACACTGAACTCCGGTGATGTCGGCGGGCAGCGTGACCGATATCTCGGCGCGCTGGATCCGGTTGTTCCATGACTGCGGCACGACGTTCCAGAAGAACACCGACTGGGACGTAGCGTCGCCACCCACAGATCCGGCGAACGTCCTGTCCGCTCCGGTGCTGCCCGGGTCGAGGGCTCCGGGGATGGTGTAACGGATCTCGAAGACGTGGGTTCCGAAGGTCAGGAATTTGTCTGCATCGCCGATCTTGGCCACCCGGAAGCGGCCACCGTTGGACGACAACATCCGGTACGACGCCGGTTGGCCGTCGAGCAATACCGAAGTGACGTCGGGTATCTGCCGCACGAAGGGGTGGTTCTGATTGCTGGTGTCCCAGAACTGGAGGAGGCCGTGCCTGCCGCTGGGGAACTCGGCGGTGATGGTCTCCACCGCTTCGAGGGCACCGTCGGCTTTGACGACGAAGTCGGACTTGTAGTTGCTGAACACCACCGGGTCGTCGGCGGGCACTTCCTCATGATGGTCACCGGTGAACACCAGTGGCCAGAGGAGCCCAATCAGGATGAGCAGCAACGGAATAGACCATCCGATTATCCGTCGCATGCCACCTCCTGACTTGGCCCGGTGCCGGTATCTCGCACTACCCTATGTGCAACGGGTCGATTTGCACTCGAACCGGCTGCTGATCATGGCGGGCGCTGAGCACCCCGGTGGCCCGCCGCAGCGCCGAAGCCAACTCCAACCCGTCGGTGCGGGGAACCCGGACCAGCATTCGGCTGATCACGCTGCCGGCCGGTGCGCCCGGAGGTCTACGAGCCCCCGATGGCAGTTCGACGGGACCGAGAAGATTCGCGGAGGCGGGAAGCGCCGCGGTCCCCAAGAGCGCCGCCACGGCCTCCGGTGCACCGTCCACGGCCGCCATGTGCACACCGGGCGGCAGACCCACCTCGTCGCGGGCATCGAGCTCGGTCTCGGCGTGCCCGACCGGGTCCCAGCGGATCAGCGCCTGCACAGTCGATACCGCCGACTCGGCGACGACGGCCACCACACCACCGTCGTCGCGGGGCCGGACCAGACTCGACGCCGCCATCCAGCGGCGCAGCGTGTCTTCGGCCGCACGCAGATCCTGCCGGCCCAGCAGCGCCCAGGCATCGAGCAGCAGCGCGGCGCCGTAACCAGCCGCCGCCACCGGCTCGGCCCCGGGGGTGGCAACCACGAGGGCCGGGTCGCCAGGCACCGACGAAACCACGCTGTCGCCTCCCGACATGACGACGGTGACATTGGGGAAGGTACGGCCGAGTTCCTCGGCGGTGCGGCGGGCGCCGACGACGACTGCGCGAACGGCGTCGGAACCGCATCGCGCGCAACGCAGCGCGGCCTCCTCGCGACCACACCACCGGCACAACGCCCCTGGCGCGTCCCGATCGGGCAGCGACAGCGGGCCGGTGCAGTGCCGGCAGCGGGCGATGGCGCGGCAGCGGCCGCACGCCAGCGCGGGGACATAGCCTCGGCGAGGAACCTGGACGAGGACGGGGCACCCTGCGACCAATGCCGACCGCGCGGCTTGCAGGGCCATCGACGGCAATCGAGCGCTGTGCGCGGCCGGATCGCGCTCTTGGGCGAATCCGCTGTCCTCCAGCGCGATCACCCGAGGTGCCCGGGACCGTACCGCCGGCCTGGCCGCAACCAGGTCGTGGGCCCAGCCGCTGCGCACCATCGCCTGCGCCTCCGCAGTGCGCGCGTACCCGCCGATCATTGCGGCGCAGCGCAATTGGTGTGCACGAAGCATTCCGACCTCACGGGCGTGCGGATACGGCGCGCGCGGCTCGGCCAACGAGTCGTCGCCGTCGTCCCACACCAGGACCAACCCGAGGTCGGCGACCGGGGCGAAAACCGCGCTGCGTGTCCCGATGACAAACCTCGCCGATCCTCGCAACACCGACAGCCAACGTCGGTACCGCTGCGCGGGTCCGAGTCCGGCAGAGAGCGCCACCACGCGGCTCTCGTCGACGAGCCGGACCCCTGCCGCACGCAGGGCGTCGACGTCACGCTGGTCGGGCACGATCGCCAGCACCCCGCGTCCGGCCTCGACGGTGACCGCGGCGGCCTCGGCCAATCGGTCGGCCCAGCATTCGCCGGGCAGCGCCTGCCAAACCGCCCTGGCGGCCCGGCCTTCGCGAAGTGCCGCGAAAAACTGCTCGGCCCTGCCGTACTCGACCCACGCGGCGGCGTCCATCGGCTCGACGGTCGTCGGGGACGCCTCTGCGGGCGGCTCCCTCTCGACGTTGGCGTGTCTTGGCGGGATCGCCAGCCGAAGCACGTCGGCGCGGGTTCCCGCGTAGCGCGCGGCGACGGCGTCGACCAGCCTACGCACATCGGGGGTCAGCACCCGCTCAGGGGAAACGACGCGGTCGAGCCAGCCGAGCTTGCCGACATGATCGGTCTCCGAACGCCTTTCGAGAAGGAACGCATCGACGAGACGCCCGTGGAACCGAACCCGCACGCGCACCCCCGGCTGTGCGTCGTCGGACTGCTCGACGGAGACGAGGTAGTCGAACTCGCGGTCCAGGTGCGGCACCGACAGCAGCGGCAGCACCCGGGCGATCGGCTCGTGCTCCGCGGCGGTTTTGTTCACACCTACCGTCTAGCAGACGGATCGGACGTCCGACCGAAGAAGAAGCCCGCGGTGATCAGGACCAGCGAAGTGGCGTAGGCCCACCAGGTCGGCACCGCGAGCGCCTCGGAGCCCAGCACGAACCTGCCGATGCCGATCATGGCGTCCGACACCGCAAAACACACCGCACCCAGCGCCGTCCACGGCGTGGGGAGCCGCGCCAACAGCGCCGCGCACACCATGGCACACAGCACCGCCATGTACACGGTCACCGGAATGACCATGCCGTCGGCGGCGAGCTTCGGCCAGAACCAGATGAGCAAGGCGACGCACGCCGCCACCACCACCACAGTGGCCGCCAGCCGCGGCGCCGACGCGGAACAGAGCGGGAACAGGGCGGCCAGGAAGCACAGATGCGCGACGAGAAAGGCGGCGAGGCCCAGCATGAAGGACGGCTCCCACCAGGGCATGGCCAGCAGAAAGTCGCCCGCGGCCGACCCCACCAGGGCGCCGATCAACCAGCGACGTTCCCTAGAGATCGGATGGGTCACCGCTGCGGCGGCCAGCAAGATCGCTGCCGCGGCCTTGGCCGGAGGCTGCAGCCAGAACTGGCCGGTGAGCGCTGCGCCCGACGGCAGGCGCACCGCGGTGACGATCAGGAAAGCGCCGTAGCAGGCAGCGACGATCACGGCCGCCAACCACAGTGCTCGAGTCAGCCGCTGTGGGTTCGTGACCGACGAGAAGCCGGGATGCCCGGCATCGGTGGGCGCCATTCAGATGAAGGTACTTGACCTCGGATTAATACCACTGACTAGGGCGTTTGATCGTGAATGAGGATGGAAAACTCCGTCGACATCGTGCACGCGTTCTGGGACGAGGTGTGGAACGCCCACGACCCGGCCGCGGTGGACCGGTTCGTGGTCGACAACTTCGTCATCGTCACCGGCGGCGAGACCGTCGCCGGACGTGAGAATTTCAAGACCTGGATCCAAGCGTTCTTGGCCACGGTCACCGACTTGCGGCTACATGTCGTCGAGTCGTTCCAGAATGCCGACGGGAGCCGGGTGACGTCGCGTTGGCTGCTCACCGGCAAGAACAACGGCATGTTCGGCACGGAACCCGACGACCAGGACATCGCGATGACGGGTACCGCCGTATGGTCTGTGCGCGAGGACGGCAAGCTGCTCGCCAACTGGGTTGAGCGGGCAGCCTGGGAGGCATTTCAGCGCCTTAAACTCTAGGCATCCACCCGGACGGAGGCCCGATGACAGTGCCCGACCACGAGACGGTCATCGTCGGGGCGGGCTTCGCCGGCATCGGCACCGCCATCATGCTCGATAAGGCGGGAATGGGCGACTACCTGCTGATCGAAGCGGCCGACGGGTGCGGCGGAACGTGGCACTGGAACACCTATCCCGGTATCGCCGTGGACATCCCCTCATTCTCCTATCAGTTCTCGTTCGAGCAGAGCCCCGAATGGACACGCACGTATGCCCCCGGTCACGAACTGAAGGCCTATGCCGAACACTGCGTCGACAAGTACGGCCTGCGGTCGCGGATCCGGTTCGACACGTTGGTTCTACGCGCCGTGTTCGACGAGGACGCCGACGTGTGGCGCATCGATACCGACGGCGGCGACACCGTCACCGCCCGGTTTCTGGTGAATGCGGGCGGGGTGTTGACCACCCCGAAACCCCCGGACATCGACGGGGCCGACTCGTTTGCGGGCGTGACCATGCACACCGCCCGCTGGGACCACGGTCAGGACCTCAACGGCAAGCGGGTCGCGATCATCGGTACCGGGGCGTCGGCCGTCCAGGTGATTCCCGAGATCGCTCCAATCGTCGAGCACCTCAACGTCTTTCAGCGCACACCGATTTGGTGTTTCCCAAAAGCCGACGTGCCGCTTTCGGCCGGCGCTCGTCGTGCGATGCATCTTCCAGGAGGCAAGGCCGTGCAACGCCTGCTGAGTCAGGCCTACGTCGAGCTGACGTTTCCGCTTGTCGCGCAGTACTTCTCGGTCAACCCGATGGCCAAGCGCGCCCCAAAACTGGGTAAGGCCTATCTCCGCAAGCAGGTCGACGACCCCGTAATTCGTGACAAGCTGACGCCGCGCTATGCGGTGGGCTGCAAACGGCCCGGCTTCCACAACACCTACCTGTCGACGTTCAACCGCGACAACGTCAGCCTGGTCACCGAGCCGATCGAGAAGATCACCGGGTCGGGCGTCACCACTACCGACGGCCAGTCCCACGACGTCGAAGTGCTTATTCTCGCAACGGGATTCAAGGTGATCGACCCCGACGACGTGCTCACCTACACGGTCACCGGCCCGCAAGGCCGGACGCTGGCCGAGTTCTGGGACGACCACAGGTTGCAGGCCTACGAGGGCGTCAGCATCCCCGGCTTCCCAAACTTCTTCACGGTGTTCGGGCCCTACGGCTACGTCGGGTCGTCGTACTTCGCACTGATCGAGTCGCAGGGCCACCACATCGTCCGCTGCCTGCAGCATGCCCGCCGTCGCGGCGCCACACGGGTCGAGGTGACGCAACAGGCCAACGATCGCTACTTCGCCGAGATGATGCGCAAGCGCCACCGCCAGATCTTCTGGCAGGACAGCTGCTCACGGGCCAACAGCTACTACTTCGACAAGAACGGCGACGTGCCGCTGCGGCCTGCGACCACGCTGCAGGCGTACTGGCGCAGCCGCCGCTATCCGCTGGACGACTATTTGTTCAGCGCTTGATAACGCGCCACTTATCGATCTCCGCTCGGTCGCTCGGGACGGTCAGACGGAGCCTGCCGCGTCCGACTCCTCAACGCGGCTCGTCCCTCGCCGCTTGATCGTCGTCAGACGGAGCCTGTCGCGTCCGACTCCTCAACGCGGCTCGTCCCTCGCCGCTTGATCGTCGTCAGACGGAGCCTGTCGCGTCCGACTCCTCAACGCGGCTCGTCCCTCGCCGCTTGATCGTCGTCAGACGGAAGCCTTCAGCTCCTCGACCTTGTTGAGCTGCTCCCACGGCAGGTCCACGTCGGTGCGGCCGAAGTGTCCGTAAGCGGCCGTCTGCGCGTAGATCGGGCGCAGCAGGTCGAGGTCGCGGACGATGGCGCCGGGCCGTAAGTCGAACACTGACGTGATGGCCTTCTCGATCCGGCTCGGGTCGACGGACTCGGTGCCGAACGTCTCGACGAACAGCCCGACGGGCGCGGCCTTGCCGATCGCGTAGGCCACTTGAACCTCGATGCGCTCCGCCAGGCCTGCTGCGACCACGTTCTTTGCCACCCAGCGCATTGCGTAGGCCGCCGAGCGGTCCACCTTCGAGGGATCCTTGCCGGAGAACGCGCCGCCGCCGTGACGGGCCCAACCGCCGTAGGTGTCGACGATGATCTTGCGGCCGGTCAGGCCGGCGTCGCCCATCGGGCCGCCGAGCACGAATTTTCCGGTCGGGTTGACCAGAAGGCGGTAGTCGGAGGTGTCCATGGAGTCGTGCGCGAGGTCGTCCAGCACGGTGTTGACGACCTTCTCGCGGATGTCGGGGGTGAGAGTCGCCTCCAGGTCGATGCCGTCGGCGTGCTGGGTGGACAGCACGACGGTGTCCAACCGGACCGGGGTGTACCCGTCGTACTGGACGGTGACCTGGGTCTTGCCGTCGGGGCGCAGGTAGTCCAGCACGCCGCTCTTACGAACTTCGGTGAGCCTGCGCGACAACCGGTGCGCCAGCGCGATCGGCAACGGCATCAACTCGGGGGTGTCCTTGATGGCGTAGCCGAACATCAACCCCTGGTCGCCCGCGCCCTGCAGATCGAGTGGGTCGCCCGCACCCTCGACGCGGGTTTCGTGGGCGGTGTCGACGCCCTGTGCGATGTCAGGCGACTGCGCGCCGATCCCGATGTTCACGCCGCAGGTGGTGCCGTCGAAGCCCTTGTCCGACGAGTCGTAGCCGATCTCGAGGATGCGGTCGCGCACGGTGTTGGTGATGTCGGCGAAGGCCGCCCTCGCCGATGTCGTCACCTCACCCACGACGTGCACCTGGCCGGTGGTGACCAGCGTCTCGACCGCAACCCGTGATCTGGGGTCGTCGGCCAGCAGCGCATCGAGCACCGAGTCGCTGATCGCATCGCAGATCTTGTCGGGATGTCCTTCGGTCACCGACTCACTGGTGAACAGCCGACCTTTGCTCACGGTGTCATTCCTCTCGCTCCAGCTCTCACAGAAAGTTAGTTAATCAAATTATATGCGTGTCCCATGTCGCACCCAAGCGTGCGCCTCGGTGGCGCGCAACCCTTGAACGCATACGGATTCGTGCGTCCGTCACCCGCCGTTGCTCTGCAGGAAGGCTGCGATCGCGTCCACAATACGGCTGGCCATCAGAGTTTTCGAACCGTGCTCCAGGGCGGCCTCGGTTCCGTCGGACGCCAGCAGCCAGCCCTGGTTGTTGTCGACCTCGAATGCGCGGTTCTCGCCGACGGCGTTGACGACGAGCAGGTCACATCCTTTGCGGGTCAGCTTGGCGCGGGCATGAAACAGCACGTCGCCGTTCGCGTCGCCGGTTTCGGCGGCGAACCCGACGATGGCACGCATGTTCGGCAGCTCGCCGTCCGCGCGTGCCCGGACCGCGCCGGCCAGGATGTCCTCGGTGCGGGTCAGCTCGATTGCGGTGGGTTCGGAGGCGCCCTTCTTGATCTTGTTCGTCTCGAAGTGCGCCGGTCGGAAGTCGGCGACCGCGGCGGCCATCACGAGCACATGCGAATCGGGTGCGTGCTTGGACACCGCGTCGCGCAACTGGGCCGCCGATCCGATATGCACGACGTTTATGCCTGCCGGGTCGACGAGCCCCGCGGTGTTGCCCGCGATCAGCGTTACGTCGGCGCCGCGTTGAGCGGCTACCCGGGCCATCGCGTAACCCTGCTTGCCTGAAGACCGGTTGCCGATGAAGCGCACTGGGTCGATCGGCTCGCGGGTGCCGCCTGCTGACACGAGAACCTTGACGCCGGCGAGGTCGTAAGGGAGCGCCTCGGCGCGCTCCAGCAGCAGCTGGGCCAACGTAGTGATCTCTTCGGCCTCCGGCAGCCGTCCAGCGCCGGTGTCGGCGCCGGTGAGCCGTCCGGACGCCGGCTCGAGGACGACAGCGCCGCGGCCGCGCAGTGTGGCCACGTTGTCGACGGTGGCGGGGTGAAACCACATCTCGGTGTGCATCGCAGGTGCGAACATCACCGGACAGCGGGCGGTGAGGAGCGTGGCGGTCAGCAGGTCGTCGGCCCGGCCCGCGACTGCGCGGGCAAGCAGGTCTGCGGTGGCGGGTGCGACCACGACGAGGTCGGTTTCCTGCCCGAACCGGACGTGCGGCACCTCGTGGACGTCATCCCAGACGCCGGTATGGACGGGGTTTCCGGAGAGCGCCTCGAATGTCGCCCTGCCGACGAAACGCAGCGCGGACTCGGTGGGAACGACGCGGACGACGTGGCCGGCCTCGGTGAGCTGGCGAACCACGGTGGCCGCCTTGTATGCGGCGATGCCCCCGGAAACGCCAACGATGACCCGCTTGCGGTCCACGCTCAGGCTCTCAGCTCTTCGCCCAGGAGGCTCACAGCGGCGCGCTTACTACTCGCCCTCGGTGTGCTCGAGCAGGTCTCCGTGGATCTCGCGCAGCGCGATCGACAGCGGCTTCTCCTGCAGTCCCGGCTCGACCAGCGGGCCGACGTATTCGAGGATCCCGTCGCCGAGCTGGTTGTAGTAGTCGTTGATCTGCCGCGCGCGCTTGGCGGCGTAGATGACCAGCGCGTACTTGCTCGACGCGCGGTCGAGCAGCTCGTCGATGGGCGGGTTGGTGATGCCGACGGGGGTGTCGTAGCCGCCATGAGACGGGCCGAGGTCGATGTCGTCGACGGCGGCCAGCGGCGCGTCGGCATGCGGGGTGCTCACGAAAAATTCTCCTGGCGTTTGAGTGAAATGCTCGAGTAGCTTGCGGGCCGCGTCGCGCGTGTCGGGCGCATGGTTATCTGCGGGCCACCAGCAAGGATACCAATTCGGCGCATGCTGACTCCAATTGACTGTTCACCACGACCCGATCGAAGTCATTCTGCGCGGCCAACTCGGCTCTCGCGGTGGCCAGCCTGCGATCAATCGTCTCGGGCGTTTCGGTGCCCCGGCCCGTGAGCCGGCTCTCGAGCGCCTCCCAGCTGGGCGGCGCGAGGAACACCGTGAGCGCCTCTGGCATCGCTTGCTTGACCGCTCGGGCACCGGCCAGATCGACTTCGATGAGCACTGGACGGCCTGCCGACGTAGCGTCCAGAACCGGTTGAGCGGGCGTGCCCGACCGATGCAGGCCGCTGTGAATCTCGGCCCACTCGAGCAGCGCGCCGTCGTCGATCAACTGCTGGAACCGCTCAGGCGATACGAACGAATAATCGACGCCGTCGGTCTCACCGGGACGCGGAGCCCTGGTGGTCACCGAAACGCTGAAGTGCAGATCGGGAATCCGGTCGCGCAAGCAGCGCACGATCGTCGACTTCCCGACGGCAGACGGACCGGATAGCACCACGACCGGAGCCCTGACCGAACCTTCGGCATGACGCCCGAGTGGCTCGTCGCTGTCCGCTCCTCCGCCTTCGCTCACCGACCTCCCTTACGAGAAGTCGAACTTTTCCAGCAGCGCTTTCCGCTGACGATCGCCGAGTCCGCGCAACCGGCGGGTGGGGGCGATCTCGAGCTCGGTCATGATCTCCTGCGCCTTGACCTTGCCGACCTTGGGCAACGCCTCCAGGAGTGCAGAGACCTTCATCTTGCCCAAGACCTCGTCGGTCTCGGCATCCTTCAGCACCTGCTTGAGGTTGGTGCCGCCGCGCTTGAGCCGATCCTTGAGTTCAGCTCGTGCTCGACGTGCGGCAGCAGCCTTCTCCAACGCTGCCGCGCGCTGTTCGTCGGTCAACTGGGGAAGGGCCACGGGTTCCTCCGTCTCGTCACATCACTCTTTTGTCTTGACTGGTCACAACACCAGCCAGCAGCGACGACCGTACCCACGCAAACTGACGAAAGCGAACCCCACCCCCCGGTTCTGCGGCCAAAAGCCCAGCATGTTCGTCGCTCTCACCAGCGGTCGCGGAAACCGGTGGGGAAGCTGTGATCCTTGCGATTTGCGCCGAACCACCTGCTTACAGGGGGTTTTTGGGCGCTTCGAAGGCTCGGAGGGAGGATGCGGGCGTTCCATCGGCCCGCTCGGCGCATCTGTGAACCTTCAAAAAAAGAAAATTTCGCCTGATCACCGTGTTTCGGGCGTGTCGTGCCGAGTTGGCACCGCTCTGCTGCAGCGGACGGCCGTCGACAACGACATTACGTAGTAGACCCTTCTCCGACGTCACGCACCGCACAGCACACACCTAATCGCGACACAGTGCAGACCCAATTCGCGTTCCTAGCGTCGGGGCGGTGAGGCGAACACGCGCCCCCACATGACAGGCGGAGGACACAGATGAGCTTCAGACAGGCCGTTCACGCATCGACGCTCGCCGCAGGGCTGGCAGTGGCCAGAGTGGGCACATGGATTCCGCTGTAAGGCGGACGTACTCGCGAGACGGCGTGACATGACGAGGTGTCACGCCGTTGCGCGATCAGCGTTTGATCACGACAAGCAACACCCACGCGTCGCCGATGCCGACGCGAAAGCCACTGCCACAGCGGCGGTCACCCAGTACAGGCCGCCGCCTGACTGAAACCACAGCGAGATCGCCCCGATGATCAACAGCGGCCCGGGAAGAAGAGCAGACCCATGGATGCCAACGCGCGATTCCGGTTCGGGCCGGACCGCTGATACCGCCCGCCTACCACCACTCCCACCGCCGTCGCGAACGCCAAGGGCACCGATCTCTGCTGCCATCGCCCGAACGTCCTGTCCCGGGGTCGCGACGAAGACCGCGACGAGCAGAACGGCGATCGTCAGGCCCATGGTCGCCGCGGCGCGCGCAGCTACCCCGGGGAAGCTCAGCACGTCGGTCAGGTTGAGCGATAAGCCGACGAACATCAGACCGGCCAGGGCCGCCGCGCCGCCGGCGACGGTATTGGCCAAGTCAGTCCACGCCGCGACGTCATAGGCGGTCACGTCAGATAGGCCACCGCGTCGCGCATCTTCTCGGCGGCCGCTCGCAGCGCACCGACATCGGGTCCCGCCCGCAGGATTTCTCTGGACACCGCGGGTAGCAGCTGGCCTGGTTGCGCGCCGGCGAATCCGCGGAGCGCTTCGGGCTTCCCGCCTTGCGCACCGACACCTGGGACAAGTACCGGTCCGCCGAGTCGACTGACGTCAGGCGGTTCGGCGACGGTGGCTCCGATGACCACGCCGACGAAGCCGGGCGTGTCGCCCTGGTTGCGAACGGCGGCATCGTCGACCACCGACTGGGCCACGGTTGTGTCCCCCCGCGCGGCGTTCTGCACGGAAGCACCTTCGGGGTTCGACGTCGCCGCGAGCACGAAGACGCCTCTGCCATTCGCCTGCGCGACGTCGAGTAACGGGTCGAGCGAACCGAAGCCGAGATACGGCGAGGCGGTGACGGCATCGGCGGCAAGGGGCGAATCGCCGCACCACGCGGCGGCGTAGGCGGCCATCGTCGAGCCGATGTCGCCGCGCTTGGCGTCGGCGAGCACCAGCGTCCCTGCGCAACGGAGCGCGGCAATCGTGTCCTCGAGCACCGAATAGCCTGCGGCGCCATAGGTCTCGAAGAACGCCACCTGCGGCTTCACCAGCGCGTAGTCGGCGAACACTTCGACACAGATGTCGCAGAATCTGCGCAGCCCGTCGACGTCATTCGACAGACCCCACGTTCCGAGTAGTTCGGGGTGGGGGTCGATGCCGGGGCACAGCGGGCCGCGCGTCGACACCGCGTCGGCGAGCCGCCGACCGAATGTGGGCGCGGCCGTCAAGCCGGCCCCAACGCGCTGTGCAGCTCTTGAAGTGACATCACACCGATGTCACCGCGGATGCCGGCCTCGATACCCTGCACAGCCGCCGACGCACCCTGCACCGTCGTGACGCACGGGATGTTCATCGCCACTGCGGCCGAACGGATCTCGTAGCCGTCGATGCGCGGACCGGAGTTTCCGTACGGCGTGTTGATGACCATGTCGACGTCGCCGGCCTTGATCGCGTCAACCGCGGACACCGCTGGCCGGCCGTCGCCCGGCGGTTCGAAGTGCTTGCGAACTTCGTCGCACGGAATACCGTTGCGGCGCAGCATTTCCGCGGTGCCCCCAGTGGCCAGAACGCGGAAGCCGAGGTCAGCGAGACGCTTGACCGGGAAGACCAGCGAGCGCTTGTCGCGGTTGGCGACCGACACGAACACAGTGCCCTGCGCGGGCAACGATCCGTAGGCGGCGGTCTGACTTTTGGCGAACGCGCTACCAAAGTCGCGGTCGATACCCATCACTTCGCCGGTCGACTTCATCTCCGGACCGAGCAGCGAGTCGATGTTGGAGCCGTCGGCCTTGCGGAAGCGGTGGAAGGGCAGCACCGCCTCCTTCACCGCCACCGGCGCGTTTCGCGGTGTGGTCGCCCCGTCGCCCGTCGCCGCGAGCACGCCTTCGTCTCGCAGCTGGGTGATGCTAGCGCCCAACATGATTCGGGCACAGGCCTTGGCCAGCGGAATGGCGGTGGCTTTGGACACGAACGGCACGGTGCGGCTGGCTCGGGGGTTGGCCTCCAGCACGTAGAGCACGTCGTCCTTCAAGGCGTACTGCACGTTGAGCAGGCCGACGACGCCGATGCCGTGGGCGATGGCCTCGGTGGCCCGGCGCACCGACGCAATGTCGCTGCGGCCCAACGTGACCGGCGGTAAGGCGCAGGCTGAGTCACCGGAGTGGATGCCGGCCTCTTCGATGTGCTCCATGATCCCGCCGATGTAGACCTCGGTGCCGTCGCACAGAGCGTCGACGTCGATCTCTATGGCATCCTCGAGAAATCGGTCGACGAGCACAGGGTGCTCGGGTGACAGTTCGGTGGCGCGGGTGATGTAGCCCTGTAGCGTGTCCTCGTCGTACACGATCTCCATGCCGCGTCCACCGAGCACGTAGGACGGTCGCACCAGCACCGGATAGCCGATGTCGGCGGCGATGCGCCGGGCCTGCTCGAAGCTGGTGGCGGTGCCGAACTGTGGCGCAGGCAGGCCAGCGGTGTTGAGCACTTCACCGAACGCGCCTCGGTCCTCTGCAAGGTCGATGGCCTTCGGGCTGGTGCCCACGATCGGCACGCCCGCCTTCTCCAGCCGCTCGGCCAGGCCCAGCGGCGTCTGGCCGCCCAGCTGGACGATGACACCGGCCACGCCGGGACCGCCTGCGCCGGAGGCTGATTCGGCGTAGTACACCTCGAGCACATCTTCGAAGGTGAGCGGCTCGAAGTACAACCGATCAGCGGTGTCGTAGTCCGTCGACACCGTCTCGGGATTGCAGTTGACCATCACCGTCTCGAATCCCGCGGCCGACAGCGTGGTGGCGGCGTGCACACAGCTGTAGTCGAACTCGATGCCCTGGCCGATGCGGTTCGGGCCGGAGCCGAGAATGAGCACCTTCGCTTTTTCAGTCTGCGGGGCGACTTCGGTCTCCGCCGCCGGGTCGAGCTCGTAGCTGCTGTAGTGATACGGCGTCTTGGCCTCGAACTCGGCTGCGCAGGTGTCGACGGTCTTGTACACCGGGTGGATGCCGAGCCGTTGGCGCAGCGCCCGGACACCGACCTCGCCGGCCAGTTCCGGCCGCAGCGCGGCGATCTGGCGGTCCGACAGGCCGCTGTGTTTGCTTCGCCTGAGCAGCTCCTCGTCGAGCACGGGTGCGTCGAGCAGTTCGGTCCGCAGCGCCACCAGCCCGTTGATCTGTTCGACGAACCACGGGTCGACACCCGATGCGACGGCCACGTCCTCGACGCTCGCGCCGAGCCGCAACGCGTGCTCCATGTCATACAGCCGACCGTCGGTCGGGGTCTTGAGCCGGTCCAGCAGCTCTCGCACGTCGACATCGAGTTCCGGGCCGGTCCAGAAGCCCGCCCGACCGGTCTCCAGCGACCGCATCACCTTGCCCAGCGCTTCGATGAAGTTGCGGCCCAACGACATCGCTTCGCCGACGGATTTCATCGTGGTGGTCAGCGTGGGATCGGCGCCGGGAAACTTCTCGAATGCGAACCGGGGCGCCTTGACGACGACATAGTCGAGCGTGGGCTCGAAGCAGGCTGGGGTTTCCTTGGTGATGTCGTTGAGGATCTCGTCGAGGGTGTATCCGATCGCGAGCTTTGCGGCGATCTTGGCGATCGGGAAGCCGGTGGCCTTGGAGGCCAGCGCCGACGACCGCGACACCCGCGGGTTCATCTCGATGACGATCAGCCTGCCGTCGGCGGGGTTGATCGCGAACTGGATGTTGCAGCCGCCGGTGTCGACGCCGACCTCACGCAACACGGCGATACCGAGGTCGCGCATGGTCTGGTATTCGCGGTCGGTCAGCGTCATGGCCGGAGCGACGGTGACGGAGTCGCCGGTGTGCACGCCCATCGGATCGAAGTTCTCGATCGAGCACACCACCACCACGTTGTCGTGCCCGTCGCGCATCAGCTCGAGCTCGAACTCCTTCCAGCCGTAGATCGATTCCTCGATCAGCACGTTCGCCGACGGCGAGGCGGTCAGGCCGTCGCCCGCCATCCGATCGACGTCCTCGGCGGAGTACGCCATGCCCGAGCCCAGCCCGCCCATCGTGAACGACGGGCGGACCACGACCGGGAGGCCGAGCTCGTCGACGGTTTCGCGAACCTCGTCCATGGTGAAGCACACCCGCGAGCGGGCGGATTCGCCGCCGACCTTGGCCACGATGTCCTTGAACCGCTGCCGGTCCTCGCCGCGCTGGATCGCTTCGAAGTCGGCGCCGATGAGTTCGACGCCGTAGCGGTCGAGCGCGCCGTTCTCGTACAGCGCCACTGCGGTGTTCAGAGCGGTCTGCCCGCCGAGCGTCGCCAGCAGGGCGTCGATCTTGTTGCCGCGCTCGGCCTGCTGTGCGATGACGCGCTCGACGAAGGCCGGGGTGATCGGTTCGATGTAAGTGTTGTCGGCGTATTCGGGGTCAGTCATGATCGTCGCCGGGTTCGAGTTGATCAGGGTGACCTGAAGCCCCTCGGCCCGCAGCACCCGGCAGGCCTGCGTCCCCGAGTAGTCGAACTCGGCGGCCTGGCCGATGAGGATCGGTCCCGAGCCGATCACCAGGATGTGGTTGAGATCATCGCGCCTCGGCACTCGTACACCCCCTTCCACCGCGAGCGTCCGTGTCTGTGCGCGACACGCCGCCAAAACATGTACAAATGCGGTCGCTCGCGGTCATCTGTGCTCCCCCGACATCAGGTCGATGAACTGATCGAAGAGGTAGTTCGCGTCATGCGGACCGGCCGCCGCCTCGGGGTGGTACTGCACCGAGAACGCCCGGCCGTCAACGAGTTTGATCCCCTCCACCACGCCGTCGTTGGCGCATGTGTGGCTCACCTCCGCCGTGCCGAACGGCGTGTCGAACCGCTCACCCGCCTCGCCTTCCAGCGCGAAGCCGTGATTCTGCGCGGTGACGGCGACCCGCCCGGTGGTGTGGTCGATCACCGGAACGTTGATCCCTCGGTGTCCGAACACCATCTTGTAGGTCGACCGGCCGAGCGCGCGGCCCAGGATCTGATTGCCGAAACATATTCCGAACAACGGGATCCCCGCGCCGAGCACCTCGCGGGTGACGCCGACGATATGGTCGGCGGTCGCGGGGTCCCCCGGTCCGTTGGACAGGAACACGCCGTCGGGCTCGATGTCGGCGATCTGGTCGAATGTCACCGACGACGGCAGCACATGGCTGCGGATGCCGCGTCTGGCGAAGTTGCGTGGCGTATTGGTTTTGATACCGAGGTCGATGGCGGCCACGGTGAACCGTTGCGGCGCCTCGGTTTCGACGACGTAGGCGCCGTCGGTGCTAACCTGACCAGCGAGGTCGGCACCGAGCATCGACGGCTGGTTGCGGACGCGTTCCAGAAGCTCGTCGGGAGCGGCCAATGCGGCTCCGGAGAAGACCCCCGCCTTCATCGAACCGAAGCTACGCAGGTGGCGGACGACCGCACGGGTGTCGATGCCCGCGATTCCGATGATGCCCTGCCGGACGAGTTCGTCTTCGAGAGTCCCGGTGGCCCGCCAGTTGGACGCCCTGGGCGAGGGGTCTCGTACGGCATAACCGGCGACCCAGATCTTGTCGCCGCGACTCTCCGCGTCCTCCTGGTTCCAACCCGTGTTGCCGATCTGCGGGGCGGTGGCGACCACGATCTGGCGGTGATAGCTCGGGTCGGTGAGCGTCTCCTGATAGCCCGACATGCCGGTGGAGAAGACGGCCTCGCCGAGCGTCTGCCCCAGCGCCCCGAACGGGGTGCCCGTGAAGATCCGGCCGTCGTCGAGGACAAGAACCGCCTTCACGCCGCCTCCTCCCCCAGCCACTGCGCGTACTGCGTGCGGTCGTTGCCGCGGAACCCGGTGTCGATCTCCGTGCCCGACGGTAGCCGCCACCGGATCGCGAGGATGCCGTGGTGTGTCATCGCTTTGCCTGCGATTCCGCGTTCGGCCCGGATCGCGGTGATCGACCCGTCGGGAATCCATATCGGCCGGGCGCCGCTGCGCTGCAGCATGATGCCCTCGGGATAACGGGTCAGGACGGCCTTGGTGCGATATCCGAGGTCGCCGACTGCGATGCGATCCTGCCAGCTCGGCGCAAGCGTGCTGCCCACATAGACGCCCCTGATGGGAGGCACGACGACGGGTCCGACCGTGTCCGGCATCGCCGGGAGCACGCCGATCAGTTCGGCCTGACGCTCGGCGCGGTGCCGCCAGCCGCGCATCATGGCCTGCACAGCGAAGCCGATCGCCACCGCGAGCACCGCGGCCACGATCAGCGACCCGACCAGAGTTGGCGTGTTCATGCCGGAGATTTTCCGTCGCGAGCGGTGACTTTGCCACGCAGGAGCGTCAACGTGACCGCAGCCGGCAGCGTCATCGACTCATACGGGGTGTTGTCCGACCGGCTGGCCAGCTCGGCACCGGTCACCGTCCACGCCGCGTCGGGGTCGACGACGGTCAGGTTGGCCGGCTCGCCCACCTCCAGCGGCCTGCCGTGGTCGGGCAGCCCAACGATGTCCGCTGGGTTCTCACTCATCACCCGGGCGACGTCGCGCCACGTGAACAGCCCCGGTCGGACCATCGTCTCGACGACCACGGACAGCGCAGTCTGCAGGCCGAGCATGCCGGGCCTGGCATTGGCGAACTCGCACATCTTCTCGTGCTCGGCGTGCGGCGCGTGGTCGGTGGCCACGCAGTCGATGACGCCGTCGACGAGGGCTTGACGCAGCGCCTCGGCGTCGTTGGACTCCCGCAGCGGCGGGTTGACCCGGTTGCGCCCGTCGTAGGTGGCCAGCCTGTCGTCATCGAGCAGCAGATGGTGCGGGGTCACCTCCGCGGTGATCGAAATGCCTTGTTCCTTGGCCCATCTGATGATCTCGACGGTGCCCGCGGTGGAGGCGTGGCAGATGTGCACCCGCGCCCCGGCGTCACGGGCCAGCAATGCGTCGCGGGCGACGATGGATTCCTCGGCGGCGCGCGGCCAACCCGACAGGCCCAACCGGGCGGCGTTGGGGCCTTCGTGGGCGACGGCGCCGACCGTCAGCCGCGGCTCCTCGGCGTGCTGTGCGACGAGCACGCCGAGACCGGTCGCGTACTCGAGGGCGCGACGCATCACCAGCGGGTCGTGGACGCAGATGCCGTCGTCGGAGAACATCCGGACCTGGGCCACGCCCGCGGCCATCATCCCCATCTCGGTCAGCTGCGTTCCGGCCAGTCCCATGGTGACCGCGCCGACGGGATGCACGTCGACCAGCCCGACCTGCTGGCCGCGGTGCCAGACATGGTCGGTGACCACCGGGCTGTCCGCGACGGGGTTGGTGTTGGCCATTGCGAACACCGCCGTATAACCACCCAACGCTGCTGCGGCAGAACCGGTTTCGATGTCCTCGGCGTATTCTCGTCCGGGTTCGCGCAGATGGGTGTGCAGGTCGACGAAGCCGGGCAGCAGAATCTGGCCCGAGGCGTCTACAACGTCGGCATCGTCCGGGATGGACAGGTCGGCGCCGATGTCGGCGATCTGGCCGTCGTCGACCAGCACGTCGACCGGGTCGCCTTCGCCGTAAAGGCGGACCCCCCGTATCAGAACAGTGCTCATGCGCTCAAGACTCCCTGATCGGCACCGACCAATAAGTGGAACAGCACTGCCATCCTGACGTGAACTCCGTTCGAAACCTGTTGCAGCACAGCTGATTGCGTGGAGTCAGCGACCGAGGACGAGATCTCCATGCCGCGCAGCATCGGCCCGGGATGCAGCACCACCGCGTGTCCGGGCAACAACGCCTGCCGCTTCTCCGACAGCCCATAGCGCACCGAGTATTCGCGCGCCGAAGGGAAGAACCCGCCGGTCATCCGCTCGGCCTGGACGCGCAGCATCAGCACCGCGTCGGCGACGGGCAGTTCGGCATCGAAGTCGTGGGACACGGTGACCGGCCAACCGGAGACCCCGACCGGCAACAGCGTCGGCGGAGCCACCAGGACCACTTCTGCCCCGAGGGTGTGCAGGAGCATGACATTGGATCGCGCCACCCGGCTGTGCAGGATGTCGCCGACGACCACCACCCGCTTGCCCTCGATGCCGCCGAGCCGCTGGCGGATCGTCAGCGCGTCCAGCAGCGCCTGAGTGGGATGCTCGTGGGTGCCGTCGCCGGCGTTGATCACCGAGGGGCCGCCGCCGTTTTCGGTCGCCGTCCACTCGGCGAGCTGCTGTGCCGCACCCGAAGCCGGATGGCGGATGATCAACGCGTCGGCGCCTGCGGCCCGCAGGGTCAGCGCGGTGTCGCGCAGTGACTCGCCCTTGGCGACCGACGACCCCGAGGCGCTGACGTTGATCACGTCGGCGCTCATCCACTTGCCCGCGACCTCGAACGAGACCCTGGTCCGCGTGGAGTTCTCGTAGAACATGGTGATGACGGTGCGCCCGCGCAGCGTCGGCAGCTTCTTGACCTCCCGCCCGAGCAACGATTCGCTGAACCGGTCGGCGTCGTCGAGGATCGCGGTCGCCTCGTCGCGGGTCAGGTCCGCCGCGGAAAGCAGATGGCGTGGACTCACGGGCACCGTCTCCATTTCGCATGAGCGCTCATCGGGCCGGACCTCCGTGGGATGCGATCCCGACGCCGTCGTGCCCGTCGTGTTCGGTCAGGCGCACCTTGACGTTGTCGCTCCGTGAGGTCGGCACGTTCTTGCCGACGTAGTCGGCCCGCAACGGAAACTCGCGATGGCCGCGGTCGACGAAGACGGCGAGTTGAACTGCCCGGGGCCGGCCGATGTCGCGCAGGGCGTCGAGCGCGGCCCGGACGGTGCGGCCGGAGTACAGCACGTCGTCGACCAGCACCACGACACTGCCGTCGATGCCCTCGTCGGGTATCGAGGTCTCCTCCAGCGGCCGTGGCGGCTTGATGTTGAGGTCATCGCGATACAGCGTGATGTCGAGGGCGCCGTGTGGGACGTCGACACCGGCGAACTCCCGGATCTTCTCGGCGAGCCGGGCGGCCAGCGCGACGCCGCGGGTCGGGATGCCGAGAAGGACGACGCTCGGGGCATCGGGACCGTCGAGGGCGGTCTTCTCGATGATCTCGTGAGCGATGCGGGAAACGGTCCGACCGACGTCCGCCGCGGTCATCAATTCCCGGTCGGTGTCTGAAGAGTCGGTGGCGCCCAAGGGCCCTGACCTCCTTCTCCGCCTCTCTGGACGGATCGTTAAAGGACGTCGAACTGCGGGGAGCTTAGCACCGGCCATCCCGAAGGGTGCCGGCGACACCTCTTCGGCAGCCGGATGAGGAATTACACGTTCAGTGATCCGACAATGACTGCGTAGAACGTGCCGTCGTAGCCGTCGGTGATGTAGAGCGTGCCGTTTCCCCCCACCGACAGGGAGCGGATCCCGCCGGCATTCTGATCGGTGGTGACCTGCCCGACCACAGTATTTGTGGTGGTGTCGATGACCGTGACCCTCTTTCCGTCCGAAGCGGTGACGTAGACCCGCTTGCCGTCGGCGCTGGTCGCCACGTCCCACGCGCTGGTGGTGATTGGGATTGTGGCGACCTCGGTGTTGTACGTAGCGCTCGCCGGGTTGGAGATGTCGATCACCGACACCACGTCGTAGGAGCCGACTACACGCCACAGGTTGCCAGCGGAGTCGGTGATGATGGACTCGCCCTGGAAATAGCCCGCGTTGGCGTCTTCGACGACAGCAACACGCCCGGTCACATATGCGCGAGTCCCATCCGCGCTGATCGCTATCTGGCGAGATTCGTCGAATTGTGAAGGACCGACATGAATCTCGCCGACCTTGGCCATCGATGCGGTGTCGTACACCGAGATGGCTTCGCCGCCAGTGACATAGAGCCGCCGCCCGTCCGGGCTGACCGCCATATCGGCGCCGGCCACAGTCGCCCCGACGACGGACTTACTGGCAGTATCAATTGCCCTGATGTACCCATCAGTCGACGAAACATAAAGACGACTGCCGTCGCCGCTGAGGATCACGTCGCTGACGGTGTTGGGCACTTCGTAGTAGTCGGGCTGCTGGACCGGAACAGGGTAGGTATTGACAACGGTATTGGTACTGGTGTCAATCGCCAGCACATTGTTGTTCTCGGGATCGGTGACAAACACGCGGTCGCCTTGTCGTGTGGCAACTATGGTTGCTCCCGCCGGCATGTACCAGCCGTTCATGTAGCTGACTGGAATGGTGTCGATGACTTGCTTGTAGGTGGGACTTGTTGGATCGAGGTCGATCACCGACACATTATTGGTGTACGAGTTGTAGTCAGCGGTCGCGACGTATGCCCGGTTCCCGACAGTGACAATTGCCGAAGGGTTGGCGACCGAGACAGGCGTCGTCGTCGCCGCGATTTCCGGCGGTGCCGGCGCCGTTAGCGAAATTGCCCGCACGGTCTTGTCGGCCGCGTCGGTGACGTATATGCGGGCGCCATCTGGACGCCGCGGCGGGTATGTGCGTTCCTGGCTGATCACCAGGGAATGCGAACCCAATTCGGGGTTGGGATCGATTGCGACAGTCCGCACAACGGTGTTCGTGCGCGTATCTATCACCGACACCGTATCGTCGGCATTAGCGACGTACGCCAGGCTGCCGTCAGGTGAGACCGAGACGCTAGACGGCTGCGGCCCGACGCGCACCGGCGAGCCTATGACGGTGTTCGCGGAGGCATCAATCACCGACACTGTGCCGTCAGAGTTCGTCACATAGACACGTGTCCCGTTCGGATTCGTCGCTACTGCCGTCGGGGCGGCAGCGACCGGGATCGTCGCTCGGACGGAGTCGGTTTCGAGATCGATCATCGACACCGTATTGCTGCCCGAATTCGCGACATAGAGGTGAGCGCCCGTGAGCGCCATCGCGATCGGACTCTGCCCGACCGGGAAGGTCCTAATCACCTGTCTGGTAGAGGAATTGAGCACCGACACGGTGCCATTGCCCTTGTTGGCGACGAAGACAAGACCGGGGTAATCCGTAACGACCGCAGATGGCTGGTTGAAGCCGGAGAGCGTTGTTACCGCGCCGGGGTTGTACACCAGGTCGACGACGGACACGGTATTACTGGCCTGGTTGGTGACCCATGCGTACGCCATCCCATCGAAGGCGACCGAGGTGGGCGAGTTCCCTACCGGAATGGTGGCCACCGCCGCGCCGTTCGGCACGGTGATGATCGTCATCGTGCCGTCCGCCTGATTCACGATCCACGCTCGCCGATAGTTGAGGTCCACGCCCGCTGCCCCGTTGCCGACGGCAGGCGCGAAGTTGTTGTCCACCACGAGTTGCGCCGGCATCACCGGCACCGTCACCGGGACCGTGGTGCTGGTCTGCCCACTAGTGATCCGCACGGTGAAATGGTCGGTGTCGGCTCCCGCAGTCTGGTCCGCGGCCAACCGTGCCGCCTGCGTCGGCCGGTATACATACTCGCCCTGCGGTGTGACTGTCACAGTGCCGTTCGCTGGGGCGCTGATCACCGTGTAGCTCAGGCCGCTTGGGCCGACAAACCCGCGGACCTCACCGGTAAACGGATCGGCGCTCTTCACTGGTGACAGAGAACTCGGGTTCTGGGTGGGCGGGTTCGCGGACGGTAACACCTTTACGACAACCAACGTGCTCGTCGTCGATGCGTACCTGGTGTCAGTAGCGCGAATTGTGAAGGTGTCGAGGTCCTCCCCCAGGCTTTGCGCCGCGGCGTCGCGGGCAGCCTGCGTGGGGGTGTACGTGTAGGTCCCCGCGACCGGATCAAAGGTCACGGCCCCCCTGGCCGGTGCTGTACCGGTGCTGTAACTCAGCGAGTCACCGTCCCAATCCTTGATATTCACGGCGCCAGAGATCGCGCCGTCGCTGGTGTTTGCATTGCCCACGGTGGGGTCGGCGAGCGCAACCGGTGCGGTGTTGCCGCGTTGATAGTTGACGATGCGCACCGCGCGGTCGGCCAAGTCGGAAACCAGCAGCCCGCCATCCTTACGCACCACAACTGCGTGGAGGTTGTTTCCGGGGACACCATCGAGAGTCATCACGCCGAAAACGTTGCGGGTCTTGGTGTCAACGACGGAGACGCTGTCATCACCGTTGGCGACGTAGAGGGTCGATCCGTCGGCACTAAGTGCTACCCCTGCCGGCTTCGATCCCACAGCGATGGCCGCCCCATCGATGGCATTGGTCGCGGTTTTGATGACCGAAACACTGTTGGAATTCTGGTTCGTCACATAGATCCGCGTGCCGTCAGGGCTCACTGCGATCTGTTGCGGAGCGGAGCCCACCGAAATGGGGTCGACCGTGAGGGTTGTCGACGGCTTGGTATCGATCAGCTTGTTGGTCGAGGCGTTGATCACCGACACCGTCCCACCGCCTGAATTGGCCACATACACCCGCGGACCATTCGCCGTCTGGACATAGGCGATTCCGCGCGGGTTGGTGCCCACGTTGCTGATCGTGGCGATCACCTTCGGCTGTTGTGCCAGTGTCGTGTCGATCACCGACACGGACTTGGAGCCGTAATTCGCGACATACGCCCGTGTTCCGTCGGTGCTGAAGGTGACCGACTCCGGCTGTATGCCCACCGTGATCGTGTTGACGACCTTGTTGTCCGATGTGCTGATCACCGACAAGGTCCCGCTGGTGCGGTTAGTCACATACACCGTTGAGCTATTAGGCACCGGTGAGGTATTAGGCTTGGCCGCTACTCCGGTGGGCGCAGACCCCACCACGATCGGATTACCCACGGCCGCACCGGTGGTGGTATCGATGACCGAGACCGTGTTGGTGCCCTGATTGGCCACATACGCACGATTGCCGACGATCGCCACGCCGGAGGGATTGGCTTGCGTACTGGCCGGCGTGTTGGAGTTTTCAAAGACCCCAGGCAACACCGGCACCTGCACAGTCACCGGCGTTGCGCCGCCCTGTCCGTCGCTGACGGTCACAGTGAACGTGTCGAAGTCCGGTCCCGCCGAAATCCCGGCGGCCGTGCGCGCTGCCGACGTCGGCATGTACACAAAGGCTCCGGTTGTTCCGTTGACCGACACTGTGCCCCGCGTCGGCGCGCCGGCACCCGATGGCGGCACCGTGTAGGTCAACGAGTTGCCGTCAATATCTGACGCACTCACGTTGCCGGTGATCTGACCGGTGGTCTGATCCGGGTCCCCCATCGATGACGAAGCCGTCGGCGCCGAATTCACGACGGCTGCCATCAACATCATTTTTGCGCCCGAACCCGCCTCCGATAGCGTTAGGTTCGTGTGTGTCGGTGGCTCTGTGACTTCCACCGCCACGACGGTATCTTCCAGCGTGGCATAGATTGTGCCGTCGTCGGCGATCGTCAGGGATTGAGCACCCTCGTTCGGGATATTGGTCGCGATGCGAAGTTCTCCGATCACGGAATTGGTCCCCGCGTCGACGACGACGATGTCGTCGCCACGAGCGATGTAAATGCGTTGGCCGTCCTCACTGACCTCAAGATCGGTGGGGAAACCGGCTTCGTGCTCGTAATCCCATTCGGGGAAATATCGATAGTCGATGCTGTCGATGATCGGCTTGGCGATGACGGCGTTGGTCGTGGTGTCTATCACATAAAGCTCACCGCTTTGAAGGTTCGTGATGTAGGCCCGCTTGCTGTCGGGACTGAACGCAACATCAGCCGGCTGTCCGCCGACCCGAAAGATGTGACCTCTTTGTTGGTCTCGGTGTCGATGACGTGCACGCGGTCCGGGGCGTTGGCGTACAACAGCTTTCCGTCTGGACTGAGTTCGACGTTGCCGATCGATGGACCTATCGGGATACTCGCGATCACGCCCTTGGTCGTCGTGTCGACAACCGACACAGAGCCCTTCGGATTCGTATAGAAGTAGTAGGGGTTCCCGTATTCGTCATAGTAGGGGTTGCCGTACTCGTCGTAGTAGGGGACGAGGTCGTACGATGTCGAACCGACGTAGAGGTATTGGCCGTTCCGGCTCACCGCCAAGGTTCCGCCGTATGTGGTCGTCACGTTGATCGTGTCGACCTGCTCCAAGGTTGCAGCGTCGAGAACGAGGACGCGGCTACCGACGTACTCAGCGACATAAAGCTTGCCGTCCGGGCTCAACACCATGGCTCCGCCAGCCGGCAGTTGGTCGGATGTGTCGATCACCGTGTTGGTATTGGTGTCGATGATCGAGACCGTCGATTCGCCGGCATTCAGCACGTACACCCGGGATCCCGTGCTAGCGAGGAAGTCGGGCCATGCGCCTAGGGGGATCTGCGTCGTGGTCGCTGTGATCTCGCCAGTTACAGGTCCGGCCGGGCGTGCTCGGCTCAATGGGGACGGTGACAGTCGCGTCCTTGAAGGCGTGGAAGCGGTCCTCGGCGCGCACCGTGAAGCTGACAGTGGTGGGAAAGCCGGGCTGGGCGGCTTGATCACGGGCCGCCTGGCTCGGGCTGAAGGTATACATGCCTGTCGAGTCGACGGTCACGGTTCCTGTGGTCGCCGATAGGCCGCTTACTGTGTATGTGAGCGAATCCCCGTCGCTATCAGTGATATTGAGCGCGCCCGTGACCACCCCGTTGGAGTCGATGGTGTCCATGGTCGGATCGTCGGCGGCAACCGGTGTAGTGTTCCCACGCGCCAGGCCGACAACTCGCACGGTGTGGTCGGCGGCATCGGTGATGAGGACCCGGCCGTTGGAGTCGAACGCCACGACATGGCCGCCGAGTGGCGTCGTCGAGTCGAGCACGTGCTGGGCACCGATGACAGTGGTGGTCTTGGTATCGATGATCGCGATGTTGTCGTCGTCGCGCGCTATGACCACCATGGACCCGTCTGGGCTGACCGCCAGTGAGGTCGGTTTACTTCCGACGTTGAGCGTGGTGACGCTGTTGTTGGTGGCCGTGTTGATCACAGACACAGTACTGCTGTTGTAGTTGGCGACATAGACCTTTGGTTCCCGCGACAGCGACATCTGCGGCGGAGTCGATCCGACAGCCACCGTGGAGATGACTTTCTTCGTCGACGTATTGATGATGGACACCGCGCCGCCACCGGTGATCGTGCGATGGGTGACGTACGCGCGGGTGCCGTCAGCGCTGAGAGCGATCGCGGTCGGCGCAGAGTTGCCGAAGCCGAGGCTGATCGTGGTGACCTTATTGCTCAAATTCGGCTCGATGACCGACACGCTGCTGCTGCCGTTGTTGGCGACGAAAACCTGTGTGCCCGCGGTGTTTACGGCTACATCCTGCGGCGACGTGCCGACGCGGATAGCCGAGCCGACGACGGTGTTGGTATCGGTGTTGACGACCGTGACGGTCCCACTCGCGCGGTTGGTGACATACGCACGCTTGGCTGTGGGGCTGATCGCCACGGCCGAGGGCTGGCTACCCACAGAAATGGTTTTGACAACGGCGCCCGTTGCGATATTTATCACCGACACCCTGTTGGCATTGGTGGCCTCATTGGTGACGTACGCGTAGGCGCCGTTGATCGCGATTCCCGTTGGAGTTGCCAATGCTGGTTGACCCGCAGCCGGAATGGCCGACTGGTTCGACAGCACAGCAGGCAGGATCGGAACCGTCACCGTGCTGGCCGGCTGGCCACTGATCGCAACTGCAAAGCTGTCGTAATCGGGCTGCGTTGTCAGGGCCGCGCGCAGACGGACAGGCACGGTCGGGGTGTAGGTATAGGTGTCTCCGGTTACGATCACGGTTCCGTTCGTCGGTTGACTCGTGATGGTGTAGCCGTTCAGCGACCCGGAAACTGCACCGGTGCCCTGATTGGGCACCCCGACCGTCGGCGACGGGTTCACCGCAGCCGCCACCGCCATCATCAGACTCGACTGCTGCGGCTGAGCTGCCGGGACGCGGGCGTCGGCGGCGCTGACGACCGCTTGTCGCGACGCGCGACGCCCGCCAGCCAGGAAGGCAGACAACAACGGCGAGTCGGTCGAGACCGGCCGCTTACCATCCGCTGTCGGGACCAGTGTCACGAACGACAGCAGTCGCGAAACTGCTGGCTGTGCCAATGGTTTGGTCACCGCCGTCATCGTCGACGTGATCGACGGCTGAGACCCTGCCAAGGTACGTGGCAGCCGCGGCACATCGACCTTCGGGCTCGACGGCTTGAGCTGCGGGCCGGGGTCCGTCGGCGGAGCGATGCGCAGCGTCGGCGCTTGCAACCCAGGCTTGCGGCCCGGCTCGGCCACTGTCTTCGTCGTTGACGGCGGTGTCGTCTTGGCCGACGGCGGCGCCAACGAGAACACCTTCGGCTTGACCGTCGATCGTTTCTTTGGCGGATCGGTATCGCGATCCTTGTGCTTGGATTTCGCACCGACGCTGCCGGGGTTCGTCGAGGTGATCGCGCCCCCGGAGCTGTCGACGTTCATTCCACCCGCGGAGTCGACTACCTCGCCGCCATCACCTTGGTCGCCTGAATCGCCGGCATCACCAGGATCACCGGGATCGGAATCCCCGGGGTCCTGAGCGGGCGCCTCCCCCGCTGCATCGTCGGGATTCTCGGACGCCGACACCCCCGGCGGATCCGACGGATCGGGATCGCCGTCCGGGGCCGCCCAGGCGACACCCGGCACACCGGCGATCACTGCGCCGATTCCGAGTGCGACCGCCAAGGCTCCAACACGCCCGACATACAGTGCACAGCTCATCGCATTACCTCCCGCTCAATGCGGGCCACCGATCGTCGCAGGATGACTGTTCGCCCAATCCCGGTCAGTTGCCACACATCCGAATTTGCGACGCTTTCAAGTGTTGTCTTCGCTGCGTACGCGGCATAGAGCCGACGACCGAAGTCTCGACCGAAGTGTTTTCTCGAGGGTCTGAGTACGCTGGCGCCGATGAATCTCGACGGCAACCGTGCATCCATGACCGAGGCGATCGACGCGGGTCTGCTCTCTGGCGCGGTCACGCTGGTGTGGCAGGCAGGCGAGGTGTTGCAGGTCAACGAACTCGGGTACCGCGATATCGAGGCCCGCCTGCCGATGCAACGCGACACCATGTTCCGCATCGCCTCGATGACCAAGCCGGTGACCGTCGCCGCGGCGATGACGCTGGTCGACGAGGGCAGGCTCTCACTGGCCGATCCGGTCGCGAAGTGGCTACCGGAGCTGTCCGGACTTTGCGTGGTGTCGGACATCCACGGCTCGCTGGACAACACCGTTCCCGCTGAGCGGCCGGTCACCATCGACGACCTGATGACCCACCGCAGCGGCTTCGCCTATGCGTTTTCGGTACCCGGCCCGCTCGCCCGTGCATACGGAAAGCTGTCGCACCGGCAGGACCAGGACGGGTGGCTGGCGGACCTGGCCAAGCTTCCCCTGGCGCATCAGCCCGGCGCGCGGCTGACGTACAGCGTCTCGACCGATGTGCTCGGCATCGCGTTATCGCGGATCGAGGAAAAGCCGCTGGCCGCCGTGTTGGCCGAACGTATCTTCGAGCCACTTGGCATGCCCGACACCGGCTTCAGCGTCGGCCCGACCGGACGGCAGCGCGCGGCGACGATGTACCAACTCGGCGAAGGCGACACGCTTCACCACAACTCGATGGGCCCGGCGCCCATCACGGATCCGCCGCTGTGCAGCGGCGGGGCGGGGCTGTGGTCGACTGCCGATGACTATCTGCGCTTCGCGCGGATGCTGCTGGCAGGCGGAGCACTAGACGGAACGCGTTTGTTGTCGGAGGAGTCCGCCCGGGTGATGCGCAGCGACCAGTTGACCGATGAGCAGAGGCGGTATCCCTTTCTGGGAATGCCCTACTGGATCGGTCGCGGGTTCGGCTTGAACCTGTCGGTGGTCACCGACCCCGCGAAGTCGCGGCAGTTGTTCGGCCCCGGCGGCAAGGGCACGTTCACGTGGCCGGGTGCATACGGGACATGGTGGCAAGCCGATCCGTCGGCGGATCTCATTCTGCTGTACCTGATCCAGAACCACCCCGACCTGTCTGCCGACGCCGGGGAGGCGGTTGCAGGCAACACCTCTCTGGCCAAACTACAAGGTGTGCAACCGAAATTCGTGCGCCGGACCTACCAAGCGCTGCAGATCTAGTCCGCCGCCCTGCTCTGGTGCCGTGGCACAACCGACCGTGTTGATCAGCCGGAGCAGGCATCGTCGGACCATCGACCGCTACGCACCGAACTCGCCGCTCGACATTGCGATCAATATCGCAGTGATGAAGTGGATGCAACGCTGGCCGTTCCGGCCGCTCGCCGCCAAGTTGTGGTTCACCGCTGCGAATTCGATTGAACTGCCGGATTATTCGATGGCTTCGTGACCCTAAGGACATCACCTCTGAAGCGCCGCGGCAAGTTCGCGACGTGACCGAATCTGGAGCTTGCCGTATGCATTGGAGAGATGCAGTTCCACAGTGCGCAGCGTCACGAACAACGACTGCGCGATCTCTTTGTTGCTGGCACCCCCAGCGGCCAGTTCCGCGACGCGACGCTCGCTGGCGGTGAGCGCGTCAGCGCCGATGCCGGCTCGCCGCCTGGGGCGACCGCCCGCGGCGCGGAGTTCCTCTTCGGCGCGGTCGGCTAACGGTGTTGCCCCGCACCGGTGCGCCAGTTCCATGCCCTCCCTGAGAATCTCACGCGCGCTGACCGCCTGTCCGTCAACGCGCATCGCGGCGCCAAGGTCGACGTATGCCTCCGCGCGCCACAGCAAGGCGGGTGAATTCGCCAAAGTCTCCGCCGCTTCCCGTAGCAGCTCCAGACGCCGCTTACCCCCCTCCAATAGTCCGCGGACACGCAGCGCTCCCCCGATCCTCCGGCGGGACTCGGCAATCGCCGCGGCGGCATAGGCGGCGTCGGCGACTTCGCCTGCCGTATCGGCCTCGCCCATGGCGCACAGCACTGGCACGAGCGCTACCCGAGCGTCGGTGGCCCACGGGAAAAGGCCACGACTGATTTCGATACGTCGTAACGCATCCTCCAGGTCGGCACGAGCCCGCGCATGGTCCCCCATGGCGGCACGGCACCTGCCGCGCGCCAGCAAGGGCAGCACTGAGAACAGCGTCGGCGGCAGTTCGGCGTCCATCCCCCGTTCACTGAGCAGATCCTCGCCCTCTTCGGCGCGCCCTTGATCAGCGAGCGAATCGACCACCACGACGAGTCCCGGCGTTTTGGTGTAGTCGGCTGTCAGTCCGTGGATATCGACCGCAGCGCGCCCGTCTGCTTCCGCCGCCCGCAGGTCGCCGGACCGATGTCGTGCCAAACCGCGCAGCCACAACGCCCTCGCCAACCACTGGGGTGAGCCGACGCGCTCAGCGTGGCGGATGGCACGCGACAGCATGCGGTCGGCGACCTCGTAGCGCTCGGCTTCGACCAGGCAGATGGTGATGTTCGTGCGCCAAAGCGGGTGCCCGCCCTCTCCGACCAAGGCGGGGTGCGACGCGACCTGCTCGGCCAGATCACCCGCCACCGCGATCGGCCCTGCGACCAGCGCGCTTCGGGCAACGAATGATTGCAACAGGCATTCGGCGCCGGTCGCAGCGGGCAGCTCCGCGAAGGCGTGGGCCTCGTCTTCGTACTTAGCGGGTAGGTCGGGATTGAGCAGCAGGGCACCCAGCCGCGCCGCCTCGACCTGCAGAGCCAGCTCGCGGTCATGCCCGCGGACTTCCGCGGCGGCCCTCTCATACAGCGGAAGTTGCTCACGCTGGTGTCGCGCATCGGGATGCGTCGTCCATGCCAATGCGGTGAATGCCCGGGCGCGGAGCACGGGATCGGCAGTGGTCTCACCGGCCTCTCGGAGATGAACACGCGCGTCCTCATCCCCGGTCTCGTGCTCGGCGATTCCCAGTTCGAACAGCACGAGCTGGCGATCGCCATGTGCGGGTGGTTCATCCAGCGCCCGCCGGAGCAGGGCCCCGGCGGTGTCGGGGGCTCCGCCGCCCAGTGCCGATCGCGCTGCCTCCCGCAACATGGTCACCACATCAGCGTCGCCACTCGGCGGAGTTGCCAGGAGGTGCACCGCGATGGTTCCCGGATCAGCCCGGTGCCCGTGCAGTAGACGAGCGGCACGAGCATGAATGTCAGCTCGCTCGACCGCGGACAGATCTTCATAGATCGCGGTGCGAACGATGGGGTGTACGAAGCGCAAGGGCTCCCCAGGAACCAGCACCGCGAGGTCGACGAGGCCGATGGCCAGTCTGTGGGCGATGTGGGCATCCATACCGGCCAGCTCTGCGCACATCGCAAGTCGCGCCTGTTCGCCAAGGACCGCCACCGACCGAGCCAGGGCAGATGCCTGCGGGTGAAGGTGACTGACGCGTAGCAACACCGCCTTCGCGATCCGCTCCGGGGCAACGTGGCCGACTGCCTCGGGATCAATCTCGTTGGCCAGGCTGCCCCCGCGGCGAAACTCGCCGAGAAGCTCGACGAGCAGATAGGGATTGCCACCCGTCGCGTCTCTGCACGCGCGACACAGCTCCACACTGGCGTTATCGCCCACGTCGGACCTGACCAGCTGCCTCACCGCGGACTCGCTCAGTGGCTTGGGACGAAGTATGGGCGGGCGCGCTTCCAGCAGCAGCGAAGCCAGAAGGGGCCGCTGCATATCTGCACCGGCTCGGACGGTCAGCGCGATGACGACCGGCAGACCGGCCAGCCGGTTCGCGAGGTGTAGCAGGAAGCGCAGGGATGGTTCGTCGGCCCACTGGGCGTCGTCGACCGTCAAGATCAACGGCCCACGTTCGGTGATATTGACGACTAGCCAGTACAGGCCGTGCAGCGTGGCGAATGCGACATCGCCTGTGTCCTCAGCCACAGCGATCTCTGTGAACACCGGTTCGGAGAGCGCAGCCGCACCGGCCAGTAGTCGAGCGCGCTCAGCGGCGTTTGCCCCGAGAAGGGTGACTTCGAGCAATTGGCGAACGACTCCGAAGCCGAATCCCCGCTCGAGTTCCCCTGCTCGTGCGGACCGCACAGTGCTTCCCGATGCACATGCACGTCCGCGAAGCTCATCGAGCAGCGCGGTCTTACCGATCCCGGGCGGCCCCTCAATCAGAACGATGCCGCCCGTTCCGCCGACCGCCTCCGCCAACGCGGCATCGATCGCGGCCAGATCATCCTCACGATCGAGGAGCAAGGGTCGCTTGCCCGAGGTAGTGACTTTGGCCCAACCTCCGGCAATCGACCGTCCGGCGGTCTCCCCCCTATGAAAGACCATCTCCATATGAGACCACCTCAAGCGTGACCTGACCGTTAATTCTTGCGTTCTATGGTGGCGATTTCCGCGTGGGAACGGCTGCCGCTGTCATAGCGTTCGAGCGCAGGGAACACCGGGGAGGGTCCCAGAGATGATGCGACGCGGTCGATGGACGAAACGGCTCTTGACTCTGACTGCCTGCCTTGTCCTTGTGCTCGCCGGCTGCGGGGCCGACAACGCAGAGCCCGCGGAGCCGGGTGTCACCCCTGTCCGGGTGGCGCTCTTTCCGAGTGGGAGTACACTTCCGGCGCACGTGGCGATCACGAAAGAGATATGTGAGCGCAACGGACTCCGGATCGAGCTCACCGAGGGCACGGATCTGCCGGTGTTCATGGCCGCTCTCGCCAAAGGTGAGTACGACATAGTCATGAGCGTCCCTACGCTCGCGCTGGTTGGGGCGGAGAAGCACCTCGACATACAGATTGTCGCGGGTCTGCAGCGGCAATCTCGGGAGCGGCCAAATGCTGTGTGGCTCACAAAGGATGCCTCGATCGATACTCTCGCCCAGCTGAAGGGCAAGACGGTCGCGGTGCCGTCGCTCACCGGGATCATTACGGATGCACTGGTGTATCTGCTGGAGCGCGACGGTGTGAAACGCAACGAAGTCAAGCTGGTTCAGACACCGTTTCCGACCATGGGTGATCAGCTCCAGTCCGGTCATGTCGATGCCGCGATCGCCACGATTCCCTTTTACAGCGCTATCGAATCGCGCGGCTTTCACGTCCACGACGACGTCATTGTTGAGGCCGTCAATGATGCAAGCGGGGGAAACGTCCACACCGCAATAACATCCGTGTGGACCACATCCGGCAAGTTCGCCCGTGAACACCCCGAGACGTTGGCGGCGTGGCGCAAGTCTATGACCGAGGCGATCGACTTTCTCAATGCCGACCCTTCACAGGCGCGTGCGTTGACAGAATCCTGGCTGCACATTCCGGCCGACGTTATCGCCCGCTCACCGTTACCCGACTGGGCCGTTGAGATATCTCTGGACGAACTCGCACCATATCTCGCCATATCGAAGGCTGTCGGCTCCACACACACCGCCCCCGATCTGAATTCCTTGGTGTGGCAAGGACCGTGAACCGGATCTTGTACTCGGTCGACTCGGTCGGAGTTCGGCTGCCTACGTCCGATGGCGTACAGCCCGTGTTACGCGACATCTCGTTCGATGTGCGTGCCGGGGAGATCGTCGCGATCATCGGGCGCTCTGGTGTCGGCAAGACCACGCTCCTGCGTGTACTTGGCGGTCTTCTGCCGGCATCGTGCGGCACGGTGACATTCGACGGCACGGAAGTTCACGGCCCGCCGACAGGTGTCGTCATGGTCTTCCAGGACTACGGCAATGCACTCTTGCCTTGGAGAACGGTCGCCCGCAATGCAGAGCTCGGCCTGGAGGGACGATTTACCCGAGATGAGCGGCAGCGCCGGGTCGCAGACGCTTTGCGGATGGTCGGTCTCGAGAACAGCCGCGCGGAATACCCTTCGCGTCTTTCGGGCGGAATGGCCCAGCGGACGCAGCTCGCTCGCGCGCTGGCCCTTGGGCCGAAGGTGCTGCTGATGGACGAGCCGTTCGGAGCGCTCGACGCGATTACGAAAGCTGCCCTGCAGGATGTGGTGCTCAATGTCGCGCAGCAGACAGATGCCACCGTTGTGTTCATCACGCATGATCTCGACGAAGCGATCTATCTGAGCGACCGCGTACTCGTCCTGGCCGGCAATCCAGGTGCTGTCGCGCACACGGCTGAAACAGAGATACCGCGGCCACGCGACCAATTGACCACCCGCGAACTGCCGGACTACATGAGAGCCCGGCACCTCCTCGGACAAACGTTGGAGGCCAATGATGGCTAGCCGGACGCAAACGCCGCTCGTCGGCCTGTTGCTTCCTGTTGTCGCGATCGTCATCTGGCAGCTTTCGGCATCGACGAAATTGCTGCGCTATGAATATCTTCCCGCCCCGGCCGACGTGACGGCATCGCTGGCGGAGTTGGCCCGCACGGGTGAACTCCTCGACGACGTCTCACACACGCTGGCCATAACCTTGGTCGCAACGGTCACCGCGATGACACTCGGCGCGGTGTTGGGGGTTGTTCTCGGGCTCCTGCCGACGATGCGAAGCTACGGCGTCGCCTCGATCGACTTTCTGCGGGCGATCCCGGCGGTCACCCTGATTCCGGTGACTGTGATTTCTCTAGGACCGTCCGTCGCTGCCGAGTTCTTTCTCGCTGCCTACGCCGCGCTGTGGCCGGTCGTGCTGTGTACGGCCGCGGGCGCGGCGGCGACACACCCACGCCAGTACGACGTCGCCCGGATGTTGCATTTCTCCCGAGCCACCACGGTTCGGAAGATCGTGATGCCGACGGCCGTGCCGTCATGGCTCATCGGTGCGCGACTGGCCGCGGTCGTCGCTCTGCTCGTCTCCATCGTCGTCGAAATGATCATGTATCAGCGCGGCCTCGGTGGAGGTCTGGTCGCATCGCTCAACGCGCTTGCGCCGGCGCGCATGTGGGCGTACGCGCTGGTATGTGGCGTCATCGGATTCGCGCTCAACACATTACTCGGCCGCGCAGTCAGTTTCGCCCTGCCGGGCAGCCCGGCCAATGTGGACGTGTCGGTGTCGGTCCCGAGCACAGTTGCGCAGCCCGCATCGCGACTGCGCGGGTTACTACCGGTGGCCGCTGTCCTGGTGATGTGGCAACTCTTCGGGACGAGTGAGTCGTTGTTCTTTCCGCCGCCGAGTGAATGGTTCAAGGCGCTTGGCCGCGTGCATATCTCACGGGCACTGATGCCGGCTGTTGCGCAAACCCTTTCGACATATGCGTTCGGATTGACGTTCGCCGTCGCCATCGGCTGCCTTGCCGGTGTGGCGATCGGCGCGTCACGTCGCATCGACCGTGCCCTCAATCCGTCGATCGCTTTCCTTGCCGCCGTCCCCGGCGCCGCGGTTGTACCGGTGGTGGTATTGCTACTCGGGCCCGGTCAGCTCAGTGGCGTTTTGGTCGTCGCGTTGATCGTCTCCTGGCCGGTGTTGTTGGCCGCTGCCGCCGCCATGCGCACCGTTCCCGTTGTACGGCTTGAGATGTCGCACACGCTTGGCCTGACGGCGCTGCAGCGGTGGAGCAAGGTCATCCTGCCGTCGCTGTCGCCTGGGATCCTGCTCGGCGTGAGAGTGGCCTCGGCCATGGCGCTCATCGTCACGCTGCTGGTGGATATCTTCGGCACCGGAGCGGGACTCGGACGACTACTTGTCGAAAGCCAACAGCGTTTCGAGACCGCCGAGGCATGGGGCCTGTTATTGCTGATCGGGACCTTCGGATACCTGACAAGCGCCTTCTTTACTTGGTTGGATCGATCCGCCTATATGCAGCGCGACAGCACCCTGCCGAACTGCAGTAACCGCTCCATCTGAGCCAGCCCGCCGTTGTCGACCGACCTGTCGAAGCGGAACGATTCACAGAAATAGGCGCTGTCGGTCGCGGACTTCTCGTGGCTGCGCGTGACGAGTTGCGTGTACATCCGCAACCGAACCTCAGACACCCGTCGGGTGCCGTCGTTCAGGATGTGAACTCGGTCGTCAGGATGTGGTCGGTGATCGTCGACAGCAGGATCGTCCGCACGGACGCGTTGAGCACCTGGTGCTGCTGTTCCACTCCCGTCGACACGTCATCGTCGCCGCGCCACATGCGAGGGAAAGTCACAGGCACACCTTGGCGGCGTCCTCAAGGCCGTCGTAGGGGCGCCCAGTCCTGCGGTATGGCCATCGCGCAAGCCCAAGGAAGCGGTGGAAGCCGATCTAGTCAGGAACTCTCTGATCCGCCTCGGATCGCAGCGGACGCGGCCCGAATCTGGGGCGTCACCAACATCACCTGGCCCAGCACGCCGTTGACGAAGCCCGGCGAGTCGTCGGTGGACAGGTGCTTGGCCAATTCGACGGCCTCGTCGACGGCGACCGGTTCGGGCACGTCGTCGGCATGCAGCAACTCCCAGACCGCGACCCGCAGTATCGCCCGGTCCACGGCGGGCAGCCGCTCCAATGTCCAACCCTGCAGATGAGCCGAGATGAGGTCGTCGATGTGGGCGGCGTGCTGCGTGACGCCCTCGGCCACCGTGACCGTGTACCCGTTGAGCGCGGCTACGTCGGACTGCTTCTGCGCCAGCGCTTCTCGCGCCTCGGCAACCTCGGCAGGCGTGATGCCACGGGCCTCGGCCTCGAACAACAGGTCGACAGCCCGCTTGCGGGCCTGGTGGCGACCCCTGTCCGGCTTGGGTCTGGTCAATTCACTCGGCCCAGATAGCTGCCGTCGCGCGAATCGACCTTGAGCTTGTCGCCGGTGTTGATGAACAGCGGCACCTGAATCTCCGCGCCGGTCTCCACCGTCGCCGGCTTGGTGCCTGCGCTGGACCGGTCGCCCTGCAGTCCGGGTTCGGTGTGGGTGACCACCAGCTCGACGGTGACCGGCAACTCGAGATACAGCGGTGCGCCGTCGTGGAAGGCCACCTGCACGGGCAGGCCCTCCAGCAGGAAGCGGGCGTCGTCGCCGACCAACGACTCCGGCAGGTGGTGCTGCTCGTAGTCCTGGCTGTCCATGAACACGAAGTCCGACCCGTCGCGGTACAGATAGGTGGTGTCGCGGCGGTCGACCGTCGCGGTCTCGACTTTGACCCCGGCGTTGTATGTCTTGTCGACGACCTTGCCCGACAGCACGTTCTTCAGTTTGGTGCGCACGAACGCGGGCCCCTTGCCCGGCTTGACGTGCTGGAACTCGACGATGGACCACAGTTGGCCATCGATCTGCAGGACGAGCCCGTTCTTGAAGTCGGCGGTCGATGCCACGGCGGTACTACTCCTCGTCTGTCAACTGAGAATGGCCAGTTCCTTGGGGAACTGGGTAAGCAGGTCTGATGTCTGGCGCCGGCCAGGCGGCTCCACCGCCTCGCACACGACCAGCGTGTCCTCGATGCGGACACCGCCGCGATCGGGCAAGTAGACACCGGGCTCCACCGTCACCGTGGAGCCAGCAAACAGTGTACCGGCGGCTGACGCGCTGATTCCCGGTGCTTCGTGGATCTCCAGACCGACGCCATGACCGAGGCCGTGCGTGAAGTTCTCGCCGTAGCCGGCATCGGCGATCACCCGACGCGAGGCGGCGTCCACATCGCGGAGCGCGACTCCGGGATTCACCGCCTCTCGCCCGGCCCGTTGTGCGGCGGCAACCAAGTCGTAGAGGTCCAGCTGCCACTGCGCGGCGGGTGCCAACACGAAGGTGCGCGTCATGTCCGAGTGGTATCCGCACACCAACGCGCCGAAGTCGATTTTGACGAAGTCGCCCGCGGCAAGGACGGTGTCGGTTGGCCGGTGATGCGGGATCGCGGAGTTGGCGCCTGCGGCCACGATGGTCTCGAACGACACGCCGTCGGCCCCGTGGTCCAGCATCAGCGACTCCAGCTCGCGGCCCACCTCGCGTTCGGTTCGCCCGGCGCGCAGACCGCCCCGGTTGACCAGATCGGCCAGTGCAGCATCGGCGGCCTCGCAGGCCAGCCGCAACAGCGCCACCTCGCCGGCGTCCTTGACCTCCCGCAGGGTCTCCACCGTGCCCGCCGCACGGACCAGTTCGGTGTCGCCCGCCGCCCTGGCCAATGCGTCGAACCCGTCGACGGTGACGACGTGACTCTCGAAGCCGAGCCGGCGCACGCCCTCGGCGGCGGCGCGCCCGGCCAGGAAGGGACCGCAGGCGCGCTCGATCACGATCTCGGCGTCGGGCACCTGCTGGGCCGCCTGGGTGCGGTAGCGCCCGTCGGTCGCCAGCACCGGAGTGTCGTCGTCCGCGCGAATCAGCAGCGCCGCGTTGGAACCGGTGAAACCGGACAGATAACGCACGTTGACCAGGCGTGTCACCAACATCGCCGCCAGTCCGTCGGATTTCAGCCGCCGTCGAAGCCGGTCTCGACGCTGGGATATAGTCACGGGTCTTGACGCTACTCGCTAAGGTGATGCCCCATGAGTAAGTGGTTGCTGCGTGGTTTGGTGTTCGCCGCTCTGATGATCTTCATCCGTCTGGTGCAGGGCGCGGCGATCAACGCCTGGGAGACCAAGGCGGCCTTGATCAGCATCACCCTCGTCGTGATCTTCACGATTGCCGTGTTCATCTGGGGTTTCCTCGACGGCCGCGCCGACGCGCGGGACAACCCCGATCCCGACCGCCGCGGCGACCTGGCGATGACGTGGCTGCTGGCCGGCTTGTTCGCCGGAATCGTCAGCGGCGCGATCGCGTGGGTCATCTCGCTCTTCTACAAGGACCTCTATGTCGGTGGGCTGATCAATGAGCTCACCACGTTCGCCGCGTTCACCGCGCTGCTGACCTTCGTCGTGGCGATCCTCGGGGTCGCGCTCGGGCACCGGATCGTCGACCGCAAGGCCGAAAAGGCTCCGCGCAAGCGCCACGGAGATGCCGCCGATGACGACCGGGCCGACACCGATGTGTTCGCCGCTGTCCGGCACCCCGACGGGACCGACGAGGACGCGCCGACCGAGCGGCATGCTGAGGAGCAGACCGAGCGGCGCAGCCAGGAACAGACTTAGCCGGACGCGGCCAGGTACCGCAGGGCAAGCAGATACCCCTGGACGCCGAGTCCGACGATCACGCCGGTGGCAACCGCACTCAGGTACGAGTGATGCCGAAATTCCTCGCGCGTATGCACATTGGAGATGTGCACTTCGATCAGCGGGGCGCGTAACTCCGCGCACGCGTCGCGTAGAGCGATCGAGGTGTGGGTCAGCGCACCCGCGTTGAGCACCACCGGCTCGCCGGCGTCGGCCGCACCGTGAATCCAGCCCAACAATTCCGCTTCGCTGTCCGACTGTCGGACAACCACTTCCAGCCCGAGTGCGCCGGCCTCGCGCTCGATCATCGCGACCAGATCGTCGTGTGTGGTGCTGCCGTAGATGTGCGGCTCCCGGCGACCCAGGCGATCCAGGTTGGGACCGTTGAGCACATTCACCGTCGTCACGATTGCGCCACCTCCGCGTACGCCGCCGCCAGCAGCGACGGATCCGGGCCTTCCAGCCGTCCCGGTTTGGCCAGCCCGTCGAGCACGACGAAGCGCAGGACTCCCGAACGCGCCTTCTTGTCACCGGACATGTAGTCGACCAGTTGCGGCAGCGCGTCTGCGTCGTAGCTCACCGGGAGGCCGAGCGAGGTGAGGATCGCGCGGTGGCGATCGGCGGTCCCGTCGTCGAGTCGTCCGGCCAGCCGGCCCAGTTCGGCCGCGAACACCAGGCCAACCGATACGGCCGCACCGTGGCGCCAGCGGTAGCGCTCGCGGCGCTCGATGGCGTGGGCCAGGGTGTGGCCGTAGTTCAGGATTTCCCGCAGCTGCGATTCCTTCTCGTCTGCTGCGACCACGTCAGCCTTGACGACGACCGCGCGGCGGATGAGTTCCGGCAGCACTCGGCCCGTCGGGTCGAGCGCGGCTTGTGGGTCGGCTTCGATGAGATCGAGGATCACCGGATCGGCGATGAAGCCCGCCTTCACGATCTCAGCCATGCCCGCGACGATCTCGTTGCGCGGCAACGTCTCCAGGGTCGCCAGATCGACGAGCACCGCGGCCGGCTGATGGAATGCGCCGACGAGGTTCTTGCCGGCCTCGGTGTTGATGCCGGTCTTGCCGCCGACGGCGGCGTCCACCATCGCGAGCAGCGTCGTCGGCACGTGCACGATGTCGATTCCGCGCAGCCACGTGGCGGCGGCAAAACCCGCGACGTCGGTCGCCGCGCCTCCGCCGAGGCTGACGACGGCGTCCCTGCGGCCGACACCTATGCGGCCGAGCACTTCCCAGATGAAGCCGACTACCGGCAGGTCCTTGCCCGCCTCGGCATCCGGGATCTCGATGCGATGCGCGTCGATTCCGCTGTCCGAGAGATGGTCACGGATCGCCTCGGCTGTCTGGGCGAGCACCGGCTGATGCAGGATCGCGACTTTGTGTCTGCCCTCGAGGTAGGCGCCCAACTCCCCCATCAGTCCGGTGCCGATCACCACCGGATACGGCGGCTCGGTCCGCACCTCGACGGTGACGGGCGCGGTGAGGTCAGTCATGGCGGGCCTCTGCGCGACGGGCCAACTCCGCCGGGCTGGCCGGAGTGGTGTTCTCGGGCTCGGTGGGCGTCAACGACACCGGCGTGCGACGCCACGCCGCTCGGCGACGCCTGCGCGGCCGGGGTTTGGGCGGAGCATCGTCGGCGCGAGGATTCTCGAGACGCGACACGATGTGGCGCACAACGGCGCCGGGATTGCGACGGTTCGTGTTCACCCGGATCGTGGCCGCCCGTCGGTACAGCGGTACCCGCTGCGACATCAGCGCCCGGTACTTGTCCGCGCGGTCGTCACCGGCCAGCAGCGGCCGCACCGTGGTGCCGCCGGTGCGGCGCACGCCTTCGGCCGCACTGATTTCGAGGTATACGACGGCGTGTCCGGTAAGCGCCTCGCGCACACCGGGACTGGTGATCGCGCCGCCGCCGAGAGAGAGCACCCCGTCGTGCGATTCCAGGGCCTCGCGGACGACGCCCTCCTCGATGCGACGGAACTCCTCCTCGCCGTCATTGGCGAAGATGTCGGGAATGCTGCGGCCGGTGGTCTGCTCGATCGCCGCGTCGGTGTCCAGCAGAGCCACGCCGAGCGCCTTGGCGAGTCGTCGGCCGATCGTGGACTTGCCCGAGCCGGGCAGCCCGATCAGCACCGCTTTGGGGGTCATCAGCCCGACGCCTGCGCGCGCTGGGCCGGATCGCGGTCCGCCACACCTCTGAGGTAGGTGTCGAGGTTGGCTCGCGTCTCGGCGAGCGAGTCGCCGCCGAACTTCTCCAGCGCCGCACGGGCCAGCACCAGCGCCACCATGGTCTCGACCACGACTCCGGCCGCGGGCACCGCGCAGACGTCGGACCGCTGATGGATGGCGACGGCTTCATCGCCGGTGGACATGTCCACGGTGGCCAGCGCGCGCGGCACCGTCGATATCGGCTTCATCGCGGCGCGCACACGCAGTGGCTGGCCGTTGGTCATCCCGCCCTCGAGCCCGCCGGCCCGGTTCGTCGAACGCATCACCCCAGCGGCACTACTGCCGGATGTCGCCGGCCCAGCGGCTCCGGGATACATCTCGTCGTGGGCGACGCTGCCGCGGCGTCGCGCGGTTTCGAATCCGTCGCCGATCTCGACGCCCTTGATCGCCTGGATTCCCATCACCGCACCGGCCAACTGGCTGTCGAGCCGGTTGTCTCCGCTGGTGAACGAGCCGAGGCCGATCGGCAAGCCGTTCGCGACAACCTCGACGACGCCGCCGAGCGTGTCGCCATCGGCCTTTGCGGCCTCGATCTCGGCGATCATCGCGGCCTCGGCGTCCTTGTCGAACGCGCGCACCGGACTGGCGTCGATGGCTGCCAGATCTGAGCCCAGCGGCGGCGGACCGCCGTAGGGCGCCGACGCACCGATGGAGATGACGTGTGAGACCACCTCGACGCCGAGCGCCTGCTTCAGGAAGGCTCGCGCGATGGTGCCCGCGGCGACGCGGGCAGCGGTTTCGCGCGCGCTCGCGCGTTCCAGCACGGGCCTGGCGTCGTCGAAGCCGTACTTGAGCATGCCTGCGTAGTCGGCGTGGCCGGGCCGCGGGCGGGTAAGCGGTTCATTGCGGGCGATGTCTTTGAGGTCCGCCGGGTCGACCGGGTCGGGCGCCATCACCGTTTCCCACTTCGGCCATTCCGTATTGCCGATCTCGATGGCGACAGGGCCGCCGAGGGTGATGCCGTGCCGGACGCCCGCGAGCATCGTGACCTGGTCCTGCTCAAACTTCATCCGCGCACCGCGACCGTAGCCCAGCCTGCGGCGGGCGAGTTGTCCGGCGATCTCGGCGGAGGTGACCTGGACACCGGCGACCATGCCCTCCACCACGGCCACCAGCGCGCGGCCGTGGGATTCGCCAGCAGTGGTCCATCGCAACACGCGTCCCATCTTCCCACGGCGCGCTTTGCCTGCGGAAATCCGCGCGTCGCCGACCGCAGCCTGCCCCGATCGCGAGTCCGCGAAATAGCATTCCGGGTCGTTAGATCAACAGATCCACGGCCCCGGCTTCTCTTTCGCGCACGACGCCGCTAGACGATCGCCAGTGTCGCCGCGGCCAACGTTGCCAGGCACATCGACGGCCCGTGCGGCACAGTCGACCCGGACCGACGGACAACCGCGGCGCAGGCCAGCACCGCGGTCAGCAGCGGGGCGGTGACCGCGGCCAGCGCCCACACTCCGAATCCGAATGCCCCCGTCAGCGCACCGACGCCGGCGGCGAGCTTGACGTCACCGGCGCCCATCGCGGTGGGCGCAATCAAGTGCACGACGAGGTAAAACCCCGTCAGCCCGGTCGCACCCGCCAATGCCGAAATCCCGTGTCCTGCCACTGCGGCCGCCGCGAGGATCGCGACCGCACCGGGCACCGTCAACCAATTCGGTAACCGCCGATGCCTGATGTCATACACGCTCAACGCCGAAAGCCAGGCCAGCGCCATCGCGACGGCCCAGGCCGTCCCCGCCCCCATGATCTGAGGTTAATCGCCCAGAAGTGCCTGTCTCATCGCTTCTTTCGGCGCGGGCAGCCCGGTGAACTGTTCCACCTGTGCGTAGGCCTGGTGCAGCAGCATCTGCAGCCCGCTGATGATCCTGCCGCCGCGTGCCTCGACTGCCTCGGCGAGCGGGGTGGGCCACGGGTCGTAGATCGCGTCGAGCAGCACCGGCGAGGACGACAGCACTGCCGCATACTGGGCCGCCGCCTCGGCCGGGATGGTGTTCACCACCACGGTCGCAGAGGCGACCACCCCTGATACCGCCGAGCCGTTGATGTCGCACCAGTCGACGTCGACACCCAACCGGCGGGCGAGATCCACCACGGCGGCGACCTTCTGCTGATCACGCGCGGCCACGGTGACGCGTTGCACGCCGAGCTCGACCAGACCGATCACGACCGCCGGGGCGGTTCCGCCGGAGCCGACGACGATGGCGTGACCTGATGCCTCACCCAGTGCACCCATCACGCCGTCGATGTCGGTGTTGTCAGCGCGCCATCCGGTCGACGTCCGGACCAGTGTGTTGGCCGCACCGATCTGGTCGGCACGCGGAGTGCGCTCGTCGGCGAATCTCAAGGCGGCGAACTTGTTCGGCATCGTCACCGAGACACCGACCCATTCCGGGCCGAAAGCCTCTACGACGGTGGGTAATTCGTCGGCCGTGCACTCGATGCGGTCGTAGGTCCAGTCGTGCAGGCCCAGACGCCCGATAGGCCGCCAGGTGCAACTGCGGTGAGCGCGAGTGGACGATCGGTGCGCCCAGGACAGCCGCCTTGCGGGCGTCAGCGGGCGCTGTCGAGGACACCGTTGCGCTTCGCGAGTTCGATGTTCGCCAGGTGCTGCGGGTAGTCCCGGGTGAAAAGCGTGGTGCCCTGCAGGTCGATGGTGACGAAGTACAGCCAATCCCCGTCGGCTGGATGCTCGGCGGCGGCCAGCGCGTCAGCACCCGGCGAGCAGATCGGGGTGGCCGGAAGTCCTTGCTTGACATAGGTGTTCCAGGGAGTCATCTGACCGCGGTCGGCGTCGGTGGTGGCTACCTCCTGGCGGTCCAGCGAATAGTTCACCGTGGAATCGAATTCCAGCGTGCGGTGCTCGTGCAACCGGTTGTAGATCACCCGGGCGACCTTGTCGAAGTCCTGCGGATTGGCTTCGCGCTGCACCAGCGACCCGACCGTCAGGATCTGATACGGCGTCATCCCGAGTGCCTTGGCAGTGTCCAACAGTCCGCCCTGCGCGTACTGGTAGGCGCTCGCCCCGATCAGGCCGGACACGATGTCACGCGGCGATGCCGACGGGTCGACGTCGAACGACCCGGGTGCGATCAACCCTTCGAGCCTGCGGTGGTCGTTGCCCATGGCCGCGACGGCCTTGGTCGCCCAGTCGGGCACCGACAGTTCTGCCGTCGTCGCCGAAGCCGCCGCGTCACGAAGATCTTCCGTGGACACGCAGCGCCGATCGTCGTCGAGGTCTACACAGGTGGCTTTGGAGATCAGGGTGAAGATGCCCTCCGTGACGTTGTTGGTCTTGACGTCCGCAATGTCGTCGAGTTGGCGGCCTTCGGGGATGACGAGCTTGCCCACCCGGTTCTGTGCATCGGTCAACCGCGACACCGCATTGGACGCGGGTATCTCGGTGCGAACTTTGTAGAAGCCGGGCTGAATCGACGACATGGCCGAATTGCCTTCGGCCGCAGCGAGGAACGCCCGCGTCGTCGCGACGACCTTGTGGTCCAACAGGGTCTGGCCGATCGCGGTGGTGGTGTCACCTTCGTGGATTTGGATGACCACGTCTGACTTGCCCTCACCCGAATAGTCGCCGCCCGGGCCGAACACCGTGTGCCACAGCCGCGAGCCGAGGAAGACCGCGCCGATCACGATTACGATGAACACGCAGAGCGTGACGCCCCGGACCGTGCGGCGCCTGCGACGGCGACGCGCTTCGCGCATCCGGTCCGCGCGGCTCATCCGCCGGCGGGGCGGGCCCACCGCCACGGGCAGCGAGCGGGGCCGGTCCCAGGCGTCAGGCATTGCCGACCTCGTTGATTGCGACCCGCCGCTGATCGAGCCAGCTCTGCAGGATGCCGACGGCGGCGGCCTGGTCGATCATCGCTTTCTGTCCCCTGGCGCGGACACCGGCTTCCCGCAGCGAGCGTTGGGCGGTGACGGTGGTCAGCCGCTCGTCGGCCATCCGCACCGGGGTGGGTGCGACGCGGCGGGCAAGATCGTCCGCGAGGCCGATGGCGTCCTGTGCCGAGGGACCGGTCCGGTCGGCGAGCGTACGAGGCAGCCCGACCACCACCTCGACGGCCTCCATGTCGTCGACGAGTTGGGCGAGCCGTCGCAGATGGCGGTCTGTCCTGTCGCGGCGGACGGTCTCCACGGGCGTCGCGAGTATGCCGTCGGGGTCGCTCACCGCAACACCGATGCGCACCGTCCCGACGTCGACGCCCAGCCGGCGTCCCCGTCCGGGATCGTCGCCTCCGGGCCGATCCGGCAGACGGTGCTCAGCGTTGGCCACCTGCTAGCTCCGGCCTATTTCCGCGCGAAGTGCGGCAAGCGCCGCGTCGATGCCCGCGGCCCCCTTACCCGAGCCCTGTGCCATGTCGGCCTTGCCGCCGCCGCGACCGTTGACCGCGGCACCAAGGTCCTTGACCAGCTCGTTGGCTTTGAGGCCGAGGTCCTGGGCGGCAGGGTTGACCGCCACCACGAACGGCACGCTGTCGTTCTCCCCCTCGGTGATCAGCGCGATCACCGCAGGCCCCGGCCCGATCGTGCCGCGGATATCGCCGACGAGGCTGCGCAGGTCGGCGGCCGATGTCCCGCCAGCCATTCGCTGCGCCACGAGACGGACCCTACCGATCTGCTCGGCGCCCGCCGCGGCGTTCACCGCGGCCGCCCGCGCGTTGGCCAGCCGCATCCGGTCCAATTCCTTCTCCGCTGTCTTCAGCCGATCCACCAGTTGGGCCACCCGCTCGGGAACCTCCTGCGAGGGCACCTTCAGCGACGAGGCCAGTCCGGCCATCAGAGCGCGCTCCTTCGCGAGGTGGCGGAAGGAGTCGAGCCCGACATAGGCCTCCACCCGCCGCACACCGGAGCCGACAGACGATTCGCCGAGGATCGTAACGGGGCCGATCTGCGCCGAACTGCCGACGTGTGTGCCGCCACACAGTTCGAGCGAGAAGGGGCCGCCGATCTCGACCACCCGCACCTCGTCGGGGTAGGCCTCACCGAACAGCGCCATGGCGCCCATCGACTTGGCCTTCTCGAGATCGGTGATAAAGCTGTGCACCTGGTAATCGGCCTCGACGGCCTCGTTGGTGACTTCTTCGATCTGCGTCCGCTGATCCTCGGTCAGCGCGCCCTGCCAATTGAAGTCGAAGCGCAGATAGCCGGGACGGTTCAACGAGCCCGCCTGAACGGCGTTGGGCCCCAGGACCTGCCTCAGCGCGGCATGCACCATGTGCGTGCCCGAGTGCCCCTGGGTGGCGCCGTGGCGCCACCGCGGATCGACCGCAGCGACGACGGTGTCGCCTTCGACGAACTCGCCGGATTCCACGTTGATGCGGTGCGCCCACAGCGTTTTCGCGATTTTCTGGACGTCGGTCACGGCCGCCTTCGCCGTGCCTGACGCGGCCGTTCCGGTGATGCTGCCTTCGTCGGCGATCTGGCCGCCGGACTCGGCGTAGAACGGAGTGCGATCCAGGATCAGCTCGACTCGCTCGGCCTGCTGACTGTCGCGCGCTACCACCGGCACGCGTCTGCCGTCGACGAAGATCCCGAGAATCCGTGCCTCGGTTGACAATTCGTCGAAGCCGGTGAACTTGGTCGGCCCGGCATCGACCAGCTCCCGGTATGCGGACAGGTCGCTGTGCGCCTGCTTGCGGGCGGCCGCGTCGGCCTTGGCGCGCTGACGCTGTTCGGCCATCAGCGTTCGGAAACCCTCTTCGTCGACGCTCAAATCTGCTTCAGCGGCCATCTCGAGGGTCAGCTCGAGCGGGAAGCCGTATGTGTCGTGCAACGTGAACGCATCCGTTCCGGAGATCACCGACTTGCCCGATCGCTTCGTCGTGGTGGCGGCCTCCTCGAACAGTCGCGAACCCGATGCCAGCGTGCGGTTGAACGCCGTCTCCTCGGCCACCGCGATCCGCCGAATGCGGTCGAAATCGCTGACCAGCTCCGGATACGACGGACCCATCGCGTCGCGCACGGTGGCCATGATGTCGCCGACGATCGGCTGGTCGATTCCCAACAGCTTGGCCGACCTGATCATCCTGCGCAGCAGGCGGCGCAACACGTAGCCGCGACCGTCGTTGCCCGGGCTCACGCCGTCGGCGATGCTGATCGCCGCCGTGCGGCTGTGATCGGCGATGATGCGGTAGCGGACGTCGTCGTCGTGGCTGCCCTCGCCGTACCCGCGTGGTGCGATAGCGGCGACGAGGTCGATCACCGGGCGCAGCAGATCCGTTTCGTAGACGTTGTCGACGCCCTGCAGGAGGCACGCGACGCGTTCGATGCCCATGCCGGTGTCGATGTTCTTGCGCGGCAACGGACCCAGGATCTCGAAGTTCTCCTTCGACGTGCCCTCGCCCCGCTCGTTCTGCATGAAGACGAGGTTCCAGATCTCGATGTAGCGGTCCTCGTTGGCCTCCGGGCCGCCCTCGGCGCCGTACTCCGGGCCTCGGTCGTAGTAGATCTCCGATGACGGGCCGCACGGACCGGGAATGCCCATCGACCAGTAGTTGTCGGCCATGCCGCGGCGCTGAATCCGCTCGGCGGGTATGCCCGCGATCTCGCGCCACAGGTCGGCGGCTTCGTCGTCGTCGAGATAGACTGTGGCCCAGAGCCTTTCGGGGTCGAAGCCATAGCCACCCTGGTCGACCGGATCGGTCAGCAGCGACCAGGCCAGCTCGATGGCACCCTTCTTGAAGTAGTCGCCGAACGAGAAGTTCCCGGCCATCTGGAAGAACGTGTTGTGCCGGGTGGTGATGCCGACCTCGTCGATGTCGGGTGTGCGGATGCACTTCTGGATACTGGTCGCCCGGTTCCACGGCGGGGTGCGCTGGCCCAGGAAGTACGGCACGAACTGCACCATGCCGGCGTTGACGAACAAGAGGTTGGGGTCGTCGAGGATCACCGAGGCGCTGGGCACCTCAGTGTGTCCCGCATTCACGAAGTGATCGAGGAATCTCTTCCTGATCTCGTGTGTCTGCACTTCCCGTTGTCCTCTGTGTATCGGTGTGGTTATCGGCCTGGTCGATGATCAACCGACCGCACTACAGTACCGGTCATATTCGGTGTGCCTTCATCAGCCATTTATGAAACTCAACCGCATGGACCGGCGCTGGTTGTCCCTGTTCAGATCGACGAGGACGACACTCTGCCATGTGCCCAGCAGCGGCTGACCGCCCTGCACCGGAACCGTCACCGACGGCGCGACCAGCGCGGGTAGCACGTGATCGGCGCCGTGGCCCGGCGAGCCGTGCGCGTGCCGGTAGCGGTCGTCGCGGGGAAGCAGGCGCTCCAGAGTTTCGACGAGGTCGTCATCTGAGCCCGCGCCCGTTTCGATGATCGCCACACCCGCGGTGGCATGCGGTACGAAGACATTGCACAGGCCGTCGCCGCGGCCGGCGCAGAACTTCCGCACCTTCTCGGTGATGTCGACGATTCGTCGCCGCGATGAGTCAATGTCGAGCACGTCGGAGTCCATGACTCCAGGGTACGAACCTTGAAACGGGCGCTGCCCTGGAGGAAGCTGATTGATGGTGGGTGACGCCGCCGGGGCGTCGCCCCTGAGAAGGGCGGTAGGCCGTGTACGCACGCTCAACCACGATTCAGGCGGAGTCCTCATTTATCGATGACGGAATCGCATACGTCTCGAACGAGGTCATGCCGGCACTGAAGGCCATGGATGGTTACGTCGGCCTGTCTCTGTTGGTGGACCGGGACTCCGGTCGATGCATTGCCACCAGCGCGTGGGAAACCGAGGAGGCCATGCGCACCTCCACGGAACGAACAGCACCACTCCGTGAGCAAGCCAGCGTGAAGTTCGGCGGCGGCGACGCAACGGTCGACCAGTGGGAGATCGGCGCAATGCACCGCGATCACCGGTCCGGTGACGGCGCCTGTGTGCGCGCAACCTGGCTCAAGGTGCCGCGCGATCAGGTCGGTAGGGCGATCGAGTTCTACCGGGCGTCAGTACTCCCCTCACTCGAAGACCTCGAGGGATTCTGCAGCGCCAGCTTTATGATCAACGGCGCCACCGGACGGGGAGTCTCTTCGACAACGTTCGATAGTCGAGACGCAATGGACCGCAACCGGGAGAACGCAAAAGAGCTACGCAACACAAGGACCCGCGAGCTGGGCGCAGACATCTTCGACGTCGGTGAATTCGATCTGGCCCTCGCGCATCTGCGGTTGCCCGAGATGGCCTGAACCGGACTGCCAGACAGCGGGTTGACGCTGGCGTTTATTTCGTGCGCGGCGAGGGTAAGTCTTCTCCACCTACCTACAGCTTTTGGAGGAAGAAATGACCATCACCGGCATCATCACCGCAATACTCATCGGCATCGTGGTCGGCGTCCTCGGCCGGCTGCTGGTGCCCGGCAAGCAGCCGATCGGCATGCTTGTCACCATCCTTGTCGGCATCGTCTCGGCGTTCATCGGCACCGCGATCGCCCGAGCGCTCGGCATTCCGACCGCGACCAACGGCATCGACTGGCTCGAGCTGCTGGTGCAGGTGATCGTCGCGGCGATCGGCGTCGCGCTGGTCTCGTCGCTGATGGGCCGTAGGCGCACCGGCGGCGTCGTGGCAGGACGCAGGCGTTCGGGGATGTTCCGCTAAACCCCTTCGGTGCGAGCCCGGCGGCAACCCCTGGCCGCCGGGCTCGTGCATGTTCGGAAGTCATCAAAATGTCTCCAAGCCTTTCCGTTTCGCGGAATCCCTTGCCACCATCGAGGCATGGACTATTCAGAGAATGCACGGCTGACAGTGGTTCAGCCAGGCGAGGGTGACAGCGTCCCGATTCCGGGTTTCGGTGCGGCATTCAAGCTAACCGGCCAGACGACCGGCGGATTGGTGGCGATCGTCGAGCACCCTTTCGCGGTCGGCTTGATCACTGCAGCGCACAAGCACACGTACGAGGATGAGCATTCTCTGGTCATCGCAGGGGAAATCGGTTTCCGCTCCGATGACAACGAAGTGGTACTCGGTCCCGGTGGCTACATCACCAAGCCTCGTGGGCAGATGCATGCGATGTGGAATGCCGGCACCGAGCCTGGCCGCATCGTCGAGGTCATCACCCCGGGAGGTTTCGAGAATTACTTCCGCGAGCTGGGTGAACTCCTGACCTCAGGCACCGGCTCCGACCTGCACGAAACAGCGGAATTCACCGAGCTCGCGGCGAAGTACGGCCTCACTTACGGATCGCCACGTTGGATGGACGACATCGTCGCGCGATACGGCTTGGCGCCGCCGTCGCACTGACCTGCTGGATAGGTCGGACCGATCAGAGCGACTTCAGCAGCGTGTCGAGCTTCTCGTAGCCCTCGGTCATGCCGCCCTCCATGCCCGAGGACAGCAGTGCGTCGCGAGCTTGGGTGTTCGGGCAAATAGACCTTCCGCGCAGCCTGCTGCGATTTCCGCCGAGATCCTCGAACCACATGAACTCGAGGTTCACCATGTCCGGCGCGCCGTCGAATTCGAACGTCTGCACGATGAGCGCGTTGTCCCGCACTGTGTGAAACGTGCCGTTGAAGCGGAAGTCGCCGTGCTCGGTGGAATGCACATACCGGTAGCCGCCGTGAGTCTTGAAGTTCCATTCCTCGATCAGCATCTCGAGCCCGTGCGGGCCCAGCCACTGCTTGACCAGATCCGGCTCGGTGTGCGCCCGGAACAACGCCTCCACCGGCGCGTCGAACTCGCGGGTGAACTCCATCGCCAGGGTGTCGACCGGCGCCTGCAGGTCGAGTGCGTTCGTCATCGATTCTTTCCTTTCGTTGGTGTTTCGGCCATTCCCGTCAGCAGGGCGTCCAGCCGTCGGTAGTTACGTTCGGCGTGGAGCCGATACCGGTCGATCCATGCCGTCAGCCCTTCCAGCGCCGCCGCGTCGAGATGAACGGGCCGACGCTGCGCGTCGCGTGTCCTGGTGACCAGCCCGGCCTGCTCGAGCACCTGAATGTGCTTGGACACCGCCTGTTTGGTGATGTCGAACGGTGCGGCCAGCTCGTTGACCGTCGCCGGCCCGCGGGACAACCGGGCGACGATGGCGCGCCGAACCGGGTCGGCAAGCGCCATGAAGGCGCGGTCCATCCGCGTGTCGGCATCACCGCTTCCCACTGGTCAACCTTCTCATTGATCAACGAACTTGTTGACCACAAGTTTAAAAGGCAATGTGATAGCGGTCAAGCGACTATCTGTTCGAGTACGTGCGGTTTAAGGGTGCCGGTTGCTACCCGATCAGCCACCGGCAGACGACTGGATTCTGGTTGCATGCCGCGTTGATGTCAGGCAAGGCTCCCGAGCACGGCAGACCGTTGTCCTGAACGCAGCCTGGAGGCATTTGCGGACACGGCGATCCGTCGGGCCGTACGCATGCCTGATCAAGGGGTCCGGCTTGTGCGGGGACCCCGGATGTGAACAGCATGCCCAAGGCAACTGCAGCTGCGGCACCGAATAGTTGGCTGTACCTCATAATTACTTCCCCCTGGTGTTCTTTCTCATCGTCCGCGGTTAACTGACACCGCCCCTCAGCAAACCTATTCGGATGGCTCGAGACTACCCCTCGCATGCGCGACGCGGCTGAAATCAGTCGACCGATTTCAGCGCTTGCGGCGGATGATCGCGCGCAGCTTGTCCAGCCTGCCCCCGATCTCGCGCTCGGCACCGTGATTCGTCGGCTGGTAGTAGTCCACACCAACCAGCTCGTCCGGCGGATACTGCTGGGGCACAACGCCATCGGGGTCGTCGTGGGCGTACTTGTAGCCCACGGCATTGCCCAGCGCCTCGGCGCCTGAGTAATGCCCGTCGCGCAGATGCGCCGGAACGAGGCCGGCTTTGCCCTGCCTGACGTCGGCCATCGCCGCACCCAGCGCCGTGGTCACCGCATTGGACTTCGGCGCGGTCGCCAGGTGGACGGTGGCGTGTGCCAGCGTCAGTTGAGCCTCCGGCAGGCCGATCAGCGCAACCGTCTGGGCAGCCGCGACGGCGGTCCGCAGCGCCGTCGGATCCGCCATGCCGATGTCCTCGCTGGCAAGGATCATCAACCGCCGGGCGACGAACCGCGGGTCCTCCCCCGCGACCAGCATGCGCGCCAGGTAGTGCAGGGCCGCGTCGACGTCGGATCCGCGAACGGATTTGATGAAGGCGCTGATGACGTCGTAGTGCTGGTCGCCGTCGCGGTCGTATCGCACCGCGGCCTTGTCCAGTGACTGCTCGATGGTGTCGACGGTGACTTCGCCGCCCGCCTCTGCGGCGACTTCCAGCGCCGTCAGTGCCCGCCTGGCGTCGCCCGCCGACAGCTGCACCAACAGGTCGATCGCATCGTCGGTGACCTTCACCTTCCCCGACAGGCCACGGGGGTCGTCGATCGCGCGCATGACGACGGTCCGCACGCTTTCGGCTGTGAGCGGTTGCAACTGCAGGATCAACGACCGCGACAGCAGCGGTGCGACGACCGAGAACGACGGATTCTCCGTCGTCGCTGCCACCAGCAGTACAACCCGGTTCTCGACGGCCGATAGCAGCGCGTCCTGCTGGGTCTTGGAGAACCGGTGCACCTCGTCGATGAACAGGACCGTCTGCTCACCGTGCGCGGCGGCCCGGCGAGCGACGTCGATGACCGCGCGCACCTCTTTCACCCCCGCCGACAGCGCGGACAGCGCCTCGAACCGGCGGCCCGTGGCCTGCGAGATCAGCGACGCCAGCGTCGTCTTTCCCGTGCCCGGCGGGCCGTAGAGGATGACTGACGCCGCACCCGATCCCTCGACGAGCCGGCGCATCGGCGAATTCGGCTGCAGCAGATGGTCCTGGCCGACGACTTCGTCGAGGGAGGCCGGCCGCATCCGCACCGCGAGCGGGCTCGAGGCGCCGGCCGGACCCGTCGCTCCTCCGATCGAGGTCGGCTCCCCGGGGACGTCGAACAGACCGTCAGACACGCTTTCTGCTTACCACGCGAGCCCGGCTCATTGCGTCACGAAGTCGATCAGCTCCTCGACTCGGCCGATGAGCGCGGGCTCGAGATCGTTCCAGTCGCGCACCCGGCCGCGGATCCGCTGCCAGGCCTTCGCGATGTCGGCCTGCCGGGCATGCGGCCATCCGAGCGCGCGACAGACGCCGTGCTTCCAGTCCACACCGCGCGGAACGCTGGGCCACGCCGGGATGCCGAGCCGCTCGGGCTTGACCGCCTGCCAGATGTCGATGAACGGGTGACCGACGACGAGTGTATGCGCGCCGCCGGGACCGCGACGCACGTCGTCGGCGATGCGGGATTCTTTGGACCCGGCGACCAGATGATCGACCAGAACGCCGAGCCGCCGGCCCGGGGCGGGGCGGAACTGCTCCACGATGCCGGCCAGATCGTCCACCCCGCCGAGGTATTCGACGACGACGCCTTCGATCCGCAGATCGTCACCCCACACCTGCTCGACCAGTTCCGCGTCGTGACGACCCTCGACGTAGATGCGACTGGACAGCGCGACTCTCGCCTTGGCGCCGGGCACTGCGACGGACCCGGACGCCGTACGCGTGAGCGATGCGGGCGCGGCCTGCCTCGGGGCGGTCAGGATCACGGGCTTGCCGTGGATGAGGTAGCCGGGGCCGACCGGAAACGGCTTGCGGCGGCCACCTCTGTCCTCCAATTCCATTCGCCCGTATTCGACCCGGACGACGGCGCCGACATAACCGGTCTGCGCGTCCTCGACGACCATGCCGATCTCGATGGGGACCTCTGCGGACCGGGCTTTCCGGTGAGGATTGTTGGCGAGGACATCCATGCCATAGCGATCAGCCACCGAGTGATCGTAGGGTGTCCAAGGCGCTGCGTGAGAGCGACACGACCGAGAGAACGAAGGCCGCCGAGGCTAGCTTGCCGTGATCTCCTCGATGACCGTGTGGATGAACCGCATCTTCTCCAGCACCGCGGGCGGCAGCACGAACGGGTAGAGGTCCTGTTTGCCCATCGACCGGTTCAGCATGTTCAGCGACCACGACAGCGGCAGCCACATATCGATGATCTGGTCGAAACCGCTGGGCCCCAGTACTCTTCGCTCGAAGGTGGCTGCGGCGGGCGCGATACTGAAGGCTGCCGCCGTGTCGAGGGTGTCTCGGATGTGCAGGTAGTGCGCGAAGGTCTCCGCCCAGTCCTCGGCGGGATGCATGGTGGCGTAGGAGGACACATTGTGCTCCTTCCAGTCGGCCGGCGGGCCGTTGCGGTAGTGCCGATCCAGCGCGGCCTGGTAATCGGCGTCGGCATCGCCGAACAGTTCGCCGAACCGTTGCGTGTAGTCCGGCGATGGGCCGACCAGGCGGTAATAGTAATAGTGACCGATCTCGTGTCGAAAATGTCCAAGCAGGGTGCGGTACGGCTCGTCCATCGCAATGCGCAACTGTTCGCGGTGCACATCGTCGCCCTCGGCGAGATCCAGTGTGATCACGCCGTTTTGGTGGCCGGTGAACACCTTCTTGTGCTCGCTGGAGAGCAGGTCGAACGCCAATCCGTAGTCCGGATCCTCGTCACGGCCGACGATCGGCAGCTTCAATTCGTGCAGCTCGGCGATCAGACGCCGTTTCGCCTTCTCCGACGAGGCGAACGCCGCCAACGCCTTGGTGTCGCCGTCATCTGGCCTGGTGCGAGTGAGCGCACACGAGGCGCAGAGCTTCCTGACCGGCTCCTTCTCGACAAGCCAATTGCACTCGGCCAGATGCAGATTGGCGCACAGCTGAAACTTGTCGGCGTCGACGAACCCGGGCTGCGAACTGTCGTCGCCGGAGGCGATGACCAGCAGCGCCATATCGTCGAGCGAAAATCCCAACGCGCTGTGGCACGACAGGCACAACGAGTTCTCGAATGCGAGGTGCTGGCCGCATTTCGGGCAGATGAAGTCACGCATGCAGCGGGTCCCCTTCGAGAGGCTCGACGTCGACAGCGACGTCGATGACGCTGCTTTTGGACTCGGTGTAGATGATGCCTCGCAGCGGCGGCACATCGGCATAGTCACGACCGCGGGCGACGGTGATGTAGCGCTCGTCGATCATCTGATCGTTCGTCGGGTCGATGCCGAGCCATTGGTTCTGCGGCGTCCACACCGACGCCCACGCGTGGGTGGCGTCGACACCGACCATCCGCTTCCCGCCCGGCGGCGGGGCGGTGGCCAGGTAGCCCGAAACATAGCCGGCGGCAAGGCCATTGGCTCGCATGCAGGCGATTGCCAGCCTGGCGAAGTCCTGGCAGACGCCCTCCCGCGCCGCCAGCACGTCGGCGACCCGCGTCGAGACCGTCGTCGACCCCGAGCGATAGGTGAAATCGTGATGGATCCGCGACGTGAGATCCCTGAGCACGTCGATCAGGGGCCGGCCGGGCGCGAAGCTCGGCGCGGCGTACTCACCCACCTCCGGTGTGATCTCCGGCTGCTGCAGGTCGAGGGTGAACTCGACGGCCAGTGCACCGTCGGAGCCGACCGGTCGCGCGATCTCCCACGGCGCGATGGCGGATCCGGCGCCATAGCGCTCCGGTGGCGGCGGCTCGACCTCGACGACCGACTCGCTGGTGACCGAGAGCTTGCGGTGCCGCTCGGTCACGTGGAAATACGAGCTGACGTTTCCGAACGCGTCCGTGCTGATGGAACTGTCGCTCGGTTCGGGATCGACGCGCAGGCTGTGGGAAAAACAGCGCTGGCGGGCGGAGTCGCGCGGCGTCAGGAATCCGCGACCGTACGAGCTCGTCACCACGTCGGAATACCCGTATACCGTGCTGTGAGTCACTTGATATCGCCGGCTCGTCACGGCATCACCCGGCGCTCGTCGGGCCCCCACAGCGGCTGCATGCCGCCGGGCAGCGACAGATGTGTCGCGGTGATCACGCCGGACAGCTCCCGCAAGTCGGCGTGCAAGCCCTCGAGCAGTTCGGCGAGCTCATCGCGCGTGCCGTCGGCGCTCACCTGTTCGAGGTCGGTTGGGTCGATCCGGCGCAGCCGGGCGCCGATCTCCTCGACCATGCGCTCGGGCCGCGACGAACCCAGCGCCTTGAGGTCTGCGCGCAGCCGCTCGAACTGGTACACCAGCGATCGCGGGTTCTCCGCGTCGAAGAGCACCAGGTCGGCGACCGCGGCGACGTTGAACACGCCTAAGTTGCGCCTGCGGTAGATGATCGACGACTCGCAGGCCACCAACGTCGTTTCGATGACGGTCTGCTCTGCACCGGGTGCGCGAACCGTCGTCAGCGTCGCGCCGAGCAGAGCCGTCAGAGCGAGTCCGCGCTCGATGCGCTTGCCGATGTCCATCATCGTCCAGCCGGCGTCCTGCACCATCGATTCGGCGGCCAGCCCCGACATCGCCAGCATTCCGGCCAAGGTTTCGCGGTGCGCCGACACCAGGTACGCCTCGCCCTCGGCGCGGGATTCCGGCAACGACCGTCCGCGGTGCAGCACCGCGCGTTCGACGGCGGCCAACACCATCCAGGTGTCGTTGGACATCTGGTCGCGGACGGCGCGGGCCGCAAGACCGAGTCGCTCGACGGACTGCGCAAGCGCGCCCGGGCGATGCCGGTCGGCGGTGAGCGCCCACAGCGTGGTCGGCGCCGTAGCGATCATCTCGTGTGAGTCATCGCTTGCGCCCGTGTCGGTTCCGGTGATCTGCCCGAGTGCGGCCACCAGCACCGGCACACACTCGCTGCCTTCCAAGCCCTGCCGGTGTCGGAACTCGTGATAGCGCTCACGGGTGACGATCAGCAGCCTGGCCATGCTCTCGGCGCGCTCCGCGTAGCGGCCCATCCAGAAGAAGTCCGACAGTACGCGTGGCGAGCTGACCGCGCGTGTCGGGCTCGCTGTCGCCGAAGGGCGTTGGCCCGCAACACCGGAACGCGCCAACAGTTCGGCGGGCGGCGACGTCGTCACACGCTCGGCCGTGACGCGCGTCGGTGTGCGAACCCAGATGTCTTTGGCGGCGACGGTCCTCATCGAGTATGCGGCGTTGCCGGGGGCGAGCAGATAACCGAGCCCACCGATCATCGGCGCGTAGCCGCCGCGTTGGGCGACTGTGAACAGGCGCATCCCGACGCTGGCCGACGACAGCCCGCCCGGTTGGAAGTCGGTCGGGGCCGACGAGAACTGCGGCAACTCCTGGCCGACCCACTGCCACGGGGCCGACTCGATGCGGGCCGCGAGGTCTTCGCGCTGTGACGCAGTCAGTGCGGGACCCGCGATCGCGTCGCCACCGGTCACTGGTTTGATCAACAGCGACCCGAGCTTGCTCAGCAGGTGTGAACGCTCGACGTTGATGCCGCCCCAGTAGGAGGGAGCCGTCTCCAGCAGCGGCGTCTCGCCGAGCAGCGATTTGGCCAGTTCGGGCAGAAACCGAAGTAGCGCAGGGCTTTCCAGAATTCCGCTGCCGAGCGTGTTGACCGTCGTCACCGCGCCTCGGCGCAGCGCCTCGACCAATCCCACCACACCCAGTCGCGAATCCGCGCGCAGGTCAAGAGGATCGGCATAGTCGGCGTCCACCCTGCGCAGCACCACGTCGACACGCTTGAGGGTGCCCAGCGATCGCATCCACAGCTTGCCGTCGCGCACCACCAGATCGGCGGTCTCGACCAACGGAAACCCCAGCACGCTCGCGAGGTAGGCCTGGTCGAACGCCGTCTCGGAGTGGATACCCGGACTGAGCACCACCACGACCGGTTCCTCGGCGGACTCCGGCGCGGCATCGATCAGCGCCAGTCGCAGTGCCTGCGCCCACGGCGACGCAGGGCGCGGCCCGATCCGCTCGTACAGGTCGGGTACGGCGTGCGCGACGACTCGCCGGTCGGCCAGCGCGTAGCCTGCGCCCGACGGCGCCTGCGTCCAGTCGGCGTTGACGAGGAACGCACCCGATGCGCTTCTACTGATGTCGCACGCATGCATGAACAGCTGGTGTCTGCCCGGCGCCTCGATGCCCCGCGCGGCCCGCAGGTAGCCGGGATGGGCGAACAGCAGTTGCGGGGGGAAGTCACCGCTGATCACCGAACGCTGCGGGCCGTAGAGATCGGCGAGCACCGCGTCGAGAAGCCGGGAGCGTTGCACCAGACCCGATTCCAAGGTGTCCCAGTCGGTCGCGGAGATCACCAGCGGCAAGGCGTCGAGATGCCACCGCCCGGCCGCGGCTCCCCCGTCGCCAAAGGTGGCGGCTTCCCCGTTCGAGTCGGTCTGCATGTAGGTGATGCCGTCGTTGTCGACCAGGTTGCGCACGACAACGCGCAGCTGCTCGAGCCCAAGGCGGCCGCGCTCCCCGACGCACTCGGCCAGCTCCAGCCACGAGGGCCGGACATTTCCCGCCGCGTCGACGAATTCGTCGTATCCGGTCACGGGGCCGCCCCGCGGATCGAACAGCGCCTGCTGGGCTCGCGCGGTGCGATAACCGGCCAGCAGGTTGTCGATGTCCTGCGGATCCGCAGCGGGAAGTGCCATCAGTGCGAAACGGTACGCACCCGGCGCAGGTTCGGCAGACCCGGCGCGCTCAGCCGATCAGGTGCCAGCGCCGTCGGTCCGCCATCCGCCGTACCCACAGCACGACAACGCCGGCCATCGTGATGCCCAGCAGGTTGAGCATCAGCTGCGCGCCGGATTTGGCGGCGATATCCCAGTCGCCGACCGTCGCAGCGACGACGGCGAAGCCGGCCGCGGGCACCGTCGTCACCGAGATGAAGACGCCGACCAGAGCGGCCGACTTGGCCGAGACCAGCGACAGCATGCCTGCCGCGCCCGCGAGCAGGGCGACGACGAACGACAGCGGGCCGACCTGGAAGATGAAGTCCACGTCCGTCAGCTCGCGGGTGCTGGTGACTTCGATCCACCCGAGGGCCTCGCCGGCGACCACCCCGACCGCCGTGATCAGCATCGCGACCGGGAAACCTACCATCAATGCCAGGGCGGCCCGCCGCGCCAGGTAGGTCTTGCGCCGCACCAGCGCGACCGCCAGGGCGGCCAACGGGCCGAATTCCGGCCCGACGACCATCGCGCCGACCACGGTGACCGGCGAGTCGGTCACCACCCCGACCGCCGCGATCAGGCACGCCAGACACAGAAACGTCAGGAAGGTGACGTTGAGCGTGGACTCCTCTCGCGTGCGGGTGGCCAGCTCGTCCCAGACCACCGCGTCGGCCGGGTCGCCTGCGGCGTTCGCCTCGGCGCGGTAGGCCCGCGCCGACAGCACGGTGTCGACGACATCCAGCGTGATCGCGCCTCGCTCCTTCACGCCCATCGCCTTGAGCGCCTCGATCACGTCGTTGGCGGACTCGCGGGCGATATCGGCGGTGATCTCGTCGCCGGTCGGGTCGAGCGCGGCGTCGCGGTTGACGACCAGGTTCGCGACACCGGGGTTGCCCATCAGTGCGTCGATGACCTGATCGCGCAGTTCGACCGGCGCGATGACCCGTAAGTGCAGCATTTTCGGCACAGTAGTGGTCCCGCCACGAGCCGGTGACCGCTACTGTCACCTGTGTTGCCGAGTCAGTCGTAGATGGGGGACAAACAGTCATGAAGCGCCGGTTCGCTGCCGCAGCCGCTCTCCTCGTTGTCGTCGGTGCGGCGGGTTGTTCAAGTCCTCCCTCGGCGCTGGGCAATCGCGACGCCAAAGTGAGCATCGACGGAAAGGCCACCAACGCACCGCAGCCGGTCACCTGTTACCAGACGGGGCAGAATTGGACGATCGAAACACTCAGCAAGGACCCGGGGTTCACCGCGACGATCCGGCTGGGTGACACCCTGACCCCCGAGTCGGTCGACATCCGCAATCTGGGCAACTTCACCGGAATCTTCTGGGACGACAACCTCGGCAAGGCGCAGGCGAGAGTCTCGCAGGGCAAGTTCACCGTCAGCGGCGAGGCCAAGGGTTCGTTCGCCGACAAGCCCAACCAGAGCACGACGGCGGCTTTCGACATCACCACCCAGTGCTGACGGAGATCCTGGATGGGGTCGCCCGCAGACCTTGAGGTAGGCGTTTCTGGCGAAAAGAACTTTCTGACTTGCCGCCGGAGGATCATCTGACGCATCGCTTACAACCGCGTCAATTGTCTGGCGCGAGCGAGGAGGAAGCATGCCTGCGACGGACCCCACCTTCTACCGCACACCGAGCGCCGCCGCGACGGCCGCGCCCGAGGAACTCGCCTACGTTGCCGCCTTCGACCCGGCCGGCCGGGTCAAGGACGCCATCGCCGTGATCGATTGCGACCCCGCCTCGTCCAGCTACGGCGGCGTGGTCGGATGGAGCGAATTGCCGACGGCCGGGAACGAGCTTCACCATTTCGGTTGGAACGCATGCTCGAGTGCCTTGTGTCACAAAGGCCATGACCATCTCAACGGCCTGGAGCGACGCTATCTGCTCGTGCCGGGAATTCGATCCTCGACGACCTATGTCCTCGACACCAAGCCCGATCCTCGTAATCCCGTGCTCAAGCACACCATTGAGGCCGGTGAGCTGGCGGCCAAGGCTGGCTATTCCCGCCCGCACACTGTGCATTGCGGACCCGGCGGCATCTTCATGTCGGCACTGGGCGGCGCGAACGGCGACGAGGGCCCCGGTGGTGTTGCGCTTATCGACCACGACACATTTCAAGTCCTCGAACCGTGGGAGAAAGAGCGGGGACCCCAGTTCTTCGCCTATGACTTCTGGTGGCACCTACAGCAGGACACCGTCGTCACCTCCGAGTGGGCGTCGCCGTCGATGATCGAGAACGGGCTCAATCCAGAGGATCTGCTGGGCCGAAAGTTCGGCCACCACCTGAATTTCTGGAGCATGTCGGAACGCAAGCTCACCCAGCGCATCGACCTCGGCGACCAGCATCAGATGGTGTTGGAGCTGCGCCCGGCACACGACCCCGCCAAGTTTTACGGATTCGCGAGCGTCGTGATCAGCGTCGAGGATCTGTCGGCATCGATCTGGCTGTGGCACAGAGACGACGATCAGTGGGCGGTTCAGAAGGTAATCACCATCCCCGCCGAGCCGGCCGACGCCGCCGACCTGCCACCGATCCTGCAGGGGTTCGGTGCGGTCGCGCCGCTGGTCACCGACATCGACCTGTCTGTCGATGACCGTTGGCTGTACGTATCGTGTTGGGGTACGGGCGAACTCAAACAGTTCGACGTCAGCGATCCGTTCCACCCGCGGGAGACGGCGTCGGTGAAGCTGGGAGGCATAGTGCGGCGCGAACCTCACCCGGCTTCGTCGGACCAACCCGTCGGCGGCGGCCCCCAGATGGTGGAAATCAGCCGAGACGGCAAGCGCGTCTATGTCACCAATTCACTCTATGCATCCTGGGACGAGGTCTTCTACCCCGAAGGTGTCGGCTCTTGGATGGCGAAGCTCGACGCCGACGTCACCCGCGGTGGGCTGGTCGCCGATGTCGCGTTCTTCCCGCACGGGGATGATTTCCGCGGACTTCGCGTTCACCAGACCAGGCTGCAGGGCGGTGACGCGTCGAGCGACTCGTACTGCTTCACCACCTGAGAGTCATCGGCCGCCGACGCGCACGGCCAATTCCTCAAGGGACACCAGATGACCCTTGGCGCATAGGATCTCGACGCTCGCCTCGGCGCCACATCCCTTGTGGGCGATCCGCAGCGGCGTGCGGTTCGGCAGATGGGTGCGGCCCCAATCGAACATCGCCCAGATCACCGGCATGAAGTCGACGCCCGACGGCGTGAGCACGTACTCCTCGCGGGCACGCTGACCGGGCTCGCGGTACGGCCGGCGGGTCAGCAGGCCGGCGTCCACCAGTTCGTTCAGCCGGGCCGCCGCGGCCGCCTTGGTGATGCCGACCCGGGTGCAGAAGTCGTCGAACCGGGTGGTGCCGTAGTACGCCTCCCGCAGGATCAACATCGCCGACTTCGTGCCCAGCAGCGCCATCGTCTTTTCGATCGGGCATTCGCCCACCGCCGACCATGCGTCGCGGTCGGCCAGCCTGCCCTGCAGAACTGTCATGGAATTCACCCCGCTTCTGAGTTGTTCCCAGTATACCCAGGTGGTATAGCTGGGTATAGATAGCTTTACTCAGCGGTGAGTGACAGGAGGCAGAGATGGCCGGATACGTTGGCCGGGACGCGGTGATCGTCGAGGCGGTACGCACCCCGATCGGAAAAGGCAAGGCAGGCGGAGCTCTGCACGACGCGCTGCCGGTTGACCTCTTGGCGCACAGCCTCAGCGAGTTGGTCGCCCGCGCAGGCGTCGACCCCGTTGAGATCGACGATGTCATCGCGGGCGCCGTCACGCAGGTCGGCGACCAGGCCGTCAACATCGCGCGGAACGCCGCGCTGGGCGCCGGCTTTCCCGAGTCGGTTCCGGGCACCACCGTCGACCGTCAATGCGGCAGTAGCCAGCAGGCGATCAGCTTCGCCGCCCAGGGCGTGATCTCCGGCGCCTACGACATCGTGATCGCCGCCGGTGTCGAGTCGATGGGCCGGGTACCGATGGGCTCGAGCGTCCTGCCGGGCAGCGATCCATTCGGCGCGATGGCCCAGCGCTACCCCGACGGGCTTGTGCCACAGGGCATCAGCGCCGAGCTGATCGCCGCCAGGTGGGGTTTCTCGCGACAGCAGCTCGACGAGTTCTCCGCGGGCAGCCACGAAAAGGCTGCTGCGGCAACCAAAGAGGGCCGCTTCGACAACGAGCTGGTGCCCATCGCCGGACTCTCGACCGACGAGATCATTCGCCCTGGCACGACGGTCGAAACGCTGGCGGGCCTGAAGCCGGCCTTCTACAACCCCGGCTACGAGGCCCGCTTCCCGCAGATCGAATGGAAGATCACCGCCGGTAACTCGTCACCGCTGTCGGATGGCAGTGCCGCGGTCCTCATCACGACGTCCGAGGCGGCGCAGCGGTTGGGCCTGCGGCCCCTGGCCCGCATCCACACGGCCACGGTCGTCGGGTCGGACCCGTTGTACATGCTGACCGGTGTCATCCCGGCCACCGAGAAGGTGCTGCGACGTGCGGGCCTCACCCTCGCCGACATCGACCTGTTCGAGGTCAACGAGGCGTTCGCACCGGTGGTGCTGGCATGGGCGCATGACACGGGCGCCGAGTTGGCGAAGACCAACGTCAACGGCGGCGCGATCGCGATCGGTCACCCGCTGGGAGCCAGCGGTGCGCGCATCATGACCACGATGGTCAATGCGTTGCAACAGCGAGGCGGTCGCTACGCCCTGCAGACGATGTGCGAGGCGGGCGGCATGGCCAACGCCACCATCATCGAGCGGCTGTAGCCGCCAGCGAGAAGCCACGGCTGCGATCGGGCGCGTTTTGCAGCCGTGGCTTCTCTTTCACGGCTTTGCGGCCGAAGCGCAAGTTCCCCGAAATGATCTGTTCACCTTCAATACCATGATCAGTTGCGGCGTTGGAACAGTTCCCCGACCCGTACTGGGCCGACCGAGGCGCCCTGGCACCTTGGCCTCGAGACACTCGTTTCGAGCCAGGCGCAACTACCAAAAGAGGCTGACGATGGCCACCTTCCAGCCCCCAGCACGACGACTGATCCTTGCCGGTGGATTCGCGGTCGCGATCGCGGCTGCACCCGCGGTCGCCTCATTCGCCATTCCATCGACCCTCCCGCCCGCGCCGGTAGCCCAGTGCATGAGCGGCGAGGTACAAGACCCCGCCACCGGGATGTGCATGCCGGCACCGGCGTCTGGCGGGGTGCCGGAGATCCAGGGCATTCCCTGCACCGGTCACAACACCGGCGAGTGCATCGGCCTGGGCGAGGAGCAGCATCCCTGACGTGGATGCGCGCATCATCGAGCAGCTGTAGCCGCCAGAGAGAAGCCACGGCTGCGATCCGGCGCCTTGCGCAGCCGTGGCTTCTCTTTCACGAATTTCAGGCGCGGGTCAATTCGAACAGCGGAATGATGCGCGACGTCTTGGACTGGTATTCGCCGAAACCCGGTGCGACGGCGACGATTTTGTCGAACATCGCGTCGCGCTCCGCACGCGGCAGTTCGCGGCTGGCGACGTCGTAGGCCTCGGTGCCGACCTCGATGTGCGCCCGCGGATGAGCGCGCAGATTGTGCACCCAGTCGGGATTCGTGTCGGCGCCCGCCTTCGAGCCGATGATGATCATCTTGCCGTCGATCGTGAGGTAGGCCAGCGGCGCCAGCCGCGGCTGACCCGACTTGGCTCCGGTGGTGGTGAGCAGCAGCAAGTCGGCGCCCTCGAACGGGCCACCCACCTTGCCGCCGTTGGCGCGGAACTCGTCGACGATGTTCTGGTTGAACTCCCGCATGGCGTCTGCGTCAGGTGTGGTCATTGCTCTTGCAGCTTCTGCGGCTTGGCATCTATTCCAGATTCCCTGCGCTGTTGCGGCGTGATCGGCGCGGGCGCATCGGTCAGCGGGTCGACGCCGCCGCCGGATTTCGGGAACGCGATCACCTCGCGGATCGAGTCGGTGCCTGCCAGCAGCGCCGTGATGCGGTCCCAGCCGAACGCTATGCCGCCGTGCGGTGGGGCGCCGAAGGTGAACGCGTCCAACAGGAAGCCGAACTTCTCGGCAGCCTCTTCGCGGCCGATGCCCATCATCGCGAACACCCGCTCCTGGACGTCGCGGCTATGGATACGGATCGAGCCGCCGCCGATCTCGTTGCCGTTGCACACGATGTCATAGGCGTTGGCCAGCGCCGAGGCGGGGTCGGTATCGAAGGTGGCCTCGGATTCCGGCTGGGGCGCGGTGAACGCATGGTGCACGGCCGTCCATGCCCCGGAACCGACGGCGACATCGCCCGACGCCGTCGCCTCGTCGGCCGGCTCGAACAATGGCCAGTCCACCACCCAGGTGAACGCCCACGCGGCGGGGTCGATCATGTCGAGGCGCTTGGCGATCTCGATGCGGGTCGCACCGAGCAGTGCGCGCGCCGGCTTGGGCTGGCCCGCGGAGAAGAAGATGCAATCCCCCGGTTCGGCGCCGACATGCGCGGCCAGCCCGTCGCGTTCTGCGTCGCTGAGGTTCTTGGCGACGGGTCCGCCGAGTGTGCCGTCGTCGGCCACCAGCACATAGGCAAGGCCTTTGTGGCCGCGCTGCTTGGCGAACTCCTGCCAGCCGTCGAGGGTCCGGCGCGGCTGCGACGCGCCGCCGGGCATCACGACCGCACCCACATAGGGCGCTTGGAAAACACGAAAGGTGGTGTCGGAGAAGAAATCCGCGCACTCGACGAGCTCCAGTCCGAACCGCAGATCCGGCTTGTCCGAACCGAATCTGCGCATCGCCTCGTCGTAGCTGATCCGCGGAAGAGGAAGAGGCAGGTCGTAGCCGATCAGCGCCCACAGCGCCTTGAGCACGTCTTCCGACACCGCGATCACGTCGTCGGCGTCGACGAAGCTCATCTCCATGTCGAGCTGGGTGAACTCCGGCTGCCGGTCGGCGCGGAAGTCCTCGTCGCGGTAGCAGCGCGCGATCTGGTAGTACCGTTCCATGCCCGCCACCATCAACAGCTGCTTGAACAGCTGCGGGCTCTGCGGCAGGGCATAGAACGAGCCGGGCTGCAGCCGGGCGGGCACCAGGAAGTCGCGGGCGCCCTCGGGCGTCGACCGGGTCAGCGTCGGCGTCTCGATCTCGACGAAGTCGTGCTCGGCAAGCACACCCCGCGCCGCGGCATTGACCTTGGAGCGCAACCGGATCGCATAGCCCGGCCCCTCGCGCCGCAGATCGAGATAGCGGTACTTCAGCCGCGCCTCCTCGCCCGCCGTCTCGTCGAGCTGGAACGGCAGCGGCGCGCTCTCCCCCAGCACCGTCAGCGACGTCGCGTTGACCTCCATGTCGCCGGTGGCGATCTCGGGGTTCGCGTTGCCTTCGGGTCTCACCTCGACGACGCCTTCGACCGCGACGCAGAACTCGGCGCGCAAACGGTGGGCGGAGGCCAGCACATCGCCCTCTCTGAAGACCACCTGCGAGACCCCGGAGGCGTCACGCAGGTCGATGAAGATCACGCCGCCATGATCGCGGCGGCGCGCAACCCAACCGGCCAGCGTCACCTTCTGGCCGGAATCGGTGGCCCGTAACGAACCGGCGGCATGGCTGCGCAGCACGAAAAATCTCCCTGGGAATGGTCTGGCGAGACGACTGCCACAGTGTAGAGGCAGCGAAACCGCCGGTAGCGTGGCGTTGTGGGTACCAGCATCGCTGTCGTCGGCCCAGGTGCAATTGGATCGACAATGGCCGCCCTGCTGCACGCGGCAGGTCATCGCGTGCTGCTGTGCGGGCACACACCGCGGGATTCCGTCGAAGTCCGGCCCGACGACGAGGAGCCGATCGTCGTACCGGGCCCTGTGCACACCGACCCCGCCGCCATCGACGGCCCCGTAGACGTTGTGCTGCTGGCCGTCAAGGACACCCAGAACCAGAGCGCATCCGGTTGGCTTTTCCGGCTGTGCGACGACCGCACGGTGGTGTGCGCGCTGCAGAACGGCGTCGAGCAGGTCGAGCGGGTGGGCCCGCTGTGCCCCTCCTCCGAGGTGGTGCCCGCTGTCGTGTGGTTCTCCGCGGAGCCGCATCCAGAGGGCTGGACAAGGCTGCGCACCGGCGTCCGGTTGGTGCTGCCGGAGTCGGACGGCGCGCGCAGGCTCGCGGAGCTGATGCGTGAGACGCAGATGACCGTCGAGCTCGACCCCGACTTCACCACCGCAGCCTGGCGCAAGTTGTTGGTCAACGCGCTGGCAGACCTCATGGTGTTGACCGGACGGCGCTCGGGCATGTTCCGCCGCGACGACGTCGTCGCATTGTCGCGCCGCTATCTCGCCGAATGTCTGGCCGTCGCGCGCGCGGAGGGCGCGGCCCTCGGCGACGAGGTGATCGACGAGATCGTCGACATGTTCGCGAAGGCGCCCGAGGACATGACCACGTCGATGCTCACCGACCGCGAAGCCCGCCGGCGGCTCGAGTGGGACATCCGTAACGGCGTGATCTCGCGCAAGGGCGCCCGGCACGGATTGGCGACTCCGATCAGCGACGGCCTGGTGGCGCTGTTGGCCGCCGCGAGCGACGGACCCGGATAGGCACCCGGTTAGTACAGGCCGGCCCAGGCCTCGCGGCGGGCGCCGTCAGGGTCGGCGACCACCCGGTCGCGCGAAGACAGGATGATGCGGGTCAAGCGTCGTTCGGAGTCATACACGGGCCAATCCTGACCGCTGGACCACTCGATCTCGCCCGTCGTCCAGCCCTTCGCGGCGAAGTCCAGCCAGGCCCGCTGCATGCGCCTGCCCACCGAGGGGGCCAGCCGCCGACCCAGCGGATGCATCTTGCGGCCCAGAAACGAGCTGTAGCTGTGCTGAACGTGGACGATCTCGCTGCCGTGAGTGGCGCCGAGGCCCAGCATGCGCAGGCTGAACCCGAAGTGGTCGAACCGGTACATGTGGGTGGGCGCGTGCGCGCTGTACGCGTCGGCGAACGCCCAGGTCGGAGCGCCGAACATGACGTCGGAGCCGAATGCCACCAGCTCGCGCCGCCGCGGGTAGTCCGGATAGGCCGCCAGTAGGCGCTCCCGCCCGTCGGGTGCGACCCGGTCGAGGTATGCGTCGATGGACGCCGTCGTGGTCGGCAGCATCGGCGGCTTGGTCCACGCGAACATCGACGCCTCGTGACTGTTCGTTCCAACGATCAGCGGAACACTCGCCAGGGCTCCTGCGCGTGCGGCGTCGACCGGATGTCTCGGCAGCAGGTCGGTTCCGTGGGTGAGCCCGTAGGCGAGCGTGGGAGTGGCCGCCGCGCTCCTCATCTGGACTCGGCCGGCTGCCCGACGCAGTTGTCGTTGCGGAAGTGCCTTCACCTCGCCGACGGTGACGCCGAGCTGCTGCAGGAAATCGTGCGCGCGGCCGGCCCGCAGCTCTCGGTCGGCGATCAAGGGTAGCGCGGGGCTCTGGGCGATCGCGCGTCGGAAGAGGCCACGGGCGGCCGGGCTGGCCAACAGGGCAAGCACCGACGTGCCGCCCGCGGATTCTCCGAACACGGTCACCCGGTCGGGGTCGCCGCCGAACGATGCGATGTTGTCGCGGATCCAGTGCAGTGCGGCCAACTGATCGCGTAGCGCGAGGTTGTCGTCGAACCCCTCGCCGAGATCGCTGAGCTCGAGGCCGCCGAACACCCCGATCCGGTAGGTGATGTTGACCACGACGACGTTGCCGTTCGCGGCCAGCCGCGACCCGTTGTACAGCTGGAACTGGCCTGCGCCGAAGACGAACGCGCCGCCGGGAATCCACACCATCACCGGGAGCGCGGCAGTGGTGTCGGGCGACCACACCGTCAACGTCAGGCAAGCCTCGTCGCGAACCTTCGGGTCGTCGCGGCCCCCGCCGACGAACGACTTGCTCTGCGGTGGCAGCGGTCCATGCTCGACGGCGTCTCGCACGCCCGACCACGGCCGGAGGGCAGCGGGGCCCAGGAACCGCCGCTCGCCGACGGGCTGCTCGGCATAGGGAACGCCGCGCCAGACCCAGACCCCGCCTTCCCGGGTGCCGCGCAGATCGCCTGAAGCCGTGTGCACGACGGTGGAATGTCCGGCAACAACTGCCACGCCCAAATCGTAGTGTGCAAAGCTTGCAACCATGACCTTCAACGAGGGTATGCAGATCGACACCAGCACCACATCGACCAGTGGTGGCGGGCGCGGCCCCGGCCGCGGAATCGCGATCGGCGGCGGCTTCGGCGGACTTGTGATCGTGGTCGTGGCGCTGCTCCTCGGGGTCAACCCCAGCGATGTGATCCCGGCGCAGCAGGGGCAGTACGCCGACCAGGGCGTCGAGGCTCCCGGATTCGATCTAAACCAGTGCCGCACCGGCGAGGACGCCAACAACATCGTGCAGTGCCGGGTGGTGGCGACCGGCAACTCGGTCGACGCGGTGTGGGAACAGTTGCTTCGCGGCTACACGCGACCCTCGGTACGACTGTTCAGCGGCTCCGTCGACACGAGGTGTGGCCCGGCGACAAGCGAAGTCGGACCGTTCTACTGCCCGGTGGACCAGACGGCCTACTTCGACACCGACTTCTTCGAGGTGCTGCGCACCCAGTTCGGTTCCAGCGGAGGCCCGTTCGCCCAGGAGTACGTCGTCGCACACGAATTCGGCCATCACGTACAAGACCTTCAGAACACGCTCGGCCGCGCCCAGCAGGGCGCGCAAGGCGCCACCGGTAACGGTGTCCGGACCGAGCTGCAGGCCGACTGCTACGCGGGGGTCTGGGCGCACTACGCGTCGATCACCAAGCAGGAGGGCACCGACGTGCCGTTCCTTGAGCCGTTGAGCGACAAGGACATTACCGATGCGCTCTCGGCCGCGTCATCGGTGGGCGACGATCGGATCCAGAAGCAGGCCACAGGCCGGGTCAATCCGGAGTCATGGACCCACGGCTCCTCTGAACAACGACAGAAGTGGTTCACGATCGGATACCAGACCGGTGATCCGAACAAGTGCGACACCTTCTCCACGCGCGACCTTGGGTAGGCGCACCACCGCAGTCGATGCTGTAGCCGAAGACTATCTCGTGACGTTCGCTGCCCTGGATCCCTGCGCGGCAACGGAAATGGGAATCGTCGGCCACGACCACGACTACGAGACCGACATCACCGACTATTCGCCCGACGGGGTCGCGGCTCGGGCCGACGCCGCCCGCGCCGCGCTGCGCGAACTGGACGGCGCCATCCCGCACGACGACGTCGACGAGGTGACGCTGGCCGCGATGCGTGAGCGTCTCGGCATTCAGCTCGAGCTGCATGACGCCGGCCTCGATGTCGGCGAGCTCAATGTGATCGCGTCGCCGCTGCAGTCGATGCGCGACGTCTTCGACCTGATGCCGACCGACACCGAGGAAGACTGGAGGGTCGTCAGCGAGCGACTTTCCCACATACCCGACCGTGCCGCGGGCTATGCCTCGGCACTGCGCGCAGCGGTTGCCGCCGGCCATCCGCCCGCGGTCCGGCAGGTGGCGCGGGGCGTCGAGCAGGCGGGCATGATCCAGCGGCTGTTCCTCGACATGGTGGCCGACGGGGCGACGGACAACGACGCCCTGCATGCCGATCTGCAGCAGAGAGCGTCGGCGGCCGCCGATGCGTACAGCAGGCTCGCGGCCGTGCTGCGTGAGGACATCGCCCCGCACGCTCGTGGCGAGGATGCGTTCGGCCGCGATGCCTACCGGTTGTTCTCGCGGGTGTATCTCGGTGCGGAGGTGGATCTCGACGAGACCTACGATTGGGGTCTGCACCTACTGCAATCCATTGTGGCCGAGCAGGAGTCGATTGCGCATAGGCTTTATCCCGGTTCAACGGTCGCCGACGCACTGCGCCGACTGGACGAGGAGCCGCGCTATCTTCTTGAGGGTGTCGACACTCTGCAGAAGTGGATGCAGGAGCTGTCCGATCGTGTGGTGGACGCATTGGCCGACACGCATTTCGACATCGCGGAACCGCTGCGGCGCCTGGAGTGCCGGATCGCACCGACGCAGACCGGCGGAATCTATTACACCGGCCCGTCGGAGGATCTCACCCGTCCTGGACGGATGTGGTGGTCGGTGCCGCCGGGCGTCGACACCTTCCACACCTGGCAGGAGACGACCACCGTCTTTCACGAAGGCGTGCCCGGCCATCATCTGCAGGTCGGCCGCGCCGTCGTGCTGGCCGGTCAACTCAACCGCTGGCGTCGTCTCGGTTGCTGGGTGTCGGGGCACGGCGAGGGCTGGGCGCTGTACGCCGAGCGGCTGATGGCTGATCTCGGTTGGCTCGACGACGCCGGCAACCGGATGGGAATGCTTGACGCCCAACGCTTCCGGGCTGCGCGGGTGGTCATCGACATCGGCGTGCACTGCGGCCTGACCGCACCCGACGGCGGCAGGTGGGACGCCGACAAGGCATGGGTGTTCCTGCAGGCCCATAGCGCGATGAAAGAGGCCAATCTACGGTTCGAGCTGGACCGCTATCTCGGCTGGCCCGGCCAGGCCCCGTCGTATGCGGTCGGACAGCGGATCTGGCAGGGCCTGCGCGACGAGATGCTTGGCCGCGGACTGTCATTGAAGGAATTCCACCGCCGGGCACTTGATTTGGGCGGCCTGCCGCTGGATGTGCTCCGGTCGGCGGTATCGGAAATGGGCTAACGCGTCCTCACCGGGCCGCTTGCGACCATCCGTCCTTCAACAGTCCCAGGTGCTTGCGGATCGGGTTCTTCAACTCGTACACATGCGCCTTGGGCTCGGGTGTCTGGTCGTTCTCCTGCGACTCCACCGTTTTCAGCGCGGCCTGCTTCACCTCCTCGGCCGTCAGGTCGCCCTTGAGTTCGAAGCGTTCCTGTTTGGCTGGACTGTCGGACTGGTGTTCCTCCTGCTGCGTCTGCGCGTCGATCGGTGACGAGCTCGTTTTGTGTTCCTCCTTCTGCTGCGCTTGGAAACCCTTTGACAGCGTCATCCCGGAGGTGTGCAGGTTGACGCCAGGGGTGACACTTGCCTGGGCGATGGCCGGCAGCCCCAAGGCGCCGGCCAGGATTCCGCCGGCTGCGACGGGGGCGGCGACAATGGCGGTGAGGCCACGGATCGTGATGATGGTCATGGGAAGTCTCCTAGGTATCGGGTTGTCATGACCGACGCTAGGAATCGAGCGGCACGGTGGCTCGCTTGTCCGCACAACCCGCATAACCGCTGTTTCCCGAGTTCTGCGCATTCTGCTCGCTGAGGCCTGGGTTCCCTTGAACTCCGTTTCCCCGCAACAGGATTCGCCGAGAGCGAAGCACCTTCTCCGCGACGCGGCGGTGTCCTAGTGTTGGCCGATGGACTCGACCGCCATCGCGCCGAACCTGACCATGATGGTCATCGATGGGTGGCAGATGTATGTCTGGCGGGACGGCGACTCCGCCACCCTCATCGACACCGGGGCGCCCGGCTCGGGAGCCCGGATCACTGAGGCCGTCTCCGGCATCGACAGGATCGTGTTGACCCACGGCCACGTCGACCACATCGGTTCGGCTGCGGAGCTGCGCGAGGCCACCGGAGCGCGCGTGATGGCGGGCGCCGGCGACGCCGCAATCGTCAGGGGCGAAGCCGACATGCCCCTGCCCGTGTTCGAAGACTGGGAAATTCCGATCCACGAACGGGTTTCGGTCGGATTGCCCGCCGTCGCACCGCCGGTGCCGGTGGATCAGGAGCTGGCCGACGGCGATGTGCTGGACTTCGGGGGCGGCGCGCACGTCCTCGCGATACCCGGGCACACCGAGGGCAGCGTCGCGATTCACCTGCCGCGCCACGGCGTGCTGTTCACCGGCGACACCATCGCCAACGTCGGGACAGTCATGCTCGGCACGTTCAACCAGGACCGGACGCGCACCGTCGCCTCGTTCCGGCGGTTGGCGGCACTCGACGTCGAGACGGCATGCTTCGGGCACGGCGAACCGATCCCGGCCGGCGCGGGTGACCGCCTCCGCGAACGTGCTGCGACACTGAAGCCATGATCGAGCCCGACACCAAGGACTGGACGTGGGTGGTATCGCAGGCGTGCCCGGAGTGCGGCTTCGACGGGTCCGGCGTGAGCCACACCGACGTCGCGGGCCTTATCCTGGCCGATGCCGCCGCATGGCCGCGGCGCCTCGACGCCGCCGGTGCCACCGTGCGGCCGCGACCCGCGGTGTGGTCGGCGCTGGAGTACGGCTGCCACGTTCGTGACGTGCACAGGGTCTTCGACGAGCGCGTCCGCCTGATGCTGAGCCAGGACGAGCCGCGCTTCCCGGACTGGGATCAGGACGCGACCGCTATCGAGGCCGATTACGGTTCTCAGGAGCCATCCGTCGTCGCGGCGCAACTCCTCGATGCGGCGGCCGCGGTGGCCGGCACCTATGCGCATGTTCGGCCGGGGGCGTGGTCGCGGCGCGGATTGCGCAGCAACGGCAGCGAGTTCACCGTCGCCTCGATTGCGGTCTATCACTTGCACGACGTCGTTCACCACGCGCACGATGTCGACCATGGCTGAAGACACCCCGCTGGCAGGCAGAGTCGCCTATGTGACAGGGGCCGCGCGCGGGCAGGGGCGCTCCCACTGTGTGCGCCTGGCCCGTGCCGGCGCCGACGTAATCGCCGTCGATGCCTGCGGCCCCGTCGCCGAGCACAACGGATACCCGCCTGCCGAACCGACGGACCTGGCCGAGACGGTCAACCTGGTCGAGGCCGAGGGCCGCAAGATCCGCGCCGAGGAGGTCGACATCCGCGACCTTGCCGGGCAGCAGCGGGTGGTGTCCGACGCGATCGAGCAGTTCGGTCGCCTCGACATCGTCGTCGCCAACGCCGGTGTGCTCAATTGGGGCCGGCTGTGGGAGATTTCGGCGCAGCAGTGGCAAGACGTCATCGACGTCAACCTCACCGGTCTGTGGAACACCGTCAAGGCGGTGGTGCCCCCGATGATCGAGGCGGGCGACGGCGGGTCGATCATCACGATCAGCTCGGCGGCCGGGATCAAGGCGGTGCCGGGCTGCGGTCATTACTGCGCCAGCAAGTTCGGTGTCGTCGGGCTGACCAATTCACTCGCAGTCGAGTTGGGCGAGTTCGGGATTCGGGTCAACTCGGTGCACCCGTACGGAACCGACACCCCGATGGGCAACGACCTTTCGATGTACCAGATGTTCGCTGACCACCCGAACTACATCCACAGTTTCTCGCCTGGCGCGCTGCCCACCGATTCCCTGGCGGCGCCGGACTTGATCTCCGACATCGTGGTGTGGTTGGCCAGTGACGCGTCGTCGTTGGTGACCGCGGCGCAAATCCCCGCCGACAAGGGTTATCTCAAGATCTGACGGTTACCGGCGTCAACGCGGTCACGCCGCAGCGGAACAGTGCCTCCGTTGCTGCCGCCGACTCGTCGGCGATCCCCGCTGCGATCATCGCCTGCGCCTTGAACGCCCTGGCTGCGACGCTCGGCCGATAGGAAACGGCGCTGAGGTTCTGGCGGAGCGCGCCGGTGTCGCCCCAGAGCGCCACTTCGGCACGACGGCGGTCCGAGGTGGAGACGAAACGCCGCACGCGCCGGTCGGTGGCGTAGACGTCGACGGCGACGGCCAGGGTGGCGGCCCGGTCGGGATCGCCGGTGATCGCCTCGAGATCTCCGCTCAGATCGAACACGTCGGCCCCGAGTATCGACAGCGCCCGTTCGCCGGTGCGGTCGGCGAGCAGAACATTCACCCGCCAGCCAGCCAGCCGGCGGTCACACAGCCAGCCGCCCGTCGACGCGACGACATCGGCGACGCCGGAGGCGACCACGGTCATCTCGTGCCGCAGCACCGTGCCCGCGCGCGTGCGAGGCGCGGCCTCCGGACCGTGGTTCCGACTGTCGCGACTGATCGTTCGGAAAGTCTGCGGCGACATAGCGGGTCCAATCTCGACGAGCGGGTGTCCGGGCTGCGAAACCCCAGCGTGACACTTTTACATAAGTATGTAAAGGTCTGCCACCTGAGTGTCACAACCTCGAGTGCTCCTTGATCGCGGTGTCCGAGGTGCGCAGCGGGCGGATGAGAGCGTCCTGGGTGAACGATGCGATCAGTTCACCCTCCTCGGTGTGCACGGCGCCGCGGACATAGGACATGCCGGCGCCGACCTGTGTGCTCTCGTGGCTGTAGAGGATCCAGCCAGACCAGCGGACCGGCTCGTGGAAGCTGACCGACACCGTCATCGGCGCGGTCGACACCGTCAGATGCGACTGGCTGGTGCCGATGCCTTCGTGGGCACGCATCGTAGTTGAAATGCCAAGGTGACCAGTGAAATACGCGATCAACGCCTTGGCCAGGTCGTCGCGGTCGGGAATCGGGTCATAGTGCAGCCACGCATACAACTCCGGCGGGCCCACCTCGTCGGGACTGTTGACGTCGACGACGTCGACCAGCCGCAGCTGGCGTCCCGCCATCGGCATCTCCGAGACGTTCGCGTCGGCGGGCGCGGCGACCAGCGGGCGCGGCAGATGATGACGGATCACGTCGGCGGTCGGTACGTCGGCGAGGATCGTCGCGGTGATGCAGCGCTTCCCGTTCTGCGTCGCGGACACCACCGCCGTCGCTGTCGTGCGCCCCTCCCCGACGACGTCGATGTCGAGCGTCACCGGGCCCGCCGCCACCACCACGGCGCGCGCGAAGACGGCATACACCGAGCGCACCGACTTCTCCGGGAAGCGCTTGGCCGCTGCCACGATCATCTGCGCGAGCACCTGCGTGCCCTCGACGACCTGCCGCTCGTCCTGCCCGGCCGGGCCGGTCTTGGCGATGAAGCGGTTGTGTCCGTCGGGCTGGACATCGAACAGGTCGAGCAGCGCCTGCACCGTCCACTGCGCCTGGGGGGCCGAGTCTGTCGTCATGGGAGGGAACAGTAACCGAGCGCGCAGAAAACCGGTAACGTCATTACCATGGCGAAGTCGAGCAGCCGCCCGGTCGATGGGGAGGCCGAGCCGCGGGAGCGCCGGTTCATGCGGTCGGCGCTGGCGATCCTCGGCGAGACCGGCCGCACCGACTTCACCGTGCTGGAGGTCGTCGAGCGCTCCAAGACCTCGTTGCGGGCCTTCTATCAGCATTTCTCGACGAAGGACGAGCTGCTGCTCGCTCTGATCGACAAGATCATGTCGGAGTCGACGCGCAAGTGGCGCGAGGACACCGACGGCCTGCCGCCCGTCACCGCGCTGCGGGTGCTGATCGACCGGATATGCACACCTGCCGAATCCACGACGCAGGACAAGGTCAACCGCGGTCTGACGTACTACAACGACCATCTCGCCGAGACGCTGCCGCGCGAATACGCCCGGGTGCTCTCGCCGGTACACGATCTCATCAAGGACATCATCGGTCGCGGCATCGCCGACGGGTCCTTCCGTAAAGGTCTCGACGTCGAGGCCACCGCCGCCCTCATCATGCAGTCCGCACTGGGCGCGATGCGCCTGCATGTGCTCGGCGCCGAACTCAGCGGCGTCCCGGTGGACGCCAACCACATCTACGACTTCTGCGTCGGCGCCCTCAGCGCCGCAGACCCCGTCTGACCTGGCGAGAAAAGTGCTCCTCCCGGGGGCGGTGTTTTCGCTGGTCGAATAATGGTAATGTCGTTACCACTTCAGCCAAAGGACCGACCAGAGGAGGCGATGGTGCCTGCCCGCCAGCTCCCGTATCCGGTGTTCGACGCCGACAACCATTTCTACGAGCCCAAAGAGGCGCTCACCCAGTTCCTGCCGGATCACCGCAAGGGCGTCATCGACTACATCGACATCAAGGGCCGCACCAAGATCATGGTGCGCAACGTGGTGAGCGATTACATCCCGAACCCGACATTCGAGGTGGTGGCCCGCCCCGGTGCCCAGGAGGAGTACTTCCGGCACGGGAGCGGAGGCAAGAGCTACCGCGAGGTGATGGGCAAGCCGATGAAGGCGATCCCCGCGTTCCGCAACCCCGAGGCGCGCCTCGAGGTGCTGGATGCGCTAGGTCTCGACTACACGCTGATGTTCCCCACGCTGGCCAGCCTCGTCGAGGAACGACTCAAGGACGATCCCGACCTGATCCTCGACATCGTTCACGCGCTGAACGAATGGATGTATGACACCTGGCAGTTCAACTACGAGAACCGCATCTTCTCCACACCGGTGATCAACCTCGGTGTCGTCGACCGCGCCCTCGAGGAACTGGACTGGTGCCTGGAGCGTGGCGCCAAGACCGTGCTCGTCCGCCCTGCCCCGGTACCCGGCTATCGGGGCACCCGGTCACTGGGCCTGGAAGAGTTCGACCCGTTCTGGGACGCCTGCGTCAAGGCCGGCATACCGGTGTCGATGCACGCCTCGGATAGCGGCTACTCCCAGTACCTCAACGACTGGGAACCCGGCGACGAGTTCAAGCCGTTCGCGCCGACCTCGTTCCGCATGGTCGCGATGGGCAAGCGGCCGATCGAAGACACCATGGCCGCACTGGTCTGCCACGGCGCATTGACCCGCAACCCCGATCTGCGCATTCTGTCGATCGAGAACGGCGCCGACTGGGTGCCCTACCTGTTCAAGCAGTTCAAGAGCGTCTACTCGAAGATGCCGCAAGGTTTCCTGGAAGATCCGATCGAGGCCTTCCGCCGCTGCGTGTACGTCGCGCCGTTCTGGGAGGACGACTTCGCCCAGATGGCCGATTTGTGCGGTGTCGACCGCGTGATCTTCGGCTCCGACTGGCCCCACCCCGAGGGCTTGGCCGAGCCGACCAAGCTGGTCGACGACTTGCAGGGTCTCGACGAAGAGGGCCAGCGAAAGGTGATGGGCGGCAACATGATCGATCTCTTCAAGATTCCCAACGAGATCGTTCACAAGCCAGACGTGCCGGCACTTGTCCTCACCTGACCACACCGTGAGCGACACCAACCCCGAGGTCCTGCTTTTCGCCTCTACGACACAGTCGTTCCTGGAGAAGGAGGCATCGCTGCGCCGGCTGCGCGAACTGCACGAGGCCGGTATCTCCTTCGACATGGACTGGTGGCGGCGCGCAGCGGAGCTGGGCTGGACGAGCCTTCTGGTGCCCGAGGAGCTCGGCGGGGGCTCCGTGTCCGGCAACGGCGTGCAAGACCTCGCGTTGGTCGCCGAGCTCGCGGGCACGACCGTCGCGCCGGGACCGCTGCATCCGGTGAGCACAGTGCTCGCCGGTCTGGTCGAGGCGCCCGAAAACCACGAGGACACAATCCAATCGCTGATCAGCGGCGAGGTCGTCGCGTCATGGGCCGTCTACGAACCGGGTAGGTCCTGGGCCCCGACGGCGCCGACCGTGACCGCCACGCCCGTCGACGCCGGGTATCGGCTCGACGGGATCAAGGACCGGGTGGAGGCCGGCGCCGAGAGCGCGCTGCTTCTGGTGGTGGCCGACTGCGAGGGCGTGGCTCGTCAGTTCCTGGTGCCGACGGATGCGCGCGGGCTTCGAGTGGAGTCGCAGCGGTCGCTTGACCTCGTGAAGAGTTATGCCCGTGTGCATTTCGACGGCGTCGAGGTCGACGCTTCGGCGGCCGTCGGCGCGCCGGAGCGATCCGCCGAGCTGATCGCCCGGCAGAGTCAGATCGCGCAGGTGCTGCAGTGTGCGGAGGTCGTCGGCATCCTGGACGCCGTGCTGAAATTCACCATTCAGTGGGGCTTCGACCGGTATTCGTTCGGCCGGCCGCTGGGCTCGTATCAGGTGCTCAAGCACAAGTATGCCGACCTCAAGATCTGGTTCGAGGCATGCAAGGCAGCCACCGATGCGGCCATCTCCGAGGTGGCGGCGCGCTCCCCCGGAGCGGAGATGGCCGTCAGCGTAGCCAAATCCTATGTGGGCGAACACGCCCCGCGCATGCTGCAGGACTGCATCCAATTGCACGGCGGCATCGGTGTGACGTGGGAGCACGACCTCCATCTGTACCTGCGGCGAGTCATGCTCGACCGGTCGCTGTTCGGCACCCCCGAGGACCACAACCTGCGCGTCTACGCGCTCAGCACGCAACGGGAGTCCGCCTGATGACCGAGACGACATCGGCTCCGGCGACCACCGAGTCGGTCGCCGAATTCGCGGCGAGGGCGCGCGCGTGGCTTGCCGGCAACATGCCGCGCATCGACCCGACCGACCCGCCGGAGGCCGACCGCGGCGAGGAGGCGCCGTGGCTGCGTGCCCGCGAACTCCAAAAGAAGCTCTACGACGGCGGATTCGCCGGCATCTGCTTTCCGCGGGAATACGGCGGCCTGGGGCTGTCCATCGAGTACCAGAGGGCGTTCGACGAGGAGTCACGCACATACGAGCTGCCGGTCATCCTCAACACTCCAACGTTCACGATCTGTGCCGCCACGATCCTCGATACCGCCGGCGAAGAGCAAAAGAGGCAACACATCTCGGCCGCGCTGCGCGGCGAGGAGGTGCTCGTACAGCTGCTGTCGGAGCCCAGCGGCGGCTCGGACCTGGCCGGTGTCATCACCCGCGCCGACCGCGTGGGTGACAAATGGGTGATCAACGGTGCAAAGACCTGGAGCACAAGCGCTTTCGCCGCCGACTACGGGCTGATGCTGGCACGGACCGACTGGGATGCGCCCAAGCACGAGGGCCTGACGATGTTCCTGGTACCGATCAACAGCCCCGGCATCACGCTGCGCCGGATCAAACAGGTGAACGGATCCGTCGAGTTCTGCGAGGAGTTCTTCGACAACCTCGAACTGGGCGACGACGCGGTCGTCGGTGAGGTCAACGAGGGCTGGCACGTGGCGTCGCGACAGCTGTACCACGAGCGGCGCGCTGTCGGCGGCGGCTCGGAGTTCGCCAGCGGCATCGGCGCCGAGGGCAAGACCGACATACCGATCGACTGGGGCGCACTCCTCGAGGCGACCGGCCAGGCCGACAACGAACGGGCTCAGGAGCGGGCAGGGCGCGCGATCGTGCACAAGGAGGTGCAGGAACGACTGATCGACCACGTGTACCACGGTGTGCTCGACGGCTCCCTGCCGCCGGCGGCCGGCTCGATCATCCGGATCACCCATGCCGAGACCCACCAGGTCGCGTTCGATACCGCCGTCGCGCTCACGGGTGACTCCGGCGTGGTCGACGGTGACGACGACCTGATCCGCTTCGGTGAGCGCTACCTGTCGCGCCAGGCGGCGGCACTGGGTGGCGGCACCACCGAGATCGCCCGCAACATCATCGGGGAACGGGTACTGGGCTTCCCTCGCGAGCCCGCAGCCGACCGCGGCGTGCCGTTCAAAGAGGTCAAGCGCAACAAGCAGAGCTAGAACAGGGTGGGCTGTGCCGTCGCCGGCACGTCTGCCGGGGGCTCTGCCGTCCTGAACGACCGCCGGCCCGGAGCCAGCCCGTGCTTGGTGACCAGCGGAGTGGCTCGCTCGCGCAGGAGATCCCGGTATTCAGCCGGCAGGTAGGCACCGCGCCTGTACAGCTGGCGATAGTCGGCGACCAGTTCGGGGTGCGATCGCGCCAGCCACGACATGAACCAGCCCCGCGTCGATCCACGCAGGTGCAGCCCGAACACGGTCACGCCGGTTGCGCCCGCGGCGGCGATCTGGCCCAGCAGATCGTCGAGATGTTCGACCGAGTCGGTCAGTTTCGGCAGCACCGGCGCGACCATCACATGACAATCCAGGCCTGCCTCGCGTATCGCGCTGATCAGGCCCAGTCGCGCCTGCGGCGACGGTGTGCCGGGCTCGACGTCTTTGTGCAGCGCGGCGTCGCCGACGGCGAGTGACACCGCGACCCCGACGTCAACGCCGGTCGCCGCGTCGGCGATGAGCGGAAGATCCCGTCGCAACAGCGTGCCCTTGGTCAGGATCGAGAACGGTGTGCCGGACTCGGCCAGCGCGCTGATGATCCCCGGCATGAGCGCGTAGCGGCCCTCTGCGCGTTGGTAGGGATCGGTGTTGGTGCCCAGGGCGACCGTCTCGCGCTGCCATGACTTGCGGCGAAGCTCCCGCCGAAGCACTTCTGCGACATTGGTTTTGACCACGACCTGCGAGTCGAAGTCGGTGCCGCAGTCCATGTCGAGGTACTCGTGGGTGGGCCGGGCGAAACAGTACCGGCAGGCGTGCGAACAGCCGCGGTAGCCGTTGACCGTGTAGCGGAACGGCAGCATCGACCCGTCGGGCACCTTGTTCAACGCCGACTTGCAGAGAACTTCGTGAAAGGTGATGCCCTCGAACTGCGGCGTGCGCACACTGCGGACGAAGCCGATGCGCTGAAGGCCGGGCAGGGCGCCGTCGTCGACGCTGATGGCCTGGCCGTCCCACCGCATCTATCCATTCGAACTCATGTTCGAAGCAATGTCAAGCGGTCGGCACCACGATCGCTTTCAGGCTGGCCGGGTCCGAATCGCTGTTGAGCGCGTCGGCGACGTGGTCGAGGTCGTAGCGGCCGGTGACCAGGGCGTCGAGGTCGACCGCCCCCGACGTCACCAGGTGAATCGCCGCGGGCCACGTGTCGGTGTACCGGAAGACACCGGTCACGATCAGCTCCATGTTCTGGATATAGGAGATCGGCAGGGCGTAGTCGTCGGCGCCCATCCCCACCAGGACCACGCGGCCCGCAGGCCCGACCGCCTTCACGCCGCTGACCACTGCAGGGGGCGCACCGCTGGCGTCGACGAAGGCGTCGACCTGGGGATCGAGCGTCGCGACGTCGTCAGTGGCCGGGTCGAGCACCTCGGTGGCACCGAAGCGCCGCACGCGTTCCCGCCGAGCTGGCAGCGGGTCGGAAACGATCACCCGTGCGGCGCCGAAGGCGCGAGCGGTCTGTGCGCACACCACCCCAATCGGCCCGGCGCCGGCGATCAGCACGCTCGAGCCGGGCACCACCTCGGCCTTGCGCATGGCCGCGATCGCCACCGACAACGGCTCGAGCAGCGCAGCCGCGACATCCGACATCGCGTCGGGTACCGGATGAGCCATCTCGGCGTCGATGGTGACGTACCGGCACAGCGCCCCATCGACGGGCGGCGTGGCGAAGAACCTCATATACGGGCACAAGTTGTAGCGACCCGACATGCACTGCCTGCAGCGCCGGCACGGACGCTGAGGTTCGATGGCGACGCGTTGATCCACACGACCGGAGTCGACGTCCGCTCCGACGGCGACGATCCTGCCGGACAACTCGTGGCCGAGAATCAACGGCTCGCGCACCACGTAGTCGCCGATCCGGCCGTGGCGGTAGTAGTGCACGTCCGAGCCGCAAACGCCGACGGCGGCGACTTCGACAAGCACCTCGTGCGGTGCGGGCGACGGCACCGGACGGTCTTCGACGGTCAGGCTCCCGACACCCGTCAACACGCTGGCGCGCATGGTCTCCGACGACATCACTCGATCATGCCGCGGCCGCGCCGAATGGGGAATGCGGCGCAGATAGCCATTGGCCCGCCGACTCGTCGCTCTAATTTTCGCCGAAGTCTATTTTGTATCTATTTTTCAGTGTGCATTGCCTCTATCTAGATTTGCTTGTTAGATTGCTAAATCTGCATCATATTGCGCTTTTCCGGAAGACTCTGACGTCGATTCCCTGGCGTTCAGTCCGATGGGAGGCACGATGACCGTCCTCGAAATGACCCGCACGGTCGTCCCGATCAACACTGAAGGCGCCCTGATGACATGGTGGGACGCCGAGGCCGAATGCACCGTTGCGATCACCAGACCGTCCGACAACGATGTCTTATGGCAGGAGTTTCTGGCCGGTGCCGAGCGCTCGTATCGCAGGCATGGGATTGCGACCGCTCTCGACGTCGACGCGATTCGGCGGGGCGGCGACACGAGACTCTACTGGTCGATGCTCAACGCGACAGGAACCGTGTCGGTGGCATCCGTGCCATCGGTCCGTTGACGTCGCCCGACGAGACACATGCCGTCGTCGAGTGGGAAAGGCCACCCCGCTCTTCCGGCAGTTCGCCAGATGATCGCCGACCGGCTTCCCTTCGGCGTCGTCGAGATGGAGTCGGCATGGGTCACCGACGATCCCGGCCGCAGTCGCCGACTCACGGCCGCACTTGCGTGAACGGGATGTCAGGTGCTGGCCATGCTCGGTGTTCAGTTCGCCAGGGCGACCTGCGAACAGCATGTGCTGGCACGCTGGCGCTCCTCGGGCGGCGTCGTCGCTCCGGTCCGCTCCACGCCTTATCCCGACGCACGTTTGCGTACCAAGATGATGTGGTGGGACAGGCTCACCGTGGCCGGTCTCGCCGCCCCCAAGTCAGACTGCCAAGATCATCGGCGAGATGGCTGCCATCCGTCAGCATCTGGACAGTTCGAGCCGCCGCGCGCCGGGGGAGGTTGAGGCCATGTTGAGCGAGACGCAGTGGGACCTCGAGGTCGACGTCGTGTGCCTCGGGGCGGAGGACGCGGTTCTGGCCGCGGGCTTGGTCGCCGCGAACGCGGGTTTCGATACCTTCCTCGGCATCGCAGAACCCACCCGCGGCGTGACCGACATGGCCGCGGCCGTGGGCTACCGGGGCGGGGACGCCCAGACGACGAAGCATCTCAGCGGCTTCGACTATGCGTTCGGACGGCTCGCCCGAACTCAGGCCTTCTGGCCGGTACGCACCGTCGAAAACGTGACACCGCCGCGCTCGCGGGGCCGGGAAGCCATCGAACCGTTCTTCGGCGCCGCCCTCGAGCAGTGGGCTCACCGGTGCGCCGCGGCGCCGAGCGGTCTGGTCTACAACCGGGTCACCAAACGCCAGATGACCCAGTTGCGCAGCACCACCCGCGGCGAGAAGGTCGAGGCGGCCGTGGTCGGATCCGTCGGATTGAGCCCGGGGCTGCCGGCGTTCTCGTTGAGCACCTGGCTGAAGGACGAGGCGGCCGATGCCGCGTTGATGCGGGACGTCGACGTGCGGTTGACCAAACTGGTCTTCGAGGACACCGCTGTGGCGGGCGCTCGGATCGAGACCGAAGACGGCGTGCTCGCCGTGCGCGCGAAGGACAATCTCATCATCGGTGTCGGCGAGACCCGGCCCGAGCGTGCGCATCCGCTGATCAGCGCGACCGGGCCGGTGACGGTCGACGTCTGCCTCGTCAGCAAGGCCGCCAGCCGGTTCGGTGAGCTCGAAATCGTCACCGCGACAGGGGATGACAACCGCTTGCTGTTCGTCGACTCGCCAGAGGCCGAGCTTCAGTTGGCAAGCGGGCTCTAAGGCCAGGGCAGCGGCCGGGTCACCAGTTGGAGAGCTGGCAGCGGGCCGTATAAGGGCCATCGGACTGCGAGACGACCTGGCCGTCGACGGAGATTTCGCAATGCGCCCCCGGTACCGCCTGCCCGCCGTGAGCGGCGGCGCTCGCGTCGATGGTCGCCCACTGCGGATCCTGCAGGGTCGTGGTGAACTCCCACGGCGTGGGCACATCCTCCTTCTTCAGGAAGGCGTACGGATCGGCGTTGTAGGCCTCCTTGCTGGGAGGTTGAGCCGTCAGATAGTTGACCTGGAAGACCACGCCGGTTCCCGATGAGAGGACGTATCGAACCGTATGACCGGCCGGCTCTGCGTTGGCCGTCGCACTGCTTACCCCGAGTGACGCGGTTGCGAGCATGAGCGCCGTGCCGACCCTTGCTATGGCTGTTCGCATGTTCGTCACATCGCCCGACGCTACCCGACCGTTACACCACGTGAACTTGTCGTCTCGGCCGCACCGCGACCGCCCTGGGGTCTCGCCGCGAGGGGACCCACTACCGGCCGAGCCGAGCGAGCACGTCGGCCAGCACCCCGTCGGCGGCGACGTCGACCTGCTCCCCCGTCGACAGATCCTTCACGCCGACGGTGCCGGCCTCGATGTCGCGGTCGCCGGCCACCAGCGCGATGGACGCCCCCGAACGGTCCGCAGCGCGCATGGCGCTCTTCATGCCGCGGCCGCCGTAGGCCAGGTCGACCCGCACACCCGCGGCCCTGAGCCGGGCGGCAAGCACGGCCAGCTGCGCCTTGGCCTGCTCGCCGAGCGGTACGCCGAATACGTCGACCCGGGCGACGTCGCCGATCGCTCGACCCTCGGCCTTCAGAGCCAGCATCGTCCGGTCGATGCCGAGGCCGAAGCCGATGCCCGACAGATCCTGCCCGCCCAGCTGTCGCATCAGCCCGTCGTAGCGGCCACCACCACCGATTCCGGACTGGGCACCCAAGCCGTCGTGGACGAACTCGAAGGTGGTCTTGGTGTAGTAGTCCAGCCCGCGCACCATCCGCGGGTTGATCACATAGGGCACGCCGATCGCATCCAGGTGTGCCAGCACCGTGTCGAAATGCTGTTTGGCCGAGTCGGACAGGTGGTCGAGCATCACCGGCGCGTCGGCCGTCATCTCCTTGATGTGGGGCCGCTTGTCGTCGAGCACCCGCAGCGGGTTGATCTCTGCGCGACGGCGCGTCTCGTCGTCGAGGTCGAGCTTGAACAAGAAGTCCTGCAACAATTCTCGGTACTGCGGTCGGCAGCTGTCGTCGCCGAGCGACGTGATCTCCAACCTGAACCCGTCAAGCCCCAACGACCGGAAGCCGGCGTCGGCCACCGCGATCACCTCGGCGTCCAACGTCGGGTCGTCGACCCCGATCGCCTCGACGCCGACCTGCTGCAGCTGCCGATAGCGGCCGGCCTGCGGCCGCTCGTACCGGAAGAACGGCCCCGAATAGCAGAGCTTGACCGGCAGCGGGCCCCGGTCCACGCCGTGCTCGATCACCGCGCGTATCACGCCTGCGGTGCCCTCGGGCCGCAGCGTCACCGAGCGGTCGCCGCGATCGGCGAAGGTGTACATCTCCTTGCTGACCACATCCGTCGACTCTCCGACGCCGCGGGCGAACAGCGCGGTGTCCTCGAAGATCGGCAGCTCGATGTCTGAGTAGCCGGCGCGCCGGGCAGCTTCGAGCAGCCCGTCGCGCACCGCCACGAACTGCGCAGACTCCGGCGGCAGATAGTCGGGCACCCCTTTGGGCGCCTGGAACGAAGTCATGCCGCGGACGTGAGGAGCAGAAGTCATCACAGAGTCAGACCTTCGAGGAAGGGGTTGGCGCGGCGTTCGAAGCCGATGGTCGACTTCTCACCGTGCCCCGGTAGTACCACGGTGTCGTCGTCGAGCACCATCAATTTAGCCATGATCGACCCCAGCAGGTCGCGGCCGCTGCCGCCAGGAAGATCCGTGCGGCCCACCGACTGCCGGAACAAGGTGTCGCCGGTGAAGACGACGTCGGAATCGCCTCCATCGACCCGGAACACCACCGAGCCTCGCGTGTGCCCCGGCGTGTGATCGACGGTCAGCGACATGTCGCCGATGTCGAGCTTGTCACCGTCGCGGTCGAGTTCGAGCACCTGGTTCGGCTCGCGGAACAGCGCGCCGAACGCCAGTTGACCGAGCCGGGGGCCGAACCCCTTGATCGGATCGGACAGCATGAACCGGTCCTCGGGATGGATGTAGGCCGGGCACCCGTAGGTGTCGGCGACCTTCTGCGCCGACCAGATGTGGTCGATGTGCCCGTGGGTCAGCAGCACCGCGGCGGGTGTGAGCCGGTTTTCGTCCAGGATCCGGCGCAACGGACCCATCGCCCGCTGGCCGGGATCGACGACGACGGCGTCTGCCCCTTGCCGTTGGGCGAGCACGTAGCAGTTGCAGGCCAACATGCCGGCCGGAAATCCGGTGATCAACACGGCGACCAGTTTCCCACTCCGCGCGGCGGGCGGGCCTCTTGGCCCGCGCTCAGTTATTGCTGGCACACTCGTTGCGGATCGACGACCACACGAGGAGGACCACTGCGGTGCCGACCAACGAACAGCGGCGGGCGACAGCGAAGCGCAAACTCGAGCGGCAACTCGAGCGACGGGCCGCCCAGGCCCGCAGGCGGCGCCTGTACATGATCATCGCCTCCGCTGTGGTCGTCGTCGCCGTGGTCGCCGGGGTGGCGGCCTACTTCTTCAGTCGGGACCACTCGGACAGCACTGCGACGGCGGCGCCCAGCACGCCACCGAGCGACTCCGCCGCACCGGCGGAACCGACGCCGGCCGCCGAAGGCCAGCTGCCCGCGTTCAAACCCCCGGCCGACCTCGGCGCCAGCTGCCAATACCCGGCGGCAGAGCCGGCCAGCAAGCCGAACAACCCGCCGCGGACCGGCAAGGTGCCGACCGACCCGGCCCAGGTCAGCGTCAGCATGGCCACCGATCAGGGCAATATCGGCCTCCAGCTCGACAACGCCAAGGCGCCGTGCACCGTCAACAGCTTCGCCAGCCTCGCCCAGCAGGGCTACTTCAACGACACTCCCTGCCACCGGCTGACGACCAGCCCGGGCCTGTCGGTGTTGCAGTGCGGTGATCCGACGGGGTCGGGCAGCGGTGGTCCGGGATACAAGTTCGCCGACGAGTACCCGGCCAACCAGTACCAGCCCGACAATCCGCAGCTGCAGAACCCGGTGACCTATCCGCGCGGCACGCTGGCGATGGCCAACGCCGGACCCGGCACCAACGGCAGCCAGTTCTTCCTGGTCTACAAGGATTCGATGCTGCCGCCGAACTACACGGCGTTCGGCAAGATCGACGACACCGGGCTGGCGACGCTCGACAAGATCGCCACGGCAGGCGTGGCCGGCGGCGGCCAGGACGGCAAGCCGGCGACGCCGGTTCAGGTGAAGTCCATCGGGCTGGACTGACCCGGTATGACGACGCCGCTGCCGCCGCCCTACGGCGCTTATCAGCCGCCGCCGTATGACCCGTACGGCCGCCCGGGGCCGCGCCCCACCAACGGCATGGCGATCGCATCCCTGGTGTGCGCGTTCATCTTCGCGCCGCTGGGCATCGTGTTCGGCCACATCTCGCTGTCGCAGATCAGGCGCACCGGCGAGGAGGGGCATGGGCTTGCCGTCGCCGGGTTGGTCATCAGCTATCTGATCACCGTTGGCACCGTCATCGTGATGACCATTGTCGTGCTGTTCACGATCGCCGTCGCCCGGCACCTCAACGACGAATCCGGCTACCGCGCCGGCATCACCGCGGCGCCGACGACACCGTCGGGCGGGCTGCCACCCTTCGACCCGCCGCCCAATCTCGGCGCGAACTGCGCATATTCGACGACCACCGAGCCCGCCAGCAAGCCCAACAAGCCGCCGCGGTCGGGCCGGGTGCCGACCGACCCGGCCCGGGTCAGCGCCAGCATGGAAACCGACCGGGGCAACATCGGCCTCCAGCTCGACAACGGCAAGGCGCCGTGCACGGTCAACAGCTTCGCCAGCCTGGCCCAGCAGGGGTACTTCGACGGCACCACCTGTCACCGGCTGACCACCACCCCGAACTCGGGCGTACTGCAGTGCGGTGACCCGTCCGGAACGGGCACCGGTGGGCCCGGTTACCGGTTCGGCAACGAATACCCCACCAACCAGTACCGGCTCACCGATCCCGCCCTGCAGACTCCGGTTACGTATCCGCGAGGCACGCTGGCGATGGCCAACCAGGGCTCGGGAACCAACGGCAGCCAGTTCTTCCTCGTCTACGCCGACTCCATGCTGCCGCCCACCTACACCGCATTCGGCACTATCGACGCGACCGGGCTCGCGACGCTGGACAAGATCGCCGCCGCGGGAGTCGACGATGCCTCCGGCGACGGCAGGCCGGCGATGAGCGTGACCATCGACAACGTGCGGCTGGACTGAGCGGGGCGGCCCCTCAGGCGGCGCTGGTCACCCGGTAGACGTCGAACACGCCCTCCACGTTGCGCACCACGCTGAGCACATGGCCCAGATGTTTGGGGTCGCCCATCTCGAAAGTGAACCTGCTGATGGCCACCCGGTCGTTGGACGTCGTGACCGACGCCGAGAGGATGTTGACCTTTTCGTCGGCCAGCACGCGCGTGACATCCGACAACAACCGGTGCCGGTCGAGCGCCTCGACTTGGATGGCGACGAGGAACACCGACGACGGCGACGGCGCCCACTTCACGTCGATGATGCGCTCGGCCTGTTCCTGCAGCGACGAGGCGTTGGTGCAGTCGGTGCGGTGCACGCTGACGCCGCCGCCGCGGGTGACGAAGCCCATAATGTTGTCCCCCGGTACCGGCGTGCAGCATTTGGCCAGCTTCGTCAAGACGCCAGGAGCACCCGGCACCGCCACACCGACGTCGTCGGTGCTGCGCTGGCGCACCGGCATCGTGGCCGGGGTGGACCGCTCCGCAAGCTCGTCGGCGGCCTCGTCGTCGCCGCCGAGCTGTGCCACCAGCCGCTGCACCACGTGGCGCGCCGACACGTGGCCTTCGCCCACCGCGGTGTAAAGGGCCGACACGTCGGCGTAGCGCAGCTCGCGGGCCAGCGCCGCCATCGACTCCGCATTCATCAAGCGCTGCAACGGAAGCCCGCCGCGGCGCACCTCGCGGGCAATGGCGTCCTTGCCGGATTCCAGCGCTTCCTCGCGGCGTTCCTTGGCGAACCACTGGCGGATCTTGGCCTTCGCCCGAGGTGACACGACGAATTGCTGCCAGTCCCGCGACGGGCCGGCGTTGAGCGCCTTCGACGTGAAAACCTCGACGACTTCCCCGTTTTCGAGCTGACGTTCCAGTGCGACCAGCCGGCCGTTGACGCGTGCACCGATGCAGCGGTGACCCACCTCGGTGTGCACGGCGTAGGCGAAGTCCACCGGCGTCGATCCGGTGGGCAGGGTGATCACATCGCCTTTGGGTGTGAACACGAAGATCTCCTGCACCGCGAGGTCGTAGCGCAGCGACTCCAGGAACTCGCCTGGATCCGCGGCCTCCCGCTGCCAGTCGAGCAGTTGGCGCATCCATGCCATCTCGTCGATCTCGGTGGCGGCGTGTCCGGACGGTAAACCGTTGCGGCCCTTGGCTTCCTTGTAACGCCAGTGCGCTGCGATGCCGTACTCGGCGGTGCCGTGCATGTCGTTGGTGCGGATCTGCACCTCCAGCGGCTTGCCCTCGGGGCCGACGACGGTGGTGTGCAGCGACTGGTAGACCCCGTAGCGGGGTTGGGCGATGTAGTCCTTGAACCGGCCCGCCATCGGCTGCCACAACGAGTGCACCACACCCACCGCGGCGTAGCAGTCGCGGATCTCGTCACACAGGATGCGCACGCCGACCAGGTCGTGGATGTCGTCGAAGTCGCGGCCCTTGACAATCATCTTCTGATAGATCGACCAGTAGTGCTTGGGCCTGCCCTCCACGGTCGCGGCGATCTTCGACTTCGTCAGCGTGGCATTGATCTCCGACCGCACCTTGGCCAAGTAGGTGTCGCGCGACGGCGCCCGGTCGGCGACGAGGCGGACGATCTCCTCGTACTTCTTCGGGTGCAGGATCGCGAACGCCAGATCCTCCAGCTCCCATTTGACAGTCGCCATGCCGAGCCGATGAGCAAGCGGGGCAATGACTTCCAGCGTTTCGCGGGCCTTGCGCGCCTGCTTCTCAGGGGGCAGGAACCGCATCGTGCGCATGTTGTGCAGCCGGTCGGCGACCTTGATCACCAGCACCCGCGGATCACGCGCCATCGCGATGATCATCTTGCGGATCGTCTCGCCTTCGGCGGCGGTGCCCAGCACGACCCGGTCCAGCTTGGTGACACCGTCGACGAGATGGCCGACCTCGTCGCCGAAATCGGCCGTCAACGCCTCCAGCGTGTAGCCGGTGTCCTCGACGGTGTCGTGCAGTAGTGCGGCCACCAGCGTCGTGGTGTCCATACCGAGCTCGGCCAGAATGTTGGCGACCGCCAGCGGATGGGTGATGTACGGGTCGCCCGAGCGGCGCATCTGGTCGGCGTGCCGCTCCTCGGCCACTTCGTACGCCCGCTGCAGCAGGGAGAGGTCGGCCTTTGGGAAGAACTCCCGGTGCACCGCGACGAGCGGTTCGAGCACGGGGTTCACCGCGCTGCGCTGAGATGTCATCCGCCGCGCGAGCCGGGCGCGTACGCGCCGCGACGTGGAGGTCTTGGCGGCGTCGGGCGATGCGGTGGATACGGCTTCGGGAACCTCGGTGGGCACGGGCGGTGATTGCACGGCCTGACCCGTGCCCTGCTCGTCAGCCATAGTCACCTCCTTGCCAGACTTCGAGGATATCGCCTCAGATCGTGCACAGGCTGCTGACGGGCAGCGGTTCGAGCAGGTCGCGCCCTTTGAGGGCCCCCAGTTCGAGCACGACGGCGGCGCCGGTGACGTTCGCGCCCGCCGTGGTGAGCAGCCGCAGCGTGGCCGCCAGCGTGCCGCCGGTGGCCAGCACGTCGTCGATGATCACGATGTTGCGGCCGGTCAGATCGATGCCGTCGGCGGGCACCTCGAGCGTCGCCGATCCGTACTCCAGGTCGTAGGTCTCGCTGAACACGGGCGGCGGCAGTTTGCCCGCCTTGCGCACCGCGAGCACGCCGATGCCGAGCCTGTTGGCGACCGCACCACCGACGAGGAAGCCCCTGGCGTCGATGCCGGCCACCAGATCGGCCCCCGCCGCGCATTCGGCCAGTGCGGCGGTCACGACGGCCAGTCCATGCGGATCGGCCAGCACCGGCGTCAGGTCCTTGAACTGGATGCCCGGTTCGGGGAAGTCGGCCACCTCGCGGGTGAGCGCCGCAAGGACGCTGGTGACGTCGTGGTTCATACCTCGGCTCACTTCGCCAGCATCCACCTGTCCATGTTCCATCCCGCGCCCCAGCGCGTCGGATTGCTGCTCACCGCATACATCTTCTTCGATGTGATCAGCGTGCGCTGTTGGCGGTACAGCGGCAGCGTCGGCACGTCGGCCCACAGGACCGGTCCCGCGTCGCCGAGCAGCCTGGCCACTTCCTTCGGGTCGGCGGTCACCGCGAGCGCGTCGATGGCGGTGTCGATGCGCGGGTTCGAGTAGCCCGACAGGTTGTTTCCGTTGCCGGTGTGCAGGTCGTAGGCATCCAGCGCCGACGAGCCGGTGGACCCGCCGCCGGTGGCCCCCCCGGTACTCGCCAGCAGGATGTCGATTTCGTTGTTGCGCAACGACAGTGGGCCAGTGGTCGCCGAGCCGGAGTCCTTCACGTCGATACCCGCCGTAGCGCATGACTTGGCGATCGCACCGACGGTCGCTGCGAGCCGCGCATTGGGCGTCTGGTAGCCGATCCGCACCGCCAACGGCTGATTGCCCAGAGCGTCCCGCGCGGCCGCGGGGTTGGCCGCGCTGAACTGGTCGGCCCCGACCGCTTCGCCACTGCCGACGGCTTCCTCGGTCACCGGGTTGAGGCGGGTGTTGGCGATCGGCACCTTGACGTTGCGGGCGATCACGTCGCGCGGCGTGCACAGCGCGAGCGCGCGGCGCGCGGGCGGTGCGGCCATCGGTCCCTGCCCGGCGAAGACCAGCTGCTCGATCCCGGCCGACGGGCTGTCGGCCTGCGTGTAGTCCTCGGGCATGTTCAGCACCCCAGAGGAGCCGGTGGCGACGTCAACCACGTCCACGCTGCCGTCGTTGAGGTGGTCCTGCACGTCGGCGCCGCGCGGGCGCACGGTGATCTTGTTGGTGACGGGTTTCGCGCCCCACCATTTGTCGTTGGCCACGAGTACCACCGCACCGTCGTCGCCCACCGAGGCCAACTTGTAAGGCCCCGACGACGGGAACCGCTTCGCGTCCAATCTGGGCGTCAGATCCCAGCTGGTGTCCCACGCCTGGGCGATGCGGCCGATGGTCGGGGCGTCGTTGTTGATGATGGCGGTGGTGACGTCGACGCCGAGTTCGTCGGCGATCACGTGTGCGGGCATCAGCGACGTCGCGGCGAACAGCTGCCCGAAATCGACCAGCGCGCGATCGGGAGCGAACGAGACCCTGGCCCGCTTCTGTCCCGGCGCGCAGTCCACGCCGACGATTTCGCGGTAGCCGCCCTGGCTGGCGGCGTCGAACCCGGGAAACCGGCCGGACTGCGCGGCCCACGCGAGCACGAGATCGTCGCAGGTGATCGGTTTGCCGTCGGAGTAGACCGCCTTGTCGCTGATCACGTAATCGAGTACCAACGGCGCCCGGCCGACGACCGCGATGGTGCCGAAATCGTGATCGCCCACGATCTGCCCTTCGGGTCCGTGGTAGTTGAAACCGGTCAGCACCCGCGCGAACGCCTGCGGCCCGCTCGACGCCGCGCCGGCGACAGTGTTGGTGTTGTACGTCGTCAGGGTGCCGTCGACCACGTAGGTGATCTCGCTTGCCGGCTTACCGGAACACGACGACAGGCCCGCCGCGCATGCGACCGCCACTGTCACCGCGGCGGCTAACTTCCGCAAGCGGGCCGTCATATGGCTACCGCCGCCGGGTATTCCGCTTACCCGCGGGCCGTCCGGTCCTGCTGGTGGACGGTCGGATCGGCCGCGCACCCGGCGCGGGCTTGTCCGACACCGAATGCTTGGCGATCGCCGTCGCGGCCGAGCCGGCTCCGACGGTTTCTTTGTCGTCGTCGTCGGCATCGGACAGGGCGCTGTCGGATGCGCCGGCGGACTTCTCGCCCGTGGGCTTGCGGCGGTTGAGGACACGGCGCGTGTGAGTGCGCACCAGCTCGGTGCGCTCGCGCAGGCTGACCAGCAGCGGTGTGGCGAAGAAGATCGACGAATAGGTGCCGACGATCACGCCGACGAGCTGTACGAGCGCAAGGTCTTTGAGCGTGCCGACGCCCAGCAGCCACACCGCGACGACCATCAGCGAGATGATCGGCAGCACCGAGATCAGGCTGGTGTTGATCGACCGCATGAAGGTCTGGTTGATGGCCAGGTTCGCCTGCTCGGCGAAGGTGCGGCGGGTCGTGTGCTGGAAGCCGTGGGTGTTCTCCTCGACCTTGTCGAACACGATGACGGTGTCATACAGCGAGAAGCCGAGGATCGTCAGCAGCCCGATCACCGTGGCCGGGGTCACTTCGAAGCCGACCAACGAGTACACCCCCGCCGTGACGACGAGGTCGAAAACGAGTGTGGCCATGGCGGATACGGCCATGTAACGCTCGTAGCGCAGAGCGATGTAGACGGCCGCGAGTACCAGGAAGACGACCAGGGCCAACAACGCCTTGTTGGTGATCTGGCCGCCCCAGGTTTCCGACACCGCCGAATCGCTGATGGCCTGCTTGCTGGGCTGGCCGTCGAGGCCCTTGGGCTGGAACGCATCGAACAACGCGTCGCGAAGCTGGGACGTCTCGTCGTTGTTCAGCGCTTCCGAACGGATCTGCACCGTGGCCGACGGCCCGCTGCCTACCACGACGACGGATTCGGCGTCCTTGCCCAGCGCCTTGCTGAACACCTCTTCGACCCGTTCGGTGGTGACCCCCGAGGCGGGCATGGATACCTTCGTGCCGCCTTCGAAGTCGATGCCGAACGTGAAGCCGCGCAAGATGATGCTGGCAACACCGACCGCGACGATCAGACCACTGATCGTGTACCACAGCTTGCGGCGCCCGATCACCTCGAAGGCCCCGGTACCCGTGTAGAGCCTCACGAAGAAGCCGTGCCGCGGAGTGCCCGGCGCCGAACTCTCGAGATCCGGCGCCTCGACGGCGCTCGACTCGGTCACATCGGATGTGCGTCTGGCCACCGTCTATCCCCGTTCCGTCGCAAATGAGGATGCTCTGCGCTCCCGCGCGATCTGCTGCACGGCGCCCAGGCCGTTGAAGGCCGGTTTGGAGAGCATCGTCGACTTGGAAGCCAGGTAGATCAGCGGCCAGGTCACCAGGAACACCACCACGACGTCCAGGATCGTCGTCAAGCCGAGGGTGAACGCGAACCCCTTCACCTGGCCGACGGCCAGGATGTAGAGCACCACCGCGGCCAGGAATGTCACCGCGTTGCCCGAGATGATCGTCTTGCGGGCGCGAACCCAACCCCGGGGTACCGCGGAGCGGAACGAACGACCTTCGCGTATCTCGTCTTTGATGCGTTCGAAGAACACCACGAACGAGTCGGCGGTGGTGCCGATACCGATGATCAGACCGGCGATACCCGCCAGGTCGAGGGTGTAGTTGATGTACCTGCCGAGCAGCACCAGGATGGCGAAAACCATTGCGCCCGAGGCGACCAGCGAAAGCGCCGTCAGCAGTCCGAGCACCCGGTAGTACAACAGCGAGTAGACCAGAACCAGCGCCAATCCGATGGCACCTGCGATGAGACCCGCGCGCAACGACGTCAATCCCAGTGTCGCCGAGACAGTCTCGGCTTCAGAAGATTCGAAGGACAGCGGCAGCGAGCCGTACTTGAGCACGTTCGCCAGCTCTTTGGCCTTCTCGGCGTTGAACTGCCCGGTGATCTGGGTGTTGCCGCCGGGAATCGCTTCCTCGATCTGCGGCGCGCTGACCACCTGTGAGTCCAGCGTGAACGCGGTCTGGGTGCCGACGTGGGATGCGGTGAAATCCGCCCATGTGTTGGCGGCGTCCGGCTTGAACTCGACCTGAACGATGTATTCACCGCGCTGGGTATCCATGCCGGAGCTGGCGTTCTTGATCTGCTCGCCGCTGATGATCGACTTGTCCAGGAGATAGACCTGGGTGTGGTCGGTCGAGCAGGTCACCAGGGGCAGGTCGGGATCGTCGTTGCCTGCGAGAACGTCGTCCTCGTTGCACCGGGTGGCCTGGAACTGCAGCGCCAGAATCTGAATCTGCTGCTCGGCGCTCTGGCGCAACGCCTTTTCGTCGGCGATGCGTTGCGCGAGGTCTTTCTCCTGCGGCTTCGGCGCAGGTCCCGGCGGCGGCGGGCTGGGCGGCGGGGCCTGGGGGTACGGCCGCGGCTGCGGGGCGGCCGGGGCTTCCGGCGCCGGCTGCTCGGCGGGCGCACCGGGCACGGCGCCCTGCTCCTCGGGAGAACCTGGCACACCGCCCCCTTCGGCAGGCGCCAACGGCGCCTCCGGCGGCGGCGCGGGCTGGCCCGGCGCTCCCGGCTGGCCTGCGGGCGGCGCGCCCTGTGCTGGGCCCGCCTGTTCGCCTGGCTGACGGAGCTGCTGGGCGGCGATCGCGTGGATCACCGGCCGGATGTAGAGCCGCGCCGTCTGGCCGAGGTTGCGGGCCTCGTTGCTGTCATTGCCGGGCACCGTGATCACCAGGTTGTCGCCGTCGATCACCACCTCCGACCCAGACACGCCGAGACCGTTGACTCGCGAGGAGATGATCTGCTGCGCCTGGTTCAGCGCCTCCTGAGTGGGTCTCGACCCGTCGGGCGTGCGGGCGGTCAGCGTGACCCTGGTACCGCCTTGCAGGTCGATGCCCAGCTTGGGCTCGGCCTGCTTGTCGCCGGTCAAGAAGACCAGGAGGTACACGCCGACCAGCAGCGCGAGGAAGATAGCCAGGTAGCGGGCAGGGTGCACCGGCGTCGAAGGCGATGCCACGGTTCTTTGGTCTCCTCGAAGGTCGAGTCGTCAGCACCGCAAAGGGTACGTGCCCGTGCTGAGTCCCCGACTGTCAGTCGTCAGGTAAGGCGGTTGTGGTCGGTGCTGTCCGTGATTTCGGTAGCGGTCGACCCGGGTTCGCCGGCGTCGTCGACGTCGTCGGCGAAATCGTCGTCGGGCACGATGCGATCCCGCACGGCGAGCTTCATCCACGTCGTCACCACACCGGGTGCGATCTCCAACTCCACGTTGTCGTCGGTGATGGCCACGATCTCGCCCTGCAGGCCCGACGTGGTGTGCACACGATCGCCGACCTTCAGCGACTCGTGCAGGTCGATGGTTTTCTGCATCGCCTTCTTCTGCCGTCGCGACGCGAAGAACATGAACGCGCCCAAGATGATGAGCAGTGGGAGCAGGGCGACGAGATCCATGGCGGCAACTGTCTTTCGTGTCGGTGTTGCGAGGACGGCCCCGGACCACGGGTGGACCCTGGGAGCCTTCTAGGTGACCAGTGTGCCATTGCGGCAGCGCAGGACCGAGCGGCCCCGCAATGTCGGCGGCAGATCCTGCGCCGGCGCGGGGCCCGCAGGCGTCTGAGTTTCCCCGGGATCGCCCCCTGTGACGGACTAGGCTCGGACCACGTCGCGGCATTCCAAACCGCAGGTCGTTAGGAGGCGAACGTGAGCACCCTCGAGCAGAGCCGCTATCTCGCCACCAGCATCCCCGGTCCGCGCTCGAAAGAGCTGATCGCCCGCAAGATCGCGGCCGTGTCCCGCGGCATCGGCAACACCTTGCCCGTCTACGCCGCTCGGGCGGGCGGCGGCATCGTCGAGGACGTCGACGGCAACCGCCTCATCGACCTGGGCTCGGGCATCGCCGTGACCACGATCGGCAACGCGTCACCCCGCGTCGTCGACGCCGTGCGCGCGCAGGTCGCCGACTTCACGCACACCTGCTTCATGATCACGCCGTACGAGGAGTACGTCGCCGTCGCCGAAGCGCTCAACCGGCTGACCCCCGGCACCTTCGAGAAGCGCTCGGCGCTGTTCAACTCGGGCTCGGAGGCGGTGGAGAACGCCGTCAAGATCGCCAGGGCCTACACCCGCAAGCAGGCGGTGGTGTCGTTCGACCACGCGTATCACGGGCGTACCAACCTGACCATGGCGCTGACCGCGAAGTCGATGCCGTACAAGCACGGCTTTGGCCCGTTCGCACCGGAGATCTACCGGGCGCCGCTGTCCTACCCCTATCGCGACGCGGAGTTCGGCAAAGAGATGGCCACCGACGGCGAAGTGGCCGCGCGGCGCGCCATCACCGTCATCGAGAAGCAGGTCGGAGCCGACAACCTGGCCGCGGTCGTCATCGAACCCATCCAGGGTGAGGGCGGCTTCATCGTCCCTGCCGACGGCTTCCTGCCCGCACTGGTGGAGTGGTGCACAAGCAACGACGTGGTGTTCATCGCCGACGAGGTGCAGACGGGCTTTGCGCGGACCGGTGCGATGTTCGCCTGCGAGCACGAAGGCATCGAGCCCGATTTGATCGTCACCGCCAAGGGCATCGCCGATGGCCTTCCGCTGTCGGCGGTGACTGGGCGCGCCGAGATCATGGACGCGCCGCATGTCAGCGGGCTCGGCGGCACCTATGGCGGCAACCCGGTGGCGTGCGCGGCGGCGCTGGCGACCATCGAGACGATCGAGGCCGACGGAATGGTCGCGCGCGCAGCCGAGATCGAGCAGTTGATGAAGGACCGGCTGCACCGGATGCAGGCCGAGGACGACCGCATCGGTGACGTCCGCGGCAGGGGCGCGATGATCGCCATGGAGATCGTCAAGGCCGGCACCACCGAACCCGACGGCGAGCTCACCATGAAGTTGGCCGTCGCTTGCCACACCGCGGGCGTGATCGTGCTGACCTGCGGCACGTTCGGCAACGTGCTGCGGTTCCTGCCGCCCGTGAGCATCAGCGACGACCTCCTCGTCGAAGGCCTGGACGTTCTCGCGCTCGTGCTCGCGGACCTCTAACGGTCAGGTGCCCGGCACCGCCGCGTTCCAGAAGTCGGCGACCAGCCCCAGCACCCGGTCGCGGTCGATCAGCAACGGCGAGATGTGGCCCGTGCCCGCCACTTCCTCGACACGGCAGTCGGGAATGGCTGCGCAGGTGCGATGGGCTTCGTCGGGCCGCCAGCCGGTGATGTCGTCGCGCACGGTCATCACCAGCGTCGGAACGGCAATGCGGCCGAGCAGATGTTCTATACCCGTGCGCCGCAACATCATCGACCGCATCGCGTGGTACATCCCGGCGCGATCGGCATCGCGAAAAGACGCCATGACCGCGGCGGCCTGATCGGGTTGCGCGGCCAGCGACTTCTCGCCGACCAGGGAGCTGAACAGCAGGCCGACGACGAATCTTGTCGGGCCGGCGAGCCGGTAGGTACCGACCAGCGGCCAGGCTTTGGTGATCTTCTCCGTCGTCGTGAATCCCTGAACCGGGGTGCCGATGGTCGTCAGCGTCTTCAGCCGCGGTCCCGTGGCCAGCCGGATTCCGACGTGCCCGCCCCAGGCGTTACCGATCCAGTCCACGGGCTCGGTGAAGCCCAGCTCGTCCATCGCCTGTTCAGCCGCCGTCACCACTTCTTCGAACGTGAAATCCCGCCGCACGGGATCACTTCTGCCATGTGACGGCCCGTCGATCGCATACACCGTGCGCTCTCGGGCCAACATGTCGATCAGCGGACCCCACGAGCCGGAGTCGACGAACAGGCTGTGCCACAACACAACCGGCGGCCCGACGCCCGTGCGCTGGACATGCAGGCGGCCCAGATCGGTGTTGACGAGGTTGGTGCTCACCGCGCTTCTCCAATTACTTCGGAAACCGAAACTTCGGTAACCGTAGTATTGTCCGGTGTCGTGGCAGAGTCAAGAAAATCCTCTGGGGGCCGGCTGGCCATCGGGCAGCTGCTGGTCAGGCTGCTTCGCGAATTCCGCGACGACCTTGCCGCTCCCCGTTCGGAGGCCGGGTACGGGGACGTGCGCGAGCCGCACTTTCAGATCTTCGGCAACATCCGAACCGGCGGTATCCGGCTGACGGAGCTGGCGGACCGCGCGCAGCTCAGCCTGGCCGCCACGTCGGAGCTCGTCAACGATCTCGCCGAACTCGGCTACCTGAGCCGCAGGCCCGATCCCGCCGACGGCCGGGCGAAGCTGATCGACCTGACCGAACGGGGCAAGAGTCTGATGATGGCCGCGGGCGGTCGCGTCGCCGACATCGAGCGTCGGTGGGCGGCCCTGGTGGGAACGCGGAATTTCGCGCAGATGTGCGCGACCATGCAGCGGCTGCTCGACGAGCTGGACCCCAAGGACGCCCGCGGCTAGATCGGCAGGCTCGCGGAAGGTTCCGTCGGCGGAGGCAGCCGCAGCAGCAGGCGCGCGCCGCCCATCGGGCTGGTTTCCAGGCTCGCTGTCCCGCCGTGAAGCTCTGCCTGTTGAGCCACCAGCGCAAGGCCGAGCCCGGACCCGGAGCGGGCAGCCGTCGATCCGCGGGAGAACCTGTCGAAGACGGCTGCGCGTTCTGCCTCGGGCACACCGAGGCCGTTGTCGTCGACGGTGATCTCCACTCCGTCCACGGAACTTATTGCTGCCAAGCGGATTTCGGTAGCGCCACCGTGCTTGACGGCATTGGTGATCGCATTGTCGATGACCAGTCGAAGTCCGGCGGGCATGCCGACCATGAGCACCGTGGTCGACGACGCAAGCGACACGCGAAGGTCGGGATAGTTGCGCATTGCGTCGTGAGCGGCCCTGTCGAGCAGTTCGGTGATGTCGACTGGAACGAAGTCGGCGACCGTCGTCAACTCGCCTTGGGCCAACCGCTCCAGGGCCGACAGCGTGGCCTCGATCCGGCGCTGGGTGCGTATGACGTCGGCGATCACTTCCTTGCGCTGCTCGTCGGCGAGGTCGAGCGTCGAGAGCACCTCGAGGTTCGTGCGCATCGCGGTCAACGGCGTGCGCAACTCGTGGGACGCCACGGCCGCGAAGTCCCTGGCGGATTCGAGGGCGGCCCTGGTGCGCTGCTGCTCGTCGCCGATGCGGGCAAGCATGCCTTCGACCGCCTCGGCGATCTCGACCGCTTCCCGGACACCGCGCACCTTCACCTCGTCGGGATTGGACTGCGCGTTGATCACCCGGGCCTGCTCGGCGAGCACCCGGAACGGATTGATCATGATCAGCCACAGCACCGAGGCGACCACGACCGTGCCGATGATGACACCGGAGCAGATCAGCAGCACTCGGCGGTGCAACTCGTCGATCCGACGTTGCGTCTCGGCCAGCGGGGCACCGACCGCGATCGTCGCGTCGCCGGCCGTAAAGGTGCGAACCCGGTACTCCACCCCGGCGATCGTCGTGCTGGCGTATCCATTGTCGAATGCCGGCAAGACGACGTCCTTGGGCACCGAGACGGTGCTGCCGTCGACCCGGGCGGTGCGCACCAGGCCGCCGGTCTGCGAGGGTTCGTCGAGGCCGAGGGTCTGGGAGTTGCGCAGCAGTGTGCTGATGTCCCCGAGACTGCTCACCGAGTCGAGTCGACGATCCAGCTGGCTGTACTGGTCGTTGGTCACCCCGATCCACACCCACGCACCCAGTGCGATGACCAGAGCGACCACCGCGAGCGCTGCGACGACGACGATGATGCGCAGCGACATCACGCGCGTCAGCAGCTGATAGAACCACCTGATGAGGCGCACTAGAGCCTCGTGGCCCGACGAGCATCCATGGCCGTCATCTTGCCCGATGGGGCCACGCGCCAGCCGGGTCTACGCGGCCTTTGGTGGACCTATCGGTGGGCGAGTCGGTCGCGGCGGCCGAACATGGCGCCAAACGAACGGCGTCGCCGCTCGGGCACCTCTTCGGCCGGCTGGATCTGCGTCACCTCTTCTGAGGCCGCAGGCTCCGTCGTGGTCAACGCCGAGCGCTCGGCGTAGCGGACGTCCCGAACACTGCGAACCGACAGCCGACCGAGCGCGATCGCACCTAGGAAGATGATCAGCGCCCCGAGCCCGTAGAAGTAGGCCAACTCGATGGCAACCCGTTTGGTCTCGGTCGCAGCCACCGGAGTGCCGACGTTTCCGAGTCCCAGCGGCCCGGCCAGTGCCCGCCCGACGACGAACCATGCGCCGGCCAGAACCGTCAGCCAGCCGCCGAGCATGGCGGTGAACCGGTTGCGTGAGCCCAGCAGCAGCAGACCGCCGACCACTGTCACGGCGCCCGGCAGCACTTCGAGCCAGCCGCGGGTCGCAGTCCACACCCATTCCCGGTCAGGGCTGAATGCGAAATCGAAGGCCGGGCCGACGAACGGGATCAGGGCGCCCCACATGCCCAGCAGAATCAACAGAAAGCCACTTGCCGCGCCGCGGCTCCGCGGCATCCGCAGCCTGCCGCCCGCGGCACGATCATGCGTGTCACTCATTGGTTGCCTCCTAGGTCCCCGATGGAGTACCCGACCTGCGGCGGGAATACCCCCAACCCGCGCGCCGCTAACCGTCGGCGGGATGTGAATTCACAGCACATAGGCAGCCTCACAAGTTAGCGCGGAATAAAGTTAGCGTTGCTAACGTAGTTCTGCGTAGGCGCAGCGTCGCGTCACCCATTCCCGCTGATACCACGTCTTTTCGAGGTTTTTCGATGTCGATTGACACCCGCGACGAGCGGCTTGAACACCGCATCGCCGACCTGTCGGCCTCCGACCCGCAGTTCGCCGCCGCCGTTCCCGACGACGCAATCACCGCTGCGATCGAGCGACCCGAGGTCCGGCTTCCAGAACTGGTCGAGACCGTGTTCGGCGGCTACGCAGACCGGCCGGCCCTTGGCGCCCGCGCAGTCGAATTCACCACCGAGGCCGAAACCGGCCGCACCACCGCGGCCCTTCTCCCCCACTTCGAGACCGTCTCCTACCGTGAACTGTCCGGCCGCGTCCAAGCGATCACCAACGCTTTGGCCGACGACCCGGTCCGGCAGGGCGACCGCGTCGCTCTGCTCGGCTTCACCAGCATCGACTACACAGCGGTCGACATCGCGCTGATCGGGCTTGGTGCGGTCGCCGTGCCACTGCAGACAAGCGCACCGGTCGCGCAGCTGCGTCCGATCGTGGCCGAGACGGGACCCACGCTGATCGCCGCGGGCGTCGACCATCTCGCCGATGCCGTCGAGCTGATCCTGGCCGGTCCCGCACCGGACCGGCTGATCGTCTTCGACTACCGGCCACAGGTCGACGACCACCGCGACGCTGTCGCGGCCGCGAAGTCGCGGTTGGCCACGGCCGGCTCCGCGACCCGCGTCGACATCCTCGGTGACGTGGTGAAGCGCGGAGCCGAGCTGCCCGCCGTGCGACCGGTCATCGCCGACGACGCAGACCGGCTGAGTTTGTTGATCTACACCTCCGGCAGCACCGGCGCGCCCAAGGGGGCGATGTACACCGAGCGCATGGTCGCCAATTCGTGGGGCCGTACGGCGCGGGCCCACTGGGGTGACACCGGCACGTACCCGTCGATCAGCCTGAGCTTCATGCCGATGAGTCATGTGATGGGCCGCGGCATGCTCTACGCCACGCTCGGAGCCGGAGGTACTGCGTATTTCGCTGCGCGCAGCGATCTTTCGACGTTCTTGGAAGATCTGGCCCTGGTGCGGCCAACTCAGCTGAGCTTCGTGCCGAGGATCTGGGACATGATCTTCGCCGAGATCAGCAGCGAACTGGATCGCAGACCCGAGAACAGGAACGAGGTGCTCGACGAGGTGCGCCGGGAACTGCTCGGCGGTCGCTACGTCACGGCTCTGACCGGCTCCGCCCCGATATCGCCGGAGATGAGGGCGTTCGTCGAGGAACTGCTCGACATGCATCTCACCGACGGCTACGGCTCGACGGAAGCCGGCGCCGTCATCGTCGACGGGCAGGTACAGCGCCCGCCGGTGGTCGACTACAAGCTGGTCGACGTGCCGGACCTCGGCTACTTCCACACCGACCGCCCGCACCCCCGCGGCGAACTGCTGGTGAAGTCCGACGGCCTCTTCCCCGGCTACTACAAACGCCCGCGGCTGACGGCCGAGATGATCGACCGCGACGGCTATTACCGCACCGGTGACGTCTTCGCAGAAACCGGCCCCGACCGGTTGGTGTACCTGGATCGCCGCAACAATGTGCTCAAGCTCTCCCAGGGCGAGTTCGTCACGGTCTCCAAGCTGGAGGCGACGTTCGGTGACAGCCCGCTGGTCCGGCAGATCTACGTCTACGGCAACAGTGCACGCTCTTACCTGCTGGCAGTCGTCGTACCGACCCAGGCGGCGCTGGCAAGCTACGACGCGGCCGCTCTCAAATCCGCTGTCGCCGAGTCGATTCAGGACGTCGCCAAGGCAGCGAAGTTGCAGTCCTACGAGATCCCGCGCGACTTCCTGATCGAGACCGATCCGTTCACCCTGGAGAATGGTCTGTTGACCGGGATCCGCAAGCTGGCCCGGCCGAAGCTCAAGGAGCACTACGGCGACCGGTTGGAGCGGCTCTATGCCGAGCTGGCCGACGGCCAGGCCGACGAGTTGCGCGCGCTGCGGCGTGCGGGCGGCGACGGACCGGTGCTGGAGACCGTCATCCGCGCAGCCGGGGCGCTGCTCGGCGCGACGGCGGCCGACGTGCAAGCCGATGCTCAGTTCACCGATCTCGGCGGTGACTCGTTGTCGGCGTTGACATTCGCCAATCTGCTTCATGACATCTTCGACATCGACGTACCCGTCGGCGTCATCGTCAGCCCCGCCAACGACTTGACGGCGCTGGCGGCCTACATCGAGGCCGAGCGTCAACCGGGCACCAAGCGTCCGAGATTCGCGTCCGTGCACGGCCGCGGCGCTACCGAGGCACACGCGAGCGATCTGACGCTGGACAAATTCATCGACGCGCACACCCTGGCCGCTGCACCCTCGCTGCCCGGTCCGAATCCGGAGGTGCGCACCGTGTTACTCACCGGCGCAACGGGATTCCTTGGTCGCTACCTGGCGCTGGAGTGGCTGCAGCGGATGGATCTCGTCGGTGGCACGGTGATCTGCCTGGTTCGCGCGAAGGATGACGACGCCGCGCGCCAACGGCTCGACGCCGTCTTCGACAGCGGCGATCCCGAACTACTGCGCCTCTACCGCAGGCTGGCGGCAGAACACCTCGAGGTGATCGCCGGCGACAAGGGCGAGGCGGACCTCGGCCTCGCACACGACAGCTGGCAGCGCCTCGCCGACACCGTGGACCTGATCGTCGACCCGGCGGCACTGGTCAATCACGTGCTGCCCTATGACCAGTTGTTCGGCCCGAATGCGCTCGGCACCGCGGAACTGATCCGCATTGCGCTGACGACTAGGATCAAGCCGTTCGCCTACGTGTCGACCATTGGGGTCGGTGCAGGCATCGAGCCCGGTGCGTTCACCGAGGACGCCGACATCCGGGCGATCAGCGCCACCCGAAGTGTCGACGACAGTTACGCCAACGGCTATTCGAACAGCAAGTGGGCCGGCGAGGTGCTGCTGCGAGAGGCGCACGACGTGTGCGGTCTGCCGGTGTCGGTGTTCCGCTGCGACATGATCCTCGCGGACACCACCTACGCCGGTCAGCTCAACCTGCCGGACATGTTCACCCGCATGATACTGAGCCTGGCCGCCACCGGTATCGCGCCCGAGTCCTTCTATGAGCTCGATGCGGCAGGCAACCGGCAGCGGGCGCACTACGACGGCCTGCCGGTGGAGTTCATCGCCGAGGCGATATCCACCCTCGGCGCGAACGTGGTCGAGGGGTTCTCGACGTATCACGTGATGAATCCTCACGACGACGGCATCGGGCTCGACGAGTTCGTGGATTGGCTGATCTCCGCGGGCTATCGCATTGCGCGGGTGGGCGATTACGACGTCTGGCTGAATCGGTTCGAGACGGCGATACGCGCGTTGCCGGAACGGCAGCGTCAGGCATCGCTGCTGCCGCTGCTGCACAACTACCGGCGGCCGGAGAAACCGATCCGCGGATCGCTCGCACCGACAGATCGGTTCCGTGCCGCGGTGCGAAGCGCAAAAGTCGGGCCGGACAAGGACATTCCGCATGTCAGCCCCCAGGTCATCGTGAAGTACGTCACCGACCTGGAGTTGCTCGGGCTGCTGTGACCTAGGCAGCGAGCGCCACGGCGAGAAGCGCGACCGCGATCAGGGGAAAAACGCCCTGCGTGATCGCGGCGCGCGCCTTGTCGGGTGAGGAGGCGAGCAGCACGGCCGCGGCCGCCAGCATCGATCCGACGCCCGCGAAGACCAGCGCGGCGCCCACCGCGGTGTGTCCCAGGCACAACGCGGCGATACCGATTGCGGTCACGATCGCCAGGAACAGGTTGTAGAAACCTTGGTTGAAGGCCAGCAGTTTGGTGGTCTGCGCCTCTTCGGACGTCGTGCCGAACGTCGCGCGAGTGCGGGGCGATGTCCAGGTCAGCGACTCCATCACGAAGATGTAGACGTGCAGGACCGCGGCGAGGGCCGCGAAGATCAGGCCTGCGGTGAGCATTTACGCACCTACGCTTTCCACTCGGACAATCGGCGGGACCGCCAGCATCAGCAGACCGGTGAGCGCCAACCAGACGACCACGCTGTAAGCACCGTAGAGGCCGATCCAGGTGTGCAGCAGCGGCGGTACCCCCAGCACCGCAAGCGCGGCCGACCACTTGGGCAGCACGCCGGTTCGCCACACGATGTAGGCGGTCGCGAAAATCACAGAGGCCGAACCGATGTGGCTGAAGTGATAAAGCCAGACGGCGAGGCCGAGAAACGGCTGCGAGTAGTCACCGACTGTGAGGTCGTCGAACCGGACGATGGCTGCGGGAATCGCGACCTCGGCGGCCAGGCCCGCCGCGGTGAGCGCCAAGTACATTGCGCCGCCGAGCAGTGCGACGTACACCGCGCCGGTTGGTCCGGAGGCCGAGCGCAGCACCGAGATCAGCACGCCGAGGAACAGCAGCCCGAACAACAGGTGCAGGAGCGGTAACGCGCCGTTGGCGGTGAGAAACGATGCCGCACGGCTGAAATAGTCATGGGCCTCGGCCGGGGTTTTCGGCCGTTCCGGCGATCCGGCCCGGTATGCCGGGACGACCGCTGCCGCCGAACCGACGCCGAACAGACCGCCGAGCCTGATCGTGCCGCTTCCCATCGCGTCTTCCCCTTGCTAGTCGAACAGGCCCTGCTGTCCCAGCCCCGACACCCCGGCCGGCGGCGTCATGCCCAGGTGCGTCCACGCCTGCGCCGTGGCGACCCGACCCCTCGGTGTGCGGGCGAGCATGCCCGTCCGAACGAGGAACGGCTCGCACACCTCCTCGACGGTCGTGGCTTCCTCGCCCACCGCGACGGCCAGCGTGGAAACGCCGACGGGGCCGCCGCCGAAACTGCGGGTCAGCGCCGACAGGACGGCGCGGTCGAGCCGGTCCAAACCGAGTTCGTCGACGTCGTACACGGCCAGCGCATACTTCGCGATGTCGCGGGTGATTACACCGTCGGCCCTGACCTCGGCGTAGTCGCGCACCCGACGCAACAGCCGGTTGGCGATTCGCGGCGTACCCCGGGATCGGCGGGCGATTTCGGACCCCGCTTCGGCAACGAGCTCGATTCCGAGGATGCCCGCCGAGCGCGTCAGGACGCGCTCAAGCTCGGCGGGCTCGTAGAAGTCCATGTGGGCGGTGAAACCGAACCGGTCACGCAACGGGCCGGTCAGCGCGCCCGACCGAGTGGTGGCGCCGACCAGCGTGAACGGCGCGACCTCGAGCGGAATCGACGTTGCGCCAGGGCCTTTGCCCACGATGATGTCGACCCGGAAGTCCTCCATCGCCAGGTAGAGCATTTCCTCGGCGGGCCGGGCGATGCGGTGGATCTCGTCGATGAACAACACGTCGCCCTCGACCAGGTTGGACAGCATCGCGGCTAAGTCGCCGGCCCGCTCAAGTGCGGGGCCGGACGTCACCCGCAGCGACGACCCCAGCTCGGCGGCGATGATCATCGCCAGCGAGGTCTTGCCGAGCCCAGGCGGACCGGACAGCAGGATGTGATCCGGTGTGCCGCCGCGGTTCTTGGCGCCCTCGATGACCAACTGCAGCTGTTCGCGCACCCGCGCCTGCCCGATGAACTCACCGAGCGATCGCGGGCGCAGGCTGGCGTCGATGTCGCCCTCACCGACAGTCAGTGCCGCAGATACCTCGCGGTCCTCCGGCTCCTCGTCGTCGTCGGTGAAGCGGCTCATTTGTTGCCCAGCAGGGACAGCGCCGAGCGCAATGCCGTGGACTGCGTCGCCTCCGGCTCGTTGGCCAGCACCTTGTCGGTGGCTTCCTCGGCTTGCTTGAGCGCAAAGCCAAGCCCGACAAGCGCTTCCACGACCGGACCGCGGACGGCGTGGCCGTTGAGTGCCGGCAGGCCGATGACGGGCCCGCCCGCGCCGACCTTGTCGCGAAGCTCCAGCACCATCCGCTCGGCGCTGCGCTTGCCGATGCCGGGCACCCTGGTCAGTGCGGTCACGTCGCTGTCGGCCAGCGCCTGCCGCAGCGCAGGCGCGTCGTGGACGGCCAGCGTGGCCAATGCGATTTTGGGCCCGACGCCCGACACCGACAGCAGGGTCGTGAACAGATCCCGCGCGTCGGAATCGACGAAGCCGTAAAGCGTCATCGAGTCCTCGCGAACGATCATCGCGGTCACCAACCGTGCCTCTGCCCCGCGCCGCAGCGTGGACAGTGTCGACGGCGTCGCATTGACGCGGTACCCGACCCCGCACGCCTCGATGACGACGTGGTCGAGTGCCACGTCGAGAACTTCTCCCTTGATGGATGCGATCATCGTGCCGCCTTGAGTCGTGCCCGGTACTTCTTCTTCTGTTCTGCGGCCGTGCTTCGGCCGCCGCCATCCGTGCCAGCATCGGCGCGCGCCAGCAGTGGCAGATGGCCAGCGCCAACGCGTCCGCGGCGTCGGCAGGCGTCGGTTTGGTCTGCAGCGCAAGGATTCTGGTCACCATGGCGGTGACCTGAGCTTTGTCGGCATTTCCGTTGCCGGTCACTGCGGCCTTCACCTCGCTCGGTGTGTGGAAGTGCACATCGAGGCCACGTTTGGCGGCGGCCAGTGCGATCACCCCGCCCGCCTGCGCGGTACCCATCACCGTCGAGACGTTCTGCTGGGAGAACACTCGCTCGATCGCGATGACGTCGGGGCGGTGGGTGTCCATCCAGTGTTCGACGGCGTCGCTGATGGTCAGCAGGCGCTGGTGCAGCGGAACGTCGGACGGCGTGCGCACGACGTCGACGTCGAGCGCGACGACGTGCCTGCCCGTTCCGCTTTCGATCACGGAGAGCCCGCACCGCGTCAGCCCGGGATCGACTCCCATTACGCGCACGCCAACCCCTTCACGTGAACACCTGTTCGACGGCAGCTTAGCGCGGTTGACCGACCTCACCCGGGAAGGACACGCTGGTCCGCCGGCCCATATTTGCGGTTTCGGCGTGATTCGTTGCGCCTGGCGCAACCGAACACGCCGAAATCACTCGTCGATCTGCGCGAGGATCTCGTCGGGGATGTCGGCGTTGGTGAAGACGTCCTGCACGTCGTCGCTGTCCTCGAGCGCGTCGACCAACCTCATGATCTTGCGGGCGCCTTCGGCGTCCAGCGGCACGGTGACCGACGGCTGAAATCCCGCCTCGGCCGAGTCGTAGTCGATACCCGCGTCCTGCAATGCGGAGCGTACCGCTACGAGATCGGTTGGCTCGGAGAGGATTTCGAAGCTGTCGCCGAGGTCGTTGAGTTCTTCGGCGCCCGCCTCGAGCACGGCGGTGAGCACGTCGTCCTCCGTCAGCCCGTTCTTCTCCAGCGTGACAACCCCCTTGCGGGAGAACAGGTAGGCCACCGAGCCCGGGTCGGCCATGTTGCCGCCGTTGCGGGTCATCGCCACGCGCACCTCGCCTGCGGCGCGGTTGCGGTTGTCGGTCAGACACTCGACCAGGACGGCAACGCCGTTGGGCCCGTAGCCCTCGTAGGTGATGGTCTGCCAGTCGGCGCCGCCGGCTTCTTCGCCTGCGCCACGTTTGCGGGCCCGCTCGATGTTGTCGTTGGGCACCGAGTTCTTCTTGGCCTTCTGGATGGCGTCGTACAGCGTCGGGTTGCCGGCCGGGTCGCCGCCGCCGACGCGAGCCGCCACCTCGACGTTCTTGATCAGCTTGGCGAAGTTCTTACCCCGCCGGGCGTCGATGATGGCCTTCTTGTGCTTGGTGGTGGCCCACTTGGAATGGCCGCTCATGGGTGTACTACCTCTTTCACTGCAACCTGGTCCTACGACGATGAAGTCCGATCAACGAGTCTACGGGGACGTTCGCGGTCCGAGAGACCAGTGGGGTGCGCGGATTGCAAACTAAAGGCAATGGCGTCAATTGCGTGCCGTAAAGGCTGAGCCAATTCTCAGGCAGCGAAATTGGTGAACCAATTGCTCAGCGCGCGATGATACGTTCGCTGCATTGCTACTCTGCCTCAATGCCTCAGCGGTGCCATATGAGGCGCCGATGAATACGGCGCAAGGATGGTGGCGCGGTCTCGATCACTATTACTGGCTGACCGCATTCCTCGCCGCGCGCGGTTTGCAGCAGACCACCTGCCGCCTCGTCGCCTTGATGATGATCGGGATGAGCGCCGTTTCTCTGACGCTGATCTGGAGTCCCACCGGGCCCCACGGCCTCGTCAACGAGATGTTGGCGGTCGCGGTGGCTGTTTGTTGCTGGGGCATGTCGGCATTGTGGTTGCGGTCGCGCTGGCCGACCGTCGTCGAGTCGCGGTTCTGCGTCTGTGCCGGAGCGGTCTGCATCGCCGTGTCGTGCCTGATCCAGGCCGATGCGATGACCGGACTCTTCGGGACGACCGCATTCACGCTCGTCGCCATTTATGCCGCCGTTTTCCACACCACCCGGTGGCTGGGCATCGCCTGGCTGGCCACCATCGCCACATTGGCCTTGCTGGCGTTTCGGCTGTCCTCGTTCAGCGTCGCCTTCGCGATCTCGTCGGTGTTGCTGGTCGGCTTCGTCGTCATGTTCGTCTCGCTCACCGGCCGCGCTGCGATCTGGCTCGTCGACGCCGACATCCTGCACGAGAACTTCGAGCCGCTGACCGGGATGTTCAACCGCGAAGGCTTCTACGAGAAGGCGACGACGCTGCTGGCGTCGCGCAGCCGCGGTGATGACCGGTTCGTCGCCGTTTCGGTGATCAACCTGGACAGCTTCTCCTTGGTGGGCGAGTTCTCCGGCGTCAGCGGATCCAACCGGGCCCGGGTCGAGATCGCGGCGCGTCTGAGGGAAACCGCTCGACGCGACGCGGTGCTCGCCCACATCGCCGACTCCGAGTTCGTGATCGCCGACCTCTTCGAAAGCGACGACGCGTCAGCGCTGATCGAGCGGGTGCGCGGCACGATCTCCGGGGCGCCCTCGCGCCTGTCGGCCAGCATCGGGGTGGTGACGACCTCTTTACAGCCGTTGGTGCAACTGCCGCCTAACGACGTACTCGACGAACTCCTGTCGATCGCCACCAACGCGATGTACGAGTCGCGCAAGGGCGGCGGAAACCAGGTGACCTATGTGCGCAGTCCCGCGCTGACGGTCCTCGACGACCCAGGCAACGACGAGTGGTACGGCAACGAGGAACCCGCCTAGGCTTTCGTCACACGCGCCCGGCGACGATGTCGACGAACAGCCGGTGAATGCGGCGATCGCCGGTCATTTCCGGGTGAAACGACGTCGCCAGCATCTTGTCCTGGCGCACGGCGACGATGTGGTCGGCAGCTCGCCCGAGCACGTGCACGTCTGGGCCGACGCGCTCCACCCACGGCGCGCGGATGAAGACCGCATGCACGGGGCTTTCCAGGCCGTCGAACGCGATGTCGCCCTCGAACGAGTCGACCTGACGGCCGAATGCGTTGCGCCGCACCGTCATATCGATTCCCTTCAGCGGTGCGGCGTCCCGGCCCGGTGCGCCCGCATCCAGGATCTCGCTGGCCAGCAGGATCATCCCGGCGCAGGAGCCGTAGGCGGGCATACCGTCGGCGAGGCGGCCCCGCAGTGGTTCGAGCAGTTCGAACGCACGCAACAGATGTGTCATCGCGGTGGACTCGCCGCCGGGGATGACCAGCGCGTCGACGGAGTCCAGCTCGCTCTGCCGCCGCACGATCAGTGCTTCTGCACCTGCTTCCCGCAGCGCGGCGAGGTGTTCGCGGGTGTCGCCCTGCAGCGCCAGCACGCCCACGCGGGGCCCGCTCACTGTTGTGAAGGTGCGTAGTCGCGCTTGAAGCGGGTCAGCCCTTCCTGCATCACGGCCGCCACCATCTCCCCGTACGGATTGAAGATCTTGCCCTGAGTCAGGGAACGGCCGCCGGAGGCTGACGGCGAGGACTGGTCGTAGAGCAGCCATTCGTCGGCGCGGAACGGGCGCATGAACCACATCGCGTGGTCCAGCGACGCCACCTGTAGGTGTTTGCGCTCATCGAGGTGGGTCACCTGGGCCGAGCCGAGCAGGGTGAGGTCGCTCATGTAGGCCAGCGCACAGATGTGCAGCACGTAGTCGTTGGGCAGTGGATCCCGGTGCCGGAACCACACCTGCTGCTGCGACGCCTTGCCGGGCAGCAGCTTGAGCTGGTCGCGGGGCACGATCCGGACATCCCATTCGGCGAACTGCTGGAATCCGGCGTCGTCGAAGATGCCGCCCTTGGAGATGAACTCCGGCAGATCGTCGGGCGGCTCGGCGAAGGGCATGGCGTCCTGATGCTCGATGCCGCTCTGGTCGGTCTGGAACGACGCCGACATCGAGAAGATGGTCTCGCCATGCTGGATGGCGTTGACGCGTCGGGTGACGAACGAGCCGCCGTCGCGGAGGCGTTCGACGATGAACACCGTCGGAGCCTGGGCGTCGCCGGGCCGTAGGAAATATCCGTGCAACGAGTGCACCTGAAAGCGGGGCTCCACCGTTCGCACCGCCGACACCAACGACTGGCCGGCCACATGTCCGCCGAATGTGCGTTGCAGAAAACCGGATTCGGGGCTGAACACGCCGCCGCGATAGATGTTGATCTCCAACTGCTCGAGATCGAGTATCTCCTCGATCGCCATGGGTGGAAGTATTACCAACCGCGTTCGGCGAGCCGATGCGGGGCGGCGATCTCCTCGACATTGATACCCACCATGGCCTCCCCCAGCCCGCGCGACACCTTGGCCAGCACGTCGGGGTCGTCGTAGAAGGTGGTGGCCTTGACGATCGCGGCGGCCCGCGCTGCGGGATCACCCGACTTGAAGATGCCCGAGCCGACGAACACGCCCTCGGCGCCGAGCTGCATCATCATCGCGGCGTCGGCCGGGGTGGCGATGCCACCGGCGGTGAACATGGTCACGGGCAGTTTGCCGGCCCGCGCGACGTCGGCGACCAGCTCGTAGGGCGCCTGCAATTCCTTTGCTGCGACGTACAATTCGTCGTCTGACAGCGACGTCAACCGGCGGATCTCGCCGCCGATGGCCCGCATGTGGGTGGTCGCGTTGGACACGTCGCCGGTGCCCGCCTCGCCCTTGGAGCGGATCATGGCGGCGCCTTCGGTGATCCGCCGCAGCGCCTCGCCAAGGTTCGTCGCGCCGCACACGAACGGCACGGTGAACTTCCACTTGTCGATGTGATTGGTGTAATCGGCCGGGGTCAGCACCTCGGATTCGTCGACGTAGTCGACACCGAGGCTCTGCAGGATCTGCGCCTCGACGAAGTGGCCGATGCGCGCCTTGGCCATCACCGGGATGGTGACCGCCGAGATGATGCCCTCGATCATGTCGGGGTCGCTCATGCGCGAGACCCCGCCCTGGGCGCGGATGTCGGCGGGTACGCGTTCCAGCGCCATCACCGCGACGGCGCCCGCCCCCTCGGCGATGCGCGCCTGTTCGGGCGTGACGACGTCCATGATCACGCCGCCCTTGAGCATCTCGGCCATGCCACGCTTGACGCGGGCGGTGCCGGTTTGACCGCCTGCCCCGTTCGGTCCGGCTGCGGTATCCACTGCTATCTCCTCCGAATGCCTACTGATCCAGTCTAGAGGGGGCGGCAAATCCGTTGATTTCGCACCTCAGTGGATCGATTGGAGCTGCTGTTGCGGGTCCGCCCAGCCGGCGTCGGCCAGCGCGTTCGCCTGCGCGAGCAACTCGCCGAGCTGCAGCGGGTAGACCTTCTCCCCCATGGCGACGAGCCCATCGATCATTGTCGCATCGCACCACCGGTGCCCGTGGATGTAGCGCCGCTCGAGCGCTGTGCGCCCCGACGCGCGCGGTTCGAACCGGCTGGTGCGGTGCACGAAGAACATCTCCTCGCTGCGGATGACAGAACCGTTGAAGTCGATCACCGCATCGCGCCGCCACACCGGCCCCAGCATGTCCGCAGGCTGCACGTGCAGGCCGGTCTCCTCGGCCAGCTCGCGCACCGCGGCCTCGGTCAGCGTCTCGCCGGGCTGGGCCGCCCCGCCCACGGTGAACCACCAGCGCGGCGCATCGGCGTCCTCGTTGGCAGGGTCGGACCCGCAGAAGAGCAGCACCGCCCCGCTTTCGTCCAGCAGCACCACCCGCGCCGACGTGCGGCGAGTCGCCACGCCGACGTCGCGATCGGCTTCTTCTGCGATCTCGAAATACGTTGGCAGCGCGGCTGTTCCGCCCAACCGAAGCAACCGAACCGCGGGCCGGTCACGCAGCGTGAGGGTGTCGCGCACGGCGTCGTTGTGGAAGCGACGGGCCAGCGTCACCCGTGCCTCCGCGTCGGCCAGCTCGGGGACCAGTGCTGCAGGCAGGGAAACCGGGTCGACGAGCGCCAGCGCTGCCGACAACTCGTTCTCCGTGGCTTCCCTGGCGGCTCGGGGCGCCCGCTCGGCGGCGTCGGCCAGCGCCGCGAGGCGCTTCCCTTCCGGGCCCGCCCCGTAGGCGTCGACGGCCACCGCGCGGGCCACCACTGCGCGCCGGGCCAACGCCCCGTCGAGCGCCTGCCAGGACAGGTCGTAGCGGACGTGCAGCCGGTCCAGCCGGTGTGCGGTCTGGTATGCCCAGGCGCCCACCAGCAGCAGCACTGCCAGCATCAGGAGCAGGGCCGCGATCACCAGCCAGGTCACCGGCGGGCTCCTCCGGTCGGCACGCTCTTGCCTCCGGTACCCGCGACCTGAACCTTGACCCCGGCGCCCGCGACGGTCTCGTAGACGCGCATGATCTGGCCCGCCACCACCGACCAGTCGTACTGCTGGACCGTCTCGGTGGCCGCCCCGATGTAGCGATTGCGCACCGCGTCGTCGTCGAGCACCTCGATGAGCGCGGCAGCGAGCCCGTCGGAGTCGTCGACCGTCACCAGACGGCCGGCCTTGCCGTCTTCGAGGACCCGCCGGAAGGCGTCGAGGTCGCTGGCCACCACCGGGGTGCCCGCGGCCATCGCTTCGACCAACACGATGCCGAAGCTCTCTCCGCCGGTGTTGGGCGCGCAGTAGACGTCGGCGCTTCGCATCGCCGAAGCCTTGTCCGCGTCGTCGACCTGGCCGAGGAAGTGCAGATGACCGGCCAGCGAGCCGGCCTTCTCCCGCAGTTCGTCTTCGTCGCCACGGCCCACGATCAGAATCTCGATGTCGGGGAATCGCTTCGCCAGTGCGGGCAGCGCCGCCATCAGTACGGCCATGCCCTTGCGGGGCTCGTCGAACCGGCCGAGGAACAGCACGGACCTGCCTTGGCGCGGATACCCGTCCAGGCGAGGCGCCGACGCGAACGATGCGACGTCGACTCCGTTGGGTATTTGAACGGCATCGGAGCCGAGCGCCTCCATCTGCCAGCGCCGGGCTAGGTCCGACACGGCGATGCGACCGACGATCTTCTCGTGGTAAGGGCGCAGGATGCCTTGAAAGACGCTGAGCGTCAACGACTTCGTGGTCGACGTGTGGAACGTCGCGACGATCGGCCCTTCCGCCGCCTGCAACGCGAGCATCGACAGGCTCGGCGCGTTCGGCTCGTGCAGGTGCAACACGTCGAAGTCGCAGTCGGTCAGCCAGCGTTTGACCCGGCGGTGGGTGGCGGGGCCGAAACGGAGCCGCGCGACCGACCCGTTGTACGGGATCGGCACGGCTTTGCCGCCGGAGACGACGTAGTCGGGCAGTTCGACGTGCGGCGACGACGGTGCCAGCACGCTGACGTCGTGGCCCCGCTCGCGCATCACCTCAGCCAGTTGCAGCACGTGGGATTGCACGCCGCCAGGGACGTCGAACGAATACGGACACACCATGCCGATGCGCATCAGGACTCGCCCCTGATCCTGGCCTGCCGCTCCTCGGACAGGTCGGCCAGCCACTGCGGCTGCAACATGTGCCAGTCCTCGGGATGGGCGGCGATACCTCTGGCGAACCGGTCGGCCATCGCCTGCGTGATCGCGGTGACGTCACCCGACGAGGTGTCCAGCGGCGGAGAGACGTCGAAAACCCAACTGTCAGGGGTGTTGTAGCAGTGCGTCGGAAGCACGACCGCATCCGTCTCGATGGCGAGTTTCGCCGAGCCGGCGGGCATCCGGGTCGGCTCTCCGAAGAAGTCGACCTGTACGCCGGAGCGCGTGAGGTCGCGGTCGGCCATCAGGCAGACGATCCCGTTGTCGCGCAGTCGCTCGGTGAGCACGTCGAACGGCGGCCGCTCACCGCCGGTGAGCGGCAACATCTCGAACCCAAGGCTCTCGCGGTAGTCGATGAAGCGCTTGTAGAGCGACTCCGGCTTGAGGCGTTCGGCGACCGTCGTGAAGGTGCCGAAATGCTGCACCATCCACACCCCGGCCATATCCCAGTTCCCGCTGTGCGGCAAGGGCATGACGACTCCCCGGCCCGCGGCGAGTGCGGCATGGATGTGCTCGCGCCCGAGCAGGCAGGGCTCGATGCGCGCGCGCAGTTTCTCCGTGTCCATCGAGGGCAACCGGAATGCCTCCCGCCAGTACCGGGCGTAGGAGGCAAGCGAAGCACGAATCAGCCCACCCGGCACTTCGTCGGGAGCCACCCCGAGGACACGAGCCAAGTTCTTGCGCAGCTGTGCGGGTCCGCCGTTGCGGGAGGCGTAGATCGCGCCGGCGTCGAAGGCGTTGCGCGCCATCAGCTCCGGCATCGCGCGGACGACGCGCCAGCCCGCTGCGTAGCCCAGGTCGGAGACCTGGCCCCCGATGGAGGAGCCGGCGGTCACGGTTCGTCGCCTTGCGCGACGTCGGATTCGGATTTCGGCAGGGGTGCCATTGCGTCGGGCGAGGTGCGCACGGTGTGCATGCGCTGTCCCAGCGTGATCAGGCTCGCCACCGCGAGCAGCCAGGCGGCGACATGCAGCAGCCACGGCACGTGAAGGAACGACACCCCCGACAGGCCCGCTCCGGTGAGCACGATAACCAGGCGTTCCGGTCGTTCGATGAGGCCGCCTCCGCCGCTGAGGCCGCTGGCCTCGGCGCGGGCTTTGACGTATGAGATGACCTGCGAGGTGACCAGGCAGATCATCAGCGCCACCACCAGCGACGTGCTGTGCATCCCGAACGCCGCCCACCACAACAACCCGCAGAACACTGCGCCGTCGCCGATCCGGTCGCAGGTGGCGTCGAGCACCGCGCCGAACCGGGTGCCGCCGCCGCGCACGCGGGCCATCGCACCGTCGAGCATGTCGGCGAGCACGAAGACGAAGACCGCGAACGAACCCCACCACAGCTGCCCGATCGGGTACAGCGTCAAGGCGGCGATCACCGCGCCCGCGGTGCCGATGATCGTGATGCTGTCGGGCGTGAAGCCCACCCGCAGTGCGGCCTTGGCGACCGGCGTCGAGAGCTTCTCATACGCCGCGCGGGTCATCAGGTAGAAGTCGCTCACGCCTGCTTGGCCCATTCCGTGGCGAGCAGCTCGCGGGTGTCGCGCAGCAGCTGCGGGACGACCTTGGAGCCGCCGATGATCGTGATGAAGTTCGCGTCGCCGCTCCACCGGGGCACCACGTGCATATGCAGATGCTCGGCCAGCGAGCCGCCCGCGGAACTGCCGAGGTTCAGGCCGACGTTGAAGCCGTGCGGCTGTGACACCGACTTGATGACCCGAATCACCTTCTGGGTGAACGCCATCAGCTCGGCGCTCTCCGCGTCGGTGAGGTCCTCGAGCTCGGACACCCGCCGGTACGGGACCACCATCGAGTGGCCGGGGTTGTACGGGTAGAGGTTCAGCACGACGTAGACCAGCTCGCCGCGCGCCACGAGCAGCCCGTCCTCGTCATTCAGCGTGGGAATGTCGGTGAACGGCTGCGTCGACGCCGCCGACCCGCCCTTCATCGGCGCCTCCGCCAGATAGTTCATCCGGTACGGCGTCCACAGCCGCTGCAGGTGATCGGGCTCGCCTGCGCCGTGGTCGACGACTTTGCGCTCGTCGTAGCCGGTCACGTCGGCGCGTCCGCCTTGATCAGTTCCGCTGTGGGAGCGGCATTTTCACGATCGGAGATCCATCTCGCGATCGTTTCGACGGCATCGTCGCGTGGCATCCCGTTGACCTGGCTGCGGTCACCGAAGCGGAAGCTGACCGCACCGGCCTCGACGTCGCGATCGCCGGCCAGGAGCATGAACGGCACCTTCTGGTTGGTGTGGTTGACGATCTTCTTCGCCATCCGGTCGTCGCTGGTGTCGATCTCGACCCGGATTCCGCGTGACCTCAGTTGGCCGGCAACGCTTTCCAGATACGGCACGTGCGCCTCGGCCACCGGTATCCCGACCACCTGGACCGGCGCCAGCCACGCCGGGAACGCGCCGGCGAAGTGCTCGGTCAGGATGCCGAAGAACCGTTCGATCGAACCGAACAGCGCGCGGTGGATCATCACCGGCCGCTGCCTGCTGCCGTCGGATGCGGTGTAGGTGAGGTCGAAGCGCTCGGGAAAGTTGAAGTCCAGCTGGATCGTCGACATCTGCCAGCTGCGGCCGAGGGCGTCTTTTACCTGGACGGAGATCTTCGGGCCGTAGAACGCGGCGCCGCCCGGATCGGGCACCAGCTCCAGACCGGATGCAGCGCCCACTTCGGCCAGCACGCTGGTGGCTTCTTCCCACATCTCGTCGGAGCCGACGAACTTGTCCGGGTCTTTTGTGGAGAGTTCCAGGTAGAAGTCGGTCAGGCCGTAGTCGCCGAGGAGGCTGAGCACGAAACGCAGCAGCGATGCCAACTCGTCGCGCATCTGCTCGCGGCTGCAGTAGATGTGGGCGTCGTCCATCGTCAGGCCACGCACCCGGGTCAAGCCGTGTACGACGCCGGACAGCTCGTAGCGGTAGACGGTGCCGAATTCGAAGAGCCGCAAAGGGAGTTCCCGATACGAGCGCCCCCGAGACCGGAAGATCAAGCAGTGCATGGGGCAGTTCATCGGCTTGAGGTAGTAGTCCTGGCCGGGCTTGCGTACCGTGCCGTCCTCGTTGTACTCCGCGTCGAGGTGCATCGGCGGGAACATGCCGTCGGCGTACCAGTCCAGGTGTCCGGAGATCTTGAACAGCTCGGCCTTGGTGATGTGCGGGCTGTTGACGAACTCATATCCGGCGTCGCTGTGCCTGCGCCGCGAGTAGTCCTCCAATTCGCGCCTGATGATTCCGCCCTTGGGGTGGAATACCGCCAGGCCCGAACCGATTTCGTCGGGGAAGCTGAACAGGTCGAGCTCGGCGCCGAGCCTGCGGTGGTCGCGCCGCTGCGCTTCCTCGATCAGTTCGAGGTGCCGGTCGAGGGCCTCCTGCGACTCCCATGCAGTGCCGTAGATCCGTTGCAGGCTGGCGTTGTTCTGGTCGCCTCGCCAGTACGCGGCCGAACTTCGGGTCAGCTTGAACGCCGGAATGAACTTGGTCGTCGGGATGTGCGGGCCGCGGCACAGGTCGCCCCAGACGCGTTCGCGGGTACGGGGATTCAGATTGTCGTATGCGGTGAGTTCGTCGCCACCGACTTCCATCACCTCCGGGTCGCCCGACTTGTCGTCGACGAGTTCCAGTTTGTACGGTTCGTCGGCGAGTTCTTCGCGGGCCTGGTCTTTCGATTCGTACACGCGCCGCGAGAACAGTTGTCCGTCCTTGACGATCTGGCGCATACGCTTCTCCAGCGCCTCGAGGTCCTCTGGAGTGAACGCGGCGGCAACGTCGAAGTCGTAGTAGAAGCCGTCGGTGATCGGCGGCCCGATGCCGAGCTTCGCCTCGGGGAACATGTCCTGGACGGCCTGGGCGAGCACGTGAGCGGCCGAGTGCCGAATGACGCTGCGGCCGTCCTCGGTGTCGGCGGCGACCGGAGTCACCTCGACATCGGTTTCCGGCGTCCAGCTCAGATCGCGGAGTCTGCCGTCGGCGTCACGGACGACGACGACGGCATCGGCGGCGCCCCTGCTGGGCAGGCCCGCGTCGCGGACCGCTGCGGCCGCGGTCGTCCCGGCAGCCACCCGGATCGGGGCTGCTGGGACGGGGCTGGGGGCGGCGCTCATCGGTGCACTCTCCAGAGTTTTCGGGGCCAGTTGCGAACGCGACCATGCTATCGGTGTGGCCGCTCAGTCCCCGACCCCGATCGGGCTGTTCAGCCACGGGTAGTCGATCCCGACGAGCTCTCCGGACCAGTCCAGCGCGCCGAGCAGCCACAGCGTCGCAGCGACGACCAACGCGGTGAAGATCCCGCCCAGGATCTGCACGAACCGCCCCTGCCGGTGGAACCAATCCATCACGGTGTCGTAGCGCTCCTTGGCGTAGCCGAGCAGCCGGCGGGCCCAGTCGAATTCCGTCGCCAGGATGCCCAGCCCGACGAACAGGATCGCCCACCCCGGACCGGGGTACGGAATGGCCACGATGCCGAGGCCCAGAACCACCAGCCCGACCACGCCGACCGCGATGCGATAGCCGAATTCGAGGCGGGGCCGGTCACGCAGCCGGTCCCGCCAGCGCGCCCAGCGGCGCTTGGTCGCCGACCACCTCGATCCGACGTGGCCGCCGCCGCGGCTCTGTGACTCCGTCGCGGTTTCGTCTTCGGTCACGGCTGCCCCGGGGCGAGTTTGACGAACAACGCCTCGGCGTCGCAGAGCACGGCATCGCCGTCGCGCAGCCGCCCGGTGACGAAGATCTTTCGTCCGTCTGTGCGGTCGACCCTGGCGTCGACGTGCAGGTCCTTCTCGATCGGAGCCACCTTGCGGTAGTTCACATGCAGGTAGGCCGTGCGCTGTTTGAGGCTGCGGGTGAGCCGGAAGGCGGCGAATCCCAGCACCGAGTCCCACATCAGGGCCAGTGCGCCGCCGTGGACTGCGCCGTTGCGGCCGAGGTGGAACCGGCGGAAGCGGACTACGCCGTCGACCTCGTCGTCGACGACGTTCAGGTCGGCGGGCACCTGCATGATGTTGCCGCGGTTGGGCAGGTCCATGCGCCTGCCGGCCGGCGTCGTCCATTCGTCGGCTTCGTACGGCGCCAGCAGCTCCGAGACGGCCTCGATCATCGCGGCCGCCTTGGTGATCACGCCGTCGGGCGCGTCGGCCGCGCGGGTGTGGTCCTGCAGGGTGCGCACCGCCTCGATGAATCGGCCGTAGTCCGGTCCGCCGCGCGTGGTGGGTTGGGGCGGGTTGAACCCGCCACCGGCATGCGCCTCGTTGATGTCGGTGGCCACCCGCTCACCGTATTGCCTGCCCGGATTCGTCGATCGTCGTGGTGACCGACACGATCTGCGGCGTGGCAGGCGCCGACGAGAAGCCGAAGCTGACCGGCGGCCGCAGTGGTGCCAGGCCGCCGAGAGCCACCTCGCGATAGTGCCCTTCGATCGCGGTGATGCGGCGTGACCGTCGCACGCCGTAGTACTCGGCCCGGCCGTTGCCCGCCGTCCCGTAGGTGCGCACGCCCGGCACCACCCGCGCGGCGACCGGGTTGATCGTCTTCAGCCACGGTGGAGAGGTCGCCAGAAACGGCGGAACCAGTCGCAGCAGGCGGTCGATGGGCGCAGGCCCGCCGATACCGAGACGGGCGTCGAAGCTTTGGGTGCTGATCTCGAGCAGGTCGGCGCTGAGGGCGGCCGAGACCTCACCCACCTCCACCCGATCGAATCGGTAGGTCGACGACACGAAGTCGGCGACCGCGTCGTCGGGTGCCAGCAACACACGTTCGTCGTCGGCCGTCTGCAGCATCACGTCGGTGAACGCGCCGAAAGGCGACCGAGCCCAGGCTCCGACGACGATGCGCAGCCCGGAACCGGTGCCTGCGCCTGCGATGTGCCCGGTGAAGACGCGACGCACCGTTTTCAGTCGGATTGTGCGCCGGCCTTGCTCAACGTCTCGAATTCCTCGTCAGAGAGCGTTATCTCGGCTGCGGCGACGTTCTGTTCCAGGTGATTCACCTTCGACGTGCCGGGAATCGGCAGCATCACCGGGGACCGCTTGAGCAGCCAAGCGAGGGCGAGCTGCGATGCGGAGGCGTGGTGGTCCGCGGCGAGGCGCTCCAGCGGCCCCCCGGGTGCGGCCAACGGTCCGGCCGCCAGCGGAAACCACGGGATGAAACCGAGTCCATCCGCTTCACAGGCTTCGAGCACCGGTTCGGCGGTACGGGCAGTCAGGTTGTACATGTTCTGCACCGACACGATCGGCGTGATCTTCTGCGCGGCCTGCAGCTGCTCGACGTCGACCTCCGACAATCCGACGTGGCGGATCTTGCCCTCCTGCTGCAAGGCCGCCAGCTCACCCACTTGCTCCTCCAGCGGGAACTTGTCGTCGATGCGGTGCAGTTGGAACAGGTCGATGCGCTCGACGCCCAGTCTGCGCAGGCTCATTTCGCACTCCTGGCGCAGGTAGGCCGGAAAGCCAAGCGGAGCCCAGTCATCCGGGCCGGTGCGTAACAGGCCGGCCTTCGTCGCGACCACCACGCCGTCGTAGGGATGCAGCGCCTCGCGGATCAACTCTTCGGAGTAATACGGACCGTACGAGTCGGCGGTGTCGATGAAGTTGACACCGAGTTCGACCGCGCGCCGCAGCACGCGCACACACTCGTCGTGATCGTCGGGCGGCCCCCAGACGCCCTTGCCGGTGATTCGCATGGCACCGAAGCCCAGTCGGTTGACGGTGAGATCACCGCCAAGGGTGAAGGTTCCGAGTCCTTGCTCGGCCGATGAGGTGGTCATGTCAGAGACCGTACGCGCGGTGGTGACATGGTGTCAGGGTGAGACTGAGCGATCTGGCGGCCCTGCAGTTGACCTACCGCGATGTCGGCGCGACCGCCGGCCCGTTGCCCGACGGATACCACCACGTGCACAAGTCGGCCGTGATCGGCCGCGGGCGCCCGCGGTTCGAGGACGCGGCCGAAAAGGTCATGCGGTGGGGGATGCTGCGCGGTGCAGGGGTGCGCGTCGAGGCGAGCAGCGAGGTCGCGGCCGTCGGCTCCGAGGTGCTGGTCGGCCTGGGCCCGCTACGCGCCCCGTGCCGGGTCGTCTACGTCATCGACGAGACCGACCGTCGCGGTTTCGCCTACGGCACGCTGCCCGGCCATCCAGAATCCGGTGAAGAACTGTTCTCGGTTCGCTACGACGCGGGCACCGGCGAGGTGTACGCCGAGGTTGTGGCCTTCTCCCGGCACGGGACGTGGTGGAGTCGGCTCGGCTCCCCTGTCACGTCGCTCGCGCAGCGCATCATCACTGAGCGCTACCTGACCGCGCTGTAGGACGTCGACGAACCCCTCTGGCCTGCGGCGAGGCGGTAGTTGTGCGCAATCGGTGACATCGTGGGCCATCATGCCGCTTCTGGCTTACGCCCGCGTTAGCCTAATGCGACTTATCGGAGCACAATGATCAGGTGACATCGGTGAACGATCGGACTGAGGTGGAGGCCACCCACCTTCGCATTGCGGAAATCGTGCAGGAACTGTACGGGCGGCCGGACACCGACTCGGACACGGTCATCGCCGAGCTGGCCGAACACGCGGCCGCCGAGATCCCCGGTGCGCAGTATGCCGGTGTCACCGTCACCCGTAACGCCAAGCACATCGACACGCCTGCCGCGACCCACAAGTGGCCGGTGCTGCTCGACGAGATCCAGCAGCGCCACCGGCAGGGCCCCTGCCTGACAGCGGCGTGGGAGGAACGCACGATCCACGTCGCCGACCTGGCCACCGATGAGCGGTTTCCGTTGTATGCCCGAGATGTGTTGGCTCAAACCCCGATTCGCTCAGTGATGTCCTTTCAGATGTGGATCGCGGGCGAGACGATGGGTGCGCTCAACGTATACGCCGAGACGCCGAACGTATTCGGTCCGCAGACCCGTGAGATCGGGCTGGTCTTCGCGGCCCATTCGTCGGTGGCGTGGAACGCGGCTCGTCGCGACGAGCAGTTCAAGAAGGCGCTGGCCAGCCGAGACATCATCGGACAGGCCAAGGGGATGCTGATGGAGCGCTACGGCGTCAACGCGATCCAGGCCTTCGATCTGCTTCGCAAGCTGTCGCAGGACTCGAACACCGCCTTGATCCAGGTGGCCGCCGACCTCGTGGAAAAGCAGCAATCCTCGATCGAATAGCGGGTTTCGTGTCATTCCCGCGGGGCAACCCACTGCGCATGAGCGTGGAATCGAAACCGGCCGCCGACGCGTCGATCGGCGAGCTGATGAGCCAGTTGTCGACGCAGACGTCGCGCCTCGTCCGTGACGAGATGCGGCTGGCGCAGAAAGAACTGCAGCAGTCCGTCAAGCACGCCGGCATCGGCGCCGGCCTGATCAGCGCCGCCGGACTGTTGGCATTTCTCGGATTGGTCACTCTGATCGCCGCCGCGGTGGCGGCGCTTTCGCTGGTCCTTCCGGTCTGGGCCGCAGCCGCGATCGTGGCCGTCGTGCTCTTCATCGCGGGCGGGATCGCCGCGCTGTTCAGCCGCAAGCAGGCCGAGGAGGTCACCCCGCCGGTCACCGTCAGCGCAGACAGCGTGAAGGCCGACATCAAGGAGATCAAGGAAGCACGCCAATGAGCCAGCCTGACCCGGTTCGGCCCGAACCCGGCCCCGACGCCGACATCGACGAAATTCAGAGCGACATCGCCGAGACGCGCAAGGAGCTCGGCGAAACGGTCGAGGCCTTGAGCGCCAAGATGGACGTCAAGCAGAGGACCAAGGACAAGGCGGCCGAAACCAAGGAACGCGTCGCAGACAAGGCCGCCGAAACCAAAGACCGTGTCGTCGATAAGGCACACGCGGTACAGCACGCGACGATCGACGACGGGCGCGCAAAGGTGACGGTCCCCGTCGCGGCGGCCGTCGTCGTCGGCGCGGTCGCGCTGATCTGGCTGCTCCGGCGCCGGCGCTGAGCGACTACTGCTTGTGCGGCACGGCGGTCACCAGGCCGCCGTCCATGATGAATTCGCTTCCCGTCGCATACGACGACTCGTCGCTGGCAAGGAAGACGATGAACGTGGACACTTCTTCCGGTTCGGCGGGTCGGCCGAGCGGGATGGTCACCATGTCTTCGGGAAGGTGTGCGGTCATCGGTGTGCGGATGAACCCCGGGTGCACGGAGTTGACGCGAATGTTCTTGGGCGCCAACTCGAGTGCCGCAGATTTCGCCAGCCCTCGGACCGCCCACTTGGACGCGACGTAGGGATGCACGAACGGAGCACCGCGCAGGCCTTCGATCGATGACACGTTGATGATCGATCCGCCACCGGCGTCGATCATCGGCTGGATGGCCGCCCGCATCCCGAGGAACGTGCCCGTCAGGTTCACGTCGATGACCTTCTGCCACTCGGCAAGGTCGAATTTCTTCAGCGGGCCCAACGCAACGATGCCGGCGTTGTTCACCAGTACGTTGAGGCTGCCGAATTCGCCGACGGCGGTCTCCACCGCCGCCTCCCACTGGTCGGGCTGGGTGACGTCGAGATGGACGTAGCGCACCGATTCGCCGATGGCATCGGCTACCGCCTCGCCTTCGTCGTCGAGGATGTCGCCGATGACGACCTTGGCGCCCTCGTCGACGAGCATTCGCGCATGGGTGGCGCCCATGCCCCGCGCGCCGCCACTGATGAGCGCAACTTTCCCGTCGACCCGTCCCATGCGGTGACCTCCTATGTCGTTGTCGGGCAGCCTATTTGGCGTCGAAAAGCCCCTTGCCGGTGATCAGCGGCAGGTCCAGGGTCGTCCTGATTCCCGGTGGCGCGGCCACCACCGCGGGGATCGCATTGACCACCCTGCCCGCGCCTGCCGCGATGGCGGCGTAGTTGTGGTCGCCCCTGCGGCTGGTCGGACAGATGTCGACGGTGTAGGACGGTTCGCCGACGATCTCGACCTTGTAGGAACCCCCCGGCTGCGCGGGCTGGGGCCACTGCGGGCACAGGTCTTCGCGCAACCGGGTGACGTGATCGATGACGATCGCGGGCTTGCCCTCGACCATGCCGAGGATCTCGAATCGCAGGGCGGCCTGGCCACCCGCGGGGATGTGTCCGGCCGCGACATCGAACGCCTGCTCAGCCGGAATGCGGGTGCACGAGTCTTTGATTTCGTCGACCTCGATGCCGAAGCCCGCGGCGAGCTGCCGGATTGCGGTGCCCCACGCCATTCCGAGTACGCCGGGCTGCAACAACATCGGCGTCTCGTCCAGAGGCCAGCCGAATCCCATGACGTCGAACATGACGGTCGCCCCGTCGTAGGTGGCGTAGTCGGCGATCTCCATGCACCGGACCTGCTCGATGCGCTGGCATGTGCTCGCGATCGCGAACGGAATCAGGTCGTTGGCGAAGCCGGGATCTACCCCGGAGATGAAGAGGCTCGAATTGCCTTGTCGCGCCGCATCTTCGATTGGCGCGATGTATTTGTCGGGCATCACGCCCCACGGGTACTGGAATACGCCGGGAGAGGTTCCGACGACGTTGACGCCCGCGGCCAGGAAGCGCAGGACGTCGGTGACCGCCTCGGGGATGCGGTTGTCGCCCATTGCGCAGTACACGGCGCAGTCGGGCTCGGTGGCCAGTAGCGCGTCCAGATCATCGGTGGCGGCGACGCCGGTCGGGTCGTCGAGACCGGCCAGCTCCGCTGCGTCCTTGCCGACCTTGGCTTCGGAGGACACCCAGAGCCCGGTCAGCTCGAAGCGGGGATCGCTGATCAGGTGGTTGAGCGCGATACGCCCCACATTGCCCGTGCCGATATGTGCGACGCGGATCGCCATTGCTGTCTCCTTACGGCCGCGGCTGGACAGCTGTCCAACTTATCGGATGCGACCGAAGACGAACAAGGCAGGTCATGACGGTGCGCCGATACTTGTCGGTGCTCTACTGCCGGGATCAGCTGGAGTGCCGGACATCTGTCCAGCACTCCAGCTGGCGCCGTTACAGCTGTGGCCTGCGTCGGCCGAGGACCAGGGCCAGCGCGAGGGCGCCCACGCCCAGTCCGGTCACCAGTCCGGCCGCCGCGATCAGGTACACCTGGGTGCGATCGAAGTCCGAGGACTCGTCGGACGCCAACTGCATCCGGTAGTCGCCGGGTAGCGGCGCCTCCTGCGGTTCGCCGAGGCCGGGGTACTGCTGCGTGCGGTGCACCTCGAACAGCCGCTCGCCGGTCGGCGAGGTGGTCCACTGACCCCAGGCCGGCGTCGCACCGTCGAGCAGCACCTTGCGGCCGCCGTACTGGACGTCATCGCCGAGGTCGACGATCTGGCCGACCCGGAACGGCTCATACGTCGCGTCCGAGTACCGAATCTGAACCGGCACGTTGTCGTAGCGCAGCAGCGACGGCGGCGGCACGAACGGAGCTCCGATGCCGGGCACGTAACCGCCCCCGAAGATCGTGCCGACGGCCACGTTGACCACGTCAGCCGCCACGTTCGCCACGTCGGACACCACGTTCGCAGCGCCCAGCACCACGGCCGTGAAGCTGTAGGCGGCCAGTTCGGCGACGTCGACGACGACCCTCTCCAGAGGCTGGATCACCAGGATCCGCGTCGCGTTTGCGAGCGCGTACGCGATCCGCACCGGGGCCCGGAACGGGTTGAAGATGATCGGCCGGTAGAACTCGTCGTACTGGATCCAGTCCCGATTCCACTGGCGCACCCGACCATCCCATGGGCGGTTGAGGCCAGCGGACAGGCCGGACCTCGCGTCGAATTCGGAATCGAACGGGCCCAGCTTCGACTTGTTCGAGACGGTCAGTGCGCTCGCCAGGAGGTCGACGTCTTCCTTCTTCGCCGGCTCAGGTTTCACCTCGATCGGCTTGGCCTGCCTGGCGAGTTGCACGTCCTGCTCAGGGGCCTGCAACGTGTCGGGTGCAGCCAGAGCCATCCGCTGCGCGGCCTTCGATGCCGCCGACGGATCGGTCTTGGTTTGGCCGTCGTCTCCGCGTGCACCGTCGGTCCCGGACTTCGCTTGGTCGCCGGCCGGTGACTGCTTGTCGGCGTCGGCGTTGCCGTCGCGTTCCGGCGTCTGCCCGGGCGCCACGTTCTTCGGAGCCTGCGCGTCCTGCTTCGGACTTTCGGGCTGGGCCGGCTGATCCGCGGCGGGCAGCGGCGCACTCGCGTCCGCCCTCGGCACATCAGCCTTGGGGGCGACGATCTGCGGCGCGTCGGCCTTCGGCGCGTCGGCCTTGGGGTGCGTCGGCCTTGGGGACGTTCACTGCCGGCGCGTCGGCCTTCGGCGGGTCGGCCTTGGGGGCGTCGGCCTTCGGGGCGTCGACGACACGCGGCGAGTCCTTCTTGGGCGGTGCGAGCGCCTGAGGTGCGGGCGCGGGTTGCTGCTGTGGGGCCGGGGCCGCGATCTCGGGCGCAGGCGCCACCTGCTGGGGCGGTGCCTCGATCTTGGGCGGCGCCGGCTGCTCCTTCGGCCCGCGGGGCGCCTCCTGGGGTGCCTGTTCGGCAGGTGCCTGCTGCGGCGCCTCGGGAATCACCACCTCGGGCGTCGGGATCACCGGAATGCCGGGATCGCTGTGGTCGCCCGGTTTCGCGAACGCCGGCGCGACTCCCCCGCTCAGCGCGCTCATCGAAAGGACAGCTCCTGAGGCCAACACAGCGACCGCGCTACGCCAAGAGCAGGTTCTGAAGGGGGCACGCATGGGGGGTATCGACTCCTCGGTACAGAGGGTGGCGACGTATCGCCACCGCTGCTTTGCAGCCATCTCCCCCGACACTGGGAATGGATCAGCAGGCGCCGCGGTGCTTTTGGTTGTTGGCCGGACGGCGCTTGTGGCGGGGCGTCGATCCGTTCCATCCGATTAATCGCACCGAATTCAGATGCGTTACAGCCGTAGGATCAGCCAACACGTCAATTGGATGGAGTGCTGACATGCAGACGCGCGACCGGCTGTTCATCGGCAACGAGTGGGTGGCGCCCGCCACAGATCGCACTATCGATGTCATCTCGCCCATCACCGAAGAGGTGTACGCACGCACGCCCGACGGCTCCCCGGCCGACATCGACCGTGCCGTGGCGGCCGCTCGAGACGCGTTCGACAACGGACCGTGGCCCAACATGACGCCGGGCGAGCGGGCCGACGCAATCGCTGCGCTCTCGCAGGCGCTGCAGAAACGCGGCGCCGAGATCGCCGAGATCGTCACCAATGAGAACGGCTCCCCAGCCCAGCAGTCGTTGGGCATGCAGGTGTTCGCGGCGACGATGGTGCTCGACGTCTATGCCGACATCGCCCGCAGTTATCCCTGGAGCGACGAGCGCGTCGGGGCGATGGGGCAGAAGGTAGTCGTGCGTCGGGCACCCGTCGGTGTCTGCGCCGGCATCATCCCGTGGAACGTGCCGCTGTACATCATGGCGATGAAGCTCGGGCCGTGTCTGGCATCGGGTTCGACGATGGTGGTCAAACCGGCGCCCGAGACGGCGCTCGACCCGTATGTGCTCGCCGAGGCGGTCCTGGAGGCCGGCCTGCCGCCGGGCGTGATCAACATCGTCACCGCATCACGGGATGCCAGCGAGCACATCGTCACCCACCCCGGCGTGGACAAGGTCAGCTTCACCGGTTCGACGGCGACGGGGGCACGCATCGGCGAACTGTGCGGCGCGCAGATCAAGCGGGTGACGCTCGAACTGGGTGGCAAGTCGGCGGCGATCGTGCTCGACGATGTCGACCTCGACGCGCAGCTGCAGAACATCATCATGTCGGGGCTGATGAACAACGGGCAGGCGTGCGCCGCGCAGACCCGCATTCTCGCGCCGCGCTCGCGGTACAAGGAGATGGTCGACGCGCTGGCAGCAGGGGTCGGCGCGATGCCGGTCGGCGATCCCAACGATCCCGCCACCGCAGTCGGCCCCGTGGTGGCGAAACGGCAGCGCGACAAGATCGTCGGAATGCTCGACTCCGGTAAGGAGGAGGGCGCCAAGGTGGCGGTCGGCGGCGGCACACCGTCGCATCTCGACAAGGGCTGGTTCATCGAGCCCACGGTGTTCTACGACGTCGAGAACGCGATGCGCATCGCGCGCGAAGAGATCTTCGGGCCGGTGCTGTCGGTCATCCCGTACGAGACGGAGGACGACGCGGTGCGCATTGCCAACGATTCCGACTACGGCTTGTCCGGTTCGGTGTGGACCGCCGACGTCGAGCACGGTGTCGAGGTCGCCGCCCGGCTGCGCACCGGCACTGTCCCGATCAACTCGGCACTGCTGCTCGATTTCAAGGCGCCGTTCGGCGGGTTCAAGAAGTCGGGCATCGGGCGCGAGTGCGGCCCCGAAGGCGTCGGCCCCTACATCGAATACCAGTCGATCATCTACCCGAGCTAGCCGCCGCGTGGCTGAAGTTACCCGCCGGTAAGATGACCGGACAGGGAGACGGGAGGCTTTCTATGAGCGAAGCCAAGTTTGTGGACATCCATGGGGAACGGATCGCCGTTCGTGACGAGGGCGCCGGTGAAGCGCTGCTGCTGATTCACGGGATGGCGGGCAGCTCGGAGACGTGGCGCGCGATTCTGCCTCAGTTGGCCAAGAAGTATCGGGTGATCGCTCCCGACCTGTTGGGTCACGGCCTGTCGGCGAAGCCGCGAACCGACTATTCGTTGGGTGCGTTCGCAGTCGGCCTGCGCGACCTCCTCGACGAGCTCGGCGTCGAGTCGGCGACAGTCGTGGGCCAGTCGCTCGGCGGCGGAATTGCGATGCAGTTCCTCTATCAGCATCCGGACTACTGTCGCCGCCTCGTCTTGATCAGCAGCGGTGGCCTCGGGCCTGATGTCGGACTGATCCTGCGCTTGCTGGCCGCGCCGGGCGCCGAGCTGATCATGCCCGTCATCGCGCCACCGCCGGTAGTGCGCGCCGGAAACTCGGTGAAATCATGGCTCAGTTCACTGGGTTTGCGGTCGCCTCGTGGTGCCGAGATCTGGAACGCGTACTCGTCGTTCTCCGACCGGGAGACGCGTGACGCGTTCCTGCGCACCCTTCGATCAGTGGTGGATTACCGCGGCCAAAGCGTCAGCGCGCTCAACCGTCTGAACCTCCGCGACGGTCTCCCGGTTCTCGCGATCTGGGGCGAGGACGACGCCATCATCCCGGTCGATCACGCCTACGCCGCACTCCGCAGTCGGCCGGACTGCCGGCTGGAAGTGCTTCCCGGCGTTGGACACTTCGCGCAAGTGGAAGCACCCACTGAGGTGGTGGACCTCATCGATGACTTCATCTCCACGACCACCGTCGCAGAGCCCACCACGGCGCGAGGCGGCGTCTAGCCCGCCGAGAACGCCACGGTCGCTCAAGGCCCGGCCGGTACCGTCGCAATGTGATCGCGTTCATCCGGGCTGGACTCGCCGCCGCCGTTGTGGCCTTGGGCGTTGCCGGATGCAGTCAGGCGACAGTGCTCGACGGCCGCGCCACGTCGATGCGTTATGACCCGTATCGGGTTGCAGGCCTGCCGACCTCGGACGACCCGAGCGGACCTCGGGTCGAGGCGCCCTCAGCCGCCGGCCGGGTGCAGAACACCGATGACGGCGAGATGGATCGGGCCGCGTTGCTGGCGGTCGACGACATCGAGGATTTCTGGTCCCAGCACTACTCGTATGCCTTCGCAGGCACGTTCACTCCCGTGTCGAAGCTGGTGTCAGTCGATCCGAGGACTTCGGCGACTGTCTGCGGCGAGGAGGCGAGCGGGTTCGACTACAACGCACTGTATTGCGCGGCGGACGACCTGATCGCCTGGGATCGCGTCGATTTGATGCCGGTGGCCAAGGAGTTCTTCGGCGACATGACGATCAACGGGCTGATTGCCCACGAGTACGGCCACGCCCTGCAGTCCCGCGCGGGCCTGGTCGGCGACCAGAAGTCGTCGATACTCGTTCGCGAACAGCAGGCCGACTGCCTTGCCGGTGTCTACATGCGCTGGGTGGCCGAGGGACACTCCCCGCGGTTCAGCTTGAACACCAGTCGCGCTCTGGATCAGGTGATGGCCGGAGCGATCGCCGGACGCGATCCGATCTCCACGTACGACTCACTGTCGCAAGAGCCACCATCGCATGGCACCGCTCTGGACCGGGTCAGCGCCATCCAGACCGGGTTCGACGTCGGCGCAGAGGGTTGCGCGGCAATCGATTCCGCAGAAATCCAGCAGCGTCGAGGCAATCTGCCGCAGTCCCTGTTCGATCCGACCAGTCCGCAAAGTGACATCGCAATCGACGAGCAGACACTGTCGATGCTTGTCGAATTGCTGGGAGAGGTCTTCAAGCCGCCGAATCCGCCCACACTCGCCGGGGAGGGCGAAGGCTGCCCGGTGAGCCGCGAGCAGCCCGTGGCCTATTGCCCGGAATCCAACACGATCGCCGCCGACCTGCCGACGTTGCGGGACGTCGGCGCACCCGCCGACGAGAGCGACTTCGTGCTGCTGCAAGGAGACAACACCGCCTTGTCGATGGTTACGTCGCGCTATGTGCTTGCGCTGCAACAGGAGCGGGGCCTGCCGCTCACTTCGCCGGCGGCTGCCATGCGCACGGCATGCCTTACCGGGGTGGCGCAGCGCAAGATGGCGGAGCCAATACCGGGACCGTCGGGTGGTCGACTGGTCATCGGCGCAGGCGATCTCGACGAGGCGGTGTCTGGCCTGCTGACCAACGGCATTGTGGCCACCGATGTCAGCGGAACACCCATCCCCTCCGGCTTCACCCGAATCCTCGCGTTCCGCACCGGCCTGCTCGGTGATGCCGACGATTGTTATCACCGGTTTGCCTGAGAGAATCGGCGAGTGAGGGGATCGCGGGACCACCGGCGGCCAGGGCCCGAGGAAGAAACGGCAGAGGGGCCGCTGCGACCAACCCCCGGCGCAGTGAACTCCCCCGCCGACGAGCCGTGGTGGAAGAACGCGAATCAACGGGCGCCGGCGCCGCCGCGAACGCCGGTTCAGCGGCCCTCGGCACCGGCGCCGCAGCCGCCTGTCGCGCGCTCGGGCCGTCCGCCGGCCGCGGCCAGGAACCGCCACGCAAAGGCCGCTCCCGCGCGACGCCGCGGTGGACAGGCCGCGCTGTTGATCGCCGTTGCCGTCATCGCGATCGCGGCCGCCGTCGCCGGGCTCATGGTCGGCTTGTCGGGCCTCGACGTGTTGAAAGGCAAAGTGCTCGACGTGTCGAAGGCCGAGGCCGGAGTGCGCCGGATACTGGTCGACCCCGTCGACGGATACAGCGCCGCTAGCGTCACCGACATCGTGTGCAACAACGGCGACGACCCGGAGATCAGAAAGGGCGCCACGTTCACGTGCACAGTGGTGGTCGATGGCCGGAAACGCCAAGTGCTGGTGGCGTTTTCCGATGATAACGGTACCTACGAGGTCGACCGGCCACGGTAGGTGTCACTCGGGAAGGCCGAACAGCTGGACGACGCCGTGGTCACGGCCCGCGGTGTAGCCACCGTCGACGGCGATCGCCTGACCAGTGACGAACGAAGCGTCGGTCGAGACGAGAAAGGCCGCCATCGCTGCGATCTCCTCGGGCAGACCGAGGCGGTGCAGCGCATGTTCTTCGATGATCGAGGCCAGCGGAGCTTCCATCCCGGGCAGCTTGAAGACGTTGTCCAACATCGGTGTTGCGATGAAGCCTGGGCAGATGGTGTTGGCGCGGATACCACTCGGCCCGTAGTCGAGCGCGATGTTCTTGGTGAGCAACACGACTCCGCCCTTGGAGGCGTTGTAGCCGCTGCCGCCTGCCGTGCCTTCAAGGCCCTCGACGCTGGCGAGCGTAACGATGGAGCCGCGCTCGCCGTTGACGCGCGGCTGTTCGATCATTCGGCTCAGTGCGGCTCTGGCCACTAAGAAGGTGCCGGTCAGATTGATGGCGATCACCCGGTCCCATTCGGCCTTGTCGAGCAGGTGGACCGGTCCGCCGCTGGCGATGCCCGCGGCGTGAACCACGCCGTCGAGTCGACCTGGGACAGCGGCGAATAGGTTGTCGACTGCCGCTTCGTCGGACACGTCGGCGGTCACGAACGTGAACCGCTCGCCGAATTCGGGCGGTGCGCTGACGTCGGCGCCGACGACGGTGCCGCCTTCAGCGAGTAGGCGCCGGGCGGCGGCGAGGCCGATACCCGATGCCACTCCGGTCACGACGAAGGTGCGCGCGCCGGCTCTCTTACTCACTTCGGTCATTGGTCACCTTCGGTTGTCGCACAGGCGGGTTCGTCAGAAGAAGGGTGTGAAGACACCTGTGAAGGCTGGGCGCTTCCCGTGCGCGTCGAGCACGAAATTCTCACCTTCCCGGATGACCGCGCCGAGGTAGGCGCGCCGGAGCCGCCGCGCGAGTCTGCGACGCCGACGCATTCCGTCGGCGGATCCTCGTATCCGACCAGGAGTTCCACGCGGGCCGTTCGGCCGTCAGTCGACGAAACTGACAGATACCCGGTGACGGCGGCGTCGTAGGTGGTGTTCGGGGTTACGACGAAACGGTCTTCTGCGTTGTTCGGCTCGACAGTCGTGAGTTGAGCCACCTGTTGTTGGAGCTCGGCCACCTGCCGCTGTAGACCGGCGATCTGAGCCAGCAGATGGTCTGTGTCCGTCATGGCGCTCACCTTAACGGCGAGCCAGATTCGAATCGCGTGGAATGAAATCCAGTCGTCAGCGAGTTCTCAACGATTGAGCGACTTGGAGCAACCGAAAAGAGTCCACGGTGCGCAGCCGCAAGTTTTCTTCCAGATCGTTCCCCCGCGCGCAGCGTCCGCTCACTGCCGGTTTCGTCTCCCTCGCAACGTTGATCAGCCCGCTGGGCACGGGTTGGCGGCGGCCGCCGACGACTCGTCGTGCTCCGATGTCGAGGTCGTGTTCGCACGAGGAACTTTCGAAGCACCCGGCGTCGGGGCAACCGGGCAGGCGTTCGTCGACGCGCTCAACGCGCGTCTGGGCTGCAAGACCGTCGACGTCTATGGCGTCGACTATCCGGCGTCGTTGGACTTCCAGGCGGCGGCCGACGGCATCGCCGACGCGGCCAACAAGATCGAGTCGCTAGCTGTGCAAACACTCGGATCGTGCTTGGTGGCTACTCTCAAGGCGCTGCCGTGGCCGGCTACACCATTACCGACACAGTGCCCGCGGGCTTCGTGCTGCCCGACGGTATAGCGGGCTCGTGGCCGCCCTCTGTCGCCGCACACGTCGCAGCCGTGGCGTTGTTCGGTACTCCGTCGGAGTCGTTCCTGAATCTGATCGCCCACGAGGCACCGCCCATCACCATCGGCCGTCTCTATACGGCCAAGACCATCGAGCTGTGCAACACCGGAGACCCGGTCTACTTCCCCGACGGCCGGGACCGGGCGGCCCACAGCGCCTACAAGGACAACGGAACGGCCAACCAGGCCGCCGATTTCGCGATGCACGCTCTCACTGCCGGCTCTAAGGAAATGCGGCGCTGGCGCGGCACAGGGAGCCAGCACTTCGAAGTGTCGGCGAGCAGATAGGCGCGACAGCACATCGCATGCGGAGAGGTGATGTTTGCGCAGGTCACAACTGTGGTCCCGACTGGGATCGAACCAGTGACCTTCCGCGTGTGAGGCGGACGCTCTCCCCCTGAGCTACGAGACCGGGGAGCACCGATCGATGATCGATGAACGTCGAAGACTAACACGGGGCGGGCGCCGGACCGGTGTCGACCTACGGGAGTTCAGGGGCGGTCCAGCACCGACCGGACCGCGCGAACCCGCGGTATGCGGTGGCCTATGCCGAGACCACGGCTTTCGCCGCTGCAGGTCGGCCTGTCGATTCGTGTGATCCGAGCCGCGGCGAAGATGCCTCCATCTGGTACGGAAGGGATTTGTGCGGCTACGCTGACGTGGACTATCGTCGTGCTTCGCGACGGCCGACGATCTCGGCCGTGGCGTGCGGATGTAGCGCAGTTGGTAGCGCATCACCTTGCCAAGGTGAGGGTCGCGGGTTCGAATCCCGTCATCCGCTCGATGGTGCAGTCGCATCAACCCCAGCGGTGGAGTGGCCGAGTGGTGAGGCAACGGCCTGCAAAGCCGTGCACACGGGTTCGATTCCCGTCTCCACCTCCGAGTTTCTAGGCGCGATTAGCTCAGCGGGAGAGCGCTTCCCTGACACGGAAGAGGTCACTGGTTCAATCCCAGTATCGCGCACCATAGTTTGTGCAGTTCGTACGGCCTATCTAGGCTCGCTAACCACCGCTGCGGGCTAAGAATGGGCAACACGTGACCAGGGTGTTTGGCTGATATTCCGCTAACCCCGTTACGGACTGGTCAGTTCACAAGTTTGCTGCTCGCCGCCCGTTGACGCCTAACGACACCTGTGTAAGATAAGATCTGGACATCGTCAGCGACACCGGACGTGCGCTCGGCGGTCGTTCACGATCCAAGCGGTAATGCAGCGCGAGTGACGCTGATGATTACAGGCGACCAAAGACGGTAATTGCCAAAGACGCCCAGAGGTCGGTAGCTGGGGCCGTTCGTCAAGGCCAACCAGGGGCCGTGGCACCAACGACAGGTGCGCAACGGCAAGCCATGCGGACTTACCGCGCGTGCTGCCCCCTGGAGGACCAGCACGATGTCCCATTCTCTTCGGTCTGCGCCCAATCGTGCGCAGCGCCGCCACCCTGGTACTGCGGGGACTCCCCGCCGTCGTTATGTCTCGATCAACGAGACTGCCGCCTACCTCGGCGTCACCGAGCGCACCGTCCGCCAGATGATCACCGACGGACGACTTGTCGGCTATCGGATGGGCAACCGGTTCATCCGGCTGGATCTCGACGAGATCGACGCCGCCATGAGGCCGTTCGGCGGAGGTGTCGCATGAGCGCCCCCTGCATGCCCCCGGCACAGGCACTGTCCGTACACCGGCACCGAGCCTGGAAGGTGCCCGACCTGTCACGCCACGACGGCGAAGTGCGCCGGTCTGCACGGGAAAGCCCCGGCAGATGGAAGCTGGTTGCGTGGACGGGCAGCGGGCAAGACCCATGGCACCTTATGGCCGGGTGAAGCCCTTCACCCCGACGAGGTCGCTTCGTCGAAGCTGTCAGTGCGTCAGCGCCAGCAGCACCACATGCAGGAGAGCCACGCCGACCTTGCCCTGGCCGAGGGCGACCGTGTCGGGACCGGCGACAGCACCGAGCACGACGAGGCGGTGACGCCGTCGTGATTGAACAAGCAGAACGCCTCGGCGATCACATCGAGGCGCGCCAGAAGCCCGTACCAAGGACTGATACCGAGATTACCGCCGACGGCGTATATCGGCGGGGTGCGCCGGTGTACCGCGCTGCCGGATGGCATGGTGTGCTGCCGCTGCCCCCGGCCCAGAAGTTCCCGCCACCAACGGGATTCACTGGGCACGACGGCGCTTGGCCCACGGAGAATCAGATAGCCGCGTGGGTCGCGGATAGGCCCGCTGAGGCCAACCTCATGCTGAGGGTCAACTACGGACTGATCGGCGTTGACGTCGACGCCTACGACACCAAGACCGGTGGCCGCACGCTGAAGGAGGCTGAAAGCCGATGGGGGCCACTGCCGCCCACCTACCGCAGTAGCGCCCGCAGTGACGACTCCACGAGTGGTATCCGGTTGTTCCGGGTACCCGAGGGTGCCTTGTTCCGTGGCATGCTCAAGTTCGTCGACCTCGGTATCGGCGACATCGAGATCGTGCAGCCCCATCACCGGTTTGTTGTGGCGTGGCCGTCGATCAATCCGAAGAACAGCCAGCGGTATCGCTGGTATGAGCCTGACGGTTCACTGATGCCCGAGGGTGTGGTGCCGCGTGTGGAGGATCTGCCGGAACTGCCGCCGGAATGGATAGAGGCCCTGAGCCGGGATGCCGTGCGTGAGGCGGTGTTCGACGGGTCGGCACCCAACCGCACCACGGCACAGCGCGAGAAGATCAACGAGGAGCTGTACCAGCGTCTGATCGGCTTGCAGGACGACCGTGCACCCGACCGGGTGGTCGCCGCCCGCCTGGAGGATGCACTGAGGGATCTGACGGACGGCACCGGCAGCCGGTACGACACCACCCGCGACCATGTCGCCGGTCTGATGCGCTTGCAGGCTGTGGGCCGGGTCGGTGTGCCCACTGCGCTGGCGCAGCTCTACAACGCTTACGTCCTAGAGGCCACCGACACCCGACCCCAAGCCGTCGCTGAGGCGGAGTTCCTGCGCTTCTACCGAGGGTGCTGCCGCATTGATCGCCGCGTCATTGCCGGATCATCAGAATGGCAACGACGTCAGCGGGTCTGACGATGACACCGGGTGGACGTTTGCCAACGGCGCATCATTCATCCTCGACATACCCCACACCATTCCGGCCTTGTGGGGTGAGGGCCAGCGGGTGCTGTGGCCTGAGGGCGAATCACTGATGATCTGCGGCCTGCCGGGCTTGGGCAAAACCACGCTGGCCGGAATGCTGATCCGTGCCCAGCTCGGTGGGGTGGGCCAGCAGGTTCTGGGCCTGAGGGTGGCTCCACAGCCGGGCAAGATCTTGTACCTGGCCATGGACCGGCCCGCCCAGATCGCCCGGTCGTTGCACCGCCAGTTCGACGAGACCCGCCGCGACGTCCTGGGCGATCGGCTGGTGGTGTGGAAGGGTCCGCCGCCCGCCGACGTCGCCGCCAACCCGCACTTGTTGGCCGAACTCGCCGAGCGTGCCGGAGCCAGCGTTGTCTACCTGGATTCGGTCAAGGATGCCGCCGTGGGACTGTCTGAGGATGCGGTCGGGGCCGGATACAACCGGGCGCGCCAGCATTTGTTGAACAAGGGCGTGGAACTGGCCGAACTCCACCACACCGTCAAGCACTCTGCCGGTGGTGGACAGCCGGGCACGGTGGCCGATGTCTACGGCTCGGTGTGGCTGTCCAGCGGTACCGGCTCGATCATCCTGCTGACCGGTCAGCCCGGTGACCCGATCGTCGGATTCCGCCACATCCGCCAGCCCGCCGAGGAGGTTGGGCCGCTACGGCTTTCGCACGACGAGACCAGCGGAACCATGTCGATCCTGTCGGGCACTGACCCGGTGGAGGTTGTGCGGGCCGCCGGACCCTGACGGCGCAACCGCACGGGCTTGGCCGTTGTGATGTTCGAGAAGCCCAAACCGACCAAGGGCGAGATCGAGAAGGCCCGCCGCCAACTCGACCGGCGGGTCGATAACGGAACCCTTCGCCGCGAGGAAGGCGTCAAAGGTGGCGCTGAGGGTGGTTCGCCAGCGAGGTGGTTCTGGTATGAAAAGCGATCACGCACCGATCACGTGTTCTGCAGAACCGCTGGTGGAGCGATCACGCGGGTCTTCGATCACGAGACCGAGCACACAGCGTTCACGAGCGATCACGGATTCGGTTAGAAGCGCCTGGTCAACCGATCACGCATCGATCACAAATGCGGTCAGCGGCAAGCGATCACGTTTCCCACTGTCCCTTTAGGGACAGGGGTACGGACGCCAGGAAAAAACAACAACTCAAGCGCACCAGCAAGAAAGGTCCGCCCGCCGATCGAGAAGTGGAGCAGGCCTCATGACCTGGATCTGGTTCTGTCTCTGGTTCTTCGGACCAGCCATCGCTTGGGTGCTGGTCCGCTGGGCATTGCACTGGCCCTGGAGGACACCGTGAGCACCCGCCTGCCCGGCAGTGGGGTTCAGATCCCTACGAACCCGACCGGTGGCACTCGCCGTGGTGACGCTTTTCTGCATGCACAACCGTCAACCCTTTTCTGGACTGAGGAGTACACAACCGTGACCAACAGCACGACACCGACCACTACGACCGACCACATTCAAACTCTCTACCGTGAACTCCAGCACGCAACGGTACGCGACTCCACAACCGGTGGATCACCACCCCGGGAACGGATCTCATCGGCATTGACCGGTACCAATCACCATCGCGAATCGTACTGGCTGCCAGGCCTATACCGAGACGGATTCCAGTATCGGTTCGACGGTGAGATGACCGGAGAACAGTTCCTCGAGGCATCCTGCACCCTCGGGCGGGACCACGCACCCCAGTTGTTATACGACATGTGGGAGTCAGGATCTCTGGATATCGCTAAGTACCCGGATGCGGTCACGTCAGCTTGGTCTGATCCACGATTGGCCTACCGAAGCGCTTCGTCGGGACGCGTGGCTGCAGATGTTCAAGGAGGCCGGTTACACCCACGAAGGGGAACCGGCGAGGCGGCCCTCCAGGTCAGTGACGGTGTATCGCGGATGTGTTGAGAGCGCCCGGCTCGGCATGTCATGGACCACCGATGTTGACCTTGCACGCAGGTTTGCGGGTGGTGAGATGAACCGCTATCGCCTGCCGGGCACCGTGTACGTATTCGCGGCTCCGCCGATGTCAATGCTGGCCTTCATCCACGAATCGAGCCGTAATGAGTCGGAGTACGTCATCCATCCCCGATGGCTCAGCGACGAGGTAATCGCTGTGCTCAGTGATTAGCGGAAGCTCCGAGCGAATCAACCCGGTTATCTGTGCCGTCGCGACCGAGCACGCCGGACCGTGCTGGTGAGCGCCGGACGCATCGGCAGGTGTCCTTACCCTCCGACGCCGAGAAAGTCGCTCTGTGGGCGACGTGACAGGGACGGGAATCGCTATCGCAGAGAAGACGGTAAGCACCGCCGATCACGAGATCCGTTCTAGCTCACTAGAATTGGTATCCGACCATCCCCTTGGCGGTAGTTACCGGCTTCGTAGACTGACAGGTGATTAGGGTCCGCAGCTCTTCGTCGGAGGAATCGAGAAGAGTGGACATCACGCCAGAGGATTGACTCCTGGGTGACACTGAAGCCGGATCATGGCCAGGTTGCTGAAGTTCGGGCACCGGGGCCGCAGCGCTGACCGGAAGTACGCGGCAGCACAAGAGCATCAGGACCACTGGCAGTCGGATCGTGCGATGCCCGAGAGGAGTCGACATCGGGGCTGCGGAGCGCGCACGCAGCTCCATGTTGTGCTGCGTCCAACCGCTTCCAAACCTGTAGTGCGCTTGCAGGAACGGCCAATAAACGATCGAAAGATGAAGACCAAACCGTTGGTCCAATGACTGAGCAGCGGCGACATCCCGGCGATGGTGCAAACAGAGTGCCGATCTCCCCCTATTTGCCCCAAGATTTCAGTACACCGAGTAGGCACCCGAGGAAGCACCGACGGAGGTGTCGGTACGGCCCGGGCACGGCTGTGGCTACGTAAGGGATACGAGAATCAAACCCGTTCCTGTTGTTAGCGGGCAACCACGGGTCGAGCGGGCCTGAAGCGGACGGGCATCGACCGGACGCCGTTTATCAGGTTCGACCGCAGCCGTTCGACCGGCCCGGCGAGTTCGAGGCCATTCATCCCGCCACAGCACCTCGGGGATGATCGCAGCGGCCTCCATGCGCGCGAGGTTCGCGCCGAGGCAGAGGTGGGTGCCGCCTCCGCCGAAGGCGACATGGGGATTGGGTGCCCGGCCAATGTCGAAGCGGTCGGCATTGTTGAATCGGAGTTCATCGCGGTTGGCCGATGGGTAGAACATCGCCGCCCGCTCGCCCGCTTTGATGGGTATGCCGTGCAATTCGGTGTCTACGGTCGCTGTACGCACGAACACCGTGACTGGGCTGGTGTAGCGCAGCATCTCCTCAATTGCGCTCGGCATCAGTGAAGGGTCTGCTGTAAGCCGTTGGCGCTCAGCCGGGTGCTGCATCAGGGCAAGGATGCCCGCTGCGACCAGGTTGCGGGTCGTATCGCCCCCGGCATCGATCAGCACCATGAAGAACAGGATGAACTCCAATTCGGTCAGCTGCTCACCATCCACTTCGGCCTGGAGTAAGGAGGTCGCGATGTCGTCACCAGGCTCCGCGCGTTTGCGTGCCGCTAACTCGGTGGCGTACTGGAACATGTGCATCTGCGCCTGCTCGTCAGAGTCGTCGCCGACGAAGCCGGTGTGCAGGATTTCGGTCAGCTCGTAGAGACGGCGACCATCTTCTAGTGGAATGCCGAGCATTTCAGCGATCACGTACGACGGCAGCGCGCCCGCGACGTCTTCGACGAATTCGCACTCGCCCCGCTCAATTACCTCGTCGACGATCTGGCGCGCCATGTCGGCGATGTGATCGTTCAACCGGGCGACCTGGCGCGGGGTGAAGCCGTTATTGATCAACTTGCGCAATGCGGTGTGCCGAGGGGGGTCGATGTAAATCAGGACCGGGGCAACTTGGTCGGGTACCGAGAGCATCACACCTTTGGCCTGCGACGACCACGTTGCGCTGTCCCGCGAAACGGCGTGGACCTCGTCGTAGCCCGTCAGCGCGAAGAATCCGGGACCGTCCTTATACGGGTGCCATGCCACCGGGGCGCGCTCGCGGAGCTTGCGGAACGCCTCGTAAGGCGTACCGGACGATAGGTACTGGATCGGCAAGATCCACGCCGCCGATGCTGATTGCGTCCTCGGTCACGCCCACCTCCCAGCGGAGCTTCGGCCCATGGCTGACCGGTGCTACCAGTGCGACGATAGCTTGTAGGTAGCAACGCTATTAGGAGTTGACCGCTTTAATGCCGCTGTTGTCAGTGACGCCCGTGCCCTGTCAACGACCGATCAGCAGCCGGGTCCTGGGTCACATCGCCAGCACCGAGTTTTCTGTGTTTCATCCGATGACTGGCCGAACAGGATTGAGGGGAAGAGCCGTCGGGCAGCCAGCCCAGCCCGGAGGCGCGGTCGACCTCCGCCTCCACGACGACATCACCGGCTTCGCCCACCGAGCACACCCGACCTGCCGGACCGTCGCTGAACCAGAGCCGGTCGTTGTGCCATCGAGGCCCTTCACCGTAGACAATGCCGTCGATAAACGGCACCGGCGCAATAGCTTCGACCGCGATCATCGCCTCACATCGGTCGACTGGGACAGCGTTACGAGGATTTCCGATCTACAAACGCCTTAGCTATTTCTTAAGTAGCTTCGATGTGTACCACAGCACATGTGTCCACTTAATATGTTCTGTGTCACGGTCAAAAAGGAGTTGGCAGCCATGCCTGAGCCCTCCGCCCATACCTCACGACAGGCGTAGCCGTCGTTGGTGCCAGCGCCATATTGGCTGCCTCCACGGTCGCACCGGCACCCTCTGCGGGAGAGATCCCCAATCCGTCGGTGCAAGTCAGATACCAAGCCGTGCAGCTCGCAGCGAACGTCGAGGATTCCGTCAATGCGCTGGTCTTCCAGCTCACCAAGGCGGGTGTATCCATTGCGGAGGCCACGGCACCGCTGGTGGCACCAATCCTGGGCGTTAGTACCGAGCAGGCCGAAGTTTTCATGGCGTTCGCCGCCGTCGGGTTCGGCGGCCCGCTGATCAGCGGTGCCGGAGCGGTCGGCACCGCAGTGCAGAACATCCTCAACTCCAATGGTCTGGCCAGCTTCTCGTCAACACCATCGCAGCCCCCGGCACCGTGATCAACGGCGCGCTCTACGGAGGTTTCGGACCCGACCTGCATTCTCTGCTGCCGTCATTCCCAACGGAGGCCGAGATATCGCCAGGCGTCTTCGCGCCGATAACCGGCGTTTTCGCCCCAGGCTTCATCAACAACCCGGCCTTTACCTATGTCCCGGCGGCCTTCGGTGCCGGAGCGCTGGTAGGCCCCGGCCCTTCAGTGACGCTCTTGCCGCCCTCAACCACCACCCTACTGAAGAACGCGGTGGAATTTGCGTTCAGCGGCGAGCTGCCCCCCGGCTTGCCCACCAGCGCCAGCACCGTCAAGGCGGCCAACACACAGACACTCGGGATCTCCCAAGCCAAGGGTGTCGACCTCGGCACAGCGGACGGCCCGGCGCTGCTCCCGAAGCAGCAACCCCCGCAGGTCACGCTCGGGATCTCCCAAGCCAAGGGTGTCGACCTCGGCACAGCGGACGGCCCGGCGCTGCTCCCGAGTAAGAAGACGCCCGCCGCGATCAGGTCAAGCTGAATGTCTTCAAGGCGAACCCGCTCGCTAAGAACAAGAAAGACGACGGTGCCGTATCTGCCGCCTCCGGCAAGCACGTGCCTGGGGTCGGAAGACTCCCGTCCACGATCTGGTGAAGCGCGTTGTCGGCGGCAAAGGTGCTGCCGGCCATGGATGAGGCGGTTCGGCAGGCGACATCATGATCTTCGAAGCGAGAGCCGTGGCCGCTCACACGCCACCCCGTGTGGCTCCCGGTCCCATTCACATAGCTTGGTCAACGGGCAGCGCGTTGGCTCGCACGGTGTTGAGGATCTCGCACGGTGTTGAGGATGTCGAGATATTGTCGACGTCGGCCTCCGTGAACATCGGCTGGGGTCCGGTGGCGTAGTCCCGGTGGCTGATGGCGATCCGCGTCGCCACCCGGCGCGCCGAGTCACGCAGCGCCTCGCTGCTCTTAATCGGCACGACACCGCGCCCGACGAGGGCGTTGGGGATCGCTACCGATGTGGCCGGGGCGTTCGCGGTGGCGTGCACGCAATGTCCGCCGTGGCGCACCGCTGAGAGGCAGCGCCGACGCCTGTCAGGGCGAGCGTGAGGTGTTGAAGTCGGTGTAGCGCTGCTCGTACACGCCGTCGCGTTCGGCGAACCGGAGCGCTTTCGTGGCCTCCACGACAATCTCGGTCGCCTCGGGCTGCTCGGTCAGCAGCGCCATGGTCTCGGCGATCCATCGAGGGGCATAGCGTCGGGTTCGTTGACTCGCTCGTCGCGCAGGCCGGTCTGGACCCCCGGCGGCATGATCTCGATCACCTGAACCGCCTTGTGCCGCAGTTGGAACCGCAGCGATTGGGTGTAGGAGTGCAGCGCGGCCTTGGTGGCGCAATAGGTTGGCACCTGCGCCTTGGGCAGGAAGGCCAACGCCGAGGTGACGTTCAGAACGGCCGAACGGGGCTGAGCGAGCAGGTGCGGCAGCAACGCAGCAGTCAGGCGTATGGGGCCAAGGTAGGTTCGGCAGCAGCCGCCCATGGCCTCCGCTTCGGCGACACGGCCAGCGGCGAGGTCCTCGCTGTATTGGATGCCCGCGTTGTTGATCACCACGTTGAGTTCGGGGTGGCGCTGTGTCGCCTCTGTGGCGAAACGTTCGATGTCTGCCGCATCGCTTTGATCCAAGGTCAGCGACTGCATTCCGGGATTGGCCGCTGCCGCGCTCTCCAACTGCTCGCGGCGGCGGCCAGCGATGGTCACGACCTGGTTGCCCAGATGATGAAACGACTCAGCCAGGCCACGACCGATCCCCGACCCGCCGCCCGTCACCAGAATCGTGTTCTGGGCTGTCTGCATGGCTTCTGTGCTCGGTTGGTTCTTCGAAGTGCTCTACATCGCCGGTCTGATCGCCTGGTTCGTGTTAACCTGATAAAAATGCGGCTGAGCAGGCCCGTGAGGAAGCGCAGCGGCATGCCGATCTAGTCGCTTCCGGGGTCGTCTATCAGACGCAGGTGGGTCGCAGCCCGGTTGACCGGCACGGGGCATGCACCGGTCATCGGTCGCACGCCACAGCGGAAAGATGCCCGAACGGCTAGAACGATGAAGGCCGCAGTCCGCGCCTGCGCGATTGGTGCCGCGTCGATGGTGGCGACAGTTCTGGTCTCGCCGCCCCGACGGTCGCGGCTGACCCTATCGCCGCGACCGCGGTCGTGCTGAAAGTTGTGGACGGTGACACAATAGACATCCGCGACGACGTTCGAGGTCGGCTCGCGTGCGGCTCTTGGGTATCGACACACCGGAAACGAAGAAACCTGGCTACACCATTGGCTGCTGGGGACCCGAGGCCACGGCGTTCGCAGAATCCACCCTGCTGGGGCAACGGGTGGCGCTCGTGTCCGACCCCACTCAAGACACAACGACTGCTACGGCCGCACCCTGGCCTACCTAAACAAGGCCGGTGGCTGGGACTATTCAATCGAAGCGGCCCGCGCTGGGCGGCCCACTCCTACGTCTACCACGACCACCCCGCCCAACGAGCCGACCAGATCGCAGCAGCCGAACAGGAAGCCAAGTCGGCTGGCCGAGGATGGTGGGGACCACCCGCTTTCGGCGACACCACTTCAGTTCACCTCTGACGAAAGGGAACTCGGGTTATTCGACATTGGCTTCCCGCAGGCGCTTGGGAGCGCTACCCCGTATGAAGGTCGGAAGCCGTGCAGCAACCGTTTGCCGCAGGGGTCGCCCGCGTAGTCGAGCTGATCCGTGCGCCTGTCGTCGGACTTGGCTGGCGCGGGCGGGACGATGGGGTTTCAGACAACACCAACAATCCGATGACCCCGCCGTGACGAGCTGTGCTCACAATTGACTCTCCACCCCGTTTAACAGCTGACTTACCCCCACAGGCAACATACAGGCACAGGGGCCAATCCTGTGGGTCATCACGAGAAAGGATGCAGCGGTCCCAGCCGCATGGGCTGTTCGCTTGCTGACCTATTGCGCGAAGGAGAATTACGCCGAGTGACTGTCAACTACAAGAACGTTGTCGGCTGTATGGCTGGTCATGCGAGGTCTGGCAGAGGTGCAGTACGTGGGTCGCCACGACGGTGTCGTCGTGGAAGATCTGCACGATGTCACCGGCGGTGCGCACGGTGACCTGCTGGCCGATGAAGCGCGACGGCACCGAGTACAAGGCCTTCCCCGACTTGACGTGACAGTCCATGAAGACACATCAGGTGGGCGGTTCGTTGCCTTCCGGAGTTTTTGCCCCGACCGCCCTCCCGGTGATCTTGATGTGGATGGACGGGTGCGTTCTATGTATCTTGATGTGGATGGGTTTTGGGCTCCGGCCCCGCCCGGGCGAAGGGGGTTCGTGTCGCGCTGATTCAAGAGGCTTTTGAAGGGGTTCAACTGATCAAAGAATTGAGCCCACGAATACGGCGCAGGTTCTAGCATCAGCGACTTATGGGGGCAAGGATTGCGGCTTTTGCCGCTGTGATGCTGTTGTACCGGTTGCGCACAGCTGTGCGTTTACACAAGTCGATTCCCCAGCTCAACCGCGCCGGCCGCCGCCTTGAACACGCCTGTGCGGGACGGAAAGTTCGAGTTCGTCGTCACCGATGTCACCGTCCCCAACACTGAGCCGACCGGCGGTGCACACTGGTATGGCCCGCCGCCTCGCGGTCAGTGGGTGATCGTGACGATGACAGTGCGGAACATCGGCGCTGAGTCGCAGACATTCTTCGTCAACAACCAGAAGCTCATCGATACTGCCGGCCGCAAATTCGACGCCGACGCGAATACAACAGCATCAATGAACAGCAACTCGACAATGGCGGACCTGGAATCCGCATCTGCACTATGCGTTGAAGGTGATGTTCGACGTGCCAGTGGGAACCTCGATCGCGGCAGTGGAAGTGCATGCGATTTGGCGTTCTCCAGTGGTGCGAGAGTCAAAGTGGGCTGAAGGCTCTACTGCCTTTTGGGCGGCGGCAAAGCCTTACGTGGCGTTGTCACGACATACGGCGTTTCCCGGCTGCAACGGTCACCGCTTCCAGCCTGCCTGCGCTGCGCCCGTTTGGCCTGATCGGCCGGCTTGGCCAGCTGGCGCGGTTCGGCATTGACGATGGCTGGCTGCACAAGAGCCGGCCCCAACCGCCGTAACGGTGGGCGCGGAGCGCTTTCCGTTTCACTAGGTCGAGGACCTCCTCGAGGCGAAAGCTCGACCGGCAAGGGCGTGCTGGTCAAGTTCGTGAAGGAGGGCTTGACTTTTGGCGAAACCAGCGACCCCTGCGCCGTGCTCATGCTGAGCGTCATGGGCGCGGTGGCCAAGTTCGAGCGCAGCCTGCTCCTGGAGCGCCAGCGCGAGGGCATCGCCATCGCCAAGACCAAGGGCAAGTACAGGGGCCGCGTCCCATCGCTGAATGACGATCAGGCCGAGGCCGTGATCCGGCCGGCCGATGGGGAGTCGGCCTCGGCGTTGGCCCGCGAGTACGGCGTCAGCCGGGCGACGGTCTACAACGTGCGCTGGACCGAACCCCATGTCGTCGCGGTAGACGACCTCTATCGCCAGCACGGCATGCTGGGTGCCGAGCATCCCGAGGTGCAGGCCCTCGCCCGCCGATGAAACGCACACCGACAGCGGTCGCCGCGCGGATGAACAGCCTGCGCGTCGCACACAGCGAGCCGACATACCCCGGCACCACCTGGCGCTTCACCAAGCTCGACCGCAAGGGAGCCGACCGATGATCCCGGCGCATCTGGTCCAGCAACTTTCACCGCCCGGACCGGTGGGGCTGGCCGCTGCCGCCGACAATGGGCGCAAGGGCGGCCGCCCGCGCAAGTCGACGACGCCCATTCAGTTAAAGCCCGTCAGCTTCGCAGTAAAGGCATCACCGACCGCAGCTCACCGAGTCGCCTAAATCGCAGCCGCATCACCCCGGTGTCAGTGGGATCCAGCTTGTCAGTCAGCGGAACCTGGTCACGGCCGGGCACCACATAGTGCGCGCCCTTGGGCATCTTCACCCCGTCCGCGCGAAACCAGGCCGCATCCCAGGCCAGCGCGAGCAGGATCCCCACAGCTCGCCCACATAGAACCGGCCGGGCACCGCCTGTCCGCGTACCCACGCCTTGGGGTGGGCGGCGTCCCAGTCCTCGTAGTAGCGGCTGACGATCGGCCGGGTTTGGCTCTTCCCCACCAGTCGGTGTTGATATGGATCACTTCCTGCCTTTCGTGCGCTTGTGGCGCACCTTCTTTGATGTGGTGACTCATCGCCGCACCATCCGCCAGTGCTCGGAGCAGTAGCTGGTCCCGTCCTTGGTGAATCGGCCGTCGGGCAGGTCCCGGTAAGGGGCGAAGTCATTACCGGCTTAGGCACCCTTCCCCTCAACCCGCCGTAGGCGCACTCCACGTAGCCCGATGTGTACAGCGTGGCGTCCTGCCCCGACGGTACGCGGATCGCCTCCGGCGGCGCGACAAGACACCGCCGCTGTGGCCCACGCACCCCGACTCCGCATTGGCGATGTGCGCACGCTCACCACCAACACGAGCCACCGGGCATCTGGAGCGCCTCAACAAAGAGATCCGCCAGGCGCACCGACGTCGTCGGTATCTTCCCCGACCGCGCCGCGCTCATCCGCCTGGTCGGTGCCGTGCTGGCCGGTCTGAGATCGCCGAGGTAAACGTCCGGCGTCAAATTAATTAACGCGGTTTCACCAAAAACCACGGCGGGCACGCTCTTTTAGCGGCAGCTTTGGTTGGCCATCGCTACTCGTAGGTCTTGCCGGTTCAAACCGCGAGCCGGTAGGACCGTCCCTCCACGCAGTGCCCGCAGCGACCTGCCAATACGCGATGTCATTATTCGGTTACGCTGCGCCGTCGAATTTGCTTTATCGTTCGACTATGCCGGACATCCATCCGACAGGGGGCAACCGCCCTCGTTCACGCGGCATCTGAGCAAGGCTCAGACACCGGCACTGATGGGTACGGTCCGCAACCCCTCGACAAAGCACTATTAGGTGGGCCGCCGCAGCTGATCGGCACCTTCGAATACCGCTACGACACCGACACCTGGTCATGGTCAGACACCGTCGCCCGGCTGCACGGCTACGAACCGGGAAGCTCGTGCAGCCCACCACCGAACTCGTCTTGAGCCACAAGCACCCCGACGACCTGGCTCAAGTGAAGGGATTGCTGAAACAGTTAGCCGCACGTTCAGCAGCCGCCACCGCATCCGCACGACTAGCGGTGAGATCCGCCGAGTCGTCGTCGTCGGCACCGCCGTCTTCGGTGAGGCGGAACACGTCGTCGCTACTCGAGGGTTCTACATCGACGTCACCGAGGCCGCCGACGCCGACGTCCAAGGTGCGATCGGCGAGCAACTGCGGGAGATCATGGCTCGCCGCGAGGTGATCGAGCAGGCCAAAGGCATCCTGATGGTTCTTTATCGCATTGAGGCCGACGAAGCGTTCGGTATCCTCGCTGGCGCTCACAGCAACTCAACCTCAAGGTGCACATTGTTGCCGAAAGACTTGTGAGCCAGCTGCCGTCCCTGCTCGAGATCCCGCTGGCAGAGCGCAGCCCGGCCGATCACTATCTTGATAAACGCTCGACCGCGCCCGATTAGTGAGGTACGCGGCGTACGTGGAGGACGTCTATCTGTGCGCAGCCGAACTCGAATTGCGGCCGGAGGACGTCGAGTGTGCGCTGTTCCGAATGAAGGGAAATCCCGAGACGCTGGAGGCTCTCTAACTGCGCACCTGACAGACAAGGGCATCACGGCCACCGACATCGCCAAGATGTTGGGGGTCTCCCGCGCCACCGTGTACCGCTACCTCTCCTGGCGTGCCGGTCTCCGCGTAATCGTGGGTGTCCCCACACCATCGACCATCAAGCGCATCGACGAGCAGCCGCAGACCGCTTTCCCGCCCGGATGAACGCCGACGTGCAGATCGCGCGTGGCCCTAGCGACCTCAGCAAGGCCCACCTGTGTGTGGCGCTGCGAGCCGGAAGTCATTGTGGGTGTGGGACGACGGCCTGTGCTCATGGCATCGTCTCGCCCCACTTCATGTGCCTCTCGAAGCCAAGCTCGTAGCCAGGAGACCCGTTGAATGGGTTTGCCCCCGGTATCCAAATGTGTCCCAGATGCGGCCACGTCGTGACCGGTCCGCGCTTGTCCAGGGACCGATGCGCCCGACGGTCCCCTCACAATCGACGCCATGCCGCTTCAGATTCACACTCAGCCAGACCCGAACCATTCCTGCGACACCTGCGGAGGTCCATCAGAACTAATGTCGCCGACCATCACCGCTTGGGACGGCACCGAGACGATGGCCCGTGAAGTGTCGCCGTGGACACCACGGTGTGCAGACCCGTGGTGTCACAGCCGCAGAGCACGTCATCGAAGATGAGCGACACGCGCGTCTTTGGGCACTGAGCGGTCGGCTGCATCTGGAGCAAGACCAACGAGGCAAACCATACATACACA
>CAVTQJ010000006.1:0-12630 GCA_963736825.1 uncultured Actinomycetota bacterium
AGACCGCCGAGCGGGTTCCCGAGGGCGGATGGACACCGCGGGAGATCCTCGGAATCGAGCCGGCGCTTCGCGCCTACACCTCGGGCGTCGCGCATCAGGCCTTCGCGGACGGGAAATGGGGAGCAATCGCGCCCGGCGCGAGCGCCGACCTGGTGTGGTTGGACAAGGATCCACGCGCCACGCCACCGCTCGACATACCGGCCATCCGCGTGCGCGCCACCTACCTAGCAGGAAAACTGGTCTACTCGACCAGGGGATGAAAGGGCTTGCCATGTCGACAACATCGTCGGATTCACCTGCTGCCACCCCACCCCCGCCGTTGCACGGCGAAGGCCAGCTGCGTCGGGCGCTCGGCGTGCCCTCACTCGTGCTGTTCGGAATGGTCTACATGGTGCCGCTCACGGTGTTCACCACCTACGGCATCGTCACCCAGCTGACCGGCGGACGGCTGTCGGTGGCATACCTGGTGACGTTGGCCGCGATGGTGTTCACCGCCAGGTCCTATGCGCGGATGTCGGCGGCCTACCCGGTCGCCGGTTCGGCCTACGCATACACGCAGAAGTCCTTCGGGGCGCCGATCGGCTTCCTGGCCGGTTGGTCGCTGCTGCTGGACTATCTGTTCCTGCCGATGCTCAACTACCTGGTCATCGGCATCTACATGGCGGCCGCGATCCCCGCCGTGCCTGCCTGGGTCTTCATCCTGGTCGCGATCGCCGTGGTGACGGTACTCAACATCGTCGGCATCGTCTCGGTGGCGCGGGCCAACTTCCTGCTCCTCGCGCTGCAGATCGTCTTCATCGCCGTGTTCGTGGTGATGGCCGTGGTGACGATCTCTGGAGCGGGCAGCGTCAACCTGATGGCGCCGTTCACCGGCGACGGCACGGTCGAAGGGGCGGGCCCCATCTTCGCCGGCGCGGCGATCCTGTGCCTGTCCTTCCTCGGTTTCGACGCGGTCTCGACGCTGTCCGAGGAGGCGAAGGAACCCACTCGCAGTGTGCCCATGGCGATCATGATCGCCACCGTGGTGTCAGGGCTGATCTTCTTCGGCCTGTCCTACGTGTCCCAGCTGGTGTTCCCCTCGAACAACTTCGAAGACGTCGACGCGGGCTCGCTGGACGTGATGACCACGGCGGGCGGCCAGTTCCTGAACACGTTCTTCACCGCCGCCTACGTCGCAGGCTGCATCGGCTCCGCGCTCACTTCGCAGGCGTCGGTGGCCAGAATATTGTTCGCGATGGGCCGCGACGGCATCCTGCCGCGGAAGGTGTTCGGACACGTGTCGTTGCGCTTCGCCACTCCGACGTGGACCATCCTGGTCGTGTCGGCGATCTCGCTCGCCGCGCTCTGGATCGAGCTGGGATTCCTAGCCTCGATCGTGAGTTTCGGTGCGCTGGTTGCCTTCTCGGCGGTGAACCTGACCGTCATCAAGCACTACTTCATCGACCAGGGCGAGAAGAACGTGCTCAACAACCTCATCCTGCCGGTGATCGGCTTTCTCCTGACCGTGTGGTTGTGGTTCAACTTGTCGTGGTTGACGCTGGAGGTCGGGCTGATCTGGTTGTCGGTGGGATTCATATGGTTGCTCGTCGTGACCCGCGGGTTCCGGAAGCCGACGCCGGTGCTCGACATGGCCGAGTCATGATCTACGCCGGGCAGTAGAGAGCATCCATGATGTCGCCACGCGGGTCGGTGGCCGGCGACGACGCGTCCGGCGACTGTGTGAAGGTCACCGAGATGGCCGGGCCGTCAGCCGTTTTCGCCATGAAGCTGTGGTATCCGTCGATATCGCGAGGTTCGGCCGGCGGCGGGGTGTCTTCGTCGAAGTACTCGGGCAGGCGGGCCCGGCGGTGAACCCGGAGATCAGGAGGGCCGCGCAGATGACAGCGGTGCGCACTAAGCCGAGCGTAGGTCCCAGGAGTGAGCCGTCGCGACGAGCCCCTGCACCAACACCGATGTGGCGGGGGAGAGGCCGTCGTCGCCCGGCAGCGCACTGCGCGGGCTGATGCCTCGCACCCGCGGAGTCAGTTCGAGCTGGGTGCCACCGCCGCGGACCCGGTTGACGGGGTTGTCGGGGTGCAGCCCGCGTAGCTCGCGCGGGATCGCGTTGAGATCGGTGACGACCTGGTAGCCCGGCACCGCGACGTGGCGGGCCAGATGCTCGGCGAGGGTCCGGTTGCGACCGCCGGCCAACAACTGGGTGCTGCGCCCGATGCGGCCGTATCCGTGCAGCGACACCACGACCTCGACGTGATCGAGGAACTCGGCCAGCCGTTCGGACTCCTGCGCGCGGTACAGCGCCGATGGCAGGTGGTGCGGATAGTGATCGGGGTGGCGCAGCGCGTACATCGACGCGCCTGCGGCGTCGGCGGCCCGCTCGGCGATGGCGTCCGTCATCTGCTCCAGCCCGCCACCGTGGATGGCCAGGAATCCGAACCGGGAGCGCAGCGTGCTGTCCTCAATGACGCTGGGATCGGCCAGCAGCTCCGAAAGTGACCGCGGCGCAGCCGAACTCGATCTGTTGACACGCATGGGCCAGTGCGCGGGATCCCAGCGCCGCAGGAATTCGATCCAGCGGTGGGGCAGGCCGTGGTGCACCGCGCCGTCGACGATGCGTTCCAAGTAGCCGGGTCGCGGAGCACCGGGGTCGACACGGTGGTCGATGTAGACCCAGGCCTCCGATGGGCCGTCGTCGGTGTGCACGGTCAGCCGGTCGCGGCGATACCGCGCAGGGACGCCCTCGGCGCTATCCAGCGTCGCCAGGTCGCGGTCGGTCACCTGCCACACCACGCCGTGCACTTGGGACCCGTCGAACGGTTCGACGGTGGCCACCCCGCGCTCGTTGATCAGCCAGTCGTGGTCGGCCAGCATCGCGGGCCGCGGATCGATCGCGCCGGGGCATCGCCGCGCCATCTGCCGCACGCACAGGTTTGACCCGTACGCAAAGTAGCTATGACTCGCCTGCATTCGCCCCGCTTCGTGTTAACTGCCGTCTGCCAGTTTACTGAAACGTCTGTCAGCCTCAGTCGCCTGTATGCGCGGATGGCGGGGTGATCGGCAGGAACGGCGTATCGTCACGCCGCATCTATTAGCCGCGTCAGCTCACCGGCCTCGTCGCAAGCTATTTCTTCCATAACTGATCAGGCTGCCACCGTCAGATAGATCAGCACCACATTAAGCAGGCTGATCAACGTGGCGACCGTCCACCCGAGGGCCGTGGTCAGGCGGTGGTTCGTGTCTTCGCCCATCAGGCTGCGGTTGCTGGTCAACCGCACCAAGGGGATGAGCGCGAAGGGAATCCCAAAGGAGAGCACGACCTGGGACAACACCAGTGCGCGGCTGGGGTCGAGGCCGATCGCCAGGATCGCGAGCGCCGGGATGAGAGTGACGAGCCGGCGCAGCAGCAACGGGTACGACCGGCGCAGCAGCCCCTGCATGATCATCGCTCCCGCGTAGGCGCCCACCGATGTCGAGGCCAGACCGGAGGCCAGCAGCCCGACCGCGAAGAGCAGTGCGACCGTGGGGCCAAGGGTGTCGCGAACGGCGGCATGTGCGCCTTCGATGGAGTCGGTGTTGTCGCGGCCCTGCAGGTTGGTCGCGGCCACCAGAAGCATCGACAGGTTCACGGCGCCCGCGACGAGCATCGCCAGCCCGACGTCCAGCCGCGTCACCTTCAGCAACCAGCGGCGCTGCCTGCCGGGCTCGGGGTGGCCGTGCCGGTCGCGGGCCAGGCCCGAATGCAGGTAGACCGCGTGCGGCATTACCGTCGCACCGAGCATGGCGGTGGCCAGCAGCACGCTCTCGGCACCCTCGAACCGCGGCAGCAGGCCCGCGGCCACCTCGGCTGCGCGGGGAGGCTCGACGAACAGGCTTGTCAGAAACCCGATCGCGATGATCAGCAACAGCCCGCTGATCACCCGCTCGAACGTGCGTTGGCCGCGCCGGTTCTGGATCGCGAGCAGCAGAAGCGACACAAGCCCGGTGATCACGCCACCGACCAGAAGAGGCAGATCGAACAGCAGGTGCAGTGCGATCGCGCCACCGACGACCTCGGCGAGATCCGTTGCCATGGCGACCAATTCGGCCTGTAGCCAGTACACGATGCGGGTCGGGGTGCGGGTGTGATCGGCGACCGCCTCGGGCAGCGAGCGGCCGGTGACGAGGCCGAGCTTGGCCGACAGGAATTGCACCAGGCCGGCCATGGCGTTGGCCACGATGATGACCCAGACCAGCAGGAAGCCGTACTGCGCGCCGGCACTGACGTTCGCAGCGACGTTGCCGGGATCGACGTAGGCGATTGCGGCGACGAACGCCGGCCCAAGCAGGAGCCAGCTTGGCCGCAGCCGCGGCTCGGTGTCCTGGATCAACTAACCCACTCTCTATCCGGTAACGCGAATAGAAAAGTTAGGTTAGCCGAAACCCCTTGAGGAGGCTAGCGGCGGGTGGTTACCAGCCCCAGCCCCAGCCGCCGAAGCCGATGACCAGTCCACCGGCCCACGGCCAGCCGCCGTACCAGTTGTTCTGCTGGGGTGAGGTGACGATTTGAGAGCTCCCGTTGGTCTGGCATTGCGTGGTGTTGGGGCCGACGCTCGTGCATGTGGGCTGGGCTCCGGCAACCGGCGCCATCGCGATGGCAACGGAGACACCAGCTGCCGCCAAAAGCGGTGTGAGAGAGCGAATCTTGGTCCGCATGTTTGGCCTCCTTAGTGGGCCACGGAAATCTTGGGTTAGCGGCCGCCGTGGCCGCCGTGGCCGTCGCCACCACCGATGATCAACGCGGGACCGTAGAACTCGTCATCCCACGGATACACATAAGTTGGTTCGGCCGGGGTGGCGTTGATTTGGACATTGCCGGGGGTGGTGCATTCGGTCGTCGAGCCGCCGAGGGCTTCGGCGCCACCGGTATCGGTGCACGCCGGCAGGGTGGAGGAGTCGTCGGGTTGGGCGACGGCGGCGGGCGCGGTGAGGATTCCCGCTGCCGCGCCTGCCGCGACGATCAGCGGAGTGAAATAGAGCGGGATCCTCCGCATAGGCACGTCCTTCTTTTCAATTAGCCCCGAGATATAGCCCAGCGTACAGCCCTTTTCCAGTAATTAGCGGCAAGTCCAACGTCGTCCTGATTCCCGGCGCGGCATCGACCACGGCGGGGATCGCGTTGACGACGCGCGCGGCGGTGGCGACCAATCCGGCGTGGTTGTGATCGCCCTTGCGGCTGCTCACCACGCCAGGCTGAGCACACCGGGCTGCAGCAGCATCGGCAGCTCGTCGAGCGGCTTGTCGAAGCCCATCACGTCGAACATCACGGTGGCGCTGTCGTAGGTGGCGTAGTCGACGATCTCCATGCAGCGGATCTGCTCGATGCTCTGGCAGGTGCCGGCCAGTGCGAGCGGAAGCAGATCGTTGGCGAAGCCGGGGTCGATGCCGTTGACGAACACGCTCGCGTTGCCTGCCTTGGCGGCATCGTGGCGTGACGAGCTCGTCGGGAGGGTCTGCCACGGGTACTGGAGGAAGACGGCGCTGCTGCCGACGACGTTGACGCCTGCGGCGAGGATTCGCCGGTAGTCCTCGAGCGCGTCGGGCAGGCGATTGTCGGCCATGGCGGTGTAGACGACGCACTCGGGGTTTGTCGCCAGCACTTGGTCGAGGTCGGTGGTGGCGGTGATGCCCGTCGAATTGTCAAGTCCCGCAAGCTCTGCGGCGTCCTTGCCCGTTTTGGAGTCGCTTGACACCCACACGCCAGTGAGCTCGAACCGCGGGTCGGTGATCAGTTGGGTCAGCGCGTGTCGCCGACATTGCCTGTGCCGATCTGTGCAACTTTGATGGCCATGGCTTAGCTCCTCACAGGTCCGGGATCGGAAGGTCGAGGTTCGGGAAGGTGATACCGCCGTCGACCTCGAGCGTCTTGCCGGTCAGGTAACTGCCGGCGGGGGAGGCGAGGTACACAGCGGCAGCGGCGATGTCCTCCGGATCGCCGAGCCGGCGCATCGGTGTCACCTTCTCCATGGAAGTGCGCAGCTCGTCGTTGGAGGCCACGATGTCGAGCGCGGAGGTGAGGATCGAGCCTGGCGCGATCGCGTTGACCCGGATGCGGGGGCACAGGTCCAGCGCGGCCAGCCTGGTGTAGTGCGCAAGTGCAGCCTTGGCGGTGCCGTAGGCGACGAAGCCGCGTCCGGCCAATCGGCCCATGGTGGACGTGACGTTGATGATGCTGCCTCCGCCGGAGTGCTCCAGCATGAGCGGAACAGCGGCCGCGGTGAGCGCGTGTGCGGTCGAGACGTTGAACGTGAACGCGTCCCTGAGGTCCTTCGTGGAGGTGTTGACCAACGGGGCGGGCATCGTGCCGCCGACGTTGTTCACGACGATGTCTAGTCTCCCGAACGCCTCGACGGCCTTGCCCGCCAGCTTGGCGGTGTCCTCGGGATGCGCGAGGTCGGCGACGACGACTTCGGCGCGTCGGCCGGTGGCCCGGATCTGTTCGGCGACTTCCTCGAGTTGGGTCTGCGTCCGGGACGCAATGACCACGTCCGCACCGGCTTCCGCAAATGCCAGCGCCATCGCCGCGCCCAGCCCGCGGCCCGCTCCGGTCACCACCGCGACTTGGTCGTCCAGCCGAAACTTGTCAAGAATCACTTGTGTCTTCCTTCCCTCGCCGGGCGAACCGTAGCAGGGGTTTTTGAAACACGTTCTCGTTTTCTCAGAATGTCGGATCGACGTCGAGATCTGCAGGAGAGTTGTGATTTCGGGTTATACACAACCCTGGCGCAGAAGTCGACGCAGGGCACTGCTTGTGTCGGCAGCGGCGGTGAACATCCGGGCATGTGGCAACCATTCGTCGGGGCCGACGCAATCGGCAGTGGCCGGCTCACGCGTGGCCAGCTGCGCTGGAATTACACCGCCGTGCATCCCGGTGTCTATCTTCCGAATGGCGCAGAGCGCACGATTCACGTGAACGCCGTCGCGGCCTGGCTGTGGACGGGCCGCAAAGGCATCATCGCCAGTCGAGCTGCTGCGGCGCTGCATGGCGCCAGATGGGTGGACGCATCGACGCCGATCGAAATCATCGCGGAACACACCCGGAAACGCGGCGGCGTGATTGTGCGGGAGGAGCAAATCAGGGCCGACGAGATCACGTACGTCGGTGAATTACCCGTCACCACGGTTGCCCGAACCGCCCTCGATCTGGCCAGATTCCTGCCTCGTGACATCGCGGTGGCGCATCTGGATGCATTGGCCTGTGCAACGGGTGTGTCAGCCGCCGACGCCGTCGCCCTGGCCGCGAGGTATCCGGGTGCGCGGGGCATTCGACGCGCCCGGGTTGCGCTCGCGCTGATGGACGGCGGAGCGCAGTCGCCGAAGGAAACGTGGCTGCGGCTCGTCCTAATCGATGGCGGGTTACCAAGGCCGCGAACACAGATCAGGGTCAGTGACGGCGTAGACGAGGCGTTCATCGATATGGGCTACGACGAACCGATGGTCGGCCTGGACTACGAAGGCGCACACCACAGCAAGGACCGCGGCCAATACGTCTACGACATCGGTCGTTCGGAGTTTGTCGAGCGGCAAGGCTGGATCGACATTCGTGTAGTCGCCGAACACGGTCGGCGGTTCATCCTGCACCGAGCGCGAGAGGCGTTCGCCCGTCGGGGCTGGGTGCCACCGAAATCTGCATGAGGGTCGTGAATCGGCGCGTAGCACAACCCTGGTGCAGAAGTCGGCGACTAGGAGTGTCCTGACCAAACTCGTGCTCCGCTGACGGTTTCGGGCGCACAATTGGGGTGTACGTCCGAACCTGGGAGCCGCGATGAGCGAGCAACGGTACGACTTTTTCGGTGAGATCTTCCACCGGTACTTCAGGCCCGCGATCGGCGCATATCCGCGAACGGCTGAAGCACTCGTCGAGAGGTTGCTCACGCTCACCGACGACGTCCCGGATCGATTGGCCCAGACCCGGCGCGCCGCGATGGCATGGGGCAAAGCCGAAATCCCGAACGCCAGGATCACTTCGGAACTGTTCGTGATCACCCAACATGGACTGATGTATGCCGCCGGGTTGAACGACTCACGCCGGGCGCTGTATTACCTGGCCACGCCGCCCGGGTTGTTCGATCCGTTCGTCGATCAGATCGACACCGCCGAACTGCGTGAGGGCGCGGTTGTCGTGGTGGACCGTGGGTTCGGCCGTGACCTCGCGTCGGCTCATCCGATGGACGCCGCGCTGCGCCGGATACTCGACGAGCACCTGGCGCTGCGGGTGGATTTGCCCGCGTAGCTACTTCTTCGCCGCGGCTTTCTTCGCCGCCTTCTTCGCCGGTGCCTTTTTCGCCGCCTTCTTGGCCGGTGCTTTCTTGGCGGCGTCTTCTTGGCAGGCGCCTTCTTGGCCGGCGTGTCGCCGTCGGAACCGCCGCCGGCGCGGCGCGCCTTCACACTGGCCTCCAGCTTGGCCAGCAGGTCCGACACGTCCTCGGTCTCGTCGAGCTCCTTCGGCTGCTCCTCGGTGGTAAACGCTTCGCCGCCTTCGAGTTTGGCCTGAACCAGCTCGTGCAGCTGTTCCTGGTAGTCATCGTGGTAGCGGTCCGGCTTGAAGTCGTCGGTCATCGACTCCACCACCTGGCTCGCCATCTTCAGCTCGGCGGGCTTGATCTCGACTTCCTTGTCCAGCACCGGAAAATCCGGATCACTGATCTCATCCGGCCACAGCAGAGTCTGGATCACCATGACGTCGCGCTTGGAGAAGTCCTGCACCCGCAACGCCGCAAGCCGTGTCTTGTTGCGCAGCGCGAAATGCACGATGGCGACCCGGTCGGTCTCCATCAGCGTCTTAGCCAGCAGCACATAGGATTTCGTCGACTTCCCCTCGGGTTCGAGGAAGTAGCTGCGGTCGTACATCATCGGGTCGATCTCGTTCGCCGGAACGAACTCCAGCACCTCGATCTCGCGGCTGCGCTCCTCGGGAAGGGTGGCGATGTCCTCGTCGGTGATGATCACCGTCTGGCCGTCATCGGATTCGTAGGCCCTGGCGATGTCGCGGTACTCGACGACCTCGCCGCACACCTCACAGACGCGCTTGTACCTGATGCGTCCGTTGTCCTTCGCGTGCACCTGGTGGAACTTGACGTCGTGGTCCTCGGTCGCGCTGTAGACCTTGACCGGGACGTTCACCAGGCCGAAGGCAATCGAACCCTTCCATATGGAACGCATTAGGCCAGGCTAGCCGGGTTGAGGCAACAACGGGCCGGACCCGGCCGCCGCGGCGTCGCGGGTCGCGCGATCCGGCAGGTCAGCTCCCGCTCGCGCCACCGTCAACGCCGAGGACAACGCCGCCGTCTGCACCACGGCGGTCAGCGCGTCGACACCGATGCGGGCCAGGTAGGGGCGGCGCTCGGCGCCGAGCAAACCCAGCGACCACAGCGCGTCGATCAGCCCCGTCATGAACGCGTCGCCTGCGCCCACGGTGTCCACGACATTCACCCGCAGCGCGGGCACGCGCACCGTCCCCGCCGCGCACATCGCAAACGCGCCTTGGTCGCCCATCGTCACTGCGACGACCGAAGGGCCCAGACCGAGCCACGTCCTGGCGATCTGTTCCGGCGTGCGGTTCGGGTCGATCCAGCGCATGTCCTCGTCGCTCGCCTTCACCACATCGCATCGTTCGATCCAGCGGTCGATGCGCCCGCGCGCGATGTCGGCGTCCTCGATCAGCACCGCGCGCACGTTCGGGTCGAAGGTGACGGTCGCCGACGGGCGATACGTGTCGATCAGCGCGGCGGTGGCCCGGCAACCCGGTTCCAGCACCGTCGCGATCGATCCCGTGTGCGCGACGAGCGGTGGGGCCACCTCGGGCGTCCCTGTCAGCTGCCAGTCGATGTCGAACACGTACTGCGCCGAGCCGTTGGCGTCCAGCGTCGCCAGCGCCGTGGGTGTGCGCTTGGCGGTCTGGCTGCCCGAAACCAACTGCACCCCAGACTGTTTGACGTAGTCGACGATGCGCCGGCCACGCGGATCGGTGCCGATGTGGGTGAGGAAGTCGACGCTGCGACCCAAGCGGGATAGTCCGACCGCGACGTTCAACGGGCTGCCGCCGACGTGCTCGCCGGTGACCGTTCCGTCCCGCTCGACGATGTCGATCAGCGCCTCGCCGATCACCAGCGCCCGCTGCGGCGCGCCAGGCACGGTCATGGCGTCTCCTTCCGAAGCAGAGTCTCCAGGGTCGCGCGGGCTCCGTCGCGGTGCAGCGAGTCCAACGCCCACAGGTACGCCTCGACGAACCGCGGCTGCGATGCGAGATCTCCGAACACCTCGGTGTTTTCGATGAACGCGGTCGGGTGCTCGCGCTGTGACCGGGCCAGCGGCACCAGCGTGTCGGCGAGCTGGTCCTGGACGTCGATCGGGTTGCCTTCCTCGTCGACGCCTTCGTCGTACCGCGCCCAGCTGGCCACCGTGGCCGCCGACAGCCGCACAGGGCCACCCGCCGCGAGGTTGGCCCTCACCACCGGCAGCAACCATTTCGGGATGCGGTCCGACGAGCCGAAGCACAACCGCGCGACGGTGTCCTTGACACCGGGGTTTGCGAACCGTTCGATCAGCGTCCGCTTGTAGTCGGGAAGGTCGATGCCCGGCACGGGCTTTAGCGTCGGCGTGGCCTCGGAATCCATGTATTCGCGGAGGAATTCGGCGAACAGTGGATCGGCCGCGGCGTCGTGCACTAAGCGGTAGCCAGCCAGATACGCGAAGTAGCACAGGCTCTGATGGCTGGCGTTGAGCAGCCGCAGCTTCATCAACTCGTAGGGCGTCACGTCGTCCACCAACAACACGTCGGCCTTCTCCAGCGGGGGCCGTCCGTCGGAGAAGTCGTCTTCGAGCACCCACGACGTGAACGGCTCGGCCGCCACCGGCCACTGGTCCTCAACGCCGAATTCGTCGCGCAGCACGGCGATCACGTCCGGCGTGGTGACCGGGGTGATGCGGTCGACCATCGAGTTCGGGAAGCGGGTGTGCCCGCTGATCCACTCGCCGAGGCCCGGGTGCACGCGTTCGGCGTAGGTCGTGAACGCCTGCCGGGCGACGTCGCCGTTGCCTTCGATGTTGTCGCACGACACGATCGTGGGCGATGCGACACCGCGGTCGCGCCGTCGCGCCAGCGCATCGGCGACCAGACCGAAGACGTTGACGCCGTCTCCGCCGGCTGAGCCGGCAGTCTCACCGGGGAGGTTGTCGATGTTGTAACCGCCCTCGGTGATGGTCAGCGAGATGATCCTGGTGCTCGGCGCGGCGAGCAGTTCGATCACCGCCTCCGGGTCATCGGGTGCGTAGCGGTAGTCGACGATCGACCCGATCACCCGCGCGTCGTGGCTGCCGTCGGGGTTCTCCACCAGCAGCGTGTACAGACCGTCCTGCGCGGCCATCACGTCGGCCATCTTGCGATCGGCGGGCAGCACCCCGACGCCGCAGATGCCCCACTGGGTCGCGAGCCCCATCTCCAGCAGGCGGTCGACGTACATCGCCTGGTGCGCACGGTGAAAGCCCCCGACCCCGAAATGAACTATGCCGATACCGATCTCGTCGCGGTTGTAGCTCGGCTTGTCGATCGAGATCTGCGCCAGCGTCGACTTGTTAAGTTTCATGACACCGTCACCACACTCTTGACGCTACCCGGCGTGCGGTCAGAGTCGAGGGCCCCGGCGGCCTTCTCCAGAGGGAAGTGTGCGGTCACCATCGCGTCCAGGTTCACCCGGCCGGATTCGACGAGCGCGATCGCCGTCGGCCACGTATTCGCATAGCGGAACACCCCGGTGAGGACCAGCTCTCGGTTCTGGATCACCTGCGTCGGCAACTCCATCGACTCGGCGCCCGAGCCGACGAGCACCACCGTGCCTGCCGGCCGCACCGCGCGGATGCCGTCGACGACGGCCGCCGGTGCGCCCGACGCGTCGATGAACGCGTCCACGCCCAACTCGCCGATGGGCTCTGCGATCGGGTCGGCTACCACGGTCGCGCCGAATTGCCTAGCCTGCTCGCGGCGGGCCTCGTCGGGGTCGCTGACCACGATGTCGGTGGCGCCATAGGCCCGCGCGAGTTGAGCGAGCACGATGCCGATCGGCCCCGCACCCGTGATCAGCACGCGCGAACCGCCGTCGAGGGCCGCCTTGCGGACGGCGGCGATGCCGACGGACAACGGCTCACACAAGGCCGCGGCATCGTCGGACACCGAATCGGGCACTCGATGGGCGTACCCCGCTCCGATGGTGACGTAATCGCAGAACGCACCGTCGACCGGCGGGGTGCCGTAGAACCGCATGTGCGGGCACAGGTTGTAGTGGCCTCGCCGGGTCTCCTCGCTGTCGGGGTCGGGCCGCTGCGGCTCGATCGACACCCGCTGTCCGATGCGTTTGCGGTCCACGCCCGCGCCGACGTCGACGATCGTGCCCGCCGCCTCGTGGCCGAGCACCAAGGGGGCGTCGACGACGAAGCTGCCCACCCTGCCGTGCCGGTAGTAGTGGGTGTCCGACCCGCACACCCCGACCGACGACACCCGGATCAGCACGTCGCCGGGTCCCGGCGTGGGTATCGGCCGCTCCTCCATCTCGATCCGACCTGGCTCCTTGAGTACGGCGGCCCGCATGTGGGTATCTCGCG
>CAVTQJ010000007.1:0-183423 GCA_963736825.1 uncultured Actinomycetota bacterium
ACCGACGCGATCGCCGCGGCCGAGTTCCGGTTCCACCGCTCGCTGAACCACACCACGGGCCGCATCAAGTTGGCGTGGTTCCTGCTCCACGTGGCCCGCTACATGCCGCCGATGATCTATGCGGCCGACCCGCGGTGGGGCGTCGAGGCCGTGCAGAACCATCGCGAGCTGATCGCCGCGCTGCGCCGCCGCGACGTGGACCAGGTGGTCCGGCTGACCGAGTGGCAGTTCACCGACGGCGCGCGGCGACTGGCCGAGCGGCTGGAGGAAACCGGGATCTGGAGCTGAGGGCGGCTAGCTGGACTTCTTCTTGCCGGAGTTCTTGCCACCCTTCTTCGAGGCGCCCGGGGTGTTCGCGATCGCCGCGGCACGGGACTTGCTCATTCCCTTCTTGCGCAGGCCCTCGTACTGCTTGTCGTTCTTGACGCTGGAGCCGTGATCCTTGGCCATGTCGCCTCCTTTTCCGTCGTTGGTTCGGAGTACCCCACTCCTGCACCAAACACACCATCCGTCGCTCGCGGCGGCGGCCCTCGAGATGCCCGGCTCGTCGGATGCGGGCACTGCGACAAGGCGTTCTGGGACGCGTTGTTCGGGGCGTGACCGCTATTTCGCGGCCAGCTGCTCCGCGCGGTCCTTGAGGTTGCCCGCGAGGTAGTCGAGCGTGTCCGCGATGGCCTTCTTCACCATCGGCCTCGGGAACGGCATCTTGGTCTCGACGTCAAGGTCGACGGTCAGCAGCGACGTCGGTCCGATGGGCACCACCGAGAACTTCTGCTCCTGCTTCTCGAAGTGGTCGCCCTGCTGCAACACCGTGAAGATCTCGTTGGGCCCTGGGTAGTAGACCGCGGTGATGAAGGTGCCCGACTGGCCTTGCACGACCACGTCGAGCCGGAGCTGGCTGGGCCGTCCGTCGTCGTAGCGGGCCAGCACCCAGCAGCCCTTGATCTCCTGGTTCCACTCCGGGTAGGCCTCGAAGTCCGCGACGATCGCCATGATCGACTCCGCGGACGCGTCGACCTCCACGGTCTTGCTCACCAACGGCATTACTGTGCGGCCTTCTCTACATCGATACCCAGCGGCGACTCCACTCGCACGACATCGTCGCGGATCAGCCCCCGCAGCAGCGCGGTGCTGAACTCGGCGGCGATCTCCTGCGCCGTGCGCCTGCCCTGCGGGCGCAACCAGCGGTAGGAGCCCAGCGTCATGCCGATGTAGCCCAGCGCCAGCACGTGGGAGTCGCAGTCGTGGAACTCGCCGCTGGCGATGCCGCGGTCGATCACGTCGCGCACGTGCTCGTACACCTGGGTCTCCTTCTCCCTGATGTATGCGACCTGCTCTTCGGTGAACCACTCCGTGATGTAGGGCCCCTCCTGGAAATACACCGCCGCCCGCTCCAGGTCGCCTGCGATGCCGACCAGCAACCTGCGGGTGAAGTGGTAGATCATCTCGCGCGCCGATGCCGACGGGTCGTCGTGCAGCGCGGCCACCGTGAAGTCCGCGGCGCCCCGGTAGATGTCGTAGAGGATCAGCGACTTGCTGGCGTAGTAGTGATACACCGTCGCCTTGTTCAGGCCGACCGCATCGGCGACGTCGTCCATCCGGGTGCCGTGATAGCCGCGCGCCGCGAAGAGCCGGGTGGCAACGGCCAGCAGCTCCTCGCGGCGGGACATCCCGTTCGGCGTCTCGGACATGGGGACTCACTATAGGCAGGCCCGGATCGCATTCCGGGACGTTCAATCAACTGGTTGGACAGTCTATGTTCTCTTCGGTATCGCCACCTTGGCGGCGGGTCTAGACTTTCGGCACAGGGCTGCCGAACGCGTGAGAGGGTGAGCAGATGGATCCGAACCCGGACTACGACGCCAGCGACGAGGTCGAGTACGGCGTCGACTGGTTCGCGTGGATCCTGCGCGGCGTATACCCGCCGCCCGCCTATCCCCCGGTCTGAGCACCTGACCTGAGGCGCCGGCCTACCACGTGGGTCCGGCGAAGAAACCGTCGAATCGAATGCGCTGCCGACGCAGTGTCTCCAAGTCGCGCTCCTCGGGCAGCGCCTCGACCGTCGCATCCTGCAACCGCGGCGGCCGTCCCTGCAGCACTTCGTCGGGTGTCGTTCGCATGGCCTCATCGTGGCCCGCAGCCGCAGCGGCGGCGCGAGTAGTGAACTACTGCACCTGATCGCGGGATGAATCCATGGCAGTGCCGCGCTCTGGAAATACGCCTATCCAGAGCGCGGCACTGGGCTTTGGCTACCTGCGCTCGGGGTCGCGCACCGCGGCCTGCGGGGCTGCGGCGTCCTGCCCGGCGCGATTACGGTCTTTGTCGTCGTCGACCCGGGTCTTCGGGTCGAGGCGATCGGCGTGCTGGCGGCGCTCCTCGATCTCCTCGCGTGATCCCGCCACCGCTTCGCGGTGGCTGTCGGCCTGGTCCTTGAGCCTGGCCGCTTCCGCCGCCTTGGCCTCGGCCTCGGCCTCGGCAGCGCGGGCGCGCGCCGCTGTCTCGTCGGCCAACGACTCCCGCCTCTCCACCTTTGTGACGTGGGTGGTGATGTCTTCGCGGATGCGCTCGGCTTCGACGTGCCTGCGCTGGTTACGCCTCTTGCGAGCGGCGAAAACCAATGCCGCGATCACGAGGATCGCGACGACCGCGACGACGATCCACACGATGGTCCTGCTGTCCATGGTGGTTCCTTTCGTCGGGAGAACCCCGGGCCGTCGTTGACGTGCCCGCTAATTCGGGTTTCCCTTCGACGCAATTCCCGAAACAACGCACCGAGCCCACAGGCCGCATGAGCGATTTCGGCCGCCTCTTACACTGACGTATTCCACTCGTTTCACGACGAGCTGTGTCGGGGCGTTTTCACGCGCGTCGACCGGACCGTGACAGAAACCTAGATCGGATCGAAATCGATGATCATCGGGATCCCGAGAGAGTCCCTGCCTGGAGAAACGCGTGTCGCCGCGACACCGCAGACGGTCGGCCAACTCATCAAGCTGGGCTATCAGGTAGTGGTCGAATCCGGCGCGGGCGCCGCCTCGAGCTTCTCCGACGCGGCGTTCGCCGAAGCCGGCGCCACCGTCGGATCCGCCGAGCAGGTCTGGTCGGCCGCCGTGGTGCTCAAAGTGAACGCGCCGGACGACGCGGAGATCGCCGCCCTTCGCGACGGCGCCACCCTGATCAGCCTGATCAGCCCCGCGCTCAAGCCGGAGCTCCTCGATCAGCTGGGTACCCGGCCCATCACCGTGCTGGCCATGGACGCCGTTCCGCGTATCTCCCGGGCCCAGTCACTGGACGTGCTGTCGTCGATGGCGAACATCGCGGGATACCGCGCCGTCATCGAGGCCGCCAACAAGTTCGGCCGGTTCTTCACCGGGCAGGTGACCGCGGCGGGCAAGGTGCCCCCGGCCAAGGTGCTCGTCGTCGGCGCGGGGGTGGCCGGTCTGGCCGCGATCGGCGCGGCAGGCAGCCTCGGCGCCATCGTGCGCGCCACCGACCCCCGGCCTGAAGTCGCAGATCAGGTCAAATCCCTTGGCGGCGAATACCTTTCGATTGAGTCGCCGGAGGCCGAAGTCTCGGCTACCGGCTACGCCAAGGAGATGGACGACGACTACAAGGCCCGCGAGGCGCAGCTGTACCTCGAGCAGGCGGGCGACGTCGACATCATCATCACGACCGCGCTGATTCCCGGCAGGCCGGCGCCGCGCATCATCACCGCCGACATGGTCGCCTCGATGAAGCCCGGCAGCGTGGTCGTCGACATGGCCGCGGCCAACGGCGGCAACGTCGAGGGCACCGTCAAAGACCAGGCCGTCGTCACCGACAACGGGGTGACGATCATCGGCTACACCGATCTGGCCGGCCGGCTGCCGGCCACCGCATCGCAGTTGTACGGCACCAACCTGGTCAACCTGCTCAAGCTGCTCACGCCGGAGAAGGACGGTCAGCTCACCCTCGACTGGGACGACGTGGTGCAGCGCTCGGTGACAGTGGTCCGCGACGGCGAGATCACCTGGCCGCCGCCGCCCGTGCAGGTGTCGGCGGCGCCTGCGGTTGCCGCAACCGCTCCGGTCGAGGCCAAGCCGGTCAAAAAGCCGATGCCGACCGCGCGCCGGCTGGGGTTGACCTTTACCGCGGCGGCGGTGCTCTTCGCGCTCATCGCGCTGTCGCCGGCTGCGCTGCAGGTGCACCTGACGGTGTTCGCGCTGGCGATCGTGATCGGCTACTACGTGATCGGCAATGTGCACCACGCGCTGCACACCCCGCTGATGTCGGTGACCAACGCGATCTCCGGGATCATCGTCGTCGGTGCGCTGTTGCAGATCGGGCCCGGCTTGGAATCCGGCAATGTCGTGCTCACCGCGGTGGCGACCCTGGCGATCCTGCTCGCCAGCATCAACGTGTTCGGCGGCTTCGCCGTGACCCGCCGCATGCTGGCCATGTTCTCGAGGAGCTAGAGAGTGTTCACCGTAGAAAACGTAGAAACCACCGCGACCGCGGCGTATGTCGTCGCGGCCATCCTGTTCATCCTTGCGCTGGCCGGACTGTCGAAGCATGAAACATCGCGAGCCGGCAACACTTTCGGCATCGCCGGAATGGCCGTTGCCCTGATCGCGACGATCGCGCTGGCCCTCGTCCGTCACGTCGAACCCCTTGGCGTCGCGCTATTGGTCGGCGCCATGGCGATCGGTGCCGCGATCGGCCTGTGGCGCGCCAGGGCCGTCGAGATGACCGGCATGCCCGAGCTGATCGCGCTGCTGCACTCGTTCGTCGGACTGGCCGCCGTGCTGGTCGGCTGGAACGGCTACCTGCACGTCGAACGTGACCTGGCCGGATCGGAGGCCGCGCTGCTGCACCAGGAGGGCATGCTCGGCATCCACTCGGCCGAGGTCGTCATCGGCGTCTTCATCGGCGCCGTGACGTTCACCGGCTCGATCGTCGCCAACCTCAAGCTCTCGGCCCGCATCAAGTCCGCGCCGATGATGCTGCCCGGCAAGAACTTCCTCAACGTCGGCGCGCTCGTCGTCTTCGCCGCTCTGACCGTCTGGTTCGTCATCGACCCGCAGGTGTGGCTGCTGGCGGTGGTCACCGTGCTGGCGCTGCTGCTCGGCTGGCACCTGGTCGCGTCCATCGGCGGCGGCGACATGCCGGTGGTGGTGTCGATGCTCAACAGCTATTCCGGCTGGGCCGCGGCAGCGTCGGGCTTCCTGCTCGGCAACGATCTGCTGATCATCACCGGCGCGCTGGTCGGGTCCTCGGGTGCCTACCTCTCCTACATCATGTGCAAGGCGATGAACCGGTCGTTCATCTCGGTGATCGCCGGCGGCTTCGGGATCGAGGCCGGCCCGGCCGACGACAAGGATTACGGGGAGCATCGCGAGATCAACGCCGAGGGCGCCGCCGAACTGCTCGAGTCTGCCAAGTCGGTGATCATCACGCCGGGGTACGGCATGGCCGTGGCCCAGGCCCAGTACGGCGTCGCCGACCTGACCCGCAAGCTGCGCGATCGCGGCGTCGACGTCCGGTTCGGCATCCACCCCGTCGCGGGACGCCTGCCCGGGCACATGAACGTGCTGCTGGCCGAGGCCAAGGTGCCCTACGACATCGTGCTGGAGATGGACGAGATCAACGACGACTTCGACAGCACCGACGTCGTCCTGGTCATCGGGGCCAACGACACGGTGAACCCGGCGGCGGCAGAGGACCCGAGCAGCCCGATTGCCGGCATGCCGGTGCTGACGGTCTGGAACGCCGCCCATGTGATCGTGTTCAAGCGGTCCATGGCCTCGGGCTATGCGGGAGTGCAGAACCCGCTGTTCTTCCGGGAGAACACCCAGATGCTGTTCGGCGATGCCAAGGACCGGGTCGACGCGATCAACGCGGCACTGTCGGTCACCGAGAGTGTCTGACGCACGCACATGCCAGTGGACCGGTTGCTGCCCTCTGACGACGCCGCCGACCTGATCGCCCTCACCCGCGACATCGCCGACAAGGTGCTCGACCCCATCGTCGACGCGCACGAAAAGGCCGAGACGTATCCCGAAGGGGTCTTCGCGCAGTTGGGCGCGGCGGGACTGCTGAGTCTGCCGCAGCCCGAGGAGTGGGGTGGCGGCGGCCAACCGTACGAGGTGTACCTGCAGGTGCTCGAGGAGATCGCGGCGCGCTGGGCGGCGGTCGCGGTCGCGGTCAGCGTGCACAGCCTGTCGTCGCACCCGCTGCTGACCTTCGGCAGCGACGAGCAGAAGCGCCGCTGGCTGCCCGGCATGCTGTCGGGTGAGCAGATCGGCGCATACAGCCTGTCGGAACCGCAGGCCGGTTCCGATGCCGCAGCGCTGCGGTGTGCGGCCGTCGCAACCGACGGCGGCTACGTCGTCGACGGGTCGAAGTCGTGGATCACCCACGGCGGCCGGGCCGACTTCTACACGCTGTTCGCCCGCACCGGTGAAGGCTCGCGCGGGATCTCGTGCTTTCTTATACCGGGCGATCTCGCCGGCCTGTCCTTCGGCAAGCCCGAGGAGAAGATGGGCCTGCACGCGGTGCCGACCACGTCGGCGTTCTACGACAACGCCCATGTCGACGCCGACCGCCGCATCGGCGACGAGGGTCAGGGTCTGCAGATCGCCTTCAGCGCACTGGATTCCGGCCGCCTTGGAATCGCCGCCGTCGCCGTCGGGCTGGCGCAGGCCGCGCTCGACGAGGCATGCGCTTACGCCAACGAACGAACGACGTTCGGCCGCAAGATCATCGACCACCAGGGACTGGGGTTCCTGCTGGCCGACATGGCCGCCGCGGTCGCCAGTGCCCGTGCGACATATCTCGACGCCGCCCGCCGCCGCGACCTCGGCCGGCCGTATTCGGCGCAGGCCAGCGTGGCCAAGCTGACGGCCACCGACGCGGCGATGAAGGTCACCACCGACGCCGTCCAGGTGTTGGGCGGCGTCGGCTACACCCGTGACTTCCGCGTCGAGCGCTACATGCGCGAAGCCAAGATCACGCAGATCTTCGAGGGCACCAACCAGATTCAGCGACTCGTCATCGCTCGGGGGTTGACGAGCTAGCCGGCTCCGGCGGGGAGGTGACGACCACCCGGGTGCCGCCGCCGACGCGCGAGTCGATGTTCATCGCCCCGCCCATCGCGTCGAACCTGGCCAGCAGAGCACCCAGCCCGATGTGCCCGTCGGCGACCGAATGCCCCACCAATGCAGGATCGAAGCCCCTGCCGTCGTCGGCGACGGTGAGCGCGAGCCTGTCGCCCTCGCGTTTCAGCCCGACGTGCACGGTCGTCGCGCCGGCGTGCTTGCCGACATTGGTCAGCAGTTCGCGAGCGGCCCGGTGCAACAACTGCTGGGAGTCCGGCTTACCGACTTCCTCGAGGTCGGCGCGGACCGTGGTCTGCGTGCGAGATTCGAACTGCCTCACCATCTCTCGCAACGCGGATGTCAGCCCGAGCTGGGCCAGCACCTGCGGGTGCAGTTCGGTGACGGTGGAGCGCAGACCCGTCGCGGTGTCCTGCAGCGCCTCGTACACCCCATCGAGCGCCGGATCGGGATTGCGTCCGCGAGCCTCGTCGAGCTCCAACCGGGCGGCGAGCAGCGTCTGCAGCGGACCGTCGTGCAGATGCTCTGCGACTTCGCGGTTGCGTCGCTCGTCGGCCAGCATGGCCTCGGACACCAGCTGGCGCCGTACCTCCTGTAATGCCCTGACGCGCAACGACCGTCGGGCCATCACGAAGCACAGCGCGGTCGTCGCCACCGCCAGCCACAGCAGAAAGCCGAAGTGGGTGTAGACGATGTTGGGCAGGCCGATCCTGTCGTCACGCTTGGAGTAGAAGATCCAGGCGGCGAGATAGCCGACCGCCGTGACGATGCCGAACACCGCGGTCAGCGCGGGCCGGTCGCCGAACGCCACCGATATCGGCAGCAGGAAGAACACCGGCAGCAGCGCCGACGTCGCACCTCCCGACACCAGGCACAGCGCCACGATCACCGACAGGTCGACGATCGTCGACGCCCAGTCGGCCCATCGGGGAACGGGCCCGCGGAACACGGCGATCAGCCAGAGCACCGCCGCCACCGCGTACGCGCCGAGGATCACCGCGTACAGCTCCGGCAGCCAGTGGTCCACCTCCCAGATCCACACCAGCACCGCGATCAGGGCGATCAGCGGAAGGCGCAGGACCGCCGATACGCGAACGGGCTCCGCCGCCAGATGGTCGACGAACCGGTGAAACGGGTTGTCCATAGTCGTTTGTGGCTAGTCCAGGAGCTTGCGTCGCATGGCTTCGGCCACCGCGGCGCCGCGGTCACTGACGCCGAGCTTCTCGTAGAGCCGTTGCACGTGGGTCTTGACCGTCGACGGCGCAAGAAACAGCTCCTTGGCCATCGTCGGGATGCTGTTGCCGGCGGCGATCATCGTGAGCACCTCGCGCTCGCGCGGGCTCAGCGCAGGCACGTCGGGCTCGTTCCGGCGCCGAATCTCCGACGCCAGGCCGGCCGCCAGCTCGGGCGCCAGGACGTCCTTGCCCTTCGCGCATCGCAGGACGGCGCTCACCAGTTCGCTTCTGGTCGACTCCTTCGGTAGGAAACCCGCCGCCCCTTCCTGCAGCGCCTTGTAGACGATGGCCGACTCGTCGTGCGCGGACACCAGCAGCACCCGGGTGACCAGCGCGTCGCGGGTGACCGCGGCCGCCACCTCCGCGCCGTCCATGCCCGGCATCCGGTAATCGAGCAGCGCAACCTGCGGCAGGTGGGTGCGGATCAGCTCGAGCGCCTCGAGTCCGTCCTCGGCCTCGGCCACCACGTCGATCTCGCCGCTGGACACCAACGCGCGCACCACACCCTCGCGGAACATCGGGTGGTCGTCGCCGACCACTACCCGCACCTTCTCCGCCATGCGGTTCAGCTTGGCACAGCAACCTGGCCGGTTCCCCCGATTGGGGGACACCCGATTCCACCGTGTCACCGGCCGATTCGCCGACATACATCCGCGCTCGGCCCCGGCATTCTTATGTCATCGCCGGAACACGCCGGCGGAGAAACCGAAAATCCAACGAACACAGAGGAATTGAAATGACCAACATCATCGCCCGCATCGCCCTGCCCATCGTCTCGGCCGGCATCCTCTCCTGTGCGGCGCTCGGCTTGGCCGGCATGGCCAACGCCACGGTGACCACCACCCAGAACGGCTCGCACACCTCGATCGTCGCCACCCCGGACACCTACGCCAAGCCTGCGCCCAGCGCGCTGCCGGGCTGGCGCTTCCACCACGGCCACGGCCACGCCTACCTCGGCCAGTGAGCCCACAACTGAATAACAACTGAATGAATACCCTCCACAGAGGCCCTCCCCGGCGGCGTACCGGGGAGGGCCTCACCCGTCGGCTCGACTACCGTCGGCGCCATGTCGAACATCTCGAGCGACAAGATCGACGACGTGGCGCCGGGCGACATCATCGCCGTCGACCGCGGCGACGGGGACCCGCAGCCGTCGAAGGTGGTGTTCAAGGATTTGGACGAGCACACGGCCGTGTACACCATCACCTTCGAGGACGACGACGGCGAGACGTTTCAGCGCGAGATCCCCGCGGGCACGGTGGTGACCCATGCGATGGAGTCCAAGTGGGAATCGGACGAGAGCCCGACGCCGCACCACCCCGACATCCCCGAGTAACCGCTCACCACAGCGGGATCTGGAGCCCGTGCTCCGATTCGGGCCGAGGTCCGAAGTAGCGGCGCTGCGACTCGTCGATCCTGACGTCGTTGATGCTGGCCTCCCGTCGCGCCATCAAACCCTCGGGCGTGAACTCCCATAGCTCGTTGCCGTAGCTGCGGTACCACTGCCCGCCCGCGTCTCGGCATTCGTACTGGAAGCGCACGGCCATCCGGTTGTTGCGGAACCCCCACAGGCTCTTGCGCAGCGCATAGTCGAGTTCGCGCTGCCACTTACGGGTCAGGAACTCCACGATCTGCTCCCGGCCCACAACGTGCTCGTCACGGTTGCGCCATTGAGAGTCGACGGTGTACGCGAGGCTGACGCGGTGCGGGTCGCGAGTGTTCCACGCGTCCTCCGCGGCCTGGACCTTCTGCTGCGCGGTCTCGAGGGTGAACGGCGGGAACGGCGGTCGGCTCTCGGTCATCAGCCCATTCTGCGCACCCTTTAGTGTGACTACATGGACTTCGCGATGTCGGCAAAGGCGCAGGATTACCACAAACGCCTAACCGCGTTCATGACCGAGTTCGTCTTCCCTGCCGAAGCCGCCTACGAGGAGTACCGGCGCCAGGCAGGACCCGACGACCACACCGTTCCGCCGGTCGTCGAGGAGCTCAAGGTGCTCGCGAAGGAGCGTGGGCTGTGGAATCTGTTCCTGCCGTCGATCTCGGGTCTGTCCAATCTGGAGTACGCCCCGCTGGCGGAGCTGACCGGCTGGAGCATGGAGATCGCCCCCGAGGTGACCAACTGTGCGGCCCCGGACACCGGGAACATGGAGACGCTGCACCTGTTCGCCACCGAGGAGCAGGCCAAGCAGTGGCTCGAGCCGCTGCTGGACGGCCGCATTCGCAGCGCGTTCGCCATGACCGAGCCCGCAGTGGCATCGAGCGACGCCCGCAACATCGAGACGACGATGCTGCGCGACGGGGACGACTACGTCATCAACGGTCGCAAGTGGTGGATCTCCGGTGCCGCCGACCCGCGCTGCAAGATCCTGATCGTGATGGGCCGGACGAATCCCGATGCCGCAAGCCATCAGCAGCAGTCGATGATCCTGGTGCCCGTCGACACACCCGGTGTGTCGATCGAACGGTCGCTGCCGGTGTTCGGTTGGCAGGACCAGCACGGGCACTGCGAGATCAGCCTTCGACAACGTGCGGGTGCCCGTGTCGAATCTGCTCGACGAGGAGGGCAGCGGTTTCGCGATCGCGCAGGCGCGGCTCGGCCCCGGCCGCATCCACCACTGCATGCGGGCGATCGGGGTGGCCGAGCGGGCGATGGCGCTGATGATCGACCGGGTGCAGACGCGGATCGCTTTCGGCAAGCCGCTGGCCGAGCAGGGCGTGGTGCAGCAGCAGGTTGCTGCGTCCCGCAACGAGATCGACCAGAGCCGTCTGCTGTGCCACAAGGCGGCGTGGACCATCGACCAGCACGGCAACCAGAGCATGCAAGCGCGCCAACTGGTTTCGATGATCAAGGCGGTGGCCCCGCAGATGGCGTGCAACGTCATCGACCGGGCGATCCAGGTGCACGGCGCGGCCGGCGTCAGCGACGACACCGTCCTGGCCCGGCTCTACGGCTGGCATCGGGCCATGCGGCTCTTCGACGGCCCAGACGAGGTGCACATGCGCACCATCGCGCGCGCGGAACTCGGCAAGGAGAAATCGGCGTTCGCCGCGGCGGTGACGGGCTAGTGCCGCCGCTGTCAGGGGCATGGAACTTCCGCGACGTCGCCGAAGAGACGGGGATCCAGCCGGGCAGGCTATTCCGGTCCGGTGAACTGAGCAACCTCGACGACGCCGGCCGCGAAACGCTTATCCGGTACGGCATCACCGATGTCGCCGATCTTCGCTCTGGCCCGGAGTTGGAGCGCCACGGCAAGGGTCTGGTGCCCGACAGCGTGACGATCCACCACCTGCCGTTCGTGGAAACCTTTGCCTCCGACGCCGACGCACCACACGAGCACGCATTCCAGAAGATGCTGACCGAGAAACCCGGCGACGAGTCGGTCAGCCAGGCCGCCGGCCGGTACATGAGCGAGGAGTACGCGCGGATCGCCCGCTCGCAGCTCGCGCAGCGCGCGGTGCACAAGGTCGTCACGATGCTGGGCGACGGCAACCGGGTGCTCGCGCACTGCTTTGCAGGCAAGGACCGCACCGGGTTCACCATCGCGATGGTGCTGGAGGCCGCCGGTGTCGACCGCGACGCCATCATGGCCGACTACCTGGCCAGCAACGCCGCGGTGCCCGAACTGCGCACCAGCATCGTCGAGACGATCCGGCGCCGGATGGCGGAGACGCCGGAGGTCGCCGAGGTGGCCGAAGCGCGGCTGACCGATTCGGTGCTCGGTGTGCAGGAGGCCTATCTCGACGCCGCACGCGCCGCGATCATCGCGGATTTCGGCACACTCACCGGATACCTCGACGCCTCGGGTGTCACGCGCGACGACCTCGCGAAGCTCCGCACCGCACTGTTCGGCTGATCGGTGGTTTGAAACAGGGGCTGCCGGTGAAGACCCATGCCCGTATCGAGCGGTCGCTTCGCGTACCGCTCGCGATTCCGAGGACGGGTTGGTTGGCTCGCATAGTTGTCGCGGCTAGTCCGCTGTCGGGTCACGTGCTGCCTATGGTGTCCGTCGGTGCCCACCTTCAGAATCTCGGCCACGACGTGGTCGTCCTGACGGGCGCCGACTACGGCGACCACGTCACCGACGCCGCTCTCGCGTTCTCGGCCCTGGACGACGCCGGGCACCCCGGCTCGCCGGATGCCGGCGTGCACCGGCTGGCGCCGAACCTGCTCCGGCGCTACCTGCTGGGCAAGGCCGACATGCGCTCGACGTTCATCGAGCCGCTCGCGGCGCAGCACAGGGCGCTGACGCGCCTACTGGACACCGAGGCCGTCGATGCCGTGCTCGTCGACCTGGCCTTCACCGGCGCACTGCCTCTGGTGGCGTCGCACCGGCCGCGGCCCGCGGTGATCGTCTGCGGTGTCGGGCCCCTCACTCTGTCCAGTGTCGACACACCACCGTTCGGAATGGCGTGGACCCCGCGTCCCGCGATGCACTACGGCGACATGCACGCGGTCGTACACCGAATTCTGCTGCGCGACATCCACAATGAGCTGACCGCGGCACTCGCCGACGTCGGTGCAGCCGACATCGGTGTTTCGCTGATGGACTGGCCCCGACTGGCTGACCGCTTCGTGCAGCTCACCGTCGCGGGTTTCGAGTATCCGCGCGCCGATCTGCCTGCCAACGTCGAGTTCGTCGGACCCGTGCTGCCCGATTCGGCGGACGGCTTCGAACCGCCGGAGTGGTGGGCCGACGTGCTTGCGGCCCGCACCGTGGTGCACGTGACGCAGGGCACGCTCGACAACGGGAACCTCGACCAGCTGATCGGGCCCAGCCTTCGCGCCCTCGCCGACGATGCCGGCGTCGTCACCGTCGCGACGACCGGCCGCCGCCTGTATCAGCGTTTGCCGTCTGAGATTCCATCGAATGCGTATGTCGCCGAATGGATTCCGTACTCGGCCCTACTGCCGCATGTCGACGTGATGATCACCAACGGCGGGTACGGCGGGGTGCACCACGCGCTGCGCCACGGCATCCCGGTGGTCGTCGCAGGCGAGTCGTCGGACAAAGCCGAGGTGGCCGCGCGAGTGGAGTACACCGGCGTCGGCGTGAACCTCGGAACGGCGCATCCCACCCCACGGGCTATCGCCGCGGCCGTGCGGGAAGCCGCGAGCCGCCGCGACGCCGCCCAGCGGCTGGGCCGCGAGATCGCCAGGGCGAGACCGCTCGACACCATCGCCGGGCTGGTCGCCGAGGAGATCGCCCGCCGGACCCGGGCCTAGCCGCCCTTCTCCGCCTCGTACTTCTTGGTCATGTGCTCGATGGCGCTCATCGCCGTCTGCGCCAGGTTCTCGCGCACCTCGCCGGCGCGCGCTGCGGCGTCGAGCGTCGGCTGCGCCTGACCCTGGAAGTGCGGAATCACCTCTGCGGCAAACAGTTCCGCCGAGCGCCGGCTCGCCGCGGGGTTGGCCCACTCGTGGCCCATCTGCAGCATGCAGCCGAAGCCGCCGGAGTGGTCCCACAGCCGCTGCACCTGGGCCCTGGCCCGTTCGGGCGTGCCGATGACGCCTGCGCCCGCGTCGTTGATGATGCCGATCATCTCGTCGATCTGGTCGCCGGGCATCGTCATCTGCGGGAAGGCCGCGACCTTCTGGAAGTAGCGGAACCACGGTTCGATGCCGAAGCGGACGTCGGCGCGGGCCTGTTCCTCGGTCTCGGCGATGTGCATGGGGCAGACCAGCGACCAGTTCTTGCGGTCGACGGTGGTGCCGAACGCGGCGGCGCGTTCCTGGGCGATCCCCCAGTGGTGTGCGAGCGCGTCGAAACCCTCGACGATCAGGGTGGCGCCGATCGACAGCAGACCGATGCCGTGCTTGCCCGCGAGGCGGGCTCCGGTCGGCGAGGCGACCGCGGCCACCGACAGCGGGATGCCGTCGTCGGAGTAGGGCGCGAGCTGCAGTTGGGCGTCGTGCAATTCGTGGGTCGCTGTCTTGGCCGTGACGGTTTCCCCTGCCAGCAGCCGGACCAGGATGTCGAGATTGGTTTCCAGAAGTTCCCTGGTGTCGGTCGGGGTCAGGCCGATCATCGCCGAGTCCGTCGGCAGCGAACCGGGCCCGACGCCGCCGATGACCCGGCCGTGGGTGAGGTGATCGAGCAACATGAGCCGGTCGGCCGCCCACAACGGGTTGTGGTAGGGCAGCGATATCACGCCGGTGCCGAACCGGATCCGCTTGGCGCGTTCGGCCGCGGCGGCGATGAACACCTCCGGCGAGCTGATGATCTCGCTGCCCGCGGAGTGGTGCTCGCCGATCCACACCTCGTCGAAGCCGATCCGATCGAGATGCTCGACGAACTCGAGGTCGCGCTGCAGCGCCAGGGTCGGGTTGGTGCCTGCCCGGTGGAACGGTGCGATGAAGTATCCGAAGCGGAGCTTGGCCATGTGTTTCAACCTAGCCAGATCGCGGCGGCTTTTTGCTCAAGTTACGTACACCCCGAACGCCCACGCCGCCGTGGCAAGCAGCGCGCCTGCCAGTTCGACGCCCACCGACAGCGCCGCTCCCTTGAGCGCGTGCTTCGTCGACGTCCACGCCACCCGCTGGTCGTGGCTGTGGGCCAGTTCGGCCAGGTACACCCCGAGCACGAAACCGATCACCAGCCCGACGATCGGGATGACGAAGAAGCCGACGATGCCGAGCACCGCGCCGGCCAGCAGCGTGCCCGTGCCGACCTCGGCGGCCCGCATGCGCTTCATCGGCCAGGTGTACTTGATCAGGGTGGTCGCCCCGACCAGCACGGTCACGACGCCGAGTGTCACCCAGGCTGGGAAGTTGTGCTCCACGACGGCCCAGACCAGGATCGCCGCGTACACCAGCAGGATGCCGGGCAGGAGCGGCACGACGATGCCGATCAGGCCGACGGCGATGGCGAGTGCGACGAGGACGATTCCGCCGGTGCTCACGTCACCAAACCCGGTTCGTCAGGGCTTCCTGGCCCGCACCCACTGGATGTTGCCGAGCGTCTTCGTCCGCACGCCGACCAGGCCGAGCTCCTCGAATGTGTCACCGATCTCGTCCTCGTCGAAGAAGTGGACACCGCCCTTGGGCAGCAGGCGCAGCAGCGCGCTGGCGCGCGCGGCTGTCGGCACCATGACGGCTGCTCTGCCGCCCGGCTTGAGCACCCGCGCGATCTCCGCCAGCGTCGTCGCGGGGTCGGGGATCAGCTGCAGGACGGCCAGCGACGTCACGGCGTCGAAACCGGCATCGCGAAACGGCAGCTGCTGTGCGTCTGCCCGCAGGAAGCCGACATTGGGACCCGCTTCGGCGCTGACCGCACGGGCCAGCATCGGCTCCGAGATGTCGACGCCGAGCGCAAGACCGCCCGGGCCCGCGGCGCGTGCCAGCGACGCGGTCACATTGCCGGGCCCGCTGCCCACGTCCAGCGCGACGCCGCCGGCCGGGATGTCGAGCCAGTCGATGGGCAGCTGCCACGCGCTGACCACCTTGCGCGCGAAGGCCTGCGCGTTGTCGTAGAGCATCGAGCCGAGCCCGGAAGCCCACGCCGCCTGGATGGCGCCGGTGTTCTTCGGTGTCTCGGTGTCGGGCGCGTGCCCGAGCAGGTCGAGGTACCCGTTGCGCACATCGGGGTCGGCAGGCGGATCGGCGAGCAGGTCGACTGCCCTGCTCAGCGCCTGCGGCAGTTCGGTCGTCACGTGATCGGTCATCCCTCCACGGTAGGCGCTCACATCCCTGCGGCGCCGAGCTTGTCGGCGAGGTCGGGAAAATCCGTTGCGGTGACGTCGAATTCGCCTTCGGCCACCCGGTGAGGCCGCCCGCGTGGACCGTACTCCAGCGGCCGCTCCACGTACGCCGTCTTCAGGCCCACGTCGCGTGCGGCCCGCAGATCGCTGGGATGGGCCGCCACGAGCATCAACTCCTGGGGCCGAACGCCGAGCAGGTCGGCGCAGCCCAGGTAAGCCTCCGGGTCGGGCTTGTAGTGGCGGAACAATTCCGCGGAGATCACGCAGTCCCACGGCAGCCCTGCGCGTTTGGCCATGTTGGTCAGCAGCGAGACGTTTCCGTTGGACAGGGTGGTGATCACGAACCGCTGCTTGAGCCTGGTGAGTCCGGCGACGCTGTCCGGCCACGGATCCAGCCGGTGCCACGCGCGGTTGAGATCGTCGATGTCGTCCTCGGCGATCCCGGTGACGCCGGCCTTCGCCAGCAGTTCTTCCAGGATCATCCGGTGCAGGTCGTCGATGCGCCGCCAGGGCAGATCGCCGCGACGCACCCGGTCCATCGCCGGGGAGTAACCGGAGCGCCATCCGTCGGCCATCGCCGACCAGTCCGCGCTGACACCGTGCGTGCGACCGAACTCCTCGAGCTCGGCAATGATGCTGGAGCGCCAGTCGACGACGGTGCCGAACACGTCAAACGCCAACGCTTGTACCGTCATCGGCTGATCTTCTTCGCGCAAGCGCTCATCAGGTTCGATGTTCTTCGCGCAAGCGCTCATCACGGCTCCAGCACGACCTTGCCGAGCACGCCCCCGTCGGCCAGGCTCTGCAACGCCGCGGCACCCTCGGCCAGCGGGTACCGCATCGGCGGCGGCGGCCGCAGCCCCGCCTTGACCAGCTGGGCGACCCCGAACTCGAAAACCGCCTGCGAGCCGGGTTTGCGGTTGACGTACTCGCCGTACCCGACGCCGATCACGCTGACGTTACGCAGCAGCAGCCGATTGACCTTGACCGTCGGAATTCCGCCCGCCGCAAAACCGATGACCAACAACCGGCCCTCGGTGTCCAGCGCACGGACCGCGTCGTCGAAGGCCTCGCCGCCGATGGGGTCGACGACGAGGTCGACGCCCCGGCCGGCGGTGTGGTCCCTGACGGCCTGCAGCCAGCCGTCGGTGAGCGGCAACACGACGTCGGCGCCCAGCGACTGCACGAAACCAAGCGCCTGCGGGCGATGCACCATCGCGATCACCTTGGCGCCCAGAGCCTTTGCGATCTGCACGGCGGCCGTCCCGACGCCACCGGCCGAGCCGAGCACCAGCACGGTCTCGCCCGGGCGCAGCGCGCCGCGTTTGGCCAGCGCGAAATACATCGTCTGGTAGTTGCCCAGCAGCGCAACCGCCTCGGCGTCGTCGAGCCCGTCGGGTGTGGGCGTGAGGTTGGCCGACGGCACCACCACCCGTTCGGCCCAACCGCCGAGCATCGACAACGCTGTGACCCGCTGGCCCGCTTTGAATTCCGACTCGTAGGGGGCAGCTCGCACCACGCCGGCGAGCTCCATGCCAGGGATGAACGGCGGCTCGAGGCGCATCTGGTACTCACCCCGCAACAGCAGCAGGTCGGGAAAGCTGACCCCGGCCGCACCGACGTCGACGACAACCGAGTCCTGGTCGACGGCTTCTGCCGGATCGTCGACCTCGGTGTAGTTCAGCCCGGCCGGCCCGGAGAGTTCGCGCGCGACAAGCGCTTTCATCCGGCTGCGATCAGCCGAGGCTGAACGTTGCCCGTTGCGCTGCGGACAAATCGGTGATCTCGCCCCACTTGGCGGCGATGTCGTCCACCGACGGCACTCCGTCGGAGAACGTCACACCGTCGTTCTGGAACAGTGCCGCGCGCTGCACCTTGCCGCCGCCGACGATGAAAACCGCTGCGGACTCCTGGTTTTCGTCGCTCATGAGATAGGCCACCACCGGCGCCACATACTCCGGCGTCAGCTTCTCGAAGACCTCAGGAGGCAGGATGTCCTGAGTCATCCGGGTGGCCGCGATCGGCGCCACTGCATTGGTCTTGATGTTGTACTTCGCGCCCTCCTGGGCCAGTGTGTTGATCAGGCCGACCAGCCCCAGCTTCGCGGCGCCGTAGTTGGCCTGGCCGAAGTTGCCGAACAGCCCGCTCGTTGACGTCGCGACGACGACCCGACCGAAGCTCTGCTCGCGGAAGTGCGGCCAGGCGGCGCGGATCACGTTGTAGCCGCCGTACAGGTGCACCTTGAGCACGGCGTCCCAGTTCGCGAACTCCATCTTGTGGAAGGTGCCGTCGCGCAGGATGCCTGCGTTGCTCACCACTCCGTCGACCTTGCCGAACTCGTCGAGCGCGGTCTTGATGATGTTCTCGGCGCCTTCGGACTCGGCGACTGAGTCGTAATTCGCTACCGCGCGGCCCCCTTTGTCGCGGATCTCCTTGACGACCTCGTCGGCCATGTTGTGGCCGGCGCCCGTCCCGTCGCGCGAACCGCCGAGGTCGTTGACGACGACGCCGGCACCCTCCCGGGCGAGCGTCAGCGCGTACTCGCGCCCCAGTCCGCCTCCGGCTCCGGTGACGACGATGACGCGATCCTGCACTCCTGGCACTGGTGTTCCTCTCTAGAACAGGCGTTTGGCGAGCTTCAATGCCTTATCTGTATACGGGGGATAGATGAATGCTCCGACGTCGGGTCTGGTCGGCTTGGTCATCACGGTCTTCTTGTGGCTGAACTGCTCGAAGCCGAACTTGCCGTGATAGGCGCCCATACCCGAGGGTCCGACGCCGCCGAACGGCAGCTTGTTGCTGGCGAAGTGGAACAGCAGGTGGTTGATCACCATGCCGCCGGCCGCAACCTCTTTGATGACTCGCTCGCGGATGCTCTTGGTCTTGGTGAACAGGTAGGCCGCCAGCGGCTTGGGCCGCGCGTTCACGAAACCGATTGCCTCGTCGAGTGATTGAACGGTGACAATCGGAAGGATCGGACCGAAGATCTCGTCGGTCATCAACGGCTCGGCTGGATCGGGATCGACGATCACTGTGGGCTGGATGCTGATCTTCGACGCATCGGAGCCGCCTCCGATCGCGATGTCGCCCTTCGTCGCCGCCAGCGCAGTGGTCAGCCGGTCGAAGTGGCGCTCGTTGACAATCCGCTTACCGCTTTGGTTTTGGCTTTCGAACGTCGTCACCGCGTCTTTGATCTTGTCCACCAGCTCATCGCGGATCTTCGCGTCGGCCAGCACATAATCCGGCGCGATGCAGATTTGACCCGAGTTGATCAGCTTGGTCCACGCGATCCGCTTGGCGGCCACCTCGATGTCGGCGTCGGCGGCCACGATCACCGGGCTCTTGCCGCCCAGCTCGAGCGTAACCGGCGTCAGGTGCGGGGCGGCGCCTTCGTACACCTTCCGGCCGATCTCGGTGCCGCCCGTGAAGCAGATGTGGTCGAAGCCCTGCGCAATGAGCTCTTGGCTCACGGACCCGTCGCCCTCGATGACGACGACCGCGTCGCTGTCGAGGTAGCGAGGCACGAGTTCTGCCATCAGCGCCGACGATGCCGGGCAGACCTCCGAGGGCTTGAGGACGACGGTGTTGCCCGCCGCGATCGCGCCGACTGCGGGTCCCAGCGTCAGCACAAACGGGAAGTTCCAGGCCCCGATGATCAGCACGGTGCCGTACGGCTCGTATTCGACCCAGCCGCGGCCTGGCAGCTGGGACAGTTCCAGGAGGCGGTAGCGCCTGCGGGTCCATTTCTTGACGTTCTTCGCGGCGTCCTTTGCCTCGCCTACGGTGCTGGCGATATCGGCCAACCAGGCTTCGAACCGGCTGCGGCCGAGATCCTGCTCGAGCGCAGCAGCCACGGCCGCCTCGTTGTCGGTCATCATCTTCTCGAGAGCCAGCAGCTGCTGCTTGCGCCACTCGACGCTGCGGGTGCGGCCGGTGGCGAAGGTGGCGCGGAGCCGGGCGACGGTCTCGGGGATGTCAGGTGCGACCGGTGCGGGAACTGCGGGTGCGGTCTGGGGGATCGAATCGGCGGTCATGATGGAGGTCCTTCCTGACCCGAGGCACGGGTTCTGACGTGCGCTCTCGATCCTAACCAACCGGTTGGGCCGCGAAGAAGTGGCCGATCAACCAGCCCGAGCGACCCCTTTTGTACCCACCATCGCGGCGTGTCGCCGTGCAGACACGGTCACTCGCGGTGCGAGGTCAGAGGCGCTCGGCGGTGACGAACGTGGCGAACGCCTCGTCGTCGGCATCGGCGAGTTGGACGAAGCGGCCCAGCCGGCGCATCTCGTCCTGCGAGGCGACGGCCTTTGCGCGCCAACCGTGCTCGCCGAGCCACTCGGCCACGTCGGCGCGGTCGGGGTCGTTGTACATCAACTCCGCCACGTCGAACTCGCGCTCGATGCCGAGCTCGTCGGAGATCCTCTGGAACCGCTCCTGCATCTGCGCGCGCCGCTCGTCGGAGTGGATGCCGACCGTTTCCGCGGCGATGCGGCTGCCGGGGGCGCTGAGCTCGGTGACGAGTTCGAAGAGCCGGTCCTGTGCGTCGGCGGGCAGATACATCAGCAGGCCCTCGGCCAGCCATGCGGTGGGCTGCGCGGGGTCGAACCCGTTGTCGCGCAACGCTTGCGGCCAGTCGTGGCGCAGGTCGGCAGGCACCTGGTGCAGCATCGCCGCCGGCTTCACGTCATTGTCGGCCAGCGTGGCGGCCTTGTACTCCAGCACCTTGGGCTGGTCGATCTCGAACACGGTGGTGTCGGCCGGCCAGTCCAGGCGGTACGCCCGCGAATCCAGCCCGGACGCCAGGATCACGACCTGCCGCAGACCCGACGCGGCGGCGCTGGTGAAGTGCTCGTCGAAGAAGTGCGTGCGGACGGCCTGGTAGTTGCGCATGTGCCGGAAGATGGCGGCGACCTCGGGGTCGATCGCGGCGGCCCGCTCGACGACGGTCTCGTCGAGCATCGTCGTCCACGCCCCGGTCCCTGCTCCCGCGACGAGAAGCTGGGCGTGGGGATCGCGGATCAGGGCATCGTGCTGCTCGGTCTCCGCGGCGCGGGCCGCGGCAACCATGACGGCCGTCGAGCCGACGCTGGTGGCGATGTCCCAGGTGTCGTCGTGGGTCCGCAGCGAGCTCATCGGGCCTCCTCGGCCAGTTCGGCGCGCAGCAGCACGCTGGACGCGATCTCCTCGGCTTCGTAGTCGGGAGCTTGGCGCCCCAGCCGGGTCATCTCGACCTCACTGGGCACGGCGTCGACGCGCCAGCCGTGCTCGGCGAGCCATTCGGCAGCATCCGCGCGATCGCCGTCGGCATAGGTCAGAGTGTCGACGTCGATGTCGATTCCGGACCGCTCGCGCATCCGCGCGCTGCGTTCGCGCCGCGCGATGCGGTCCTGCTCGGCCTGATCCGACAGGTCCATGCTGAACGCCTCCACGGCAATCCGGCTGCCCGCCGCGCTGTGCGCGCTGACGAGCTCGAACAGCCGGTCCTGCGCGTCGGACGGCAGGTAGGGCAGCAGCCCTTCGGCCAGCCATGCGGTCGGCTGGGCGGGATCGAAACCGACGTCGGCCAGCGCCGCGGGCCAGTCCTCGCGCAGATCGACCGCGACCGCGACGCGATGCGCCTTCGGCTGTGCCCCGTGCGCGTCCAGCGTCGAGGTCTTGAACTCCAGCACCTTGGGCTGGTCGATCTCGAACACGGTCGTGCCCGTGGGCCAGTCCAGGCGGTATGCCCGCGAGTCGAGCCCGGCGGCCAGGATCACCACCTGGCGGATGCCTGCCCGCATCGCGGCGCGGAAGTACTCGTCGAAGTAGTGGGTGCGCACGGCCTGGTAGTCACGCGACATCTCGTGCAGCGCGCGGAATTCGTCGTCGTCGGCGAGCCAGTGCGGGTCGCTGCTGGCCATCTGGGCCCACTGCGGGCCTGCGGCGGAAACCAGGAGGTAGGCGAAGTCGTCGCGGATCAACGCGTCGTCGCGCGCCGTCTCGACGGCACGGGCGGCAGCCACGCCCAGTGCGGTGGCGCCGACGCTTTCGGTGATCGCCCAGCTGTCACCGTCGGTGCGAATGGAGGTGGCTTCATGAAGATCAGTCATATCGTAAGCAATGCTACCTAATAAGTTAGCTAATCTACATGCATTTGTGGCAAACGTCACCCCAGATCAGCCAGCAGATTGCCAGGAAAGCTACTCGGCCAGCTTCCAGAGTTTGTTGGCCAACAGCAGTTCGAGTTTGTCGACGATCGACTCCAGCTCCTTGTGCGAGCCGACATATCCCGCGTAGAAGCCCATGCCCCACATCACCGCGACGAGCATCTCGACGAGTTGCGGGACGTCGGTGTCGGTGGTCAATTCGCCCTTCTCGATCGCTTCGTTGACCGCCCACGACACGAAGGCCCTCGAGTTGCGCATCGAGTCGTGTTCCTCGCTGCGAAGCTCGGGATGCCGTTGTCCCTCCAGCACGGAGGTCACCAGAAACGCTGCGGCCGAACGATCCTCGCTCTCAGCCTGCATCGCCGCGGAGAAGAAGGCCGACAGCCTGCCCAGCAGACTCGTCTGACCCTGGGCCTTCGCCATGCCCGCGCTCATCACGAGTGCGTTGGTCTGCTCCACTACTTCCCGGTACAGCAACCGTTTGCTCGCGAAATAGTGGTTGATCGCCGGACGGGTGAGGTCGGCGCGGATGGCGATCGCCTGGAACGTGGCAGCGTCGTAACCGAGTTCGCTGAACACTTCGCGAGCTGCACGCAATATGCGCTCACGCGTTTCGGCAGCCTTCGCTGCTGGTGGACGACCCGGCCCCCTGCTTGCCGTATGCGGCATGGTCAATATCTTGCCACACGTCAGAACGGGGCTCTGCAGAACACCCGATTTGAATGACGGTTCAGCAAACGCCGCGCAGAATAGCCCCTTTTTGCGTGCGTTGGCGAGGATCTGCGCAGTAGATGCGCGACCCGGCTCCGGAATCCACCGCAGAGGCTAGGGTTCCCTCCCATGGCGGGCGTCGTTTCACGCGAGGCTTACTTCCAGACCGGCCTCGATGTGCTGTCCGACCTCGGCTACGGCGGCCTGAAACTGGCCGAGGTCTGCAACCGCCTCGGCGTCACGACCGGGTCCTTCTACCACTACTTCTCCGGCTGGCCGGCCTACACCCGCGAGCTCGTCGAGAACTGGATGAAAGAGCGGACCGTCCTGGTGATCGACGTCCTGCGACGCGAACCCGACCCGCGGCGCCGGATCGACAGCCTGGTCGCGGTGGGCCTGGAACTACCGCACGGCGCAGAGGCCGCGATCCGGGCGTGGGGCTCGATCGACCCGGACGTCTACGACATCCAGGTGCAGGTGGACCAGCAGCGGTTCGACGTGATGTATTCGGCGGCCCTGGAGATCCTGCAGGACACCCAGCAGGCGCAGATGTTCGCGCGGTGGGCCGTCTACCTTCTGGTCGGCTACGAGCAGGCCACCCTCCCGCGGGATCCTTCCGCGCTGGCGTGGATCGCCAAGCAGCTCACCGACGCACTCGACAATGGTCGATTCGCGTCCGTCCCCCGTTGATGGCCGGCGCGCCGTCCGGCGTCGTCGGCTGGGCGGTCGGGCGGCTACATGCGCGCGATCCCGAGTTCGACGCTCTGCGGCGAGCGGTGCGCGCTGCGGTGGTGGTCCCCGCGGCGGCCGCGGTGAGCTTCGCCGTAGCCGGAAACACGCAGACCCCGCTGTTCACGATCTTCGGGTCGTTCGCACTGATGGTGCTGGCGAACTTCCCCGGCAATCGGCAGACCCGCGCCGTGGCGTACGCGGGCCTCGCGCTCAACGGTGCCGTGCTCATCACGCTCGGCACGCTGGTGGCACCGTATGCGTGGCTGTCGGTCGCGTTGATGTTCCTGCTCGGCGTCGCGGTGACGTTCTCCGGTGTCCTCAGCGAGACGATCGCCGCGGGCCAGCGCCCGACATTGCTGACCTTCGTGCTGCCCGCGTGCACCCCGCCGGGCCCGGTCGACGAGCGGCTGCTGGGTTGGGCGATCGCGCTCGCGGTCTGTGTGCCGGCCTCGCTGTTCTTCCTGCCGCCGCGCCACTACGGCGAGCTGCGCAAGCATGCGGCCAATGCCGTTGCGGCGCTGGCGGACCGCCTCGAGGGAAAGGCCAGCCGCGCCGAGGTGGTCGACACGATGCTGGCACTGCGGGAGAACTTCCTCGGCGCCGACTTCCGTCCGGTCGGGCTGTCGGCGGGCAGCCGGGCACTCGTGCGAGTCGTCGAGGATCTGGAATGGCTGGCCGACCGGGTGAGCGACGAAGCCGGCCCCGGCATGCGCGACATGCAGGCCCCCGGCGTCCGGGTGTTGCGGTGCTCGGCGGGTGTCCTTCGACAGACCCGGGTCGGCGACCGTAGCCGCCTCGCGCGCAGACCTGGAGGCCGCGCTGATCCATCTCCGGTCGGTGGCCCGCGGGCGCTATCGCAACGACGTCGAGGCGATCCTCGGCGCGCACGACGACGCGACTGCCGTCGTGCTGGGCACTGAACTGCTGACCCGCCGGACCATCGCAGCGACGATCGGGGCGACCGGCCGGGTGATCGCGGCGGCCGCCGCTGCCGATGCGCGCCCGGTGTGGGCGAGGGCGCTCGGGTTGCGACTGCCTCCGACGACCGCCACCGATCGGCTGATTCCGGAGACTGCGGCCGTGACGTCGACGACGTCGCGCTTCCTCGGCGGTCGGTCGGTCGCGGTGCGCAACGCGTTGCGCACCGGTCTCGGGCTCGCGGCGGCGGTGGCCGTCACCCACCTGTTTCCCGTCGAGCATGGTTTCTGGGTGGTGCTGGGCGCGTTGTCGGTGCTGCGCAGCAGCGCGCTGACCACCGGGACGAAGATGGTGCGCGCGGTGCTGGGCACCGGCATCGGGTTCGCCCTCGGCGCCGCGCTGATCAGCGTCGTGGGCGTGGACCCCGCGGTGCTGTGGATCCTGATGCCGGTGGTGGTGTTCGGCTCGGCCTTCGTGCCCGAGGTCGCGTCGTTCACCGCGGGGCAGGCCGCGTTCACGATGATGGTGCTGATCTTCTTCAACCTGATCGTCCCCACCGGATGGAGCGTCGGTCTGATCCGGGTCGAGGACGTCGTCGTCGGCGCACTGGTCGGGGTGATGGTGTCGCTGCTGTTGTGGCCGCGCGGGGCCACCGCATCGGCGGAGGCGGCGGTCGGGTCGGCGCGCGCCGTGTTCGCCGGCTACCTCGAGGCCGCGGTGCAGCGGATCACCCGCGGCGACTTCGAGCACACGGCCGACCGGCTGGCGACGCTGAGTCACGATGCGATCGCGGCGTCTCGCGTCGCCGATGACGCTGTGCGGCAATACCTTTCCGAGGGCGGCGGGTCGACCGACTTCCGCGGGCCCCTGGTGCGGGCCTTCAACCGGGCCATCCGCGTGCGCGCGGCCGCCGACCTGATCATGGACATCCCCACGCCGCCGCCGCTGGGCACCTACCCCAGGGTTCGCGAGGTCATCGAGTCACACGTCGACGCGATCGGCGATCGGCTGGCGGGCGAACTCGGCACCGGCCGGGACTGGGCGCCGATCGGTGGCGAGTTCGTGCTGGCGCTACGGGCGGAGGCGCATGCAGGGCTGGAGATGGCCGTGTCGGCCGCCATGCCGCTGGTGACGGTGGCGGCCGCGATCGGCGAACTCGAACTGGTGTATCCGCATCCGGTGCAGGTCGCCGCCTCCAACCGGTGAGTCAGCGAACCCGGTGCGGCATCAGGGCGTTCGGTGGGATGGTGCCGAACTTGCCTGCGTTGTAGTCCTCGAGCGCCGCGACGAGTTCGGCCTTGGAGTTCATCACGAACGGACCGTAGGCGACGACGGGCTCGCGGATCGGCCTGCCACCGAGGATCAGCACTTCCATTGCGGGCCTGCGTGACTCCTGCCTCGGCGCGGCGGTCACGGCGATGCGGTCGCCGGGGCCGAACACCGCGAGTTGGCCCTCGTGAATCGGATGCCCGACGGGGCCGACGGTGCCGCGGCCGGAGAGCACGTACACCAGCGCGTTGAAGTCGCGGTTCCACGGCAGGCTCAGGCGGGCACCGGGCTCAATGGTGCTGTGCGCCAGAGTAATCGGCGTGTGCGTCGAACCGGGGCCGTCCTGGCCGTCGATGCCACCGGCGATCACGCGGACCAGCGCGCCGCCGTCCTGCGAGGACAGCAGCTTGACCTGATTGCCCTCGATGGCTTGGTATTTCGGCGTCGCGAACTTGTCCTTGCCGGGCAGATTCACCCACAGCTGGATGCCGTGGAACATGCCGCCGCTCTCGACGAGCTCGGTAGGTGGCGTCTCGATGTGCAGGATGCCCGAGCCGGCGGTCATCCACTGCGTGGCGCCGTCGGTGATCAGGCCGCCGCCGCCGTGGCTGTCCTGGTGGGCGAACCGCCCGTCGATCATGTAGGTCACGGTTTCGAAGCCGCGGTGCGGGTGCCAGTCCGTGCCCCTCGGTTCGCCGGGCTCATATTCCACCTCGCCCATCTGATCCATGTGCACGAACGGGTCGAGGTCGGCGGCGCTCACGCCGGCGAAGGCGCGCACGACGGGAAAGCCTTCCCCTTCGAAGCCGCGCGGTCCGGTGGTGATGGAGCGGACCGGCCGCTCGGTGTCGGATGCCGCGGGCGCTGAGAGCCTCGGCAAGGTCAATGTGTCAGCAGTGATAGCAGGCATGCCGTAGACAACCGGACTGCGGTCCGATTAATTCCGTCACCTCGTGAGGACTGCGAACGCTGCTGCCCTGGCATCGGCCGCGCTGCCGGTGGCCAGCACGGCGTCCGCGGCGTCGCGGCACTGCTGCAGTGACACGTGCGACAGCTTGGCGCCGACGCCGTTGACCGCAGCCGCCGCCGCGGAGAGCGACGACACCCCGAGGCCGGTCAGCACACACGCCAGCAGGGGGTCGGCGGCAGCCTCCCCGCACACGCCGACCGGCTTGCCGACGGCGGCGCCGGCCCGCACCGCCATCGCGACCAGCATCAGCACCGCCGGCTGCCACGGATCGGTCAGGGTGGCCAGGTCGGCCGACATGCGGTCGGCGGCCATCGTGTACTGCGCCAGGTCGTTGGTGCCGATCGACAGGAAATCGACGTGGTCGAGAATCCGGTGGGCCAGCAGCGCCGCCGAGGGCACCTCGATCATCACCCCGGGGGTGAGGCCGCGGAGGCGCACCTGCGCGGCGAAGCGTTCGGCTTCCTCGGCGGTGGCGATCATCGGCGCCATCACCCACGGCGCGTTACCGGTGGCTTCGGCGGCTGCGGCAATCGCGTCGAGTTGGCGCTCCAGCAGCCCTGGGTTGCCCTCGGCGATCCGGATGCCCCGCACTCCGAGCGCCGGGTTCGCCTCCTGCGGGTGTCCGGCGAACTTCAGCGGCTTGTCGGAGCCTGCGTCGAGCGTCCTGATCACGACCTTGTGTCCGGAGAACGCGTCGAGCACTTCGCCGTAGATCTGGGCCTGCTCGTCGACGCTGGGCTCGGAGTCACGGTTGAGGAAGCACAGCTCGGTGCGGAACAACCCCACACCCTCGGCCGGAGTCTCGCGCGCGCTGCGGGCCGCCGCGCCGTCCTGTACGTTCGCCAGGATCACGACGGCGTGCCCGTCGGATGTCGCACCGGGACCGGCCCACTGCGCAGCCAGCTCGGCCTCGCGGCGCGCCGAAGCCACCGCCTGGGTCGCCGCGGTCGGGTCGGGTGACACCGTGACGGTGCCGAGGGTGCCGTCGACGAGCACCATCGCACCGGCCTCCACCGTGTCAAGGCCGTCGACCGCCACCACGCACGGCAGTCCGAGCTGTCGGGCGATGATCGCGGTGTGGCTGGTCGGCCCGCCGAGGGCGGTGGCCAGCGCGACCACGAGAGCCGGGTCGAGGCCTGCGGTATCGGCCGGAGCAAGGTCGTCGGCCAGCAGCACCGACGGCACGTCGGGCAGCGGGACGCCCGGCTCGGGCAGGCCGCTCAGCTCGGCGACCACCCGGTCGCGGATGTCGCGCAGATCGGTGACGCGCTCGGCCATCAGACCGCCGAGCGCAGTGAACAGGTCCACGAACTGGTCGACTGCGCCGACGACGGCCCGCGCAGCGGGAGTCCCGCCTGCGATGAGTCTTCTCGGCGGCGCCCAGCCAGGCCCGGTCCTGGGCCAGCGTGGCCGTCGCGGCCAGTACCTCCGACGCCGCGCCGGTGGCGTGGGCCGCCCGGTCGCGCAGCCGTGACGCCACCGCGGCGGCAGCGGCGGTGAAGCGGGCGGCCTCGGCCGGACGGTCCGCTTCGGCAACCTCGGGCGCATCGTCGACGGCGTCGAGGACGGGGAGGCGGCCGGGGCGGATCACGGGGCCGTACTGAATCCCTGCGACCACCGGAACACCCTGCAGAACAGCGCCGGCGGACGGCCCGGCGGTCCCGGCATCGGAGGGAAGTGATGTGAGCGGAGACGAGGCGGTCATGTGAAGCAGATTACAAACCCACCGTTGACAAGTCAACATAAGCAAGAGTAAAACAACAGATACCAACATAAATATCGGCCAGAAACCACATAAACGGAGCACCATGTATGCCGAAGAGCGTCAGCAGGCCATCGCCTCGCTGGTGATCAGCAAGGGTCGCGCCTCGGTGGCGGACCTGGCCGAGACCTACGACGTCACCACCGAGACCGTCCGCCGCGACCTGGCGGTCCTGGACCGCGCCGGGCTGGTGCGACGGGTGCACGGCGGCGCCGTTCCAGTGCGCGCGCTGCGGCTCGTCGAGCCCGGCGTCGGCGAGCGTGAGAACACCCGTGCCCGCCACAAGGATGCGATCGCTGCGGCGGCGGCCGAGTTCTTCCCGCTGAGCGGGGCCAGCATGCTGCTCGACGCGGGCACCACCACCAGCCGCATCGCGGCTGCGCTGCCGTCGGACCGCGAGCTCAATGTCGTGACGAACTCGGTGCCCATCGCGGCGAGGTTGGCAGGCATGCCGTCGATCTCGCTGCAGCTGCTCGGGGGACGCGTGCGTGGCCTGACCCAGGCCGCGGTCGGCGAGCAGGTGCTGCGGGTGTTGGACACGATGCGCGTCGACATCGCCTTCATCGGGACGAACGGCATCAGCGTGCGGCACGGACTGTCCACCCCGGACAGCGAAGAGGCTGCCGTCAAGCGGGCGATGATCGCCAGCGCCAACTACGTCGTGGTCGCGGCTGACTCGACGAAGGTCGGCCACGAGGACTTCGTCAGCTTCGCCCCGTTGTCGAAAGTCGACGTGCTGATCACCGACTCCGAGCTCAGCGGCGCCTACCGCGAACAGCTGACCGAGCAGGGCATCGAAGTGGTCATCGCATGATCGTCACCGTCACACCGAACCCGAGCCTCGACCGCACCGTCACCCTCGCGACTCCGCTCACCCGAGGCGCCGTGCACCGGGTCAGCTCGGCCACCACCGAGCCCGGCGGCAAGGGCGTCAACGTGGCGCGTGCGCTGTGTCTGGCCGGCGTCGACGCGGTCGCGCTGCTTCCCGCCTCGGGAACCGATCCGATGGTGACCGCACTGCAGGACTGCGCGGTGGCGTTTCGCTGCGTGCCGATCACCGCGCCGGTGCGGACCAACATCGCGATCACCGAAATGGACGGCACCACAACGAAGATCAACGAGCCCGGTGCCCTGCTGGACGCCGCGGCCGTCGACGCACTCGCCCGTTCCGTTGTCGGCAGCGCCGAGCACGCGTCGTGGGTGGTGCTGTCGGGCTCGCTGCCCCCGGGCCTGCCCGACACCTGGTACGCCGACGTCGTCGCGATGCTCGCTCCGTACCGATGCCAGGTCGCCGTCGACACCTCCGACCGTCCGCTTGCGGCTCTGGTGGACGGATTCGACACGGCCGCACCCGATCTCATGAAGCCCAACGCCGAAGAGCTCGCAGGCGTCATCGGCTTCTCCCCGCAGGCGCTGGAGGCGGCGGTCGCGCACGGCGACCCCGAACCCGTGGTGTCGGCGGCGCAGCGACTCGTCGACCGCGGCGTCGGCGCGGTGCTCGCAACGCTCGGCGCGGCGGGCGCAGTACTGGTCAGCGACGCAGGCGCCTGGCTGGCCACGCCGCCGCCGATCGTTCCGCGCAGCACCGTCGGTGCGGGCGACTCCAGCCTCGCCGGCTACCTGCGCGCCGCCGTCGCAGGCGCCGAGCCGCCGCAGCGGCTGCAGATGGCCGTCGCCTACGGCAGCGCAGCGGCCGCACTCCCCGGCTCCGCGTTGCCCACCCCAGCCGAGATTCGGCTCGATGCCGTTGCGGTGACGTCGATCTCGCCCGCCGCCGACCCCGCCAGCCCGTAGCCAACCAACCGAAGGTACCGCCATGACAAGCACCGCTTCCCGACCCATCATCGATACCGGCCTGGTGCTGCTCGACGTCGATGCGGGCGCCGACAAGCAGGCCGTGATCGGGCGTCTCGTCGGCGCGCTCGCCGACGCCGGGCGCACCCGCGACGCCGACGGACTGATCGCCGCCGCGATGGCCCGCGAAGAACAGTCGGCTACGGGACTGCCCGGGGGCATCGCGATTCCCCACTGCCGCTCACCGCATGTCGACACCGCGTCGATCGGCTTCGCCCGGTTGCAGCCGCCGGTCGACTTCGGCGCGCCCGACGGCCCCGCGGATCTGGCGTTCCTGATCGCGGCCCCCGAAGCAGGCGGCGCCGAGCACATGAAGCTGCTTTCGAGCCTGGCCCGGGCGCTGGTGCGCAAGGAGTTCGTGGCGTCACTGCGCGGCGCGGCAAACCCCGACGAGGTGGTCGCGCTCGTCGACGAGATACTCAACCCCGCCGACAAGGTCGCCCCGAAGAGCCCCGCGCAGGCGCCGGTCGCCGACATGCCCAAGACATTGGTGGCGATCACGGCGTGCCCCACCGGCATCGCCCATACCTACATGGCTGCCGACTCGCTCGCGGCCGCGGCCAAGGACGCCGGTGTCACGCTGCACGTCGAGACGCAGGGCTCCTCGGGCAGCACCCCGCTGGACCCCTCGACGATCGCGGGTGCGGCCGCCGTCATCTTCGCCACCGACGTCGGAGTGAAGGACAGGCAGCGGTTCGCGGGCAAGCCGGTCGTGGCTTCCGGCGTCAAGCGGGCGATCAACGAGCCTGCCAAGATGGTCGCCGAAGCCCTTGCGGCCGCGGACAATCCGAATGCCGCCAGGGTCGAGGGCACAAGCGCCGGCACGTCGGCGGCGACCGCTCCGGCCGGTGGTGTCGGTTGGGGCACCCGGACCAGGCAGATCCTGCTCACCGGTGTCAGCTACATGATCCCGTTCGTCGCGGCCGGCGGCCTTCTGATCGCCCTGGGCTTCCTGTTCGGCGGCTACGAGATCGCCAACAAGCCCGACGGCGGCACCCAGTCGTTCGGGAACATGTACGCGCTCGACAACTCGCTGTGGAACCTGCCGCCGGGCGGCTTCACGCAATACCTCGGGGCGGTGCTGTTCAGCCTCGGTGGACTGGCGTTCAGCTTCCTGGTGCCCGCGCTGGCCGGCTACATCGCCTTCGCGATCGCCGACCGGCCCGGCATCGCGCCGGGATTCACCGCAGGCGCGGTGGCCGTCTTCGTCGGCGCCGGGTTCATCGGCGGCATCGTCGGCGGCCTGATCGCGGGTTTCGCGGCACTCTGGATCAGCAGAACGACTGTCCCGCAATGGTTCAGGGGCCTGATGCCGGTGGTCATCATCCCGCTGGTCGCCTCACTCGTCGTCGGCATCCTGATGTTCATGCTGCTCGGCCGCCCGCTGGCCGCGCTCACGTCGGGACTGACCGACTGGCTCAGCGGAATGTCGGGCACCTCCGCGGTCCTGCTCGGCGTGATCCTCGGCCTGATGATGTGCTTCGATCTCGGCGGGCCGGTCAACAAAGCGGCCTACGCGTTCGCCACGGCCGGGCTCACCGCGGCCACCACGGCGTCGTTCGAGATCATGGCGACGGTGATGGCCGCCGGTATGGTGCCGCCGTTGGCGATGGCACTGGCGACGTTCGTCCGGCCCCGATTGTTCAGTGAGCCGGAACGCGAAAACGGCAGGGCGGCAGTCCTTCTCGGTGCCTGCTTCATCTCCGAAGGCGCGATCCCGTTCGCCGCGGCCGACCCGTTCCGGGTCATCCCGTCGATGATGTTCGGCGGCGCGATCACCGGCGCTCTGTGCATGGCGGCGGGTGTCACCTCGAGGGCGCCGCACGGCGGCATCTTCGTGTTCTTCGCCATCGGCGACCTGCTCTGGTTCATCATCGCGATCGCGATCGGTTCGGTGGTCGGTGCTCTCGCGGTCATCGCCGCCAAGCAATTCGTCAACCCCGGCGCCAAGGCCGACGAAACGCCCGCGCTGGCGACCGCCTGATCCGCACAATCAACCAACGACAACGAGGAGAACCCATGCCCGAGAAGACCGTGGTCGTCGGATCAGCGATCGGCCTGCATGCCCGGCCCGCTGCGATCATCGCCGAGGCTGTCGTCGACGCCGGTGTGCCCGTGACACTTTCGGTGGACGGCGGCGACGCCGTCGACGCCGGCTCGGCGCTGATGATCATGACGCTCGGTGCCGCCAACGGCGCCCAGGTCACCGTCGCGTCCGACGACGAAGAGGCGCTCAAGAAGGTCGCCGCGCTCGTCGAGCAGGACCTCGACGCCTGACCAGCGCGTCGGCACGCGTTGCCGGCGCTCCGGCCGGAAATTGCCGCGGAAAGGCCTCCGTACTGCGGGTTAGGCTGACTGGCGACGAAAGGGGCGGACGTGGACGGTTGGCTGCTCGGGCAGGTCAGCACCGTGCTGACGGCGCTCTCGCACGCCCAGGAGTTGTACGACGGCGCCGGCCGTCCGGCGCTCCCGAGGGAGTTCGCGCCGCCCCCCGACCTCGTGGACAACCTCGGCGGAGGGCTGATGTGACGCAGCCTTCGGTCGAGACCCTGCAGTCCGGCGAAGCCGTCGATGCGGTTCGTGCCCTGCAGTCCGGGCTGAGCCACGACTTCTCCGAATTGCGTTCGGCGGAAATCGAACTCACCGAGGCGATCCTGACTGCGCATGCGGTGACGGTGGCCGGCCGCGACCGGCTTGAGGACATTCAGCGCCAGCTGATCGAGGCCATCACCAACCCGGTCGCCGCCCTCGATACGCCGGCAGGCGAGCGACAGTTCCTGCTGTTCCTGCGTGGCAAGGTCGCAGAGATCCAGGGCATCGTCGACGCAGGCGCGCTGACCGACGAGGACCACGCGAAGCTGACCCGCGCGCTGGCCAGCGGCTATCTGCTGCCGACCGCCGGGCAGGCAGAAAGTTCAGGGCCCGCTGCGGCGCCGCCGCCCGGCGCCCCCGCCACCGATCAGACCGCGGGCGTGATGCCGGCACTCGGCTCGGCGCTGGGTGCGTTGCCGCAGGCGGCGCAAGGCGCGGTCGCCGGCCCCGCGCAGGGTGCGGGTGGGCTGGCGGGCGCCGCATCGCCGCTGGCCGGGCTGGCTTCGGGTCTTCTCGAGCGCGCCGGTGAGCCGGAGGTCGCCGACGAGCGTGCCGCGCACGAACCGGAGCATGACGACCCCGACGACACCGCCGAGCGGGATGACGCGGCAGACGACCCCGCCGACCCCGACGCCGGCGTCGGCGAGCACGACGACACCGCCGACCGCGACGACCGGCCTATGCCGCCGGCGCCCGAGGACCGACCCGACGACGGTCCCGCCCAGACCCGGCCCGCCCGCCTGCTGTAGGAGCACCCCATGACAAGCATCCGCATCACCCCGTCGCTGCTGAACCAGATCGCCTCCCGGCACGACGGCGTCGCCGACGAGATCGCGGTCGCCCGCAGCGCCGGATCCGAGATCCTGGCCGCGGTGGCCACCCACGGGCCGATCATGCATCAGTTCAAGGCGGCGGCCAACGACGTTGTGCAGCGCCGAGACTCGGCCTTCGCCGAGCACGAGGCGGCCCATCGCACCGCGGCCGACAAACTGCGATCGATCGCGGCGCAGTTCAGTGAGCAGGACGAGATCAACGCCGCGGCGGTCCGCCTTGCCTGAGCAGTCGTTCACCGCCGCGACCCCCGACAACACGATCTTCGTGCGGGTCGCCCTTGCAGGCCACACCCTCGGCGTGCAGATCGAGCCCGCCGCCATGAAGCGGTCGGCCATCGACATCGCGCAGGGCATCATGGCGTGCAACGATGTCGCTTACTTGAAGGGGCAGCTGGTGATCCGTGCCGAGCTTCAGCGGCGGTCGATTCCTGTGGACGACATGCCAACGGAGCAGGACCTCGCCGCCGCCGAACGGAAGCTGACAGGGCTGTAGCCGCTGATGAAGGTCGATGTACCCGGGCTGGTCGCCGCAGCGCAGAAGTTGCTTGGACTCGCGACTTCCGCGCAGGGCGTTCTCGCCGAGGCGGCTCCGCTGGCCTCTGATCCCACCTCCGGCGGTGCCGCTGCCCGGCTCGACATGGCGGCCACACAGCTTTGGGCTGCGGCGTGCACGCAGTCCTACAGCATGTACAAGGCGGCCGGGCACCTGGTGATGATCGCCCAGAAGTTCGGTGGCCAGGACGAGATCAACGCGGCAGGCCTGAACATGTTGCTGCCGCTGGCGCCGGTCGTCGACGACGGTGCGCTGGCCACCCTGGAACCCGTGCCGCCGATCCCACCCGACGTGCGGATACCCCCTCCACCGGGGACGCCGCTCAGCGGCGAGGGCTTCTCCCAGTTGGTACACACCGGGTCGGCAAGCAACGGGGCCGGGTTCAGCAGCACCGCGACCGACAACGGGATCGCGATCGACAACGCCGCGACCACGGTGCGCGAGGTGGCCGCGGCCGTGCCAGAGCTGTGGGACAGTCCGGTCGGCACGGCCGCTCTCGCCGGCCGACTCAACGAACACGTCGCCGCGCTGAACACGATCTCAGACCGCTGGTTCGAACTGGCCGACCAGGCCCGCAAGCATGCCGACGACTACAGCCAAACCGTGTCCGCGACGCCAAAGCCCCAGGAGTTCAGGGACGCCGAAGACGCCTTCCAGCGGGCGAGTGCGGCCCGCGATCCGGTCGGCATGTCTCAGGCCAAGTTCGCGCACGGCCAGCTCGAAGCGCGCGCAGCCGCCGAGGCGACGCGCTATGCCGGGGTAACCGAGACCACGACGTCGCCCAAGGGTGCCGCCGCGCCGCAGGCCCCCGGCGCGGGCGCAGCAGGCGGCGCAGGTGTCCCAGCCGGTGCGGGTGCCCCGGCGGGAGCAGGCGCCGCGGGGGTGCCGGGCCAGGCACAGCTGGCCAAGGCGGCGGCCACCGAAGCCGGCCAGGCCGGCGAAGGGGCCGGGCAGTTCGCGCAGATGCTGCCCGCCGCGCTCGGCGCGATCGGCGGTCTGGCGGGAGGGCTGGCCGGCCTGGCCGGCCAGGTTCCCCAGGCACTCATGCAGACAGGCCAGGGCCTGGCGCAAGCCGCCACCCAGGGGATGTCCGGACTGGCCTCCCAGAAGGCCACCGGCGCCGAATTGTCAAGCAACACCGGGGATTTCAAGTCCGCCGAGCTGCCCAAGGCCAAGGTAGGCAGCGGCGCGGGCGGCGGCAGTGGTGGCGGCGACACGCATCCGGCAGGCGCCCTCGGGCCACCCGTCACGCCGTCGACGTCGCACACACCACCGACCATGCCGTCGGGTGGTGCGCCCCCGGCGACGACGCCGACGCCCGTCGGTGGCAGCGCGATGGGCGGGATGCCGATGGGCATGCCGATGGGCGGGATGATGGCGCACGGCAAGGGCGGCGACGACGGCGCCGACAAGGTGCCTGCGGACAAGAAGGTCGTGACGCCGCCGCAGCCGCACACCGAGCCTGTGACCGGCAGGGTCTCCGACCGCACCGCGGCGGCCGCGGAAGCCTCCCGCGCCCGCGCCGATGCCGACTCCGACGACGATCCGCCCCGCGGTCCGATACTGCGGCGAATCACGCTAGCGCCGCTGAACGACGAGCCGATATGACCGGCTTCGACGAGCTCGACGACGCCGGCAAGGTCAAGTACAGCCAGGCCGAACTGGCGGCAACGTACGACGAGCTGACGTCCATCCTGGACCGGCTGGCCGCCCTGCGCACCGACGCCGAGGATCCCGCCGGCGACATCCGCATCCAACTCGGGCCCGACGGCCGCCTGCTGCGCCTGCTCATCGACGAGTCGGTGCCGAGCCGGCTCACCCACCTCGGCCTCGAGGAGAGGCTCAACGATTTGCTTGCCAGAGCCAATGTGGTTGCTCAAGAATCGTGGAAGGCCAGCCGTTGAGGCCTTCGGAGAAGTTGCCGACCAGCGGTGAACCGGATCTCGGTTAGGGTTACCACGTGACTACCCGCCCGTTCGTGCCGCCGCCGCGCGTGCCGCCTCCCGAGGCCGGTGGGGGCAAGATCGCAGTCGAGCCGCCCATCGCCGCGCCGGTGCCGCCGCCCAGGAGTATCTGGGGCATCGTGCTGCCGATCGGGCTCATCGTCGGCGTGCTCGGGTTCATCATCGCGATGTACGTTTCGGGTCAGCGATCGCTTGCCAACGGGTTTGCTATCTTCCCGCTGATCATGCTGATGAGCATGGGCGGAATGCTGTTCCGCGGGCGCGGTGCGGCACAGAAGATGCCGTGGAGCCAGCTCGAGCAGTACCGCCGCGAGTACTTCGCCCGTCTCGACGAAGTGCGCGACGAGGTGCAGGAGGCCGCGCGCAAGCAGTGGTCGCACCGGCAGCACAGCCACTGGCCACCGTCGGAACTGATCAGCGTCGCCGGCTCGCCACGAATGTGGGAGCGCCGCCCCGGCGATCCCGAATTCGGCGTGGTGCGGCTCGGCACCGGGCGCGTCGAGCTCGCCATGACCATCGACAAGCCTCAGATCGCGGCCGCCTCCAAGATCGAGCCCGCGACCGGCCACGCGCTGCGCAAGTTCCTGCTCGAACAGCGCCATGTGCGCGGAATGCCACGGGTGCTGTGGCTGGAACGCAGCCCCGGCATCGCGCTGGTGGGTGACCTGGACGAGGTCCGCGGCGTCGCCAGGTCGATGATCTGCCAGCTGGCCGCCTTCCACAGCCCCGCCGATCTCCAGATCATGCTCGTGACATCGGCTCCCGACCGCTGGGACTGGGCGAAATGGCTCCCGCACTGCCAGCATTCCGAGGCGCGCGACGGATGCGGCGAGCGCCGGCTGGTGTTCAGTTCGCCGGCCGACCTGGAGGCCTTCGCAGGCGACGAGCTTCTGGACCGCAAGGAGTGGATGCCGCCGGCCAGCGGGCTGCACGGCGGCCCCGATCCGTCGGCACCTCCGCTGTGGGTAATCGTCGACGACAACTGCGGCGCGGCCGAGGACTGGGCCGGGGCCACCGGCAAGCGCGGCGTCGGCCGCGTGTGTTTCCTGCGGTTGGCGCCCGAAGCCGGTGCCGGAGCCGCCGGACCGGCAACGTCGCACCGCGGTGTCGGCTTCGATCCCGACACCACCTACCGGCTGTCCGACGGTGTGCTGCGCAAGCGGGTCGGGATGGGTTACCGATGACGTCGGTACCCGAGGACCTCGACGACGCCTTCTACGCCGTCGCCGACACCATCAGCATCGCCGAGGCCGAGCGGTTCGCACGCACACTCGCCCCCTGGCGGCCGGTCGGCGCGGCCACCGCCGTTTCCTCCGACGGACCGGCCCGAGATCTGTTGGAGGTGTTGGGCATTCGCGATGCCCGCAAACTGGATGTGGACCGGCTCTGGTCGGCGCGCCGCACCCAGAACCGGCTGTGGATGCGCTTCCCGATCGGCCTCGACCCGACCGGCGAAGTAGTCGAACTGGACCTCAAGGAGACCTCCCAGTACGGGATGGGCATGCACTCGGTGCTGATCGGATTCTCGGGATCGGGCAAGTCGGAGACGATCATCACCGAGGTGACGTCGCTGGCGCTGACTCATTCGCCGGAGACGGTCAATGTCGCGTTCCTCGACTGGAAGATGAAGTCGGCGGGCATTGTGCTGGAACGCTTTCCGCATGTCGTGGCCAGCGTCAGCAACCTCGGCGACGAGATGCACCTGGTGGAGCGGATGCTCGAGGCGCTGGAGGGTGAACTCGACCGCCGCGGCGCGCTGTGCGCCGCCACGAACTGCAAAGACCTCAACGTCTACAACGAGAAGCGGATGGTCGACCCGTCGCTGGAACCCGTGCCGGGCCTGGTGGTGATCATCGACGAGTACCAGGAGCTGTTCCGCAGCGAGCTGGGCACCGAGTTCGTCGACCTGTGTTGGCGCATCGTCCGACAGGGCCGCTCGATGCACGTCTTCCTCCAGCTGGCTGGTCAGACCGTCGACGCGCACCGGCTGATGAAGATCCGCAGCCTCATCGGCTTCTTCATGGCATTGCGCACCGGCACCGAAGAGGATTCGCGCGAGGCCATCGGGTCGTCGATCGCCGCGCATCTGCCCGAGAAGGGCAAGGAGGGCACCGGTTACCTGCGCGAGGGTCAGCGCCCGCCCCGCGAGTTCCGCGCGTTCTACTCATCGCCACCGTTCGTGCCACCGCCCGAAGACGGCGGGCCCGCGCCGGTGGCGGCGGCGGGTACCTGGTTCACGCCTCGGTCGTTCAGCGCGACCGAGGTGCCCGACGAAGACGGGTTACTCGCCCCGCCGGAGACCAACGGACACCATCCCGCGCCGGTGCAGGAGCAGGCCCCGGCACCGCTGGCGCCCGGTGAACTGCCGCCCACCGTCGTCGACACCATCGTGGACTCGTTGCGCGCGACCGGGGCCCGGCCGCCCCGCCAGCTCTGGCTGCCCCCGCTGGAGAAGCCGGCCACCGCCGACGAGTTGGTCAGGCTGGTGCGGGGCAAGCCGTGGGACGTCGACTACGGCAAGACGCCCGGCCTGGCGTTCCCGATCGGCATCGAGGACCGGCCGCGCCAGCATCGCCAGGACGTGCACTTCCTGGACCTGTTGGGCGCCAACGCGCTGGTGATCGGCGGGCCCCAGTCCGGCGTGACGAACACCCTCGCGACGATGATGACCACCGCGGCATTGATGTACCGGCCGGAGCGGGTGCAGTTCTACTGCGTCGCGGCGGGCGGTCCGAGCCTCGCCGCCGTCGGTGGGCTGCCCCACGTCGCCGGTCTCGCTCCCGCGGTGGACCGCGAGGGCGTCGGCCGCATCATCGCGTCGGTGCAGGGCATCGTCGCCGAACGCGAAGCGGTGTTCGCGAAGAGCGGTCTGGACATGGAAGAGGTCCGGCGGCGCAAGTTCAGTGACAAGCCGGAGCCGGTACCGGTGGCCGGCGGTGACGTCGTCCTCGTCGTCGACGGCTGGGCCACGTTCGCCAGCGAGTACCCGCAGTACGCCGACCACATCGTCGCGCTGGCCCGCAGCCTGAGCTACGGCGTGCACGTCGTCATCTCGCACACCAGCTACCTGCAGGGCTTCAAGCAGGCGCTCAAGCCGCTGGCCACCGAGCGCATCGAACTGCGGCTGACCGACCCCGGCGACTCGGAGATGAACCGCCAGCTCGCCAAGAAGGTGCCGCGCGCGATGCCGGGCCGCGGGATCACGAAGGCGGGCATGCACCTGATGATCGGCGTGCCCGAGTTGGGCGAACGAGGGGACGGCCGGGTCGCGACGCGCGACATCGGCCCGCTGATCGCCGAGGTGTCCGGGATCCAGAAGGCCGCCACGGTCAGCCGGTTGCCCGAGTCGGTGCCGTTCGAAGAGGTCCAGCGGTTGGCGCAGCCGGTTACCCGGCGCAGCCTGATCCCGTTCGGCCTTTCGGAGAGGGACCTGGGCCCGGCCTACCTCGACATCGCCGATCACCCGCACGCGGTCGCCGTCGGCGCGCCGCGCTCGGGCCGAAGCAACTTCCTGCGGGTGCTGTGCCGGTCGCTCACCTCCCTCTACCGTCCGGAAGAGGCGCAGATTCTGGTCCTCGATCCGCGTCGCACGCTTCTCGGCGTCGTGCAGGGGCCACACCTGCGCGACTACGCCTACACCCAGACCGCCATCCGCGAGGCGATCAAGGAACTCGTTGCTGAGCTCGACAGCCGGCAACCTCCTCCCGGCACCACGCAGGAGGAGATGATGACGAAGAGATTCTGGTCCGGACCCAAGATCTTCGTCGTCGTCGACGACGCGGGCGTGTGGTCGACGATGGACAACCCGCTGATGATGCTGGGGCCCCACATCGAAGGCGCGCGGGACACCGGCCTCCACGTCTTTGCCGCCACCGCGGTGGCGAACTGGAACCAGGTGGCGATCGGCAGCTCGGTCCTCGGCAAACTCCGTGCTTCTCTTGCGCCGGTATTGATCATGGACGGTCGTCGCGACGCCGGAAAGATCGTCGGCGACATCTTTGCCGAGCCGCAGCGTCCTGGCAAAGCGATCTACTACACAAGGTCTGGTACAACAGGGGCGCTGATCGGGTGGAGCAAACCGCCCACTCCATCGTCTCAGGCGGATCCGCAAACCTAGGGGTACATTGAGTCCCTCTGGATCGATGGAGATGCGAATGACAACGCGAACCGCTCGGTGCGCCTGCGGTCGGGTCGAAGTCATAGTTGAGGGCGAGCCGCTGCTCGTACAGGCGAGACGCACTGCTACAACGGCCTCTAAGTCGACGGCGTCGGAGCCGTGGGCATGCCAGGAGGAATCAACTACCTCTTCTGTGCGGTGTGCGGCTCCAGCACGTACATGGACACAATCTTCCCGCACATCGGCGAGCGCGTATTCACCATCGCGCTCGGAAGCTTCGTCGACGCGGTATTCCCACCGCCTACAACCGAATTCTTCACGAAGTTTCGCCACCCGTGGGTCCCGCCGATTCCCGACGCCGTCCAGATTTACGACCCACTGGACGGCTCGCTCACCGTCGAGTCTGGTTTGCAGGGTGGTCGATCGTCATGAAGCGACGGCGAAGAGATGCCACTCGCCGGGCACGCCCTTGAGCTCGTGCGATCCCGCCGATGTCATCACCGCGGACCTCGCACTCGCCGGTGTGCAACCCAGCCCGCACCTCGATACCGAGTGCTTGCACCGCGTCGCGAATTGCCATGGCACAGCGGATCGCCCGCTGCGGACCGTCGAACATTGCGAAGAAGCCGTCGCCTGAGTGTTTCGCGCCACGGCTCACTGCCGGAGCACTGCCCGCACGTCCATTTCGGCCATAAGTGGCATTGTGAGGGCGGCTGTTCCTGGGCTCGCCGTCAGGCGGTTGTGCCGTGCCCACATACTCGCATCTCCTCGTTCCACGGAATGTCTGGATTCGAGAGATGCTGTCACTCCCACGGCGAAACGACGCCAGATCACTCAGGACTTGAGTGCGTTGCGGACTGTCGCGTTTGCGAGAGCGAAATCTGCTCGCGTCGCCCAGACCGGATGCTCAGCGAAGTCGCGGACGGGCCGAAGCATGTTGCCCTCGGCGGCATGACCGGCGAGAAGAATCGCCGTCCCCAAGCCGAAGATCGCGGCACCGACTCGCGGTCGACCCGAAAGCAGCGCGATTGCAGTCGGAACGTTCGAATAGTTGCCGACGACAGCACACCACCGGTTGACCACCGTCAGGTGCTGGCCACGGTGTTCAGTCGCGAATTCTTGATAGGAGGCAACCATCCTTCGAGGATCCCACCGGAAAAGCAGCCACGTCGCCGAACGAACCGGGCGGCTACTCCGGCTTGTAGCCGAACGGCAGCAGCACGCTCTTGGCCTGGGTGTACTGCTCGATGCCCTCGGGCCCGTTCTCCCGGCCGATGCCCGAGTTCTTGTAGCCGCCGAACGGCGAGCCCGGGTCGAACGCGTACATGTTCACCGCATAGGTGCCGGTGCGGATCAGCGACGCGATCTTCATGGCCTTGTCGTTGTCGGTGGTCCACACGCTGCCGGCCAGCCCGTAGGGCGAGTCGTTGGCGATGCGCACGGCGTCGTCCTCGGTCTCGTAAGGAATGATCGCCAGCACCGGGCCGAAGATCTCTTCCTGCGCGATGGTCATCGAGTTGTCGACATCGGCGAAAACCGTTGGCTGGACGTACCATCCGCTCTCCAGGCCCTCCGGGCGGCCGCCGCCGGCGACCAGCCGCGCACCTTCCTCGACACCCTTGCGGATGTAGCCCTCGACGCGCTCGCGCTGCTTCTCACTGATCAACGGGCCGACCATGGCCCCGGCGTCGTCGGGCAACCCGACCGGCATGGCGGCGACCCCCGCGGACACCTTCTCGACGATCTCGTCGTAACGCGACCGCGGCGCCAGGATGCGGGTCTGCCCCACGCAGGCCTGCCCGCAGTTCATCAGCCCGGAGAACAACAACATCGGCAGCGTGGAGTCCAGGTCCGCGTCCTCGAGGATGATGGCCGCCGACTTGCCGCCGAGCTCCAGCGAGCACGGCTTCAGCTTCTCGGCGGCGATCTTGCCGATCTCCTTGCCCACCGCGCTGCTGCCGGTGAACGTGAACTTGTCGATCTCGGGATTGGCGGTCAGCGCGCGGCCCGTCTCGGGTCCACCGGGCACGATCGACAGCACGCCTTCGGGCAGCCCGGCTTCGGCGAACATCTCGGCCATCGCGAAGACCGACAGCGGCGTCTCGGCGGCCGGCTTGAGCACGATGGTGCAGCCCGCGACCAGCGCGGGGCCGAGCTTGTTGGCGGCGAGGAAGAACGGCACATTCCAGGCCGTGACGGCGCCGACGACGCCGATCGGCTCGCGCACGACCATCGTCTCGCCGTAGACACCCTGACGGAAGTCGCGCCAGGTGAACTTGTCGGCCGCGTCGGCGTAGTAGCTGAAGGCCGCCATCGCCGCGCCGTACTGCATCATGTCAACGATCGTCGGCGGCTGGCCCGTCTCGGCGGCCAGCAGGAATTTCAGTTCGTCGGCCCGCTCCTCCATCAGCTTGACGGCGGCGCCCAGCACGGCGGCGCGCTCGTCGGGCGACATGTGCGGCCACGGCCCCTCGTCGAAGGCCTTGCGCGCGGCCGCGCAGGCGGCGTCGACGTCCGCCGCGCTCGCCAGCGGCACCTTGCCGACCAGCTCGCCGGTGGCCGGCGAATGCACCTCGATGACGTCCGCGGTCGCGGGCTCGGTCCACTTGCCGCCGATGAACAGCTTGTCCCACTCGGTCTTGAACGTCGTGCTTTGTGTCATGGCCGTCACATTACCCACGATCCCGCAAAACGAGAACCTGTTGCAGTTCGGCGCCTCACGACGGCTGCAGCACCAGCACCAGATTGCTCACCAGAAACTCCCTCAGCACCGGGACCTTTGTCATCCACCAGGCCCATCTCGGGTGGTAACGGGGGAAAGCCGCAATGAGTGCACCGGTGGCCGCGCCGAAGTCCAGACCGTCGGCGGCGCTGACCGCGAACAACGACGACCCGTAGTCATTCTTCGGCCGCCGACCGTGCCTGAGCGCATATCGGTCGGCTGCCCGCGCGCCGCCGAGGTAGTGCGTCAGGCCCATCTCGTGGCCGCCGAACGGGCCGAGCCACACGGTGTAGGACAGCACGACAAGGCCGCCGGGCTTCGTCACCCGCAGCATCTCGCGGCCCAGCTGCCACGGCCGCGGCACGTGCTCGGCCACATTCGACGACAGGCAGACATCGACGCTGGCGTCGGCGAAGGGCAAGGCCATCCCGGATGCGCGGACGTAGGTGGCCGTCCCACCGGTTGCAGGACCGGCATGCATCTCACCGGGGTCGGGCTCGACCCCGATGTAGCCGAAGCCGGCGTCTTCGAAGGCCGACGCGAAATAGCCGGGTCCGCCGCCCACGTCGAGCAGGAGCCGACCCTCGGCGGGCTCGCCCCGAGCCGCCATCCACAGATCGCCGATCATCGCGGCGGTGTCGTCGGCGAGGGCGGTGTAGAACCGGGCCGGATCGCGTTGCTCGAAGCGGAACTCCGACAGCAGACGCACCGATCGCGCCAGCGTCGCCCGTCGGGCGAAGACGTCGGTGGCGGCCATGAAGCCGAACGATACGCAGCGGTTACGCTGGCACGGATGCCCAGCCGCCTGAGATCCGTCCTACTTCTGTGCTGGCGGGACACCGGCCATCCACAGGGCGGCGGCAGCGAGGCTTATCTGCAGCGCATCGGCGCCCAGCTGGCCGCATCCGGTGTCGATGTGACGCTGCGGACGGCGCGCTACCGCGGTGCCCCGCGAACCGAGGTCGTCGACGGCGTCCGGATCAACCGGGCGGGCGGCGCCTACTCGATCTACATCTGGGCGGGGTTGGCGATGGTGCTGGCGCGCATCGGCCTGGGCCCGCTGCGCACGGTTCGGCCCGACGTCGTGATCGACACCCAGAACGGGCTGCCGTTCCTGGCCCGGCTCGCTTACGGGCGGCGCGTCGTCGTCCTCGTGCACCACTGCCACCGCGAACTGTGGCCGGTCGCCGGTCGTCTCAAGGGCCGCTTCGGCTGGTTCGTCGAGTCCCGGTTGTCGCCGTGGCTGCACCGGCGCAACCAGTACGTCACGGTGTCGCTGCCGTCGGCGCGGGACCTGATCGATCTCGGGGTCGACCCCGGCCACGTCGCCGTGGTTCGCAACGGTCTCGACGAGGCGCCGCCGCAGACGTTGACGCTGCCGCGCGCCGAGCAGCCGCGCATCGCGGCGCTCAGCAGGCTGGTGCCGCACAAGCAGATCGAGGACGCGTTGGCCGCAGTCGCCGAGTTGCGGCCCCGCATCCCGGGTCTGCAGCTGGACATCGTCGGTGGCGGATGGTGGCGCGATCGCCTCGTGGAGCAGGCGCGTCTGCTCGACGTCTCCGACGCCGTCACGTTCCACGGCCACATCGACGATGTCACCAAACATCAAGTGCTGCAACGTAGCTGGTTGCATATGCTGCCGTCGCGCAAGGAAGGTTGGGGCCTGGCCGTCACCGAAGCCGCGCAGCACGGCGTGCCGACGATCGGCTACCGATACTCCGGCGGGCTCACCGATTCGATCGTCGACGGCGTCACGGGACTGCTGGTCGACGATCATCGCGAGATGGTGGTCGGCCTCGAGCGGCTGCTGACCGACCCCGTGTTGCGCGACCAGCTCGGCGCCAAGGCCCAGGCCCGCAGCGCGGAGTTCTCCTGGCGGCAGAGCGCCGACGCGATGCGCGCGGTGCTCGAGTCGACGATCGCCGGCCTGCGGGTCAGCGGCGTGGTCTCGGCAACGCCCTAGACGGGACTAAGCGGAGTCGAACGCGATCGGAAGCGTTGCGGGGCCGTTGATCCCGACGAACGGCTTCCATTCCACGATGCCGTCCCGCCGCAGGTTGTGCAGCCGGTTGGACATCAGCCGCAGCGCCTCGGCCATCTCCCGTCGAGCCAGGTTCGCGCCGAGGCAGTAGTGCGCACCGGCGCCGAACGTCTGCATCGGCGGGGCGTCCTCGCGGGTGATGTCGAAACGCTCCGGCTCGACGTACACGTCGGGGTCCTGGTTGGCGGCGGCGGTGTTGCACATCACGAAGGTCCCGGCCGGAATCATTACGTCGCAAAGGATCACGTCTTCGGTGGTCATCCGCATCGCGCCGAAGATCACGGGGCAGAAGCGCATCACCTCCTCGACGGCCTTCATCGCCAGCTCGGGCCGCTCGCCGAGCAACTCCCATTGCTCAGGGTGATCGCAGAACACGTCGACCGCGGCGGCCACCTGGTTGCGGGTGGTGTCCGTGCCCGCCATCAGGATGCCGGCCGCGAGCATCCGCAGCTCGCCGATCGTCAGCCGGTCGCCGTCGTCCTCGGCGCGGATCAGTTCGGAGATCAAGTCGTCGGTGAGCGACTCGCGTCTGCCGGCCACCATGTCGTCGATGTAGTCGTCGAGTTCCTGCCAGGCGGTGAGGATGTCGGTCTCGTACTCGGCGACGTTCCAGCTGAACAGCTTGAAGAAGTCGTCGGCCCAGTCGGAGAACAACTTCCAGTCTTCCTGCGGCGCACCCAGAAGCGCCGAGATGATCGGCACGGGATAGGGCCTGGCGATGTCGGCGACCACCTCGCAACGTCCCCGTGAGGAGAGTGGATTGATCAACCCGGTGATGACGTCGACGATGATGTCGTCCAACCGCGTCACCGACCGCGGCGTGAACGCCTTCGACACCAGCCGGCGCAGCCGGTTGTGGTGCTCGCCGTTGATCGCCAGCAGGCTGGTGCTGGCGCGCTCCCACAGCAAGCCCGACGTGATGCCCTGGGTCTCCAGGCCGAGTCCGGGCGGCACGATGAAGCGGGTGTCGCGCAGGGTGGCGCGCACCAACTCGTAGCTCAGGATCTCCGGACCGTGTGCCCCCATCGCGATCGGTGCCTGTTCGAGGGCTTTCCGTAGGCTCCTGTGCGCTTCGTCGGGCGTCGTCGCGCCCTCGTACTCGACGGTCGGCAGGTCGGCTTCGAATACGCTCGCGACGCTCATGTGGCCATGCTTCCGCCGGCCCCGCGGCGTCGATAGCGTAGTGCGCTACCCCAGTCGCCGACGACCGGCGAGCCCGACCAGTGCGCCCGTCGCGCCCGCGGCCAGCATCGCCAGCCACACACCATGGGTGAGCAGCATCAGCCCGCGATGGCGCGCCGCCGCGTGGTCACCGCCCAGCCGGGTGACGGTGACATCGTCGCCGGACTCGACGACCAGCCAACCCACGCCCGCACGGGCCAGCGCCTCGTGATCGGCACCCGTGGCCAGCAGTCGTTCGATCTCCCTGGCGCGGCCGCCTTCACCGGGCACCAGCCGCCCCGAGATGGTCAGGTCCCCGGTCGTCAGCACGTCGGCGCGGACCCAGCGCGGCAGCGGGTCGAGCACGGGTGCCGCGCCCGCCCACGGGAAGTTCCGCATGCTGCCTGCGGGTAGCACGGCGACCGGTCGCGGGTCGGCGTTGATCGCCGCCGCGGCCGCCGCCCAGCCGGGCGGATAACGCACCGCGCCGACCTTGCCGCCGACTCCCCACGCGAGGTCGGGCAGGGTGGCGATCAGGGCGAGACCGCACACCGCCGCCGCGGCGAAACCGGGCAGCCACCGCCGCAGCGTCAACACCGCCCCGGCGGCTGCAAGCGTGTAACCGGGCACCGCCAACGCCACCCACTTCTGCGCGTCGCGCACCACGCCGAGGCCGGGCAGCGCGCGCACCGTCGACTCGACGGCCGCCAGCCCAGGGCCCGTCGCCATCACCGTCGGCACCACGACGGCCGCGAAGGCGAGAACGAGCAGCGGGACTGCGACAGGTGTGCGGACGACGACCGGCAGGCCAGCCGCCACCACGATCAACAGCACGACGGCGGCCACCACAGCGAAAAGTGTTGTCCGCGAGCCGGGTACGGCATCTCCGTTCCAGATGCCGCCGAGACTGGCCAGGCTGCCCAACGTGGCGAGACCCGGTTCGGCTCGCGCGGCGAAGGCCGTGACGCCGTCGGCCTGAGACGACGACAGCGACCCGGACACGGCCGCAGCCGTCAGCCATGGCAGCGCCGCGACGACCGCGACGGCGACGCCCGTCAGCGCGCAGAGCTTTCGGGCCAGACCGCGACCGGGCGCCGACGAGCAGACCAGCGCCACCGTCGCGGCAAGCATCAGACCGGTCGGCGTCACACCGGCAAGCGCGACCCAGAACGCGAGCGAGCACATCTCGACCCACAGCGGCCTGCTCGTCGACGTCCGCATCCGCAGCACCGTCGCCGCCATCCACGGCAGGCAGCCGTACCCCACCAGCAGGCTCCAGTGTCCCTGCAGAAGCCGTTCGGCGACATACGGATTCCACACCGCCAGCGTCGCCGCGACGAACTGGCCCGGCCCCCCGGCGTCGGGCAGGACCATGACCGCCAGCCGGGCGCTGCCCCACCCCGCAAGCCACAACCCGGCCACCAGCAGCGCCTTGACCACCATGCCGCCATCGAGAACGTGCGAAGCCAGCGCGACGGCGAAATCCTGCGGCAGCGCCCGCGGAGCCGCATCCGAAAGGCCAAGCGCCGCATCGGAAAGATAGGACCGAGGGGTGGCGACGGCGTCGCGAAGCAGCAGATATCCGGGCGCCAACAGCGGACCGGTCACCACGATCGCAAGGGTGAGCGAGTAGGCGGGCGCCCAGACTCTGGTCAACGAGCGGTTGATCAGACCTACCGGTCCGGTGGATGTCTCGGCCGCTGCGTCGGCAGCTGCAACTTCTCCGTCTTGGCCTCCGCGCCGGGCACCTTGATGCCCTGGGTGTCGAAGAACCCGTGATCGGCTTCGTCCAGGCCGGGGTCGATCAGCGTGGACTCGGCCCGAAGGCCGAACGAACCTAGGAGTGCGCCGCCGATCAGCGTCACCAGGCCGATCGCGGTGAAGGTGATCGGCAGGATACGTCCCCACAGCGCAACCCGGTCCCGTTCGTCGCGCGCGGTGGCGATCTGCGACTCGACCGTCTGCTCGCTCGACGTCACGGTGTAGTCGACGAACGCCACCTCCGGCCGCAGCGCCTCGCGCGCGTAGTACTGGTTTGCGCGCTCCTTGGATTTCACGATGGTGCCCGAAACGGGGTCGACCCACATCGTCCGCTGCGCGGCGTAGTAGCGGGTCATGGTGATCTGCTCGTCGGGATTGCCCGGCAGGCCCCACATCCCGGCGGTCGCGGTCACCTGGCTGTCCTCGTCGTCGTCATACAGCGAGGCGTACTTCACGGGTTCGACGAGCTTGCCGTCCTCGTCGTAGCCGACGTTCTGGGTGAACCGGTAGGTGGTCAGGCCGTTGACGTCTTCCTCACCGTCGTAGTTGGCGTCGAAGGCCTTCTGTGCGATCGGGTCGAACAACGGGTAGGTCTTCTTCTCGGTGTCGAACGGGAAGCGGTAGGTCAGCCCGTCGTGGGGCAGAGCGATGTTGGTCGGCGGCTGCTCGTCCTCCATGGTGCGCGGCTTCTGCACTGCGCCACCGGGATTGCTCTCACTGGATACGGCCATCGCGGTCTTGCGGTCGAGGGTGACGGTGTCGACGAGCGCGAGCAGCAGACCGGTGTCCTGTTGCTTGTCGGTGCGGCGCAGCGTGGTGCCCACCTGAAGGGTGACGACCTCGGCGTTCGACGGCGCCTCGACGCTGACCTGCTGCTGCTGCGAGACCGGCACGTTCTTGCCGATCTCGAACTTCGGCGCGGTCAGGGAAGCGGGGTCGAATGCCGTCGCAGTCCCGTCGCTGACCAGTGTGGCGTCCAGGTCCAACGGAATCTTGGTGATCATGCTCTTGGTATAGGTGGTGAGCAGCAGCGCGGCGATCAGCAGGGCGGCTCCCAACCCCATGATCCCGCACGCCGCGATCCGCAACGCCACTGCGCGGTTCAAACCGTTCCTCCCTGGCTCGATGTCGCCGGCCGATTGGGCTGCCCCAATGGGAAGCGACCCTAACAGCACAAACTAAGGCCCTCACTTACTACGATGCCTTCCGTGGCATCCGGCACACTGGTCGCCGTGGCAGGTGCGCAGGGCGTCAGCGGGACCCGTGGATTCCTGCCTCCGGTCGAGGGAATGCGGGCCTGCGCGGCCGTCGGCGTCGTGGTGACCCACGTCGCATTCCAAACCGGGCACACCGGCGGAGTGGTGGGCCGGCTGTTCGGGCGGTTCGACCTGGCCGTCGCGGTGTTCTTCGCGCTGTCGGGATTCCTGCTGTGGCGCGGTCACGCCGCGGCGGCCCGTGGCCTGCGCCCGACGCCTGCGACCGGGCACTACCTGCGCTCCCGGCTGGTCCGGATCATGCCTGCGTACCTGGTTGCGGTGGTGGTGATCCTGACCTTGCTGCCCGACGCCAAAGCCGACCTGACGGTCTGGCTGGCGAACCTGTCGCTGACCCAGATCTACGTGCCACTCACGCTGACGGCGGGGCTGACGCAGATGTGGAGCCTTTCGGTCGAGGTGAGCTTCTATCTCGCCCTGCCTGTTCTGGCTCTGCTGGTGCGCGGGGTGCCGGTGAAGGCGCGCATCCCTATGCTCGCCGCCGCCGGCCTGTTGAGCCTCGGCTGGGCGCTGATCCCGTTCGGCACCCCGGTCGGTGTCAGCTCGGTGAACTGGCCGCCCGCCTTCCTGTCGTGGTTCGTCGCGGGCATGGTGCTGGCCGAACTGACCGTGGCCCCGGTCGGGCTGCCACACCGGCTGGCCAGGAGGCGAATCCTGATGGCCGTCGTCGCAGGGGTCGCGTTCCTGGTGGCGGCCTCGCCGCTGGCGGGCCCCGAGGGCCTGACGCCGGGCACGGCGCACCAGTTCATCGTCAAGGTCGCGATGGGCGCGGTGGTCGCGGGTGCCTTGATCGCCCCGCTGGTGCTGGACGCGCCGGACACCCCGCACCGGTTGCTGGGCAACACCACGATGGTGACGCTGGGTCGGTGGTCCTACGGGTTGTTCATCTGGCACCTGGCGGCACTCTGGATGGTGTTCCCGATCGTCGGCGAGTTCGCGTTCAACGGGCACATGCCGGTGGTGTTGGTGCTGACGGTGGTGATCGGGTTCGCGATCGCTGCGGTCAGTTACGCGCTGGTCGAGTCGCCCTGCCGAGTCGCCCTGCGGCGCTGGGAGTATCGCCGCAGCAGCCCCGCCGAGCCGGCTCCGCTGCTGGACTGGGGGCACCTCCCCGCCGAAGGCAAGGGGGATGCCGTGAGGACGGGTTGATGCCGGGCTGGCTGGAAGCTGGATGGTGGGGCCTCGTTGCGGGTGCTGCGCTGGTGGTGGGCGCCGTCATCGCATGGGTGGCACGCGTGCCCGCTCGGGTGGTCGCATCGGTCATGGCGTTCGGCGCGGGGGTGTTGATCTCTGCGCTGGCGTTCGACCTGGTCGACGAAGCCGAGCAGACCGGCGGAATCCTCGCTGTGGCAATTGGATTCCTCGGCGGCGCCGCAGCATACGTGTCGGCCAACGCGTTGCTCGCCCGCTACGGCGCCCAACACCGCAAGCGCTCGCACGGCCGGCAACCCACCGAGGAGCAGCAGGACGGCAGCGGCGCGGCGATCGCCGTCGGCGCCCTGCTCGACGGCGTGCCGGAGTCCGTCGTGCTTGGCGTATCGCTGATCGGCGGACACGGTGTCGGCGTCCCCGTGTTGGCTGCGGTCTTCATCTCCAATCTGCCAGAAGGGCTTTCGAGCGCCGCGGGCATGAAGGGGGCCAATCGCAGCGCGCGATACGTGTTCGCCGTCTGGATCGGGATCGCGGTACTCAGCGGCTTGGCGGCGATGGTGGGTTATCTGCTGTTGGACGATGCCTCGCCGTTCCTCATCGCGGTGATCACGGCGATCGCCGCCGGTGCGATCCTGGCGATGATCGCGGACACGATGGTGCCGGAGGCGTTCTCCGAGACACACATCCTGACCGGGTTGATCACCACGATCGGGTTCCTCACCGCGTTCACGGTCGAGCGACTCAGCTGAGACGCGCGATAACGGCGTCGCGCACGGCCGACCGCCGCGCCTTGCCTGCATCGTCGCGCAGTGGCGTGTCGGTGAACTCGACCGTGCGCGGCAGCTTGTAGCCGGCGATGCGGTCAGAGAGGAACGCGATCACGGCGTCCTCGTCGAGTCCGTCGGCCTGCACGATCGCATACGGCACCTGGCCCATGTCGTCGTCGGGTACGCCGACGACCAAGCAGGACAGCACGTTCGGGTGCGCGCACAGTGCCGACTCGATCTCCGCGGGGTAGACGTTGCGACCGCCGACGGTGAACATGTCGACGCGCCGGTCGTTGAGGTACAGGAAGCCGTCGGCGTCGAAATAGCCGAGATCGCCGAGCGAGTCCCACCCGTCGCGGCTGTTCGCCGTCGACCCGATGTAGCGATAGGTCGGTGCGCTGCCCGGTGGCGGCCGCATGTAGATCTCGCCGCTGACCCCGGGCGGGCATTCGTTGCCGTGGTCGTCGAGGACCTTCATCTCCCCGGCGACCACGACCCCCACCGAGCCGGGATGGCTCAGCCACTGCTCGCCGGAGATGAACGTCAGCGCTTGAAGTTCGGTGCCGCCGTACAGTTCCCAGACCGCATCGGGGCCCAGCAGGTCGATCCATGCTTGTTTGATCGCGGGCGGACACGGTGCGGCGAGATGCCAGAACCGGCGGATCGACGACAGATCGTAGGCCTTTGGGTCGGCTCGGTAGACCGGAAGCAGGCGCTGCATGATCGTCGGCACGGTCGCGAGGAACGTGACCCGGTGCCGGGTGACGAGGTCGAGGAACTCGTGCGGTTCGAAGCGCGGCATCAGCACCAGGTGATGGCCCTGCACCAAGCCGATGGCGAAGTTGGTGAAACCCGTGTTGTGCGACAGCGGCACCGAGATCAGGTTGACATCGCCCTCCTGGGCGCCCAGCGGATACCCGGCCAACGGCGGGAATCGGCTGTCGCCACCCGCCTCGATCAGCTTGGGCCGCCCCGTGCTGCCGCCCGAGGCCATCGACTTCCACACCGGTGACACCACTTCGGGCAGCTCGGCGTCCGACAGCGCCGCCTCGGGGATGAAACCCACAGGTACACTTGGTGTTTCACCCCGCGGGTCGTCGCGCCCGACGATCAGCGCCTGCGGGCGCAGATCCAGCAGGCCCTCTAGTTCGGCGTCGGGCAGCCGGGCCGACAACGGCTGCGGCGTTGCGCCGAGCTTCCATGTGGCGAGCACCGACTGCGCCCACTGGATCGAGTTGGGCAGCACGATCGTGACGTAGTCACCGACGCCGACACCGCGCGCGGCGAAGGCACGCGCCAGCCGGTTCGTCGACAGGTCGAGTTCACGCCGGGTGAGCGTACGGCCCGAGCAGGTGACCGCGGGTGCGTCGGGATCAGCGGAGGCCAGTCGCGACACCTGAGTGCCGATGGGTGGTGTCGCTTCGGGCAATTCAGTAACCGCCCTGCGCGGAGAAGACGTTGCGCGGGTTGTCCACCATCATGGTGGTGATCTGCTCGTCGGTCACCCCGCGCTCCCTCAGGGCGGGCAGCACGTCGTCCGAGATGTGCAGGTAATGCCAGTTGGGCATCGCGACCGGCACGAGTTCCTCTGGCAGCCAGTCCATGAAGCACGACGCGTCGTGGGACAGCACCATCTTGTCGGCGTGCCCGCGCTCGCACATCGTCGCCACGGTGTTGACCCGTTGCTCGGTGTCGAGGAAGGTGTCCAGCCCGAAACGGTCCATGCCGATGTAGGAGCCGTTGCCGATGAGCTCCTCCAGGTAGTCGATGTCGGTGGTGTCGCCGCAGTGCCCGATCACCACCCGGGTCAGGTCGACGCCCTCCTCGGCGAAGATCTGCTGCTGCTCCAGCCCCCGGCGAGTGGCGGCATGGGTGTGCGTCGAGATCGGCACGCCCGTCTGGCGGTGCGCCTGTGCAACCGCGCGCAGTACCCGCTCGACGCCGGGGGTGACGCCCGGTTCGTCGGTGGCGCACTTGAGGATCGCCGCCTTCACGCCGGTGCCCGCGATGCCGTCGGTGATGTCGGCGACGAACATCTCGGTCATGGTCTCCGGGCCGTCGAGCAGCGTGCCCGGCCCGCGGAAATGGAAGTACATCGGCACGTCGTTGTAGGTGTAGATGCCGGTGGCGACGACGATGTTGATGTCGGTGGCCGCAGCGATGCGCGCGATCCGCGGGATGTAGCGACCGAGCCCGATCACCGTCAGGTCGACGATGCTGTCCACACCGCGCGACTTGAGCTCGTCGAGGCGGCCGATCGCGTCGGCCTCCCGGCGGTCCTCGTCGCCCCACACCTCGGGAAAGTTGTTGTTGATCTCGGGAGACAGCACGAACACGTGTTCATGCATCAGCGTTACGCCGAGGTCGGCGGTGTCGATGGCTCCTCGGACGGTATTGAGTTGCGGCACTCCACCACTATTACCGATGCCGCCAGTGCAGCGACCGATATCAGCGCAAGCAGTTGGACGCTCGACGAGTGCCCGGCGTAGCCGTCCACCGATCGCCACGGATTCTGGGACAGCACCGCGCCGGCCAGGATCAGCCCGCAGGCACTGGTTGCGACGGTGATCGCCTCGTAGCGCCGGGGTCGACGGCGCAGCAGACGGCGAACGCCCAACGCCGCCCCCATCACCACCACGCCGACGACGCCGGAGATCACCGCGCCGACGAGCAGAAGCGCCAGCGCCGTCACGACCGGAGGCGGTTGCCACGGCCGTGCCGGGTCGGCGGGGGGCGGCGGGCGTCGCGCAGGCACCAGCGCCAACAGCGCGAGAATCGGCAGCAACGCGAGACCGCCGACGATGCCTGCGCGGTAGACGGCGTTGGAGGCGAACGACAGGATGATGGTTCCCGAGGTACCTGCGGGCACGACCCAGCCCTGCTGCCAGCCGTTGACGGTGACCGGGGTCAGCCGCGCGCCGGCGCCGGCGTGAGCGGTCCACCCCGGGTTGATGCTCTCGGGAACGACGAGGATGCGCGATACCTGAGACGGGGCGACGCCTACCTCGCGGTGGTCGGAGCTCCATCCGGTGACGTCTACGGATTGAGTTGCCGCACTGGGTAATTCCCGGCCCAACGGGCCGACGAGCTGGATGCCGTCGACGACGAACGCCGCGCCGGGACTGATCAGCAACTCCTGCCGTCCGGCGGGTAGCGCGATGGGCGCCGTCCGGCACGGTTTGGCCGCGATGGGGTCGCCGTTGCGCAGTGCGCCGACGGTGGTGTCGATCGCGGTCTGGATGAACTGGCCCGCGACGGCGATGATCGGACCGCGGCCACACGGCAGCGTCACCGGCCGCGCCTTGTTGGCGACGTCGTCGGCGGCGGCGATCGGACGGCCCTGCGGGTCCAGCGCAGCGACCTCGGCCAGCCCGGGCGGCTTCAGCTGATCGAAACCCAGTGCGGTGCGGTCGATCACGTCGTCCCAGTCGAGAATGGACACCTTGACGGTGTCGGTGACGCTCGGCCGCAAGGCCACCGTCTGTGCCCGATCGCCGGTCAGCGCACGCACCTGCGGCCCGTCCCCGAGGTCGATCGCGACCAACCGAGGATGCGCGGGCAGCGTCGACGAACTCGGCGTCAGCCGCAGGCCGCCCACTTCGTGGGCAGCGGGCAGTTTCAGCGTCAGGTTCGGCGGAGTGCGGTATTGCACCACGCGCTGTGGCGCGGTCCACGCCGTCCGCGGATCCCCGTCGGCGGCCGCGTAGGCAGACCCGAGCACATCGACCGGGTCGGAATCGCCTGTGGCCCTCGCGGTTCCGGGCTGGCTGATCAGATCGGCCAGGGTGGGACCCTGCCGCGGACGCACCCATACCGTCGGGCTCACCGTGATCGGGTCGGGCACGGTGAGCGTGCGGCTCATGTTCACCGGCTCCTCAGGGGACAGCGCCATGGCGGCCGCGCAGTGTATGCCGTCGGGCCCGTCGGCGCAGCCGTACCTGCCCAGCAGCTCCGAACCCAGATCCCACTGCGCGACAGCAGAATTCGCGGTTGGGCCGGGCACGGACACGGTGTGGCGGAGCTCGATCGGATGCGCGAAGCCGGATGCGTCGTACTGGGTTACGGTGAAGTCGGTGATGCCGAACTGCACACCGGGCGACCCGTCCTCGGTGCCGACCGCGGTGATCCGCACCCACGGTGTCTCGCCGTACGGCAGCGCCGCCGTGATCGGTTTGCCCGCCTCGGCGAAGCGCAGTGTGCTGGTGCCGTTGGTCGTCGAGATCTCAACCCGGCGGACCTGGGCGCCCACCGCCGTCGCGCTGGGGGTGACGGTGATGGTGGCGTTGGTGACCGGGTGGTCGAAGTCGACCTGCAGCCACTGGCCGACGGCGGACTGCAGGGCATTGGACACCCAACTGGTCGAGGAGTCGCTGTCGATGGCCGCGGTCGGGCCGGTCGCGGGCGCGACGTTGGGCAGCGCGGTGGAATCCGCCGCCGAACTGGACACCGTCACCCGGCCACCGGTCCAGCCGCCGAGCACCGCGGGGGTATCGCCTGCGGGGTAGTCGGGCACCCGGTTGAAGGTGTGCCGCGCATCGCCTTCGGCGCGGACCGCAGACGAGTGGTCATCGACGCGCCCGTAGTCGGTCTCGCGGGCCAGCGGGGTGTCGGTGACGGTGACGACGGGCGTAGGCAGGCCGGCGCGTTGGGCGTCCGCGGTCAGCAGCATCGGTCCCAGCGGTGGCCGGTCGAGTAGTCGCCGCCGCTCGTCGAGTCGCAGCAGTGCCTCGGGGCCGCCGTCGACGCGTGCCATCGCGTCGGCGTCGGCCAGATAGGGAGCGCCGGGTTGCGGATTGGTGTCCACGCGGTAGATCTCTACGGCGGGATACTTGGGCCGCAACCCGCTGTCGGTGATGAAACCGTTCAGCGTGCCCGGGCCGACCCGGTCACCGAACTCGGCGACCTTCGAGAACCCCGGTGAGCCGGCGATCGCGCGGTGCACCAGCACAGGCCGCGCCGAACGCGAGGTCTCGGGGTCGAGGTCGTTGCGGACCACCACATACGAAATGCCCTGCCGGACAAGAGTATCCGCAAGCCCGGCAGACGGCCGCCCGGCGGCGAACAGCCGTTGCACCGAATCCAGCGCGCGGATGGTCTGCGGCGGTGTGAGCGGTATCGAGTCGCGCACCCCCCACGGGCTGTCGCCGAGCACTTGAAGCGGCTCGTCGTGACTGGAGCCCCACACCTGGGTGGCGAACGGGGCGCCGGGTGCCACCAGGACCCGGCCGGGCGGCGAGCCCGAGTTGTGCTCGTCGAGCCAGGCTGCCGCCTGATGCCAGTACGGCGGGATCGCGTCGAACGTTCCAGGTGGCGTCAGTCGGCCTGTCCACGCCAGCGAGGTGCCTGCCGCCAGAGCGACGAGCACCACGATGGCCGCCGCGACGCGCCGGTCGTTCTCGGGATGGGCGAACGCGTGCACCCACTGCCGTCGCGGCACACTGCCCGGCAGCGGAACTCGGCCGAGCACGTGCGCGAGGCCCAGCACAAGCGGCAGCCGGATCAGCGGCTCGAGTTTGTGCACGTTGCGCACCGGGGTGCCGTCCGCATCGAGAAAGGCTTGCACCGCGTGTGCCAGAGGCGATCCCAGTCCACCGGCGTAACCGGCCGCCAGCAGCGCGACGCCGGTCAGCAGTATCGTCACCAACCGGCCGCGGGCGGGCATCGCCCGCATCGCCAGTCCCGCGAGCCCCGCCGCCGCGACGAGCGTGGTGGCCAGCACCGCAACCGTTCCGGTGACCAGCGACGCACCCGCGGTCGCGTTCGGCGCGACGAACGGAGTCCAGCTGTCGGTGCCGCGCAACACCTCGGTGAGCGAGGTCCATTGCGTTGTGACGCCGGAGGATTCGATGAAATCCAGAAACGGCGGGCTGACTCTGCCCAGCATCACCAGCGCCACCACCCACCAGGCGATGGCCAGCACCGCGCACCCGGCCCACCACGCGGTGAAGCGCAGCCACCGACGGTTGGGCCGGTGACAGGCCCACCAGATGAGCGCGGGCAGGCAGCCGGTCAGCGTCGCGACCGCATTGACCGCACCCATCAACGCCAACGCCAGCGCCGAGCGCGCGGCGGGCACCCGCACCCCACCGGTACCGCGCAGCGCCGTGACGACCGGCAGCATCACCCACGGCGCCAGCATCATCGGCAGCGTCTCCGACGAGATCGCCCCGATCGTGGTCAGCACCCGCGGGGACAGCGCGAAAGCCGCGGCCGCGATGACCCGCGAACCCGGCGACCCGATGTTCAGCGCCTCGGCCAACCGCAGCAGGCCCCAGAATCCGACCGTCAGCAGCAGCGCCCACCACAGCCGCTGGGTCACCCAGCCGGGCAGCCCGAGGACGTCGCCGAGCAGGAAGAAGGCGCCGTGCGGAAACAGGTAGCCGTAGGCCTGGTTCTGCGTCTGGCCGAACGGCAGTTCGCTGTTCCACAGGTTGAGGGCGCGGGCAAGGAAGCGAACGGGGTTGGCGGTCAGGTCGAGCTTGGTGTCCGGCGAGATCCGTCCCGGCGACTGCGCGAATGCCAGCGCCAGCGACAGGGCCGCGACCAGCCACAGCCAACGGCGGGAGGACGGCTCGGTACTAGCTTCTATCGCCGTACTCGACACGGTTCAGCACGGCCGACGCCGGATCGCCTGCCTGCACGGCCGGCTTGGTGTCCTGCTGCACCATCAGCGTGATTCCGAAGATGGCGGCCGCGCCAAGCAAAAGGCCGACAACGATGCTTGCCGCAGCGGGCACCAGAAACCGGTCCATGCGGCCAAACTAACACGCGGCCCATGTCTGCAGCGCAACGCGCCATGACAGCATGACCCCATGTCCCTGCCCCGCGTACTCGGTGCGCTCGCGGCCATGACGGGCGTGTTGATGGCCTGCTCGCCCGCCGCCGAGAAGCCCGCCGCATCGCCGTCTGCCGGCCCGTCCAACACCGCGTCGAAGCAGCCGCTGCCCGGCACGCCCGCACCGCCTGCCTGCGGTGACGGGCCGGCGATGCTCGCGGCGATGTCCAGCCGCGACAAACTGGCCCAGCTGCTGATGGTCGGCGTCACCGGTGCGGACGACGCCCGCGCCGTCGTCGACGCCCAGCACGTCGGCGGCATCATGATCGGCAGCTGGACCGACCTGTCGATGATGGGCGCCCCGCTGGCGGACATCGCCGCGTCCGCGAGCCCGTTGCCCCTTGCGGTGAGCACCGACGAGGAGGGCGGCCGGGTGTCACGGCTGTCCGACTTGATCGGCGAGCAGCCGTCGCCGCGCGTGCTGGCGCAGACCAAGACGCCCGCCGAGATCCACGACATCGCGTTTCAGCGCGGCCAGGCCATGCGCAAGCTCGGCGTCACCATCGACTTCGCGCCGGTCGTCGACGTCACGACGGAATCCGACGACGAGGTGATCGGCGACCGCTCGTTCGGCTCGGACCCGGTGCAGGTCGTCGACTTCGCAGGCGCCTATGCCCAGGGTCTGCGTGACGCCGGGGTGCTGCCGGTGCTCAAGCACTTCCCGGGGCACGGCCACGCATCCGGCGATTCCCACCAGGGCGGCGTGGTCACCCCGCCGCTGGCCGACCTGAATGCCGACGACCTGGTGCCCTACCGGACGCTGACCACGCAGGCGCCGGTCGCGGTGATGGTCGGTCACATGCAGGTGCCCGGACTGACGGGCACCGACCCCGCCAGCCTCAGTCCGGCCGCCTATAAACTGTTGCGCTCCGGGGATTACGGCGGGCCGGGCTTCGGCGGCCTGGTGTTCAGCGACGACCTGTCCAGCATGGGTGCCATCAACCAGCGCTACGGCGTGGCCGACGCGGCGCTGCGCGCGCTGCAGGCCGGGGCCGACGTCGCGCTGTGGGTCACCACCGACGAGGTGCCTGCGGTGCTGGACCGGCTGGAAAAGGCCCTGGCGGCCGGTGAACTGACTCAGGCGCGGGTCGACGAGTCGGTGCTTCGGGTGGCCGGCCAGAAGGGCCCCAATCCCCGGTGCTGACGCTGATCGGCCATAGATTGCCTACCCTGAGGTGAACAGGCGTCACAGGAAGGCACTTCATGGCAGGTGGTACGAAGCGGTTGCCGCGTGCCGTCCGCGAGCAGCAGATGCTCGACGCCGCCGTGCAGATGTTCTCGATCAACGGCTATCACGAGACGTCGATGGACGCCATCGCCGCCCAGGCCGAGATCTCCAAGCCGATGCTCTACCTCTACTACGGCTCCAAGGAGGAACTGTTCGGGGCCTGCCTGAACCGCGAACTCGGCCGGTTCGTCGAAACCGTGCGGGCCGAGATCGACTTCAGCCAGAGCCCGAAGGATCTGCTGCGCAACGCGGTGCTGTCGTTTCTGACCTACATCGACTCCAATCGGGCGTCGTGGATCGTGCTGTACACACAGGCCACCAGTTCCCAGGCGTTCGCGCACACCGTGCGCGAGGGTCGTGAGCGGATCATCGAGTTGGTGGCCCGGCTTCTGCAATCGGGCACCCGCCACCCCGAGCCGGACGCCGACTTCGACATGATGGCGGTTGCGCTGGTGGGTGCGGGCGAGGCCGTCGCCAATCACGTCAGCGCCGGTGACGCCGACGTCGACGAGGCCGCCGAACTGATGATCAACCTGTTCTGGCGCGGTCTCAAGGGCACGCCGAGCGATGCCGGCGGGCACGGCCGCAGCGAGGCGACCGCAACGGCCGGCTAGACCGCCCTGCCTTCGATGACGCTGATCGGACCGGCCGTCGGCACCACGCGCGTCATCTCAAAACCGGCCTGCTCGTAGAGCTTTCGATACTCGTCGGCAGTCCGTTCGCGGGCGGCGACCTGTACGAGCATTTCCATGTCCGCCCATTTGCCGATGAACTCACGATCGTGGTTGGGAATCACGAACTCGACAAGCAACAGCGTGCTGCCGGTGCGCGCCGCCGTGCGGACGTTGCGCAGGATCGTCGCCGCGTCGGCATCGGGCCAGTCGTGAATGACGTTCTTGAGCACATAGGCGTCGCCGTCGGCTGGTACGGATTCCAGAAAGGAACCGCCCTCGACCCGGACGCGGTCCGCGACACCGTGTTTTGCCAGCAGTTCGGGTGCGCCGTCGACGACTTGAGGTAGGTCGTACAGCACGCCCCTGGCACCCGGCGTCGCCGCGACGATCGCGGCCAGCAGCCTGCCATGGCCGCCGCCGACGTCGACGATGGTTCGGTACGGCGAGAAGTCATAGGCGGCGACTACGGGACCGACGGCGAACTCGGAGACGCTCGTCATGGCGTCATTGAAGATCGCGGCGAATTCGGGGTTCTGCTCCGCGAATTCCCATCCGGTCATGCCGCGCAGTTTCGGCGGTACCGCCTCGCCGGTTCGGACCGCGTCGGCCAATAAGCTCCAATGCTCGCGGTAGTGCGTGTTACCCACCATCCGGGCCATCCCGGCCATCGACATCGGTGCGTCCCATTGCAAGGTTTTGCCCAGTGCGTTGAGCGCGAACCGACCGTCGCGGCGGCGTTTGAAGATACCTTCGCTGATCAGCGCCCGCATCAGCCGGGCGAGTGCGTCGGGGTCGGCACCGACGCGGCTGGCCAGTTCCTCGGCGGTCAGCGGTCCGTCGGCCAGCGCATCGGCAACCTTCAGTTCGGCGGCCACGGAGATGCCTTGGACACGCCACGCCCAGAGGATCATCTCCAACATCGCGCCAACCGGCGGCACGCTGCGCCGATGGACGCGGCCGATGACGTGACGGGCGCGTTCGAGGGCGCGGACGACTTTGGCGGGCGGCACTTTAGGGGCGGCGGTCACCGCTCGACTCTAGGACAGGCTCTAGGACAGGAAGGTGACGCTGCCCTTCAAATGCGGTTCGCCCTTTTTGAGGTCGCGCAGGTTCAGATCCCAGCCGTCGGAGACGCGTGCGACGTACAGCCCCGCGCTGGCGGGCAGCACCACCGGCTTGGCGAACCGCACCGAGTACTTGACCGCATCCGGGAACTGACCCTCGATGTTGGCCAATACCGCTGCCGCGCTGAACATTCCGTGCGCGATGACGGTCGGGAACCCGAACAACTTGGCGGCGACGGGGTTGGTGTGGATCGGGTTGTGGTCGCCGCCGACGGAGGCGTAGTGGCGAATCTGGCCCGGCGTGATGCGCAGCACCGCGTTGGGTGGCCCCAGCTTCGGCTGCTTCTCCGGCGGCGGCTTCGGCTCGTCGGACAGGCTTGTGCGCTGTTGGTGCAGAAACGTCGTGACCTGATGCCAGGCGTCCTCGTTGCCGACCTTGATGTCGGTCACGATGTCGACGAGCAGGCCCTTGCGGTGCTCGCGCAGGTTCTCCGCGTGCACCGCGACGCCGACGGTGTCGGTGACCGTGATCGGCCGGTACCGGGTGATGTGGTTCTCGATGTGCACCGAACCCATTGCAGCGAACGGAAAGTCGAAGCCGGTGACCAGTGCCATCACCGTGGGGAACGTCAGCGCGAACGGATACGTCAACGGCACCGCGTCGTCGAACCGCAGCCCGGTCACGTGAGCATAAGCGGCGACATTGGCCGGGTCGATCGCCAGCTCGTCGAGGGTCAGCGTGCGGTCGGGCAGCGACTCGCCTCGGGGGACGAACGGCAGCGCCCCGGCCGCGGCGCGGATCAGGTTCTTCAGTCCAGACGGTTGCGTCACGGTCTCACCTACGCCCCGAGCCAGGCCTGGCCGCAGACCCGAACGGTGTTGCCGGTCACCGCAACCGAGGCCGGACTGGCGAAGTAGGCGATGGTTTCGGCGACGTCGACCGGCTGGCCGCCCTGGTACAGCGAGTTCAGGCGACGGCCCACCTCACGGGTGGCCAGCGGGATCGCCTCGGTCATCTTCGTCTCGATGAAACCCGGCGCGACGGCGTTGACCGTGATGCCCTTCTCGCCGAGCTTGTCGGCCAGCGCATCGGTCAGGCCGATCATGCCGGCCTTGGTGGCCGCGTAGTTCGTCTGGCCGCGGTTGCCCGCGATGCCCGCCATCGACGACAGCCCGACGACCCGGCCGCCCTCGCCGAGGGTGCCGTTGTCGACGAGGCCTTCGGTGAGTTGCAGTGGGGCAAGCAGATTGACGGCGACGACGGCGTCCCAGCGCGACTCGTCCATGTTGGCCATCAGCTTGTCGCGGGTGATGCCTGCGTTGTTGACCAGGATGTCGAGGCGGCCGTCGTAGTTGTCCCGCAGGTGCTGGGTGATCTGGTCGACGGCGTCGTCGGCAGTCACGTCGAGGGTCAGCGCGGTGCCGCCCACCTTGCTCGCGGTCACCCCCAGCGCTTCGTGAGCCGCTTCGACGTCGACGCAGACCACTTTCGCGCCGTCGCGGGCGAAGACCTCGGCGATCGTCGCGCCGATGCCGCGGGCGGCGCCCGTCACGACCGCGACCTTGCCGTCGAGCGGCTTGTCCCAGTCGGCGGGCGGTGACGCGTCGGCCGCACCGACGCGGAACACCTGACCGTCGACGTAGGCCGACTTCGCGGACAGGACGAAGCGCATCGTCGACTCGAGCCCTGTTGCGGCCGGCTTCGCCTCCGGCGACAGGTACACCAGCGACACCGTGGCGCCGCGCCGCATCTCTTTGGCCAGGGAGCGGGTGAAGCCCTCCAGCGCGCGCTGGGCGATCTGTTCGTGCGGGCTGCCCGCCTCGTCGGGTGTCGTGCCGACCACGACGACGCGGCCCGACGGCCCGATGTTGCGCAGCAGCGGCGTGAAGAAGTCGTAGAGCCCCTTCAGTCCGGCCGGCTCGGTGATGCCGGTCGCGTCGAACACGAGTCCGCCGAAGGAGTCGGCCCAGCGCCCGCCCAGGTTGTTGGACACCACGTCGTAGTCCTCGGCGAGCGCGGCGCGCAGCGGTTCGACGACGCGGCCGTCACCGCCGATGAGCAGGGAGCCCGCCAGCGGCGGATCGCCGGGGCGGTAACGGCGCAGCGTCTCCGGCTGGGGGATGCCCAGCTGCTTGGCGAGGAAGTTTCCCGGCGCCGAATGGACGATTTGCGAGTACAAGTCGGAAGCCATGGCACCGAACTTACTCCAGAGTAATAAGGGTGCGTAGGATGGCCCCATGGCCAACAGCACAACCCCCCGACGGGTCGCCGTCCTCGGCGGTAACCGCATCCCGTTCGCACGCTCCGACGGCGCCTACGCCAACGCCTCCAACCAGGACATGTTCACCGCCGCGCTCGGTGGGCTGATCGACCGCTTCGACCTGGCGGGCGAGACGCTGGGCGCGGTGATCGGCGGCGCGGTGCTCAAGCACAGCCGCGACTTCAACCTGATGCGCGAGTGCGTGCTCGGCAGCTCGCTGTCGTCCTACACACCCGCCTTCGACATCCAGCAGGCCTGCGGGACCGGTCTGCAGGCCACCATCGCGGCAGCCGACGGCATCGCGGCCGGACGATACGAGGTGGCGGCTGCCGGAGGCGTCGACACCGCGTCGGACGCGCCGATCGCCTTCGGCGACGATCTGCGCCGGGTGCTGCTGGGCCTGCGCCGGTCGAAGTCCAACGTCGACCGTCTCAAGCTGGTCGGCAAGCTGCCCGCCGCGCTCGGCGTCGAGATTCCGGTGAACAGCGAGCCGCGCACCGGCATGTCGATGGGCGAGCATGCCGCGGTGACCGCCAAGGAAATGGGCATCAAGCGCGTCGACCAGGACGAGCTGGCCGCAGCCAGCCACAACAACATGGCCGCCGCCTACGATCGTGGCTTCTTCGACGACCTGGTCACCCCGTTCCTGGGGCTCTACCGCGACAACAACCTGCGCGCCGATTCCTCGGCGGAGAAGCTGGCCAAGCTCAAGCCGGTGTTCGGCGCCAAGGCCGGCGACGCGACCATGACGGCGGGCAACTCGACACCGCTGACCGACGGCGCGTCGGTGTCGCTGCTGGCCACCGACGAGTGGGCCGAGGCGCACGGGCACCCGGTGCTGGCCTACTACGTCGACGGCGAGACCGCGGCGGTGGACTACGTCAACGGCAAGGACGGCCTGCTGATGGCGCCGACCTACGCCGTGCCGCGTCTGCTGGCGCGAAACGGCCTGAGCCTGCAGGACTTCGATTTCTACGAGATCCACGAGGCGTTCGCCTCGGTGGTGTTGGCTCACCTGCAGGCGTGGGAGTCCGAGGAGTACTGCAAGGAGCGCCTCGGCTTGGATCAGGCACTGGGCCGCATCGACCGCTCGAAGCTGAACGTCAACGGCTCGTCGCTGGCGGCGGGCCACCCGTTCGCGGCCACCGGCGGGCGGATCGTGGCGCAGCTGGCCAAGCAGCTCGCCGAGAAGAAGCAGGAGACCGGCAAGCCCGTGCGCGGCCTGATCTCGATCTGCGCCGCAGGTGGACAGGGCGTCGCCGCTATTTTGGAGGCCTGACCGGGAGCTTTGACGGGGGTGTAACGGCCCCGCCGCACCGGTCGATACATCAGTAGCTCCGTGTTGTCGTCTGACCCCCCGACCCGACGGCAACACGGGGCATCTACTTCGACGGGTCCAGTCCCCACGTTCCCAGCAGCACGAGGTATGCGACCGCCGCGGCGATGCGGAACGCGGGCAGCCCGGTGCCCATCACCGAGGCGAACCAATTGGGCCCGAAATTCTGCAGGCGCGCCAGTTCAGTGGTCATCGCCGATCATCGTGTCACGCGCGTGCTTCGATGGAGCTCATGCGAATGAGCCTCAACCTGGTGAACGCCGTTGGTGGATCGCCGATCGATTCGACGGTGAACGCGTTGGCGAAAGTGCGCGACGAGGGCTTCCGCAGGGTGTGGATGGCTCAGATGCCATTCGACGGCGACCTGCTGACGGTTCTCGCGGTGGCCATGCGCGAAGTCGACGGGATCGAGGTGGGTTCCGCGGTGCTGCCGATCCAGAACCAGCATCCGATGCTGATGGCGCAGCGGGCGCTCACGCTGAACGTGGTCGCCGGCGGTCGCTTCGTTCTCGGCCTCGGCATGACGCATCAGGCGGTCACCGAGGGAATGTGGGGAATCCCCTACGACAAGCCGGTTCGGCGCATGCGCGAATACCTCGATGCGCTGGAGCCCCTGCTCGCCGGGGAGGCGGTCAACTCGGTCGGTGAGACGGCGACGGCACGTGGGGCGCTGCAGATTCCCGGAGCGCCGACGCCGGATGTCTATCTCGCTGCGCTGGGACCACAGATGCTGAAGCTGGCGGGACGGCGTACATCGGGCACCTTGACGTGGATGTGCGGTCCCAGAACGCTGGGCGACCACATCGGCCCGACGCTGCGCGCGGCGGCTGCTGAGGCAGGCCGGCCGGAGGGTGCGGTCCGGGTGGTGGCAGGCCTGCCGATCAGCGTCACCGACGACGTTGCAGGCGCGCGGGCGCAGGCAGCCGAACAGTTCGGGATGTATGGCACGCTGCCGTCCTACCGGGCGATGCTGGACCGGGAGGGCTACCCGAACCCCGAGGACGCCGCGATCATCGGCGATGAGAAAACCGTGTCCGAACGGCTCGACGAGCTGGCTGCGCTCGGCGTCGACGAGGTCTCCGCGGTGGTCTTCGACGGGTCTGCCGAGGTGCGCGACCGCACCCGCGCGTTGCTGCTGTCGAAGGACTCCTGACGCGCGAAATTACCCCTGGTGTGACCGTGGTCGCAGGCGTAGTCTCGATCGCACGACGGGTTCGGGAGTGACCTATCCAAAGAGTCGGCAATGAGGTGAAAGTCGACCGCGCGAGACTAATGTGACGCACCTCGGATGTCCTCCCGAACCCGCCCTTTTTGTTCACGCAAAAGGCCCTCGGGGAAGAGTCCCGGGGACCTTTTGGTTCGAGGCGGCGCAGAAGGCTTAGAAGGCCGCCTCGTCCAGTTCCATGATGTCGTTGTCGACGGTCTCGATGACCTGACGCGTACTGGTGAGCAGCGGCAGCATGTTCTTGGCGAAGAACGACGCCACCGCGACCTTGCCCTCGTAGAAGGCGCGGTCGTCGCCGCTGGCGCCCGCGTCGAGCGCCTCGATCGCGACTGCGGCCTGTCGCTGCAGCAGCCAGCCGATGACCAGGTCACCGACGCTCATCAGGAAGCGCACCGAACCCAGGCCGACCTTGTAGAGGCTCTGCGGGTTCTCCTGCGCGACCATCAGGTAGCCGGTCAGCGAGGCGGCCATGGCCTGCACGTCTTCCAGTGCGGTCGCCAGCAGCGCCCGTTCGGCCTTCAGGCGCCCGTTGCCTGACTCGTTGCGCACGAACTGCTCGATCTGGCCGGCGACGTGGGCCAGCGCCACACCCTTGTCGCGGACGATCTTGCGGAAGAAGAAGTCCTGCGCCTGGATGGCCGTGGTGCCCTCGTACAGCGAGTCGATCTTGGCGTCGCGGATGTACTGCTCGATGGGGTAGTCCTGCAGGAAGCCGGAGCCGCCGAACGTCTGCAGGCTCTCCGTCAGCTTGGCGTAGGCCTGCTCGGAGCCGACGCCCTTGACGATCGGCAGCAGCAGGTCGTTGACCTTGACCGCCAGCTCGGCGTCCACACCCTGCACCGCCTGGGCCACTGCGGCGTCCTGGTAGGTGCTGGTGAACAGGTACAGCGCACGCAGACCCTCGGCATAGGCCTTCTGGGTCATCAGGCTGCGGCGCACGTCGGGGTGGTGCGTGATGGTCACGCGCGGCGCGGTCTTGTCGGTCATCTGGGTCATGTCGGCGCCCTGCACGCGGTTCTTCGCGTAGTCGAGCGCGTTCAGGTAACCGGTCGACAGAGTCGCGATGGCCTTGGTGCCGACCATCATGCGGGCCTGCTCGATGACGTCGAACATCTGCGCGATACCCTCGTGCCTCTCGCCGACGAGCCAGCCCTTGGCGGGCTTGTCGTGCTGGCCGAGCGAAAGCTCGCACGTGGCAGACACTTTCAGGCCCATCTTGTGCTCGACGTTGGTGACGTACACACCGTTGCGCTCGCCGAGCTCGCCGGTCTCGAAGTCGAAGAGGAACTTCGGCACGAAGAACAGCGACAGTCCCTTGGTACCCGGGCCTGCACCTTCGGGACGGGCCAGCACCAGGTGGAAGATGTTCTCGAACAGGTCGCCGGAGTCACCCGAGGTGATGAACCGCTTGACCCCGTCGATGTGCCAGGAGCCGTCGTCCTGCTTGACGGCCTTCGTCCGGCCCGCGCCGACGTCGGAGCCGGCGTCGGGCTCGGTCAGCACCATCGTGGAGCCCCAGCCGCGCTCGGCGGCGATGACGGCCCACTTCTTCTGCTCGTCGGTGCCGAGGCGGTGCAGGATGTTGGCGAAGCCTGCGCCGCCGCCGTACATCCATACGGCCGGGTTGGCGCCGAGGATGTGCTCGTGTAGCGCCCACATGAGTGCCTTGGGCGCCGGCACGCCGCCGAGTTCCTCGTCGAGGCCGACGCGGTCCCAGCCGCCGTCGAGCATGGCGCGAACCGACTTCTTGAACGGCTCGGGCAGCGTCACCGCGTGAGTCTTGGGGTCGAATGTGGGGGGGTTGCGGTCGCTGTCGGCGAACGACTCGGCGATCGGCCCCTCGGCCAGCCGGGCCATCTCGCCCAGCATGTCCCTGGCGGTGTCGGCATCGAGATCGGCGTACTCGCCCTCACCGAAAGCCTTGTCGAGGCCGAAGACCTCAAAAAGATTGAATACCTGGTCACGAACGTTGCTCTTGTAGTGGCTCACGTTTCCTCCTCGATGAGAATGCCACCTGCGGTTGGGTACTTTTGGCTAAGTTACCCACCAGTAACTGCCGCCGACTATACCGCTCGGTAACTTGAACGCAAAGCCGCCGCGAGCAATTTCCATCGCCTAAGTAACCCAATGGTTGGTCGGGCCGCCGGTGACCGGCGGAAATGGCGACTGACGTGGGCATTCGGCTGTCTGTGATACCTACCACAGCGGTGTCACACGCACCACTAAGGTGAACGTATGCAACACCGGGTGGCGGTATGGGGAACGGGCAACATGGGCTCGACGGCCATCCGGTCGGCGTTGGCGTTTCCCGGCCTGGGGCTCTGCGGCATCATCACCTCTTCCGACTCGAAGGCCGGGATGGACGCCGCCGAATTCGTCGGGCTCGACAGCGCGACCGGGGTGGTGGCGACGACGGACGTCGACGCCGTTCTGGCCGAATGCGACGCCGTCGCCTACATGGCGTCGGGTGACATCAGGCCCGACGAGGCGCTCGGCGACATCGAGCGGTGCCTCCGCGCGGGTCGCCATGTCGTCACGCCGTCGCTCTACTCGCTCTACGACCCGCGGTCCGCGCCGCAGGAGTGGGTGCAGCGCCTGACCGCGGCTGCCGAGGAGGGTTCCTCGGCTCTGCTGGTCAGTGGTGTCGACCCCGGCTGGGGCAACGACGCGCTGGCGGTGATCGCAGCGGGGCTGTGCACTCGGATCCGGTCGATTCACTGCCAGGAGATCTTCGACTATTCGACCTACAACCAGCCGCACGCGGTGAAGGTGCTGTGCGGGTTCGGCGGTCCGATGGACGAAACCCCGATGATGCTGCTGCCGTCCGTCCCGACGATGGTCTGGGGCGGCAACGTCCGGCTGATCGGCCGCGGACTCGGTCTGGACATCGACGAGATCACCGAAGAGGTGGAGCGGCGTGCGCTGGAAGCACCGGTCGACACCGTCATGGGTCGCTTCGAGGAGGGCACCCAGGGCGCCTTTTGGCTCAAGGTGATCGGGAAGGCCGGCGGGCGTGAGCGGATCGTCATCGACCACATCACCCGCATCCACCCCTCGTGCGCACCGGGCTGGCCGCAGCCCGACCAGGGCGCAGGCGATCACCGGGTGATCATCGACGGCGATCCCGAGTTGACGCTGGTCAGCCGTGCCGACGTGCCGGGCGGTACCAGAGCCGACGGCGGAAACACCACGGCCGCGAACCGCCTGCTCGGGGCCATCGGGTGGCTGGCCGATCAGAAACCGGGCATCTACGACGGCCTCGACGTACCCATCCATCCGCCGTTGCCGCCCGAGGTGGAAGCGCAGCGCTGGACCGACTGACAAGTGCCAAAATGGATGTGAGATGACCAGCTCGCCCGAACTGACCCCCGCAACGCTGCGCGAGGCGTTCGGTCACTTCCCGTCCGGGGTCATCGCCATTGCCGCGGAGGTCGACGGCACCCGGGTCGGGCTGGCCGCGAGCACGTTCGTCCCGGTGTCGCTGGAACCCCCGCTGGTGTCGTTCTGCGTCCAGAACACCTCGGAGACCTGGCCGAAACTCAAGGACCTGCCCCGACTCGGTATCAGCGTGCTCGGCGAGAGCCATGACGCGGCGGCCCGCGCGCTGGCCGCCAAAACCGGTGACCGGTTCGCGGGTCTGTCGACGGTGTCGACCGAGAGCGGCGCCGTGTTCGTCGAGGGGACCAGCGTATGGGTCGAGAGCGCGATCGAGAACCTCGTGCCCGCCGGGGACCACACGATCGTGATCCTGCGGGTCGCGGGAATCAGCGTGCACAGCGATGTGGCTCCGATTGTCTTTCACCGCAGCACGTTCCGCCGGCTCGGCGCCTAGGGCGTCGTAGCACTAAGGACGCGCGGCAAGCTCCTCGCGATAACCCTGCACCCGCTGCTCCAGTTCGGCCGCGTCGTCGGGCCTGCCCTCCCGGCGCGCGAGGTCGGCGCGGGCGGACAGTTCCCGGATTGCGGTGCGAATGTCGTTGATGCTGTGCGTTTCCGACACGATGGCCGCCTTTCGTCGGTGATTGGCCGCTACCGAAAGGCTACGCGCGCTTACTGCGTCACCGTCGGAACAGTTTGTTGCCCAGCCACACCACGGGGTCGTACTTGCGGTCGGCGGCGCGCTCCTTCATCGGGATCAGCGCGTTGTCGGTGATCTTGATGTGTTCGGGGCACACCTCGGTGCAGCATTTGGTGATGTTGCAGTAGCCGAGGCCGTTGTCCTCCTGAGCCTGCTCGGGGCGCCGTTCCAGCGTGTCGAGCGGATGCATGTCCAGCTCGGCCTGACGCATCAGGTAACGCGGACCGGAGAACGCCAACTTGTTCTCCTCGTGGTCGCGAACCACGTGACAGGTGTTCTGACACAGGAAGCACTCGATGCACTTGCGGAACTCCTGGCTGCGGTTCACGTCTTCCTGCGCCATCCGGTACTCGCCGGGCTGCAGGTCCTTCGGCGGCGTGAACGACGGGATCTCGCGCGCCTTCTCGTAGTTGAACGACACGTCGGTGACGAGGTCGCGGATCACCGGGAAGGTCCGCAGCGGTGTCACCGAGATGGTTTCATCCTCGCCGAACGTCGACATCCGGGTCATGCACATCAGCCGCGGCCGACCGTTGATCTCCGCCGAGCACGATCCGCACTTGCCCGCCTTGCAGTTCCAGCGCACGGCCAGGTCGGGCGTCTGGGTCTGCTGCAGGCGATGGATGATGTCGAGGACCACTTCGCCCTCGTTCACCTCGACCTCGTAGTCCTCCAGCGCGCCGCCGTCGATGTCTCCGCGCCACACCCGCATGTTCGCCTGGTAGGCCATCATTTGCTCCGTTCTGGATGCTGGGCGACTTCCTCGTCGGTGAAGTACTTCTCCAACTCGGAGAGCTCGAACAGGTCGAGCAGGTCCTGGCGCACGGGGATCTGGTCCTGCCTGGTGACGGCGACCTCGGGCACCAGGGCGTCGGGATCACCGTCGGCCCGGCAAACCAGAAGCGTCTTGCGCCAGCCGGACTCCATCGCGGGGTGATCGTCACGGGTGTGGCCGCCCCGGCTCTCGGTGCGCATCAGCGCGGCCTTGGCGATGCACTCACTGACAAGCATCATGTTGCGCAGGTCGATCGCGAGGTGCCAACCGGGGTTGAACGGCCGGTTCCCGTCGATCCGAACGCGCTTGTACCGCTCGCGCAGCTCGGTCAGCTTGCCCAGCGCCTCGGTGATCTCTTCTTCCTTGCGGATGATGCCGACAAGGCTGTTCATCGTGTCCTGCAGGTCGAGCTGCAGTGTGTACGGGTTCTCCGGCGTATCGCCGTTGGTTGCGGTTTCGAACGGCAGCAGCGCACGTTTGATGGCGTCGTCGACGGCCTCTTCGGTGACCGCGGGCCGCTCGGGCAGCGCGCGCACGTAGTCCGATGCGCCGAGGCCGGCGCGTCGGCCGAACACAAGGAGGTCGGACAGCGAGTTGCCGCCGAGCCGGTTCGAGCCGTGCATGCCGCCTGCGCACTCACCCGCGGCGAATAGGCCGGGCGTGGTGGCCGCTGCGGTGTCCGGGTCGACCTCGACGCCGCCCATCACGTAGTGACAGGTCGGCCCGACTTCCATCGGCTCCTTGGTGATGTCGACCTCGGCCAGCTCCATGAACTGGTGGTACATCGACGGCAGCCTGCGCTTGATCTCCTCGGCGGGCAGCCTCGACGCGATGTCGAGGAAGACGCCGCCGTGCGGGGAGTTGCGGCCGGCCTTCACCTCGGAGTTTATGGCGCGGGCCACCTCGTCGCGGGGCAGCAGGTCGGGGGTGCGGCGTGCCGAGTCGTTGTCCTTGAGCCACTGGTCGGCCTCGTCGATGCTCTCGGCGTACTGGCCTTTGAACACCGGCGGGATGTAGTCGAACATGAACCGGGTGCCCTCGGCGTTCTTCAGCACGCCGCCGTCACCGCGCACGCCCTCGGTGACCAGGATGCCCTTCACGCTCGGAGGCCAGACCATGCCGGTCGGGTGGAACTGGACGAACTCCATGTTGATCAGCGTGGCGCCCGCGCGCAGCGCCAGCGCGTGCCCGTCGCCGGTGTACTCCCACGAATTCGACGTCACCTTGTAGGACTTGCCGATGCCCCCGGTGGCCAGCACCACTGCGGGCGTCTCGAAGAGGATGAAGCTACCGGTCTCGCGCCAGTAGCCGAAGGCGCCGGCGATCCGGTCGCCGTGCTTGATCAGATCGGTGATCGTGCATTCGTGGAAGACCCTGATGCGTGCCTCGTAGTCGCCGAATTCGGCCTTGTCCTCCTGCTGCAGCGACACGATCTTCTGCTGCAGGGTCCGGATGATCTCCAGACCGGTGCGGTCGCCGACGTGGGCCAGCCGCGGGTAGGTGTGGCCGCCGAAGTTGCGCTGGCTGATCCGGCCGTCCTTGGTGCGGTCGAACAGTGCCCCGTAGGTCTCGAGCTCCCACACCCGGTCGGGCGCCTCCTTGGCGTGCAATTCGGCCATCCGCCAGTTGTTGAGGAACTTGCCGCCGCGCATGGTGTCGCGGAAGTGGACCTGCCAGTTGTCCTTCGAGTTCGCGTTGCCCATCGACGCCGCGCAGCCACCCTCGGCCATCACCGTGTGGGCCTTGCCGAACAGCGACTTGGTGATCACGGCAACCTTCTGACCCCGCTCGCGGGCCTCGATCACCGCACGCAAGCCGGCGCCGCCGGCACCGATGACGACGACGTCGTAGGAATGCCGTTCGACTTGCGATGAGGCGCTCGGCCGAAGGGCATCTTGCTCAGTCATGAATCCTCATTTGCTTTCGTACCTGGGCTGTCCGAAAAGGGTTCTCAGCCAACGAATCTGAGATCGGAGATGGCGCCGCTGGCCACCAGGGCGATGTAGAAGTCGGTCAGCATGAGTGTGCCGAGGGTGATCCACGCGTACAGCTTGTGGCGGGTGTTCAAGCGGCTCACCTGCGTCCACATCCAGTAGCGGACAGGGTGTTTCGAGAAGTGCTTGAGGCGGCCGCCGACCACGTGGCGGCAGGAGTGGCACGAAATGGTGTACACCCACAGCATCACGACGTTGACGACGAGAATGACGTTGCCCAAGCCGAATCCGAAGCCCGACGGCGAGTGGAACGCCACGATGGCGTCGTAGGTGTTGATCACCGAGATGATGGCGGCGATGTAGAAGAAGTAGCGGTGCAAGTTCTGGACGATCAGCGGAAAGCGGGTTTCGCCGGTGTATTTCGCATGGGGTTCGGCGACGGCGCACGCGGTGGGGGACTGCCACACCGAGCGGTAGTAGGCGCCGCGGTAGTAATAGCAGGTCAACCGGAACAGCAGCAGGAATGGCAGCGACAGCGCGGCGAAGGGCAGCCACCACACGTCGGGCAGGATCTGCGGCCAGAAGTGACTGGCCTCGGGCACGCAACCCTTGCTGATGCACGGCGAGTAGAACGGCGTCAGGTAGTGGTATTGCGCGACGTAGTAGTTGTTCTGCAGGAAGGCACGTACGGTCGCGTAGATCACGAACGCGGCGAAGCCGAGGTCGACGATCAGCGGCGACTGCCACCAGCGATCCGTGCGGAGGGTGCGCTGGGGAATCTCGGCGCGGGTGGGCGAGAAGACGCCGGTGGCCTGACGGTCGGCGGTGGGTGCGCTCACAGTAGCCTTTCCAAGTCCAGTTACGTGCTCCGCAGTGCCACAGAGCCTAAATCAGCCCCTGCTGTGACCCCCGACACCCTCGTCATCCACGTCCCGCCAGAAGTCGGTGTCGTACTGGGTGTCCGGGATCGCGATCCGCTCGGCGGAGTGCCGGTGACGGGTTACCCCGCGAGTGAGTTCGAATTCCTCGGCGTCGATGTCGAGCCGGTCGATGTCGTTGAGGATCCGCTCGGCGTCGTTGACGATCCGCCGCATCGCCGGGGTGTCCCCGTATCGAGACGCCAACGACGTCACGCACCGGCGCAGGCCACCGATCAACTCGTGCAGCTCGGCAAATTCGCTGGTACCCGACATCAGACCTCCTTGGGCTGAAGGGTGTCTACAAATCACAGTACGACAACCGATGTTGGCCACATCAAGCGGATTCGACGTGAGACGGGACACGTCACACAACAGTCATACGAGAATGGGGCCATGGCGAACAACGAGGTGTTGCAGGAGCGCGCGGGTGCGCTGCTCGAATCCCATCGGCCTGGCGATCCGGTCGTGCTGCCGACGGTGTGGGACGCGTGGTCGGCCAAGCTGGCGGTCGAGGCCGGCTTCTCGGCGTTGACCGTCGGCAGCCACCCGGTCGCCGACTCGGTCGGCAAGCCCGACAACGAGGGCATGACCTTCGACGATCTGTTGACCCGCGTCGCGCAGATCACCGCGGCGGTCGACGTTCCCGTGTCCGTCGACATCGAGTCCGGCTACGGCGAGGCACCCGCGCGCCTCATCGCCGGCCTGCTCGACGCCGGGGCGGTCGGCCTCAACATCGAGGACACCGTGCACAGCGAGGGGAGCCGGCTGCGGTCGTCACACGAGCACGCCGAGCTCGTCGGGGCGTTACGGAGCGCGGCGAACAGCGCAGGCGTCCACGTGGTGCTCAACGCGCGCACCGACTTGTTCTTACGCGAAGACGGCGACGAGGCCGACCGGGTTGACAGAGCCGTGGCGCGGCTGACCGAAGCCGCCGACGCCGGTGCCGACGTGCTCTATCCGGTTGGGCGCCATGACCAGGACACGTTGCGGCGGTTGACTTCTGAGTTGCCGCTGCCCGTGAACGCGATCGCGATGCCCGATCAGTCGGACCCGGCGGCGTTCGGCCCGCTCGGCGTCGCGCGGATCAGCTTCGGCCCCTTCCTGCAGGCGGCGCTCGCGGGGCGCGCGAGGGAGATTCTGGCTCGCTGGACTTAGCATGCCGGCGTGCCTCCCGACCACGACCCGGAACACTGGTCCAACCGGCCTGCGACGATATTCATCGCGGGCGCGGCGGCGGTGCTCCTGGTCGGGGTGCTGATCGTCGCGGTGGCGCGAACCGCCGACGACTCGTCGGAACTGCCCGACACATTCGTCGCGCCGACGACCAGCATGCCGTCGAGCGCCTGGACGCCGTCGACAACGACGACCGAGGACACCCCCGGAGCCCGGAACCGTCACCGAAACGGCGACTTTGCTACCGCCTCCGCCGTAATCGCACCTGAAATCGGCTGAATCGTCACATAGGCTGGGCAAATGACTACTTCGACCCGGATCATCACAGTCGTTATGGCCGCGGCCGGCCTGATCGGGTCGGGGTTGGGCACCGGATCGGCCTCGGCCGACTCGGCCAACGGCGGGATGGTGCCTCTTGGGCTCACCTACCGGGCCTGCGATTTCGGGAAGGTCCAGCACGTCGCCACGGACGCCACCGGTTCTGGCACGGCGGTCATCGGCACCGGCGGCACGAACACCGTGACCGCCGACGTGTTCCTGATGATCGCCAAGCCCAACACCCCGTACCAGGTGAGGTTGATTCAGGGGCCGCGGCCGGGCACACAGAAATGCAACGCCGGTGACCCTGGCGTCGCGAGCGCCGTGTTGAACACCGACGGCAACGGGGTCGGTTCGGTGACCCTGCGCGACGCACTTCGTTCGGATGCCACCAACGCGTGGGTGTTCGTCGACGGACCGCCGGACGTCGGCCAGATCCGCGGCGACTTCTATACATCAGACCTTCTGACCAGTCTGAAGTAGAGCGAATAGCCTCACACCCGCCGGCGGCGGCCCGTGAGAACACCGTGATGGGCGCGTCACACGCGGCGACATACGCGGCAATATCGGCTGCTTAGCCTCGCGTCATGCCCTCAGAATCAGCTGCAGCCAGGCGCGTCGTCGTGGTCGGGCACGGGATGGTCGGCCATCGCTTCGTCGAGGCATTGCGCGCACGTGACGCCCAGGGGAACTGGCGGATCACCGTGCTGGCCGAGGAGGCCGACGCCGCCTATGACCGCGTCGGGCTGACCGGGTACACCGAACACTGGGACCGCAGCCTGCTCGCGCTGCCGGGCAACGACTACGCAGGCGACGGCCTGGTGCGCATGCGGCTTGGCACCCGGGCCACCGGTATCGACCGCGCTGCCAAGGCGGTGCTCACCGCCGACGGCGAGCGGGTGGCCTACGACGCGCTGGTGCTCGCAACGGGTTCCTACCCCTTCGTACCTCCGGTGCCCGGCCACGACCTGCCGTCCTGCCACGTGTACCGCACGCTCGACGACCTCGACGCGATCCGCGCGGACGCGCAACGCATCCGGGCCGCCGGCCCGGCCCCCGTGGGTGTGGTGATCGGCGGTGGCCTGCTCGGTCTGGAAGCCGCCAATGCGCTGCGGTCGTTCGGCCTGCATGCCCACGTCGTCGAGATGGCGCCGCGGCTGATGGCCCAGCAACTGGACGAGGCGGGCGGCGCGCTGCTCGGCCGGATGGTCACCGAGCTGGGGATCTCCGTCCATGTCGGCGTCGGCACCGACGGCATCGCGCCGGCACAACGCAATCGACCGGTCCGGAGGTCCGCCGACGACGAGTCGCTGCGGGTGACGCTCAGCGACGGGACGTTCATCGACGCCGGGCTCGTCGTGTTCGCCGCGGGCGTGCGTCCTCGCGACGAACTGGCCCGTAGCGCCGGATTGGCGATCGCCGAGCGCGGCGGAGTCCTGGCCGACCTGTCCTGCGCCACAACGGATCCCGACATCTTCGCGGTCGGTGAGGTGGCCGCGATCGAGGGCCGCTGCTACGGCCTGGTCGGGCCGGGTTACACCAGCGCCGAGGTCGTGGCCGACCGTCTTCTGGGCGGCGCGGCGGAATTCCCCGAGGCCGACATGTCGACCAAACTCAAGCTGCTCGGCGTCGACGTGGCCAGCTTCGGCGACGCGATGGGCACCACGCCGGAATGCCTCGAAGTGGTGGTCAACGACGCCGTCAACCAGACCTACGCCAAGCTGGTGCTCTCCGACGACGCCAAGACGCTGCTCGGCGGCATCCTCGTCGGCGATGCCTCGTCGTACGGAATCCTGCGGCCGATGGTCGGTGAGCAGTTGCCCGGCGATCCGATGGCCTTGATCGCGCCGGCCGGAAACCACGGCGACAGTGGGGGACTGGGTGTCGGCGCGCTGCCCGCGGGCGCGCAGATCTGCTCGTGCAACAACGTGACGAAGGGCGATCTGACCGAGGCGATCGCCGGCGGATGCAGCGATGTCTCGGCGCTCAAGAAGTGCACGCTCGCGGGTACGTCGTGCGGCTCGTGCGTGCCGTTGCTGAAGCAACTTCTGGAGGCCGAGGGCGTCGAGCAGTCCAAGGCGCTGTGCGAACACTTCACCCAGTCACGGGCCGAGCTGTTCGAGATCGTCGCCGCCGGTCCCGCTGAGTCGGTCCGGACCTTCTCGGCGTTGATCGAACGCTTCGGCACCGGAAAGGGTTGCGACATCTGTAAACCCGCGGTCGCTTCGATTCTGGCGTCGACCAGCTCCGGGCACATCCTCGACGGCGAACAGGCCTCGCTGCAGGACAGCAACGACCACTTCCTGGCCAACATCCAGCGCAACGGCAGCTATTCGATCGTGCCGCGGGTGCCCGGCGGCGACATCACACCCGAACAGCTCATCCTGATCGGTGAGATCGCAAGGGATTTCGACCTGTACACGAAGATCACCGGCGGGCAGCGCATCGACATGTTCGGCGCCAGGGTCGACCAGCTGCCCGAGATCTGGCGCCGCCTCGTCGACGGCGGGATGGAGTCCGGCCACGCGTACGGCAAGGCTCTTCGCACGGTGAAAAGCTGTGTGGGCAGCGACTGGTGCCGCTACGGGCAGCAGGACTCCGTGCAGATGGCCATCAACCTCGAGCTCCGCTACCGGGGACTGCGGGCTCCGCACAAGATCAAGATGGGTGTCTCGGGGTGTGCGCGAGAGTGCGCGGAGGCCCGCAGCAAGGACGTCGGCGTCATCGCCACCGAGAACGGCTGGAATCTCTACGTCGCCGGCAACGGCGGCATGACGCCAAGACACGGGCAGCTGCTCGGGAGTGATCTCGACGACGAAACGCTGGTGCGCTACATCGACCGGTTCCTGATGTTCTACATCCGCACCGCCGATCGTCTGCAGCGCACCGCACCGTGGGTCGAGCAGCTCGGCCAGCCAGACCAGGATGGACTCGAGCACCTACGTGACGTGGTGTGCAACGACTCCCTCGGGCTGGCAGCGGAATTCGAAGAGGCGGTCGCGCGTCACGTCGCGGGCTATGCCTGCGAATGGAAGGGCGTTCTCGAGGATCCCGACAAACTGTCGCGGTTCGTCTCGTTCGTCAACGCACCCGATGCACCGGATCCGACCGTCACCTTCACCAGGCGCGACGGCCGCATCGTGCCGATGGGGATGCCGAGCATCCGGAAGGTAGCCGAAAAATGACCGTGCTCAACAGTGTCGACGTGTGGACCCGCGCGATCGCCTACGCGAGGCTGATCCCATGCCGCGGCGTCGGTGTGCTGCTGCCCGGCGGCGCACAGGCTGCGCTCTTTCGTCTCGACGACGGCACGGTGCACGCGATCGGCAACATCGACCCGTTCTCCGGCGCGGCGGTGCTCTCCCGCGGGCTCGTCGGCGACCGCGGCGGCCGGCCCATCGTCGCGTCGCCGATCAAGAAGCAGGCGTTCGCCCTCGACGACGGCAGCTGTCTCGACGACCCGGCGGCGGCGGTTTCGGTCTACGACACCCGGATCACCGCAGACGGCTGGGTGGAGATCAGCGCCTGAACCGGTTGGCGATCAGTCGCACCATCGCGGGATGGTCGCCGAGTGGACGGGTGACCAGGTCGGCTCCGCTGGTGTGCAGGCGATCCTGGAAAAGCCCGTCGGACAACAGATATGACGCCAGCACGACGCGTCTAGCCCCGCGTCGCCGCAGTGCGGCGACCGCATCGGGTACGCGCGGGGCTCCGGTGGCCGCGTAGGCCAACTCGACGCGGTCGCCGATCAACGCCGACAGCATCGCCGCAGTGTGCCGCACGTCGGACTGTGCATGCGCATCCGATGTGCCCGCCGCCACCAGAACCACCGAATCACCCGGCCGCCGACCACATTCGACGAGCCGTGCAGCGAGCACCTGCACCGTGTCCTGGCACGGACCGAGCGGACGCGTGACGGTCACCGCCTGATGACCGCTGGCCGCGACGTGGGCGGGCAGATCGACGCGGACGTGGTAGCCGCTGGCCAGGAATGCCGGAACGACCGTGACCGGACGGTCTGCGGGCAGAGTCCGCAGCACCTCGTCCGGCGTCGGCCCGAGGACGTCGACGAAGGCGACATGTACGGGCCGGTCGAGATGCTCGGACACCCGGTCGGCCAACCGGGTGACCATCGCGACGCCCTGCGGCTTGCGTGTGCCGTGAGCGACCAGCAGCGAGCTCATCGGGCTTCTGCAACGGGTTCGTCGACGGGTAGCCGGTAGCCTCGCTTCACCACGGTCGACACGATGTTCCTGTCGCCCAACGCCCTTCGCAGTCGCAACACGGCGGTTTCCACCGCGTGGGTGTCGGTGCCCGTGCCGGGGAGGGCGCGCAGCAGATCGGCTCGGCACACGACGGTGCCCGGCCGGTGGGCCAGCGCGCGGATCGTCGCCATCCCGGCCGGTGACAGCTCCTTGACCGCGCCGTCGACCAGCACGCAGGTGCCCCGGATCTCCAACAGATGACCTGCCACGCGCAGGGTGCGCGACTGCAGCAGGGGCAGTTCGTCGGTGATGTGGCGGGCCAGCGCGCCCAGCCGCATCCGCTCCGGGGCCGAGGTCGGCACGCCCAGCCGGACCAGAGGACGGGCGGTGACCGGCCCGACGCACATGGCGTGCACGTTGGTGCGCAGCGCGGTGAGCACCTTGTCCTGCAGACCCATCTCGGCCGCGCGCATCAACACCGCGGCGACCGCCGGCGCCGAGGTGAAGCTCACCGCGTCTAACTTCTCCTCGGCGATGCCGGCCACCAACTGGTCGAACTCGCCGTTGCGGGGCACGGGATGCCACCGGTAGACGCGGATCGGCACCACGTCGGCGCCCGCTGCCCGCAGCTCGTCGAGGAACTCGGGGAATGGATCCCAGTCCGCGGTGGCGCCGTGCAGCTGTACCGCGATGCGCTGTCCGGAGATGCCGCCGTCGACGAGGTAGTGCAGCAGCTCGCGGGACGACTCGGACTCCGGCGACCACTCCTCGGGCAGCCCCGCGGCACGCAGGGCACCGGTCGCCTTCGGCCCGCGGGACATGATGCGGGCCTTGCCGAGGGCCGCCAGCAGGTCGTTGGCCATGCCCCAGCCGTCGGCCGCGGCGACCCAGCCGCGGAAGCCGATGCCGGTGGTGGCGATGACGATATCGGGGGGCACGTCGATCAGGTCCTCCGTGTGGACACGCAGTTCGTGGTCGTCGGGCAGCGGGACCATCTCGATGGCAGGCGCGCTGGTGACGCCGGCTCCGCGCTTGCGCAGCAGCGCGCTCAGCTCGTCGGCGCGGCGGGCGGAGGTCACCGCCACCCGGAACCCGGTGAGCGGCGCCCAGTCGGGCACACTCATACCTTCAGTGTTTGCAGTCCGTGTTTCCGGACGATTAACCGCTCGTTGCCCGGGCATGTCGCGGCCCGCAGCGCCGTGAATTTCGTCTCACCGGCGCAGGAAGCGCAGTGTGAGACCGCCCGATCAGTCCACCCGGTGGGCGTGCACGACGGTGAACGGCAGATGCACCCGATCGCCGTCCAGCAGCTCGGCGATGGCGCTGAACCGCGCCCTGACGTCGTGCATCTGCTCCAGCGCCTCTGGCGGCATCTGGTCCACCATCGCCTGCGGAAGCTCCTCATCACTGCTGCCGAAGCCTGCGGCGTTGGCCAGATACGTTGTCGGGCCGAGGAAGTCGATGCGCCAGCCATTCGCGGTCAGGGTGTCGCGGAGGTCGGCTTCCGACACCGATGCCATCGGGGCGACGAGCCCGTTGACGTTGTCCTCGGAGAAGCAGTACAGATGCCACCGGGCGCCTGGCCGCGTGCAGCGGTACAGGCAGGCGGCATAGGCCTGACGACCGTCGTCGTCGAGGCAGTGGTACAGCGCGCTGTCGATGACGGTGTCGAACCGGCCGTCATAGCCGGTCAGGTCGGTGGCGTCGGCGACGTCGAAGGTGACGCCGGCCGAGCCGGCGGTCGGGTCGAGGACGCCGGCCTCGGCCGCGCGACTGCGGGCCTGCTCGATCGCCGTCGGAGAACCGTCCAGTCCGGTCACCGAATGCCCGCGGGACGCGAGGAAGATCGCGTTGTCGCCGAGGCCGCAGCCGATGTCGAGCACTTCGCCGCTGATGGCACCCAGCGCCTCGAGTTCCATCAGCCGCGGTTGCGCCTGCCTGATGTCCCACGGCACGCCTGTCGGCGTCGGCGCACCCTCGAGTGCGGGTTCACCGCGGTAGATCCTGTCGAATGATTCGCGCGTCGGTTGAAACGCCCTGGGAGTGCTCACTTCGTCCAAAGTACCCGCGCGTCACCACACATCGCCGTCTCGCCAGTCGCAGGCGATCGCCTCAGCGGTGTCCATCTGCACCGACACGGGCAACACGAATACCGACCCGTCGTCGTCGGGGGTGCGGCGGATGCCCTCGGCCGTGAGCACCGACGTCGGTCCGCGCCAGGGCAGCCATCCTCTGGCCGTGTACAACGGCCGCCCGGCCTCCGTGGCGCTGAGAGCACCGACGTGGTAGGCACCGCGCAGCACCTGCTCGACGGCGTCCATCAGGGCGCCGGCCAGCCCTTGACCGCGCCAGTCCGCACGGACCGCGACGGCCTCGACGTAGCCGCACCGCAACGCCGAATCCAGGTAGCGCAGCCGGCGTTGCACCACCGCGGCGTGGCCGATCAGTGCACCGTGGTGACAGATCAGCGCGTGCATCCCGCCGAGCGCGTGCTCCCAGTCGGCAGCGGTGAACTCGGTCTCGCTTCCGGCGAAGGCGTCGATCACCATTTGCCGTGCGTCGTCGCGCGTTTCGTTGTCGAGATCTGCGGTGTGGACCAGGCGGGCGGTGTGTATCCCTCGCACGCGGGCAGGGGCGAAATCCGCAGTGGACACCCCACTTGTCTACCCCTTCAGGAACCGTTGTGGAAAGGCTTACGCGGACGCGACCAATGCAGCCGGACGGTTTGTCCCGGTCGGATCTGCGCGATGCGGTCGATGTCCACGTCGATCACCACCCCGATGACCGGGTATCCGCCGGTGACCGGGTGGTCGGGACCGAGAATCACGGGAAAACCGTTCGGCGGCACCTGGATCGCCCCGCGGGTGGCGCCTTCGCTGGGTAGTTGACGGTCACCGTAGCGGTACTCCAAGGGCATACCGACCAGGCGCATCCCGACCCGGTCACTGCGGTTGGTCACCTGCCAGTTGGTGTGCACCAAAACGTCGGGATCGGCGAACCAGTCGTCGCGCGGGCCCGGCACCACCGACAGTTCGACGACGTCGTCGGAGATCGCGGCCACCGGCGCCTGGTCCAGTTCGGGGAACTCCTCCGAGTGGTCGCCGATCGGAAGTACGTCGCCCGGTCGCAGCGGCGCCGGGCCGATCGCGGACATCACGTCGTAGCTGCGCGAGCCGAGAACGGGCGCGACGTCGATGCCGCCTCGAACGGCGAGATAGGACCGCAGCCCGGAGTGCGGAGCGCCGAGCGAAATCACCTGCCCATCGTGTGCGTAATGAATACTGTTGGTGCCGAACGGAACTCCGTTGACGGCGGGATCGGTGTCCGCACCGGTCACCGCGATGGCCACGTCCCCTCCGCGGACCCTCGCGCTGAACCCACCGAGCGTCACCTCGACGGTGGCACGGTCACCGGGGTTGGCCACCAGCCGGTTGGCCAGCTTGTGCGCGCGCCGGTCGGCGGCACCCGACCGCGTCACGCCGAGGTGTGCCATGCCTCGACGACCGAGGTCTTCGACCAGCGCCAGCGGACCGCTGCGCAGAACCTCCAGGGTCGTCGTCATGCCCGCGCCTCGCGAAACTGCACCCACTGCCCCGGCATCAGCAGGGCGGGCGGGTCGCGGTCGACCTCCCACAACTGTGCGTCGGTGTGGCCGATCAGCTGCCATCCGCCGGGCGACTCGCGTGGGTAAACGCCGCTGAACTCGCCGGCCAGGCCGACCGAGCCCGTCGGCACCTTGGTCCGTGGCTCCGACCTCCTCGCTACGTTGAGCCGCTCGTCGCCGCCGACGAGGTAGCCGAAACCCGGTGCGAAACCGGCGAATCCGACTCGCCACGGCTTCTGCGTATGCGCGGCGACGACGTCGCGCGGCGACAGCCCGGTGAGCCGTGCGACCTCGTCGAGATCTGGTCCGTCGTACACCACGTCGATCACGACGTCGGCCCTCCCGTCGATCGGGGCGGTGGCCGCCGCGACGGCTTCCGGTGCCAGCCTGAGCTTGCCGAGCTGCTGGCGCACGACGGGTTGGTAGCGCGGGCCGTCGAGCTTGACCAGCACCGTCGCCGAGGCGGGCACGATGTCGGTGACGCCGAGCAGATCGGCCTCGCCGAGGACCTCATGCCAGGCCAGCACCTCTGCGGTGCTGTCGAACTGCAGAAGCAGCGCCTGGTCGCCGTAATCGGTGATCGTGCCGATCACCAACGCCTCCGTTGTCACGGGCATGACCCAAAGCTACCGCCGAGTAAGGTGCAAAGCCGCAGCTCTATGAGGGTTGCCAGAGCTGCCTTACCGAAGCCTCATAGGCCGGTGCCGTAGGTGGGCTCGTGGCGCTTGATGTACGCGATCACCCGGTAGGTGACGGGCAGCATCACCACCTCGACCGCGGTTTTGTAGAGCCACCCCAGCGCTGTGTAGACGGCGAAGTCAGTGAAGGTGGTGATGCCTATCGCGCTCGCCGCGATGCTGCAGAACACCAGGGTGTCGCCGAGTTGCCCGGCGAACGTCGACCCGACCAGCCGGGCCCACAGGTGCTTCTCCTTGGTGCGTTCCTTGATGCGCACCACCACCCAGGCGTTGATGGTCTGGCCGACGATGAAACCGGCGAGCCCGGCGACGATCAGTTGGGTGTAGGCACCGACGACATTCTCGAAGTGCTCCTCGTTGGCGTAGAAGTCGGCCGCAGGCAGGTAGATGGTGACCCAGAAGGCAAGGGCGGCAACGGCGTTCATTGCGAACCCGAGGAAGATCACACGCCGGGCGGCCTTGAACCCGTACACCTCCGACAGTACGTCGCCGATCACATAGGTCAGCGGAAACACGATGAAACCGCCGTCGGTGATGATCGGGCCGAACGCGACGCCCTTCGTCGCGGTCACGTTGGAGATGATCACCAGCGCGGTGAACACCGCGGCGAGTGCCGCGTAATAGCCGGAGCCCACGTGAGCGAAGGCCGCCTGCTGCTCTGTCGCCGGGGTGGTTTCGGGACTCTCTCCTGCTCCTCGCGTGCGCTCCACCCGGTTATCAAACCGTCAGCGCAGCGCCTTCGCCAACATGGGTGGCAATTGGTCGGCGACCATCGGATAGGACAGCGGCGAGGCGAACGTGATGGCGCCCGCCAGGTCTTTGCCGGTGAACACGTTGCGGTCACCGATGGTTGCCCTCAGCTCGGCGACGGTCGGATCGGCCAGCAGTGCGGCCTGTTGTTCGTTGCTCTCGGTTGCCCAGATCAAGACATCAGCCGAGTCGAGCACCGGCGCCATTCGGTCGCGGGTGATGGCGGTGCCGCCGGCGTCCGGGACGGTGAATCCCATCTGCGTCAGGAAGTCGGTCCGCCAGCCCGGCGCCAGTGGGTGCGCCGAGTCGTCGGCGATCGCGCCCTCGAGCAACAGCGCCTTCTTGCCGGAGAACTGCGGGTTGTTCGTGGCCGTCGCGGTGAGCTTGTCGTCGATGGCCTTGACCAGTGCCGCCATCTCGTCGAACTTGAAGACGGCCTGACCGATGGCGGCGGCCTGGTTCTTCCACGGTTCGAAGAAGGCGGCCTGGCCGGACTGCGCGACGGTCGGCGCGATCGCCGACAATTTCTTGTAGGTGTCCTCGTCGACGCCGGCATCGATGGCGACGATCAGGTCGGGTTTGAGCGCGGCGATCCTGTCGACCTGAATCCCGTTGCTCAGGTCGAGGACCTCGGGCTGGGCTCCGCCGAGCTTGGGCAACGCCCACGGCCACACGCCGAACGGCTGGTCCCCGTACCAGTTGGTGACGGCGACCGGTATCACGCCGACGGCCAGCAGGTCGTCCTGCTCGGTGAAGCCCGCGCTCACCACACGTTTCGGCGGCGCGGGGATCTTCGTCTCGCCGAACAGGTGCCTGACCGTGACGGATCCGTCCTTGGCCACCTCGCCCGGCTTGTCCTTGGCGCACGCGGCGACGGCGGCAACGACGGCGCTCGTCGCCAGGAAACGCCGCCGCGACCAATCCTTCGGCACTCCGCGAGCGTAACCCGCGAACCAGCTGTCTAGCGCGAAGCGAAATCAGCGAGCCCACGCAACACGACGGCGAGCCCGAACTCGAAGGCGTCATCGGCGCGGGCGGCTTTGGCGTTGCCGGTCGCCAGGGCGGCCGCCAACTGCGGGCCGACCTCGGCACCCGACTCCCAGGGTTCGGCGGGCGCGGCTAGATCGAGCGCCGAGCCGAGCGCGAAGCAGTCCATCAGCGTGATCACGCGCAGCGTGTCGGCGTCGCTGAAGCCCGCGCGGTGCAAGGTGGTGGCGAGCGCGTTGTACATCCTGATCGCGTGGCTGCTGTTCACCGCGTGGGAAGTGAGCAACGGGATCAGCCGCGGGTAACGCGCATAGCTGCGGCGGTAGGACCGCATCAGTTCGGCGACCGTCTCGGTCCACGGCAGGTTCGCGTCGTCGGAGGGCAGGACCACCTCCGACATCGCCCGTTCCCGAAGCAGGTCGACGATCTGCTCGCGTCCGGCGACGTGGTTGTAGAGCGAGGACGCGCTGACCTGCAGACGACGGGCCAGCTCAGGAATGGTGAAGCCGCCGGTCGAAGCGACCAGATCCATTGCCGCATCCGCGATTCGGTCGGGCGACAGCAGGGGCACGGGCGGGCGTCCCATGTCGTCACGATAAACGAAGTCGATTCGTTTAGGCACGATCGCCCGCCTTCGACCTGGGCAGGTTTGAACGCTGACATCGATGGCAATTACGGGCCCGACACTGATCTGGGGAGGACCATGACTGAGCACGACAAGGCCGACGAGGCCCGCAGAGGGCTGGTCGGCTCGATCAAGGGCAAGGCGAAAGAAGTCGTCGGCGCTGTGATCAAAAACGACGCGCTGACCGCCGAAGGCCAGGTCGAACAGGCCGAAGCCAAACAGCGCAAGGAGGCGAACCGGCTCGAATCGGTCGCCGACGCCGAGGTGACGCAGGCCGAGTCGGAGGTGGCCGAGGCGAGACGGGAAGGCGCCGAGGAACGGGTGGAGGTGAGCCGAGAGGCTCGCGACCGAGAAGACGCGATTCGGCGTGAGCAAGAGGCGCAGAAACGACAGGCACAGGAGGCCGCCGCGCAGGATGCCGCCAGAGGTCAGACGCAAGCCGAGTCGACCGCCAAGCATCGGGAGGCGCAAGCGAGGGCGGAGGCGGACCTCGAGGTGAACGCCGCAGAGGCCGAAATCGCCGACGCGCTCGACGAGCGGCGCGAAACGGCGCAGGACTCCGCCGCCGCCCGCGCGGAAGCCGATCGCATCCGGCGGAGGGCCGACGGCCTGACCGATGCGGCCGACGTGCCGCGAGACAGCTGAACAAGGAGTGCCGATGAAGATCACCGACGTACCGTTCGCGGTGCTGCGATTCCAGTACCAACTCGCCCGTGTTCCGCTGCAGTTGATCGAGGACCGGGTGGTCGCGCGCATGGACGCGGAATCGCCCGCGCGACTGATGTACGAGCGCTCGATGGGCAGGCTCGATCTGGCTGTCGGCGGTGCCCTCGGCGCGACCGACGTGCAACGCCGTGGCGCCGCACTGGTCGAGCGCAGCGACGAGTTGGCCCGCGCAGCGCGCCTCGAGGAGGCGGCCGAGCGAGCGACCAACGAGGCCGAGTCCGAGCTGAAGGACGCTGTGGACACCGCGGCCGTCGTTCGCGAGGCGGCGGCCGCCGAGAAGGTCGAAGAAGCCACTCGTGCACGCTCAGAAGCCGCACATCAGAAGGTGGCGGCGATCAACGATGCCGAGGAACGCGCCGCCGAGGTGGCCGAGCAGGTCGACGAGGTGGCTGCGGCGCGTAAACGCGGCGTCGAGACCGCAAAGCGAGAGGAGCAGGACAAGATTAGGGCGGCAGAGTCAAGCGCAGAAGCGGTTGCCGACGCGAAGACCAAAGATGCTGCCAAGAAGCGCGCCGACGCCGCGGCCAAGCGCGCACAAGCTGGCCGCGTGGACGAAATCGCCGACGCCGCAAAGCAGAAACGCAAGAGCGACGGCTGATTCCTACCTGGGCGCATGCCGTCAGTGACAAAAAAACACCAGCGCGGCGTTAGGCCGTCCGGCCTCGCGGGTAGCCAACTATTGGTGCACCTCGCGCCGACAAATCCAAGTAGACGCTTGAGGAGACTTGCTATGACCACACCCGAGACCACCACCTTGGTCGCCCAGTTGAGGGCGATCCTCGACCTCACCAACACCGAGATCCAGGTCGCCGAAACGCGCGTGACGCAGGCCCGCACCGACGCGGTGCGCCGGGAGTTGACCCAGAATGCCGCCAACGGGCGCGCGCGCGCCCAGGCCATCGAGGCCGCGATTCGCGAACTCGGCGGCTTCCCCGACCTGATCGGCCCGTTCATCGGTCGGGCGGCCGCGGCGGTCAAGGCGCTGACGGAGCAGGCGCAGCCATTCGATGAGGCGCTGCTCGGTGACCTGGCGCTGGAACACCAGCTGCTCGACCGGGCCCGCTACATCAAGGCGCTCGCGGTCGCGGCACAGAAGAAGGACGCCGAGAGCCTCGCGAGCCGACTCATCGATGCGCACAGCGCGACCGTCGAATGGCTCACGACCGTGCTGGCGGAGGACGCCCTCGGCGGACCCGCGGCGCTGCGACGCACGCCGATCCAGGCTGCGACGGGTGCGGCGGTGCGCCTGGTGTACATCCCGATGGCATGGTCGGCCCGCGGCCTGGACAGGGCGATCGACACGGTCCGGACGGCTCCTCCTGCGCTGAGCGAGCTGCTCGACCGCGGCGCCCAGGCCCGCGATGTGGCACTCAAGACGCTGGCCGCCTCGCGAGACGCCGCGCTGGAGACGGCAGAGCGGGTTGTTCGCGGCGAGGGCGCCGACGACGCCGCCGACGCACTCCACTCGGTCCGCGCCGCCACCGGTGTGCTCGATCCCGACGAGTTGCCGATCGCCGACTACACCGAACTCAACGTGAGCGAGGCGGTTGCCGCGATCAAGGATCTGACTGCGCCGACCGATATCCGCGCGATCATCGCCTTCGAGGAAGCGCACAAGAACAGGCAGGGCGTGGTGTCCGCGGCGCAAACCCGGCTCGCCGGGATCGCCAAGGAGGTCGTCGGCATCAGCTGACCCGTCCGACTCAGTGCCCCGGTGCCCGTCGGTCGGCCGCGTCACCGCGACATCACGGGACGCATTCGTTTTAGGAGTTCGATGATCGTTCTGGCCGCCGCCGCTCCCGAACCGCTGTCGGGACCCCGAGTCGCACCGCCCGCCGCTTCGGGTGGCGCTGGTCCAGCATCGGTGGCGCCCGGACGCCGATGAACTCACCCGCGTCCTGCGCCACGCCGTCGACACTGCGGCCGGGCAAGGCGCACGGGTGGTGTTCCTGCCCGAGATCACCCTGTTGCGGTATCCGGCCGACACCCCGGCGGGCCCGGATCCCGGCGCGACGGCCGAGGATCTGCTCGCGGGGCCGACGTTCGCGCTCGCCGCGGAAGCCGCCACCGCCAACGGGATCTACGTGCATGCCTCGTTGTACGAGAAGGCGCCTGCGGCCGACGGACTCGGGTACAACACCTCGATCCTGGTCTCGCCAGTGGGCGAGTTGGTGGGCCGGACCCGCAAGCTGCACATCCCGATCTCCGCCGGCTACTACGAGGACACGTATTTCCGGCCGGGTCCGGCAGACGGCGATCCCTACCCGGTGTACGAACCCGACGGCCTCGGCGCGCGCCTGGGCATTCCGACGTGCTGGGACGAGTGGTTCCCCGAAGTCGCCAGGAGCTACGCGCTCGGCGGCGCCGAAATCGTCGTGTACCCGACGGCGATCGGTTCGGAGCCCAGGTTCCCCGCGTTCGACACCCGGCCGTTGTGGCAGCAGGTGATCGTCGCCAACGGCATCAGCAACGGGTTGTTCATGGTGGTGCCGAACCGCACCGGCGACGAGGGCGCCCTGTCCTTCTACGGTTCGTCGTTCATCTCCGACCCGTACGGCCGGGTTCTGGTGGCTGCGCCGCGCGACGAGGAGGCCGTCCTCGTCGCCGACCTCGACCTCGACCAGCGCCGCGACTGGCTCGAATTGTTCCCGTTCCTGTTGACCCGCAGGCCCGACAGCTACCAGACACTGGCCGCCGCGGTCGATGCGCAGCGCCCCTACGGGGCAGGCCACGCCGCGACGGCCGTCATCAAATGACTGCGCTGAGAACGCTTCTCGGCGTAGGGTCCCGCTGGTGACGGCGACGATCTTCACCGGCGGCGTGATATGGACGGGGTCGGGTGACCAGACCGATGCCCTGCTCGTCGCCAATGGAGTGGTGCAGGCGCTCGGCGATGAGGCGAGGGCTTCGTCGGCACGCGCCGACGTGGTCGACCTGGCAGGCGGTTTCCTGATGCCCTCCTTCGGTGACGGGCACGCCCATCCGCTGTACGGCGGCCTCGAGTTCGTCGGACCCGCAGTGCGGCCCTGCGGCTCTGTGGACGAAATCGTCTCGGCAGTAGGCGAATACGCGACCCAGCACCCGGACGACGAGTGGATCCTCGGGGCGTCCTACGAGAGCAGCCTCGCGCCGGACGGGCTGTTCGACGCCCGCTGGCTGGACGCCGCGGTGGCCGACCGGCCAGTGGTTCTGCGAGCCTGGGATTACCACACCATGTGGTGCAACTCGGCTGCGCTGCAGCGCGCGGGTATCACCGTCGACACCCCGGATCCGGTCCTCGGCGAGATACCGCGCCGCGAGGACGGCTCGGTGCTCGGCACGCTGCGCGAGTGGGGCGCGATGGACCTGATGAACGCCGTGACGCCGGCCCGAGACGAAGACGTCCGCATCGCGGCGCTGGGCACGGCCGCCGACTACTATCTGTCTCACGGCGTGACGTGGGTGCAGGACGCCTGGGTGGAACCCGCCGATGTCGACACCTATGTCGCCGCGGCCCGCCGCGATGCGTTGCGGCTGCGATTCAACCTCGCGTTCTATGCGGATCCGCGCCACTTCGATTCGCAGATCGCGACTTTCGCCGACGCACGGCGGCGCGTGGACGAGGCGGGCTCGCCGCTGCTGACCGCCCAGACTGTGAAGTTCTTCGCAGACGGCGTGGTGGAGAACGAGACGGGCGCGCTTCTCGCGCCGTACTGCACCGCGCTGCACAACCACGGAATGCGGAACTGGGACGGTGACTCGCTGGCCGACGCGGCGCGGCGGGTCGACGAGCTGGGGCTGCAGATCCACATCCACGCGATCGGTGACGCGGCGGTGCGCCAGGCACTCGATGCGATCGAACATGTGGCGCGGCACAACGGTGTCCGCGATCGCCGGCCGGTGATCGCACACGCGCAACTCGTCGACGACGCCGACATCGGCCGGTTCGCCGAGCTCGGGGTGATCCCGAACATGCAGCCGCTGTGGGCCCAGCTCGACGCGCTGATGATGGTGCTGACGGTGCCGCGCCTCGGCGCCGAACGCGCGGACCGGCAGTACCGGATCCGTAGCATCCAAGAGTCCGGTGCACAGCTGGCATTCGGCTCCGACTGGCCGGTGTCGTCAGGTGCGCCGCTGGACGGCATCTCGATCGCCGTGACGCGCCAGACCGCCGACGGCGAACCCGCAGGCGGATGGACCCCGGCCGAGATCCTGCCCCTCGAGAGCGCGCTGTCGGCGTATACGGCAGGCGTGGCGTATCAGGCGTTCGCCGACGGCGCCTGGGGCCGGCTGACCCCAGGCGCCAGCGCAGATCTGGTGCTGCTGGAGCGGGACCCCAGAACCGTTGCGCCGCTGAAACTTCCAGCGCTCAACGTACGTGCCACGTATCTGTGCGGCAGGCCGGCCTACTCGGCCACCGATTAGAGGAGACAACGATATGTCGTCAACAGCGCCCGCCGACTCCACCGTGCCACCCCCGTCACAGGAGGAGGAAGGCCACCTTCTCCGTGTGCTCGGCACGCCGTCGCTGGTGCTCTTCGGGATGGTCTACATGGTGCCGCTCACCGTGTTCACCACATACGGCATCGTCACCGAGACCACCGGCGGCCGCCTGTCGGTCGCCTACCTCGTCACGCTGGCGGCGATGGTGTTCACCGCGCGTTCTTATGCCCGGATGGCGGCCGCATATCCCGTGGCGGGCTCGGCATACACCTACACGCAGAAGTCATTCGGCGCGCCGATCGGCTTTCTCGCCGGCTGGTCGCTGCTGCTGGACTACCTGTTCCTGCCGATGCTCAATTACCTCGTCATCGGGATCTACCTCAACGCCGCGATCCCGGCGATCCCACCGTGGGTGATCGTCGTCGTCACGATCGCGATCGTCACGGTGCTCAACATCGTCGGGATCGTGTCGGTCGACCGGGCCAACTTCGTCATCATCGCCGTGCAGGCGATCTTCATCGTGGTGTTCATCGTCCTGGCCAGTGTGACCGTGTCGGGGTCCGGCACCGTCGACCTGATGGCTCCGCTGCGCGGCGACGGCACCGCCGGGGGCTTCAGCCCGATCATCGCCGGCGCCGCCATCCTGTGCCTGTCGTTCCTCGGATTCGACGCGGTGTCAACGCTTTCCGAGGAGGCCAAGGACCCGCGGCGGACCGTGCCGCGGGCGATCATGATCGCCACGGTCGCCTCCGGCATCATCTTTGTGGTCTTGTCCTACATCTCGCAGCTGGTGTTCCCGTCCAACCAGTTCGCCGACGTCGACTCCGGCTCGCTGGACGTCATGACGACTGCCGGCGGACAGTTCCTGAACACGTTCTTCACCGCTGCGTATGTAGCCGGTGCGCTGGGCTCGGCGATCACGTCGCAGGCATCGGTGGCCCGAATCCTGTTCGCGATGGGCCGCGACGGCATCCTGCCCAGACGCGTGTTCGGCCACGTGTCGGCGCGGTTCAGCACACCCGACTACGCCATTCTCGTAGTGTCGGTCATCTCGCTGCTCGCCGTCGTCATCGATCTCGCAGACTTGGCGTCCATCGTCAGCTTCGGTGCGCTGGTGGCCTTCTCGGCCGTCAACCTGACGGTGATCAAGCACTACTTCGTCGACGAGGGGGACCGCGGGGGCGGCGGGGTCTTCAACAACATCGTGCTGCCGGTGATCGGCTTCGTGCTGACAAGTTATCTGTGGACCCAGTTGAGCGGTCTCGCGCTGAAGGTCGGATTGATTTGGCTGGCCGTCGGATTGGCATGGCTGCTGCTGGTGACCCGCGGATTCCGCCGTCCCACACCGGTTCTCGACATACAGGAGTAGCCGCACACGGCCGGCCTACATGGCCGCCAGGCGCTTGTTGACCAGCCGCAGCAGCCAGGCCGGTGTGAACCGGGCGCCGACCGCCGACACCTTGGTCTGTGCGCCGACGGAAAAGTGCACCTGGTGGATCATGCGACGCAGATAGGACGGCTCGACCGCGGCAAGAATCGCGTCGGCCACGTCTTGGGCCGTCAGCCGGATGCCGAGTGACTCGGTGGTGCCGGTCTTTATGCTCTGAGTCATCGCGGTCTTCACGTACAGCGGCCACACCGCGATGACGCGGATGCCGTAGCGGCCCCATTCGATGTCGAGGGCCTCGGTGATGCCGCGCACGAAGAACTTGGTGGCGCTGTAGTTGGCGAGTTCGGGCTGACCGTAGATCGCCGATGCGGAAGCGAGATTGACCACAACGGAGTTCGGTGTGTCCTTCAAATAAGGGAAGGCGGCGTGCAGTCCGTTCACCACGCCCTTGGTATTGATGTCGATCTCCTTGAGATGGGCGGACACTGCGATCTCCTCGAAGGGGCCCGTCTTCATGATGCCGGCGTTGTTGATCATCACGTCGAGGCGATCGCCTGCCGCCTCGGCGAACTCGCTCACCCGTTGCGCGGTCTCGTCGGGGTCGGTCACGTCGAGATGGCCGGTGACCGCCTTGGCGTCGAGCGCGTCGATCTCGTCGGCCAGCGACTTCAGACCCACCTCGTCGACGTCGAAACCGCCGACGAGGTATCCGTTGCGCGCGAAGGTCAGTGCGGTGGCGCGACCGATCCCGGCGGCGGCGCCGGTGATGAACACGGCTCTGGTGTCAGGCATACGGTCATGCTTACTTCATCACTGCAAGGTTGTGCCAGAGGTTCCTCAGGCTGTCGGTACCGCCGAACAGCGTCGTGAAATGGGTTGAGTCGATGAGCACTATGTCGCCCGAGCGCTGACCGTTCGGCGGCATCCAGATCAACGCGTTGAACTCGGTGTTGCCCTCCGTGGTGAACGGATGCGGACGGTTCGGGTCGACGCGCTGTTTCCCCAGCACCCGCAGGAGGTCGCTTTCCGGCGCGGTGAGCTCGTAATGCGGTAGGTGTGGGTGGAAGTTGAACGTGGTGACGTTGTCGAGAAGCCGGGCGTCGTCGAGGTCGCGGACTGCGGTGAGGGGCGCGATGTCTTTGGTGCCCTCGACGACGGCGGGCCGCAGCCCCCAGATGTTGTGCACCGGCACGTCGAGCGCCCGCATCAGCGATCGGGTGTACTGGCTGAACCGCTGTTGGCGTGGCACGAGCCGGTCGCCGTGGTGGAGGTACTCGACCTGGCGCTGCTCGTAGTCGTCGGTGAAGCCCACATCGTGATGCGGTGCCAGCAGCAGACAGGTGCCCTCGCGTTTCAGCCACTCCGTGATCGCCGCGGTCTCCTCTGGTGCGGCCTCCTGTTCGCCGAGCAGGTGGTCGAGCCCGAAGACCATCAGCGTGTCGGTGTCGGCCAGAATCCGTTCGTCGATCGGCAGCTTGTAGCCGGCCTGGTCGATGCGCTGGTACACGGCGACCGGGTGTCCGGTGGCTTCCCCGGCGAGCTCCTGGAATGCCAGGGCGGACCGGTGGAACAGTTCCAGTGTGCCCGCGACGCCCTGTAAGAAATTGGCGGCGTTGTATTCCTCCGTCTCGTAGGCGGGCCACAGGACGCTGCGCACTTCGGTCATGGTGGAGAAGCGGTTCTCGATGATGGCCGGATCCCTTTGTGCCTCCCAGGGATAGCTCCACGTCCAGTAGATGCTGATCCGCCGGCCACCGGTGTGGGCGCGCGGGATGTGGTTCTGGTTGTAGGTCCGTGGGGCCTGAGGCACTGTGCTCATGGTCGGTCCTTCAGTTGCCGAGCGAGGCGAGATAACGCATGGCGTTCATCCCGGGAAGAAAGAAATACGCCCCGCCGGTCAGGGTGGTGAAAGCGGGAATCCCTTTGTGCACCTTGCGAATCGGCCGATCAGGGACGGTGAAGTCAAGCGTTCCGTCCTGTGTCCCGGTGATGGGGTCATGCTCGTTGCCGAGCTCATGGAAGGCGCGGTCATTGATCCACACGTTCTGCGCGAATTCGAACTGGCGCACCAGGTCGGCACAGATGATGAACGCGGCGATGCCACGGTCCACCCCGTCGTCGGGCGCCCCTTCCGGCAGCGCCGGTCCGTACGTCGCGCCTCGGCGAATCATCCGCCGACGGTTCATGTAGTGCGCAGTGTCACGCGGGTTGAGCCGGCGCGCATGTGAGCCGAGCGGGCACGCGTATCCGAACGGGTCCATCTCCTTGTAACTGAAGTCGTTGTTACGCATCGGATCCGCGCCCAGCTCGGGATCGTCCTTGTCGGGTGCCAGGACCAATGGGGCGCCGCTGCGCCAGCGGCCCATGAACTTCGCGGCGAGCAGTTCCTGCTCCTCTGCTGTCTCCGCGTTCTCCAGCAGGTAATCACGGAAGGCGGTGACATGTTCCTCCAGCCTGCGGTAAGCCATGTAACTGCCGTTGCGCGACAACACTTCCGGCTCGGGCAGATTGGCGACCGGTCCGTTCTCGTCCGGGTATCCTAGGATGAACTCACCCGGCTCCAGCGGGGCGCCGGAGCCCGGTGTCGGCTCTTCTCCGGAGCCCTTCATCACCGGCTGCGACAACCGATCCCGGAAGCCGAAGTGATCGTGGGCGTAGTTGAACGGTGGCGTCGCGTTCAGGTCGAGGTACGACAGGCTGCGCACTCCATCGGTGCGGGCGAGCAACTTGTCGTGCTCCTCGATGGATCGTCGGCACTGCTCATCGGTGCGCGAGAACAAGATCGCGATCGCGTGCAGGTCGTCGCCGGCCAAGCCGCCGACCCAGTGCTCCGGTGCGCTGGCGCCGGTGTCCCCGAGAATGTCGGCGCGGGCGGCCATGCCCGTGCGGAACTCCTCGGGAAAGGTCTGCAGCGAATCGTCGGGCACGCCCAGTGCGCGCAGGCCGTTCCAGGTGAACGCCAGGGTGACCCAGCGGTCGGACTCGTCCATGGTGGCTGTCGCGTCGGCCGCGGATTGGGTCTTGTCCAAGAGTTCGGACAGCCACGCCCGTCCGCCCTCGGGGGTATCAAAGCTCAGGAACTCGTAGCGCCCTGTGATGGCCGGAGTGCGGGTCAGCAAAATGTGCTGGATATCGTCGAATTCAAGCACCGTCAGGATTCACTGCATCTGGTCGAGCATGTTCGAAAAGGCCGCTTTCAGCTTCAGCGCCTTCTTGATCTCGTCGGCGGTCACATACGGGTATTCGCCGTATTCGAGGAAGCTTGGGACGTGGTGTTCGCGGACGAACTTGATGAACGCGTCCGGATTCTCCTTCCAGTCCTCCGGGAACCCTTCGAGTTGGGTGAAGATGGTGGTGATGCCGGTGGCGCTGAAAAGCTGCACCGCGTCCTCGGTGTACTTATCGAAGTCGGTGTCGAAGATGCCCATGTACTGGAAGTGCAAGCCGGAACCGACGTCGAAGAGATTCCAGCGCAGGTAGTGCAACTTCAACGGCGCCAAGGCCTCCGGACTGGCTGCGATGGTCTGCTCGATGGTCTTCCCATACGCGCGGACCACGTCCTCGCGGCCCTCCTTCACCTTCGCGATGATCGAGAAGCCGTGGCAGGCGGGCGTTCTAGGGAAAACCGGGCCGTAGCGCCCGCGCTCCTCGGTGAAGTACCCCTCGGGCGGAATGGCCATCGCCGCGGGTTTCGTCCAGTCATTGTTCGGTGTCGTCATATACGCCCCTCAAGAATCCGTCTGGTGTATCGGACCGTACTCCGGTGCGGTCGCTGTCATGACGGTTTTTCAGCGACCGGAAGTCAGGTTGTTACCGGATATCCAAGTGCATTAACTCCAATTTCACCCACCGCTTCGGTCAGTGTGCTTATTCTCCGCGTATGGGCCACCAGGTCCTGTCAACTGCAGAGAAGGGGGGAGCCGTGCGTTTGACGCAGCGCTACCTCATAGTGGGATTGGCGACGGCGAGCATGCCCATCGCGATAGTCGCCGCGGGCCCGGCGGGGGCGGATTGCAATTACAACGGCGGGGCCACCGTGTGTGCGCAGGGTGAGGTTCGCGGTGCCGACGGCGTGCCGAGGCAGGCGACCGCGGGTGTGCCCTACCCCTGCGAGAACGACTGGTACTGCGGCTCGGACTGGGACCTGGACGTCGCCTGGGATCCGGGCCGTCCAGGCATCGGCGGGCCCGGTCGTCCCGGCGGCATCGGACCGCGCCGATGAGCAAGCACACCATGACCCGACAAAACCCCGATGAAGGAGCCAACATGATGTCCTCTACCCGCTCTGCGCGCCGCGCGGTCAAGGGAGCGATCGTTACCGGAACCCTGGCCGGTGCAGTGCTGTTCGGTGCCGCGATCGCATCGGCTGAGCCGCCTCCGCCTGCCCCGGCGCTGGCGCCGTGCACGGCCGCCGAACTGGCGCGCGTGATGTCGGGCGTGATGTTCGACACGTCGAACTACCTGTCGGCGCACCCAGATGCGGACAATTTCTTCACCAGCCTCAAGGGCCAGCCGAAAGCCGAGATCGGTGACAAGGTGCAGACCTATCTGGACGCCAACCCGATGGTCAAGTCCGACCTCCAGGCGATCCGGCAGCCCTCGGTGGACTTCCGCGAACGCTGCGGCGCGCCCGCAACTCCCTAGGCGGACACCAGCATCGCGGCGCCGAGCGCGATCATCGTCGCGGCGATCAGACCGTCGAGGATTCGCCATGTCACCGGGGCGGCGAACAACCCGGCCAGGCGCCGTGCCCCGAGCCCGAGGCTGACGAACCAGACGGCGCTGGCGGTGACCGCGCCGACGCCGAACAGCCAGCGGCCGTCGGGATGCTGGTTGGCCAGCGCGCCCAACAGCACGACGGTGTCGAGATAGACGTGCGGGTTGAGGAAGGTCATCGCCGCACAGGTGACGAGGACCTCCGCCAGACGGGCCGGCGCGGCGTCGGCCGGCTTCAGTGACGACGGCCGCCAGGCCCGCCGCGCGGCCAGCAGTCCGTATCCGACGAGGAAGAGCGCGCCGCCGATTTTGGCGACGTCGACGGCGACCGGGTGCGCATTGATCAGGACCCCGAACCCGGCGATGCCCGCCGCGATCAGAACGATGTCGGAGACGGTGCACATCGCGACGACGGGCAGCACATGCTCACGGCGAATGCCCTGCCGCAGCACGAACGCGTTCTGCGCCCCGATCGCCGCGATCAGGGTGAACGACGCCAGGAAGCCGACGATCAGGGGCGAGTTCATGAGCACCACGCTAGGGGCCCGGACTCGCATCAGTACAGCTAAAGATTCTTCATCTGCATTAGCATCATTGATGTGCGCATCGACGGTCAGCAGCTGGCTGCGTTCGCCGCGGTTATCGAGCGCGGCAGCTTCGATGCGGCAGCAGACCTGTTGCATGTCACGCCGTCGGCGGTGAGCCAGCGAATCAAGACGCTCGAGCAGCGAGTGGGTCAGGTACTTGTTCGCCGTGAGAAGCCCTGCGTGGCAACACCCGCCGGTGCCCCGCTGTTGCGGCTGGCGGCGCAGACGGCGCTACTGGAAGCCGAAGCGCTGGCGGAGATGGGCGGCGGTTCGTCGGATCGCACGCGGGTCGCGATAGCCGTGAACGCCGACTCGATGGCGACGTGGTTCACCGCCGTGCTGGGTCGTTTGCCGGAGGTGCTGTTCGACATTCGCATCGAGGACCAGGATCACTCGGCACGGTTGCTCCGGGAAGGCGCGGTGATGGGCGCTGTCACCACCGAACGAGCCGCGGTGCCCGGCTGCCGCGTGGTGCCGCTCGGCGTCATGCGCTACGTGGCGGTGGCCAGCGCCACGTTCGTCGAGCGCTATCTCCCCGACGGCTTCACCGCCGGTGCGGTCGCCATGGCGCCGTCGCTGGCCTGGAACCGCGACGATGCGCTGCAGGACATGCTGGTACGCCGAGCGTTTCGTCGCAGCATCGGCCGGCAGGTTCACTACGTGCCGACCGCGGAAGGGTTCGGGGCCGCCGTCCGAGCCGGGTTGGGCTGGGGCATGTTTCCGGCTCGTTCCGTCGCCGGGCATGTGGCGGACGGCTCGTTTGACCAGATATCCGACGTGCACCTCGATGTGCCGCTGTTCTGGCAGTGCTGGAAGTTGGACAGCCCGCTGATCGACACTGTCACCGACGCGGTCCGCGCGGCCGCCACCAAGCCCCTACTCGGCGGTGAAGCGGGCCGTTTTCCTGCGGAATTGGGACGCAGGAAGCCGAAGTGAGACGATCGTCGCTGAAGTTGAACGCGGGAGATCTCCGGTGCGCGGTAGGAGAACACGATAGACACACGTAGGCACTTGGCGGCGGCGTTCTGTGTGCTCACCGTCGCCCTGCTTTTCGGGGGATTCGGGCAGTCGGTCGCGACCGCCGACACGCAGACGGCCAACTCGAAGACGGCCGACTCGATCAGCAACACCGAGGTTTCGACCGGTGTCACCCCGGCTTTGAGCGGAAGCGGCGAGCAGGTCGCCACGGCGGAGACTCAGCCGACCACGGCCACCGTCGTGACGAGCGTTTCGAACGCTGTCCCCGAGCTCGTCGGGTCGTTCGGTACCGAGTCGCCCGCCGCCTCCGACCCTGCCGAAAGCCAGGAGAAGCCCGCCGGGCCCTCCGGGCCGATGGCCTTGGGCGTCTCGACGCTCGCTGACACGGGCGGCGCGATGGCAGTCGATGAGGACAAAAAGGGTTCCGATTCCACACCCACGAACGCGACCGTGGAAGCCGACCAGCCCGTCGTCGTCTCGCATTCGCCGGTGACCGACACCTCGCCGGAACCGAACTCACCGGCTGCCGGCGTGACCTCACTGACCGACGACCCCCCGGCGGAGGAGCAAACGGGGGTTCCACCGGTCAAGAAGGAGGTTGTGGCGGTTGAGGATTCGAAAGCGTCGGCCCAGACCGTAGCCGCGGCGCCGATTGGCGGTGCCGCGCAGGCGGGCGACGTCATCACGGTGCTGGTGTACTACTTGGCCGCCGTCGCCGATCAGGGCGCACAGCTCGTCAACGTGCCGGGGGATCTGCTGTCGATGCTGGGGTTTCCTGTGATGGGCGACGGGGCGATCGCCTCGCTGAGCACCGCAGGCGGCATCGGCGGGAGCCTTTCGGCAGGCGCGTCGCCTGCCGGCGCACTTACACAGCCGGCGTCGTCTCGAGCGGTGCAGGCGGACTGGCCCGAGGTGCTGATCGCACCGGGTGATTCCGGCCCTCGGTCGTCTGCCGTATCCGCGCGTCTCGGGGGCGTGGCGGCCAGTGGTACGGCCGAACACCCGTCTCGCGGTCTCGACGTCGTCCTCGCAGACGGGGGGGTTCCGGAGAAGCTGCGGTCGATTCTCCAGCACACTGTCGATGCCGTGCTGGCTCCGTTGTCGTTGCTGGCGCTGGCGGCACTGGCGTCGCCGGGTGTGGCCGGTCTCGTACTTCTCGCCGGTGCCGGCATGTTCGTCGGATTCCGCCAAGCCCGCGCTGCTTCGGTGTTGCGCGCGGTCGGGATCGCCCGTTTCGTGAAGTCGGGACCGATGGGCGTGGTGAGGTCTGGTGGCCTGGTCGCCCTGCATTCCCGTGGTTCGCGCACCGGTCGCAGGCAGCCGTCGCGAACGACGGATCGTCTGCGGCCTGTTGCCTGACCACAGGCCGCCGCCTCCGGATTCGGGCCTTTCGAGCCGTTGAATAAACCCGCTGCGTAAATTAGGTTCGCGTAGTTGGAGAATTGCATTCTAATCGGCGGAGGACACATGGCTGGACGTCTCGAGGGCAAGGTCGCTTTCATCACGGGCGGCGCTCGGGGGCAGGGCCGCGCGCACGCGATCGCGATGGCGAAGGAAGGCGCCGACATCATCGTCGTCGACATCTGCCGCAACATCGACTCGAACCCCTACCCCCTCGCGACTCCCGACGATCTGTCGGAGACGGAGCGATCGGTCAAGGAACTCGGCCGCCGGGTGTTCGCCCGGATCGCCGACGTGCGGGAGCGTCACGAACTCCGCGACGCCCTCGAAGCGGGCGTCGCCGATATGGGCAAGCTGGACATCGTCGTCGCCAACGCCGGCATTCTGCCGATGGCCTTCGGCAAGGAGTTCGACCCGATGCATTTCGTCGACGCCACCGACGTCGACCTGCTGGGTGTGATGAACACCGTCGCGGTTTCCCTGCCCCACCTGCCGAACGGCGCTTCGATCATCATCACCGGTTCGACGGCGGGCATGATCAAGGGCACCAGTGACAACCCGATGATGGGCCCCGGCGGTGCAGGCTACGGCTGGAGCAAACGGGTGCTGATCGACTACGTCGACCATTTGTGTCTGCAGGTGGCGCCCAAGATGATTCGGGTGAACGCCATGCATCCGACCAACGTCAACACCCACCTCTTGCAGAACGACGGCATCTACAGTGTGTTCCGGCCCGACATGATGGCCGAGGGCAAGAAGCCGACCCGCGAGGACGCCGAGCCCGCGTTCACCTACTTCAACGCCATGCCGATCCCATACGTCGAGCCGGAGGACATCGCCAACCTCGGCGTGTTCCTGGCCAGCGAGGAGAGCCGCTACATCACCGGGCAACACATCCGCGTCGACGCCGGTTCGATGCTGAAGTGGCCCAACGGCCCCGGCGCCTGACCGTCAGGCGACGCTGGCCGCGATGTCTTTCGCCAGCGGCGCTACCGCGGCCATGATCTGTTCGGTGATGCCACGACCCTGATGCACCGCCCGCATCGGTGCTCCGGTGTAGGGCTGCGGTCCGCCCAGTGCGGCGGCGAAGAACTCCACCTGCCTGCCCGCCAGGCGTGACATGTTCGTGCCGGTGAAGAAGCCGGCGAATCTGAGTCGGCGAGAACCCGCTCGTAGAAGTCGGATACGACGACTTCGAGGGCTTCCTGACCGCCGATCTGAATGGTAGATGCTTGTCATGCGCGCCACTCAACGCGCATGCGGTTGCAGCACCGTTTCCACCGGTTGCGCGCGCGGAAACTTGGCCTCACAGCACGAGAGGGGCTTTGTGGGATGTCGGTCACCGGCTGCCCGGGATGAATTCCTGCATCTTGGTTTTCGCACCCTGGTACATCAGGTGAAACGCGTTGGGGTCGCCGCGGAGCACGGCCGAGGTGACGTCCTTGATCTGCTCATAGGTGGCGTGCGGCGGAATGGGCGGCACCTCCGGGTCGCACACGATGTCGAGCAGGACGGGCCTGTCGGCGTTGAGGGCCTCGTCCCATGCGCCGTCGACCGCGTCGTCACTGTCGACCGAGATGGCCTGCATGCCCATCGATCGCGCGACGTCGGCGTAGGACAGGTCTGGAAGTGACTGCGACTCCTCGAATTTCGGTGCGCCGCCCATTGCGCGCAGCTCCCACGTGACCTGGTTGAGGTCGTTGTTGTGAAAGACGCAGACGATCAATCGCTGGTCCGGCCAGCGGTCCCGGTAGCGGCTGATGGTCAGCAGTTCGGCGAGTCCGTTCATCTGCATCGCCCCGTCGCCGACGAGTGCGATCACCGGACGCGACGGGTGGGCGAACTTGGCGCCGACGGCGTACGGCACGGCGCAGCCCATGGTGGCCAGCGTGCCCGACAACGACCCGCGCATGCCCGCGCGCAGGCGGATGCAGCGCGCGTACCAGTTGGTCGCCGATCCGGAATCGGCGGTCACGATGGCATCGTCGGGCAGACGCTCCGACAGTGCCCATGCCACCCGCATGGGGTTCACCGGCTTCGCCGTGAGCAGGCATTGCCGTTCCATGGTGTCCCACCATCGGCCGACGTTCTTTTCGACCGACTGCCGCCATGACGCGTCCGACTTGGGCCGCAAGTGCGGAATCAATGAGGCAAGTGCGGCTTTCGCGTCGGCGACGATGTTGACCTCGGTGGGATAGCGCATGCCGATGGAGCTGCCGTCGACGTCGATCTGGATGGCGCGCGCCGCACCGTAGTCGGGCAGGAACTGGCTGTAGGGAAAGTTCGATCCGACGATCAGCAGGGTGTCGCAGTCTCGCATCAGCTCGTAGCTCGGCCGGGTGCCCAGCAATCCGATGGAACCGGTCACGTATGGCAGGTCGTCGGGCAGAACATCCTTGCCCAGCAATGCTTTTGCCACGCCAGCACCGGTCAGTTCGGCGACGGCGGCCACCTCGTCAGCCGCGTTCCGAGCGCCCTGACCGATCAGAATGGCGACCTTGTGGCCTGCATTGAGGATGTCGGCGGCCGCGCGGACCTGCTCGTCCGTCGGCTCCAGTCGGCCCACCCCGTCGCCCGGCTCGCTGGAGGGCACCTGTTTGAACGCGTGTGCCGGCGGGCTGTACTTCTCCTCCTGCAGATCGGACGGGATGATGACCGCGGTGGGGCAGCGCCGCGTGCGCGCGGTGCGGATCGCCCGGTCGATGGCGAGCGGAAGCTGTTGCGGGACGTTGACTTCCACCAGGTAATCGGAGGCGACGTCGCGGAAAAGCGCCTGCAGGTCGACCTCCTGCTGGTAGCTACCGCCCATTGCGCTGCGCTCGGTCTGGCCGACGATCGCGACCACGGGCACGTGGTCGAGCTTGGCGTCGTAGAGGCCGTTGAGCAGGTGGATCGCGCCGGGCCCCGAGGTGGCCATGCAGACGCCCACCTCACCGGAGAATTTCGCGTAACCGGTGGCGGCGAACGCGGCCATCTCCTCGTGGCGCGTCTGGATGAAGCGCGGCTTGTCGTCGGCCCGGCCGAACGCGGCGATCAATCCGTTGATGCCGTCGCCCGGATAGCCGAACACCTGCGCCACCCCCCACTGTCGGAGGCGTTCGAGGACGAAGTCGGCAACCTCTTGGCTCATGGTGTGCGCGTACCCCGCAGAGCCGACGCTAATCTCGGCTGAAGTCAGTCGGTTGCGGCTTCGGCGGCCACGGAGGCGACGGGAATGTCGAGGTGCTGTTCGGTGGCAAGGGCGCCCTGCAGGAACTCTTCGAGGACCGCCACCGGCACGTCCGTCGGCGCCCGGATCAGCCGCCGCAGTACATCAGGGAGTCGCAGGACGAGCTCAGAGTGGTCTCGAGGGGCTAACGATTGCGTTGTGCTCGGCGTCGGCACTTCTGCAGCCGCCGCTGGGATGGTCTGGTGGAGGGTGTGATGCGAATGGCCCTGGCAACAGTCGCGGCGTCGGCGGTGCTGGTGGTGATCCCGACAGCGGCCGCGGCGCCGGCAAGCGACGGGCAGGGCTATGTGAACTCCACGGCGCGGTGCTCGCCACCGGACAGTGTCGCGGTATTCGGCAGTACCGACGCCTCCCGCGTCGCGGTCTGCAAGACAGCGGGCGGCCACTACGAATACCGCGGCGTGCGCCTGAGCGACGGCGCACGGCTGATCGTTGCCGCCGACGCGACAGATGACGGGGCATTCGTCGCCCACAACGGCAAGATCAACTATCTGGTGACGGCGAAGTCGCTCGTCGTCAGCGACGGCAAGAGGGTGATCCGCGCGGAACCGATAGTCGACTTCCACGGGCCGCAGGCCCCGGCGCCGCAGGCCCCGGCACCAGAGAAGCCGGCGGCACCGGAGAAGCCGCCGACGCCGTTGCCGCCGCCGCTACCCGCCGAGCGGGGTGGCGGCCCGGGCTGATCTGCCCCGATCGCCGGTGGGCATCGCCGCGATTTCGGAACAGCCAGCCACGCTCTGTATCGTGGTTCGGTCGTCTTGATCAGGAGCAACGCTGTGACCCTCAACACTATTGCACTCGAGCTGGTGCCCCCCAATGTGGAGCGCGGCGCGGAGTACGCGGTTGAGGAGGCGCGCAAGGTGGCGCAGATCTCCGCGGGGTCGGGCCTTGACGGCCGGATCAAGCACGTGATGATTCCGGGGATGATCGCCGAGGACGACGACCGGCCGGTCCCGATGAAGCCGAAGCTCGACGTGCTCGAATACTGGTCGCTCATTCAGCCGGAATTGCCGGGGCTGCGCGGGCTGTGCACACAGGTCACCGCGTTCATGGACGAGGCGGCGCTTGGCGAACGACTGACCACCCTGGACGGTGCGGGCTTCGAGGGGATCGTGTTCGTGGGCGTGCCCCGGACGTTGAGCGACGGCGAGGGGTCGGGTGTCGCCCCGACGGACGCGTTGTCGATGTATGACGACGTGGTCGGCAATCGCGGGGTCATCCTGATCCCGACCCGCGAGGGTGAGCAGGGTCGGTTCGACTTCAAGTGCAACCGGGGTGCCAACTTCGGGATGACGCAGCTGCTGTACTCCGACGCGATCGTGGGCTTTCTCACCGACTTCGCCCGCGCCACCGACCACCGTCCCGAGATCTTGCTGTCGTTCGGCTTCGTGCCGAAGGTGGAGACCAGGGTCGGCCTGATCGACTGGCTGATCCAGGATCCCGGCAACGCGGCCGTCGCTGACGAGCAGGAGTTCGTCCGGTCGTTGGCCAGCCGCGATCCCGCGGACAAGCGGCAGCTGATGGTGGATCTGTACAAGCGGGTGATCGACGGGGTCGTCGATCTCGGCTTCCCGCTGAGCATTCACTTCGAGGCGACCTACGGCGTGTCCGGTGCGGCCTTCGAGACGTTCGCTGAGATGCTCGCGTACTGGTCCCCCGACCGCTAGAGCGCACGAAAGCCGGTGCAGGCCAACACAACACCGACGACCAGCAGCGTGGCCGCGGTAACGGCGGCATGCCGGCGCTGCATCCAGTCCCTCACCCGCTCGAGTTGACTGTCGACGCTCACCGACGATGACGTAACCGAGTATCGGCGCAATCACGGTAGAGCCGGCGAGCACGGTGTAGAAAGCGACGGCGATCCACATGCGGGCGCCGGCCGAGGCCGTGCCGATGATCAGGCCGGCCGCCGCATTCATCGCGAGCACTTTCGGGTCGCGCGGTTTCGCGTCGCCCAGCGCCCTACGGCCGAGACGATGAGCAGCACGCCGATGGCGATTCGCACTCAGGGCGCCCACGACGGAGATTCGCCGAGGCCGTCCACCAGATGTGGCACTTGTACGAATACCGCCGTCAATCCGGCCAGTCCGGCCAGCCAGCCGACCATGAACGTGAGGCCGGTGGGCTTCGGGCGGTCAGCGTGCAGCACCAGCCGGAATTATCGAAACGGGAGAGAGTGCGACGACCAGGGCGAGCGGTAGCAGGTCGCCGAACAACGACCCGGCGAACTAGCGTGCAGCGGCGCGTGCGGGAGCGTGCCTGCCGTGCAGGAGGTAGGTCAACCAGCGGAGATCGATGAGCACGTGATCGCTCTTTCTTTAGGCGGTCTTGGTGAGTAGAGGAAGCAGCCGGCGGCGTTCACCGATGATGTCTGCGAAATCGTGCAGCGCCTCGTGAACCGAGCTGCTGGTCGGGTAGGTTTCACGCTCACCGGACAACCGCAGGGTGCGATTGACCGGTTGGCTCGCGACGAGCGACCACTCGACGCCGGCGTGGCGGCAATTCTCGTTGATGGCGTACAGCAGTGAAATACATTCCGGCCCAAAGGAGTTCACGCCGGTCAGATCCAACACAAAGGGCTTCTCCGTCAGGACGAAGCGCTGTGCGTAGGCACTGATGCGATCAAGGTTCGACTCGTTGATTTCGCCGCTGACCGTCACCACGGTGGCCAGCTGACGACACAGCGCACGCATTTGTGCGCCGCTGCAGTCGAGTGCTGGGTTTCCGTACATGTCCCCAAAGCTAAGCCGCTGATCTAAGGCATTGGGGAGCTGCCGGTAATACTTTGCTAAGAACCTTTTTCGAGCGCTCGGATTCTAAGGACGGCGAAACTGTACGCCTGAATAGTTCTCCCACGGGCTGTAGTCCGCGATCAGCTCTTCCTGTGGTGGTCGCAGGTCTTCTGGTACGTGTTGCAGATTGATTCGGATGCGGTACCAGATCGAACTCGGGCCGCGCATACCGTCGAGTAACACGTCCACGGGCTTAAGTTTCTTAGCCACTTCCTCATATTTGTCCCGCCAGGTTTCGAGTGCGGCCATCGCCTCGTCCTTGGTCTTGGTGCGGGCGATCTCGATCAGCGGCATCGAGGAGACACGGCCTCGCCCGCTGCCGGTCCCCTTCTTCGCGCCCCTCGGTGCTTTCTCGGCCGGACCGAGCCGGTCGGCGAGGTCGAGTAACTGGTCAAGGCGGCCCGCTGCGTCGTCCATGCCCTCCCATGGATCGCCGAGCTGCACGAACCGCTCGGGCACCGTCGCAATGGTGAAGTTCTCGGGACGGCAGTCGACGACCTCGTCCCACCGCAGCGGCGTCGACACTCGGGCGTCGCGCGTGGCACGCACCGAGTACGCCGAAGCCACCGTGCGGTCGAAGGCGTTCTGGTTGAAGTCGACGAACACGCCCTCGCGCTCCTCCTTCCACCATCGCGCGGTGGCCATATCGGGTGCGCGCCGCTCGACTTCGCGGGCCACCGTTTGGGCGGCCAGCCTGACGAACTTGAACGGCCAGCGTCGCTCGATGCGGGCATAGATGTGGAAGCCGCGCGAACCCGACGTCTTGGGCCAGGCGGTGAGGCCGTGATCTTCGAGGACTTCGCGAGCGACGAGCGCGACGTGAATGATCTGGCGCCAGTCGACGCCGGGCATCGGATCGAGGTCGACGCGCAGCTCGTCGGGGTGGGCGAGATCGTCGGCACGCACCGGATGCGGATTGAGATCGACGCATCCGAGGTTGACGGCCCACACCAGGCCGGCGGCGTCGTGCAGGACCGCCTCCTTCGCCGACGTACCCGACGCGTACTTCAGCTCGGCGACGTCGACGTAGTCGGGACGGTTCTTCTCGGGTGCCCGTTTCTGGAAGACGGCCTCTTCGGAGATGCCCTTGACGAATCGTTTGAGGATCATCGGCCGCTCGGATACTCCGCGCAGCGCACCGGGGGCCACTGAAAGGTAGTAGCGGATCAGGTCCAGCTTCGTGACGCCGAGGTCACCGAAGACGACCTTGTCGGGATGCGATACCGGTACCTGCTCTCCGTCGACCTCGACGTGCCCGACCGCCGAGGAAGATCTCGCCATACGAGTCATGGTAGTTAGCCAGCACGTTCCGGCCGCGGTGCGACGGCCGTCACATATTGTGGTGCCATGCCGAAGCTCACCGACCTCCCCTTCCAGGCAGCGGCCATGGTCCAGCAGTACGCCGAGCGTGGCTCCGCCGAACTGCACTATGCGCGCAAGTTGTTCGAAGCGGGCGCGCTGAAGCTGGAGTCACCGCAGAACATCGTCGCTTTCCTGGCCGACATCCGGCGGTGGGGCGAGTTCGGCATGATCCCGGCGCTGAACGCCCGCCGGACCCCCGACCGCACGGCCGTGATCGACGACGACGGCGAGATCACCTTCAAGGAGTTGGACGAGGCCGCACATCGCGTCGCCAATGGGCTACTGGCGATGGGGGTCAAGGGCGGCGACGGGGTGGCGATCCTGGCCCGCAACCATCGCTGGTTCCTGATCGCGCTCTACGGCGCCGCCCGGGTCGGCGCGCGCATCATCCTGCTCAACAGCGAATTCTCCGGCCCGCAGATCAAAGAGGTCTCCGAGCGCGAGAACGCCCACGTGATCATCTACGACGACGAGTACACCAAGGCCGTTTCACAGGCCGAGCCGCCGCAGGGCAAGCTGCGCGCCCTGGCCACCAACCCCGACAAGGACGAGCCGTCCGGCAGCACCGACGAGACGCTCGCCGATCTGATGGAGCGCAGCAGCAGCAAGCCGGCACCGAAGGCGAGCAGGCACTCGTCGATCATCATTTTGACCAGCGGAACCACCGGGACTCCCAAGGGCGCCAACCGCAGCACTCCGCCGTCGCTGGCGCCGATCGGCGGTGTGCTTTCCCACGTGCCGTTCAAGGCCAACGAGGTGACGTCGCTGCCGGCGCCGATGTTCCACGCGCTGGGCTTCCTGCACGCCACGATCGCGATGTTCCTCGGCTCGACGCTGGTGCTGCGGCGACGGTTCGAGCCCGCGGTCGTGCTGGCCGACATCGAGAAGACCAAGGCGACGGCAATGGTCGTCGTCCCGGTGATGCTGTCCCGGCTCCTCGACGAGCTCGAGAAGACGGAGAAGAAACCCGACCTGTCGTCGCTGCGAATCGTGTTCGTCTCCGGTTCGCAGCTCGGCGCCGAGCTGGCCAACCGGGCCCTCAAAGATCTCGGTCCGGTCATCTACAACCTGTACGGGTCGACGGAGATCGCGTTCGCCACCATCGCACGGCCCGAAGACCTGTCGATCAACCCGGCCACCGTCGGACCGGTCGTCAAGGGTGTGAAGGTCCGGATTCTCGACGACAACGGCAACGACCTGCCCCAAGGTGAGGTGGGCAGGATCTTCGTCGGCAACACCTTCCCGTTCGAGGGCTACACCGGGGGCGGTCACAAGCAGATCATCGACGGTTTGATGTCCTCGGGTGACGTCGGCTACTTCGACGAGCACAACCTGCTCTACGTCAGCGGACGCGACGACGAGATGATCGTTTCCGGTGGCGAGAACGTGTTCCCCGCCGAGGTCGAGGACCTGATCAGTGGTCACCCCGAAGTCGTGGAGGCCACCGCGCTGGGTGTCGAGGACAAGGACTGGGGACACCGGCTGCGCGCGTTCGTGGTGAAGACCGAGGGCGCCAGCATCGACGAGGACGCCATCAAGAACTACGTCAAGGAGAACCTGGCCCGTTACAAGGTGCCGCGCGAAGTCGTCTTTCTCGACGAGCTGCCGCGCAACCCGACGGGCAAGGTGCTCAAGGGCGAACTCCGCGAAATGGACGTCGAGTAACGCCCGACGGATTGACTAGCCCGCTGTCGCGGCTGCCCACGGGATGGACAGACACACCAGCATGAACGTCAGCAGGAACCACCCCGCGCCCTGCCAGATCACCCATGTGCCGCCGTCGCGCCAGACGCGGTAGGTCTTCACGAGCGCGCCGACGCCGCCGACGAACAGGATCGTCGGCACGGTGGCGGCCAGGATGACCGACTTCTTGTCGACGACCGCGTACACCGCGAACGCTACGCCCGCCACCGCGATCACGCCGACGCCGTAGGCAACGGCCTGCCGCAGCGCAACCGGGTCGCGCCAACGCTTTTCGACGTCGCGAGCGTCGTTCACTACCAGGGGCCGTTCACATACCAGGACAGGCAACTCGGATGGTCCCGACAGGCGATGATCGCTCCCGCATCGGGAGCGGCGCCGCGAATCCTGGGTCCCCGCGGTGGAAGATTGCAATTCACCACGAAGGGGTTCCACGGGATCACACCGTTCACGCACGGGTCAGCCGACGCGTGCGGCACAGTCTCGGTGAACAGCGCCGGACTTGCGATCAGGAAACCGGCTGCAGCCGCTCCACTGACCATGATGCGCTCTATGCGTTGTCGGATCTTTGTCATGTCACCACCGCCAACAACTTTGCGAATCTATCTATTTCGAGGATAGACCCGTATTTCACGGTCAGTGGCGAAATGGTGTCGCGACGTCAGTAACGGATGGGTTCGCATTCCGGTCTACGTTGTCGGTCTGGTGTGCTCCACGCTGGTATGCGCGGCGCTGATCTTCCTGCCCCAGTCCCTCAATAACGGCTATCTCTTCGCAGGCCCGGTGGTGCTCGGATCGGCTGGGCTACCTGATCGGGATGGGAGCCGAGCTACTGTTCCGACTGGTCCGCCATCTCGAGGGGGCGCACCCTGAAACCACGGTGGAGCCAAGGGAATTCGGCTTCTCGGTCAGCGCGACTTCACGGGTGTTGCGGGTGAAAGCATGACGCCGAGCTGGTGCTCGAGTTGCGTGATCGCCGTCGACAGCGCGGGTTGGGTGATGAACAACTGTTCGGCGGCGCGACGGAGTTTGAGGTCCTCGCCGAGCGCGGCGAAGTAACGCAACTGTCGAAGCGTGACGTCTCCGGTCGTCGGCCTGACCACTCTTACGGATCGCGGGGCAGACCCAGCAGCCGCTCGGCGATGATGTTGAGCTGCACCTCGGTCGTGCCACCGTAAATGGTGGTGGCCCGGCTGTACAGAAGGTGCTCGGCCCATTTCCCGGGCAGCTGCCCGGTGTCGCCGATGGCGCCGTCAGTGCCGAACGACGACACCGCGAACTCCGCATACCCCTGGCCGGTGCGCATCGACAACAGCTTCGAGATCGCCGCGGCGGGCATCGGGTCGCCGCCGGCCAGCGTCAGCAGCGTCGAGCGCATGTTCAGGATCTTGGCGGCATGTCCCTCGGCGATCAGCCGCCCGGCGCGGTTCTGCGCGATCTGGTCGAACTGTCCGTCGCGGACGAACTCCACCAGACCGTCCAGGCTTGCCATGCCGGGAGGCTCGCTGTTGCCGATGGAGACCCGCTCGGCCGTCAGCGTGTTGCGGCTGACCTCCCAGCCGCGGTCCACCTCGCCGAGCACGTACTCGTCGGGGACGAACACGTCGTCGATGAAGACGGTGTTGAACATCGCGTTGCCGGTGAGCTCGCGCAACGGCTTCACCTCGACACCATCGCTGCGCATATCGAGCAGGAAGTAGGTGATGCCGTTGTGCTTGGGCGCGTTGGGGTCGGTCCGGGCAAGCAGCGCACCCCACTGCGAGAACTGCGCGGCCGTCGTCCAGATCTTCTGGCCGGTGATCCGCCAGCCGCCGTCGACCTTGGTGGCCTTGGTGGACAGGCTCGCCAGATCAGAGCCGGCGCCCGGCTCCGAAAACAGCTGACACCAGATCAATTCGCCGCGGAATGTCGGCGGCAGGAATCTCTGCTGCTGCTCGTCGGTGCCGAACGCGACGATCGACGGGATGATCCAGGCGGCGATGCCCACCTGCGGGCGCTTCACCTTTCCGCTGGTGAACTCCTGAGCAATGATGATCTGCTCGATCGGGTCAGACGCCCGGCCCCACGGCTTGGGCAGGTGCGGCTGCACCCAGCCGCCCTCGGCGATCGCGGTGTTCCGCTCGGCCCCGCCGGGCAGCGCCTTGAGCGCTGCCACCTCGGCGCGAATCTCCTCCCGCAGCTTCTGGGTATCGGGATCCAGGTCGATGTCGAGCTTGCGCATGCCGGTCGTCGTCGCGAGGTCGACGACCCGCTGCGGGTAGTCGGCGGCGCGGCCGAAGCAGGCCGCCAGCACCAGCGCGCGGCGGTAGTAGACGTTGGCGTCGTGCTCCCAGGTGAAGCCGATGCCGCCGTGCACCTGGATGCAGTCCTGGGTGCAGCGCTGCGCGGCCACGGGCGCCAACGTCGCCGCCACCGCCGCCGCGAACTCGAAAGCGCTGTCGGGGGCGGGAAGTCCTTCGCTCCTCGCGTGCGCGGAAGACTCGTCGATGGCGCGGGCGGCATCCCAGACCGCCGCCGTCGCGCGCTCGGTGTCGGCGATCATCTCGGCACATTTGTGCTTGATGGCCTGGAACTGACCGATCGGCCTGCCGAACTGCTCGCGGATCTTGGCGTAGGCCGCGGCGGTGTCGGTGGCCCACCGCGCGACCCCGATCGCCTCGGCGGACAGCAGCGTCGACATCAGCGCACGGGCCAGCTCGCGGCTCAGATTTCCCAGCACCCGGTCGTCGCCGACCTCGACGGCGTTGGCGCGGACGTGCGCCAGCGGACGCAGCGGGTCGACGCTGCGAACCGGTTCGATCTCCAGAAGGTCGGCGTCGAGCACGACCCACTCTTCGCCGCTGTCGATCGACACGGGCAACACCAGCACCGACGCCTGCGCGGCCGCGGGGACCGCCCTTGCCTCGCCCCGGATCACCAGGTCGTCGCCGTGCCGGGTGGCGGTCAGCCCGGAGTCGATGGCGTAGGCGGCGATCACTGCGCCGGAGGCCAGATCGTTCAACAGCTTGGCCTCGGGATCGTGGGCGGAGATCAGCGCGCTGGCAATGGCCGAGGGAACGAATGGGCCCGGCACCGCGCCGTAGCCGAATTCGGCGAGCACGATGGCCAGTTCGAGGATGCCGAACCCCTGCCCGCCGACGGCTTCGGCGAGGTGCACACCCTGCAGGCCCTGGTCCGCGGCGGCCTTCCAGTACGGCGGCGGGTTCGAAACAGGCGTCTCGAGGGCCTCGTGCAAGACGTCGGATGGCGCGACCCGCGCCACCAGGGAGCGGACGGAATCGGCCAAGTCGCTGTGCTCAGGATTGACTGCAATGGGCATGGATGCACCTTCTGTGGGGCTTCCCTAATAACCGGTCGGTTGGGAACGACACTACCCGGGCGAGTTGACGACGTTCCGAAGGTCCTGGCCGTCGCGGAGCCGCCGGCAGTTGTCGACGGCATGGGCGAGATAGCGCTGCATGGTGTCGACGGTGTACCAGGTGACATGAGGCGTCAGCACCACGTTGTCGAGGCTCAGCAGCGGGTTGTCGGCCGGTACCGGTTCGACGGCGAAGACGTCGAGGCCAGCCGCAGCCAGCCGACCGCCGCGCAGTGCGTCGACCAGTGCGGCCTCGTCGATGATGGGCCCCCGCGACGTGTTGACGATGACCGCACCGGGCTTCATGGCGCCCAGCGCCGCGGCGTCGAGCAGATTCGACGTCTGTGCCGTCAGCGGCAGGTGCAACGAGACGATGTCGCTCTCGGCCAGCAGGCCGGCCAACGGGCGCCAGCCAGGATGGCCGTCGTCCCCGGTGCTGGTGTGCACGACGTCGGCACCCATCGCGGCGACGATCGCCTCGACGCGCTGGGCGATGTTTCCGTAGCCGACCAGGCCCACCGTGCAGCCGCCGACATCACGCACCGTTTCGCCGAGGCTCGAGTCCGACGGCCAGCCCGCGCCGGCCCGGGTGGCCCGGTCGAGTTCGGGCAGCCGGCGAAGCGCGGCAAGCATCAGAAGGACCGCGCCTTCGGCGACCGACGCGGCGTTGGCACCGGGCATGTTGGCCACGGCGACGCCAAGGCGCGAAGCCGCTTCGACGTCGATGGTGTTGACGCCCGCGCCCAGCTTGTGCACCAGCCTGCATCGCGACGCCTTCTCCAGATCGGCGGCCGACAACGGCCGCAGCACATGCCAGATCACGTCGGCGTCGGCCAGTTCGCGGTAGAAGGTGACGTCATCGTCGTCGGCGCAGAACCGTACGTCGAGCCAATCATGTTCCGGCGCAACGAAGTCGAGCACTTTACGGCCTGGGACGAAATGGGCCAACACCCGAATGCGCGCGGTGTCGTCGCTTAGTGCCACCGCTTCGCGATCCACCTGGCGATCGTATCGGCCTTCTCACTGCGCGCTCCGGGCGTGGTGAAGTAGTGGTCGGTGTCGATGGCGTAGCGGGTCTTGTCGCTGCTCGCGAGTGCGTCGAATATGCGCTGGGCATCGGATGGATACACACCGGTGTCCTGTTCGGCGTTGATCACCAGGGCGGGGCAGTCGATCCGGGCCAAGTGCGGTTCGGCACGGGTCTGCGCGTGCCGGAGGCTCCACATGCCGAGCCAGCTGCGCAGCGTGGACGCGGCGGCGATCCCGTGCGCCGAGCGGTTGGCCTTGACCGGCTCGCCGACGTAGCACATGTTCGGCGGCCGCTTGGTGGGCTCCAGCGTCGGGTCGACCATTCGCGGGTCGGCCCAGGTGCGCAGCACGGTGAACGGCCGGTCGGAGAACCCGGCGGCGCGAACGCGTTTCAGTTCCAGTTCGGCCCAGTCGGTGATCGCGTTGTTGCGCGCTACCTGTGCCGATCGGTAACGGGCGATGAAGTCCTCGCTGAACGGCGGCCCGTTGTGCTCATCGAACAGGTCGAGATCGGAATCGGTTGCGATCGGGTCGTTCTCGTCGACGACCGAGGCGTCCATCCACGCGGTCAGCACGTCGGGCCGGCCCGGGTGTGCCGCGCTGGCCACATACCCGTTGGCGGGGATCAGCTCGGTGAGCCCCGCCGCGGGGCGCATCCCCTCCAGCGGCGTCACGTGCGGTTCCAGCGCCTGGGCCTGATAGGCGGCCATCAACGAGCCGCCACCCGAATTGCCCAGCAGCACAACGGTTTCCACACCCTGCACGTCACGCAACCAGCGCACGCCGACTCCGATGTCGACCAGGGCATGGTCCAGCAGGAAACTGCTCTCGTACCCGCGGAATCGGGTGTTCCAGCCGAGGAAACCGATTCCGCGAGTGGCCATGTAGTCAGCGAGATAGTGCTCGGAGAAGTCGATCTGATAGTGGGCGGCGATCATCGCGACCTTGGGTTTGCGTCCCACTCCGCGGTGGTAGAGCCCCTGGCAGGGATGGCCGCCCGAGCCGGCCCGGCGCGCGGTGGGAGAGTCGGATCCGACGAACTCCCGCGTCACTCCGGGTGTGCCGGACGACGGTGTTCTCGTCATGTCGGCCCGGTCCTGTTGCGCGCGTTCACGACCCCCCTCGCTCCTGGCTGAACGGACGTTGATCGCACCTGAGACCGATGTTAGATTCGGATTTCGAACTTGGCAGGAGTTTCGCGAGATGATCAAGCCTCACAATCCCAACTCCGAATTCCAACTCGGCGGCATCAACCATGTGGCGCTGGTGTGCTCGGACATGCAGAAGACGGTCGACTTCTATTCCGGTGTGCTCGGAATGCCGCTGATCAAGTCGCTGGACTTGCCGGGTGGCATGGGCCAGCACTTCTTCTTCGACGCGGGCAACGGCGACTGCGTGGCCTTCTTCTGGTTCGCCGACGCCGCCGACCGCGTGCCGGGCATCTCCTCACCGGCCGCGATCCCCGGTATCGGGGAGATCACCAGTTCCGTCAGTTCGATGAACCACCTGGCGTTTCACGTACCCGCCGAGAGATTCGACGATTACCGGCAGCGATTGAAGGACAAGGGTGTGCGGGTCGGCCCCGTGCTCAACCACGACGAGAGTGCGGCGCAGGTGTCGGCGACCGTGCACCCCGGCGTGTACGTGCGCTCGTTCTATTTCCACGACCCCGACGGCATCACACTGGAATTCGCCTGCTGGGTAAAGGAGTTCACCGACTCCGATGCCCAGACCACGCCGAAGACCGCGGCCGACCGCCGTCGCCCGGTCACCGCGGGTAGCTAGTTCCGGTACAGCTTCGGGTCGGTCAGCTCGTCGAGAATCGCCGCCAACTGGTCCACCAGTGCGGCCGCTTCGAGTTCGATGTCGCCGTCCAACCATGCGCTGAACGTCTGCGCGACGCCTGCGACCGCGAAATGCGCAGTGGCCTTGCTGCGAGCACTTTCCTGCACGCCGAGCGCGCTGCCCACATCTCGGCCGTAGAGGGTGGTCAGCAACCCGCCGGCCTCCTTGCGCTTGCGGACCAGCACGGAGTTGGCCAGCTCGGAGTTGAACAGCAACCGGCCAACGCGCGGGTCCTCGGAGATGGTCCGGACGATGTTGGCCATCGCGGCCCGGTTCTGTCCCCGGGGCGGCGCAGCGGCGACCGTGGCCTGTGTGCTGGCCGCGATGTCGGCGATCACCCAGTCGTAGACGGCGGCGACCAGGTGGTCCTTGTCGGCGAAGCTCTCGTAGAAGTAGCGCGCGGTCACCCCGGCCTGCCTGCAGATGCCGCGGACGGTCAACTCCGAGGGATCCGCCTTCGATCCGAGAATGTCCAGGCCCGCCTCCAGCAACCGGGAGCGGCGGTCGGCCAGCCGGTCGGCCGCTTCGACGCCGCGGTAGGGACGGACTTGAGCCACGCCGACCATCTTCGCACCTTGACACCCGTCGAGTACCGGGCCAGTATCTGATAACAAGTGTTCTCAGATTGGCTCAGGCGGGTGGGTGGATGACGATCGGCGAGCTGCGCAGGCCTCGTCTGCGGCGCGGTCGCGACGCCGTCGGCGGGATGATGGGCGTCGGCTTGCTGGCCGGGCCCGCCAACGTCATCATGCAGCTCGCGCGGCCGGGCGTCGGCTACGGGGTGGTGGAGAGCCGGGTCGAGAGCGGCCGCGTGGACCGCCATCCCATCAAGCGGGCGCGCACGACGTTCACCTACCTGGCGGTCTCTGCCCAGGGCACCTCGAAGCAGCAGTCGGCATTCCGTCGCGCCGTGAACGGGGCGCACGCGCAGGTGTACTCGACCGAACAAAGTCCGGTGTCCTACCACGCGTTCGACCCCGAGCTGCAGTTGTGGGTGGGCGCCTGCATGTACAAGGGCATCCTCGACATCTACAAGATCTTCGTCGGCGAGCTCGATGACCAGGCCGCGCAGCGACTGTTCGAGGAAGGGATCGCGCTCGGGACGATGCTGCAGGTGCCCCGCGAAATGTGGCCGGCCGACCAGGCGGCGTTCGACCGCTACTGGGACCAGTCGATGGCGAAGGTGCACATCGACGACACCGTTCGTGACTACCTGTGGCCGATCGCGGCGGGGCGTGTCCGCGGCGCCAAGCTGCCTGCTTCTGTTCAGCGTCGGATGGACGATTTCAACCTGTTGATCACCACCGGGTTCCTGCCGCAGCGATTCCGCGACGAGATGCGTCTCGATTGGGACGACGACAAGCAGCGTCGCTTCGACCGGCTGATGAGGGTGATCCGGACGGTCAACGATGTGCTGCCCGGGTTCGTCCGGCAATTCCCGTTCAACGTGCTGTTGAAGGATCTCGATTGGCGGATCCGGACGGGCCGCCCGCTCGTCTGAGCCGATCGTCGCGCTACCCGTCGCTTGTCCCCAGAATCTGTCCTCAGAATCCGCGCGTATACCGGACACCATGCGTACCGACAACGACACCTGGGACATCACCTCCAGCGTCGGGGCGACCGCGCTGTTCGTCGCGGCCTCCCGGGCGTTGGAGGCGAACAAGGCGGACCCGCTGGTGGTCGACCCGTACGCGGAGATCTTCTGCCGTGCCGTCGGGTGGCCAGTGGGCCGACGTGCTCGACGGAAAAGCCCCGGACAACAAGCTGGTGTCGGAGTTCGGCGAGCATTTCGTCAACTATCAGGCCGCCCGCACCAAGTACTTCGACGACTGCTTCTACCGTGCCGCCGACGCGGGCGTCGCCCAGTTCGTGATCCCGGCGGCCGGGTTGGACTCCCGCGCCTACCGGATGGCCTGGCCGGCGGGAACGGTTGTGTTCGAGCTCGACCAGCCGCAGGTCCTGGATTTCAAGCGTCGGGTGCTCGACGGTCACGGCGATGCGCCGACCGCCGAACGCCGCGAGATCGCGGTCGACCTGCGCGAGGACTGGCCGCAGGCACTCCGGCGGAGCGGTTTCGACGCCGCCATGCCGTCGGCCTGGCTGGTCGAGGGACTACTGGTCTATCTTCCCGCGTCTGCGCAGCGCGAGCTGTTCGCCGGCATCGACGACTTGTCGGCGCGGGGCAGCCACGTCGCGGTCGACGACGGGACGCCGTTCAGCGACGAGCTGTACGAAGCGGCGCGTGAGGCGGAGCGCGCTGAAGACGGCGGGATGAAGTTCTTCTCGTTGATCTACAACGAGCAGCACGCCCCGGCCATCGACTGGTTCACCGACCACGGTTGGCACGGCGCAGCGGTCGGATTGCCTGATTACTGCCGGCGGATCGCCCGACCCGTGCCGGGCCCCGATTCAGAGGCCGGCCCGATGTTCGCCAGCATCTCCTTGGTGAACGCGGTCAAGGACGGTGCTTAGCCGAACATCACGTCGCGCATGAACCTCGTCATCCTGCGCAGGTAGTCCGGCTGGCTGACATGCAGGATGTGGTTTCCCGGGAACCAGTGAAACGCGCAGCGGTCCCAGTGTTCCCACAGCGCCTCCGCCTGTTGCGGGGGCGCGAGCCGGTCGCCGAGGCCCGCGATGATCAACCGCCGGTCCTTGGGGACAAGCGGCGGGTAGTTCAGCGGCGAGTGGAACATCGCTGCGGCCGTTGACAACTCGTCATCGGTGCGGCTGACATGATCACCGAGTGCCACCAGCATGTTGGCCGGCCACCACTCGTCGACCAGCTTCTCGGGCTGGACGACCGGAACGTTCGGAATGACAGCCTGGACGCGGTCTTCGGCGCAGGCGATCAACGCCGACGTGTAACCGCCCAGGGACATCCCGGTCAGCGCGACCCGGTCGACGCCGGTGAACTCCAGATAGTCCACCAGCGAGCGGAAGTCGTACACCGCCTGCGCCATGGCTTCGGCGAATCCCGCGAAGCCGTTGGCGAACAACCCGTAACCGCTGTACGGAGAGTACTTTTCGGCGCGGGCACCGTGGAAGGGCAGCGTGTAGAGCATGATGTCGTAGCCCGACCGGTAGAACCACGGCAGCGAGAAGAACAAGCCGTTGAACAGGTATGCCGATCCCATGAAGCCGTGGATCACGCACAACGTCGGATGAGGGCCGTCGTCGTGTCGCCAATGCTGGGCACGCACCACGTTGTTGCGCACGAACGAACCACACCGGTCCCGCATCGCCGGGTTCACGGCCTGATAACTGCTGTTGAACCGAATGTTGTGAACGCGGCCGTTGGCCATCCACTCCGCAACCGGGTTCGCCGGACGCGACGAGATCCGCGGCACCTCCGTCGGCGCGGGGAAACTCACTTGGGCGTCCTTCTGCGCACCCAGTTCGGCGTAGAAGGTAAGCGCGTCGCGCAGCTCTGCGGCCTCCGACTTGTTGAGCGCGGCCATTGCCAACCGCGGCACCATCGCCGCGCCGACGACCGACGCCAATGCGGTACGCAGGCCGAGGTCTGCGATCGCCGACGAGTCGACGATCAGCCGTTGCCGGAGCGTGAGATCCACGCGGCGCGGAAGACCGCGCGCGGTGGCGTCGGCGCCGGGAACGTCGGGAACGGGGATGGGCGGATCAGCCGGCGCGGCGGCGGGCGGCTGGGAAATCGACACCGCCCGATGGTACCCACCGCTATGTCAGGCGGTAGACGGTCGATTCGCCGATGACCACTCCCCGGGGGTGGTTGGCCACCCACTCGGCGATTTCGCGCGTGTGGGCGCCACGACGCGGTGTCGACCGCGCGGATCAGACAGTAGCCGCCTGCGGTCAACACCAGCACCAGCAGCGCATCGGGGTTGTTGAAGCGGAAGATCAACGCCGCGGCCGGTGTGCAGGCCAGTGCCGCGCCGGCCAGTAGCGCGGCGGCCGTTCCCGCCCTGGCATCGTCGAAAAGGCGGCGCACAGTGCCATACAGCACCGCCACCGAGGCCGCACCATCAGCGCCTGCGGCGCAAGCACCGACCAGCTGTTCATGCCGAACAACCGAACGGACAATCCGGTCACCCACAACGATGCGGGTGGTTTGTCCACCGTGATGACGTTGTTGGCGTCCAGCGATCCGAAGAACCACGCGGACCAACTGTGCGAACCGGCCTCGGCCGCGGCGGCGTAGAAAAGGTTGCCGTAACCCTTCGCCGACAGGTCCGACAGGTACAGTGCCGCGGTCGCGGTGAGCGGCGCGGCAAGCACGATTTGCGAGCGCCTGTCGACAGTGGCCGTCACGCCGCTCACCGTGCCGTGCATAGCTGGCACTGCCGCTGGGCACCCGCTGCCAACCGTCTGTGAACCGGCGGGTGCCACACTGTGCCCCATGTGGAACCCCGACGTCTACCTCGCCTTCGCCGACCATCGGGGCCGGCCCTTCTTCGATCTCGTCAACCGGGTGCGAGCCGAAAGTCCGCGCCGGGTAGCCGATCTCGGATGCGGGCCGGGCAACCTCACCGAGACGCTCGCAGCACGTTGGCCCGACGCGGTGATCGAGGCGTTGGACAGTGCGCCGGAGATGGTCGAGTCCGCCAGGAAGCGGGGCGTGGACGCACAGGTCGGCGACGTCCGGACCTGGGAGCCGAAGCCCGACACCGACGTCGTGGTGAGCAACGCGACGCTGCAGTGGGTACCCGAGCACGCCGAGGTGCTGATGCGATGGGCGGCTGCGCTGTCGCCGGGTTCGTGGATCGCGGTGCAGATGCCGGGCAACTTCCAGTCACCATCGCACGAATCGGTGCGAGTGGTGTCCCGCCGGGAACCATTCGCAAACCAGTTGCGCGACATGCCGTTCCGGGCAGGGAAGGTCGTCGACGGCCCCGCCGCGTACGCGGCGATGCTCACCGACGCCGGCTGTCGGGTGGACGCGTGGGAAACCGTGTATGTCCACGAGCTCACCGGGGAGCACCCCGTGCTGGACTGGATCACCGGAACCGCGCTGCGCCCGGTGATCGATCGGCTCTCCGCCGAGGCATGGCAACAGTTCCGCCAGCAGCTCATCCCGCTGCTCGACGACGCCTACCCGCGCCGTCCGGACGGCCGCACGTTCTTCCCGTTCCGCCGGGTCTTCGTCGTGGCGCAGGTCGGTCAGCGGCGCTGATCGAGCAGTTCGATCACCTTCGAAACGAGCTGGTCGATGTCGGCGCCAGTGGTGTCGATCACCAGATCCGCGTTCTCCGGTGGCTCGTATGGAGCGTCCACACCGGTCAGTCCGCTGAGCTCGCCCGCCCTCGCCTTGGCGTAGAGGCCTTTGGGATCGCGACGCTCGCACTCGGCCAGTGACGTGCACACGTACACCTCGATGAACGGCAGCTTCGCTGCGTCGTTGAGCGCGCGCGCGATCTCGCGGTCTGATTTGAGCGGCGACACCAACGACGCCAACGCCACGACGCCGGCGTCGGCGAACAACCGGGTGAGGTGGCCCACCCGGCGGATGTTCTCGGCGCGGTCGCCTGCGGAGAAACCGAGATCGTCGGACAGGCCGTGACGGATGTTGTCTCCGTCCAACAGATAAGCGACATCCCCGGACTCGACGAGCGCGCGCTCGACCGCCACCGCGAGCGTGGACTTGCCGGAGGCGGGCAGTCCCGTGAACCAGATCGTCGCACCACGCTGGCCGGTGGCCGCCCAGCGGTGGTCCCGGTCCAGCGACGACGGGTGCCAGCGAATGTCGTTGCGGGTCTGCACCCCTGGCTTGATCTCACGGGGTTCGGAGACGGTTCCTGCGCCGACGGTGTCGTTGGAGTTCTCGTCGATCAGGATGAACGCGCCGCTGTCGCGGTTCTCGGCATAAGGGTCGGTGACGACGACCGAACTGGTCCGCAATGTCACCGCGCCGATGTCGTTGAGCGTCAACTCGACTGGGCCGTCGAGGTCGTCGAGCGTTTCAGGATCGAGGCGGGAGTGCAGCGCCTGCACGGTGGCCCGGACGGTGCGGGTGCCCTGCTTGAGCGCGACGCGGTCACCGGCACGCAACGGACTGTCGGCGAACCAGCACACGGTCGCGTCCAGTTCGCGGGCTTGCACGGGCAGCACGGCGTCGTCATGACCGCTGACGAAGACGTCGCCGCGGCCGACGTCGATGTCGTCGGCCAGCTCGATGGAAACCGACAACGGTGCGACTGCGGTCGTCCGTGAATCATCAAGGGTGTCAACGGCTGTGACAGTCGACCGGGAACCGGCGGGAAGGCTGATGACCGGATCGCCGACCCGCAGGGTGCCCCCGGCGAGCCGGCCGGTGTAGCGGCGGCGCTGGTCGGCGGACGGCCGCGACACCCACTGCACGGGCAGTCGCAACCTGGCCGCCTCCGGGTGCGGCGCCGTCAGCTCGACGCCCTCCAGATACTCCAGCAGTGTGGGGCCGTCGTACCACGGAGTGCGGTCGGAGCGGTGCACCACGTTGTCACCGTGCTTGGCGGCGATCGGGATCACCGTCACGTCGATGCCACCGAGGCGAGCCGCGACCTGACGCAGCTGGTCCTCCACCTCCTCATAACGTCCTCGGTCGAAGTCGACGAGGTCGAACTTGTTCACCGTCGCCACGAAGTGCTTGATCCCCAACAGTTTTGCGATCCGGGCATGGCGGCGGGTCTGCCGCAGCACGCCCGCGCCTGCGTCCACCAGGAGAACTGCGACGTGCGCGTTGGACGCGCCGGTGAACATGTTGCGGGTGTAACGCTCGTGACCCGGTGTGTCGGCAAGGATGTAGCTGCGCGATTCGGTGGAGAAGAATCGGTACGCGACATCGATCGTGATGCCCTGCTCGCGTTCGGCGCGCAGGCCGTCCGACAGCGCGGCGAGGTCCGCTACGCCCTCGTCGTCGGTGACGGCCTCCAGGTGATCGGTCGGCAGACTGCCGGTGTCGTGCAGCAGGCGGCCGATCAGCGTGCTCTTGCCGTCGTCGACGGATCCTGCGGTGGTGATCCGCAGCAGCTGGCGAGCCATCAGAAGTAGCCCTCTCGCTTGCGGTCTTCCATCGCCGCGGCCGAGGTGCGGTCGTCGGCGCGGGTCTCGCCCCGTTCGGAGACGGTGGCGGCGGAGATCTCCTCGATCACCCGCTCGATGTCGGTCGCCGTCGAGCGAACCGCGCCGGTGATGGTCAGGTCGCCGACGGTCCGGTAGCGCACCCATTCCACCGAGGCCGTCTCACCGTCTGCCGGCCCGGCGTACTCGGACACCGCGAGAAGGATGCCGTCGCGTTCGAACACTTCCCGCTCGTGGGCGAAGTAGATCGACGGCAGTTCGAGGTTCTCCAGCTGGATATAGCGCCACACGTCGAGCTCGGTCCAGTTGCTCAGCGGGAATACCCGGACCTGCTCGCCTTTCTTGATCCGCCCGTTGTACAGCGACCAGGGTTCGGGCCGCTGGGCGCGCGGGTCCCATTGGCCGAACTCGTCGCGGAAGCTCAGGATGCGCTCCTTGGCGCGCGCACGTTCCTCGTCCCGGCGCGCGCCGCCGAACGCCGCGTCGAAGCCGCCCGCGTCGAGGGCGTCCAGCAGGGTGCGGGTCTGTTGCCGATTGCGGGAGGCTCCGGGCCCCGGGTCGGGTACCCGACGGCTGTCGATGGACTCCTGAACCGACGCCACGATCAGCTTGTGGCCAACTCCGGTGACCCGACGGTCCCGGAACTCGATGACCTCGTCGAAGTTGTGGCCGGTGTCGACGTGCATCACCGGGAACGGCAGCGGCGACGGCCGAAAAGCCTTCTCCGCCAGGCGTAACAACACGATGGAGTCCTTGCCGGCGGAGAACAGCAGCACGGGCCGCTCTAGTTCGGCGGCCACCTCGCGGATGATGTGTACCGCCTCGGCCTCGAGCAGCCTCAACTCGTCGACGTGGAGGGTTTCGTAGTCGGCAGGCGGAGCTGTCATGTCGGTAGGCCTTTCTTTTCTGCGTCTGCGCGGTAGCGGTCTACCCACTCGTCGGACCGTTGATCCGCCTGCCGCTCCAATACCGGCGCGGGTGCCAGCTGGGGATCCTGGCCCACGGCTTCCAGCACTGTGCCGACGATCTCGGTGAGGTTGCGCCACAGCACGGGATAGGAGACGTCCAGAGGAGTGATGCCCTCCTCGTCGAACCATGCCCGCCAACCCTTCTCCTGCTCCCGCAGCATCGTGACCACATGGGCGATCGCACCGGCGTGATACTCGGCCGCGGAGTCTCGCCTCGGGTCGGGCCTGCCCCGCCACACACGCGTCTGCACTGCCCGCCAGAACGAGACCGCTTGCGAGACAACGTCGGGACGATAGACGTGGACGAGGACGGGGTCGGAGCCGATGACGTCACGGATGGCCGCCAGCAAGCCGGGACCGGAGCGGTCCGGCAGGCCCGCTGCGCGCTGAAGCAGCAGCGGGGTCTGGTTCCACATCAGCTTCCCGCCCCAGATCCCGTTGGGCGTCCGGCCGGCGGTGCGGATGTAGTCCCGCCAGATCTCTGGCGGCGCCAGGTCGGGCTTGCCCTCGTCGATAGGGTCGAGCAGGCGCAGGATCGACTCGTCGTCGACGCCCTCGAACCACTGCCTCGGTTGGGGGGACTGGCTGGTCGTCGGCAGGTATTGGAAGAACTCGCCGGGCTCGCCGGCAACGCCTGTCGCCCGGAGGGATTCGACGAGCAGGGTGCTGCCACTGCGTTGCGACGCGAGAACCAGGTATGCGGATGCGGCCATCGATTCTCCTAGCTGTGTTCTTCTTCGATGCCGCGGTCGGCGGCGATGGCCGATCGGCTGGTCACCATCGGGCCGTGGATGCGCCGATACGTTTCGGTGTAGCGCTCGGAGATGCGGGTGCCGGCGAAGTCGGACGGGATGACGTCGTTCGTCTTCTCTCGCCAGTCTTGCAGCAGCAACGCAAGATCATTCGCGATCGCCTCGGCCTTGTCCGTCGCGTCCGGGCCGAGCAGGTTGTGCGATTCGTCGGGATCCTCGATGAGGTCATACAGTTCGCGCTCCGGGCGCCGGTCTGCCGCCAGCGGGGCGACCGCCATGCCCGGTGCGCTGTCGGCGATGTCCCACGGTAGGTCGAGCAGCGGGCGGACCGCGTAATTCTCGATGTAGCTGTACTCCTTGGTGCGGATCGCGCGGATCGGGTCGAACGAGTCGTGGTACGTCTTGGTCGTAAACACTTGTGCGCGTGCGGGTTCGGTGTCATGCGGCGCAGCGCGCAGGCGGCCGGCGTGGGATATGCCTTCGACGTCGGGGGGCATGTCTTGCCCGAGCAGTTCGAGCAGGGTGGGCACCAGGTCCACGCCGCTGAACAAGTCGTCGTAGACGCGTGGCTGCTGACCGTGGTCGAACGGCGGGCGGATGATCAGCGCGATGCCGGTGCCCGCGTCGTAGAGGGTCGACTTCGCGCGGGGCAGCGCGGGGCCGTGATCGGTGACGAACACCACCCAGGTGGTGCGGTCGAGGCCCGTGGTCGCCAGGGTGTCCAGCAGCTGTCCGACCGCTGCGTCCGCGACGGTGATCGCGCCGTAGAACTCCGCGAGGTCCTGGCGGACGGCATCGGTCTCCGGTAGGTAGCCGGGCACCTCGACGCTGTCGCGGTCCGCGGGCTGGTAGCGGTCGGGCGGGTACGGCCGGTGGGTTTCGAAGAAGCCCGTCGTCAAAAGGAACGGTTGCCGCGGCGTGTCGTCCAGCCAGCGTGTCGCGCGATCGACCACGTACTCGCAGTAGGAGTTGGACACGTCGAATTCGTCGAAGCCGAGCCGGGCCGGGTACGAGGTCTCGTGCTGCATGCCGAAAAGGGTGGTCTGCCAACCAGCCTCCGACAGGATCTGGGGCAGCGTGCGCACGTCGGTTCGGTACTCCCAGCCGTGGTGTGCCAGGCCGACCAGCCCGTTGCTGTGTGGATAGCGACCGGTGAACAGTGAACCCCGCGACGGCGAGCACAACGGCGCGGTCGCGTGCGCGCGGGTGAACAGAACGCCCTGCGCAGCGAGTTCGTCCAACCGCGGGCTCGACACGTCCGCGTGGCCGTAGGCACCGAGATAACGGCCAAGATCGTGCCAGTGCACGATCAGCACGTTGTCCTTCGGTCCATCGGTCATGGGGCCGCCTTTCGGGGGTCGTCGATACACCGAACCGGGCCGGGGGCGGTTGGGCAACCTTTTCGCTCAGTCAGAGCAAGTTATCCACAGTTGGGAGTTCGTACACAGGCGGAGGTGAAACAGGTCTGCGCCGACGCACTGGGCGGATCGGTGGTCCCCGCGCCGCTGCTGGCGGCCAAAGTCGCCGCCGGCGACACCAACCGGTTGGTTCTCGACAACTATTGCCGCGAAGACGACCGGGGCTGATCTGCGTCAGCTCGTCGCGTGCTCGCGTCGCCACCTCCCGCGTAGCGGAAACAATCTGTGACTCGGCAAGCACCTGACAGCCTTTACGGGTGACGCACGTTTTGTCACGGTCGTAGCGGCAATCCTGTTATGACTTGCGCAGCGGTCTTCAGGGGGAGGGCGGCCGCGCGTGAGCCGGGGATGGTCCTCGTCGGGGGCGGGCTTTAGGCGGCTTGATCCGCGGGGGCCATCCCCTCCCACGACGTTATGTCGAAGCGGTGACCGACAGCCATACGCCAGACCTGTCGGCCACCTACGCGGCATTGACGGCAACGCTCGCGCTCAAAGAGCAGTACCCGGTAGAGGCGCGCAGTAACCCAATATTGGGACACATCTCCCATCTTGGAGACGCCAGATTCGACGGCAGGCGTCAGCAGCACGCACCTCGGTTAGTGGCGACCGCGCGGAGGTCAACCCCGACGCGCGACCTTGAATGTATTTGCCGAATCGGTGACAACACAGGCGTAAGAAACCCGAGTGTCCGCGGGTGGCCGACTTAGTCGTCACCCTCCCAGTCGTCGCCGTCCCAACCGCCGTGCCAACCGCCGTGCCAACCGCCGTCCCATCCGGGGTTCCAGTCAACCCATCCGGGCGTGTTGAGGCATGCGGATGCATACCCGAACGGGCCGTTGATGCACCAACCCGGATCTGCTGACGCCTGTCCTGTTCCGGCGACCGCCAAAACCACCGGTGCCGCTGCCGCGCCCAATCCCGCCGCCGTCTTGCCGAGCATTCCTGACCATGTCATGACTGTGCCTCCAATCCTGACCACTTCCGAGCCTAGCCCCGGTTGGGGTCACTGCGGTACCGCCAGCAACACGTTCGCCTCAGAGTTTGAGGAACGCCTGGCGGTCAGACCCACACCACGCATCCGGGCAGCCGGATGGTGTTCCCGTCGCTGTGCCCGCCCGCCGGACCCGCGGAAAGGGCTACCGCAACCGCCGAACGCCTCCTCGATGAAGCCGAGCCTCAACCCAAGCCCTGCTCTGCCATCGCACCGGCGCCGACCCGGGCCGAGAACTTCGCGTCGCGTCCTCGCCTGGCGGCCCTCCCCGCCGGCGATGACACCCCACCACCGTTCTAACCTCGTGCGGGGACGCCGACTGCGCGAAGAACGTATTCGGGCGGCACCTCGAACGCGAGCGACTTTCGCGGCAACCGCATCAGGACGTCGTCGGGTATCGAGGTCTTGTAGTTCAGCGAGAGTCGACCGGTGAACTTCTGGTCCACATCACCGATGTCGGCCTCGATGTGCAGCCCGGCAGCCGAGATGTCCGCCATGACGGGTCCGCTCTGCGGCGCGTCCCACCGCTGGTCGATCGAGCGGCTTGCGAGCTTGGGCACCGACGACAACGTTCCGAGGACCCGCTGCGGCGTCAGCACCAGCGAGCCGACGTAGCTCGAGATATTGGTGTTGGCCCGTTTGCCCGGCACGGATCCGCTGAACCGCCGGGTGACCGGAACGTATTCGGCCAGGTAGATGATGCCTTCGGCGTCGACTTGAGAGCGCATGTCGGCGGGCAATCCGCCGATGCGCAGCAGTTTGCGCAGAAATACGGCCATGAATGCACGGTAGCGGGAACGTGATACTCGTTGAGTGGTGACACAGCGCAAGGGGGTGCTCGTCGGCGTCGCCGTCGGCGCACTCGCGCTGTACACGTTCCTGTGGGCCGGCGTCGCCCAGCAGTGGCCGCTGATCGATGCAGTCGACCAGCCTGCGCTGGCTGCCATGAACCGGTACGGAGCCGCTCATCCAGGCTGGGTGCTGTTCTGGGACGTGTTCTGTACCGTGCTGGGGCCGACGGTGATTCGGCTGGTGACACTCGTCGTCATCGTGTTCGCGCTGGCGCGGCGCAACCTGCGGACGGCCATGTTCCTCGTCATCAGCGTCGAGCTCAGCGGGCTGATCACCGAAGCGGCCAAGGCGGCCGCGAACCGGCCGCGACCGGCCGAGGCTCTCGTGAACGCGGCGTCGACGTCGTTTCCGTCGGGGCATGCCCTCGGCGTGATGGTCGGCGTGCTCGCGTGCTGGACGCTCGTGCTGCCCGTCGTCCGCCCGTCTCTGCGCGTCTGGCTGATCGTTCTGGGCACCGCCGGGGTAATCGTGATCGGAGTGGGCCGGGTGGTGCTCAACGTGCACCACCCGACCGACGTCCTCGCCGGATGGGCACTGGGCTATGCGTGGTTCGTTGTCTGCGTGCTGTTGGTGCCGCCGGTCGTACCGGTCACGGCAGCGGACGAAACACGGGCAGCGCCCGGTACTTAACGTCGAAGCTGGCCTCGGTGAAGCGGGTGCCGATCTCGCCGTCATGGGCCAGCACGGTGGGACCGTCCACGGCGGTGAACGAGAACTCCGGCACCCGCATCTCGTGGTAGAGCGGGCTTCGTTCCAAGCGGCCGAGGGCCAGCGAGGTGACGATGCGCAGCCTGCTGAGCCTGCGGCCCGTCTCGAGGATCCGCACGTCGATCAGGCCGTCGTCCATTCTCGTGCGACGCGACGGCGCGAATCCCGACGGCAGATACGTCGAATTGCCCAGGAAGAACAACGACGTCTGCAGGGTCTTGTTGTCGAAGCAGATGCGTACCGGTTGATCGCGCCGCAGCGTGTGGTGCATCGCGTAGAAACTCGCCAGCGGTTTGCCGATCTTGTGCTCGAGCCTCTCGCGGGTCCGCACAAACCTCGGGTAGGCGCCGATGCTGGCCGTATTGACGACGAGGCGTTCCTCGTTGAGGCAGACCAAGTCGACACACGCGATGCTGCCGCGCCGGATCGCGTCGACCGTCTTGGCGACGCTGTCGCAGCCGATGTCCTTGGCGAAATGGTTGAACGTGCCGCCGGGGAAGACGGCAAGCGGAACGCCATGCTCCACCGCGACGCCCGCCGCGCACGCCACGGTGCCGTCGCCGCCGCCTACGGCGAGCACCTCGGCGCGCCCGGCCGCGTCGCGTAGCGCCGCTTCGATGTCATCGCCCTCGCCGAGTTCGACGACTTCCGCCGCGGGCAGTGCAGCGCGAACCTCGGCCACGACGCGCGCTCCCGTCCCGCTGCCCGACGCCGGATTGATCACCAGCACCACGCCTGCACCGTCGGGCCGCGGCGGGGTGTCGACGCGCAGCGGGTCGGCCGCGGGGATCTTGGTCGGGACGATCGGCGGCACGATTCGACCGCCGAGCACCGCGATACCGGCGCCGATGCCGAAGCCCGCGAACACGTCGCCCGGATAGTGGGCGCCCACCGCCACGCGGGACAGCCCGACCAGCCCCGCCAGTAGGGCTAGGCACAGCCCGACCGGCGGATTCTCCAACCCCACCCCGACGGCGAAGGCCGCGGCGCTGGCGGAATGCCCCGACGGAAGCGAATTCGACGTCGGGAAACGGCGGCTCTGTCTGGCCAGTGGCACTAGGACCCGGCTGGGCCGCGGACGCTTCCACACCCGCTTGGCGAACTGGTTGGTGACCAGACTGGTGGCAGCCAAGCTGACCACTCCGCGCATGGCGCCTCGTGCGGTTGCCTTGTGTCGCGTGGCCACCAGCGCGGCCGCGATGACGAACCACAGTTTGGAATGGTCGGCGGCCCAGCTCAGCCGGGGCATCGCGGTGTCGAGCAGCGGGCTCGGTGACTCCGCGACCGCCTCGAACACCTCGCGATCGAGGGTGCCGAGTCCCTGGCCGATCTGGGTCAGGCCCTGCAGACCCTGTGGCTTTCGACGGAAACGCATGCCGCCAACCTAGCCCGAGCTGCCAGGCGACTGCCTGGGCGTGTGCAACCATGGGCGCGTGCGCCGATGGCTCGTACCGCTGGCAGCGATGCTGTCCCTGGTGTCGGTAGCAGTTTGCGCCCCGGTCAGCAACGCCGATTACACGCCGTGGTTCGCCCCGAAAGTCGGCAGCGCCACGCAAGTCGTCTCCGTCGTCGGCGCCGGCGGTTCCAAGGCCAAGGTCGACGTCTTCGGGCGCACCGCCGCCGGCTGGCAAGCGGTCAGGACCGGCATTCCCGCATTCGTGGGCGAGAACGGCATGGCGCCGGAAACCCATGACGGCCAGGCGAAGACCCCGATGGGAATCTTCACCCTCGATTTCGCCTTCGGCACCGCGCCCAACCCGGGCGGCGGCCTGCAATACGTTCAGGTCGGGCCCGACCACTGGTGGGACGGCGACATGAAGAGCCCGACCTACAACACCATGCAGGTGTGCAAGGAGGCGCAGTGCCCGTTTCGCACCGACCCGGCCAGCGGCACCGAGAATCTCGACATCCCGCAGTACGTGCACGCCGTGGTGATGGGCGTCAACAAGAACCGCGTTCCGGGCAACGGCGGTGCGTTCTTCCTGCACGCCACCGACGGCGGCCCGACCGCGGGCTGCGTGGCGATCGACGACGCCACCCTGGTGGACGTCATGCGCTGGCTTCAGCCCGGCGCGTTGATCGCGGTGACTCAGTGACCCTCAGATGTTCAGCGCCGCACCGGGTTTCACCTTGAAATTGGTGATCGACTCGGTGGACATGTTGATCTCGTAGGTGCGCTGGTAGCCGGTGGCACAGATCCGCCAGCCGTCGGGGGTGCGCCGGTAACGGTCGTGGTAGAACGCCGCGCCGTAGAGCATGAAGTTGAACTCCGGGACGATCACCCGGTCCTGCAGGTACCAGGTGCCCGTCGCCTCGTCGCCGTCGACGTCGATCTCGGGATGCGTCACGCGATGCTCGGTGAGCACGCCGGCGGGCATCGAGGTGCGCATGAACTCCACCAGCGAGTCGCGGTCGGTGAAACGATGTTCCTCACCGAGCGAGCTTCCGTAGTCGCCGACGATGTCCTCGGTGAGCGTCTCGGCGAACTCGTCCCAGTGCTTGGTGTCCAGCGCCCGCAGATACCGGTATTTGACCCGCTCGATCTCGTCGATGTCGCCCATGCGGGGATACTACTGAGCCGCAGTCAGATCCCGGGTCGCAGGACCTTCGAGCAGCTTGCCGTCGGGCGCGAAACGCGAACCGTGCAGCGGGCACTCCCAGGACTCGTCGGCGTCGTTCCAGTTCACGATGCCACCGAGGTGCGGACACACCGGCGAGACGCGATGCTCCACGCCGTCGACGACGCAGCGACCCTCGAGCTGCCAGGGCGGCCCGCTGACGACGCCGCCGTCCTCGGGGCTGCGGTCGCCGATCCGGGTCACCGGAGTGATCCAGCCCCTGGCCAGATAGAGCGCGACTTCTGCGTTCAGCTGCATGGCCTTCGGAATGCCCGACAGCTCATGGGGGCTCCAGCTCGCGAACGTCTCGGCCCAGTCCATCCGGCCGCCGAGGATCCGGCTGGACAACGCGAGGGCGGCCGCCGTTCCGTTCGTCATGCCCCACTTGTCGAAACCCGTTGCCACGAAGATCTCGTCGTTGCCGGGGAGTATCGGGCCGACGTAAGGCAGCTCGTCGATCGGCGAATAGTCTTGCGCCGACCAGTAATGCGTCTGCATCGCGCCGGGATAGTGCATTTTCGCCCAGGCGTCGAGCTCCTGCACCGACGACGACGGATGCTTCGCGTGTCCCACCGGATGCCCGGCCCCGCCGACGATGAGGCGCTGACCGTCGGCGGTCGGTGCATAGCGCACAGACCGGGTGGGCGAGTCCGTCGAGATGTACATGCCGCTGGTGATATCGCCGGGCACCCGGTATGCCATGCAATAGGAGCGCTGCGGCTTCAGCCGTGCGAAGAATCCACCGCGATCGAGGATCGGGATGCCGGTGGCGAGCACGCACGTGTCGGCCTGGACGACGAACTCGTCTCCGAAGGTGGTGCGCACATGCAGCGCCAGTCCGTCGCCCTCACGCGAAACCTTCTGCACGCGAACGCCTTGCGCGAGCCGTCCACCACGCTCGTCGAGCTCGACGACCAAGCTGTCCAGAAACGGCATCGGATCGAATTGGGCTTGGTCGGCCAGCCGGACGCCGCCGTGAAACGGAAACGGGACGTCGGCGTCGTCAACCCATTCCACCGGCAGCCCGGCGGCTTTGCATGCCTCGAGTTCGGCTCGCGCCTGGGGGACGCCCTTTTCGGACTGCGCGTAGGTGAACGCGTCTTCGCGCTGCACCGAGATGCCGTGTGCCTCGCAGTGGCCGATCAGCCAGCCCTGGCCTTCCCGGTTGCCGTCCACGTACTGCCGCGCCCGTTGCGGTCCGTGCTTGCCGACGATTTTCGACAGTTTCGAGCCCTGCAGCAGGCTGATCTTGGCGGTGGTGTTGCCGGTGGTACCCGCACCGACGGAGTGCGCTTCGAGCACGAGAACGCTCTTGCCTGCCCGTGCCAACAGCACCGCGGTGACAAGCCCGGTGATGCCCGCACCGACCACCACCACGTCCGCCTGCCGGTCGGCCTCCAGCAATGGACTTGGAGGCGCTGGGCTATTTGCTCGGTCTGCCAGCCACAACGAAGTCATGGGACTGGCAGTACCCTGCGTGACGGTGATGAAACTCGGGCTCTCAAAAGCGCGCTGGCGGAACGGTGTTCAAACGGCACGTGCACGGAGTGTCTGAGCGGTATCCGGCCATGACAGAGCTATGGTGTGGCCCGTTATGAGCGACCCTTTGGGGTTGTCGATTGGGACAACGAACCTGGTCGCGGCGCGTGTCGGCAATCAACCTGTGACGCGCCGCTCGACGCTGACCCTCGCGAACTCCGCAGGCACCATCACCGGCTTCGTCGAGCGCGTCGGGGATCGCGTCCCGCTGGTGACCCCCGACGGGGCGAGTTACCTCGCCGAACGACTTCTCGTCCAAGCGCTCGACGCGATGGTGCAGGTCGGCGGTGGCCCGTCGACCGACGTGGCGCTGGCGGTGCCCGCGTACTGGAACGCGACGACGATCTGGGCCCTTCGCAGCGCGCTCGCCAACAGCAGGACCCTGTCGCAGACCGGCGAGCCTGTCCGGATGGTTTCCGACGCGGTGGCCGCGCTGACGGCGTTGCAGGCCAGTCCCGGCATCGACACCGACGGCGTGGTGGCGCTGATCGATTTCGGCGGCAGCGGCACCAGCATCACGCTGGCCGATGCGACGGCGTCGTTCGAGCCCGTCGGCGAGACCGTGCGGTACCCGGACTTCTCCGGTGACCTGATCGACCAGGCGTTGCTGTCGCACGTTCTGGACGGCCTCGCAGACAAGGTCGATCCCGCAGGAACCACCGCGGTCGAGTCGCTGGGCAGGCTACGGGAGGAATGTCGACGCGCCAAGGAACGGTTGTCGGCCGACACAGCGACCCAACTCATGCTCGACCTTCCGGGTCATCGAGCCGACATCCGGCTCACCCGAGAGGAACTGGAGGAGCTGATCAGCCGGCCGTTGGCCGGCGTCGTGTCGGCCCTGGACGAATTGACCGAGCGAAACGCGACTTCGCCCGCGAGCCTGGCCGCGCTGGCCGTCGTCGGCGGCGGCGCCAGCATTCCGCTGGTCACACAACGGCTTTCCGAGCACACACGCCTCCCGGTGGTGACCACGCCACGCCCCGCGCTGAATGCCGCGGCAGGCGCCGCCCTGCTCGCGGCGGTTGGCGTCGCCGCCGATGCGCCGACGGGAGTGACCGCGGCGACCGTCCTGGATGCCGGCGCCCCGACGGGTGTGGCCCCTGCCGCGACCGACGCGACGGCGGCCACCCCAGTGCATGAGGGGCCCGGCGCTGACGCGCCCGGCTCGGCGACGTTCCGTGCGTTGGCATGGTCGCAGGACGAGGGCGGCGACGACCTGGTCCCTTATACCGGGGAAAACCCTTATGTGATAACGGATTCCGTTGTGCGTCCGCCCCTCGAATATGCGCCGACGGGGGGACGGAGCTATGAGGAGCCGCGGCGGCCGTGGCACCGCATCGCGGGGCTGACGATCGGGATCGCCGCCGTCGTGGCGATCGTCGCAGTGGGCGGCGTGGCTTACGCGCTGACCGGCGCCACCGAAAGCACCAAGGCGACTGAGCAGTCGAAGGTCGATCCGCCCAAGCAACCCGAGCCCGAGCCGCCGTCGCCGCCGAAACAGGAGAGCCCGCAGCCGCCGCCGCCCAGCCCGGAGCCGCCACCGTCGCCGCCCAGCGAGGTGCCCGGCACGAGCGAAGCGCCGCCGCCGACATGGACGCCGACCACGACAGTGCCCACCACGACGAGGACGACCACCACGACGTCACCCACGACCACAACGACGTCGCCGACGACCACGACCACCACAACGACAACCACCACCACGACGACGACCAGCACCACACCGTCGATGACGACCAGCTACATCAGGCTCCCGTTCGTACCGGTGCCGGTGCCGATTCAGGTGCCCAACCAGGGTCCGGTCGAGCAGGCGCCGGCCTACCAGCAGCAGCCGCAGCCCTACCAACCACCCGTGTATCAGCCCGGACCCTGGGGCTAGTGGCACACTGGGTGAATGAGTAGCAATGGTCCGTTCGGGTTCGATCCCGACGACTTTGATCGGATGTTCCGTGAGGCCGGCGAGGGACTGCGCGACGCCGTCGGCAGACTCTTCGACATGACCGGCGAGCGGGCCGGGTTGAGCGTTCTCTTCGACGAGTTCTCCCGCCGCCAGCGACATGAGCCCGAGACGACCGGCGAGACCGGCGACGGGGTGTGGTCCATCTACACCGTCGACGATGACGGCAAGGCCCATGTCGAAGAGGTGTACGCCACCGAGCTCGACGCGCTACGAGCGAACAAGAACAACACCGACCCGACGCGCAAGGTGCGGTTCCTCCCGTACGGCATCGCGGCCAGCGTGTTGGACGCCTCGCCGGACGTCGGCGACGTGCCCGACGCCACCGACCCCTAGACGTTCTGCGGATGGTGGCAGGCGGCCAGATGTTCGGGGCGGTGCTGGAGCAGCGCAGGCTCGTCTGACCTGCAGACGTCGGTCGCCCACGGGCACCGCGTATGGAAGCGGCAGCCGGGCGGCGGGTCGATCGGGCTGGGCACATCGCCTTCGAGCACCAGCCGTTCGCGCGCGGAGTTCCGCTTGGGGTCGGGGATCGGCACCGCCGACAGCAGGGCGTTGGTGTACGGGTGGATCGGCTTGTCGTACAGCTCGTCCGCGCCGGAGCTCTCGACGACCTTGCCTAGGTACATGACCGCGATCCGGTCGGATACGTGGCGCACGACGCCGAGATCGTGGGCGACGAAAAGATAGGAGAGCCCGTACTCGTCCTGCACATCCTCGAGCAGGTTGATGATCTGTGCCTGCACCGACACGTCGAGGGCGGAGACCGGCTCGTCGGCCACGATCAGCTTGGGGCGCAACGCAAGTGCGCGGGCGATTCCGATGCGTTGGCGTTGCCCGCCCGAGAACTCGTGTGGGAACCGGTTGTAGTGCTCGGCCTGCAGGCCGACGCGGTCGAGCAGGTCCTGGACGCGACGCTTCAATTCTGCACCGCGGGCCAGCCCGTGCAATCCGAGCGGGTCTCCGATGATCTGGCCCACCCGCTTGCGCGGATTGAGCGAGGCGAACGGATCCTGGAAGATCATCTGCATCTGGCGGCGCAGCGCGCGCAGGTCGCGCCGGGACCGGCCGACCAGTTCCTCGCCTGCGAACTTCACCGATCCGGACGTCGGCCTCGTCAGCTGCAGGATCGCCCGGCACAGGGTCGACTTGCCGCAGCCCGATTCGCCTACCAGGCCGAGTGTTTCGCCCTCCCGAAGCGACAGGCTGACTCCGTCGACCGCCCGGACCCTGGCCACCTCGCGGTCGACGATCACGCCCGACCTGATCGGGAAATGCTTGACGAGGTCGGTCACCTCCAAGAGCACGTCACCGTTAGCCATGATGCTCCTCGCGTGCGCGGCCACCATGATGCTCCTCGCGTGCGCGGCCACCATGGCGCTCAGCCTTCACGTCGGCGTCCAGCCAGCACCGGTCGAGATGCGCGTCCCCGGTCCGCGCCTCGAGGGGCGGAAGTTCGACGCACTGGTCGAAGACGTGGGAGCAGCGCGGGGCGAAGCGACAGCCCGACGGCGCCGCTACGGCGGCGACATTCAGCCCGGACGGCGCCAGCAGGGACGGAGGCGCGCCCGGGATCTGCGTCAGCCGGGCGGTCCGCGGCTGGTCGAGTCGGGCAAGCGAACCCAGCAGTCCCCACGTGTAGGGGTGCTTCGGCTCGTAGAAGATCTGGTCGAGCGTGGCGTCCTCGACGACCTGGCCCGCGTACATCACCAGGACCCGGTCGGCGACTTCGGCGACGACGCCGAGGTCATGGGTGATGATGATGACGGCGAGGCCGCGCTCGCGATTGAGCCGGTCGATCAGCTGGAGGATCTGCGCCTGGATCGTCACGTCGAGAGCGGTTGTCGGCTCGTCGGCGATCAGCACCTCGGGTTCGAGCGCGAGTGCCATTGCGATCATCACCCGCTGCCGCATACCGCCGGAGAACTCATGGGGGTAGAGCCGCACCCGGCGTTCGGCATTCGGGATACCCACCGACCGAAGCAGTTCGACGGCCTTGGCCCGGGCGTCCTTCTTGGAGACGTTGCGGTGGGCGCGGATCATCTCGGCGATCTGGTCGCCGACGCGGTAGACGGGGTTCAGCGCGCTCATCGGGTCCTGGAAGACCATCGCGATCTGCTCGCCGCGAATGCTGCACAGCTGATCGTCGCTGCGTCCGTTGAGCTCCTTGCCGCGGTACTCGACCGAGCCGGTGATCCTGGCGTTCGACGCCCGGGTAAGACCCGTCAGAGTCTGGGCGGTAACGCTTTTGCCGCTACCGGATTCGCCGACGATCGCCAGCACCTCGCCCGCGGACAGTTGAAACGAGACCCCGTCGACTGCGTTGACCACCCCGTCTTCGGTGGTGAAGCTGACCCGAAGGTCGTCGACCGTGAGGATGGGGCTACTCATGCCGGCGCCGCCTCACCGAGCCTGATTCGAGGGTCGAGCACGGCGTACAGGATGTCGACGATCGTGTTGAACAGCACGATGAAGAAGGCGCCGAACATCACCACGGCCATCAGCGGCGGCAGGTCGAGCGAGCGGATCGCCTCTCCGGCATACAAACCGACGCCGTCGAGGTTGTAGACCGTCTCGGTGAGAATCGCACCACCGCCGACCACCATGCCGAAGTCGAGGCCGAAGAGCGTGATGATCGGAATCATCGAGTTCCGGAGCACGTGACGGATCCGCACCTGACGCTCGGACAGGCCTTTGGCCCGTGCGGTCCGCACATAGTCCTCGTCCATCGCGTCGAGCATGTTGGACCGCAGCACGCGGCTGTAGATGCCGACGAACAGTACGGCCAGCGTGAACCACGGCAGTATCAGGTGGTACGCCCAGTCGCCAGGGTCTTCGGCCAACGGCACATAGCTGCCCGTCGGGAACAGTTCCACCTTGAAGCTCAGGAAGTAGAGCAGCATCGCGGCCAGCCAGAACACCGGCATCGAGATCCCGACCAGGGAGAGGATCGTCAGGGCGCGGTCGGTGAACCTGCCGGCATGCACCGCGCTCAGATAGCCGAACAGGATGGCCAGCGACATCCACAGCACCGCGGCGCCGATGCAGAGCGAGAACGTGGCAGGCACGCCGTCCCAGATCTGCGCAACGACGTTGCGGTCCTTGGCATATGACGTCAGTTGTCCGGTGAAGATTTGCTTCATCATCGTCAGGTACTGAATCGGCAGCGGCCTATCGAGGCCGAGATCGGCGTTGACCCGGGCGATCAGCGCCGGGTCGGCGTTCTTGCCCGCGATCCGGGCTGCCGGGTCCGAGTTCGGGATGACATTGAAAATCAGGAACACGATCACCGAGATCGCGAACAGCACCGCGACCATACCCAGGAGACGTCTGGCGACGAAGCGGGCCATCGGTCAGTGCTCCAGCCGGATCTTTGCGCGCGGGTCCATCGCGTCACGCAGACCGTCGCCGAATATGTTGAGCGACAACACCGTTGCGACGATCATCAGACCGGGGACCATGGTGAGGTGCGGTGCGGTGAAGATCACCTGGTAGCCGTCGGAGATCATCGACCCCCACGATGCGTTGGGCGGTCGGACACCGGCGCCAAGGAAAGACAGCGCCGACTCGAGCAGCATGTTGTTGGCGATGTTCAGCGTGAAGAAGACCACGATGGTGGACACGACGTTGGGCAGCAACTCCGACACCATGATCCGAAGCGGCCCCATGCCCTGGGCGACAGCGGCTTCGACGAACTCCTTCTCGCGCAGCGCGAGGATCTCGCCGCGGATGGGCCGGGCCACGTATGGCACGTAGACCAGGCCGATGATCAGGATCGGTATCCACAGCGAGTCGCCGGGGATGGCGAGCGGGCCGATCTTCAGCCCGCCGATGGCAAGTGTGGTGCCCAGGGCGATGCCGAGAAGTAGTACCGGGAATGCCCAGATGACATCCATCGCCCGGGACAGCACCGAGTCGATCCAGCCGCGGTAGTAGCCGGCCAACAGGCCGACGACGACGGCCAGGATCGTCGTGACCGCCGCCGCCGCGAGGCCGACGTAGATCGACGTCCGGCCGCCGTACATCAACCGCACCATGACATCTCGGCCGTTCTGGTCGGCGCCGAGGAGGAATTTTCCGTGCAGGCCCGGTCCAAGCGGCGTGCCGTCGGGCGCGACGACGTCGGTTTCCTGCCCGTCGGTCATCACCGTCTCGGTGAGGTGGTTCTCGTTCGGGCCGGTGTGGGCTACGTGCTCGGCCCACAGCGGCGCGGCCAGGCAGAACAACACGATCAGCACGAACACGACGGCGCAGACCAGAGCAACCTTGTTGCGCCGCAACCGAAGCCATGCCAGATACCACGGGCTGCGGCCCTGGATCTGAGCCGGTGCCACACCGGTCGGCAGCGGCGGTTCGCCGGGCGCCTCCGGCGAATCGATCAGCGACATCAGGCGTCTACTTGACGGCGAAGGAGGTGTAGTCCTGGTTGAACAGTAGATGGTGATAGGACTTGTCGAAGTCCATGCGCTCCGACAAGAACGTGGTGAACTGCTCGTTTCCGTACGGCGCCCACACCGCCTGCTCCATGTAGGCCTTGTCGAGTGCGGCGTACTGGTCCTCCACGCCGCCGTCGCCGATCAGCTTCGTCAGCAACTCATCCATCTTGGCGTCGTTGGCCGGGATGTTGACCCGGGAATAATTGTTGCCGTTGGTCGGCAGGATGCTTGCGCCGTTGAGTAGCGGACGGAAGAAGTCGTCCGGATGCGGGAAGTCCTGGAACCAGTCGGCGAAGCCGGTATCCACGTCGGGTGTCGACTGGTTGCCAATTGTCGTCCAGTACACGTCGCCCGCAATGACTTTCAGCGTGGCGTTGAAGCCGAGTTGCGTCAGCAGGTCGTGGTAGTACTCGCCGATGCGTTTCCGGTCGGGCTCGTCGTCGGTCCAGACTGTGATGTCGCGGTCGGTCGGGTTCGCCTCGGCGATCAGTTGTTTCGCCTTGTTCAGATCCGGACCGGGGTAGAGCTTGTACTCCTGATAGCCCGGCATGCCGGGGGGCAGGATCTGCTGTGTCGGATGCATGCGGCCGCCGAATATCCGGTTGAGAGCTTCCGGATCGACCGCATAGTTGATGGCCTGGCGGACCTTGATGTCGTTGAACGGCGCCCGCTCGGTGTTCATGAAGAAGTAGTAGGTGTTGATCGATTCCTCCAACCGGAACCGGTCGCTGTAGCGCGCCTTCACCTCTGCGAGCCGGTCCGCGACAGGCGGATCGAGCATGAAGTCGACCTTGTTCTGCTCGACGTCGGTCACCTGGGCGCTGTTGTTCTTGTTCTCGTTGACGATGATCTTGTCGACGCCGGCGTCGGGCACCTCCGATGCGCCGGCGTCCTTGACTGTCTTGAAGTTCGGGTTGCGCTCCATCGTCAGCGTTCGCGGGGCATTGACGCTGCTGATCATGAACGGGCCGCTGGCCGCCGCCGGCTTGTTCGTCGAGTCCTTGTCCAGGGGCGTGCTCGGCGGCACGGGTGCGGCGAACATCAGGCCGAGGACGTTCTCGAAGGTGCCGTTGGGATCCTTCAGCGTGATGGTGATGTCCCCGGTGTTGTCGTCGGTCTTGATACCGGTGATGGTGTGGGCCTTGCCGTCGGCGTACTCGGTGGCGCCGGCGATGTTGTCGTAGAACACCGATCCGCCGGAGTCGGTCTTGAAGAGCCGCTGGATGGCATAGGCGAAGTCGCTCGCCTTGATCGGGGTGCCGTCGGAGTACTTCATATTGGGCCGCAGCTTGAGCTTGTACGTCTTGCCGTCGGGTGAGATTTCGGGCATCGCTTCTGCGAGCGCCGGCACCACCTGGGTGCCGTCCTTGCCCTTGGCGTGCTTGTAGGTCAGCAGGGGTGTGTACACGTTCCAGAGAACTTCCCAGCCCTCGACGGTGTAGGAGAGCTGAGGGTCGACGTAGTCGGGGAACGAGGTCAAGGCGATGTTGATGTCGCCGCCGCCGGAGCCGCCGCCGCCTTCACTCTTCTTGCCACACGCGGCGGCCCCGAACATCGCGAGGGCGATGAGGCAGGCGATGATCAGGATTTTGCGCGGTGCTTTCACGGTGCTCCCTATGGCAGGCAATCCGGACACCCCGATATACCTACGCCACATCGGTGGCCTTGGTTGGACCTTCGGGGGATCTCGGTTATTGCACCTTCTGCCACAGGCAGTAACCGCGCAACTCGACGGTGAAGAGCATCGGCAGCACTTGAAGCGTCAACGGTTGCCCGGGCTCGCCGGCGGCGACCCGCGGTGGCGTTCGCTCACCCGCTGCGGTGTTGTCGAGTTGCGCAGCCTCGCAGCGACTGTCGGCGGCTTGCGGGTAGCCGGTCCACTCGCCGGAATCGATCTCGCGATTAGGCTGTCCTTCGCCATGAAGCGTTAGCTGCGGGCCGTAGGTCAGCCAGCGATCGCTGTGCGGGTACGGGGAATCGGGACTTTGCCAACGATATTCACCGCCCGATTGTTCGCGGCACTGCAGAAACGTCAGGAAATCGGGCAGTTGAGTCATCGCACCCGCCGCTGCTTGTGAGCACGATGCTCCAGGCTGCGGGACGGGCGCTGCGCCGGCGGGGGGCGCCGCGACGACGGCGATGGCCACCATCGCCGCGCCGACGGATATCCGTTTCATGCTGTTGGGCTACACCTTGCTCAGATCGGTGCGCATGGTCGTGACCTCATAGTTGTTCCACGTCGACAGGTTCCAATAGAGGTACTGCCGGTCGGATTCGGAAACGTTCTGGGTCGACGACCACGGGTGAATCATCGGCGCGTACGCGCCGGGCATCTTCGTGCCCGACACCAAGGTGATCGGCGCCGACCACGGCCCTTCCGGCCGATTCGCTTTTCGCATCACCACGTTGCCCGCCGGGTCGGTGGTGAGCATGATGTATTGCTTCTCGTATTCGTTGTACTGCACCGATATTTCGCCGACGCTGGGATACGTCGTGGTCCTGAAGAAGCCGAAGAAGCCACTGCTGGTCGTTCCCGGCAGAACGGGCTTCGCGGCGGACGGGGTGGCCTTGGTCCATGACGTCCCGTTCCAGTATTCGTACTTGCTCGCGTCGAGGATGTCGTTCTGATTCACGCGCGAAAGGTAGACGGTGCCGTTTCGTCCCGACGGAGTGCCATAGGCGTAGACCCAGCCCTGTGTGGCTTCTGGTGAGCCGGCCGGCGGTTTGACGAGGGCGAACTGCTGGAAGTTCTGGTTGCCTGATACGTACGGCACGGTCGAGTAGCCCGGCGCGGAGGCGCGGATGCTCTCCTTCGCGACATGCCATGTGACGCCGTTGTCGTCAGAGAAGGCGACGCCCGAGTAATTGGTGGTCCACCGGCCCGCCGAGTCCCATGACCTGACGTCCATGAACGTGGCGTACTGCCGGGAGCCGTAGTCGTTGGCGTAGGGAACCGAGATCGCAGAGGTCGGGATGATCGTCACATCGTTCCCGACGGCATAGCGTTCGTTGGCGATGACCTGCTTGAAGATGTTCTGGTTCAGATCTTTGTTGTAATCCAACGGCGCGCCGGAGAACTCGTCGACAGACGTGTTGTCGATGGGAAGGCTGCCGTCCTGGATGTACATGCCGTTGGACAGGATGTTGTCGGAGCTGCGGAACAGGAAGTTGTTGCGCCACACTCCCGTGCGGACCGGGGTGCTGTTGGAGAACGTGTCTCCGAACAGCATCAACACCTGATGTTCGTTCACGGCGGTGGCCGTGTTGTCCGATATGCCGTTGTCCCACATGATTCCGAGGTCCGTGCCTCCGACGCCGAAGCGGCTCTGCGTGTTGTTGAGGCCGCCAGGACCCGTGACCGGCGTGATGATCCAGGTGTTGCCGCTGACGGCGGTCGGGGTGACCACGTAGGACGTCGACGGATCCGACGGCGCGGCCAGTGCGGCCGTCGGCGCACCCGTCAACGAGAGTGCCGCGACAGGCGAGTTACCGACGGCTGCGGTCTTGGACAGCTTGGTCACCGACTCCGACTCGCGGCGTGTGCCCAAAGCGAGCAAGGCCATGACGAGCGGCGTCCCGACAGGTGCGCCTGGTGTGTTGGCGGCCAACGCGCCGAGCCCCAAGACCGATACAAGGCTGCTCAACAACCTTGGCACGGAGGCTTTTTCGACCGGCGCTTCGACCGCTGCGGCGATGACGGGTACAGAGGCCTCGTCGATCTTCACAGCGGACAGCGTTCGGAATGTGTGCTGCGTCAACGTGTCCGCAGCGTGTTGCACGGCGGTCGCGGCGGGTTGCGCCGCGTCGACGACGTGGGCAGCCGCGCGTTGCGTGCCGGGTGCGTCGACATGAGGTGTCAGTGTCGGCAGATGGCGGACGAACCGCTCAACAGGATTGTCCCTCGGCCCAGGCGCCTTCTTCGCGGCGGGCTTGGCTTCCGTCGGCTCGACGGACTCTGTTTCGTCCTGGTCCGCCGCGACGGGTGGTGCCTGGTCGACACCGGAAGCCGAGGTGGCTTTGCGACCGGACGGTTTCCCACTGGTGAGCGCTCCACCGGTCGTCACGGCTATTCCGCGCTCCGCGGCACGCGTCAGCGACGACAACACCTCGTTCGCTCGCGAGGTCAGCGCAGTCAGCGACGGCGTCTGGTCGGCTTTCGACTTCTCCGGCCTCGAGGAGGTGGTCGAGGTATCGGCTCCGGGTGATTCCGGCTTCGTCTCCGGATTGGTTGTCCCGTCGGTGTCGGTGTTCGTCGACGGGTCGGTGGCCGTTGAACCGGGTTCCGTCGGGCCCGCCCAGGCCACGCCCTGGCCTGTCGCGACGGCTGCTCCGATGCCGAGCGCGACAGCTAATCCGCCGACGCGGCCAATGTAGGCAGATGCACCCATGACTTCCCCTCGTTGATGCATCCCCGACCCGCGAGAAGTCTCGCACCTTTAGCAACAAATGTCTCAGTTTTCACAAACGTAAATAGCGACTTTCCCGGCGAGTGATTGGGTCTAGGATCGGCGGCAGAAGGTCGGTTCGACTCAAGGGAGGCCTTCGATGAAGAAAATTCCTCTCCGCCTGGGAGTCATCTGCGCGGCGCGTATTCGCGCCACTCGCGTACGCGACGGTGATAACGCCTGGGGTCGGCAATGCGGTCGAATGCGGCTATGGAACCTTTTTCGACCCGCCGTCCAACACGTGCGTCGCCGCGCCTGCGCCGCCGCCTCCTGCGCCGCCGCCCGCCTGGAACGGTGACATCACGCCGTACTTCAGCGTGGGGATCTGCGCGCCTATCCCGTTCGTATCGCTCTGCACTGGCATCTGACAGGGGCCCTTCATAGGCGTTAAATTTTGCTAAGGAGGTGGCGCGGCTTCGCTGCTTGTGCCACCATTGGCGGTACATCCTGCCAATTAGCTGTGCAGGTACCTAGATAGGACACCTAATGAGGACACAGAGTCGTTTGCCTCAGCGGCTAGCAGCAGTTGCCGGATTGAGCGCTTTCGTCGCCATGGGCATGATCACCGCAGGTTGTGCGAAGGAAGAGCAGAAGGCACCAGAGACCTCGACGACGACCACAACGACCACCCCGTCCTCGGCCACCCCGGTCTCGCCAACAGAAAAGGCTCCGCGGATCGATCCGCAAGCGCCCAACCAGTTCACCCCGAGCGTCTATGCACCCCCGCCGCAGACTGCATTGCCGGGCCAGGGCGGCAGGCACCAGAACATGAACCCCTAGAGCCACCGGCGAATATGCGGCGTCGTTTATCGGCGCTCATTGCGGCATCGGCGCTCGTCATTGCGTCGGATCTGACCGCTGGGTGTGCGCCGACGAATTCAGCGGTGATACCGGGTCCGTTCGCCTCACTGCTTGCAGGTTCGACGGATCTAGGTCCGTCGCGTGCCGGTGATGCACAGGTCACGGTTGCCCTGCCCGAAACGCAGCGGCGCCCCGAGCAACTGTTGCAGTGGGCGGGTGCGCGAGGCCTTTGGGTGCGTTGGCGATCGGGCGACCGATGGGCGATCGTCGAGGGTGGCGCCGACGACCTCGCGCGCGCGTTCGAGGTGCCCGTCAACGACTATCGTGGTCGAAAAGGCCAGGTGTTCTACGCGTCCCCGGAACAGCCCTCGGTACCGACGGCCTTGACCGGAGCCGTCACCGGCCTGGGGCGGATCATGGGCTACACCCCGCATCGCATGAACCGGCCCGACCACCTGCCGCTCGATGTGCCCAAGGGCGGCCTGACACCCGGCGGCCTGCTCGACGCGTACAACGTCGACCCGCTGGTGAAGCAGGGCCACACCGGCAGGGACGCGACGATCGTGTTCTTCGAGTTCGACGGCTTCGACCAGAAGGATCTCGACACCTACGCTGACAGCTCCGGCCTGCCGAGGTTCACCCCTGAGGTGATCGGCGGGATCCCGGATGAGGCTCACGGCGAGACTGCGATGGATCTTCAAGTGGCGCACGCCATTGCGCCGAACGCCCGGCTTGTGGTCGTCAACGCCCGGCCCACCCTCGAGGGCGACGGCGCTTACGAGAAGATCGGCCGAATGTTCACCGACGCCGATCGGGACTTCCCCGGTGCGGTGTGGAGCCTGTCGATCGGATGGGCCTGCGATTCGCTGGTGAGCGCCGTCGACCTGGTGCCCGTGGAGTCCGCGTTGGCCAAGGCGCAGGCGCATGGCACCTCCGCGTTCGACGCGACGGGAGACAACGCTGGCCTCGAATGCAAGGGCGCCGACGAGTGGTCGTCACCGCCGGGGCCCGACGACGTCGGGATGGACGCTATCTCGTCGATACCCGCGATGACCGCGGTCGGCGCGACGACGTTGTCGACCGGGCCGCGGGGCCAATGGCTGGCGGAGTACGCATGGTTCGATTCGCCGCTGTCGCAGGGCACGAGCGGTGGCGTGTCGGCGCTGTTCCCCCGGCCGGCGTGGCAGCAGAAGGTGTCGGCGAAGCGGGACACCGCCAGCCGCAGGCTCACGCCCGATGTCGCAGCGGTCGGAGATCCGTGCACCGGGGTGCGGTTCATCTTCGGCCAGCGGGAGTACGTCGGCGCAGGCACATCGCAGGCGGCGCCGATCTGGGCCGCGCTTGCCGTGCTGATGAATCAGTATCTGAAGGCGAACGGCGGCCGGCCGCTCGGGAACCTCAACCCACTGCTGTACCGGGTGGCCGCCGGTTCGGATCTGCCGGGATTCCGCGATATCCAGTTGGGTGGCAACGCCGTCGACCTCTCGCAAGGCGGCTACGACCTGGTGACCGGGCTCGGTAGTCCCAACACCTACGGCCTCGTCCAGAACCTCCTCAAGGTCCAGTCGCAGGTAGCTCCGTGATGGCACCCGGGGACGGTCACGTCCCGATGGGAGCCTATGTTGCGGCGCCGGGGGAGCGAGTGCTGCGGCCGTTTGTGGCCACCTCCTTGTTCCCGTATCTAGAGGGCCGCTCCCGCAGGGCATTCCGGATCGGTTTGGCCGCGTTGCTTCTCGTGCTGATCGCTCTCGCGCTGCTGCGATGGCAGGCGCCGTTGATAGCGGTCTGCGTGATCGGCCTTCCGCTGATCTTTGTGCTCTACTTTTTCGAGATCGGTGTGCGCCGCGATCTGACAACCAGATCCTTGGTTCCGACCGCGGTTTTCAGTGTTCTGCTCGGCTTGGGTTGGGCGCTGTGGAGCGGCTCGGTTTCCGCCGGCTTCTACGATGTGACGCTCGGCGAGTCGGCGTTCACCACCCGATCGGTTCTCGCCGCGGTCGCGATCCCGGTCGGCGCCGCTGTTCTGATGCTGGTTCCCGTCGTGGCGATGAAGCTGCTACATCCGACCCGGACGCTGTTGGACGGGTTCCTGATCGGGGCGCTGGCCGCCGTTTGTTTCACCGCCGCCGCAACATTGACGCGGCTGGCGCCGCAGTTCGCTACGGGCCTCATAGCGGACCGGCCGGTCAGCCTCCTTCTCATCCAAGCCGGCCTGCAGGGCGTGGCGGCGCCCTTGATCGCGACGTCGTTCGGCGGATTGGTGGGCGCGGCGCTGTGGTCCGGTCGACCCGGGCTGATCGCGTCGAGCGTAGGCGTCATGTTCGTGGTGTACGGCGGGCTGGGTCTGCTGGAGCTCGCACCCATATTGGCGAGCGTGCTTTTCGTGGTGTATGCGGTGGTCACCGTATTCGCCTTGCTTGCACTGAGAATCGGACTTCAGACCGCTCTGATTCACGAAAGAGACGTACCGGTTGTCGACAGCGGGACCGGACACAGCGCTGCGGCCGAATCCGCACGACAGGCCAGTCACCAGTGGCTGTACACGTCGTTGGGCGCTGGCGTCATCGTGGCAGCGGCGATGGGGGTCACGGCGGCGACGGTGGCCACCCCGGCTCGACCGCGGTACACGTGCCCGCCGGATTGTGGGCGACCGCCGATCGGCGAGCCGGTCGAATTGAATCCGCGGTTCTTCTCGACGGATCAACGATTCTCGGTGCAGTACCCCGGTCCCGAATCGGCCTACAAGGCGACGTTGAAGCCGAACGGAGTCGACCTCGACTACTACATCGGGGACACCGGAACCATGCAGCTGTTCGGTGTGCCGGCCGAAAACCGTTCACCGAAAACAATTCTGGACGAATTGGTCGATCGCAGTTATCCCGAGGCCTCGGTCGCCTACGAGATCCCGAACGCGATGGTCGGGTACCAACCCGGCTACGGGGAGGTGCTCGACGAGTACCCGCAGGACACCAGCGGTGATTACACCAGGCTGCGCATCGTGGCGCTGTGTGCGGTCAAGGACGACTATGCGCTGATCGCTGCCGCCGTCGGCCCGTACCACGAATTCACCCCTGACTTCGGCACAGGCCACCCGTCAGGCGTCAACATGGCATTGGCCTTGGATATGGGCAAGTACGTCAACAGCTTTCGGTGGCGCAACCGCCCGGAGTGAACCTGACCGGCATGCAGTGAATGCCGTTCATCAGATTCGAGCGCACCCGCTGCACCGGCCCGGTGAGCTCGAGGTCCGTCATCTTGGCGAGCACTTCGGGAATGATCGCGGTGGCCTCCACCCGCGCGAGGTTCGCGCCGAGGCAGAAGTGGGTGCCACCGCCGCCGAACGCGAGATGCGGGTTCGGCGTGCGACCGATGTCGAAACGGTCTGGGTCGTCGAACCGCCTCTCGTCGCGATTGGCCGACGGGTAGAACATCGCCGCCCGGTCGCCGACCTTCACGTGATGACCGCGCAGTTCGGTGTCTTTGGTCGCCGTCCGCACGAACACCGTGACCGGGCTCGTGTAGCGCAGCATCTCCTCGACGGCGGTCGGCAGCAGCGACGGGTCCGCGACAAGGCGAGCTTGTTCGGCTGGGTTCTCCATCAGCGCGAGAATGCCCGCCGCGACCAGGTTGCGGGTGGTGTCACCGCCGGCGTTGATGAGTAACAGGAAGAACATGTTGAACTCGAGGTCGGTGAGTCGCTCGCCGTCGACCTCGGCCTGCAGCAGCGACGTCGCTATGTCGTCGCCGGGAGACTCACGCTTGAGTGCGGCAAGCTCGGTGCCGTATTGGAACATCTGGAGTTGTGCGTCCACGGGCGACTGCTCCTGGGCATCACCGACCGATCCGCTGTTCATGATCTCGGTCAGCTCGTACAGGCGGCGGCCGTCCTCCAACGGAATCCCGAGAAGCTCGGCGATCACGTAGGACGGCAGCGCGCCGGCGATGTCGCCGACGAAGTCACACTCGCCCCGTTCCACCACGTCGGCGACGATCTGGGCCGCCATGGCTGCGATGTGGTCGTTCAGCCGGGCGACCTGACGGGGCGTGAAGCCCTTGCTGACCAGCGAGCGCAGCTTGGTGTGGCGCGGCGGGTCCATCGTCAGCATCATCAGCGACAGCTGAAACGCGCTCTCGGGAGGAGGGACGTCGAAGAACACGCCGGTGGCCTGCGAGGACCAGGTCGCGCTGTCCCGCGAGACTGCGAGGACGTCGTCGTACCCCGTCAGCGCCAGAAAGCCGGGACCGCCTTTATAGGGGTGCCACGCGACGGGAGCGTGTCGCCGGAGCTTCCGAAACGCCTCGAAGGGAATGCCTGACGCGTAGGTGTCCGGGTCGGCGAGGTCGACTCCGCCGATGCTGATGGCGTCTTCGACCATGTCGCACAGTCTGACGGACGACGGCAGCCGGCGGTCGAACATCGAACCGGTCGAGTGGAAAACTGCCGGCTCGGTAAGGCACCCGACCGATTCGACGCAATCGCAGATTACCGGCGGCCTCGCGTGATTCTGTTATCGGGACGCCGGTGAGCTGCGAAAACGTTAGCTCTCTAGAAGAACTGAGTGGTCTGCGTGCTGGTGCCGTTGTCGCAGGTGACGTTGATGTTCCAGTTGTCCAACTTGGGAATGGCCGGAACGATCTTGAGGTCGGTCGACTTGTTCGCTTCCAGCCGGAAGGTGCGCGTGAAGCCGTCTGCGTCATAAGTGCACTGCGAGGTGACGCCGCTGCGGTCAGTGATGTGGACGTCCAGCCCGCCGAGGATGGGCTCGAACGACACCGTCGGCCCTTCTTTGGGAGCCGCTTCCGTGACGCATTTGAGGGGTGCCCCCGTATTCCACTCACCACCTGATTGCACTATCGGTGACGAATTGGAAATTTTGCCCCGCGCGATTCCGTCGTCACCGACAGCGCCGGCATAGGTGCGTCGTCGTACCAGCAACAAGATGCCGTCGATTCGATCGGGACATTGAATTGCCCTCCTTTCACGTGTGCAGCATCCGCCGCAGGCGTGAGGACGACGTTATCGATCTGTGATCAGCAAATATATGAGGTGGTTCCCTATGTTTTGGCGGCTCACGAATAAGCGATGCGCTTGACAAATGCTTGCTGCGTCCAGTAGCCGGAGCCATTCTTAAGGGTTCATTGAGGAATTATGAACATCTCCCGCTTTGCTCGTATGGTGCTACGTCATGGGGAGGCATAGCGTCGCTCGCCACCGACGGATAACGCCGTCGGTGGTCCCCGCGGCTGCAGTCATCGCCCCTTACGCTCTCTTGCTTGCCGCCGGCGGTGACGTCTCGGTGCCCGCGCCGGCGAGCGAGGCGGCAGCCGCGCCCGACCAGATCGTCGACGACGTAGCGTCACGCAGCGTCGAGATCGTCGCCTCGGCACCGAACGATTTCTCGCCAGCCGCATCCAACGTCGAGTCAGCGGTCAGCGCCGCGCCGGCCCAGTTCGCGTCGGCCTCTCGATACCGGGTCTACGACCGCGAGGCCGACAGAGTCCTTCCGGTCGGGATAGCGCCCGAGAGGGGCCTCCAGGTGAAGACCATCCTGGTGTCTCGCAGCATCAGCGTGCTGTTCCCCGAGATCCACAACATCGGCGGTGTGCGGCCCGACGCGCTGAGGTGGCATCCCGACGGGCTTGCGCTGGATGTGATGATTCCCAACCCGAGTTCGGCAGAGGGCATCGCGCTGGGGAACCGAATTGTCGCGTTCGCGCTCGAGAACGCCGAGAAGTTCGACTTACAGGACTGCATCTGGCGCGGCATGTACTACACACCCAGCGGTGTGAAGGCCGGCGGCTACGGCCACTTCGACCATGTCCACATCACCACGCACGGCGGCGGATATCCCACCGGCGGCGAGGTCTACATCCGCTGAGCCTGCCACGCACGCGCGGCCATCAGCTCGGGAACCAACACCTCCGTCAGCAACCGCACGACGTCTTGTCGTCGCCCGCGGCCCGTAGGCGGACTCCGGCCAGAACATGATCGTCAGCGGTGTCGGCGCGGTTGGCATGGTCGGCCGATACTGCCCCGGTGAGGGCTTGTCAGGGCCGAAACGTCACCCCGCCGTCGACGCTGATCGTCTGTGCGGTGATGAAACCGCCGTCATCGGAGAGCAGCAGCGCGCCCAGCGCGGCGATGTCGTCGGGCTTGCCGAAGCGCGACTTGATCATCTGCCGGGCCCGGGTCTGGTCGACGATCCCGTCGGGCATCGGGTTCTCGTCGAACTTGTAATGCCAAATCAGGCCTGGCGCAATGGCATTGCAGCGAATTCCTTTCGGGCCGTATTTACGCGCGATGTGTCGCATCAGCGCCAGCTCGGCGGCCTTGCTCATCTGGTACGACACCCGGGTGCTTGCGCCGCTGTATGCGTCGATCGACGCGGTGAACACGATCGAACCGCCCCCGCTGTCGATCATCGGCGGGATCGCGTGCTTGGCGCAGATGACGAAGCCACGGGTGTTGGCGCGCATGACCTCGTCGAACGCCTCGAGCGGCAGGTCGACGACACCGCCGGGCAGGTACGCGTCGGCGGCATTGGTGAAGTTCAGGTGCATGCCGTCGAGGCGGCCGAACGCTTCGAGCGCGTGCGTCACCATCGACGCGACGGAAACCTCGTCGGCGCCGTCGAACGCGACACCGCGCACACGAAGGCCCGACGGGTCGACGTCGCCGGCCACCCGCGACGCCAAGTCGCCATCGAGGTCGCCGACGACCAGCAGCGCACCCTCCTCGGCGTAACGCCGCGCGAGACCGTTGCCGATACCGCCCAGCCCGGCGACGATGATGACCTTGTTCTCGAGCAGTAGCGCCACCCGTCAGATACTGCCCGACGCGATGAGTTTCGAGCGCCGCCGGTGTCTATTGGAGAACAGCGATTGAGAGGAGACCTTTATGACCGAGCACACCGCGACGCCCCCGGTCGTCGACCGGCAGACGTGGCGCAAGGAACTCGACGAGTTGCGGCGCCGAGAGAAGGCCGCCACCCGCGAACTGGACGCCATCGCCGCCCAGCGGCGTCGGCTTCCGATGGTGCAGATGCCGGACTACACCCTGATCGGCGAGGACGGACCGGTGCGGCTGGCCGACGTCTTCAAGGGGCGCTCGCAGCTCATCGTCTACAACCACATGTGGGAGGACGGCGCGCAGTGGCAGTGCGGCGGGTGCACCGGTTTCACGTCTCAGTTCACCAGGCTGGAGTTTCTGCAGAGCTATGACGCACGGTTCGTGATCGTCACCAACGGACCGATCGAGGAGGCGCTGGCCTACCGCGACAGGGTCGGCAACAAGATGGAGTGGTACTCGTCGTCGGAAAGCTCGTTCGCTGCCGACGTGGACGCCCCGCCCGGTGGCGGCTTCGGCGTCAACGTGTTCCTGCGCGACGGCGACATCGTCTACCGAACCTGGCACACCAACGGCCGCGGTACCGAGCAACTCAGCCACTCGTTCGCCTTGATCGACATCCTGCCGTTCGGGCGCCAGGAGGAATGGCAGGACTCCCCGAACGGCTGGCCGCAGTCGCCTACATATTCGAGGTGGCTCGACTCGCCCGATATCGCAAAGGTTTACGGAAGCAAATAACCGCGCGTCGTCAGTGGACGCAGAGCTCTACGCTGCAGTCGACGGGTGGGGGCCCCGGATCGGCGGGCACCGGCTTGGGCGCCGGGCCGACGGGATCTGGCACCTGTGCCGGAGCTTGGGCGGGAGGCACCTGAGCGGGAGCTTGGGCGGGCGGCTGCGCGGGCGGCGCCTGGGCGGGAGCTTGCGCGGGCGGCACCTGAGCGGGAGCTTGCGCGGGCCGTTGCGCTGGGAGCTGAGCAGGCAGCTGCGGCATCGGCAGCTGCGGGAACGGAAGGGAGCCGACCGGTAGCTGCGGGATGGGTGCGGCCGGAGGTGCCTCTACGGGAGGCGCCGGAACCGGCGCCTGCGGAGCCGGAACCTGTTGCGGCGTCGGAAGTTTCGCCTGCGGCGTCGGCAACGGTGCCGCAGGCCTGGGTGCCAGTGGGCTCTGCACCGGGATCGGTGGCGTCGTGGCCTTGGGCGACGGCAGCGCCGGGTTCACTGCAGCGGTCGGCGCGGGAATGGACGGCGCCGGCGTCGGCTGAGGCGCCGGTTGCACGATGCCGCTCGGCGACAGCGCGGTGCTCGGCAGATAGACCCACGCCAGCGTCGCGCCGAGAACAACAAGCGGAAGGCCGACCAACAGCGCCATCAACGGCACGACCCGACGCTTCGATTCGCCGTCGACCGGGCCTGCCGCCACCGGCAACGGCTCGCGGTGCGGCACATACGGGTCGTGAGGAACGAACGGCGTCGGCTGGATCGCCGGCCCGGCAGCCGTCGCCGCGGAGTGGAAGCGCGACTGATCTGCCCGCGGACCGAGCCTGGTCGCTGCGCCCTGCGAACCGGTTCCCATGCCATGTGAAGCAGACGTCAACTCGAAATCGCGTGTGACGCTGTTCTTCAACCATGCCGGGGCGGGAATGAACACCGGCGCACCGAGCAGCGCAGCCGGATTGACCGATCGGCGGCGCAGACTCTCACACGCGTCGCACGACTCGATATGGCGCGCAATGCGTTTGCGCATCAGGATGTTGAACTTGCCGTCCCATCCGTGCAACACCGTCGCCAGCTCGGGGCAACTGCCCGGGTCGTTCTGTACGCGGCGTGCCACCAGCAGGGCACCCAGCGATCGCTCGATGGTTTCACGCAGCCGGCCGACCATCGTGTTGGCGTTGGTCTGTGTGACACCGAGAGCCATCGCGAGTTCGGGTCCGTCCAGCCCCTGGCGGTATGCCAACTCGAGCACCGCCTGATCTCGATCAGACAGGCCGCCCGCGGCTTCGGAGATCAGATTGGCCAACTCCAGCCGATGAGCCAGCGTGTCCGGGCCGGCGTCGTGCGATGCCACGTCGGGCACCTCGTCGGACGGCCGCTCGCGCTTGAGTTCGCGGAGTCTCTTGTGGGCTTCGTTGCGAACAATCGAGTAGAGCCACGGCCGCAGCTTCTCGGGCTCGCGGAGCCCGCCGAGGCTGGTGGCCACGATGCAGAACGCGTCCTGGACGCAGTCCGCCGCCGAGTCCCTGTCTCGCAGCATTCCGATGCAGAAGTCGTGAAGCCGGTCGGCGTAGCGGTCATAGATGCCGGCGAACGCGGGACGGTCACCTGCCGCGGCTGCGACGACCAACTCGGCGTCGCTGCTGCCTGGGCCGATTCCACTCCAGTTGGAAAGCGCGGCGGTCATTTGAGGAGCTCCAGGTTGATCACGTGGCGGTAGCTGCCAGAGTAATTGCTGAGCGCCGCCATGGCGGGGGGATTCGAACGATGGGTAGTTCTCAACCCAGGCCATGTGACCTGGGTTGAGAACTCTCGTGCACGTGGCCGGGCTGGGTTAGCCACCGGCCACACCGGAAACAACCTGTCCTGCGTTGCCGGCGGCGTCGACGACGTCTCCGACGGCGTCTCCGATCTTCTGCTCGGATGCCGGCTTGGTGCCCTCGGCGGTGGTGCCTGCGCCACCGGCAGGCTTGGTGCCCTCGGTCCCGGCCGGTGGGGTGGTGCCTTCGGCGGTGGTGCCTGCGCCACCGGCGGGCTTGGTGCCCTCGGTCCCGGCCGGTGGCGTGGTGGTGCCGCCGCCGGAGGGCGTGGTGGTGCCGCCGCCGGAGGGCGTGGTGGTGCCGCCGGTCTTGGCAGGAGCCTGACCGCCCGGCACCGCGACTACGACATCGCCACCGTTTTGACCCGGGACACCCACCTCGACACCGGGCGTCTTCACCGACACGCCACCCTGGCTGGGGACTCCCACCTCGACGCCGGGTGCCTTGACCGAGACACCGGGTCCCGCCGGCTTCGGCGCAGGTGCGGGTGCCGGAGCCGAAGCGGCCGGACCCGGCGCGTTGACGGGCTTGCCCGCAACGATCGGCTTGGGCGCGGCGACGGAGCGCGGCGCGGAGAAGGCGGGGCCATTCGCGCGGACGGGGGCCGGGTTGTTGACGATCACCGGGACTGAAGCCGGTCCACTCTGCGCCGGCGGCGGCGGGACGTTGACCGTTTCGGGCAGGTTGACCACCGTGGACGGCATCGCACCAGGGGCCGCACTCGTCGCGGCGGTCGGCTCCGAGCTGGTCGAGTTCATCAGGTAGATACCGCCGAAGGCGGCGGCACCCACCACTGCCAGGCCGGCGACGAACAGCAGAGGCTTGCCGGACGAGGACCGTGCGGCGGGCATCTGAATCGGCATCGGCTGCTGCGGCATCAGCGGCTGCTCCGGGTAGTAGGAGCCGTGTCCGTGGCTCGGCTGCGGCGAGTATCCGTAGTCCGGCTCCGGCAAGCACTGCGAGTAGGCCTGCGATGCGCTTGACCGAACAGTCGGCTCGTTGTAGCGGATGTAGGTGGTGGTGGCGTTCATGATCTCTCCTCGGTTGGAAGCGCCCTTGTGGCTGCCTTCACGGGTAGGAGCGATCCGGGTGGCCAACTCGCACACTTTTTCAAGAATATTTTTCGAGCTGTTTCTGCTGGCCGTCGACGCAGGTCAGGGCGATGGATCAGCGTGATATCTCACGAAACGCCAAAAGTCACCATTGGGAAACGGTGCGGCGCGCCGAGTCGCCTCTCCCGTATCGGCTCCTGACAATTGACGAGGTTGCCAACAGCGGGCCCTGTAAGCGAAGGAATGGAGTCGACGTCGATGCCGATTTTTGAAAGATTCAACATCAGGACCGTTGTGGCCTGTCTCGGGTTGTGTGGGGTCGCAATAGCGTTGAGTCCCAGCGCGGCAGCAGGCGGATACGAATGCGTGCAAGGGGCGGCAGGCCAAGTTGGCGGAGCGCCGGTCGCCGCGGGTGGGGCAGCACCAGCCGCTGCAGGCGGCGGTGGAGCACCGGCTGCACCTGTATGTAATGCGGCGGCTCCGCTCGCCGGCATGGGGGGCGTTCCGATGGCGCTGCCGGGACCGGTGCCCGCGGCTGCGCCGGTGCCCCTGGCTCCGCCGATACCGGTGGCGCCTCCTATTCCTGCCGCGCCGCTCGTGCCTGTGATACCGGCAGCACCGGCCGGCGCGCCGCTGGCGGGCGGTGCTCCCGTCATGGGCGGCGCTCCGTTCACCGACATGTCCGGCCTCGGGGGCAAGGGGCAGCCCACCGGTCCGCCGCCGGCTGGAGCGCCCGTGGCCGGTCAGCCGATCATTCCCGGTCCGTCGAGTACCGGCGCCAGCTGAGACTGCTCGCCTCAAGCGAACCTGTGCCGTTTCGAGGGAAGTAGGAGCCATGCGAGCGGTTGCTCGGCGTGTCGTCACACTCATCGCGGTCGCGACGAGTGTGGTTGTGACGCCTGCCAATTCGAGTGCGGCGGCCGCGAGTCAGTCGTACGGGTTCGCCGTCGCGTCGGTTCTGCCATCGCCGGGCGAGGTGGTGGGTGTGGCACACCCCGTCGTAGTCACGTTCCGGGCGCCGGTCACCAGTCGGCCCGCGGCCGAGCGCGCCATCGAGGTCACGTCGACGCCGACGATGACCGGCACGTTCGAATGGGTGGACGACGACGTCGTGCAATGGGTTCCCGATGGCTTCTGGCCTTCGCACAGCACGGTTGCGCTGTCGGTGGGCAGCCAGAGAACCGCGTTTGCAACGGGCCCCGCCGTCGTCGGAGTTGCCAGTATGTCCGATCACACCTTCACCGTGAGCATCGACGGCGTGGAGGCGGGACCGCCGTCCGCGCTGCCGGCACCGCACCATCGACCGCACTGGGGGGAACCCGGGGTGTTCCCGGCGTCGATGGGCAGGCCCCAATACCCAACGCCTGTCGGCACTTACACGGTGCTGGCGAAGGAACGCTCGGTGGACATGGATTCGAGCAGCGTCGGCATCCCCGTCACCGACCCCGACAGTTACCAGCTCACGGTGGACTACGCCGTAAGGATCACCGACCGTGGCCTTTTCGTGCATTCGGCTCCGTGGGCAATCAATTCGCTCGGATACGAGAATGTCAGCCACGGCTGCATCAACTTGAGTCCCGAGGACGCGGAGTGGTACTTCAACACGGTCAACGTCGGCGATCCGGTGATCGTGCAGGAGAACAGCCTCGAAGTGCCCCGTGCGGTGCCGCCGCGGACCAATCCCCGGGCGGTAGCGCCGCCGACCAACCGGATCTCGTGACGGCATAACAGTAGAAGGGCAGGCCCGCAACGCTCTTGTGGAGCCGATGACGGGAATCGAACCCGCGAGCAAAGAAGCTCTCTTGGATCGGGTACGGCCCGCGCCCCGGAATATGGCGCAGGCCTTGGTGTGCCGTGTTGACGTGTTCGCGGAAGCCGACCGGGTTGCTGTCGCTGTTGGGTCCGCCGGTGGCTACCAAGGCGGCGTAATACCGCGGCATGTAATTGGACTTGATGATGAGGGCGTTGTTGTAGGAGCCCCACACCTGTAGTGCGTTGTACTGGGCGTTGGGTATTGGGCCGTGGATCTCTTCATTTGAGATCCATGCGGGCATAGCGCGCTCGGGATGATGCCATACTTGGGAGTCGTTGCACCTCCGTAATCCACGCCCAGTGACGTGCTTGATCAAGTGCGGAACCAGCGGTTAACCTGCTGCGCGACCTATGCCGACTTTGGGTGTCGCGGGACGATCATCACGGGGACAGGAGCATGGCGCAGGATCTTCGAGGCGGCCGAACCGAGAAAGACTTGAGCTGCCTGTCCGGCTGCGCCGGATCCGAGCAAGAGCATGTCCCCGGCTTGCCAGGGGACGTTCTCGACGGCCTCTCGCCAATCGTGGCCGCTGCCCACCACGACATCTACGTCGGGAACCGAGATTCGATTGCGAACCTCGTTGAGCTGCTTGACAATATCGTCCATCGTCCTGTGCGCCCACTGCTCGACGACGAGGTCTTCCGCAGAACGCTCGATCTTACCGCTGAACACCTCCACCGGTCGCACGGTGAACGACACGATCCGCAATTGGACCGGCCACTGGGTGGTCAGTTCGGCAGCCGCCGGAATGAGGCCGTTGATGTCGGCTTCGCCTCCGTATGCGACGGTGAGCCGTCGTATCGGCTCGGGCCCCAGCGGGTAGCCGCGCGGAGCGATCGCGACCGGCACAGCGGCGGTATGAACCAGCCGTTCGGTGACGCTGCCCAGCGTCACCCGACCGAGCAACCCCGAAGACGATGAGCCGACGACGACCATTCTGGCGTCGTGAGCGGTCACGAGTTCGAGCAAACCTGTTGGAATGGACGTTGATTGGCGGACCACAGTGGGGATGTCCAAGTCGCTGGGCAGCTGGGTGACCACTCTCTCGAGTGATCGCGCCGCCTCCGAAGTGACATGGCGCAGGTACTCGTGCTCGACGGGATCGTCCTTGGCAGGCCAGGACCGTTCCACGATCGCTGCGGCCACCACCTTGTCGCCGGTCCAGCGCGACAGCTGCGCTGCCAGGTTAAGGGGCGCGGTGCCCTGACGGCTCGAGCTGAAGCCGACGATGATGGTCATGCCACCGGCTCTGCTTTCTCGGTCTGGGTAGCGACCACGTGCGTCACCGGCAGGCTGTGCTCTTCACGCGCGCGGTCTACGACGTCGAACCGATTCCAGACCGACTCCTCGGGCGGCAGTGTCGCTATCACGATTTGATCCGGCCGGAACGAGTCAACGGCGCCGGCCAGGGCGCGCAGCGGCCGATAGTCACCCAATTCACCGTCGGCATCGAGGTTCTCGGTGCGCAGGATGGCCAGCGTGTCGTCTAGTCGCTGCTGCGCGATAGCCCTGGTCGCTTCCTCGACGTCGAGCGGACCGTGGGTGGCTGCGGTTCCCGTCTCGATTGGGCTGGCCGGAACGATGACGTGGTACTTGGTAGTCCTGTCCGCGCCGATGCGACGAAGCTCGTCGAGCAGCTCCCGCGATCCGACCGTCTGGCTGGCCATCACCAGCACGCGATGAGGGCGCTCCGTCGGGGCGACTTCCTCGACGGCTGGACGGCGATTCATGTACCACCGGTTCGCGAAGAACAGCGCGATCACGACGGCCCATGACAGCAGGCTGAGTGTCAACGCCTCCCTGTTGGTGCCACCCTGCATTCCCATCTGAATCAGGATCGCCAGGATCGCGCAGGCGGTGAGGATCGACAGCACGGGGAACAGCCACATCTTGACCCGAAGCTGCGAGTCCTCTGCGCGGCGGCGCAGCACGATCTGGGAAATCGCGATGAGCAGGTAGACGAACAGGATGACCGCGCCGCTGGAGTTCAGCAGGAACGCGAAGATAGTGTCCGGCGAGATGGCAGCGGCGATGACGCACAGGAAGCCGACCACCGAGGACGCGAGAATCGCGATGGCCGGAACCCCGCGCCGCGTCACCCGGACCAGCTGCGCGGGCGCCTCCCGCCGCGCGGCGAGAACGAACAACATGCGAGACGCGGTGTACATGCCCGAGTTCAGACAGCTCAGCACCGCCGTCAGCACCACCGCGTTCATGATGTGGTCCGCGTAAGGAATCCCCATCTCCGTGAACGCGGCGACGAAGGGCGACGCGCCCGCCTTCTCGTCGTTCCACGGCAGGATGACCGCGAGCAGGAACGTCGAGCCGACGAAAAACACTGCGATACGCGTGATCACCGAGTTGGCGGCCTTCGCTACTGCCCGCTCCGGATCCGACGACTCCGCCGCGGCGATCGTCGCGATCTCCGCGCCGACCATGGAGAAGATCACGGTGACCACACCGACGGTGACGGCCGTGACACCCAGCGGGAAGAACCCGCCGTGGGCCCACAGGTTGGAGAAGTCCATCGACTTGTCCGGCCACAAGCCGAACACGAAGAGCCCGCCTAGAGCGATGAACGCCACGATAGCGGCCACTTTGATGCCGGCGAACCAGAACTCGAACTCACCGAACGACGAGACGGAATACAGATTGGTGGCAGTCATCAAGATCATCAGGACCAGAGAGCAGAACCACAGCGGAATGTCGATCCAGTACTGGATGATCTTCGCGCCCGCGATGGCTTCGAAGCCGACGACGATCACCCAGAAGTACCAGTACAGCCACCCGACCGAGAACCCGGCCCAGTTGCCCATTGCGGCTCGGGCGTAGTCGGCGAAGGACCCGGTCGACGGGTTGGCCACGGCCATCTCGGCCAGCATCCGCATGACCATGATGATCAGCACGCCGGCAAGGCCGTAGGCGATGAACGCGCCCGGCCCGGTGCCGCCGATGACGACGCCGGAGCCGACGAACAGGCCGGCACCGATGACGCCGCCGATGGCGATCATCGTCAGCTGCCGCTGGTTCAGCGCCTTCTTCAGTGTGGGTGTTGCGCTCATTGCATCCTCCGATGCTCATGCGGCAGATCGATCGCCATGACAATCAGCATGAAGTATGAATTGTCTTCATGATCAATTGTCTGATCAAACTATCTGCCAATCGTAGGCCGCTTGGCCGGTGCGGGGGCTGGATTTGGAAGTTGATACTAGATCGCCCAGGCGTGATTCTCACCCGGCGTGTTGTTCGAACTTCTGTCGCTACGTTCGGGCACTTGCCGGAGGACGCTTGTCAGGCGTATGCCAAATGACGGCGTTAATGTTGATACCGCCCTGCGATATTCGCGAGGCGAATGCTAAAGGTTTCGTGGAGTAGATGTCGGGAATCGATCCCGCGTATTCAGCTTCGGGAAGGAATTCCAGCGCCGACCGCGGGTTCGGAAGCGCACTAATGACGATAAGGCGAACCGCCCTTAGCGCACGAAGTTGACGACCGCCTCTGCAGTCTGCGTAGGTTGCCCCAGCCATGGCGCGTGCCCGGTTGGTAGGACTTCCAGTCGTGCGCATGGCATTAGTTCGGTCGCTGCGCGGGCAATGGCAAAGCTGCCCAGCCGCTCGTTTTCGCCCCAGATGACTAGCGTGGGGACGCTCAGGTGGCGCAGCTCGTCGCGTTGAACACGCGAACGACCTCGGAATCCGGACGTGGATAACAAGGCGAATGGCGACACGAATACGCGGAGCTCTTCTGTGGTGACTCGGTCGGCGATCGGATCTCGATGGATGGCCACCATTAGGTCGACCAGATGGGGGTAGCGGCCGAGAGTCTCGCGCTCTCGGGCCGCGTGGTGCGCGAACTGCAACACCGACTTCGGGGTGGGCGGCAACAGGCGCGACAGGAGTTGGCCCAGCCCCGGCGTGGCGGCGAGCCGCATCGGCATTGGGCAACGCGTGTTTGGTAGCCCAGGCGGACCGATCAGGACGAGCCGCGCGACGCGATCCGGATGCGCCAGCGCGTACCACAAGGCCCACATCCCACCGCCCGAATGGCCAAGCAGCGCGACTGTACCGAGCCCAAGGACATCGAGGACGCCGTCCAGCCATGTGACCGCACTGTCACGGTAGCGATGGCTTGGTAGGTCGATCGGGTCGCTCAGCCCCATCCCGGGCCGATCCAGTGCCAGCGTATGGACCCGCTGCAGTTCATTCAGTAGGGGTAAAAAGAATCCGGCTGAGTCTCCCGTTCCGTGAAGGAGCACTACCGGTGGCCCAGAACCCTTTTCCAGGAGATGGACGCGCCGCTGGCCTGCCGCCTCGACGTAACGGCTGCGGATCGATGCTCCGGTCAACACCCGGTCGTACACTCGTTGAACCTCGGCGGAATGCGGTATGGGAGCGCCTCCTTCGGGATCCTTGGCATCTTGAGGCTACGCGCATGACCTGCTCCAAACCCCTGTCGCAACGTTCACTGGTCATTAGGAGTTCTTGAATGCGTTCGCCGACATCGACGCGGTGCCGTCGTCGTCGGTTGTGAACAAATAGGCCGAGGTGGTCCACAACCCACCCCGACGGCTGACGTGAAGACCACCGTCAAGTTTCACGACACCACGACACAGCGACCCTTCAGGGGGTGATTACCTCTACCTGAGGTTTCGTGGAGCCGATGACGGGAATCGAACCCGCGTATTCAGCTTGGGAAGCTGCCTCGGTCCGATCAGCTCTGTTCAATAGGCCACAATAGGTCATCGATAGCATCTGCGTCGGTCCAGATCAGGGCTGGTTTTAGGAGGCCATCGATGACCTACTGCTACCTGTTGGCAGAGCGATGGAACCCCCTGTCGACGGCCCAAGCACGGTCAAACGCGGCAAACTCCGCGTCTGGTGCGACTCCGGTCGCGGTGTTTCTTGTGCCTGCAACCATCGCGACTCTCTTGAGCTGCGGTGCAGATCCCGTCCCAGTGGCGCCACGCAGTGATCAAAGATGAGGCGATGAACGTGTGCGAGTTCCGTGACGACGACGTCGGCTATCAGAGTTGGCTCGCCACCAACCCCGATGGCTATGTGCTCAACATCGCGCGCAGTCACAGCGCGACCGAAGCGCGCGTGCACCGCTCCGGTTGCTGGACGATCAGCGGTCAGAACTCCTGTAGCTCGTTGACCGGATCGTATGTCAAAGTCTGCGCTCAGCATCTGGCCGAGCTCGAGCGGTGGGCGACCGACTATGTAGGTACGCCGATCCCTCCATGCGGGGCCTGCCGCCCGGATGAACCGCACGCTAGACCCACTCCCACCAAGCCGGCACGGCGCGGCGGCGGCGATGCTGGCATATCTGTGATGCGTCAAGCGGTGAATGAGCTGCACCAATAAGTACAGCTTTTCTATGCCGGCTGCACCCTCGTGGGTGGTGACGTTTCTGCTAACCGGTGTCAAGGGCTTGACCAGTCGGTGGGAGGCCGACGCCGAGGGCATGAGGTCTGCGCTGGCTGCCACGACGAGGTGTTGCGCTCGGCGATCGAGACGCGGTCGGCTTCCTGTTGAAGCGCACCGGCGACGGAATCTGTATGGCGTTCAACTCGCCCGAATACGTAGTCGATGCCGGCGTGGCGCTTAAGTAGAACCAAGCCGAGATCGGGCGAGATTGCAGTGGCAGGCTACTGCGCTCGTCGCACCACAGGGCAACCACGATTTCCACTGTGGAGCGAAACATCTGACCCTGTGGCCGTCGTTTCGCGAGGACATCGCGGAAGGGACGATGATGGTTGAGGCAAGCATATCGATCGCATCCGACGGCCTCAGCGCTGACCGACCTTCGCCGACCAGTCCATCCGATCACTTGGCGGTCCTGGGCCGGATCCGGGGTCCGCGTGACTTGCAGGGATTCTCGCGCGAGGAGTTGACAAGACTCGCAGATGCGATCAGAGCATTCCTCATCGAAAAGGTGTCGGTGTCCGGAGGGCACCTTGGTCCTAACCTTGGTGTGGTCGAGTTGACCATGGCGCTTCATCTTGTATTCGAATCACCGCGCGATGCGTTGATTTTCGACACCGGTCATCAGGCCTACCCGCATAAGCTTATGACGGGCCGCCAAGATGACTTCGACCACTTGCGAGCCTCCGGCGGCCTGTCAGGGTATCCGTCGCGCGCAGAAAGCGAGCACGACTGGGTCGAGTCTTCGCATGCGTCGGCGGCGCTTTCCTACGCGGACGGGTTGGCAAAGGCATTCGAATTGACCGGCAGTAAAGATCGCCGCGTGGTCGCGATCGTTGGTGACGGCGCCCTCACCGGTGGAATGTGTTGGGAGGCGATGAACAACATCGCTGCCGGCAAGAGCCGTCGTGTCATTGTCGTGGTCAACGACAACGGCAGGTCTTATGCACCGACGATCGGTGGCCTTGCCGAGCGTCTGACCAGCCTGCGAACGCGTCCGAGGTATGAGCGGCTCCTGGCCTCAGTGAAAAGGGAGCTGACCGGGTTGCCGACGCTCGGACGTCCCACCTATTCGGTACTGCACGCGGTAAAGGAAGGATTGAAGGATGCATTGAGTCCGCAGACGTTATTCGGAGACTTGGGCATCAGGTATCTCGGCCCAATCGACGGACACGATATTTCCGCGCTCGAGAAGGCCCTGCGGATGGCAAAGGGCGTGGATGGCCCGGTTATCGTCCACACGGTCACCCGCAAGGGAATGGGATACCGCCCAGCGGAGGAAGATCCGGCTGACCGGATGCATGCATGCGGACCGATCGATCCTCGAACTGGCAAACCGAAGGCCGACACCGATGTTAGGCAATGGACAGACGTCTTTGCCAGTGAGCTGCTCCGATGGGGCAGCCGCCGCGACGACCTCGTCGCGATCACCGCCGCGATGCCGGGGCCGACCGGTTTGGCGGCGTTCGGAAAGCAGTTTCCCAACCGGATGTTCGATGTGGGGATCGCTGAACAACACGCTGTTACATCCGCTGCGGGGCTCGCGCTCGGCGGCATGCATCCGGTGGTCGCCATCTATTCTACGTTTCTCAATCGGGCCTTCGACCAGGTAATGATGGATGTCGCACTATTGAAACTGCCGGTGACATTAGTTCTGGACCGTGCAGGCATCACCGGGCCCGATGGCGCCAGCCACAACGGCGTGTGGGACTTGTCGCTGCTAGGCATGGTGCCTGGCATGCGAGTCGCCGCCCCACGGGATGCTTCCTCGCTCCGTGAACAGCTCGGCGAGGCGCTCGAAGTCGATGACGGCCCGACCGCGATCCGGTTCCCGAAAGGATCGGTGGGCGCCGATATTAAGGCCGTAGAACGAATCGAGGGCGTGGATATGCTCTGCCGCCCGCATGATCCGGATGTTCTGCTGGTCGCGGTCGGGCCGCTCGCGACAATCGCGATGACGGCGGCCGCGACACTCGGGGAGCGTGGCGTGGCCGTCGCGGTAGTGGATCCTCGGTGGGTGCTGCCGGTGCCCGAGCAAGTGGTGAAGTTTGCCGGCAATGTGCGGCTCGTGGTGACTCTGGAAGAGTCGGGGCTACACGGCGGGGTTGGATCGGCCGTGGCGGCCCGGATGCGCGAGGCGCGGATCGACACACCGGTGCGCAGTGTCGGTGTGCCGCAAAGATTCCTCGCTCAGGCCGCGCGTAGTGCGATTCACGCCGACCTCGGCCTAACGGCCGCCGACCTGGTCACCGACATTAGTTTCTGGGTTAAGCAGGCGGCTGACTTCGATGCGAACCGGGACGAATGACAATGTGCAGCAGAGTATTTGCAGTGGGCGAGGGACCGATGCTGTAGCACACGGCGCCTGACTTGAGCGTCATCAAATAGGGCACGATAACGTCGGGTTCCCCTTCCGCATGAGGTCGAGCTTGAGCGCCCGGCGGCTGAACCCCTGGTCGTTCGGACGAGGCGGTGGGCGCCGTCGAGTTAAGCCGGGTCGAATTAATGGTCATGGGTTTGCTCCCTAGACAGCGGGCCGAGGGCGGTGAGCTGGAATTGCGTTGCGAGGGCCCGCATAGCGTCGGCGTCGCGGGGTCGCAGCCGTTCCAGGGCGCCGAAGGCTAGATGGTCGGCGATCATCATGCGGCGCACTTGGAACTCGGGCAGTTCGCCGGTCAGCGGTTCTCCCGGCAGGGCTTCGACGAGCGCAAAGGTAGCGCCGACGATGAGCGGGCCCACCGAGGGCGGCATCGAGCGCGGATCACCAAGGGCAAGGAGGTCGGCCGCGCCCGATCGGGCAGCAGGGCTAGCCTTCACCGAGGGGTGGGGCGACGCATCTAACAGACGGTGGATCGCCCCATCGACGGAACAGCGCACTCGCTTCAGCATCGTGGTCCAATGAGCAGTTGAGACGGAGGCCAGCACTGCCGCGGCCAGCCGCACCGGTCGCCGGTAGGGTGCGGGCGCTCCGACGGCCGCGCACAAGAACGCGGTCGTCGTAATGGTCATATAGGCCATCGCCACCCGGGCGCCGCGACTGTGGATGCACGGGCCGAGCCGGGCCAGCAGGGCGATGCTGCCTAGCGCGGGGGCCAGCACGCGTTGCATTACCGCCCGGGTCAGTTCCTCGCGGTCGCAGGCGCCGTACAGCACCAGTTCGCCGTCCCGCAAGTCGTTGGCCAACTGGGCAGTGACGCCGATGCATCCGGCCAGCTCGCTTAAATCGGCCTCGGCGCAGGCATCTTCGGCGACCAGTGAGCATACGTATAGCATCACCCGTCCGAGCACGCCCTCGCCGTAGGCGGTCCGCGGCAGCGGGCAATCCAGGTTTAGCGCCATCACTTGGCCGACATCGGCCAACAATCGGCCGATCCGTTTGCGGCCTTCGAAGGGCAGTTCCGACAGCAGCTCCCGCACGTCGCGGATGCGCTCGGCCAGCACCAGGTCGACCGCTTCGCTGTCGCAGACGGCGATCGCCGGCAGTGGCGGTGGCGGTGTGTCGGTGTCGCCGTTCAGGTAGTCCACGGCGGTGACGACGGCGCCGGCCGCCAGCGGGCGGGCGCTCAGGTCTTCGTAGGCGTCGAGCACCCGGCAGGCCAGCAGGGCGGCGGTGGCCTCGGACCGTAGGTCCGCGGGAAGGAAACCGGCCGCGATGCCGAAGTTTCGGGCCGCCGGGACAAGCGCCAGTCGGGCCAACTCGTCCGGTGACCGGGCCGCCCGCATCGCAGCCAAGTCTGGCATGCGGTGCAGGTGCCACAGCCCGTCGGCCAGGGTGCCGAGTCGCCCCCCGCTCATCGGGACACCACCCGCACCGAGAGTTCGCGCAACTGCTCACGCGCGGGGGAGGGCGGGAATGCATTGATCGCCCGACAGGCCGTCTGGGCGGCGCGGACGGCGACGGCACGGGCAGCTCGGGTGGCCCCGCTGCGCACCAGGTCGGCCTGCAGGTCGGCACTGGAAGTCAGCCTGGAGAGCCACATTTCATGGGACCCGGGCCGCATGGCCAGCCATTCGATCACCGGCCAGGTCGGCACCCGTCGGTCGAGGTCGCCGGCGGCCTCCTTGCCCAGCGAGGGGCCGCCCTCGACGTCGCGGACGTCATCCATGATCTGAAAGGCGAGGGCGAGTTGGTCTGCGTATCGCATCAGGGCGCACAGCTGATTGTGGTCGAGGCCGCCCGCCGTGCCGCCGTACGAGCAGGCCAGCCGGAACAGCGTGCCAGTCTTCGCCCCGGCCACGAGTTCGTAGTGCCTGCGCATGGCGGCGTCGTCGACGGCAGGTGGCAGAGTCTCGATGAGCTGGCCGAAGGACAGCTCCGAGATCCGGTCGATGTAGGTGACGCCGGGGGCGTCGCCAAGCCGCGCGAACACCGCCGGGTTGTCAGCCAGCACTCGTGCAAGTACCTGTAAAGCCTTGCCGACCAGATGAAATCCGGCCCGGGCGGCGGTGCGGACGCCGAACGCGGCCGGGACCGACGGCGCATCGCGCCGCAAGAGCGATCCGTCGCAGATGTCGTCGTGAACGAGCGACGCCTCGTGGAGCATCTCGATCGCGCAGGCCACATCGACGGCGTCGCCCAGCGGCACCGCGGCAGCCGAGGGCAGCAGACGGGCACAGGCCAGCACCATCGCGGCTCGGACCCGTTTACCGGGGACGGCCAGGATGTGACGGTAGATGGCATCGAAACCGCCACCGCTGATAAGGATTTCGCATAACCGATCGGCGACCAGGGGCAACTGATCGGATGGACCGGTCAGCGAAGGGTGGTCGACGCTGAGGCCGTCGGATGCGACCGATATGCTTGCCTCAACCATCATCATTCCTTTTGCGATGTCCTCGAAACACGGCCACCGGATCCAGCGTTTCGTTCTACCACAGAAATCGTCGCTGCCGCGTGGTGCAAGGAGCGCAGTAGTGCGCCACTGCTATCTCGCCCTATTTCGGCGCGGTAATACTTAAGCCCGATCTTGAGAGACCGTACGGGCAGTGCTCGCGCGTATCTGTATGTCGACACGAGGCGGCTTCAAGGTGAGTGACCGGACCCCGTGAACTGGTCCACGGCGAACGAGAGTCGTTCATTGGTGGGTACAGGTGGCAGCGTAGCGGGCTGGCGGTTGGTAGCCCAGCGATGAGTGCCGGCGGTGGTGGTTGTAGTCGTGTTTCCAGTCGCTGATGACCACGCGGGCCTGGGCCAGTGACCAGAAGCTGTTGATGTTGAGGCATTCGTCGCGGATGCGGGAGTTGAACGATTCGACGTAGCCGTTGCGCCACGGCTCGCCGGGCGGGATGAAGTGCAGGCCGACCTGGCCGGCCGCCCAGTCGGCCATTGCGCTGCAGGCTAATTCGGGTCCGTTGTCGCACCGCAGCACCGCCGGATAGGCGCCACGCTCGGCGGCCAGGCGGTCGAGTTCGCCGATGAGGTGCTCGCCGGTGATGCTGCGCTCGACCATCCCGCCGAGGCATTCGCGGGTGTGCTCGTCGATGATCGAGACGATCTTGATCGGCCGCCCGTCGGTGGTGGAGTCGAACTGGAAGTCCACCGCCCACACCCGGTTGGGTGCATCGGCGATCACCGTGTCCGGGGGCGGTGGAGGTGCCGTGGCGTTTGCGGCGTCGCCGCTGCGGTACCCGAAGTCCTTCTTCGCGCCAAAGACGTTGGATCTTCTTGTGATTCACCTGCCAGCCTTCACCGCGGGCATCGTGATACGCGGGCCGAAACCCGCGCCGTGGATGCTTCTTGGCGTACTGGCGCAGCCACGCCCGCAACGCGGCGTCAGGATCCTCCGGGTGGTCGCGACGGGTTCGTGGCGTTGGGTGGCGCGGTGTTGCCCGGTCACGCGGCAGGCGAACCGTTCGCTGACCCCCAGCACCCGCTGGAGGTGACGAACGGCTGCCCGCCGGCGTTCCGGGCCTAGAAGTTTCCCCGCGCGATCTCCTTGAGCGCAGCCTTCTCCAACTCCGCATCGGCCAACAGCCGCTTCAGGGTGGAGTTCTCGCGCTCGAGGTCCTTGAGCCGTTTGGCGTCCTCGGCCTTCAGCCCGCCGAACTGGTTACGCCACCGGTGATACGTCGCCTCGGAGACACCCAGCTCGCGGCACACCGCCGCGGTGTCCTTGCCCTCGGCCAGCAGCCGATCAGCCGCCATCAGCTTGCGCACAATCTGCTCGGGACTGTGCCGCTTCCTCGTCGCCATGATCTTGTCGAGCCTTCCTGCCCACAACGTGGGCCGCAAGACTCTCATACAGCCGTGGATCAACCGATCGGGGTCAGGCCATGAGGGCAACGACAGCAGCAAAGAACCCTGCGACCGAGCAGTCAAACATCAGCGCGCCCGTCGAACTCGACAGACTCCGACGCCGACAAGCCGGCTGTACTGATCCGCCAAATCCGCACGCGGGACGTCGTCCCTACGCATCCGTTCCCCATGGGCCTGCTGTCCAACGATCAACATGGTCGCCGACTTGCGGTGGGACGGGTCCACCGTTAGTGCCCAGAACGTCCGCAGACTCAACTGATCGGCGGCAGTCCCATCGCCTGTGGTCGCATGTACCTCCCAGTCGAACAACAAGCTCCCCTTGGGATTCCACTGCTGTGCCCTGCTTTGTGCCCTCTGCTGGGTTCCCGGCGATTCGCCACTCGATCCCTCAACGGGCTTTCCGACCGAGTCGTAGGACATCCGCTCGCCGTTGTGACGATTCATGCAGATCGCGTGCAGTTCCGCGAGCCCGTAGATCTGTTGGATACCCACGCCGAAGCGGGCGTGAAATCCCTGCGCCGTGGACCTCGCGCCGGCGCGCTCCCGCACGCCGCGAGCCGCAGCGTTGCCAAATCCGGCGGCTGGGTGAGAGACAGCTTCACCGCTGCGTCGTAGAACGCCGGAACCGAGCTGAAGAACGAGATGCGGAGCTGCGCGATCTCCTCGAGGATGTAAAGCGGGAACGCGTACTTAGCTTAGGCGACTTCAAGAACAGCGTTCCGCCCGCCAGCAGCGTGGGCAGAGCCAGGGTTTCCGATCCGTGGGCGTGGCTCAGCGGCGCAACGCAGAGCGTGCGATCTACCGCTCCCAGCCCGAGCAACCGCATGTAGTACTGCGCACGAACGCGCGACCGTTGCCGTCTGGGCAGAGCAACCGACAGCTCAATCCTGCGACTCAGTAGTACCGCGCCGAAACGAGCGTCGATTGCAGTAGGGCTCTACTGCGAGCCTCCCCCCGAATCCGAGTGACGATCCCTATTGCAGTGGTCCTTTGCGTCGGATCGGAGACGGCGCAAACGAGCGGAGGAGGCGACGATGCAGCTACTCACACCGATGGCGCCTCGGGTGATTCCGGGACGCGCGATCGACATCTTGAACGTTGCGCCCAGCCGGGGCATGTCGCGCGGGTTTGCGCGTGTTGACCTCAGCGACCCCGTCTTCTTCGATCATCCGCTCGACCACGTGCCCGGCATGCTGCTCACGGCGGCCATTCTTGAACTGGCAGAGCATGATTCGATGCTGGAGTCGGACAACGTGACCTTCCGTCTCACCTTTACCAGGTTCTGTGAGCTCAACGCCCCGGTTCAGGTGACAGCCACCCGGGAGGCCAGCGGAACCAACCGGATCCAAGTCACCCAGTCTGGACGCAGTATCGCGACCGGTTTACTAGGGCGACGCGAAACCCAGCCGCTCATGGAGCGTGTCGCGGTGCCCGCGCTTGAGGATGGACCCATCTCCAGTGAACTGGTGCATCGCGCCGACCCTCGCAACATCGCGGTCGGACCCCTGACGGTCGACGGCGGGCGCGTCTGGACTCGGGTACGCGAGCAGGACGCTATCGGTGGATTGCCACCGCGGGCCGGCGCCGTCGCGTCCATTCTCGAGGCTGCCCGCCAGTTCGGCATCGCAATCCAGCACCGATGGGGCGAACACCCGTTGGGGATAAAGGTGATCTTCGTCGGACTCACCGCGGAAGTACCCACGGCGGTACCGGTGGGTCGCATGGCACGGGCGCTGTCGTGGCAAATCACGCCGCCCGAACAGACCAGCAGACTATGCATCGACGTGTACGCGGTGGGCGATCAAGCAAGCAAAGTCGGCTCGATTCTCATGGCGGGCCGGTGCGTTGACGGAGACGAGTATGCGCAGCTACGCGCTGGCTGATCGGCTCACCACCTACTTTCTTCGCACGCTGTTGGCGCTGACAGCGGTTGCCCTCGCAGGTGCGGTGGCGGCACACGTAATCGGCGGGCGCTTCGCCGCGGCGGCGTTTGTCGTCGCATATCTCGCATGGGCGCTGTCAGAGGCACGAATCACCGTCGGCACACCAAGTCAGTCCGCCGCAGAGAATCGCACCCTCGTTCCTTACGCGGCCGCGCGCGTCACTACGGCTCTCGCGGCCGCATACGCCCAGCCGGCCGTATCCGTGGAGGTCGGTGTCGTGCTGGCTGGCGTATTCCTTGCGGGCGCGACATTACGCGCATGGGCGATCCACGAACTCGGCGCCGCGTATTCGCACCGGGTCGTCCCGATCTCCGAAAGTGGCCTCATCGGCTCCGGCCCGTACCGCGTGCTGCGCCATCCCGCCTATGCCGGGATGTTGCTCGCCAACATCGGCTTCGTCGGTTACTTCGCCAGTCCGGCAAGTATCGCGGCATTGGCTCTGCTCGCGGCGGCGATTCTCTGGCGCATCAGGGTCGAAGAAGGCGTTCTCGTCAGATCACGCGAGTATCGCGAATTCGCAAGCATCCGACGCCGCATCCTGCCTGGAGTCTGGTGATGATCAAGATTGTCGATGCACCGGCCGAACTGGCCGACGCCAGCCTGGTGGGCCATAAGTTCGCGCGCCAGCAACGGCTACGCGATGCCGGGGTCCGGGTTCCACCGTTCTTCTGCGTCGTCATCGAGTCGCCATGGACGGCCATCGCCGATGTGGTGCCCCCTTTTCCGGGAGTCGACGCCGGTGTCGAGCGATTGACCACATGGGCCGAGACGGCCCGCAGCGCTGCCGAACGCGTGCCTCTCACGCCGGAAACACAAACCGCAATCCTGAAGAAAGGCATCGGCCTCGGCTTGCACGACGTCGCAGTCCGCGCATGCGTAGTCGGGCGGAACGGCCACCCGGGCGAAGACGATGCCGCCGACCCATTCGCGGGGCTGACCGACAGCTACCTTTACGTTGGCGCCGGCGCACTGATCGACCGCATTTCGGCCTGCGCCGCGTCGGTCTTCAGCGTCAAATCGGTGCTCTACCGCGCGCAGCGCGGAATCGACCCCAGCATCCTCGGCGTGTGCGTGGGCATTCAACAAATGATCGATGGTCGACGCTCATTCGTCGCATTCACGCATGACCCAGTAACCGGGGCCAGAGGGACGAAGGTCGCGGCGGTCTACGGTATCGGAGAAGGCGCTGTGGCCGAGCGCGCCGACATCGACCACTTCTTCGTGCACCCAGGCGGAATCGAGCAGCGCATTTCGCACAAGCAACGCATGCTCTGCCGAGCACCCACCGGAGGCGTGGCCGAATATCCGGGTGCCCGATGACCTCGCCGACAAACCCGTGCTTTCCGATGCGCAAATCGACCAGATCGCGCAATTGACGGAAACCGCCGAGCGGCTCTTCTGCGGCCCCCAGGACATGGAGGGTGTCGTCACCGCTGACTCAGCGATCCACCTGGTTCAGGTACGACCCGCGGTGCGGCCCCGAACGGTCAGCCCGTCCGTTGAGTGGACGAATCATAATCTGACCGAAAGCTTTCCGGGCGTGACTACGGCCATGACCTACTCACACGCGCGAACGTTCTACCGCATGAGTTTTCGCGACTTCTATCGCACTGTCGGCGTTCCGGACAGCCAACTGCGCAGTCGTGAGCACCAACTCCGCCGCATGGTCGGATACCTGGACGGCCGCCTCTACTATCGCCTCGATGCGTGGTATGCGCTGCACAGCCAGATCCCCGGTTGGGACGTCCTGCGCCCGCTCTGGCAGCGATCGCTCGGATTGCAGGGAGACAACCCTGTCCCGCATCTAGCACTCGACCGCGGTGCAGTCGTACGACTACTCGCGCGGTCACCGCGCCTGATCTGGGCCGCCGCCCGTTTCCCCCGCCAACTGCGAAACTTCCTGGCCTGGTGGGATGACCAGCACGTGGCCGGGATGGAACTCTCGCAACTGCCGGCCGACGACATCGTCGCCGTTTACCGAAGAGTGTGGTCGGAAGCCGAGCGCCATTGGGGCGTCACGATTTTGGCCGGCTACCTCGGCCTTGCCGTCTATGCCGCGTCGACATTGCTCGTCCAGCGCTGGACGCAGATCGCCGAGGTCAACCTCGCTGCGCTGTTGCCCGGAGGACCGCCGAACCGGACGTTGGAGTCGGTGCACTCCACGGTGGCGCTCGCCGAGCAGATCAACGCCATACCCGGCTTGTCGGAGCGCGTGCTGACCGCCGACGCAGGTGAAACGTGGGAACAGATCGAAGCGTGGTGGCTACGGCAGCAAGTTGGCCGCCGATGTCATTACACACCTTCGGAAATTCGGCGATCGCGCGATGAACGACCTCAAGATCGAGGAACCTACGCCGCGCCAAAGACCCGAAATGCTCATCGAGTCCTTACGGCCGTTCGTCGCAGCGGGAGCGACGATGCAACATACCTCTCTTCAAGAGGCGACCGCGGCACGAGGTGCGCTCGATGAGCTACGAAGGATCTGCCCGTCCAGATCCAGGCGCGCCATCCTCCAGGTCGCGCTGCGCGCCGGACGGTTTCTTGCCAAAGCCCGTGAGGACACCCGGTTTTGCCGCACCCAGCTCTATGGCTTCTCGCGGGAAGCCATGGGTCGTCTCGGGGCGGATTTGGCCGCTGCCGGATGGCTCGATTCGCCCGATGACTACGTCCATTTGGAAGCCGAGGAGTTGCTCGGCGCCTTCGAAGGCACCTCCACACATCGGCGATCTCCGCGGCTTGGCACGAGCACGGAAAGACGCGTTTTTGCAGTCATGCAGTCGCCCGGCTTTTGCGGCCCGCTTCGCGACCGGGGCACTGCCGATCGATATCGCCGATCTTCGTCGCAGTGCCGCGAATACACCGACGACCCGGTGGTCCCAGCACCGTGCTGTCAGGTCTCCCATCGAGTGCCGGGATCGCCCGTGCCCAAGCGAAATTGGTGCTGCACCCTGATGTCAGGCCCGACGATTGCGCGGGGCGAATTCTCGTCGCTCGCGAGACGGACCCCGGCTGGCTACCACTGATGCTCAACGCCGCGGGACTGGTCGCCGAGCGTGGCAGCATGCTCTCGCACACCGCGATAACCGGCCGCATGCTTGGGGTTCCAACCATAGTGGCAGTTTCCGGGGCGACGACCGCAATAACCGACGGCGACGATATCGAAATCGACGGCCGTTCCGGCACCGTTCGTATTTTCCACCGGCACCGACAGAAACCGCGGTGACACTATGCGATTACCTCTCGATCCCAGGCCGGGCACGTCGCTGCCCCCGGAATATGTCAACCTCTTTCGCGGGCACCCGACCCTTGACGTCGAGTTGCCGGACGGTACGGCGGCCATCGCCGTAGCCCGCCAATGTGACGTCCGAACCGTATTGAGCGACAACCGCTTCAGCCGTGCGCAGTTCGGCATGCGCACGCCGAGCGCCGATTCACCATTCGGGTTGGTCACCGTTGATCCGCCACTGCACACTGTTCGACGCCGCTCCATCCAGGGGTGGTTCACGACGCGAAGGGCGCAACAAGCGCGCCCGCCCATCGAACATGTCGCCAACCAACTCATCGACGACCTGCTCAGGGCAGGCCCGCCCGCCGACATCTACGCGCGGTTCTGTCACCCGTTCCCGACCCTCGTCCATATGAACCTGCTCGGGCTGGACGTCGCTGATCTGCCGTATCTTGCTCCCCGGATGACGGTTGCCTGGTCGTCTGGCCGTTACCACGACGACGAGGTCGCTAAGGCGGGAGTCGAGCTGCGCGAATACCTCGAAAGTCAGGTGATTCGTTCGCGGCACGCGGGCACCTCTGGCGGATTGATCGATGTGTTGGCACAGGAGGATTCCGCGAGCAGACTCACCGACGCAGAAATCGTCATGCTCAGCATGGGTCTGCTGATGGCCGGGGCCGAGACGACGGGCAGTCACCTCGCGCTGGGGCTTATCGAGGTACTCGAACGGCCCGGCCTGGCGGACGAACTTCGCCGCAACCCCGGCGAGATCCCATCCACCGTCGAAGAACTGCTCCGCTGGGTGTGGTTCGACGGCAGGGCCGGCGGCGCGGCTGGGCAGGCGCACGTCGCTATCGCGGACGTGAAGCTGCACGATCGCCTGATATCGAAGGGCGAAGTCGTCGTCCCCATGTTTGACATCGCCAATCGCGATCCCGATGTGTTTCCCGATGCCGACGAGTTTTGTCCGCATCGGAACCCGAATCCGCACCTCGGGTTCGGCCACGGTCGGCACCGGTGCATCGGAATGGCTTTCGCGCGGGTCCAACTCCAGGTTGGCCTGCAAGTCATGCTGTCTCGACTGGACGGGATCGCGCTTGTCCCTGACTCCGCAATTAATTGGCGCAGAACAATTTTCACGCGCGGGGTATGGAATCTGCCGGTAACGTGGCGAGGAGGCGGGCAATGAGTACTGCGGTTCACATCTCACATTTCGTAGTCAACCGGTATCCGCCGGTTCTTGCGAGCGTGTACGTCTTGGCGTTCGGCGTCGGAGGAATCGGTCTATTCGCCGCGCTCGCTGGGGAACGGATTCCTGCCAGCGCGATACCGATGTTGGGGATAGTCGCCGTGACCCTGTTCGCCGACTTGCTGATCATGCGTGTCCTCGACGACATCCGTGACAGCGACTACGACCGGATTGCCAACCCACAGCGCCCCGTGGCGTCCGGCGCAGTTGCGCATCGGGACCTGTCCACTCTGTGCGCCCTATGCGTGACGGTCATCGTCGTCGCGAATCTGTCCTTCCCCAGCGGACTGTTCGTCCTCGTCGTCCAGCTTCTCTACACCGGGGCGCTGATGGCTGTCGGGCAGCGATTCCCGGCCACCCGCGGCGACAACCTCGTTCTGAACTTGCTTGTCAGCTTTCCGGTTCAACTACTGCTGTATGTGTACCTGCTCGCAGCCTTCGCCAAGATCCGCGCCGATGCGCCGACCGCAGTCGTTGGTGGGCTGGGAATTCTGATCCTGACACTGTGCGCCGGCCAGGTCGAGTTCGGAAAGAAGCTTGTCCGCCAGCCCGCGCCAGGCGAACGAAGCTACGTCAATTCGATTGGCTACCATGCAACGTCGCTGCTTACGATCGGCACCGGGCCGCTCGCCGTCGCGCTGTTCGCCATCGCTGCGCCTGTTTCGCCGCTCTCGAAGGCATTCGTCGCGTTGCCTGCGATCGGTGTTGCCGGATTCGGCATCAAGTACCTCAGCCATAAGGACAACCGATGGCCGGCAGCGGTATCAACCCTCGGCCTACTGGGCACGCTGGTCGCCTTCGCCGTCGTCGGAGCGGTCGGTTAGAAGGCCGCCCATGCGACTCTCGAACTTCTTCATCGAATCGATCGAGCACGGCAGCGGCGCGCTGCGATTCGGAAGAAACGCTACAGGACCGAGTCTGCGGTAGCCGACGGCTACCTCCATGCCGATACCCGTGAGAAGACCGCCAGATCGCCGGCCAACTCGGTCGTCGTCTCACGCCGGCCACCACAGAACCAATCCTCTGCCGGATCGATTGCGACGTTCAACTCGGCGTGCCAATACTCGTGCAGGACCGAGCAGCGTCCGTCCGATCCGAATCGGAGCGTGACGCAACCGGATGCGGTCCGTGGTTCGCGCGATCGCGGGATCATGAAGAACGCACCAGAATTCCACCGCGGCGCGGCCCGCGGACTCGATCGCACTGCCGAACCAGATTCGCGGGTCGACTTGTCTGGACAAGGTCTCGACCCAATGTGCGCGAATCGCGTCGCGTCGCGGTTCACCGAACGGGCCGCGATGGTAGTACGGCATCGTCGGTGAAGAGGCCGGCGATCGCATTTGGATCCCTTTGTCGCCACCCCGACTCGAGAGCGCTGATCCATTCGTCGGTGCTCATAGGTCCTTTCGTCACCGGAGTTGAAACTGCGGAAAGTAGGAAATCGTCTCGTCGATGAGCCCGGCTAGCTCAGTGACACATTGCGGGTCACCGCCGAGCGACGCGAGCGTGTCGCGAGCGGCACGGACGATGGGCTGGATCGTCTCTGCGTAGCTGGAAACGATGTCCGCCGCCAACATCGCTCGCTTCAGTTCGGCCCGCGCCTCGTCCGAAGTGCGCGCTTGCCGGTGAAGGCCGATCAATTCCGCACGTCGGGCAGTCGACACAGTGCCTAGGAGGTGAACGAGCAGATAGGTCGCAGTGCCGTTTCGCAGATCCTCGTCGCGCTCGGTGACCAGGTCGCGCTGGTCGTTGACCAGTTGACGAAGCACTCCGAGCGCCCTACCGAACGAGCGCCAGGCATCGACCCGGTCGGCATCGCACTCCGCGAACTGGGCGGCGAGCGCGGCGGACATCCCGTAGGGCGCGCCCGTCTTGCCCTCGTAGCTGCGCAGCACATCGTCGAGAGTTGCGGTCTCCGCGTCGAGAACCAGGTCGGTCAGCTGCCCGCTCAGTGCGTCGATACATCCGTTGCTGTACTCGGTGATCAGCCGAAACCGAACGGCATCGGATACAGCCAGGTCGCCAACGATATTGAGCGGCAGATGATTACCCACCGCAATTGCGGTCATCATCCCGCGGTTGAGTTCCGCGGGATCGGACCGAGCGAGTTGCGGAGTGTCGATCATGTCGTCCAGATACCGCGCCGCCGCCCACCACAGTGTGTGAATAAGCGCCACGGGTGTCGCGCGCATCGGCGCAGCGGTCTCGGCGCCGAACACGAGCACGGGCAGCATGACGATGCCGTTGATACTGGGCGCGGAGCCGTCCAACGGAATCCTGGCGAAGAACTTGTCGACGAACGCCCCCATCGCGCGATCGCCGGTTGAATTGCTGGCCAACAGCCGTTCGGTCATCGCCGAAGCTTGTGCTGCGACCTCCGCCAGCGCGCGTTGCTGTGCAGTCATTTCGAACGCATCGCGTCGTAGCGCTCGCATGTCAATTCGCCGCCAATTGCGCCGTCAATTGGCGCACGGTCAATTGATGCGGACGACGGGCCCCACTCACGAGCAGATGCGCGGGACGCCGTCGCCAACTAGGCGCCCACCAATTCGCGCGACCCATCAGCCTCATCGCGGCGGGCATGAGTACCGCACGAATGAGTGTGGCGTCGAACAGGATTGCTAGCGTCAACCCGAGGCCTAGCAACTTGACGAACGACACCTGAGAAGTGGCCATCGCGATGAACACGACTGACATGATCAGTGCCGCCGCAGTGACGACGGGGCCAACGCGTTGCAGCCCGCACATCACCGCGAGGTTGGTGTCGCCGTGCGCGCGATACTCCTCAGTGATGCGCGACAACAGGAACACTTCGTAGTCCATGGACAGCCCGAACGCGAGACAAATGATGAGGATCGGCGTCGGTGTAGCCAGTGTCCCGGTGACAGCGAAATCTCCAACCAGCCACTTAAGGTGACCCTCCTGAAAGATGAACACCATCGCGCCGAGAGTCGCAGACAGGCTGACTACGTTGAGCAGCAACGCCTTTATCGGCAGTACCACGCTTCCGGTGAACGCGAACAGCACGCCGAACATCGCCAGCACGATCAGTGCCAGCGGCCAACGGAACTCGTTCAAACAAAGCATCTTTGGTATCGACGTTCTCTGCAGTGAGTCCACCGACATGCACGGTACCTGGAGATGGGGTTTGGCGTACCTGATCAAGCAGCAGGTGGGCCGCGTCGCTGTAGGGATCGACGTCTGGGAGAACCGTAGGTAGGCGCCATTCGCGTCGGGCACCGGCCTTTCGCCAATCCGTTGCCCGTCGACATAGCTTGTCATTCCCAGCTTGACGGCCACGACGTGCGGCAACTGTGACAGCGCCCCGGCGTACCCGTCCAGCTGATCCGCGCCCACGGAACCTTCGAGGATCACATCCATCGCAGCGGTCGCTTGTGCCGGGAATTCGGAGCGGACCGCGTCGCCGACACTTCGGCTTTCAATCGTCGCCGGCAGCGACCGGTCATCCGAAAAGTTCAAGCGGATGGCACCGAAAGGTGCCGCAAGCACAAGAGCCAGGAGCAGAACCGCGCCCCCCATCACTACCGGCCTACGCATGACCAGCCGTGAACTGCGGAACCAGAACCCGTCTTCCTCAGCCCGCGCTTCGGCCGGTGCGCGACGCCCAAACAGCCGTCGAATCACCCGGCGCACGTTGAGCGAGTCGATTCGGGAGCCCAGAAGTCGCAACATGGCGGGCATGACAACAAGCGCGCACACCGTCGCGAGCAGTATCACACCGATACACGCATAGGCGATCGAACGCAGGAACATCATCGGGAAGGCAAGCAGCGCCAGCACCGACAGCGCCACCGTAGTGGCAGAGAATACGACCGTGCGGCCGGCGGTTCGAACCGACTCGATGATCGCATCATCGAGGGACTGAGCCCGAGTTCGCTCCTCCCGGAACCTGGTCAGCACCAGGAGGCTGTAGTCGATCGCGAGAGCCAGACCGAGGATCGTCGTCACGTTGAGCGCATAGTTGGACACCGGGGTGACATCCGACAACAACGCGAGAAGGCCGAGTGAACCCACGATCGACAGCACACCGATTACGAGCGGCAAGCCGGCTGCGACGAGACTGCCGAACACCAGCGTCATCAGCACCAGGATCACCGGCATCGCGATCGCTTCACTGATCCCCAGGTCGTGGTTGAGCTGATCGGTCACGTCGACGTAGCTGACCGCCTCACCGCCGAGTTCGAGCTTCAGCGGACCGCGCTCGGTGTCGCGGTAGGTAGCGATGAGACGTCTGGCCGCCGCCGCAAACTCGCGCTCATCGCCTTCGACGTGCGCCACGATCAGCGCCTTCGTCCCGTCATCGCTACGGAGCAATTCGGACTGGCCTGGTCCCCAGTACGAGCTGACCGTGGTGATACCAGGCGTGGCGGCAAGCTGTTGAGTAAGCGCCTGGCCGGCGGCAACCGCGTCGGGATCGTCGACAGACCCGCCGCCGGTGTCGGTCGCGAGAATCACCAGGTTCGGTTTGCCGACGTGAAAACGCTGCTCTAGCACGGCAGCAGCGCGCTGCGATTCGGAAGAAACGCTATAGAAGCCGCCGCCTGACAGGCGCTCGCTGATCCCCGACCCATACCCAAGTGCGGCAACCATGAGCACCAAGGTCGCGGCGAGAACCGCCTTCGGCCGGGCCACGGCTAGTCGTGCAAGCCGGTCTAACATGATTGCCTTCTCTTGCGTCGACGGGTACGGCGATTGTGGCCGGTCGCGGGTCGGGAGATCGTCGCCATAACACCGCGGCCATCCTTCCGCCATAACTGAGATGGAGACCACGATGAGTTATCGGACACTTCGTGTCTTCTTCGTTGGTGTTATGACAGATAAATCATCAGTCGCGTTCGGTGCAACGAGCGCAGTAGCACCCCAGCCGATGACGGGAATCGAACCCGCGTATTCAGCTTGGGAAGTCGATTCGACGCGGTTATGGCCGTCTGACGCGGGTTGTCGCGGTGTGTGGCGGCGCGCTGCGGTAGCGTCCTGACCAGCAGGTACTCAGCCACGGAGGTACATGACAGTCCGTAGCCGTTCACGGGCGTTTGAGCGGTGAGTTTGCGCTGAGTTGTGACACTCTCGTGACACCGAGGCGCAAGTGTTCCTCCTTGGTCGAGTCGGGATTAGCCCACGGCCTGCCTGCGGGGACCGACCTTGGCCGGTGTCTTGACCCGGCCCGCCATCACACCGGAGGGTCGCGCCTCCTTCGGCACGAGGTCATACCGGGCCAGGCGTGGGTCGAGCGCTTGGCAGGGCTCGCAACTCCAGGGCTTGCTGTCGCGCTGACGCGGGGTCACTCCACCCCGGCGGCTATGCGCCTCGTCAGTCGTGGCTGGCACAGCATCCGAGTAGGGCAGCCACTTCTGCGAAACGGCCGACTGAGCTCTCCCTGGCCAACTCATGCCGGCGCTCACGCCCAAGTACACGGAAGTAGCCCGCAAGGTACATGCGACGGGAGCGCGGTGCTGCCAGACAGCTCGCGGTAACCCGCAATCGGTGAGGAACACCGACCCCCGTGATCGGCGAAGTGGGAAGGAGTCATCATGCGCAGTAGCCGAGGCGCTCGGACTGCCGGTCGGCCAGTGCGCGCACGCAGTCACAGTCTCCATCTCCCGCGACGTCGAGTGCTTCCGAGCCGGAGCCGCGGTGCAGGGTGTGCCGAAAGCGACGGCCTGAGCAGGAGGGTCAACGACATGCTCGCGCGCAGGGGCCAGCTACGCCGGCATCTGTGCGGACGCTGAGCCTCGAGAACGCCGCGGCTCGACGAGCACGACCGGGTCACGGTCCACTCCGTGCGCAACCATGCCTGACCGGCACTTCCCGGTGCAGAGCGCAGCGAGGGCCACCTACCGCGAGATCCTGGAGCGCCGCGCCAAGGAGAACGGCGTCGACTTCACGAACGGAGTGGCGACCGCGATCACGCCGATGGCCTTCTTCGAGGCCGTCATGGTCCGGGCGTGGGAAGCCCTCGTGGACCAGGATGCGGCGGTCGACGCCAACACGGGCATGGCCGCGGCGAGCAAGCTGCAGGCCGTGACCGAGTCGCGGGCCGGCGAGATGAGCATGGCCGAGGTGATGGTCAGGATGGACCGGGTTATCCGGGCGGTGCGGACGTCCGTGCCACCCGAGTTGTGGCCGGAGATCCGGCGCCAGCTCAGGCCAACGACGAGCCCGCCGAGCCGCTCGAGGAAGAGGACGGCGACGGCTTCGAGCCGGGCGAAGTCCCGTCGAGCCTGACGACGACTTCGATGAGCTGGAAGGCCTGACGGCCCCGCCAGCGGGCTTTCGGTCGAGGTCTCCGCCTGGCCCGACGGATCTCACGACGAAGATCAGCTACACCGCGCGGCGTGCGCTCACTGCCCGCTGCAGGCTGAGCGGTGGCAGACAGACTCGCCGGGATCGACGCGCTCACAGACGCCGTCATTAGACGCTGACCCGTCACCCCCCTCCGTCTTTCGGGCGCAGCATCAGCGATTCCCTTGCGCCCGCGGGGCAGTCCGTTGCGACGGTGGGCAACTGGATCGGGGTGACTATCGCCACGGTGTTCGGCGGCCAGACTCCGCTGCCGGAGGGCGCGTAAGCAGCCGACGGCTTGCACGCCAAATGCGTTAGAGGCTGAGATCCCGCTTGGCTTCAGGTGGTACATAGGGACACTTCCCCGTGACGATGTACCAGCGCGGACCTGTTCACCACGATGGCGGCAGGGGATGGTCTGTCCAGTCGGCAGGTCTCGGGGTCGGTCAACCCGTAGATCGCCGCCCTCCGGTTGTCAGGCACGCCGGCCCTGCCTGGGTAGTGCCGGATGAACAACCCCTTCTCGGTCAGTACCTTGAGCGTGCGCAGGGCGGTCATAGGCGCGACCTTCGCCGCCTCGGCCACCTCGCGCGCGGGGCACGTGGACGCGCGTCATCCCCGGCGCTCCGTCTCCGCGATGACGTAGCCCATCACCGCCGCCGCGGTCACCGTGAGGTTGTCGGTACCGTCTGTGAGGCGGTCAGCCCACTGGTAGGCGCCGACGGCGTCGGCTCGGGCATCGGCCTTGGTGTGCGAGCCGACGTCGTTGACGTTGGCGACGCCCGGTGTCCCAGGCCCTCTGCAGTTGTCGCAGGACGTAGCCGTCCGGGCGTGCTCGGCCGTCCCGCCCGGTGGCCAGTTGCTCCCACAGCCCGTTGAGGCCGCGCTTCCGGTCCTTCCCCATGATCTCGTTGCAGTAGCGGGCGTAGCTCCATCCGCGGCAGTAGCCGCTCATGGCGACCGATACGCGCGGCACCCCGACACCTTGCGGCGGTCGCGAGAGTGTCCCGTTCTGGATGCCATATAGCACCTTGTCGATGTGCAGTGTGGGCAACGCCTCATTCGGGTGGCCACGGTGACCGGTCTCCTGACAGGCTCCGCTCACGAGAGCCGCCCTGCCGCGCAGGCGAGGTGGGCGACGATCAACGCCCGGTCTTCGCGACAGCTCTTACGTGAGTTGCACGAGTGAGCAGCAAGGCACGGTGTTGTCGATCGTGTGTGTGCCGCCGACCCGCACCGGGACGATGTGGTCAATCGTCTCGAACGGACCGAGCCAGCAGTAGAAACAGAACGGTCCGTAACGCTGAACTAGCTCCCAGGTGCCGAACTTCTCGATGACCGGTATGTGACCGTAGGCGCGGGCGCGCCGACGGTAGTCGTGGCGGCGGTCGTAGTCGGTACGGCAGATTGAGCACATGCCTCGGCGCCCCGTGCGGCTGCGGGTGTCCTTTGCGAAGCGGTCGAGGTGTTTCAACCGGTCCCGCAATCCGGCGCACTTGCGCCGGCGCTGGGGCACTCGAGACACCTTGGCGCCGTAGACTTGCCACTGGTTCCCAAGACCGCCAGGTGGTTCGCCTCGTCAGCGGCGAGGCGGATTACCGCCCCGCTGATGACATGTCACCCCCGTGCGTGACTTGCTGGACGATCGACTTGGGCGCACCGGCGGGCAGACCTGCAGTCACGCCCCGACGCGGAATGCAAGCTCTCCAGGTGGGTTTGATCGCCGATCCCAGCCGCTGCAGTTACAGGACGCTTCCCGGCTGTCGTAGCCAGTCGTCTACAGAGGAACGCAGGTAATACACCTGGTTCCCGATCCAGATGTGTGGCGGCCATTGATTGCTCGCTTCTCGCGTCGGCGCCGCTCGGTGCTGTCTGAGAAGCCGTATTCGTTGAGGAACTGCTTGCGGCGCAACAGCGCGGTGGTGGGGTCCATGGTCGATCTCCGTCGGCCCCAGTGGCGGGGCCGAAGTGCGGACGGCGCTTTTCTCGGCCCGTCCGCTTATTGCGGGCGGCCGTACATCGCAATTGGCATTGGATGAACGCGACTGAACGTGGCTTCTCGGGCGAATCGGACCCGTGCCGGGCGGCCTCTGGTCGACCCGGGCTCCCACGAACCACCCCGACCCCATCGAGATCTGTTGTGCTAAAACCTATCGTCCAGTGAAAGGATGCCTATAGTGCGTTAATCGTTTGGGGCACAGCTCTATTCAGAGTCTCGCGCATCCCGGAAAACGCTGCTACTCTCAAATGTGATCGCCAAGGCCGAATGGGCTAACGGGGCCGAGGCGGCAGCCACGTGCGAGACGGTCCGTCAATAATCGCCCGGGCAATGACAAGCGACCGAGCCACCCACGTTTTGCGCCACTTACACCAAACGGTTCCCTGGTCGCGTCGTCGAAAGTTGTCCTATCGCATGGCTACAGAAGACTTCTACCGCTATCGCGGTGCGGTCGGCTCACTCAGCCGAAGCCGTCCCGCCGCTATTCCTAGTTGGTCCGTGCCCGTGCCGGCATGGCCGAGGAGACTCTGGTCGACGCCGTCGCCAAGGCACTCAAGAAGGCCCCTCCGCTGGCACCGCAGGCACGTGAACGGGTCATCGCCCTGCTCTCCGCTCACCCGGTGGCGCAACTACCGTCAAAGACGACACCAGCGGGCTCTCGAACGCCCTGCAGTCGTGTTGGGACGCCGCCGAGTGCGCGGACGGA
>CAVTQJ010000008.1:0-518196 GCA_963736825.1 uncultured Actinomycetota bacterium
GCACCTACCGCGGCAACCAGTGATTTCGGCGTGGTTTGTTGCGCTCAGCGCAACGGCGCACGCCGAAATCGCAGGAATCAGGGGGTGATGACGGTGCGGCTCACCGGTTCCGCCGGGGCCTGTCTGCTGTAGATGCCGCGCTGCAGCGCCGACAGCAGCGCGTCGCGCGTCTCCTCCGGGTGGATGAGGTCGTCGAACCCGAGGGTGCCCGCCGACCGGAAGGATGCCTCCACCTCCGCCTTGCGGAGTTTGGCCTCGACGTCTTCGGCGGCGTTCGACGCGCGACTGAGCGCGGCTGCGCTCATCGCTCCCATCGTGGCGCCGGGATAGGCGAACGTCGCACTCTGACTGTCGAACCCCAACAGCGACATCACCATCGAGCCGAACCCGTAGGCCTTGCGCAGCGTCACATGCAGCTTGATGGTTGTCGCGGCGGTCTGCGCGGCGAACATCCGCGCGCCGCTGCGCAGCACTCCGCTCTTCTCCGACCGGCTGCCGGGCAGCATGCCCGGGTTGTCGGCCAGGAAGACGATCGGCAGGTGGAACGAGTCGGCGACCGTGATGAAATGTGCTGCCTTGTCGGCCGCGTCGGCATCGATCGAGCCTGCGATGACCTTGGGCTGGTTGGCGACGACAGCGACGGGGTGACCGCCGAGATGTGCCAGCGCGCAGATCATTGCGGATCCGAACTTCGGCTGCACCTCGAACCAGTCTGGCCGGTCGAACACGATGTCGAGCACCGCGCGCATGTCGTACACGCGTCGGTTCGTGCGAGGGACGATGTCGAGCAGCTCGGGAGTCGGCCTGGGCTGACAGGTTTCGTCGGCGGGGAGCGAGGTCGGATACGACCATGCGCTGGACGGGAAGTAGGACAGGTAGCGGCGTATGTCGTCGAGCACGGCCTCGTCGTCATCCGCCAGGTTGTGGATCACCCCGCTGGCGAGCGCGACGGCGGGTCCACCGAGGTCCTCCTTCGAAATTTCTTCGCCCGTGGACTCTTTGACGACCGGCGGGCCCGCGGTGAATATCGCGCCCTGGCGGCTCATGATGGTGAAATCGCAGACCGGCGCAACCAGCGCGCCGTGCCCGGCCGACGGACCGAGCAGCCCCGCCACGGTCGGAACCTTTCCGGAGCATTTCGCCTGGGCGAGCAGGTCGGTGGGGGTGCGGCCGTAATGCTCTCCACTGGGCCGGAATCCAGCGCCCTCGAGCAGCATCACGAGTGGAATCTTGTCGCGCAACGCCAGTTCGGCCAGCCGGTAGCGCTTCGCGTTGCCGCCGGGGCCGATGCTGCCCGCCAGCGTGGTGAAGTCCTCCGCACCGACCATCACCGGTGACCCGTCGATCATTCCGGAGCCTGCCACGATTCCGTCGGCCGCGATGTCGCCGCCGACGAGGGTGCCGAACTCTCGGAAAGTGCCCTTGTCGAGAAGGTGCTCCAGCCGTGCGCGGGCGTCGAGCTTGCCCTTGCCCCGGTGCTTGGCCAACCGTTCGTCGCCGCCCATCGACCGCGAGCGTTGACGCCGAAGACCGAGATCCTCGAGCGTCTCCTCCCAGCCCTGCTCATTAGTCATGCGCAATTCCCGTCGTAAAAGGCGATCGTCGCACCGGCGTGCTCACGTTGACCATACTGAATTGCTTACTGTAGCGTCCACGTGTATGGGTGACCACGGCGGTCTCAGGGTCGACGGGGCCGTCTCCAGCCAACTTGCGAACGTTGCCGACGCGGCGAATCGGCTGGAGAAACGGGGCTTCGACTGCTGCTGGACCGCCGAGATCAACCACGATCCATTCCTGCCGCTGGTGCTGGCCGCCGAGCACACCTCGACCATCGAGTTGGGCACCAGTATCGCGGTGGCGTTCGCGCGCAATCCGATGACGGTCGCCAACGTCGGCTGGGATCTGCAGGCGTACTCCGAAGGCCGTTTCATCCTCGGTCTCGGCTCGCAGATCAAGCCGCACATCGAGAACCGGTTCAGCATGCCGTGGAGTCGGCCCGTACAACGAATGCGTGAGTTCGTTCTCGCGATGCGCGAGATCTGGTCGTGCTGGCAGGCGGGATCGAAGCTTGCCTTCGACGGTGACTTCTACACCCACAAGCTGATGACGCCGATGTTCACTCCAGAACCGCTCGAACGCGACTTTCCGAAGGTGTTCGTCGCCGCGGTCGGTGAGGCGATGACCGAGATGTGCGGAGAGGTCGCCGACGGCCTTCTCGCACACGCATTCACGACGAAGCGTTACTTCGAAGAGGTGACGACGCCTGCCCTGCTGCGCGGAATGGAGCGCTCCGGCCGCAAGCGCAGCGAGTTCCAGCTGTCCTGCCCGCTGTTCGTGGTGACGGGTAACGACGAAGCCGAATTGGCGACCAATGCAATCGGCACGCGCAAGCAGATCGCCTTCTACGCTTCCACGCCCGCCTACCGCAAGGTTCTCGAACTGCATGGCTGGGGAGATCTGCAGACGGACCTGCACCGGATGTCGAAGGAGGGGCAATGGGATGCGATGGGGTCGCTCATCGACGACGACATCCTCAACGAATTCGCGGTGGTGGCACCGTTGACCGACGTCGCCCGGGCGGTTCATGATCGCTGCGACGGCGTCATCGACCGGGTCATGGTTGGCTTTCCGGCCTCGGTCGACGACGCCACCGTCACCGCCGTGCTGCACGTGATGAGGAGTAGCGATTGAGTACGCCGATGATGGATGAGGCAGCCAGGGTTCTCGCGACGCCGAAGGTGTACGCCGATGAGCCGAAATTGCATGCCGCGCTGACCCATTTACGAGAGAACGCGCCGGTGTCATGGGTCGAAGTGCCGTCGTACAAACCTTTCTGGGCGATCACCAAGCACGCCGACATCATGGACGTCGAACGGGCGAACGACGTGTTCACCAACTACCCCCGGCCGGTCTTGGTCACCGCCGATGACGACGAACGACAGGCGGCCATCGGCGTCCGCACCTTGATCCACATGGACGATCCGCAGCACCGTGGTGTGCGCGCGATTGGCGCCGACTGGTTCCGGCCGAAGGCGATGCGGGCGTTGAGAAACCGTGCGGACGAACTCGCCAAGGTCTACGTCGACAAGATGGCGACGATCGGGCCCGAATGCGATTTCGCCCAGCAGATCGCGGTGAACTACCCGCTGTACATGATCATGTCGCTGCTGGGTGTGCCCGAATCAGACTTCCCACTGATGTTGAAGCTCACCCAGGAGTTGTTCGGCAGCGACGACGACGAGTTCAAGCGCGGCGCCGACGGGGGAGATCAGATGTCGGCGCTGCTGGAGATGTTCGAGTATTTCACCGCGTTGATTGCGTCGCGGCGGCAAAACCCAACGGAGGACTTGGCTTCGGCGATTGCCAACGCGAAAATCGATGGCGAGCCGTTGTCCGATATCGACACCATCTCCTACTACGCGATCATCGCCGCCGCCGGTCACGACACCACCAGCGCGACCATCTCGGGCGGCATGCTGGCGCTCGTCGAGAATCCCGATCAGCATCGACGGCTGACCGCCGATCTGGACCTGATGCCACTTGCGACGGAGGAGATGATCCGCTGGGTCACCCCCGTCAAGGCGTTCATGCGGACCGCCGCCCGGGACGCCACTGTTCGCGGAGTGCCGATCGCAGCAGGAGAATCGGTTCTTCTGTCCTATGTCTCCGGTAACCGCGACGAGGACGTCTTCGACGACCCATTCCGGTTCGACATCACGCGAGATCCCAACAAGCACATCGCCTTCGGCTACGGTGTGCACTTCTGTCTAGGCGCTGCGCTGGCCCGTATGGAGGTGAACAGCTTCTTCTCCGAGCTGCTACCGCGACTCGAGTCCGTCGAACTTGCGGGCGAGCCACAGCATGTCGCGACCACATTCGTCGGCGGCCTCAAGCACCTGCCGATCCGATATTCGCTGCGCTGAAGCGTTGACGACCGCCCCGGGATTATCCGAGGCGGCCGTCTCGCCGGGCGGTCTGTCAGACCGGTAGTGGAATCCAGATCCCGAAGAAGTCGAAACCCCACTGGTTGTAGCCGGGGTCCCACACCGGTTGCTCGTTGTAGCCGAAGTAGTTGATCTGCGGCGGCGGCGGGCCCCATGCCTGCGGCAACGGCCCGTCCCATGTCGGCGGCGGCGGGGCGCCCCAACCCCATGGCGGCAGCCCGTCACCCCATGGGGCGCCGTGGAACCGCCCGCGCCAGTCGTTGTCCTGAGGACTGAAGGGCGGCCGCCAATCGTGACCGCCGGGGCGGTTGAAATCGCCGGGCGGTGGACCGCCAGGACCGCCTCCGGGTCGACGGAAGTCGCCGGGCGGACCACCGGGTGGCGGACCGCCGGGTCCCCTGTCGCCGGGGCTGCCGCCGGGCCCGCGATCACCAGGAGGAGGGCCGCCGGGTGCCGGCCCGCCGGGTCCGCCACCCCACCGGGCCCGCCGCCGCCGGGGCCGCACTGCACCCCTGGGGGGCTTTAGGCGCGGCGTTGGCGATGCCCGAACCCAGGCCGATGCCTGCGGACCCGAGCATGCAGCCAACCGCCGCCGCCGCTAATAGCTGATTGATTTTTCATTACCAGGCCGTTCCGCGTCGACAGACGCCCCCAACCCGATTGCGACGGAAGGCTTGGAAAGAGCAAGCTATGTCTTCGCTTTGAAAGCGTTAGCATGCCGTCACGCCGATCGCCGTTGCCGGTGAACAGCAAGGCGATCGACAGCGTTCACGTAGGCGTCAGCAGCAGCGCGCGCCGGGATCGCTCTCCGTTGCGGCGTGGCGCATCCGCCAGTACTCCCGCTCGGATATCACCGGCTGACCCGGGTGCATGCGACGGCGATGCTCGACATAGCGACGATAGTGGTTGTCGCCCATCAATGTGCCCCAGTACCAACCGATCTGGCGTGCGAGTTCGGAAGCTCGTCCCATTGCGTTTGCACCTCCCGTTCCGTCTTGGTCGGAATGAGTCCGGACGGAGCGAACAGTCGCGATGGGACTGGCTCGTCCTCTGTCAGTGGACTCCCTTGTCCGCGTATCGCCCGCAGCGCGACGATGACGCCTGCCACGACCACGACGACGACAAGCACCGCGAACAGTATCGACAGCGACCCTTGAATGAGGGTGTTGCGCACGATCTTGTCGACATCGCCGGGCGTCTTCGCCGTCAGGCAGAGCTTGCCCGCCTCCTTCGCGGCCTCGCAGATGCTGTGTTGTTTCCAGTACCCGAGCTTGGGATCGGCGGAGAAGATCTTCTGCCACGATGCCGTCATCGTGACGATGAGATCCCACAACAACGGAATGGCGGGAATCCAGGCCCATTTCAGCAGCCCGCGTTTGATCACCACGACGGTCACGACCGTCAGCGCAATGGCCGCCAGCAGTTGGTTGGCGATGCCGAACAGCGGGAACAATGTGTTGATGCCGCCGAGCGGATCCGTCACACCCATCAGCAGAATGCCGCCCCAGGCCGCGACCACGACGATGCTGCAAATCCATGCGCCGACACGCCAACTCGGGTCCTTCAGCTTGCGAAGCGGGCCGCCGAGATTGCTCAGGCCGTCGGACAGCATGAAGCGCGCCACCCGCGTACCGGCATCGACGGTGGTGAGGATGAAGAGTGCCTCGAACATGATCGCGAAGTGATACCAGAAGGCCTTCAGGCTTTCTCCGCCGAATACCTGATGCAGCACCTCGGATATGCCGATCGCCAGCGTCGGCGCGCCGCCGGTTCGGGACACGATGGACTCCTCGCCGACGTCCTCGGCGGCGTGGGTGATCTGCTCCGGTGTCATCGGGGCGCCGGACAAGCCGAGGCCGTTGACGTATTCGGCCGCGGTCTGCGCGGTCGTTCCCGTCTGCGCCGCAGGTGCGTTGATGGCGAAGTACAGATGTTGGTTCAGGATCGCGGCCGTGATCAACGCCATGATGCCGACGAACGACTCGGTGAGCATGCCGCCGTAGCCGATCAGCCGCATCTGGCTTTCCTTCTCGAGCAGCTTGGGTGTGGTGCCCGACGAGATCAGCGAATGGAAGCCGGATAGCGCCCCGCACGCGATCGTGATGAACAGGAACGGGAACAACGAGCCTGCGAAGACCGGGCCCGTACCGCTGCTGGCGAACGAGGAGATGGCAGGCGCTTCCATGATCGGTCGGGCCAGCAGAATGCCGAGCGCTAGCAGGGCGATGGTACCGACCTTCATGAAGGTCGACAGGTAGTCGCGCGGTGCCAACAACAGCCACACGGGCAATACCGACGCCGCGAAGCCGTAGATGATGATGCACCATGACAACGTCACCTTTGACAGAGTGAACCAGTCTGCACCCCAAGCCGTTTCGGCTACCCATCCGCCCGACACCACGGCGAGCAGGAGCAGGATCACGCCGATGAGCGAGACCTCGGACACTCGACCGGGGCGCAGGAATCGCAGGTACAGTCCCATGAAGATGGCGATGGGGATGGTCATCGCGATCGAGAAGACGCCCCATGGGCTCTCGGCGAGCGCACCCACCACCACGAGAGCCAGCACCGCCAGCAGGATCACCATGATGACCAGCACGCCGACTATGGCGGCCACACCACCGATCGCGCCGAGTTCGTCGCGCGCCATCTGCCCCAGAGAGCGCCCGCGCCGCCGAGTAGAGATCGACAGGACGAGGTAGTCCTGCACACAACCGGCGAACACCGCGCCGACGATGATCCAGATGGTCCCTGGCAGGTAGCCCATCTGCATCGCCAGCACCGGGCCGACCAGCGGCCCTGCGCCTGCGATCGCCGCAAAGTGGTGCCCGAACAGAACTCGCCGGTCGGTCGGCATGTAGTCGGTGGCGTTCTCGAAAAGCTCGGCGGGCGTGGCGTTGTCGTCACGCGGACGGACGATCTTCATCTCGATGAGCCGGGCGTAGAACCGGTACCCGATCACGTAGGTGCAGACGGCGGCAATCACGAACCAGACCGCGTTGACCGTCTCCCCGCGGAAGAACGCGATGATCGCCCACGCGACCGCGCCGAGCACCGCGATGATCCCGAAGATGATCTTGTGGCGGGTGGTGATCGGTGATCGATCGATGACCGCGACAGGCGGCAGATCCTTGTCGGTACGGATATAGATGATGTCGCCGTCGTGCTCTTCGAAGCGGTCCGTCGACTCTGCGGTGGGTGAAGCCACTGTGTCCTCCCTCGATCTCGGCGGAGTTCTCGTGCCTGAGATGATCCTGTCAAAGGCGCTGCCGGGCCTGAAGAGGATTGCCGAAGATGGCCGAATTACCTGCTATTCGCGCTCGTAGAACGCCCGGACCGTGTCGACGGTGTCAGCCTCGCCGGGGCTCTTGTCGTCCCGGTAGCGCAGCACCCGCGCGAAACGCAAAGCCATGCCGCCCGGATAGCGCGACGACGTCTGTACCCCGTCGAAGGCGATTTCCACCACCTGCTCGGGGCGCAGCTTGACCACCCAGCCGTCGGTCGGCCCGTCGGCGAGATCGGTGAACCTGGCGGTCTGCCAGGCGAGCATCGCGTCGGTCATGCCCTTGAACGTCTTGCCCAGCATGACGAACTCGCCCGTCGCCGGATCGCGGGCGCCGAGGTGGATGTTCGAAAGCTTCCCGATGCGTCGGCCGGATCCCCATTCGACGGCCAGTACGACGAGGTCGAGGGTGTGCACCGGCTTCACCTTCAGCCAGCCCGCGCCGCGGCGGCCTGCCTCGTACGGCGCGGACGGAGATTTGGCCATCAGCCCCTCGTGGCCGGCGGCCAGTGTCGTGTCCAGGAACCCTTGGGCCGCTTGGGCATCCGACGTGAACAGCCGATCGGCGCGCTGAGCAGCGGGCACGATCGCGTCGAGCGCAGACAGCCTGTCCCGCGTGGGTTCGTCCAGCAGGTCGACACCGTCGAGATGCAGGACGTCGAAGAAGAACACCGACAACGGCTGGGCAGCGCGTGCGGCGGCGACGTCGACGCTCCGGTCCTTCACACCCCTGCCCCCGCCGCGACCGAACCGCGAGGCGGTGACCTGGAATCGGTGTGGCCGTCCGTCGGGACGCAGCGCGATGGCCTCGCCGTCGGCGATCAGATCCGTCACCGGCAGCGCAAGCGTCGCCTCGACCACCTCTGGCAGCCGCGCCGTGACGTCGTCGAGGCTGCGCGTGTAGATCGACACGTCGTCGCCGGCACGATGGATCTGGACCCGGGCCCCATCGAGCTTGGCCTCGAAAACAGCCTCGCCGCCCAATCGTTCGAGGGCCTCGGCCACTCCGGCAGCGGTCTGGGCCAGCATCGGTCCGACGGGCCGGCCGACGCGAAGAGTGAACTCCGACAGTGCCGCCTGCCCGCCGGTCAGTGCGGCCGCCGCGACGGCGGGCAGGTCACCGCCGAGCATCGCTGCGCGGCGCACAGTTGCGGCGGGCACACGTGCGGCCTTGGCGACGGCGTCGGCCATGACGCCGGCGAGCGCGCCCTGTCGGAGTTCGCCGCCGAGGAGCCGGCGCAGAAACGCCTGCTCGGTCTCGGTCGCCGCGGCGAAGATGTCGGTGAGCAGTCCGGATCTGCGAGTCTGCGAGCCCTTGCCTGCGACCGCGCCGATCTCGGTGAACGCCGCGTCGACGGCGGCAACCGTCAGCGTCGGCTCGTGCGCGGGCTCCGGCAGCGACCGCAAGGCCGCCCACCCGACGCCGATCTGGCGCTGCGGCAGGTCGCCAGACAGCCACGCCACGATCACGGCGACCAGCCGCGCGTCGCCGTCCTCGCCCGCCCTGGTGAGCAGATCGGCGATGCGGGCGATCTTGGCCAGCCGCGCTGACGAGGCGCCGACCTCGGCCGACGCGGTGGCGACGTCGATCAACTGCACACCATCACCCTGGCACGACGGTCAGACATCCTCATGACCGGTCAGGGTTGCCTAAGTCCAGGGGAGTCAGCGGTTCGCCGGGGCGTGAAACGGCTCCGCTTCTGCCGCAACAGTTTCCGCCAAAGCCCAAAAGAGTTCGCCATCCGATGGTTCGCTGAGAATGTGAACACGGCGGCTACGTCGGACACCCGCACCGGGAGATCTGTGAACCTGGCGCTGGCCACCTGGGTGTCGGCGATCAACTTCTGGGCCTGGAACATGATCGGCCCTCTGTCCACCACACGCTGGTCGGCATCACGTTGCTGATCTTCCGGCGGCGCACCACCGGACCGGTGTTCATGGCTACCACCGTCAACGACAAGGTCATGTACGTCGTGTTGGTGTTAGCGCTCGTCGCGGGGCTATATGCCACGGCGCTGGGGTCCGGCGTCGTCGGCGAAGCGTACAACTACCGCGAGTCGGTGTAGGTGTGGTTCCGCTCCATCTGGGTGTTGCAGCCGCGCGGTGATCTGATGGCCGAGGCGCCGCTGTACTACCAGCTGCACGTGCTGATCGGCCTGGCGTTGTTCGCCCTGTGGCCGTTCACCCGGCTGGTGCACGCGTTCAGCGCGCCGATCGGCTATCCGTTTCGGCCATACATCGTGTACCGCAGCCGTGAGGTCGCCAGCAACGAGGTGGTGGGGTCGCATCCGCGGCGCCGGGGTTGGTGACAGTCGGGTCAGCACACCGCCAAAGTGTCGGGTGCGCTGGCATCGACACCTCTCAGACGGCGATGAATCGACCTGGCGATCCTGCCGGCCTGGAGCTTCGCACGTTCAGCGACGGGTCCCTGGTACATCTCATCGATGGTGGCATTCCACAGTGTCACCCAGCGGGCGAAGTGGTCGGCGCACAACGGATGCCGGTTGTCGAGCTGCCGGTGCACCAGAAGAGCATTGCCGTGATAGAGACCCGCGCTGAACAGTACGGTCTCCCAGAAATCACACATCACCGGAAGGTGCGAGTCGAGCCCATTCAGTCGTAGCTCGGCGAACGGCTTGGCGAGGGTGTCATCATCGAACACCAGGCCGTAGAAACGCCGCAGCAACAATTCGACGTCGGCTCGGTTGGCCAGGTCGGTCTCCGGGATCGCTTCGCTCATCATGCTTCCGGCATCGACGCCGCGCTTGGGGGAAGGCATCGGAATCTCCTCTAGGTTTTTTCAAGAGCATTTGTATAAACTCTAACCCATGACGTACGTGATAGGTAAGCAATGTGTCGATGTGACGGATCGCTCCTGCATCGAGGAGTGTCCGGTCGACTGCATCTACGAAGGCGACCGCGCCCTGTACATCCACCCCGACGAATGCGTGGATTGCGGCGCCTGTGAACCGGTTTGCCCCGTCGAGGCGATTTTTTACGAGGACGACCTTCCGGAGGAGTCGAAGCCACATCTGGGCGATAACGCGGCCTTCTTCGCCGACACGCTGCCGGGCCGTGACGCGCCGCTGGGTTCGCCGGGCGGGGCAGCCAAGATCGGCGCCCTGGGGGTGGACACACCGCTGGTGGCCGGGATGCCGAGGACAGAGGAGTGAGTCCCACGTCCAGGCCGTCCGACCAGACCGCCGGTCGTCGCGAGGACGTGCTGGCCGCAGTTAGGGGTGCGGCCAGCACGATGACGATAAAAGAGATCGCGGGAGAGCTTGGGGTGCATCCGAACACGGTCCGATTCCACCTGGACACCTTGGTTGGGGAGGGCCGGGTGGAACGCGTTGAACCCGATCGCCGACGCCCCGGACGTCCGCCGCTGATTTTCCGCGCGGTCCGCCGAATGGACCCTGGTGGGACTCGGCGTTATCAGTTGCTCGCCGAAATCCTCACCGCCGGCCTGATTACCGACAGCAAAGCCAGCGTCCAGGCGCTCGAGGCCGGCCGTGCGTGGGGTAGCCGGATGACCCCCCCCACGCGTAGAGCGCCGGGATCCCGGGAGTCGATCGATCGCCTGGTGGAACTGCTTGATGAACTCGGATTCGCACCGCAGCGGCGCACAGCCGACGGTGATCTACAGGTTGGCCTACGCCACTGCCCGTTCCTTGAGTTGGCCGAGGGCAGTTCCGCCGTTGTCTGCCCGGTCCACCTCGGCCTCATGCAGGGGGCGTTGGAAGCATGGAGTGCACCAATTACGGTTGACCGGCTGGACGCGTTCGCCGAGCCGGACCTATGTCTGGCGCACATCACGCCGCGTGCGGCGACGTCATGAACCTTGGTTCGGCCACTGCCGTCGGTCTCATGTTCGTCTGGCTGGGCATGGTGCTTGCGGTCTCGTTCCTCGAGGCGCCGCTGAAGTTCCGGGCGCCCGGGGTAACCCTGCCGATTGGGCTCGGCATCGGTCGACTGGTTTTTCGCGCCCTCAACAGCGTCGAAGCGTTTCTTGCCCTGGGCATCCTCACGGGTCTGGCCATCGGAAATCCGCCCGTCGGCGTCATCGTGGCCTCCGCCGTCGTATTCGTTGCCCTCTTGGCTCAATTGCTCGGCGTACGGCCGCGGTTGGCGCGCCGCTCCGATGCGGTGCTGGCCGGGCAGAATGCCCCTCGCTCGCGGGCGCATTACGCCTACGTTGCACTCGAGGTCGTCAAGGTGATCGCGTTGGCAGCTGGCGGGATTCTCTTGTTATCCGGCTGAACGACGCCCGAACAACGTAACGCGGAGAGGAAAGAAATGATGGAGTCCATTTCGCTGATCGACATGGCCGAGGAGAAGTTAGCGCAGGCGCGGCAGGCGCACAGCGGCCGGGCAGCGCACACCATTCACGGCGGCCACAATCACGAATTGCGGCAGACGGTCCTGGCCTTGGCCGCTGGACACGAGCTGGCCGAACATGAAAACCCGGGAGACGCGACGCTGCAAGTGCTACACGGCCATGTACGCGTTAGCGCGAATACCAATGTGTGGGAAGGGAAGAGCGGTGATTACGTCGCGATTCCCCCCGAGCGGCATGCTCTCGCGGCGATCCAGGACTCAGTGGTCCTGCTGACCGTCATCGCGCAGCTTCCGCGTCAGTAGACGACGTATCCTTCAATGATGTCGCAGGGTGAGCCGATGGACATCCTTTCGGAGAGTGAAAGCTGGAGTCTGCTGTCGGGTATGGCTCTTGGGCGACTTGTCACCAGCGTCGAGGGCCAGCCCGAAATCTTCCCCGTCAACTTCGTCGTGCAACGCAGGACCGTGCTGTTCCGTACCGCAGAGGGCGCCAAGCTGTTCACCGTCGTCATGAATAGCCGGGTGGCGTTCGAAGCCGACGACCACAACGTGTCGGAAGGCTGGAGCGTCATCGTCAAGGGCAGGGCGCTGGTGCTCAATACCTACGCCGAGATCCAAGAAGCGGAACGAGCACAGCTGCTGCCCTGGACGGCAACGTCGAAGCGCCGCTACGTTCGTATTATTCCATCTGTGATCACCGGCCGCCGCTTCCGGTTCGGTCCCGAACCCGACCGCGACTGACCGCTCGCCTGACGACGGCGGAGTCCTCTGGGCCTTCGATCGGGACCTTTGCCTCTCCCACGACGTGCGCATACGACAGACAGTGTGTATGTGGACCAACTGACGATGCTGGATGCGGGGTTCCTCCAGGCCGAGGACGCCGACCGCCCACGTAAGTCTCGCGATCGGCGCCGTTGCTGTCCTAGCTGGACCGATGCCCGACTTCGACGAGCTCGCGGTCGGACTGGCCGAACGCATACTCTCGGCGTGTTCGGCATCATCGGCGATTACGATGCCGCACCCGATGTCGACGAACTCGCGAACGGCATCGAGCGGGCGGTCATACGCTTGACTTCGATCAGCGCGGGCCACTGGCGCTCCACCCCCGTGGGGACTCTCGCACTGGTGCAAGGAGGTTGATCACTATGTCGAAGCGCCAAGAACTCGAGGTCCTCAACCGCAGGCAGTGTCTGGACCGATTGGACACGGTGCGGGTGGGTCGCCTGGTTTTCACAGAGGACGCGCTGCCAGCGGTACAGCCGGTGAACTTCCGACTGTGGCGCGACGACGTGGTGATTCGGGTGGCCGGGGGGGCCAAATTGGCCGCCGCCGCCGACAATCTCGTCGTGGCGTTCGAGGCTGATGAGTTGGACCCAGACCTGCGCCAAGGATGGAGTGTGACCGTTGTCGGGCACGCGCAGCGGATCACGGACGTGGACGAGTTGGTGGAACTGTCGGGAACGTTCCTGCAGCCATGGGTTGACGGTCGGCGGGATCATTTTGTGCGGATTCGGATTGAGAAGATGACCGGGCGCAGATTCCGCGAACCCGGCCTACCCGAATACCGGAGCGCCGCCGGAGCGCAACCTCAGGGTGGACATCCCAGCGCCGATACCGAGACGATCGCACCGGGGGGTCTTGGAGATCCGCCGCTGGGCCCCGGACACTTGTAATACGGCGACGCGGTGGTGAGGTTCTTGTTCGACAACCATGAGGTCGTCCGCCGTGGCCTATCGACCCGCTCGCATCGGAGCCTGAACTCGAGTCGTCGGTGAAGCCGGATCCGTCGCGGAGGCGACGGTCGGTTACTCGGTGAGCGGCTGACCAACAAGCAGATCGCCGCGCGAATGTCCCTCGCAGAGAAAACAGTGAATAACTATGATCGCGGGTGCTGGCCAAGCGCGGCATGGAGCGCCGTACGCAAGCCGCGGTTCTCGCCTCCAAACTGGATCAAGAACCACACTGGCCGGAGCGGTTGAGACGGGTTAGGGACCAAAGACCTCGCTGGATGAGGATTTGGCACCCATGTCGGCGTGCGAACCTACTTGACGCGGCTCAGACATCTCCCAACAGGCCGGCGAGGACAGCCACCTCGGCGCGAAGTGCGGCGGCCCTTTTCGCATGGCCGCCCGCGGTGAACTGGTCGGCGGCGGTGCGCCGCTCGTCGATTTCGGACCGCACGAGGTCGCGGATCTGCTGCTCCGACAGTTCCGACGCGCCACTTCGGTGGCGGGCAGGCCAGCGACGGCGCCTGCGATTGCTCCGCTCGCCCGTCCCTGCATGACGACAGTCTCGGGTGTCTCGGCGTGGGCGCCCGCGGTGACACGCGTCGAGCCCCGCTTCTTGCGGGCCCAAGGGGCGATGCGCGCAGAACTGTGCGCCAAGTCTCGGCGGCCCGGGTGGACATGGCTCGCCAAAGTACGCGCGAGCGACCGCTTTTGCACATGGTTTTCGGCGTGTCGGGGTGCAGACATGGTCGCTCGCGGTGCGAAGGAACCAAGGGGGCTACTGGACGGTGAAGCTCACCGAGTGCCAGCCGGCGGCGCCGTCGGGCACCGGGTCGGCCCACTGCTCGGTCTGTACGGCGCCCGTGTTGTCGGTGGCCCGCACGGTGATCGTGTGCGCACCCGCGGCGTCGGCCCGCCACGGTAAGCTCCACAGCCGCCAGGCGTCGTTCGAGTAGCCCGCACCCAACTGCGCCTGCTGCCAGGCGCCCTGCTGGCCGGGACCGTCGATGCGCACCTCGACGCCCTTGACGCCGCGATTCTGCGCCCACGCCACGCCGCCGAACGTCACCGGTCCACGAGCCACGACCTGCCCACTGCGCGGCACGTCGACGCGGGACTCGGTCTTGATCGGCCCACGCGCCGACCAGCCGCGCCGCGTCCAGTACGCCTCGGCGCTGTCGAACCGCGTCAGTTCGAGATCGACGACCCATTTGGTGGCCGACACGTATCCGTACAGACCCGGGACGACCAGCCGGGCGGGATAACCATGTTCGGTGGGCAGCGGTTGGCCGTTCATCCCGATCGCCAGCAGCGCGTCCCGGCCGTCGGTCAGCGCCTCGACGGGGGTGCCTGCGGTGAAGCCGTCGGTCGACTTCGACAACACCATGTCGGCATCGGAATGAACACCTGCGTCGGCCAACAGGTCCCGCACGCGGTAACCCGTCCAGCTGGCATTCGAAATCAGCTCTCCGCCAACGGGATTCGATACACATGCCAGCGTGACGACCTTCTCGACGACCTCGAACCGCTCGAGATCGGCAAAGCGGTAGGTGATTTCGTGGTCCACCATGCCGTGGATCTTGAGGGCCCAGTCGGCGCGGCTCAGCTGCGGCACGATCAACGCGGTGTCGATCCGGTAGAAGTCGTCATTGCCGGTGATGAAGGACGGCAGGGCAACACCTTTGGGTTGCACCGTCGGCGGGATCGGCGGTGCGCTGACGTCGACCGCCGGCAACGCGAACTCGTCACGATCGGCGGACACAGACGATCTCGCCCGCGACAGCACCGCCCCGACGACACCACTGACCGCGCCCGCGGTGAACAGGCCCAATGTGAGCAGCGACAGCCGCCGCCCGCGATCGGGCACGTCGGATTCGTCCTTGACGGGCTCGTCGGGCTCGTCGGCGAACCGTCCCGAGGTCAGCACGCGCAACACCGCGACGCCGCACACGGTGCCGACGACAGTGGGCACGATGTCCCCGATCGACCCGTCCGGACGCGACAGCACCGCCGCCGATCCGGCCACGCCGGCTAGGACGATCACTGCGCTGCCGATCGGGACGAGTCGCGTCTCCAACGACCCGGCGACCGCGGCGATGATCGCGATCACCCCCAGCACAAGCACCGAGAGCACGAGTTTGTCCGCGGTGCCGAATGTCGTGATCGCCCATTCCTTCACCGGGCCGGGCGTCAGGTCGATGACCGCCGAACCGACCGCGGTGCGGGAATCGGCCCGCGGCCCGACGAAGGCGGCCAGCAGCGAGGTGACGCCGAGGGAAACCGCGGCCGCCGCGATGCCTGCCATCGCCCGTGTCCCGCTCGTCGCCATGGTGGCCAAGCTACCGATCAGCCCACCCGAAAGCCTTACCGAAAAGTGACATCGACTAGGTTGCTTTACGAATAGAGCACTTTTTGGAAAGGGAACAGATGGAGATCGCGGGGAAGAAGGCCGTCATCGTCGGCGGAGCGTCCGGGTTCGGCAAGGCGACCGCGGAAGCGTTGGCCAAGCGCGGCGCCGACGTTGCGATCCTGGATCGGCCGCAGTCCAAAGGAAAGGACGTGGCCGAGGCCGTCGGGGGCTCCTTCCACGAGGTCGACGTCACAGATTTCGAGGGCACCGAAACGGTCCTGCAGCAGGCGATCGAGAAGCTCGGCGGGCTGCACATCGCCATCACCACCGCCGGCGGCGGCGCCGCGGAACGCACCATCAAGAAGGACGGACCGCACAGCCTGGACACCTTTCGCAAGTGCACCGACCTGAACCTGATCGGCACCTTCAACATCAGCCGCTTGGCGGCCTGGCAGATGAGCAAGAACGAACCGGTCGACGACGAGGCGGAGGAACGCGGCGTCATCATCAACACGGCTTCCATCGCCGCATTCGAAGGTCAGATCGGCCAGGTGGCCTACACCGCGTCCAAGGCGGCGATCGCCGGCATGTGCCTGACGATGGCGCGCGACCTCGGCAGCCTCGGCATTCGTGTGCTGGCGATCGCGCCCAGCCTTTTTGCCACCGGCCTCACCGAGGGCATCCCCGACGAGTTCGCCGCCGCGCTGACCAAGGATGCCGCCTTCCCCAAGCGTCTCGGCCGTCCGGAGGAATACGCGAAGCTGGCTCTGGCCATCGTGGAGAACCCGATGCTCAACGGCCAGTGCCTTCGGCTCGACGCCGGCCAGCGGTTCGCGCCCAAGTAGAGGTGGATTCGGCGTGATTGGTTGCGCTGAGCGCAACTGAACACGCCGAATTCGCATAGGGTGACCGGGTGGTGACCGTCGCCGACCATGTCATCTCCGCACTAGGACTCAGCGGGGTCAACCGTGTCTACGGGTTGCCCGGCGACAGCCTCAACGGCTTCACCGACGCGATCCGACGTGCTCCCCAAATCTCCTGGGAGCACGTGCGCCACGAGGAGACCGCCGCCTTCGCAGCAGCGGCGGATGCGGCCCTGACCGGACAGCTCGCCGTCTGTGCCGGCAGCTGCGGGCCCGGCAACCTGCACCTGATCAACGGCCTCTACGACGCGCAGCGCAGCCGGGTGCCGGTGCTGGCGATCGCCGCGCACATCCCGCGTGCCGAGATCGGTTCCGGATACTTCCAGGAGACCCACCCGCAGGAAATGTTCCGCGAGTGCAGCGTCTACCGGGAACTGGTCAGCACCGCCGAGATGACACCGCGGATCCTGGAGATGGCGATGCGCGCGGCCGTCGAAGAGCGGGGCGTCGCCGTGGTGGTGATTCCCGGCGAGGTGTTGCTGCAACGGGCCGACGAATCGGCGTGGACGGCGCGGCCGGTCGTCGCCGCCCGTTCGGTGATCCGTCCCGACGACGAGTCGCTGCAGCGGGCGGCGGACATTCTCAACGAGGCGCGTGCCGTCACCATCCTCGCCGGCGCCGGTGTCGAGGGTAGTCCCGACGCGGTGATCGCCGCCGCGGCGACGATGAACGCGCCGATCGTGCATGCGTTGCGCGGCAAGGAGTTCATCGAGCACGACAACCCGTACGACGTCGGCATGACCGGGCTGCTCGACTTCGCATCGGGCTACAAGGCGATCAAGGAGGCCGATGCCCTGCTGATGCTCGGCACCGACTTCCCGTATCAACAGTTCTATCCCGATCATGCCAAGGTCGTTCAGGTCGACGTCCGCGGCCGAAACTCGGCCGACGCACCCCGATCGAGTTGGGGCTGGTCGGCAGCATCCGCGACACACTCGAAGCCCTGCAGCCCTCGCTTGTGGCAAAGCAACAGCGCGACCACCTCGACCGGTCGCTCAACCACTATCGGAAAACCCGAAAGCGGCTCGACGAGCTGGCGGTCAACGATCGCGATCGCACGCCGATCCGACCGGAATACGTTGCGGGACTGGTCAATCGGCTGGCTTCCGACGACGCGGTGTTCACCGTTGATGTCGGCTCGCCGGTGGTGTGGGCGGCGCGCTACGTCACGATGAACGGCAGGCGCAGGCTGGTCGGATCGTTCAACCACGGCACGATGGCCTGCGCGCTGCCGCATGCGATCGGCGCGCAAACCGCTTACCGGGACCGCCAGGTCGTCGCACTGGCCGGCGACGGCGGCCTGACGATGCTCTTCGGCGAGCTGGTCACGCTGACCCAGAATCGATTGCCGGTCAAGGTCGTTGTGTTCAACAATTCGTCGCTGAACTTCGTGGAGCTGGAGATGAAGGCGGCCGGGATCGTCAACTTCGGTACGGAGCTGCACAATCCGAACTTCGCCGACGTCGCGCAGGCGATGGGCATCTTCGGTCGCCGCGTCGAGCAGCCGGCCGACTTGGAGCAGGCGCTCGCCGATGCGTTCGCCTATGACGGTCCCGCTGTCGTCGACGTGGTGACCGCTCGCCAGGAGCTGTCGATCCCGCCCGCGATCACCGTCGAACAGGCGAAAGGCTTCTCGCTGTACGCGATCCGCACGATCCTGGCCGGTCGCGGTGACGAGCTGCTCGACCTCGAGGCGACCAACGTCGCGCGGCGGATCCTGGACTGAGCTTCGGGTCCGCTCAGCCGGGGTGGATCGGGTCGCCGACGTGATCTTCCACGCGGGTGTCGAGCGAGACGTCCTTGGTCTCGCGCATCACCAGCAGTGTCACGAAGCTCAAGGCGCCCGCGATGAACAGGTACAGCCCCACCCACGCGACGCCGTAGGTGGTGGAGATCCAGGTGACGATGAACGGTGCGACAGCGGCGCCGAGGATACTGGCGAAGTTGTAGGAGATACCTGATCCCGTGTAGCGCACATTCGTCGGGAAGAGTTCCGGCAGTACAGCGCTCATGGGTCCGAAAGTCAGGCCCATGATCGTCATTCCGATCGCCAGGAACACGAGCACGGTCATGTCGGTGGCCCGGTCGGGCGACAGCAGAGGGCCGAACAGTCCGCCGTAGGCCATCAGCACGGCGGTGATCACCAACAGCGTGTGGCGGCGGCCGAACCGGTCGGCGAGCAGGCCGGCCAGCGGGATCGTCGCGGCGAAGAACAGAATCGTGATCAGCTGCAGCTGCAGGAAGTCGACATAGCGTAAGCCGAGGCCGGTCCCGGCCGGCGGCCGCTTGCCGGTTCCGTAGCTCAGCGCCCATGTCGTGACGACGTAGAAGATCGTGTAGGTCGCGAGCATCACGAACGTGCCGATGATGAGCTGGCGCCAACTCGTCCGGAACACCTCGGCCAGTGGGGTTTTCACTCTTTCGCCCCGCTGCAGTGCCCGGGTGAACGCCGGCGTCTCGGTCAGCCTCAGGCGTACGTACGACCCGATCGCCACCATGATCACGCTCAGCAGATACGGAATGCGCCAGCCCCAGGTGAGGAACGGACCGTCGAGATCGGGCTGGGCGTTGTTGTGCCCGAGCCAGAGCACGATGAGCAGGAACACGCCGTTGGCGAGCAGGAACCCGAATGGCGCGCCGAGTTGCGGCCACATCGCGGCCCAGCCGCGCTTGCCGGGCTTGGCGGTCTCGGTCGCCAATAGCGCTGCTCCGCTCCACTCGCCGCCGAGAGCCAGACCCTGGCTGAAGCGCATCAGTGCCAGCAACGCCGGTGCCAACACGCCGACCTGGTGGTAGGTGGCAGCGGGCCGATCAGGAATGTTGCGATGCCCATCGTCAGCAGCGACCCGATCAGGGTGGTCTTGCGGCCGATCCGGTCGCCGAAGTGACCGAAGAGGATCGAGCCCAACGGCCTTGCGACGAAGGCCTGTCCGAAAGTGGCCAGCGACGCCAGCAGCGCAGCGGTCGGGTTGCCCTTGGGAAAGAAGAGATGGGAAACACCGCGACGGCCGCCGTCGCATAGATGTAGAAGTCGTAGAACTCGATCGTGGTGCCGATCATCGACGCCACGACGATGCGGCTGCGGGGAACGCCGTCGACGACATCCGCCTCTGTCGTGCTCATACCACTCGCTTCCTGTCCGCCGGCGTAAACCATTGTTTCGGTCGCCGACGCCTGCAGTCGCGAAACGCCGTGATTGCCGATCTCGACCGCCAGGGTTTGCCCGTCCGCATTCGGGTCCAGTCGACTACAACGCCTGACACGATGTGTGCATGTCCGATGACGCGCAGACCCTGCCCACACTGAGCGACGCCGACCAGGCCGCCCTGCAGGTCTGGGTGCGCCAGCAGGGGCTGGGCTCGCGGGTGACCGATGTCACGCCGCTCACCGGTGGCACCCAGAACATCGTGGTGCGACTGCACGTCGACGGTCGCCCAATGGTGCTGCGGCGGCCACCCCTTCACCCGAGGCCGACCAGCGACAAGACGATGCTGCGCGAGATCGCGGCGCTGCGCACACTGGCAGGCACCGACGTCCCCCACCCCGGCTTCATCGCCGGCTGTGAAGACGTCGACGTGCTCGGAGTCGTGTTCTACCTGATGGAGGAGATCGACGGGTTCAACCCGGGCAGCGAGATGTCCGAGGCCTATGTGCGCGATGCGGGCATGCGGCACCAGGTCGGGCTGTCGTATGCCGCGAGCCTGGCGCAGCTCGGCAACGTCGCCTGGGAGGGAAAGCCGCTCGCCGAGCTCAAGCGGCCGGGATCCTTTCTGGAGCGCCAGGTCCCGCAGTTTCTCCGGCTGCTGGAAAGCTATCGGCACGACCGCTACGATCCCGAATCGCTTGCGGTCGCCGACCTCGCCGAGTGGCTGCAGTCGAACCGTCCGCCGGACAACGAGCCGGGAATCCTGCACGGCGATCCGCACCTGAGCAACGTCCTGCTTCGCCGCGACAAGCCCGAGCTCGCGGCTTTCGTCGACTGGGAGATGTGTACCGTCGGCGACCCGCTGCTCGACCTCGGTTGGATGCTGATCTGCTGGCCGCTGGACACGAACGCGATCACCGCAGGGGGAGCACTCGCCGCGCTCGGCGGATTGGCAAGCCGCACAGAACTTCTGGACGCATACTGGGGCGCGGGCGGTCGCCGGACTGCACGGCTGGACTGGTACCTCGCGATGGCATGCTTCAAGCTCGGCGTCGTCATCGAGGGCACCTGGTCGCGCTACCTGATCGGGCAAGCGAGTAGAGACGCAGGCGAGGCGCTGCATGCCAACGCGCAGAACCTGATCAACCTGGGAACCCGGGTCGCCAAGGGCGACAGCCCGTTTGGCCTCGACTAGCTGTACGCATCGATCCCGAGTTTGACCGCAAGCGCTGCGCCGGCTGCGCTGATCAACACCCGCAGTGGGCCGGCCGGAGCATGGCGCACCACAACGGGTCCCAGTCTCGAGCCGACCAGACAGCCGAGGCCGAGCGCCGCGACGGCGAGCCAGTGCACCGGTGCGACGATGACGAAGATCACCGCGGCGACGGTGTTTGCGACACCGAGAATCACGTTCTTCGAAGCGTTCGCGTGCGCCAGCGTTGTACCACCCACCCGCAGGAAGAGGGCAAGTAACAGCACTCCGGCCGCGGCACCGAAATAGCCGCCGTAGACGCAGATCGCGAAGACCGCGACGGAGTTGAGCAGAGCACGCATGGCGAGGTTCCGGTGCTCGGCGATGCTGGCCTCCCGACGCGGCCGTCGCGGAATGACGATCGCGATCGAGGCGAACCCGAGCAGGAGCGGCACGGCTTTCTCGAAGCCCTCGGCAGGTGTTGACAACAGCAGCGCGGCGCCCGCGGCACCACCGACAGCGGCCGCAGGCACGATGCGCTTGAGCCACGTGCCCTGGTTCGCCAACTCGGGACGTGAACCCCACACCGAACCGACGCCGTTGAAGACGAGCGCCACGGTGTTAGTCACATTCGCGGTGACCGGCGGCAGTCCCACCAGCAGCAGGGCCGGATAGGTGGCGATCGACGCCAGTCCGGCGATGCTGCCGGTCAGTCCTCCGGCGACACCTGCCGCGGTCAGGAAGGCCGCGTCCCACCAAGTCATTTGACCGCAATACCACCACATCGGTGACAATCAACGTCGTGTCCGGCCCCGACCGGTTGCCGCAGCGACTGCGTCACTGCGTCGACCAGACCATCGCCGCCGAGGCATTGGAGGGATGGCGCCCGACCGCCGAGCAGGTAGCCGCGCTGGTGGCGCTCGTCGACGGCGGGCTCGCCTTCGGGGACTATCTGCGCGCATACACCACCCGCCACTGTCTGCAGCCGACGGCGACTCGGCCCGGGCGACGGGTCACCGCCGGACGCCGTATGTGATTCCTGGAACGTCGGTGTTGCGCAACAACTTCGGTGCTGACACCCAGGAGAAGCTGGCAGATCTCGAGTTCGTCGCCACCGCGGGACGAATGGCGTGCTGGCACCGCGCGATCGCCGACGGCGAGGTCGACGCGCGTGCCCTGGATGCTCGGGCACTGCACCGAGAGCTGTTCGCCGACGTCTACGCGTGGGCGGGCAGCTACCGAGTCACCGAACTGCGGCTGGGTGATGAGCTGTTCGCGCGCCGCTCGTCGGTGCACCGCATGATGGACCGCGTCGAGGCGCGAGCACAGGCGCTGGCGGCCGACGATGCCGACGACCAGGACGACGCACTGGCCGAGCAGCTCGCCCGGCTCTACGCCGACTACAACTACATCCATCCGTTCCGGGAGGGCAACGGACGAACCGGCACGTCGCTGCTGCACCTGGTGGCCGCGATGCGCGGCCGCCGGCTCGACCTCAGCGGTATCTCACGGGCGCAGTGGTATGCCGCGTCGCATGACAGCATGCCTGTCGGCCGAGACGGCGGGGCTGACCCTTCGCCGTTCGTCCCGTTACTCGTTCGGGCGCTGGGCCACCGGCCCGTCGACCCGTTTATGGGCAGTGAGCAGTAGGTGGTCAGCCCGTTCGCGGACACTGCTCGGCACGTCAAGGTTGGCGGTGAAGTCATCGATGACCTGCGCGACCAGCCTGCGCAACTTGGTGTTGGTCTCCTGGGAGCGCCAGACCAGGATGTCGAAGGCGTGCTCGGCGGAGACCTTGTAGACGGCCATCAGGATGCCCTTGGCCTGTTCGATCTGCGAGCGGTGCGCGGTGAAGTCGGCGATGGCGGCGTCGACGGTCGCGTTGTGCCCGAGATCGCTGAGGTCAACGTACAGCCCCTGGCTGCCCACGTCGGCGCCATCCTCGTCGCGGAGTGGCTCCCCGATGACCAGCACCTCGCGGGTCCGCCCCGCCGTGTCGATGATGCGGTGAGTGCTGCTGAAGGGCTGGCCCTCACCTACTACCATCGCCTCGATCAGCGGGGCGACCTTGGCCGCGTCATCGGGATGTTTGTGCGACAGCACCAACGCAGTCGTCGGTTGCACCGTCGCCGGCTGGTACCCATGCATCTGTGCGACGGCGTCCGACCACTCCCATCGGTCGTGTGCGCGCAGGTACCGAAACGAGCCGACTCGGTCACGACGCCGAATTGCGCTGTCCTCGTTCGTGTCAGCGCTGAGACTTGCCACGGCTACTCCGCCCCTTGCCGCCCGCTGCCAAGTACGGTGAGGATGCCAGATGCGACGTTCGGGGGCAGTACGCGCAGCGAACAGATCTGCGTTCCGGCAGTCCGAAAAACGAATTGCGCCACCGTTGGGCCGGGGCTAGCATTCGGGACGTGCCGAGCCGACTCGTAGTAGCAATCCCCAGCGGGGTCTGATCCAGACCGACCCCTCGCTCTGGGTCTTGCTCTCCGTCGGTCGCTCCGTCAGGCAAACGAAGACCGGCACATGACATCTTCACCCCAATCGGCGAGCAACCCGGCGACGTCGTCGTCGGCCACCGCCGCCCACCACTTCACCGCACCGTTGCCCCGCGGCCTGCGCACCGAGGCCGACCAGATGGACTGGGACATGTTCTCCAGCACGTATGCGCCGACATCGGGCCCGCTGCGGCTGGGACAGTGGTCGTGCACCGACGATGCGCGTCCGGCGCTGAGAGTGGGCCCGCAGCCGCGCTGCTACCGGGCGACTCTGGCGATCGGAGACCAGATCAGCACCGCCGCGGCGGCGTCGGGTCCGCTGGCAGCGCTCACCGCGATGCTCTACGAGCGCGGCATCGCGGTCGAGATGACCGCATTTCATCAACTGCCCGTCGACGGGTCCACCGCGACGTTCATCCGGGGAAGCAACGGGGTGCGTGCCGAATGGGCGATGGGTCTGCACGAGGACGGCACGCAGTCGGCGCTGCGGGCGATGATCGCCTGTGCGAACCGACTGCTGACTACCTAATTCCGTTCCGCGGAGGAGGACGTCCTAGCGCAGCGGTCGCAACACGATCGGCATGCCGTCCATCGGCACCGGCATGCCGCCGTAGTCGTACCGCGGCTCATAGCCAGGACGGGGGAGTTCAAGGCGGTACCGGCGCAGCAGTCGGTGCATGATCGTCTTGACTTCGAGTTGGCCGAACACCATGCCGATGCACTTGTGCGCACCACCGCCGAACGGCGTGAACCCGTAGCGGTGCTTCTTGTGTTCGTTGCGCGGCTCGGCGAAGCGGTCGGGATCGAACTTGTAGGGCTCCGGGTAGATCTCCTCGAGCCGGTGATTCATCCCCGGATACGCGATCACATTGGTGCCCTTGGGCAGGTAGTGGCCGAGCAGTTCGGTGTCGCGGACCGTGCGGCGCATCGCCCATTGCACCGGTGACACGAGCCGGATGGATTCGTTCATCACCAGGTCGAGCGACTCCAGCTTCTCCAGCGCCTCGATGTCGAGCGGGCCGTCGCCGAGGCGGTCGGACTCGTCGCGGCAACGCTCTTGCCACTCGGGATTGGCGGCCAGGTAGTACGACATCGTCGTCGCCGTGGACGTCGACGTGTCGTGGGCGGCCATCATCAAGAAGATCATGTGGTTGACGATGTCCTCGTCGGAGAACTTGTTGCCGTCCTCGTCCTCGGTCTGACACAACACCGTCAGCAGATCGCTGCCGTCCTTGCCGCGGCGCTCCCTGACCCTTTCCTCGAAGTAGCGCTCGAGGTATTCGCGGGCCTTCAGGCCGCGCCACCACGTGAACGGCGGTATGCCGGTGCGAATGATTGCGTTGCCTGCGCGCGTCGTGATCGTGAAGGCTCTGTTCACCTTGGTCACGAGTTCGCGATCCGTACCCGGTTCATGCCCCATGAAGACCATCGAGGCAATGTCCAGAGTGAGTTCCTTCATCGCCGGATAGAGCAGGAAGTGTGAGTCGTTGGCGACCCAGTCGTTCGCGATGACCTGCGAGACGACTGTGTCGACCTGCTCGGTGTAACTGGCCAATCGGGTGCGGACGAACGCCTCCTGCATGATCCGCCTGTGGAACATGTGTTCCTCGAAGTCCAGCAGCATCAGCCCACGGTTGAAGAAGGCGCCGATCGCAGGGACCCAGCCCTGCTGGGAGAAGTCCTTGTTGCGGTTGGAGTAGAGCGCCTGAATAGCATCGGGTCCCAGCGCGGCGACGGACGGGATTATCGGCGAATCGATGAGGACCATCGGCCCGCGGGACCGGTAGAGGTGCAGCCACCAGTCGGGTCCGCCCCGGAACATTTCGATCATGTGGCCGAGGATCGGCAGCCCGCTGTCGCCCATCACAGGTTTGAGGTCACTGCCTGCCGGCGGTTCAGCCCACGCGTGCTCGGGCCAGTCGCGTGCCAGCAGGTGCTTCTCCAGCCTGCCCATGCCCGGCACGGTCAGAAACGGCGAGGTGCGAATACGTCGAGAGGCCTGATCGAGAACGTAATCCTTGGTGCTGATCGTCGGCATGCAGATGCTCCTGACGCAGAAAGACTGTGGCCGTTGTCACTCCTAGTCTCATACTGAATGGCAGACTTGACGCATGTCAAGTTTGGTCGTGGTGGGTCGCGATGCCAAAGTTGGCGGACATGACCGCTGAATCCGCGCCCCAGCAGATTCGTCGCAGCCGCGGGGATCGGCAACGCGACGCGATCGTCGCCGCGGTCCGCGAGTTGCTCCACGAGCGGTCCTTCGCCGACCTGTCGGTCAGCACCATCAGCGAGCGCGCGGGCGTCGCACGCTCTGGCTTCTACTTCTACTTCGACTCGAAATATGCGGTGCTCGCAGTGATTCTGGCGGACGCGAGTGACCTGCTCGACAGCCTCACTCACCATTTCGCCTCGCGAGAGCCCGGGGAAACGCCTGCCGCTTTCGCGAAGCGAATGGTCGGCAGCGCCGCGGCCGTGTACGCCAACGACGATCCCGTCCTGAAAGCGTGTGCAGTGGCCCGAAACACCGACGCCCAGATTCGCGAGATGATGGACGACTTCTACGACGGCATCATCGACAAGCTGATCGCACTGCTCGACCAGGACTCCGAGGCTCGACCCATATCCGACGACCTGCCCGCCCTGGTGCGCACGCTGGCGGCGACGACGACGATGACGCTTCTTCACGACAGCGCCTTCGTCGGGCGCGGAACCGATCCCCGTCGCGCGGTCGACGCGCTCGAGCGACTGTGGGTGTCCGCGATCTGGGGTGGCTCCGATCTCGGCCGAAAGTAGGTCAGTAAGGTCAGCTCTATGGCGCAGAACGGCTTTGCGGGCAAGCGTTGCTTTCTGACGGGGGCCGCCAGCGGCATCGGCCGGGCGACCGCGTTGAAGCTGGCCGCCCAGGGCGCCGAACTCTATCTGACCGATCGCGACGCCGAGGGTCTGGCAACGACGGTCGCCGACGCCCGTGCGCTGGGCGGGGTGGTCCACGCGCACCGCGTCCTCGACATCTCCGATTTCGACGCGGTGACCCGGTTCGCCGCCGACATCCACGCCGACCACCCCGCGATGGACGTGGTGATGAACATCGCCGGCGTATCGGCGTGGGGCAGGGTCGACCGGCTCACCCATGACCACTGGAAGTCGATGGTCGACATCAACCTGATGGGGCCGATCCATGTCATCGAGGCGTTCCTGCCGCCGATGGTCGAGGCGCGGCGTGGCGGTCATCTGGTCAACGTGTCCTCGGCGGCGGGGCTCGTCGCGCTGCCGTGGCACGCTGCCTACAGCGCGAGCAAGTACGGCCTGCGCGGCCTCTCCGAGGTGTTGCGGTTCGACCTGGCGCGCCACCGCATCGGCGTGTCGGTGGTGGTCCCCGGCGCGGTGAAAACGCCTCTGGTGCAGACGGTTCAGATCGCGGGGGTCGACCGCGAGCATCCGAGCGTGCAGAAGTGGACCGATCGGTTCAGCGGCCATGCGGTATCGCCTGAGCACGTCGCCGACCGCATTCTGCGCGGCGTCGCAAAGAACCGGTACCTCATCTACACCTCACCCGACATCCGCGCGCTCTACATGTTCAAGCGCGCGGCCTGGTGGCCCTACAGCGTCGCGATGCGCCAGGCCAACGTGGTGTTCAGCCGCGCACTCCGGCCTGGCATCAAGTGATCGCGGCCGGCGTCAGCGTTTGATGCCGAGCGCGTCGATCATCGTGAAGAACAGGTCGGTCTGGTCGGTCAGCCCGACCACGTTGGCCGCACGCGGGCCGTACGCCGCGATGTGCACCTGCGTTCCGGTGTGCGTCTGGTCCTCGACCTTGACATCTTCCGACGTGCCGTAGCTGACGGTCATGTCCGCGTTGTCGGCGGTGGTCAGGTTCACCGTCAAGCCGGGGTAGATGATGTCGCGCACGCGCTCGATCGGCAGCTTCTTCTCTTCGGCGATGCCGCGCAGGTCGTCTTCGGAAAACGGTTCGACGATCTGGCTGGTGTGGCCGTGGTCGGCGGTGGCGATGACGAGCGTGTTGCCGTCCTGTTTGGCGAAGTCGACCGTCTTCTTGACCGCTTCGTCGAACACGACCGTTTCACCGATCTGACCGCACACGTCGGCGGCGTGGTCGCGCTTGTCGATCGACGCGCTCTCCACCTGCAGGAAGAAGCCCTTGTCCTCTCCCTTCTGGCCACCCTTGAGCAGATCGATCGCCTTCTGCGTCATGTCGGCCAATTTCGGCACCTGCGAACCGTGTTCGGGGTTGTCGGTGCACTTCACCGCCGGCTTGAGGTAGCCCTGTCGAACCGCCGGTGGGCCGACCCAGCTCACCGGCATATTGCCGTCGGCGAACAGGCCGAGCACCGGAGCGTCCTGGTCAGCCTTCGTGACGCCGCCCAATTCGTCTGCGGTGCGCACGATTCGGAAGCCGCGTTCCTTGGCCTGCACCTCCAGCGGCTTGCCCTTGTAGTCGCCGGCTGTCGCGGTCTGTGCGAAGGTCTCGGCACCGCCGCCCATCGTGAGGTCGGGCCGCACCGTGAGAAGCTGCTCGGTGACCGAGCCCAGTCCCCCCTTCTCGAGGGCCTCGTCCGGGCATTTCTTCGCCGTCTCTTCGGGGCCGTAGCACTTGCGCTCTCTGATGTGCGAAAACAGCGCCGCGGGTGTGGCGTCCTGGAGCTCCGATGTGGTGATGTCGCCGGTTGCGAAGCCCTGGTCCTTGGCCAGTTCCAGGATCGTCTTCTGTGGTTGGCCCTTGATGTCGACCGCGAGTGCGCCGTCGTAGGTCTTGGTTCCGGTCGACCAGCCGCTGGCGCTGGAGGCCGAGTCGGCGACGTAGTCCGGCTTGCCGTCCTTCTTCAGCGCATAGGTGGTGTAGACGCCTGTCAGTGGCAGGGCGTCGATGCCGGCGAAGAAGCCGCCGGCGCCCTTCTCGTAGTTCCGGGCAAGGGTGATCTCCGAATCGCCCATGCCGTCGCCGATCAGCAGGATGATGTTGCGGGCACCGGAGTTGCTGATGGTGCTGCGGATCGTATCGGTCTGGTTTCCGCCGAGCCGGGCCGCGCCGCCGATGGCCGACAATTCGCCCTTCGCGGAGCGGCTCAGCGGATCGCCGATCGACTCCTTCTTCTCGTCGCCGCCGCAGCCGGCGACGACGAGGGCCGCTACGGCGCCGAGCACGCAGGCGACTTTGGACATGTGGCTCACCGGCATTGCTCCTACCTGGGGGTTGGCCCAGCATTGAACGGTATCGCGGTGAACAGCGATTGACCGGGAGGCGAAGGGTCCTCTCCGTCGGGGCCATTTTCACCGTTTGCCCCAGTCCCATGGCGGCGCCGTGAGCATGCCGAGACCCTCGATACGAGTCTCGCCGACCTCTTTGTAGAGGGGTAGCTCGATTGCGGTGGTGTCCTCGTCGGCATGGGAGACCGTCGTGGTGCCCAACGATTCCAGCATCGCGGAGGAGTGTGTGACGACGACGACCTGGGTGACGGCCGCGGCCGCCGTGATCAAGGCAGCCAACGGCCCTAACAGGTCGGGGTGCAGCGAGGTCTCCGGTTCGTTGAGCACCATGAGCGACGGCGGCTGCGGACTCGACAACGCCGCAGCCCACAACAGGAATCGCAGTGTGCCGTCGGATAATTCGACAGCGCGCAGCGGCCGCAGCATGCCGGGCTGGTGCAGCTGGAGTTCGAAGAGGCCGTCGCGCGCCGCCACCGACATGGACGCACCGTCGAACGCGTCGGCGACGGCGCGGGACAGGTCGTCGAAGCCGGCCTCGATGATCATCTGGATCGCCGCCGCGACATCGCGGCCGTCGTCGGAGAGAACGGGTGTTCGGGTGCCGATCTGGGGGATACGCGACGGGGCCGCCGCATCCACGCGGAAGCCGTCATAGAAGCGCCAGGTGCGCAGCCGGTGTCGAACCGCGGCCAGTTCCGGATGTGCGCCCGGGTGAGCGTATTCGGCGAGCACACTTCGATAAGGCGGCAGCGACCGCGAAACCTCGTCGAAGCCTCGTCCGGACTCGGCGCGCACCTCGACGTAGTCCCGTGTGCGCCGGACCAGAGTGGAACCGGTGCGCATCGCCGCACCGGCGAACACGACCTCGCGCTTGATCTCCGGGTCGCGGGTGAACAGTGACCCGTGACCTGCCATCTGAGGTAGTCCGAGGTCGACCAGGTAGCCGAAATCGTCTGAGGCGAAGCCGAGTTCGAGTGCGACAGGTCCGGTGCGGGTGGTGCCCTCCACCCGCCCTGTCCGGCGCGCCCCTGCGAGCTGTTCGGGGCCCGCCCACAGCACCGAGTCCAACCCGCCTTCGCGGGCCAGCGAGCCGATCACCTCGCCGCGACCACAATCGGCGAGCAGTCGCAACGCGCGGTACAGCGGGGAATTGCCGGTGCCGTTGGCGCCGGTGACGACGGTCAGGCGGTGAAGTGGCAGCACGATGTCGCGCAGCGAGCGGTAGCCCCGGATGGCGATCGTCTGCAGCATGCGGCGAGGCTATTGCCTGGGTGTGACTAATAGCCGCCGGCAGGCGGCGCGAGCTCCAGTCGCACACCCAGCAGCCGGACGGGGCGGTCGAGCTCGAACTGGTCGAGGAGCTGCAGCGCAGTACGCGTGACGAGGTCGCCATCCGTTCCGGCCGACGGGAGCTTGCGGATCTTGGTGCGGGTGAAGAACGTCTTCGTGCGAACGGTCACGGCCACCCGGGTGGCCACGCGGCCCTGGGCTACCACCTCGGCAAGGGTCTGTCTTGCGAGATCGACGACGGCCGCGTCGATTTCGGGCCGTTCGGTCAGGTCGCGAGGGAAAGTGATGACGTGGCTGCGCGATCGCGGTACCCACGGTTGGGCGCTGACGTCGGTGTCGCCGCCGCCCTTGGCCAGCAGCAGGATCCACAGCCCGGTGGTCGGTCCGAACGTTGACGTCAGCAGCGTCGCATCGGCGGCGGCGAGGTCGGCAACGGTGGTGATGCTCATCCCGGCGAGCTTTTTGGCGGTCTTCGGTCCGACCCCCCACAGCGCGTCGACCTGGCGGTCGCCCATGACCGCCATCCAATTGGCGTCGGTGAGCTGGAATATGCCCGCCGGCTTGCCGAAGCCGGTCGCGACCTTGGCGCGCTGCTTGTTGTCGCTGATGCCGACCGAACACGACAGCCCGGTCCCCGCCGCGATCACCTCGCGAATCTGTTCAGCCAAAGCGAGCGGGTCGGCCACCTCTGCGCCGAGATAGGCTTCGTCCCAGCCCCAGACCTCGACGGGGTGGCCGAGATCCCGCAGCACTCCCATCACCTCCTCGGAGGCTTCGTCGTAGGCGTCGGTGTCCAGAGGCAGAAACACCCCGTCGGGGCATTTGCGCGCGGCCGCGCGCAGTGGCATGCCCGCGTGCACGCCGAATTCGCGGGCCGGGTATGACGCACACGTGACGACCTTGCGCGGCTCATCGGGATCGCCGTTGCCGCCGACGATGATCGGCCTGCCGCGCAGTTCGGGGTGGCGCCGTACTTCGACCGCGGCCTGGAACTGGTCGAGATCGACATGCAGGACCCACGGCGTCATCCGCTTTTCGCCCATCGGCTCACCGACGTCACGTGCCACAGAGCTTGCGCGCCAAGCTTTCCCATTTGTCACCGAGTGACTGCAGCGTCTCGCCGCGATCGGCGAGCTGGTGACGTACGTAGTCGGCGTCCAGGAGCGCCAACAGTGCATCGGTCTGCGCGTCGAGGTCTCCGGTGGTCCCCGCCGTGTCGAGCAGCAGCCGGACATGGGTGTGCTGCAGCATGGCCGGCGCGCTGTAGCGGCTCTGCGGATCGCGGTTGGCCGCGGAGAGAAGTGCGTAGTGGGTGTCGGCGAAGCACATTCGTTCGCGTCCGAAGGCCAGCAGCCTCTCGAGTGGCTGTGCATCGGGCCCCAGAGGGGGTGGGCCGAAGAGAAACGCCTCCTGATTGGCTTTCTCGTCCTCGTCGAGCAACACCATCATCAGCCCGGCACGGCTGCCGAACCGACGGAACACCGTGCCCTTGCCCACTCCCGCCGCTGCCGCGATGTCGTCCATCGACACCGCCTCGGCCCCCCTCTCCGCGATGAGCCTGCGGGCGGCGTCGAGCAGCAGGACCCGGTTGCGTGCGGCGTCGCCCCGCTCCTGGGGGGCGGACACCGGTAGGCCGCCGAGCTCTTCGAGTTCCACCTTCTCGACTTTAACGCAGTTGGAATAAATCGGACCGTAGTCCGTTTCAGCCATGCGAAGATGGATCACGAACTCGTCGAAGGGACAGACATGGCCGACGTCAAGGTCATCGCGCTGGTGGGCAGCCTGCGCGCGGCATCGATCAACCGCCAGCTCGCCGAGTTGGCCGCCGAGACCGCTCCGGACGGCGTCACGGTGACGGTGTTCGACGCGCTGGGCGAGCTGCCGTTCTACAACGAAGACATCGACAACGACGACGCGCCCGCATCGGTGATCGCACTGCGTGCCGCCGCCGCTGAGGCCGACGCCGCGCTGGTCGTCACCCCGGAGTACAACGGCAGCATCCCCGGCGTGCTGAAGAACGCTATCGACTGGCTGTCGCGCCCGTTCGGCGACGGCGCGCTCAAAGGCAAGCCGGCGGCGGTCGTCGGCGGGTCCTTCGGGCAGTACGGCGGCGTGTGGGCGCACGACGAAACGCGCAAGTCGTTGGGACTCTCGGGACCGCGCGTGATCGAGGACCTCAAGCTGTCGGTGCCGTTCAAATCGCTCGACGGTAAGCACCCCCGGGAGAACGCCGAAGTCGCAGCGAACCTGCGCGACATCGTCGGCAAGCTGGCTGCCGAGGTCGGCTGAACCCAGCGATGGCGGAGCCGCCGGACCGGTCGATCGAAGGCCCTCCGGCGGCTTTGCTGTTACGTCACCGTGACGATCGCGCGGCAATGCCTGTCGGTCCCCGGTGGTATACCGGTCCACGACGGGCGACACGCACGTGATGTGATCTGCGACACGCCGTGAGCTCTGCGCCCGAGGTGCTTACGACCAGGGAATTTCACAAATGTTGTTTAGAAGATGTTGTATCCCTTCTGAATGTCGGACACCAGGTGTAGTGTTTGGCAGACCGACAGACCCACACGGTTCCAGAGCTTTCGAGGGTCGGCCGGCGCGCTGAACCCGGCGAGGTCGGTCCTTCCGACAGCCGGGCCAAGCTGCCCGGGCGGCCGGAATTTTGAGGGCGGGCGGGTCGCTGAACTTCAGCGAGGAGCAGTACCGGAGCAGTTGCCAGTCGTTGTTCAGTCCCGTTCGCAGAGGAGCCGTCCCGCAGATGAACATCACCGTTTACACCAAGCCGGCATGCGTGCAGTGCAACGCCACCTACAAGGCGCTGGAGAACCAGGGCATCGCCTTCGACAAGGTGGACATCACCGTCGACTCCGAGGCGCGTGACTATGTCATGGCGCTGGGGTACCTGCAGGCACCCGTCGTGGTGGCAGGCAACGAGCACTGGTCGGGCTTCCGTCCCGATCGCATCAAGGCGCTGGCCGGTGCCGGGGTACTGACCGCATAAAACGTTTCCGACAGCCAGGGAGGAGAATCAGGTGAGCAAGCTCGTCTACTTCTCCAGCGTGTCGGAAAACACCCACCGATTCGTCGAGAAACTCGGTCTGCCTGCCGTCCGGATCCCGTTGCACGGGCGGATCGAGGTCGACGAGCCGTTCGTGCTGGTGCTGCCCACCTACGGCGGTGGGCGCGCCACACCGGACATCAACGACGGCGGCTATGTCCCCAAGCAGGTCATCGCTTTTCTCAACAACGAGCACAACCGTTCGCTGATTCGCGGAGTCATCGCGGCAGGCAACAACAACTTCGGTGCGGAGTTCGCCTACGCGGGCACTGTCGTGTCCGCCAAGTGCGGCGTTCCGTACCTGTACCGCTTCGAACTGATGGGAACCCCGGACGACGTGGAAGCCGTCCGCGCGGGCCTGGCTGATTTCTGGAAGGAACAGACGTGCCACCAACCGTCACAGCTGCAGAGCCTGTAGCAGTCACCCCCGCCCCGGGCGCCCACTCGGCCGCCGGCGCCGGGGAGAACGACTACCACGCGCTCAACGCGATGCTGAACCTGTACGACGCCGACGGCAAGATCCAGTTCGACAAGGACCGGGAAGCGGCGCATCAGTACTTCCGCGAGCACGTCAACCAGAACACGGTGTTCTTCCACGACGTCGACGAGAAGCTCGACTACCTCATCAAGGAGAACTACTACGAGCGTGAAGTGCTCGACCAGTACTCACGCAACTTCGTCAAGACGCTGCTCGACCGCGCCTATGCCAAGAAGTTCAGGTTCCCGACGTTCCTCGGCGCGTTCAAGTACTACACCTCCTACACACTGAAGACGTTCGACGGTAAGCGCTACCTCGAGCGGTTCGAGGACCGCGTCGTGATGGTGTCGTTGACGCTGGCGGCCGGCGACACGGCGCTGGCCGAGAAGCTCGTCGACGAGATCATCGACGGCCGCTTCCAGCCGGCCACCCCGACGTTCCTGAACTCGGGCAAGAAGCAGCGCGGTGAGCCGGTCAGCTGCTTTCCAGCCGGGACTCCGGTGGACACTCCGCAGGGCCCGCAGGCGATAGAAACCCTGCAGCCCGGTGATCGGGTGCTCTCTCATGACGGGTCGTTCTCTGTCGTCGAGGCCGTCGTCGAGAACCCTAATGATCAAGCGCTCGTGCGCATCTCACACTTCGGGCACAAGGAGCCGATCCTCTGCACTCCCGAGCATCCGATCCTGGTGTGGACCACGCGCGAGGTGCAAACCCTCATCGACGGCGACGGTGCCGACCCGTTCAATGGGTTCGTGTGGCTGGCTGCCCAGGACATTCAACCCACTGACTTCATCGTGACGGCGGCGCCGCTAGACGGACGCAAGCGACGTGTGCACGACTTGATGGGCTACGTCGGCTCCGGCGAGTACGAAGAAGTCGACGGACTGATTCGTAAGGTGAACACGGACCTGAAGCACCGCAACAAGCAGCGTCACCATATGAAGTTCGTGTCGGTGAATCGCTATGTCGAAGAGTCCTACGATCTCGGCCTCATCCTTGGCTGGTACGTCGCCGAAGGCCACATCTCCAAGCGATCGGGGCCAGAGAGCGCGAAGACGCCCAATGGCATCCACTTCACACTCGGGACGCATGAGCTCGAGTACCAGCAGGAGTTGGCGGCAGCGTTCAAGCGAGTCTTCGCCGCCGATCTTTCCGTTCACCAAAGTGTGTCGGACCAGTCGGTGCGCATGGTGTGCAACAGCAAGGTCGTGGCGTCGCTCTTCCTGTCGATGGTCGGAACGGGATACCACCTGAAGCGCTTGTCCCACGAGGTACTGACAGCCGACGAAGAATTTCAGCGCGGCCTCTTGGCCGGGTTGTTCCGCGGCGATGGGTGCTCGACCACCGGCGGGATGGTGCTCGACTTGGTGAACCCGGACCTCATCGACCAGGTGCAGCTCCTTCTGCGTCGAGTCGGCATCATGTCCCGGGTTCGCCAGTACATCAACCAAGCCGGCAACCTGACGGGGCAGGTGTTTGTGCCCGGGCTGCCCGGCGCCAACGAAGACTTCATCTTCGGCATCGACAAGAACCTGCACAACTACGTGGGGCAGAAGGGGACGTCGCGCAAGACGTACCAGGTCGTCCATGGGCGCCACGTGTACGGAGTCCGCGCACTCGAACGCACGAAGGATGTTCCAACCAAGGTGTACAACCTCCACGTTGAGGGCACGCATACTTACACGATCCGTGGCACCGTCGTGCACAACTGCTTCCTCCTTCGCATCGAGGACAACATGGAGTCCATCGGGCGCTCCATCAACTCGGCGCTGCAGCTGTCCAAGCGCGGCGGCGGAGTTGCGTTGTTGCTGTCCAACATTCGCGAGCACGGTGCACCGATCAAGAACATCGAGAACCAGAGCTCGGGTGTCATCCCGATCATGAAGCTGCTGGAGGACTCGTTCTCCTACGCCAACCAGCTCGGCGCGCGTCAGGGCGCGGGCGCGGTCTACCTTCACGCCCACCATCCCGACATCTACCGGTTCCTCGACACCAAGCGTGAGAACGCCGACGAGAAGATCCGCATCAAGACGCTCTCGCTGGGCGTGGTGATACCCGACATCACCTTCGAGCTGGCCAAGCGCAACGAGGACATGTACCTGTTCTCGCCGTATGACGTCGAGCGGGTTTACGGCACGCCGTTCGCCGACATCTCGGTCACCGAGAAGTACTACGAGATGGTCGACGACGCGCGGATCCGCAAGACGAAGATCAAGGCGCGCGAATTCTTCCAGACGCTGGCCGAGCTGCAGTTCGAGTCGGGCTACCCGTACATCATGTACGAGGACACCGTGAACCGGGCCAACCCGATCGAAGGCAAGATCACCCACAGCAACCTCTGCTCGGAGATTCTGCAGGTGTCCACGCCATCGGTGTTCAACGACGATCTGTCCTACGCCAAGGTGGGCAAGGACATCTCGTGCAACCTCGGTTCGATGAACATTGCCAAGACGATGGACTCGCCGGACTTCGCGCAGTCCATCGAGGTGGCGATCCGCGCGTTGACCGCGGTGAGCGACCAGACCCATATTTGGTCGGTGCCCTCGATCGAGCAGGGCAACAACGATTCTCACGCGATCGGCCTCGGGCAGATGAACCTGCACGGTTATCTTGCGCGGGAACGGATTCACTACGGGTCCGAAGAGGGTGTGGACTTCACCAACATCTACTTCTATACGGTGCTGTATCACGCACTGCGGGCGTCCAACCGGATCGCGATCGAGCGCGGCGCACACTTCAAGGGCTTCGAGAACTCCAAGTATGCGTCGGGAGAGTTCTTCGACAAGTACACCGAGCAGGCGTGGGAGCCCAAGACCGACAAGGTGCGTCAGCTGTTCGCCGACGCCGACATCCGCATCCCGACACAAGCGGATTGGCTCAAGCTCAAGGAGTCGGTGCAAAAGCACGGCATCTACAACCAGAACCTGCAGGCGGTGCCGCCGACGGGGTCGATCTCCTACATCAACCACTCGACGAGCTCGATCCACCCGGTCGCGAGCAAGATCGAGATCCGCAAGGAAGGCAAGATCGGCCGCGTCTACTACCCGGCGCCCTACCTGACCAACGACAACCTCGAGTACTACCAGGACGCTTACGAGATCGGCTACGAGAAGATCATCGACACCTATGCCGCGGCCACCCAGCATGTGGATCAGGGCCTGTCGCTGACGCTGTTCTTCAAGGACACCGCCACCACACGCGACGTCAACAAGGCGCAGATCTACGCGTGGCGCAAGGGAATCAAGACCTTGTACTACATCCGGCTGCGCCAGATGGCGCTGGAGGGAACAGAGGTCGAGGGCTGCGTGTCCTGCATGCTGTAGGGGACCCTCGTGAGGCTCTGTTGACTGCTCAGAGTCCGGCGTAGGCTCACTCGATGCCAGGGAAGTCTGAGATCCGGTTCCTTCCCCATGCCGGCCGTCGCGTGGCGTACGAGATCCGTGGGGACGGTCCTCCGCTCGTGGCTCCGGCATGGTGGGTCAGCCACCTCGAACTCGACTGGCAGAGTGCAGATTTTCGGCGGTTCTGGACTGGAGTCGCGGATGGCTACACGCTGATCCGCTACGACCGGCTCGGCGTCGGTATGTCGGACCGCGCCATGCGCCGAACAGATCTGACCATCGACGAAGAAGTCGCGACGTTGCAGGCGGTCATCGACGAGCTCAGGCTCGAACGGGTGTCGCTGCTGGGCGGGTCATGCGGTGGTTGCACCGCGATCGCGTTTGCAGCAGCGTTTCCGGACCGGGTGGAGCGCCTGGTGCTGTACGGGTCCTATGCCGACGGCCAGGCGATCGCCCCGCCGGGCGTCACCGACGCCATCCTCGGGGCGGTGCGCGCGCACTGGGGACTCGGCTCGCGTCTGCTCAGCGGCCTCTTCCTCGGTAAAGCCGAGTCTGCCGACCGCGAACGCTTCGCTCAATTGCAGCGGGAGGCGGCGACGGCCGAGACCGCCGCCGCGTTGTTGGGTCTGGTCTACTCCCTCGACGTGAGAACGCACCTACCCCTGGTTCGCACGCCGACGCTCGTGGTGCATCGTCGCGACGATCGCGCCGTACCGTACCGGCTGGGGCGTGAGGTCGCGGCAGGGATTCCGGGAGCGACGTTCCTTCCGCTGCAGGGCAGCGCGCACTTCCCGTGGCACGGTGACGTCGAGTCCGTCGTCCGCGCGTGCCGGGAAGCGCTCGCACCCGAGCAGTCGTGGCCGCGCGAGGTCGGCGAACCGAAGCACTCCCCGCTATCCGGTCGTGAGCAGGAGGTCATCGCGTGCATTGCACGAGGGTTGAGCGACCGCGAGATCGCCGAGCAGCTGATATTGAGCCCGCACACTGTTCACCGGCACGTGGCGAACATCCGCCGCAAGCTGGGCCATAGCTCACGGACGGCCGCCGTTGCAGAGGCTGCCCGCCTCGGGCTCCTTTGAGGTGGCCCGAAGGGGCCATTCGCACGAGATGGCCGCGCTGAGGGATGTGCTGAGGATGCGGCGGGTCGTATCTTTCCGGGCATGACACACATTGCGAGCACCGCACGTGACCCACAGCAGACGAGCTCGCCGTCAGCCGGTTGGCTGCGAATTTTCGCCGTGCTGTACGACCCGTTTCTCTGGTTCAGCGAGATCGCGGGCATGCGCGGCCGACGAAGAGCGCTGCTGCGCAACGCCAGCGGGCGGGTGGTCGAGATCGGCGCGGGGACCGGATTGAACATTGCGCATTACCCCGCCGGGGTTAGCGAGCTTCTGCTGACCGAACCCGATGCGGCAATGCGCCAGAGACTCGCGCTTCGTCTGCAGCGGCACAACCGCGTCGCGCAGATCATCGACGCCCCAGCGGAGCGCCTTCCCCTGGCTGATGCCTCGGTGGATACCGTCGTGTCAACGCTCGTCCTCTGCACCGTCGCCGACCCCGAAGGCACCCTGAGCGAGATCGCCCGCGTGCTCCGTCCGGGCGGGCAGTTGATCTTCGTCGAACACGTGCGCGCGGCGTCGCGGTTACTCGCGAAGTGCCAGGACTACCTGTTCGAACCGTGGCGTCGCTTCGCATGCGGATGCTGCTGCAATCGGGCGACCGTGAACCTGATGCGCGCCAGCGGATTTGCCGTCGAGGCCGACGATGCTGTGTGGCGCGGCATGCCCACGATCGTCCGTCCGCTCGTCATCGGGCGGGCGACCAACCAGGCCTCCGCCTAGCCGCCGGCCTGGGAAACCGCATCCTCGCGGCGATCGGAAGACTATTTGTAGGTGTGCTGCGGGCCTTGGGCCTTCTTGTAGAGCGCCTTGAGCATCCGGTCGCGGAAGAAGCCGTTGTCGATGACCTTGATACCGGTGTTCGCGACGGCGGGAATACCGGCCAACTTGTGAAAGTAGCGGCCGCGCTTGTACTCCCGGCCCCACGCCGCTTCCATCCGCAGCGCATAGTTCGTGAAGTCGTCGGGGCCACCGTTCTGCAGCGCCGCGATCGCGCACTCGCCCGCGGCCAGGCCTGACTCCAACGCCTTGGAGATGCCCGCACCCGACGCCGGCTTCCCGGCACCCAGTGAGTCACCGGTGAACAGCACACCGGGCCGCCACGGCGGCCATGCGGTGAACCCCATCGGCAGGCGCCACGCGCGTACGCTCTTGTTCTTCTTCAGCTCCTCGATCGGCGGCAGCTCCCAGTCGGTGGGCAACGACCGGAGAAACTCGCCGAGGAACTGCGTGGCGTTGATCGACTGCCAGTTCTTGTAGCTGTTGACATAGCCCAGCCCGATGTTGAACACGCCGTTGCCCATCGGGAACACCCAGCCGTAGCCGGGCAGCTGATCGCCCTGGAACTGCAGTTTGAGGTAGATGTCCAACGAATCGGAATCCGGCCGGCTGGCATGCATCTCCGAGCGGATCGCGATCGCCGAGTAGCCGTTGTACTCCGAGTCGATCTTCAGCGCGCGCTTGATGGGGGAGTAGGCGCCGTCGGCGGCGATCACCGCGTCACCGTAGACCTTCTCGCCGCTCTTGAGCGTGACGCCGACGACCCGGCCGTTCGCGTCCAGCTCGGGCCCGGTCACCTCGGCCGACTGACGTATCTCGGCGCCAGCGGACTCGGCGTGCTTCAGCAGCACCGTGTCCAGATGGGTTCGACTGACGGTGTGGCCGTGATCGGGCATGCCCGGACGCTTCGGGAACGACAGCTCCCACTGGCTGGGGCTGAACACCGTCACCCGGTTGACCCGGTGGAAGGTGGCCACCTCGTCGGCCAGGCCCATCTTCTGCAGATAGCTGACCGCGCGCGCCGTCAGGCCGTCACCGCAGGGCTTGTCACGGGGAAAGTCGGCTTTGTCCAATACGACGACTTTCGCGCCGGTCTGGGCGGCCTGCCACGCGGCGGCCGACCCCGATGGCCCACCACCGGCGATGACCAGGTCGTATCGCTGAGTCATAACTCTCGTCTCATTATGGTCGCTGTCGCAGAGATAGTACCCAAGTCGGCGCAGGTCATCTCCTGCGTCAACGCACCCGGTGACGTATCCCAATGGCGTGTTCTGACACGGTCTGAGCAGGTCAAAGGGCCGGGGGCGGGTACAGTGCTTGGAATGCGCGGAAGGTCGAGGTCACGCTCTGGTCATGAACCGGGCGTCAAGGTCGATGCCCGCAGCGAACGCTGGCGCGAACATCGCAAGAAGGTACGGGCCGAGATCGTCGACGCCGCCTTCCGGGCGATCGACCGTCTCGGGCCCGAATTGTCGCTGCGTGAGATCGCCGAGGAGGCCGGCACAGCCAAGCCCAAGATCTACCGGCATTTCACCGACAAGTCCGACCTGTTCCAGGCGATCGGTGAACGGATGCGCGATGAGTTGTGGGCCGCGATCATCCCGTCGGTCAACGTGGAAAAGGATTCGGCCCGTGAGATCGTCGGCCACGGCGTCGAGCACTACGTCGAGCTGGTCGATCAGCATCCCAACGTTGTGCGGTTCCTGCTCCAAGGGAGATTCGCCGACCAGTCCGCGGCCGCGATGACGACGGTGAACAAAGGCCGCGACATCACCCTGGCGATCGCCGACATGGTCAGCAGCGAGCTCGAGGACATGGCGCTCGATCCGGCTGCCTTCGAACTGGCGGCCTTCGCGATCTTCGGCACCGCGGCTTCGGCGACGGACTGGTGGTTGGGCGCCAACGACGACAGCCCGCGCCGGATGGCCGCCGATCGCTTCGTCGCGCACCTCACGACGATCATGGTGGGGGCCATCAATGGGACCAGCGAGCTGCTCGGCATCAAGATCGACGCCGATCAACCCATCCATACCGCGGTGCGCCGCCAACAACCCGTGGCCTGAGAAGACTTCATCGCGGCTCGGCAGCGCGAAGGACGAACGCGTCGAGGGGCTCCTCACGACCTCGCAGGTTCAAGGCGCGCCGCGATGCCGTAGCCATGAGGTGGTCGGCCACTCCGGACGCGACCAGCAATTCCCCGCCCGCGGCGTGTTCTTGCATCCGCGCCGACACGTTGACCGTGTCCCCGAGAGCCGTGAAATCCACGACTGAGCTGCCGACATTGCCGACGTAGGCGACGCCTGCGTTGACCGACACGCCCAGGTCGAGCCAGGGTGCGTCGCCGCTGCCGTCGCGGACCGCGTCGAGCAGGTCTCGCCCCGCCCGAACCGCCCGGTCCCGGTAGTGCGGACCGCTGATGCCCTTGACGAAAAAGGCCATCACTTCGTCGCCGATCAGCTTGTCGATCACTGCGTCGTGCCGGAGAAGGGTGTGGGTCGCGACCTTGTAGAACCTGTTGAGCAACGAGGCGAAGTCCGCTGCCGCGCCTAGCCGGCCCAGCGCGGTCGAGCCGCGAACGTCGGCGAACAGCACGGCGATGTCGACCTCGGCACCACCTGCTGGAAGCACATCACAACAGCGGCTGCACAGATTCGGGTTCTTGCGCGACGGACTGAAGCCGGCAGCGGAGAGGACCCGTCCGGCGGGTCCGCCGAACGGGTTGTTGCAGAGCTTGCATCGGGGGGCCGACGGTAGATACCGGAACAGTCGTCGCGCCTTGACCAACGATCCGTGACCGTCGGTCAGCACCGTGTCCCATGGGTTCTTCGGTAGCGCGGCTGAGGTCTCGACAGAAATGTTGATGGTGGTCATGGAGACATGGTCGCCTTGGTGGTTCTATCGCGCATGAGGCATCGGCCTCAAGTGGTCAGGTCGTTGGCCGCCCGTTTGCCTCGGCAACGCCGTATCTGGGTGCAGAATGAGCACGTGCACCCGTCCGGGACCCTGCCGGGCTCGACAAAGGGCCTGCGCAGAGCGGAGTTGCTGGCCGCGATATCGCTGGCGATCGACCTCGGACTGGGTCAGCCGATGGAACACATGCTCCGGTCGTCGCTGATCGCCACCCGCATCGCAGAGATCATGGGCCTGGACGCGCAACGACGGGCGACGGTCTACTACGCCAATCTGGTGGGCTGGATCGGTTGTCACGCCGATTCACACGAGCTTTCGGCGTTGTTCGGTGACGACATCGCGTTCCGGGCCGACACCTACGGGGTGGACATGACCGGCCTGCCGTTCCTGCGTCTGATGGTCAGCCACGTCGGGCGCGGCCTACCCGCATGGGAGCGTGGCATTCGCGCGGCGGCCTTCCTCGTCACCGCACGTAATCAGGTCGGCAAGCTGATTCATTCGCATTGCAGTTCTGCCAGTGTGCTGTCCGATCGGATGGGCCTGGACAAGCAGGTCGGGCAGGCGCTGGCATACATCTTCGAGCGCTGGGATGGCCGGGGGATGCCGAACGGCGCTCGTGGAGAGGAAATCCCGGCCGAAGTTCACATCGTCCATCTGGCCGACGTCGTCGAGGTGCATCTGCGGACGAGTGGTGTGCAACGCGCTCTCAGCGTCGTCCGGTCCAGGCGTGGGACGCAATTCAGCCCTGCGGTGGCCGATGTGTTCGAGCGCAACGCCGTCGCGATCGTCGACGGACTGCTGGAGATCGACGTCTGGACCGCTGCGTTGGCTCAGGCGCCGGATCTGCACCGTACGCTCGACGGCGATGAGATCGATGAATTGCTCAGGGCCGTAGCCGATTTCGTCGACCTCAAATGCCCCAGTTCGCCCGGCTACTCGCGCGGCGTCGCGGATCTGGCCGCCGGAGCGGCCCGGCACCTGCGTAAGCCGTCGGAGGACGTCACCCGTCTCTATCGCGCAGGCCTCGTGCACGGGCTCGGCAGATTGGGCGTGTCCAACCACATCTGGCAGAAGAGAGCACCGCTCAGTACCGCCGAATCGGAACGCCTGCGGATGTATCCGTACCTCACCGGCCGGATACTCAGCCGGGTCGCCGGCTTGGAGTCGGTGGTGTCGGTCGCGACCAAGCACGAGGAGCGGATCGACGGATCCGGTTTCCCCCGTGGGCTTGCGGGCAAGGAGTTGTCCTCGACGGATCGCCTGCTTGCAGCGGCCGTGGCCTATCACCAACTGCTCGAGCCACGTCCGGAGCGCCCCGGGTTCGACCGTGACGGCGCCGCACGTCAACTGCGCGACGAAGCACGGGCTGGACGCCTCGACGCGGATTGCGTCGAGGCCGTCCTGGCGGCGGCAGGGCACCGGGTAGCGCGACGCACCTCCCAGTCGGGAGGCCTCACCGCCCGGGAGGTGGAGGTCCTTCGACTCGTCGCGCAGGGCAGATCGAACCGTCAGATCGCGGCCGAGTTGTACATCGCGGAGAAGACGGCGCGTAACCACATCGAACGCGTCTACTCCAAGTTGGGTGTCAACAATCGCACGCAGGCGAGTCTCGCTGCGATCGATCGGGGACTGGCGGTGTTCCCTTCCGACGCTGCGACGCGTCCATAACGGTTCCCGGGCCGGCCCAATCACATTGACACTCAGCGGTCATCCAACCCGCTGACTTGAGGCAGACGCCTCATGCGGCCGCCCGGGCAACGAACAGATGATCGTCGTTGACGAAGCACGTTCGACCACCAGAAGGGTTCCGCCATGATTGAGAACGCGATCGATCCGCCGATCAGCACACGGTCGTACACGCGCACATCGCGCCGCGCGCGCGAGGCGCAGGCGGGCGGGCGGATCGAAGCAGTGAACGTGAGCCGGTGTGTCGGCGCACGGCAGATCCTGCGGGAGCTGTCGCTGGTAGTGGAACCCGGTGAACTGGTCGCCATTGCCGGCGGCAGCGGTGCGGGAAAGACCACCTTGCTCGAGATCCTCGCCGGTCAGCAACCGCCGTCCGCCGGGCACGTTCGCCACGACGGTGTCGCTCGCGGTGCCCGGGTCGGCGGGGATTCCCGGATCGGTTACGTCCCTCAGGACGACATCATCCACCTGGAGATGCCGTTGCGCCGGACGCTGCGCTATGCCGCGCGGCTACGGCTGCCCGCCGGAACTTCGGCAGCGGAAGCATATCGGGTGGTCGAGGAGACCATGGACGATCTCGACCTGAGCGACCGGGCCGAGGTGCCCGTCCGCGCGCTGTCCGGCGGCCAGCGCAAGCGGGCCAGTATCGCCGTCGAGCTGCTGACCCGACCACGATTGTTCTTCCTGGACGAACCGACCTCGGGGCTCGATCCGTCGACGGCGGCCGGCGTGATGCGCCTGCTGCGCCGGCTCAGCGAGCGAGGTGTCACGATCGTGATCACGACGCACGAGCCCGCGGGCATAGACATGTGTGACCGAGTGGTGTTCCTTGCTCGCGACGGCCATCTGGCCTTCACCGGCGCCCCTACCGAGGCGCGGCGATACTTCGGCGTCCGGGACCTCGCCGAGGTGTACGAGAAACTTGCCGACGAGGCGACGCCCGAACGGTGGGCGCAACGGTTCTCGGCCAGTCGACCGACAACCGAAACCGGTGCCGGCATGGCTTCACTGCCTATCGCGACAGTCTCACGTGATGTCGATCGCGTGGGTGCGATCCGGCAGTGGTGGCTGTTGACCAGGCGCAATACCGATGTGCTCCTACGCAACCGGCTGACGTTGGCGATTCTGCTCGGCTCACCGGTCCTGGTCACGGCGATGATGGCGACTCTGTTCAAGCGGGGCGCGTTCGGCGTCGGTGGCGGGGCAGGCGTCGGCCCGGCGCAGATCATGTTCTGGATCGCCTTCGATGGCTTCTTCTTCGGTCTGACGTACGGTCTGCTCCAGATCATCGGAGAAATGGCGGTCTTTCGCAGGGAGCGTCTGGCGGGTCTGAGCGTCGGCGCCTATGTGGCGTCCAAAGTCACAACGTTGCTTCCGGTGTTGGCCGGGGTGTCCGCGGTGCTCCTCGGGGTGCTAAGGGTGCTGGGCAGGCTCCCCGCCGTGGGCTGGCATGTGTATGTCCTGCTGTTCGGCACGATCGTCATCGAGGCGATGTCCGCGCTTGCGCTCGGACTGCTTGCGTCAGCTGCGGTATCCAACGCCGCTCAGGCGGCGCTCGCCCTCCCGATGCTCTGTTTCCCGCAGGTTCTGTTCGGCGGCGCCATCGTTCCGGTCGACCAGATGGCCACCCCCGGACGTCTGATCAGCTTCGGTCTGTCCAACCGTCACGCGTTCGAAGCGCTGGGTCGCGACCTGGGTCTCGAGCGGTACACGAACGCGATGCCGGCCATGTCGGTGTACCGCGACACCTTCGACGGAGGGACAGGGCGCAACCTCGTTGCACTCGCCGTACTGACCGTCGTTCTGCTGCTGGCCACCGTCTGGGTGCTCGATCGACGCTCCGCGCCCGGCGCGTTCCGGCGGTGACCTGACCGCCTTACACTGGCGTGGGAAATACCCGGTACCGCTGTTCCCAGGTGGCCGAGAGAAGGTAGGGGAGACCGCATGACCGTTGCCGAGCAGGCGGCCGAGAACACCACCACCCGGAATCCCGTCCACACCCGCGCACTGATCATCGGCACCGGGTTCTCCGGGCTCGGGATGGCGATCGCGCTGCAGAAGCAAGGTGTGGAGTTCCTGATCCTGGAGAAGGCAGGCGATGTCGGCGGCACGTGGCGGGACAACTCGTACCCAGGGTGCGCGTGCGACGTCCCGTCGCACCTGTACTCGTTCTCGTTCGAACCGAAGGCGACGTGGAGCAAGCTGTTCTCGCCGCAGCCCGAGATCTGGGACTACCTGAAAGGCGTCACGGAGAAGTATGGTTTGCGCCGCTACATCAGGTTCGACTCGCTCGTCGACCGCGCGCATTGGGACGACTCGGAGTACCGGTGGCATGTTTTCACCGCGGACGGTCAGGAGTACATCACTCAGTTCGTGATCTCGGGAGCCGGCGCGCTCCACATCCCGCTGATCCCCGACATCGACGGCAAAGACGTATTCGGCGGCGCCTCTTTCCATTCCGCCGAGTGGGACCACAGCGTCGACCTCGCGGGCAAGCAGGTCGCGGTCATCGGGACCGGCGCGAGCGCCATCCAGATCGTGCCCGCGATCGTGAACGAGGTCAGCGAGCTGCAGCTGTATCAGCGCACGCCGCCGTGGGTGGTGCCAAGACCCAACAAGCCGTTCCCCGAGGCCCTCAAACGCGCCTTCACCTCTGTCCCCGGGCTGCGGCTGGCGGTGCGCAGCGGCATCTACTGGGGCCTCGAGGGTCTCGGTTTCGCGATGACGCGACGGCCGGGGCTGCTGCGGGCTGTGCAGGTGGTCGCATCGCTGAACATCAGGCGCGCCGTGAAAGACAAGGAGCTTCGCCGCAGGCTGACGCCGACGTATCGAGCCGGTTGCAAGCGAATTCTGTACTCGCCCAACTATTATCAGGGCGTCGCGAATCCGAAGTGCCATCTCATCACCGACCGGATCACCCGCATCACGCCCGACGGAATCGTCACCGATGACGGTGCCGAGCACAAGGTGGATGTGATCGTCTACGCAACCGGATTCCACGTCACCGACTCCTACACCTATGTCGACATCAAAGGCGCCGGCGGGGAAGACCTGGTGGATCGGTGGAATCGCGAGGGTGTGGTCGCCCACCGCGGTGTCGCCGTCGCCGACATGCCCAACCTGTTCTTCCTGCTCGGCCCTAACACCGGGCTGGGGCACACGTCTGTCGTCTTCATGATCGAGGCGCAGGTCCGGTATGTGGCCCAGGCGATCGCCGCCGTCGACAAGTACGACGCGCAGGCGCTGGCGCCGACGCGCGGTGCGCAGGACCGCGACAACGAAGAACTGCAGCGCGAACTCGCACACACCGTCTGGAACACCGGCGGGTGCCGAAGCTGGTATCTCGACGAGCACGGCGTCAACCGGGCCCTGTGGAGCGGGATGACCTGGGAGTACTGGCGAGACATGCGCAAGCTCAAGCCCTCGGAGTACACGTTCCTCGGCGTGGGGCAGCGCGCCGCGGTGGGAGCCCGACGATAAACGGCGCGACACGCGGACCACAACATGTCGTATATCGCCGCTTCGTCGGACCCCAGTTGTAGTGTTGGAGGCGCTGGAGCGCACTTCTAGCGAAGACTTAAAAGACCAGGTGAAGCGAGGTTCCCGTGAGTTATGGCGTGAAGCTGATCGACCGTGTTTCGGCCATCAATTGGAACCGCTTGCTGGACGAGAAGGATGCCGAGGTGTGGGACCGGCTGACCGGCAACTTCTGGCTGCCGGAAAAGGTTCCGGTGTCCAACGACATCCCTTCGTGGGGGACGCTGACCGCCCATGAAAAGGAAATGACCATGCGGGTCTTCACCGGCCTGACGCTGCTGGACACGATCCAGGGCACGGTCGGCGCGGTCAGCCTGATCCCCGATGCACTGACCCCGCACGAGGAAGCGGTCTACACCAACATCGCGTTCATGGAGTCGGTGCACGCGCGCAGCTACAGCAACATCTTCTCCACCCTGTGCTCGACGGCCGATATCGACGACGCGTTCCGCTGGTCGGAGGAGAACCCCAACCTGCAGCGCAAGGCCGAGATCGTCATGCAGTACTACAAGGGCGACGAGCCGCTGAAGCGCAAGGTGGCCTCCACGCTGCTGGAGAGCTTCCTGTTCTACTCCGGCTTCTATCTGCCGATGTACTGGTCCAGCCGTGCCAAGCTGACCAACACCGCCGACATGATCCGGCTGATCATCCGCGACGAGGCCGTGCACGGCTACTACATCGGCTACAAGTACCAGAAGGGGCTGGCGCTCGAGGACGAGAGCCGCAAGCAGGAGCTCAAGGACTACACCTACGAGCTGCTGTTCGAACTCTACGACAACGAGGTGGAGTACACCCAGGACCTGTACGACGAGGTCGGGCTCACCGAGGACGTCAAGAAGTTTCTGCGCTACAACGCGAACAAGGCGTTGATGAATCTCGGCTACGAGGCGCTGTTCCCCAAGGACGAGACTGACGTGAATCCCGCTATCCTGTCGGCACTCTCACCCAACGCCGACGAGAATCACGACTTCTTCTCGGGTTCGGGTTCGTCGTACGTGATCGGCAAGGCCGTCGTCACCGAAGACGAGGACTGGGACTTCTAAACCAGCAGCTCGGAGGCGTGATTGGGCAGTGCTGCTGCTTGGCGCACTCGGTACTACCGTCCGGCTTCGCCGGTCCCGTGCCCACCCGTGCCCACATTTTGCCCACACTTTCGCGTGAACGGGCGACGTCCAACGCGGTCGCCACGGCCTCCAAGTCGTCGCTGAACAAGTCCGTGTAGACATCGAGCGTCATGGCCGCCGAGGCGTGTCCGAGCATTTTCTGCACCGCCTTGAGTACCCGGTAATTCGAGCGGAGAGAGAGCCGGCGCTGGCCGTGCGATGCGGAGCCTTATTCGACGAAGGGGGCACCCCGCACCCTCCAATCGAGGGCCGTCTCGCGGCGGACGAAGCCGAGCTTACCGACCGCCGATTACGCAGTAGCGGTAAGCACCACTTACGCCTCAAGAACCGGGGGACCACAGTTGGACGCAATGAACCACACCACGTAGAGAGACAGAGAGAAACGGTCCCACATCAGAACGCAGGAAACGGCTTGGCTACAGGGGTAGTACAGCAATGAACCGAATGGCACCGTCATTCGTTTACTGCTTGTCGGGGTCCATCCTCCGGAGGTATCGATCATGTTTGACGCGACCCGCTCACTCGTCTTTGCTGCCGCAGCAATGCTGACGCTGGGCTTCAGCACCGCCATCGCCAATGCCGACCCGCCAGCGCCCGGCTCCGCGTGCGGCCCCGACAAGGTGATCACGTCCATCAACACCTGTGAGCCGCTCAACGCCTCGTGCACGGGGTATGACGGCATGCTGATTGGGCGAGTGGCTGCTGACGGGCGGTGCGTGATCCCAGGGCTCGACGGCACCCGGTGGTAGCTGGAGTGTGCTAGCAGATCAGAGATCCCGATAGTCGTCGAGTGCCGCCACCGACGCCGGTGCCGCACTGGCGGGCTCGACATACCGGATTCGCGACCTCGCCGAACGTCCAGCGTTGTCCCGATGCTCTATGCATGGAAGCAACAGCTTGTGACGGCAGCGCAACACAACTTGTGCCCGGACACAATACGGTGAGCGTCCAAGCGGTCATAGCGGCTCGGTGACAACGAAGTACGAGCCGCTACCGCACGGCAAATGAGCTTCGACCAAACCTACGACCAGCTCGCCCGCAGGGGCGAGACATTGACCACCGCCGAGATAGTGGCGTACGCATACGACCAAATCGACCAGGCCCGAGCAGAACTGGACGCCGTCTCGAAATAGACGACATACGAGAGTCTCGAATCTCCGTTTCGAAAGGGATCGTGGGAACGTTGTTTTCGAAACGCAGTTGGTCTTCCAGGCCGAGCTGCGCCCGGCTCGCCAAGACTCCGCGAAATCCCTCCGTACGAAGGGATTTCCCTGCCAAGCTGAGCGGATGACCCCGGAACTGTCGCCTCTTGTACTCCTGCATGGCGGGTCGTGGTCTGGCGATCAATGGCGGGATATTGCGCCGCTGCTATCCGCCTACCACGACGTATACACACCGTCAGCCCTCGGTCATCGTGGAGGGCCAGTTGTGCAGCGGCGACCGGTCACGATGTGGGATGTCATCGATGAGTCCGAACGCTACCTTGACGAACGCGGACTAGAACGGCCACATTTAGCGGGCCACTCGATGGGTGGATTCATAGCGCTCGAATTGGCGCGCCGTGGCCGGGCCGCATCGGTCTGTGTATTTTCACCGGGCGGATTGTGGTCGGACGATCTGCGGGCCCAGGTCGCGAAGAGGCTGCGACGGCAGTTTGCGTTGGGCCGCTTGACGCGTCCCATCACACCGCTTCTACTGAAATCGCCGGGGATGCGCCGACGTGCGTTGACCGATGCGACGTTGCATGGAGATCGACTCAGCTACAAGCGAGCCATCGAAATCACCGAAGTGTCCTTGGATTGCACCATCATCGGCGACATCTGCAACAACACGGACGAACAGGTCGCACCGATGGAATCCCTGCCGTGCCCAATCACTATCGCCTGGGCCGAAAACGACAGGATTCTCCCAGTCGAGGTGTGCGAAGCCATCGCCCGCGACCGCCTACCCGGCGCGACTTTCACCATCCTGCCCGGCCTCCCGCACACTCCGACGATTGACGATCCCGAGCTGGTCGCGAGCACCATCCTCGCCGTCACCGGAGCCGCGAAGATTTGAGCCGCCGAGAAGGGTGGCCCCTGCCCAGAGCCGCGCGAAGCCCGCTGCGTTGTTCGACCGGCTTGGGCACTATGAGTCAGGCCACCACCATCTCCAGGCCACGCCGTGAATCGCGCAACGAGCCTTGTCGTCCCCGAGGCCAGCACCGCAATCACACCTCCGCGATGTCCTCGGCGAAAAGACGTACGAAACTCTCGCCCGCAAGGGTGAGACGATGACCACAGCCGATATGGTGACGTACGCCTATGGCCAAATCGACGAGGCCCGAGCAGAACTGAACGCGGTCTCGAAGTGAATGCCGACTGACCACCTTGCCTGGCAGCCGAATGTGTCTGGCAGAAACCCGCATCTACGAGGCGACGGCGAACAGGTGCCATTCACCAGGTACGCCCTTGAGCGCGTGAGCGCCGCGCTCTTCGAACTCAAGGCCTGATCCGATCACGAGGTCGCGCAGCGTGCTGGACACGAGCACCTCGTTCGGTCCGGCCAGTGCGCTGACGCGCGCCCCGATGTGCACGGCGATTCCGCCGATGTCGTCACCTCGGACCTCGCACTCGCCGGTGTGCAACCCGGCGCGCACCTCGATGCCGAGGGATTGCACCGCATCGCGGATCGCCATGGCGCAGCGGATCGCTCGTTGAGGGCCGTCGAACATCGCAAGGAAACCGTCACCGGAGGTGTTCACCTCGCGACCGCGAAAGCGTGCGAGCTGCGACCTCACGACAGCGTCATGTGCGTCGAGCAGCGCGTGCCAGTTCCTGTCGCCGATCTCGGTTGCCAGGCGCGTGGAGTCGACGATGTCGGTGAACAGCACGGTGGCGAGCACACGATCGTCGTCCACCTCCGGCTGGTGACCGGTGAGGAACTGGTGGACCTCCTGGAACGACTCCCGCCACGGCTCGACGAAGTGGTACATGTTGCGTCCCGGCAGCTCAAATCCGCCGAGTACAAGTCACCGGCCCCCGACTCGACACCGGGTGGTGCCACAGCATCACCGGCAGATGAACAGCCCGCCTCTGAGGCTCCAGAAACTGATCTCGAACCCGACATGACCGGGCCCAGTCATACCAGCGGCACCCGGCGAGGAGAAGACAAACCCTAAGCGCGGATCGGCCCGCCACCGTGGGAAACTAAGTGGCGGCCCGAGGGAGCAGTAAGTCAGACGGGCATCCCGTTCGACTGGTTCCCTTGGATGTCCTGAACCGCTTTCAGCAGCACAGCCCGGCGGCGGTACACCTCCGAGCGCGGGCTGACTCGGGTAGCTGTTCAGTTGCGACTGGTGGCCGGGGCGAGGCGGGCCACCCCGCGAAGGATCCACGGTGTCCGCCTGGCGATCGCCTCGACAGCGCGGTCCGACCGACGCATCCCGGCCTGGGGGCCGGGGGTCGGCGTTGACGCCAATTGCGCCTCGGCCGATCCGGCTCGCGCACCAAGGGGATCGACCGCCAGGAGTTGCCAGCGGCCGGGCACGCCGCGCAGCTCCACACTGCCGCGGTCCTGAAAGCCAGTGCCCGAGCCGACGACCAGGTCGCGCACGGTGCGCGAGACAAGGATCTCGCCGGCGCCGGCCTGGCCCAGGATGCGCGCCGCGATGTGTACGGCGATCCCCCCGATGTCGGCGTCGAGCAGTTCGCACTCGCCGGTGTGGATGCCGGCGCGGATCTCGAGGCCCAGCGTTTCAGCATCTGCGCGGAACGCCTCGGCGCAGCGGATGGCCTGCGTCGGGCCGTCGAACGTCATGAGGTGACCGTCGCCGGTGCTCTTGACCACCGTGCCGCCGAAACGTTCCGCGAGGTCGGCGGTGATCTCACCAAAGCGGTGCAGCACCGCCCGCCACCGCTCGTCACCCGTCTCCGCAGCGTGTTGCGTGGAGGCGACGATGTCGGTGAACAGCACGGTGCGCAGGGCGCGATGTGATTGCGCCGGCGCGGCATGGCTGCCGGTGAGGAACTCCTCGATCCCGGTCAGGATCTTGTCGGGCTCGGTGAACCAGGGCCAGTGGTCGGCAGCGTCGACCTCCAGGTACCGTGCGCCAGGGATGTGGTCGGCGAGATACCGGCCGAACTGCACCGGAACCGCGGGGTCCCCGCGGGCATGGGTGACCAGGGTGGGCGCGGTGATCGTCGGCAGGATCGGCCGCACGTCGATCCGAAACGCCGCTTCGATTGACGCGCGCGCCATCCCCGGGCTCGCGCACATGCGCTCAAACATGGCGAGCTGGCGTAATCGACTCGACACTGACGGTAGGCCGATGCTGGCTGTCGCACCGCTGCCCCACCTTGAGAGGATGGCGCGGCTAAATTCCTGGACGTGGGCGAGCTGCTCAGTCGACGGCGTGTAGCCCTCACCCAGCTCGGCAACGAGGCGCGCCCGCACCTCGGTCGGGTCGATGTCGTGCCACCCGGCGAAGCCCCAATACGGGACCGCGCCGGTAAGGATCAGCGCCCGCGTTCGCGCCGGTCGTGTTGCTGCGAAAACAATGGACGCCGGTCCGCCCTCGCTCAGACCGAAGAGGACGGCCTTTCCGAAGCCGACAGCGTCCATGACGGCCTCGATCTCGGCGGCTCGATCATCCAGCGTGCGAACTTTCGGCACCGGGTCCGACAGCCCGACCCCGGCCTTGTCGAACAGGACGACGCGAGAGAACGTGGCGAGTTGCTCAAAGAACGCTTTGAACTCGGGAATGGTCCAGCACAACTCGACGTGACTGATCACCGGCCCGACAAAGACCAGATCGACGGGCCCGTCGCCGAACACCTGATACGCCAGGCTCAGATCGCCGCACTTCGCATACGACGTTTCCGCCACGGCATTGAGCGTACGGATCCCGGACGTGTGAATACCGACTTTGGCACAGTTGCGTGCCGCTAGCGCCTATTGCACCGCGTGGACTGCAAACTGGCGGAACTGGACGAGGGGCCGCGCACAGCGGCGAGCGAAGGTTGGGTTCCGGAATCCCGCCGGCGCGCTGACTCCTGTAGCCGTTCAGCTGCGACTGGTGGTGGCCGGGGCGAGGCGGGCCACCCCGCGCAGGATCCACGGTGTGCGCCTGGCCATGGCGGCCGCGGCGCGGTCCGAGCGGCGCATCGCCGTGCGAGGCCCGGGGGTGGGCATTGATATCAGTGCCGCCTCGTCCGATCCCGGCCGGGGGCCGTGGCGATCGACCGCCAGGAGTTGCCAGGTGCCGGGCACGCCCCGCAGCTCGACGCTGCCGCGATCCTCGAAGCCAGTGCCCGAGCCGACGACCAGGTCACGAACAGTGCGCGAGACAAGGATCTCGCCGGCGCCGGCCTGGCCCAGGATGCGCGCCGCGATGTGTACGGCGATCCCCCCGATGTCGGCGTCCAACAGTTCGCACTCACCGATATGGATGCCAGCGCGCAGCTGGATGCCCAGCGTCTCGGCGTCAGTGCACAGGGCCTCGGCGCAGCGGATGGCCTGCGTCGGGCCGTCGAAAGTGGTGAGGTGGCCGTCGCCGGTGCTCTTGACCACCGCGCCGCCGAATCGTTCCGTGAGATCGGCGGTGATCTCACCAAGGCGGTGAAGTACCGCACGCCACCGCTCGTCGCCGGTCGCCGCGGCGCGTTGGGTCGATGCGACCACGTCGGTGAACAATACGGTGCGCAGGGCGCGATGTGACTGCGACGGCGCGGCATGGCTGCCTGTGAGGAACTCCTCGATCATGGGCGTGATCGTGTCGGGATCGGTGAACCAGGGCGCGTGGTCGGTGCCGTCTACCTCAAGCAACTGTGCGCCGGGAATGTGATCGGCCAAGTACCGGCCGCCCTGCACCGGCACAACGTCGCCGCGGGAATGAATGACGAGCGTTGGCGCGGTGATGGTCGGCAGGATCGGCCGGACGTCCATCTGGAATACCGCTTCGATTGTCGCTCGCGCCATACCCGGGCTGGCGCTCATGCGCTCCAACATTCCAAGCTGGCGCATCGACCGCACCGACGGCAGCAGGCCTTTGAGTGCCGCACCGCTGCCCCACGCCGAGCGGATGGCGCGGCCGAATCCCTGCCAGCGGGCGATCTGCTCCGTCGACGGCGTGTAATCCTCGCCCAACTCGGGGACCATGCGCGCCCGTAGCTCGGCCGGGTCACCGTCGACGTCGTTCCACCCGGCGGCGAAGCCGGCGAATGGTCCCGTGCCGGTAAGGATCAACGCCCGCGTTCGCTCCGGTCGTGTTGCCGCGAAGACGATAGTGGCCGGGCCGCCCTCGCTCACACCGAAAAGCACCGCTCTTTCGAAGCCGACAGCGTCCATGACGGCCTCGATCTCGGTCGCTCGATCATCCAGCGTCCGAACTTGCGGCACCGGGTCCGACAGCCCGACCCCGGCCTTGTCGAACAGGACGACGCGACAAAACGTGGACAGCTGCTCCATGAAGGCCTCGAACTCGGGCATGGTCCAGAACAGCTCGACGTGGCTGACGAACGACCCTGCGTACACAAGCTCGACAGGCCCGTCGCCGAACACCTGATACGCCAAGCTGAGCTTGCCGCAAGAAGCGTACGACGTTTCCGGCACGGCATTGACCATACGGATCCCGGACGCTACGAAACCGACTTTGGCGCAGGTGGGTGACGCTAGCGAGTGTCGCACTGTCGCGCTTGACGGCGAAGGCCGACAATCCGGCACGGGTCGAGGGTGATCTCGTCCGGGACCACCAAAGGCGAGTGGGTGACCGAAGCGCCCACCCAGTGCCCCAACGGACACCCCCTCGGCGCCAACCGAGCCCTCGTCGGGCACGTCGCCTGCCTCGGTCACGTCGGCGGCAGACACACCCATGGCATTGCCGAACATGCGACTCGGTGGTGTACGGGCCGCCGCTACGCAGAAGACTTCACGCCCGACGTGCCACTTGGTCCACGCGGCGAATGCTTTTGAGGAGTATCGCTGCAGGGTGCGAGGGATGACCTTGTCAGCAGTGCGCCAAGCCGGTGGCTTCGGGTGGGCTATGAACTGGCCGGCGCCTGCTGACGCTGATCCCTGCCGGGGCCAGATGCCGGCCGGATCGGCACGGACACGGTGAACGTCGTTCCGGTGCCCGGTCCGCGGCTGTCAACGCTGATGTGGCCGCCGTGGGCCTCAGTGAGCGCCTTGGCGATGGCCAGTCCTATTCCCGCTCCACCGCGACCGCGGTCGCGAGCGGCGTCAGCGCGATAGAAGCGTTCGAACAGGCGGGGCAGGTGTTCGCCAGTGACGCCCTCACCGTCATCGGTGACGGTGAAGACCACATCGTGGGCGTCGGAGTTGGCGGCGATCTGGACATGTCCATGGGCGGGGGTGTGCCGTAGCGCATTGTCGAGCAGATTTCCGAGGATCTGTGCGAGGCGCTGGCGGTCCGCCCATAGCGTGCGGACACCTGTGGTGTTCGACGTCAGCGTGACCTGTTTGGCGGTGTACATGTCGGCGACCGCCGCGGTCGCGGTGGCGACAAGCTCGTCGATATCGACTATCCCGGGAGTGTGGGTGGCGTGGGCTTCCTCTGCCTGAGTCAGCGCGGCGACGTCGGCGGAAAAGCGCACCAGTCGCCCGGTCTGCTCGCGCAGCATCGAGATGGTCTGCGGGTCAAGACTCTTGACTCCGTCTTCGACGGCTTCCAGGTAGGCCTCCAGCACCGAGACAGGCGTGCGGATCTCGTGGGCGAGGTCGCCCAACATTTGTCGTCGGGTTGTCTCCACCGCCTGAAGGCGCTGCGCCATCTGGTTGAACGCCGACGCCAGGTCATCGAACTCATCGCCCAGCTGCGGTGGTGAGACGCGGATCTCGTAGCGGCCTTCGGCCACCGAGCTGGCGGCCGTGGACAGCTCGGTGATGGATCGCTGCAGGCGGCGACCGATGTAGGCGGTGACCATGAATGCGGTGAGGGCAGCCACGGTGATGGCGACCGCGATGGAGATGGCGGTCGCGTTCCGGTAGGCCTGCTCGGCGTGGAACTGCTCATGCGAGTCATGCGGAACGCCGGCCTGCAACAAGTGCTCCCGGAACAGCGGCGGCCCGACCACTAACGCCACCACCCACGTGGTCACGCCCCCGGCCAACAGCACAAGGGTCTGTGCGATCAAGAGCCGGCGCCGCATCCCGAAACCCGTCCGGCCGGGACTGGGCGTGGTCATTGCCCCGTCCCCATCCGATACCCGACCCCGCGCACGGTGAACACGAATCGCGGATCGGCCGGGTCGTCACCCAGTTTGCGTCGCGTATGCCCGACATGGACATCGACGAGGTGGTCGTTGCCGACCCAGGGTTCTCCCCACACCGCCTCAATCAGTTGGCGGCGGGTCCATACCATGCTAGGGCGTGACGACAGCGCGGCGAGAATGTCGAACTCGGTGCGCGTCAAGGCCACTGGTTCGCCGTCGAGGAACACCTGCCGGCTGCCGATGTCGATGGACAGCGGTCCGAACACCCGGGGCGGCTGCGCGTCGGGATTGGGTTGACCGGAGGGAAAAGCCGGCACACTTGCGGTTCGCGGACGGCGCAGCATGGCCCGGATCCTGGCGACGAGTTCTCGTGGGCTGAATGGCTTGGTGACATAGTCGTCGGCGCCCACCGACAGCCCGACGATAGTGTCGATCTCAGTGTCGCGGGCGGTCAGCATGACGACGTAGGCATCGGAGAACGTTCGCAGCTGTCGGCACAGCTCCACCCCGTCGATCCCGGGCAGGCCTAGATCCAACACCACGACATCCGGATCGACGTCACGGGCGACCGCCAGCGCCTCCACACCGGTGTGGCACACCGTGACCTCGAAATGCTCCCGTTGCAGATAGCTGGCGACCACCTCCGCCAGCGGCACTTCGTCGTCGACCACCAGGGCGCGATAGCCCAAGCCAACTGAACTGGGGGGTGGCGGCGAGGAGTTCATCCCTTCATGGTGCCGCCCCGACGGGCCTTGCCTGGCTGTTGAGGGAATCTTTACAGAACCACCATCAAACCCTCGCGCGCGCAGCGCACCCTGAGATCAGGGCATCCGCGGAAGGCCGAGGTGGGCACACAGCGCATCCCGTCCGGACCGATGGCTCGACGCGCCTTCCTGGCCGCCAGCCTCCTACGTCCACGCCGTTCCGCTGACCATCCACCAAGGGCAGAGCGCCACAATGATTTTCACCAACAGCACCACCATCCGGCACCCAATGCACCTGCACGGCCACGCCTTCAGATCCTGCGCTCCGACGCCAGTCCCGGGCCGCGTCGGACAGCTTCACAGTCAAACCCCACCAGACCGTGGCCGTCAAGCTCGTCGCCTACAACCCGGGCATCTCAAGGTTGCACTGCCACAACGGGTGCCACATGGCGTCGCGATGATGACAAGCCTCAGCTATCTCGGCTGACACACGCTATCCAGGCTCTCAACGGAAAGGAGAACTCACCATGATGTTCTGGTACGGCCACGACATGAACGGGTGGGGTTACGCAGGAATGGTCATCGGCATGATTCTGTTCTGGATTCTCATCATCGTCGGCATCATTGCCCTGATCCGATTCAGCTCCGGTGCATTTCGCACCGGAACCTCCCCATCGCTGGAGACCGTCGACGACTCACCCGAGCAGATCCTCGCCTCCCGCTTCGCCCGTGGAGAGATCGACGAAACCGAGTACCACCAGCGGCTTGCTGTCCTGTGGCGCACAGCCCACTGACGAACCCCGCCGGCTGCGGCACTACGGAACCCTTTATCGAATCTTCATGGAACCGCTAGGCCAGCCATAGCAAGGACATCAAGACTTGGGAAGACCGACAACGGGTGCGCGCCATACCGGTGCCCCAGATACGAAAGCGGAGCCTCCAAATGGAATCGACCAAGACAGTCGTCGTGGGTGTGGCAGCCGTAGCCGCACTTCTCGCCCTCGGAGCGTGTAGTACGACCACCACCGAGGAGGCGGCCCCCTCGTCCCCGGCGGTTTCCACCTCGGCTCCGGCGCAGGCCCAGGCGCACAACAACTTCGACGCGATGTTCGCCCAGCACATGATCCCGCATCACCAGCAGGCCATCGAAATGAGCGACATGATCCTCGGCAAGCAGGGAACCGACCCGCGGGTGACCGAATTGGCCAAGCAGATCAAGACCGCCCAAGGCCCCGAAATCGAGCAGATGAAGGGCTGGCTGACCGAGTGGGGGATGCCCACCACGATGCCCGGCATGGGCATGCCTGGCCAGTCGATGCCCAGCGCAAGCGAGACTCCCGGTGACGGCAGCAGCGGCCACGGCTGATATGCCGGGCTCCGGCAACATGCCGAGCAGCTCCATGACGCCGAGCGGGTCGATGATGCCGGGAATGAGCGGAATGCCTGGGATGGGCATGATGTCCCAGGCCGATATGGATGCCCTTAAGAACGCTGAAGGCGTGGACGCAAGCAAGCTTTTCCTGACCCAGATGATTACCCACCACCAAGGGGCGATCGACATGGCCCAGAACGAGGTCACGAACGGCAAGTATCAGGCGGCGGTGGAGATGGCCAAGTCGATCATCACCAGCCAGCAGAAAGAGATCGACACGATGAAGTCGATTCTGTCCTCGCTTTAGACGGAGTCGGCAATACATGGGAGCTCAAGAGAGGAGACGTGCGCTGCTTCTTGCAGCCACGGCGATGTGCGGTGCGATCCTGGCCGGCATCGCCATAGCCACGCGGGTTTTCGGGCTCATCGACTCGACATCCGTGGACACGCGCGAGCATGCGGCGGCACAGCAGCGGTGTGAACGAGATGTCGTAGCGCGGCTGGTGGCACCGTCCACAGCGAAACTCACCGACGTCACCGTGACGAGCGCCCAACTGGACCCGGAAGTCATGGACTTGTTCTCGTTAACAAGCGGCGGGCCGCTCAACGGAGTCGACCACTCCCGCATCAGCGTGCGGAGTGTCGAGGGCGTTGTCAAGGCGCCGAACGAAGTGGGCGGCACGCTGCATGACCCTTTCACGTGCAGGGCGTATTTCGTCGACGGCGATCTGGCCAACACCCTCGTCGTGTTCGACCACGACCATTAACCTCTGCTACTCAGCGCTGATCGTCAGCGGAGGACTCGCGCGGCGCTCGTCAGCGACGGTGGTGGCCTCGTGTCAGGCGGGTTGTTTGTTACGCAGTTCGAGGCGGGACCCGACGCTGTTGGGGATGTAGGCATGCGGCATCTTCTCGGCGAATTGGTGGGCGGCACGCCAGCCCGTGCAGTGCGCCGGGATGATTGCCTCGGCGCCGATCTCGGCCAAGGCATCAACGGTCGGTCCGATGATTGCTTCGAAGGCCGGACCCGCCCAAGTGGAAGCCGCCTACGACGGCGGCGACGGTGTCGATGCCGGTGAGTCGGCGTGCGTAGCGGACGATATTGACGATGCCGGCGTGCCCGCATCCGGTGAGGACCACTAGCCCATGACCGGCAACGTGGATCACCAGGGCCTGGTCATCGAGGATCAGCGGGTCGGGTGCCCAGGCGCTGTCAATCAGCGCCTCATGGAACGGCATGCCGTGTTCAAAGCCGCTGGTTCGGTCGACCTCGCCGGTAATGAGTACCGAGTCGTCGAACAGCAGCGAGGGCTGCTGGCGTTCGATGACGTCGATGCCCGCCTCCCGCAGTGCGGTGTGACTGGGCGCGGGAAGTTCGAGTTCGAATAATCCGGGAATCGCGATGCGGCGCTTGGTAAACGCTCCCGGGTGCACCACGAGCGGTAGGTTGGATCGACCCAGCGAGCGGATGAGTCCGTCCAGGCCCGTCACGTGATCAGGATGTCCGTGGCTGAGCACCACGAGCTCGATGTCGAACGGGGACAACCCCATTCGGCGCATGTTGTCACTCAGGCCGTTGGGAGTCATGCCAGCGTCGAAGAGCAGGTGATGGTCATGGCCGGCGCGGCTCACGGTGACCAGCATTGAAAACCCATGCTCAGCCAGGGGGATGTCGTAAGTTTCGCCGGTGTCGAGTACGTTGGTCGCCAGCCGCTGCGCCGTGGCGGCGGCAAGCAGGCCGTGCCGGTGCACCGGTCCCTGGTCTGGTAACAGCAGGTCGGTGCTGTTGTCGACCAGCGTAGTCAGGGTGACCGCGTCGACCGGGTTTAGGGTTATCGGATCAGCCGGCGCACCAGCATGCTCTGGTCGTATTGCCGAGGCGATCACACCGCCAGGATGAATGTGGGGTTCGGTGCACATAGGCTCCCCTCGATCGATTCTGGCCTCACATTAGTCTCAGCCAGTCGATACGACACCGCTAGTAGCATGGCGCTCATGGCCGGGCCTTGGAGTCTGGAAAGACTGGCCGCGGTGTCCGGCGAGCCCGAGGACCGTCTTGGTCGCTACGCCGATGCCGGGCTGCTACACCGTCAAGACGATGGTGAATTGGAGCCGGGTTCGCTGCACCGATTGCGGCTAATTCAGTTCGCGCGGTCCAGGGGCGTAACCGACGAGAGGTTGGTCGCTGCAGCCGCCGATCAAGGAGATGTGCTTGACGGTTTCGAAGAACTTACCCCGGTCAGTGACGAGGTCGTGGACCTCGTTGGTGCCGCCAAGGAACTCGGTCTTGACGAGGTCCTGATCAGGGAACTCGGCGAGACTCTTGACTGGGACGACGGCGCAACTGGCAGCGAGTCCGACCTAGCCGCGTTGCAGGTGCTGGCTCGGGCGCTTTCGCTGGGGATGCCTCGCGATGCGCTCATGCAGATGGTGCGCGTGTTCGCCGATGCGATGGATCGCCTTGCCGATGCCGAGGTGCGCACGTTTCACGATTACGTTCACGAACGCTTCCGGGCGCAGGGACTGGTCGGTCGGGAGCTGCTCGACATGAGCCGGGGCGTCGGCAGACCAATGCTGGAGGTGGCGGAGCCGGCCATCGTCTATTTCCATCGGCGGGCTTATGCCCGAGCGAGCCGTGAGGACTTGCTTCGCCATCTCGCCGAGCCGACGAACCCGCCGACGGCGACACCGGGTGAGGAGCAAGCGACGGTGTTGTTCGTCGATCTGGTCAGCTTCACCCCACTGACTGCGACGATGGGTGACCAAGCGGCGGCCGACGTGCTCGGCACCTTCGGGAGTACCGTGCGCGGAAATGCAGCCCGATACGGTGGCAGGAGTGTCAAACAAATCGGCGACGCGTTCATGCTCATATTTGGGCATCCGAGGCGAGCGATCGAATTTGGTTGCGCCATGGAGCGTTTCGTCGATACTCTGTCGCAGTTCCCGGCTCTACACATCGGTGCCCACTGTGGGAGCCTGCTCTACCGGGAGGGCGACTATATCGGCGCCACGGTCAACTTGGCTGCGCGGGTGGCATCTGCCGGGGCTGCGGGCCAGTTTTTGATCACCGAGGATCTTCGGGATGCCGCGGGGGAGCTCGTGGGCATTACGTACAGGACGCTACCGCCGCAGCGACTCAAGGGCATCGCCGATCCCATCTGTCTGATCGAGGTCCGGCGCCTTAATCCGGAGAGCGGGAAGCATCAAACAGATCCGGTCTGCGGCATGATCCTGCGCTCCGATGACACGACACATCAGATCAGCTGGCGCGGAAATACGTACGCCTTCTGCGGTGAAATATGCCTGCGGGCATTCACGAATGATCCTGTCCGCTTCGCTATCGAGCGCCCAGTCTGAACGCCGGAGGACCCAGCGGATTAACTGCCGCGCAACAACGCTCGTGAATTCAACCCTCTGACCACGGCCGTGACGGCGTCAACTCCGCCCGACCGGTCAGCGATGGCAAGCGCGGGCGAGACGGTCGCCAATAGCGGTGTCGCGACGCTTGTGGATCACCGCGCTGGTGGTGGCTGCCCCTCGCCGCGCAGGGCCGCCGGCAACCAGGGTCGACGCCCCCGCAAGGGCTCGGGAACGCCTGCGCGGTCGATGGGTCTCAAAGCCGATCGGTAGGAATCGACACTCGACCAATCGCTGCCCTCGGCCGACGCATGTTCTCAGTTAGAGACATACCCATCCCATAGGTGAAAACCGTTGCTGCCGGGTGAATCTGGATGAAGCACAGGTCGCCGCCCTGGGTGACGATGCGTTGCTCGGTAGCCATGATCCTGCGGAGAAACCACGACGACCCGAAGGCGCGGATCGCCCCACGGTGCTCTTGGCCCACCACTGTTGCCGTGCCCTGAAACTGAATGCAGCGAGGAGGAAATCCCGGCACGAAGCGGCGGCGGACCGGGACCACGAATGCCACTTCGGGATGTGCCCGAATGTTGTGCACCTTGCGGGTGGTCGTCCTCGTCGTGACGTAGAACTAAGGGCTTCGCCGGGTGGGGATACCGCGTAGACCACCCCGGTGGCGTGCGGCTGTACCTGCTCGGTCAGCGTCGATAGCGTGCCGAACGATTGATGACGCAACTCTCGCTCAACGAGGGCGAAGTCGCACTGGCCGTTCATTACTGATACACCGCGCGCGATCGTCTGGCGGTAAGCCCGGTGCTCATGGTCACCGCGAAGCGGCCTGTGGTTCAGCGGTGCGCGTTTCCACCGTGGGTTCGGCGATGGGTAAGGGTTCTGCCGGAGGCAGCGGCTCGACGTGGTAGCGGTTGAGGCGGTTGGCGTTGCCGACCACTGACAGCGAGGACAGGGCCATCGCGGCTGCGGCAATCATCGGTGAAAGCCTTAATCCCAGCAGAGGGTAGAGCACACCGGCCGCGACCGGGATGCCGATAGCGTTGTAGATCAGCGCGAAGAACAGATTCTGGCGGATGTTGCGCATCGTCGCTCGCGAGAGCTGGATCGCGGTGACGACGCCGCCCAGCGAGCCGGAGATGAGAGTTATGTCGGCAGCTTCGATCGCGACGTCGGTGCCGGTGCCGATCGCAAGGCCCACGTCAGCTTGGGCCAGCGCGGGGGCATCGTTGATGCCGTCACCGACCATGCCGACTCGGCGGCCTTCGGCCTGCAGGCGGCGGATCTCGCCGGCCTTGTGCTCGGGCAGAACCTCCGCCAGTACCCGAGAGACTCCGACCTCCCGGGCTATCGCCGCGGCGGTACGGGCGTTGTCGCCGGTGATCATCACAACCTCTAAACCAAGCTTGCGCAGAGCTGCGATAGCCGCGACCGAGTCGTCCTTCACGGTGTCCGCGACCGCTAGCACGCCTGCGGGTTTCCCATCGACGGCGGCCAGGACGGCGGTTTTCCCTTCGGCAGCAAGGCGTGTGCTGATCTGTTCGACTTCGCCCGTGTCGATGCCGTTTTCGGCAAGGAGCGTTGACGTTCCGACGATGACAGCTCGTCCCTTGACAATGGCTCGCACGCCCTTGCCGGTGATCGAGGCGAAGCCGTCAGCCGGCGGAACGCTGTGGCCGCGGTCACGAACTCCGGCGACGACAGCAGCGGCTATCGGGTGTTCGCTGTCGGCTTCCGCAGCGGCGACCAGACTAAGAAGTTCGTCGTCCCGCATGGTGCCCGACGACGCAGACATCGGTGAGCGCCGGCTTGCCGGCGGTGATAGTTCCGGTCTTGTCCAAGACCACGGTGTCAAGCTTGTGCGCCGTCTCCAGCGCTTCCGCAGAGCGGATCAAAATGCCAGAGCGAGCGCCCTTTCCAGTGCCGACCATGATCGAGAGCGGCGTCGCCAAGCCGAGCGCGCAGGGGCAGGCGATGATCAGCACCGCCACCGCCGACACGAGGGCGAGCGTCAATGCTGGCGCCGGACCGATCACGAACCACACCGCGAATGTAGCTATCGCGATTGCGATCACAACCGGAACGAAGTATGCGGAGATCGCATCTGCCAGCCGCTGGATCGGTGCCCTCGACGCCTGTGCCTGCTGCACCATGCGGACAATCTGCGCCAACATCGTGTCCGCGCCGACCTTGGCTGCACGCACCCGTAACGAGCCAGTGGTGTTGACCGTCGCACCGATCACCGTGTCACCGTGGCGCTTGGTCACCGGCATTGATTCTCCGGTCACCATGGACTCGTCCACCGCTGACTGCCCAGATAGGACGGCCGCATCAACTGGGATCTTCTCGCCAGGCCGGATGACAATCTCGTCGCCAACCACGACTTCATCGATCGGAATCTCCGTCTCCGCACCGTTTCGCACGACCCGTGCGGTGCGGGCTTGCAGCCCGAGCAGTGCGCGGATCGCCTCGCCGGTGCCTGCCTTGGCGCGGGCTTCCAGCAGCCGGCCCAGCATGATCAGGGTGAGAATCACCCCAACAGCTTCGAAGTACACCTCGCGCACCTCGGCCGGTAGAAGCGAGGGAGCTACCGTGACGAACACGCTGTACACGTACGCGGCGACAGTGCCCAGGGTGACCAGGCTGTTCATGTCTGCGCTGCGATGGGCCAGGGCGAGCCAGCCGCTGCGATGGATCGGCCATCCCACGTAGAACATGACTGGGGTGATCAGCACGAGCTGCACCCAGTGGTTGAGCAACACGTCGGGCACCCAATGCGCGCCCAGCGACATCGCCATCACCGCGAATAACACAGGCGCGGTGAGCACCACCCCGGTCACGACCCGTCGGCTGAGGTCAGCGACCTCCGCTCGGCGCTCCTCGGCCTGAGCGGCTTCCACCTGGTTGGCACTCGGTTCGCCGACACTTTGAACGGGGCCGCGAACACTGGCCGAATCAGCAGCCGCAGGGGTGGGTTGCTCATGTTCCAGCAGTGTTTCAGCGGGTGTGACGACGAGGGTGCCCTGAATCATGTTCATTCCGCAGGCGAATAGGAATGACCCTGATTGCTGCGGAGTGAACCGGACGGTCGTGCGCTGGTGTGCGGGCAGTGCCGCGGACAGCTGCAGATCAGGGAAGACCACCCGCGCGCTGCAGTCCCCGCTTTCCTGCCGGTCGAATTCCATCTCAACCGGAACGCCTTCGCGGACCTGAACTACGTTCGGGCTATAGCCGCCACGCACTGTCACCTGGACCCGCTGCACGCCGCCGCTCAGCGCAGCATTGACTGCTCGCCGTGGCGCGAAGAAGTACCATCCCAATCCGGCGATGGCCAAAATCGCGGACACCACCACAGCAATGTCCACACCCGACATCAGTTACTCCTTGGCACGCGGGAAGGCTCGAGGCGCACACCGTTCATCGACGGGCTCCGGAGACCAGCCCGCTCATGCGGGCCTGGTAGGTGGCGGCATCGATCTGGACAGCCACTCGCTCGCGAACAATCAGCGCCTCCGCGATCAGGTCGTCGCACCACCGATACGGAATGCCGTCCTCGCGACGCGGTTCCCGGCAGGTTGGAACAGCTTGTAGCAGCCTGGCGAGCTTGTGACGGCTGCGGCGCCAACGCCTGACTGACGCGATTGTCATCGCGATCAGCAGCACCAGCTCGACAGCGCCGATCGCGATTGCGACCCAAGCATCGGTAGTGATATCCCCGTATGCCGCCATGTCCGCGTTACCTCTTTCGCAACCCAGGGTCGTGCTTCTTCAATGTGCAGGGCCCATACCCCCCAAGGGTAGGGACTTAGGCCACCGCAAGTAGAGCAACAGGTCCGCATTGGTGGGTTTGACCGTGCGTCGGCAGTTCCTGGCGGCCAGCTGACGGTCACCCTCGGTGCGGCGCGCAGGAGGAATTGGCCGGGGGAGGGCTCGTCGCGGCCGAACTGCATTGCCTGGCAATTTCTTTCGCTGCGCCAGCGATGGTCCAGCGGACAACGGTGGATAGCAACGCGGATAGCAACGGCTTCCATTTCACGGGTATTCGCTGATGTTCGCACGCGACCCGCGACATCGGTTTAACTGCGCAAACGGACACCTGCGGATGCCCACGAATGTCGAAAATGACACTGGGGGTCAAGTGGTCGCAGGTTCAAATCCTCAACCAAAACGCGATGCATATTCGCAGCCGTGCCCACATCGTGCCCACAATCTGCCCACAGTTACACATATCTCCCGTGATCCCAAGTGATGTGTTTATGCAGGTGAACGTCGATCCGGTCCCTTGACCAGGCAGGTGAGCAGAATCACGACTTCTTCTCGGGTTCGGGCAGCTCGTACGTGATCGGCAAGGCCGTCAACACCGAAGACGAGGACTGGGACTTCTAGACCCGCAGGTAAAAGACTCGAGTCAGACAGAGCGTGAGTTGCCGGACGCCTACCTCGACTCGACGACACCACGATCGGGACCAAAAGTTACTGGCTAGGGACTACATTCACGATCATGACAGCCGAACTGACGCAAGAGGTTTCCCGCAGGCTCGAATCGGATCGCTACGTGTGGTTGACCACCGTGGCGAAATCCGGCCAGCCCGTACCCCGGCTCGTGTGGTTCTTCTTCGACGGCAGGGAAGTGACGGTGTATTCGATGCCGAAAGCCGCGAAGATTGCGCACATCAACGCCCGCCCACAGGTCAGCCTGAATCTGGATTCCGATGGCAACGGCAGGGGGACCGTCGTGGTCGCCGGTGCGGCCAGGGTCGACGCGGTCGGGGCCGATTCGCTTGCAGACGAGCAATATCAGGCTAAGTACCGCGATTACGCCCTCAGCATCGGGATGCGCGACGAGTACCTCGCCGCGTTCAGTACGCGGTTGAAGATAAGCATCGACAAAGTCTGGTCGACGCCGTCGGCTGGGTAGCCATTATTCCCATCGCCGAGCCGCAAATGGGGTTCCGACCCCTGCGTGGCCGGTCCCGCAGACGGTGTTCATCAACAACCTCGCGGTCGTCGGCGCGGCTGTGATCAACGCCGGCATGTCGCCGATCTCCAGCCAGCTCGACCTCACCACGCTCGCGATGAAAAGTTGCCGACACGGTCGTCGCCAAGACGAGGACAGCCTCCTAGGCCGGGGTAGCGCCGTCGGTTTCGTCGGCCCTTTCGTGGGCGTCCTCCATGACCGTGCGCCCGACCTCGGCGTAGATCTGCGGCTTGGCCGACCGCAGCCACAGCGCGTAGGCGACTCCGATGACGAACACCGCCACGATGAAGTACGGCCCGGTCTTGAACACCAGCGAGTTCGCGGCGTAGCCGGCGGCGAACGCCCGGTTGTCCCATAGCAACCACACCACGTAGAGCATCGCGACGCCGCCGATGAGGGGGCAGACCAATGTGGTGATCACGTTGCCGCGGTGCGTCTTTCGCACCCAGAAATACCAGATGACCGCAGCCGAGCAGATCGCCTGCACCAGCAGGATGGCCGCGGTGCCGATCAATGCCAGCAGTCCGTAGACGTTGGTGTAGGGCACCAGCGCCGGGGTGTCGACCGGGTTGCCGCCGGCGTCGGGAACCTGGACCGCCGTAAAGATCGCGAACAGCAGGACCAGCGTCAGCGTGATGGCGCTCTGCAGGGCAGACGCAATGTAGGGAGACCCGTGCGTCGGGTGGGCGGCGCCCACTGTCTTCTGCGCTGCGGCAGCGGGGATTTCGCGGCCCAGCGCGAACAGGTACCGCGACGCCGCATTGTGAAAGGCCAGCGCGCAGGCGAACGACCCGATCACGAGCAGGAGCTTGTAGATGTCGAGCAGCACTCCGCCGAGGTTCGCCTGCACCAAGCCGAAGTAGAGGTCGAGCGGGGACGCGCTGACGGAGGTCTCCACCGATGTCTTGGCGCCGTTACCGGCCAGCACCATGGCGGAGATGAAGGTGTAGAACAGGCCGAGACCGATGACCGCGATCAGCGTCGCTCTCGGAATGATCTTCTTCGGGTTCCGCGACTCCTCGCCGTAGACGGCCGTCGTCTCGAAACCGACCCACGACCAGAAGGCGAAGAACAGCCCGATCGCCATCGACCCGTCCGCCGCCGCGGTGCCGAACGCACCTTCGGGCAAGCCCTGGAAGGCATTGTTGAGCAGCACTGTCTGATTGAGCATGAAGCCGTCGGGGCCGCCACCCTTGACGATCACGGAGAAGGCCAGCGCGAGCAGGACGAGCACCTCGGATACCAGTGTGACGCCGAGGATCGCCGCGGTCAGGCTGATGTGGAAGTGGCAGAGCGCGGCGATGATCAGAAGTGCACCGATCGCGAACACCAGCCACGGGATGTCGACTCCGACGATGGTGTTCACCGCATCGTTGGCGAAGTATGCGCAGCCACCGATCAACGAGCCCTCGAATACAACGTATGCGAACGTCGCCAGCAGACCGCTCGCCATGCCCCAGACCTGGCCGAGGCCGTGACTGATGAAGCCGTAGAACGCGCCGGTCGTGGTGATGTGCCGGGCCATCGCCACGTAGCCGAGCGCGAACAGCGTCAAGATGATGGTGGCGAAGAGGAATCCGGCGGGTGCGCCGAGGCCGTTGCCGAAACCGACTGCGATCGGCGTGTTTCCGGTCATCGCCGTGATGGGTGCGGCGTTCGCGACCGCCATGAAGATGACGGCGACGATGCCGATCGCGCCCTTCTTCAGGCCGGCCGGCCTCGACTCGACGTCGCTGCTCGGCGCTGCGGATTCGGTTGACATCGCGGCTCCCCGTTCGAATGCAGTCATGGAGTCCGCGGTGTTGCAGGTCCCGCAGTGAGCGTCGCACTACCTGAGTTGTTCGACAACTCGAACGGGCGAGGAACCCGGGCGCCGGGGCGAGGGAGGGCCGCCGAGATGGCGTACGGCTAATCCCGCGCGCTGTCGGCGTCCTCGGGTGCCTCGGTGTCCGTGTCGGCATCGGAGGCGGGCGCTGCCGCGGCTGGTTCGTCATCATCAGCGGCCCCGTCGACTGAGCCGTCGTCGTCGTCGCCGTGGGTGACCGCGTCGTCGACGACCTCGCCGTCATCGTCCCCCGGTAGGGCTTCGTCGTCGTCGCCACCACCAACGCGACGTTCGGCCAACGCCACGGCGGTGGCGGCACCGGCCGGTGCCAGGGCCGCGGCTGTCGGCCGCGTCGGGTCATGCGGCGACCTCGACCACGTCGGTGCGCCGACGACGGTGCCGAAGATCAGGGCGTCGTCCAGTTGCTCCGGCACCGTCTCCGATGCCTTGCGCTCGTCCTCGAGGGTGATCTCGCCGAGCCCGACCCGTTCCTGCAGCCGCTTCATCCATCGCGGTGCCCACCAGCAGTCTTTGCCGAGCAGCTTCATGATCGAGGGCACCAGGAACATGCGGACGACGGTCGCGTCGAGCAGCAGCGCGGTGATCAGCCCGATGGCCAGGTACTGCATCATCACCAGATCGGAGAAGGCGAACGCCCCGCCGACCACGACGAGAACCAGCGCCGCCGCGCTGATCAGCCGACCGGTGCTGGCGGTGCCGGTGCGGATGGCTTCCTCGGTGGTCATTCCGCGAGCGCGGGCTTCGACCATGCGGGATACCAGGAAGACTTCGTAATCGGTTGACAGACCGAAGATCACGGCGATGATCAACCCGACCACCGGAGCCGTCAACGGCGTAGGGGTGAAGTTCAGCCAACCCGAGAAGTGGCCGTCGACGAATATCCACGTCAGCACGCCGAGCGTCGAGGACAGCGTCAAGGCGTTCATCAGCGCCGCTTTGATCGGCAGCACCAGTGATCCGAACGCGAGGAACATCAGGATCGTGGTCATGGAGACCGCGATGAGGATCATCTGCGGCAGCTTCGCCGAAATCGTTGCCACGCTGTCCTGCTCGAGCGCGGGGGTCCCGCCGATCAACAACCTCAGATCGTGCGGTTTCGGAATCGCCCGTAGCTCATCGACTTTCGCCCTCGCGTCGAGCCGGTTGACCAAGCCGTTCTGGATCACCCGGACCGATTTCTCCTTCGATGCGCCGTCCAGGTACGGCCGTTCCCGCCACATGTTGGCCTGGTCGTTGTTCGGCTCGGCGAAGCCGGGAATTGCCAGCGCCGCGCTGCGGACCTGGGCGACCTCGGCGTCGGTGACCGGTCGGCCGTCCGTGCTCTGGATCACCAGCGTGATCGGCTCGACGCGGAACCCCGGGAACGTCCGGTCGAACTCCTCCTGTGCCTGGCGCACCGAGTTCGTCGGCGGGAGGTATTTCTCGCTGATGCCGCCGAGGGCTAGATTGCCCAGGGGAAGGATAAGCACGATCAGACCGGTGATGATCGGGATGGCGAAGAGCAGCGGGCGTTTCATCACGCGGTCGGCCAGTTTCCCCCAGAATCCGTTCTCGACCTCTTTGCTGGTCTTGGTCTTCTGCAGTTTCGCGCCCAACCAGGTGATGATCCGGTTGCTCAATCCCCAGTCCCGTAGGAAGGGCACCTTCAGGAGGGTGGTCACGCTCAGCGCGTCGACCTTCGGGCCCAGCATTCCGAGGATCGCGGGCAGCACGGTGATCGACAGGAGTGCGGCCAACGTGACCGAGGCGATCATGGCGTAGGTCAGCGACTTCAGAAAGCCTTGCGGGAACAGCAGGAGGCCGCCCACCGATGCGGAGATCAGCACCGACGAGAACGCGATGGTGCGCCCCGCAGTCACCACCGTGCGCCGCACCGCGGTCTCGGTGTCATAGCCCTCGGCGATCTCCTCGCGGAATCGGCTGACCACGAACAATCCGTAGTCGATGGCGATACCCAGGCCGATCAGCGTGACGACGGGCTGCGCGAAGTAATGCACGGGCACCGACAGCGCCGTCAGCCGCATGATGCCCAGGGCGCCCGCGATGGTCAGCCCGCCGATGATCCCCGGCAGGAACGCCGCGACCACGCCGCCGAACACGAAGAACAGCAGGACGACCACCAACGGCATGGCGAGCACTTCTGCCCGCTGCTGGTCGGTGGCGATAGTCCCGGTCAGCTCGTTGGCCAACGGCAGCAGGCCGGCCAGTTGTACGTCGACGCCCGGGTCTGACAAGTCGTCCCTGACCGCTTTGTAGTTCTTCAGGATGAGGTCGTCGTTGTCTCCCTTGAGCTGGATGGAAATGAACGTGTGCTTCTTCGAGGCGTCGGCCATGTTCCGCAGCAGGGCGGGGGTTTTCAGGTAGCCGATGGACCGCAGTATCTGGTCGGGGTGGTCCTTCTCGACCTTGGCCAGGTTGTCCAGCACCTTCTTGCGGAAGGCCGGGTCATCGACGGTCTTGCCGTCGGGCGCGGTGTAGATCGCCACGATGTGACCCGACGTGTCCCTGCCGTAATGCTGATCTCCGAGCCGTGACGCCTGGGCCGACTCGCTGTTGTCGTCGAAGAAACCGCTCTGGGTGACGTGCTCACCGAGGCTGCTTCCGTAGATGCCGCTACCCAGGCACAGCGCCACCATGACGGCGACCACGACGAATCGGAAGCGGTATACCGTTCGACCCCACCAGGCGAAAACGATTAACCCCTAACTCGCGTTGCTCCGTGGCCGGCGCATTCAGGCGATGACTTCTGTTGCATGGGTGAGATTACAAGCAGGACAGCGACAAGGGGCCGTGGATGCGATGTGGCATGTGCACACCGCGGAATGAACGGCCGGTGAATGCGTCCGTAACTGTGCAACTGGCCGTGGCGCCGACGTCCGCCAGGCGCGACACTTGGCGTCGTGACCACCACGTCGCTGTTTCAGTCGATCCTCCGCTGGCTGCGCGCGGGCTACCCCGATGGCGTGCCCGGCCCCGACCGCGTGCCGTTGCTTGCTCTCTTACGTGCCACACCGCTGACCGAGGAGCAGATCGACGAGGTGGTGGGTCACCTCACCGACGGCAGGCACGGATTGCCCGAGAATGGGCTTTCGCGTGACAACATCGCAGGGTTCATCACCGACGTCACCCACCACGACGCGGGGCCGGAGAATATCCAGCGGGTGGCCGCGCGGCTGGCCGCGGCGGGCTGGCCGCTGACGGGCACCGGCACGGCCGACAGCTAGACGCGCAGCGACGCCGTGTCGATGACGAACCGGTACCGGACGTCACTGGCGATCGTGCGCTCGTATGCCTCGTTGATGTAATCCGGTGTGATGACCTCTATCTCGGGCTGCACGCCGTGCTCGGCGCAGAAGTCGAGCATCTCCTGGGTCTCGGCGATACCGCCGATCAGCGAACCGGCGATGCTGCGGCGGCCCATGATCAGCGCGCCGGCCGGAACGGCCATCGGGTGCTCGGGCATGCCGAGTTCAACCAGGGTCCCGTCGAGTGTCAGCAGGCTGAGATAGTCGGCCAGGTTCAGGTTGGCCGACACGGTGTTCAGAATCAGGTCGAACTTGCCTGCGAGCTTGGCGAAGGTGTCTCGGTCGCTGGTCGCGTAGTACTCGGTGGCGCCGAGCCGCAACCCGTCTTCCATCTTCTTGAGCGTCTGGCTGAGCACCGTGACCTCCGCGCCGAGCGCGACCGCCAATTTCACGGCGAGGTGCCCGAGACCGCCGAGGCCGATGACCGCGACCTTGGTGCCCTCACCGGCGTTCCAGTGCCGCAGTGGGGAGTAGGTGGTGATGCCCGCGCACAGCAACGGCGCGGCCGCCGCCAGCGGGATCGAGTCGGGGATGCGCAGCACGTAGTTCTCGTCGACGACGATCGCGCCGCTGTATCCACCCTGGGTCGGCCGGCCGTCGCGCCCGACGCCGTTGTATGTGCCGACCATCCCCGGGTTGTTGCAGTACTGCTCCTCACCGGCGAGGCAGTATTCGCATTCCCGGCATGAGTCCACGAAGCAGCCGACCCCGACGCGGTCACCGACCTTGTAGGAGGTCACCTCGGAGCCGACCTCACTGACGATGCCCGCAATCTCGTGACCGGGCACCATCGGGTACTGCACCTCGCCCCACTCGCCGCGCACGGTATGGATGTCGGAGTGGCAGATGCCCGCGAAGTGGATGTCGAAGGCGACGTCGTGCGGACCGACGTCGCGGCGCGCGATCGTCGTCCTGGTCAGCGGCTCGGTGGCAGATGTTGCGGCGTAGGCGGATACGGCGGTCGTCATGGAAACCCTCTTCAATGCATGCGGGAACTGAGTCAACGAGCAGGTGTGGTGCCGCGACTGTGCGGCTGACTGTTCCAACCGGGGGGTGTACTGCCGTAATCCCCGGCGACGCTGTGAGGTATCTCCTAGATTCCTGGCGCGCGGACGGCGCCGTTGAACGAGACGCGCTCGTAGTTCGCGACCCCGGCCCGCGTGTAAGGATCGCGCTGGATCAGGTCGTGCGCCTCGTCGGCGCTCATGTCGGCGGTGACAAGCACCCCGCCGGAACCGTCCTCCTGCCTGCCGGCGAGCAGCAGGCGACCGGCCTCCACCTCGTCCTTCAGGAACTCGAGATGGCCGGGACGCGTCTGCTCGACGACCTCCGGTGGCTGCAGGTACGTCGACTTCAGCACGTGGATCACCCCGCCGACGTTAGTTGATCGGTGCGTTGAGCCAGCGCAGGTCGGCCAGTATTCCGCGGGCGGCGACGATGCCCTCACCGGTCTGCCAGACCTCGTTGTTGACGGCGAACACCCGGTTGTCTTTGTTCGCCGACAACTTCTTCCACGCATCGCTGTTCAGCACGTCGCCGGCGCGGCCCTTGGCCGCTGACGAGGCGAACGAGATGTACACGATGTCACCGTCGGCGGCCGAAAGGTCGGGAGAGTGCTCCAGGTCCTCGTCGGTGGTGCCGACCTCGACGTAAGGCTTGTCGGTAAACCGTTGCGCGGCAGGGCGATCCACTCCGACATCGGCCAGCACGCTGCCGGGGAAATTGTCCGGGCCGAATATGCGCAGGGTGTTGTCCGTGAGCTGCACGATCGACGCCTGGAAGTGGGGTGCGTCATTGTCTGCGCCCTGCTTGTCGGCCGCGGCGTTGAAGGCGCCGATCAGCCCGTTGGCGGCGCCGGCCCGCCAGGTCGCCGCGCCGACGGTCCTCAAGTTGTCCTGCCAGCGGGAGCCAGGGGCGCCCGTCAAAACCGTCGGCGCGATCGCCGTCAGCGCCGGAAAGGCGTCGGGGGTGAGGGCCGCCGACCCCAGGATCAGGTCGGGGTGCGCAGCCCGAATGGCTCCGAGGTCGGGCGAACTGCGCGTGCCCACGGCGGACAGGCCGTGTACGACGGTGCCGAGATAGGACGGCTGTTGATCGGAGCCGTCGGGCAGGGCGGCCGCGACGATGCGCGACTGCAGGCCCAGCGCACACAGCGCGTCGAGCTGGTCACCGGAGAGCACCACGATCCTCTGCGGTTCCGCCCGGACGACGGTGCTGCCCGCGGCGTGACGGACTTCCCGGTCGCCCTCGCCCGGGTCGACCGGCAGCGGAGCAGGGGCACACGAGTCGTCCGGCCTGCGCTCATTGCCCAGTACGCCCGCACCGGCGATCTTGGTGGTGCTGGTGATGACGGTCGGCTCGGCGGCCGGCGTCGGCGGCTGACCGCTTGGCTGCCCGCAGCCGCCCACCGAGGTCACCACGACGGCGGTCACGATTGCCGCCGCAGCAGCGACTTGGGGACAGCGGCTCAGCACGTCGCCGACGGTAACAGCTACCCGTTTTTGTGGCGTTTGTCGCGGCCGCGACCCGCGTCTTGCCTTGACGAAAGACACCGTCGGGGACGGTGCGAAATGAAATACGACCGTTTGTAGGACCCATGCCGGCATCGGCAGCTGCGAGAGATTAGGATTTGAACAGCAGCATTGCGGGCATGCCCGCGAGAAACGTTTGGAGGACGTGTTGGTAGCCGAAGCGCCCCCGGTCGGAGAACTCGAGGTCCGTCGTCCCTTCCCGGCGCGGCTCGGCCCCAAGGGCAGCCTCATCTACAAGCTGATCACCACCACCGATCACAAGCTGATCGGCATCATGTACTGCGTCGCCTGCTTCATCTTCTTCTTCATCGGCGGGCTGATGGCGCTGTTCATGAGGACCGAGTTGGCGCTGCCCGGCCTGCAGTTCCTGTCCAACGAGCAGTACAACCAGCTGTTCACCATGCACGGCACGGTGATGCTGCTGTTCTACGCGACGCCGATCGTGTTCGGTTTCGCCAACCTGGTGCTGCCGCTGCAGATCGGCGCCCCCGACGTGGCGTTCCCCCGGCTCAACGCGTTCTCGTTCTGGCTGTTCCTGTTCGGCGCGACGATCGCGATCGCCGGTTTCATCACCCCCGGCGGCGCCGCCGATTTCGGCTGGACCGCCTACACCCCGCTGACCGACGCCATCCACTCGCCGGGGGCCGGTGGAGACCTGTGGATCATGGGCCTGGCCGTCGGCGGTCTGGGCACCATCCTCGGCGGCGTCAACATGATCACCACCGTCGTCTGCATGCGGGCACCGGGGATGACGATGTTCCGGATGCCGATCTTCACCTGGAACATCCTCGTGACATCGATTCTGGTGCTGCTGGCCTTCCCGCTGCTGACCGCGGCGCTGTTCGGTCTGGCCGCCGACCGCCACCTCGGTGCTCACGTCTACGACCCGGCCAACGGCGGTGTGCTGCTCTGGCAGCACCTGTTCTGGTTCTTCGGCCACCCCGAGGTGTACATCATCGCGTTGCCGTTCTTCGGCATCGTGACCGAGATCTTCCCGGTGTTCTCCCGCAAGCCGATCTTCGGCTACACCACGCTGATCTACGCGACTCTGTCCATCGCGGCGCTCTCGGTCGCGGTGTGGGCGCACCACATGTATGCCACCGGCGCCGTGCTGCTGCCGTTCTTCAGCTTCATGACCTTCCTGATCGCGGTGCCGACCGGGATCAAGTTCTTCAACTGGATCGGCACGATGTGGAAGGGCCAGTTGACGTTCGAGACGCCGATGCTGTTCTCGGTGGGCTTCCTGGTCACGTTCCTGCTGGGTGGCCTGTCCGGCGTGCTGCTGGCCAGCCCGCCGCTGGACTTCCACGTCACCGACAGCTACTTCGTCGTTGCGCACTTCCACTACGTGCTGTTCGGCACGATCGTGTTCGCCACCTACGCCGGCATCTACTTCTGGTTTCCCAAGATGACCGGGCGGCTGCTCGACGAGCGGTTGGGCAAGCTGCACTTCTGGCTGACGTTCATCGGCTTCCACACCACGTTCCTGGTGCAGCACTGGGTGGGTGACGAAGGAATGCCCCGCCGGTACGCCGACTATCTGCCGACCGACGGATTCACCACGCTGAACGTCGTCTCGACGATCGGCGCGTTCACGCTCGGCATCTCGATGATCCCGTTCACCTGGAACGTGTTCAAGAGCTGGCGTTACGGCGAGCCGGTCACCGTCGACGACCCGTGGGGCTACGGCAACTCGCTGGAGTGGGCGACCAGCTGCCCGCCGCCGCGGCACAACTTCACCGAGCTGCCCAGGATCCGTTCGGAGCGTCCGGCGTTCGAGCTGCACTATCCGCACATGGTGGACCGCATGCGTGCGGAGGCGCACATCGGGCGCAGCCACGGCCCATCGGACGGCGACGTCAGTCGCCTGGACAACGAGAACGTCCGGACCTGACGCCTGCGCGGGGGACCGGCGAGGGGGGATAGTCGTAAGGTGGCGCCACCTGTCGGCTCTTCGCGCGAGCGCTCATCGCTACTCATCACCGTCACCGGAGTCGATCAACCGGGCGTGACTTCCGCGCTGTTCGAAGTACTTTCGCGGCACAAGGTCGAACTTCTGAACGTCGAGCAGGTCGTGATCCGCGGTCGTCTCACGCTCGGCGTACTCGTCTCCGGTACAGCCGACGCCGCCGACGGGAAAGCGCTGCCAGACGAGGTCCGAGAAGTTATCCACGGTGTCGGCCTCGATGTGACGATCGAGCGCAGCGACGAAATGCCGGTGATGCGGCAGCCCTCCACCCACACCATCGTGGTGCTGGGCCGGCCGATCACCGCCGAGGCGTTCGGTGTGGTCGCCCGCGAAGTGGCCGCGCTCGGCGTCAACATCGACTTCATCCGCGGCGTCTCCGACTACCCGGTGACCGGGTTGGAGCTCCGGGTCTCGGTGCCGCCCGGCGGGGCCCTGGCGCAGCTGCAGTCGGCGATGGCCCGGGTCGCCGTCGACGAGGGCGTGGACATCGCGCTCGAGGATTACAGCCTGGCGCGACGGGCCAAGCGGCTCATCGTGTTCGACGTCGACTCCACGCTGATCCAGGGCGAGGTGATCGAGATGCTGGCCGACCGGGTCGGTGCACACGCCGCCGTCGCCGAGATCACCGAGGCCGCCATGCGCGGTGAACTGGATTTCGCGGAGTCGCTCAATCGTCGCGTCGCGACGCTGGCCGGGCTGCCGGAGGAGGTGCTCGAGGAGGTCGGCGAGCAGATCGAGCTGACGCCGGGTGCACGCACCACACTGCGGACGTTGCGGCGGCTGGGTTTCCACTGCGGCATCGTCTCCGGCGGCTTCCGTCAGGTCATCGAACCGCTGGCCCACGAGCTGGAGATGGACTTCGTGGCCGCCAACCAGCTCGAGATCGTCGACGGCAAGCTGACCGGACGAGTCATCGGACCGATCATCGACCGGCCCGGAAAAGCCAAGGCGCTCAGGGATTTCGCCCAGCAGGCGGGCGTGCCGATGGAGCAGACGGTTGCCGTCGGTGACGGCGCCAACGACATCGACATGCTTGCCGCCGCCGGCCTCGGCGTGGCGTTCAACGCCAAACCGGCGCTGCGCGAAGTGGCCGACGCGTCGCTGAGCAATCCCTACCTCGACACCGTGCTGTTCATCCTCGGCATCACCCGCGGCGAGATCGAGGCCGCCGACAGCGTCGACGGCACGTTCCGCCGGGTCGAGATACCCGACGACTAGATCTCTAGACGACGACGGTGGTCGGCTCGGGCGCGGTGGATCCGGTGACACTGTGCCATGCGCGGGCCAGCAGTTCGATGGCCGCCGAAAGCTGGTCCTCCGGAAGCGCATAGGGCACCCGCACGAAGCGCTCCAGTGTTCCGTCGACACCGAACCGCGGGCCGGCCGGGAGCTCAAGGCCCATTCGGGATGCCGCGGCCGACAACGCCGTGCTCATCGGCGCGGGCAACCGCACCCACAGCGACATGCCGCCGACGCCGGGACCCGGTTCCCAATCGGGCAGGTGCCGCTCGAGCAGCTCCAGCAGCAGCGCGCGACGGGCCCGAAGGATATCCCGGCGCTCAGGAAGAAGCCGGTCGCGCTGTGCGAGAAGCCTTGCGGCGGCGAATTGTTCGAGAACCGGTGTGCCCATGTCGATCGACGGCCGAAGCGCGGCGATGGTGGCGATGGTGGCACGCTCGGCCCGGATCCAGCCGACGCGCAGGCCGCCCCAGAATGACTTCGACATCGAACCTACCGTCAGCACGAGGTCTCGCCGGGTGCTCATCGCGGCGGCCATCGGTGCGGGCACCGCGTCGTCGAGCCACATGTCGAGAATCGTCTCGTCGATGATCGTGCGCGTTCTGGTCTCGGCGATGATGCCCGCCAGCCGCTTTCGGTCGTGCAGGGACATCGTCAGGCCCGTGGGATTCTGGTTGTCGGGAATCAGATAGGCCAGGCTCGGCGATAGTTGTTGCACTGCGGCGCGCACTGCGTCGAGCTCCCAGCCGTCCTCGGTCATCGCGACCGGAACGGGTCGTGCGCCCGCGGTGGTTATCGCCGACAGCGCGCAGTGATACGTGGGCTGCTCTACCAGCACCCGGTCGCCGGGCTGGACGTAGGTCGTCAGGATCAAACCGATCGCGTGCAGCGCCCCGGTGGTCACCAGGATCTCGTCGGGCTCGGTCGGAAGCCCTCGCTCGCAATACCTTTCGGCGATGGCCTGCCGCAGCACGTCGACGCCGACGAGTTCGTGACCGACCAGGTGCAGATACGGCGTCACGTCGTGCGTCGCATCGACGAACGCCTCGCTCACCGCGGCGGCGGGGGCGGACAGCGCGGCGGCCGCGAGGCTGATCGACGGTGCAGCGGCCTCGACCCGCGCAGCGGGTGCGACAGGCAGGGCAGTGGTGCTGCGGGCGCCGCGGCGGGCGTTGAGATAGCCGTCGTCGCGCAGCTGGGCATATGCGGCGGTGACTGTGGTGCGAGACACCCGCAGTGCGTCGGCCATCGCGCGCTCGCTCGGCAGCCGAGCACCGACGGGAATGCGCCCGTCGACGATCAGCAGCCGAACGGCATCGGCCAACCCGTGGTAGGCCGGTCCGCTACGACTGGATGTGCGCCAGTTGCCGAGTTCGCGGGCCATAAGGTCCACATCGAGGGCTCGGGCTTGCATTTCGACCGTCATCAGAGCCAGTATGCGCTCACTGGCTATTGATGAGCAAGCCAGTTGTGCGGATCCTTGGAGACATGAGTACACATTGGACATCCAGAATGGCCCGGACGTTGGGCCGGTTCTTCCATCCCGCGGAGCGGATGCCGGTCGAGTTCCTCGACCGCGACGCCGAACGGATCCGCACCGAACTCGAGCTGATACGGATTCGTTTCCCGCATCATGCGTAGCGCGGGGGCCCGCGGCGGCGCGCTGGTGCTCGGCCTGGTCGGCTATGGCTTCTCGATGGCGATGATGGTGCGTGCCCAGCTCGGGCTCGACCCGTGGGACGTGTTCCATCAGGGGCTGGCGCTGCGCACACCCTTGACGATCGGCATGGCATCGGCCGTCGTCGGCGTTGCGGTGCTGTTGGCGTGGATTCCGCTGCGCAACCGCCCCGGCATCGGCACCGTCGCCAACGTCATCGTCATCGCGATTACCGTCGACACCGGCCTGGCGGTGCTGACGACCCCGGCGTCGCTTCCGGCGCGAGTCGCGATGATGGTCGGCGCCGTCGTGCTCAACGCGATCAGCACCGTGCTGTACATCGGTGCGGGCCTGGGGCCGGGCCCGCGCGACGGCCTGATGACCGGCTTGGTGCTGCGGACCGGTCTGTCGGTGCGGCTGGTCCGCACGTCGATCGAGGCCACCGTGCTGTCCGTCGGGTGGCTGCTCGGCGGGACCGTCGGCGTCGGGACCATCGTCTACGCCGTGGGAATCGGTCCGCTCGTCCAGTTGATCGTCGCGATCACGCCGACGCGGGTGTTGGCCCGTAGCGGCTGGGCGCCCGTCGCCGACGCCAGCGATTTGGGCGTGGATGGTTGCGCGAGGCGCAACCGATCACGCCGAAATCACAACACTACGATGGGTAAGTGCCCGAGTCCGGAAGCGACAGCGTCGACCCAGACCTGCTGATCGACTTCGCCAGGGTCACGCTGCGCCGCAATGGTCGGGTTCTGGTGGGGCCGATCTCGTGGTCGGTCGAACTCGACGAGCGCTGGGTCGTCATCGGACCCAACGGTGCAGGCAAGACTTCGCTGCTGCGGATGGCCGCCGCGACCGAGCACCCCTCGTCGGGCACCGCCTTCGTGCTGGGCGAACGACTCGGCCGCACCGACATGGCCGAGCTGCGCTCCCGCGTCGGCCTCAGCAGCTCGGCGCTGTCGCAACGCGTACCCGACGGGGAAGTGGTGCGCGACCTCGTCGTGTCCGCCGGATACGCGGTACTGGGCCGGTGGCGGGAGCGCTACGACGACGTCGACTACACCCAGGCCGTGGACATGCTCGAGAGCGTCGGCGCCGAACACCTCGCCGAGCGCACCTACGAGACGCTGTCCGAAGGCGAACGCAAACGGGTGCTGATCGCGCGTTCGCTGATGACCGACCCCGAGCTGCTGCTGCTCGACGAGCCCGCGGCCGGACTCGACCTCGGTGGCCGCGAGGAGTTGGTGGCGCGGTTGGAGGACTTGGCGGCAGACCCGGACTCCCCGGCGATCGTGTTGGTCACCCATCACGTCGAGGAGATTCCGCGCGGGTTCAGCCACGCCATGATCCTGTCGGAAGGCCGGGTCGTCGACGCCGGGCTGCTGACCGAGGTGTTGACCGCGCAGAACCTGTCGAAGGCGTTCGGGCAGTCCATCGCGCTGGAATACATCGACGGCCGCTACTTCGCCCGGCGCACCAGAAGCCGGGCAGCTCACAGGAGGCGTTGATGGCCGTTTCCGACGGAAGGAGCGAAGCGACCGGGGAATCGGTTCCAGACCCCCTGGTCCCGCGACCGGCGGCGACCGTGATGCTGGTCCGGGACAAGCTCCCGGGCCTCGCCCGGGAGATCGAAGTTTTCTTGATGCGGCGGCACCGCAAGATGGACTTCGTCGGCGGGGTGATGGTTTTCCCCGGCGGCGGCGTGGACGACCGCGACCGCAACGCCGACATCGCGTGGCACGGCCCCGACAAGCACTGGTGGGGCGAGCGGCTGGGCACCGACGCCGACCTCGCCGAGGCGCTGGTCTGTGCGGCGGCCAGGGAGACGTTCGAGGAGTGCGGCGTGCTGTTCGCGGGCGCGGCCGATGACCCCGACCTGCTCGTCGACGACGCGTCGAGCTACCGCGAGCAGCGGGCGGCGCTGGTCAGCAAGGAGTTGTCCTTCGGCGAGTTCCTGCGCGCCGAGGGGCTCATGCTGCGGGCCGACCTGCTGCGGCCCTGGGCGAACTGGGTGACGCCCAAGGAGGAGCGGACCCGCCGCTACGACACCTACTTCTTTCTCGGCGCGCTTCCGCAGGGCCAGCGCGCCGACGGCGACAACACCGAATCCGAGCAGGCCGACTGGATCAGCCCCGAGGCCGCACTGCAGGATTTCTCGGCCCGGCGCAGCTTTCTGCTGCCGCCGACGTGGACACAGCTCGACGCGCTGGCCGGCCGCACCGTCGCCGAGGTGCTTGCCGTCGAACGCCGGATCGTCCCCATTTCGCCGAACATGAGCATGACCGAGGGCAACCTGGAATTCGAATTCTTCGACGGCGAGCGCTACAACCAGGCGCTCGGGGGGCGAACTCCGTGAGGGAGTTCGTCGGTATCCACACCCTCGACCAGCATCCGGGCATCGCGACTCTGCTGATGTCCAGACCGCCCACCAATGGGCTGACCCGGCAGATGTATCGCGAAATCACTTCCGCGGTAACAGAACTCGGCACACGCGACGACATCGCGGCGGTGATCGTGTTCGGCGGACACGAAATTTTCTCCGCAGGCGACGACGTACCGGTGCGGCAGACCCTCAATGCGCAGGAGGCCGCAGGAGCCGCAGAGGTCGGTCGGGAGGCCGTCGACGCGCTCGCCGCACTTCTGAAGCCGACGGTTGCCGCCATAACCGGTTACGCGCTGGGCAGCGGCCTGACTTTGGCGCTGGCCGCCGACTGGCGGGTGGCAGGCGACAACGTCAAGGTCGGCGCGACCGAGATCCTGTCCGGCTTTCCGCCGGGCGAGACGGTCCGGCTTACCCGCGCGATCGGCGACAGCAAGGCGAAGGACCTGGTGTTCTCCGGGCGGTTCGTCGACGCCAAGGAGGCCATGGCGCTGGGCCTGATCGACGAGATGGTGGCCCCCGATGCCGTGTACGACGCGGCGGTGGCGTGGGCGCAGAGGCTGGTCGAGCACCCGCGCCACGTGCTGGCCGCAGCCAAAGCCTCGTTCCATGGTGGCCGTTAGGCTGCCCTGCATGAGTGTTGATCCCGCCCCCAATCCGCACGCCACCGCGGAGCAGGTGGAGGCCGCCCGCCACGACTCCAAGCTCGCCCAGGTGCTGTATCACGACTGGGAGGCCGAGAGCTACGACGAGAAGTGGTCGATCTCCTACGACAAGCGTTGCGTCGACTACGCCCGCGACCTGTTCGATGCGACCGTGCCCGTTGAGGAGCAGCGCAGGCTGCCGTACGACCGTGCGCTGGAACTGGGCTGCGGGAGCGGATTCTTCCTGCTGAACCTGATCCAGGCGGGCGTCGCCCGGGGCGGTTCGGTGACCGACTTGTCGCCCGGGATGGTTCAAGTGGCAACCCGCAACGGCGGCAATCTCGGGCTCGAGATCGACGGCCGGGTCGCCGACGCCGAGCGCATTCCCTACGACGACGCGACCTTCGACCTCGTCGTCGGTCATGCGGTGTTGCACCACATTCCCGACGTAGAACTGTCGTTGCGGGAGGTGGTACGGGTGCTCAAGCCCGGCGGCCGGTTCATCTTCGCCGGGGAGCCGACGAACTCGGGCGAGAACTACGCCCGCCCGTTGTCGACGCTGACGTGGCGGGCGGTTACGAATGTCACGCGGCTGCCGGGGCTCTCCGGCTGGCGGCGCCCGCAGGCCGAGCTGGACGAGTCGTCGCGGGCAGCCGCACTCGAGGCGATCGTGGATCTGCACACCTTTGCTCCCGACGATCTGGAACGAATGGCCCGCAATGCCGGCGCTGTCGACATCGCCACCACCACAACCGAATTCACCGCGGCAATGCTCGGATGGCCGATCCGTACATTCGAGGCTGCGGTGCCGCCCGATCGATTGAGTTGGGGCTGGGCACGATTCGCGTTCACCAGTTGGATGACGCTGAGCTGGGTGGACCACAACGTATGGCGCCGAGTCGTGCCGAAGGGCTGGTTCTACAACGTCATGGTCACCGGGGTCAAACCGTCGTAGATTTCACGGCCGCAACCGTGGCCTACCTGTGCAGCGAGGCGGGAGCTCAAGCGCTGTCCCGGGTCGACGGTTTCCAGTTGACCGATGCGACGCGCGTGTCGGACATCGCATCGATACGCCGGCAGTTCGGCGACCGTGCGCCGCCTCTGGTGGAGACGGTGCTGTTGCGCCGACGGGCGAGAGCCAAATTCGCCGATCCGTCGAAATGGCTGTTCACCGACGACGCGTTGCAGCAGGCGACCGCTCAACCCGTGGCCGAGCATCGGGCACGGCGGCTGACCGGCGCCCGCGTGCACGACGTGACCTGCTCGGTCGGCACCGAGCTTGCCGCACTTGAGAATTCGGCCGCGCTGGTAGTGGGCAGCGACGTCGACCCGGTCCGGCTCGCCATGGCCCGGCACAACGTCGGTGACGCCCTGCTGTGCCGCGCCGACGCGTTGCGCCCCGTCACCCGCGACGCCGTCGTGCTCGCCGACCCTGCCCGCAGGCAATCCGGGCGGCGGCGGTTCGCCCCGCGCGATCTGGTCCCGCCCCTGGACCGGCTGCTCGATGTGTACCGCGGCCGTGATCTGGTCGTGAAGTGCGCGCCCGGAATGGATTTCGGTGAACTCGGCCGCCTTGGCTTCGCCGGTGAAATCGAGGTGACGTCTTTGGGCGGCAGTGTGCGCGAGGCGTGCCTGTGGTCGTCGGGTCTGGCCGAGGCGGGCGTGCGCCGTCGCGCCACCATGTTGGACGGCCCCGAACAGGTCACCGACGCAGAGCCAGACGACTGCCCGGTGGCTGCCGCCGGCCGTTGGATCGTCGACCCGGACGGCGCGGTGATTCGTGCCGGCCTGGTCCGCCATTACGCAGCCAGGCATGGATTGTGGCAACTCGATCGCGACATCGCCTATCTGTCCGGTGACCGCCTACCCGATGCGGTGCGCGGCTTCGAGGTGCTCGACGAGGTCGGCTTCAGTGAGAAGCGGCTGCGCCAGGCCCTGGTTGCGCGCGATGCGGGGGCCGCCGAAATACTGGTGCGCGGCGTCGACGTGGACCCCGACGCGCTGCGCGGGCGGCTGAAGCTGCGCGGCTCCGAGAGGCTATCGGTCGTGATCACCCGCATCGGGTCCGGCACGGCAAGTCGGGCAACGGCATTCATCTGCCGGCCCTCGTGGTGAGGGCCTTCGTCGGGGTCGCCTGTATTGTGACGTCGGCGGCTACGGGGCCGCTGTGACTCCGGAGGATTTCATCAATGCGTACTCCCTTGTCGGTTCTTGCTGCCGTTGCAGCCGTTTTGTTCGGTTTTGCCGGCGTTGTCGTTGCGGCGCCCGCGTCGGCCGCGCCGCCGAAGTGCTCGGACCTCAAAGGAGGTCTGGTCGGGCAGAACTGCGTGATCGAGGAGGGTGACGCCGGGTACTCCCTGCGCATCAGCTACCCGGCCGACTATCCGGACGTGCAGGCCGTCTTCGACTGGGTCAAACAGACCCGGGAAGGCTTCGTCAACGTGGCGAAGATGCCCGGCTCGCGCACCATGCCGTATCAGCTGGAGGTGACCCCGACCGAGTACAGCTCGGCGGTTCCGCCGCGGGGCACGCAGTCGGTCGTGTTCAAGGTCTTCCAGGACGTCGGTGGGGCTCATCCGCAGACCTTCTTCAAGGCGTTCAACTGGGATCAGACCCTGCGCTGGCCCATCGTGCTCGACCCCGCCGGTCGTGAGAAGACGCAGCCCCTGTTCCAGCCCGGTGCCAACCCCTGGCCGATCATCTTCCCCCTGGTGCAGACCGAACTGGAGAAACAGCTGGGCAGCAAGCCGGCGATCGCACCTGAGGTGGGGCTGAACCCGGCGACCTACGAGAACTTCGCCATCCAGAACGACTCGCTGGTGTTCTTCTTCGCCCAGGGCGCGATCCTGCCGGAGGCGGCAGGTGCGTTGACGGTGACCATTCCGCGCGCGCCGGTCGACAGGATGATCGCCTAGCGGGCGACTGGTCCGGGCCGTTAAGCCGGCTCGGGCCGTTAGGCCGGCTCGAAGCCGTACACCTGGCCGGAGCTCGTTGCGACGACGACGCGTCGGTCGTGGCCGATCGACACCCCGACCGGCCACCCCGTGGCATCCGGCAGCGGGTAGGTGTTGACAGTGCGACCGTCGGCCGGGTCGAACACCAGCAGTGCCAGCCCGTCCTCGCCGTCTTTCACCACGGTGTAGGCGACGTGCTCGCCGGCCCGGCTGGATGTTGTCAGAGGAGAGACGTCGTCGCGGGTCCAGATCACGTCGGCGTGGTCGCCGCGGTCCCTGATCGCGAGCAGCTTCGTGCCGGGACCGCCGCCGGCGATGACGTCGTCGCGCGGTGCCACCGAGGGAGGGGTTTGCGACAGGAACTTCAGCGGTGTCGACCACTTGGCCTTCCCGTTGTCGGCGTTGATGGCCCACAGCCTGTCGTCGCGGCCGTTGACGTAGATCGTCGAGCCGTCGGCGGAGGCCGCCGGACTGGCCGTCGTTCCGGCCTTGATCGCGTCGCTGGTCCAGGCCACCGACAGCATCGGGGTCCGGTCGGGGTTGTACCGCAGGCCGAAAAGCACCGGGGCGGGCGCGTTCGGCTGCCACACCGGGACGACGACCATGCCCGCCTTGGCGGCGAACGCCGGTGCCGCAGCGACTGGGCAGCGCGGCCGCGCAAGCCGGCAGTCGGCCAGACCGCGTTGCGAATCGGCGGGGTCGACACCTTCCACGAGGTCGAGTGGGTTGCCGATGACCGTGCCGCGGTGGGCGTCGAAGAGCAACACCTGGCCCAGATGCGTCACGACCAGAAGATGGTCGGGCGCCAGAATCCTTGCCGTGGTCGGCATTCCGATGACCAGTCGGCGCCACCGGAACCATTGGGTCGCGGGGAACGACATCATCAGGCCGGGTTGGCCGATGTAGAGGTTGTCGAAGCCGTCGAACAATGGGCTTGACCATCCGCCGCCCTGCCACAGCCTTGTGCACCAGCGTTGGCGGCCGTTGTTGTCGGCTTCCCACACCATCAGCGAGCACCCGGCCGGGGTCTGGGCATTGGCCGCCAGATACTGGCCCGACCCCAGGGCCACCGCGGCACCCAGCTCGCCCTTGACCGAGCGGCTCCATTCCAACGAGAGGGCCTCGGCACCCGCGACGTCGGTGTAGCTGCTGTTGGCCGCGTCGCCGTACTGGGCGGGCCACCCGTCGGACGCATGGGCCTGGACCCACGAATCGGTGTTGCCGCAACCGGCAACCGCACCCGTGATCAGCGCTGTCGACGCCAACGCGATGAGTCGCCTGAACACGGTTTCCTTTCTTCGGGCCCACGTGAGGGTAACCGTTGCGGGCTGGAGTGCTCGCGTAGGCTTTCCGGCCATGACGACGATGTGGGGCGCTCCGCTGCACAAGCGTTGGCGGGGTTCCCGGCTCCGCGACCCGCGCCAAGCCAAGTTCCTCACGGTGGCTTCCCTTAAATGGGTGCTCAGCAATCGCGCCTACACGCCGTGGTATCTGGTGCGCTATTGGCGGTTGCTGAAATTCAAACTGGCCAATCCGCACATCATCACCAGGGGCATGGTTTTCCTCGGCAAGGGGGTCGAGATTCAAGCCACCCCGGAACTGTCGACGTTGGAGATCGGCCGCTGGGTGCACATCGGTGACAAGAACACGATTCGATGCCACGAGGGCTCGCTGCGGTTCGGCGACAAGGTGGTGCTGGGGCGCGACAACGTCATCAACACCTACCTCGACATCGAGTTGGGTGACTCGGTGCTGATGGCCGACTGGGTCTACGTCTGCGACTTCGACCACAGGATGGACGACATCAACCTGCCGATCAAGGATCAGGGCATTCTCAAGGGCCCGGTGCGGATCGGTCCCGACACCTGGATCGCGACCAAGGTCACCATCCTGCGCAACACCACCGTCGGGAAGGGCTGCGTGCTCGGCTCGCATGCGGTGGTCAAGGGCGATATCCCGGACTTTTCGATTGCGGTCGGGGCGCCGGCCAAGGTGGTGAAGAACCGCAAGCTGGCCTGGGACACGTCGGCGGCCGAGCGTGCGAAACTGGCCGCCGCACTGGCCGATATCGAGCGTAAGAAGGCGTCGCGCTAGTTGCTCCTGCGCGTTGACTCTGCGTCCACGGCTCCAAAGTGCGAGTCGTCTGCGCCCTCTCCGCAGAGCGAACGCTAGGCCGGCCAGTCGATGCCGAAGCTCTCGGCCAAAGCTGCTTGACCGTCGTCGGTCACCGTCACCGCGCGGCCCCGCGGTGCCCGTTTCGCCCAACCCGCCGAAAGGAAACGGTTGAGCACGGCCCTGCCCAACGCGCCGGACAGGTGGTGTCGCTGTTCTGTCCAGTCGACGCAGTACCGGATCAGTTGCCTTCTGCCCGTAAGCAGTTCGACGCCGACGGCGGCGAGGAAGTCACGGCCGCCAGCTGTGAGCTCGTAGTGGATCTCGTGACCGGGACTACTCAGCGCGTCGTGCCCGTCGCGGCGGGGGTCATAGCGACCGTCGCCCCCGACCAGGGCTTCGCGCTCCAGCAGGCTGCCCATGATCCGGACACCGAGCCGACCCGCGAGATGGTCGTAACACATACGCGCCGAACGCAATCGGGCAGCGCGGGTGCCCTCACGCAGCGACCGGACGGGCCGCGACGGCGCCAGCCGCACCAGATGTTCCAGAAGCTCGCCGACCTCCGGACCGGCCAGCCGGTAGTAGCGGTGCCTACCGTGGGTCTCGACCGACAGCAAGCCTGCCTCGGTCAGCTTGCCGAGGTGGCTGCTTGCCGTCGGCCTGCTGATGCCCGCTTCGTCGGCGAGGACGCTGGCGGGCAGCGCTCGGCCGTCGTCGAGTGCGAGCAGCACCTTGCACCGGGCCGGGTCGGCGAGCAGCGCGGCCACCGCGGCGATGTCGGCGTCGCCGCGCGCCGGCAGGTCCGCGACGTCACGCATGGCAGACCTCTTTCCTCGTCGACGCGGTGTCGTCGCGCGCCCACCGCCACGTCACAATGGCACCTGCCACCAGGACGACCCCACCGACCGCCGTCGCGACCGGCGCCCCGAGCGCCGCCATGGCACTACCCAACACCGCCACACCGACAGTGATACCCACCAGCCGGGCCAGATTCACGACACCGGAGGCCAGGCCCGCCCGCTGCACCGGCACGGCGGCCATCGCCAGCCCCACTGCGGGACCTGTGTTGAGCGCGAGGCCTGTGCCTGCCAACACGAACGACAGTTCCAGTAGCCAGACGTCGGCGTGTGGACCCGCCCCGGCGTACAACAGCAGGCCCGCTGCCATCGCGCCCAGGCCTGCGATCATCGGCACCCGCGGCCCCGTCCGGTGGGCGAGCGCGTTGACGAACGGGATGAACACCAGATAGGTCACTGGCATCGGCAGGAACCACAACGCGGTCACCAACGCGCTTGCGCCTCGTTGTTGTTGGAACACAAAGCTATTCACCAGAAGCAACCCATAGATGCCGAACGTCATCGTGAACGTCGCGACGAGAGCGGCGATGAGCCGGCGGCTGAACAGGTCGAGCGGCAGCATCGGATGGGGTGCGCGACGCTGGATTGCCACGAAGCCCGCGATCGCCGCGATGGCGAGTGCGGCCGCCACTGCCACCCAGCCGGCGGCCGTCGAGCGACCCTCCACGAGCACGATCGTCAGGGCGCCGAGGCCGACCACCGCCAGCGTCTGACCCCTGACATCGATGGGTGAGGCGTCGTCGTCGCGAGACTCGGGCAGGTAGCTGCGGGTCATCACCAGGGCCAGCAGGCCAATGGGAATGTTCAGCCAGAAGATGTAGCGCCAGCCGGACGTGTCGGTCAGCACGCCGCCCAGAATCGGCCCGATCGCGGTGCTCAGCGCCGCCGCCATCGCCCACGCCGCGGTCGCCCGTCCTCGCTCGACCGGTTCGGGGAAGGCGGCCGCGGTGATGGCGAGTCCCTGCGGCAGCATCAGCGCGGCACCCGCGCCCTGCATCCCCCGCGCGATCAGCAGCACGGGAAGTGACGGCGCGGCGGCGCACAGCGCAGAGGCGACCGCGAAGACGATCAACCCGACGCGAAGGAGCCTGCGTCTGCCGTATCGGTCGCCGAGCGATCCGGAGGTCAACAACAGGGCGGCGAAGGTGACGTTGTAGGCGTCGATGGTCCATTGCGCGCCGGAGATGCCGCCGCCCAGGTCACTGCGGACGGCGGGCAGCGCGAGGTTGATCGCATTGGCGTCGATGAGGCCGGCGAACAGTCCCAGATATGCCGCGACGAAAGTGAGCGCGGTGTCGAGGGTCAGCCTTTGCTTGTGCATACCCGCACGTTAGGGCCGAAATGATTCGACGCCCGTCGAACTATCAGCGGTCGGGTAGCGCGTGCTCGACGATCAGCCTTCGCGGATGCGGTTGGCGCACCACGCGTTTGGCGTCCAGATACACCTGCGCGGTCTCAGATGCCACCGTGTGCCAGTCGAAGTCGGACGTCAACCGCTCCCGTGCCGCGATCGCACGACGTTGCGCGGCCTGCGGATCATCCAGCACAACGCGTACCGCAGCGGCCAGTGCAGCGATGTCGCGGGGCGGGAACGACACTCCGGTCAGCCCGTCGATGACGGCTTCGCCGAGACCCCCGACGTTCGACGTGACCAGAGGTGTGCCGGTGGCCGCCGCCTCCAGTGCGACGATCCCGAAGGGCTCGTAGTGGCTGGGCAGCACCGCGGCGTCCGCGCCGTGCAGCACCTGCACCAGCCCGTCGTGGTCGACCCGCCCGACGAACGTCACGGCCTTGAGCACCTTGTACTTTCGCGCCTGCTCGACGAGCCACTCGTACTGCGTGCCGTCGCCTGCGACCGTCAGCGTCGTGCCGGGATGGGTGCGCCTGATGCGCGGCAGGGCCGCGATCGCGTCGTGGATGCCCTTCTCGTATTCCAGCCTGCCGAGATAGAGCAACTGTGCCGGCCCCTTGCGGGGACGTCGCTGCGCGAACGGCCACAGGTGCGCGTCGATCCCGTTGCGAATGACCCGGGTCTCGGCCAGTCCGGGTCCGAAGAGTTCGGCGATCTCGTCGCTCATCGACCTCGAACACGTGATGAGCGAATCGGATTCCCGCACCAACCACGACTCAACGGCGTGCACCTGGCGGCTGATCGGGCCCGACACCCAACCCGTGTGCCTGCCCGCCTCCGTGGCGTGGATCGTGGAAACCAAAGGCACGTCGAAGAACTCGGCCAGTGCGACGGCCGGATGGGCGACCAGCCAATCGTGGGCGTGCACGACATCGGGACGCCACGGTTTCCCCCGCCCGTCCGATGACTTGATGGCCAGCCCGGCACGCGTCATCGAGTGGCCCATCGCCAGCGTCCAGGCCATCATGTCGGTGGCGAACTCGAACTCGTGCGGATCATGGGCGGCGGCGACGACGCGCACGCCTTCACTGACGTCGTCGGTCGAGGGATGTGTGCTTGGGTCGGTATTGGCGGGCCGCCTGCTGAGCACGACGATCTCGTGGCCGGCCGCAGCCAGCGCCGTCGCCAACTGATAGACATGCCGTCCGAGCCCGCCGACCACGACCGGCGGGTACTCCCACGACACCATCAGGATCTTCACGGTCGCTCAGTCCTGCGCGAGCGACCGCAAAATGACGCACAGACGCGGCATGTCGCCGTACAGACACGCGCGCTCGCGGGGTGAGGCGGGGTCACGGGCGGGGGAGCCGTCGCGCGTCGAGGGCGCCGAACAGGCCGTCGGCGCGGTTCCAGCCGGCCGCCAACCGCTCGGCCTGCTCACGGCGGCCCGCGGCGAGCGCGCCGGCGATCTCGCGGGTGGCGTGCGCGTGCAGATGGGCGCGGTAGCGCGCGTAGTCGGCCGCCGAGTCCTTGCTGACCATGAACGGCCAGTCGCTCGAGACCGTCAGCAGCGTCTCCCGCAGGATCTGGTCGGCGACCGCGTCGCGCGCGACGGGGGCGCCAACCGACGCATTCTGCTCGAACGCCTTGTCCACGGTGCTCAGTGCGGTGTCGACGACTTCGGTGTTCAGCGCGACTATGTCGGCGACCTTCTCGCCCGACCACACAGACCAGTCTTTGCCGGAACCCCAAGAGCTGGGCGGTAATTCGACTGCGCTGCCGGTGAATCCCTCGGCGACCGCGTCGGACAGGGTGCCGAGGCGGATGCCCGCGGCGGGAAGTGCCCGCAACACCCGTTCCAGCCACACCGGCCCCTCGTACCACCAGTGTCCGAAAAGCTCGGTGTCGAATGCCGCGATCACGTGTGCGGGCCGACCGATCCGCTGTCCCTCTGTCGCGAGCCGACTCCGCACCACCTCGACGAAGTCGTCGACGTGTCCGTCGATCACGCGATCGGCGCGCTCGGGGTCGTAGGGCGCCTTGGCGTCGGAGGGGACGTTGCGGCCGGTGACGCGGGCCGGCTTGAGGCCGGTCTTGTGGTCGTAGGTGTGGAAGTCTCGATAGGCGGCGTGGCCGGGATAACCGGACTTCGGCGACCACACCCGGTAGCTGACGTGCAGATCTCGACCGAAAGCGACGACGTCGGAACTGCCGACCGGACGTCCCAGTGCCGTGTCGCCGTGCAGCGACGGTCCGTCGACCATGAAGTGCCCGACGCCCGCTGCGGCGTAGTCGAACTCCATGCCCGGGCCGTATGCGCATTCGGGCGCCCAGATTCCGGTCGGCGTGTGCGCCAGCCGCTGGTGGGCATCGGCCAGGCCTTCGCGCAGGGCGAACTCGCGCACGCGCGGGTTCAGCAGCGGCTGGAAGGGATGCGCCAGCGGGCCGCCGAGCAGCTCGATGATGTCGCCGTCGATCAGCTCGCGCAGCAGCGGGCTGCCACCGTGCTGCCACAGTGTGGTGAAATCCGCGAGCTCGCGCTCGGTCTCCTCGACTTCACGAATGCCGAACTGCCGCAACGGGTTCGGCAGCGTGGTCGCTTCCAAAGCGCGTAGTCGCCAGTTGGCGAGCCAGTGGTGCATGCCCGTCAGGCAGTACGGGTCGTCCAGTTGCGCGGTGACCACGGGCGTCATGCCGAGCGTCACGAGGCGGCGACGGTCCTCACCGGCCAACCGGCGCAGCACGCGCATCAACGGCAGGTAGGCCGCCGACCACGACTGATAGAGCCACTCCTCGCCGACGGGCCAGCGACCGTGATGGGCCAGCCAGGGTAGATGGGTGTGCAGGACCAGGGTGAAAAGGCCCGGCGTCGTCTGGGTAGCCGAATTCGTCACGGCCGCACCGCGATCGCGACCAGGTCCAGGCTGTCGTCGATATTGCGGTCGCCTGCGTCGATCAGGTCGAAATCGCCGACGTCGACCGACGCGACATCGGCCAGCAGGTTATCGGGCCACGGCGCGTCGGCGATGGCACGGGCGACCTGCGCGTCGATGATCGAGCCGCCGTGCTTGGCGTCCAGCTCGGCCAGCGTGCGGCCGTGGAACACGCCCTGCAGCGACTCGAGCTCGAAGCCCGCCGCCGCCAACAGCTCGGTCAGCTCCCGGGCATTCAGCTCGCGGGTGTGGAACGGGTTGATCGGCGTATCGCGACCGGGGGAGAAGGTGACCCGGTTGGGCGTCGACATCAGCAGCAGTCCCGACGGCCGTAGCACCCGCACGCATTCGCCGACGAACTGTGGCTGATCCCACAGATGCTCGATCACCTGGAAGTTCACCACGACGTCGACCGAGCGGTCAGGCAAGGGCAGCTGCGCGAGATTGCCGTGACGAATGTCCACTCGCGGATAGCGGGCCCGCACGTGGGCCACTGTGGCGTCGTCATAGTCCAGCGCGACGACCCGACGCGCGACGTCGGCGATCAGGTCTGCGCCGTAGCCCTCGCCACAACCGGCCTCGAGCACGTCGCAACCGGCGCAGCGGTCGCGTAACCGCTGGTAGACCACCTCGTGGCGGCGGAACCAGTAGTTCTCCTCGGCCAACCCGGGAATCGTGCGCTCCCCGGTCAGTGGCAGAGCACCTTCGGGCCCGGCCGGACCGTCGGTAACAAATGAGCTCATCGCAAAAGGCAGGCTAACCCAGGAGCTGGGTCTGCGGCCGGTTCGCGAACGGTCGGGCCGGTTCTCGGGACGACTATGGGGACGTCAGAACACAAACTTCGACCAGCTATGGTGTTCGTGCGAACCACCTCAAGTTACCCGTGAGTAACATGGTGGCTACTGCTTCAACTGCAGGTGTGGGAGCCGACCGCCGGTTCCCGTCGAGGAGGACGAACCAGACTCATGACGAACATCGTGGTCCTGATCAAACAGGTTCCTGATACGTGGTCGGAACGCAAGCTGACCGACGGCGACTACACCCTTGACCGCGAGGCCGCCGACGCCGTGCTCGACGAGATCAACGAGCGCGCCGTCGAAGAGGCGCTGCTGATCAAGGAACGCGAAGGCGGCGAATCGACGGTCACCGTGCTGACCGCCGGCCCCGAGCGGGCCACCGAGGCGATCCGCAAGGCGCTGTCGATGGGTGCCGACAAGGCCGTACATCTGAAGGATGAGGGCCTGCACGGCTCGGACATGGTTCAGACCGGGTGGGCACTGGCCCGGGCGCTGGGCACCATCGAGGGCACCGAGCTCGTGATCGCCGGTAACGAGGCCACCGACGGCACGGGTGGCGCAGTGCCCGCGATCATCGCCGAGTACCTGGGCCTGCCGCAGCTCACGCACCTGCGCAAGGTGACTGTCGAGGACGGCAAGGTCACCGGTGAGCGGGAGACCGACGACGGCGTGTTCACCGTGGAGGCGTCGCTGCCCGCGGTCGTCAGCGTCACCGAGAAGATCAACGAGCCGCGCTTCCCGTCCTTCAAGGGCATCATGGCCGCCAAGAAGAAGGAAGTCACCACGCTGACCCTCGGTGAGATCGGGGTCGAAGGCGACGAGGTCGGTCTGGCCAACGCAGGCTCCAAGGTCCTCTCCTCGACTCCCAAGCCGCCGAAGACGGCCGGCGAGAAGGTCACCGACGAAGGCGACGGCGGCACCAAGGTCGCCGAGTACCTGGTGGCTCAGAAAATCATCTAGCAGATCGATCCGCCCACACCCGAAGACTCCTGAAAGACGAAACCCATGGCTGAAGTACTTGTGCTCGTCGAGCACGCCGAAGGTGCCCTGAAGAAGGTCACCTCAGAACTCGTCACCGCCGCCCGCGTCGTGGGCGAGCCGTCGGCAGTCGTGATCGGCAAGCCCGGCACCGCCGACCCGCTGATCGACGGCCTCAAAGCCGCCGGCGCGGCGAAGATCTACGTCGCCGAGTCCGATGACGCGGAGAACTACCTCATCACGCCCCAGGTCGACGTGTTGGCTTCGCTGGTGGAATCCGCTTCGCCGGCCGCCGTGCTGCTGTCCTCCAACGCCGACGGCAAGGAGATCGCCGGTCGGCTCGCCGCGCGGATCGGCTCCGGCGTCCTCAGCGACGTCGTCGACGTGAAGGAAGGCGCCAAGGGCATCCACTCCATCTTCGGTGGGGCCTACACCGTCGAGGCGGAGTCCACCGGCGACGTACCCGTCATCACCCTGCGGGCCGGCTCGATGGATGCCCAGCCGAGCGACGGTGCGGGCGAAGTCGTCACCGTCGAGGTGCCCGCGCAGGCCGAGAACGCCACGAAGATCACCAAGCGCGAGCCCGCGGTGGCAGGCGATCGCCCCGAGCTCACCGAGGCCACCGTCGTGGTGTCCGGTGGCCGCGGCGTCGGTAGCGCCGAAAACTTCAGCGTCGTCGAGGATCTGGCCGACTCGCTGGGTGCCGCCGTCGGCGCGTCCCGTGCCGCCGTCGACTCCGGCTACTACCCGGGCCAGTTCCAGGTGGGCCAGACCGGCAAGACCGTGTCGCCGCAGCTGTACATCGCGCTGGGCATCTCCGGCGCGATCCAGCACCGTGCGGGCATGCAGACCTCCAAGACGATCATCGCGGTGAACAAGGACGAGGAAGCGCCGATCTTCGAGGTCGCCGACCTCGGCATCGTCGGTGACCTGTTCAAGGTGGCCCCCCAACTGACCGAGGCGGTCAAGGCCCGCAAGGGCTGAGCCACTCGGCGAACAGCCGCAAAAGCCCCGCGCGCCCGGCGTGTCGGGGGTTTTGCGTCTTCTCGCGACGTTCACGGACACGTCACCATGACGATGCCGTTTCGAGAGACGGCTGGGCGACCGTGCACTCGTGAGCACCGCATCAGTTCTGATCGCCGCTGACCATCACAGCGGCCCGACCGCCTCGTCGTCGGCGCCGCGTTACTCCCTGCTGCTGTCCACCGACCCCGCGCTCATCGAGGACGCCCAGCGCCTCCGTCATGACGTGTTCACCTCCGAACCGGGCTTCGTGCTCGACGACACCACCGACGGCCGGGACGCCGATCGGTTCGACGAGTTCTGCGATCACCTACTGGTTCGCGAGGACGACACCGGCGAGTTGGTCGGCTGCTACCGGATGCTCCCGCCGCCGGGCGCCATCGCCGCGGGAGGGCTTTACACCGCAACGGAATTCGATGTCACGGGGCTGGATTCGTTGCGGCCGTCGCTCGTCGAGATGGGCCGAGCCGTGGTCCGTGACGATCACCGCAACGGCGGCGTCGTCCTTCTCATGTGGGCAGGGATCCTGGCCTACCTGGACCGGTGCGGGTACGACTACGTCGCCGGATGCGTGTCGGTGCCCGTCGAGGATTCGCACGCCCCGCCGGGCAGCCAGATCCGCGGAGTCCGCGATTTCGTGTGGGGCAGGTACGCCGCGCCCGCCGAGTACACGGTGTACCCGTACCGGCCGGTGACCGTCCACGGAAAGGGACTCGACGACGTCGATCCGCCGGCGCGAGTGGCAGTGCCGCCGTTGATGCGTGGCTATCTGCGACTCGGCGCCCAGGTGTGCGGGGAACCGGCCCACGACCCGGGCTTCGGCGTCGGCGATTTCCCTGCGCTGCTGGACAAACGCAGGGCCGACACGCGGTACCTGAAACGGCTGCGATCCGTGGCCGCGGCGAGCGAGATGGCCGACGGGATCAGGTCGTGACCACCGGCGCACACGCAAGTGGCGAAGGTCTGTCGAGTCCGTGGGTGCCGCGGGCGACCTGCCATGCGGGCTGCGTCGCGGCCGGTGCGGCGCCCAGCGGGTGGCCGGTCGTGGTGGCGGTGCGGGTCGCGGTCCGGGCCACTCTTGCGGTCCTGCTGCTGTCGGCGGTTCCACTGCTGGCGGTTCCGATGCCGGGGCGCAGCCACGTACAGCGCGGCTACTGCCGAATGATGCTGCGAGCACTCGGAGTCCGAATCACGGTGTCCGGCGGGCCGATTCGGAACCTCCGTGGCGTGCTGGTGGTCAGCGGGCACGTGTCATGGGTCGACATCTTCACCATCGGCGCCGTCATGCCCGGCTCCTTCGTCGCCAAGGCCGAGCTGATCAGCTGGCCTGGCCTCGGGGTCGCCGCACGGCTGATGAAGGTCATCCCGATCGAGCGGGCCAGCCTGCGCCGATTGCCCGACGTCGTCGGCATGGTCGCCGCCCGGCTGCGCGCGGGCCAGACCGTCGTGGCGTTCCCGGAGGGCACGACGTGGTGCGGTTTGGCCTACGGGCAGTTCCGGCCCGCGATGTTCCAGGCTGCCGTCGATGCGGGCCGGCCGGTGCAGCCGCTGCGGCTGCAGTACCACCACCGCGACGGCAGCCCGTCGACCGTGGCCGTCTACGTGGGCGACGACACGTTGGTCGCCTCGATCCGCAGGCTCGTCACCGCCCGTCGCACCATCGTGCACGTGCAGGTGGAGTCGTTGCAGCTGCCAGGATCGGACCGCCGCGAGCTGGCCGCCCGTTGCGAAACGGCGGTCCGCGGGGACCAGCAGCGGCGGACGCACGGCCATGCACTGGCTGCCTGACCGGCGATTCAGGGCAGCCGCCGGCCGGCGGTTATCCTGGAACGGTTATGGCCACCGACTCTCGGCCCGATCGCGCAAGCGGATCATCGCGGCCTGATGCTCTTCCCGCAAGCGGATCATCGCGGCCTGATGCTCTTCCCGCAAGCGGATCATCGCCGGTCTACCTGGATCACGCCGCCACCACCCCGATGCATCCTGCTGCCATCGAGGCGATGACGGCGGTGCTGGCAACGGTCGGTAACGCGTCGTCGCTGCACGGCACCGGACGCCTGGCGCGCAGGCGCATGGAGGAGTCGCGGGAGACGCTGGCGCATCTGCTCGGCGCCCGCCCGTCGGAGGTGATCTTCACCGCCGGGGGCACCGAGAGCGACAACCTCGCCGTCAAGGGCATCTACTGGGCGCGTCGCGACGCCGAGCCCCGGCGTCGGCGCATCGTCACCACGGCCGTCGAGCATCATGCGGTGCTCGACTCGGTCGAGTGGCTCGCCGAACACGAAGGCGCCGAGGTGACGTGGCTGCCGACCGCGCCCGACGGCTCGATCACGCCCGCCGCGCTGCGCGATGCGCTGCGACAGCACGACGACGTGGCGCTGGTGTCGGTGATGTGGGCCAACAACGAAGTGGGCACGATCATGCCGCTGGCCGACCTCGCCGCGGTGGCCGCCGAGTTCGGTGTGCCGATGCACAGCGACGCCGTCCAGGCGATCGGGCAGATACCGGTCGACTTCACCGCCAGCGGCTTGTCGGCGATGAGCATCGCCGCGCACAAGTTCGGCGGCCCGACCGGCGTCGGCGCACTGCTGCTGCGCCGCGACAGCGTATGCGTACCGCTTCTGCACGGCGGCGGACAGGAACGCGACGTGCGCTCGGGCACACCGGATGTGGCGGGCGCGGTCGCGATGGCCACGGCGGCCCAGGTGGCGATCGACGGCATGGAGATCACCAGCTCGCGTGTCCAGGCGCTGCGCGACCGCCTGATCGAGGGTGTGCTCTCGAGCATCGACGACGTCGTGCTCAACGGGGCGACGGGCACGCAACGACTTCCCGGCAACGCGCACTTCACTTTCCGCGGCTGCGAGGGTGATTCGTTGCTGATGCTGCTGGATGCCAAGGGGATCGAGTGCTCGACGGGTTCGGCGTGCACGGCCGGGGTCGCACAGCCCTCGCATGTTCTGACCGCGATGGGCGCCGACCCGGCCAGTGCCCGCGGTTCCCTGCGGCTGTCGCTCGGTCACACCAGCGTCGACGCCGATGTCGACGCCGCCCTGGACGTGTTGCCCGGCGCGGTGGACCGGGCCCGCCAGGCGGCGCTGGCCAGCTCGGGGGTCGTCGAATAGTGCGAGTTCTGGTCGCCATGAGCGGCGGAGTCGACTCGTCGGTCGCCGCCGCCAGGATGGTTGACGCCGGCCATGAGGTGGTCGGCGTGCACTTGGCCCTGTCGGCCGCGCCGGGCACGCTGCGCACCGGTTCGCGAGGCTGCTGCTCGAAAGAAGACGCCGGGGACGCGCGCCGGGTCGCCGACATCCTCGAAATTCCCTTCTACGTCTGGGATTTCGCGGATCGGTTCGCCGAGGACGTGATCGACGACTTCGTGTCGTCCTACGCACGCGGCGAGACGCCGAACCCGTGCGTGCGGTGCAACGAGCGAATCAAGTTCTCCGCATTGTCGGCCCGCGCGCTGGCCCTCGGCTTCGAGGCCGTGGCCACCGGCCACTACGCACGATTGTCGGATGGCCGACTGCGCCGCGCCGTCGACGCCGACAAGGATCAGTCCTACGTGCTCGGGGTGCTGACTGCCGCGCAGCTGCGTCATGCGTTGTTCCCGATCGGTGACACACCCAAGCCGCTGATCCGCGAGGAGGCGGCCCGCCGCGGCCTTGCCGTCGCGGACAAGCCCGACAGCCATGACATCTGCTTCATCCCGTCCGGCGACACCAGGGCGTTCCTCGGCAGTCGCATCGGTGTGCGCCGCGGCACCGTGGTGGACGCGGGCGGGACGGTGCTCGCCGAGCACGACGGCGTGCACGGCTTCACGATCGGGCAGCGCAAGGGCCTCGGGATCGCCGGACCAGGCCCCGACGGAAATCCCCGCTACGTGACGGCGATCGACGCGGACACCGCGACGGTGCATGTCGGCGCCGTCGCTGACCTCGAGGTGTGGACGCTGACCGGCGAGAAGCCCGTCTTCACCTCCGGTGTGGCGCCGGCCGGGCCGGTGGAGTGTGCCGTGCAGGTCCGCGCGCACGGCGGCATCGCCGACGCCGTGGCCGAGTTGCGTGACGGCCGGCTGGTGGTCGAGCTGCGCGGCCCGTTGCGCGGGGTTGCGCCGGGCCAGACGCTGGTCCTCTACCGCCGCGACGTCGACGGTGACGAAGTGATCGGCAGCGCCACGGTCGTGCGCACTTCGTAGTCGTCAGCCGGGCACCTTGTCCATGATGTTCGTCATGACGATGCCGGGCACGGAGTCGGGGAACGAACAGAACGAGACCTCGGCGAGCACCACGTTCTTGATCCGGTAGTCGCGACCGCAGGTGCCCGACGAGCGCATCCTCAGGGTGTTGGCGTCGGCGGTCCACTCACCGATGAACGTCGCCCCCAATTCTGTTGAGCCGCAGTCATATACCTTGCCGACGAGATCGGCGAACGCATGCCGGGCCGCCTCGGGATCGCGATATGCGGCGGCGCCTTCGGAGATCAGACCACCGTCGGGCGGGTTCTGAAAGGTCGTCTTGTGGAACTCCTCGACCTCCGGGCCGAATGTCTGCGTTTCCGCGAAATACCATTGGCATTCCTGCGGTGTGCCGTTCATCAGGTCGCTGACGTCGACGGGGATCTTGCCGTCCATGCTGGGCACGATCGTCAGGCCGTCGCCCGCGCCCGTGATCGCCCTCATCTGCGCCTGCTGCAGCATCACCGAATCGACGTCCACCGGCGAGCGCGACTGGTCGTCGATGCCGGGCACGGCCCGCGTCGCCGTGCCCGCGATGGCGTGTGTGCAGCCCGCGGCGAGCAGGGCGGCGGCGCAGAACACCGTCAGTCGGCCTGCCGCAGAAGCCATGGTGGCGCTCCTTCCTGTTTCGCAGACTAACCCGAGTGGCGCGTGTGGCGAATAGTGTTGGTGAAGTGACCGATATCGATTCCACATTTCGAGTGCGCGGCTTCGCCGCGGCTACCGGCGTCGGCTCCTGGCCGGGGACATCGGCGCGAGAGGCCGCCGAGATCGTCGTCGGTGAGCTGCATCGGCTGCCGCATCTGGTGGAACTGCCCGCGCGCGGGATCGGGGCCGATGTCATCGGCCGCGCGGGCGCGCTGTTGGTCGACATCGCCATCGACACGGTGCCCCGCGGCTACCGGGTGGCGGCCGGGCGCAGCGCTGTGACGCGCCGTGCGGTCAGCTTGCTGGCCGAGGACGTCGACGCGCTCGAAGAGGCCTGGGAGAAGGCCGGTCTGCGTGGCGCGGAGCGAACCGTGAAGGTGCAGGCGGCCGGCCCGATCACGCTCGCGGCGCAACTGGAATTGGCCGGCGGGCATCGGGCGATCACCGATCCCGGTGCGGTGCGCGACCTGACCCGATCGCTGGCCGAAGGAGTCGCGGCGCACCGCGCCGAAATCTCGCGCAGGCTGGACTGCCCGGTCGTGGTCCAGTTCGACGAGCCATTGCTGCCCGCGGCTCTCGCCGGCCGGCTCACCGGGGTGACCAGCCTGACGCCGGTGCACCCGATCGACGAGTCGGCGGCGATCGCGCTGCTGGACGAGTGTGTGGCGGTCGTCGGCGCGGAGGTGGCACTGCACTGCTGCGCGGGTGAACTGCCATGGGCGATGCTGGCGCGCAGCAGCCTGCATGCGGTGTCCTTCGACCTCTCGACGCTGACGGCGCGTGACCTCGACGGCGTCGGCGAGTTCGTCGAGTCGGGCCGCACCGTGCTGCTCGGCGTCGTGCCGTCGACCGCACCCGAGCACCGGCCCTCGGCCGAGCAGACAGCCGGGTCGGTCGTCGAGCTCACCGACCGGCTGGGCTTCCCTCGTGCGGTGCTGCCGGAGCGGATCGGGATCACGCCGACATGCGGGCTCGCCGGTGCCGCCGTGCAGTGGGCCCGCGCCGCGCTGGAACTCGCCCAGACGGCCGCCGACGCGGTCGCCGACGACCCCGCCGCGATCTTGAATTAGTGTTTGCCGGGCAAAGGACTATGCGACAATGCCAACGCGGGACCCCGGGTCGGCAAGCCCGGTCGGTCCGGGAAGGGATCGTGGCGCACTCGACTGTTCGCTTTGCGGCGGGAGCCGGCATAGTCGCAGCGTCTCTGTTGATCGTCGGTCCCAACCCGGCTCAGGCCGTTGCCGACAAGCACGGCTCGGGCCCGCATTCCGACCTTTACGGGAAGAACGGCCACCCGTCGAGCAGACCGTCGAATTGGGTCAAGGGCGTCCTGGGCACCGGCAACACCGTCGGCGCCGACGAGGGCCCGCTACCGGATCTCGATCCGTCGGTGATGGACCTGGGCCCGACCGGCAGCGACATCTCCGACCTTGCCGTCGCGAACAGCGTCGCCCCGCAGGGTCAAATTGCGCTGCGGTCAGCGGCGGTGCCCGAGCCGCCCGCCGGCGACAACGTTTCGGTGGCCGCGCCGCGCGGCGGGTCCGGTTACTCGGGCCAGCCCGTCACGCCGCTACGGTCACCACGCGTGGTGGTGGGCAACGGTCGCACACCCGGAGCGCACGTGTCCCGAGCGGGCGGGTCGCGCGAGGCGGTACTTGCCTACGAGCATCTGACCGCACCGGAAGCGGTGCCCGCCGCTCCTGCGGTGCCCTCGGCGATCGAGATCGACATCCCGCCCCTGCCGCCGCCGCTGCCACCGATCGAGCGGATCCGGCCCGCCGTGCCGGTGGTGAGCGAGTTCGGCACCGGAACTACCGATACGTTGACCGACCCACTGGCCGGGGTCGCGGGCTTGATCCTGATCCCCGCCGTCGGGGCCGTGCTCGGATTTCGGCAGGCCAGGGCGGCCCAGTCGCTGCGGGACTCACTTCGCACCTGAGTCCTGGCGCAGATCCTTGCGCAGGATCTTGCCCGACGACGACTTCGGAATCGCGTCGATGAACGCCACCTGGCGCACCTTCTTGTACGGCGCGACCTCGGCTGCGACGAACTCCATCACGTCGACTTCGGACAGGTTTGCCCCGGACTGCTTGACCACGAAGGCCTTTGGCACTTCCTCGCCCGAGTCGGCGTCCCGTACGCCCACCACGGCGGCGTCGGCGATCGCGGGATGCGTGAGCAGCACCGCCTCCAGTTCCGCGGGGGGCACCTGGTAACCCTTGTACTTGATGAGTTCCTTGAGCCGGTCGACGATGTAGACGCAGCCGGTGGAATCCACCCGCGCCATGTCGCCGGTGCGAAGCCAGCCGCCGTCGTCGATGGTCTCCCGGGTGGCCTCCTCGTTGCCGAGATAGCCCGCCATCACGTTCGGGCCCTTGAACCAGAGCTCACCGGGCTCACTGAGACCGCTTGCGGGAATGCCGATTTCGTCACCGGTAGCCGGGTCGATGAGCCGGGATGCCGAGTTGGCCACCGTCCAGCCGGCTGCACCGATCGGGGCGACCGACCCGACGAGACGCTTGCCCCCGTCCAGCGGCGTGCAGTGGCTGACCGGGCTGAGCTCGGTCATGCCGTAACCCTGCACCACGCGACAACCGATGCGGTCGGCGACGGCGTGACCCAGATCCTCGTCCAACGGTGCCGCCCCCGAGAGCACCCCGCGCAGCGTCGACACGTCGTACTTGTCGACCAGCGGATGCTTGGCCAGCGCGACCGCCACCGGCGGCGCGATGTAGGCGACGGTCACCTTGTGGTCCTGGATATTGGCGAGGAAGTCCTCGAGATCGAAGCTTGGCATCATCACCAGGCGCGCCCTTGCGCGCAGGACGGCGTTGAGCAACACCGTCATTCCGTAGATGTGGAAGAACGGCATGACCGCGATGACGACGTCTTGCGCGACCACATCCTGCACCGGGTGGGTCTGCGCGACGTTGGCGACGAGATTGCGATGGGTGAGCATCACCCCCTTGGGGTTGCCGGTCGTGCCCGAGCTGTACGGCAGCACGGCCAGGTGTGTCGAGGGGTCGAAACCCACCTGCGGCGTAGGCGATTGCGGCGCGAGCAGGTCCTCGCCGTTGGCGTGCCCGCCGGCGGCCAGTCCCTCGCCGTCGAGGACGATCACGGCGTCCGCCGGAAGGTTCACCGCCGCAGCAGCCTCTTCGGCTTGGGGGAGAAACGGCGTCGCGGTCACCAACATCTTGGCCTTCGAGTCCGTCAGCTGCCTGGCGATGTCCTTGGCGGTGAACAGCACATTGACGGTGGTGGCCGTGGCGCCCGCGCGCAGAGTGCCGTGGAAGGCGAACACGAACCAACTGCTGTTGGGCAGCAGGACGCCGACCACGTCGCCGACGCCGATGCCGCGGCCGGTCAACGCTGCGGCGAATCGGTCGATGCGTTCGACCATCTCGCGGTAGGTGAACTGGGTGCCTGCTTTGGTGTCCACCAGCGCGACGCGGTCGGCGTCATCCTCGTCGAGGCTGCCGAACAGGTAGTCGTAGACGCTGGCCGCCGGGATCTCGACGTCGGGGTAGGGGCTCGCGAAGCTCATGGCCTCGATCGAAGCACGTCGGCAACTGTCGGTCAGGCTCGGTCGAGCAGGCGGACGAGCGTCTTGGGCGCGACCATCCGGAACGACGCGTCGATCAACTCCTCGATCTCGTTCCAGTCCGCGTCGGCGGCCGTCAAGTCGAGCCCCAGCCAGCCCGAAGGACCGAGATAGGCCGGGTAGAAGAACCGGCTGTCCCGCTCGAGCGCCCGGCGATCGCTTTCGTCGACCTTGACCATGACCGAGTGGGGGTACTGGATGTAGTCGCCCTTGGTCGGCGGCTTGGCGCTGCCGCCGTACATCGCGAACATCTTCTTCGCGAAGAACGCGGGCCTGCCGTGCGAGACCTTCTCGAACGCCTCGGGGAAGGCCAGCGCGATGGTGCGCACTTGCGCGAGGCGGGCGTCGTCGTCGCTGAACATGACGGGGTGCGGCATGCCGCCAAGCTACCCCCGAGGCGACGTCTGCTGGGCGCGTAACTCTGCGTGCATCTCCCACGGCGCCTGCGGCAGCACGTGCCCGGTTTCCAACAGCGACTTGAGGTTCGACAGGACCGCGGCCCAGCCCGCTGCCGCCGCCTCGCGGTTCGGAGCGTCGGGGATGTCGGTGTGCGTCACGGTCAGCCGGACGATGTCGCGGTGCGCTTCGATGTCGAACCGGACGACCGACGGCTGACCCGCCACTTCGGCGCCGCCGAAGGTGATCACCAGCCGGCGCGGTGGCGTGGCCTCGATGACCTCGCCCACGACGTCGGCAATGTCCGAGCCGTCGGTGCGCCGGTGTTCCCACCGTGACCCTGCCCGCCAGTCCGACACATTGCGGTGACCCCAGTACTGAGCGGTGACATCGGCGTCGGTGAGCGCCTGCCACACCGTCTCGGGCGTGCTGTGGATGTAGGTCACGTATACAAACGACGGCTTGCCGTCCTCATCGGTCATTTCCGCCTCCTCTGCCTGTTGCTTCACCACCTGCAGTGCGTGAAGTCGTGGATAGTCGAACTCCCGGATCCATCGGTGCGAAAGCTCATGCAGCGGAACGGGGTTCAGGTAGTGCAGCTTGAGCCGCCCATGCCGGACCGTACTGATGAGATTCGCCGCCTCGAGCACCGCGAGGTGCTGGCTGACCGACTGCCGTGCCATCTCCAGGTACTCGCACAGCTGGCCGAGTGTCTGGCCGTTGTCCTGCCGCAGCCGGTCGAGCAGTAGCCGGCGGCCGGGGTCGGCCAGTGCCTTGAAGACCTTGTCCGTCTGATCGTCGGCCACCGCATCATTATGCAGGTATTTACCTACCTTTAGTCAAACCCGCAGGTGACGCCCGGCGATCTGGCCGATCTCGATGTCACAGTCCTCCGATAGCCTGCGAGGGTGAGCCCCAAGGCAACCGAGGCGCGAAAGGCGCTGGCCGAACAGTCGAAAGACGCCCCCGATGCCGATCTTCGCCGCCGCTGGCAGGAGCTGGCCGATGAGGTGCGTGAGCACCAGTTCCGCTACTACGTCAGGGACTCGCCGGTCATCTCGGATGCCGAGTTCGACAAGCTGCTGCGCGAGCTGCAGGGCCTCGAAGAAGACCATCCGGAGCTGCGCACGCCCGACTCGCCGACGCAGCTGGTCGGCGGCGCAGGCTTTGCCACCGAGTTCTCCTCCGCCGAGCATCTCGAGCGGATGCTCAGCCTGGACAACGTGTTCACCCCCGAGGAGCTGGCCGCCTGGGCCGGCCGCATCAAAGGCGAGATCGGCGACGACGCCCATTACCTCTGCGAGTTGAAGATCGACGGTGTCGCGCTGGCTCTGGTGTATCGCGACGGCAAGCTGACCCGTGCGGCCACCCGAGGCGACGGCCGCACCGGCGAGGATGTCACGCTCAACGCCCGCACGATCGACGACGTACCCGAGAAGCTCAGTGGCTCAAGAGAGTTCCCGGTGCCACGGGTGCTGGAGGTGCGCGGCGAGGTGTTCTTCCGGGTGGCCGATTTCGAAGAGCTGAACGCGGGCCTGGTGGCCGAGGGCAAGGCGCCGTTCGCCAACCCGCGCAACAGCGCCGCCGGATCGCTGCGGCAGAAGAACCCGGCGGTCACCGCCCGCCGCAGGCTGCGGATGATCTGCCACGGTCTCGGCCGAACGGAGGGCTTCAGACCGAAGACGCTGCACGATGCGTACCGCGCGCTCGAGTCGTGGGGGCTGCCGGTCTCCGAGCACACCGCGCGGGTGCAGGGCATGGACGCGGTCACCGAACGCATCGCCTACTGGGGCGAACACCGGCATGACGTCGAACACGAGATCGATGGCCTCGTCGTCAAAGTCGACGATGTCGCGCTGCAGCGGCGGCTGGGCTCGACATCCCGGGCGCCGCGCTGGGCCATCGCCTACAAGTACCCGCCGGAAGAGGCCACCACCAAGCTGCTCGACATCAAGGTCAACGTCGGACGCACCGGCCGGGTCACGCCGTTCGCCTGGATGGAGCCGGTCAAGGTTGCCGGCTCGACGGTCAGCCAGGCGACGCTGCACAACGCATCGGAGGTCAAGCGCAAGGGCGTGCTCATCGGCGACACCGTGGTCATCCGCAAGGCAGGCGACGTGATCCCCGAGGTGCTGGGGCCCGTCGTCGACCTGCGCGACGGTTCGGAACGCGAATTCGTCATGCCCACAACATGTCCCGAGTGCGGAACGACGCTGGCCCCGGCCAAGGAGGGCGACGCCGACATCCGTTGTCCGAACACCCGGTCGTGTCCGGCGCAACTGCGGGAGCGGGTCTTCCACGTCGCCGGGCGCGGCGCGTTCGACATCGAGGGCCTGGGCTACGAGGCCGCGGTCGCGCTGCTGCAGGCCGGTGTCATCAGCGACGAGGGCGATCTGTTCACCCTCGGCAGCCAGGATCTGCTGCGCACCAACCTGTTCAAGACCAAGGACGGCAATCTGTCGGCCAACGGCAAGCGGCTGCTGGTGAATCTGCACGAGGCCAAGGCACAACCTCTGTGGCGCGTGCTTGTCGCGTTGTCCATCCGGCACGTCGGCCCCACGGCGGCGCGCGCGCTGGCAACCGAATACGGCAGTCTCGAAGTGATCATGGCGGCCTCCGAGGAAGAGCTGGCTGTGGTCGAAGGGGTCGGCCCGACGATCGCGGCGGCGGTCACCGAGTGGTTCACCGTCGACTGGCACCGGGCCATCGTCGAGAAATGGCGCGCCGCGGGCGTGCGGATGGCCGACGAGCGCGACGCCTCCGTCGAACGCACGCTGGAAGGCCTCTCCATCGTCGTCACCGGATCGCTGACCGCGTTCTCCCGCGACGACGCCAAGGAGGCCATCGTCGCGCGCGGCGGGAAGGCGGCCGGGTCGGTGTCGAAGAAGACGGCGTATCTGGTTGCCGGCGACTCGCCGGGCTCGAAATACGACAAGGCCGTCGAACTGGGGGTGCCGATCCTCGACGAGGACGACTTCCGGCGGCTGCTCGACGGCGGACCTGACGCGGTCTGACCCTCGCGGGAGTTTGCCGCTCGCATCGGCCGGGAATGCGTCGGACGAACCGATGTGAGGGAGTGACTGCGATGACCATCTGCGCTACGTGCGGCAACGACTACGACAAGGCGTTCACGGTGACGTGGCCCGACGGCCGCAGCGAGAACTTCGACAGCATCGAGTGCGCCGCCGTCCAGCTGGCACCCGAATGCGTGCACTGCGGATGCCGGATCCTCGGCCACGGGATCGAGACCGACGACGGGATCTTCTGCTGTGCGCACTGCGCCAGGAAGGACTCCAACGCCGACGTCAACGACCGCTACCCGGTGCCCGCGGGCGGCTGACGGCTCAGCGCAGGATCGTCGCGACGATGCCGGCGAGGTAGCCCAGCCGCGCCACTTCCGACGGCCGGAACTCGGGTCCGCCGGGGCGGCCGAGCACCACCGCGGTGTGCTGGTCGCCCAGCGGGGCGGCGGCCAAGGTGGTGTCCATGTCCCGCCACACCTGCGGCATCCAGTCGGCGTCCCCGTCGAGCGCTCTGGCCCGGTCGATAGGCAGCCAGGGCACTTCGTTGAGGTGTGTCTCGGGTGCGCCGAAACTGCCGACGATGCGATTGATGCGGGGTCCCGTCAGTTGCACCACCGTGCACCAGCCGACCCGCAACACGCGTGGGGCCTCGTCGGCGAGCACCTGCAGCTTTGCGTGCTTGTTCGGTGCTGCGGCGATGTGGTCGACCAGTTCGAGCTCGCGATGCGCCTCGAGCAGCCCGATGTGCGGTCGGATGCTGTCCACCCGCACGCCTTTCAGGTTCTCCGCGGCAGTGATCAACATGTCGGGCATCGCGCCGGGCGGCAGTTCGACGATCAGGTCGTCGATCGCATAGCCAGAGCCGCGCTCCACCACGTCGAGGGACAGGATGTCGGCGCCCACCGAGCCCAGCGCTACGGCCACCGAGCCGAGGCTGCCTGGGCGATCCTCCAGCTGGACCCGCAGCAGATACGAAGGCACGCGCACACTGTCGCACAGGGCAGGCGGCCGGGCATTCCGGCGGATGCCACCTGGTCGGCCGGTCCGTGCGGCTGACTAGGCTTTCGTGTCGTGTCACAGATCTCCCGAGACGAGGTTGCACACCTCGCCCGCCTGGCCCGGCTCGCAGTGAGCGACGACGAGCTGGACAGCCTCGCCGGCCAGCTCGATGCGATCCTCGAGCACGTCAGCCGGATCCAGGCCGTCGACGTCACGGATGTGGAAGCCACCGACAACCCGCTGACGTCGGTCAACGTCACCCGGCCCGACGTCGTCGTGCCCGGGTTGTCGCAGCAGGAGGCACTCGCGCAGGCGCCGAAGTCGGGCGAGGGCCGCTTCGCTGTGCCGCGGATCCTGGGCGAGCCCGAATGAGCCCCCACGACGAACTGATCAGGCAGGACGCCGCCACGCTCGGGGCCGGGATCGCTGCCAAGGAGCTGTCGTCAGCCGAGCTGACCCGGGCCTGTCTGGACCGGATCGCCGAAACCGACGGCGAGTATCGGGCTTTCCTGCATGTCGCCGAGGAGCAGGCGATGGCCGCGGCCGCGCGAGTGGACGCGGCGGTCGAGGCGGGCGAGAAGCTGCCGTCGCCGCTGGCGGGTGTCCCGCTGGCGCTCAAGGACGTGTTCACCACCACCGACATGCCGACCACCTGCGGGTCGAAGATCCTCGAGGGCTGGACGTCGCCCTACGACTCGACGGTCGCCGCGCGGCTGCGTGCCGCGGGCATCCCGATCCTGGGCAAGACGAACATGGACGAGTTCGCGATGGGCTCGTCGACCGAGAACTCGGCCTTCGGCCCCACCCGTAACCCGTGGGACGTCGAACGGGTGCCGGGCGGATCGGGTGGCGGCAGCGCGGCCGCGCTGGCGGCGTTTCAGGCGCCGTTGGCCATCGGTTCCGACACCGGCGGGTCGATTCGCCAGCCGGCCGCACTGACCGCGACCGTCGGCGTCAAACCCACCTACGGCACCGTGTCGCGGTACGGCCTGATCGCCTGCGCGTCGTCGCTGGATCAGGGTGGGCCCTGCGCACGTACGGTGCTCGACACCGCGCTGCTGCACCAGGTCGTCGCGGGCCACGATCCGATGGACTCGACGTCGATCGACGCCGACGTGCCCGACGTCGTCGCCGCGGCGAAGGCCGGCGCCGACGGCGACCTGCGCGGTGTCAGGGTCGGCGTGGTGCGCCAGTTGCGCGGCGAGGGTTACCAGGACGGGGTGCTGGCGTCGTTCAATGCCGCGGTCGACCAGCTGACCGAGCTCGGCGCCGAGGTTTCCGAAGTCGACTGCCCGCACTTCGACTTCGCGCTGCCTGCCTACTACCTGATCCTGCCGTCGGAGGTGTCGTCGAACCTGGCCCGGTTCGACGGGATGCGGTACGGCCTTCGGGTCGGCGACGACGGCACGCACAGCGCCGAAGAGGTGATGGCGATGACGCGGGCGGCCGGCTTCGGCCCGGAAGTCAAGCGGCGCATCATGATCGGCACCTACGCGCTGTCGGCCGGCTATTACGACGCGTACTACAACCAAGCGCAGAAGGTGCGCACGCTGATCGCGCGTGACCTGGACGCCGCCTACCGCAAAGTGGACGTGCTGGTGTCGCCCGCGACTCCGACGACCGCGTTCCGGCTGGGGGAGAAGGTCGACGACCCGCTGGCGATGTACCTGTTCGACCTGTGCACGCTGCCGCTGAACCTGGCCGGCCACTGTGGCATGTCGGTGCCGTCGGGCCTCTCCCCCGACGACAACCTGCCCGTCGGACTGCAGATCATGGCACCGGCGCTGGCCGATGACCAGCTCTACCGCGTCGGCGCCGCCTACGAGGCCGCCCGCGGTGATCTGCCGACGGCGGTGTAGCCCGACAGGCTGCCCGCAGCGCCGACAAAGGGGAGGATAGGGACAGCGGACGCGAGGAGCAGGAGAGCTAGATGCGTATTGGAACCCTGACCGGAGGCGGCGACTGTCCTGGTCTCAACGCGGTCATCCGGGCGATCGTTCGCACGTGTGACGTCCGGTACGGCTCGTCTGTGGTCGGATTCCTGGACGGTTGGCGCGGTCTGCTCGAGGACCGCCGCATCCAGTTGCGCAACGACGACCGCAACGACCGCCTGCTGGCGAAGGGCGGCACGATGCTCGGCACCGCCCGCGTGCACCCGGACAAACTGAAGGCGGGCCTCGACCAGATCAAGCAGACGCTGGACGACAACGGGATCGACGTGCTCATCCCGATCGGCGGCGAAGGCACCCTGACCGCGGCGCACTGGCTTTCCGAAGAGAACGTGCCCGTGGTCGGTGTGCCCAAGACGATCGACAACGACATCGACTGCACCGACGTCACGTTCGGCCACGACACGGCACTGGGCGTCGCCAGTGAAGCCATCGACCGGCTGCACAGCACCGCCGAGTCGCATCAGCGCGTGATGCTCGTCGAGGTGATGGGGCGGCACGCCGGCTGGATCGCGCTGAACGCCGGTCTGGCGTCGGGTTCGCACATGACGCTGATCCCCGAGCAGCCCTTCGACGTCGAAGAAGTGTGCCGGCTGATCAAGCAGCGGTTCGTGCGCGGCGACGCCCACTTCATCTGCGTGGTGGCCGAGGGGGCCAAACCCGCCGAGGGCTCGATGAAGTTGCGCGAAGGCGGAATTGACGAGTTCGGACACGAGAAGTTCACCGGTGTGGCCCAGCAGTTGGCCAGCGAGGTCGAGAAGCGGATCAACAAAGAGGTGCGGGTGACTGTCCTCGGTTACGTCCAGCGCGGCGGCACGCCGACCCCGTATGACCGGGTGCTCGCCACCCGTTTCGGCGTCAACGCCGCCGACGCCGCGCACGCAGGCGAGTACGGGATGATGGTGTCGCTGCGGGGCCAGGAGATCGGCCGCGTGCCTCTCGCCGACGCCGTGCGCAAGCTGAAGCTGGTGCCGCAGAGCCGCTACGACGACGCCGCGGAGTTCTTCGGCTGAGGGCCCGAACTAGGATTGGCGACCATGACCGTTGCATCCACCGCCGAACTGGTCGACTACGACGACGTCATCGCGCGCTACGAGCCGGTCCTCGGCCTGGAGGTGCACGTCGAGTTGTCGACGGCGACCAAGATGTTCTGCGGCTGCGCCAATCGTTTCGGGGCCGAGCCCAACACGCAGGTGTGCCCCGTGTGCCTCGGCCTGCCCGGCTCGCTGCCGGTGCTCAACCAGGTGGCCGTCGAGTCGGCGATGCGGATCGGGCTGGCGCTGAACTGCGAGATCGTGTCGTGGTGCCGGTTCGCCAGGAAGAACTATTTCTATCCGGACATGCCGAAGAACTATCAGATCTCGCAGTACGACGAGCCGATCGCGATCAACGGCCATCTCGACGTTCCCCTCGACGACGGCACGACGCGGCGCATCGAGATCGAACGCGCGCACATGGAGGAGGACACCGGCAAGCTGACCCACCTGGGCAGCGACACCGGCCGCATCGCGGGCGCCACCACGTCGCTCATCGACTACAACAGGGCCGGCGTGCCGCTCATCGAGATCGTCACGAAGCCCATCGAGAACACCGGCGGACGGGCACCGGAGATCGCCCGCGCCTACGTGACCGCGCTTCGGGACATGTTGCGGGCGTTGGCCGTCTCCGATGTGCGCATGGACCAGGGCTCGATGCGATGCGACGCGAACGTGTCGCTCATGCTCAAGGGTGCCACCGAGTTCGGCACCCGCACCGAGACCAAGAACGTGAACTCGCTGAAGAGCGTGGAAGTCGCGGTGCGCTACGAAATGCGCAGGCAGGCCGCGGTTCTGGACTCCGGTGTCCGGGTCCATCAGGAGACCAGACACTTTCACGAGAACGGCTACACGTCGCCTGGGCGCAGCAAGGAAACCGCTGAGGACTACCGCTATTTCCCCGAACCCGATCTCGAGCCGATCGCGCCCGACGCCGACTTCGTCGAGAAGTTACGGGAGTCCATTCCCGAGCATCCGTGGTTGCAGCGCAAGCGGATTCAGCAGGACTGGGGCGTCTCCGACGAGGTCATGCGCGACCTGGTGAACGCGGGTGCGGTCGCTCTGGTCACCGCGACCGTCGCACATGGCGCGCCCAGCGAGGCCGCCAGGGCGTGGTGGGGAAACTTCCTGGTGCAGAAGGCCAACGAGGCGGGTGTCGAACTCGACGCGCTCACCATCACGCCTGCACAGGTTGCCGCGGTCGTCGCGTTGATCGATGAGGGAAAGCTGTCCAACAAGCTGGCCCGCGGAGTGGTCGAGGGTGTCCTCGCCGGTGAGGGTGAACCCGCCGAGGTGATGAAGGCCCGCGGACTGGAGCTGGTTAGCGACGACTCCCTGATCCAGTCGGCGGTGGACGACGCGCTGGCCGCCAATCCCGATGTGGCAGAAAAGATCCGCGGCGGCAAGGTGGCAGCGGCCGGTGCGATCGTCGGCGCCGTGATGAAGGCGACCAAGGGTCAGGCCGACGCAGCCCGTGTTCGCGAGCTGGTGCTGGCGGCCTGCAGCTAGATGGCGGCAGTGAACGCGGAACTTCTGGCGGTCGTGGAGCGCTCGCAGGCGGCGACCGACGCGCACGACCGCTCGGGTTGGGTCGCCTTGTTCACCGCCGATGCGTGCGTCGAGGACCCGTATGGTTCGCGTCCTCACGTCGGGCCGTGCGAAATCGGCCGGTTCTACGACACATTCATCGGTCCGCGGCAGATATCGTTTCACCGCGACGCCGATCTCACCGTCGGCAACGCGGTCGTTCGTGACCTGATGCTCGAGATCACGATGGCGGCGAGTGTGACGCTGAACGTCCCGATGCACCTGCGGTACGACTTGAGGGCGGTCGACGGCGACTGGTCGATCGAGCGACTGCGCGCCCACTGGGAATTGCCGACGATGGTGGCCCAGATGCTTCGGCAGGGTGTCAGATCTCTGCCGGTTTCACTGCGCCTCGGCCGCGAACTGCTGCGCAATCAAGGGCTCGGCGGCACGGTCGGTTTCGCATCGGGCTTGCGACGGCCGGGACGACGTCAAAAGCGTCGTGTCGAAGCACTTCTCGATGCGGCCGTTACGGGTGACGAGATGGCGGCGCGGCGAGCGCTGAGCGGTGCGGGTGCGGTCAGCCTCGGCGAGGAGACACCGATTGCCGTCGGCGATTTCGTCGACCGGCTGCGCGACGGCCGGTGGTTCAAGATGATCGCAGCGGGCGACACCGTCAGCGCATCGGTCGACACCCCGGCCGGCCGGGGCGTGGTGTTCTGTCAATTCGCCGGCGCAGCAGACAAAATCAGTCGTCTCGCTTACTTCGCTGCAATCTAGGTGTTGTCTGCATTGGTGCGCGGGAAACCGCCGCCCGACGGGAACACCGGGAACACCACGTCGTCGAGCTTCTCGGGGTCACCGGCGGCCTTGTTCACCGTCGCCCCCCAGACGTTGCCGTCCGGCGACGCCTTCAGAGCCCACGCGTGGCCGTGCACGTCCTGGCGGACCACTTCGGGCTCGCCGGTCACCGAACCGGTGTCGGGCGCCAGCCGCACGGCGACCGTCTGCTTGGGGTTGATCAGGTTGACCAGCACCGTTCCGTCCAACGCGGCACAACCCGCCACCCCCGGCTTGTCGGGCCAGGTCCACACCGTCGAGACCTTCGAATCCTTGGTGATGCGTTGCAACCGGTTGGCGGTGGGCGTGCGGTCGGTGATGTAGAGCGAGCCGTCCGACGGGTCGGTGCACAGGCCGCCGCCCGAGCCCATCCCGCTCAGCGCGGTGGTCTGCGGCGCCTGGTTGACCGTCGTCGGCTGCTCGATGCGCAGCACCTTGCCTGCCGGCGAGGCCGGGTCGGCCGCCAGCGCGGGATCGCCCGCGTCACCGGTCAGCACCACCAACGTGGTGGGGCTGGTGAAGGTGAGAGCGCCCATGTTGCCCGTCGCGCCCTTGGGGATCCCGGTGAAGATCGGCTTGGGGATGTCGTCATCGGCGATGCGGATCACCCGGTTGTCGGTCGGGGTGCTGACGTAGGCGTACATCAACCGGTCCTGCGAGTACGTCGGCGACAGCACGATGTCCATCAGGCCGCCATCGCCGCTGCCGTCGACCGTTATCACGGTCTTGATCTTGGGTTCTGCCTTGACGGAGACCTCTTTGACGGCGCCTGTCATCCGTTCGGCGACCAACGCCGACTGGCTGTCGGGCAGCATGATCAGCCCGCTGGTGCTCTCCAGGCAGCCCTGCATCACTCCGGGGGCCGGGCACTCCTTGGGAAAGGGCTTGGGCGGCAGCGGGGGCGGGGGCGGCGGAGATGAGCTGGGCCCGGGCCGCATCTCGGGCTTGGTGGTGAAAGGTTGCGACTGGGCACTGTCGAATCGCGCGCAGCCGGACAGCACAAGCAACGCGGCGCCCGATACGGCGACGACGCCTCGCAACGCCCCGCGCAGTCTCATGCCCGCCAGGTTACGGATTGTTCTGCGGTGCGCGCCACGCCGGTGCTTTCGCGAGCAGCCTGCACCTCTGCGAACACGGGGCGCGCAGCGCCGCGCCAATCCTCGGTTCACCGATCATGAGCACTTACCCTGGACCGGTGACCAGTAATCCCCAATGGCAGCGGCCCGACGACCTGGGCCGGCCGTCGTCGGCGAGCGTGGTCGACCCCGAGGACGATCTGCCCTCGTCGAACTACGCCGGTGATTTCGAGACCACGGCCATCCCGAATTACAAGACCGAATCTGAGTCCGGCTTCGGGCTGGTCGGGGACCATGAACCGTTGCCCTACGCCCAGACCGGCGACGGCCACAGCATGGGCGGATATGTGCAGCCTGCCGACATCGGGCACGGCTATGAGGACCCCGGAACAGACGATCGGCGTGGCACTCAGGACCTTGGCCTGATGCTGCTGCGCTGGGCCGTCGGCGCCCTTCTGATCGCCCACGGCCTGCAGAAGGCTTTCGGCTGGTGGGGTGGCCCGGGCCTGGACGGTTTCCAGGACTCGCTGGACGCGCAGGGCTTCAAGTACGCAGACATGCTGACCTACATCGCGACCGGCGGGCAGATTCTGGCCGGCGTGCTCCTGGTTCTCGGGCTCTTCACGCCGCTGGCGGCCGCCGGCGCACTGGCCTACCTGCTCAACGGCCTGCTTGTGGAGGCGATGGCGGCGCACGAGCAGGCCCGGCTGTCGGACTTCCTGACCGACGGCCACGAATACAAGGTCATCATGATCGCGGCGGTGGTCGCGATCATCCTGGCGGGACCGGGTCGATACGGGTTGGACGCCGGCCGCGGCTGGGCCCGCAGGCCGTTCGTCGGCTCGTTTGCCGCGTTGCTGATCGGGATCGGCGGCGGTGTCGCGCTGTGGGTGTTCCTCAACGGGGGTAATCCGCTGGCCTGAGACTCAGGCCAGGTTGTCGTAGGGATTGGGCACTCGGCCCGCGCTGGCCTCGGTCAGCCGCGGCAGCGTCGCGAAGGTCACTGCCGGCAGGCGCAGCTCGCCCCCGTCGGTGAGTTGCGCGCGCGCCCACGAGCCCTTGTCGAAGCGAAGGCCTTCGATGTCGTCCCACTTCACGGTCCTGCTGTCGACCAGGCTGCGCACGGTCACGGTGTCGCGGTCGGCGACCGTGCGAAGCCGAACGACCGACGCCGACAGGAACGCCGGAATGACCAGCAACAGCGCGAACCCCGGCCAGGCCAACACCAGCGACAGCATGCCCAGAGTCAGAAAGCCGACCGCGAGATGGGCCATCGGCGAGATCCGGACGACGACCGGTTCGGACGAGGCGGGCGCTGGTTGCGAAGTCACGCCTGTCATCGTCGCACTGTCTCGCGCAGGCGCCGGAATTTGACGGTTGACCAGTGCGGAGACTACGGTCATCTGTTGTGCAGAACCTTGGCTTGCTCGTAGTAATCGGGTTGCGCGTTGATACCGCGCTAGCCCCCACTCGGGCATAGTCACAAGTATCAACGCGCAACCCTCGTACAGCGATCTCGCTGGCGGGGGTTTTTTCTTGCCCCAGCAGTGATTCGAGAGCCCACAAGACAATCAAGACAATCAAGACAATGAGGACATCGTGAGCGCACCAACCACACGACCCCCGGAACGGTCGGCGAACCCGCCGTACGGGAATCTAGCCGAGGCCAACGCTGCGCAATCCGCAGCGAAGGCAGCCGGTCCCAGCCCAGCGAGCCCGCCCAAGAAGGTTGCTCCGCAACAACTCACCGGTGCACAGTCGGTGATCCGGTCGTTGGAGGAACTCGACGTCGAGGTCATCTTCGGAATCCCCGGGGGTGCCGTGTTGCCGGTGTACGACCCGCTGTTCGACTCGCAGCGGCTGCGTCACGTTCTCGTCCGCCACGAGCAGGGCGCCGGACATGCGGCCAGTGGCTACGCCCACGCGACGGGCAAGGTCGGCGTATGCATGGCGACGTCGGGTCCCGGGGCCACCAACCTGGTGACGCCGCTCGCCGACGCGCACATGGACTCGATTCCGGTGGTCGCGGTCACCGGTCAGGTCGGCCGCGGCCTGATCGGCACGGACGCGTTCCAGGAGGCCGACATCTCAGGCATCACTATGCCGATCACCAAGCACAATTTCCTCGTCCGCGACGGCAACGACATCCCGCGCGTGATGGCCGAGGCGTTCCATATCGCCCGGTCGGGTCGCCCCGGTCCGGTGCTGGTCGACATCCCCAAGGACGTGCTGCAGGGCGAGTGCACGTTCAGCTGGCCGCCGCGCATCGAACTGCCCGGCTACAAGCCGAACACCAAGCCGCACAGCCGCCAGATCCGGGAGGCCGCCAAACTCATTGCGGCGGCGAGTAAACCGGTGCTCTACGTCGGCGGAGGCGTGATCCGCGGGGACGCCACCCAGGAGCTGCTCGAGCTGGCCACGCTGACGGGTATCCCGGTCGTCACCACGCTGATGGCGCGCGGCGCCTTCCCCGACAGCCATCCGCAGAACCTGGGCATGCCGGGGATGCACGGCACGGTGGCCGCGGTGGCCGCACTCCAGCGCAGCGATCTGCTGATCGCGCTCGGTACCCGGTTCGACGACCGGGTGACGGGCCGGCTCGACTCGTTCGCGCCCGAGGCCAAGGTCATTCACGCCGACATCGATCCCGCCGAGATCGGCAAGAACCGCCATGCCGACGTGCCGATCGTGGGCGACGTCAAGGCCGTCATCGCCGACCTGATCGAAGCGCTGCGGCGACACGACGCCGAGGCCCCCGCCATGGACAACTGGTGGGAGTACCTGCGCGACGTGCAGTCGACGTTCCCGCTGAGCTACGGGCCACAGAGCGACGGCAGTCTGTCGCCGGAGTATGTGATCGAGCAGCTCGGCAAGATCGCCGGACCCGACGCCGTCTACGTCGCAGGCGTCGGGCAGCACCAGATGTGGGCCGCGCAGTTCATCTCGTATGAGAAACCGCGCACGTGGCTCAACTCCGGCGGTCTGGGCACCATGGGCTACGCGGTCCCCGCCGCGATGGGCGCCAAGTTCGCGCGGCCGGACGCCGAGGTGTGGGCCATCGATGGCGACGGCTGTTTCCAGATGACCAATCAAGAACTGGCCACGTGTGCGGTCGAGGGTGCGCCCATCAAGGTCGCCGTCATCAACAACGGCAACCTGGGCATGGTGCGGCAGTGGCAGACGCTTTTCTACGGAGAGCGGTACAGCCAAACGGACCTGGCCACCCATTCGCATCGCATACCCGATTTCGTCAAGCTGGCCGAGGCTCTGGGTTGCGTCGGATTGCGTTGTGAGCGCGCCGAAGACGTCGTCGACGTGATCAACCAGGCGCGCGCCATCAACGACCGGCCGGTGGTGATCGACTTCGTCGTCGGCGCCGACGCTCAGGTGTGGCCGATGGTGGCCGCGGGCACCAGCAACGACGAGATCCAGGCCGCCAAGGGAATTCGTCCGCTGTTCGACGATCCCGAGGAGGGGCACGCCTGATGAGCACGCCCACGCATACGCTCTCGGTGCTCGTCGAGGACACACCTGGCGTGCTGGCACGTGTGGCGTCGCTGTTCTCGCGGCGCGGGTACAACATCCAGTCGCTCGCGGTCGGTGCCACCGAGCAGAAGGACATGTCGCGGATGACCATCGTGGTCAGCGTCGACGAAGCTCCGCTGGAACAGATCACCAAGCAGCTCAACAAGCTGATCAACGTGATCAAGATCGTCGAGCAGGACGACGACAACTCGGTCGCGCGCGAACTGGCGTTGATCAAGGTGCGCGCCGATGCCACCACCCGCGGCCAGGTGATCGAAGCGGTGAACCTGTTCCGCGCCAAGGTCGTCGACGTCTCGACAGAGTCGTTGACGATCGAGGCGACCGGCACGCCCGCCAAGCTGGAAGCATTCATGCGAGTGCTGGAGCCCTACGGCATCCGGGAGCTCGCGCAGTCCGGAGTGGTCTCGCTGTCGCGCGGTCCGCGCGGCATCGCGACCGCGAAGTAAGCCCCGAATCAGTTGACAGAGAAGGAAATACAGTGGCAGTAGAGATGTTCTATGACGACGACGCGGACCTGTCGATCATCCAGGGACGCAAAGTCGGCGTCATCGGCTACGGCAGCCAGGGGCACGCCCATTCGCTGAGCCTGCGCGATTCCGGTGTCGAGGTGAAGGTCGGGCTGAAGGAAGGCTCGAAGTCGCGGGACAAGGTCGCCGACCAGGGCCTTGACGTCGACACTCCGGCAGAGGTGGCCAAATGGGCCGACGTCATCATGCTGCTGGCGCCCGACACCGCGCAGGCCGAGATTTTCGCCAACGACATCGAGCCCAATCTCGAGGACGGCAATGCGCTGTTCTTCGGACACGGACTGAACATCCACTTCGATCTGATCAAGCCGCCGGCCAACGTCACGGTCGGCATGGTGGCGCCCAAGGGCCCCGGCCATCTGGTGCGCAGGCAGTTCGTCGACGGCAAGGGCGTGCCGTGCCTGGTCGCCGTCGAGCAGGATCCCAAGGGTGAGGGCGAGGCGCTGGTGCTGTCCTACGCCAAGGGCATCGGCGGCACGCGTGCAGGTGTCATCAAGACCACGTTCAAGGACGAGACCGAGACCGACCTGTTCGGCGAGCAGGCTGTGCTCTGCGGCGGCACCGAGGAACTGGTGAAGACCGGGTTCGACGTGATGGTCGAGGCCGGCTATGCCCCGGAGCTGGCGTATTTCGAGGTGCTGCACGAGCTGAAGCTCATCGTCGACCTGATGTACGAAGGCGGCATCGCCCGGATGAACTACTCGGTTTCCGACACCGCTGAGTTCGGCGGCTACCTGTCGGGCCCGCGGGTGATCGACGCCGACACCAAGGAGCGGATGAAGCAGATCCTGACCGAGATCCAGGACGGCAGCTTCGTCAAGAAGCTGGTCGCCAACGTCGACGGCGGCAACAAGCAACTCGAGGATCTCCGCAAGCAGAACGCCGAACATCCGATCGAGGTGACCGGAAAGAAGCTGCGCGACCTGATGAGCTGGGTCGACCGCCCCATCACCGAAACCGCCTAAGTGATTTCGGCGCGCTCGCGTGCGCTCAGCGTCGATTAGCGCGCCGAAATCGCTACGACCACGGGAAGTTGATCCAGCGGTCGGTTGTGCGCCAGACGTATTCGCAGTCGACGCTCGACTGCGGCTTCTGATAGAGGACCGCGCAGCGGGCGTCGGCGACGTGGTCGGCGCAGAAGTCGCGCACCAGTCGCAAGGTCTGCCCGGTGTCGGCGACGTCGTCGGCGATGAGCACGCGTGCGCCTGCGATGTCGACCGTGCTGGGCACCGGCGGCAGCACGACCGGCACGGGCAGGCGCTCGTCTACTCCGGTGTAGAACTCCACGTTCATCACGGCGACGTTCTTCACGCCCAACGCATAGCCGAGTGCGCCCGCGAGGAACAGCCCGCCACGCGCGATGGCGAGGATGAGGTCGGGTTTGAACCCGTCGGCGGTCACGACAGCCGCCAATTCGTCTGCAGCGGGGCCGAAAAGCTCCCAGGGCAGTTCCTCCCGGTCGGCGCTGCTCACGGCGCCAGCTTCGGCAGTTGACGGATGCCGAACTCTTTTCGCAGCACCGTACGCGCGGCGTAGTAGCCGGCCATCCCGTGCACTCCGGTGCCCGGCGGTGTCGCCGACGAGCACAGGTACGCCTTCGGAATCGGTGTGGTCCACGGATTCAGCCGCAAGGTGGGGCCGACCATCGCGGCGAAGAGGGTGGCCCCGCCGACGATGATGTCGCCGCCGACGTAGTTCGCGTTGTGGTCCGACATCTGCGCCGCGGGCACGCACTGCGACGACACCACCAGATCACGGAATCCGGGCGCGGCGTCTGCGAACATCGCGGTGACCGTCTCGGTGAGATCGGCGGTGGAACCCGCAGGCACATGCGCGTAGGTCCACAGCGGTCTGCGGCCCTCGTCGTCGATTCGCGACGGATCGGCGAGGTGTGGCAGCGACACCAGCGTCATCGGCACGTCGGCATGGCGGCCGGCGGCGATCGCGGCTTCACCGGCCGCCATCTGCGCTCTGGTGCCACCCAGATGCACGGTGGGTGAGCGACCCACGCGTCCGTCGCGCCAGGGGATATCGCCGGACAGCACGAAGTCGACCTTGCACACGCCCGGTCCGAAGTGGTAGCGGCGCAAGGCCTTTGCATATCGCTGCGGAACCGCGTCACCGTAAATGTCGAGCAGTGCCGTCGGCGCCGTGTCGTAGATCACCACGCCGTCGGGCGGTGTGGTGACGGGTTCGCCGACCACCAACTCGCCGCCGTGGGCGCGCAGATCGGCGATCAGCGCGTCGGCGATCACCTGCGTCCCCCCGACCGGCACCGGCCAGCCCGCCGTGTGCGCCACCGTGCCGAGCATCAGCCCGGCGCCGCTGTTGACCGGCGAGGGCATCGTCGAAATAGCATGTGCCCCAACGCCGGTGAACAGAGCGCGAGCGTCCTCGCCGCGCAGCAGGCCCCAAGCCGGACTGCCCTGGGCAAGTACTCGCAGACCGGTCCGCGCCGCGGTCACGAGATCCGGCGGTAGCGAACGCTTGTCGCCGAGGAAGAAACCGAGAACACCGTCGACGTGTTCGGTCAACGGTCCGAAGAGGCGCCGCCACGACGCGCCGTCGTCGAGCTCCTCGCAGGTGCGCTCAAGCGAGCGATACGCCACCGCGGCGGGTCGGCCCGGCAGAGGATTGGCATAGGACACCTCCGGCGCGACAAGCCGCACCCCGCGTGCCGGCAGGTCGAACTCCGCGAAGAACGGCGACGCGACCGCGAGCGGGTGCACCGCCGAGCAGATGTCGTGGAGCACCCCGGGAAATCGAGCGTCGGGCGCGCTGCGAGCGCCGCCACCCGCGGTCGGCTGACCCTCGAGCACGCGCACCGCCAGCCCGGCCCGAGCGCAGATGACAGCGGCGGCCAGGCCGTTGGGTCCACTGCCGACGACGGTAACGTCCATGCCCGGATTTCTCCCGCCCACCACCCCGTCATTCAAGCCCATTAGTCTGGCCGGGTGAGTCTTCCCGTCGTACTGATTGCCGACAAATTGGCCGAATCGACCGTCGCTGCGCTCGGTGACCAGGTAGAGGTCCGCTGGGTCGACGGCCCCGACCGCGGAAAGCTGCTGGCCGCGGTACCGGAGGCCGACGCGCTGCTCGTCCGGTCGGCGACCACCGTCGACGCCGAGGTGCTGGCCGCCGCCCCGAAACTCAAGATCGTCGCGCGGGCGGGTGTGGGCCTGGACAACGTCGACGTCGACGCCGCCACCGCCCGCGGCGTGCTGGTGGTCAACGCGCCGACGTCGAACATCCACAGTGCCGCCGAGCACGCCCTTGCGCTGATGCTGTCCGCGGCACGCCAGATCCCTTCGGCCGACGCGTCGCTGCGCCAGCACACCTGGAAGCGGTCGTCGTTCTCCGGCACCGAGATCTACGGCAAGACCGTCGGCGTGGTCGGGCTGGGCCGCATCGGTCAGCTCGTCGCCCAGCGGCTCGCCGCATTCGGTACGCACATCGTCGCCTACGACCCGTATGTGTCCTCGGCGCGCGCCGCGCAGCTCGGCATCGAGCTGCTGACGCTCGACGAGCTGCTGTCGCGGTCGGACTTCATCTCCGTGCACCTGCCGAAGACGCCGGAGACCGCGGGCCTCATCGGCAAGGAGGCCTTGGCCAAGACCAAGCCGGGAGTCATCATCGTCAACGCCGCGCGCGGCGGGCTCGTCGACGAGGAGGCGCTTGCTGAGGCGGTCTCCAGCGGGCATGTCCGCGGCGCAGGCCTTGACGTGTTCGCCAGCGAGCCGACGACCGACAGCCCGCTGTTCGATCTGCCGCAAGTCGTCGTCACGCCACACCTCGGCGCCTCGACGGCCGAAGCGCAGGACCGCGCCGGCACCGACGTCGCCGAAAGCGTGAAGCTGGCCCTGGCAGGCGAGTTCGTGCCCGACGCCGTGAACGTCGGTGGCGGCGTCGTCGGCGAAGAAGTGGCGCCCTGGCTGGACCTGGTGCGCAAGCTCGGCCTGCTGATCGGTGTGCTGTCCGCGGAGCTACCGGTGTCGATCTCCGTTCAGGTCCGCGGCGAGCTGGCCGCCGAAGATGTTGAGGTGCTGCGGCTTTCGGCGTTGCGCGGGTTGTTCTCCTCGGTGATAGAGGATTCGGTGACGTTCGTCAATGCGCCGGCGCTGGCCGCCGAGCGCGGCGTCGAGGCGAGTATCAGTACCGCAACCGAAAGCCCCAACCACCGCAGCGTCGTCGACGTGCGCGCCGTGTGCTCCGACGGCCAGGTCGCCAATGTGGCAGGCACGTTGTCGGGCCCGCAGCAGGTGGAGAAGATCGTGGCGATCAACGGCCGCAACTTCGACCTGCGCGCCGAGGGCATCAACCTGATCATCAACTACGCCGACCAACCGGGAACGCTCGGCAGGATCGGCACGTTGCTCGGCTCCGCGGATGTCAACATCCATGCGGCACAACTCAGTGAGGACGCCGAAGGCGACAGTGCGACGATCCTGATGCGGATCGACCGCGATGTGCCACCCGAACTGCGCGCCCAGATCGGCGAGGCCGTCGGCGCCAACCTGCTGCAAGTGGTGGACCTGTCGTGAAATTGGCGGTCATAGCCGGTGACGGTATCGGCCCCGAAGTGATCGAGAAGGCGCTAGAGGTTCTCGACGCGGTGCTGCCGGGCGTCGACCGCACGGAGTACGACCTCGGCGCCCGGCGCTACCACGCGACGGGGGAGACCCTGCCCGACGGCGTCGTCGCCGAGCTGAAGGGACACGACGCGATCCTGTTGGGCGCCATCGGCGATCCCTCGGTGCCATCCGGTGTGCTGGAGCGCGGGCTGTTGCTGTCGTTGCGATTCCAACTCGACCACCACGTGAATCTCCGCCCATCGCGGCTCTATCCAGGTGTCGACAGCCCGCTGGCCGGTAACCCGCCAATCGACTTCGTCGTCATCCGGGAGGGCACCGAAGGTCCCTACACCGGCACCGGCGGCGTCATCCGCGCCGATACGCCACAGGAAGTGGCCACCGAGGTCAGCCTGAACACCGCGTTCGGCGTGGAACGCGTCGCCCGCTACGCGTTCGAGCGGGCGGCACAGCGACGCAAGCACGTGACGCTGGTGCACAAGACGAATGTGCTGACCTACGCGGGCAGGCTGTGGTCGCGGGTGGTCGATGAGGTGAGCCGGGACCATCCCGACATCGAGGTCGCCTATCAGCACATCGACGCGGCCACCATCCACATGGTCACCGACCCGGGACGGTTCGACGTGATCGTGACCGACAACCTGTTCGGCGACATCATCACCGATCTGGCCGCGGCGGTGTCCGGCGGTATCGGTATGGCGGCCAGCGGCAACATCGACGCGACCGGGACGAACCCGTCGATGTTCGAACCGGTGCACGGCAGTGCGCCCGACATCGCCGGACAGGGCGTCGCCGACCCCACCGCGGCGATCATGTCGGTGGCGATGTTGTTGTCTCACGTCGGCGAGGCCGACGCCGCGGCGCGCGTCGACAAGGCCGTCGAGCAACACCTTTCAACGCGCGGCGACGCGCCGTTGTCGACGACGGAGGTCGCCGAGCGGGTCATCGCGAGCCTGTAGGCGGCTCCGTGGCGACGCTGCGGCGGCAGTGCTGGTTGTTCGCGATCGGTTCGACACTGTTCGCCGTCGCAACCTGCCCGGGATGTCCGCGACCGCGGGCGCCGGCCTGTGCAACCTGTTGTGTTTCGTCGGCTCGTGGTTCTTCACCACCGCCGGCTGGCTGCAGCTGGTGCTGGCCGGTGCTGGCCGGTGCTGTCCATGGGGCCGGTTGGCTCTCGGCCGCAACGCAATTCGTCGGCACGATACTGTTCAACATCAGTACCGGCGCTGCGTTGTTGGCGCACGCGGTCAAGCCCGAACGGCGCCTGGTGTGGGCGCCGGACATGTTCGGCTCCGTCGCTTTCCTGGTCAGCGGGGCGCTCGGGATACTCGCGGTGACCGCCGCCGTCGGCATCGTCGAGCTGAAGTCCCGCGACTGGCAGACCGAGTGGATCAACATGATCGGCTGCATCGCGTGCGGCGTCTCAGCACTCGGCGCCTTCGTCACCGCCTCCGGTGTCACCGAGGACGCGTTGCTGGCCAATGCGGGCACGTTCGTCGGTGCGCTCTGCTTCCTGGTCGCCGCACTGCTGGTGCTGCCGCACGAGCGGAAGCCAAGCGCCGAGCGCGGGAAGTAGGGCTGCGAAACGGCCGAAGTGTGCCGCGTCGTCGAGCGTGCACCGCGTCGTCGCACCGGCTTCGCCCTTGAGGTCATCAGGACATTTCACGGAACCCGGGGCACGCCCGACCTGCTTCTCCAGCTGCGCCGAGATCTCCTTCGCGAGCTCGTCACGTGCGTTGCGCAGCGACTCTGGCATACCCTGCGGGGCCGTTTCGAGTTTCGCCGATCGTCAGCGGCGATCGCTGACCAGCGGGTCGGAGTCGACGGGAACAAGCGGGATCGCCAGCAACGGGAAGAGCGCGCATGTCGCAAACGCCGCCGCGTAGCCCGCGACCCCGATCAGCGCGCCGAACACCGGAGGTGCGACGCCCGCGGTCAGAAGCTGGCTGGTGTTCTGTGTGCCGAGTGCCCGTCCGCTCCAGAACGGGCCGGCGATCTCCGCGATCGCGGTGAAGGCCAACCCGTTGTCAGACACCGTGATCACCGAAGCGACGATGACCATGGCGACGCTGATCGGCGAGTTGAGCCAGTCGGTCAACGCCAGCAGGCCCATCGAACCGGCCGCACCGAGCGCGATGGTGCGGATCGGCCGCAGCCGCGAACGCGCGATGTCCGACCAACGCCCCGCCGCGATCCGGCCCGCAGCGCCGAGCCCTTGGGCGATCGTCACCAGTAGGCCTGCCGAGGTCGCCGACCAGCCGCGCTCGGCCATCAGCCACACCAGCGTGAACGTCCATACGACGACTTGAGGCGCCACCAGAAGCACTGACACGGCATGGATGCGCCACAGTGTCGACGAACCTCGATACGGATTGGCGAGCTCGTGGTCGTCGGCGTCGGCGCGCGGTGGTCGCGGCGGATCCTTCACGGCCACGGCGCATATCACGGCAGAGGCCGCGCACAGCACGGCGGGGAACAGCAGCGCCGCCGAGACGCCGTGGTTCGCCGCGAGTTGCGGAATCACCAACGCGCCCAACCCGACTCCCAGTGGCTGGGCTGTCTGCCTGATGCCCATGACCAGCCCGCGCTGATGCGGAGGGAACCAACCGACCACAAGCCGTCCGCTGGCGGAGTTGCTGCTCGCGGCTGCCATGCCCCCGAGCAACAGGAAGGCGCCTACCGCCACCAGTGAGTGCACCGACGCCGCCGCGAACGCTGCGGCCGCGGTCAGCGCCGAGCCGAGGGCCAGCACGATTCGCTCGCCGAAGCGATCGACGACGTAGCCCCACGCGATCAAGGTGAACACCATGCCGAAGCTCGGCATCGACGACAGCAGGCCCGCCTTGGCCAGGTCCAGTCCGCGCTCGATGTGCAGCGTCGGGATCAGGAATGCCGCGCCGTTGATGAACACGTTGGCGAACAGGGTCGTCGTCAACGCGATTACGAGCATGGACCAGCGCCGCACGGTGCCGATGGGGTCGGCCGTCATGGCCCCATCGTCGCACGACGATCTCACACAGTTGAATGCTGATCTCGTATATTGAGACAGCAGTGTCGAAGGAGCGGCTTCGGAGGCCAGACCGCCGCCCACTAGGCTGGGCTTATGCGCTTAGGCCGAATCGCCAGCCCCGACGGAGTCGCCTTCGTCAGCATCGAGGGATCGCCCGACGACACGGCCGCCGTGGTCAGAGAGATCGCCGAGCATCCCTTCGGCAACCCAACCTTCACCGGGCGGCAATGGCCGCTGGCCGACGTCCGCCTGCTTGCCCCGATACTCGCTAGCAAGGTGGTCTGCATCGGAAAGAACTACGCGGCACACATCGCGGAGATGGCCGCGGACGCGAGGAGCAATATAGGCACCGCGGACGCGAGGAGCAATAGAGCACCGCGGACGCGAGGAGCAATATAGGCACCGGCGGTGAGTTTTCCGATCCGATCATCTTCATGAAACCCAACACCGCGATCGTCGGGCCGAACTTGCCGATCCAACTGCCCGCCGACGCCGATCCCGTGCACTTCGAAGGTGAATTGGCCGCCGTCATCGGCAGGCCGTGCAAAGACGTGCCTGCGTCGCGGGCGGCCGAGAACATCCTCGGCTACACCATTGCCAATGACGTCTCCGCGCGCGATCAGCAGAAGAAGGACGGCCAGTGGACCCGCGCCAAGGGCCACGACACTTTTTGTCCTGTCGGGCCATGGATCTCCACCGACGTCGACCCGGCCGATCTGGCCATCCGCACCGAAGTCAACGGCGAAGTGAAGCAGGACAGTCGAACTTCGTTGATGATCAACGACGTCGGCGCGATCGTAGAGTGGATTTCGGCCGTGATGACGCTGCTTCCTGGTGACCTGATTCTGACCGGAACTCCCGAAGGGGTCGGCCCGATCGAGGACGGCGACACGGTGAGCATCACCGTCGAAGGTATCGGCACGCTGACCAATCCCGTTGTGCGCAAGGCGCAGTCGTGACCGCAGAGGTGGCGAGCGGAGACAGAGTCCGCGTCAGATTCTGCCCTTCGCCGACAGGTACGCCGCACGTCGGCCTGATCCGCACTGCGCTGTTCAACTGGGCCTACGCGCGCCACACCGGCGGCGACTTCGTGTTCCGCCTCGAGGACACCGATGCCGAACGGGACAGCGAGGAAAGCTATCTCGCACTGCTGGACGCGCTGAGCTGGCTCGGCCTGAACTACGACGAAGGCCCCGAGGTGGGCGGTCCGTACGGCCCTTACCGGCAGTCCGAGCGCCGCGACATCCACCGCGACGTGGTGGCACAGCTGGTGGCTGCCGGGGAGGTGTACGAAGCGTACTCCACGGCCGAGGAGGTCGAGGCGCGCCACCTCGCCGCCGGCCGCAACCCGAAACTCGGTTACGACAATTTCGACCGCGAGCTCACCGACGACCAGCGCGACGCCTACCGTGCGCAAGGGCGCAGGCCGGTGTTGCGGCTGCGGATGCCCGACGAAGCGATCAGCTGGCTTGACCTCGTGCGCGGTGAGACCACCTTCGCCCCGGGCAGCGTGCCGGACTACGCGCTGACCCGCGCGAGCGGAGACCCGCTGTACACCTTGGTCAATCCGGTCGACGACGCGTTGATGAAGATAACCCACGTATTGCGCGGAGACGACCTGCTGTCGTCGACGCCGCGCCAGATCGCTCTGTACGCGGCGTTGATGCGGATCGGTGTGGCCGAGCGCATTCCGGAATTCGGACACCTGCCCGCCGTGCTCGGTGAGGGCACCAAGAAGCTGTCGAAGCGCGACCCTCAGTCCAACCTGTTCCTGCACCGCGACCGCGGGTTCATCCCCGAGGGTCTGCTGAATTACCTAGCGCTGCTGGGCTGGTCGATCGCCGACGACCGCGACGTGTTCAGCCTCGACGAGATGGTCGCGGCATTCGACGTGGTGGACGTCAACTCCAATCCCGCGCGGTTCGACCAGAAGAAGGCCGACGCACTGAACGCCGATCACATTCGGTTGCTGTCCGAGGAGGACTTCGCGCAGCGGTTGCGGGCGTACTTCGACGCGCACGCACACGACACCGGGCTGGCCGATCACCAGTTCGCCGACGCCGCCCGGCTGGTGCAGACCCGCATCGTCGTGCTGGCCGACGCGTGGGACCTGTTGAAGTTCCTCAACGACGACGAGTTCGCGCTCGACGAGAGGGCGGCGGCGAGGGAACTACGCGCCGATGCCGGTCCGGTACTCGACGCTGCGCTCGGCGCGCTCGAGGGAGTCGGCGAGTGGAGCGTGCACCAGATCGAAACGGCTCTCAAGGTCGCGCTGTTGGAGAATTTGGCGCTCAAGCCGCGCAAGGCGTTCGGCCCGATCCGGGTGGCCGTCACCGGTGCAACGGTCAGTCCGCCGCTGTTCGAATCGCTGGAGCTGCTCGGGCGCGACCGCAGCCTGCAGCGCCTTCGCGCCGGCCGCGAGCGCGCGACGGCCGCTACGGTCGACGCCTGAGGTGGACGCCACGAGATCTTTGGTAATCTGCACGTCGGCCCGGCTTGACAGGCGAGTTGTCCACCAACTGCGTGTCAGGCCCGAAAACAGCCCGTAACCAGCGGTTACAGGCGGCCAATGGGGTATGGTGTAATTGGCAACACAGCGGTTTCTGGTACCGCCATTCTAGGTTCGAGTCCTGGTACCCCAGCAGCGCGAGCAATTGGGTCGACATCAGCACCTGAGCTATGCTGGCCCTTCGGAAAGTTCTGGCCCCCGTCGTCTAGCGGCCTAGGACGCCGCCCTCTCACGGCGGTAGCGTGGGTTCGAATCCCATCGGGGGTACCACCCGTTGTCACAGCCGGCGGGTCAGCGCGTCCGCTGCCGCCAACAGGTCGGCCGCCCATCGTGCTCCCGGTCGCCGTCCCATCCGATCGATCGGTCCCGAGACCGAAACCGCCGCGATCACCTGACCTCGCCCGTCGCGCACCGGCGCGGAGACACTCGCTACTCCCGGCTCACGTTCTGCAACGCTCTGCGCCCAGCCGCGCTTGCGCACCTCTGCCAACGCGCGGTCGGTGAACCTGGCGGCGGGCAGCACCGCCTGCTGGGTTGCGGCGTCGCTGTAGGCCAGCAGAATCTTGGCTCCCGACCCGGCGGTCATCGGCAGGTGGGCGCCGACGGGCACCGTATCCCTCAGTCCCGCAGGTGGTTCCAGTGCGGCTACGCAGATGCGTGAGGTGCCCTCACGACGGTAGAGCTGCACGCTTTCACCGGTTATCTCGCGCAGCCTCGGCAACACTGCGGCGCCTGCGGCCAGCAATGGATCGTTCACGTGGCCGGCCAATTCGACCAGTGCCGGCCCGAGCCGCCAGCGGCCCTCGGCGTCGCGCGCGAGCAGCCGGTGAACCTCCAGCCCCGCGGCAAGCCGGTGCGCGGTTGCCCTTGGTAGGCCCGTGCGTTCGCACAGTTCGGCCAGTGCGCATGGCGACTCGCTGATCGTGTGCAGCAGCCCCACCGCTTTGTCCAACACCCCGATGCCGCTATCCTGTCTCACAAGGAGATACTACCGTTCCAGAATGTGAGATAGTCAAGATGACGACCGACGCGCGACCGCGCACCATGGCAGAGAAGGTATGGGACGACCACGTCGTCGCGCTCGGCGGCGGCACGGGCGAGGCCCGCGAACCCGACCTCATCTACATCGACCTTCACCTCGTTCACGAGGTGACGAGCCCGCAGGCATTCGACGGGCTGCGGCTTGCGGGGCGCGGGGTCCGGCGACCCGACCTGACCATCGCCACCGAAGACCACAACGTGCCGACGATCGACATCGACAAGCCGATCGCCGATCCCGTCTCGCGCACACAGGTCGAAACGCTTCGACGCAACTGCGAAGAGTTCGGCATCCGGTTGCACCCGATGGGCGATCTCGAACAGGGCATCGTGCACATCATCGGACCGCAACTCGGCCTCACCCAGCCCGGCATGACGATCGTCTGCGGAGACAGTCACACGTCCACCCACGGTGCGTTCGGTTCGATCGCGATGGGCATCGGCACGTCCGAAGTCGAGCATGTGCTCGCCACGCAGACCTTGCCGCTGCGTCCGTTCAAGACGATGGCGGTCAACGTCGACGGCACATTGCCTGCGGGCGTCAGCGCGAAGGACATCATCCTCGCGGTGATCGCGAAGATCGGCACCGGCGGCGGACAGGGTCACGTCATCGAATACCGCGGCAGTGCGATCGAGGCGCTGTCGATGGAAGGCCGGATGACGATCTGCAATATGAGCATCGAAGCCGGCGCGCGTGCAGGCATGGTCGCACCCGACGAGACGACGTATGAGTTTCTCCGCGGGCGTCCGCACGCGCCGACGGGGGCGGACTGGGACGCGGCGGTCGCGGCATGGGACCGGTTGCGCACGGACGACGGCGCCGAATTCGACACCGAGGTGTACATCGATGCGGCGACGCTGAGCCCGTTCGTCACGTGGGGCACCAACCCCGGACAGGGCGTGCCGCTGTCGGAAGCGGTGCCCGACCCGGAGTTGATGTTGTCCGACGACGACCGGCAGTCCGCCGAGAAGGCGTTGGCCTACATGGATCTTCAACCCGGCACTGCCATGCGCGACATCCCGGTGGATGTCGTTTTCGTGGGTTCGTGCACCAATGGACGCGTCGAAGATCTGCGTGTGGTGGCCGACGTGCTGCGCGGTCGCAAGGTCGCCGACGGTGTCCGGATGCTCGTGGTGCCCGGTTCCATGCGGGTGCGCGCGCAAGCCGAATCGGAGGGGCTTGGCGAGATATTCACCGCCGCCGGTGCGGAGTGGCGCCAGGCCGGTTGCTCGATGTGTCTCGGGATGAACCCCGACCAATTGTCGCCGGGACAGCGCTGCGCGGCGACGTCCAACCGGAACTTCGAGGGCAGACAGGGCAAGGGCGGCCGCACGCATCTGGTGTCGCCCGCCGTCGCCGCGGCGACCGCCGTGCGCGGAACGTTGTCCTCGCCCGCAGACTTGAACGTTTAAAGGGAGACACTCATGGAACCGTTCCGCACGCACACCGGCATCGGCGTTCCGCTGCGCCGGTCCAATGTCGACACCGACCAGATCATTCCCGCGGTGTACCTGAAGCGGGTCACCCGAACGGGTTTCGAGGACGGCCTGTTCGCGTCGTGGCGAAATGATCCGTCGTTCGTCTTGAATCTGAGCCCGTTCGACAGGGGATCGGTATTGGTCGCCGGACCCGACTTCGGCACGGGTTCGTCGCGCGAACACGCGGTGTGGGCGCTCATGGACTACGGCTTCCGGGTCGTTATCTCATCTCGATTCGGCGACATTTTTCGCGGGAATGCGGGCAAGGCGGGGTTGTTGGCGGCAGAAGTTTCACAAGATGATGTGGAACTGCTGTGGAAGCTGATCGAACAACATCCGGGTCTGGAAATCACTGTGAATCTTCAAGATCGGAACGTCGCCGCAGGAACGGTCATGGTGCCGTTCAACATTGACGATTACACGGCCTGGCGATTGCTCGAAGGACTTGACGATATAGGCCTTAGCCTGCGCAAACTGGATGAAATCGAGTTGTATGAATCTAAGCGTCCGCAGTGGAAACCGCGCACGCTTCCCGCCCCCGGACAGCGCCGGAAGCAACCGAAATAAGGGTCGCTCAACCAGCTCTTCGAACCCCTCGCCAGCGGTCAAGCGCGGCAAGCAGATTGCAAAAAATCTCGCTAGCAACGATTGAAATTGCGCGTGGCTCTTGGAAATCAGTGGCAGTTGGTATTACCGTGTCCTTTTAGTTGGTCCAAGGTGGATCACTGGTGTGGAGGTTTTGCATGAACAAAGCAGAGCTGATCGAAGTACTCACGACGAAGCTCGGCACTGATCGCAGGCAAGCAACCGATGCGGTGGAAAATGTCGTCGACACAATCGTGCGTGCTGTGCATAAGGGCGACAGCGTCACCATTACCGGCTTCGGCGTTTTCGAACAGCGCCGTCGCGCAGCCCGGGTCGCGCGCAATCCGCGCACCGGCGAGACAGTGAAAGTGAAGCCAACGTCCGTGCCGGCATTCCGGCCCGGCGCTCAATTCAAAGCGGTTGTCTCTGGCGCACAGCGCCTCCCGGCGGAAGGACCTGCAGTGAAGCGTGGAAGTGGAGCCGGTGGGGCTCGCAAGGCAGTCAGGCGCAGCGTCGCCAAGAAGGCGGTCAAGCGCAGCGTCGCCAAGAAGGCGGTCAAGCGCAGCGTCGCCAAGAAGGCGGTCAAGCGCAGTGCCGCCAAGAAGGCAGTGAAGCGCAGTGCCGCCAAGAAGGCAGTGAAGCGCAGTGCCGCCAAGAAGGCAGTGAAGCGCGGTGCCGCCAAGAAGGCAGTGAAGCGCAGTGCCGCCAAGAAGACGGTGAAGCGCGCCGCGGCCAAGAAGGCAGTGAAGCGCGTGCGGCCAAGAAGGCAGCGAAGCGCAGCCCGGCCAAGAAGGGCCGTCGGTAATTCTCTAGTCAGATACGCCGTGGGTCATCGCGACCCACGGCGCATCTGCGCGCATACGATCGGTTAGGCCGCTTCGGCCTCGATGATGGAGCCAGGCCCCACGATCCCGATGGTCTCGGTGTGGCGGAAGTCCGCTCGACGAAGGAGTTCGGCGTACTCGGTCTTGGTGCGCTCCCTTCCGGTGAGCGCCACCAACATCTCCAGATCCAGCAGTTTCGCCAAGTGTTCGCGGTCATCGACTGGGACCACCGCCTCGATCAACAACAGTTTCGCGTTCGGTTTCATCGCCGCACGCACGTTGCGCAGGATGCGAATCGATTTGTCGTCGTCCCAGTCGTGAATGATGTGCTTGAGCACATAAGCGTCACCACCCGAGGGCACGGTTTCGAAAATCGATCCGCCGACGAGTCGCATCGATCCGACACCGTCATTGAATTCAGCACCGTCGGCGCACCCGCGACCACGGACTCGGCGTCGAAAAGAATTCCGCGAGTCCCTGGCCACTTACGCAGAATGGCGGCGAGCAACCGGCCGTGGCCGTCACCGACGTCGACAATCGTGTCGTAGCGCGAGAAATCGTAGGCAGATACCACCCACGGACTCTCCATGTCGGACAAGCCCGTCATCGCGTCGTTGAACACCACCGCAAGTTCCGGCTCGTCGCCGAGGAACTCGAATGTGGGCTTCCCCCTGAGCTCGTCGACACTGGGCCGGCCCGTCCGCACGGAATGCGTCAGCCGGCCCCAGTGCTCCCAATGCAGCGGGTCGCCCCAGAACAGCACGAGGCCCCGCATCGAGTCGGCAGCGTCGGTTCGCAGCACGTCGCTGAGCGCGGTCAGGGCGAACTTCCCGTCACGGCGTTGGGTGAAATCGCCTCGGCTGGCCAGCATGCGCATCAGCCGATTCACCGCATCGACGATTCCGAGTTTCGTGGCGATGGAAACGGGTGGCGGCCCGGGCCGGCTATCTCTTGGTAGCGAGCGGACTACCGATGTGGTCGGCCGCTACCAAATGGCCTTGCCATGATGACATCACCCACGTGCTGCCCTTGCGGTTGCGTGACTTGTCGGGACGCACCCCGTCGCGTTCACACCACCATGCGACCAGATCCGGTATCACCTTGCCCTGCGTACAGATCACGGGCGTGCCTCCGGCGGCGGCGATCTCGAGGATGCGCCGCCGCGCCGGTTTGCGATCGTCTGCGTAGGCTTCCTCGGTCAGCAGCGGTTCGTTGTGGATTTCGACGCCGAGTTCTTCGGCCAGTGGCTCGAGGGTCTGCTGACAGCGGACCCGATCGGCCGCGTAGAGCGTGCCCGCACCGAACGCCATCAGTTGGCCCACCAGAGATTCGGCCTGCGCGCGACCGTGCTTGTCCAACGGGCGCAACCGATCGTCGCCCTTGTACCGCGACTTGCTGCCCGCGGTGCCGTGCCGAACGATCAGGATGGTCTGGGTGTCGGCCGGCTCCTTGGCGAACCGGCGCAACACCTTCTTGTCGTCGCCGTACTGAAGCTGCTTGACGGCTGCCGAAACGGGCAGCCACTTCAACTCGTCCACTTCGTCGTTCGGCGCGAAGTCACCGTCGACGGTGCGCGCCGCCCAGTACCGCACCTTCTTCATGCCCTGCTTTTCGGCCGAATAACTGACCGACGCCAACCGCCGGCCGAGGTGCGAGTTGTACCCGGTCTCCTCGCGGACTTCGCGCACCGCCGTTATCGGCTCGCTCTCGCCGACCTCCACCTTGCCCTTGGGCAGTGACCAGTCGTCGTAGCGCGGTCGGTGGATCAGAGCGACTTCGGGTTCGGTCCCGTCGCCGCCGGACCGCCACAACACCGCACCCGCCGCAAGTACCGCCTTATGGGCCCTGTCGCCGGTCGAAGAATCCTTCGGCACCTCAACTCCTGCAGGTCACTCGAACCGCGGCAACCGTCAAGGATTCCGGTGGCGTTCCATCAGCCACACCTGGTGATCACGCACGGTCTGATCCTCGTGCGGTGATGCGGTCCAACTCGCGTCGGCGCCCAGTTCCCAGCACCTGGTGGCCGGGTTCATCGTCGACTCGAACACCTCGTCCAGTTGTGTCTTGCCCCTCGGGTCCTTCACTTGTGCCATCACTTCGACACGGCGATCCAGATTACGATGCATCATGTCGGCACTTCCGATCCAGAACTCGTCGATGGCGCGGAAGTGAATAACTCGTGAGTGTTCGAGGAATCGGCCCAGAATCGAGCGCACCACGATGTTCTCGGATAAGCCGGGAACGCCGGGCCGCAGCGCGCAAATGCCCCGCACCACGACCTCCACCCGCACACCGGCCTGCGAGGCCCGATAGAGAGCGTCGATCACCTGCTCGTCGACCAAGGCATTGGCCTTCAGCCGGATTCGGCCGTCGGCGCCCGCCCGCGTGGCCTCGGCTTCGCGTTCGATGCGCTCGATGATGCCCTTGCGGACACCGAGCGGGGCGACCAGCAGGTTGCGGTAGGAGTCCTTGCGCGAATAGCCGGTCAGTGAGTTGAACAGATCGGTGAGGTCGGCGCCGATGTCGGGAGCGGCGGTCAACAGTCCGACATCCTCGTACAGCCGAGCGGTTTTCGGGTTGTAGTTGCCGGTGCCGATGTGGCAGTAGCGCCGGATCGCCGAGCCTTCCCTGCGTACCACCAACGCCGTTTTGCAATGCGTCTTCAACCCGATCAACCCGTACGCCACGTGCACGCCGGCCTGCTCGAGTGCCCGTGCCCACTTGATGTTGGCCTGCTCGTCGAACCGTGCCTTGATCTCCACGAGCGCAACGACCTGCTTGCCTGCCTCCGCGGCGTCGATCAAAGCGTTGATGATCGGCGAGTCGCCGGACGTGCGATACAACGTCTGTTTGATCGCCAGCACGTTCGGGTCGGCGGCGGCTTGTTCAATGAACCGCTGCACGGTGGTTGAGAACGAGTCGTACGGGTGGTGGACGAGAACATCGCCGTCGCGCAACGCGGCGAAGATGCTCTTGGGTGTTTCACGTTCGCCGAACGCAGGTGGGGTGGCGGGCACGAACGGCGGATCCTTCAAATCCGGACGGTCGATGCCGTAGATCTGCCATAGCGCCGACAGATCCAACAGCCCGGGCACCTCGATCACGTCACCGGGGTTCACGTCGAGCTCGCGCAGCAGCAACTCGAGCATGTTCTCGGTCATGTCGTCGGCGACCTCGAGCCGCACCGGCGAGCCGAATCGCCTGCGGGCCAGCTCGCGCTCGAGTGCCTGCAGCAGGTCCTCGTCGCGGTCTTCTTCGACTTCGAAATCCGCATTGCGGGTGATCCGGAACGCATGGTGCTCGACGATTTCGAGGCCGGGGAACAACACCGGCAGAAACGCCGCGATCAGTTCCTCCATCGGCAGGAACCGTAGTACGCCGTCACGACTGTCCAACTCGACGAAGCGGTCGACGTTGGGGGGGACCTTGACTCGGGCGAAGTGCTGACCGCCGTCGTCGGGATGTTTCACGGTGATGGCCAGGTTCAGGCTGAGCCCGCTCACGAACGGGAACGGGTGCGAAGGGTCGACAGCCAGCGGCGTCAGCACCGGGAACACCTGCTCGTGGAAGTAGGTGGACAGTCGGTCCCGCTCAGCGTCGTCGAGCTCCGCCCACGTCACGATGACGAATGCCCTCGTCCGCCAGCGCCGGTCGCACCGAATCCAGGAACACCTGCGCCTGCCTGCTGGCAATCTGCTGGGTGCGTTCACTGATCCGCCGCAGCTGTTCGCGGGGCGAAAGACCGTCGGCAGAACGCACCGACAGACCCATCTCGTCGCGTCGTTTCAGGCCGGCGACCCGGACCATATAGAACTCGTCGAGGTTCGACGCGAAGATCGCGAGAAACTTGGCGCGCTCCAGCAGCGGAAGCGACGTGTCGGCGGCCAGCGCCAACACGCGGGCGTTGAAATCCAACCAGCTCAGTTCGCGGTTGAGGTAGCGGTCGTCGGGCAGCGCATCGACGACAGCGGGTGCCGTCGCGGCAGGTGGTGCCTCCGGGTTCCGTTGGTCCCCCTCCCGTACGGACGCCGAATCACCCGGCACCGCATCGGTGTCCTCGGGTCGAACTCGAGCCTCGGCTTCGGTCATTCTGTCGATCATTCCTCATCGCCTGTGCGAACTGCTACCGACGACGGAATTCCCTCGGCAGACGCTACCTCGGCCTTCCGATGGCCTGTGCGGTCGCGGAACCGACCCCCAGTCGGCGCGCCACGAGCAAGTCGTCGGGCGTATCGATATCGCAGCGCAGCCCCGGCCACGCTCCGGTCAGCTCGATCGCGCCCGAGTGCGTGTGCCGCCGAGCCGAATCGGCACCGAACTGCGGAGCCAAACCCACGCCGAACGCCAGAAGCGCTGACGTGCCGGTGCCGTGCCTGTCGCCGACGAAACTGCGCGGATAAGCCCGGCCGGCGGCGATCGCCTCTGCCAGTTCCTGTGGCTGTAATGCCGGCAAATCACCCTGCAGCACAACGATGTTCGGCGTCGTATCGCGGACGGCGGATTCGGCAGCGATGATCGCGTTGTTGAGCGGATCGCGGTGGCCGGCCGGTGTCGGATCGGCGAGAACCTGCGCGCCCAACTCCATCGCGGCTTCGGCGGCCACCTCGTCGGGCGTGACCACCGTGACCGTCTGCAGCGCGGGCACCGCGAGTGCCGCCTTGATGGTGTCGACCATCATGGCCAGCACAACGCCTTCCCTGGTCGCCGCGGAGAACACCGGAGCCAGTCGCGTCTTCGCGGCGCTGAGCCGCTTGACGGCGATGATCAATCCGACGTCGGCCGGCGCGCCGGTCTGCGTGCCGCTCATGCTTTCTCATCCTGCCAGCCCCCGCCGTCGGCGCAGCCCGGACGTCGCCGCGCGATAGGGTGAAACCGTGGTCGATGCGGCTGTGATGGGGGCCGGTGCCTGGGGAACAGCGCTGGCCAAGGTCTTGGCGGACGCCGGCAACGATGTCAGGCTCTGGGCCCGTCGCGATGAGCTGGCCGACGAGATCAACACCACCCACCGCAGTCCCGAATACCTGGGCGACGTCGAATTGCCGACATCGATTCAGGCCACCAGCGACGCCGGCGAAGCGCTGGCGGGCGCGTGCACCGTGCTTCTCGCGGTGCCCTCGCAGACGCTTCGGGCCAACCTCGGCGACTGGGCCGGCTCTCTCGGCGACGACGTGACACTGGTCAGCCTGGCCAAGGGCATCGAGCTGGACACCTTGATGCGGATGAGTCAGGTGGTCGTTCAGGTGACCGGCGCCGACCCGTCGCGGGTGGCCGTCGTGACCGGGCCCAACCTGGCCAGCGAGATAGCCGGGGAGCAACCCGCGGCCACCGTCGTCGCCTGCGCCGACTCCGGTCGTGCGGTGACGCTGCAGCGCGCACTGGCCACGAAGTATTTCCGCCCGTACACGAATTCCGACGTGATCGGCGCCGAGGTCGGCGGTGCATGCAAGAACGTCATCGCACTGGCATGCGGCATGGCGGCCGGCGTCGGCATGGGCGAGAACTCCATTGCGGCGATCATCACCCGCGGGCTGGCCGAGATCATGCGGCTGGGAATCGCGTTGGGTGCCAAACCCGCCACGCTGGCCGGCCTGGCCGGCGTCGGCGACCTGGTCGCGACTTGTACGTCGCCGCACTCGCGCAACCGCACGTTCGGTTCTCGGCTCGGCGCGGGGGAGTCGCTGGAAGGGGCGAAACGTGCAGCGGGTGGACACATCGCAGAGGGCGTCACCTCGTGCGAGTCGGTGCTGGCGCTCGCGGCAAGCTACGACGTCGAGATGCCGTTGACCGAGGCCGTGCACGGGGTGTGCCACCGGGGATTGTCCGTGCCTGAGGCCGTCGCGCTGCTGCTCGGCCGCAGCACCAAGCCGGAGTAGTCCGTGTCCGGGGTATACGGCGACTCCACCAGAAGCGTCAAAGTCATTGGGCCCGAGGCGATTCCGGGCGCCCCCGTGACTCAGCCGCCGGTGCCCGCGGCGGCCTACCACATCCCGCCGAGCGAGGACGATTCACTCGACAGCTACGGGCGCTATCACAATCCCACCTGGCGCCGGCTGGAATCGGCCCTCGCCGAACTGGAGGGCGCGGCATCGGCGTTGAGTTTCGCCTCGGGCATGGCCGCTGTCACGTCGGCGCTGCGAGTTCTCACCAGACCGGGCACCACCCTGGTGGTGCCGGGCGACGGCTACTACCAGGTACGCCGCTATGCCGTCGAATATCTTGCGCCGCAGGGCATCACCGTCGTGGAGGCGAAGTGCGCCGATATGGTCGACGCGGCCCGCGGAGCCGACGTGGTGCTTGCCGAGACACCCGCCAACCCGGGTCTCGATGTGGTGGATCTTCATCGGCTTGCGCTGACGTGTCGGGAACGGGGCGCCACGCTCGTCGTCGACAACACGACCGCGACGCCACTGGGGCAGAAACCGCTGTCGCTCGGGGCAGATCTGGTGGTGGCCAGCGCGACCAAGACGCTGTCGGGTCACCACGACCTGCTCGCCGGCTACGTCGCCGGCAGTCACGCCGATCAGATGGCCGCGATCGAACAGGAACGCAGGCTCGCAGGTCCGATCCTGGGCGCCTTCGAGGCCTGGTTGGTGCTGCGCAGCATCGGAACCGCCGGCCTGCGGTTCGAGCGCCAGAGCCAGAACGCGCTGGCCCTGGCCCTTACTCTGCGCGCTCACCCCGCCGTGCGGTCGGTGCGCTATCCGGGCCTGACCGAAGATCCGTCACACGAGATCGCCAACCGACAGATGAAGCGGTTCGGCGGCATCGTGGCGATCGAGCTCGAGAGCGCCGCGGCCGTGCATGCGATGGTGCAAAACAGCGACCTGCTCATTTCGTCGACGAGTTTCGGCGGCATCCACAGCTCGGTGGATCGCCGAGCCCGCTGGGGCGACCCGGTCGGCGAGGGCTTCGCCCGGATATCGGCGGGGATCGAAGACACCGACGACCTGGTCGCCGACATCGAGCAGGCGTTGGCCTGAGCGCACGCCGAGAAATGTCGATCGTGCGGGACGCGGCAGGGGCGGTAGCCTCTCTAGGTTGTGACTGCCCGCCACCAGCCCGGCTCCGCCGGTCGCGTCCGTGTCGCTGTCGTATACGGCGGACGCAGCTCCGAGCACGCGATCTCTTGCGTCTCCGCAGGTAGCATCCTCCGCCATCTCGACCCGGAGCGCTTCGAGATCGTCACGGTCGGCATCACGCCGGAGGGCTCTTGGGTGCTGACCAACGCCGAGCCCGACACCCTGGCGATCGCCGACGGACGGCTGCCGCAGGTCAGCGGAGCCTCGGGTAGCGAGTTGGCGCTGACGGCCGACCCGGGCCGCGGCGGCCAGCTGTTGTCCCTGGGCAAGGGCGCGGCCGGTGACCTGCTTGCCTCCGTCGACGTGGTGTTCCCGGTATTGCACGGGCCCTACGGGGAGGACGGCACGATTCAGGGGCTGCTCGAACTGGCCGGCGTGCCCTATGTCGGGGCAGGCGTGCTCGCCAGCGCGGCGGGCATGGACAAGGAATTCACCAAGAAGCTGCTGGCCGCCGACGGCCTGCCGATCGGGGACCAGGTTGTTCTCCGGCCTCAGCGACAGACGCTAAAACTCGAGGAGCGCGAGCGACTCGGGCTGCCGGTGTTCGTCAAACCAGCGCGCGGCGGATCGTCGATCGGGGTCAGCAGGGTCGCCACCTGGGATCAGCTGCCCGCTGCGATCGCCGACGCCCGCCGGCACGACCCGAAGGTGATCGTCGAGGCGGCAGTGCCAGGGCGCGAGCTCGAATGCGGCGTACTGGAATTCCCCGACGGCAGGGTCGAGGCGAGCACCGTCGGCGAGATCCGGGTGGTCGGCGTGCGCGGTCGCGAGGACGGGTTCTACGACTTCGCCACCAAGTACCTCGAGGACGCCGCCGAACTGGACGTGCCGGCCAAGGTCGATGACGAGGTGGCCGACGAGGTGCGCCGGCTGGCCATCCGGGCTTTTCGGGCCATCGACTGCCAGGGGCTGGCCCGCGTCGACTTCTTTCTGACCGACGACGGCCCCGTCATCAACGAGATCAACACCATGCCCGGGTTCACCACCATCTCGATGTTTCCGAGAATGTGGGCCGCCAGCGGCGTCGACTATCCGACCCTGCTCGCGGCGATGGTGGACACGGCGCTGGCCCGGGGCACCGGACTGCGTTAACCGACGGGCACCGGGTGGGGCGGCTGGGCCGGAATGGCCTTCGCTATCGCCTCCGAGATCTCCTGGATCGGGGTCGGGCCCGACCCGCTCGGCAGCGTGAGGGCTATATATACCCCGCGATCGACGGCGAACCAGGTGCTGCGGCCTGCATCGGTCAACTCGAACCACTGCACGGGTTCGACGACCTGGATGGGGGAGCCGACGACGAACTCCGCCGGCCGCTCCAGCCCGCATCGCAGGATGACCGGGTCGGCATCGGGCGCCGTCTGCCACACCGCGGCACCCACCGGCGCGGGCTCGGCCGCCTCGGCCCGCCGGTAGTCACCCAGTTGCTCGGGCAGCGCGGCCATCAGCGCACTGCATTGCGGGCCGGCCGCTTGGGGAGCAGGCACCGCGGCGATCGGCACCGGCTGCAACTGCTCCGGCAGTTGACGTACGACCGCGACCGCCAGCACGGCGACGATCGCTGCGACGGCGATCGCGATCGCGGCGATCAGCAGGGCTCGCGGCGGCCCGTCGGCGCTGTCGTCGGTCGTGGGTGCCACACGGAAACTCTAGGGCGAGACCCCGTTGGCGATGGGGCAGGTGAGCGTGCGGGTGATGTTTTCGGCCTGCTGAACACTCGGGACGACCGTGCTCTGCAGATCGGCCATGGTCGCGGCCTCGATACGCGCCACCACGTCGTAGGGCCCGGTGACGTACTCGGCGGAGCGCACGCCGGCCAACTCGGCCAGCTGCTTTGCGACGACTTCGGCCCGGCCCACCTCGGTCTGGATCAGCATGAAAGCCTCGACCACCCGGTGTCTCCTCTGTCCGCTGCATAGACTCCACGCCGCAGGGACCAAAAATACCGCAGGTTTGCCCCGTGTTCAGCGCACGAGCGGCGAGGAGGTGTCATGGCCAGCGACGAGCCGGTCGACAGCCTGGCTGGGCTGGGCGAGTTCGCCGTCATCGAACGGTTGATCGCCGGCCGGCAGCAGCCGCCGGTGGTAGCGGTGGGTCCAGGTGACGACGCCGCCGTGCTGGCCGGCGTTGAGGGCAGGACGGTGGTGTCCACCGACATGCTCGTGGAAGGCAGCCACTTCCGGCTCGACTGGTCGTCGCCGCACGACGTCGGCCGAAAGGCCATCGCGCAGAACGCCGCCGACGTCGAGGCGATGGGCGCCGCGGCAACGGCGTTCGTCGTGGCGTTCGGCGCGCCGCGGGACACGTCGGCCGCCCGGACGGTCGAATTGGCCGACGGCATGTGGCAGGAGGCCCGCAGGCTCGGGGCCGGGATAGTCGGCGGGGATCTGGTCAGCGCTCCCCAGTGGGTGATCTCGGTGACGGTTCTCGGCGACCTCGCCGGGCGCACACCGGTGCTGCGGTCCGGGGCGCGCGTCGGCGACACCCTCGCCGTCGCGGGCGGGCTCGGCCGCTCGGCCGCCGGATATCACCTGTGGCGCAGCGACATCGGACGCGATCGATTCGCGACGCTGCGACGTCTGCACCTCGTCCCCGAGCCGCCGTACGGTCAGGGCCGCGTCGCGGCCGACAACGGCGCGACGGCGATGACGGATGTGTCCGACGGCCTGCTCGCCGACCTCGGTCACCTCGCCGAGGCGTCGGGCGTCGCGATCAACGTGTCGACCGCCGAGTTGACGGCCGATCGCGACGTCGTCGCCGAAGCCGCCGCCGACGCAGACGTCGACGCATGGGCGTGGGTGCTCGGCGGCGGGGAGGACCACGCGCTGGTCGCGACGTTCCCCAACGCACCGCCACAGGGTTGGCGCGCGATCGGTACGGTGGTCGACGGCCCGCCGCAGGTGTTGGTCGACGGCGACACGTGGCACGGAAGTCCGGGCTGGCAGTCGTTTCAGTGAGCACAGCGGCTAGGTTGACTTCCCGTGACCGCACGCCCCCTGAACGAGTTGGTCGAGCAGGGCTGGGCGCGTGCGCTGCAACCGGTTGCCGGCCGGATCGCAGAGATGGGGGAGTTCCTGCGGGCTGAGATCGCAGCCGGACACCGGTATCTGCCTGCTGGCCCGAACGTGTTGCGCGCCTTCACCTTTCCATTCGATCAGGTGCGGGTGCTGGTCGTCGGGCAGGACCCGTACCCCACGCCGGGTCATGCGGTCGGGCTCAGCTTCTCAGTCGCCGCCGACGTGCGACCGCTGCCGCGCAGCCTGGAGAACATCTACAGGGAGTACGGCACCGATCTGGGTCATCCCGCCCCCGCCACGGGCGATCTCACGCCGTGGGCCGAGCGCGGGGTGATGCTGCTGAACAGGGTGCTCACCGTGCGACCCGGCAACCCGGCGTCACACCGGGGCAAGGGCTGGGAGGCGGTCACCGAGTGCGCGATACGGGCACTGGTCGCGCGGTCCGAGCCGTTGGTGGCGGTGCTGTGGGGCCGCGACGCGTCCACCCTGAAGCCGATGCTCGACGGCAGTGCCTGCGTCGCGATCGAGTCGCCGCACCCATCGCCGCTGTCGGCGTCGCGGGGGTTCTTCGGGTCGCGGCCGTTCAGCCGCGCCAATCAACTGCTCGAGCAGATGGGTGCCGACGCGATCGACTGGCGGCTGCCCTGAGCGCGCGGGCTAGCTATAGCTAGCCGCGGGTGACCTTGCCGGCCTTGAGACACGACGTGCAGACGTTGATGCGCTTCTTGTTGCCACCAGGACGGGTGACCGCACGCACGGTCTGGATGTTGGGGTTCCACCGGCGGCTGGTCCGGCGATGGGAGTGCGACACCGACTTGCCGAAGCCGGGGCCTTTCCCGCAGATATCGCAGACTGCAGCCATCTTCAGAACTCCTTGGATCAGTGCTTGGGGGGTCAGCGACCGTGAACCGGGTGACCCGACAACCTGACCAGGATACCGGCCCGCAAAGCGAACGCCAAAACGCTGTCCACCGGCTCCCCACCAGGCCGGTCGATGTGCCGGCGATGTCCGGCGCAGTCGATAGGCTGGCGCCCACCGAGGGTTCGGAATCGAGGTGGGTGGTTCATGGTCGAGTCGGGTCGGCGGCTGGACGCGTCAGCGCTGCGTGACTGGGCCCACACCTCGGTCGGTGACCTGATCGCGCACACCGACGAGATCAACCGGCTGAACGTCTTCCCCGTCGCCGACGCCGACACGGGCACCAACATGCTGTTCACCATGCGCGCCGCCTGGGCGCAGGCCCGCGCAGCCGCCGCCGCGGACGCAGTGGCGGTGGCCGTCGCCCTCGCCGAGGGTGCGCTGCACGGCGCCAGGGGCAACTCCGGGGTGATCCTGTCGCAGATTCTTCGAGGGCTGGCCGATGTCGCGGCCGAAGCCGCCGCCGAGCGTGGGGGTGAGCTGGCCGACGTCGACGGCGCCGTGCTGGCGGCCTCGTTGCGCCACGCGGTGGCCCTGGTCGTCGCGTCGATGGGCGAATCGGTGCCGGGCACCATCGTGTCGGTGCTGCAGGCCGCCGCCGTGGCGGCCGAAGGCGCCGTCGCCGGGCAGGCCGGCCTCGGTGCCGCGCTGTTCGCCGCATCGCAGGCCGCGGCGATCGCGCTGGACAAGACCACCGAGCAGCTCGACGTGCTCACCGAAGCGGGCGTGGTCGACGCGGGTGGCCGCGGCCTGCTGGTACTGCTGGATGCGCTCTGCAAAACGGTGACGGGTCATGCACCGGTCCGACCCGAGTACCTGCCCGCCCTGCCGGTTGCCGAGCACACCGTCGCGGCCCCCGCGCCGCGCTTCGAAGTGATGTATCTGCTGAGCGGCTGCCCGCCCGACGGGGTCGAGCACCTCCGTCGGCGGTTGGACGAGCTGGGCGATTCGGTTGCCATCGCGGCATCGGCGTCCGACGGCGGCGGACGTTACTCGGTGCACGTGCACTCCGATGACGCGGGCGGGGCCATCGAGGCCGCGCTGGCCTTCGGTACGCCGAGCCGGATCCAGATCACCGCACTGACCGCAGGCTCGCCGAATCATGCGCCGGGCGGCTGGGCTCGCGAGCGCGCGGTCCTCGCGGTCGTCGACGGTGATGGGGCCGAGGAGCTCTTCGCCGGCGAAGGCGCCCACGTCCTGCGGCCCGACCCCGATGCGACGTACCCGACGTCGGCGGTCACCGCCAAGCAGTTGCTGCGCGGCCTCGTCGACGCGGGCGCCGCCCAGATCATGGTGTTGCCGAACGGGTTCGTGGCCGCCGAGGAGCTGGTTGCGGGCTGCACGGCGGCGATCGGCTGGGGCATCGACGTGGTCCCGGTCCCGGCGAGCTCGATGGTGCAGGGGCTGGCGGCGCTTGCCGTGCACGATGCCGAGCGGCAGGCCGTCGACGACGGCTACACCATGGCCCGTGCCGCCGCCGGTGCACGGCACGGCTCGGTTCGCCTCGCCACCGAGGAGGCCCTGACGTGGGCGGGCGCCTGTCGGCCCGGTGACGGCCTCGGCATCGCGGGCGACGAGGTTTTGATCGTCGCCGAGGACATCACCGCGGCGGGCGTCGGGCTGATCGACCTGCTTCTCGTCGCCGGTGGCGAGCTGGTCACGGTGTTGAGCGGCGTCGGGGTGGATGCCGTTGTGGGCCAAGCACTTCAAGAACATGTACACCGTGAGCATCTCGGCGCCGAGTTGGTGACGTACCACACGGGCCATCGCGGTGACGCGCTGTTGATCGGGGTCGAGTAACCGTGGTCGCGCTGGCCGACAAGCTCGACTTCGTCATCGGAAGGACGAATGCCAAAAAGCTCGAGGAGCACTTCGGCATTCGCACCGTGAACGATCTCTTGCGGCATTACCCACGGAAGTACAACGAGGGGATGACGGTCAGGGGCGAGGGCGATGACCTCGACCTCGAAGAAGGCGAGCACGTCACGTTCGTGGACACGATCACCGACGTGAAAACCGGTGACATGAAACCGGTCTACGACAAGAAGCGCAAGAAGATGCGATACCCCGTGTGGTTGCGCGTGACGCTCGGCGACCATCGTCCCAAGGTGACTGCGACCTTCTTCAACGCGAAGTGGATGGTCGAGAAGCTGCCCCCGGAGACCCGCATCGTGTTGTCGGGCGAGGTGAAGTACTACAAGGGCACGCTGCAGCTCAGCCATCCGGCGTTTCTGGTGTTGTCCTCGCCGGTCGGCAAGGAGATCGGGACCAAGTCACTCAAGACGATCGCCGATGCGTCGGGCGCCTCGGGTGACGAACTCCTGGCGGTGTTCGAGCGCGACTTCTTCCCGATCTACGCCGCGAACTCCAAGGTGCAGAGCTGGGACATCTACGCCTGTGTGCGCCAGGTCCTCGATGTGCTCGATCCCGTCGAGGATCCGCTGCCGGAATCCTTCGTGCGCCAAGCCGATCTGATTTCCGAGGACGAGGCGCTGCGGGCGATCCATCTCGCCGAAACGGCGGCCGACCGCGAACGCGCTCGCCGGCGGCTCACGTACGACGAAGCGCTCGGGCTGCAGTGGGCGTTGGCGACCCGTCGCAACAGCGAGCTGGGCGAATCAGGACCGCCCGCACCGAGAAGAGACGACGGTCTGCTCGCCGCCCTCATGGCAGCGTTGCCGTTCGAACTGACGGTGGGGCAGCGCGAGGTGCTCGACACGCTGTCCGCCGAACTCGCAGGGACACGGCCGATGAACCGGATGCTGCAGGGGGAGGTCGGGTCGGGCAAGACGATCGTCTCGGTGCTGGCCATGCTGCAGATGATCGACGCCGGTTACCAGTGCGCGATGCTGGCGCCGACGGAAGTCCTTGCCGCCCAGCACGCCCGGTCGGTGCGCGATGTGCTGGGTCCGCTGGCGATGGCCGGACAGCTGGGCGGTGCCGAGAACGCGACCCGGGTGGCACTGCTGACCGGATCGATGTCGGCGCAACGGAAGAAACAGGTGCGCGACGAGGTCGCCGCGGGTGCGGCCGGCATCGTCATCGGCACACACACGCTGCTTCAGGAGGCGGTCGATTTCGCGAATCTCGGCATGGTGGTCGTCGACGAGCAACACCGGTTCGGTGTCGAACAACGAGACCGACTGCGCGCCAAGGCGCCTCGGGGTCTGACGCCTCACCTGCTGGTGATGACCGCCACCCCGATTCCGCGGACCGTGGCGCTGACCGTCTACGGCGACCTCGAGACGTCGACCCTGCGGGAACTGCCGCGCGGTCGCAGGCCGATCGCGACCAACACCATTTTCATCTCACAGCAACGCGCATGGTTGGACCGGGCCTGGACGCGCATGATCGAGGAGGTGCGGGCGGGCCGGCAGGCCTATGTCGTCGCCTCGCGCATCGATGAGTCCGACAAGACCGGTGACACCAAAGAAGGCGGTCCGCCTGCGACCACGGTGGTGGAGTTGTTCGAACGTCTCCGCCACGGGCCGCTGTCGGGACTCCGGCTCGGCCTGATGCACGGGCGGTTGTCGGCTGACGAGAAAGACGCCGTGATGTCCGCGTTCCGCGCGGGTGAAATCGATGTTCTGGTGTGCACCACCGTCATCGAGGTCGGAGTCGACGTTCCGAACGCGACAATCATGTTCGTGATGGATGCCGACCGGTTCGGCATCAGCCAGCTGCACCAGTTGCGGGGCCGCATCGGCCGCGGCGAGCACGCAAGCCTGTGTCTGCTGGCGACCAAACTGCCGGAGCAGTCCAAGGCGGGCCAACGGCTCAAGGCGGTTGCGGGCACGCTGGACGGTTTCGAGCTCGCCGACCTCGACCTGCGGGAACGCCGCGAGGGAGATGTGTTGGGCTACAGCCAGTCCGGGCGACCCATCACGCTGCGGTTCCTGTCGCTGTTCGACCATCGCGAGATCATCGAAGCGGCTCGCGACTTCTGTCAGGCACACTATGCCGAAAATCCCGACGATGCCGGAATGGCGCTGTTGGCAGCGGAATTCACCGATACGGACCGCGTCGAATACCTGGACAAGTCGTGAGCCGCAAGCAGCTGATTGCCTTGATGTTGGCGGCCGCGCTGGCCGTCATGGTCGCTTATCAGACGGTGGCGTCGGCGGACCGCCGTGCGGCCTCGTTCGTCGCGCAGGCCGACGTCCCGACCCTGGCCCCGGGTGTCGACGTCCTCGCCGGGGTGCCCGAGATTCCGCTGCGAATCCGCGGCTTCGATTACCGCAGGGCGGCGTTCGGGGAGTCGTGGACCGACGACAACCCGGCCCCCGGCGGGCACAACGGCTGCGACACCCGCAACGACATCCTCGACCGCGACCTCGTCGAGAAGACCTACATGGCGATCAAGCGGTGCCCCAACGCCGTTGCGACCGGGACACTGCACGACCCGTACACCAACGACGTCGTCGGCTTCGTGCGCGGCAACCAGACCGGAGCAGCCGTGCAGATCGACCACATCGTCCCGTTGGCGCTGGCGTGGGACCTCGGTGCCCGCGACTGGAGCGACGAGATGCGGCTGCGCTTCGCCAACGACCCGGCGAACCTGCTGGCCGTGGAGGGAAAGCCCAATCAGGACAAGGGCGATTCGGAGCCCGCGCTCTGGATGCCGCCCAACGCCGCGTTCCGCTGCCAGTACGCCGTCCAGTTCACCGCAGTACTTCGCGGCTACGGACTGCCCGTGGATGCGCCGTCGGCGGCGGTGCTGCGCGACGCCGCCTCGACCTGTCCCGCCGCCTAGGTGCCGGTATAGGTCTCGGGGTCGGGACGGAAGCGGGTGCCGTCATCGAGCCCGTTGAGCGTGGCCATCTGGTCGTCGGTCAGCTCGAAGTCGAACACCTGGAGGTTCGACTCGACCCGATCCGGCGAGGACGAGCGCGGAATCACCACGTTGCCCAGTTGAATGCTCCACCGGATCAGCACCTGGGCCGGGGTCTTCCCGTGCTCTTCGGCGATCGAGACGATCGTCGGGTTGTCCAGAAGCCTGCCGACGCCCAACGGGCCGTATGCCTCCGTGACGACCCCCCGGCTCGTATTGACCTCGCGTAGCGCGGCTTGGTTGAGAAGCGGGTGCAACTCGATCTGATTGACGACGGGGGTGACGAACGACAGGTCGATGACGTTCGACAGGTGCTCCTCGTGGAAATTGGCCACGCCGATCGATTTCGTGTGGCCCTCGCCCTGGCATGCCAGCAGCCCGCCCCAGCTGTCGATGTACTTACCTTGCTCGCCGGCGGGCCAATGGATCAGGTAGAGGTCGACGTAGTCGAGACCGAGCCGGCCCAGGCTCGCCTCGAGGGCATTTTGCGAGGACTGGAACCCCTGGTCGCTGGTGGCCAATTTGGTGGTGATGAAGAGTTCCTCGCGCGGGATGCCCGACGCGGCGAGTGCGCGGCCGACCGCGGCCTCGTTCCCGTAGGCGGCAGCGGTGTCGATCAACCGGTAGCCCGCTTTTAGCGCCGCTGACACCGCTTGCTCGGTCTCGGCGTCTGACAGCTCGCCGACCCCGAGGCCGATGACCGGCATGGTGTTGTCGTCGTTGAGAGTGACGGAAGGAACCGCAGCCGCCGAGGTCATGTCACCTATCCCTGCTTTGTTGGCCATCTGAAGGTCGCTCGCTGAATCGGGCGTCACCGACTTCGAAGTGACTATATTGCCGAGCCGGATATGCCACCTAATCAGTACCTGATCAGTACCTGCGGAGGCGGAAAACGCGAGTCCGGGTGCTGCGTTCGGGTTACGGTCGGTCAGCCTTCCAGAGGGACTTCCAGAGGGAGAAGCCATGACCCGAGGCCTGCCCGCGCGTCCTGTCACCTCCGTCTACGCGCAGGGCGCCGACGGCAGACGCAGCGCCCGCGCCAGAGCCATGGATGCCGCGGGCAAGGTCACGCTGCACACCATCCCGGGCATTCCCGACCGGTTCAAGCGGCTGCTCGCCGGGCGGCCGATCACGATCGACGGCAACACCCTCGACGTCACGCTTCAACTGATGCTCGCCGCGTCGCGCGTGTCGGGCGACGGCGGACTCATCCTCAACGAGGATGTGTCTATCGCGCGCACGGAGATCAACGCGGTGGCCGCGCAGTTTCTCCGGATCAGCGCCGACGTCACCGTGACCGACGTGGCGGTGCCCGGTCCGGCCGGCGATCTGCCTGCCGTTCACGTCCGCCCGAGGGCAGCCGACGGCGCACCACTGCTCGTCTACTACCACGGCGGCGGCTTCGTCGTCGGAGGCTATGCAACCCACGGGAACCTGTGTGAGGTCATCAGCCATCGCGCCGGCGTCCATCTGCTGTTCGTCGACTATCGCCTCGCACCCGAGCACAAGGCGCCTGCCGCCGTCGACGACGCCTACGCCGCGTATCGCTGGGCGTGCGACCATGCCGCCGAACTCGGCGCCGACCCGAGGCGTGTCGCCGTCGGCGGGGACAGCGCGGGCGGCAACCTCGCCGCCGTGGTGTCGCGGCGCGCGCGCGACGACGGTGCACCGTCGCCGGTCCTGCAGATGCTGCTCTACCCGATCACCAACTACGCCGGAAACACCCGATCGATGGGCCTGTTCGCCGACGGATACTTCCTTCGCCGGTGGGATATGGAGTTCTGTGACGACAAGTACCTCGGCGGCTCCGGCATCGACCCGGCCGATCCGCAGGTGTCGCCGCTGCTCGCCGACGACCTGTCCGGGCTGCCGCCCGCCCTGCTGGTCACTGCCGGCTTCGACCCGCTGCGCGACGAGGGCCGCCAGTACGCCGATGCGCTTCGCGCGGCGGGCAACACCGTGGACGCCCGCGAGTTCGGTTCGACGATCCACGCCTTCGCCACCTTCTTCGGCCTCGGTGGTGCCGGCGCGGCGGCGACCTACGAGATCATCTCGGCGCTGCGGGCACATCTGAGCCGCGCCTGACCAACCCGCAGACCCTCGCCGGTACCCTTGACCCGTGGCCACGAACTCCAAGAAGAGCGCCCGCTATGACCTCAACGCCGCCGACCGCAGGCGCAACCTGATGATTCAAATCGGGTTGACCGCGATCGTGGTGCTGGTGGGTGTCGGCTTGGTGCTCTACATCGTGATGGGCGCCGACAAGAAGCCGGCATCGGGGGAGAGCAAATCCATCCGGGTGGCGTCGAGCAAGGTCATCACCAAGGAGGGCAGCACCGAGCCCAAGGCCGTGGTGTCTCTCTACGAAGACTTCCTGTGCCCGCACTGCCGCGATTTCGAGCAGAAGTTCGGGCCGACGATCAACCAGCTGATCGACAGCGGAGCGGTCGCCGCCGACTACTACATGGTCGCCATCCTGGACTCACCGAGCACCGACAACTACTCCTCGCGCTCCGGTGGTGCGGCCTACTGCGTGGCCGACGAGTCCAACGACGCGTTCCGCCGTTTCCACTCCGCGCTCTTCGCGCAGCAGCCCGGTGAAACCGGCGCAAGCTTCCCTGACAACGACGGCTTGATCAAGACTGCGCGTCTTGCCGGCGCCGGAGGCGGTGCGCCGGACTGCATCAACAAGGACAAATACGTGCCGATGGTTCAGGGGCTGGCGCAGGCGTCCCAGATCCAGTCCACGCCGACCATCAAGATCAACGGCCAGGACTTCGCGGTCAGCGAGACGACGACCCCGGACGACCTGGTGAATCAGGTAAAGACCATCGTCGGCGAGATCCCCGGCATGATGTCCAAGCCGGCGGCGCCCAACCCGACGCCGCCGGTGGCGCCGTGACCCTGACGGCCGACACCCCGGCTGGGCCCGCCACCGGCGAGGCGCGGCGGGGCGTCCCCGTGCGCACCGCCAGCGCGGTGTGGGTGCTGATCGCCGGCGCCGTCGGATTGGCCGCCGCACTCACCCTGACGATCGAGAAGATCGAAATCCTGATCAACCCCGACTACGTGCCGTCGTGCAGCATCAACCCGGTGCTGTCCTGCGGTTCGGTGATGATCACGCCGCAGGCTTCGGCGTTCGGCTTCCCGAACCCGCTTATCGGCATCGTGGCGTTCACCGTTGTTCTCGTGACCGGTGTACTGGCCGTCGCCAAAGTCGGGTTGCCGCGGTGGTATTGGGGCGGGCTGGCCGTCGGCACCCTGCTCGGCGTCGGCTTCATCCACTGGCTGATCTTCCAGAGCCTGTACCGCATCGGTGCGCTGTGCCCGTACTGCATGGTGGTCTGGGCGATCACCGTTCCGCTGCTCGTCGTGGTGTCGTCGATCGCGCTTCAACCACGACTCGAGCACGGCGCAGCGCGCTTCGTACACCAGTGGCGCTGGTCGCTGGTCACGCTCTGGTTCACCGCACTGATCCTGATGATCCTGGTCCGGTTCTGGGCCTACTGGTCGACGCTGATCTGACCGCGGCACAACGGGTCGGCGTTAGGGTACGCGGGTGATCTCCAAAATCCTGGTGGCCAACCGCGGAGAGATCGCGATCCGCGCCTTCCGTGCCGCATACGAGATGGGCATCACCACGGTCGCCGTGTATCCCTACGAGGACCGCAACTCCCAGCACCGGCTCAAGGCCGACGAGTCCTACCAGATCGGGGAGACGGGCCATCCGGTTCGGGCGTACCTGTCGGTCGACGAGATCATCAGGGTGGCCGAGCAGGCCGGGTGCGACGCGGTGTACCCCGGATACGGATTCCTGTCGGAGAACCCCGACCTCGCCGCCGCGTGCGCCGAAGCGGGCATCACATTCGTCGGACCCGGCGCCGACGTGTTGGAGCTCACCGGCAACAAAGCTCGGGCCATCGCCGCAGCGCGCGCCGCGGGCCTGCCCGTACTGACGTCGTCGGCGCCGTCGGCGTCGGTCGACGAACTGGTCGGCGCTGCCGCCGACATGCAGTTCCCGTTGTTCGTGAAGGCGGTGTCCGGCGGTGGCGGGCGCGGAATGCGACGGGTCACCGAGGCCGCGGCGCTGCCGGAGGCCATCGAGTCGGCCAGCCGCGAGGCCGAGTCGGCCTTCGGCGACCCGACGGTGTATCTCGAGCAGGCGGTGCTCAACCCGCGCCACATCGAGGTGCAGATACTGGCCGACACGCACGGCAACGTGATGCATCTGTTCGAGCGAGACTGCAGCGTTCAGCGTCGCCATCAAAAGGTGATCGAGCTGGCGCCTGCGCCGAACCTGCCCGAGGAGCTGCGGGCCAAGATCTGCGCCGACGCCGTCGCGTTCGCGCGCGAGATCAACTATTCCTACGCGGGCACCGTCGAGTTCCTGCTCGACGAGCGCGGCCACCACGTCTTCATCGAGATGAACCCGCGAATCCAGGTGGAGCACACCGTAACCGAGGAGATCACCGACGTCGATCTCGTCGCCAGCCAGATGCGCATCGCAGACGGGGAGACGCTGGAACAGCTCGGGCTGTCAGAGCAGACACTGACCATCCATGGCGCGGCGATGCAGTGCCGGATCACCACCGAGGACCCCGCCAACGGCTTCCGTCCCGATACCGGCCGCATCACCGGCTACCGCACACCCGGTGGCGCGGGCATCCGGCTCGACGGCGGCACCAACCTGGGGGCCGAGATCAGCGCGCACTTCGACTCGATGCTGGTCAAACTCACCTGCCGTGGGCGCGATTTCGCGACGGCGGTCACTCGCGCCCGACGCGCCCTCGCCGAGTTCCGGATCAGGGGCGTGTCGACGAACATCCCGTTTCTGATGGCCGTCGTCAACGACCCCGACTTCCGGGCCGGCCGCGTCACCACGTCGTTCATCGACCAGCGGCCCTACCTGCTGACCGCGCGCACGCCTGCCGACCGCGGCACCAAGATCCTCAACTACCTTGCCGACGTGACGGTGAATCAGCCGCACGGTCCGCGGCCGTCGACGGTCTACCCGCACGACAAGCTGCCCCAGATCGATCTCGAGTCGGCGCCTCCGCGCGGAACCAAGCAGCTGCTCACCGAGCTGGGCCCGGAGGGATTCGCCCGGTGGATGCGCGAGTCCAAGGCGGTCGGTGTCACCGACACCACCTTCCGCGATGCACACCAGTCGCTGCTGGCGACGCGTCTGCGCACGACCGGCTTGCTCATGGTGGCGCCCCACATCGCCAGGATGACGCCACAGCTGTTGTCGATCGAATGCTGGGGCGGCGCGACTTACGATGTGGCCCTTCGGTTCTTGAAGGAGGATCCGTGGGAACGACTGGCCGCGCTGCGTGAGGCCGTACCCAACATCTGCCTGCAGATGCTGCTGCGCGGGCGCAACACCGTCGGCTACACGCCGTACCCGGAGCTCGTCACGAAGGCTTTCGTCGACGAGGCGACGGCGACTGGAATCGACATCTACCGCATCTTCGATGCGTTGAACAACGTCGAGTCGATGCGTCCGGCGATCGACGCGGTGCGTGAAACGGGCACGGCGATCGCGGAGGTCGCCATGAGCTACACGGGTGACCTGTCCGATCCCGGCGAGAACCTCTACACCCTGGACTATTACCTGAAGCTGGCCGAGCAGATCGTCGACGCCGGCGCGCACGTGCTGGCGATCAAGGACATGGCCGGCCTGCTGCGCCCGCAGGCGGCCACTGCCCTGGTGAGTGCGTTGCGCAGCCGGTTCGACCTTCCTGTGCATGTGCACACGCACGACACCCCCGGCGGCCAGCTGGCCACCTATCTGTCGGCGTGGCAGGCGGGCGCCAGCGCCGTCGACGGCGCCGCCGCGCCGCTCGCGGGCACCACCAGCCAGCCCGCGCTGAGCTCGATCGTCGCCGCCACCGCACACACCGACTACGACACCGGCCTGTCACTGGCCGCGGTCTGCGAGTTGGAGCCCTATTGGGAAGCGCTGCGAAAGGTCTACGCTCCCTTCGATGTTGCGGCATCGGGCCCTCCTGCTCCGACGGGCCGGGTCTATCACCATGAGATCCCCGGCGGTCAGCTGTCGAATCTGCGCCAGCAGGCGATAGCGCTGGGGCTGGGGGACCGGTTCGAGGACATCGAGGAGAACTACGCCGCCGCCGACCGCATCCTGGGCCGGTTGGTCAAGGTCACGCCGTCGTCGAAGGTGGTCGGCGACCTCGCGTTGTCGTTGGTCGGGGCGGGCATCACGGCCGACGAATTCGCCGCTGACCCAGCATGTTTCGATATTCCGGACTCGGTGGTCGAGTTCCTCCGCGGCGAGTTGGGCGACCCGCCCGGCGGCTGGCCTGAGCCGCTGCGCACCAAAGCGCTGGCCGGCCGGCCACCGGCGAAGCCGACCCAGAAGCTGACATCCGATGACGAGGCGGCGCTCGCACTGGCCGGGCCCAAGCGCCAAGCCGAGTTGAACCGGCTGTTGTTCCCCGGTCCGACAAAGGAATTCGACGCCCATCGTGATCAATACGGCGACACGTCGAGCCTCTCGGCCAACCAGTTCTTCTACGGACTGCGGCGCGGCGACGAGCACCGGGTCACGCTCGAGCGCGGCGTCGAGCTGCTGATCGGCCTCGAGGCGATCTCCGAACCCGACGAGCGTGGCATGCGGACCGTGATGTGCATTCTCAACGGCCAGCTGCGTCCGGTCGTGGTGCGCGACCGCAGCATCGCCAGTGAGGTGCCCGCCGCCGAGAAGGCCGACCGGTCCAACGCCGACCATGTTGCTGCACCGTTCGCAGGGGTCGTCACCGTCGCGGTGGCCGACGGCGACACCGTGACTGCGGGACAGACCATCGCCACCATCGAGGCGATGAAGATGGAGGCCGCCATCACCGCGCCGAGGGCGGGCACCGTGCGCCGCATCGCCGTGTCGCAGACCGCGCAGGTCGAGGGTGGTGACCTGCTGGTGGTGGTGAGCTGACCCGCATCGTCGGCGGCACCCACGGCGGGCGGCGCATCGCGGTGCCACCGCGCGGAACACGGCCCACGACCGACCGGGTGCGCGAGGCGCTGTTCAACGTGCTGACCGCGCGCATCGAGCTGGACGGCATGTCGGTATTGGACCTGTACGCCGGTTCCGGGGCGCTCGGCCTGGAGGCGCTTTCGCGCGGCGCGGCCACCGCGGTGTTCGTCGAATCCGACCAGCGCGCCGCGGCGATCATCGGCCGCAACGTCGAGACGCTCGGCGTTGCGGGCGCGACGGTGCGCCGCGCAGCGGTGGCATCGGTGTTGGCGTCGGGCACCACGACGCCGGTCGGGCTGGTGCTCGCCGACCCGCCCTACGACGTCGGCCAAGCAGAAGTGAACGACATGCTCACCGCGCTGACCGACAACGGCTGGACCCACGGCGGCACCGTCGCCGTGGTGGAGCGCGCCGCGTCGGGCCACGAGCTGAGGTGGCCGGACCGGTGGGAGCCGTGGCCGTCCCGCCGCTACGGCGACACTCGTCTCGAGATCGCCGAACGCCTCTGATCGCCCCGCGCTTCTACCGCCGTGCCCTGAGCTGCCCTGATAGCGTCGTGGCCCATGAGCGGCGCGGTATGCCCGGGATCCTTCGACCCGGTGACCCTCGGCCACGTCGACATCTTCGAGCGCGCGGCCGCCCAGTTCGACGAGGTCGTCGTCGCGGTGCTGGTGAATCCGAACAAGAAGGGCATGTTCGACCTCGCCGAGCGCATCGCGATGATCGAGGAGTCCACCGCGCACCTGGCCAACCTGCGGGTGGAATCCGGCGAAGGCCTGGTGGTCGACTTCGTCAAGACCCGCGGACTGACCGCGATCGTGAAGGGCCTGCGCACCGGCACCGACTTCGAATACGAACTACAGATGGCGCAGATGAACAAGCACATCGCCGGCGTGGACACCTTCTTCGTCGCCACCACCCCGACGTACTCGTTCGTGTCGTCCTCGCTGGCCAAAGAGGTGGCCACGCTCGGCGGCGACGTGTCACAGCTGCTGCCCGAGCCGGTGAACGCGCGGTTGCGGGCCAAACTCGAGGGTTAATGAACGGCGACCTCGGGTAGCCGTTGAACGGCGCACAGCCCCCTAGCGCCCACATCGACCCGACAAAACACGGAGGTAAACGCCGTGGCCGAAACATTTGTTCAATCCACCGACGACGTGGTCAGGTTCCTGACCGACCAGCACAACCTGATCAAAGACATGTTCGAGGAAGTCCTGTCCGCCTCGGGCGACGACGCCCGCAAGAAGGCCTTCACCGAATTACGCGCGCTGCTGGCAGTCCACGAAACGGCCGAGGAAATGGTCGTGCATCCGCGCGCACGCAACGAGATCAGCGACGGCGACGCCGTCGTCGACGCCCGTCTGCAGGAGGAGCACGAGGCCAAGGAGCAGCTGTCCAAGCTCGAGGGCATGGATGTCAGCTCGCAAGAGTTCATCAACGAGCTCACGAAGTTCCGCGATGCCGTGATCGAGCATGCCGGTCACGAGGAGAACGAGGAGTTCAACAAGCTTCAGCGCAAGCTCGACTCCGGTGATCTCGAGCGGATGGCCAAGGCCGTGCAGGCCGCCGAGGCCATTGCGCCGACGCGACCCCACCCCGGTGTGGAGTCGGCGAAATTGAATTTCGCCGTCGGACCGTTCGCGTCGATGCTCGACCGGGCCCGCGACGCTATCGGAGCGGTGCTCAAGTAGCGCTCCGACACCAGGGACCGCCCGCAGCCGACACGGCGCGGGCGGTACTTCCTGTCGCGACTGGGCTAACAGCCGTCAATCGACATAATGTGGCCCGGAGTCAGCCGATAGTTGCGCGCCTGGGATGAGGCCGCTGGAAGCCGACCGGCGACACACCGGCGGCGCTAGCGTAGTCACAGAGGTAACACCAGGCACACTGGTAACAACAACTACGCCTGGAGGGTGTGCCGTGTACCGAGTTTTTGAAGCGCTCGACGAACTGGGTGCGATTGTCGAGGAGGCCCGTGGCGTCCCGATGACGGCAGGTTGTGTGGTGCCCCGCGGTGACGTGCTCGAATTGATCGACGACATCAAGGACGCCATCCCCGGCGAACTCGATGACGCGCAGGACGTGCTCGACGCCCGTGACCAGCTGCTGAACGAGGCGAAAGAGCACTCCGGTTCGATGGTGGCCACGGCCCACGCGGAGGCGGATTCGATGCTCAACCACGCCCGCACGGAGGCGGATCGGCTGTTGTCCGACGCGAAATCCCAGGCTGATCGCATGGTCTCGGAGGCGCGCCAGCACAGCGAGCGGATGGTCGCCGAGGCCCGCGAGGAGGCCGCCCGCGTCAGCGCGAGCGCCAAGCGGGAGTACGAAGCCAGTGCAGGCCGCGCCAAGGCCGAGGCTGACCGCCTGATCGAGAACGGCAATCTCTCGTACGAGAAGGCCGTCCAGGAGGGCATCAAGGAGCAGCACCGCCTCGTGTCGCAGACCGAGATCGTGCAGGCCGCGAATGCCGAGGCGACCCGCATGATCGACGCGGCCCACGCCGAGTCCGACCGGTTGCGCGGCGAATGCGACATCTACGTCGACAGCAAGCTCGCGGAGTTCGAGGAATTCCTCAACGGAACACTGCGGTCGGTCGGCCGCGGTCGCCACCAGTTGCGTACCGCCGCAGGCACCCACGACTACGTGGCGCACTAGCCGCTGCCCGTACCCGCGGAACCCTCGCCGTACCATCGAGGGATGGCGACGAAAAGGAATTCTCGTTCGCCGCTGGTGATCAATATTTCTCGGCTCGGCCGGCGGCCGGGTTCGATGATGACCGTGCACGAGACGGTGCCCAGCCCGGCCCGCATCGGGGTCGCCCTGATGGCGATCGATGAAGGCGCGCCGCTGGAACTCGACCTGCGGATCGAGTCGGTGTCGGAGGGCGCGCTGGTCACGGGGACCGCGTCGGCGCCGACCACCGGGGAATGCGCCCGGTGCCTGACGCCGATCACCGGCCACGTGGAGATCGACCTCACCGAGCTCTTCGCCTATCCGGACAGCACAACCGAGGCGACCACCGAGGCCGACGAGGTGGGACATGTCGTCGACAACTCGGTCGACCTCGAGCAGGTGATCGTCGACGCCGTCGGGCTGGCGTTGCCGTTCTCGCCGCTGTGCGGGCCGGATTGCCAAGGGCTGTGCGCAGATTGCGGCATCCCGATGGCCACCGCCGAACCCGGACACCGGCACGAGAAGATCGACCCGCGCTGGGCGAAGCTCACCTCGATATTGGAGACCGACGACAAGTGACAGGTGATCGCGCTGCGCTTCTCGAGGCCCTCGGCGTCGAGCTGCCCGACGATCTGCTCACCATGGCGCTGACCCACCGCAGCTACTCCTACGAGAACGGCGGGCTGCCGACCAATGAGCGGCTGGAGTTTTTGGGTGACGCGGTGCTCGGGCTGACCATCACCGAGGAGCTCTATCACCGGCATCCCGATCGCTCCGAGGGGGACCTGGCCAAACTGCGGGCCAGCATCGTCAACACCCAGGCGCTGGCCGACGTCGGCCGTGCGCTGCCGGACAACGGGCTCGGAGCCTACCTCTTGCTGGGCAGAGGCGAAGAGAACTCCGGCGGCGCCGACAAGTCGAGCATTCTGGCCGACGGCGTCGAATCGCTGCTGGGCGCAATCTATGTCGAGCACGGCCTCGCGGTCACCCGCGAGGTGATCCTGCGACTGTTCAAGTCCCTGATCGATACGGCGCCGACCCTGGGTGCGGGCCTGGACTGGAAGAGCAGCCTGCAGGAGCTGACCGCTGCGCGCGGCATGGGCGCGCCGTCCTATGTGGTCACCGCGACGGGCCCTGACCACGACAAGGAGTTCACCGCAACCGTCGTCGTGATGAACACCGAGTACGGCAGGGGCGTCGGCAGGACGAAGAAGGAAGCCGAGCTGAAGGCCGCCGCAGCGGCGTGGACGGCGTTGTCGGCCAGCAACGTCGATGCCTGAACTCCCTGAGGTAGAGGTCGTTCGGCGGGGGCTCGAAGCACATGTGGTGGGCAGGACGATCACGGCCGTGCGCGTGCACCATCCCCGCGCCGTGCGCCGTCACGAGGCCGGACCCGCCGATTTGACCGCGCGGCTGCTGGGCATGCCCGTCGCCGGTAGCGGCCGACGCGGCAAGTACCTGTGGCTGACTCTGGGCGACGACGCCGACACGGCGCTGGTGGTCCATCTCGGGATGAGCGGGCAGATGCTGCTCGGTCCGGTGCCCAACGAGGGGCACCTGCGGATCGCGGCCCTGCTCGACGACGGCACCGCGCTCAGTTTCGTCGACCAGCGCACGTTCGGCGGCTGGATGCTGACCGACCTGGTCACCGTCGCCGGGTCGGACGTGCCGGTGCCGGTCGCCCATATCGCCCGCGACCCGCTGGACCCGCGGTTCAACCGCGATGGCGTGGTTACGGTGTTGCGGCGCAAGCACTCTGAGATCAAGCGGCAGCTGTTGGATCAGACCGTGGTGTCGGGCATCGGCAACATCTACGCCGACGAGGCGCTGTGGCGGGCCAAGGTCAACGGCGCCAGGCTGGCGTCGTCGCTGACTCGAAAGCAGCTCGGCGAGCTGCTGGACAGCGCGGCGGAGGTGATGACCGAGGCGCTCGGCGCAGGCGGTACGTCGTTCGACTCGTTGTATGTCAATGTCAACGGGGAGTCGGGCTACTTCGACCGCTCGCTGGACGCCTACGGTCGCGAAGGGGAGCCGTGCCGCCGCTGTGGGGCGGTGATGCGACGGGAGAAGTTCATGAACCGGTCGTCGTTCTACTGCCCCAAATGCCAGCCCCGCCCGCGCTCAACTCCCGCGAAACGGAATTCCGGCAGGTGATTACTCGGGCACTTCCGCTGCTGGAATTCCGTATCGCGGCGGGTTGTAGAAAGAGGACATGACCGAACTGTGGGTGGAGCGCACGGGCGTGCGCCGCTACACCGGGCGCAGCTCGCGCGGCGCACAGGTGCTCGTCGGCAACGAGGACGTCGAGGGAGTGTTCACGCCCGGCGAGTTGCTGAAGATCGCGCTCGCCGCCTGCAGCGGCATGGCCAGTGACGCCCCGCTGCAACGCCGGCTCGGCGAGGACTATCGGACGACCATTTCGGTATCCGGCGCGGCCGATCGCGAGCAGGAGCGCTACCCGCACCTCGACGAGCGGATGCAACTCGACCTGTCCGCCTTGTCAGACGACGAGGCGGCACGGGTACTCACCGTGGTGAAACGCGCGATCGACCAGGTGTGCACGGTCGGCCGCACCCTGAAGTCTGGGACTGAAGTGACATTTGAGGTTACTGATGCAGGAGTTAGCTGAGGTACGGCTGACCGCGTGGGTGCACGGCCATGTGCAGGGTGTCGGCTTCCGGTGGTGGACCCGGTCGCGCGCCCTCGGACTGGGGCTGACCGGGTACGCGTCGAACAGGCCCGACGGCCGGGTTCAGATCGTCGCCCAAGGCCCGCGCGACGCGTGTCAGCGCCTGCTTGACCTGCTGGAAAGCGACGAAACACCAGGGCGGGTAACCAATGTGGTCGCCGATTGGACAGAAGTCGGCGACGCGTTCACGGGCTTCACCGAGCGATAGCCTCTGCGGCTGTAGTGTGGCCCATCGTGCACCTCAAGAGTCTGACGCTGAAGGGCTTCAAGTCCTTTGCTTCGCCGACGACTCTGCGCTTCGAACCGGGCATCACGTGCGTGGTCGGCCCCAACGGTTCGGGCAAGTCGAACGTGGTCGACGCGCTGACATGGGTGATGGGCGAGCAGGGCGCCAAAACCCTGCGCGGCGGCAAAATGGAAGACGTCATCTTCGCCGGCACGTCGTCGCGGCCGCCGCTGGGCCGCGCCGAGGTCACCGTCACCATCGACAACTCCGACAATTCGCTGCCGATCGCGTACTCCGAGGTGTCGATCACGCGGCGGATGTTCCGCGATGGTGGAAGCGAGTACGAAATCAACGGCAGCAGTTGCCGTTTGATGGATGTGCAGGAACTGCTGAGCGACTCGGGCATCGGTCGCGAGATGCACGTGATCGTCGGTCAGGGCAAGCTCTCCGAGATCCTGGAGTCGCGCCCGGAGGACCGCCGGGCCTTCATCGAAGAGGCCGCGGGCGTGCTGAAGCACCGCAAGCGCAAAGAGAAGGCGGTCCGCAAGCTCGATGCGATGTCGGCCAACCTGGCCCGGCTGACCGATCTCACCACCGAACTGCGCCGCCAGCTCAAGCCGCTGGGCAGGCAGGCCGAGATGGCCCGCCGCGCCCAGACCATCCAGGCCGATCTGCGCGACGCCCGGCTCCGGCTCGCCGCCGACGACCTGGTCACCCGAAAAGGCGAATTCGACGACACCAACCAGGCCGAGACGTCGCTGCGCCGTGAACACGACGAGATGACCACCCGCCTGGAAGCCGCCACCGTCGAACTCGACGCCCACGAGTCGGCGGTCTCGGGATTGAGCGAGCGGGCCGAAGCCGCCCAGCAGGGCTGGTTCCGGTTGTCGGCGCTGGCAGAACGGGTCAGCGCGACGGTCCGGATCGCCAGCGAACGGGCGCAGCACCTCGACGCAGAGCCGGAGACAGCCAGCGGCGCCGACCCCGATGCGCTGGACGCCGAGGCCGACCAGGTTGCCGCCCACGAGCACCAACTGCTCGCGGAGCTGGCCGAATCCCGTGAACGCCTGACGGCGGCCCGCGACGAGCTCGCCGAACGCGAGCGCGTCGCCGCCGAGGCGGAACGGGCACACCTGGCGGCGGTGCGCGCCGAGGCCGACCGCCGCGAGGGACTGGCCCGGCTGGCCGGTCAGGTCGACACGATGCGCACCCGCGTGGAGTCCATCGACGCGACCGTCGCACAGCTGTCGGAGGGCATCGAGGAGGCGGGGGCTCGCGCCCAGCAGGCCCGCGCCGAGTTCGAGACGGTGCAGAGCCGCGTCGGTGAACTCGACGCCGGCGAGGTCGGGCTCGACGAGCACCATGACCGGACGGTGACCGCGTTGCGGGCCGCCGACGAGCGGGTCGCCGAACTGTTGTCCGGCGAGCGCAGCGCCGAGCGGCATGTCGCGTCGCTGCGCGCTCGCATCGATGCCCTTGCGGTTGGCCTCGACCGCAAGGATGGCGCCGCGTGGTTACAGCGAAACCTTTCTGGGGCAGGGCTTTTCGGCTCTATTGCGAATTTGGTCAAGGTGCGGGCGGGTTACGAGCCTGCGATCGCTGCCGTGCTCGGTGCCGCCGCCGACGCCGTCGCCGCCGAGAGTTTCGGTGCGGCGCGGTCGGCCGTCGCGGCGCTCAAGGCGTCCGACGGCGGCCGCGCCGCGATCGTGCTCGGCGACTGGCCCGCCCAGACGGAGGCGCCGTCGGGGCCCCCACCCGAGGGCGCGCTGTGGGCGACCGATCTGGTGGAGATGCCGTCGCGGCTGCGCGGCGCGCTGACCGCGATGCTGGCCGGCGTCGCGGTGGTGCGCGACCTGTCTGCGGCGCTGGACCTGGTGGCGGAACGCCCGCAACTGCGCGCGGCCACCGCCGACGGCGACCTGGTGGGCGCCGGCTGGGTCAGCGGCGGGTCGGACCGCAAACCCAGCACTCTGGAGCTCACCTCCGAGGTGGAGAAGGCCCGCGCCGAACTGGCGGCCGCGGAGAAGCAGGCCGGCGAGCTGAGCGCTGCGCTGTCCGGCGCGTTGGCCGAGCAGAAGGCTCGACAGGACGCCGCCGAGCAGGCATTGGCGGCGCTCAACGAGTCCGATGCCGCGATGTCGGCGATCTATGAACAGCTGGGCAGGCTCGGCCAGGACGCCCGCACCGCTGACGAGGAATGGCAGCGGCTGATCCGCCGGCGCGACGAGCTGGAGACCGGTCGGGTGCAGACCGTCGACGAGCTCGCCGAGCTCGAGCAGCGGCTGCACAACGCCGAGCAGGCGCCGTTGTTCGACGCCGCGCCGGCAGAACGCCAGCAGACGGTCGCGGCAGCCGAGGCCGCCCGCGCCGCCGAGGTGGAGGCCCGGCTCTCGGTTCGCACCGCCGAAGAGCGCGCGAATGCCGTTCGCGGACGGGCAGATTCGCTGAGGCGGGCCGCGGCGGCCGAACGTGAGGCCAGGCTACGGGCCCAGCGCGCGCGGGAAGCACGCGAACACGCCGCGGCCGTCGCGGCGGCCGTGGCCGAGTCCGGCCGCCACCTGGCGCAGCGGTTGCACTCGACGGTCGGTGTCGCCTCGCGCCGCCGTGACGCACTCGCAGACGAGCGCCGCCGGCGAATCGAGGCGTTGGCGAAGGTGCGCGAGCAGGTCACCGAGCTCACCAGCAAGATCGCCGCCGTCACCGAGGCGCTGCACCGCGACGAGGTCGCCAAGGCCCAGGCCGCACTGCGGATCGAGCAGCTCGAACAGCAGGTACTCGACCAGTTCGGGATGGCCACCGCCGACCTGATCGCCGAGTACGGCCCGGATGTGTCGCTGCCGCCGACGGAACTCGAGATGGCCGAGTACGAGCAGGCCCGCGAACGGGGCGAGCAGGTCACCGCACCCGTGCCGATGCCCTTCGACCGGCCGACCCAGGAGCGCCGCGCCAAGAAGGCCGAACGCGAGCTCAACGAACTCGGCCGCGTCAATCCGCTGGCGCTAGAGGAGTTCGCCGCGCTCGAGGAGCGCTACAACTTCCTGTCCACCCAGCTGGAGGACGTCAAGGGAGCCCGAAAGGACCTCCTCGAGGTCATCGCCGACGTCGACACCCGCATCCTGCAGGTCTTCACCGAGGCCTTCGTCGACGTGGAACGCGAGTTCCAGCAAGTGTTTTCGGCGTTGTTCCCCGGCGGCGAAGGCAGGCTGCTGCTCACCGATCCGAACGACATGCTGGCCACCGGCATCGAGGTCGAGGCGCGCCCGCCCGGCAAGAAGATCAAGCGGCTGTCACTGTTGTCCGGCGGCGAGAAGTCGTTGACCGCGGTCGCGATGCTCGTGGCGATCTTCCGTGCGCGGCCGTCGCCGTTCTACGTCATGGACGAGGTGGAGGCCGCGCTGGACGACGTCAACCTGCGCAGGTTGATCGGTCTGTTCGAGCAGCTGCGGGAGCGTTCGCAGTTGATCGTCATCACCCATCAGAAGCCGACGATGGAGGTCGCCGACGCGCTGTACGGCGTCACGATGCGCGACGACGGCATCACCGCGGTGATCTCGCAGCGGATGCGCGGCCAGGAGCTGGCGACCGCGGGCTGACACAGCGATTTCGGCGTGCACAGTTGCGATGAGCGCAACCGATCACGCCGAAATCGCGACGACGCCTCGGCTGCGCAGCGCCGCCAGGTCGGCCGCGCCGCAACCGTGCAGGCAGATCTGCAGCTCTGCGATGAAGTTCTGCAGCCAGTCCAACACGGCCGCAGTGGACTCGATGGCGGGTGCGAGCAGCGGGCGCGCCACCGCGACGACGTCGGCGCCCATCGCCAACGCCTTGGCGGCATCCATGCCGGTGCGAATGCCGCCCGAGGCCACCGTCGAGACGCCGGGCAGCGACTCGCGCACCTCCCGCAGCGCCTGCGCGGTCGGGATGCCCCACTCGGCCAGCGCCGGATAGCGGATCTCGCCGTACCGGACGTACTGCTCGACGCGGGCCCACGACGTTCCCCCGGCCCCTGCCACGTCGATCGCAGCGATGGGGCAGTCCACCAGTTCGGCGGCGGCCGCCGCGCCGATGCCGTGACCGACTTCCTTGAGCATGACCGGGTAGTCGATGGACTGGGCGATGGAGCGAAGTCGTTCGACCGAGCCGGAGAAGTCGGTGTCGCCGTTGTGCTGCATCGCCTCCTGCAGCGGATTGGTATGCACCGCAAGGGCATTGGCGCCGACGCGATCGAGCGCCTCGACGAGCTCGGGCACCAGCTCGTCGGACAGTTGAGCCAGTCCGATGTTTCCGATCAGCAGCGCCTCCGGCGCGACATCGCGGACCGTGAAGCTCGCCGAAGCGATATCGTCACCCAGCATGATGCGCTGGCTGCCGAGCATCATGCCGATGCCGAGCTTCTCGGCGGCGGCGGCCAGATTGCGGTTGATGACACCGGAGAGTTCCGAGCCGCCCGTCATCGCGCCGATCAGCACCGGCGCCGCCAACCGCGCGCCGAGGAAGTCGGTCTGCATGTCTATTGCGCCCAAGCTGGTCTGCGTCAGCGCGTTGTAGGGCAGCCGGACCCGCTCCAGACCGGTGGTCACGGTCTGGTAGTCCACCGCTTCGGTCAAGCACACGTCGATGTGCTTGGCCTTGCGGGACTCCATGCCATTGATCGTTTCGCTCCTCACGTCCGCATCACCGGGGCGCATCGTCACCTTCTACCCGCATTGGGACAATGGCACCGTGTCCGAAGGTCTCTGGATCGCAATCGCGGTCATCGCCGTTCTGGTCGTCGTTGCTGTCGTGGTGTTCGGCCTGGTCCGATTCCGTCGCGGCAGGATCAGTCTGGACTCGTCCACCAGCACCGACACTGCCACACCGATCGACCGGTCCGGTGGCTACACGGCCTCCTCGGGCATCACGTTCACACAATCGTCAGCGCCTGCGACGGCCCCGCCGCCCACGACGCCGGCACCCGAGCGCCTGGACACCAGCGGCCTGCCCGCCGTCGGCGACGACGCCACCATCCCGCGTGACGCGCCGAAACGGCCGATCGCCGACGTGCTGCTGCCCGAGGCACCCGTGGAGCCGGCCGCGCCCGCGGAGCCTGCCGCTGCCGACCTCGACGTCGTCGCGCCGTCTGCGCCAGACCTCGGCGCCATCGCGCCTACTGCGCCAGACCTCGGCGCCATCGCGCCTACCGAAGGCCGCCTGGAGCGGCTCCGCGGCCGCCTCGCCAAGTCCCAGAACGCGCTGGGCCGCAGCATGCTCGGCCTGCTCGGCGGCGGCGATCTCGACGAGGACTCCTGGGAGGCCGTCGAGGACACGCTGCTGGTCGCCGACCTGGGCTCGGTGGTCACCGAGTCGATCGTCTCCGCGCTGCGGGAACGGCTCGCCAGTGGCCGGGTGCGCAGCGAAGCCGACGCCCGCGCGGTGCTGCGCGAGGTGCTGGTCGCCGAATTGCACCCCGAGCTCGACCGGTCCATCAAGGCGCTGCCTCACGACGATCACCCGTCGGTACTGCTGGTCGTCGGCGTCAACGGCACGGGCAAGACGACCACGGTCGGCAAGCTGGCGCGTGTGCTGGTCGCCGACGGGCGCCGGGTGGTGCTCGGCGCCGCCGACACCTTCCGGGCCGCTGCCGCCGACCAGCTGCAGGCCTGGGCGTCGCGGGTCGGCGCGCAGGTGGTCCGGGGCGCCGAGGGCGCCGACCCCGCATCCGTGGCGTTCGACGCCGTCGACGAGGGCATCGGCGCCGGTGCCGATGTCGTCCTGATCGATACCGCAGGGCGGCTGCACACCAAGACCGGCCTGATGGACGAGCTGGGCAAGGTCAAGCGCGTCGTCAGCCGGCGCGCCGCGGTCGACGAGGTGCTGCTGGTGCTCGACGCCACCATCGGGCAGAACGGGCTGGCGCAGGCGCGGGTGTTCGCCGACGTCGTCGACATCACCGGGGTGGTGCTGACCAAGCTCGACGGCACGGCCAAAGGCGGCATCGTGTTCCGCGTGCAACAGGAACTGGGCGTGCCGGTCAAACTCGTCGGCCTCGGCGAAGGCCCCGACGACCTCGCGCCGTTCGAGCCGGGAGCGTTCGTCGACGCCCTTCTCGGGTGACCAGAACGCGCTGAAACCGCGCGATGTAACACCGGCGAAACGTAACCAGCGTATCCGTTCACACGAGCGAAACGCCCAGGCGTCTTAGACGAAACAACCACTCAGCATTGTCTTGGACCAGGTCATCGGTCGTGAATCCTTTGCGGCCCTGCCTTGTCGAAGGAGGAAACTGCGAGTGGACCAATTCCCGATAATGGGTCAGCCGGATACCGGGGACACAGCGTGGATGCTGGCAAGCTCCGCCCTGGTGTTGCTGATGACGCCGGGCCTGGCCTTTTTCTACGGCGGCATGGTTCGCGCCAAGGGCGTACTCAACATGATCATGATGAGCGTCAGCGCCATGGGCGTGGTGACGGTGCTGTGGGTGCTGTACGGCTACTCGCTTGCGTTCGGCAACGACGTCGGCAACCTGTTCGGTAATCCGGCGCAGTACTTCGGCCTCAAGGGCCTCATCGGCGGAAACGCGGCGGCCGAAGTTGTCGCCGACCCCAGCGCCGGCGTCGACGCGGCCGCGGCGGTGAACATTCCCCTGGCGGGCACATTGCCGATGACCGTGTTCGTCGCCTTCCAGTTGATGTTCGCGATCATCACCGTCGCCCTGATCTCCGGCGCGGTGGCCGACCGCATCAAGTTCGGTGGCTGGCTGCTGTTCTCCGCGCTGTGGGCGACCGTCGTGTATTTCCCGATCGCACACTGGGTGTTCGCCTTCGACGGTGTCACGGGTGAGCACGGCGGCTGGATCGCCAACAAGCTCGCCGCGATCGACTTCGCCGGTGGCACAGCGGTTCACATCAACGCAGGCACCGCGGGTCTGGTGCTGGCCACCATTCTGGGCAAGCGCAAGGGCTGGCCGTCGACCCCGATGCGTCCGCACAACCTGCCGTTCGTGATGCTCGGCGCCGGGCTGCTGTGGTTCGGTTGGTACGGCTTCAACGCCGGTTCGGCGACATCGTCGGGCGGCCTTGCCGGCTCGACGTTCATCACCACGACCGTGGCAACGGGAGCGGCAATGCTGGCCTGGCTGCTGACCGAGCGCATCAGGGACGGCAAAGCCACTTCGCTGGGTGCGGCGTCGGGCATCGTGGCAGGTCTTGTCGCGATCACGCCGTCCTGCTCGTCGGTGAACGTCGTCGGCGCGCTGGTGGTCGGTGTGGTGGCGGGCGTGCTGTGCGCCCTGGCCGTCGGCCTGAAATACAAACTCGGCTTTGACGATTCGCTCGACGTGGTCGGCGTTCACCTCGTCGGCGGCCTTCTGGGCACCCTGCTGATCGGTCTGGTGGCTGCGCCGGAGACGGGCGCAGGTGTCGCCGGGTTGTTCTACGGCGGCGGATTCGACCAGCTGTGGCGTCAGGCCGTCGGTGCCGGCGCGGTTCTCGCTTACTGCGCGATAGCTACGACTATCTTGGCTCTGATAGTGAAATTCACCGTGGGGCTGCGCCTTAACGAGGAAGATGAGTCGACAGGGCCTGATGAAGCCGAGCACGCCGAGACGGGCTACGACTTCGCGACGGTCGGGGCAGGTTCGTCACTCGGTCGTCATCCGGGCGTGGAGGGATAAGGGAGAACATGAAGCTGATTACTGCGATCGTCAAGCCGTTCACGCTCGAAGACGTCAAAACCGGCCTCGAGCAGACGGGAATTCTCGGAATGACCGTCAGCGAGGTGCAGGGCTACGGACGGCAGAAGGGCCACACCGAGGTCTACCGCGGCGCGGAATACTCCGTTGACTTCGTGCCGAAGGTGCGTATCGAGGTGCTTGTCGACGACTCGGCGGTCGACAAGGTGGTGGACGTGATCGTGCAGGCCGCCCGGACGGGCAAGATCGGCGACGGCAAGGTGTGGGTCAGCCCGGTCGACACCGTGGTGCGGGTCCGCACCGGCGAGCGGGGGTCCGACGCCCTTTGAGCCGTTCGCGAAATACGAAATGACAGAGCGTAGAAAAGATTCCGCCGCCGGCGCCTTCTCGGGGGCTCCGGCGGCGCCATCGTCGAAGGCCGCTACCGACCTGACCGCTGCGTGTGCCAAGCTGTTGTCGGGCTCACACCACCTCGATGCCGCGGCGCTGCGCGACGCGTGGGTCGACCTCCACGAATTCTGGTTGTCGTCGAAGGCGGCCGAGATCGGGATCACCCCGACCAGCGGCTTCGCGATCGTCGCAACCGGAGGCCTGGGCCGACGAGAATTGCTGCCCTTCTCCGATCTCGACCTGATGCTGTTGCACGACAAACTGCCCGACAAGGTCGTCAGTGAGGTCGCCGAGGGGCTCTGGTACCCGTTGTGGGACGCCAACATCCGGCTCGACCACAGTGTCCGGACCGTTCCCGAAGCGATGAAGGTCGCCGCAGAGGACATCTCGGCTGGACTGGCGATGCTGGAGGTACGCCACATCGCGGGCGATGCGGACCTGTCATCGTTGTTGGTCGGCGGTGCGCGTCGCCAGTGGCGCACCGGAATCGCCTCACGCTTCGACGAACTCGTCGAACACACCCAACAGCGGTGGCAGCGCAGCGGCCAGATCGCCCACCGGGCCGAGCCGGATCTCAAGACCGGCCGCGGCGGGCTGCGCGACGTGCAGCTGCTGAATGCGCTGGCGATCGCTCAACTGGCCGACGTGTACCCCAGCCGATCGCTGGCCTCTCCGACCGAGACACTCGGCGAGGCGCATCTGGCCCTGCTCAACGTCCGCACCGAACTGCATCGCGTCTCCGGCCGGGGCCGCGACCTCCTGCTGGCCCAGCATGCCGACGAAATTGGCGCGGCCCTGCGTATCGGTGACCGTTTCGACCTGGCCCGCATGCTCTCCGACGCCGCCCGCACCATCAGCTTCTATGTCGACGCCGGGGTGCGTACCGCAGCGAATGCCTTGCCACGCAAGGGATTCGCTGCACTGCGCCGACCGGTGCGCCGACCTCTTGACGAGGGTGTCATCGAATTCGGCGGCGAGGTGATCCTGGCGAGGGACGCCCGCCCCGAACGCGACCCTGGCTTGATCTTGCGTGTTGCCGCGGCGTCGGCGACCACCGGACTGCCGATGGCCGCGTCCACATTGGCCAGACTCGGTCAGACCGCTCCCGAACTGCGCACTCCGTGGCCGTCGCAGGCGCTCAAAGATCTGCTGGTGATGCTTGCCGCCGGACCGACGGCGGTGGCCACCATCGAAGCGCTCGACCGCACCGGCCTGTGGGGCCGGCTGTTCCCGGAGTGGGGTGCAGTCCGCGACCTACCGCCGCGCGACGTCGTGCACATCTGGACCGTCGACCGCCACCTCGTCGAAACAGTCTCGCGGGCAAGCGCATTCACCACCCGGGTGTCGCGCCCGGACCTGCTGTTGCTCGGCGCGCTCTGTCACGACATCGGCAAGGGCAGGGGCGGAGACCACAGCGTCATCGGCGCGGAACTCGCCACGCAGATCGGCACGCGGCTGGGCCTGTGGCCGTCGGACACCGAGTTGCTCTCCAAGGTGGTTCGGCACCATCTGCTGTTGCCACACACCGCGACGCGCCGCGACCTGCAGGACGCCAAGACGATCGAGGCGGTCGTCGCGGCGCTGGAGGGCGACACGGTGCAGCTGGAGCTACTGCAGGCGCTGGCGGAGGCGGACTCGTTGGCGACCGGTCCAGGGGTGTGGGGCGACTGGAAGGCGTCGCTGATCGGAGACCTCGTGCGGCGCTGCCGGCTGGTGATGGCCGGCGAGCAGCTGCCGCAGCCGGATCCCATTGACCCGCGCCACCTTTCGCTGGCGTCGACAGTCGGCGTGCACGTCGAGATGACCGCGGGGGAGAGCCAGCACATCTACCACGTGACGATGATCGCACCGGACCGGCGCGGACTGCTGTCTAAGGCGGCAGGCGTGCTGGCGCTGAACTCGCTTCGTGTGCACTCGGCGTCGGTCAACGCCCACCAGGGGTCGGCGATCAACACCTTCGTCGTCTCGCCCCATTTCGGTACGCCCCCGCCTGCCGAGTTGCTCCGGCAACAACTCATCCTCGCTCTCGACGGGGAACTCGACGTGCTGGCGTCACTGGACAAACGCGACAGGGACGCCGCCCAACACGGCACGGCGCGGGCAGGCATGACGGCGGCGGCGGTGCCGATCACTCACGCCCCGGCGCCCCCGCGGATCCTGTGGTCCGACGGCGCGAACCCGGGTGAGCTGGTGGCGCAGATCCGGTCCACCGACCGAGCGGGACTGCTGGCACGGCTCACCGCCGTGTTCGAGCGCGACGGCGTGGACATCGCATGGGCGAAGGTCACCACGCTGGGCGCGTCGGTCGTCGACCTGTTCGGCATCGTGACCGCCGGTGACGCAACCGGTGTCCGCGACGAGCTCGAACACGACCTGTACGCGGTACTGCCCACCCCGCCGCCCGCGAAGCCGGCGGCCGAGGCCAGCTAGGCTGGCTCTCGTGTTTGAATCCCTGTCCGACCGGTTGACCGGTGTTCTTTCCGGGCTGCGCGGCAAGGGGCGGCTGACCGACGCCGACATCGAGGCGACCGCCCGCGAGATTCGGCTGGCGCTGCTGGAGGCCGACGTATCGCTGCCCGTGGTGCGGGCATTCGTCAACCGCATCAAGGAGCGCGCCCGCGGCGCCGAGGTGTCTGCCGCGCTGAACCCGGCACAGCAGGTCGTCAAGATCGTCAACGAGGAGCTCATCGGAATCCTCGGCGGCCAGACCCGCCAGTTGGCGTTCGCCAAGACCCCGCCGACCGTGGTGATGCTCGCGGGCCTGCAGGGCTCGGGTAAGACCACGCTGGCCGGGAAGCTCGCGAAATGGCTTCGCGGGCAAGGGCATACGCCATTGCTGGTGGCCGCCGACCTGCAGCGGCCCGGCGCAGTGAACCAGCTGCAGGTCGTCGGTGGGCAGGCCGGGGTGGAGGTGTTCGCACCGCATCCCGGCGCATCGGCCGAGACGGCGGCAGGCGCAGGCCCCGGCGATCCGGTGAAGGTGGCCGCCGACGGCCTCGCCGAGGCCCGCGCGAAACACTTCGACGTGGTCATCGTCGACACCGCGGGCCGGCTCGGCATCGACGACGAGCTGATGGCCCAGGCTGCGTCGATCCGCCAGGCCGTCGATCCCGACGAGGTGCTGTTCGTCGTCGACGCGATGATCGGCCAGGACGCCGTCACCACCGCAGAGGCCTTCCGCGAGGGCGTCGGATTCACCGGCGTCGTGCTCACCAAGCTGGACGGCGACGCCCGCGGCGGTGCCGCGTTGTCGGTGCGTGAGGTCACCGGCGTGCCGATCCTGTTCGCGTCCGCAGGTGAGAAACTCGACGACTTCGACGTGTTCCACCCCGACCGGATGGCGGGCCGCATCCTCGGCATGGGCGACGTGCTGACCCTCATCGAACAGGCCGAGCAGGTTTTCGACGCGCAGCAGGCCGAGGAGGCCGCCGCCAAGATCGGCTCCGGCGAGCTGACGCTCGAGGACTTCCTGGAGCAGATGCTGGCGATCCGCAAGATGGGGCCGATCGGCAACCTGCTGGGCATGCTGCCCGGCGCGGGGCAGATGAAGGACGCGCTGGCCGCCGTCGACGACAGCCAACTCGACCGCGTGCAGGCCATCATCCGGGGGATGACGCCGCAGGAGCGATCCGACCCGAAGATCATCAACGCGTCGCGAAGGCTGCGCATCGCCAACGGTTCCGGTGTCACGGTGTCCGAGGTGAACCAGCTCGTCGACCGGTTCTTCGAGGCACGCAAGATGATGTCGCAGATGGCCGGCCAGATGGGAATGCCGTTCGGCCGCAAGGGTTCATCGCGCAAGAACGCGAAGAACAAGAAGAAGGGGCAAAAAGGCCGTAAAAAGGCAAGCGGTCCCACACCGCCGAAGGTGCGCAGCCCGTTCGGTGCGGGTCTTGCCGACGCCCCTCCCGGGTTTCCCGACCTGTCCAGCATGCCGAAAGGGCTCGACGAGCTGCCGCCGGGGCTGGCCGACATCGACCTGTCGAAGCTGAAGTTCCCGAAGAACTGATGCCGCATCCCAGCCTTCATGTGCGCGGCCGTGGGTTGCCCGATGAAGAGCCGGTGCAGTGGTGGATCGTCGACGGCGTGCTGAGTGCCGAACCGGTCGCCGATGCCGAGACCGTCTTCGACGGCGGATGGATCGTGCCCGGCCTCGTCGACGCGCACTGCCACGTCGGCCTCGGTGCGGACGGCCCGGTCGACAACATCGACGAGTGCGTCGAGCAGGCCGAGACCGAACGCGCGGTCGGCGCGCTGCTGTTGCGTGACTGCGGGTCGCCGATCGACACCCGGGCCCTGGACGACCGTGACGACCTGCCCCGCATCATCCGCCACGGTCGCCATCTGGCCCGGCCGAAGCGTTACCAGCGCGACTTCGCGATCGAGCTCGAAGACGAGTGGCAGCTTCCCGAGGCGATCGCCGAGCAGGCGAGGCGGGGCGACGGCTGGGTGAAGCTGGTCGGCGACTGGATCGACCGCGAGGTCGGCGACCTCGCGCCGCTGTGGTCCGACGACGTGCTGACTGCCGCGATGGAGGCGGCCCACGCCGCGGGCGCCCGCGTCACCGCCCACGTTTTCAGTGAGGACGCGCTGCCGGGCCTCATCAGGGCGGGCATCGACTGCATCGAGCATGGCACCGGCCTGACCGACGACACCGTCGCGCTGATGGTCGAGCACGGCACGGCGCTGGTGCCGACACTGATCAACGTCGAGAACTTCCCCGGAATCGCCGACGGCACCGAGAAATATCCGGTCTACGCCAGACACATGCGGGATCTCTACGAGCGCTGCGGCCCCCGCATCGCGGCCGCACGCGAGGCCGGCGTGCCGATCTTCGCGGGCACCGACGCGGGCAGCATGGTCGCGCACGGGCGCATCGGCGACGAGGTCGACGCGCTGAAGACGATCGGCATGACACCGACGGAGGCGCTGGGCGCGGCCAGTTGGACCGCCCGTGACTGGCTGGGCAGGCCGTCGCTCGAACACGGCGCACCCGCCGACCTGGTCTGCTACGCCGACGACCCCCGCACGGGCGCGGCCGTCCTGAACCGACCTGACGTGGTCGTCCTGGGTGGCCGGGTCTTCTAGGTCGCGGCCCAGTCGCGTCGCGGCCGCGCTCGTCTGCCTGCTGGCCGTGGTGTGCGGCGCTTCGCCTGCACCGACCGCCTCCGCCGATCCCGACGCGTTGTGGACGATCGTCAACGGTCGGTGCCTGCCCGGTCAGGAGAGCAGCGGCGACCCCGCACCCTGCGCACAGGTCGACGTGGACGGCGGCCGACCGCGCGGCTACGCGGTGCTCAAAGACCTCGTCGGCGCCACGCAGTTCCTCGTGATCCCCACCGAGCGCATCGCGGGTATCGAAAGCCCAGAACTCGTGGCCCCTGACGCACCGAACTACTTCGCCGATGCGTGGCGCGCTCGGTCCTTCGTAGAACAGCACGCGGGGCGCGGTCTGCCGCGCGACTGGGTCAGCCTCGCCGTCAACTCCGCGACGGCGCGGTCGCAGAACCAGCTGCACATTCACATCGACTGTGTGCGCGCCGACGTGCGCGGGGACCTGACCGCGCGAGCCGAGGACATCGGCTCGACGTGGTCGCCGTTCCCCGTGGCGCTGGCGGGTCAGCGCTATCAGGCGATGGCCGTGCCGGAAGCCGATCTGGCTGCGGCGAATCCTTTTCAGCTGCTTGCCGACGGCCCCGCGGCCGGCGACATGGGCGCCGCGACCCTCGTGGTCGTCGGGAACACCGGCGACGACGGGCGTCCCGGCTTCGTGCTGCTCGCGGGCCGTGCCGACGCCGCCGACCCCGGCAGCGGCCACGGCGAGGACCTGCAGGACCACGTCGCGTGCCCGCCACCTGCCCAAGTGATGGGCAAGTAAGCCGTCACGGCTGGGCGAAACCCCAGTCGAACAAGCTTCTCGCTTGCCCGTACATGTCGCCGTCGCCGTACATCTCGACGACGATGAGGCGTCGGTCACCGCGCTGCGCGGCGGCGACGAAGGTATCTCGAGCGAGGTCGGTGTATCCGGTCTTACCGGCGAGGATGCCGGGATAGCTGGTCAGCAACTTGTTCTGGGCGGTGATCGTCTTGCCGGGGAACTGCGCCGTCCGCTCCTGGAAGATCTCGGCGATCAGAGGGTAGGCCAGGGCCGCACGGTAGATCACCGCGAGGTCGAGCGGTGTGGTGCTCGATTCCCACCCGGGACCGTCGAGCCCCGACGGCGACGATGCCTTGGTGCTTCTCGCGCCGACGGCGGCGGCCTTGCGGTTCATCGCCGCGACCGCGACCGGCTGGCCGCCGAGCATGTCGGCGAGCATGTTCGCCGCGTCGTTGCCCGACACCATGAGAAGCGCTTCCAGCAATTGGCGGGTGGTGTAGGCCTGCCCGGGGTCCAATCCCACACAAGAACATTCGACTTCGGTGTGCGACTCGTTGGCGCGGGCGAAGTTGTCGGGTCTCAGGTTGTCGAGGACGACCATCGCCAACAGGGGCTTGATCGTGCTGGCGGGCGCGTGCTGGGCGTCTGGATCGTGCGACGCCAGAATGCGGCCGGAGTCGAGGTCGGCCAGCAGCCAAGCCTGCGCGGGACCGTCGGGAAGTGCGACCGCGCCCGGCGGTTGGACAGCGGGTTCAGCGGATGCGTTCGGTGCGACCACCGCCGCACTCGCTAACGCGAGCGCGGTTGTCAACGCAGCCAACATGTTTCGCACCGACGCTGAGCGTATCCCGTGCGGTAACCGGATTTAGCCGCGCAGAGGTCTCGGATCCATTGCGGATCAACAACTTTTGATGACGACGCCGAGGCTAGAGCGACGCGACGCTCACCTGTCCGTCCTGGGCGAAACCCCAGTCGAACAGGCCCATCGCCTGGTCCCAGTACGTCGGGCCGCCCTCCTTGATGAGCCCGTACATCATCGCGATCACCAGGCGCCGCCCACCGCGTTCGGCGGCCGCGACGAACGTCTTCTTGGCGGCGTCGGTGAACCCGGTCTTGCCGCCGAGCGTGCCGGGATAACGGTGCAGCAGTTCGTCGTCGCTGACGATCGGCTTGGCGCCCGCGTCCGTCGGGAAGGTGGCTGCCGGTTGCGCGATGGTCTGGGCGAACACCGGATTGGCCATCGCGGCGCGGAAGATCACGGCGAGATCGTGCGGAGTGGTCGCGCCGGCCCCGCTGGGCCCGTCCAGCCCCGACGGCGTCGACGCGCGCGTGCTCTGTGCACCGATCGCTGCCGCCTTGGCGTTCATCTTGGCCACTGCGGTGTCGTAGCCGCCGATCATGTCGGCCAGCGCGTTGGCGGCGTCGTTGCCCGACATCAGCAGGATCGCGTCGAGCGAGCTGGCGCGCGGTGTACGTGCGTCCCGGCTTGACGCCTGCGCAGGTGCATTCGACATGCGTGTCGGCCTCGGTGCCGACAACAGTCGCGTCCAGATTGGTCACCTCGTCGAGCGCGGTGAGCACCAGCAGGGTCTTGATCGTGCTCGCGGGCGGGTGGGCGACGCTCATGTCACGCTCGGCCAGCACCTGGCCGGTGTCCATGTCGGCGACGACCCAGGCGGGCGCGGGCCCCTCGGGCGGCGCCACGTTGCCGATCGGCTGAATGTTGGGCTCCGCCGCGGCAATGGGCACGACGGAAAGGACGACCAGGCTCAGGCATGCGACCGCGACGGTGAAAAACCTCCCCATGGGTCCAGCAGCCTAACCCTGCTCTCGGGTCGGCGGCGCTGCGGTGTTCAATCGACTGATGCTGCGCGCCGAAGAGATGTCCGACCGCCTCGAACTGCAAGACCTGCTGATCAGCTACTCCGAGGCCATCGACCGGCGCGAGTTCGACGAGCTCGACGCGCTGTTCACGAAGGACGCCTACATCGACTACCGCGACACCGGCGGCATCGAGGGCCGCTACCCGCAGGTCAAGGAGTGGCTGGCCGAGACCCTGCCCGCCTATTTCGAGCGCAACGCCCACATGCTGGGTCTGCCGGCGATCAAGCTCGCAGGCGACACTGCGACCGCCCGCACCTTCTGTTTCAACCCGATGGTGCTCAAGGGCGACAAGCCCAAGATCATGCAGGTCGGCGTCTGGTACGACGACGAGTTCGTCCGCACCGCCGAAGGCTGGCGGTTCACCCGTCGCGTCGAGATCAAGTGCTACGACAAGATCCTCTGAGCGGCCTGAGCCGCGATTTCCCCCGGTAGCGGCTGTTCTGGCACAATGGGCGGCTGTCTGTCGCAGGACCACGGCCCGGCGACGGTCACACACGTAAGGCAAAACCGGATCCGGGCATCCCGCCTGTGATCGCTGAATTGCAGCGTGGCAATGTCGAGGAGATCGCTCAACCATGGCTGTCAAGATCAAGCTCACCCGGCTCGGCAAGATCCGGAATCCCCAGTACCGAATCGCCGTCGCCGACGCGCGCACCCGTCGCGACGGTCGATCCATCGAGGTCATCGGCCGCTATCACCCCAAGGAAGAGCCGAGCCTCATCGAGATCGACTCCGAGCGCGCCCAGTATTGGCTCTCGGTCGGCGCCCAGCCCACCGAGCCGGTTCTGCAGTTACTGAAGATCACCGGTGACTGGCAGAAGTTCAAGGGCTTGCCCGGCGCCGAGGGCACCCTGAAGGTCAAGGAACCCAAGCCCAGCAAGCTGGACCTGTTCAACGCCGCGCTCTCCGAGGCCGACGGCGGTCCCAGCACCGAGGCCACCACCGCCAAGAAGAAGAAGGCGCCTGCGAAGAAGGCCGCCAAGGCCGCCGCAGTGCCGGCCGCCACCGAAGCAGAGGCCGCTCCGATCAAGGACCAGTCCGAGCCCGCCGCTGAAGGCGCCGACGCGGCCGTGCCCGCCGAGCAGGCCGACGAATCGTGAGCTCGGTCGTCGTCGACGCGGTCGAGCACCTGGTCCGCGGCATCGTGGACAACCCCGACGATGTCCGGGTCGACATGGTGACGTCGCGCCGCGGTCGCACCGTCGAAGTGCATGTGCATCCCGAGGATCTCGGGAAGGTCATCGGACGTGGCGGACGTACCGCGACGGCGCTGCGCACGCTCGTCGCAGGCATCGGCGGTCGGGGCATCCGCGTCGACGTGGTGGACACCGACCAGTAGCGGTCCATGGACCTGATAGTCGGGCGGGTTGTCAAGGCGCACGGCATCACCGGCGAGGTCGTCGTCGACGTGCGAACCGATGACCCGGACACGCGTTTCGCGCCGGGGGCGCACCTTCGGGCCCGGCCGAAGAACGGCGGTGATCGCACCTATGTCGTCGAATCCGCACGCGAGCACAGCGGTCGGCTGCTGGTGCGCCTGACCGGTGTCGACGACCGAAACGCAGCGGAAGCGTTGCGCGGCAGCCTCTTTCTGGTCGACACCGAAGAGCTGCCGCCGATCGAGGATCCCGATGAGTTCTACGACCACCAACTCGAGGGGCTTCGGGTCGTGACGACCGACGGGCGGCTGGTCGGCAACGTCGCCGAGGTGCTGCACACCGCGGCGGGGGAGCTGTTGGCGGTGACGTCGGAAACGGGTACCGAGGTGCTCGTGCCGTTCGTCAGCGCGATCGTCACCGACGTGTCGCTGGTGGACCAGACCGTCGAGATCGACCCGCCCGAGGGTCTGCTGGAGATTCAGTGAGGTTGGGGAGCTGTGCTCATTGACGTGGTGACGATCTTCCCCGACTACTTGGATCCGCTGCGGCAGTCGTTGCCCGGCAAGGCGATCAAGGCGGGCATCGTCGACGTTCGCGTGCACGACCTGCGCCGCTGGACCCATGACGTGCACCGCTCGGTCGACGACTCGCCATACGGCGGCGGCCCGGGGATGGTCATGAAGGCCCCGGTATGGGGAGACGCGCTCGACGAAATATGTTCGCGTGAAACGCTTCTCGTCGTTCCGACCCCGGCAGGCAGGTTGTTCACGCAGGCGACCGCGCAACGATGGAGCGGCGAGTCGCACCTGGTGTTCGCCTGCGGGCGTTACGAAGGCATCGACCAGCGCGTGATGGACGACGCCGCGACGCGGATGCGCGTGGAAGAGGTGTCGATCGGCGACTACGTGCTGCCCGGCGGGGAGTCGGCGGCACTGGTGATGATCGAGGCGCTTGTGCGTCTGCTGCCCGACGTGTTGGGCAACCCCGCGTCGCATCGGGACGATTCACACTCCGACGGCCTGCTTGAGGGCCCCAGCTACACCCGGCCGCCGAGCTGGCGTGGCCGCGACGTGCCCGACGTGTTGCTGTCAGGGGACCACGCCAAGGTGGCTGCGTGGCGGCGGGAAGAGTCGCTGAAGCGGACCCGCGAGCGACGGCCCGATCTGATCGACTAGACCTTGCCTCTGGGGAACATCGTCTTGACCGCCTGGGTGATGGTCGTGCGGGCCGCGGCGGCGTCGTCGGGTTCCAGGCTGCTGATCGCCATCGCATAACGGCGGTCGGATCCGATTACGCCGGTGGACACGTGCAGCTGGTTGGCGCCGTTCCAGCAGCAGAACCAGCCCTGTTTGACCGCGACCGGCTCGGCATAAAGTCCCTCGGGAATTCCGAAGCGTTGCGGGTAGCCGTCGATGCCGGTCGGCGTCGACTGTGCGAGGTTGCCGATGATGATGTTGGCCTTGTCGGGCGACAGCCCGCCGCTGCCGTCGAGCAGCATGTCGTAGTAGCGGACGAGATCGCGCGCGGTGCTCAGCGTGACGTCCCAGTGCCCGTTGTAGGGCGCCGACGTGCCGGTCAACCCGTAGCGCGCCACGACGCGGTTGATGACAGCATTGCCACCGCTGCGGTCCCAGAAGTTCTGCGCCGCGCCGTCGTCGGAGGAGCGCAGCATCACGTCGAGTGACTTGTGGTCGGCAGGAGAGAGGGTGGTCTGACCCTTGGACTCCTGCAGCAGCAGGTCGTCGGCGATGAACAGCTTCACCACAGACGCGATCGGGAAGGGCTTGTCGTCACCCTTGGAGACGATCTGGCCGGTGTTGCGATCCATCACGACCGCCGAGATATCGGCTCCGGACTTCGCCGCTTCGGCGATGGCCTGGTGCGTGCGCGCGTCGAGGCCGTCGAACGCCACTGTCGGCTGCCCGGGCGGGGCCTCCGGCGGCGCGGCAATGGTGGCCTGCGGCGCGACGACCGTCACGTGCGGTGCGTCGGGGACCGCGGGTGGTCTGCCGTAAACCCTTGCCTCACAACCCGAGACGACGAGCGCCGCAATCATGATGGCTGCGGTCGCCGTCGCGAGATTCGACGGCCGCCGATGCATAGTTCTCCTTTTAAGAGTGCGTGAGCCGAGGGTGCGCGGCGTTGCCGTCTGGGGCCGCCCCGTGGCCACACTGCCCGCCGGCGATTCCAGCCTAGTACCCGCCAGGCTAGATCCGCCCGCCCGGGAACATCGTCTTGACGGCCTGGGTAATGGTGGCCCGCGCGGCGTCCGCGCCTGTCGGCTGGTCCGACGCGATCGCCATGACATAGCGGTGGTCGGTCCCGATGACGCCGGTGGACAGGTGCATCCAGTCGCTGCCGATGCAGCACATCCAGCCCTGTTTCACCGCGACCGGTTCGGCGTAGAGCCCCTCGGGGATGCCGAATCGCTGCGGATAAACGCCGCCCGGCATCATTCCGTCGATCCCGGTCGGAGATGACAGGGCCAGATCGTCGACGATCATGTCGGCCTTGTCCATCGGCAGACCGCCCGACCCCGACAACATCATGTCGTAGTAGCGCACCAGGTCGGCGGCCGTACTGATGGTGTTGAACCACCGGCCGTTAGTCGGCGGGCGGGTGCCGTTGAGACGGTAGCGCGCCGCGACCCGGGTGACGATCGCACTGCCGCCGCCTCGGTTCCAGAACACCTCCGCGGCGCTGTCGTCGGAGTTGCGCAGCATCGAGTGGAACATCGTGCGGTCGTCGGGTGAGAGCGGCCCGCTGCGCAGCAGCAGGTCGTCGGCGATGAACAGCTTCACCACCGAGGCGATCACGATGCCCCTGCCATTGCCGTTGGTGACCCGCCGGCCGGTCGAGCGGTCCAGCACGACCGCGGTGAGGTCGGCGCCCTTGGCGGCGGCGTCGGCGGTGGCCTGCTGGGTGCGGTCGTCGAGGCCGCCGAACGACGAGGCGGGCTCGTCGGGCGCGGCTTCGGGCAGAGGGGCCAGCGGCCCTTGCGGTGCGACCACGGTGAGCGGCGGCGCCTCGGGCTCCACCGCAGGCGGAGTGCCGTATACCCGCGCCTCGCAGCCGGTCAGGGCGAGCACCGTCGCGATCACCGCGACCAGCGCCGATGGCCGCCCAGGCATACGTCTCCTCCAGGGATCTTTCGAGCAGGGAGCGGGCGTGCCGGCTGTCACCCCGCCCGGATGATCGAGCCTAACTCGTCGGCACGGCTGATGCGTCCCTCAGTCGATACGCGCGATTTCACTGCATGCGGCCTCGTCTGGCACAATTGACCAGTTGTCTGCGCGACGCGGAGGAAGCAGGTCCGTCCGACGCGCGATGCGGAAGAGCAGCAGATGGACCCGAGCCCCGTCGGCGCGGCGACGCGTCACCACCGGTCCGCCGATGGCCGCGACCACGCGAACAGTTGAGACAAGGAAGTGTCACCGATGAATACGCTGGACTTCGTCGATCAGTCGTCGTTACGTGACGACATTCCGGACTTCAGCCCCGGGGACACCGTCAACGTGCACGTGAAGGTCATCGAGGGCGCGAAGGAACGCATCCAGGTGTTCAAGGGTGTGGTGCTGCGCCGCCAGGGCGGCGGCGTGCGCGAGACCTTCACCGTGCGCAAGGAAAGTTATGGCGTCGGGGTGGAGCGGACGTTTCCCGTGCATTCGCCGAACATCGACCACATCGACGTCGTCACCCGCGGTGACGTGCGTCGCGCCAAGCTCTACTACCTCCGCGAGCTGCGCGGCAAGAAGGCGAAGATCAAGGAAAAGCGCTGAGGTCACGCGCGGTGCGGCGCTGTCGCCGTGACGCGGGCCGCACGGTGACGGCCGTTGGCCGGATCGTCGTGGATACGCTGATCCCGTGACCCGACCCACGGACTCCCCAGACTCCTCATCCGAGCGCACGCTCGACGACGGCGACGCCGAGGCGACTACCGAGGGGAGCGCCGGCGAGCAGGCCGAGGAGGCCGACGAAACCGCGGACAAGTCGAAGCGCAGGCGCAGCGCCCTGCGTGAGGCTGTCTTCCTGGTCGTCATCGCGGTCGGGCTGTACTACTTGATGCTGACGTTCATCGCCCGCCCCTATCTCATCCCGTCGGAGTCGATGGAACCCACGCTGCACGGCTGCGCGGGCTGCGTCGGCGATCGCATCATGGTCGACAAGCTGAGCTACCGGTTTTCCCAGCCCAGGCCGGGCGACGTGGTGGTGTTCAAGGGGCCGCCGAATTGGAACGCGGGATATAAATCCATCCGCTCCGACAATCCCGCGGTGCGGTGGGTGCAGAACGCCCTCTCGTTCGTCGGCTTTGTCCCACCGGACGAGAACGACCTGGTGAAACGGGTGATCGCGACGGGCGGCCAGACCGTCGAATGCCGCCAGAGCACCGGGCTGACCGTCGACGGCCAGCCGCTGACCGAGCCGTACCTGAACCTTCAGACGATGGACGTGCCCGACCCCAGCAGGTATCGGTGCCTCGGCTTCGAGTTCGGGCCGGTGACGGTGCCCGACGGCCGCGTGTGGGTGATGGGGGACAACCGCACCCACTCGGCCGATTCGCGGGTGCACTGTGCCGACGATGCCGCCGATTTCCAGAGCGGAATCAAGTGCACCGGCGACCCGAACGCCGGCACCGTGCCACTCGACGACATCATCGGAAAGGCGCGTTTCATCGCCTGGCCGCCATCGCGATGGGGTGGGGTTAGCTCGGTGGATCCGCAGTCTCAATAGGTCGGGTTCGGCGATGAGCGTCTCGCGCGAAGAGCAGAGGGCCTGAGTGCCCGCCACCTGGCCGCCCCGAACCGTCATCCGCAAGGCTGCCGGTCTGCGCACCCTGGAGTCGGCGCTGTACCGCTCGGGGCTGGGCCCGGTTGCCGGCGTCGACGAGGTCGGCCGCGGGGCGTGTGCCGGTCCGCTGGTTGTCGCCGCCTGCATGCTCGGGCCGAACCGGCTGGAGAGCCTGGCCGCGCTGGATGACTCGAAGAAGCTCACCGAGAAGGAGAGGGAGCGGCTGTTTCCCTTGATCCGGCGGTATGCGCTGGCGTATCACGTGGTGTTCATCCCGTCGGCCGAGGTGGACCGCCGAGGTGTGCACGTGGCCAACATCGAGGGGATGCGCAGGGCGATAGCGGGCCTATCACTGCGCCCGGGATACGTGCTCAGCGATGGCTTCCGGGTGCCCGGGCTGCCTGCGCCTTCGCTGCCGGTGATCGGCGGCGACGCCGCAGCGGCCTGTATCGCCGCAGCCAGCGTGCTGGCCAAGGTCAGCCGTGACCGCTTGATGGTGAAGATGGAAGCCGAACACCCTGGCTACGGCTTCGCCGACCACAAGGGCTACAGCACGCCGGCCCACGGGGCTGCGCTGGCCCGGCTCGGGCCCTGCAGCCAGCACCGATACTCGTTCATCAACGTTCGCCGCGTGGCCACGCCGACGGGCACCAAGGTGGTCACAGAACTCGCAGGCGACTGCGTACCGGCGGAGCACGGCGAAGTCGGGTAGGGGAGAATGTATCCAGACCAATACGAAGGACTGCTGAAGCGATGAGTGCCGAAGATCTCGAGAAGTACGAAACCGAGATGGAGCTCTCGCTGTACCGCGAATACAAGGACATCGTAGGTCAGTTCAGCTACGTCGTGGAAACCGAGCGGCGGTTCTATCTGGCAAACAGCGTGGAGCTGGTGCCCCGCAATGCCGATGGCGAGGTGTACTTCGAGCTGCGGCTGGCCGATGCCTGGGTGTGGGACATGTACCGCCCCGCGCGTTTCGTCAAGCAGGTGCGGGTGATCACGTTCAAGGACGTGAACATCGAAGAGGTCGAGAAGCCCGAACTGCGGCTGCCCGAATAGCCGCTCAGCTGGGCTGGTCGGCCGCCATGTGCTCGGCGAAGAAGGCGAAGACCCGCGACCAGGCGTCCTCCTCCGCGGCGTCGTTGTAGCCGAAGCCGCCGATGCGGACCAGCGGTTGAGCCGGCAGCTTGTTGGCGAAGCTGTGCCCGGCGTCGGGATAGGCCTTGATGTCGGCGGGGATGTGCTTGTCGTCGAGGACTTTCTGCAGCTTGGCCGGTGCACCCCGGCCGAGCGGGTCGCGTCGGCCGAAGCTGGCCACGACGGGGCAGGCGCCGTCCAGTGTGTCGCTGAGGTCGCGGGGCAGCGGGGTGCCGTAGAACGGCGCCGAAGCCCCGAATCCCTTCGGCGACAACACCAGTGCGAACTGGCCTCCCAGGCAGAAACCCGCGATGCCGACGGCGCCGGAGGAGTGCGGCAAGGCGAGCAGGTGGTCGCGCGCGGCGAGGATGTCGTCGAGGGCGCGACCGCGTTGCGTCTTCAGCTCGCGAAAGACGCGGGTGATGCAGCGGAGGCGCCCACCCCGGGCGAACATGTTCGGAGTGATCGCGATGTATCCGGCTGCGGCCACCCGCCGCGAGATCCGCTCGTTGTCCGGCCCGTAGCCGATCGCATCGTGCACGATCACCACACCCGGCCATGGTCCGCGGCCGTCAGGAACACTCAGCAGCGCATCGATCGGACCGTCGGGGGTGTCGATCGTGATGGTCTCCACGCGATCAATCTATCGGCGATCAAAGCTCGAACTTGTCGCGAAGCCCACGTGCCACCGGGCGGAATTGGGACACTGGGGCGGTGCGATCCACACCGCAGTGTTGGCTGACCGATATGGACGGCGTGCTGGTACGCGAGGAACACGCGTTACCAGGCGCCGCCGAGTTCCTGCAGCGCCTCGTCGAGAAGAAGCGGCCGTTCCTCGTGCTGACGAACAACTCGATCTTCACCCCGCGCGACCTGGCGGCGCGGCTGATGCGTTCGGGCCTGTCGGTGCCCGAGTCGGCGATCTGGACGTCCGCGCTGGCGACGGCGGATTTCCTCGGCGACCAGTTGCCCGGCGGGTCAGCATACGTGATCGGAGAGGCCGGCCTGACGACCGCGCTGCACGAGGTGGGATACACGCTGACCGACGTCGAGCCGGACTTCGTGGTGCTCGGCGAGACGCGCACGTACTCGTTCGAGGCGATCACCAAGGCGATCCGCCTCATCCTGGCCGGCGCTCGGTTCATCGCCACCAACCCCGATGTGACCGGACCGTCGGCGGAGGGCCCGTTGCCCGCTACCGGATCGGTCGCCGCCATGGTCACCAAGGCGACGGGACGGGAGCCCTACTTCGTGGGCAAGCCAAACCCGATGATGTTCCGCAGCGCGCTGAACCGCATCGAGGCCCACTCGGAGAGCACCTGCATGGTGGGCGACCGGATGGACACCGACGTCGTCGCGGGCATCGAGGCCGGACTGGAGACCATCTTGGTGCTGACCGGGTCGACCACCCGCGAGGAGGTGAACCGGTACCCGTTCCGGCCCAGCCGGGTTCTGCCGAGCATCGCCGAAGCCGTTGAGCTGGTGTGATTCCCACCCTTAGTCGCTGATCCAGGAGACCCGTGGCCGAACCCATCGACGAGCACTTCACCGCGGCCGTCGCAGCCTTGTCGTCCCCAGCGCGCCGAGCCGCCGCCGATGAGCCGATCCAGGACGGCTCGTCGCTGACGGCACGAGTGTGCTTGGCGCTGTTCGATGTTCAGCTGGGTAGCCGTCATCTCGACCTGGCGGCGCGATGGCTGCGCGCCAACGGCAGGGGCTACTACACGATCGGCTCGTCGGGGCACGAGGGCAACGCCGCCGTCGCCGCCGCGCTGCGACCCACCGATCCCGCGCTGCTGCATTACCGCTCGGGCGCTTTCTACCTGGCCCGCGCCGCGCTCGTCGACGGGCGCGAGCCGCTGCGCGATGTGCTGCTGGGGCTGATAGCGGCGACGGACGAGCCGATCGCGGGCGGTCGCCACAAGGTGTTCGGCCGTCACGACCTGCACATCATCCCGCAGACCTCGACCATCGCATCGCACCTGCCACGCGCTGTCGGCGTGGCCTTCTCCATCGCGCGCGCCAAGAAGCTCGGCGTGGTGTGTGCCTGGCCCGACGATGCCGTCACGGTGTGCAGCTTCGGCGACGCGTCGGTGAACCACTCGACCGCGGTCGGGGCGATCAACACCGCGCTGCATTCCGCATACCAGGGCGTGCCGATGCCGCTGCTGTTCGTCTGCGAGGACAACGGCATCGGCATCAGCGTCAGGACGCCCCGCGGCTGGATCGAGCAGAATTACCGAAACCGCAACGGCTTGGCGTATTTCGGCGCCGACGGTTGCGATCTGCCCGCGACGTTCGATGCCGCGGCCGCGGCGGCCGAATGGGTGCGCACCCGTCGGCGTCCGGCGTTTCTGCATCTGCGGATGATTCGTCTGATGGCGCACGCCGGGTCCGACTACGAACCGGCCTACCGTCGGCCCGACGAGATAGCCGCCGATTATCAACGGGATCCGTTGGTGTGCACCGCGAAACTGTTGGTTGCACACGGTGTGTTGACCGCAACCGAGGTGCTAGAGCTTTACGAGGCCAAGCGCGCCGAGGTGACGCGGCTTGCCGACGACATCGCCGACGCGGCGCAACTCGACAGCGCGCAGGCGGTGATGCAACCGCTCGCCCACACCATGGCAGAGGCGGCCGCGGCCGCGCCCGCGTCGCTGACCGCGTCGGTTCGCAACAGCGACCCGGACGCACCGCTGACGGTGGCGCTCGGAATCAACCGCGCCCTGGAGGACATCCTCGACCGCTATCCGGAAGCCATCGTCTTCGGCGAGGACGTCGCGCGGAAAGGAGGCGTCTACGGGGTGACCCGCGGGCTCCTCAACCGGACCAGCTCGGCGCGGGTCTTCGACACGCTGCTCGACGAACAGTCGGTGCTGGGGCTGGCGCTGGGCGCCGGGGTGTCCGGGCTGCTGCCCATACCCGAGATCCAGTACCTCGCCTACCTGCACAACGCTGCCGACCAGATCCGCGGTGAAGGCGCCACTCTGCAGTTCTTCTCCAACCGTCAGTACCGCAACCCGATGGTCGTGCGGGTGGCGGGCTACGGCTATCAGAAAGGCTTCGGCGGGCACTTCCACAACGACAACTCGATCGCCGCGATCCGGGACATCCCCGGCGTGGTCATCGCCTCGCCGGCCCGTCCCGACGACGCCGCCGCGATGTTGCACACCTGCGCCGCCGCGGCGAAGGCGTCGGGCGTAGTGTGCGTCTTCCTCGAGCCCATCGCGCTGTACCACACCCGCGACCTCTACGAAGACGGCGACGAGCAGTGGCTCGCGAGTTACCCCGCCGCAGGCGCGCCGCTCGGCCGGGCCCGAACCTACGGTGACGGAACGGATTTGACGATACTCACCTTCGCCAACGGGCTGAAGATGAGCCTGCGCGTCGCCCGACGCCTCGAGCGCGACGGCATCGGTGCCCGCGTCGTCGACTTGCGATGGCTGGCGCCGCTGCCGGTGGAGGACATGCTGCGCGAGGCCGCCGCCACCGGCAGGACACTCATCGTCGACGAAACCCGCCAGACCGGGGGCGTCGGCGAAGGCATCCTCGCGAACCTGCTCGAGCACGGCTATCAGGGTGGCGTCGACCGGGTGGCCGGCGCCGACAGCTTCATCCCGCTCGGCGACGCCGCGCTGCACGTGCTGCTGTCGGAGCAGACGATCGAGGCTGCGGCCGTCAAACTGGCCGGTCGAGGGACTGCATAGACTTGCCTGCGTGACGACGGACGCGGGGAGGCCACTGGCCGGGGTCCGGATCGTCGAGATCTCCAGCTTCGTCGCCGTGCCGCTGGCCGGGATGACGCTGGCTCAGCTCGGCGCCGAGGTGGTACGGGTCGACCCGATCGGCGGCGCGGCGGATTACCGCCGCTGGCCCGTCACCGATGACGGAACGAGCATCTACTGGGCGGGGCTGAACAAGGGCAAACGGTCGGTGGCGGCCGACATCCGCTCGCCGGAGGGCCGCGACCTGGTGGCGCGGCTGATCGCCGACAGCGGTGTGCTGATCACGAATGTGGCCGCCCGCGAATGGCTTTCCTACGACACCTTGTCAACGCTGCGGCCAGACCTGATCCACGTCGCAGTGTCCGGGCGCGCGGACGGCGGCACGGGCGTGGACTACACCGTCAACGCCGGCCTGGGATTCCCCATGGTCACCGGGCCCGCCGACCTGGCCACCCCGGTGAACCACGTCCTCCCGGCATGGGACGTCACCTGCGGCATCTACGCCGCGTTGTCGGTGGTCACCGCGCTGCGGCACCGCGACGCGACCGGGCAGGGCCAGCGGATCTCGATCCCACTGGAGAATGTCGCGCTGGCCACCGCCGGCAATCTCGGCTTCCTGACCGAGGCGATGGTCACCGGCGCCACCCGCCAGCGCATCGGCAACTCCATCTACGGCCAGTACGGTCAGGAGTTCGCCAGCAGCGACGGGGTGTCGTTCATGGTCGTGGCGTTGACCCAGCACCACTTCCGCGACCTCACCGAGCTGACCGGCTCGACGGAAACCGTTGCTGCACTGGCCGACACGCTCGACGCCGACTTCACCGACGAAGGCCAACGGTATCGCCACCGCGACGCGTTGACCGCGCTGTTCTCCGAGTGGTTCGGCGCACACACGGCAACGGAGGTGGCTCAAGCTCTGTCGGCCAGCACCGTCCTCTGGGAGCGCTACCGCACCTTCGGCGAAGTGGTGAAAGACGAACGGGTCACGGCCAATCCGATGTTCACCCGCCTCGACCAGCCTCGGATCGGCGAGTACCTGGCGCCGGGCCTGCCGGTGGCCATCGACGGCGAGTACCCGCGACCGGCCCCCGCGCCGGCGCTGGGCGACGACACCGCCGGAGTGCTCGCCGACTGGCTCGGGCTGAGCAAGGACGACATCGATCGGCTCACCGAGTCAGGCGCCGTCCGATGAGTCGTCTGCTCGAACTGCTCGAGCTGAAACCTAATGCCGGCGACGGTATCTGGACAGGGCCGGCCAGCGGTCCGGAAGGCAAGCGCTCGTTCGGCGGTCAATTCGTCGCGCAGAGCCTGGCCGCGGCGTGCCGGACGGTCGGCTCGGACCGGCCGCCCACCAACATGCATCTGCAGTTCCTGCGCGGCGGGCAGGCGGGCGATCCGGTCGACTACACGGTCACGCCGGTGTTCGACGGGCGGACCGCCGCGGCCCGCCGGGTCGACGCCCGCCAGGGTGACCGGCTGTTGACCACGTCGACGGTGTCATTCGCAGTCGACCTGGAAGGACCCGAACACGGCCGCTGGGATGCGATGCCCGGTGAACCGGACACGCTGCCGAGAACCGGCCCCGCCGGACCTGCGCCGTCGATGCCGCTGGACGAGCTGGACATCAGGATCGTCGACGACCTCACCGGCGGCGAGTTCGTGCGGCGATTCTGGTGGCGTGCGCTGGTGGCAATGCCAGACGACCCGCTGATCCACACTCTGGTCGCCGCATATGTCACCGATGTGTACATGATCGACCCCGCCCTGCAGGTGCACGGGCACTCGATGAAGGCCCGCTCGCACCGCAGCGGCACGACCGATTCCTCGATGTGGTTTCACCAGCCTGTCCGCGCGAATGCGTGGAACCTGTTGGAAACCAGGTCTCCGGCAGCGGCGCGCGGGCGCGGCGTCGTGACCGGAACGCTGGTGCGCGCCGACGGCGTCGTGGCCGCGACCCTGGTGCAGGAGGGCCTCATCGCAGAGCGGGAACCGAAGCCGTAGTGGCCGGACGGGCGCCAGGCCCGCGCAGCCACGTCCGTGCCGCGGTCAGTACCCGCGTCAACAACACACCGACGACGATGGCCGCGACGACTCCGAGCAGCGGGTGCGCGTCGAACAACGGATACACCTGATAGTGGGTCAGATAGGTGTACAGCGACGCCTCCGCCACTGTCCCGGCGACGACCGTCAGCCAGGCCGGGCAGCGGATCGCGGGCAGCCAGATCAGCAGCAGGAAGCCGGCCGCCACGAGCACTTCACGACGGCTGCTGTCGAAGTAGCCGTGCAGGCTCACCACCAACACCAGCGTCACCGCGACTCGCTGCCACACCGCCGACGACTTGGCCGCTGCCCAGCCGACCGCGAAGAACCAGAACGCCAGCATCGTGAACCAGGCCTCGCGGCCGAAGTGCAGACCCAACAGGTCGTAACGCAGTGCCAGCCCGAGGGCGAGAAACCCTGCTGCGAAGGCGAAGGGCCGCCGTCGTTCCAACCGGTCAGCGGCGGGCAGCCGGCACACCAAGGTCAACGCGACCAGAATCCAGACCAGCACCTCGACGAACCAGAGCCGCCCCGCGGTCATGCTGTGGACCGGACCGAAGAACTTTTCGACCAGCAGGAGGTTCGTCCAGTGGTAGTCGTCGGTGATCAGCAACGCGACTGCGATCCACAGCAGCGACGGCACGACTATCCACGCAATTGTCTTGCCCAAGTGACGAATACGATCCCTGTGCGGCACGGGAGTCAGACAGAATCGGCCGAAGTTGTATCCGGCGATCCCGAGCAGAAGGTGCGCACCGCCCCACATCTCGTAGAGGGTGGCGTGCGACCCGACGATCAGCACGATGGCCGCAGCGCGCAGCGCGACACTGGTTTCCAGTGTCGCTCCCAGCCAGGGCAACGACCGCCGGTTCGGCGGTGAGGTGCGCTCGAGCGCATCAAGCGACTGCCGCTGCCAGTCGGCCGGGAGCCGGCCGAGCGCACGTTCCAACCGAACGGACATGGCCACATATGACAACGAGTTGCCACCGAGATCGACGAAGCTCTGGTCGGAACGGATCGTGCGGGCATCGACCTGCAGGACGTCGGCGAACATCGCCCGAAGGTCGTGAGCGGACTGCCCAGCCCCGTCGAGTCGCCGTGCGATGCCGCGCACGGCCTGGTAGTCCGGCTTTCCCGACGGCAGCAGCGGCAGCTCGTCCACGGTGACCACCCGGACCGCGGCTGCGGGAAGCCCGGATGCCGACACCGAAAGGCTTTGCACCGCAGAGCCGTTGCGGCCCACCGCGGCGACCACGAGCCGCTCGTCGTCGTCGATGCAGAACGCCGTGACGCCTTCGGCGCTGAGCGCGGCCTCCACCCGCTGCAGGTCGATGCGCAGGCCGTAGAGCTTGACGAAACGGCTGCTGCGGCCGATCACCTCGTAGAGCCCGTCGGGCGCGCGGCGCGCCACGTCGCCGGTGCGCAGGTTGTCCACCGTCTTGCCAAGCGCCAGATCCGCAGGGCCGTGCGCGTAACCCATCATGACGTTCGGCCCGTGGTACACCAGCTCGCCCGCGTCGGGATCCGGCCAACCCTCAAGCGGTTCCAGGGTGAAGGAGCCGCCAGAAATCGGCAGCCCTATCGAACTCGGGTGTGACTGTGCGAGTTCTGGTGGCAGGTAGGCCATTCGGGCGGCGGCCTCCGTCGCGCCGTACATGACAAAAAGCCGCCAGCCCTTTCGCTCGCCGAGCGCGGCGATGCGGCGCACGCGGTCCGGCGTCATCCGCCCCCCGGCCTGGGTGACGTAGCGCAGGTCGGGCAGGTCGAAGCCGTCGAAGCCGATGCGGTCGAGCATCTCGAAGGTGTAGGGCACACCGGCGAACGAGGTGCCGTGGTGCCGACGGAACAGCGTCCAGAAGTCCGCGTCGACGACCGAGCGATCGGTGACGATCAGCCCGGCGCCGCGCAGCAGGTGGCTGTGGATCACCGAAAGGCCGTAACAGTACGACATCGGCAGAGTGGTTGCCGCCCTGTCTGTTCGGCTGATGTCCAGGTATCCGGCGATCGCGGTCGCGTTACCCGCCACGCTGCTTCGGGACAGCCGGACCACCTTCGGCGACCCAGTGCTGCCCGATGTCGACAGCAGTAGCGCGAGATGGGGATGCAATCGGTGGGCGCTGCCATGGCGTCTCTGGCGAATGCCGTCGCCGTCGCCGTCGACGACGACGTCGGGGTCATAGGTGTGCAGCATCGCCGAGTGGGTACGTCCCGCGGGACACGGCATCACGACGTGATCGCCGGCGAGTACGCCGAGATAGCGCACCAACGTGGACACGTCGTTTCTGGTCTCCAGCAACACGAGTCGGCGGGTCGCGCCGAGTTCGTCGGCGACGGCGGCCACTCGATCGGCGAGTTCGGCGTAGGTCAGCGACGTGGTCTCGGTCAGTACGGCAACGCCGTCGCCGAAGGACGTCAGGTGGTCGACGAGCACACTCACCGCAGCGCGACCCCGCTGCCGATCACCTCGATGCGGACCTTGGCGTCGATCGGGGGTGGATCGAGGCTGTGCTGGCGCACGATGATCGGCGCGATGTCGCAGGCGGGGTCGATGGTCAGCAGTACATCGTGGCCCAGGAACTCCATGCCGATGACCGTGCCGATGCCGATGCCGTTGCGACCGCGATCGTCGGTGCTTCTCGCCGGCGCGGCGCTGTCGGAAACCATTGTCGCGACCAGCTGTTCGGGTCGAAGCGCTAGCGTCGCAGGCCCGTCACCGCTGCAGTTCTGCACGGGCACCCGGCCGAGCGCACACTCGGCGAACCCGGCGGCGACGGTGCACGGCAGCGCGATGCAATCGCCCAGAAACTCGGCGGTGAAGCGGTCGTTCGGCCGCCGGTAGACGTCCTGCGGCGCGCCGACCTGGGTGAAGCGGCCGTCACGCATCACGGCGATCTGGTCGGCGACCGACAGCGCCTCCTCCTGGTCGTGGGTCACCAGCAGCGTCGTCACCCCGGCGTCGGCGAGCAGTCCCGTCACCGCTTTGCGGGTCGACGCCCGCAGCCCGGTGTCCAGCGCGCTGAACGGTTCGTCGAGCAGCATCAGGACCGGCTTGCGGGCCAGTGCCCGGGCGAGCGCCACGCGCTGCTGCTGGCCGCCGGAGAGCTCGTGTGGACGGCGGGTGGCGTATGACGGTTCGAGGGAGACGGTTTCGAGCAATTCGCTCACCCGGTTGCGGACGTCTCGGCTACGAGCGGCCCCGGACAGCCCGTAGGCGATGTTCTGTCCGACCGTCAGGTGCGGGAAGAGCGCGCCGTCCTGCGCGACGTAGCCGACACTGCGGCGGTGCGGGGCAACCGAACGTCGGGGATCAGCCACTTGCCTGCCGGCGATGACGACTGTTCCGGCGTCGGGGTTTTCGAAGCCGGCGACGAGACGCAGCAGCGTGGTCTTGCCACAGCCGGACGATCCGACGACGGCGGTGGTGCTGCCTGTGGCCACTGTGAGGTCGATGTGGTCGAGCACCGTGTGGCCGTTGAAGGACTTGGCCAGTCCGAGAATGTCGAGCATGCCGCTCATAGCGCGGCCACCTTCGTCGACTGCCGGAACAGAATCAGCGTCACCGGGATGGCGAGCACCACCAGCGCCAGCGCATATGGTGCGGCGGCCGCGTAGTCCAGCTCGCTGCTGAAGGACCAGAACAGCATCGACAACGTCCGCGTGCCTGTTGGCGCGAGCAGCAGTGTCGCGGTCAATTCCGTTGCCACGGCGACGAATACCAGCGACGCGGCGGCTGCAGCGGCGGGCGCGGTCAAACGCACGGTGACACGGAAGAAGGTGGCGCTCGGTGACCTGCCCAGTGACCGCGACGCCTCCTCGAGGCTGGGCGGAACCTGCGCGAGGCCGGCGCGGACGTTGACCAGGGCCCGGGGCATGAACAGAAGTACGTAGGCGAACACGATCAGCGGCACGGACTGATAGAGCGGGCGGGCCGCGTGGATGGCGACGGTGACCAACGCCAGCGCGGTGACGATGCCGGGCAGCGAACTGGTGACGTAATTGGCGCCTTCCACCGCGCGGGCCAGCACCCCGTTCGACCGCACGGCCACCCAAGCGAACGGGAAGGCCAGCACCGTGGTCAACACCGCTGCAACAGCGGCCAGAGCGACGGTCTGGCCGAGCGCATTGGCGATCTGCCCGACGTCCCAGACGTCGGCACCCCCGATCCACAGCCACCGCACGATCGTCCACACCGGCACGCAGAGCGCCAGCGCCGCCAGCACCACGAGACCAGCTGTCGCGGGTACTGCGTTGCGGCCCAGTGCAACCGGCACCGCGGCGCGCGGGGCCCCGGCGCCGATGCGGGCATACCTGGCCCTGCCGCGGGTGGCTGCCTCGGCGAGCAGCAGCGCCAGACACAACAGCACGAGCACGCCGGCGAGCATGCTGCCCGCCGCCCCGTCGAACGTGGCCTGGAACTGCTGGAAGATGGCGACGGTGAAGGTGTCGAAGCGCACCATCGCGAACGCGCCGAACTCGGCGAGCAGATGCACGCTGATCAAGAGCCCACCGCCGAGGATCGCCAGCCGCAGCTGGGGGAGCACCACGCGGAAGAACACCCCGGCGGAATCGGAACCGAGCGCGCGGGCCGACTCCTCGACGGCCGGGTCCAGCCTGCGCAGCGTCGCGGCGACCGGCAGATACATGAACGGGAAGTACGACAGCGTCGTGATCAACACGCCTGCCCAGAGCCCGTGCAGGGACGGGACCACCCCCACCCACGCGTAACTGTTGACGAAGGCCGGAACCGCAAGCGGCGCAACGAACAACGGACGCCAGAACGCGCGACCGGGCAGGTCCGTCCGCTCCACCAGCCAGGCCACCGCGACTCCGATCACCACGCACAGCGGCACGGTGACCACGACGAGGGCGACGGTGTTCACCAGCAGGTCACCGACGCGTGGCCGGACCACCAATTCGTAGACCCGGCTCCAGCCGACGGAGGCCGCTCCCCACACCACGTAGCCGAGCGGAATGCACGTCGCCGCCACCAGTACCGCGACCGTCGCCGACACCAGCGGACCCGGACGGGCGGCCGCTTCCGACCGCGGAACCGGTGCCGCGGGGCGCGAGACCATCGTCTGATCGTCGGCTCGGCCGACCGGGGGAGCGACCACCTACAACAAGCCCGCCTTCGTCATCAGATCGTTCACCTTCCGGGCGTCCAGCGTCGACGGGTCGACCTTGGGCGCCTGCAGCGAATCCAGTGGCGGCAGAGCAGGATTGGCGGGCACGCCGCTGGCCACCGGGTATTCGAACGAAGTGCCCTTCTCGAGCACTTCCTGGCCCGCCTTGCCGGTGACGAACTTGATGAACTGCTGCGCCTGATCGGCCTTCTTGCTGGACTTGAGCACGCCGCCGCCGGACAGGCTGACGAATGCGCCCGGATCGCCGTTCTTGAAGTAGTGCAGCGCCGTATTACCGCTGCCCTCTTTGGTTTTGGCCTGGTCGCGGAACCAGTAGTAGTGGTAGATGATGCCGCCGTCGACCTCCCCGGCGTTGACCGCCGTCATCGTGGCGATGTTGTCGTTGTAGATCTTCGCGTTGGCCTTCATGCCGGCTAGCCACTGTGCGGTTGCCTGCTCACCCTTGAGTGCCAGAAGCGCTGAGACGATGGCCTGGAAGTCGGCCTTTGCGGGCGCCCCGCCCCACCGTCCTCTCCATGCCGGCTGCTGCAGATCCATCATCGACTTTGGCAACTGATCGGGTGCCAGCCTTGCCTTGTTGTAGACGAAGACGGTGCTGCGGGCCGCCACGCCTGTCCACTTGCCGGTGGCCGGACGGAACTGCGGCGGTACCCGATCGAGGGTGTCGGCGTTCAGGTCGGCGAACAGGCCGACCTTCTCCACTGCGGCCATTGCCGGGGAATTCTCGGTCAGGAAGACGTCAGCGGGCGAGGAACCGCCCTCGGCGACGAGCTGATTGCCCAACTCGGTGTCGCCACCCTGGCGGTAGGTGACCTTGATTCCGGTCTCCTTGGTGAATGCGTCGATCCATTCCTTGGTCAGGGACTCGTGCTGGGCGTTGTAGACGAGCAGTTCGTCGCCGGCACTCGAACACGCGGTCATTCCGAACACGACGGCAAGTGTCGAGGCCAGGGCGGCGATCCGGGTCCAACGGCTTCGCATCCAGGCGGTCCTTCCCGGGCACAGCGGCGCCTTTAGCTGAGGGTTACCTAATGAACATACCCTTCGCACGGCAGCGAATCTGATGCCCGTCGGAAACCGAGGCGCAATCAAAGTCGATTCATAACCTTCGGTCCGCCCGCACGCCTCGATCGCACAGCGCTGCGCTACATGCGGCCGTGCTTGCTCCGCACGAAGCTGTAGGCGCCGAAGGCGGCGATCCCGAGAGCGGCCAGGATCAGGAGGAACTTGCCGAACGGTGCCTGACCCAGGGTCTTCACCGCGGCGTCCAGGCCTGCCGCCTTCGCCGGGTCGACCGTCAGTGTCGCGAAGACGACGAGGCACCCCGCGCCGGCGAGGACCACGCCCTTGGCGACGTAGCCGGTGACGCCGACCGCGGTGACTCCTGTTCCGCCGTAGACCCGCAGGTCCTTCAGGAACTTCTTCGATGCGCCCTTGTAGACGTGGTAGCCGCCGACCGCGATGATGCCGAGGCCGACCGCGATCAGCAGCGCCTTGCCCCACCCGGATTGCATCAACTGGGCGGACATCCCGCTGTTCTGCTGCCCGCTGGACTGTCCGCTGCCCATCGCGAAACGTGCCGCCGAGAAGGCGATGGCGATGTTCACGATCGCCAGGCCGAGGGATTTGACGCGCTTCCATGCCGGTGAGCTGTCCTGCGTCTCGCCGGATCCCTGGTGCTGGCCGTATCGCTCGCCGGGCTTGGAACCGACGATCGCCTCGGCGATGCGCCACAGGCCGAGTGCGAACAGGCCGACCGCGGCCACCCACAACATGAGCGTTCCGCCTGGCTGTTCGGCGAGTGTGCTCAGCGCGCCGGACTGATCGGCGTTGCCGCCGGTGCCGAATGCGAGCCGCAGGATGATGAATGCGACCAGCAGGTGTAGCACGCCGCTGGCCGCGAAACCGGCGCGTGCGGTGTATTCGAACGCCTTGCTGCCGGTTGCCCTGTCGACCGCTCCGTGAACTGACGTGTCGCTCATCTCGACCTCCTGCGAGGCGGAGTACCGCTTTCTGACGTCGACGAAACAATGCGGCGCTACCACCCGCCGCGCCGTGAACTCGCGCGGCTGTGCTGAGCGGGCCGGTTGGGACCTGCTCCCGCCGCGATCGACGCCGCCTACGTAGGGTCCACTCGAGGAGTGTCCCCGATGTCGTTGTCGACCGTGTTCGCCGTGCTGTTCTCCGCGCTGCTGCACGCAACCTGGAACTCGTTGGCGCACAACGTTTCTGATCGACTTGTCGGCTTCGCGCTGATCGGCGTCGTCGATGCGGTCGTCGGCGGCGCGATGGCGGCGATAGCGGGCATGCCTCCCGCCGGCGCCTGGCCGTACCTCGTCGCTTCCGCAGTTCTGCACGTGGCGTACAACCTTCTCCTGCTGGCCAGCTATCAACTCGGCGAGTTCAGTCAGATGTATCCGCTCGCCAGGGGCACCTCGCCGTGGGTGGTCGCGCTGATCTCGGTCGTGGTGCTCGGGCGCGGGTTGCCGATCGCCGAACTCGCAGGTGTAGCGGCGGTGTCGGGAGGACTCATCGCGCTGGTCTTCGTCGGCGGGCGGCCCGGTCGCCGGGATCTGCGGGCGATCGCCGCGGCGGTGCATGACGCCGACACCGTCGACCACCGTGTACGAGGCGATCGCCAAACGGGGCCGGCGGCTCCCGGCGGCGGTTCGTGGCGCGGCGGTTCCGGGGATCGCGGGCGGCATCATCGCGATCGTCGCGTACACCATCGTGCTGTGGGCCCAGACCAGCGGCGCGCTGGCGCCTATCGCGGCACTGCGTGAGACGAGCATCGTGTTCGGCGCGTTGATCGGGGCACTGTTTCTCGGAGAGCGGCTCGGTGCGCGGCGGGCGGTGGCCGCGGGCGTGGTGCTCGTCGGGGTGGTGCTGATCAGCGTCCCCTAGCGATTCCGGTGGATGAAGGTCCGACTGTGGATAACCCGCGCAGACCGGCGGCACACTGTCGCTCGCGGGTTGCACTGTGTCTGCATGAGCACATGGACCCGAGCCGAGATCGGCGAGCTGGGTGAGCAGTTGGCGGTCGAGCACCTGGTGGCGCAGGGGCTGATCGTGCTGGACCGGAACTGGCGCTGCCGTTACGGCGAACTGGATGTCGTCGCGGTCGACAGTGCCACGCGCACCGCGGTTTTCGTCGAAGTGAAGACCCGCACCACCGACCTGTTCGGCGGGGTTGCGCAAGCAGTGCCACCGGACAAGGTGCGCCGCCTGCGCCGGCTGGCCGGGCTGTGGCTGGCATCCCACGACGGCGGCTGGGCCGCTGTCCGCATAGATGTCGTCGGCGTCCGCATCGGCCGCCGGCGCCGCCCTGAGATCACCCACCTGCGGGCGGTCGGCTGATGGCGCTGGGCAGAGCATTCTCGGTGGCGGTGCGCGGGCTAGCGGGCGTGATCGTCGAGATCGAAGCCGATATCACCTCCGGCCTGCCTGGTGTTCATCTCGTCGGGCTGCCGGACACCGCGCTGCAGGAATCGCGAGACCGCGTTCGCGCCGCCATCACCAACTGCGGCCACAGCTGGCCGATGGCCAGGCTGACGCTGGCCCTTTCGCCCGCGACGCTTCCGAAGATGGGCTCTGTGTATGACCTGGCCTTGGCCACCGCGGTGCTCTCGGCACACGGAAAAAAGGAGTGGAGCCGACTCGAGAAGACCTTGCTACTGGGGGAATTGGCGCTCGACGGGCGGGTGCGGCCGGTCAAGGGTGTGCTGCCCGCGGTGCTGACCGCCAAACGCGAAGGCTGGCCGGCTGTCGTGGTGCCGGCCGACAACCTGCGCGAGGCGAGCCTGATCGACGGCGTGGAGGTGCTGGGTGCGCGGACGCTGGGCCAACTGCACGCCTGGCTCGGCGGCAAGGTCGCCCTGGACGGCCGAATCGACACGCAGACGTCGGCGCCGCCGGCCTCTGCCGATCTCGCGGACGTCATCGGGCAGACCCACGCCCGATACGCCGTCGAGGTCGCGGCGGCGGGGGCGCACCACCTGACACTGACAGGGCCGCCGGGAGTCGGCAAAACGATGCTGGCACAACGGCTCCCGGACCTGCTGCCCCCGTTGAGCCACGACGAGGCGCTCGAGGTGACCGCAATCCATTCGGTGGCGGGCCTGCTGTCGGGGGATACGCCGCTGATCACCCGCCCGCCGTTCGTGGCGCCGCATCACACCTCCAGCGTGGCCGCGCTCGTCGGCGGCGGCTCGGGGATGGCGCGCCCCGGTGCGGTCAGCCGCGCGCACCGCGGCGTTCTTTTCCTCGACGAATACGCTGAGATCGGAAACAGTGCGCTGGAAGCATTACGAACACCGTTGGAGGACGGTGAGATTCGACTGGCCCGCCGCGACGGGGTGGCGCGGTATCCGGCTCGATTCCAATTGGTGTTGGCGGCCAATCCGTGTCCGTGCGCCGCGCCGAACCCCCGCGACTGCCTCTGCACGTCGCCCGCCAAGCGCAGGTATTTGAGCAAGCTGTCGGGCCCGCTGTTGGACCGGGTCGATCTGCGCGTCTTCATGCACCGCGAGAAGGCGGGCGCGTTCGCGCCCGAGGCGGGTGAGTCGACGGCGGCCGTACGTGAGCGGGTAAAGGCCGCACGCGAGGCGGCCGCGCAGCGGTGGCAGCAATATGGCATCCGGACGAACGCCGAAGTCAGTGGTGTCCTTCTGCGTCGGCGATTTCGGCTCGACCACGAGGTGATGAAGCCGCTGCGAGACGCACTCGACCGCGGGTTCCTCAGTATCCGCGGCGTCGACCGCACGCTGCGCGTCGCGTGGACGCTGGCTGATTTGGCCGGGCGCACATCGCCCGGACGAGCAGAAGTCACGACCGCACTGAGCTTTCGTGACCCGGAGGGTGTGCGATGAGCGACGAGACGCGGCTCGCGCTGGCCTATCTGTCGCGGGTGGCCGAATCGCCATGCCCCGAATTGAATGTCCTGGTAGGCGAGGTCGGGCCTGTCGAAGCCGCTGAGCGCGTCAAGGCAGGCGACGTTGCCGGTGACCTCGCCCGGCGCACCGAGGCCCGTCGCGAGATCGACTGTGCAGCAGACGATCTGACGCTGCTCGAGCGGCGTGGCGGCCGATTGGTGACACCTGGCGACGACGAGTGGCCGTTGCTGGCGTTCGCGGCGTTCGCCGGCGTCGATCATCGGACGCGGCCACAGGCTCATCCGCCGCTGGCGTTGTGGTCCGTCGGCTCGGTGCGCCTCGACGACATGGCCGCGCGGGCCGCCGCGATCGTCGGGACCCGAGCATGCACCGCCTACGGCGAGCACGTCGCCGCGGACCTGGCTGCCGGTCTCGTCGAGCGGGACGTATCCGTCGTCTCGGGTGGCGCATACGGAATCGACGGTGCGGCCCACCGCGCCACCCTGGCGGGCGACGGTTTCACCGTGGCGGTGCTCGCCGGCGGCATCGACATCCCGTATCCGGCCGGCCACGCATCGCTGCTGCATCAGGTCGAACAACGGGGGTTGGTGGTCAGTGAATATCCGCCCGGTACGCGTCCCGCGCGTCATCGGTTCCTGACTCGCAACCGGCTGGTCGCCGCGCTGTCGGGTGCGACGGTGGTCGTCGAGGCGGGTGCCCGCAGCGGTGCGGCGAACACCGCTGCGTGGGCACGAGCGCTGGGCCGCGTGGTGTGCGCGGTGCCGGGACCGGTCACGTCATCGGCGTCGATCGGGTGTCACGCGTTGCTGCGCAGCGACGCCAGGCTCGTCACGTGCGCCGCCGAGGTCGTCGAGATCATGGGCCGGATCGGTGAATTGGCGCCGGAGGAGAAACGTCCGGAAACACCGCTCGACGGCCTCGGTCAGGCCGAGCAACGGGTCTACGACGCGCTGCCCGCCCGCGGTGGCCGCACCGCCGACCAGATCGCCGTGGCGTCGGGACTGCCGCCCACCCAGGTGCTGGGCCCGTTGTCGATGCTGGAATTGTGCGGATTGGTCACCAGGAGCGAGGGCTACTGGAAGCTCAGCCGACCGACGTCGCTCGTATAGTTGATGAGGCTGGCTAACAATAGCGGCCGAGATTCTGGAGGAAATGTGGCAGGACGTCCCGTGCACACCTTCGAGGTGCTGCGCAGCGAGCAGCTGACGCCGCACATCATTCGTGTGGTGCTTGGCGGTGGGGGATTCGACACCTTCACGCCCAATGACTTCACCGACTCCTACGTGAAGATCGTGTTCGTCAGGGAGGGTGTCGACGTCGCCGCGTTGCCTCAACCGCTGACATTGGACAGCTTCAACGAACTGCCCGTCGCGCACCGGCCGACTGTGCGCACCTACACCGTGCGCAGTGTCGACACCGAGCGTCGCGAATTGGCCATCGACTTCGTCGTGCACGGCGAACACGGTGAGGCGGGACCATGGGCGTCGGCGGTGAGGCCGGGACAGCCCGCCTACCTGATGGGTCCCAGCGGCGCCTACGCGCCCGACCCCGCCGCGGACTGGCACTTGATCGCCGGCGACGAGGCGGCCCTACCCGCCATCAGCGCGGCGTTGGAAGCGCTGCCCGACAACGCGATCGGCAAGGTCTTCATCGAGGTGGCCGGCCCCGAAGACGTGATTGCGCTGACGGCCCCGCCCGGCGTCGGCGTGAACTGGATCTACCGCGGCGGGCGTGCCGACTTGGTGCCCGAGGAGATGGCCGGCGACCACTCGCCGTTGATTGCGGCAGTCAAGGAGACCAACTGGCTGCCAGGTCAGGTTCAGGTCTTCATCCACGGCGAGGCGCAGGCCGTCATGCACAATCTGCGGCCCTACATCCGCAAGGAACGCGGCGTCGACGCCAAGTGGGCGTCGTCGATTTCGGGCTACTGGCGCCGGGGCCGCACCGAGGAGACGTTCCGGCAGTGGAAGCGCGAACTCGCCAGCCAGGAAGCAGAAGCGGAGGCCCCAGCAGAAAGCCGTTCGTGACACAGATCAGTGATGGTTGTCGAGGCTGTTCACGTAACAGCGTGCGAGTAGTTTGCGACTTGGATGAACGGAAAGTAGTCCTGCACGAGAGAAACGGCACGCTATCCACTATGCCGTCGGGCCTGGGTGATTTAAAGATGATTGGTACGGGTTGGCCGGTGGATTTCTAAGCGGCGACAGCCTCGTCGTTGCTGCACGCCGGGAGACACGCATTGGCCTGTTGAGGTGTCCACGGTGTGTCCACGGCAGGCCGATGGGGGCACCCCGATCACTTAGATAGGCTAACTGTTGTCACGGGTGTCACGGGTGTCACCCCTGACGGGGCACCGGGGTGACTCATGTCAGGGTGACCTTCAGACCGGCCACCGTCCAGCTTGAAAGCTTCGCCCGCTTGCCGCCGACCGCTCTGCCACTCCTCGCGGGTCGTGTCTGGCGCGGTGGTTCGTGCAGTTTCCCCGTCGCGGCGCGGGCGGTGCGGATAATTGGCTTGTGTACTTTCTGCGTCTACGCATCGCGCTTCGCAACATGGGCGTACGCGGCTGGGTGGTCGTGGTGATGCTCATAGCTGCCTGCGGGGCAGGGGCGTGGCTGATGACCAAAGGACTCCAGGCCCCTCCCATTACCGGGTACTACCCCTAGCCAGGACGCCGTGGTGGTCGCTGCTGGGGGTTGTCGCCGGTCGCCGAACGCGGGTTGGGCGACAGTAAAACGGCGTAGCCTTCGCGCATGAGTACCGCGACCGCCATGGTCGGCCTCTCTCTGGCCGTAGTCTCGCTGGTCATCACTTTGATGATGGCTGCGGCGGCCAGGTCTGCTTGGCGCAAACGCGTCCTCCGTCAACGTGCTGAGACCCCGAAGGATCGGTACAGAAGAGCCATTCAGGACCTTCACCGGATGCACGATGACACCGTTCGCAGCAGCGAGCGCAAGTCGAAACGCCAATCGGAGCCGCAAGGGGGTGGCACCGGGGGTGGCGGAGTATAACCGCCCCGCTAAACGGTGCTTACCTGCTATACCCACAGACTGACTCAGGACAGCACAGGCGACGGCCCGGGCAGAACAGGCCCTCACTCACCTCATCTGCGCAGGTCACCGGCAAGGGTAACCGGACGCGGATGGTCTACCTCAGCTCGAAAACCCAACTGGCACTGGACCGTTACCTGAGAGCACGCCGTGGTCACCGGCACGCCGCAGATCCGGCGCTGCTGCTGAGCCAGCGGGGACGCCTCACTCCCGACGGTGTCCGTACCCGCGTGAAGATCCATGCCGAGGCGGCGGGCCTGGACCCCAAAACGGTTCACCCGCATAGGTTCCGGCACAGCTTCGCGCACGACTACCTGATGGCCGGTGGGCGGTTAGTGTTGCCGGAGCTGCACGTCGCGCCGTCGAGCGGCTGCACATGACGCAGCCGCCGCTGAGCGTGGCTGTTAGTACCTGTTGCAGCTACCGGCGACTTGGAAGATCACCGGAATGTATGGCTGAAGGCTCGGGATACCCTGTACCTGCTGGACCATCTGTGCGCGCTGATTGGGCGGCGCGGCGACGAGTCCCTGCAGCCACGCGACCGTCATCGGGTTGGCGTTGAGTTCGCTGGCGACGCCGGGGTTCTGATCACTGAGCGCAGCCATTACCTGCGGATAGGTGCATGTTGAATTGACGATGGCGCTCGCGTCGGGTTGTGCCGATGCGATCCCGGCTGTGGCACTCAGCGACAACGCCAAACCGCCAGAGCAAACAACCAGTTTCGTCCTTGACAGCATGATTCACGCTAACAGGTCCTCGACCAGATCGTCTGCCATTCGACGAAGGTAGGACTATGGGATCCACCGCAACGGCGAGGACTCGTTCGACTCAACGATTTTCCCAGGTCATCTGTCACGTCGATGGCGACGACTGATGGAATTTGCGGCAGACAGTGGGGTAAAGGCCGTAAGGGGTAACACCCCACTGAGCGGGCTGCCGCGCTGACCGCCGCCGTGTGGGGCGGTGATACAGGCGCTACAAGCGGACAGGCACACAATGGGCGACACAGGATGGCACAGGATCGGCACGGGCTGGAATAGCCCTCAAATCACCCCGTATGCGCAGGTCAGGGGCCGGTGGCACGGGTGGCACGGGTATACGGGCATTCAGGCGATGCGGCGTGGGGGTGACGCGGGTGACGCGGGGTGGTCGCGGGGCTTTTCCACCGCACCACAGGAGCACCATTCGTAACAGGTTGCTCTGACGCCCTGACGCTGACCAGACTTATTCCGTCGGAATAACTCGACCTGACGAAAGTGGTTGCTGGCCAAGTGTTTTAGTGGTCCTGAAATTCTGGTGTATTCCCAAAGGCGAGTATCACAATGCCCTATGTGTGAGTAAGGAATCCATTGGTTTGTCGATCTGCTGCGACCCCCCGGCCTCGAAACCACTTGAAACGGAACCCAATTCGTTGTTTTTGTCTGCGTTTCTATAACCCGGCCATAATGTCGTTGGAGTATGCCCAGGTAGCATGGCTGCAGGACAAGGGCTTTCATGTATTTTGCGTTCGTCGTACTGGTCGAGGAAACGTTTGGTATAGACCATAACTCCACACACCGGGAGGAGTGACAGGGTGTGTGGAATGTCATTGCAGGACAGGGGAATTCGTTGGAGTATTTGCTGTAAAGGGTGTGGCAAACTACACCGACTACCATGACGAATTGGCCTGGATTGCCCTCCAGCGCAACGGCGGTAGCCCAGTCACCCTGGAGGATGTCACGTCGATGTTCAGCGACCTCCGTGCCCACAAACGGAATTGCCGCTGTGAGTGTCGATGGGAACGGCAAGCCCTGCCCGACAAGGTGTACCGCTGCGCCCAGTACTGGAGTCGGTGCAGCCGTTCGGTTCTGGGCTAGCATATGCGCAGCAGTGCTGCGCAAGTTAGCCTAACTAATCTAATCCGTACGCGGCCGGAAAGACTAGGACGACCGGCTGGGTTCTGTTGGGGGGCAGGGTAATCCCCCAGGGGTAGCAGATGACTCGCACCCATCATCTTGTGCCACTTGTGCTCCTCGCCGGGAGCGTAAGTGCGGGGCGGCGATGCCGCCCAGGGTCTAGCTTCTTCACGGGTGGAACACCACCACTGCGTTGTTACCGCCGCGGCAGACCTCAGCCCCAGGGACTGCGGCGCAGTCCATCATGATGTAGCGCGCCAAGGCAGGCGACCACGCGCTGATCTGGTTGGACGGCGACGCGAATGCCGCAGGTCGTGGAACCGCAGATCCGGCCTGCCTGCCGCCGTGCGGGCCTGGTACCAGTGTCGGTACAGCGACCCCGGCTGGAGGTGTCCACCGTTGGTGGCCGGGAACAGCAGTGCGTCGTGTTGGGAGCCAACATGATTGGACAAGTGGTCGGCCATCATCTCCAGCAGGTGCGAAGGGATGGTGACATCCCGAGTGCCTTCCTTGCTCTTTGGACTGGTGATGACCCACTGCCCGTTGGCAACACTTGCCGTGCGCCGTACATGCACCACTCCGGCGGACAGATCAATGTCTGCGCGACGTAGCTCCAGGACCTCACCTCGGCGTAAAGCAAGCCACGATGCGAGCGGCACGACGGCTCTGAGGGCCTCGGGCATGGCCTCTGTGGCTGCGTTCAGTTGGGCCACGGTTGCGGGGATGACCTTGTGGACCCGCTCGACTCGGTCGGCCCCCTTGACCTGACACGGGTCAAGACTGATAAGTTCGTCGGCCAGGGCGCTTCTGATGATGGCGTGCAGCAGCGTGTAGGCCAGCATGCGCATAGAGGGCTTGTCGGGCAGCAGGCCGGAGTACCAGCCCCTCACCTGTGCAGCCGTGATGGTTGACAGTGTCCGCTGGCCCCACACCGGCAGGAGGTGGTTGTCCAGCAGGTAGCGGTAGTTGGCCACCGTGCGGGCCTTGAGCGGCCTGCCTTCCGTTCGGCGCTGCGCCAGCCAGCGGGCGGCATACTCCTGGAAGGTCTGCTGCTGCGGTTTGATGGCAGCCTGAGGGTTCCATAGGGACAGGTCGATTTCACGGCGTCTATCAGTAAGCCAGCACTCTGCGTCGATCTTGGCAGCGAACGTCTTGGGTGCGGTGACGCGCTTGCCACCGGGTGCGGTGAAGTGCGCCTGCCAGCGGCCACCGGGAAGCCGCCGGATGGAGCCGAATGTTCGTCGGCGTTGACTGGTCATCGTCTTCCTTCCGTGCGACAAATGTGCGACATCAGACCTCCGGTCAGGTTCAGGTCTTCATCCACGGCGAGGCGCAGGCCGTCATGCACAATCTGCGGCCCTACATCCGCAAGGACCGCGGCGTTGACGCCAAGTGGGCGTCGTCGATTTCGGGCTACTGGCGTCGGGGCCGCACCGAGGAGACGTTCCGGCAGTGGAAGCGCGAACTCGCCGAAGCCGAGCAAGGCGCCAACGCCTGACCGCGGGCCTGGCACGCTGGTGCCCATGGCGTTCGCTGACTACCAGCTCGAGATCTACTTCCGCGGCCTGTTAGGCAATGTGCCGCCGCTGCCCATGTCCTTCGCCGAGCTGGAGGCCAAAGCCGAAGCGGCGATGTCACCGTCGCTGTGGTCCTACGTGGCGGGGGGATCGGGAGACGAACGGACCCAGCGCGTCAATGTGACGGCCTTCGACGGCTGGGGGCTGATGCCCCGGATGTTCGTCGGCGCCAACGACCGGGACCTGTCGGTGGATCTGTTCGGCATCACGCTGCCGTCGCCGGTCATGATGGCACCGGTCGGGGTCGTCGGCCTCTGCGCCCAGGATGGCCACGGCGATCTGGCGACGGCCCGGGCAGCCGCCCGAACCGGTGTGCCGATGATCGCGTCGACGATGTCTGCCGACCCGATGGAACAGGTCGCCGCCGAATTCGGCGACACGCCGGGGTTTTTCCAGCTGTACACCCCCAAGGACCGAGAGCTCGCCGCAAGCCTCGTGTCCCGCGCCGAAGCGGCCGGCTTCAAGGGTCTCGTCGTCACCCTCGACACGTGGCTGCCGGGGTGGCGTCCTCGCGACCTGTCGACGTCGAACTTTCCGTTTCTGCGTGGTCTGTGTCTGGCCAACTACACCAGCGATCCGGTCTTCCGTGCGAGCCTGCAGCGCACTCCCGAGGAGGATCCGCAGGCCGCCGTCCTGCAGTGGATCCAGATCTTCGGAAACCCGCTGACGTGGGACGACCTGCCCTGGCTGCGGTCGCTGACCGACCTGCCCCTGCTCGTCAAGGGGATTTGTCACCCCGACGACGCGCGCCGCGCCCGCGACGGCGGTGTCGACGGAATCTACTGCTCCAACCACGGCGGCCGGCAGGCTAACGGCGGAGTGCCTGCGATCGACTGCTTGCCTGCGGTTGTGGGGGCCGCTGACGGGCTGCCGGTGTTGTTCGACTCGGGCATCCGCAGCGGCGTCGACATCATCAAGGCAATGGCGTTGGGCGCCAACGCCGTTGTCGTCGGACGGCCTTACGTCTACGGTCTGGCGCTGGGCGGCGACGACGGCATCGTGCACGTCCTGCGGTCACTGTTGGCCGAGGCCGATGTGACGATGGCCGTCGACGGGTATCGATCGCTGGAAGATCTCGGTGCAGGAAGCGCTTCGGCGCGTCACCTGAGCCGTCGCACGGCCGTCTGCCACGGTAGGTGCGTGGAGGCGATCCTCGACGAGTTCGACGAGCATCTGGCGCTGGAGCGCGCCCGCTCCGAGCACACCCGCCGCGCCTATCTGGGCGACCTGCGGTCGCTGTTCGAGTTCCTGTCACAGCGGGCGCCCGATGCCCAGCTGAGCAACCTGAGCCTGCCCGTGCTGCGGGCGTGGCTGTCGGCTCAGGCCGCAGCGGGAGTCGCGCGCACGACGCTGGCGCGCCGCACGTCGGCGGTGAAGACCTTCACCGCATGGGCGACTCGCAAGGGGTTGCTCTCCAGCGACCCCGCAGCGCGTCTGCAGGTCCCCAAATCGCGGCGGACGCTGCCTGCGGTGTTGCGCCAGGATCAGGCGCTGGATGCCATGGCGGCGGCCAATTCCGGTGCACAACAGGGTGATCCGATGGCCCTGAGGGACCGGCTGATTGTCGAGCTGCTGTACGCCACCGGTATCCGCGTCAGCGAGTTGTGCGGCCTCGACCTCGACGACATCGACATGTCGCGGCGGCTACTGCGTGTGCTCGGCAAGGGCAACAAGCAACGCACGGTACCGTTCGGCGAGCCGGCCCAGGCCGCGCTGACGGCATGGTTGACAGCCGGGCGACCGGCGCTGGCCGCCGGCCACTCGGGCGCGGCCCTGCTTGTCGGCGCGCGCGGCCGACGTCTCGATCAGCGGCAGGCCCGCACCGTCGTGCACCAGACCGTCGCCGCCGTCGCCGGAGCGCCGGACATCGGGCCGCACGGCCTTCGGCACAGCGCGGCGACCCACCTCCTGGAGGGCGGTGCAGATCTGCGCATCGTGCAGGAACTGCTCGGCCACTCGACACTGGCCACCACACAGCTCTACACCCATGTGACCGTGGCACGGTTGCGGGCGGTACACGACCAGGCCCACCCGCGGGCCTGAATCTACGAAATCCTAAGTGCCGCAGAAGGTTCGGTAGCAGGCCCCGAAATCCTCCGGGCCGGGCTCGGCGTAGCGCACGAATCCGCGGCGTTTGGTGTAGGGAGACGTGAGGGCGGCCAGCAGTCGCTCGACCGGTCCAGGTTCAAAAGATCGTCGGCGAGCCCTGTGACGACCGGCGGCAGGGTGAATGGCCAGAGGTGCGGGCCAGATGTGTTAGTGGTGGCGTGGCAGCGCGTTCCGCGATTAATCATCGCGATCAGCGGACAGCGTGAGTGCAACGCCTGGCTCGATCCGTCGGAGGTCTGACTGACCTCACGAACGGGTTCGGCGATAGGGGTCGGTCTCACCGGCTGTGGATTGAACCGGCAAGGCCTAAACGGGCGGAATAGTCGACTATCGCGTCCCCCTGCTTACTAGGGTCCCATATGTGTCGGCGGCGAACAATAGTCGTCGCAAATCCCCACAAGATCTGCTGAGTGTGGAGCGGGCCGTGCCACACCGGCCCCCTAAGTCCGCCGAACTCAAGAACCTTAGTTGTTTGGTTGTCCGCCGAATCTGCCCCCGAGGCGTCGGTCCGCAAAAGGTAAGTTAAGGCGACGTTTTCAGCCGGGCGAGCATTTCGAGCGCGATGTCGTGCACTTTGATGTTGCGCCTTTGCGATTCGTCCACCAGTTTGGCGAACGCCTCGCCTGGGTCGCAGCCGTGCAGCGCGATTAGCACGCCTTTGGCCATGTCGATGTCCGAACGGGACAGGAGCGCTTTCTCGAGCTGGCTGACAGTCTCTCTGGAGTGCTGCCACCGGCCGGCGTTGCTGATCGCTTGACCCGCGGCAACCGTATAGAGGCGCATGAGCTGCGCGTCGAACGGATCGAACGCGCACGCGGTCCGACTATAGATGTTCAGCGAACCGAGAAGTTCCTGCTTCGAGTCCACGCCGCCGATCAGCAGCGGAAGCGACAAACTCGCGCGGATGCCCACTCGCTGCGCTGCCTCAACGAATTCCGGCCAGCGTTGACGTTCTTCGCCGATTACCGCCCGCACGGGTTCGCGCTGCCACGCGGCTTCCAGGCATGGTCCTCGGCCTGAGGCGTACTGCTGGTGATCGAGTACCAGCGCCCGCTCATCGGTGGAGGCCGCGGTACGGGCATCGGGGCATGCCAGCACGGTGATGCTGATTGCGTCAGCGTGCGGGATTGCCGCGACTGCCGTCTTGGCGACCCGCGCTGCTATATCGTCCAAAGGTTCTTCGGCAGCGAAGAGGTCTCGTAGTCCCTCGATCGCCTCGGCTGTAGATACCAGCCTGGCCAACGGTGCCAGCAGATCGACGTTCATGATTGACGTCCTTCAGCATGCGATAACCGCTGCTACGGACACACTAAGGTCACTGTATCCCAGAAAGCCGTTGGGCGCGGCGGTTATTGTCGACGGCGACAAAAAGGAGGGTGAACCGCTCGAAGCGAGACAAGGCGGTCGCACTGGTGGACGACAGGACCGGTGCGCGCTGCGCATCACGGCGCCGGCGGCCCGCGTGGTGATGGTGAGCTGCGATCGCGCGAAATCCCCCGGCCGGCAACACTGAACAATGCAACGACACGACGGTCGAAAACGATGGCGTCACCGACTCGATTGCCCTGTGCTACCCAGAGCTTCGATAACATGTCGGCTGATCAAGAAAACTATTGTTCGAACTCGAAGTGGAACGCGGTCCCAACGGCCACGAGTTTCATCGCTCAAACATTTCTCGGTTCTTGATATCGGATGGCGCCCAATTCGAAATCACATGTCGATGCTTCAGGGTTCGGGATAAACCTCGAGAACCTGATGGGCAAGGTCGCGCAGTTTGACGTTCCTGCGCTGAGACAATTCGACCAGGGTGGCAAACGCCTCGTCGGCAGTGCAACCGGTGCGAGTCCGCACCGCCCCCTTGGCTTGGTCGATCACGCTGCGCGAGGTCAGTGCTGCCTCGAGGTGGGTGACGGTTTCCCGTGAGCGTTGCCAGCGCCGCGCGTTGGTGATGGCCTGACTCGCTGTGACGGTGTAGAGGCGCACCAGCACTTCATCAAAGGGGTCGAACGCCGCGGTGCTGCGACTATAGATATTGAGGGACCCAACCAGTTCGCCAGCGTCCTCCTGATGGACTGGCGCGACGATCAGCGGCGCCGACAAGGTGGCCAGAACACCTTGGTGCCGAGCCGCGGCAACGAAGTCCGGCCACCGTTGTTGTTCAACGTCGGTGCTGACGCGAACCGTTTGCCGCGATTCGGCCGCCTCTAGACAGGGACCCCGGCCGGAGGTGTACTGCTCGCGATCTAGAGGGAGCACCAATTCATCGGTATACGCGGCGGTGCGTACACCAGTATCGGTGAAGACCGTTATCGAGACTGAGTCGGCACCTGGAACTGCACTGGCGGCAGTTCGAGCTACCCGCAAGAGTACGTCGTCGAGTGGCTCCTCGGCGGCGAAAATGGCACTGAGTGATTCAATCGCTTCGGAGACAGTGAGCAACCTGTTGAGCTCGTCCGGACGTTCCCCAAGGTCAGACATTGCTCTCCGCTTCTCGAAGCGGCGCACACGGTTCCGCTGACTTCAACAAGGTAGTGCCGGTTCATTGCACGATATAAGAATCGAAACATAAAAGCCGGGAGATGGTCGTGACTCCTACCGAATGTGACGACGGGCCTGGCCAGAGCGGTTCGATCCTAAGCGCCGCCCGCACTACCACTCGGGCGCCTAATGGGCCAGCCGGCCTGCGGGCAGTGCACGACCAAGCTCACCCGCGAGCCTGAATCCGCGAAATCCTAAGTACCGCAGAATGTTTGGTAGCAGCCGCCGAAATCCTCCGGGGCGGGCTCGGTGTAGCGCTCGAATCCGCGGCGTTCGGTGTAGGGAGACTTGAGGGCGGCCAGCAGTCGCCCCGTCGGATCCATGTCGCCTGCGGTCGCGGCCGCCAGAGCCTCTTCGACCAGGTGGTTGCGCGGGATGTAGACGGGATTGACGGCGTCCATGGCGTCGGCGTCGGGGGTCAAGTCGCGCCAGCGCGCGATCCACTCGTCGAATCCGGCTGGGCTCGCCTCACCACGAGCTGTGCGGCTCAACGAACAGAAAAACGACGTGTAGTCCACGCGCTCGCGTTCAAGGTGGCTCAAAAGATCGTCGGCGAGCTTTGTGGCGATCGCGTCGTCGACGCCGTCGGGCAGGCCGAGCTTCCGCCGCATGCCCGCCGTCCACGCCGCCGCGTACTGCCGCGGGAAGTCCTGCAGGGAGGCCGTGGCCAGGGCGATGCCCTGCTCCTGGTCGTCGGCGATCAGCGGCAGCAGCGCTTCGGCAAGGCGGGCGAGGTTCCAACCGGCGACGTTGGGCTGGTTGCCGTAGGCGTATCGGCCCCAGGAGTCGATCGAGCTGAACACCGTCTTCGGATCGAAAGTGTCCATGAAGGCACAGGGCCCGTAGTCGATTGTCTCGCCCGAGATCGTCATGTTGTCGGTGTTCATCACGCCGTGGACGAACCCGACCAGCATCCACTTGGCGATCAGCTGCGCCTGGCCGGCGATGACCGCGTCGAGCAGCGCCAGGTACGGGTTGTGGGCCTTGGCGGCGTCGGGGTGGTGCCTGGCGACGGCGTGGTCGGCGAGGCGTCGCAGAACCTCGATTTCGCCTGCCGCCGAGACATATTCGAAGCTGCCCACGCGCAAATGGCTGGCGGCGACCCTCGCCAGAACCGCGCCGTCGAGCAGTGTTTCACGTTGCACCGGACGTCCGGTGGCGACGACCGACAGCGAGCGCGTGGTCGGAACGCCGAGCGCATGCATCGCCTCGCTGACAATGTACTCGCGCAGCATCGGGCCGATCGCGGCCAGACCGTCGCCGCCGCGTGCGAACGGCGTGCGGCCCGACCCCTTGAGGTGAAGGTCGCGCAGGCGGCCCCGTGAGTCGACGAGTTCGCCGAGAAGCAGCGCCCGTCCGTCGCCGAGGCGGGGCACCCAGCCGCCGAACTGATGGCCCGCATAACCCTGCGCGACCGGTTCGGCGCCGTCGGGCACCTCGGTCCCAGTCAGCAGGCCCACGCCTTCGGCGCTGCGCAGCCAGACCGGGTCGAGCCCCAGTTCGGTGGCCAGTGGCTCGTTGAGCACCAGCAGCCGCGGCTGTGGGGCGGATTCGGCCTGCCATCGAACGGCGAGTTCGGGCAGCTCACTGGCGAATCGGTTGCCGAGAGCAACCGCGGTATCGGGTGCAACACTCATCCCCATCCAGACTACGGACGTTCCGGCGCACCGCGAGCGACCGCTTTTGCACACAACTTCGCGGCGTGTCGTGTACAGACGCGGTCGCTCGCGGTGCGACGTCACCGGCGCAGCGGCTTAAGGCGGATCGGGGTGGTGACCAGCAGCCCTAAAGGGTCGACGTAGTCGGCGTCTGCGGCCGGACCCCACATCGCGCCCCAGTGCAGGCAGGCCGGCGCTGCGCAGCCCTCGTGGCCGGCGGCCAACCGGCCCAGCGTCGTGCCCGTAGCCACCAATTGGCCCGCCCGCACCGACGGCGTCACCGGTTCGTAGCTGGTCCGCAGGCCGCCGGGATGTGCCACCGACACCAACGGCCGACCGGCCAGTTCGCCGGCGAACACCACGGTCCCGGGCCCGGCGGCATACACGGCCTGCCCCGGCGCCGCGGCCAGGTCGACGCCGCGGTGGCCCCGCTGCCAGTTCGGCGTCGGCGCGTCGAACACCCGCACAACCGCAGGTCGCGGCCGCAACGGCCACGCCAGCCGGCCGTTCTCGGCGCGCGCCGGGCCTGCGCAGAGCAGCGCAAGAATCAGGAGTACCACCGCCGTGCGCATACGCCCAGCTCAGCGCGTCGGTGCGCGATTGGGAAGCCGTGAGGTGCTCACCTGGGGATCGACGATCCGCTGTGGACAAAGCACCTGCTGGCACGGTGTAAACTCACACACGCAATTCGCGAGAGCGGATTGACTTCGCGCGCCTGTGCGCAGCCCCGAACTTCTGAGGGTTGCATCCGCATGCCGGGCGGTCCCGCCTCGGAGAGAAGTCCGAACGGGTCCGGCACGCAGCAGGCGCCAGGGCCTGGCATCACCCGACGCCGGGCGACAACCGACAAAGAAGGACGTAGCCGAATATGGCTGTCGTAACAATGAAGCAGCTGCTGGACAGCGGCACCCACTTCGGGCACCAGACCCGTCGCTGGAATCCCAAGATGAAGCGGTTCATCTTCACCGACCGCAACGGCATCTACATTATCGATCTGCAGCAAACGCTGACCTTCATCGACAAGGCGTACGAGTTCGTCAAGGAAACCGTCGCCCACGGCGGCAGCATCATGTTCGTCGGCACCAAGAAGCAGGCGCAGGAATCCATCGCCGATGAGGCCACCCGCGTCGGGATGCCGTTCGTCAACCAGCGCTGGCTCGGCGGCATGCTCACCAACTTCTCCACCGTCCACAAGCGCCTTCAGCGTCTCAAGGAACTCGAGACCATGGAGCAGACCGGTGGCTTCGAGGGTCGCACCAAGAAAGAGATCCTGATGCTGACCCGCGAGAAGAACAAGCTCGAGCGCAGCCTCGGCGGTATCCGCGACATGCAGAAGGTGCCCTCGGCCATCTGGGTCGTCGACACCAACAAGGAGCACCTCGCGGTCGCAGAGGCGCGGAAGCTGAACATCCCCATCATCGCGATCCTGGACACCAACTGCGATCCCGATCTCGTCGACTACCCGATCCCGGGCAACGACGACGCGATCCGCTCGGCCGCGCTGCTGACCAGGGTGGTCGCTTCCGCGGTCGCCGAGGGCCTGCAGGCCCGCGCGGGTGCCGGCGGCAACGGCGACAAGCCGGAGGCCGCGGGCGCCGAGCCGCTGGCCGAGTGGGAGCAGGAGCTGCTGGCCTCCGCAACGGCAACAGCCACCGCGAGCCCGACCGCCGAAGGCGCCGCGCCGGGCACCCCCGAGGCCGAGATCCAGACCGAACCGAAGCCCCCCACGAATCCGTAGAAAGGCAGACATGGCGAACTACACCGCTGCCGACGTCAAGCGACTTCGGGAGCTGACCGGCGCAGGCATGCTCGACAGCAAGAACGCGCTCGTGGAAGCCGACGGCGACTTCGACAAGGCCGTCGAACTGCTGCGCATCAAGGGCGCCAAGGACGTCGGCAAGCGCGCCGAGCGGGCCACGGCCGAGGGCCTGGTCGCCGCGAAGGACGGCGCGCTGATCGAGTTGAACTCCGAGACCGACTTCGTCGCCAAGAACGCCGAGTTCCAGGCGGTCGCCGATCAGATCGTCGCGGCGGCCGCGGCCGCCAAGGCCGCGGACGTCGACGCCCTCAAGGCGGCCAAGATCGGCGACACCACGGTCGAGCAGACCATCGCCGACCTGTCGGCCAAGATCGGCGAGAAGCTCGAACTGCGTCGCGCAACGTACTTCGACGGCACCGTGGAGACCTATCTGCACAAGCGGGCTGCCGACCTGCCGCCCGCCGTCGGCGTGCTCGTCGAATACACCGGCTCCGACCAGCAGGCCGCGCACGCGGTGGCGCTGCAGATCGCCGCGCTGAAGGCGAAGTACCTGACCCGTGACGAGGTGCCCGAGGACATCGTCGCCGACGAGCGGCGCATCGCCGAGGAGACCGCGAAGGGCGAGGGCAAGCCCGAGCAGGCGCTGCCCAAGATCGTCGAGGGCCGCCTGAACGGCTTCTTCAAGGACGTCGTGCTGCTCGACCAGCCGTCGGTGTCCGACAACAAGAAGACCGTCAAGGCACTGCTGAACGAGGCCGGCGTCACCGTCACCCGGTTCGTGCGGTTCGAGGTCGGTCAGGCCTGACCAAGGCCTGACGCCCCCGGCGGTACGACTTGGTACCGTCACGGCATGACCCGCATCTCGGCCTTCGGCGACGACGCCCTCGGCGCCCATGACGCAGTAGGTCTCGTCGACGCTCTGCGCGCGGGAAGAGTGTCGGCGGCCGAGCTCGTCGAGGCGGCGATCGCCCGCACCGAGGCGGTCAACCCGGCCCTCAACGGCCTCGCCTATGAGGCGTTCGACCGTGCCCGTCAACGGGCCGACGCACCGCGGCCGTACGGCGGCTACTTCGACGGTGTCCCGACGTTCGTCAAGGACAACGTCGCTGTCGCCGGCATGCCGACGATGCAGGGCGCCGACGCGTGGGATCCCCGTCCCGAGAAACGCGACGGCGCATTCGCACGGGTCTTCCTGTCCACCGGCCTGGTCCCGCTGGGAAAGACGCAGATGTCGGAGTTCGGCTTCAGCGGCTCGGCCGAGCACCCGCGCATCGGCCCGGTGCGCAACCCGTGGGACACGAACCGGACCGCAGGTGCGTCGTCATCGGGGTCCGGCGCGTTCGTCGCCGCCGGCGTGGTGCCGATCGCGCATGCGAACGACGGCGGCGGATCGATCCGGATCCCGGCGGCATGTAACGGCCTTGTCGGGCTCAAGCCCACCCGTGGCCGGCTGCCGCTCGACAAGGAGACCGCCCAGATGCCGCTGCACCTGGTCGCCAACGGCGTTCTCACGCGCTCGGTTCGCGACACCGCCGCGTTCCTGCGAGAGGCCGAGGAGGCTCACCGCCACCCGAAGCTGCCTGCGATCGGGGACGTGAGCCATCCGGGCAAGCAGCGACTGCACATCGCAATGTGCACGAAATCGATTCTGCGACAGGTAAGTCCGGAGATCCGCGAGCTCACGCTCAAAACAGCCGCGCTGTTGGAGAACCTCGGTCACCGGGTCACCGAGATCGACAACCCGGTGCCGAAACGGTTCAAGGACGACTTCTTGCTCTACTGGCAGTTCCTCGCCTTCGCGATCGTGCACGGCGGACGCCGGACGTTCGGCCCGAGCTTCGACCGCACCAAGCTGGACCACCTGACGCTGGGTTTGAACCGCAAGGCCGCCCGCAACTTGCACAGGGTGCCCGCGGCGATCGCGCGGCTGAGCGCATCGCGGCGGATCACCGCCCGCTTGTCGACGACCTATGACGCGGTGCTGATGCCGACGCTGGCCGACGAGACACCGCCGATCGGGCACCTCGACCCGATGGCCCCCTACGAACAGATCATGGAACGGCTCCTCGACTGGGTGGCGTTCACGCCCCTGCAGAACGCCACCGGCGACCCGGCGATCTCGCTGCCGCTTGCCGAGTCCGCATCCGGCATGCCGGTCGGGATGATGTTCTCGACGGTGCGGGGCCAGGAGGCGAGGCTGCTGGAACTGGCCTACGAGCTGGAAGAGGCGCGGCCCTGGGCCCGCATCGACGCCTGAGTACGACGGTGGTTCTGCACCGTGTATTTCATCGATAGGGCCAGAACGGGATCCCGCCGCCTGCGCTGCCTTGCGAACTACCAAAACCTGAGGTTGGTTGCGGCCACCGGGACGCGGGAGCCGGCGACAACTGTGGCGAGCGAGACGTGGTGTCGTCTGGCCATTGGGCTGTCTGCAACGGCGGTTGCCAGGTCTGCAGAGGTGGTTGCCACTGCGGAGCCTGCGGTTGCCACTGCGGAGCAGAGGGCTGCCATTGCGGAGCCTGCGGTGGTTGCGGCCAACGAGATGCCGGCGCTTGAGGCAAGGGTGCCTGCGGAACGGGCGCCTGAGGTATGACCGGCGTCTGCTGCAATGGCCGCTGAAATGAAGGTAGCCAGCGCAGGATTGGAGATTGCGGAACACTGGCTGGCACCTGGCTGCTCGGCGGCCCCACCGTGATCTGGAATTGCGGAAATTGCGGGGTCGCAGGGGCAGAAGGCACCAGTGCCGGAATCTGAGGTGCGGGCGCGGCCGCCGGGACGAGCTGCGCGGCCTCCGGTGGCGGAGGCAGCGCGAGCTGCGCGGCCTCCGGTGGCGGATCGACGGCAATCGGCGCGGCCTCGGGTGGCGGATCGACGGCAATGGGCGCGCTTCGCGGCTTGCTTGCAGGTGCTCGTGCCGCGATCGTGTGCGGCGCCTGCTCGACCGTGACTGGTGTCATCGGCGGAGGCGGGGGTGCTGGCGGCGCCGGAAGCTGTTGCGCCGGCACGGGATTCAGCACCGGGGCGGGACTCACTGCCGAAGCGGCCTTTTCGGCGGCCGGTAGCGCAGACGCCACGATTGTGTTCGGTTCGGCGGGTAGTACTTGGTTCTGTTCGAGCAGATGTTCAGTTGACGTGGGGGCGGTGCTGGCCGCCAGAGCCACCACCGCTGCGACGACACCGACGATGACGAGGGACGCAGCCAAGCTGCTCACGGGGATGGACCGGGGAGCCGAGAACCGGCCACCGTCACGAGTACCCGGATTGCCCGTCGAGCCCCACCGGATCACGTCGACCAAGCCGCGTTTCGTGGCTTCGTCGGCGGGTGCCAACGCCCCCGTCGCATCCTCGACCGGATCGGCGAGATCCGCTTCGTCTGGGTCCTGTGCGTAGGCCAACCCTGTGGTGGACGCTTCGAAGCGCGGTGCGGCCGCCGCCGCCAGGGCCGCGCCGCGGGCCAGCGCCCAGTCGGGTTCCTCGGGGAAGATGACTGGCAGCGAGCTATGGGCTTCGAGACACGGCTTGATGACCGGGAGCCGCGTGCTGGAATCGACGACGAACAGACCTCGTGCGCCCTCTGCGGAGAAGCTCGCGAGCATCTCGGCGAGAACGTAATTGATGTCGGCGCTTTGAAGACTGCGGCTGAGTCCTTCGATGATCGAGCGGTCGGCAACGTCGACGACCGATAGCGTGGCCGACCGCTCCCTGACGAGAAGTAATGCCGTCTGCGTGTAGCCGATTGCCCGGGCGACCGTATGGGCAAGCGTGACCGCCGCCTGATGTTCGTCGACGATAACCGTGTCGGTGAGACCGCGTGCCGCCAGACTTTCCCGCAGATCATCCGCGTCGCATTCGTCGCTCACGGCAATGCCGCACATGTTCACGTTGTGGCCTTGACGGCTCGCGCTCTGCTGCGTCGCGAGGATTGCGACACCCACTTGCTCAGGAGCGCTCGGAGCCAGGGTTCCCGATCGGGCGATCGTGGAGAATTGATCGGACTCCACCGTGAGGCCGTCAGCCTTGTCACCCTCAACGAGCACCATGCGCACCGTCGTGGACGTCATCGATATACCGAGTGCGATTTCCATCGCGCCTCCACGAGGTCATTGTCGATGAACTTGCGGTCACCGTTCATTGACGTAACCGCCGACCGAAGCCATTGATCGTCAGCTGCGTCAAATAAACGCTACTCCGACCGGTTGAATTGCACTCGAAATTGGCGAGGACTGGTAAAAGCGCTGATCAAGGTCTCCAAACCCGACCGTTTCCGACACGGGGACACCATCGAACAATGGCTGCCACCAATTGTCGATATTCGCCTGCTGGATGGTCGAGCGCCGCGTGTATAAGCTGCCCGCACGTCATCGTGTGTCGGAGCCCAATGCGGCCAACACCTGCTTGAATTCGGCGCGCTGCCGACCCGACAGGCTGGCCATCAGCCGGTCCTCGGCGGCACGGACGCCGGCTTCGGTCTTCTTCAGGAGCGCCCTGCCCTCGCGGGTCAGCGCGGCGGGCAGCGACCGCCCCGAGGACACGCTCGCCGGCCTGCCGACGAGCCCGCGTTCCTCCAGGGCCTTCAAAACCATGTTCATCGCCTGCGGCGAGACGTTGGTGTCGCGTGCCATCTCGGCGTTCGACCGGTCCGGGAAGTGCGAGAGGATCCGCATGCAGATGTACTGCGGGAAGGTCAGCCCAAGAGGATCGAGAACGGTCGTGGTCACCTCGGCCCGTAGCGCGTTGTGGACCCTGTGCAGCAGGAAGCCCAGCGGCTGGTCCTCGAGGTGCTCGTTCATATCAATTATCTTGACATATATCAAGCAGGTTGATAGACACGGGGGTATGACTACTCCAGAAAAAGAGATGTTCGAATCGGCTTACCGCGGCGAGTCGGAGGAGTTCAAAGGCGTCCGGCCGCCGTGGAGCATCGGCGAGCCTCAGCCGGAGATACAGGCACTCATCGACGCGGGCAAGGTTCACGGTGACGTGCTCGACGCCGGCTGCGGCGAGGCTGCGACCGCCTTGCATCTCGCCGAGAAGGGGTTCGCCACGGTCGGACTCGACCAGTCCCAGACGGCCATTGCGCTCGCTCGGGAGGAAGCCGCCAGGCGCAACCTGTCCAACGCGACGTTCGAGGTTGCCGACATCAGTGACTTCACCGGCTACGACGGCCGCTTCGGCACGATCATCGACAGCACCCTGTTCCATTCGATGCCCGTCGAACTGCGTGAGGGCTACCAGCAGTCCATCGTGCGGGCGGCCGCGCCGGGTGCGTCCTACTTCGTCCTGGTGTTCGACGCGGCGGGGATGCCGACCGACGGCGGCGCCCATCCCGTCACCGAGGACGAACTGCGTGACATCGTCGGCAAGTACTGGCAGATCGACGAGATCAGGCCGGCCAGGATTCACGCCAACGTGCCGGCGGAGTTCGCCCAGTTCTTCGACGGGTTCGCCGGCGCCGACATCCGCGACGAGGACTACGGACGCAAGTCGGTAGGGGCCTGGCTGCTTTCGGCGCACCTCCGCTAACCGCCGCTCGGCCACCCCGTAGCGGCTGTGGGGTCGCTATGAGGCAGGATTGGGGTGCCGTCGCGGCCACGGCCCGGCATGGCGATCTCATGCGAGGACCCGAAGGAGTCGGATGGCGGAGACCACCACCACCAACGGCGCCGCGGCATCTTCGATCCGGCCCATGTATTCGCGAGTCCTGTTGAAGCTCGGCGGCGAGATGTTCGGCGGCGGCGAAGTGGGCCTCGACCCCGATGTGGTGGCGCTGGTGGCTCGCCAGATCGCCGAGGTGGTGCGCAGTGGCGTGCAGGTCGCCGTCGTCATCGGCGGTGGCAACTTCTTCCGTGGCGCCCAACTGCAGCAGCGTGGCATGGAGCGAACCCGCTCGGACTACATGGGCATGCTCGGCACCGTGATGAACAGCCTTGCGCTGCAAGACTTCCTGGAGAAGGAAGGAATCGCCACCCGGGTCCAGACCGCGATCACGATGGGCCAGGTCGCCGAGCCGTACATCCCGCTGCGCGCGCGCAGGCACCTCGAGAAGGGCCGCGTGGTGATCTTCGGCGCGGGCATGGGCCTGCCGTACTTCTCGACTGACACCACCGCCGCGCAGCGCGCCCTGGAGATCGGCGCGGAGGTGGTGCTGATGGCCAAGGCCGTCGACGGCGTCTTCACCGCCGACCCCCGGTCGAACCCCGATGCCGAACTGCTGACCGCCATCACCCACCGCGAGGTGATCGACCGGGGCCTGGCGGTGGCCGACGCCACGGCGTTCAGCCTGTGCATGGACAACGGCATGCCCATCCTCGTGTTCAACCTTCTCGTCGACGGCAATATCGCGCGGGCGGTCGCAGGTGAGAAGATCGGAACACTGGTCACCATCAGCTGAGGGCGCGCACCCGGTGGCGCGCACACGAGGAGCACACAGAATGGAATCACCGTGATCGACGAAACCCTCTTCGACGCCGAGGAGAAGATGGAGAAGGCGGTTTCCGTCGCACGCGACGATCTGTCGTCGATCCGCACCGGGCGCGCCAACCCCGGCATGTTCACCCGCATCGCGATCGACTACTACGGGTCCACGACCCCGATCACGCAACTGTCCAGCATCAACGTGCCCGAGGCCCGGCTCGTCGTGATCAAGCCCTACGAGCAGTCGCAGCTCAAGCCGATCGAGGATGCCATCCGCAATTCGGATCTCGGCGTCAACCCGTCCAACGACGGCAACGTGATACGCGTCGCGATCCCGCAGTTGACCGAGGAGCGCCGGCGCGAGCTGGTGAAACAGGCCAAGGCCAAAGGTGAGGACGCCCGCGTCTCGGTGCGCAACATCCGTCGCAAAGCGATGGAGGAGTTGCACCGGATCAAGAAGGACGGCGAGGCGGGCGAGGACGAGGTCAAGCACGCCGAGAAGGATCTCGACAAGACCACGCACACGTACACGAGCCAGATCGACGAGCTGGTCAAGCACAAAGAAGGCGAACTGCTGGAGGTCTGATGGCCGAACAGCAAGCGGATCCCATGCCTGACACCCCGGTCGAGGAGCCGCAGAAGAAGAAGAAATCGCGGGCCGGCCGAAACCTGCCTGCCGCGATCGGCGTCGGCGTCCTGCTCGGCGCGATGGCGATCGGCGTCCTGCTGTTCTGGCCGATCGGTTGGCTTCCGGTTCTGACCGTCTTCATCCCGATAGCCATCCACGAGGTTGTTCGACGGCTGCGCGAAGCCGGCTACGCGTTGCCCGTCATCCCGTTGCTGCTCGGCAGCGTGGCGATGATTTGGCTGACGTACTACGGCCCGACCGGTCTGCTGGGCGCCTATGGCGGCACGATTGTCGTCTGCATGGTGTGGCGCCTTGTGGGCCAAGGCATTCGCGAGGCGCCGGTCAACTATCTGCGCGACATCTCGGCCACGGTGCTGCTGGCGACGTGGGCGCCGCTGTTCGCGAGCTTCAGCGCGCTGCTGATCTTCCAGGATCACGGCGGCGCCAGAACGTTCACGGTGATCGTGACCGTGGTGTTCGCCGACATCGGTGGGTACGTCGCCGGGGTGTTGTTCGGCAAGCATCTGATGGTGCCCGCGATCAGCCCGAAGAAGTCGTGGGAGGGGCTGGGCGGCTCGCTGCTCTTCGGCGTCACGGCGGCGGTGCTGTCGGTGACGTTCCTGCTGGACCGGCCCGCATGGGTCGGAGTGCCGCTGGGTCTGATGCTCGTCATCACCGGTGTGCTCGGCGATCTCGTCGAATCCCAGGTCAAGCGCGACCTCGGCATCAAGGACATGGGCACGCTGCTTCCCGGCCACGGCGGCATCATGGACCGCATCGATGCGATGCTGCCGTCGGCCGTCGCCGGCTGGATGGTGCTGACGCTGCTGGCGTGATCCACCGCTGCCGACCGGTAGCGTCAGCGCTCATGCTGCTGTCGTGCGCCCTGGTCACCAATGTCGACTCTGCCGAGCTCATCGCCGAGGCGGAACGTCTCGGCTATCACCGGGCCTGGCTGTACGACTCGCCGGCGATCACGTCCGACGTGTGGATGGCGTTGGCGCTGGCCGCCGAGCGAACCTCGACGATCGGCCTCGGCCCCGGTGTTCTCGTGCCGAGCCTGCGCCACCCGATGACCAATGCCGCCGCGATCGCGACGCTGGTGGCCCTCGCGCCCGGCCGGGTAGCCGTGGCCATCGGGTCGGGGTTCACCGGTCGCTACACGCTCGGAAAGCGACCGCTGCGTTGGGCTTTCGTCGAGGAGTACGTGACGGCGCTGCGTGCGCTGCTGCGCGGCGAGACCGTGGCGTGGGAAGACGCCCCGGTTCGCATGCTGCACACCGACGGATTCGTCGCCGACCGGCCCGTCGGGGTCGAAGTGCTGATCGGCGCCGACGGCCCGAAGGGCACTGCGGTCGCGGCGAGGGTCGGCGACGGAGTGTTCGCTGCGGGCGTGCCCAATCCGGCGGCGACCGGGCGGCCCTACTCGCTGCTGCAGTTCGGCACCGTGCTCGACGACGGTGAAGACATGTACAGCGAGCGTGTGCTGCAGCGGGCCGGACACGGCCTGGCGGTGGTTTTCCACGCCCTGTACGAGCGCAGCGGCGCCGACGCGGTGCGCGGGTTGCCGGGAGGCGACGAGTGGGTCGCCGCTATCGAGGCCATCCCGACTGCGCAGCGCCACCTCGTCACCCACGAAGGGCACCTCGTGCGGCTGACGGCGGTGGACGAGGACGCCGTCGCGCTGGCGGCCGACCTTCTGCCGCAGTTCACGTTCAGCGGGACCGCGGAGCAACTGCGGGCCCGCGCCGCCGAATACGAAGCCGGCGGCGTCACCGAACTCGTCTATCAGCCCGCGGGACCCGACGTCGCGGGTGAGCTCGCCCGAATGATGGACGCCGTCGGCGGCTCTGTGTCCTGACGCTGCCTGCGTGACACGCGCGCATTGAGCCAGCACGCCGCCGCGCCGACGACCAGGCCCACCGCGATGCCGACGTCCGGACGCTGACCGAGCATCAGCCACGACAGCACTCCTGCGACGGCCGGGATCACCGCGAACAGTATCGCCACCGCCGCCGCGCCGTACTTGTTGATCGCCCGCACGTAGAACGTCATCGCAGTCGTGGCATTGAACAGCACCACTGCCGCCACCGCCCCGACCGCCTTCCACGGGTCCGTCACCGACCACGGCGACACGAACAGCAGCGCCGCCACCGGAAGCACGGACACCAGGTTCTGCAGGGCGGCCATCGCGCGAAAGTCGACGCCGGAGCAGAACCGCTGCTGGTAGACACCGCCACCTGCGACCGCAACCAGCGCTACCACCAGCAGCAGCACGACGCCGTCCAGACCGCCGACGGTGATCAGCCGACCGGCGCAGGCGGCAAGCACGGCAAACACGCCGAGTACGAGCGCCGCGGCCCGGCCCCACGTGAGGCCCTCGCCGAGAAACAACGCCGCAAGCACCGTGGTGACCACCGGGTTCATCGAGATGATGACTGCCCCCAATACCGCGGGGGCGCCGTGCAGCAGGGCCACGTAGAGGCAGATGAACTGCAGCGCCTGGCCGAGCAGCCCGCTCACCACAACGTGAACGAGCGTGCGGCCCCTCGGCCAGCCCACCCGTGCGACGAACACCCATCCGGACAGGATCGCGCCCGCCAATCCGAAGCGGAATACCAGCACCGCCATCGGTGACATGGCCGAAACGGCAAGCGCCCCAATCGGGTAGCCCAACGCGTAGCAGAACGTCAACACAGAGGCTGTCCGGGCGGGCATCGTCGGCAGGCTCATGCGCTCCATGGTTGCGACCAACGCAACGCAGCGCCAATCAATTTCCGCCCTCGATGGATGAGATACTGACAAAAGCCCATGTCAACATCTCTGCCTTTGATCTTCGATCCGCCGCGGCGCGCAATGCCGCCGCGCCATTTCGCTGACCTCGACGAGTCCGGCCGCGCCGCCGCCGTAGCCGAATTGGGGCTGCCCGCATTTCGCGGAAGACAGCTGGCCAACCACTACTACGGCAGGTTCATCGCCGACCCGCGCGAGATGACCGATCTGCCTGCTGCCGTGCGGGACCAAGTCGCCGTGGCACTGTTCCCCCGACTGCTCGAGGCCGTCCAGGAAATCGAGTGTGACGCCGGGGAGACCCGGAAGACGCTGTGGCGCGCGCCCGACGGCACGACGTTCGAGTCGGTGCTGATGCGCTATCCACAGCGCAACACCGTGTGCATCTCGTCACAGGCCGGATGCGGGATGGCGTGCCCTTTCTGTGCGACCGGCCAGGGCGGACTGAAGCGCAATCTGTCGACGGCCGAGATTCTGGAGCAGGTGCGTGCGGCCGCTGTCGAACTGCGGGACCGCGACGGGGATGGGATTGCACGCCCCGCGCGCAGTGGCCGATTGTCGAACATCGTCTTCATGGGGATGGGCGAGCCGCTGGCCAATTACAACCGCGTCTTGGCCGCCGTGCGGCGCATTACGGCGCCGCCGCCCAATGGCTTCGGAATCTCGGCGCGTTCGGTGACGGTGTCCACCGTCGGCCTCGCGCCCGCGATTCGAAAGCTGGCCGACGAGGGGCTCGGTGTCACGCTCGCGCTGTCACTGCATGCGCCCGACGACGAGCTGCGCGACACCCTCGTCCCGGTGAACAGCCGCTGGAAGGTGTCCGAAGCTCTGGACGCCGCGCGCTACTACGCCGACGCGACGGGCAGGCGGGTTTCGATCGAGTACGCGCTGATCCGCGACATCAACGATCAACCCTGGCGCGCAGAGCTGCTCGGCAAGCGACTGCACGGTGCGCTCGGGCCACTCGCACACGTCAACGTCATCCCGCTGAACCCGACGCCCGGTAGCGTTTGGGACGCCAGCCCGAAAGCCGCCGAACGCGAGTTCGTCAAGCGGGTGCGCGAGCGCGGCGTGTCATGCACAGTGCGCGACACTCGTGGTCGTGAAATCGCCGCCGCCTGTGGGCAGTTGGCGGCTCAAGCCTGATCGCTGCGCGGCGAATTGGCCGTCCACACCATGTCCTCGCGGAGGCGGCGGCTGCGCCAGCCGTCGGAGGTGCGGACCAGGTCGTGGTAGTAGTAGCCGCCGAAAATGCACAGCTCTGCCACCCTCTTGATCTTCGTGGGGTTGTAGAACATCGCGCGCACCTCTGCAGTGTCGCCTGCGATCTCGGACTCGACGTTGGTGATGTAGTGCATGCTCATTTCAACCAGCGTCGAGAAGTCACCGCTGAAGAAGTCGACGGCCCCGTCGAGGGTTCCCACGAAGACGCCGGCCGAATAGTCGATGTGGGCGTCGTCGGTGAACACCGATCGATACAGCTCCCAGTCCTTGCTCGTCGACGGCGCGCGCGTATCTGCTCAGAAGTGCGGCGATCTCGAGTTCGTCGCTGAGCCGTTGAGATGCCATCAGCCGGTCGTTTTGATGCCGACGGCGTGCCGCAGTTGCGCCAGGAACTGGTCGTCGTCGTCGCTGCGAACAATGTAGTGCGACACCGCGACTCGGATCGCCGTGGCGGCTTTGATATCGCTGTTGGAGCCGGACAGCAGCTTCAGCAGCCGCGCCCGCATCACCGGAATGATCCACGACAGCTGGGTGATGACGACCTCCGGTTCGATGTCGACGAGCCGTACCCCGGAATAGGAGTGCTGGTAGGAGACGATGAAACTCAGTGCCGCATCGAGCTTCTCGGTACCGCGTAGGCCTGCGGTCGCCCTGCCGATACCGTTGTCGAACATCTCGCGCTCGTAGACACCGAACGCCTCGAGTAATTCGCTTTTGTCGGCGAACCAGCGGTACAGCGTCGGGCGGGAGACACCGGCCTGCAGGGCCACCTCCGAAAGGCTCAGTTTCGTCTGACCGCTGCGGCCGAGCACTTCGGCGGTCGCGACGAGGATCCGGTGTCGCGTCGAGGTGTCCTCGGCGTTCTCGGATGCGTCCCGGCGGGCGCGTAGCGGTTCGTTCACGTCATGGCCTCTATCGTTGGTCCCAGTGATGGTAGTTCCTCCATCACAGCGACTTCTCCAATAGAGCGACCGTGTCGAGGTCGTCGAGCGCGGCGACACCCCTCTTCAGGCCTTCAATGGCGATGCCTTCGTCCTGCATGCCGCCGATTCCGGCCGTGATCAGTGACGCGACATAGGCGTACGACGCGCCTTTGCAGTACCGGTCCCACAGCTCGTCGCGATCGAGTTCCGGGCCCCCCGAGGCTGCCAGCGCACCGCGGTAGGTGTCGAGCAGGTCGCGCTGGTGTGCCTGCCGGTCGGCCGGCGTCATGCTGGTGATCAGGGTGTAGGCCAGTTCACGGCCAGGGTGGCCGCGCCGCACGGCCTGCCAGTCGAGCAGGCCGGCCTCGCCGTTGCGGAAGTAGACGTTGCCGGGGTGGGCGTCGCCATGCATGACGGTGTGCGGCGGCTCGTCGATGAGCCGCGCGACCGCGCCATAGTTCTCGGCAATGAAGCGTCCGTTGCCAACCGGTATATCCGTTCGGTCCGCGAACCGACGCAGCGAAGTCTTCAGCAGAGGCCCCGTCAGCGTTGTGAATTTGTCGGCCGACGCGGCGTCGAGCCAACCGAATCGGCCCGTTCCGCTGGTCTCGGGGAGGCGGTTCCAGAATGTGCCGTGCACGCGTGCGAGCAACTCGACGATCAGGCTTGCCTGGTCTGTGGTGAGCGGGTTCAGCGTGTCGGGGAAGTCGCATGCTTGTGCCGCGAGGTCCTCGAGCACGATGACGAATCGGCCCGTCACCGAGTCGAAGTGCAGATCCATACGTCTTCGGCACACCGGTCAGCTCCGGCGACAACTCGCGGTAGAAGCGCGTTTCGGTCTCTCCGAGGATTCCGACTTCGCCCATCAGCCGGGTGGCGACGGTTTCGGCGGCCATTTTGACGAAGACCGAATTCGGAACACCTTCGCCGGTGAGGGCCAGCCGCGCTCTCGACGAGGTCCCCGCATCGCCGCCGATTACCGACACCGACGTCACGGTGCACCCCATCAACTCGGAGAGGAAGGGGGCGTCGAGCTCGCCGATGGTCCGTGGAAGAGACCGGAACCGGCCGATCGTCGCGTCGGTGGCGACCCGTTGCAGTCCTCGGCCGAGGTGGGCGGTCACGCTCAGCACCGGCCGCACTCGATTCGCCATGCGGACCACCCGCTGCCTCCTAGTGTGAGCCTGTAGCCTCGCAATGTTTACAAGAATATCCAAAATTGTAAAGCGCAGGAAGGGAATGCGATGACCGGTCCGTTGAAGGGCATCAAGGTCGTCGAGCTCGGGGTCTGGGTAGCGGGCCCGGCGGCGGGCGGAATCCTGGCCGACTGGGGAGCCGACGTCGTCAAGATCGAACCGCCGACGGGTGACCCGGCCCGGATGTTCGGCCGCATGCTCGGCCTTGACGGAGACGAGAGTCCGCCCTTCGAGATGGACAACCGCGGCAAGCGCAGCATCGCACTCGATGTCTCGACGGACGACGGTCGGTCCACTGCGCTCGAATTACTCAGCAGCGCCGATGTTTTCATCACCAACGTCCGCCCCGGCGCGCTGCGGCGCATCGGCCTGGACTTCGAAACGGCGGCCGCCGCCAATCCGCGTCTGGTGTACGGCCTGATCACCGGCTACGGCGATGCGGGACCCGATGCCGACCGGGCCGCCTACGACGTCGCCGCGTACTGGGCGCGAGCGGGCCTGGCGCACCTGCTGACCCGTCCCGGCGACACTCCGCCGTTTCAGCGGGGCGGCATGGGCGACCACACGGCGGGCATGACGCTGGCCGCCGCGATCTGTGCCGCCCTCATCGCAAGGGCCCGCACCGGCGCAGGCCAGCTGGTGTCCACGTCGCTTTACCGGCAGGGCGCCTACACCGTCAGCTTCGACCTGAACACGTTCCTGCTGACCGGCCACGCGATCGCGATCGGGGAGCGTGAGTCGATGGGCAATCCGTGCATGAACAACTACATGGCAGGCGACGGCCGCCGGTTCTGGATCGTGGGTCTGCAGGTTGACCGGCACTGGGATCCGCTCTGTCGCGTCGTCGGCCGCCCAGAATGGATGACGGACTATCCGAGACCGCGCGATCGCGCGGCCAACTGCCGGCACCTGATCGCGGTGCTCGACGAGATCTTCGCGACCAAACCACTCGACGAGTGGGCGAAACTGTTCGGCGCCGAACCGGACTTCTTCTGGTCGCCGATCAATTCGATCGAGGATGTGGTTGCCGACGAACAGTTTCACGCAGCCGGCGGCATCGTCTATGTGCCGGACGGCGACTCGAGCGTGCCGATGGTCGCCACGCCCGTCGACTTCCACGGCACGCCGTGGGCACCGCGCGCCAAGGCGCCGGGCATCGGCGAGCATTCGGAGGAGATTCTCGGCGAGCTTTACTTGTGATTTCGGCGTGTTCAGTTGCGATGAGCGCAACTAAACACGCCGAAATCGCTGTCACGGTTTCTTCACGCCTGCGGCGTGCCGAAGCTGCACCAGGAACTGATCATCATCGTCGCTGCGCACGAGGTAGTGCGAAACCGCAACGCGCACAGCGGTAGCGACCGCCAGTGCGGCATCGGGCCCCTGCGCGAGGCGTTCCAGCCGTGACCGCATCAGCGGGATGACCCGGGACAGCCGCTTGATGACCTGCGCGGGCTCGATGTCGATCATCCGCAGTCCCGGATAGGACTGCTGGTACTCGACGATTACCCGCAGGGCGGCGTCGAGTTTCTCGTTGGCGGGCAGGCCCTCGGTCGCCTCGGCGACTGCGCGTTCGTAGAACTGCCGCTCCCAGACGACGAAGCCGTCGAGCAGATCCCGCTTGGAGGCGAACCAGCGATACAGGGTGGGCCGCGAGACTCCGGCCTGCAGGGCGACCTCGGAGAGGCTCAGCTTTGTCATACCGTTTCTGCCCAGCACCTCTGCGGTCGCGGCCAGGATGCGTTGACGCGTCGAGTTGTCGTCCTCGGCGACCACATCCTCCATCGGCATAGCTTTACAAATTTACGCCCAAATGTCACGCTGATTCGGTGACAGCAGCCCCGGTGCAGGCACACGAGTACAGTCCGGTCGACATCACGTCACACGACTTCTGGGACCAGCCCTTCACCGTGCGTGATAAGACATTCGCGCAACTGCGCGCCGCTGAAGGGCTCTCCTGGCACCGTCCGTGGCCGTCGATGTTTGGGCTCGAGGAGCCCGGATTCTGGGCCCTGACGCGGCGGGCCGACATCGTCTACGTCAGTCAGCATCCCGAGCTGTTCACCTCCGCAGAGGGTGTCGCGTTGAACCCGATGCCCGCCGAGATCCAGCGGTTCGCATCGTTCTTCCTGGCCATGGATCCTCCGCAGCACACCGTCTACCGGCGGTTGATCAGCTCGGCGTTCACGCCGCGAAACGTCCGCCAGATCGAGGAGCAGATCCATCGGAACGCGGTCAGCATCGTCGACGATCTCGTCGGGGCCGGCGACATCGATTTCGTCGCCGCATGCTCGGCGCGGCTGCCGATGCTGACGATCATGGACATGCTCGGCGTTCCGCAGGCGGACCAGGCGTCGGTGGCGTACGCGGCCGAGAAGCTGTTCGGCATGAGCGACGAGGAGTACAGCACGCCCGCGGAGCAGGCGGACGACCCGGCCGCACAGATCATGCTGCTCAACAACACCGGGGTGGAGCTGGCGCAGTTCCGGCGCAAGAATCCGGGCGACGACCTGATGACCAGCATCGTCAACGCCGAGGTGGACGGCCACCGGCTGACCGACGAGGAGATCGGCGCGTTCCTGATCCTGCTGGCCTCGGCGGGCAACGACACCACCAAGCAGAGCACCACGCACGCGATGATGGCGCTGGTCGACAATCCCGATCAGCGCGACTGGCTGATGGCCGACTACGAGAACCGAATCGGCTCGGCGATCGAGGAATTCGTGCGGTGGTCGTCGCCGGTGCTGCAGTTCGCGCGGTTCGCCACCGAGGACACCGAGATCAACGGCCAACCCGTCGCCGCCGGTGACAAGGTCGGCCTGTTCTACTGCTCGGCCAACCGCGACGAGACCGTCTTCGACGATCCCGGCGCATTCGACCTTTCCCGCTCACCCAACCCGCACCTCGGCTTCGGCGGTGGGGGCCCGCACTTCTGCCTCGGCAATCAGCTGGCGAAGGCCGAGTTGCGAAACCTGTTCCGCGAGCTGCTGACTCGGCTGAAGACCGTCGAGTTCGGCGAGCCCGACCTGCTGTACAGCAGCTTCGTTCACGGCGTCAAACGCCTACCGGCCCACGTTCAGTAGGGAGTGGTCATGCGGGTCGAAGTCGATCTCGACAAGTGCACCGGGCACGGTATCTGCGAATCGATCGCGGAGGACGTCTTCGAGGTGCAGGACGACGGCACCGTGCACATCGATGAGAACGACCGCCCGGACTCCGACCGCGAGCGCATGCAGCAGGCGGTAACGCAATGCCCCGCAGCGGCTTTGCGGCTCATCGACTAGCCGCGAAATAGCATTCCTGGTCGCGATTTGGCGGATTTCACAGCCGGGAATGCTATCTCGCGGGCATCGGGCGGACCAGCACCGACTGCTGGATGGCGCCGACCGCACCGGATTCGTCGAACAGCGTGCCGATAGTGGTCCCGACGCCGTCGGGTCCGTAGTTGGTCTCGGCGCGGACACCGATCCACTCGCCCTCGGGGATCCGGTGCACGTGCACCACGAGGTCGGTGTTCATGAACGTCCACTTGCCGATGTCGAGTTTCGCGCCGATGCCGTTGGCATCGTCAGCCACCGCGAACAGCCGCTCGAGCTGCGTCATGTTCTCGCCCTTGACGAGGTCGACCTCGGGTTTGATCCACGACTCGCCCGGCCCGTCGTTGAGTGGTTTGGTCAGCCACCGCCAATCGAGGCTGTGCACGTAGTTGCGGTCCCAGTCCTTCTTCATGTCGCGGCTCCACGCGTCGGCGACCGGACGCAGCGGAGGCGCGGCCGCATGCACGACGGCCTCGGTGTCGATCGTCTGCAATCGCCACCCGCTTGCCCGCGCGACGGGGCGGGGATTGCCGTCAGGACCGAGGGCGAGCATCTCCGCGCCGATCAACTCGATCTGCTTGCCCGACCGTTCGCGTTTCGCACGCACCCAGAGGTCGCCCTCCGCGGGTACGGGTCCGAGCAGGTCGATGAGGACGCGGCTGAGGCGGGTGTCGTCTCGAGCCTCGCAGCGCTCCAACGCACGCACCAGGAGCGCCGACACGGGCGCGCCGTGCTGGATCGCGGCCGACCAGGTGCTGCGCACCAAGTCGGTCGCGAGGAACCTCTCGCCCTGCGGGTCCGCATCGTCGACCAGTTCGTAATACGAGTCGCTCATGGCAGACCTGCTCCGGGAATGTCGACGGTGATGGAATCCAGCCGGGACAACTTCGTGCCGACCAGGCGTTGGGGATATGCGTCGGTACTCGAAAGCAGGAACAGGGTGCGGCGCTCCGGGCCACCGAGCGTGCAGGCGATTGCGGTTCGATCTCCGATGTCGATGCGGTCGGTGACGTTGCCGCCCTGTTCAATTCGCTCGAACTGGTGGGCCAGCGTCATCGCCGCCCACACCCCGCCCCCCGCGTCGAGGGTGATGCCGTCGGGTGGGCCGTCGAGTCCGTCGGCGAAGATCCGCCGGTCGGACAGCGCGCCGTCAGCGCCGACGGTGAATGCGGTCAACCGTCTGCCGACCGACTCGGCGACGATGAGCGTCGCTCCGTCCGGCGTGATGACCATCCCGTTGGGGAAGTCGAGGTCCTGAGCCACGACGGTGATGGTGCCGTCGGGGTCGACCCGCGCGATGACGCCGCCCTCGAACGCCTGCGAACCGACGTAGGCGCGGCCGCAGTCGTCGACGACCATGTCGCCGATGCTCGCCGGGACGATGTCGGAAAGGTCGGCGAGCGCTTCGACGGTCTCGCCGTCGTAGCTCAGCAGTGCGCGACGCTCGGTGGATGCGATCAGCAGCGAGCCGTCGGGACGAAATCCGAGGCCCGAAGGAGCATGGCCGGCCAGCGCCAGCGTGGTGACGTCGCCCGCCAGGTTGACCGTGTGCACGGCCTCGCCGAGCATGTCGGAGAACCACAGCAGACCCTCGAACCAGCGGGGGCCCTCCCCGAAACAGAAACCGTTGGCCAGCGGCGTCGTGCTTTCCGCACCTTTACAAAACACGGCATAAGTGTCACGCTCGCTACGTGCCAATGTCAAACAGGTGCGGTCTTCCGGCATGAACATGAAGAAGTACCACAGCCATACGCTTCTCTACCTGCACGAGACCATCGACCTGGGTTCCGGGCGAAGCGATCGCTTCACCGAGGTGTTCAGCGACGTCTACCAGCCGATGATGGAAGAGGTCGGTGCGCGGTTGTTCGCGATCTGGGAGACGACGCCGTTCAACGGGCACTGGCCGCAGGTCACGGTCATCTGGGAGATCGACGCCTTCGCCGACTATGCGCGCATCGGCCGGGCGCAGTCGCGCGGGGGCAGCCATCACGCCGCGTTCACGACGTGGTCGGCGTTCCTGTCCGAGGTCGGTGCATCCGGCGAGGGCCGCATCATGTACGCGGGCAGAAGCAACAAGACACTCGCGCAACTCCGCGACGAGAAGTTCTCCGCGGGCCTGGTCATCCAGGAGATCATGCAGAGCAAACCCGGTCGCCAGGACGACTACATTCGCGAGCTCGAGCGGCTGTACGTGCCGTGGTCGGAGAGAACTGGCAAGCGGTGGCTCGGCTCGTTCATCACCACGTTTCGGTTCAACGAGGTGATCCACTACTGGGCGCTCGAGGGCGACTGGGCCTGCTTCGAAAACCATTACCCGTCATGGAAAGAGAGCCCGCCTGCGGAGATCGTCACCTGGATGAGCGTCGCGCCCGCACTGCGCGACGGCTGGGAGGATTCGATACTGCAGGCGTTACCACCCTCACCGCTGCAATGAACACACCTGTGCTGGCGGATTTCTCGTACGACCCGTTCGATCCGGCAGTGATGGCCGATCCGTTGCCGTACTACCGCGTGTTGCGCGACGAGTACCCGGTTTACTACGTCGAGAAGTGGGACACCTACGCCCTGTCCCGGTTCTCCGACATCTGGCAGGTGCTGGAGATCAATGACGGAACGTTCGTGGCCTCGGAGGGGACCTTGCCCGCCGCAACGGTTTTGGCGAACCGCAATGACGGTCCCGTGCCGGATCCGCCGGTGCATCCGATGCCGTTCCATGCGAACTTCGACGCCCCGATCTATGACGGTGTCCGGCGGTGCACCTCGGGACAGTTCCGGCCGAAATCCGTCGCCAAGCTCGCCGACCGGATTCGTGAGCTGGCCAACGAGCGGCTCGACGAACTGCTGCCGCGCGGCACCTTCGACCTCACCCAGGAGTACGGCGGCATCGTCGCCGCCTCGATCGTGTGCGAATTGCTCGGTCTACCGGTACATCTGGCGCCCGAGGTGCTGGGAACCGTCAACGCGGGAAGCCTTGCCCAGCCGGGAAGCGGCGTGGAAGTGGCCAATGCCCGGCCCGGATATCTCGAGTACCTGGTGCCGATCGTGGCGCGGCGCCGCGACGAGGGCGCCGACGGCGCATTGCCGGTCGCGGACAACCTCATCAATTACCGGTTGCCGGACGGTTCGGCGCTCACCGACATCGAGGCGGCCACCCAAATGCTCGGCGTCTTCATCGGCGGCACCGAAACCGTGCCCAAGATCGTCGCGCACGGGCTGTGGGAGCTGAGCCGGCGACCAGATCAGTTGGCCGCGGTCCGCGCCGACCTCGACGCGAACGTGCCGAAGGCGCGTGAGGAGATGATCCGGTATTGCGCACCCGCTCAATGGTTCGCCCGCACAGTGCGGAAGCCCTTCACCATCGGTGACACCACGATCGAGCCGGGACAGCGGGTCATCACCCTGCTTGCGTCGGCCAACCGTGACGAGCGCGAGTACCCCGATCCCGACGAGTTCATCTGGGACCGGTCCATCGAGCGATTGCTCGCGTTCGGCCGTGGACAGCACTTCTGCCTCGGCGTTCACGTGGCCCGGCTGGAGATCGCGATCATGGTGTCCGAGTGGCTCAAGCGGGTGCCCGACTACCGGATCCTCGGCGAGGCGGCGTCGCGACCGCCGTCGAGCTTCCAGTGGGGCTGGAACTGTGTTCCTGTCGAGGTCCAGGTGGAGGGCGGCTGACGTGTGGTCGTACCGGCTGGTGGCGCCGTACACCTTTGAGCGGGTCGATATTCCGGAGAAGACACCGGAGTCGCTCGGGGACCGTCAGGTGCTCGTCCGGTTCCTTGCCGCTGGCGTATGCGGGAGCGATCTGCCGGGCTTCCGCGGATCGAAGGGCCGGCTTCCCGGCGACACCGGGACGAGTGCCGCTGAGATGGACGGGTTTCCGATCCACGAAGTGGTCGGTGAAGTGGTGGCCAGCAGGCACCGGAGCATCGGAATCGGTGACCGTGTCGTCGGCTGGGCCTCGGGCTTCGACGGAATGATGGAATACGTGGCCGCCGACGGCGACGGGCTGTCCACCTACGACACCGCGCTCGAGCCACAGCATGCGGTTGCGTTGCAGCCGCTGGCCTGCGTGCTGTACGCCATCGAGCAGCTTCCGAAGCTCAAGGGGCGCCACGTCGCCGTGATCGGGCAGGGCTCGATCGGGCTGCTCTTCTCCTATGCGGCAAAGGCTTCGGGTGCACGCCGCGTCACCGGCGTCGATCCGATCGACCGGGATGCGGTCGCCAAGGAGTTCGGCGTCGACACCGTGGTGCGCGCGACGAGCGACCGGTGGGTGAGCCATCTGGAACCACACGACAAGCCCGACGTCGTCATCGAGGCGGTCGGTCACCAGGTGGCGACGCTCGGGCACGCGATCGAGGCGGCCGCGTTCGGCGGCACAGTCTTCTACTTCGGCGTCGCTGACGACGACAGTTACCCGATCAGCATGCGGACCATGCTGCGCAACAACCTGACGCTGAAATCCGGCGTGACAATGGACCGCCGCCGGATGCTCTGCGCTGCAAACAAATTCGCGCGCGAGCATCCTGACCTGTTGCCCGCGTATGTCACCCACACGTTCGGCGTCGACGACGTCCAGGCCGCGTTCGAACTGGCCGCCAGACCTGTGCGGGAACGCATCAAGATCGCGATCGTCTCATGACCCTCAGCCGACTTCAGGACGCACTCGCCGCCAAGGGCCGGATCTTCGGCGGATGGGTGGTCGGGCCCACCGTCATCGGGCCCGAGGAGTTCGCGGCGGCCGGCTACGACTACGTCGGGTTCGACATCCAGCACGGCTATCTCGACGACGCCGACGTCGCCTTGCTGCTGCGCAGGCTCGAGCACGTGCCCGTGGCCACCGCGGTGCGACTTCCCACCGCCGACGCAGCGCCCATCGGCCGCGTGCTCGACGCGGGTGCCGACGCGGTCATCATCGCGATGGTCGAATCACCCGAGCAGGCGGCCGCCGCGGTGGCCGCCACCCGGTACGCGCCCGCAGGCGTGCGTAGCTTCGGGCCGCTGCGGGCCAGTCTCGGTGTCGACCCGGCCGCGCACGAGGCGAGGACGAGCGTGTACGCGATGATCGAGACGGCACGTGGGCTTGCCGCGTTGGCCGAGATCTGCGCCGTGCCAGGACTGTCCGGTGTGTACGTCGGCCCCGCGGACCTGGCGATCTCGCTGGGGCACCCACCGCTGGAAGCCCTGACCACACCGGCGGTCCTCGACGCAGTCGCCCGCATTCACGCCGCGGCATCGGAGGCCGGCCTGGTCCCCGCCATTCACGCCAACGCGGGCAAGCCGGGAAAGGCGATGGCCGAGATGGGCTTTCGAATGATCACCCTGGCCTCGGAATCGCAGGCGCTGCGACGCGGCGCGGCAGAGCACCTGAAGGAGGCGCAGTGACGGACCGGGTAGCGCTGGTCACCGGTGCCGCACGCGGACAGGGCGCGGCGATCGTCAGGCGCCTGCTCGACGACGGCTTCCGCGTCGCCGCCTGCGATGTGCGCGACGACGAACTCGAGGCCTCCGTCGAATCTCTCGACGACGACGCGGTTGTCACTGTGCACCTCGATGTCACGTCCGAGGACCACTGGGCCACGGCAGTCGGCCAGATCGTGGCCCGATTCGGGGGTCTGACGACACTGATCAACAACGCGGGAGTCCTGCACCGCACGCCGCTAGCCGACGAGACACCGGCCGGCTTCGAGAGCAGCTGGCGGTTCAACTGCTTCGGCCCGTTCCTCGGAATCCGCGCGACGCTGGACCATCTGCGCGCGGCCGACGGGGCGGCCGTCGTCAACACCTGCAGTACCGGCGCGATGCGGGCGTTCCCCAACCACGCCGCCTACGGATCGTCCAAGTGGGCGCTGAGGGGGCTCACCCAGGTCGCCGCCGCTGAGCTTGCACCGTCGGGCATCAGGGTGAACGCCGTGTTCCCCGGACCAATCCAGACGCCCATGCTCGACGAGGCGACGCAGGCCCGGCTCGCGCAGCACGCGCCGTTCGGACGTATCGGCAAGCCGACGGAGGTCGCCGACGCCGTCGCGTTCCTGGTATCCGAGCATGCGTCGTTCATCACCGGGTCGGAACTCGTCATCGACGGCGGACAGATCCTGCAGATCGGATGATGCCTGTGGCCAAGTCGCTCTCGGTGGGAGTAATCGGCGCCGGTCCGGGTGGGCTTGCGTTGGGAATCTTTCTGCGCAAGGCGGGCTTTCGCGACTTCACCATCTTCGACAGGACGGATGGCGTCGGCGGTACCTGGCGTATCAACACGTATCCGGGACTGGCCTGCGACGTGAAGTCGCACCTGTACTCCTACTCGTTCGACCTGAACGCGAACTGGTCGCGGCTGTGGTCGGGTCAGCGCGAGATCTTGGAGTACTTCGAACGCTGCGCCGATACCTACCGGCTCCGCCCGAACCTCAGGCTGAACACCGAGATCGTCTCCGCGCGGTGGGATGCCGACGCCGCGAAGTGGCGAGTTGACGACGAGCGCGGGGGAGCGGCACGCATTCGACATTGTCGTGTCGGCGGTCGGCCTGTTCACTCAACCGGTGATGCCCGACCTTGTCGAAGAGGAGCGGTTCACCGGCACGGTCATGCACACGGCGCGCTGGGACCATTCGGTGGATCTCAGCGACAGACGTGTGGCGATCCTGGGCACGGGATCGACTGCGGCCCAACTCGTTCCCGAGGTCGCCAAGCTCGCACAGAAGGTGTACTCGGTTCAGCGCTCCCCGACGTGGATACTGCCGAAGCCCGACCGCGCCTACACCGAGCGCGAGAAGTGGCTATTCGCCCGCATTCCGTTCGCCAAGAAGCTGTACCGGACACGGCTGTGGCTGCGCAGCGAGTCGAACATCGGAGTGATCGAGAACGGCAGCGAGAAGACCCAGGAGTTCAAGGGCATCGCACTGCGTCAACTCGAGACGATCGTCGCCGACGATGAATTGCGTGGCCGGTTGACTCCGGACCATCCCTTCGGCTGCAAGCGACTGGTGTTCGCAACCGATTACCTGCAGGCGCTCACCCAGCCGCACGTCGAGGTGGTGTCCAGCCCGGCCCGATATCTGCGGTCGCGGTCGCTGGTGACTGAGGACGGCACCGAACTCGACGTCGATATCGTGTTGTGCGCCACCGGGTATGCCGCCGCCGACTATCTGGGCCAGATCGACGTCGTCGGCGAGAACGGCGCCTCGCTGCATGACATCTGGAGCGACGGAGCGTTCGCCTACCTCGGTATGGCGGTTCCCGGGTTCCCGAACTTCTTCATGCTCTACGGACCCAACACCAACGTCGGCTCCAACAGCGTCATCTTCATGCTCGAGGCGCAGGCCCGCTACATCGTGCGCGCACTGAAGCACATGCGGCGAAAGGGGAAGTCCTACGTGGCGGTGCGGCCGGACGCAATGGCGAAGTTCATCGCCAAGATCGACGAGTGGATGCAAGGCACCGTCTGGCTGACGCGCTGTAGCAACTACTTTCGCGCCGCCAACGGCCGCGTCGTGACACAGTGGCCGCGCAGTGCGCGCGCGTTCTGGGGTATGACCCGCCGATTCGATGCGTCCGACTACACCTTCGCCGCGCCGCCGACACAGCCTGCGCTGACAGAGGAGTCACACACGGCGGACGCGAACCGGTGAGCACCGTGAATGTCATCCATCGGCTCGACCACGCGCTGCGCCATCTCGCCGAATCGCGAACCAACTTGTCCGCAGAAGGTCTGTCGACGTATCGGGACTCGCTGAACCAGCGTCGCCGCGACGAGGCGCACGCACTCGACACCGCGGACGTCGCCATCGAGGAGACTGTCGCCGACTCGGTTCCGGTGCGGGTGTACCGCGGCGGCCCATCACCCGCGCCAGCGGTCATCTATTGCCACTCAGGGGCTTTCGTTCTCGGCAACCTCGACGTCGACCATCGGCAGTGCGTGGAGCTCGCCAGGCGCGGCCGGTGCACGGTAATCTCGCTGGACTACCGGCTGGCGCCGGAACACCCGTTTCCGGCGGCGCTCGACGACGCGGTGGCGGTACTCGAGTGGGCCGCCGAGAACGGGTCCCAACTGCGCATCGACGCCGATCGGTTGGCGGTCGCGGGCAGCAGTGCGGGCGGCGCGCTGGCGGCACGGCTCGCACAGCGTGCCGGGCGGATGCACCGCGGATCATGTTTCAGCTGCTTGCACCAGCCGGTGCTCGACGACCGACCAACGCCGTCGACGGAGGAGTTCGGCTCGACGCCGGGCTTCGATGCGACCGCGGTCGCGCTGATGTGGCGGCACTACCTCGCTGGGCAGCCGGCCTCGGCCGATGCGGCACCTGCCCGGGCCGACGACCTGGCCGGTGTGCCGGCCGCGTTGATCACCTGTTCGGAGTTGGACCCGCTGCGCGACGAGGCGCTGGATTACGCGTCGCGGCTGATGCGGGCAGGCGTGGCGACCGAGCTGCACGTGTTCGCGGGCACCTGCCACGGATTCGATGCGTTCCTGCCAGAGTGGGAGGCAAGCCAGCGGCTCTACGAGCTTCAGGGAGTGGCGCTGCGGCGGGCACTACACGACCGAAAGAGCGGATGATGGATTTCTCACGGGTGACGCTGGCCGACGACGATCGGGCATTCCGCGACGACCTGCGGTCGTTCCTGAACGACATCGTCACCGAAGAGGTCATTGCGCGCGACCGGGCGACGGGCGAGAACTTCGACGAGTGCGTGCACCTGGCCCTCGGCGAAGCCGGCTATCTGGCGGCCGACTTCCTGCCCGAGGCGGAGGGCGGATTCAGCCGCGTGCGTAAACGCATCTGGGACTTGGAGATCGGTCGTGCGCACACACCCTGGTTCCACTGGGGGACGACGGCGATGGTCGCTCGGGCCGTCCAGCAGTTCGGGTCCGCCGAGCTGAAATCGGAAGTGCTCGATGCCACCTTGGCCGGCCACTTCCGGCTCTGCCTGGGCTACACCGAACCCGACGGCGGCTCCGATGTCGCCACCTGCAAGACCCGAGCGGTGCGCGACGGCGACGGCTGGATCATCAACGGCTCCAAAATGTTCACCTCCAACGCGCAGAACGCCGCCTACGTCTTCCTCATCACGAACACCGATCCCGCCGCGCCGAAGCACCAGAGCCTCACCATGTTCCTAGCGCCGCTGGACTCACCCGGCGTCGAAATCCAGGCCCTGCGAACGGTGGACGGCGACCGGACGAACATCACTTACTACAGCGACGTTCGCGTCGACGACAAGTACCGCATCGGCGAGGTCAACGGCGGCTGGGCCGTGCTGCGCGAAGCGCTCAACGACGAGCATGGCACCGTGGAGCGGCAGGCCGACGGACTGCAGAAGATCGCCGCCATGTCCGAACACGTGACGCTGTTGGCCGAGGCGGCCGACAAAGTCGCTGCGCTGGTCTCCGATGACGAGTCGGCGAGATACCGACTCGGGCGGGCCATCGCCCGCATGGAGGCCGCGATCAGCACCCCGGACATGTTCGGCAGAGTCGCCAATGCCCAGGCCATGCGCGACGTCGCGCCGGAACTGATGGACATCCTCGGCTCGGCTTCGAGCCTGCCTGTCGACGAGAAGGGGGCCGTCGCCGACGGCGCAGCGGAGTACGTCTTCCGGTTGGCCGGGCCAACGGGAATCTACGGCGGAACGCTGGAGGTGTTCCGGAACATGATCGCCCAGCATGCGCTGGGGCTGGGTCGACCGCGGACCTAGAGCCGCGCGATCACCGCGGAGGCCAGCAGTTCGAGTGTCTCGTCGGATCCGCGGTCGTGGGTGAACAACACGATCTGTCCGAATCCCATCTCCTGCAGTTCGTGCAGACGGTCGACGATCGCAGGCGGCGTTCCGATCAGGCCCCCTTCGTGCAGGCCGAATGCCGGCATACCGAACCGCTTTTCGGCAAGCTGCCGCACGCCGGGCAGCGATGCGTCATCGGCCGCGAGCGCCATCACCGCCTCGATCGACATCACGATGTCGGACGGGTCGCGGCCGATCTCGTCGCAGAGCGTCCGCAACACCGAGATCTTGTGATCGAGCTCGCCGAGCGCATAGGTCGGCACGTTCCAGACGTCGGCATACCGTGCCACCAACGGCAGCGTGTATTTCTCGCCGACGCCGCCCACCACTATCGGCGGTCGCGGCTGTCGAGCCGGCCCGGGCTTGATCGGCATATCGCGCACCGCGAAGTGCTTGCCCGCGAAATCGATTCGCTCGTCGGCGAAAGCCTGATGCAGTATTTCGAGCGTCTCGCCGAGCCGTTCGGAGCGCGAAGCGAAGCTAGCCCAGTCCAGCCCGACCCGCGCGTGCTCATCCTCGATGGATCCGCTGCCGATGCCGAGTTGAAGGCGCCCGGCCGAGATCTGGTCGAGCGTGGTCGCCATCTTCGCGAGCACAACGGGATGGCGAAACTGGTTGCACAGCACCATGTGCCCGACCTGGATGCGTTCGGTGCGGCTGAGCAGGGCGGTGGCCAGGGTCCATGCTTCCAGCGAGGGATAGTCGGGAGCGCCGGGGCCGTAGAGGTGGTCATAGAGCCACAGCGAGTCGATCTCCAGTTCCTCGCAGCGCAGTGCACGGTGCAGCACGTCGGAGTAGGTGAAGCCCATCTGGGGCAGGTAGACGCCGATCTCGGCCCTTGTCACGTCCGCAGTTCCAATCTTCCGTCGGTGATGGCCCGCCAGCGCCTCGATGCGGGCGGGGTTGACCGTCATACGAGTGGCATGGTAACGACATTCTCAACTTTGGAGAAGGCAATTCTGAGAAGGTGGCGGCTGATGAGGTTCACGTTCACTCACCCGATGCACAGCCACCCCTACAACCCGGAGTTGGTGGGCGGGGCGGGTATCGCGACCGTGGCTGCGGCGGCGGAGGCGGCCGGGTTTCACGGCTTCGGGTTCACCGACCATCCCGCGCCGTCCCAGCGATGGCTGGAAGCAGGCGGCCACGACGCGGTGGACCCGTTCGTGGCCATGGGTTACGCCGCGGCGCGGACGACGACGCTGCGCTTGATTCCCAATATCGTCGTGCTGCCGTACCGCAACCCGTTCGTGGTCGCGAAGTCCGGTGCAACGCTGGACCTGCTCTCCAACGGCCGATTCACACTGGCGGTCGGCGTCGGCTATCTGAAGCGCGAGTTCACTGCTCTCGGAATCGAATTCGACGAGCGGGCGGCACTGTTCGAGGAGGCACTGGAGGTGATCCGCGGCATCTGGACCACCGACGACTACTCGTTCGAGGGCCGCCACTTCTCCGCCAAGGGCATCACCGCTCATCCGCGTCCGATCAGCAAGCCGCACCCACCGATCTGGGTCGGCGGGAACACCGCGGCCGCCCGTCAACGGGTGGCCGCTTTCGGTGACGGCTGGTGCCCGTTCCCGGCGCCGGCCATGCTCGCCCAAACCGCCCGCACCGCCGCGCTGGACTCCGTGGAAGGCCTTGCTGACGGCATCGCGGACCTCCGGCGGCGCTGTGAGGCCGCGGGCCGGGACTGGGCGGGCGTCGACATCACCTTCAGCAACCTCGGCGGCGGTTCGCCGGGGGACGACGAGTTCAACGCCGACGCGTATCTCCGCGGCTTGGACGAACTCGCCGCGGTCGGCGTCACCTGGGTGCAGGTACAGGTGCCGGGCGACAGCCTCCAACATGCGGTGGATGCGATCGGGCTGTTCGGCGACTCCGTCATCAGGGCCCGATGACGGTCATCGGTAGGCGGTGACCCGCGCGACGACCGCAACCTCACCGTCGGCGCCGATGGCCTGCGCGTCGGCGACCCCGCTGCGCCTGCCCACTCGCAGAGCGGTTCCGGCATAACGTGACTGGTCGCCGCTGACGAACTGCCGCAGGAAGTTCACCCGAAGCGACGCGGTGTTCAGCGGTTGGCTCGGTCGGTCTGCGTTGAGCGCGGCCGAAGCCGCAAGCTCCAGACCCGCGGCCGCCACACCGCCGTGCACGATGGCAAGGCTGTTGTTGAGCACCGGATTTCGCCGCTGATACAGCACCGGTGATTCGTCCATGTCGCCGAGGCCCAACGCCATGATGTCGGCAAGCTCGGTCGGCCGCGGACCGTCCACGGGTGCGGGCCACTCTTGCGGAAACTCACCGGGATGCGCGACGTACACCGATCGCACCGTGCCGATGCCGATCACTGCGCCGCCGACAGTGAGCTCGCACACGCCGAAAGCCGATGATCCCCGTGTCCCACTGGGTCGGCCCGTCGCGACGACAAGGACGCCGGGATTGTCGGCAATGACGGTCAGCGCGGTCGGGGTGAGTTCCAGCGAAAGCTCGCTGGACACGGTCCACTCGTCGGCCCTGCGACGGTAATGGTTGACCAAGCCCGCCACATGATCGACCAGCACCGCCAGCGGCCCGGCGGTCGGAGCGCGGGTCAGCGGATTGACCAGACCATCGGCCGGCATCGAGCTGACGAAGGGGTCGGGGCTGTCCATGATGTTGGCGATGCCGAACCGGCCAAGGGCGGTGTTCGCCGAATAGGGGACCGGGGCACCGGTCACTTCATCACCCGTCGCGACACCATCTCGACCACGTGCCGGACCCGGGGCGAAATATACACGGCCACAAGACCGTTGAACACATCCTCGCGTAGCCGGGTCAACGTCGAGCTCGTGAACACCCACCGGCCGTCTACCTTCTCGTATGTCTCCGCATAGTGTCCGTACCCGCGCAGGTTCACGCCCGGTCCGAACCGGACGACATCCTCCAGAGCCCACACGCCGCGCGCGGTCGTCAATGACGTCAGCTCGATCTCCGGCGCGTGCACCTGGTGCACGGTCGCCTGGTTCCGCAGGCCCTTGCGGGTGAAGGCGACGAAGTCGTCGGCGCCGCGGATCACCTTCCCGCCCGCCTGCGACGTGTCGCTGAGAAACTCGTCGGCGAACAGGCTTCGCCAGCCCCGCCAGTCCTTGGTGTCCAGGAGGCGGCAGTACCGGGCCTTGAGCTGCTTGATCGCCTCGATCTCCAGCAGGGCGCTCGTGTCGTCCACCAGGTGAGCGTGACACTCTGGGCAGTTGTTGTAAAGCTAGGCCGGAACCAGCTTGACCGGCAGGTGTTCGTGTCGCCGGATGATGTTGTTGATCGCCCACGTCGGTTCGGCGGTGAGTTCGATCCGGTCGACGCGCTCGGCCAGGGCACGCAACATCGCCGAGGTCTCCAGGCGGGCAAGGCTCTGACCAGCGCAGGCATGCGCACCTTGGCCGAATCCGAGATGGCGGTTGGCGTCGCGCCTGATGTCGAACGTGTCCGGGTCGTCCCATTCGCGTTCGTCGCGGTTGGCGGATGCGTAGATCACCAACAGCCGGGCGCCGGCGGGGATCTCGACACCGGCGACTTCGGTGTCACAGCCGGCGTGCCGGGCGAACGCCCGCAGCGGCGATTCGTACCGGACGACCTCGTTGACCGCGTTGGGAAGCAGAGCCGGGTCGTTCCTGAGGAGCTGCCACTGGTCGGGGTGTGTCGCGAACAGGTGCAGCGCGTTGGAGATCGCGCTGATGGTGGTGTCCAGCGAAGGCGCGAGATAGTCGATCATCAGCGGTGCGCATTCGGCGTGGGCGAGCTTGCCGTCGTCGGCGGCGGTCAGAACTTCATGCGCCATGCTGCCCTCGATCACGCTGCGCTTGCGGATCACGCGACGGGCGAACCACAGCATCTGAAGGGACGCGAGCGCTGACTTGACGGCCTGCCTGTTGAGCGGGCCGAGGACGTCGAATGTGGCTGCACCCCATGGCAGGAGGCGGCCACGCTGCCCATGCGGCCAGCCGACCAGGTCGGGCACGACAGCCAGAGGTAGCGCGAACGCTAGGTCGTCGACCCCGTCGACCTCGCCTCGGGCCAGCGCTGCGGTCACCACCTCGGCGGCCTGCCGATCGACATCGTCACTGATGTCCCGTAGCGCGCGCGGAAGCATCCGGTGCGCGACGAGCTTGCGGCGCTGATCGTGCTCGGCGCCGTCGCTGATCAGCGTCGTGCCGCGCGACAGTCGGTTGGTGATCGGGTTGAGCGCAACACCCTTGCCGGAGATGAACGTCTTGTCGTCGCGCAGCACCGCCTTGCACTCGGCGTAGCGGGGCAGCGCAAACACCCGGTGCCTCGACAGCCATACCACCGATCCGCGTGCACGCAGCCGCGCGTAGTGCGGGTAGGGATCGACGATCGCGTCAGTCGTATAGATGTTCGCCGGGTACTCCGCAACACCGCTGGGCGCCTTGATCCGCACTACCTGTTCCTTCCGCCCGGTGTGAACGTGGGCACCGAGGCGCACAACTCGTCGACTCTACGGCCGGACCGCATCACCGTCTTGTCGGGCCGCACGATCGCCGCCGTCGCATGACCGCGCCGCAGCCAATCGGCGAGATCGGTTCCCGGGTCGGCGATGTGAACAACGGCGCCGCGCTGCTCGAGGTGTGTTCGGTGTTCGGCGGTCACCGGCTCTGCCGAGATGACCGCGAAGCCGGCGCCGATGCTCTCGTCGAGTCGACGGCCGTCGGCCAGCACCGCGTTGGGGCACAGCGATCCCGTCAGACGCCGCCGCAACGGTGGTCGATTGACCAACGCGGAGCGGCGCAATGGCGGCGTTTTGCTGTCGACGACCTTGTCGCGCAGGCCGGGAATGCGGTGCAACCGTGGAACCACCACGCGGCGAACGAGATTACCGAACTCGCCGCCGGCCGTCATCGCCCGGCCGACGTTGAGGGCCAGCCGGATCAGCGCGCGGGTGTGCGGTTTCCGCTCCCGCTCGTAGCTGTCCAGGACGTCTGGGGGAAGGTCGCCGGCCAGCACCCCTGCCAGCTTCCAGCAGAGGTTCATCGCGTCGCGCAGCCCGGCACCCATGCCCTGGCCGATGAACGGGGGCGTGAGGTGGGCGGCATCGCCGAGTAGAAAGACGTTGCCGCGTCGCCAGTTGCCGGCAATCTGCGCTCGGAACGTGTACTCGGTGACGCGGAGGAGCTCTAGGTCGTCGGCGGCGGCGTTGGTGGTCCACGGCGAGATGAGCGGTTGTAGCTCCCTCATGCTCGGGTAGTCCTCGACGGTCTCGCCGGGCAGCAGCCGAAACTCCCAGCGGTAGCGGCTGTCGCCGATCCGCATGTACGTGGCCGCGCGGACGGGGTCGCACACCTGGTGCACGCCCTCCCACTGACCGAGATCCGCGTCGGTGGCGACGTCCACCACCAGCCAGCGCTGCTCGAACGTGAAATCCCGCATCTTCGAGCCGATCTCGGCGCGAACCACGCTGTTGGCCCCATCGCAGCCGAGCACGTAGTCGGCTTCGACGGCGTACGGTGCACCGTCGAGACGGTCGGTGAAGGTGACGCGAACGCGTCCGTCGTCCTGATCTGCGATTCCTGTCACCTCGGTGTCACCGCGAAGCGTTGCGTGCGGGTGACGCTTGAGGTTGGTGCGCAACAGCATCTCGAACTCGGGTTGGTCGAACATGTTCGCCTGCGGAAAGCCGTTGACGCTGTGGGCGTTGTCCCGGCGGAACTCGGCCAGCACCCGCATTGTGTTGTCCAGCAGCCGAAGTCCCTGTGCGGGGCGCGAGATCGCGGCGAACTCGTCGGCGAGGCCCAGCTGCAGGAGGATCCGGTATATCTCGTCGTCGAGGTGCACCGCGCGAGGTTGCGGGTAGACGTCGGGCCAGCGATCCAGCACGAGGCTGTCGACCCCGTATTGCGCGAGCAGCGTGGCAGCGGTGACGCCCGTCGGCCCGGCGCCGACGATGACGACGGGTACCGAAGCGACGCCAGGAGTCACACGTACCTCACGACGGTGCGCTGCGAGCCCAGATCGATGGCGCCGTCGTCGGTCGCGACGCCGAGTTCGACGACGTCTCCGTCCCGAAGGTATTTGCGATTGTTGGCCTGCCGCTTGAAGAATGCCTTCCACTTCACTGCGGGCGGCAACAGGTTGCCGATGATCTCGATCGGTTTCGGCGGGGCGCTCAGCGCGGTGCCGGCCGGGGTTCCGGTCATCACCAGATCGCCTGCGTCCAGCCGCTGGAAGCGCGTCAGTGCCTGCAGTGCGCGCAGCGGGCGGTAGATCATGTCGCCTTCGACGACCATGTCCTGGCGGACCTCTCCGTTGACGCGCAGCCGCAGCCGCAGATCGCCGAACCGTTTGAGCTCGTCGGCATCCAGCAGCACCAGGGCGGGCCCGACGGGTGTGAAGGTGGGGTAGGACTTCGCCTCGTAGAACTGGGTCTGGGGAAGTTGGACGTCGCGGGCAGAGACGTCGTTGGTGACGACGAGGCCGGCGATGCAGTCGGGCAGGTTCTCTTCGGTGACGGTGGTGCCGACCGGGATGTCGCGGCCGATGACCAGACCGATCTCCACCTCGTAGTCCAGGAGTTTCACGTGGTCGGGCTTGATGATGTCGTCATAGGGCCCGCAGATCGATCCGGACGACTTGCGAAAGAACGTCAACGGGATCGCCTTCGGGTTCATCCCGGCATCGGTGACGTGTGAGGCGTAGTTCGTCATCTGCGCGACGACCCGGCACGGCGTTGTGACGGGTGCCACCGGCGTCAAGCCGTCGACGGACGCGGTGTCGCCGCTGTGCGCCGCGGCCTCGATGGCGGCGCGGTCGGCCAGCAGCTCGCGCGTGGTGGTGGCCGCGGTGGCTATTCTGGTTGCGCCAGTTACGGTTTGGACCCACCAGGCGTCGGCGGTGCGCAGTATCGAAGTGGTCATGAGCCGGCTACTTTCAGAAGGCCGCGCAGGCGGCTGAGGGTGAATTCGTTGTCGTCGCGCAGTGCGTTGACGACCGAGCGCGCTTCGTGCGGCAGGGCGCGCGGCGTGATGCCGAGGAAGTCTTTGGTCACCGGAGGCCCCCACTGGGCCAGACCCGACGCGGTGAACGACGCCCAGCCGGGCTCCAAGGTGTTGTCGAACATGTCGCCGTCGGCGAAGTGCTCGACGAGGAAGCCCTCCGGATCGCGCCAGTAGTCGAAGAGCTGGCTGCCCTGAATGTGACGACCGATGCCCCACGACCGGAAATAGCCTTGCTCCCGCAGGTATTCGCCGCCGGCGGCGAGCGCGTCCAGATCGCACACCTGGTATGCCGAGTGCACGTAGCGGCTGGCGGGTCCCAGCGCGAGCGCGATGGAGTGGTGGTCGGCGGGGGCCGAGCCGCGGTCGCAGCGAATGAAGCTCATCACCGGCCCGCGGGACCGCTGACCCGGGTAAAACAGGAAGTCGCTGACGATCATGCCGAGGTTGTCGAGGTAGAAGTTCAGCGCCTCGGTGTACTTCGTGGTCTGCAGCACGACGTGACCGAGTCGCTGTACACCGGCGGGTGTCCGCGGCGGCCGTTGGGTGGCGTTGGTGCGGTTGAGCTGGTGGCCGACGTTGACCAGGAGTGGCTGTTGCGGCGTCAGCTCATGCGCTTCGTTCATGCCGGCGACCACGCGGACGGGCAGCCCGCTCGGGTCGACCAGGTCGACGCCGACGCCGCCGATGGATTCCGGCAGCGGTTTGGCCGGTGCGCCGGTCGCGTCGGCCAGCCGATGCACGTCGGCGTCGTCCGCGGCCCGAAATGCGGTCCCGACGAACCGGGACCGGGCGCCTCGCCGCAGCAGCACACACGGCGCTCCGGCATCTGTGCCGCGCAGCTGCAGCTCGTCGGGGCTGCGCAGGGCGACGGTGAAGCCGAACGCACGCGCGAACGCCTCGGCACGGTCCAGGTCCGGTTTCTCGAACTCGAGCCAGGCGATGTCGGTGACCTTGATGACCGGATTGCGCGAGCGCCCGACGTGCTCACCCGGTCGAGCGCCCTGCTCGCTGTGCAGTTCGTTGTGGGCGCCGATGGTGTGGCTCATGAAAACCTCCTCATGAAGTTGACGAAATCGTCACATACGAGCTCATGATCAGTCAACCGTTTCTGACGAAATCCTCAAAACTGACTTTTTCTGTTATTTTGTTTCCATGGCTGATGCGTCCAACGAGCCCGTGAACCGGCTGGTGCGCCGCAAGCAGCGCACCCGCGCCGCGCTGATCAAGGCCGCGCAGGCGTTCATCGCCGCAGGCAAGGTCAACGTCCCGGTTCTGGAGATCACCCAGGCGGCCGACGTGGGGATGGGTTCGTTCTACAACCATTTCGACAGCAAGGAGCAGTTGTTCGACGCCGCGGTCGCCGAAGTGCTCGACGGGCATGGCGCGCTGCTGGATCACCTGACCGCTTCGCTCGACGACCCGGCCGAGACCTTCGCGTGCAGTTTCCGGCTCACCGGCCGGTTGTTCCGCAGGCGCCCGCAGGAAAGCCAGATCCTGCTCGCCAACGGCATCGCGCTGCTCTCGTCGGACCTCGGCCTGGCCCCCCGCGCGCTGCGCGACATCGAGGCCGCCGTGCGGGCCGGTCGGTTCACCGTCGACGATCCGCAACTCGCTCTCGCCGTGGCGGGCGGTGCGCTGCTGGGTCTCGGCAATCTGCTGCGCAGCCAACCCGACCGTGACGACGCGGCGGCCGCCGACTCGGTGACCGAAGACGTCCTGCGGCTGTTCGGCGTCTCCGCCGACGAGGCCCGTGACGTCTGCCGCCGACCGCTACCGGACCTGGACGGCTACCAGCTCCCCGATACCGCCTGATTGCGCCCCGGGAGCTCGGCGACGAGGTCGACGCGCGCGGCGTCGAAGCTGAAATACCCTGCGATGGGCCGGGTTTCGGGCAACGGGTCCTGGTAGCTCCACGCGGCGTCCTCGACGACGGAATCGCCGACCACTGCCGACCAGTAGGTCGCGTATCCCTTGTAGTTGCAGTAACTGCTGGTATCCGAGCGCCGCAGCAGGTCGGTGCGCACATGCGCTGGATCGACGTAGAGCACCGGCGCCAGCGCCGTCTCGAAGACGATCGTCGTCTCGGTGGTGTCGACCAGCGTCTGTCCACCGACGGTGACCCGCAGCCGCCGGCCCGTAGGACGGCAGTCCACCCGGTGATACGGGTTCGGCGGATAGTGCACGAGCCGCCGGCCCTCCTCGATCCACGTGTCGACTGCGTCCCACGGCACGTACTCGTAGCCCGGCGCCTCGGCGACCGGCTCGTGCGGCAGGCCGTCGATCTCGTCGACGGGAAATGCGTAGCTCAGCGGGCGGCCGGCGCGGTGCACCAGCAGCGCCCGCTCGGTGTCGATCACCACGACGCCGCCGCGCCACGCCTGGATGCGCCGGGGATGCGGCTCGACGAACACCACGCCGGCGGGCAGCGGCGGCGAGAACCATCCCGCGGGATCCTTGCTCAGCGGACCGCGTCCGGTGACGAGACTCATCGTGACAGCTTTACCAAAGTGTCTCTGCCGGGGTGACAGAAGTAGTGCAATGGCGGGTGTGAAGCGACTCAACGGTGTGGACGCGTTGATGCTGTATATCGAGACGCCCGAAGTGCACATGCACACGTTGAAGATCGGTGTGCTGGACGTGTCCGGTGTGCCGGGCGGATACGACTTCGAGGTGTTTCGCGCCGCGGCGTTCCCGCGGCTGCAAGCCATGGCGCCTCTGCGCTACCAGCTCGTCGACATCCCGCTCAAGCTGCACCACCCGATGTGGGTGGTCAACGAGGAGATCGACTTCGACTATCACGTTCGTCGCACGCGGGTGCCCGCCCCCGGCGGCCGCCGCGAACTGGACCAGTGCATCGGCGAGATCGCCAGCACACCGCTCGACCGCAGCCGCCCGCTGTGGGAGATGTACGTCGCCGAGGGCTTGGCCGACGACCGCATCGCGATCATCCACAAGGTGCATCACGTGCTGGCCGACGGCACGGCGTCGGCCAACCAGATGGCCAAGGCGATGGCGCCGCGAACATCCGACGAGGTCGTGGGCATGCTCGACGAGCCGGAGATCGGGCGGACCAGAGCGGCGTTGCTCGCGGCGGCTGGACGGGACCACGTCGGGCTCGTCCGCAAGCTGCCCCGGCTGGTGCACGAGACGGCGTCGGGGGTGTCGCGAGTACGCCGCCGGTCCAAGGAGCGCGGCGAGCATCCCGACCTGGCCCGCAACTTCTCGCCGCCGGACTGCTTCATCAACCACGTCGTCACCCCGGGGCGTCGCTTCGCGACGGCGCCGTTGGCTTTGGGCGACGTGAAGGAGACCGCCAAGCATCTCGGTGTCACCCTCAACGACATCGTGCTGGCCACCGCAGCGGGGGCCCTGCGCCGGCTGCTGCTCCGATACGACGGCAAGGCCGACGAGCCGTTGATCGCGGGCGTGCCGGTCAGCACCGACCCATCGCCGGAGCGGTTGGCGGGCAACGAATTCACTTATATGACGCCGTCGCTGCCGGTACACATCGAGGATCCACTGGAGCGGGTGAAGCTCACCGCGACGTCGACGGCCATCGCGAAGGAGAACCACCAACTTCTCGGACCGACGATCCTGCCTGCGTGGCTGTCCTATCTGCCGCCCGCGCTGGCACCGCCGATTTTCCGCCAGCAGGCACAGCGCCTCCAATCGGCCAGTGTCATGAACCTGACCATCTCTAACGTCCGGGGTCCTCGCGAGCGCGGCGTCATCGAGGGCGCGATTGTCAGCGAGATCTACTCGGTCGGACCGGTGGTGGTGGGCAGCGGCATGAACATCACCGTGTGGAGCTACGTGGACCAACTGGCCATTTCGGTGATCACCGACGACCGCACCCTCGACGATCCGCACGAGGCCACCGACGCGATGCTCGACGCGTTCAGCGAGATCCGGGCGGCGGCCGGCATCACCGGGGGTCTGACGCCGGTCGGCCAGGTCCTGCCGCTGGCTGCGGCGGCTACCTGAGGGCTACCTGCTCCAGCCGCGGCGGCGCAGCCACCAGTCACGTGCGACGACACCGAGGACCACCACCGCGAAACCGACGAGGAAGATGTCCTCGATCTTGCCGACGTGGTTGCCCCGCAACATCGCCAGCATGAAGAGGGCGGCAAGTACGCCGCCGATCTGGATCATCTTGTGGTTCTCCTTGGACCAGCCCCATGCCGCCGACGGCACATCTTCCACGTCGACACCGTTGGTCCGGTCCAACTCGGTGCTCACCACGGCTGCTCCTCACGTCGGGCTTAGCGCTGCCGCCATTCTGGCATGCCAACCAGCCGGCGCCTCGCCGAGAGCCCTACTGTGGTGCGTCATGGCAGGACAATTCGAGGGCAAGGTCGTCTTCGTCACGGGGGCTGCGCGAGGTCAGGGCCGCTCCCACGCGGTTCGGTTCGCTGAGGAAGGCGCCGACGTCATCGCGGTCGACCTGTGCGGCCAGATCGACAGCGTCGCCTACCCGATGCCCGAGCGCGAGGACCTCGGCGAGACGGTCAACCTGGTGGAGAAGACCGGTCGGCGCATCGTGGCCGAGCAGGCCGACGTCCGCGACTTCGAACGGCTGAAGGAGATCGTCGCCGACGGCGTCGCCGAACTCGGCAGGCTCGATTTCGTGCTGGCCAATGCGGGCATCTTCCCGGCGGCGGGCAGGCAGCGGCTTGACATCGCTGCCTTCGTCGACGCGATCGACGTCAACCTGAAGGGTGTGTATTTCACGATCGAGGCGGCCTTGCCCGCGATGCTGAAGCAGGGTGACGGCGGAGCCATCGTCATCACGAGTTCAGCGGCGGGCTTCAAATCCGTCAGCACCAGCTTCGACACCATCAGCCATGGCGCGGCCGGCTACACGGCAGCCAAACACGGCGTGATCGGAGTGATGCGCCATTACGCAACGTCTTTGGCGGAGAAGAACATTCGCGTCAACTCGATACACCCTGGCGGCGTGGCGACGCCGATGATCATCAACGAGGCGATGGGCATGCTCGTCGGCGACCAGCCCGAGTTCGGCGAGGCTCAGCAGCCGAAACTGTCCATGCCGCCGATGGAGCCCGCCGAGATCACCGATGCGGTCGTGTACTTGTGCGGTCATTCCGGCAGGCATCTGACCGGTGTCACGTTGCCTTTGGACGGCGGGCTCACGCTCAAGTGATGGCGCTGTAACGACGCAGCGCCTCGGCGCGCTCGCTTTTGTGATCGACGATGGGGTCGGGATAGTCGGCGCCGTCGATTTCGGGAATCCATCGCCGGACGTATTCGCCGTCCGGATCGAACTTCTGGCCCTGCGTCGTCGGGTTGAACACCCGGAAGTACGGCGCGGCGTCGGTGCCGGTGCCCGCCGCCCACTGCCAGCCGTGCTGGTTGTTGGCCATGTCGCCGTCCACCAGCTGTTCGAGGAACCAGCGCGCGCCCCACTGCCAGGGCAAGTGCAGGTCCTTGACCAGGAACGAGGCCACGATCATCCGCACCCGGTTGTGCATCCAGCCGGTCTCGGCCAACTGGCGCATACCTGCGTCGACGATCGGGAAGCCGGTTCGGCCGGCCTTCCACGCCTCGAATGCCTTCTCGGCCTCCGGGCCGTCGTCGAGCTTCATCGCGTCGAAGTTCTTGTTCCAGTTCCACCACACGCTGTGTGGCCATTCGTTGAGCACCGCGGCGTAGAAGTCACGAAAAGCCAACTCCCGCAGATACGCCTGCGCACCCTTGCCTCGGCCGAGGTCGGTGACCATGGTGCGGGGGTGGATCGTGCCGAACTTCAGGTGCGCCGACATCCGGCTGGTGGCGGAGAGGTCAGGCCGGTTCCGGTCATCGGCGTAGCCGGCGAGGTCGTCGCTGACAAACGACTTCCACTGCCGAAGCGCCGCCCGCTCACCCGCGGGCAGGTCGAGTTCGACGCCCTCGTCGGGGACCTCGATGCTGCCCCCGACGTCGGCCGGATCGATCCAGCGAGCCGATTCGGGGCCAGACTGGGCCGGCGCGCGCCAGCCGTGCTTTCGCCAGGCGTCGAAGAACGGCGTGAACACCTTGTAGGGCTCGCCGCTACCTTTGACGACGCGGCCGGGGGAGACCAGGTACGGCGATCCGGAGGATTCCAGCGGTATGTCGCCCAGCGCTTCTCGCACCGCGTCGTCACGTCGACGGCCGAACGGCGTGAAGTCGGCCGAGACATGGACGGCGGTCGCACCGGCAGCCTTGGCCAGCGCGGGAATTCGCTTCTCGGGCCGCCCGTCGGTCACCAGCAGCTTGCCGTCGAGCGACTCGCGAAGATCACGCAGCGCGTCGTACAGGTATTGCAGCCGCCGTTGCCCGGACGACGCCCTCAGGCGCGGGTCGAGCACATAACACGCCAGCACCTGACCGTCGGCCTGCGCCGCGTCCACCAGTGCGGGCAGGTCACGCAACCGCAGGTCCCGGCGAAACCACATCAGGGCGGGCATGCCATTGATGCTGCCCGAAATTCCGGCTAGAGAAACAAGGGGCGTTGCTGACGGAAGGATGACGGATGCAGTTCTGGAGCGGTACGGCGTTCATGACGGCCACCGACAGCGTGGCGATCGCCCCGCTGCTCGACGAGGCGGGTTTCGACGGGATCGTGACGTCGGACCACATGATCTATCCGCGCGAGCTGTCGTCGGCCTATCCGGACTCGCCGACCGGCAAGCCGGGCTGGGCTCCCGACAACCCGTGGCCGGACGCATGGGTGCTCACCGGCGCGATGGCCGCGGTGACCAGCAGGGTGCGGTTCGCCAACGCCGTGTACATCGCCCCTGCTCGTCCGCTGCTGGAAGTGGCCAGGCTCGTCGCGGCCGCCGCTGACATCTCCGGCGGTCGCGTGTCGCTTGCCGCAGGCGTCGGGTGGATGCGCGAAGAGTACGAGCAGATGGGGCAGGAGTTCGCCAACCGCGGGAAGCGTCTGGACGAGATGATTCCGGCCCTGCGGGAGTTGTGGAAAGGCGGCTGGGTGTCCTGGTCGGGCGAGCACTACCAGGTGCCCGAGATGATGATCGAACCGCATCCACCGGCGCCGGTCCCGATCCTCTGCGGCGGCGAGTCCGAGGCGGCGCTTCGGCGGGCGGCGCGCCTGTGCGACGGGTGGGTGGGATATGCGTACAGCTTCGAGGACGCGGTCGGGTATGCGCGGCGGCTGACGGCGTTGCGTCAGGAGTACGGGCGCACAAGCGATCCATTCGACATTCTGCTCGCGCTTCTCGAACCGCCGTCGGTCGATCTGTACCGGCGGGCGCAGGACGCCGGGATCACCCAGGTGATGGTTCGACCGTGGGGTGCGCCGGATCCCGCACTCGACGGCGTCGAACAGTTTCGAGGGCCGATCGAACGGTTCGCCGAAGAGTTCATCGACAAGTGCAGGGACTGACGACGTCGAACTGAGCCGTATCAGTAGATCTTGAAGAAAACCGGATCGCGGAACAGCAGGTTGAGGATCGGTATCAGCTTCGCGAACCTGTTCGGCGGCGGCTTCTTCTGGTAGTAGTTCATCATCAACACGCCGGCCTTGGTGACAGGCACAATGAGGGCGTATTCATCACGGATCGGGTTGTACGTCAGCGTCTTGGCCTTGGCGTCATAGGAAAACTGCCAATTCCAACCGTCCATGAACTCGTCGATCGTGTCGTAGCCATACCGGACGTACTGCGGTAGCGGGTGCTTCGCTGTGTTGATCGGCATTCTCTGCATGTCGGCTTTCGCGGCTAGCTTGCGGCCCGCCTCGGTGCCCGGATCCTTCGCGAGCGGCATGACCTGCGGGTTCTTGAAGAATTCATGTCCAAGACGGCATTCGTATCGCCGGGGGGCATTGGTGTCTTTGTTGAACACCGGCAACCGCACGATGTTCTTGATCTGATGCGGGTCAACGACAGGAGGTTTCTTGAACGGGTTCGGCGGGAACCATCGCGGGTCCTCCGGCTTGTCCGGGATCCATACCTTCCATTGGACTTTCGTCACCCACTTGCGGTCCTGCAGCATGTACCGCCCGGGGATGTTGTTCGGGTCGGCCGGGTTTTGCTTGGCAGTCTTGGCTTTGGTCGCCTCGGCGGCGGTTGCGGCGTCGAATGCGGCCACGATGTCCTTTTTCGCCCGCGGGGTCGCGGTCCAAGAAGGACAGCCGCAACCACAGTATGGAGTTGACCAAGAAGGCCTCCGCGCGGACGAAGAAAGACCATAAGATGACCTTCAAGGTCACGTCCGTGGCAGGCAGTGAGGACCAGTCGGTCCGTGTCGTCGCCAACCCGAGCGATACCGACTCGATGCGAATCGACTACATCCAGCTTGCCCGGAAGTGGAAAGTTGACTTGCTTCGCTACGGCCTGCGGATGACCTACGACATCGTCATCCCCAACCCGGGTGCGGGAATCGTGAAGCTGGTCGAAGACGTCAAGGCACTCGATGCAAAGATCGGCACTCCGTTCACATTTCGGCTGCCGCTTACTGCGATCACCTATAACGCGCTGGCCACCGACCCGGCGCTGATCAGCAATTACGACCAGCTCGCCGCGCAGTACAACGCTTCGGTGACGCCACCGCCGGATTCGCGCATCTGGGTGAATGTCCACAAGGAGACTCCGCAAGTCAGCGACGACGACTACGACACTCTCGCTCGACTTCATGTTTCAGAACATCTACAACATCGCGCTCAACATCACCTTCGCCTGTCGGCCGAAGGTCCAGGTCTTGCAGGCGTGGCGACTGGAAGTGTGGAACCAGATTCGGCAGGCAGCCGAAGAGCAGTACAACAAGAGCCTGCAGACCTACGAGGAACAGCGCGCCGCGATCCTGCAGGAGATCGCTGACTTCGATGCACTGACCCTGCGCCGCATGGAGCAGGAAGAGATCATGAAAGGCGTTCTGCGCTGGCTGCTGGGTCCGGAGTTCTACCTGGTGCCATTCGATTTGGCCAACCTATTCGGGCCAGATCTCACCGACCTCGGCGCGCATGACGTGCTGGATCCGAATCGGCTCACCGACGCCGAGTGGCTGCGGGTCATGGAGCATGGCGAATTCATCAAATACATCCACAACGCGATCGAGTGGGAGAATGTCCTGTACTTCACCTACCCGTACTTCTGGGACAACACATCGCTGTGGAAGTTCAAGAAGTTCCTGTATCACCCGGATTCCACCCACCGCACCTTCCTTCGATCGGGAGCTGCGCGGGTGGTACTCACGATTCGCCCGGGATTCGAAGCGAGTTTCACGAGCCTGGTGGAATCGGGCGCCTTCGATGGGTTGCCCGGCCCTCACCCGTACGTCACGGTCGCGCAAGAGATAAAGAACTTCGCCAACACCAACTACCCTGGCTTCCCGCCGGCCAACCCAGAGCAGAATGCCAGACCACTCGTCTATCTGGAGCAGCAACGAGTCTGGCGGGAAATGCAATTCATCATTCAGCTGCTGAATGCATGCAAGACGGCGACGGGCCAGTATCCGTCTGACAACAGCACGGAGGGGGTGCCTGCGGCGGCGCTGAATCCCTATTTGGACGGCCCGATCGTCATCAACGGCACGACGTACAACGGCGTCAACGACTATAACGCCCAGGCCAATGCAGAGCAGCTTGCCCTTGACCCGACGACGCCGCAGGAGGCGCTGCTTCCGACGTATGCTGCCGTGCCGACCAGCGATCTGGTGTGGAATCACGACTACTTCTACAAGTGCCCAGGAGACTCCGGCGACTACGACCTGATTTCCCATGGGGCGGACGGTCAGCCTGGGGGGACGGGCAAGGACGCTGACATCTCGGCGAATTGCGAAGCGTCGCTGACGTCGACCTGGTTCGAGTACACGCCGGTGAATGCGCTGGACATCGGAATAACGATGAATCCGCCCAACGCCGTCCCACCCGAGCCCAGCCCGGATATCGCATAGGTGTGTGGATCCCCTAACCCGCCGGGTCGAACCTGAACACCACCAATTGCCCTGCGAGCGACTCGAATTCGTCTGGCGATCCGTCGTGCACCAGACCTGACCGCTTCGCGAACCCGACCCCCACCGGGACCTGAACCGGGAACTCGCGCAGCACCGGTCGTGACTCCTGCGCGCCGAGCTCGACGATTTTGACCCGCCACGACTTTCGTCCACGGGTGAGAGTGCCCTCGCCGGCGGCCCGTGCATTGGCCGCCCAGTCCGCACCGGGATACCCGGCCACGCTGTACAAGTCGCCGTGATAGGTGAACGGCGTCATGGGCGTGTGGCGGGGCTTACCCGTCTTCCTGCCTGGCACGGTGAGGATCATCGCGGGCCCGGTCGGGATGCCCAAGCTCTGCATCACCCTCACCACCCGATTCATCGGCTTGAGGTAGCGAGGCGGTCGCATGTTCGACATGTGTTGTCTCCTCGACTAGTTCGTGAACAGAATGCGATTTGCGGCAACCGCGTCGGCGAAGGTGCGCGCCGGGCGACCGAGGACCTTCTGCACCTCGTGGGTGACCAGGGCCGGCTTCGAAACGGTCTGCTCGAGGAGGGCCGTGTAGGCGTCGGCGAACTCGACAGGGAAGCCGAGGCCGGCGAAGCGTTGACGCACCGTCTCGGCGGGCACCTCGCGATACTGCAACCGGCGGCCCAGGACCGTACCGATGACATCCACCAACTCCGTATTGGTCAGTGCCTGTGGCCCCGTCAACGGAACCCGCTGCCCGACCAGATCGTCGGTCAGCAGCGCATGCGCCGCGACACCGGAGATGTCCTCGTCGACGATCGGTGCGGTCGATGCGGCCGCGTACGGTCCGCTGACCACGTCGCCGGCTTTGATCTGCGATGCCCACATCCCGAAGAAGTTGGTGGCGAACACCGTTGGCCGAAGGCTCACCCACTCCAGACCGGATTCGACCGCGGACTGTTCGGCCTCCTTGTTGCGGTCGCCGCGAAAGCGCGACGGCTGGCGTGAGAAGTCGTCGTCCGCGTTGATCGCCGACAGCGCGACCAGCCGGGTGACGCCCTGTCGGCGGGCGAGATCCACGACAGCCTCGAGGTCGTCGCCGAGGGCGCGCGAGTTCAGGAACACCGCAGACGCCCCTCGCATCCCGGAGGCTGCCGAGTCGACCACCTCGACACCGGATGGGAACCGCGCAGAATCCGGGGACCGGGTCACCGCCCGCACGTGTGCGCCCGCCGCTGCGAGCAGATCAACCAGAGGGCGCCCGACGTTGCCGGTTGCGCCTGTGACCAGAATTGCGTTCATGCAACCAAGGACGAGGCGGCGCCGGGAAAAGTTACGCAGCCGCGCTGTAACTTTCCGCGGCCCTGTCTCGTCGTGATCACATGACGCATTCACCGCCGGTGGAGCAGGCATGGCGCAGCCACCGGCCGTACCTGGTGAACCTCGCCTATCAGATGCTCGGCGACGTGGGCGAGGCCGAGGACGTCGTGCAGGAGGCGTTTCTGCGGCTCGCGGCAACGGACCTCGCGGAAATCGAGGAGGTGCGTGGCTGGCTGACGGTGGTAGCCGGGCGGTTGTGCCTCGATCAGCTGCGGTCGGCTCGCGCCAGGCGTGAGCGTCCCGACGGCGGCGAGCCGATCGACGCTGTCGAGTCGAGCGAGCCCGACCCGGCCGACCGTGTCACCTTGGACGACGAGGTCCGCCGGGCGATGCTCGAACTGCTGCGGCGGCTGTCGCCGGGTGAGCGGGTGTCGTTCGTTCTGCACGACGTGTTCCAGATGCCGTTCGAGCAGATCGCCGAAACGGTGGGTCGGCCGGTCGGCACCTGCCGTCAACTCGCGCGTCGGGCGCGAAGCAAGTTCGCCACCGCCGCCGCACCTCGGCTCACCGAGGTCGCCGACGCCGAATATCAGCTCGCCACCGAGAGGTTCATCACCGCGTGCGCCAACGGCGACCTCGCGGCACTGACCGCTGTGCTGGACCCGACGGTGTGGGGAGTGGGCACAGTCGTGGGCGAGGGGGCGCCGCCACCGCAGGTGAACCGAGGCCCAGACGAGGTGGGCCGCAACCTGCTGCGCTATCTGGGGCACGGCGCGACGCTGGTCTGCGGCCCGGTCGGAGAGCCCGTCGTACTCGCGTTCGCAGGACGCAGCCTGTTTGCCGTGATCGTGCTCACTGTGCGCGAGAACCGGGTGCTCAAAATCGAGGCGACGGTCGACCCGACGGCGGCAGCCCGACCGCAGTAGGCGGTCGGGCTGCACCGGCGTGTCGGTTGTGGATCAGATCAATTCGTCGGGGGCATCAACACGGTGTCGATCATGTAGACCTGGGCGTTGGCGGTCGCCACGCCGCCGCACACCACTGATGCGTCGTTGACCTTGAGGGCGCTACCCATGCCGGTGACCGTGAGATCAGCGCCCTCGGCGGTCTTGTGAGTGCCGACGACCTGCATCGGGCTGGCCTGGCCGGGAACCACGTGGTAGGTCAGGATCTTGGTCAGCAGATCAGAGTCGGTCTTGAGCTTTTCGATCGTCGCCGGATCGATCTTGGCGAATGCTTCGTCGGTGGGCGCGAACACGGTGAACTCGCCTCCATTGAGGGTGTCGACCAGGTTCACCTTCGGGTTCAGCTGTCCTGAAATCGCTTTCGTCAGCGTCTTCAGCATCGGGTTGTTGGAAGCCGCGACCGCGACCGGATCCATCGCCATCCCGGCCACCGATCCCGGGCCCATCGGAACCTGCGCGGCGTATGCGGAACACGCCGGACCGACCAGTTCGGCCGAAGCGCTGCCTGCGGTGGTCAATGACATGCCCATGGCCGCAGCAGCCGCCAGGCCCGCGACTGCGGCGGTCTTCTTCATGTTCTTCATCGGTTGTCCACTTCCTGTTGTGCGGGCGGCACCAACTGCCGCCCTTGTGCGGTTATCCATCCGTTATTCGGAAGCGCGGGGCTTGCGGATTGGTTGCCGGTGGAAGTCGTCAGCCGAAAGTGAACGAGAATGCCTGCAGTCCTCTGCTGAAGCGCACCTCGACCTGTCGGCGTGCCACGCCGTCGCCGGCGATGATCCGGTGTGATGTCGGCGCGCCGCTGACGGGCACAGTCGTGGTCGTCCCGTTTCTCGTCACGCTCAACGAGCCCTGGCCCCCTGCGACGACGTAGACGTCCTTGGCGTTGTACTTCAATGTGACTCTGCTGTCGTCGGTCTCTGCGGTCGCGCCCTGGTAGTCCAGGGTCCAACGGCCGCGGTAGGCAAAGCTGTCGTCGGCGAGTCGTATCGGGTAGCTGAAATCCGCGGTGCCCTCGTCGTAGGTGTCGGGGCCGCCGTAGTTCACCATCTTGCCGACGCCGAGATACGTCTCCGGCGTCAGCCCGACGGCGGGCGTCTCGTCGGCGGAATCGGTCGGCCGGGGCAACGCGACACCGGGGCTCGCATCGACGAGCAGCTTCCGGATCAGTTTTTCCGTGACGTCGTAGTCGCCTTCTCCGAACTTGATGTGGCGCACCGTGCCATTCGCGTCGATCAGATACTCGGCCGGCCAGTAGCGGTTTCGGTAGTTGGTCCATGTCGACAGGTTGTTGTCGAGGGCGACCGGGTAGGTGATGCCCAGATCGCCCGCTCCGGCGGCGACGTTGCCGGCGATCTTCTCGAACGCGTACTCGGGACTGTGCACTCCGATGACCTCGAGGCCGCGATCCTTGTACGTGTTGTACCAGCCGACGACGTGTGGGATCGCCCGTTGGCAGTTGATGCACGAATAGGCCCAGAAGTCGACCAGGACGACCTTGCCGCGCAACGACTTCACCTCCACCGGAGCACCGCCGGGGGTGTTGAGCCAACCGGTGATCCCTCTGATATCCGGTGCGGTGCCGCAGTTTTCGAGCTTGGCGGTCCCGTTGCTGCAGTTCGACAGCCGGCGGTTCTGGTCGTTGACCAACCCGCCGAGGTCGAGTTTCTCGCGGATGTCGTCTGATGCGACCACCTTGTCCTGAAGGGTGTTGGTGTAGTCGGGGATGGCGCGCTGCAGCTTGGCGGGCACGTCGAAGACGAGCGCGACCGCGAAAACCAGCATCACGATGCCGCCGAGCACGCGGATGCGGCGTTGGTGACGGCGGAACGCGCCGACCCGCTCGGCCACCTGCCTGCCGGCCAGCGCGAAGAACAGCAGCGGGACGGCGGCTCCGATCGCGAACGAGATCGTCAATACGACGGTGCCGAGCCCGATCGAGCCCGTCGCACCGGCTACGACGATCGCGGCGAGCACCGGTCCCGCGCACGGCACGTACAACACCCCGAGCGCCAGGCCGAGCGCGAATCCGCCTCTGCTATGCGTCATTTGAAGCTGCGGGATACGGTTGAACGGCTTCTCCAGCAGCTCCTCGAAACGAGGGAAGATCAGTGCGAGGCCGATAGCGGTCAGCGCGACCAGGCCGGCCCACCTGATCGCGTCCTGCGGCAGATGCAGAAGCGACAGCACCGACGTTCCCACCAGGGTGACCAGGCTGAAGCTGAGCACCAACCCGCCGATCACCCGGTACGGTCGCAGCCTGTCCGACAGCGCTGGCCTGGTCTCGACCGCGACGGCGGTGCCGCTCGACTCGACGTCCGCGGCTGCCGGGGTGCCCTGTGCACCGGAGAAGAAGATCACCGGCAGCACTGGAAGGATGCACGGCGAGATGCCGGTGATCAAACCGCCGAGCAAGCCGATCAGCGCAAGCGTGAACATGTCAGTTATTCGCAATTACAAGGCATTCGGATGGGTCAGCGGAACGGCGAAAGACGGGAAAACCCCCGAACACTCGATGTGGCGGGGGTTCTCACCTCTGCTCGTGCTAGCTGGCGGGGGGCATCAGCACGGTGTCGATCATGTACACCTGCGCGTTGGCGGTCGACACACCGCCACACACCAGCCCGGCGTCATTCACCTTGATGCCGTTGCCTTCACCGGTGACGGTGACGTCGGCGCCCTGCACGGTCTTGTGGGTTCCGACGACCTTCGCCGGGCTGGCCTGCCCGGGCACCACGTGATAGGTCAGGATGCTCTTCAGCAGTTCCGAGTCGGTCTTGAGCTTTTCGATCGTCGCCGGATCCAGCTTGGCGAACGCGTCGTCGGTCGGGGCGAACACCGTGAACTCACCGCCGTTGAGGGTGTCGACCAGGTTGACGTTCGGGTTGAGCTTGCCCGACAGCGCCTGGGTCAGCGTCTTGAGCATCGGGTTGTTGGAGGCCGCGACCGTCACCGGATCCTGTGCCATACCCGCCACCGAACCCGGTCCCTCGGGCACCTGCTTGGCGTACGCCGCGCAGCCCGAACCCACCAGGTTGGCCGCCGGGTCCGCCGCCGCTTTCGTCGTCGACGTTGTGGCCGAACTCGATTCGGACGTCGTCGATGCGGAGCTCTCGGAACTCGACGACGAGCTGTCGCTGGAACACGCCGACAGGCCCAATACCGCGAGTGCTGCGATGGTGGCTGCCGTCAAAGTGCTGCGGTGAACATTTCTCATTGGTGCTCCGACTCCTCGGTCGCGGACGGGAGACGCCCGCCCATTGGCTTGACACCCGGCATTCGGGCCGGCGCCGGGCACGGATGGGCGCACCGGCCGAGGCGTCACTTTTGCGTCACTTCCGCCGGCATCGGGTTCCGCACCGCTGCGCGCGGCACAATGGGACGGTGAGCAACCCCCTGCGCGTGCTGATCCTCGGCAGCACCGGTTCGATCGGCACGCAGGCGCTCGACGTCATCGCGGCCAACCCGGACCGCTTCGAAGTCGTCGGGCTGGCTGCCGGCGGCGGAAATCCTGACCTGCTGGCCCGACAGCGGTCGGAAACCGGTGTCACGAACATCGCCGTCGCCGACCCCGTCGCCGCGGAGAAGGTGGGTGACGTCACCTACTCAGGGCCGGAGTCCGTCGCTTCGCTGGTGGAGAACACCGAAGCAGACGTCGTGCTCAACGCCCTGGTCGGCGCGCTGGGGCTGCGCCCGACACTGGCCGCGCTGGCCAGCGGCGCCCGACTGGCGTTGGCGAACAAGGAATCGCTGATCGCAGGCGGACCGCTGGTGCTGAAGGCGGCGCAGCCGGGCCAGCTGGTGCCGGTCGACTCCGAGCATTCGGCGATCGCGCAGTGCCTGCGCGGCGGCACTCCCGACGAGGTGGCCAAGATCGTGCTGACGGCGTCGGGTGGCCCGTTCCGCGGCTGGCCCGCCGAGCGCCTGGAGGACGTCACGCCCGAGCAGGCGGGAGCCCACCCGACCTGGTCGATGGGCCCGATGAACACGCTGAACTCGGCGTCGCTGGTCAACAAGGGCCTCGAGCTGATCGAGACCCACCTGCTGTTCGGCGTTGCCTACGAGCGGATCGAGGTGGTGGTCCATCCACAGTCGATCGTCCACTCGATGGTGACCTTCACCGACGGTTCGACCATCGCCCAGGCCAGTCCGCCGGACATGAAACTGCCGATCGCGCTGGCGCTGGGCTGGCCGTCGCGGGTGCCGGCCGCGGCGTCGGCCTGCGACTTCACCACCGCGTCGACGTGGGAATTCGAGCCGCTGGACGCGTCGGTCTTCCCAGCCGTCGAACTGGCCAGGCAGGCCGGCGAACGGGGCGGCTGCCTGACCGCGGTCTACAACGCCGCGAACGAAGAGGCGGCAGCGGCGTTCCTCGACGGCCGGATCCGGTTTCCGGCCATCGTGCGCACCATCGCCGACGTGCTGCACGCCGCAGACCAGTGGGCCGCCGAACCCGCTACCGTGGAAGAGGTACTCGACGCGCAACGCTGGGCCAGAGACAGGGCAAGGGGCGCGGTATCCCGGGAGGTTGTCGCCACAAAATGATGTGGGTTGTCGGTGTCGCGCTGTTCGCGCTGGCCATCTTGGTGTCGGTGGCTCTGCACGAGTGCGGGCACATGTGGGTGGCGCGCGCCACCGGGATGAAGGTGCGCAGATACTTCGTCGGCTTCGGACCGACCCTGTGGTCCACCCGACGGCCCAACAAGCTCGGCTACACCGAGTACGGCGTGAAGGCCGTCCCGCTGGGCGGGTTCTGCGACATCGCCGGGATGACATCGATCGACGAGATCGCTCCCGAGGACCGCCCGTACGCCATGTACCGACAGGAGACGTGGAAGCGGGCCGCGGTGCTGTTCGCGGGTCCCGGCATGAACTTCATCGTCGGCCTGGCGATTCTCTACGGGATCGCGCTGTACTGGGGACTGCCCAACCTCAACCCCCAACCGGCCGCCTACGTCAGCCAAACATCCTGCGTCGCACCGGCGCTCACCAAGGACAAGTTCGCCGACTGCACGGGGGCCGGGCCGGCCGCGACGGCAGGCATCAAGCAGGGGGACGTGATCGTCAAGGTCGGCAACACCGATGTGGACAATCCCGACGAGATGGTGGCAGCGGTCCGCGAGGCGAGCGGGCCGACGCCGTTCGTGATCGAACGCGACGGCAAACAGATCACCACCGTCGTCGACGTCGTCCCGACCAAGCGCTTCACGTCCGACACCGCCACGGCGCCATCCACCGTCGGCGCGGTCGGCCTCTCGGCCGCCGAGTTCGGGCCCGTCGAGTACACGCATTACAACCCCGTCACCGCGATCCCCGGCACCGTGTCGTTCACCGGCGACCTGGCCGTCGAACTGGGCAAGTCGCTGGCGAAGATCCCGACCAAGATCGGGGCGCTGGTGCACTCGATCGGCGGCGGGGAGCGCGACCCCGAGACACCGATCAGCGTGGTCGGCGCCTCGATCATCGGCGGCGACGCGTTCGAACGAGGGCTTTACCTGGCCTTCTGGTTCTTTTTGGCCCAGTTGAACTTCGTGCTGGGGGCAGTGAACCTCGTGCCCCTACTGCCGTTCGACGGCGGCCACATCGCGGTCGCGTTCTTCGAGAAGATCCGGAACGTGATCCGGCGGGCGCGCGGCATGGCCGCCGCAGCGCCGGTGAACTATCTCAAGCTGATGCCGGCCACCTATGTGATCTTGGTCTTCGTGGTCGGTTACATGGCGCTGACCGTGACCGCCGACTTCGTCAACCCGATTCACCCGTTCCAGTAGGAGAACCAATGGCCACCGGCCAACAAATCGGTCTAGGAATGCCGGCGCCCCCCGCGCCGACTCTGGCCCCGCGGCGGAAGACCCGTCAGCTGATGGTCGGAAACGTCGGCATCGGCAGCGACCACCCGATCGCGGTGCAGTCGATGTGCACCACCAAGACACACGACGTGAACACCACGCTGCAGCAAATCGCCGAGCTGACCGCATCCGGTTGCGACATCGTCCGCGTCGCCTGCCCGCGGCAGGAGGACGCCGACGCACTGTCCGAAATCGCTAGGCACAGCCAGATCCCGGTCATCGCCGACATCCACTTCCAGCCCAAGTACATCTTCGCCGCGATCGACGCCGGCTGCGCGGCCGTGCGCGTCAACCCCGGCAACATCAAGGAGTTCGACGGCCGGGTCAAGGAGGTCGCCAAAGCGGCAGGCGCAGCAGGCATTCCGATCCGCATCGGCGTCAACGCGGGCTCGCTGGACAAGCGCTTCATGCAGAAGTACGGCAAAGCCACGCCCGAGGCCCTCGTCGAATCCGCGCTGTGGGAGGCGTCGCTGTTCGAGGATCACGGCTTCGGCGACATCAAGATCAGCGTCAAGCACAACGACCCCGTCGTCATGGTCGCCGCCTACGAACAGCTTGCCGCGCAATGCGATTACCCGTTACACCTCGGCGTCACGGAAGCCGGCCCGGCATTCCAGGGCACGATCAAGTCCGCGGTCGCCTTCGGTGCGCTGCTGTCGCGGGGGGTCGGCGACACAATTCGGGTGTCGCTGTCCGCGCCGCCGGTCGAAGAGGTCAAGGTGGGCAACCAGATCCTCGAGTCGCTGAACCTGCGTCCCCGCGGGCTGGAGATCGTGTCGTGTCCGTCCTGCGGGCGAGCGCAGGTCGACGTCTACACGCTGGCCAACGAGGTCACCGCGGGCCTCGAGGGCATGGACATCCCGTTGCGTGTTGCGGTGATGGGATGCGTCGTCAACGGCCCCGGTGAAGCGCGCGAAGCCGACCTCGGCGTCGCGTCCGGGAACGGCAAGGGGCAGATCTTCGTCAAGGGCGAGGTCATCAAAACCGTCCCCGAGCATCTGATCGTCGAGACGCTCATCGAAGAGGCGATGCGAATCGCCGACGAGAAAGAATCCGAACGCGGGTCCGATGATCCCAGCGGTTCGCCGGTGGTCACCGTAAGCTGAAGGTGACACCTGTGACTGGTGTCACCACGCGTTAAGGCCGCAGAAAGAGTCCCGGATGTCGGCTCCGCCGCTGTTCCGCTTCGTCGACGAGCGACGGGTCTCGGTGGTGCGCGACGTCGCGGCGGTGCGACAGGTGCTCGACGCCGACCCTGTCGGTGGCTGCATGGTGGCCTCGCGAGTTGCCGAACACGGCGTCGACCCCAGCGCGATCGGCGGCGAACTCTGGTCGCGCGGCAGAGCCACCGATTCGCTGTGCTACGCCGGTGCGAATCTCATTCCGTTGCGCGGTGAGGCGGACGACCTGCACGCCTTCGCCGACAAGGCGGTGAGCGCGGCGCGTCGATGCTCGTCGCTCGTCGGACGCGCGGAACTGGTGTTGCCGATGTGGCGCCGTCTCGAGCACGCCTGGGGCCCGGCGCGCGACGTACGCGACCGCCAACCGTTGATGGCGCTCGCCGACCCGCCGCAATGCCTGATCGATCGCGCCGTCCGACCGGTGCGGATGGAGGAACTCGACGCCTACCTGGTGGCCGCCGTCGACATGTTCATCGGCGAGGTCGGCATCGACCCCCGCATCGGCGACGGCGGCCGCGGATATCGGCGGCGGGTCGCGGGCCTGATCGCCGCCGGGCGCGCCTGGGCGCGGTTCGAGCGCGGCCGGGTGGTGTTCAAGGCCGAAGTCGGGTCGCAGTCGCCGGCGGTCGGCCAGATCCAGGGCGTGTGGGTGCATCCCGACCGGCGCGGCCACGGCGTCGGCACGGCGGGTACCGCCACTCTCGCTGACGCCGTCGTGCGAAGCGGGCGCATCGCCAGCCTTTACGTCAACGACTTCAACACGGCGGCCCGCGCCATCTATGACCGAATCGGCTTCGCCGAAGTCGGGACCTTCGCGACCGTCTTACTCGACTGAGCCGCCACCACGGCGCGGTGCTTTTATGCTCATCGCGTGCGCGGTTGGTTACGCTTCACGCCATGACCGACGACGCGCAGAAGGCCCAACGCAGAGAGATCGCCGACACACTGGTCCGTGCGCTCGAACGGCGTCACGAGCTGCTCGACGTGATCGTGGAATCGGAGGATTACGACGCGGCCGTCGGGGCGATCGCCTCGATGCTGGGCACGTCGCACGCCGGCGGCGAAGCGGTGCTCGGGTTGTCCTTCGACCGGCTGACCAAGGTGGCACGCCGCCGGATCCGCGATGAGCTCACCGACCTGAACCAGGAGCTGAGCTTCACGAGGGGGGAGCGCCAACCCGTCCCGGGGGAGAGCCTGACCCTGCGTCCGTTCTCGGCGGACGAGGACCGCGACATCTTCGCCGCACGCACCGACGACGTCCGCGCGGCGGGCGACGGATCGGGCGCTCCGGCGGGCGATCTCGACGACGAGATCCGGGCCGCCGTCGGACGGGTGCGCGCCGAAGAGGCGGTGTGGCTGGTGGCGCTCGACGGATCCGACAAGATCGGCATGGTGTTCGGCGAGCTGGCAAGCGGCGAGGTCAACGTCCGCATCTGGATACACCCGGCGTTCCGCAAGCAGGGGTACGGCACTGCCGCGCTGAGAAAGTCGCGCTCGGAGTTGGCGGCGTACTTCCCGGCGGTGCCGCTGGTCGTGCGGGCGCCGGCCGCCGGGCCGCTGGGCGCCTGAACTGCCGTTTGGGGCGATAGCGCAGAATTCCGCGACTCCAACGTCGCGCCTCCGCAACTTTTAGGTCTCGGCTTCTTAACATTTGCCCCAATGGCAACAATATTCTCATCTGTAACGCGCATAGCCAGCCTGCTGACGATCGTGGCGGTGTCGGCGTCCCTCAGCGCCTGCACGCCCAAGCCCAACGGCCCACAACCCGCCGCAGAACAGTTCTTCGCAGCGCTGGCTAAAGGCGACACCGGCGGGGCATCAGCGTTGACCGACCGGCCAGAAGATGCCAGGGCAGCGCTCAACGAGGCGTGGGCCGGTCTGCAGGCGTCCTCGTTGGACGCGCAGGTGCTCGGCTCGAAGTACGCCGAGGACACCGGCACGGTTGCCTACCGCTACACCTGGCATCTGCCCAAGAACCGGACCTGGTCCTACGACGGCCAACTCAGCATGGCGCGCAACGAAGGCAACTGGGAAGTGCGGTGGACCGCGACCGGGCTGCATCCGAAACTCGGTGAGCATCAGACATTTGCGTTACGCGCCGACACGCCGCGGCGTGCGTCGGTCTACGAGCGCAGCGGCACCGACGTGCTCGTCCCGGGGAACCTCTATCACTTCGAACTGGACGCGAAGGCGGCGGGCGCGTACCTGATGACCACGGCCACCGCGGTCGTCGACGCGCTGCGACGGTTCGACGACACCTTGGACCCCCAGCGCCTTGCGGAGGAGGCGAGTTCGTCGGCCGGCCCGCTGAGCCTGATCACGCTTCGCCAGTCCGACAGGGACCAGGTAGCCGCCGTCCTCGGCAATCGTCCAGGTCTGGTCATCACACCGCAGGCCGAATTGCTGCCCGCCGACGAGCAATTCGCGCCCGCCATCATCGGCGAGGTCAAGAAGGCCGTCGTCGACGACCTCGACGGGCAGGCGGGTTGGCGCGTCGTCAGCGTGAACCAGAACGGCGTCGACACCGATGTGCTGAACGAAGTGCCAGGAGCGTCTGCACCGTCGATCACCATCAGCCTGGATCGCTTAGTCCAGAACGCCGCGCAGAACGCGGTCAACGGCGTCACCGGCAAGAAGGCCATGATCGTGGCGATCAAGCCGTCGACCGGTGAGATTCTCGCTGTCGCACAGAATCCCGACGCCGATGCCGACGGGCCCACGGCGACGACGGGCCTGTACCCGCCCGGGTCGACGTTCAAGATCATCACCGCCGGAGCGGCGATCGAACGCGATATGGCAACGCCCAACACACTTCTTGGCTGCCCCGGCACGGTTGACATCGGCCACCGGACGATTCCGAACTACGGCGGGTTCGATCTCGGGACGGTGCCGATGTCGCGGGCGTTCGCCAGTTCGTGCAACACCACCTTCGCAGAGCTGGCGAGCCAGATGCCGCCGCGTGGCCTGACCCAGGCCGCCGCACAGTACGGTATCGGACCCGACTACCAGATCGACGGCATCTCAACGGTTTCCGGCTCGGTGCCGCCGACGGTCAACCTGACCGAGCGCACCGAGGACGGCTTCGGCCAGGGCAAGGTGTTGGTCAGCCCGTTCGGGATGGCGATGGCCGCGGCGACGGTGGCAGCAGGCAAAACCCCTGTGCCGCAACTCATCGAGGGCCGTCAGACGACCGTCACCGGCGACCACCAGGAGATCACGCCGAAGATGCTCGACGGACTGCGACCGATGATGCAGCTCGTAGTCACCAACGGCACCGCCAAGGATCTCAACGGCACCGGCGATGTGCGCGGCAAGACCGGTGAGGCCGAATTCGACGGCGGCTCGCACTCGTGGTTCGCCGGCTACCGCGGAGACATGGCGTTCGCGGCCTTGATCGTCGGGGGTGGCAGTTCGGAGTACGCGGTGCGGATGCTGAAGTGGATGCTGGAAAGCCTACCGCCGGACTATCTGGCCTGAACGGCATCGGCGCGACGGGCGGCTTCCTGGGCGAGTTGCACGCGCGAGGTTAGCCCGAGCTTCGCGTAGACGCGGGTGAGATGGGACTGCACCGTGCGAGGGGAGACGAAAAGCCTTGTCGCGATGTCCTTGTTGCTGAGCCCGCCGCTGACGAGCCGCACGACGTCGCATTCTGCGGGGGTAAGCGAGGGCCAGCCGCTCGACGGCCGCTTGCGTTCGCCGCGACCGCGCAGTGCATAGGCGATTGCCTCGGTGGTCGACATTGCGGCGCCGTCGGTCCATCCGGACTGAAAATCACTCGCGCTCAACGCATTCTGCGCTGTGGCCACGGACGCCTCATATCCGGCTTGGTATATTGGGAATCGCACCTGACCTGTGCGCTGACGAATGCCCTCCGCCGCGCCGAAGAGCCGCGCAGCCTTGATTTCACTGCCGGCGTCATCCGCGAGGCCCGCGAGGATTTCCAGCAGATCCGGAACGCCCAAAAGCGCCCCAACGCCAGCGCTGTAGGCAAGGGCGTCATGGGCGTCCTCTGCTGCTCCTTCTGGGTCGCCCTCAGCAATCGCAACGCGAGCACGTGTGGTAAGCGCCATCGCCAGGTTCCAACCGGACGTCACGGCGATGGCTTCGTTTGCGCCACGTCGGGCCCCGACGAAATCGCCCCGCGCCAAGGCTGTCTGGGCAACGAAAGCCTTGTTGAGCTGAGCTGTTCCCTCGAGGTTTCTCATGTGGGACCACGCGGACTCGGCCGCTTCTGATGCCAGTGCGACGTCGCCCGCGGCGAGGTGTGCGAACATCACCTCGATATAGACAGCACCGATGTAAACATCGCCGAGTTCCGCGGCGGACTCCATCGCCCCCTCTGCGGCGGCCAGGGCGGCACTCGCGTCACCCTGGTAAGCCAGCGCCTGCGGCAGTATGAGAAGTGCCGTGACCCTTGAGATGCCGTCGTGATCGACCTCTGCGTCGGCCACCACCTCGCGCAATTGGGCGATTCCTGTAGTCAGATCGCCCTGAACTATGAATGCGGCCGCGAGCCGCCAGCTGCACTGGCGCGATCCGAAACGATCACCGATCGCCTCGGCAATGTTGCGGCCCTCTTCAGCAGACGCTCGTAGCGCGATGGTGTCGCCGGAAACCAAGGCGGCTTGAGCCTGCTGTCCCAAGATCTGCGACAGCCTCCATTGGTCTCCCAAATCGCGAGCCAGTTCGATCGCCTCGGAAAAGTACCGCATGGCGACTTCTGCATCGTAGACAGCCGCGCTGCCGCAAGCGGTGAGCGCTCGGGCTAGCAACGCGGGATCGTCGACTTGACGGGCAATTTCGAGCGCCTGTTCGGCGTCACGCGAGTTGTAATTGTTAACCCAAGCGTCGAGCACGACCTTGTCGGCGAGTACACGCGCACGAACGTCGAGCGACAGGTTCTCGATGTTCGCGCTGTCGTCGGCCAGTACTGCGTCGAACCACGCCAAGCCCTCTTGGATTCTTCCGCGGGACAGCCACAACGCCTGCAGCGACGACGCGAGCTCCAACGCGCGATCGACCTCGCCGGTCTCGATGCTCCAGCCGAATGCGCTTCGGAGATTATCCATCTCTTCGTCGGCTCGCTCGACCTGGTGTTGGTAATCCGTGCGGGCAGGCGCATCGAGAAGTGCCGCCATTGAGGCGAAGTGGTCGCGATGGCGGGTCCGCACCGCCTCGGCCTCGCCCGATTCGCCGAGCTTTTCCTGAGCGTATTGGCGTACCGTCTCGAGCAGCCGGTATCGCATACGGCCGTTGGTGTTCACGGCCGTAACTAACGACTTGTCGACCAGCAGGGCGAGCTGATCGAGAATTTGGTAGCGCTCCACTTCAGCATCACCGGCGACGGCTTGTGCCGCATCGAGGTCGAATCCGCCGAGAAAGACGGCAAGCCTGCGGAACAGGATGCGCTCGGGTTCGGTCAACAACGCGTGCGACCAGTCGACCGACGCCCGCAGCGTCTGCTGCCGGCGCACCGCAGTGCGAGCGCCGCCGGTCAATAGGCGAAATCGATCGTGCAGTCCGCCCACAATTTCCTCGAGAGAGAGTGCACGCACGCGCGCGGCGGCCAGTTCGATCGCCAGCGGCATGCCGTCGAGCCTCTTGCAGATTTCGGTGACGGGCGACGCGTTGTCCGCGTCGATGGTGAACTCGGGCCGGACGCGGCGGGCCCGATCGACGAACAGGTTGATGGCCTCATCGGCAAGCGCCAACGACGGCACCTGAAACGTCACCTCGCCCGGCACACCAGTCGACTCACGGCTGGTGGCCAGTATCTGCAGATCCGGACAAGCGGCCAGCAGCTCCGCAGCCAGAGACGCGGCCGCGTCGAGCAGGTGTTCGCAATTGTCCAACACCATCAATGTCTGCCGGTCGCCCACAAACTTCGAGAGCGATTCCATCGTCGATCGGCCAGGCTGGTCAGGCAGTCCGAGGGCACGGGCGACGGCCACCGGCACCACAGCCTCGTGCGTGACCGATGCCAGGTCGACGTACGAGACACCGCCGCGGTACTCGAACGCGGTGTCGGCCGCGACCTGAAGCGCTAGTCGCGTCTTGCCGGCACCACCAGCGCCCGTCAAAGTCACCAATCTGTTGTCGGTCAACAGCGCGCGTATTTCAGCGATCTGCTTTGCACGGCCGATAAAGCTGGTCAGTTGCACTGGGAGACTGTGAGTTTCAGAACATCTCGGTTCGCGCAGCGGTGGAAATTCGTTAGGGACGTCGGGGTGGCACAGCTGTGTTACCCGTTCGGGTCGCGGCAGGTCCCGCAGTTCATGAGTGCCCAGATCGACCAGCCACGCGTCGTCAGGCAGCCAGTCGGCCACCAGCTGCTCCGTCGCGCCGGACAAAACAGTTTGTCCACCGTGCGCGAGATCGCGCAGCCGGGCAGTCCGGTTGATGGTCGGTCCGATGTAGTTGCCCTCGTCGCGCAGCTGCACCTGGCCGGTGTGCACGCCGATGCGCAACCGAATCGGCGCCAGCGGCGCTTGCTGCAAGTCAAGAGCGCAGGTAACCGCATCGCTGGCCCGGGCGAACGCGGCGACGAAGCTGTCACCTTCACCCTGTTCGACGGGACGTATGCCGCCGTGGACCGCGAGTAGGTCGGTGAGCACGGTGTCCAAGCGCGCGACGGCGGCCGTCATCTCGTCGGGCTGCGTCTGCCATAGCCGCGTCGAGCCCTCGACGTCCGCCAGCAGCAGCGTCACCGTTCCGGTGGGTAGGTCGCCCATGATCACGTCGTTCCACTGAGGTTCGCTCATGCTAGCCAGCATCGGGCGCTGGCTGTCCCGAAACATCAGCGGAAAGGCGCAAAGATCGCCGAAGGCGTGCTGAACTTGCCCGGTCTAGCTTTCGCAGGCGATGCCGTCGCCGTCGCGATCGCCGGCAGACCAGTCGTCAGGATCCCACTGCGGAATGTCGTACCTGCCGTCCTCGTGCGCTTGCAGCGACGATGACTGCCTTGATCATGTTCCTACCTCGACTAGTGCTTCTGTTGCCTCGGCCCCGGGGCGGCAAAATATTAACGCCGTCTTCAAGAGCGCATAAACACCCACTTCGAGAGGGGTTTCGAGCGAAGTCCAGATGCCTACAAAATCAAGATCGCAAACTCCACTTAATTGAGTAGGCAAGGATTTCGCTTCAGCGTCCCCGGTTTGATGGCAATATGATCGATTGGTAACTTAACGATCGGTCAACGAAAGGTCCGTCATGGAAATCGTGCGCAAGATCTGGCTGCAGATCGAGAACCCCCTCGTCCTCGCCGTCCCGATCTTTTTCTGTTCGTCGCGATCGAGGCGGCACTGCTGGGGCGGCGGGCCATCACGAGACGCGGCGCGGATATTCGCCGATCGATACCCGGACCAGCATCACCATGGGCATCGGAGCGCTCGGGTTCTTCGCCGTGTTCAAGGCCGCCACCATGGTGCTGTTCGTGTTTCTGTGGACCTATGTCGCGCTGTGGCACCTCCCCACGAACACGTGGTGGACATGGCCGTTGCTGTTTCTCGTCGTCGATCTGGCCTGGTATCTCAACCACCGTTTCTCCCACCGGGTTCGCCTCGGCTGGGCTGCTCACCAGGCACCATTCCAGTGAGTACTTCAATCTGAGTACCGCGACGCGACAGAAGTGGAACCCATGGACTCGGGCCGTCTTCTGGGCGCCGTTGGCTCTACTGGGTTTTGCCCCCTGGACCATCTATTTCGCATTCGCGCTGAACTTGATCTATCAGTTCTTCACTCACACCGAAACCATCGGCCGGCTGCCCCGCCTGATCGAGTTCATTGTCAACACGCCTTCGCACCACAGGTTTCATCACGCCTGCAATCCGGAATTCCTCGACCGCAATTACGGCGGCATCCTGATCATCTGGGACCGGACGTTCGGTACCTTCCAACGCGAGATACACACGCCGACTTATGGTTTGACAAAACCGGTGCAAACCTACAACGTGCTGAAACTGCAATACCACGAGTACGGCAACATCATTGCCGACGTGCGCGCCGCACGCAGATGGCGCCACAAGCTCGGCTACGTGTTCGGCCCACCTGGATGGCAGCCTCCCGTTGGGGCGGCGATCGCCCCGACTATGTCCAACGCGTGATTACCACCATGGGGCTTCCGGCAGTCGGCCACAATGTCGGAGTGTCCAGCGTACGGACGGTCGGAAGCAAGGGCGTGCCGCGCGTGCAGCGCGAGCAGTTGATCCTCGACGCCGCCGTGACCGAGTTCGGTCGTTTCGGCTATGCCGGGGCGACGCTGTCGTCGATAGCGATGCAGTCCGGCATTTCCAAGCCGTTGGTTCTGAGCTACTTCGGGTCCAAGGAAAACCTCTACATCGCTTGCGTGGATCGCGCGGGCGCAAACCTTGTCGACCACATCGAAGCGGTGCTCGACAAACCGCAGCCGCCGCGCCAGATGGCCGAAGACACACTCACCGCCATCTTCGAAGCGCTCGCGCCGCGCCCGCACGACTGGAATGTCGTCAACGACCGCACGACACCGGCGGGCGGACGAGCTGATGAGGCGGCGCGACGCGTTCGCACCGCCATCGCCGACCAGGCCGCCCGCGGCGTTGCCGCGTTCGCCGACTTGCCGAATCTCACCGATTCCGGTGATCTGTCGCTTGTGACCGACGTCTGGATAAGCGCCGTCACCGCATGCGTCAGCTGGTGGCTGCGCCACCCGGACGAGTCCGCGGAACGGATGAGCCGGCGAAGTCGCCGCGTCCTCACCGCGTTCGCGGCCGCGATCTCCGATGCCGACAATGACGGAAGTGGCCAATGAATCGGTCGTGGTGGGGTTGGGGCCACGTCCAGGAAGCCAGCACACACGCCGAAGTGGGTCAGCTGCTCGAGCGCGTCCAACAGCTGCTGCCGGGGCATGATTTCACCGATCACCAGCCGCCGGATCCAGCGGAGCTCGGATTGCCGACACCACGGGTGACTGCGCCCGACAACCTGTCAGCGCTGTGCTCGGCGGATGCCACCGACCGTGCCGGCCATGCACACGGCAAAGGTTTCCGCGACGTCGTGCGCAACCTGCAGGGCCGCCTCGATCATGTTCCCGATCTGGTTGCGCGGCCTCGCGACGAGAGCGACGTCATCAATCTGCTGGACTGGTGCTCGAGTGATTCGATCGCCGTAATCCCTTACGGCGGAGGTAGTTCCGTCGTCGGTGGGATCGAGCCGCGGTTCGACGGTCCTGCCGTCACGATGGATCTGACCGCCATGGATGCCGTGCTCGAGATCGACCGTACCAGTCGTGCGGCCCGCATTCAGGCCGGTGTGCTCGGGCCTGCGCTCGAAAGCCAGCTCCGCCCAGAGGGTTTGACCCTGCGCCATTACCCCCAATCGTTCGGTTTCTCGACGCTCGGGGGATGGCTGGCAACCCGCGCCGGTGGCCACTTCGCCACGCTCTACACGCACATCGACGACCTGACCGAATCACTGCGGGTCGTCACCCCCGCCGGCGTATGCGAGTCTCGCCGACTGCCGGGTTCCGGCGCCGGACCGTCCCCGGACCGGCTGTTCCTCGGCTCGGAGGGCGCGCTCGGCGTCATCACCAGCGCTTGGATGCGACTGCAGCAACGTCCACGCTGGCAGCTCACCGCCACGGTCACCTTCGACCGCTACCTTCAGGCGGTCGCAGCCACCCGGGCGATCGCGCAGGCCGGTCTGTACCCGGCTAATTGCCGCCTGCTCGATGCGGCTGAATCGCTTCTCAACGCAGGCATTGCGGTATCCGGTGGCGTTCTGCTGCTGGCCTTCGAGTCGGCTGACCACCCGGTCGACGCTTGGCTGGAGCGCGCATTGGCGATCACTGCCGACCACGGCGGCACCACGACCGCCCGTCGCGCTCGCGGTGACAGCCCCGCCGATGCGGCAGGCAACTGGCGTTCGGCGTTTCTGCGCATGCCATACCATCGCGACGCGCTGGCCCGCCGGTCGCTGATCGTCGAAACCTTCGAAACCGCTTGCTCCTGGGACAGATTCGAGGCGTTTCACGCCGCTGTCACTTCGGCCGCCCAACAGGCTGTCGACGAGGTGTCCGGAACGGGATTGGTGACCTGTCGCTTCACCCACGTCTACCCGGACGGGCCCGCCCCGTACTACGGCATATACGCCGCCGGGCGATGGGGCAGCACCGTCGAGCAGTGGGATGCCATCAAGACGGCTGTCTCCGATGCGATCGCCTTCGAAGGCGGCACCATCACACATCACCATGCCGTGGGCCGCGACCACCGGCCGTGGTACGACCGGCAGCGCCCCGAGCCGTTCGGCGCCGCGCTGAAAGCCGTCAAAGCCAGCCTCGATCCGGCGGGCATCCTGAACCCAGGCGTCCTGCTCGACGACCAACGAACCGGGCGGCCTGGGTAATCTGTCGCTGGAAGGCAGGGAGGCCATGAGCGGGACCAACGAGCAATCTGCGGCGCTGCGCGTCTCGGACGCCGACCGCAACGGCACGCTGCGGCGGCTGCACAACGCGGTCGCGCTCGGCCTGATCGACATCGACGAGTTCGAGGAGCGCTCGGCGCTGGTGTCGCAGGCCCGGCTGCACTCCGATCTGGACACACTGGTGGGCGACCTGCCCGGACCGGGCGCCATCGTCACCTCGGCCACCGACCGGGTCGAGTTGCGGGGCGTGATGGGTTCATTGAAGCGTCAGGGCGAGTGGACCGTACCCACCCGGCTGGCGCTGCGCCGGCGGATGGGCTCCGTCGACCTGGACCTGACCCGGGCCCGATTCGCCGGACCGATGGTCATCATCGAGCTCGACATGAAGTTCGGCGGGCTGGACCTGCGACTGCCCGACGGGGCCAGCGCCTCGATCGACGATGTCGAGGTGGTCGTCGGCAGCGCCAACGATCACCGCAGGGACGCGCCCGCCGACGGCACACCGCACGTCATCCTGACCGGCAAGGTGGTTTGCGGTTCGGTCGACATCAGGGGTCCCCGCAAGACATGGCTCGGCCGCGGCCGGAACTGACGACTACTCTGGCGCCCATGTCTGTTCGCACCGCACTTCGACCCGGCGTGGTGTCGCCGACCCTGTCGGTGCCCACCTCGATCGCCCGTCCCGAATACGTCTGGAAATCCACCGCGCGAGAGGGCAGCGAGCCGTGGGTGCAGACACCCGAGGTGATCGACAAGATGCGGGTGGCCGGCCGGATCGCCGCCGGTGCGCTCGCCGAGGCGGGCAAGGCCGTCGCGCCGGGCGTCACCACCGACGAGCTCGACCGCATCGCCCACGAGTACATGGTCGATTACGGCGCCTACCCGTCGACGCTGGGCTACAAGCGCTACCCGAAATCGTGCTGCACATCGCTGAACGAGGTGATCTGCCACGGCATCCCGGACTCGACCGTCGTCGAGGACGGTGACATCGTCAACATCGACGTGACCGCCTACATCGACGGGGTGCACGGCGACACCAACGCCACCTTCCTCGCGGGGAATGTCTCCGAGGAACATCGGCTGCTCGTCGAGCGCACGCATGAAGCGACGATGCGCGCGATCAAGGCCGTTCGGCCCGGCCGCGCGCTCTCGGTCGTCGGGCGCGTCATCGAATCGTACGCAAACCGGTTCGGCTACAACGTGGTTCGCGACTTCACCGGACACGGCATCGGCACCACCTTTCACAACGGCTTGGTGGTGCTGCACTACGACCAGCCCGCCGTCGAGACCGTCCTCGAGCCAGGGATGACGTTCACCATCGAGCCGATGATCAACCTCGGCACGTTGGACTACGAGATCTGGGACGACGACTGGACCGTCGTCACCAAGGACCGCAAGTGGACCGCGCAGTTCGAACACACCCTGGTGGTCACCGACGACGGCGCCGAGATCCTCACCCAGTTGTGACACAGTGAGCGGCGCACTGCTGGTCGCAGGCACCAGTTCCGAGGCCGGGAAGTCGTTGGTGGTCGCCGGCTTGTGCCGGCTGCTGGCCCGCAAGGGCATCGCGGTGGCGCCGTTCAAAGCGCAGAACATGTCCAACAACTCGGCGGTCACGGTCGAGGGCGGGGAGATCGGCCGGGCGCAGGCGATGCAAGCGCGGGCCGCCGGCCTTGCCCCCAGCGTCCGGTTCAACCCGATACTTCTCAAGCCGGGAAGCGACCGGACGTCGCAGCTGGTGGTGCGCGGTCGCGTGGCGGGCACAGTCGCCGCGGGCGACTACTTCACGCATCGGGACCGGCTCTCCGCCGTGGTGGCCGACGAATTAACCGGACTGCGAGCGGAATTCGACGCCGTCATCTGTGAAGGCGCCGGCTCGCCGGCCGAAATCAACCTGCGGGCAACCGATCTCGCCAACATGGGCTTGGCGCGCGCCGCGCACCTGCCCGTCGTCCTGGTCGGCGACATCGACCGCGGCGGGCTCCTTGCCCACCTGTTCGGCACGGTTGCCGTCCTCGCGCCGGAGGATCAGGCGCTCATCGCGGGCTTCGTAGTCAACAAGTTTCGCGGTGACCCCGATCTGCTGGTGCCCGGGCTGGCGCAGCTGCAGCAGCTCAGCGGCAGGCCGACCTACGGCGTCATCCCGTTCGACGACGGCTTCTGGCTCGACGCCGAGGACTCGGTGTCGGTATCGGCTCACCGCATCGTCGGCCGGCCGCAGCCGCCGATCGGCGAGCAGTGGCTGAAGGTGGCGGCGATCAGGCTGCCCCGCATCTCCAACTCCACCGACGTCGAGGCGCTGGCCTGCGAGCCTGGCGTGCTGGTGCGCTGGGTGAGCGACGCCGGGGACCTGCCCGACGCCGACGTCGTGGTCATTCCCGGCAGTAAAGCGACGGTTGCCGACCTCGCCTGGCTGCGGGACCGCGGGCTGGCCGACGCAATTGTGGCCCACGCCGATTTCGGTCGGCCCGTGCTCGGCATCTGCGGCGGCTTCCAGATGCTGTGCCGCCGCATCGACGACCCTGTCGAGTCCGGCGCAGATGGCGTCCACGGCCTCGGCCTGCTCGACGCCGACGTCGTGTTCGCGCCGGACAAGACGCTGCGTCGGCATGACACCCCGCTGCACGGCTACGAGATCCACCACGGCCGCGTGGCGCGGTCGGCCGACGATGACTGGCTCGGCGTCGGGATCCGGCGCGCCGCCGTCTACGGCACGCACTGGCACGGCTTGCTCGACAACGACGGTGTGCGACGGCATTGGCTGACCGAGGCCGCCGCGGCGGCCGGACGCGATCGATTCGTCGTCGCCGACGACGTCGACGTCTCGGCCAGGCGCGACGCCCAACTGGACCTGATGGCCGACCTGTTGGCCGCCCACGCCGACATCGACGCGATTCTCGCTCTGCTGGAGCACGGGCCGCCCGAGCGGGCGGCCATCATCAGCACGCTGCGTCGGTAGCCTTGGCCCCATGATCAGGTGGCTGCTGGGAGTGTCTGCGCCGGCACTTCTGCTAATCGCGGCTACCACGGGTTGCGCCGACACCGTTGCCGGAACCGCGACGTGGCCGGGAGCCAGGCTCGACCGGACGGTTTTGACCGCCGCGGACTTTCCGCCCGGCGTGCAGTACGACAGCATCGCGGAGAAGCCCGGCAGGCCCGACGGGGAAGGCGGTGCGCCCGCCATGCTGTCGCAACCCGAAGGCTGCTCGGACGGTCTCACCCGCGTGATCGCCGCGTCGGCCGAACGCGGCGCAGGCAGCGCCGCCAAGTACAGCGTCGCCTACGACGGCGCACGCACCGTGATGACCGTGCTCACGTGGAACCTCGACCTGGCGAAGCTGGCTTCAACAGCGCAGCGCTGCGCCCGGTACCAAACTTTTTTCGATCCATCTTCGGAGGGCATTCCGATGACCACCACCCGGCTGAGTACGCAGCGCCCCGACGCTTTGGTGTACGAGCAGACGATGGATTTGAGCGGAGCGAAGAGCAGTGTGTTCTTCGCGTTCGAAAATGTCGGCACGATGGCCGTGTTCGGAATTGCTTTCCCGACACCGAATCCCGCGATCGCGGTCAAAGGCTCGCTGCCACAAACGTTTCTGGATATCAGCGGCAAACAAGCCGAGCGGCTGCGAGTCGGCTGAATGCACGTTGAGACCCGCGGGCAAAACCGCCCGCCGCCCCTCAAGTCGCTGTAGCGTGGCCCAATGCCTTCGACGATGGTCACCGTCGACGGTTTCCCCGTTCCTGTCGATGTCGCCGGCCCGGACAAGGGGTCCGTCGTGGTGCTGCTCGGCGCCGCACAGCAGGCGGGGTCGGCTTACGACGCCGTGTGCCAGCGGCTGCACACCGCGTCGTTGCGGACCATCGTCGTCGGTCCCGATCCACGGCTGACGGCCAAGTCGGTCGTCGGCATCATGGACATGCTCGACGTGCAGTGGGGCCTGCTGGTCGGCGACCGGGTCGGTGGCGAGCTGGCGTGGGAACTCGCCGCGAACCGGCTGGACCGGTTCATCGGCCTGGTCGTGATCGACCGCGGCCATCCGCGGGTAGCCGACCAGTCCGGCGTGATCCGCGACGAGCACTGCCCGCCGGTGGAGATGAACACCACCGCGCTGGTCAGCACGCCGGCGGCCCATGCCGTGGCACGGGCCAGCCAGCGTTTCGTCTACGGCGACTTCCGGCTGGTCGAGCTGCTGGCGCGGCGCAACGCCCAGGAGTCGACGGCGCAGCTGGCCGCCGAGATCGTGTTGCGCACCAGCACGTGGTGAGCGCTCTCAGTCGCGCGCCTCGGTGGGCGTCCAGGCCTGCGGCAAGCCGGGCGTAGTGGGGAACAGGTAGTCGACGAAGGCCGCAGCGGTCGGCTGGGGTTCGTGGTTGGCCAGCCCGGGGCGCTCGTTGGCCTCGATGAACACGTACTCGTCCTTGGTGACGTCGGGCACCAGCAGGTCGATACCGGTGACCGGGATGCCGATCGCCTCGGCCGCCTTCACGGCCACCCGGCAGAGCTCCGGATGCACCTGCGCGGTCACGTCGTGAATCGTGCCGCCTTGGTGCAGGTTCGCGGTGCGCCGCACCCGCAGGCGCTCACCCTCGGGTAGGACGTCGTCGAACGAGTACCCGGCTTCGGCCACCGTCGCCTCGGTGACCTCGTCGACCGGGATGCGTGACTCGCCGCCGGTGGCGGCGGCGCGCCGCCTGCTCTGTGCCTCGATGAGCTCGCGCACGGTGTGGTGGCCCGTGCCGACGATCTCGGCGGGACTGCGCACCGCGGCGGCGACGACCTTGCCGTCGATCACCACGAGGCGGAGGTCGTCGCCCTTGGCGCGCTGCTCGATGAGCACGTCGGGGTGCTGCTCGCGAGCCCGGGCCAGAGCGCTGTCGAGTTCGTCGGGTCCGTCGACGCCGACGGTGATGCCCTTACCCTGCTCGCCCCGGGTCGGTTTGACCACCACGTCGCCGACCTCGGCGAGGAAGTCGTGGTCGCCTTCGTCGAAGGTCGCCAAACGGCCCTTCGCCACCTTGATGCCGGCCTCGCCGACGATGCGCCGGGTCTGGCGCTTGTCGTCGCAACGGCTCATGGCCACCGCGGAAGTGAACTCCGACAACGACTCCCGGGTCACGACCGCGCGGCCGCCGTGGGACAGGCGCATCTCGCCGGCGCCGGCGTCGAGCACCTCGACCCAGATGCCGCGGCGCATGGCTTCGTCGGCGATGATGCGCGCATACGGGTTGAGGTCGTCGACCGTCTCGGGTGGGTGGGTGAACAGCGGTTCGTTGATCGCGTTCTTGCGCTTGACCGCCATCACCGGCACCCGCTGGAAACCCAGCTTCTCGTAGAGCCCGATGGCGGCGGCGTTGTCGTGGGTGACCGACAGGTCCATGTAGGCGCGCCCGCGGTCCCGGTACAGGTCGGCGAGGGCACGGGTCAGCGCCGCGCCGACACCGGGCAGGCTGGTCGACGGATCGACGGCCAGCGTCCACAGGCTCGAGCCCTCCTCCGGGTCGGAGAACAGCAGCTCGTGGTCGACCCCCGTGACCGTGCCGACCACCGATCCGTCGTCGTCGCGGACGGCGACGAGGTAGTCGACCGGCTCGCGGTTGCGGTGGTTGTCCCAGATGACCTCGGTCGGTGCGGGCACCATCCCGCACCGGACGTACACGTTGTTCATCGCGTCGGCTTCGGTTTCGTTCTGCAGTGCACGCACGGTGAAGCCCGACGCCGCCGGCGCCTTCTCGTCGTCGGCGGAGAAGCGCAGCCGGTAGGTGTGGCTGGGATCGATGAACAGTTCGGCGGGCGCCTTGGCGACGAGGACGTGGGGCTCCCTGGCATAGATACAGATGTCCCGCCTGCCGTGCGTCTCGCCGCGCAGCACATCGGCGAGCTTCTCGGCGTCGGCGAAGGTCTGCCCGAAAATCAGTCGGCCCCACCCGAGTTCGAGTACGACGTCATCGGCCATCACGTCGACGAGGTGCGCCGGCGACGCGTCGTGCAGGCCGAGCGTGATGGCCTCGCAATGATCGTGGCTTACTGCTCGGCTCCCGCTCGCTCCGGTCCTCGCTTCGCTGCGATCCTCACTCGCGTCCGCCTCGTGGCTTACTGCTCGGCTCCCGCTCGCTCCGGTCCTCGCTTCGCTGCGATCCTCACTCGCGTCCGCCTCGGTGCTCATGCCGCCGGACCCGAGATCCCGTGTTTCTGCAGCCACAGTTCCAGCAGCGCGATCTGCCACAGCTCGTTGCCGCGTAGCGGGGTCAGCTTGCCGTTGGGGTCGCCGAGCAGGGCGTCGACCGCCTCGGGCCGGAACAGCCCGCGCTCCTTGGCGACCGGCGCGTAGAGCGCGTCGCGGACCAAGTCCAGGTACGGGCCCTCCAGATGGGTCAACGCCGGCACCGGAAAATAGCCCTTGGGCCGGTCGATGACCTCCGCAGGAATCACCCGGCGGGCGGCTTCTTTCAGCACACCCTTGCCGCCCTGCGCCGTTTTGAGTTCGGGCGGACAGGTGGCGGCCAGTTCGACGAGTTCGTGGTCGAGGAACGGCACGCGCCCCTCCAAACCCCAGGCCATGGTCATGTTGTCTACCCGTTTGACGGGGTCGTCAACCAGCATCACCGTGGTGTCCAGTCGAAGTGCCCGGTCGACACCGGTCTGCGCGCCCTCTTTGGCGAAGTGCTCGCTGACGAACCGACCGCTCGGGTCGTCGTCGGCGACATAGCCCGACGTCGCCAGGGCGTGCACCCCGGCGGCGTCGCGATCGAAGAACGCACCCCGGTAGGCAGTCACCGCGCCGTCAAGGGAAGCGGCGGCGGGCTCGCCCATCGGGGGATACCAGTGGTAACCCGCGAACACCTCGTCGGCGCCCTGACCGGACTGCACCACCTTGACGTGTTTGGCGACCTCCTGGCTGAGCAGATAGAAGGCGACGCAGTCGTGGCTGACCATCGGCTCGCTCATCGCGCCGATCGCGCTGTCGAGGGCGGGCAGCATCCGGTCGGTACCGATGCGGATCTGATGGTGGACGGTGCCGAACCGTTTGGCGACGATGTCGGACCAGGTGAATTCGTCGCCTTCGACGTCGCCGACGGATTCGAAGCCGATGGAGAACGTCTGCAGCCCCGTCTGGCCCGCCTCGGCCAGCAGTCCGACGATCAGGCTCGAGTCGACTCCACCCGACAGCAGGCAGCCCACCGGCACATCGGCCACCATGCGCCGGTCGACCGCAACCCGCAGCGAGGCGAGAACCGCATCCTCCCAGTCCTTTTCGGACCAGTCTTGGCGATCGTTCGCCCGACTGAAATCCGGTGACCAGTAGGTGGTGGTGCTACGACGGCCGTCCGGCTCGATCGCGACGAGCGTTGCAGGCGGCACCTTCGACACGCCGCGCAGGATGGTGCGCGGTGGCGGAACGACGGAATGGAAGGAGAGGTAGTGGTGCAAGGCGACCGGGTCGATGCGGGTGTCGACGCCGCCGCCGGCCAGTAGCGCGGGCAGCGAGGAGGCGAACCGCACGCGCTTGGCGTCCTCGGTCAGGTACAGCGGCTTGATCCCGAGCCGGTCACGGCCGAGAAGCACGCGGCCGGTGTCGCGCTCCACGATCGCGAACGCGAACATTCCGTAGAGCCTGTCGACGAAGCGGTCGCCCCAGTGGTGGTAGGCCTTCAGCATCACCTCGGTGTCGCTGTGGGAGAAGAACCGGTAGCCGTGTTCGGACAGTTCGCGGCGCAGATCCTTGTAGTTGTAGATGCAGCCGTTCCACGCGATCGCCAGGCCGAGGTCGCTGTCGACCATCGGCTGTGCGCCCGCCTCGGTGAGGTCGATGATCTTGAGGCGCCGGTGTCCCAGCGCAACCCGTCCCTGTGCCCACGCGCCGGCCCCATCGGGACCCCGAGGCGCCATCGCCTCAGCCATGGCCGAGACCGCCGCCAGATCAGGCGGTCGGCCGTCGAGTCGCACCTCCCCGGTGGCTCCACACATCAGTTCGACCCTACCGTTTGACGCCCCGCCTGGCGCACCGGAGGGTTATTGCCCCTTCCCGGTGGCTACGAAACGCCCTCCAGCTCGCCCGTCTCGTGGACCTGCTTGATCGGCCCGGTGAACCAGTTCTTCACCGATGCGTGCCAGTAGATGTAGAGCAGGATCAGCACACCACCGACGAGCAGTGGGGTGTAGTTGACGAACTTCCACTCGAAGCTCGGATCCCACGGCATACCACCCTGGGAGGTCGGGAACATCGCGATGATCGAGGTGACGGCGATCTCGATGATCGCGACGGGCGCCATCCACTTGTGATGGCCGCGCAGGTTCCACCGCCCGATCGGGAAGGAATCCCCGGCTTTCCACCGGTAATAGATCGGCACGGCGAAACACAGATACAGCCCGACCACGCCGATCGAGACCACCGCGAAGAAGGCAACGGGTACGGGTGCGCCGTTGATGTCGACTTCGACCAGGGCGGGCAGGGTGATGATGGCGGCCAGCACCGCTGTGACCATGACGCCGTTGGCGGGAATCCTCTTCGAGCTCAACGCCGACCACAGCTGGTGACCCGGCACCGCCCGGTCGCGGCTGAAGGCGAACAACATCCGCGACGCACTCGTTTGGCACGCCGTCGTGCAGAAGAACTGTCCCGCGGTGGAAATGAAGAGGACTATCGCCACCCACTTGGAATCCATCGCCTGGGTGAAGATGGTCACCACCGCGCCGCCGCCGGCGGATACCCCGTCGGAGTCCTGCACCGCGAACAGGAAGGTCAGCAGAAGGACCCAGCCACCGAGCGCCGAGTAGAAGATCGAGCGCCAAATACCTTTGGCCGCACCGTCGGCCGCACTCCTGGTCTCCTCGGAGAGGTGTGCAGAGGCATCGTAGCCGGTGATCGTGTACTGAGTCAGGATCGCCGCGATCGGCAGGCAGAAGAACAGGAAGCCAAGGCTGGAGGTGGAACCGCCGAACATGCCGCTGTTGTTGATCGTCTTGGCGAAGACGTCGCCGAAACTGGCGTGCTGATCAGGGATGAGCCAGAGGATCAGGATCACCGCTGCAGCCCCCGCCACGTGCCACCACACCGAGATGTTGTTGATGACGGCCAGCAGATGGCTGGAGAAGATGTTGATGATCGCTGATGCCGCCAGGATGACGACGAACAGGATGAACGTCCGCGTCAGGCTGTAGCCGTTGAGCCACGACTCGCTGAAGGTGCCGAGCGTCAGGTCGAGGAAAGTCGCGCAGCCGTAGGCGACCGATGCCAGGATGGCGATCAGCCCGATCAGGTTCAGCCACCCGGTGTAGAAACCTGCCTTGGGGCCGCCCAGTTTGCTTGCCCACCAATAGATCCCGCCCGAGGTGGGGAATGCCGACACCAACTCCGACATGCACAACCCGATGATCAGGATGAAGATCGAGACAAGGGGCCAACCCCACGCGATCGCGGCAGGCCCACCGTTGTTCCAGCCAAGCCCGAACGAGGTGAAGCAGCCCGCCAGGATCGAGATGATCGAGAACGAGATCGCGAAGTTGGAAAAGCCCGACCACGAGCGCGACAACTCCTGGACATAGCCGAGGCTGGCGAGATGTCTCTCGTCGTCATCTAGGTGTTCATGGCCCTCTGGCACGGCGGTTCTCCTTCGGGGGGTGGGGGACACAACTCGCACTAGGCACAATAAAACGCCAAAGGTCTGGTGTCCTACCTTTGGCAGTGACGAATACGTAAATCTTCACGTCCGGCCGTTGACCACGCATCCGCCCAGGTTTATTGTCCAAGTTGTCTGACAACTTTCGTTCGCAGGCCTGTCGAAAGCCGAGGAGGAACGATGGCGGAGAACAGCCGGGCAGTCGGTTCGGTCACCTACCGGGAGGCCGGCCAGGGGTATTTCGAGAAGCGGCAGTTGCGCCGCCACGCCGCCTTCTGGTCACTGTGGGCACTCGGCGTCGGCGCCGTCATCTCCGGTGATTTCTACGGCTGGAACCTCGGCCTCGACGCCGGCGGCTTCGGCGGGCTGCTGATCGCCGGGATCGTGATCACGGTCATGTATTACGGCCTGTGCTTCTCCATCGCCGAGATGTCGCCGGCTCTGCCTCACACCGGCGGGGCCTACTCGTTTTCCCGGTCGGCGATGGGGCCGTGGGGCGGCTTCATCACCGGCCTGGCGGAGAACATGGAGTATGTGATCACGCCCGCGGTGGTCGTCGGTGCGATGGGATTCCTGTCCCACGACATCGTTTTCGACCTGAGCGGAGCCGACGGCTGGTGGAACAGCCCGGTGCTCTGGTGGGCCGTCTACTACATCGTCTTCGTCGGAATCAACATCATGGGCATCGAGATCACCATGCGCTTCACCGTGGTGATCACCGTGCTGGCGCTCGGCGTGCTCGCGTTCTTCTTCGCCGCCGTGCTGATTTCGCGCTCGTTCGACAGCAGCCTGCTGACCAACATCCCGCCGGACGACGGCAACAGCAGTTTCCTGCCGAAGGGAGTCGCAGGCATCTTCCCCGCACTGCCGTTCGCGATCTGGTTCTACCTGGCGATCGAGGAGTTGCCACTGGCCGCCGAGGAATCCCACGATCCGAAGCGCGACATTCCCCGCGCGACGATCTGGGGCCTGACCACGCTGATGCTGTTCGCGGTGCTGACCCTGTTCCTGAACACCGGAGTTGGCGGCGGCGCCGCGGAGATCGGGACGTCGGCGACGCCGTTCTTCGACGGATTCAAGGCCGTGTTCGGCGAGGGGGCAGGCGCCTCCCTGCTCGGGCTGCTCGCGCTGATCGGCTTGATCGCCAGCTTCTTCACGATCATCTACGCCTATGGCCGCAACACCTATTCGCTCTCGCGCGCAGGCTATTTCCCGCAGAGCCTGTCGATCACCCATCCCACCAGGAACACGCCGTACGTCGCACTGATCGCGGGCGCGGTGATCGGCTACATACTCTCGCTGGTCATCTACTTCGCCGGCCAGAGCGAGAATGCGCTTGCGGGCAAGATCGTCGGCGCGCTGCTGTACATGGCCGTGTTCGGCGCGGTGATCTCCTACTTCATGCAGTGCCTGGCGTTCATCGTGCTGCGCCGCAAGCTGCCGAACATCGAGCGGCCCTACCGCAGCCCGGTCGGCGTGTGGGGCGCGGCGGTCGCCGGCGCCATTGCGCTGGTGGCGCTCGTGTCCCTGTTCCTCAACGAGGACTACCGGCCGGGGGTCTACGGCACGCTCGTCTACTTCGTCATCGGAATCATCTACTTCGCGGTGCGAGGCCGGCACAAGTTGGTGCTGTCCCCTGAAGAGGAGTTCGCGATGTCACACGGACGACGCGGCGCGAACCTGCAGGAAGAGGGTTACGGTACGGTCTCCGTCACCGAGATCGCGGCGGACGATTCGCCGACTCGGTCACCATAGTTGTGACCGGCGGGGCAGATCACCGCCCAATTCTCCCCGCATACCGTAACTTTCGAAGTCTTCTAGCAGCGGCCGTTGTTCACCGCCAACCCGAGGGGGAGTCGTGTCTCTGGTCCTGGGTGTCGACGTCGGCTCGCAGAGCATCAAAGCGGTGATCGTCGACGAGCGCGGCGACGTCGTCTCCGCCGGTTCGGCGCCACTGACCATGGTGCACGAACACGACGGTTGGGCCGACCAGGACCCGCACGCTTACCGCACGGCACTTCGCGACGCGGTCCGCGCGGCCACCGAAGGGGCACAGTCGGATCGGGTGGTTGCCATCGGCCTGGGCAGCCAGGTCGACGGTGTCATCGCGTGTGAGGCCGACGGCACCCCGCTGCGGCCGGCGATCATCTGGCTGGACAAGCGGGCCACCAAGCAATGCGACCAGCTGGTCGGCGTCGTGGGTTCGGAACGACTCGCCGAGCGCACCGGGCTGGTGGCCGACGCGTCGCACAGCGCGCCGAAGATGATGTGGATCAGGGAGAACGAACCCGAGGTCTGGCGGCGTGCAGCCGTGCTCGCTCCTGTCGGATCGTATGTGCTGCACCATCTTTCGGGGTCATACGCCCAGGACGCGGCCAACGCCTCTTCGACGATGGTGTACGACGTGACCGCCGGTGACTTCGACGACCAACTGTGCGAGGCCGCCGGTGTCGACCCCGCGATGCTGCCGCCGGTGCGGCCGTCGACCGACGTGGTGGGCACGCTGCTGCCCGAGGCGGCCGCCGAGCTCGGCCTGCCCGCCACCTGCGCGGTGGTCGTCGGTACCGGAGACGAGCACGCCGCATCCGTCGGCGCCGGTGCCATCGAGGCCGGGGTCGTCGTCGACGTCACCGGCACAGCCGAACCGGTGACCACGGTGGCCGCCGCGCCCGTGCGCGATCCACTCGGTGTGGTCGAGACGCACGGTCACGCGGTACCGGGCTCCTGGTTGATCGAGAACCCCGGCTTCGTCAGCGGCGGCAGCACGCTGTGGCTGGCCACCGGGCTTCTCGGCATACCCCAGGGTGAGGTGTTCGCGCGTGCCAGAGAGGCGCCTCCGGCCAGCGACGGGGTGCTGTTCCTGCCTGCCTTGTCGGGCTCGACCGCACCGCGGTGGAACGACGCGATGCGCGGCGCCTTCCTCGGCCTGGCGATGAACCACACGTCGGCCCACGTTGCGCGCGCCGTCCTCGAAGGGTGCGCGTATGCGCTGCGCGACATCGTCGACCGGCTCGAGGCACTCGGCCTCGGCCACGGCGAGATGCGCATCGTCGGCGGGGGAGCCCGCGACGATCTGTGGGCATCGATCAAGGCGGACGTGCTGGGCAGGCCGGTGCGCCGGGTGCTGACCGACGAGGCCACCGCGGTCGGCGCGGCGATGGTGGCCGGCGTCGGCGTCGGGCTGTTCGCCGATTTCTCGGCGGCCTCCGTCGCCGTGCAGCTGGACCCGAATCCGATCGAACCCGATGCCGCCGCGCAGCGGCAGTACGCCGAGTCATACGGGCGTTACCGCGCCGCGTTCGATGCCGTCGAGTCGGCGTTGGCCCCATGACCGCAACCGTGCCCGAGCCGCGCACCATCCTCGCCGAACTCCGCGAGCGGGGCCGCGAAGACCTGCCGGACATCGACGTCCGGGTCGGCACGTCGATCCTCGACGGCGCGATCGCCGACGCCTGCGCGCGGCCGGACGCGCCGGCGCCGGTGATCATCAGCGACGGCGGGCCCTACCGCACGCCTGCCGGACCGGTCGTCGACCGGCTCGCAGCGCAGCTGGGCGACTGCCCGGTGATCCAGCTCGGCGAGGGCACTGTGCGTGCCGATGAGGCGACCGTCGAGCGCGCGGTGAACGAAGTCGGCTCCGCGGCTCTGCTGATCTCCGTGGGTGCCGGCACGCTCACCGACATCGCCAAGGTCACCGCGCAGCGCACCGGCAGCCGCCACGTCGCGGTCCAAACCGCTTGCAGCATCAATGGTTTCATCGCTGACCGCAGCGTCCTGGTGATCGCCGGCGCCAAACGCACGGTGGTGTCGCGGTGGCCGGACATGCTCGTCGCCGACTCTGACATCCTCACCGCGGCCCCGGCCCGGCTGAACCTTGCCGGCGTGGGGGACCTGTCGACGGTGCCCAACGCGGTCGCCGAGTGGCAACTCGCTGCGGGGCTCGGTCACGGACCGGGCTATGACGCCGCGGTGGTCGAGCAGGTCCTCACGGCGATGCCTGTACTGCCGTCGCTCGCGCGGGCTGCCCGCGAAGCCGAGGCCGACGGGCTCGCCGATTTGGCCAGGCTGCTGGCGGCCAGTGGGCTGTCGATGGGCATCGTCGGTTCGACGGCCCCGGCTTCGGGCAGCGAACACGCGGTGTCGCATCTGCTCGAGATGGCGCTGTCCCAGCGGCAGGGCCCGGCGGCGCCCCACGGCATGCAGGTGACGGTCGCGACCCGGCTCGCGCTGCGGGTCTGGCAGCTCGTCGACCAGACGGTCGCCTCGGCGAAGCCGAACGTGCGGGTGCCCGACGAGCCGGCGAGCCGTGACTCGGTGGCGCTGGCGTTCGGCGGGCTCGGGGCGAAGACGGTGGAGGAGTGCTGGACGGCGTATTCCGCCAAGCGCAACTGGTTACTGGCTCATCGGGACACCGTCGAGGCGATGGTCGCGGACTGGGCCGGGTTCACCCGGACCCTGGCGCTGCCGACGCCCGCGCAGTTCGACGAGGTGACTACTGCCAGTTGCCTTCCCACTCGGGCGGCCGATCTCGGTGCCGGCTACGACGAGGGCCTGCTGTTCTGGGCGCTGCGCAACTGCCACCTACTCCGGGAACGGATATCGATAGTCGATCTCGCCGATCTGCTCGGCGTCTGGTCAGACGAGACGGCGCGGTCGATCGTGGCCGATGCCGAAGGATGAAGGAGGACTGGTGGCTCACTTTGTGTTCATGCTCACCCATGGCGACCGAACCGTCGACAACGCGGCCGAGATCGTGCCGACGCTGGCCGACAGCGGGCTGCGCTACATCGGGTTCAAAGATGTCGGCGCTGATCTCGGGACACAGCGGAAACTGACCGCGCTCGCCCACGATGCGGGCTTCGAGGTGATGCTCGAGGTGGTGTCGACGAGCAAGGAGGAAGAGCTGTCGTCGTTGCGGTCGGCGGCGCAGGCCGGTGTCGACTGGGTGCTCGGCGGCACACACGGCGCCGAGACGGCGGGCATGCTTCCCGACGGCGTGCGGTACTGTCCGTTCCCCGGCCGGGTCGTCGACCACCCGAGCGTGTTGCTCGGCACCGTCGACGAGATCGCCGCCGACGCGAAACGGCTCACCGCTCTCGACCACGTCAGCGGGCTCGACCTGCTGGCCTACCGCCACCCGACCGCCGACATCCTCGAGCTGATCCGTACGGTCACGGCGGCCTCGAGCGGCCCGGTCATAGTTGCGGGGTCCATCGCCAGCATCGACCGGGCCGTCGCGGTCGGCCGGGCCGGTGCGTGGGGCTACACGATCGGCAGTGCGATCTTCGACGGCCTCCTGCCGGGGGCTCCGTCCATCGCGGACCAGGTTCGCCGGGTGCTGGAGGAGACCGCGTCGGCCACCGATGCCGCGCAGGGCGCCACGTAGGCTCGGGGAATGCCCGGGCAGACTTTGCTCGCCGACCGGCTGCGCGACGAGCTGCTGGAGGAGATCACCGCCTCGCAGATGGCGCCCGGCACGAAGCTGCCCACCGAAGGCGAACTGTCGAAGCGATTCGGGGTGTCGCGGGCCACGGTGCGCGAAGCAGTGCGAGGACTCGTCGAGGCCGGCTATGTCACCCGCCGTCGGGGATCGGGCAGCTATGTCGCCGAGCGACGGCGGATGCCGCACGGACTGGACTCGACCCTGAGCTATCTCGCGATGATCGAGAGCGCAGGCGCGCACGCCGGAATGCGGGTGCTGGACGCGGTTTTCGAGCAGTCGTCGAAGATCGACGGACCACTGCAACTCGACCGCGGCGAGAAGATCCTTGCGGTGGAACGCGTCCGCACCGCCGACGAGCAGCCGGTGATCTACTCGCGCGACCGCATCCCCGCGCGGCTGCTGAAGGCCGACCTCGACCTGGCGCACCTGGATCCGTCACTGTTCGCGTTGCTGAGTTCGTCAGGGCACGCCGCCGACCACGCGACCGCCACGCTGCGCGCCGTCGCCAGCACCAGCTTCACGGCGAAGGTGCTGGGAATCCGGCGCGGCAAACCGCTGCTGTACATCGAGGAGATCGACTACGACCGGGACGGCACGCCGGTCATGTTGTCGAGGGAATGGCATGTCTCGGAGGCGTTCGACGTGCGGGTGAACCGGCGCGCCCAGGTGGCATCCAACTTCCCCGAGCGCTAGCGGCTATTGGTCTGGTGACCTACCTTTAGGGAGTGACTGGAATGCTGGCGCAAGCCGAACTGGAGTCGTTGATCGCCGCGGGGGACATCGACACCGTCATCGTCGCCTTCTGCGACATGCAGGGTCGGCTGACCGGCAAACGCGTCGACGCACGGTTGTTCGTCGAGGACGTGGCTGCCCATGGCGCAGAATGCTGCAACTACCTGCTCGCCGTCGACGTGGACATGAACACCGTGGACGGCTATGCCATCTCCAGTTGGGAGACCGGCTACGGCGACATGGTGATGACACCGGCCTTCTCCACACTGCGCCTGCTGCCGTGGCTGCCGGGCTCCGCGCTGGTGATGGCCGATCTGTCCTGGACGAACGGCGACCCGGTGACGCAGGCACCGCGCAGCATCCTCAACAAACAGATCGCCCGCCTGGCCGAGGCGAACCTGGTGCCCTACGTGGGCACCGAACTCGAGTTCATGGTGTTCGACGACTCCTTCCGCGATGCGTGGGCGGCCGGATATCGCGGCCTGACACCGGCCACCGACTACAACGTCGACTACGCGATGCTGGCGTCCACCCGGATGGAGCCGCTGCTGCGCGACATCCGGCTCGGGATGACCGGCGCGGGCATGTACTGCGAAGGCGTCAAGGGCGAGTGCAACTTCGGTCAGCAGGAGATCGCGTTCCGCTACGACCACGCCCGCGTCACCTGCGACAACCACACGATCTACAAGAACGGTGCCAAGGAGATCGCCGACCAGCACGGCAAGAGCCTGACGTTCATGGCGAAATTCGATGAGCGCGAAGGGAACAGCTGCCACATCCACATATCGCTGCGCGGCGACGACGGCGGCGCGGTGTTCGCCGACCCCGCCGCGGACGACGGTATGTCGGCGATGTTCCGGAGCTTCATCGCCGGCCAGCTCGCGACTCTGCGGGAGCTGACACTCTTCTACGCGCCGAACATCAACTCCTACAAGCGATTCGTCGAAGGTAGTTTTGCGCCGACCGCGATCGCGTGGGGGATGGACAACAGGACGTGCGCGCTGCGGGTCGTCGGTCACGGCCACGGCATGCGGATGGAGTGCCGGGCACCCGGCGGTGACGTCAACCAGTATCTGGCCGTGTCGGCGTTGATCGCCGGCGGCCTGCACGGCATCGAGGCCGAACTCGAACTGCCGGAGCCGATGGTGGGCAACGCCTACACCAGCGGCGCCGAGTGCCTGCCCACGACGCTGGCCGAAGCCGCAGAGCTGTTCGACAGCTCACAGGTGGCGCGCGAGGCCTTCGGCGATGACGTCGTCGACCACTATCTCAACAACGCCCGCGTCGAGCTGAAGGCGTTCAACGCCGCGGTGACCGACTGGGAGAGGGTGCGCGGCTTTGAGCGCCTTTGACAACCGAAGCGTCGGCGGGCCCAGGCCGGTGCTCGGGCTCACCACCTATCTGCAGCAGGCCCAAACCGGGATCTGGGACGTGCACGCCAGTTTCCTGCCCGCCATCTACATGGAGGGCGTCAACCTCGCGGGCGGTACTGCGGTGCTGCTACCGCCCCAGCCCGTCGACGCCGCCGACCGCGTCCTGGACGGGCTCGACGGGCTGATCATCACCGGTGGCCGCGACATGGACCCGGCCGGTTACGGACAACAACGCCACCCCGCCACCGACGAGCCGGTGCCGGCCAACCGTGAGCGCGACGCATGGGAGGTTGCGTTGGTGCGCGGGGCGATTCGGCGCGGCTTGCCACTGCTCGGCATCTGCCGCGGCGCACAGGTCGTGAACGTGGCACTGGGCGGCACGCTGCACCAGCATCTGCCCGACGTCCTCGGTCACACCCGCCACCAGCAGGGCAATGCGGTGTTCTCGACAACGGTGGTGCGCACGGTGCCCGACACCAGGCTGGCTTCGTTGATCGGTGCCGCGTCGGACGTGCAGTGCTACCACCACCAGGGGATCGACCGGCTCGGCGACGGGCTGATCATCAGCGCGCAGGATTCCGACGGGGTGATCGAGGCGGTCGAAATCCCTTCCGGGACAGCATTTGTCCTGGCGGTGCAGTGGCATCCCGAAGAACGCCTCGACGACATCCGGCTGTTCGCCGGGGTGGTCGCGGCGGCCTCGGAATACGCGACGGGAAAGGTGAACGCGTGGGCACCTCGACTCTGATCAACCCGGCCACGGAGCAGGAGTTGCGCACCGTCGAGCGGGTCGACGAGGCCGGTGTCGACGACGCCGTCTCGCGTGCAGTCGTCGCGCAGCGGACCTGGGCCGCGTTGCCACCGGCCGATCGGGCCGCCGCGCTCCGTTCGTTCGCATCCGTCGTCGATGCGCACGTCGACGAACTCGCTGCGTTGGAGGTGGCCAATTCCGGCCACCCCGTCGGCAACGCCCAGTGGGAGGCCGGACACGTCCGCGATGTCTTGCAGTTCTATTCAGCGACCCCGGAGCGCATGTCCGGCAAGCAGATTCCCGTGGCGGGCGGACTCAACGTCACCTTCAACGAGCCGCTCGGAGTCGTCGGCGTGATCACCCCGTGGAACTTTCCGATGCCGATCGCGTCCTGGGGGTTTGCGCCTGCGCTGGCCGCCGGCAATGCCGTGCTGGTGAAACCGGCCGAGTGGACACCGCTGACGACGATCCGGCTCGGCGAGCTGGCGATCGATGCCGGGCTGCCCGAGGACCTTTTCCAGGTGCTGCCCGGCAAGGGGTCGGTGATCGGCGAGCGCTTCGTCACCCATCCCGACGTACGCAAGGTCGTCTTCACCGGCTCGACGGAGGTGGGTGTCGGCGTGATGGCCGGCGCCGCCAAGCAGATCAAGCGGGTGACGCTGGAACTGGGCGGCAAGAGTGCCAACATCGTGTTCGACGACTGCGATCTGGAGCGGGCGGCGGCCACCGCGCCGTACGGTGTGTTCGACAACGCCGGCCAAGACTGCTGCGCGCGCAGCCGGATACTCGTGCAGCGCAACGTCTATGACCGATTCATGGAGATGCTCGAGCCTGCGGTCAAGGGTGTCGTTGTCGGGGACCCGGCGTCGAAAGACACCGAGATGGGCCCGCTGGTGTCCGCGTCTCACCGCGACTCGGTGGCGGCTTACGTGCCCGACGACGCACCCGTCGCGTTCCGCGGCAGCGCGCCCGCCGGTCCCGGATACTGGTTCCCGCCAACGGTATTGACCCCTGCGCGAACCGACCGCACGGTGATCGAGGAGATCTTCGGGCCCGTCGTCACGGTGCTGCCGTTCGATGACGAGGCCGACGCCATCGCGCTGGCCAACGACACCGTATACGGCCTGTCCGGCTCGATCTGGACCGACAACCTCTCCCGAGCGGTGCGGGTGTCGCGAGCGGTCGAGTCGGGCAACCTGTCGGTCAACTCGCACTCCTCGGTCCGCTACAACACGCCGTTCGGCGGGTTCAAGCAGTCGGGCCTGGGACGCGAGCTGGGTCCCGACGCGCCGCTGCACTTCACCGAAACCAAGAACGTCTTTTTCGCGATCGGAGAAAGCTAGTGGATCTGACCCAGCGGCTGAAGGACAAGGTCGCCGTCATCACCGGCGGCGCCAGCGGCATCGGACTGGCGACCGCGAGGCGGATGCGGTCCGAGGGCGCCAGAATCGTCATCGGCGACATCGACCCGGCGGCCGGCAAGGACGTCGCCGACGAACTCGAGGGTCTGTTCGTGCCCGTCGATGTGTCCGACCAGGTCGCGGTCGACACGCTCTTCGACACCGCCGCGAAGACATACGGCTCGCTGGACATCGCATTCAACAACGCGGGCATCTCACCGCCCGAGGACGACCTGATCGAAAACACCGAAATCGATGCGTGGCAACGGGTCCAGGACATCAACCTCAAGTCGGTGTACCTGTGCTGCAAGGCAGCGCTGCGCCACATGGTTCCGCAGCAGAAGGGCTCGATCGTCAACACCGCGTCGTTCGTCGCCGTGATGGGATCGGCGACCTCCCAGATCAGCTATACGGCGTCGAAGGGCGGCGTGCTGGCGATGTCGCGGGAACTCGGCGTGCAGTTCGCGCGGCAGGGCATCAGGGTCAACGCCTTGTGCCCCGGCCCGGTGAACACGCCGCTGCTGACCGAACTGTTCGCCAAGGACCCCGAACGGGCCGCGCGTCGGCTCGTGCACGTGCCGATGGGCAGATTCGCCGATCCCGCGGAACTGGCTGCCGCGGTGGCGTTCCTCGCCAGCGATGACGCATCGTTCATCACCGGATCCACCTTCCTGGTCGACGGCGGGATCAGCTCCGCGTACGTGACGCCGCTGTAGAGACATGGCGGCCGTCCCGGATGTACCGCGTGCAGGCGAAGCTCTGCTTCGCCCGGTGCGGCCGGGCAACGCCTTCGAAGACACCGTCGGCCGGCTCCTGCAGACCATCCGGCTCGGTGTGCTGGCGCCGGGTGAGTCGTTGCCGCCGGAACGGGAATTGGCCGCACGGCTCGGAGTCAGCCGCGACACCGTGCGGGAGGCGATCAAGTCGCTGTCGGATGCGGGCTATCTGGTGTCACGGCGTGGCCGCTATGGCGGCACCTTTCTGGCCGAGCCGCTGCCCGCCCACACCGGCGACACCGCGGGCGTGACCCGAGCCGAGATCGACGACGCGTTGCGGCTGCGGGAGATCCTCGAGGTGGGCGCGGCGCGGATGGCGGCGAACAGGACCTTCACCGCCGCCGAGCGCGAGGTCTTGTGGATGCGGATGACCGACGTGCGCGAGGCGCCACCGATCGACTACCGGCGATTGGACTCGCGGTTTCACCTGGCCGTCGCCGAAGCCGCGGGGTCGCCGTCGCTGGTGACCCTGGTGGCCGAGAACCGCATGCGGGTGAACGGCCTGCTCGACCAGATTCCTCTGCTGGCGCGAAACATCGCACACTCCGACGAGCAGCACGAGGCGATCGTGATGGCGATCCTGGCCGGAGACTGCGACGGTGCAGCGACCGCGATGCTGGCACATGTCGGCGGGTCGGCCGCGTTGTTGCACGGCTTCCTGGACTGAGAGGATCCCGGCACAAATCTGAGGCATTTGTCAGATGTCCGATCCCGACATTTGGGGTCAACTCTGTGAGACCAATGAATCAAACTCTGCAAGAAAGGTAAGGACAACATGAGCAGCACCCAACCGGTTAGCGTGCCGGACGAGTCGGGCGTCGACCGTGCACTCAAGGCGAAGCACCGGGCCCTGTGGGCGGCCGGCGACTATCCCGCCGTCGCGGCCGAGCTGATCCCGGCGTTCGGACCCGAACTCGTCCGCGCATGCCGTATTCAGGCCGGCGACCGCGTCCTCGATGTCGCCGCCGGGTCGGGCAATGCCGCCATCCCGGCCGCCGAGGCGGGCGCAACCGTCACCGCGAGTGACCTCACACCCGAGTTGTTCGAGGCCGGGCGCCACGTAGCCGCCGCACGTGGTGTCGAGCTGGAGTGGGTGGAGGCCGACGCGGAAGCCCTGCCGTTCGCCGATAACAGCTACGACGTCGTCATGTCGGCTGTCGGCGTGATGTTCGCACCGCATCATCGGGCCGCCGCCGACGAGCTGATCCGGGTGTGCCGCCCCGGTGGAACCATCGGATTGATCAGCTGGACGCCGCAGGGCTTCATCGGCAACTTGTTCAAGACGATGAAGCCTTACGCGCCGCCGCCTCCTCCCGGGGCGAGCCCGGCCCCGCTGTGGGGCGACGAGGAACACGTGCGTGGGCTTCTCGGCGACCGCGTGGCCGATCTCGAGATGCGCCGCCGAGAGATCGTCATCGATCACTGCCCGACCGCGGAGGAATTCCGGGAGTATTGGAAGCGCAACTACGGGCCGACGATCGCGGCGTACAAGTTCAACGCCGATCAACCCGAGCGGGTCGCGGCTCTGGACCGGGATTTCCTGGCGTTCTTGACCGAGTGGAACCGCTCGAGTACGCCGGGCACCACGGCCTACCCTGCCGAGTACCTCCTCGTCACGGCGAGGAAAGGCGATCGTTAGGGCGCTGCCGCGCTGATCCGGCCGGAAGGCGGATCACCTGGATTACATTGTCAGCAGTGGAAAAGCCCGCGAAGCACCTGCTGGTCGAGCGTGCGTCGTCGGCACTGGCCGACGTCGACACCCCAGGCTGGACCTTGCGCTTCGACCTGCTGTCCGATCCGAACCGGCTGGAGATCCTGCTGTGCCTGCACCGCGCGCCCGGAATCTGCGTCGGCGATCTCGCGGCCGCGCTCGGTAGGTCGGAAAACGCTGTGTCGCAAGCACTCCGGGTGCTGCGGCAGCAGGGCTGGGTGAGTTCGAGCCGGGTGGGCCGAGAGGTCAGCTACCGGCTCGAGGACGAGATCGTGCACCAGCTACTGCACCGGATCGGCGCCCGCCACGCCGAGCACAGCCACGACTGATCCCTGAATATCTGTTCATCTAGACAGATGTCGCGCTGAGTCCTAGGCTCGGGTCGGTGAGTGTCGCGACGCAGTCGGAAGCCACGGGTGCCAACCGATTCGATCGGACGGATTGGGCCTCGATCGCCGCGATGGGGGCCGTCGTGGCGGCGCTGCACATCTTCGGTTGGGGCGTGCTGGTGCTGGGCGTGGCCCCACAGCACATCACGCTGGGTTCGGCGGGTGTCTTCGGTGTCGGGCTGGGAGTGACGGCTTACCTGCTCGGCGTGCGGCACGCGTTCGACGCCGACCACATCGCGGTCATCGACAACACCACGCGCAAGCTCGTCGGGGAGAAGACCCGTGCGGTATCGGCCGGCTTCTGGTTCTCGCTCGGTCATTCCAGCGTCGTGTTCGGGCTGGCGTTCCTGCTGGCGATCGGTGTGCGCGCGGTCGTCGGTCCCGTGCAGGACGAGGGCTCGCCGCTGTTGCAGACCCTCGGTTTGGTTGGGTCCCTCGTCGCGGGCACCTTTCTGATCCTGATCGGGCTCTCCAACTTGTTCGCCGCCGTTGGTATCGCCAAGGTGTTCAACCGGATGCGCGGTGGCGAGGTCGACGAGGCTGAGCTCGAACGGCTCCTTCAGCAGCGCGGCGTGCTCGCGCGGGTATTCGCCAGGTTCATGCGGCGGGTCAGCAAGCCGTGGCACCTCTACCCGGTCGGGCTGCTGATGGGTCTGGGCTTCGACACGGCGACGCAGGTGGCACTGCTGGTGCTGGCAGCAGGCACGGCGGCGTTCACGCTGCCCTGGTACGCGATCCTGGTGCTGCCGGTGCTGTTCGCGGCCGGGATGAGCCTCTTCGACGCGATCGACGGCATCCTGATGTCGAGGGCCTACGGCTGGGCGTTCCTGCAGCCGATCCGCAAGGTGTACTACAACTTGACCGTGACGGTGCTGTCGGTCGTCGTGGCATTGGTCATCGGCGTGATCGTGCTCGCGGGTCTGGTGTCCGACCGGCTGGGCATCGAGACGGGTCCGCTGGCGGCGATCGGTTCGGCGAACCTCGAGTTCGTCGGGTTCATGATCGTCGGGCTGTTAATCGCGGCGTGGCTGATCGCCTGTGCGGTGTGGCGATACGGGCAGATCGAGAAGCGCTGGGCCACCGTCGACTGACTCAGTGCCGACGGGCGGGCGGCCACGGCGGTTCACCGCACAGTGCCAGTAGTGCATTCTCGATGACCTCCGGAAGCGCCGGGTGTATCCAGTACTGGCCGCGCGCCATGTCCTGGCCGGCGAGCCCGAAGCTCATCGCCTGAATGATCGGCTGAATCAACGACGACGCCTGATAGCCCATGATGTGCGCGCCGAGGATCTCTCCCGTTTTGGCTTCGACGATGATCTTCGCGATGCCGGTGGTGTCCTCCATCGCCCAGCCGTAGGCCACGTCGCCGTAGTCCTGCACCTTCGAGCTGACGTCGTATCCCTCTGCGCGGGCCTGGTTCTCGGTGAGACCGACCATGGCGATCTGCGGATCGGTGAAGACCGCCGACGGCACATACCGGTGATCGGACTGCTTGAGGTTGTCGGTGTCGTCCCAGTCGAGCAGCAGGTTTTCCCGCACCACCCGCGCCTCGTGGTTGGCGACGTGCTTGAGCTGGTAATCAGAGCTGACGTCGCCGAGTGCGAAAACCTCTCGCGCGGTGGTGCGTTGGTACTCGTCGACGACGATGCTGCCGTTGCGCACCTCGATACCGGCCGACTCGGCGTCGAGAAGGTCGCCGTTGGGCACCCGGCCCGTCGCCACCAGCAGCATGTCGGCCTGCAGCGTTGCACCGTTGTCCATCTTCAGCGTGATGCCCGAGCTGTCCTGGTCGGCGCCGATCACGTTGCAGTGGTTGTGGATCTCCCATTTCTTGGACGCGATGTCGGTGAACCGCTCGCAGATCGTGTCGTCGCAGTGCTTCAACAGCGTGCCGCCGCGGATCACGAGCGAAACCCGCGTGCCCAGCGCAGCGAAGGTGTGGGCGAACTCCGCGGCGACGAATCCGCCTCCGACGATCACGAGATGCTTCGGCAGTTCGCCGATCCGCATGATGGTGTCGCTGGTGTGGTAGTCGACGCCGCACGTCGCGATCGCGTCGGGCACGACGACCCGCGACCCCGCCGCGATCACGACCTGCTGCGCCGTGAACTCCTCGCCGCGTTCGGTACGCAACGTGTAGCGGCCGTCGTCGGCGGTCGGCTCAACGAAGCGGGTATGAGTGTCGTACACCGAGACGTTCGGAGACGAGCGGCGGTAGTTCTCGCCGCCCATCGCGATCGGGTCGATGCGGCCGAACACGCGCGAGACGATGTCACTCCATCGCACGCGGTCGAGGCTCGCGTCGACGCCGAATCGCGCGGTGTCACGGGCATTTCGGGCCACTTCGGCGGCGTAGACGAACATCTTCGTCGGTATGCAGCCGACGTTGAGGCATGTTCCGCCGAAGATGCCCTGCTCGCATATCGCAACGCGCTTGTCGGTGTAGCGCTCGTCGAGGATGGCGTTGCCCGAGCCGGTGCCGATGATCGCGATGTCGAAATGTTCCATCCGGGTCATCCTTTGTCGGATTGTGCTGGGGTGTCGACCGATTGCGACCATTGGACATACCAGTCCAGCCAGTTCGCCAACTCGCGGAACGCGGTCGCCCGCGGCTCGGCCAACGACAGGAAAACGTCGTGTTTGGCATCGACGACGGGCACGATCGTCGTCCGATTGCCGATGCAGCCCGCCCACCGCGCGATCTGCTTGACATCGAGGACGGCGTCGCCGCGCTGGATCAGCTCGGGGTCGGGAACCTCGCGGACGCTGTGGTCCGAACGCAGGATCAGGTTGGGCACCCCGACGTCGAGGCCGCGATGCAGTCGAGCGTGGCCACGCCTGATCGCGTTGATCCAGCCGAAGGTCACCGGGAATCCACCGACCGGTTTCCAGTCCAGGTCGTAGTCGAACTCGCCGTGATAGTCGCGGTGCAGTGAGGTGCCATAGCCGCCCTCGGTCGGAGAGCGGGCCACCAGCTTCTTGCGGAACCGCGACACCGCGCCGATCGCGGCGGTGCCGACGGTGCGCAGGATCGCCGGTCCGTGTAGGTCAAGCCACGGGCTGTTGAGCACAAGACCGTTGACGTTCCTGTCGGCGCCTGCGCCGCGTCGCCGCAACCGGTCCAGCCACAACGAGACGATGAGACCGCCCGCCGAGTGCCCGTACAACAGCACCTTGGCCCCGCCGGTGGCCGCCGACACGATGTCCAGCGCGCGGTCGAGCTCGGTGTCGTAGCGGGCGAGATCGGTGGTGAAATGCGGCGTCTGGCCCTCCCGCCGGGAACGACCGCATTTGTGCAGGTCAAGAGCATAGAAAGCGAACCCCCGGGCGATGAAGCGGTCGGCGACCTCGGTGTGGAAGAAGTAGTCGGTGAACCCGTGCACCATAAGCACGGCGTGTTCGACGGCCGGCGCGTGTTCACCGGCGCGCACCAGGGTGGCCACCAGTTCACCCTCTCCGTCGGGATCGGCGCCGAGGGCAAGTGTGTGTTGCCAGTAGCCGGGCAGCACGTCGGGCTCCCAGGCGGTCACGTCAGCTACCTTAACCGCGGCCAGGCAGCCGGGTCGGGCCCGATACCCGCGGGATAACCTGGGGATCGTGGCCGAACCGACGGTGTCCCGTTGACCAACAACGCGCTGCGTCGCGCCTGGGCCAAGGACCTCGACACCGCCACGCTCTACTCGCTGCTCAAGCTGCGGGTCGAGGTGTTCGTGGTGGAGCAGGCGACCCCGTATCCGGAGCTCGACGGCCGCGACCTGCTGGCGGAAACCCGTCACTTCTGGTTGGAGAGCCCCGATGGCGACGTGATCTGCACGCTGCGGCTGATGGAGGAGCACACCGGCGGTGAGAAGGGGTTCCGCATCGGCCGGGTCGCCACCAAGCGCAGCGCCCGAGGCCACGGTCATGCCAATCGCCTGCTGCAGGCGGCGCTGGCCGAGGTGGGCGACCACGCCTGCCGCATCGACGCCCAGACGTATCTGGAGGACATGTACCGGCCACACGGGTTCGTCCGCGACGGCGACGAGTTCCTCGACGACGGGATCCCGCACGTGCCGATGTTGCGCGCCCGCAGCGAAGTAGAGCAACCATGACCCCCATCTATCCGTTCAGCGCGATCGTGGGGCACGACCGGTTGCGGCTGGCGCTGATGTTGTGCGCGGTGCGACCCGACATCGGCGGGGTGCTGATTCGCGGCGAGAAAGGGACGGCGAAGTCGACGGCAGTTCGCGCTCTGGCGCAGGTGCTTTCGGGCACCGGGGCCGCGGACGCCGGGCTGGTCGAGCTGCCCATCGGCGCGACGGAGGACAGGGTGGTCGGCTCGCTGGATCTGCAGCGCGTACTGCGCGACGGCGAGCACGCCTTCTCGCCGGGCCTGCTGGCCCGCGCGCACAACGGTGTGCTCTATGTCGACGAAGTCAATCTTCTGCACGACCACCTCGTCGACGTTCTGCTCGACGCCGCGGCGATGGGTCGGGTGCACATCGAACGCGACGGGGTCTCGCACAGCCACGAGGCCCGGTTCGTGCTGATCGGCACCATGAACCCCGAAGAAGGTGAACTGCGTCCCCAGCTGCTCGACCGGTTCGGCCTCACCGTCGATGTGCACGCATCCCGCGACGTCGACGTGCGGGCCGACGTCATCCGCGCGCGGATGGCGTTCGAGGCCGACCCGGTGGCGTTCGCGGCCGCATACGCTGAACAGGACGCGCAGCTGTCCCGCCGCATCGCCGCCGCCCGCCGGTCGGTTGGTGACGTGGAGTTGCCGGACAACGAGTTACGCCGCATCGCCGCCCTCTGCGCGGCTTTCGATGTGGACGGTATGCGTGCCGATCTGGTGGTGGCGCGCACCGCGGTCGCCCATGCCGCGTGGCGCGGGGCGCACACCGTCGCCGAGGAGGACATCCGGGTCGCCGCCGAGTTGGCCCTGCCGCACCGCCGCAGGCGCGACCCGTTCGACGACCCCGGGCTGGACCCACAGCAGCTCGACGATGCGATGGCACAGGCGCAGGAGCACGCCGGTGACAACGAACCCGAACCCGAACCCGACCCGCCGAGCGGCGGAGGCTCGGCGACGAAGGACTCGGATCAACCACCGTCGCAAAATAATTCGTCATCGGCCACTCGGCCGAGCGCCACTCCCTCCGGTGTCTTCCGTACGCGGACTCTGGTGGTGCCGGGTGTGGGGGAGGGGGCGCCGGGCCGGCGGTCGCGTGCGCGCAACCGCACGGGGACCGTGGTTTCGGCGACGTCCGAACCCGATAAAGGCCACGGTGTCCATCTCTTCGCGACGCTGCTGGCCGCCGCTCGCCGACAGCGTGGACCGGCAGGCTTGCGGCCGGAACCCGGCGACGTGCGTCGGGCGATTCGCGAAGGCCGCGAAGGGAATCTGGTGATCTTCGTGGTCGACGCGTCGGGTTCGATGGCGGCGCGCGACCGGATGGCAGCGGTGAGCGGAGCGACGCTGTCGCTGCTTCGCGACGCCTATCAGCGCCGCGACAAGGTCGCGGTGATCACCTTCCGGGGACAGCACGCCGAGGTTTTGTTGCCGCCGACATCGTCGGTGCACATCGCCGGACGAAGATTGGCCCGCTTCGACACCGGAGGCAAAACGCCGTTGGCGCAGGGGCTGCTGGCCGCGCGCGACCTGGTGGTGCGGGAGAAGGCGCGCGATCGCGCACGGCGCAGTCTGGTCGTCGTGCTCACCGACGGGCGGGCCACCGGCGGACCCGACCCGCTGGGCCGCGCCCGGGTGGCGGCGGCCCGACTGGTCGCCGAGGGTGCGGCAGCCATCGTCGTCGACTGCGAAACGTCCTATGTGCGACTGGGATTGGCTGAGCAGCTGGCCGTGCAGCTCGACTCGCCGTCGGTCCGGCTCTCACAGCTGCGGGCCGGCGACCTCACTCAGGTTGTCCGGTCGCAGGCCGCGTAAGGAGCACCGAAGATGCCGCAGGGCCGCCCGCTCACCGTCCCCGACGACGGCCTGACCACCCGCGCCCGCCGCAACGCACCGCTGCTTGCGGTGCACACCGGTGCGGGCAAGGGCAAGTCGACCGCCGCCTTCGGGATGGCGCTGCGCGCGTGGAACCAGGGTTTCGCCGTCGCCGTGTTCCAGTTCGTCAAGAGCGCGAAGTGGAAAGTGGGCGAGGAGAATGCGTTTCGCGAGCTCGGCCGGTTGCACGACGACCACGGCGTTGGCGGGCCCGTCGAGTGGCACAAGATGGGCGCCGGCTGGTCATGGTCGCGCAAGCCGGGTACCGATGTCGACCATGCGGCCGCCGCGGCCGACGGCTGGGCCGAGATCGCCCGGCGATTGGCAGACCAGCGGCACGACTTCTATGTGCTCGACGAGTTCACCTACCCGCTGAAGTGGGGCTGGATCGACACCGATGAGGTGATCGCCACTCTGGCAGCGCGACCCGGAACTCAGCATGTCGTGATCACGGGCCGCGACGCCCCGCAGCCGCTGCTGGACGCCGCCGACCTGGTCACCGAGATGACCAAGGTGAAACACCCGATGGACGTCGGTCGCAAAGGCCAGAAGGGCATCGAATGGTGACTCCTCTCGCCCGCGGCTTGAAAACCCCATCCCGCGACCACGAACGCTCGCGCGCAGGGGCGAGGTGAGCGCCGTGAGCGGTCGCAGTACCCCTGCCGTGGTGATCGCCGCACCGGCATCGGGTAGCGGGAAGACCACTGTGGCAACGGGTTTGATCGGCGCGCTACGGCAGGCGGGCCACCGCGTCGCGCCGTTCAAGGTGGGCCCCGACTACATCGACCCCGGCTACCACGCCCTGGCCGCGGGACGGCCGGGCCGCAACCTGGACCCGGTGCTGGTGGGCGACGACCTGATCGGGCCGCTGTTCCGGCACGGCAGCGACGGCTGTGACATCGCCGTCGTCGAGGGTGTGATGGGCCTGTTCGACGGCCGCATCGAGGCCGCCATTGCCGGCCCTGCTGTGGGCTCGACCGCACAGGTGGCCGCCATGCTCGGAGCGCCGGTGATCCTCGTCGTCGACGCCAGAGGGCAGAGCCACAGCATGGCGGCGCTTCTGCACGGGTTCTCGACCTTCGACGAGTCCACCCGGATCGCAGGGGTGATCCTCAACCGCGTCGGCTCCGCGCGCCATGAGCAGGTACTCCGCCAGGCGTGCGAGCACGCCGGCATCCCCGTGCTGGGAGCACTGCCGACGAAGCACCGAATTAGCAATTCCCTCAAGGCATCTCGGCCTCGTTACCGCCGTCGAGCACGGTGGCGTGGCACGTAGCGCCGTGGACGCGATGACCGCGCTGGCCGCCGCACATATCGACCTGCCCGGCGTGGTCGCCGCTGCGACCTCACGCGTCGCCGGGCGCGCGTGGTCGGCGCAGGACGGTGTCGGGGACCCTGCGGGCGGCGGCGTCACCATCGCGATGGCCGCGGGCAAGGCGTTCAGCTTCTGCTACGCCGAGCACCCCGAAATGCTCCGGGCGGCCGGTGCCGACGTCGTCGAGTTCGACCCGCTGACCGACCGACTGCCGTCGGGCACCGCGGCGCTGGTGCTGCCGGGCGGCTTCCCCGAAGAGTTCGGCACCGAACTGTCCGCCAACGACGTTGTCAGGCAGCAGATCGCCACTCTCGCCGCAGACGGCGGACCGGTGCACGCCGAATGCGCGGGCCTGACCTATCTGGTGGACGACCTCGAGGGACATGCGATGTGCGGTGTGCTCGCCGGATCGGCGCGGTTCACCGACCGGCTCACCCTGGCCTACCGCGACGCCGCCGCGACGGCGGATTCTGCCCTCTACACCGCGGGCGACCGCGTCGCCGGGCATGAATTCCACCGCACGGCAGTGACATTCACCGACGACTATCCGCCGGCGTGGATGTATCGCGGCAACGATGTCGCAGCGGTCCGCGACGGCGCCGTGCACCGCGGCGTGCATGCGAGCTATCTGCACACCCATCCCGCGGCCCGGCCACAGGCGCTCGCCCGCTTCGTCGAGGCCGCGTCAGCCTCTAGGCTCGCCGAGTGACCGACAACGCATATCTCGTCGGCCTGCGCCTGGCCGGCAAGAAGGTCGTGGTCGTCGGTGGTGGCACCGTCGCGCAGCGTCGCCTCCCGCTGCTCGTCGCGACCGGGGCAGACGTTCACGTCATCTCGAGGTCCGCCACCCCGGCGGTCGAGGCGATGACCGCAATCACGTTGACGCTGCGTCCGTTTCAGCCGGGTGATCTGGACGGCGCGTGGTACGTCATCGCAGCGACCGACGACCCCGACGTCAATGCCGCGGTGGTGGACGAGGCGGAACGTCAGCGGATCTTCTGTGTCCGGGCCGACGCGGGACGAGAAGGTACCGCGGTCACACCCGCCACCTTCGACTACGAGGGCCTGGCGGTCGGCGTGCTGGCCGGCGGCGACCACCGACGTTCGGCTGCAATCCGGTCGGCGATCCACGAGGCGTTCCAGCAGGGGTTGATCACCGGTGACGCACCGGGCGTGGTGCACGGCGGAGTCGCCCTGGTCGGCGGAGGGCCCGGTGACCCCGAACTGATCACGGTGCGGGGCAGGCGGCTGCTGGCCAACGCCGACGTGGTGGTCGCCGACCGCCTGGCGCCCCCGGAACTACTCGCCGAACTGCCACCACACGTCGAGGTCATCGACGCCGCAAAAATCCCTTACGGCCGTGCTATGGCGCAGGACGCGATCAACGCCGTACTGATCGAGCGGGCCAAGGCGGGTCAGTTCGTCGTGCGGCTCAAGGGCGGCGATCCGTTCGTGTTCGCGCGGGGCTACGAAGAGGTGATCGCCTGTACCGACGCCGGGATCCCGGTGACCGTCGTGCCCGGTGTCACAAGTGCCATAGCCGTTCCCGCGATGGCGGGCGTACCGGTCACGCATCGGGCGGTGACGCACGAGTTCGTGGTGGTCAGCGGGCACGTTGCCCCAGAGCACCCCGAATCGTTAGTAAATTGGGACGCGCTGGCCGCGATGTCGGGCACCATCGTTTTGCTGATGGCCGTCGAACGCATCGAACAGTTCGCCACAGTTCTGCTGAAAGGTGGCCGACCTGCGGAAACGCCGGTGCTCGTGGTACAGCAGGGCACGACGTCCGCGCAGCGAACGTTGCGGACGACGCTCGGCGACGCGCCGGAACGCATTCGATCCGAGGGGGTCAGACCACCCGCGATCATCGTGATCGGCCCTGTGGCGGCCTTCGGCGGTTAAAGGGATCTTAAGATTACTGTAAGGTAACCACCTATGACGGCTCTCAATGACGCAGAGCGCGCCGCCATCCGACGTGACGCCGAAGGCGGCGCCGAACGGGCGCTTCCCGAGCAGGTGAAACACTCCGCGGTAGGGAAAACCGGCAGGTCCCCCGAATGGTTGCCATCGCGCCGATTCATCGCCGCGGTGATTGCGATCGGCGGCATGCAGCTGCTCGCCACGATGGACAGCACTGTCGCGATCGTCGCGCTTCCTAAGATCCAGGACGAGCTGAGCCTCTCCGACGCCGGCCGCAGCTGGGTCATCACCGCCTATGTGCTGACCTTCGGCGGCCTGATGCTGCTCGGCGGACGGCTCGGCGACACCATCGGCCGCAAACGCACCTTCATCGTCGGCGTCGCTCTGTTCACCATCGCATCGATCCTGTGCGGGGTGGCCTGGGACGAGACCACGCTGGTGATCGCCCGGCTGCTGCAGGGCGTCGGCGCGGCAATCGCCTCGCCGACCGGTCTGGCGCTGATCGCCACGACATTCCCCAAGGGACCGGCCCGCAACGCCGCCACGGCGGTGTTCGCCGCCATGACGGGCGTCGGGTCGGTGATGGGCCTGATCCTCGGTGGCGCCTTGACCGAGGTGTCGTGGCGGTTGGCGTTCCTGGTCAACGTGCCGGTGGGCCTGCTGGTGATCTATCTGGCTCGAACCACGCTGCGCGAGACCCACAAGGAGCGCCTGAAGCTCGACGCCGCCGGCGCGATCCTCGCCACGCTGGGTTGCACCGCGGCGGTGTTCGGGTTCACGCAGGGCCCGGAGAACGGCTGGGTGTCGGTCGTCACCATCGGTTCGCTGTCCGCGGCCGGGGTGTTCCTGCTCGCGTTCCTGATCGTCGAGCGCACGGCCCAGAACCCCGTCGTGCCATTCAGCTTGTTCCGTGACCGCAACCGCGTCGCGACGTTCGCCGCGATCTTCCTCGCCGGCGGCGTGATGTTCACGCTGACCGTGCTGATCGGTCTCTATGTCCAGGACATCCTGGGCTACAGCGCCCTGCGGGCCGGAATCGGCTTCATCCCGTTCGTGATCGCGCTCGGGGTGGGCCTCGGCCTGTCCTCGCATCTGGTGTCACTGTTCTCGCCGCGCGTGCTCACCATCGCCGGCGGCGTCCTGGTGCTCGGCGCGATGATCTACGGTTCGACGCTTCACCGTGGCATCCCGTACTTCCCCGACCTGGTACTGCCGATCGTGATCGGCGGCTTCGGCATCGGCATGATCGTCGTGCCGCTGACCGTGTCGGCCATCGCGGGCGTGGGCTTCGACCAGATCGGGCCGGTGTCGGCGATCGCGCTGATGCTGCAGAACCTCGGCGGCCCCGTGGTGCTGGCGGTCATTCAGGCCGTCATCACGTCGCGGACGCTGTACCTCGGCGGCACCACAGGTCCGGTGAAGAACATGGACTCCGCCCAGTTGCACGCCCTCGACCAGGGTTACACCTACGGCCTGCTGTGGGTGGCCGCCGTGGCGGTCGTCGTCGGCGGCGCGGCGCTGTTCATCGGATACACCGCCGATCAGGTCGCGCACGCGCAAGAGGTCAAGGACGCGATCGACCAGGGCGAGCTGTAGAGGTCGACCTCAGGCGAGGGAGAGCTGTAGCGTTCGCCGGCGGTGTCATGCCGTCTGGGTAGGCTGGCAACCCATGTCTGCGGTCGGTGGTTCCAGCGAGTCCACGGACCACTCCGCGTCGGGTCTGACAACGCACGTTCTCGGCATCGCGATCTTCGCGATCACCGGCATGCAGCTGATGTCGACGCTCGACGGCACCATCGTCATCGTCGCCCTGCCGCGTCTGCAGGCCGAACTCGACCTGTCCGACGCGGGCAAGAGCTGGGTCATCACCGCGTACGTCCTGGCCTTCGGCGGTCTGTTGCTGATCGGCGGCCGGGTCGGTGACGCCATCGGGCACAAGCGGGCGTTTCTGTCCGGCGTCGGCGTCTTCACGATCGCGTCGCTGGTCTGCGGCCTGGCCACCGACGGCATCACCCTGATCGTCGCCCGGGCGGTGCAGGGCACCGGCGCGGCCATCGCGGCACCGACCGGCCTGGCGTTGATCGCGACCACCTACGCCGTCGGCCAGGCGCGCAACCGGGCGTTCGCGGTATCGGCTGCCATGCAGGCCTCAGGTTCGGTGCTGGGCCTGGTGCTCGGCGGAGCGTTGACGGTGGTGTCGTGGCGGCTGGCATTCCTGATCAACGTCCCGATCGGCATCGTGATCATCTGGGTCGCCGTCATGCGGTTGGCCGAGACGACCCACGAGCGACTCAAGCTCGACGTGACCGGTGCGCTGCTGGCGACACTGGCCTGCACGTCGGCGGTGCTGGTGTTCACCCAGGGTCCGCCACGCGGCTGGATCGATCCGTGGGTGATCGGCGCGGGCGTCACCGCAGTGGTGTTCCTGGGGGCCTTTCTTCTCGTCGAGCGGACCGAGGAACATCCCATCGTGCCGTTCTCGGTGTTCGACAACCGCAGCCGGGTGATGACGTTCGTTTCGCTGTTCATGGCGGGTGGAGTGATGCTGACGGCGACGGTGATCATCGGCCTCTACGTCCAGGACGTGATGGGGTACTCGGCGCTGCGGGCCGGGATCGCTTTCCTGCCGTTCGCCGGGGCGTTCGGACTCGGCACGCTATTGGCCACCCGAACCGCTCCGGTCATTTCGCCGCGGTGGCTGATCATCGGCTGCGGGGTGCTGGTGCTCGCCGCGATGCTGTACGGCTCGACGCTGGATCGCACGATCTCGTATTTCCCCGACTTCGTCGCTCTGATCGTGGTGGGCGGCTTCGGGATCGGCGTGATCTCGGTGGTATTGCCGCTCTGCGCGGTCGCGGAGGTCGGCCCCCGCGAAATCGGGCCGGTGTCGGCTATTCAGCTGATGGTCTACAACCTCGGCGGTCCGCTGGTGCTCGTGGTGATCCAGGCGGTGCAGACGTCGCGCACGCTCTATCTGGGCGGTACGACGGGTCCGGTCGACGAGATGACGCCGAGCCAGCTCGACGCGCTGGACGCCGGATACACGTATTCGCTGTTGTGGGTCGCCGGGATCGCTGTGGTGGTGGGCGCCGCGGCACTCGGAATCGGTTTCACCGCACGCCAGATCGCGGCCGCCCAGCACACCCGCGAGGCCTTCGAGGCAGGCGAGCTGGAGGCAGGCAAGGCGTAGAAAGCCGGTCGGCGCACGTCGGTCGATGTCACACTTGGCGACGTGGGCGTCGGACGCGTGCGATATGCGCGAAACGGGGACATCCGGCTTGCTTACCGGGTGATGGGCGAGGGTGAGATTCCCATCGTGCTGATCCCCGGGTGGGTCAGCAACGTCGATCTGTATGAAGACCCGACCACCGCGTACGCCGGGGTCGCCGAACAGATCAGCCGACACGCCCGGCTGATCGTGTGGGACAAACGCGGGACCGGGCTGTCGGATCCGGTGTCCCACGTGCCGCCGATCGACGAGCGCATGGACGATCTGCGGGCCGTACTCGACGCGGCCGACGTCGACTACCCGGCGCTGTTCGGTATCTCCGAGGGCGGCCCGATGAGCATCATGTTCGCCGCGACGTACCCGGATCGCGTCCGTTCCCTGGTGCTGGCGGGCACGACGGTCCGGTTCGCCCAGGAATTGCCCGATTTCCCATGGGGATTCACGCCCGAACAGATCGCCGCGGGCCTCGAGGACATCGACGACCATTGGGGCGAGGGCGCTTTGGCGGACCTATTCTTCGGGCCGATCGCCGACGTGCCCGGTGTGCGCGAAATGTTCGGCAGGGAGCAGCGGGCATGCGCGAGCCCGATGATGGCGCGCATGATGTGGCAGGCCGTCTTCGAGATCGATGTCCGTGGTCTGCTCGGCAGTGTCCGGACGCCGACCCTGGTGATGGCTCGCAGAGGGGACCGCATCGCGTCTTTCGAAGGCGCCAAGGCGCTCGCCGACGGTATTCCGAACGCCGAATTCCTGGAGCTGCCGCCCGGCGAACACTACGCCAGTGACCTGATCGACCTGTTCCCGACGACGGTGCTGAAATTCATTGGCCAGCAAGCAGATGCGATTCCGGCAGAGCGCGTGCTGAGCACCGTGCTGTTCACCGACATCGTGGGCTCGACGGAACTGCTCGCCGCGCAGGGCGACGAGCACTGGCGCCGACACCTCGACGACCACGACCGGTTGGTCGACATGGTGCTGGCGAGATACGGCGGCAGGCGCGCCAAGCACACCGGCGACGGGATCTTCGCACTCTTCGACGGTCCGACGAAGGCTGCGCGGTGCGGCCTTGACCTTGTGCCCGCGCTTGCGACGCACGGCATCCCGATCCGAGCGGGCGTGCACATCGGCGAGTGCGAGAAGCGCGGCGACGAGTGGAGCGGCATGGCGGTTCACGTCGGTGCCCGGATCGGCGCGATGGCCGGCCCGGGTGAGGTGCTGACCAGCCGAACGGTGCGAGACCTCTCGGCGGGCTCGGGCCTGGTGTTCGAGGGCGTGGGCGCCCATCGGCTCAAGGGGTTGCCCGAGGACACCGAGGTCTTCCGCGTCAAGGTCGCCTGACTCGGCGGCGATTCGAGGCGCCGATAAGCTTGCCGACTGTGATCACCCGCATGTCCGAGCTGTTCCTGCGCACGCTTCGCGACGATCCGGCCGATGCCGAGGTGGCCAGCCACCGGCTGCTGATCCGCGCCGGCTATGTCCGCCCGGTCGGGCCCGGGCTGTACAGCTGGCTTCCCCTGGGCCTGCGGGTGCTGCGCAAGATCGAACAGGTTGTCCGAGACGAGATGAATGCCATTGGGGGACAGGAGATTCTGTTTCCAGCTCTGCTGCCGCGGGCTCCGTACGAGACGACGAACCGGTGGACCGAGTACGGCGACGGCGTCTTCCGGCTGAAGGACCGTCGCGACAACGACTATCTCCTCGGGCCCACCCATGAGGAGTTCTTCGCGCTGACCGTCAAGGGCGAGTACAGCTCGTACAAGGACTTCCCGGTCCTGCTGTATCAGATCCAGACGAAGTACCGCGACGAGGCGCGGCCACGGGCAGGCATCCTGCGCGGGCGCGAGTTCGTGATGAAGGACTCCTACTCCTTCGACGTCGACGACGACGGGCTGCGCGCGGTCTACCAGCGGCACCGCGACGCCTATCAGCGCATCTTCGACACGCTGGGGGTCAGCTACGTCATCGTCTCGGCGGTGTCGGGCGCGATGGGCGGAAGCGCATCGGAGGAGTTTCTCGCCGAGAGCGAGATCGGCGAGGACACCTTCGTGCGGTGCCTGGAGTCCGGGTACGCCGCCAATGTCGAAGCCGTCGTGACCGCCGTGCCGGATGCCGTGCCGCTCGACGGCCTACCCGAGGCCAAGGTGCACGACACCCCCGACACCCCGACCATCGCCACGCTGGTGGACTGGGCCAACACCGTCGATCTGGGACGCGAGATCACCGCCGCCGACACCCTCAAGAACGTTCTGCTCAAAGTTCGCCGGCCCGGCGGCGAATGGGAGCTGCTGGCCGTCGGTGTGCCGGGCGACCGCGAGGTCGACGAGAAGCGGCTCGGCGCCGCACTCGATCCCGCCGAGTATGCACTGCTCGATGACGCGGACTTCGCCAGAAACCCCTTCCTGGTGAAGGGTTATGTCGGTCCGAAAGCGCTGCGCGACAACGGAGTTCGGTACCTCGTCGATCCGCGGATCGTCGAGGGATCGTCGTGGATCACCGGTGCCGATGCGCCGAACAAGCATGTCGTCGGTCTGGTGATGGGCCGCGACTTCACCGCCGACGGCACCATCGAGGCCGCCGAGGTGCGCGACGGCGACCCGTCGCCAGACGGCGCGGGCCCGCTGGTGTCGGCGCGCGGCATCGAGATCGGCCACATCTTCCAGCTCGGCCGCAAGTACACCGACGCGTTCGCCGTCGATGCCCTCGGCGAGAACGGCAAACCGGTGCGGTTGACCATGGGGTCCTACGGCATCGGGGTCTCTCGGCTGGTCGCGGTGATCGCCGAACAGAATCACGACGACCTCGGCCTGCGCTGGCCGTTGTCGGTGTCGCCGTTCGACGCCCACGTCGTGATCGCCAACAAGGACGCAGCGGCCCGTGCGGGCGCCGGTGAGCTGGCCGCCGAACTGGACCGGCTCGGCGTCGAGATCTTGCTCGACGACCGGCAGTCCTCGCCGGGCGTGAAATTCAAGGACGCCGAGTTGCTCGGCGTGCCGTGGGTCGTGGTGGTCGGCCGCGGCTGGGCCGACGGGATCGTCGAGCTGCGCAACCGGTTCAGCGGCGAGACGCGCGAGGTCGCCGTCGACGGCGCGGCGGCGACCATCGCCGAGACACTCACCGCTTAACCTCGAGCTCGCGCAGGGAAGGTGACTACTCGTTGCCGCCGGGAAACGCCACGGTGATCGGTCCCACGCCGAGGGCCCGGCTCCACCGGGCGGCCCTGACCGCCGCCTGGGTCAGCGCGGTCACCGCGAACGAGCGCTCCTCCGACGTCTTCGCCTGTTCGAGTACCGCCCGCCAGGCGACCGTCGTGTCCTCTTCCATGCGCACCGCGAGGTTCGCCGCGTCGGTGGGGTTATCGACCTGCATCGGCAGCTGATAGCCCGCGGCAGGCAGCGGCGGATCGACCGCGCGCCCCGTGAGCATCTTGATCGCCGCTTCCCGGCGTTCGCGGTGCTCCGACATCGCGGTCGCCACCAGGTCGTTGTCTTCCAATGTGGAGTGGGCGGACACCAACCCGTAGCCGTAGATCACGGCGTGCTCGGTGGCCACTGCGTCGAAGAGGGCGCCCGCATCGGCGTCGGACGGCTGTGGCGGGCCGGTCGGCTCTGCGGACGTCATGCGAGTGCCACGGTGTAGCCGACGGCGCAGGACGCGGCGATGGAGCCGAGCAGCCCGGCGCGGTAGCCGGACAGCGCAGCCGCCAGTTGAGCTCGCCCGGTCTGCGGACTGATGCAGGGCCGCGACGACGTCCTTCGTCGTCGGCGCGCTGGCCTGGGCGACGCTGGTCGTCGTGGTCGCCGACGACGTGCTGACCTCGCCGGTCAACCGGGCGATCTCTTCGGACAGCGCCTCTGCGTGCTTGGACCGGTCCGACGAGACCGCGGCCAGCGCCGCCCGCATCTCGGGCGGTGCGGCGGCGGCGGCGTCGCTGGCCAGTTGGCTGTCACTGCGCGCCATGTCGAGTTGCGTCTCGAGGTCGTCGAGGTCCGGCGGTGGCGGCGGCTTGCCACAGGCCGCGCCTGCGACGCCTGCCACCGCAAGGGCCGCGGTCCCCAACAGCATCTGCCGCCTGCTGACGACGGGGAGGGCGCTCGGCACAGCGCCATCCTGCCATTGCCGAAAACGGCAGCTGCGCATTCGCTGGGCAGGCTGCGAGATTGCGGTTCGCCTGTTGTTCACTGGCGTATCGTTTCCACCGTCGGCACAATTCAACATGAGGAGCTCGCCGTGGCATCGGATCCGCAGCTGCGGTCTGCGAGATTGCCCTCGCAGCAGCAGGTGATCGAGCTACTCGACGGCGAGTTCGCACGCGCGGGATACGAAATCGAAGACGTCGTCATCGATCATGGCGCGCGTCCGCCCCGCATCACGGTGATCGCCGACGGAGACGACGGCCTCGATCTCGACTCGATCGCCACGTTGTCCCGGAGGGCATCCGAGCTGCTGGATGGTCTCGACCCGACGAAAGCCGAATCGCCGTATGTACTGGAAGTGACGTCGCCGGGGGTGGACCGGCCGCTCACCGCCGAGAAGCACTACCGGCGGGCCCGTGGCCGCAAGGTCGAGCTGACGCTGTCCGACGGTTCCCAGCTGACCGGCCGAGTCGGGGAGACGTGCGACGGCACTGTGTGCCTCGTGGTGCGCGAAGGTAGTCGGGGGAACTACTCCGTGCGCGAACTGCCCATCAGCGGTATCACCAAAGCTGTTGTGCAGGTCGAGTTTTCACCACCGAACCAGCGCGAGCTCGAGCTGGCAGGCCAACCGGGGAAGGGGGCCGGTGCATGAACATCGACATGGCCGCGCTGCACGCCATCGAGGCCGACAAGGGCATCTCGGTCGATGTGGTCGTCGAGACCATCAAATCGGCGTTGCTGACCGCATATCGCCATACCGAGGGTCACGAGGCCGACGCCCACATCGAGATCGACCGCAAGACCGGCGTCGTGCAGGTGATGGCGCGCGAGACCGACGAAGACGGCAACGTCATCAACGAATGGGACGACACGCCAGAGGGATTCGGGCGTATCGCGGCCACCACTGCGCGGCAGGTCATCCTGCAGCGGCTGCGCGACGCCGAGAACGAGCGAAACTACGGCGAGTTCTCCACCCGGGAGGGCGAGATCGTCGGCGGTGTCATCCAGCGCGACAGCCGCGCCAATGCCCGCGGGCTCGTCGTGGTCCGGATGGGTAGCGAGACCAAGGGCTCCGAGGGCGTCATACCGGCCGCCGAGCAGGTCCCCGGCGAGAGCTACGAACACGGCGACCGGCTGCGTTGCTACGTGGTCGGCGTGAGCCGCGGCGCCCGCGAACCCCTGATCACGCTGTCGCGCACGCATCCGAACCTGGTTCGCAAGCTGTTCTCGCTCGAGGTACCCGAGATCGCCGACGGGTCGGTGGAAATCGTCGCGGTGGCTCGCGAGGCCGGCCACCGCTCCAAGATCGCGGTGGCCTCCCGGGTACCTGGGCTCAACGCCAAGGGCGCGTGCATCGGGCCGATGGGCCAGCGCGTGCGCAACGTGATGAGCGAACTGTCGGGCGAGAAGATCGACATCATCGACTACGACGAGGATCCTGCGAGGTTCGTCGCCAACGCCCTTTCCCCGGCCAAGGTGGTGTCGGTGCAGGTCATCGACGAGGCCGCGCGCGCCGCCCGGGTGGTTGTCCCCGACTTCCAGCTGTCGTTGGCCATCGGCAAGGAGGGCCAGAACGCCCGGCTGGCGGCCCGGTTGACCGGCTGGCGCATCGACATTCGCAGCGACGCGGCCACTGCGCAGGACAGCCCGCCGCATCCGGGCGCGGCACACGGGGTCCCCCACAACCGATAGCAGGTCGGTGCCGGTTCGGCCGGCACGCGTCCAGACGGTAGACTCAGGCGTGATCCAGCGCGAGACTTCGGCTTCGCCGCATCGAACTACGGATGGACCCGTACGGACATGCGTCGGCTGCCGGAAGCGAGAGCTGGCCGTCGAACTGCTTCGGGTAGTTGCTGTGTACCACGGGGACGGAGATTGCGCCGTAACCGTTGACGCAGCAGGTAACCTGCCTGGGCGGGGCGCTTGGTTGCACCCCGACCAGCAGTGTCTGCACGCAGCAATCCGGCGGCGAGCATTCGCTCGAGCGTTGCGCATCGCCGGCTCACCGGAAACATCCGCGGTGCTGGAGCACTTCGAAACACTCGGAGCGCCTCTACACCCGGCAACAGAACAGGCAGCGAAGAACATGAGCACACCGTGAAGTTCAGACGATGACCATGCGTCGTAGCTAAACCCGGGGCGCGGCCCACCACCGCTTGCGCCTCTAGACAGGAGAGTAAGTGGCAGGCAAGGCCCGCGTTCACGAGTTAGCTAAGGAACTCGGTGTAACCAGCAAGGAAGTTCTCGCCCGACTGAGCGATCAGGGCGAATTCGTCAAATCCGCATCCTCCACGGTGGAGGCTCCCGTCGCGCGCAGGTTGCGCGAATCATTCGGCGGGGCAAAGCCAGCGCCGGCCAAGGCCGACGGCAACGGGGCGCCCGCCAAGAAGGCCGCCGTCAAGGCAGCCGCACCGGAAGCCGCGCCCGCAGTCAAGCCGACCGCACCGGCCGCTCCTATCGCACCGGCCGCCCCCGCCGCCCCGGCAGCGCCGGTCTCCGTACCCGAGCCCGCAGCAGCCGCACCCGCGGCGGCTGCTCCGGCTCCGGCGCGCCCCGGCCCGACACCCGGGCCCCGGCCCGCGACGCCGGGCCCGAGGCCGGCGCCGCGCGCACCGCGCGTCGGAAACAATCCGTTCTCGTCGGCGCAGCCGGTCGAGCGGGCGATTCCCCGGCCACAGGCACCCAGGCCCGGCGCCCCGCGTCCCGGCGGCGGCCCGCGACCCGGTGCCTCGCCGGGCAACATGCCGCCGCGTCCGCCCGGCGGAGCTCCGGGCCGTCCGCGGCCAGGTGGTGGACCACGGCCCGCAGCCGGTGGTCGCGGCCCAGGCGCCGGCGGTGCCGGCCGTCCCGGTGGCGGCGGTGGCGGTAACTACCGCACCGGCGGTCCCGGTGGTGGCGGTCCCGGTGGCGGCGGTGCACCCGCAGGAGGGGGCTACCGCGGTCGTCCCGGTGGCGGCGGCGGTCGCCCCGGTCAGCGTGGCGGTGCAGCAGGCGCATTCGGTCGCCCCGGCGGCGCACCCAAGCGCGGTCGCAAGTCGAAGCGGGCAAAACGCGCCGAGTACGAGAACATGCAGGCGCCCGTCGTTGGTGGCGTGCGGTTGCCGCACGGCAATGGCGAGACCGTCCGGCTTGCGCGGGGCGCGTCGCTGTCCGATTTCGCCGAGAAGATCGACGCCAACCCGGCCGCCCTGGTGCAGGCGCTGTTCAACCTCGGCGAAATGGTCACGGCAACCCAGTCCGTCGGCGACGACACGCTGGAGCTGCTCGGCAGCGAGATGAACTACAAGGTGCAGGTCGTGTCCCCGGAGGACGAGGACCGCGAGCTGCTGGAGTCCTTCGACCTGTCCTACGGCGAGGACGAAGGCGACGAGTCCGACCTGGAGAGTCGTCCGCCGGTGGTGACCGTGATGGGTCACGTCGACCACGGCAAGACCCGGCTGCTGGACACCATCCGCCAGGCCAATGTCCGCGAGGAGGAGGCCGGCGGCATCACCCAGCACATCGGTGCCTACCAGGTCGCCGTCGACTTCGACGGTGGCGAGCGGTTGATCACCTTCATCGACACCCCGGGCCACGAGGCGTTCACCGCCATGCGTGCCCGCGGCGCCAAGGCCACCGACATCGCGATCCTCGTGGTCGCCGCCGACGACGGCGTCATGCCGCAGACGGTGGAGGCCATCAACCACGCCCAGGCGGCCGATGTGCCGATCGTGGTCGCGGTCAACAAGATCGACAAGGAGGGTGCCGACCCGTCGAAGATCCGCGGGCAGCTGACCGAATACGGTTTGGTGCCAGAGGAATTCGGTGGCGACACCATGTTCGTCGACATCTCGGCCAAGCAGGGCACCAACATCGCGGCGCTGGAGGAGGCGGTGCTGCTGACCGCCGACGCCTCGCTCGACCTGCGGGCCAACCCGGACATGGAGGCCCAGGGTGTGGCCATCGAGGCGCACCTGGACCGCGGTCGCGGACCGGTGGCGACGGTGCTCATCTCGCGCGGCACCCTGCGCGTCGGCGACTCGATCGTCGCCGGCGATGCCTACGGGCGCGTCCGCCGCATGGTCGACGAGCACGGCGAGGACGTCGAGGAGGCGTCGCCGTCGCGTCCCGTCCAGGTCATCGGCTTCACGTCGGTGCCGGGCGCCGGTGACAACCTGCTGGTCGTCGACGAGGACCGGATCGCGCGGCAGATCGCCGACCGTCGCAGCGCCCGCAAGCGCAACGCCCTGGCGGCGCGCTCGCGCAAGCGCATCAGCCTCGATGATCTGGACGCCGCGCTGAAGGAAACCAGCCAGCTCAACCTGATCCTCAAGGGCGACAATGCGGGCACGGTCGAGGCGTTGGAGCAGGCCCTCCTAGGCATCGAGATCGACGACGAGGTGGAATTGCGCGTGATCGACCGTGGCGTCGGCGGCGTCACCGAGACCAATGTCAACCTGGCGTCGGCCTCGGACGCGGTGATCATCGGGTTCAACGTCCGCGCCGAAGGCAAAGCCACCGAGCTGGCCAACCGCGACGGCGTCGACATCCGTTACTACTCGGTGATCTACCAGGCCATCGACGAGATCGAGAGCGCGCTCAAGGGCATGCTCAAGCCGGTCTACGAGGAGAAGGAGCTGGGCCGGGCGGAGATCCGCGCGATCTTCCGGTCGTCGAAGGTCGGCAACATCGCCGGCTGCCTGGTCACTTCCGGCGTCATCCGCCGAAACTCCAAGGCGCGGCTGCTGCGCGACAACGTCGTGATCTCTCAGAACCTGACCGTGACGTCGCTGCGTCGGGAGAAGGACGATGTCACCGAGGTGCGCGACGGCTACGAGTGTGGTTTGACGCTGTCGTACTCCGACATCAAGGAGGGCGACGTGATCGAAACGTACGAGCTGGTGGAGAAGGAGCGCACCTAAGTGATCGATGAGCGCTTGCGCGAAGAGCGAGTGCTCGATGAGCGCTTGCGCGAAGAGCGACATGCCTGATGTTGGCCGGGCCCGTCGGCTCTCCAAGCGCATCGCCACCATCGTCGCCTCGGCCATCGAGTTCGAGATCAAGGATCCCCCGTTGGCCTTCGTGACCGTGACGGACACGAAGGTGACGGGCGATCTGCACGACGCCACCGTGTACTACACAGTCCGGGGCAAGACGTTGCAGGACGAACCCGACTATGCGGGCGCGGCCGCCGCCCTGGAACGGGCCAAGGGGACGTTGCGCACGAAGGTCGGCGCAGCCACGGGGGTGCGGTTCACGCCGACGCTGTCGTTCGTCCTCGACAAGGTGCCGGATACCGCGGCCCACATGGAGGAGCTGCTGGCCCGCGCCCGTGCCGCAGATGAGGATTTGGCGAGAGTTCGGCAGGGTGCCAAGCACGCAGGCGACGCAGACCCGTATCGTCAGGAGAGGGGCGAGGGTTCTGGCGGGGAGCTGGACGACGAGCGAGACGCTGAGGACACTGTTGACCGCGATTGACCCGAAGACCGACTCAGACTTGGTGGGTCAGCGCGTCGACGCACACGGCGCAGCGGATTTACTCGGCGCCGCCGGTTCGGTCAGTGTGGTCTGCCACGTCTATCCCGACGCTGACACCGTTGGTGCTGGATTGGCTCTCGCGCTCGTCTTGGACCATGCCGGCAAGGACGTCGAGGTCAGCTTCGCAGAACCGGAAGGACTGCCCGAATCGCTGCAGACTCTGCCGGGCGGTCACCTGCTCATACCGCCCAATGACATGCGCCGCGACGCAGACCTGGTCGTCACCGTCGACATTCCCAGCGTGAACCGGCTCGGCTCGTTGCGCGAGTTGGCCGAACCGGGTCGCGAGGTGTTGGTGATCGACCACCACGCCTCGAACCAGTTGTTCGGCAGCGCCAACTTCGTCGACCCGTCTGCGGACTCGACCACCATGCTGGTCGCCGAACTGCTCGACGCATGGGACAAGCCCATCGAGGCGGGCGTCGCGCACTGTCTGTACGCGGGGCTCACCACCGACACCGGCTCGTTCCGGTGGGCCAGTGCGCGCGCACACCGGCTGGCGGCGCGACTGGTGGAGTTGGGTGTCGACAACGCCGCGATCAGCCGTGCCCTTCTCGACTCTCATCCGTTCGCATGGCTGCCGATGTTGTCGCGCGTGCTGTCGTCGGCGCAGCTGGTGCCCGATGCCGCCGAGGGCGGCGGTTTGGTGTATGCCGTTGTGGGACATCAGGAATGGGCGCAAGCCAGGCCCGAAGAAGTCGAGAGCATCGTCGACATCGTGCGTACCACCCAGCAGGCCGAGGTCGCCGCGGTCTTCAAGGAGATCGAACCGGGGCACTGGTCGGTGTCGATGCGGGCCAAGTCGATGGATCTCGCCGCGATCGCCAGCGCGTTCGGCGGCGGGGGACACCCGCACGCCGCCGGCTACTCGGCGACCGGCTCGACCGACGACGTCGTCCGCGCGCTGCGCGCTGCTCTTGGCTGACGGACCTCAGCGGCACCTTGGCTGAACCCGAGGGCGACCTGCCGGTTACGCCTGCGACGGGCCGCCGCATCGCGGCGCTGGCACTGCCGGCACTCGGGGTGTTGGCCGCCGAACCCATCTATCTGCTGTTCGACCTCGCGGTCGTCGGCCGGCTCGGCGCGACCAGCCTGGCAGGGTTGGCGATCGGCGCGTTGATCCTGAGCACGCTGAGTTCGCAGATGACTTTCCTGTCATACGGGACCACCGCGCGCTCGGCACGTCTGTTCGGTGCCAGTGAACGTGCGGCCGCCGTCGGCGAAGGGGTTCAGGCCACCTGGCTCGCCGTCGGACTCGGCGCACTGGTCGTGGCGGTGGTCGAGGCCGCCGCGATGCCACTGGTTTCGGTGTTGGCGGGGGCTTCGCAGGGGGGTGACATCGCCGCGGCCGCGCTGCCCTGGGTGCGGATCGCTATCGTCGGCGCGCCGGCGATCCTGATCTCCGCGGCGGGCAACGGATGGATGCGCGGGGTGCAGGACACCATCCGGCCGCTGCGCTACGTGGTCGGCGGATTCGCGGTGTCGGCGCTGATGTGCCCACTGCTCGTGTACGGCTGGCTCGGCATGCCGAGGCTCGGGTTGGCCGGCTCGGCGGTGGCCAATCTGCTCGGCCAGTGGCTGGCGGCGCTGCTGTTCTGCCGCGCCCTGCTGGTGGAGCGGGTGCCGCTGCGGATTCAGCCGGCGGTGTTGCGCGCCCAGGTCGTGATGGGTCGCGATCTCCTGTTGCGTACGCTGGCGTTCCAGGCGTGCTTCGTCTCGGCCGGAGCCGTCGCCGCCCGCTTCGGTGCGGCCGCCGTCGCCGCGCACCAGGTGGTCCTTCAGCTGTGGAGTTTCCTTGCGCTGGTGCTTGATTCGCTTGCGATCGCCGCTCAGTCACTGGTGGGTGCGGCGCTGGGCGCCGCTGAACTGGCGCACGCCAAGTCGGTGGCCTGGCGGGTCACCGGTTTCTCCGCCGTCGCCGCGGTGGCGTTGGCCGCCGTCTTCGCCGTCGGGGCGTCGGTGCTTCCGAGCGTGTTCACCGACGACCGATCGGTGCTGGATGCGATCGGGGTGCCGTGGTGGTTCATGGTCGCTCAATTACCCGTCGCCGGAATAGTTTTCGCGTTGGACGGCGTGCTGCTGGGCGCGGGCGACGCGAAGTTCATGCGGAATGCCACACTGTTCAGCGCGCTCGCCGGATTCCTGCCGTTGATCTGGTTGTCGTTGATCTTCGGCTGGGGCCTGATCGGTATCTGGTCGGGCCTGAGCACCTTCATGGTGCTGCGACTGGTCTTCGTGGGTTGGCGCGCGTTCTCCGGGCGCTGGCTGGTGCCCGGCACATGAGTGGCAGGATCGATGCGATGAACAGGCTCGCGTACGGCCTCGCCGTTGTAGCAGTGGCGGGTCTCATCTCGGTGCCCCAGTCAGCGGCAGAGCCGACCGTCGGCACGGCTGTCCACGTGCTGATTCACCAGTCGTTCACAGAGGTCACCGACGCTGACCGGTGCGTCGGAACGTCGACACTTGCGCCCGTTCGCCGAGGGTCGTCGGTGGTTCTCTCCGAGGCCTCCACCGTCGCCGACACCCCCAAAGTCGCCGTCGGCCAGTTCTTCCGCTCCAGGCTCAAAGACGGTGTGTGCGAGGCGCTCTACATCACAAGCGCCCCGGTCATGCCGACTTTCAACGTCCAGTTCGTCGGTCCGGCGGGCGAGTTGAGTCCTACCTTCGGCCCCAACCCAGCCGAACCGGTCACCGATCAGCCGGGCATCGAGCAGGCAGTCCGAGTAGACCTGGCATTCGCGGTTACACCCTGAGTCAGCCGGCGGCCCTCGCGATGACTCCCCAGCCGAATTCGTTGGTCCGCACCGACACGTCGGCGAAACCGGCGGCGGCCAGCCGGTCAGGCAGCGTCGCAGGGTCAACCGGGTTGTAGGTGTCGTCCTCGTGATGGGCCTTGAGTTCGTCGCTGCCCAGGCTGTCGCTGGCGACCAGCGGGGCACCCGGCCGCAGCACCCTGGCGACCTCGGCGAACAGCCGGTCCTGCAGTTCGATCGTCGGAACGTGGTGCAGCATGGTGAAACACGCTGCGCCCGAGAATCTCTCGTTCGGGTACGGCAGCGACGTCGCGTCCCCGTTGACGATCTCGACCGATGGGACGTCGGCGAACCGATCGCGGAGCATCGCGGCGAGCTGGTCGTCGATCTCCACCGACGTGAGCCGCGGCACGGCCCGGCTGAGCACGTCGGTGGTGGCGCCGTAGCCGGGGCCGACTTCCAGCACGTCGTCGCCGAGGTCGGTACCGTCCAGCGCCCAGGGAAGGATGACGTCGCGCATCGCAGCTCGCCACTCGTCGCTGCCGCACATCTCGTGTGCTTTGTTCACACCGGCAGCCTAGGCGGATTCAGCGCACTTGTTCGCGCCCCCTTTGGATCACGGCCTCGCGGTTGGCGGCGATGTCGTCGCCGCTGGCGGTGTTCATCCACTGCCGCGCCGAGGCCGCCTCGATCCACAGGCCTTCGTTGGTCTGTGCCTCGTCGATACGGTGATAGGACTCCAGCAGCGCGCGCACGGCTTCCCGGTTGTTGCCGACGATCGAGCCGGCCACCCGCCGCGCGGTCGGCAGCAGCTCGTCGTGCGGCACCACTTCGGTGACCAGCCCGACCCGCAGAGCCTCCGCGGCGGAGAGGTAGTCGCCGGTGAGGCTCATCCGGCGGGCCATGCCGACCCCGACCTTCTGTGGCAGCCGCACCGACAGCCCCCAGGTGGGCAGCAGCCCGACCCTCGCGTGGGTGTCGGCGAAGCGCGCGAGTTCCGACGCGATCAGGATGTCGCAGTACAGGGCGAGCTCGAGCCCGCCGGTGACGGCGGCCCCGTTGACCGCGCCGATCACCGGCTTGGTCATCGGCGGCCACTTGGGCGAGATGTCGGGCAACTCGGTGGTGTTCCCGAGTTCCTTGAGGTCCAGGCCGGCGCAGAACACCGGGTCGGCGCCGGTCAGGACGATGACGTCGACGGCGTCGTCGGCTTCGGCGTCCCGTAGCGCGGCGAAGAACTGCCCGCGCAGCGCAGACGACAGCGCGTTGCGCGATTGCGGGCGGTTCAGCGTCAGGGTGCGCACCCGGTCCGAGGTGTCGATCAGCAGCACGTCGTTCGTCATTGCCTGAACCTATCCTGGACACATGTGCCGAAACATCACCGAGCTTCGTGGGCTGCAACCGGCGGCGACCGCCGAGGAGATCGAGGCCGCCGCGCGGCAGTACGTCCGCAAGGTCAGCGGCGTGACCCGGCCGTCGGCAGCCAATGTCGACGCGTTCGAGACCGCGGTCGCCGAGGTCACCGCATCGACGACGCGGCTCCTGCAAGCACTGCCGCGGCGGAAGCAACCGCCCAAGACCATCCCGCCGTTGCGGCGCCCGGAGGTGCTGGCCCGAATCGAGGCCGCGACCGCCGGCGCCGGGTGACCTCACCGGCGTTGACCCGGCCCGCGCTCAAGGAGTGGAGCGCGGCGGTGCATGCGATGCTGGACGGCCGCCAAACCGTGTTGCTGCGCAAGGGCGGCATCCACGAGAGGCGATTCACCCTCGACTCGCCGCACTTTCTGTTCTTTCCGACGGTCGCCCACAGCCACGCCCAGCGGGTGCGGCCCGAGCACCGAGACCTGCTTGCGGCCGCAGCCGCCGACAGCACCGAGGCCGAGATCGTATTGAGGGCAGGCGCGAAAGTCGTTGCTGCCGTGGAGGTCAATCGCCCCGAACGGCTCACGGACATCGCACCGATGCATATCTGGACTGCCGAATCGGTGCGTGCCGACCGGTTGGATTTCCGGCCCAAGCATCGGCTGACGGTGTTGGTGGTCCAGGTCAGCCCGCTGGCCGAGCCGGAGCGGGTGCGCCGCACCCCGGAGTACGCCGGCTGCACCAGCTGGGTGCCGCTACCGGTCGATCCGATGTGGTCGACGCCGGTGCACGACGACGCGACACTGCGCGACGTCGCAGCGCGGGTACGCGAATCAGTGGCCTGAGGGCAGTGAGCTGCCTGCGGGCAGTCGCAGCCGCGATGCGCCTTCGCCGAGGTGCACGGTGTGGGTGGCCGGTCGCAGTCGCGTGCCGGTGATCAGCGGCTCGCCGGTGCCGAGGTTGCGGGCGAACCGCGGATGGGAACCTCCTGCGACCAGCACCCGGATCCGCGAACCGGCGCGGAATCGGTGCGCGACGGCGTCCATCTCGAACCGTACGGGGCCGGAATCGCTTGTGCCACGGCGGTATCCGTCGCTGACGTTGCGGGAGCGCCCTTTGGCGTCCACCTCGCTGAGCCGGACGAACAGGTCGTTGTGCGGGTTGTCGCAGGAGTGCGACAGTTCCAGGACCGGGTTTCCGACGACATACACGTCGGCCGGCAGTGTGTCGCCGGTGAAGGTCAGCACGTCGGCGCGCTCGGCGAGCGTGGCGTCGTTTCGGTAGCCGCCCTCTGCGGACAGCAGGTGACCGCCGATGCTCGGCGTCGGATCCGCCGGGTCGTAGGTGAAGGAGGAGGCCGGCGCGGTGTCGGGCGGCACCGCATTCCCGAGGCGGCCGCCGGGTTGCAGATACCGCACCTGCTCGGGCATCGGAGGAGGCCAGTGCGCGAGATCCAGCCAGCCGTGATGATTGACGTGGATGCGCACGGGACTGCGGTTCGCTCGGCGGCCACCCGCAACGTGGACGTCGAACCAGGCGAGCGACTCGCGCAACACCGTCGGCGCACCCGTCGTCAGCATCTGGGAGTGCTTCCACCCGCCGATCGTCAGGGCCACTTCCACGTCGCGCCTGCGCAGTTGCGCGTACTGGTCCAGCGTCTGCTCGATGAACAGGTCCTGCCAGCCGGTGAGCAACAACACCGGGATCTCGGTCCGCTCCAGCGCGCTCTGCAGTTGAAGGGAAGCCCAGAACGGGTCGTCGTGCTCCGGGTGCCCTACCCAGGACTCGAACCACGGCGCACCGTCGCCGAGCATCGTGCGGGCGGCCTCGCCGACCGGCAGGCCGCCGGTCGCGCGCGCCATCCGCCGTTTGGCCCCCGCCAAACGTGTCAGGTTCCGGATGCGCCCGGTCTCCTCCTGGTGGGCGACCCCGTCGCTCCATCCGAGGAAGTCGTTCAGCCCGAAAGACCCTGTGCCCCAGCGAGGCCCGCTGATGTCGTGCGGCCCGACCGTGATGACGGCGGCCGCCATCTCCCGCGGCGGGTCGGTCAGCAGCGCCCACTGGGTGAAGCCCAGGTACGACGCTCCCATCGTGCCGAACGAGCCGGTGAACCAAGGCTGGTCGCGTAGCCAGGCAACAGTGTCGGCGCCGTCGGCGATTTCGTTGACGAACGGGTCGAACGCTCCGCCGGAACCGAACGTGCCGCGAACGCTCGACACGACGACGTGGTAACCGCGCGCGGCGTAGACGCCGCCAAACAGAACCGACTCCGGATAACCGCGGCCGTAAGGGGTGCGGACCAGAAGTGTCCCCGCCGGGTTGCCGGTCAGCGGTCGGTAGTGGTCGGCGACCAGCTCGACGCCATCGCGCATCGGTATCGGCACCCGACGACGCACGTCGAAGTCGGTGGTGTGCGGCGGCAGGCCCAACAGCCGTCCGACGGCGCGGCCGGCGAGCATCCTGGCTGCGGTCACCCGATCGAGGCTACGCAGCGATCACTCGGGTGCTGGACTTCGTGTACTTGTAGTACGGCGCCAGCTGGTGTGCCCGCTGCAGGTTGGTCTGCATACAGTCGACGTCGTCGGCACCGTAGACCGGCGAGTAGAACAGCGACTGCTGAATCAGGCCGTAGTCGGTTTTGAACGCGATCGCACAGGTGATCCACCACCGGTTGTTCCAGTCGGTCGGCTTCATCACCCAGAACTGCGCCGCGCGGTGGCCTTCGATGTCCAGCTCGACGGCATCGGGCGGCAGGCTTGCCTCATAGGTGCGCCAGACGAAGGCTTCTACCGCCATCTGGTAGTTGCCCGCGTCGTAGTGGCAGCGCAGGCTGTCCTCGGGCTCGGGCGGAGTGAACGCGAGGCCGATGCGCTGGATGACGTCGAACGGGATGTCGCGGCACGGGTCGAACGGGTCCGGGTCGGTGAGGTCGAGCACCGGCCACTTGATGGTCGTGGTGGCCATCGGCAGCGGCGCGGCCGTCGACCGCAGCTGCACCGGATCGGGCGCGGACCCAGTCAGCGGTCCGCTCTGCACGACCAGGATCACCGCCGCCACCAGCGCACCGAACGCCGCTAAGAGTCGGATCCTGGTGGCCATGAAATCCCCTCGCGTTCGCTCGCCCCTGCCGGGACTTATACAAGTCGCCTCAGCGGTGCAGAACCGGAAACGAGAACATGTTCTAGTTGCAGATCGGGCCCGAAGGTGCGGCGCCAGTAGGCTCGTGGGTTGTGGCGACACTCTGGGCGATCAGCGACCTGCACACGGGTCATACCGGCAACAAGCCGGTCACCGAGTCGCTGCACCCGTCGTCGCCCGACGACTGGCTGATCGTCGCGGGAGACGTCGCCGAGCGCACGGACGAGATTCGGTGGGCGCTTGACTTGCTGCGCAAGCGATTCGCCAAGGTCATCTGGGTGCCGGGCAACCACGAACTGTGGACCACCAGCAAGGACCCGATGCAGGTGTTCGGCCAAGCGCGTTACGACTACCTGGTCAACATCTGCGACGAGATGGGGGTGGTCACCCCCGAGCATCCCTTTCCGGTGTGGACGGATGCGGGCGGCCCGGCCACGATCGTGCCGATGTTTCTGCTGTACGACTACACGTTCCTGCCCGACGGCGCGGCGACCAAGGCCGAGGGCCTGGCCATCGCCAGGGAGCACAACGTGGTGGCCACCGACGAGTTCGTGCTCTCCAACGAGCCGTACGCAACGAAGGACGCGTGGTGCCGCGACCGGGTGGAAGCCACCCGCAAGCGTCTCGAGGACCTCGACTGGGTGACGCCGACGGTGCTGGTGAACCACTTTCCGTTGGTCCGCGAGCCCTGCGACGCGTTGTTCTACCCGGAGTTCTCGCTGTGGTGCGGCACGACGGCGACCGCCGACTGGCACACCCGCTATAACGCGGTCTGCTCGGTGTACGGGCATCTGCACATCCCGCGAACCACCTGGTACGACGGTGTGCGCTTCGAAGAGGTGTCGGTCGGTTACCCCCGCGAGTGGCGGCGGCGCAAACCGTATCGCTGGCTGCGCCAGGTGCTGCCGGACCCGGAATACCCGACCGGGTATCTCAACGAGTTCGGCGGGCATTTCGAGATCACGCAGGAGATGCGGACCAACGCGCAGAAGGTCAAGGAGCGCATCGCCAACCGGCAGTCGACGCGGGCGAGATGATCGTCGCGACGCTGCTGTCCGACGTGCTGCCGCAGAAGGTCGCCGCCGCCGAGATGTACTCCGACCCTCCGGGATTGACGCCGTTTCCCGAAGAGGAGCCGCTGATCGCCCGGTCAGTTGCCAAGCGCCGCAACGAGTTCGTCACCGTGCGCCATTGCGCGCGGCTGGCGCTCGAAGAACTGGGCCTGCCGCCGGTCCCGATCCTCAAGGGGGACAAGGGCGAGCCGTGTTGGCCGGCCGGTGTCGTCGGCAGCCTCACCCACACCGAGGGGTTTCGCGGGGCGGCGGTCGCGCGCCGCGACGAGGTCCGATCGATCGGCATCGACGCCGAACCCCACGGTGTGCTTCCCACTGGCGTGCTGGACGCGATCAGCCTGCCTGCCGAGCGGACCGAGCTCGGCGCGCTGCCTGCCGGGCTGCACTGGGACCGGATCTTGTTCTGCGCCAAGGAGGCGACGTACAAGGCGTGGTTCCCGGTGACCCATCGCTGGCTGGGTTTCGAGGACGCCCACATCACGTTCGCCGTCGGGGAGGGCGCCGCGTCCGGCACCTTCGAATCCCGCATCCTGATCGACCCCGCTGCGCTGGCCGGGCCGCCGCTGACGGCGCTGCGCGGTCACTGGTCCGTCCGTGACGGACTGGCGTTGACAGCGATCGTGCTGTGAACGGCGCCGGCCTGGTGGTGGTCGACAAGCCATCGGCAATGACCAGCCACGACGTGGTCGGCAGGTGCAGGCGCATCTTCGGCACCCGCAAGGTCGGGCATGCGGGCACGTTGGACCCGATGGCCACCGGTGTTCTCGTGGTCGGCATCGAGCGCGCCACCAAGATCCTCGGGCTGTTGACCGCGACCGACAAGGCCTACGCCGCGACGATCCGGCTGGGCCAGACCACCACGACCGACGACGCCGACGGCGATGTGCTGCAGGCGGTTTCGGCTGCCGGGGTGTCCGACGAAGGCATCAAGGCAGCGGTCGCGGCGCTGCGCGGCGACATCCTGCAGACCCCGTCGGCGGTCAGCGCGATCAAGGTCGGCGGCAAGCGGGCCTACCGGCTGGCCCGTGAAGGCACGACGGTCGAGTTGGCCGCCCGCCCGGTGCGCATCGGCCGCTTCGACGTGCTCGACGTCCGACGGTACGCCGACATCGTCGACCTGGACATCGAGGTGGAGTGCTCGAGCGGCACCTACATCCGGGCCCTCGCCCGCGATGTCGGCTCGGCCCTGAAGGTCGGCGGGCACCTGACCGCGCTGCGGCGGACCCGCGTCGGCCGGTTCGGGCTCGACGAAGCGCGCACGCTCGACGCGCTGATCGAGAAGCCGCAACTGTCCTACACCCTCGACGAGGCCTGCCTGCTGGCTTTTCCGCGGCGCGACCTGACCGCCGACGAGGCCGAATCCGCACGTCACGGCCGGCCGTTGAACCCGGCGGGCATCGACGGCGTGTATGCAGCGAGGAATCCGGACGGCCACGTGGTTTCGCTACTGCGCGACGACGCCGAGAAGGCGAAATCGGTGGTGGTACTGCGTCCGGCGACGTTATGAGGAGACCATGACCACCACGCCCTACCGGCTTCTGCAGCTGGCCCTCGCCGTATTCGGTTTCGTGTTCCTGCTGCTCTACCCGCTGTCGGTGGTCTGGCCATCGGGCTGGGCATGGCATCACGGCGCGCCCTACGACTCGCAGTACTTCATGATGATCGTCGGCCTATGTGCGACCATCGGCGTCTTCCTGATCAACGCGGCGCGCAAGCCGGAGGCGAACCTGAGCTTCATCTGGTTCGTGGTGTGGTCCTCCGCGGTGCACGCCGCCGTCATGGCCGTGCAGTCCGTCGGCGGCGGACACCACCACATGGGCCATTTGTGGGGGGATGTTCCCGCGCTGATCCTGGTGGCCGTCGTGCTGATGGTGCTCGTGCGCGCCGCGGGCCTCAAGCAGCCCGTCGCGGTGTGACCGCTCCGGGGGGGCATTTGCCAGCCTCAACTGATAAGCCTAGCCTGATGATATGCGCGCCGACCGCCGGACCGAAGAGGTGGCGCACGCCCTGCTGTTGTGTGTCGGCCTGCTGCGTCGTCGCCTGCGGCAGGCGCCTGTTGCAGGCCAGCTGACATTCCCCGAGACCGCGGCGCTCGGTCGTCTCGATCGCGGTGGACCGGCAGCCGCTGCCGACCTCGCCAGGCAGGAACAGATCAGCCCACAGTCGATGGGCGCGACGCTGGCCGAACTCGAAACCCGCGGGCTGGTCAAGCGGCAGCGAGATCCCGGTGACGGTCGGCGAATCCTGTTGTCGCTCAGTGCCGCAGGCCGCAAGGAGCTCAACCGCAGGCGCAACGCGCGGGTCGAACAGCTCGTCGAGGGTCTGGAAGATTTCACCGTACAAGAACTCGAACAGCTCGCGAAGGCGGCACCGTTGATCGAACGACTGGCGTACCACCTGTAGATGACTGTCGACGAACGCGAACCCACGACCCGCGAGAACTATCGCTGGGTGGCGCTGACCAACACGGCCGCGATTTCTTCCCGCGCCTCATCTCGGGCCCGTTCCACCATGGGCTGACCGTCGTCTTCGGTGTGTCCATCCTGCTCGCGATGGTGGCCGGGGTCGCCTCGCTGGTCCGCTTTCGCACTCGCTAGCCGACGACCCAGATCGCTTCCGCCGCAGGATTTCCCAAGTCGACAGTGGTGCCAGGCTCGTCCTCCCTGGCGTCGGCCGGCTTGATCGCGACGGAGATCATGCCTGCGAAGTCGCGGCGCGCCAGCACCATCAACCGTGAATCGAGGGTGATTCCGACGCTGTCGAAGTACCTCAGCATCTCCGGGTCGGCATCGGAGATGCGGGCGACGGTTCCGGTGTCGCCGTCTCCGCACACCGAGAGCTGTCGCGCATCCGGGGTCGGCACGTGGCCGTCGGCGGCCGGAATCGGGTCGCCGTGCGGGTCGCGGGTCGGATGGCCCAGTTTGGCGTCGATGCGGTCCAGCATCCGGTCCGACACGGCGTGTTCGAGCACCTCGGCCTCGTCATGCACCTCGTCCCAGCTGTAGCCGAGGATGCGTACGAGGAAGGTCTCCATCAGCCGGTGCCTGCGCACCATCGCCAGCGCGGCCGCGCGGCCCGCTTCTGTGAGCGTCACCGCGCCGTACTTCTCGTGGTCGACGAGGCCTTGGTCGGCGAGTTTGCGGATGGATTCCGACGCGGTGCTGGCGGAGACCCCGATCCGATCGGCGAGCATCTTCGTGCTGACCTTTTCCAGCGACCACTCCTGGGCCGTCCAGATGACCTTCAGGTAATCCTGGGCTACCGCGGTCAGGTCGCGAGGATCACCATTGGGACTCACGATTACAAAGTTTAGGCAATGGTCACCTGAAGTGGGGATCTGAAGCAGCCGTGGCCGCACGCGAGCCGTAGGCTTGCTCTGTGCAGCGCTGGCGGGGCCAGGACGAGATCCCCACGGACTGGGGGCGATGTGTCATCACCATCGGCGTGTTCGACGGCGTGCACCGCGGACATGCTGAGCTGATCAATCACGCGGTCAAAGCGGGCCGGTCCCGCGGTGTGCCCGCGGTGTTGATGACCTTCGACCCGCATCCGATGGAGGTCGTGTTCCCCGGCAGTCATCCAGCCCAGCTGACCACCCTGACCCGGCGCGCTGAGCTGGTAGAAGAGTTGGGCATCGACGTTTTCCTGGTGATGCCGTTCACCTCGGATTTCATGAAACTCACGCCCGAGCGCTACATCCACGAATTGCTGGTCGAGAATCTGCATGCCGTCGAGGTCGTCGTCGGGGAGAACTTCACCTTCGGCAAGAAGGCGGCGGGCAATGTCGACCTGCTGCGCAAGGCAGGGGAGCGGTTCGGGTTCGCGGTGGAGGGCATGTCGCTGGTCGCCGAGCACCACAGGGACGAAACCGTCACGTTCTCGTCGACCTACATCCGATCCTGCGTGGACGCCGGGGACGTCGTGGCCGCCGCCGAGGCGCTGGGCCGGCCGCACCGGGTCGAGGGGGTGGTCGTGCGCGGCGACGGCCGGGGCAAGGTGCTCGGCTATCCGACCGCCAACGTCGCACCACCGATGTACTCGGCGATCCCGGCCGACGGGGTGTATGCCGCGTGGTTCACGGCGCTGGGCCACGGCCCCGTGATGGGCACCGTCGTCCCCGGCGAGCGGTACCAGGCTGCGGTGTCCGTCGGCACCAATCCGACGTTCTCCGGGCGCACGCGCACCGTCGAGGCGTTCGTTCTGGACAACGAGGCGGACCTGTACGGCCAGCACGTCGCGGTCGACTTCATCGCGCGCATCCGCGGCCAGGAGCGCTTCGACTCGGTGGACGACCTGATCACCGCCATGGGCGGCGACACCGAGCGGGCCCGCACCATCCTCGCCGCACAGTAGCGGCGATTTCGCAGCTCAGCAGGCCGCTGCTAAACTTCTCGCCGACCAAGCGTGAGCTGCAGTTCGCGGCGGCTGCGTTACCGGAGGCCACGGGCCTCATCCTCGCGGACCTATTGATGGAGATTGTTTCGTGGCGCTCACTGCCGAACAGAAAAAAGACATCCTGGGCTCCTACGGCCTGCACGACAGCGACACCGGCTCGCCGGAGGCACAGGTCGCGCTGCTGACCAAGCGGATCGCCGATCTGACCGAACACCTCAAGGTGCATAAGCACGACCATCACTCGCGGCGTGGCCTGCTTCTGCTGGTCGGTCGCCGCCGCCGGCTGCTCAAGTACGTCGCCCAGGTCGACGTGGCGCGCTACCGCTCGCTGATCGAGCGCCTCGGCCTTCGCCGCTGACGTTTGCCGTGATGTGAGCACCCCCGAATACGTTCTGGGAAGCGACGATGCCGAAATCGCGCGATTGCAGGTCCAAGCGCAGATAATCGCCGAGCCGACCGCGCTGCTCTTCGAGCGTGGCGGAGTCCGGGCCGGGATGCGGGTCCTCGACCTCGGGTCCGGTCCTGGCGACGTGGCGTTCCAGGTGGCGCAGATCGTCGGCCCCGACGGGCACGTCGTCGGCCTCGAGCAGGATCCTGCTCAGATTGCCGTCGCCGAGCGGCGTCGAGACGAACTGAGTCTGGAAAACGTGGTATTCCGCCGCGGCGACGCGCGCACATTCGTCGACGACCAGCCGTTCGACGCCGTCGTCTGCCGACTGCTGCTCATGCACCTGCCGGATGCTGTCGACGTCCTCGCCCACCATCTGCGCAACCTGCGGCCGGGAGGCGTCCTCGTCGCCGTCGACTACGACATGGCCGGGTCGCGCACACGTCCAGAGGTCGAGCTGTTCTCCGAGGTCCTGCGGTGGCTGAAGGCGGGCTTCGAACACGCCCACGTCGATCCATCCGTCGGGATGCGTTTTCCGATCCTTTTCCAGAGGGCGGGCCTGCGCGACGTCGGGTCGCTCGGAATACAGGCCTACTTCGGGCCCGATGACCGGCAGGCACCGGGATATGTGGTGGGTGTGGTGCGCGCACTCAAAGACGCCATCGTCTCCTCGGGCGTGGTCACCGAGGAGGAGCTGGACATCGACACGCTCGAGCAGCGTCTTTGTGAGGCGATCAGCGCGGCCGACGCGGTGTGGACTGTGCCGACCGTGGTCGGCGGTTGGGGCCGGCGGCCCGAGGGCTGAATTTCGGTCCTGTACCTGCTGCAATGTACGATGGGTCCGTTCGCCAGCCATTCGGCTCGAACGATTGGGTGCGGTTCTCGCAGATCCGTGAGCACCGTTCCCGCGCGTCCCTGGCGGACCCCGCCTGATCGGGCGGTCTTCGGTAGTGGCTGCCGGGGTGTCATTCTCCGGCCGCTTCGATCGACGGCCGTAGCCGTATCAAGGCCCGAGGTCTGACAGGCTGCTCAGCGTTATGGGCATGACGCCGCAAAACAGCTGAACAGATCCAGAGAGGCCATACGGACGTCTATGTCTGTAGTTGAAATAGAAGAAGGCGTGTTCGAATCGACCGCCGTTATCGACAACGGGAGCTTCGGCACCCGCACCATCCGTTTCGAGACCGGTCGGCTTGCCAAGCAGGCCGCCGGCGCCGTCGTCGCCTACCTCGACGACGAGACCATGCTGCTGTCGGCCACGACGGCCAGCAAGACCCCCAAAGACCATTTCGACTTCTTCCCGTTGACGATCGACGTCGAAGAGCGGATGTATGCCGCCGGGCGCATTCCCGGCTCATTCTTCCGGCGTGAGGGTCGCCCCTCCACGGACGCGATCCTTACGTGCCGGCTGATCGACAGGCCCCTTCGCCCCACCTTCATCTCGGGTCTGCGCAACGAGATTCAGGTCGTCGTCACCATCCTGAGCCTCGATCCCAAGGATCTGTACGACGTGCTGGCGATCAACGCCGCGTCCGCGTCCACACAGATCTCGGGAATTCCGTTCTCCGGCCCGGTCGGCGGCGTGCGCGTCGCGCTGATCGACGGCACCTGGGTCGCGTTCCCGACTGTCGAGCAACTCGAGCGGGCGGTGTTCGACATGGTCGTCGCGGGCCGCAAGACGGCCGACGACGTGGCCATCATGATGGTCGAGGCCGAAGCCACCGACAACGTCATCGACCTGATCGCCGGCGGTGCCGGCGCACCCACCGAAAGCGTTGTCGCCGAGGGTCTCGAGGCCGCCAAGCCGTTCATCGCCGCACTGTGCGCCGCTCAGCAGGAGTTGGCCGACAAGGCCGCCAAGCCGACCGCCGAGTACCCGGTGTTCCCGGACTACCAGGACGACGTGTTCTACGCGGTGTCCTCGGTGGCCACCGACGAACTCTCCAAGGCGCTGACGATCGCAGGCAAAGAGGAGCGCAACGATCGCACCGACGAGATCAAGGTCGAGGTGCTCGAGCGGTTGGCCGAGCAGTATGCCGGCCGCGAGAAGGAGATCGGCGCTGCGTTCCGGTCGCTGACCAAAAGACTTGTGCGCCAGCGCATCCTGACCGACCACTTCCGCATCGACGGTCGTGGCATCACCGACATTCGCGCGCTTTCCGCCGAGGTGGCCGTGATCCCACGGGCGCACGGCAGCGCGTTGTTCGAACGTGGCGAGACCCAGATCATGGGTGTCACCACGCTGGACATGGTCAAGATGGCCCAGCAGATCGACTCGCTGGGGCCCGAGACCAGCAAGCGCTACATGCACCACTACAACTTCCCGCCGTACTCGACCGGCGAGACCGGTCGCGTCGGCTCGCCGAAGCGGCGCGAGATCGGGCACGGCGCACTGGCCGAGCGGGCCTTGATGCCCGTCCTGCCGAGTGTCGAGGAGTTCCCCTACGCCATCCGCCAGGTCTCCGAGGCGTTGAGCTCCAACGGATCGACGTCGATGGGCTCGGTGTGTGCGTCCACCCTGTCGCTGCTGAACGCGGGCGTGCCGCTGAAGGCGCCGGTAGCGGGCATCGCGATGGGTCTGGTGTCCGACGACGTCGAGATCGACGGTGGCGGCATCGAGCGTCGCTTCGTCGCGCTCACCGACATCCTCGGCGCGGAAGACGCGTTCGGCGACATGGACTTCAAGGTGGCGGGCACCAAGGACTTCGTCACCGCACTGCAGTTGGACACCAAGCTCGACGGCATCCCGTCGAAGGTGCTTGCCGGTGCGTTGGCGCAGGCCAAGGACGCCCGCACCACCATTCTCGAGGTGATGGCCGAGGCGATCGACGAGCCCGACGAGATGAGCCCGTACGCGCCTCGTGTCACCGCGATCAAGGTGCCGATCGACAAGATCGGCGAGGTCATCGGCCCCAAGGGCAAGATGATCAACTCGATCACCGAGGAGACGGGCGCATCGATCTCCATCGAGGACGACGGCACAGTGTTCGTCGGCGCCACCGACGGTGCGTCCGCACAGGCCGCGATCGACAAGATCAACGCGATCGCCAACCCGCAGCTGCCCAAGATCGGTGAGCGTTTCCTCGGAACCGTGGTCAAGACAACGGATTTCGGTGCATTCGTGTCACTGCTTCCCGGCCGCGACGGGCTGGTGCACATCTCCAAGCTCGGCCGGGGCAAGCGGATCGCGAAGGTCGAGGACGTGGTGAAGGTCGGCGACAAGCTCCGTGTGGAGATCGCCGACATCGACAACCGCGGCAAGATATCGCTCGTGCTGGTCGCCGAGGAAGAACCGGCCGCTGACATCTCGACGGCTGATTCGCCTGTCGATGCCACGACAGGCAGCTGACGGAAAGGCGGGCCTGCGTCGGGTCCGCCGCGGCAACGTGTCCGCGCCTCAGTCCACCGTGCGGCGCACCACGCTGCCCGGTGGTCTGCGAGTCGTCACCGAGTACATCCCTTCGGTGCGCTCAGCGTCGGTCGGCGTGTGGGTTGGCGTCGGCTCTCGCGATGAAGGGGCCAGCGTCGCCGGTGCCGCCCACTTCCTGGAGCACCTTCTGTTCAAGTCGACGCCGACGCGCAGCGCGGTGCAGATCGCCCAGGCGGTGGACGCGGTCGGCGGTGAGCTGAACGCGTTCACGGCGAGGGAGCACACCTGCTACTACGCCCACGTGCTCGACAACGACCTGGACCTGGCGGTCGACCTGGTCGCCGACGTGGTGCTGCGGGGAGTGTGCGCGGCCGAGGACGTGGAGCTCGAGCGCGCCGTCGTGCTCGAGGAGATCGCCATGCGAGACGACGATCCCGAGGACACGCTCGGCGACGTGTTCCTGTCTGCGGTCTTCGGTGTGCACCCGGTCGGGCGACCCGTGATCGGCAGCGCCGCATCGGTTTCGGCGATGACGCGCTCACAGCTGCATTCGTTCCACGTCCGCCGTTACACCCCCGAACGGATGGTGGTGGCGGTCGCGGGAAACGTCGATCACGACGAGGTGGTAGCCCTGGTGCGCGAGCACTTCGGCCCGCACCTCTCGCGAGATCGCACCGCGGTGCCACCTCGCAAAGGCACGGGCCGGGTGACCGGCCAACCGTCGCTCGAGGTGGTCAACCGCGATGCCGAGCAGACCCACATGTCGCTCGGCGTGCGGGTGCCCGGCAGGCACTGGAAACACCGGTGGGCGCTCTCGGTGCTCAACACCGCACTTGGTGGCGGCCTGAGTTCCCGTCTGTTTCAACAGATTCGCGAATCCCGCGGGCTTGCGTACTCGGTGTATTCGACGGTGGACACGTTCTCCGACAGTGGCGCGCTTTCCGTCTACGCCGCCTGCCTGCCGGATCGGTTCGCAGAGGTGGCGCGGGTGACGACCGACGTCTTGGAGACGGTGGCCCGCGACGGGATCACGGAGGACGAGTGCCGGATCGCGAAAGGTTCCATGTGTGGCGGGCTGGTGCTCGGCCTGGAGGACTCCGGCTCCCGGATGAATCGGATCGGCCGCAGCGAGCTGAATTATGGCGAGCACCGCAGCATCGACAAGACGCTCGACTTGATCGGCGAAGTCACGCTCGAGGAGGTCAACTCGGTAGCGCGTCGGCTGCTGACCCGACCCTACGGAGCCGCTGTGCTGGGCCCGTACCAGTCCAAAAAGTCTCTGCCTCAGCCGCTTCGCGCCATCGCCGGCTGATCACTACCGTGGCAACGGTGAATCGATTCTCTCGACGCAGCGCACTGGTCGGCGGATTGGCAGCGGCCGGTCTCGCCGTCTGCGCGCAGAAGTCCGCGCAAGCAGACCCCTCCGATGCAGTCTCGCCGATCTACGACCGTATCGAGGCGTTGCAGCGCCGGCACAACACGACGATCGGTGTCTCCGCCGTCGACTTGGACTCGGGTCGCGCCGTGTCGCATCTCGAGAGTGAACCGTTCGCGATGTGTTCGACATTCAAGGGCTATGCCGTCGCCCGGGTGCTCCAGATGGTGCAGGGCGGTGAGCTGACGCTGGATCGGCAGGTCTTCGTCGATCCCGTCCAGACGGGGCTGCCGAACTCGCCGAGAACCGCGCCAAATTCCGGCGGCCAGATGTCACTGTCCGAACTGTGTGCGGCTGCGGTTCAGGTCAGCGACAACGCCGCGGGCAATCTGCTCCTGCAGACGATCGGCGGCCCGCAGGCGGTCACCGCATTCGCGCGCAGCATCGGCGACGACCGCACCCGTTTGGACCGATGGGAGACAGAGTTGAATTCGGCGACGCCGGGGGATCCGCGCGACACCAGCACCCCGCGGGCCCTCGGGGACGGCTACCGGGCTCTGCTCACCGGGGACGTGCTGGCGCCACCGCAGCGTCAGCAACTGGAGGACTGGATGCGCGCCAACGAGACGTCGAGCCTGCGGGCCGGTCTGCCCGACGGCTGGACCACCGCGGACAAGACGGGCAGCGGCGATTACGGCAGCACCAACGACGTCGGCGTCGCGTACGGCCCCGGCGATCGGAGCGTGCTGCTGGCGATCATGACGCGGTCGCGGACCGACGACCCGAAGGCGCCGAACGACCGCGCACTGGTCGGCGAGATTACCTCGCTGGTAGTGCCGTGGCTGCTCGGAAGCTGAGCCGCCGCCGATGATGGCTTCCACGTGTTACCGGCATCCCGACCGGGCGACATACGTCCAATGCACACGGTGTCACCGCTACATCTGCCCGGAGTGCATGCGCGACGCCGCCGTCGGCCATCAATGCGCGGAGTGCGTCGGCGCCGGCGCAAGCACAGTGCGCCGGGTCAGGACGCAGTCCGGTGGCCCGTGGGGGTCGACGACCCCGATCGTCACCTATGTCCTGATCGCGATCAATGTGCTCGCCTTCATCGCGCAGAAGGCTTCGTCACGCGTGGCCATCGACTTCGTCATGTGGTCACCCGCCGTCGCCAACGGCGAGCTCTACCGCTTGCTCACCTCGACCTTCCTGCACAGCGGGATCACCCACTTGCTGTTCAACATGTTCGCGTTGTTCGTGGTGGGACCGCCGCTGGAGATCTGGCTGGGCCGGGTGCGGTTCGGTCTCCTGTATGTGCTGAGCGCGCTGGGCGGTTCGGTGCTGGTCTATCTGTTCTCGCCGCTGAACGCGCCGACGCTGGGAGCATCGGGAGCCGTGTTCGGTTTGTTCGCAGCCACATTCGTGGTGGGCAAGAAGGTCAACGTCGACATCCGCTGGGTCGTCATCATGATCGTCATAAACCTGGTGATCACGTTCACCGTCCCGTCGATCAGCTGGCAGGGTCACGTCGGAGGGCTGCTGACAGGTGGGCTGGTCGCTGTTGCCTACGCTTACGCGCGCGACCGCAACCGCGTCGGGGTGCAGGCGGGCGCGACGCTGATCATGCTGGTGTTGTTCGGGGCCTTGATCTGGTGGCGCACAAGCTCGCTGCTGGCACTGACCTGACGGATTCGGTGGGCCGTGTCGACGACCGATGACTGTCCATGCGGCAGCGGTGAGGTGTTCGGCCAGTGCTGTCTACCGCTGCACCGAGGAGAGCGCTTGGCGGCGACCGCCGAGGAGCTGATGCGATCGCGATACACCGCCTACGCGGTCGGTGACGTCGACTACCTTTGGCAGACATGGCATCCGCGTACCCGGCCCGAGTCCCTGACGGCCTCCGGTGAGCAGTGGACGGGCCTGGAGATCCTCGAGACGACCGCAGGCGGGCAGGGCGACGAGGTCGGCGAAGTGGAGTTCCGCGCGCACTATCACCGGAACCGACGAAGTGGGACGCTGCATGAGCGGTCCCACTTCGCCGTTAGAGCCCGTCGCTGGTTCTACGTGGACGGGGAGATGTTCGGTTGAGAAATCAGGCCAGCACGGTGGCCGGGTCGGTGAACGGCAATTCGAGATCGGACGCCACCTGCTCGGAGAGCAGCGCACCCTCGTGCGTCGAAAGGCCTTTGGCCAGAGCAGGATCGGCCTGGCACGCACCCTGCCAGCCCTTGTCGGCCAGCTTGATCACGTAGGGCATGGTGGCGTTGGTCAGCCCGTAGGTCGACGTGCGCGGCACCGCGCCGGGCATGTTGGCCACGCAGTAGAACACCGTGTCGTGCACCGCGAAGGTGGGGTCGTCGTGCGTTGTGGGCCGTGAGTCTTCGAAGCAGCCGCCTTGGTCGATCGCGATGTCGACCAGAACCGCCCCCGGCTTCATGTGAGCCACAGTCGAATTCGTCACCAGTTTCGGCGCTTTGGCGCCCGGCACCAGCACGGCGCCGATCACCAGGTCGGCCTCCTTGACGGCATCCTCCAGGTCGAGCATGGACGAGTAGCGAGTCTCGATCGCTCCGCTGTTCTCGTTGTCGATCTTGCGGAGTCTGTTCACGTTGACGTCGAACACGCTGACATGAGCGCCCATGCCCTTGGCGATGCGGGCGGCGTTGTAGCCTGCGACGCCGCCGCCGATGACGACGACCTCGGCGGGGGCCACGCCGGGCACGCCGCCCATCAGAACACCGCGGCCGCCGTGGCTGCGCATCAGGTGATACGCGCCGACCTGCGCCGAAAGCCGGCCTGCGACCTCGCTCATCGGGGCCAGCAGTGGCAGCGCGCCGTCGGCGGTCTGAACGGTCTCGTAGGCGATCGACGTGGTCCCCGACGCCATCAGCGCATCGGTGCACGGCTTGGAGGCGGCCAGGTGCAGGTAGGTGAACAGCGTCTGGCCCTCACGCATGCGGCTGTATTCGGCCTCGATCGGCTCCTTGACCTTCAGCAGAAGGTCGGCCTCGGCCCACACCGCGTCGACACCGCTGACCATCTGGGCTCCGGCGCGCTTGAAGTCGGCATCGGAGATCGCAGAGCCTTCGCCTGCACCGGACTCGATGAGGACCTCATGGCCGCGGTGGACCAACTCGGCGACACCCGCGGGGGTGATGGCGACTCGGAATTCGTTGTTTTTGATCTCGGTCGGGATGCCGACGCGCATGATCGCTCCTGTTTGTCGATGTAGTGCCTAAATTGTGAAGAAAATTCAGCACAGCGGCAATAGCGGCGATGATCATTCGATATAGTGTTGATATGCCTGAAGAATCCTCATTTGTATCGGTGAGTCGGCGGCGTCCGCCGAAGGATGTTCGGCCGCCCGACCTGGACGACGTCGACCGGCGCATCCTCATCGCCCTGCATCGCGATGCCCGCATGCCAAACAGCGCACTGGCCGATGCCGTCGGCATCGCGCCGTCGACGTGTCACGGCCGCGTGCGTCGCCTTCACGAACTCGGCGTCATCCGCGGGTTCTACGCCGACATCGACCCGGCGGCCATCGGGCTCTCGCTGCAAGCGATGATCTCCGTTAGCCTCCAGGCCAACGCCAGGGCGAAGATCCGCAGCTTCATCCAGCAGATCCGGCGAAACCCCCGGGTAATGGACGTCTACTTCCTTGCGGGCGCCGACGACTTTCTCCTCCACGTGGCAGCCGGCGACACGGAGGACCTGCGAGCGTTCGTGGTGGAGAACCTCAACGCCGACGCTGACGTGGCAGGCACGCAGACGTCGCTGATCTTCGAGCACCTACGTGGCGCCTCTCCGCTGTAGGTCGCGTAACCCGGCCTCCTAGCTCTTGTCGACGAACATGACAGGAGAGGGCATCCGATGAAACGCATGGTTTTCGCCGGCGCGATGGTGGTTTCGGCCCTGGGACCGGCCGGTGCCGCCGATGCGGCACCGTCGGGTCCCGCGACGGCGTCCGAGATGGTGAATGCGCTTCAGTCCGAAGGGTTCCACGTGGTCCTGAACAAGGTCGGCACGGGATCACTGGATGATTGCGTCGTGCACTCCGTGCGCACGGGTCAGACCTTCACCCGCTTGGACTCCGGCGCGCCGGGCGCGGGCAGCAGCATCGTGGCGACGGTCACGGCCAAAACGGTGTACGTCGACGTCGTGTGTTGATCAGAACGGTGGATCGTCGGGAGGCGGTGGCGGTTCGGGTGATGGTCGCCAATCCGGCGGCAGTTCTTCGAGTTCCATCGGATCGTTGATCCAGGTGCAGAACGGGCTGGTGCTGGGACCGCCCTTGAGAAGGAACAACGTCTTGCGCATCTCGTTGCGGTGTTTGCGGTAGCTGATCTCCTGCCGGCGGGCGTGTTGCAGTCGGCGGTATGCCTCATTGATGGGCCGGTGAACGCGATTGCGGTTGCGGATGCGTGCGATGCGGGCCGCTCGTTCGCGAGAGTGGTTGCGGCGAAACGGCTTCGGCGCCTGGCATGCCGACGCTGCCATCGCGGGAAACAGATCGACGCCGCCGAGCACAGTTCGATACACCTTGCCGGTCGGTGATGTCCAGACCACCGTGCCGTCGGGTAATTTCCTGGGATACCCCTGCTGATCTAGCGAGGCCTCATCATCCCGCCCGGCCCCATCATCCCGCCCGGCCCCATCATCCCGGCCATCATCGCGGGCATGCCTTCGGTGACAAAGCCCGTGACTTCCTGCGCGTGGGCGCGGATGGCTTGCGTGAGGTTGGGGTCGTCGGCGGTTTCGACAGCGACCACGCCCGTGGGGGTGAGGGTGATCTGGCGGTGGTAGTCGGAGGCGCGGCGGAAGAGGGTAGGCAGGCTTTGGCTCATGCACATGATTTCGCCGCCCTGGTCGAGATGGGAGTACATGCTCGGCACGTGTTGGTGCAGGAGGGCGGCGAGGTCGGGTGAGTCGGATTCTGTCGTGGTGCGCACGCCGCCGGGGATCTCCTCGACGCTGCGTCGGATCTCGTTATGGCGGCTGAACATCTCCATGTACATGCTCATGTCCATGCCCGTCGCGCCGCCGAATCCGGGACCGTCGGCGTGAGCAACCCTATTCGACAGCGGGTTCAGCCCAGGTGCACCGATGATGCCGCGCAGGGCGTACCCCATGGCAAGGAAACCGCCGCCCGCGCCCAGCATCGCCAGCACTTGCCGCCTAGTCAATCGGGCCATATCTGAATGATCCACCGCCCCGTGACTCGGCGACACAAGGAGGGCCGAATCGGTGACTAAAGTCCCCATTCGCATGCGTCAGCGCCGCTTACCCGGTTTCCGGGTTCAGGGTGAGTTGACGTTGGTGGAAATCGAAGTGCTGGCCGGGGTAACGATAGACACCCTCCAGCGTCATGTAGTCCTTGAAGAACGGGTCCCACCGCGTCGGGAAATGCATTCCGCCCTCTAGGGCTTCGTCGGTTAACCGCCCAAGGCTGCGTTGCAGTGAGGCGATGACCCGATCCATCTTCGCGCCCATCCGATGACGGTTGTAAACGCTGGCGGCGGCACACGAGCCGTAGTAGTTGATTAGGTCAAACGGTCGGGTTCCGGCGTCAAGAACGCGGGCGTAGACGCGGCTGACTCGATCTGGCAATCGCCCCAGAACACGCACGAGTAAGAGCAGGCGCTGCACGATCATGTAGCCAAAAACCATATGGAACAGCAACTGTTCGTTGGTCCAGCGTGTCCCCCGTGTCGGCTTCGTCCAAGCGTCGGTACGCTCAGCGTCGGCGAGCAGTCGATGGAGTTCCCCCCGCGCCCGCTCTAAGTCGTCGGCCAGCGCCGCCCGATTGACCGCGCTGTCGCCTGTAGCCACTCCGCCACGCTAGGCCACTTCAGAGATTCGGCGCTCGGTAGTGGCGTCAACGTGTAAGAGGTTGAGTGGGCAACTGTTACGGGCTAGGACGAGAAATAGCACAGCTGGAGGTGCCGTCGGGTAGTTGTTCGTCGTGCCAGCCGTCGTGGAAAGTCTTGAGCCTATGGTGACACCGACTGGCTGAAGTACGTTTCGTGGCCCATCTCGGCGACCCCACCGCAGGAATCTCCTGTGGCCTGCGAGGGCGAGCGATTATCCTTCCGCAATGGCATCGAGCGTGTCCGGGAAGATTGCATTCGTTACCGGCGGCGCGTCCGGCATCGGCGCCGCGTTGACGGCCAAGTTGGTCTACGGGGGTGCCGAGGCCTGGATCGCCGATCGTCAGATCGGCATGGCGCAGGAGCTGGCGCAACGCCTTAAAAGCGGTGGCGCAAAGGCGCACGCGATCGAGCTCGATGTGCGTGACTATCCATCGTTTGAGCGCGCCGTCGCCGAGGCGGTGCAGCAATCCGGGCGGATCGACTATCTGTTCAACAATGCCGGCATTGGGGTCGGCGGTGAGATCGACTCATACACGCTCGATGACTGGAACGACGTCTTCGACGTGAACCTGCGCGGTGTGGTGCACGGCATCCAAGCGGTCTATCCGATCATGATCCGGCAGCACTCCGGCCACATCGTGAACACAGCCTCCGGGGCCGGTCTCTTCACCAGTCCGGGCCTGGGGAGCTACACCGCCACCAAACACGCCGTCGTCGGGATCTCGAAGGCGCTGCGGGTCGAGGCCGAGCGCCACGGCGTGCAAGTGTCGGTGCTTTGTCCAGGCGCGATCCGGACCCCGATCCTCACCATGGGCAAGTACGGGCGGTACGACGGCGTGAGCGACGAGCAGCTACTCAAATTCTGGGAGCCCTTCCGGCCGATGGCACCCGAAAAATTCGCCGAGCGCGCCCTTCGTGCGGTATTGCGTGGAGACGCGATCATTGTGGTGCCAGCATGGTCGAAGGCATTTTGGTACCTGGAGCGGCTCTCGCCAGCGTTGTCGATGCGAGTTGGAAAGGCAATGCTCAAGCGCATCCGTGAAATGAAGTCCACTGCCTCCTGATCCGCTGCGCGTCTTATGGTCGAGCGCACCGGTTCGCACGGCGCGTGGGGCGGTACGGTGCGTAATCCTGCCGCCTCGCATGCGGGAATATGTTACGTAGCCACGTTCGGCAAGTTCGAACGTAATTGTTTGGTGGTGGTATCGATTACGCGAAGAACTCTTCAATTCGGCTCGCGGCATCGACACACCCACGGCCCCACTTCCCGGCTTAGACTTCCGCAATGTTCTCGGAGACGCGCTATGCGCTGAACGGAGGCTTGCGCGTCGCCTATCGGGCGTCTTGCGAAGGTCCTCGCGACATTGTGTTCGTCCCGAACTGGTTCTTCTGCTGCGAGGTCCTTCCAGAACTACCCTTGGTCCAGGGGTGGGTCGAGGCGATGACATCGCTCGGTCGGCTGATCGTCTTCGACCAGCCGGGCAGCGGAATGTCCGATCCGGTCACGCCGGGCGCTTTGCCTACGATGGAGCAATGGGCCGACAGCATCACAGCGGTGTTGGACGATCTCGGAAGCCGTGAGGCGGTCATCCTGTGCAGCCTGTTCAACGCGTTTGCGACCGGTGCGCTGTTTGCGGCAACACATCCATCCCGTACGACCGCATTGATTGCGATCGAGAGCTACGCGGATACCACCACCGTCGAACGCGCCCGCGAAACTAGCGCTGAGATCGCCCCCCTTTGGGGTACGGGCGAGCCGGCGCATTTGTTGAATCCGGACATGCCGTGGAACGAGGAGATCCGGGCGACCTGGGCCCGATACGAGCGCATGGCGGCGAGCCCCGCGATGGTGGAGATGATGTTGCCGCTGATGACGGATATGGACGTGCGAGCGGTTCTTCCGACAATCCGCGTTCCCACCCTGGTCATGCAGCACACCGACCACTCCCTGCACGCGGCGTGGGGGCACACACGCAAGTACATCGCCGATCAGATACCGGGGGCGAAGTACGTCGAGCTGCCAGGCCGGAACATGTACCACTTCGTGGAACCGTGGCGCGATTCGTTTCAGGAGATCGCCGAATTCCTCACCGGCCACCAGGCAGACGTGCCGGACGATCGGGTGCTGGCCACGGTGCTGTTCACCGACATCGTCGACTCGACGCGCCGGGCCGCCGAGATCGGTGACCGTGATTGGCATGCCTTGCTCGACGCGCACGACGCTGTCGTCCGCGCGCAGCTCACCCGCTTCCGGGGCCGCGAGGTGAACACATCGGGTGATGGGTTCATCGCGATGTTCGACGGTCCGCAGCGAGCGATTCGCTGCGCCATGGCAATTCGCGATGCGGTGCAGGCGTTGGGCATCGAGGTGCGTGCCGGGTTGCACACCGGCGAGTGCGAGGTACGCGGCGACGACATCGGCGGAATCGCGGTGCACATTGGCGCGCGAGTGTCCGCACTGGCAGGGCCGAACGACGTACTGGTGTCCAGCACGCTGCGCGACCTCGTGATCGGGTCAGGGCTCGAATTCGAGGCGCGCGGCGCTCATCAACTCAAAGGAGTTCCTGGGGAATGGCGCATATCGGCTGTCGTGTAACTCTTGCGTACCTGGTGACACCGAATTGCTGAAGAACATTTCAGGAACCGGAGTCGCGTGCCCCGCCTTGACCGCCACCTACACCGTCCGGCCAACCCCACCGACCCCCGATGCCGCCGGATGACGGTATGCGGATTAGTTATCGACGACCGTCAGGATGCCCGAAGGGGCGTCGAGGGCTTCGAGGGTTCGAGCGGCGGCAATGTCGATGGTCACACGCGGCGGCGCGGGAAGTTCCCCCTCGTAGTAGGTGCCCGACCCGTAGAACCTGCCGTAGCGGAGGACGACGCCGTTGGCCGCGAGCACGGCTTCCTCGAGTGAGGCGACCGCATCGGCTTCTAGACCGGGGTGCATCGGCCACGCGACGCTTTGGGCCACGATCTTCGTCTGGTCGGAGCCCTCCAACGCGTCGAGGAGATTGCGGGTGCCCTCGACCCGCATTCGGGCAGTGAGCAGCGATCCCTCCGCCAGCTGTTCCAGATCGTCGGGAAGATCCGTCAGCTCATGCAGAACCAGTTCGGGCGAAAACGAGCGAACGGCGCTCGTGAGGGCCGAGCGGTCGAAGACGTCGCAGACTATCGGTTGCGCGCCAAGCGAAGCCAGCCGGCCAGCCTTCTCGGCTGATCTCGTCATAGCGCCAACGGTGTGACCAGCGTCAACGAGCAGTGGTACGAGGCGACTACCGATGACACCAGAAGCGCCTGCGAAAAAAATGCGCATGGGCTCCGACGATACGCGGCTCGCGCCACCTTCCTGACCGCATCGACGGCCACAAAATCAGAGCCTGGCGGGGGGTCGGCGCTGGAATGGGCTAAGGCACGTGTGGCAGCGACTGGCTGAAGAACGTTCTAGAGGCGGTGTGCTCGCTGCGGGCGGGCCACCCCTTTTCTTCTAGGAGCCCTCGCCGAACCGTCCGCCCTGATCGTAACAACCGCCGTGTGTCGCAAATCACCAAAAAGACCTGCCGAAAGAGTGACCGATTTTCCCGTGCTCAGCCGTGTACCTCTATGAGAGCGGACCACCGGGGCCGCAGCCACACCGATGGGATTGGCCAATGGGCACACCGACGCGCACTGGGCATTACAGGTTTCCCGACGGTTCGGTGCTGCGGGTGGACCTTGAGATGGGACGTTGGGTAGGCACGGTCTACGCGCCCTCCATGACGATCAAGACACAAATCGTCGGTAGTGATACCGAGGTTCACGCCTGGGCCGCCGGCCTCGCGGCACAACATTCCCTCGGCACCGGAACGAGGTAGAGCGGTTGGGGCCGGTGGTGGCACCGACTGGCTAAAGAACACTTCAAGGGAATGCTTTTGAGCAGCATAAACGCTGCCGATGCCCACCGCTCGTCCCACTGCTCGGCTTAGACTTCCGCAATGTTCTCGGAGACGCGCTACGCGCTGAACGGGGACTTGCGCGTCGCCTACCGCGCCTCACGTGAGGGTCCTCGCGACATTGTGTTCGTCCCGAACTGGCAGACCTGCTGCGAGATTCTTCCGGAGTTACCGTCCGTTCAGGGTTATGTGGAGGCGATGACGTCGCTTGGTCGGCTCATCTTCTTCGACCAGCCGGGCACGGGAGCGTCCGATCCCGTCACACCGGACGCACTGCCGACCATGGAGCAATGGGCCGACAGCATTACCGCGGTGCTCGATGACCTCGGGAGTCGCGAAGCGGTCCTCCTCGCGAGCGTCGCCGGGTTCAAGTCAGCGGCGCTGTTCGCGGCCAGCTATCCGTCGCGCACCTCTGCGCTGGTCGTGCTCGAGGGTTACGCGGATGCGGGTGGAACCGCATTCGGTGGAGACGAAGCCCGCACCGCGTTTGTCCGCATGTGGGGGACAGGAGAGCTACAACATCTGATAAATCCGGACATGCCGTGGAACGAAGAGATCCGGGCAACCTGGGCACGGATGGAACGTCTGGCGCTCAGCCCAAGGACGCTCGCCCTCATGTTGCCTCTCGCGGTCCAAGCGGACGTGCGGGCGGTCCTTCCGACAATCCGCGTGCCAACCCTGGTCGTCCAGCATGCCGACGACCCGTTTATCAGGCCCGCGAAGGGCAGGTACATCGCCGAGCACATACCCGACGCGAAATATGTTGAGCTGCCGGGCCGCAACCGGTTACACAGCGTTGAACCGGGATGGCGTGCGTCGTTCCAGGTGATCGCCGAGTTCCTCACCGGTGAGCAGGCCGAGGTTGCCGACGACCGCGTGCTTGCCACTGTGCTCTTCACCGACATCGTTGCGTCGACGCGCCGGGCTGCGGAGATGGGCGACCGCGACTGGCATGCGCTGCTCGACGCGCACGACGCCGTCGTGCGGGCACAACTCAACCGTTTTCGCGGCCGCGAGGTGAACACGTCAGGCGACGGCTTCCTGGCGATGTTCGACGGGCCGCAGCGAGCGATCCGCTGCGCCATGGCAATTCGTGATGCGGTGCAGGCGTTGGGCATCGAGATACGAGCCGGACTGCACACCGGCGAATGCGAAGTCCGCGGTGACGATATCGGCGGCATTGGCGTGCACATCGGGGCACGCGTGAGCGCGCTGGCAGGGCCGAACGAGGTGCTGGTGTCGAGCACGCTGCGCGACCTCGTGATCGGATCCGGGCTGGAATTCGAGGCGCACGGCACCCACGATCTGAAAGGTGTGCCCGGCGAATGGAATCTGTTCGCCGTCGCGTCTTAGAAGGGTGGGGGTTTGTTGCGTTCGGCGATGGTTTCGGCGGCGTAGGTGTCGTTGAGTTTGCGTAGGGCGGTGATGGCTTTGGCTTTGTTGGCCGCGCGGGTGTGTCGGCGTTGGGGCATCATCGCGCCGCGGTCTGCGGTGGTTGCGATGACCGGTGGTTCGTCGGCCCAGAGAGTGGACGTCGGTTCGCACAGTTGCGGGAAAAGCTGCTTACTGCCCGGATACGTGGTGTAGGTGTGCCCGGTGGGTGAGGTCCACTCGATGGTCCCGTCGGGTAGTTGTCGGTCCCGCCAGCCCGTCGCGCCGTTCCAAAAGGTTTTCAGCAAGTGGTGTTGTCGGCACAGGCATTTGAGATTGTGCGCCACCGTCAAGCCGCCCTTGGCCGGGTCGGCATGGTCGAACGGGATCGTGTGGTCCACGTCGCAGATGACCGCGGGCCGGTCACATCCAGGGAACCGGCAGGTCAGATCGCGTAAGCGCACTGCGCGTTCCAAGGCCGCTGACGGCTGATAGCGCAACGCATCGGCGGCGCTCACCGTCGGCTCTTCGACGATGCGAAGCGTCGCTTCGGCGGCCAAGCGACGAACCTGGTCGGCGCCGATCACGCCATACCCTTCGACGTAGCCGGGCTCGGTACCCCCGCCGAGAACCGTCTCCGCACCGGCGATGACATTGACCACGATTCGGGGCGCAGCAGCCGCGTCGTCGGATCGGTTGGGGCAGTTGTCCGCACCGCATTGGCAGCCGAGGCTACGTCCCTCGGCCATCGCCTTCGTCGCGTCGGCACGGCGCTGATCGACGGTGCGCGGATCGTCGCGACACACCGCACCAGCCAACTCGCAAAGCCGTTTGTCGATGGCTATTCCGGCTTCGGCGGCGACGATGCCGTCGACTTTGGCAGTGCCGTCACCCAGCGCGGTGACAGTGAGATGCCGCTTGTCCTCGCGCCGGACGCGCTCATAGATCGCGTCGGGATCCATCACGCGCACAGTGGCGTCGACTGCGTTGATGATCCGTTTGCGTGACCAGCAGCGCCACTTCGCGATCCGGGTGGCAAGACGCCAATCGGCGCGTTCCATCACGGCATCTTTGACGAATTCGGTGCGGGTGATGATCACCTGCACCGTGCGCCAGTCGGTCTCACCCGCCGCGAGCACCGCCGCCACCTTTGGCAGTCGCTCCGCCAAAGTGTCGGCATGGGACACCACCGAGGCGGCCGCCGCGGGGGAGAGGTTGCACGCGGCAGCGACTTCGGCGGTGGCGCGTTGGAATCCCGTCACGATCATGTAGCCCGGGTCGGGATCCTCCATGTAAACCTCAGCGGTCCGCAGCGCGAGCAATTCGGCCACCGCCGACATCCGCCGTGCCATCAGCACTCCTGACGCTGCGAATCGGCGACCGCCACCAACAACTCGGTGGGTTTCATTCCTTCGAATATGTGTTCGAACATGGGCTCGACTGTACGCGGGTGCTCCGACAATGGCAGGGTCATCGGAACGCAGCTCGCGGCAGTCCTGCATCAGGTGCGCGGCGAGGGCGTACTACGTGCACTAACGATTGCAGAGGCAGCATGGGAACCTTCGGAATAGCCGGTCTGTGGCTGGTACTGATCGCCGTGTTGGTGGTCTCGGTGTTGGTGGGTGCCGCCAGCATGTGGGTGGCGCATCGGACGCTGCCGGAGCAGGTCAGCAAAGGGCACAACGGCGCGCTGTCGCCGTTTCTGACCTGTGTCGGACTTGTCTACGGTGCTCTGCTCGGTTTCACCATCGTCGTGGCCTGGGAGCAGTTCTCCTCGGCGGAGGCCAACGTGTCCAACGAAGCGTCCACCGTGACGACGATGTACCGGCAGACCGTCGGCATGCCCGTCCCCGAGCAGACCCAGATGCGGGGGCTGCTCCGGACCTACGCGACAGCAGTCGCCGGGCCCGAATGGGAGAAAGCGATTAGCGCCGGCGGGGGCGGAACCGAGAGCGCACGCGACGCACTCAACGAGATGTACAGGGTGCTCGGCAGGGAGCAGTCGAGCGTCGAGTCGAACCCGATCAGCCAGAGGTTTCTCGACAAGGTCGACACGTTGGCATCGGAACGGAGTCGCCGCATCCTCGACGCCAAACCTCGCATACCGGGACTCCTGTGGTCGGGTCTGCTGTTCGGCGGCGTCGTGCTGGTGGCGCTCGGCGGTTTCATGCGGCTCGGAAGTCGACGTGCGCATCTAGTCCTGCTGAGCGCGGTCTCGGTGCTGCTCGGGCTTCTGCTGTTCATCGTCTTCTGGCTCGACCACCCGTTCGGGAACCAGCTGGGTGTGACTTCCCAGCCGTTCGAACAATCGCTGACCGCGTTCGACTCAATCGACCGCGGGACGTGATGGGGCCTGTCGAAGCTCGTTTCGGCGGGAAAGCGTCAGCCAATACGCCTGTATCACCGCGAAGATGAACGCCGTGCTGATGCCGAACAGAAGCACACCGTTGACGGCCTCCAACGCCCCGAGCATTCGCCACCGAGGAACCAATACCAGCCCCGGCACCTCGAACGTCGTCATGGTGCCGAGTGAATAAACCGATGCATCGGTGTACGAACCGAAGGCGCCGAGCCACCGATAAGCCGTCGCCCAGAGCGTGCTTGCCAGCCCGTGGAGGGCCGCCAGTATCAGCGCGACCGCTGCGATGTTGCCGATGACGGCGGGAATCGCCCGTCGAGGATCATCGAGGTGCCTGTGTGCGCTGCGCCGAATCCTCCTCTCCAGGCCGAACGCCAGCATTACGACCGCAGTGGTGTGAACGGCGATGGTCAGCACGATGAGCGAAAGCCCCAACGCCCAGCTGGACAGATCCACTGCTTCTCCTTCCGCCGGGCCACCTCGCCCTTCGCGGCTACCTGCAGAAACTACGCCGTGTCCGCGACTATGGTGAGCGCATGCGAGTCGCAGTGCTGGGCAGCAAGGGCAAAGTCGGCGCCACTGTGGTCCAGGCCGTTCAGGAGGCCGGCGACCTGACCCTGTCGGCAGAGGTCGACGCCGGCGACCCACTCAGCCTGCTCACCGACAGCGACACCGAGATCGTCGTCGACTTCACCCACCCCGACGTCGTGATGGACAACCTGAAGTTCCTCATCGAGCACGACATTCACGCGGTCGTCGGCACCACCGGCTTCACAGACAAGCGGGTGGGACAGGTCCGAAGCTGGTTGACCGCGAAGCCCGACGTCGCAGTGCTCATTGCGCCGAACTTCGCGATCGGCGCGGTGTTGTCGATGCATTTCGCGCAGCAGGCGGCCCGGTTCTTCGAGTCGGCGGAGGTCATCGAACTGCACCATCCGCACAAGGCCGACGCGCCCTCCGGTACCGCAGCCCGCACGGCGCGTCTCATCGCCGAGGCGCGAAAAGGCTTGCCGCCCAACCCCGATGCCACCAGCACGGGGCTGGACGGTGCCAGAGGGGCTGACGTCGACGGCATACCGGTGCACTCGGTGCGGTTGGCCGGGCTGGTCGCCCACCAGGAGGTGCTGTTCGGCACCCAGGGCGAAACGCTGACGATCCGGCACGACAGCCTCGACCGAACGTCGTTCGTCCCCGGTGTGCTGCTGGCGGTCCGCAACGTTAGGGAACATCCGGGGCTCACCGTAGGCATTGAGCCGCTGCTCGACCTGGCATGACATGAGCGATAGGGCGCAGGCACTGCGCACCCAGCTGCTCATCGGCTTCACGTGCGTCGCACTGGTCGTGTACTTCCTGCTGCTCGGCAGGATCGCGTGGGCCTTCATCACGTCGGGCAGCGCAGCGGCGGTCGGGCTGGGCCTGGCGGTGCTGATCATGCCGCTGATCGGGATCTGGGTCATGGTCAGTACGGTGCGGGCCGGCCTTGTGCACCAGCGGCTGGCCCGGCTGGCTCGCGAGAAGAACATGGAGCTGGACGTCGGCGAGCTACCGAGGATGCCCTCGGGCCGAATCCAACGCGATGCCGCCGATGCTCTGTTCGTCTCCGTGAAGGACGAGCTCGAGCGGGACCCCGGGAACTGGCTCCGGTGGTATCGGCTGGCACGGGCATATGACTATGCGGGTGACCGCAGCCGAGCCCGAGAGGCGATGAAGAAGGCCGTCGCGTTGCAGGAGGCGCAATGAGCAGAAGGCTGCTGATCGTTCACCACACGCCCTCCCCGCACACCCACGAGATGTTCGAGGCGGTGGTTTCTGGTGCCACCGAGCCCGAGATCGAGGGGGTGGAGGTGATTCGGAGACCTGCGTTGACCGTCTCGCCGGTCGACATGCTCTCGGCGGACGGCTACCTGCTGGGCACCCCGGCCAACCTGGGCTACATGAGCGGAGCGCTGAAGCACTTCTTCGACGATTACCCCGCTATTAGCGGAGGGCCAGCTAGTGCCACGTCTCTGCTGGGATCTAACGGACCAATCTAGCTACTTCGACCTGAAAAACCCTTGATGGGTGCGCAGACCGGGATGGGGACGGTAGTTGGGTGCGGGTTGGGGTTCGGGTGTCGGCGTCATGCTGCCAGGGTGCCGATCTTGACGAGATTGTGTGCAAAAACACCGTGCCCGCACCATGTTCGGGCACCGTGGATGCCGGTGAGTTCGGTGCGGTTCCAGCCGTAGCTTCGTTTGATGTGGTTGATCCGGCCTTCGGATCCGGTCCGCCATTTGACCTTGTCGCGGAAGGCTCGCCGGTGTTCGAACTCACGCCGGGCAGCACTTGGTTTGCTCTTGCGCGGGATCGCCACGTGGCGCACCCCCAGCTGGTGTAGATCGCGTTCCACCGATGCCTCGCCGTAACCGCGGTCGGCGGTGACCGCGCGTGGCGTTCGTCGAGCACGGCGGGTGATCCGTTCGATCGCCGGGGCCAGTTGCGGGGCATCTGCGGGGTTCCCGATCTCGACGTTGTGGTCGAGGATGACCCCATCGGTGTTGTCGACGATCTGGGCCTTAAAGCCGAATTCGACCGGCTTACCCAGACGTCCTTTGCGGATCGGGCGGGCGTCGACATCGTGCAGGCTCACCACCCGGCTGGCCGACTCGGGCATCACCCCGCCCAGCCGGCTACGAGTCTGGGCCACAACACGTTTGGTGCGCCCCATCAGGGCATCCAGGTTGTTGATCGCCCGGTGTAGCCGGCCTCGGCGGCACCCGGTTGCCGCGCGCAGCGCACGGCGGGCGTTGCGGATCACCGCGGTGGCTTCGCGCATCGCCTGCTCGGCGATCCCGGCCAGTTCACCGGTGATACGGCGCACCGCGGCCTGGGCCTGATCGCGCTGCTGCTGCCCGCGCAGCCGCAGCTTGGCCGCGATCGAGCGGGCCCGTCGCCCCGCCGAGCGGCGCCGATCCCGCACCCGGGTACGCCGCGCGCCGCCGGCGGCTTTGATCCGCTCCACGGTGCGCGCCATCGAGCCGATCGCCTTGGCCAGCAGACCCGAATCGGTCGGATAGGCCACCGCCGCCCCCACCACCGTGGTGTCGGCACGCACCCGACCAGTGCGCAGAAGCTTCGCGGCGGCCGCCTTGGCCAACAATGCCTCGTTCAAACCGGCGACCGCCTCGTCCCCGCATCGGGCGGTGATCTTCATCAACGTGGTCGGATGCGGCACCCGGGTACCCAGCGGGATCCGGCAGAACCGCTGCCAGGAGATCGAATCGGCCACCTCCCGGCACAACGACTCATAGCCCAGCCGGTAGCGGAACTTCAGAAACATCAACCGCAGATAGGTCTCCATCGGGATCGACGGCCGACCAATCCGAGCATCGAAATGCCCAGCGAACGGCGCGAAGAACACCGAATCGTCCAACAGCGCATCCACCCGACCCAACTCGACGGGCACCACCAACACCTCCGGCGGCAGGATCGAATCCCACAACGTCGGCTGATCGTTTACAGTACGAAACATGATGACCTCGAATCCTTCTCGCCAAGGGTTCGAGGTCATCATCCCAGTTCAGCGACCCTCAAAAGGCCCGACACGCCCCGACTTTTTCAGGTCGAAGTAGCTAGGTTCTAACAGAAGTCTGAGTTGCTTGCCATACACCGTAATCGATTCGGGACTCAACATCTCGAGATGTCCGCAGTCCACTGGGTACCCTGCAATGTCGCCGGTCACATACAGCCGCCAATTTCGCGGGCCGAGGTCCCGATTGCCCTCACTTCGCGTTGTGTAAAACACGATCATATCCCCGCAAAACACACCAGGCTTGTGCTCTGCTAGATACAGCAAGCTGTTCTTCATGTTTTGCACAAAGTAGTCCAGGAATACCCGGACCTGTTGGACGGGAAGAGCAAATTGTGCAGTAATTAGTTCCTCGGCCCGCCGGTAGGTGAGAGGCTCCGACCGCTCAGGGGTATCGATATGCATATATCCCAACATGAGCTCGAGCACGTAACTCTCGCCTACCGCTCCTAAAAGTTCGTCTCGTGTGGCGCTGTTGTCGGCACTCGGCGAAGCGTCTAACACTATGAGGCGTCGGATTAGGCTTCCGCGCCGAAGAAGCTCAATGGCGACTTCGTGCGCTATAACTCCGCCGAGAGACCAGCCGAGAAGGTTGTAGGGCCCGGTAGGCTCAACCGCCTGCAGCCGGTCTGCGTAGGTTTTCGCCATTGCGCGAATTGACCCGGGTTCAGCCCCCTGGTCTTGCGCTTGTTGAATGCCAATGATGGGACAGTCCAAGTAATCGCCCAGAGGCTGATATGGCCAGGCAAGCCCGCCTGCCGGATGAAAGCAGAACAGCGGAACGCCGGTACCGCCCTTGAGCGTTTCAACCGGAGCTAATTCCACCGAACTGGTATGTTTGCGCACCTGCTGAGTTAGGCCACGGACGGATGGCGCTTCGAAGACGGTGCGCACCGGCAGTTGGGTATCTAGCGAGGTGTTGATCGCGGCGATGAGCCGCATCGCCAATAGCGAATCGCCGCCGAGGTCGAAGAAGGACTCATCGGCACCGACGCGCTCTACACCTAGGACGTGGGCGTAGATGGCGGCCAGGATTTCTTCGATCGGGGTGGCTGGGGCGCGGTAGCGATCGGTATCGGTGTATTCCGGCGCCGGCAGGGCGCGCTTGTCGAGTTTGCCGTTGACCGTCAGCGGCAGTGTGTCCAACGTCACCACCGTGGCGGGCACCATGTAGGGCGGTAGTCGCTGCGCCAGCGCAACGCGTAGCCCGGTCGTGTCGGCGGTGCCGGTGATGTAGCCCACCAGGCGTTTGTCGCTGGGGTGGTCCTCGCGGGCGATCACCACCGCCTGCTGCACCCCATCCAGCTCAGCCAACGCCGCCGCTATTTCGCCACACTCGATGCGATAGCCGCGGATCTTGACTTGCTCGTCGGCGCGTCCCACGTACTGCAGCTGCCCGTCGGGGCGCCAATACACCAGATCCCCGGTGCGATACATCCGCGACCCAGGCTCCCCGAAGGGACAGGCCACAAACCGCGACGCCGTCAACCCGGCCCGACGCCAATAGCCAACCCCGACGCCGCGGCCGGCCACATACAACTCGCCCACCACACCGGCCGGCACCGCCCGCAACCACTTATCCAGCACAAACAACGCCGCCCCCGGCACCGGCGACCCGATCGCCGGCACCCCCGACCCCGCTGCCAGCGGCGCACTTATCGAGGCATACCAGGTCTCGGTCGGGCCGTAGGCGTTGAGCATCACCCGCCCGGGCGCCCACCGATCCACCACCTCTGCCGGACAAGCCTCGCCGGCCACCACCAACGCCACCGAATCCAAACCCTCAGCCGACAACACCCCTACTGCAGAAGGAGTTTGGCTTAACACGCTGACCTGTTCAGCAACCAGCAAGGCGTGCAAGTCCGTCGGCGAGTGGGCCACCGACTCGGGCACCACCACCAGCCGCCCACCGCGCAGCAGCGCGCCCCAGATCTCCCATACCGAGACGTCGAAGGCCAAGGAATGCCACTGCGACCACACCCCTACCGGCAGATGCTCGTCGAGCGATTCGATCAGTTGGGTGACGTTGTGGTGGGTGATCGCCACCCCCTTAGGCACACCAGTGGTGCCGGAGGTGTAAACGATGTAAGCGAGGTCATCCGGGTCGGGTGCCGGCAAGCCCGTACCCGGATAGCTGGGCATCCGGGGGTCCTCGACATCGATAACGGGCAGGTCGCACCCGGCCAGCCGGGCACGCAGACCCATGGTCGTGAGGGCCGCCACCGGTGCGGCGTCGGCCACCAAGAATCCGATCCGCGCCGCCGGCAGTATCGGGTCGATCGGCAGATACGCCGCCCCGGTCTTGAGGACCGCCAAAATCGCCACGATCGCCTCGGCGGAACGGGAACACAGCAGCGCCACACACCGGCCCGGGCCCGCCCCCTGGTCGACCAGCAGGTGCGCCAACCGGTTCGCGGCCTGCTCAACCTCGCGGTAGGTCATCGAGCGGCCTTCAAAGGTCACCGCCACCGTCGCCGGGCTGCGCGCCACCTGCTCGGCCCACGCCGCCGGGATCGACACCCCAGCAGCAGCGGCGCTGGGTCAGCACCGCCCGGTTGCCCCACCGGTCCAGGCGGGCGCGCTCGTCCTCGTCGAGCAGCTCCACCGACGACAACCACTGCCCGGCGTCGGCAGTCATCGCCACCAACACCCGCTGCAACCGCTCAATCAGCGTTGCGATGCTTTCCCTGTCGAATATGTCGGTGCGGAACTCCACCATCCCGCCGATCCCGGCGGGCTTACCGGAGTCGGTCCAATGTTCCGCCAGGTGAAACACCAGGTCCATGCGGGCGGTGTGGGTGTCCATCGGCATCTGCGTGATGTGCAGATCACCGCCCAATTTCAGCGCGGCCGCCAGGTCGTGGGTATGCCCGGGGAAGTTCTGCCAGGCCAAGAGCACCTGGACCAGCGGGTGATGCGTCAGGCTTCGGGCGGGGTTGAGCCGCTCGACAAGCACCTCGAAGGGCACGTCTTGATGGTCAAAGGCGGCTAGGCTGCGCTGTCGCACCTGGGCCAGCAGCTCGGCAAAGGTGGGATCCCGGGCCACTTCTACACGCAGCACCAGGGTGTTGACGAAGAACCCGACCAGCTCATCGAGCGCGGGGTCGTGGCGCCCGGCGATCGGGAACCCGACCGCCACATCGCTGCTGGCGCTGATCTCGGACAGCAGAGCTGCGAGGGCGGCTTGGATCACCATGAAGCTGGTCGCGTTGTGCTCGCGGGCGACTTCACGTACTTGTTGCTGCAGCTCGGCGGGCCAGTCCACGGTCACATTGGCGCCGCAGTAGTCAGCGACCAGCGGATAGGGCCGATCTGTGGGGAACTGGAGGCGTTCGGGCATCCCGGCTAGGGCATCGCGCCAAAACCCCAGCTGGGCGGCGAGAGGGCTATCGCTGTCGTCGAGATCACCAAATTGCGCGCGCTGCCACAACGTGTAATCGGCATACTGCACCGCCAACGGCGCCCACTGCGGGGCCCGGCCCTGCCGCCGCGCCCGATACGCTTCGCTGATATCACGGAGCATCGGAGCCAGTGACCACCCATCAAAAGCGATGTGGTGCACCACAATTCCCACCACGTGCTGTTCGGGCCCAACCGCGTAGATCTGCGCACGAAGCGGGATTTCCGCCGACAAGTCAAACCGATATCCCGCCAGCCCCGTTAACTCGCTGGCAACATCCTGCTCCGGCACCGACACTACTGCTGCGCCCCCGCGCCGCCACATCCCCGCCCGGGCCGACACCACATCTTGTAACGGCACACCATCAATGTCGGGAAATAAGGTGCGCAGCGATTCGTGACGGGCGATGACATCATCGAGGGCGGCGCCCAGCGCCTCGACATCCAGCGCCCCGCTGATCCGAAAAGCGGTCGGTACGTTGTAGGTCGCAACCCCACCCTCAAAGCGGTCGAGGAACCACAACCTGGTTTGGGCAAACGATAACGGCAACACCGCGGGCCTCTCCGCCGGCCACCAACGGCTCACGCCGCCCCGCATCTTCACCGAGATGGGATGCCAACTGGGCAACGGATGGCGCTTCGAAGACGGTGCGCACCGGCAGTTGGGTATCTAGCGAGGTGTTGATCGCGGCGATGAGCCGCATCGCCAATAGCGAATCGCCGCCGAGGTCGAAGAAGGACTCATCGGCACCGACGCGCTCTACACCTAGGACGTGGGCGTAGATGGCGGCCAGGATTTCTTCGATCGGGGTGGCTGGGGCGCGGTAGCGATCGGTATCGGTGTATTCCGGCGCCGGCAGGGCGCGCTTGTCGAGTTTGCCGTTGACCGTCAGCGGCAGTGTGTCCAACGTCACCACCGTGGCGGGCACCATGTAGGGCGGTAGTCGCTGCGCCAGCGCAACGCGTAGCCCGGTCGTGTCGGCGGTGCCGGTGATGTAGCCCACCAGGCGTTTGTCGCTGGGGTGGTCCTCGCGGGCGATCACCACCGCCTGCTGCACCCCATCCAGCTCAGCCAACGCCGCCGCTATTTCGCCACACTCGATGCGATAGCCGCGGATCTTGACTTGCTCGTCGGCGCGTCCCACGTACTGCAGCTGCCCGTCGGGGCGCCAATACACCAGATCCCCGGTGCGATACATCCGCGACCCAGGCTCCCCGAAGGGACAGGCCACAAACCGCGACGCCGTCAACCCGGCCCGACGCCAATAGCCAACCCCGACGCCGCGACCGGCCACATACAACTCGCCCACCACACCGGCCGGCACCGCCCGCAACCACTTATCCAGCACAAACAACGCCGCCCCCGGCACCGGCGACCCGATCGCCGGCACCCCCGACCCCGCTGCCAGCGGCGCACTTATCGAGGCATACCAGGTCTCGGTCGGGCCGTAGGCGTTGAGCATCACCCGCCCGGGCGCCCACCGATCCACCACCTCTGCCGGACAAGCCTCGCCGGCCACCACCAACGCCACCGAATCCAAACCCTCAGCCGACAACACCCCTACTGCAGAAGGAGTTTGGCTTAACACGCTGACCTGTTCAGCAACCAGCAAGGCGTGCAAGTCCGCCGGCGAGTGGGCCACCGACTCGGGCACCACCACCAGCCGCCCACCGCGCAGCAGCGCGCCCCAGATCTCCCATACCGAGACGTCGAAGGCCAAGGAATGCCACTGCGACCACACCCCTACCGGCAGATGCTCGTCGAGCGATTCGATCAGTTGGGTGACGTTGTGGTGGGTGATCGCCACCCCCTTAGGCACACCAGTGGTGCCGGAGGTGTAAACGATGTAAGCGAGGTCATCCGGGTCGGGTGCCGGCAAGCCCGTACCCGGATAGCTGGGCATCCGGGGGTCCTCGACATCGATAACGGGCAGGTCGCACCCGGCCAGCCGGGCACGCAGACCCATGGTCGTGAGGGCCGCCACCGGTGCGGCGTCGGCCACCAAGAATCCGATCCGCGCCGCCGGCAGTATCGGGTCGATCGGCAGATACGCCGCCCCGGTCTTGAGGACCGCCAAAATCGCCACGATCGCCTCGGCGGAACGGGAACACAGCAGCGCCACACACCGGCCCGGGCCCGCCCCCTGGTCGACCAACAGGTGCGCCAACCGGTTCGCGGCCTGCTCAACCTCGCGGTAGGTCATCGAGCGGCCTTCAAAGGTCACCGCCACCGTCGCCGGGGTGCGCGCCACCTGCTCGGCCCACGCCGCCGGGATCGACACCCCAGCAGCAGGGCGCTGGGTCAGCACCGCCCGGTTGCCCCACCGGTCCAGGCGGGCGCGCTCGTCCTCGTCAAGCAGCTCCACCGACGACAACCACTGCCCGGCATCGGCAGTCATCGCCACCAACACCCGCTGCAACCGCTGAGCTAAATCAGGGACGTCGAAATCGGAATACGGCTGACCCGTGCCCACGGTGCTGAGGAAAAGCTGCTCATCGGACTTGAAGAAGAACAACCCAACATGGTCCACGCGGCCGACCGTGGTATACGACGCGGCTGTCGCAGCTTCCGAAAACGGCAGAATAGTGTCAGGAGGAAGGAAATTGATACTCACCCTATCCGCCGGCTGGCCCTGGCCAAGCAGGCGGGCTTTTCGCTCATGGCTGTTCACCGGAAATCGCTGATGCTGCAGCGCTTCTCGTATTCGCGCGTCGACGTGCTCACAAAAATCAGCAACTACAGACACCGGCGAAATCCGCAACACCAGCGGCACAACCCCGGAGAGCATCGCGGGAATCTTCTTAGACGCTGAACTAGTTCGTCTGCTAATAGCGAAGTCGAGCACCACCTCCTGGGCGGCATCAGCACACCACCCCTGCACCAGAAGTGCGCACGCCGCCGTGATCACCGAGGCTCGACGGATCTTCAACGCTTCAGATAACTCTCTGACTAGACCAAGAACCGCGGGGTCCAACTGAACCGGCTCAGGAACCGAATGCGAATCCCGTCCGCTCGCAGCCTGGGGCAACCGATAATTCGGCTCGTTTTCCTGCGGAATATTAGCGAACCAATAAGCCCGATCTTCGAGATAATCGCTGGACGATTCGTATTCTGACTCGTAGGAAACCAAGTCGTGCAGCGACCCGAAGAAAGCAGGAGGCGCAGGCGCGCCAGAAACTAGCGCAGAATAGACGGCTGAAATCCGATTGGCTATAAGCACCATGCCGGTTCCGTCGATGACTATGTGATGAATGCATAACAGGAGGAAGAACTGATCCTGTCGCGTCTGAAACAGCGCAAATTTGAACAGCGGGCCAGCGAACGGCATCTGCGTGCGTTGAATTGATGAAGCGAGCCTATAGGCCTCCTCAACTGGATCTCGGCAACCGCGAAGGTCATAGCTGGCGAGCCCGACATCTGGGTGATCAATTGCCCGCTGGAAAACCTGACCATCCGTCTCGAAGATAGCCGCCCTGATTGGCTCGGCCTCTCCGACCACTTGGCGAATAGCCCGCTCGAGCAGGTCAGGTTTTACCGTGCCCTCGATTACCACTACGTAGGCGAGCTGCCACTCCGTATCCGATTCACCCGTTTGCTGCGCGAGCCATATATCCAGCTGTGACCGCGTCAGCGGAAGTGCCTGCTCACAAGTTTCCATCCGGACCCTTCCAAGCCCGACGGGCTATGCATCGAAAGCCCGCCCAAGCTACAGTTTGTGGCGCAAACTCCTCGGCCGTATATCCGGCCAGTTTCGTTCGACATAGTCCAGACACTCTCCCCGGGACGCTTCGCCATAAATCACCCGCCAGCCGGCTGGAACATCGGCGAACGAAGGCCACAGGCTGTGTTGCTGCTCGTCGTTGATCAAGACGACGAAAGTGGCGTCCTGATCATCGAACGGGTTGGCGCTCAACGGTTCCCCCAAACCTGTGGCGGCCCCGATCGCTTGAAATTCGACGGTAGGTAAACGGGCGTCGCCGATATGGCCAATATACAAGCAACCGCCGGATCGGTGGAGCGTCTCGCAAAGTCAGGATGTGACTGGTTGCTCGCGCTTGTCGACGGGCGCCATCGAACGCCTGACTGAACCGGAACGCGATCACCGCGCAAAATTTCGTGGTGCTAGGTTTCCCACAGCCGCGTATATCGGGGCAAGGAGCGGCCTTTCAACATCGGCCGGCAGCAAACGCACAAGGCCGCATATCGCTGCAATTCGAGGCGGCAGCGTGCCGTTTAGCAACGTCGGGCATATCAGCCAGCGTGCGCCCTTGCGGGCCGCGAAGCTTGGTACCGCAACTGCGGCCGCCAGCTAGTAGAGGCCATAGGCGCTCACAGCGACCGCTCACGCAAGATCTTCGCAAGGTCCATCCGCCCGATCACGCGGAACGTCGGAAATCTGGGCCAATAGTGCCGGCGACCAGGATCGCCACCGCAACAAAGGCCGGAGTCGCGACGTGCATCACCAGGTGCCATCGATAACCCTCGGTTACATAGGTGGACAAGAACCACTCCGCGAGCAACGCCCCGGCGATCAGACCGCCCGGTAGACCGATCACGGCCAGCATCATGTTCTCCGTCGATACCAGCCGGCCCAACATGTGCGCGTCCATTCCAGCTGCCTGCAATGTGCCCAGTTCACCGGTGCGTTCACTGACGTTGGCCGACATCGCGGTATACAGCAGCGCAGCGGCCATCACACCGGCGGACAGCAAGGTCAGCGCAACCATCACGTTGTAGAGGCTGTAGGCCTTGCGGACGGCGGCCGACGATCGACTCGGTGGACAGGTAGGCGATCACGCCAGGCACCATCGTCACGGCCTGGCGCTTCGCCTCTGCGTCGACGCCGGGAGCCAGCTTGAGCATCACGCCCGACGGTGCCAGAGCGGACAATTGCTCGGCCGAGATATATACGACCGGGCTCGTCGGCTCATCGACGAAGCCGGCCACGGGCTGCTCAAGCCGGATTCCATGCTGCACGTTGGTGATTGACACCCGGTCGCCCACGGCAACTCCGAGGATCGCCCGCAAGCCCTCTCCCAGCAACACACCATCGCGGGGAAGGCCGCCGCCAGATCGGCTCGATGTGAAGCGGTGCATCTGGGTTGTCGGCGGCAGGCCAATCAGCAGGGTGTCGTAACCGTTGTTGCGGCCCTGCACCGTGACATCTAGCCGGGTGAACGTCTCTGCGGCGGCGACTTGCGGATCGGCGCGCAAAGTGTCCCGCGACGGACTCGGCAGCGCCCCCGGCGGTGAGGACTTGAGCGTCTTGAAGTTCGATCTCTCCGTACTGGCGGTCAATGACGCTATTGACGGTGTCGCGCATACCGGAGCACACCATCACCAGGCACACCGAACTCGCCACCCCGGCAACGGTGAGGATGGTGCGGCGACGGTTACGGGTGAGGCCGCGCACCGTCATTCGCCAGCGTGTCGGCATCCGCCGCAGCGGTGGCAGCAGTCGTTCCGCGACGCTGACCCCTCCGCGTCCGCTGGGCGGCGAAATTCTCATCGCTTCGGCCGGGCTGATTCGCGATGCAGTGCGCGCCGGGGCCCAGGCCGCAAGTGCGGCTGCCGCCGCGCCGGCGACGGCGCCGATGATCAGACTGCTGGGATGCAGCGACGTCACCCGCAGCGGCAGTCCCAGCGCCCGGACATATTGGGTGGTGTACCAGCCACCGAGAATATGGCCGCCGATCAGCCCCCCGGTGGCCCCCGCAAGCGCGGCCGCCACACCGTACGTCAGATAGTGGGTACGAATCCTTCGAGCGGACAATCCGTTGGCTGACAGCGTTCCGATCACCGCTCGCTGCGCGGTAACCAGCCGCGACAACAGCACATAGGTCCCGACCACCGCTGCCACCAGGAACACCCACGGCAGCAGCCTGGCGAACGTGCGTACCGCTTCGACGGTTTCGCGCAACACACTGTAGGACGGCAGCTCGTCACGCGACACGACCACTAGTCCATGCGAGCGCCCCAATTCCGTTGCGGCGGTGACTAATGCCCGCGCTTGGTCGCGATCGCGTGCATACGCCAGCAGCTGATCTGTCGGCTGGGCCGCGAGCTGTGCCATATCGGGTGCGGGCACGAAGACCACGCCGAAGTATTCCGGTGTGGTCAAGGTTTCCGCCCGTGAGCGCGCCGGCCACAGGTATTCCGTCGACAATGCCGACCCAGAAACACCCACCGGCCGCCAACCGGACGGTCCGAGCAGTTCGACGGTGCTCCCGGGGCGCAGGCCGTAATACTCGGTGAGGTGCTCTTCAGTCACCACGGACCCGATTGTCGGGAAGGTCACCGGATTGCAGCGCCAGCTTCGACACTGCGGGTTGAGTCGCGACGGGCACCCCGACTACGCGGCCGATAAGGGTGCGGCCGTTGACGCGGACGGGCACGTCGGCCTGCTGGCGAAGCTCCACAATCGGTTTACCGGGAAGGCTCGGGCAGCCTCGTAAAGCCCTACCACACCGGGCCCGCTGATCACGACATCCGGCAGCAGCTGCTCGGCGTACGTCCGGTCGAGGGACTGCCTCAGATCGGCATAGGCGTCCGTGGCCCCGACGAACACCGCGACACCGATGCCGAGCACGACCGTCGCGGCCAGGAACTGCCAGCGGTGCCGCCACAGATCCCGACGCACCTTGCGACGCAGGATGCGGGTCACCAGTCGAGGTCCTGCGCCTGCACCGGCGCAGCAACCCGCTCCTGACGGGCGACCGTTCCGGAGTGCAGCCACACCACCCGATCGGCAATCTCGGCGATCGCGGAGTTGTGCGTCACCAAAACGACGGTGCGGTGCGCCTCCCGGGCCAGCTCTCGCAGCACCGCCAGAACCTGACGCCCGGTGACCAGGTCCAGACTGCCCGTCGGTTCGTCGCACAGCAGCAGCGGCGGCTCCTTGACGATGGCGCGGGCAATCGCCACCCGTTGCTGCTGTCCGCCGGACATCTCGGCCGGGAAATCGGTCGGCGAGGTCAGCCAGCCCGACTTCGGCGAGCGCCTCGCGGCTTCGCCGAGCGACGTCCTGGCCGGCGAGTTCGGCGATGATCTCGACATTCTCCAGCGCAGTCAGCGTCGGCACCAGATTGAAGTACTGGAACACAAAACCGACCTGATCCCGTCGATACGCCGTGCGCTGCCTTGCGTTCAACGTGGCAATGTCGTTGCCCGACACCAGGATTCGCCCACAAGTGGGCTCTTCGATGCCGCCCACGAGATTGAGCAGCGTCGTTTTGCCCGAACCGGACGGACCCAGCAAGACGACGAACTCTCCGGGCCAAACCGACAGGTCGACATCCCTGAGCGCGCCCACCGCCGTCGGTCCAGAGCCGTAGGTTCGCCCCACCGCCTCCAACCGCAACGCAGGACGCCCCGAGGCTGTCGCTGCCTCCGCGGAGACGTCGGACGATGACGGCTGTCTTCTCATAACCCCAGTATCGACAAACCGCGCCAAGCATTTGGGCGTTATGCATCACTCCGAGCGGCTACAGATCCTTGACCTTATCGGTCGAACCTCGCTCCGGTGGGTGTTCCGGTCGGCCATCCGGTGCCCAGTCTGTGACTGCTACCAGATTGGCCTTCATGGGCGCGAGACTCCGTTTGCGCGCAGTGATGCGGTGCGTTGCCAACATATTTCTGATCGTGTTGATTGGGTTCATTGGACCAGTGGATGGAGATCGCTCGTGCAACGTCTGCTCATCGTCCATCACACACCGTCGCCGCATATGCAGGAAATGTTCGAGGCGGTCGTGTCGGGTGCGACCGCCCCCGAGATCGAGGGCGTGCAGGTGATTCGTCGGCCGGCGCTGACGATGTCCGCCACCGACATGCTCGAGGCGGACGGCTACGTGTTGGGCACCCCGGCCAACCTGGGCTACATGAGCGGGGCGCTGAAGCACGCGTTCGACGTCTGCTACTACCAGCTGCTCGACTCCACGCGAGGGCGACCGTTCGGCCTCTACATCCACGGCAACGAAGGCACCGAAGGGGCCGAACGGGGAGTCGACGCCATCACGACCGGGCTCGGTTGGACGAAATCCGCCGACACGGTGGTGGTGGCTGGCAAGCCGACCAAGGCCGACGTCGAGGCGTGCTGGAACCTCGGCGCGACCATCGCCGCGCAGCTGATGGAAGGGTGAATCCCTCGACCTCCCGACGGGCGGCGGCAGGAGAGTTCGCTGTCGCCACTCATGTCGTTTCACGGACCTTCTTCAGCGCGGCATAGAGCTCGCGGTACTGCAGACAGAGCGAGTCGTAGCGCTTGGCGTTTGCATCGTTCGGTTCGACGGTGCGCGCAATGCGCACCATGGCCCTGGCGCCTTCTTCGATGCTGGCAAAGCGGCCGGCGCCATGCGCAGCCAAGATCGCGCAGCCGAGGGCGGGTGCGTCCGTCACTTCCGTCAGGTCCAGAGGGCCGCCGATCGTGTCGGCATGGATCTGCAGCCAGAGCGGCGATTTGGTGATGCCGCCCGCGACCACGATCCGCTCGGGCGTGAATGTGGCGCCGAAATTCTGCACGATGAGTTTTGTGCCGAGGCAGATGCCTTCGATGATCGCGCGATATAGGTGCGCCGGCGTGTGTTTGAGCGTCAGCCCCGTGATGGCGCCGCGCGACAGGGCATCGGTATACGGCGTGCGGTTGCCCTGAAAATGGTCCAGCACCAACAGTCCTTCGCAGCCCGGCTCGATCTTCGCCGCCTCCTCGTTCAGCGCGTCAAAGGAAGTGTCGGCAGCGAAGTGGCGCTTGAACCAGGCGACGACAGAGCCGGTCGAGGTCTGACCGCCTTCGATCACCGGCTTGTCGGGATAGGCCGCATCCATGTAGGTGCCCCAGATGCCTGGCCCATGAACCGGGTTCGCCGTGATGCCGAGGTGGAGGTGCGAAGAGCCGGTGATCAACGCCATCTCGCCGGGCTCTGTCACACCCAGGCCGATCACACCGATGAACGCATCCGCGCCGCCTTGCACCACTGGAATGTCGGGCCGGAGGCCGAGATGCTCGGCAGCGACCCTGGTGAGTTGATCGATGACGTCGCCGGGTCGGATGATCGTCGATGGCCACTTCAGCTCGAGGTCTGCGAGGTCCAGCTTGTCGAGCAGCGACAGCGGCAGGCCGCCGTCGCGGCTCTGGTAGTGCCAGCGCACGGACATGTTGTTGAGCGACGCCACCCAGCGCCCGGTCAGGCGCCAGTTGATGTAATCCTGGTATTCGCAGATATGCGCCGCGCGCTCGAAGAGTTCCGGCTGGTTGCGCTTCAGCCACAGCGATTTCGGAATCATCCACTCGGCGGACACCGCGCCGCGACCGTTGCTGTTGATGCGCAAAGCTGGATCGCCGCTGGCGGCGACATCGGCGGCTTCGGCCGCCGAGCGCACATCCATCCAGATCATCGCGGGGCGCAGCGGCTTTCCGCCCGCGTCCGCCGCCACCACCGAACAGCAGGTGGTATCGACACAGAGCGCGAGCACGTCCTTGACCCGGATTCCGGCGGCATTTACCGCGCCGCGCACGGCTTCGCCCATGCAGCGCCACCAATCCTCGGGGTTCTGCTCGGCCCAGCTCGGCTCCGGGAAGACCGTCTGGTAGGCGCTGGCGTATGAGCCCTTCGGTCGCCCCTCCAGATCGAACACGAACGCCCGGATGCTCTCCGTCCCGCCATCCACACCGATCAGATAAGCCATACTTCTCTCGTTCTGCTCACGCGTGACTGTGACGGGTTTCATCCGTCATAGCACGACTGCCCGCAGAGGATGCTTGAAGCGCGCCTGATGGAATGAAGGCATTAAGCAGCGTGCCGCCTCTCAACACGATAGAAAGCTAGCCATGCCTGGAATCGCCGAACTTGCTTTGGGTGCAGCGCCAATCGCTGGCGGGGCACTGCTCGGCGCAGCCGCTGGCACCTTCAAAGGCCCTGACGTTCGTGCCATGATCGCCAAGGACATGGATCTGCTCGAGCGCATTCCAGACGATCAACCCGAGCTGAAGGTGCGGCTGAAGGCCAGCATCGACGAGCGCATCAATGACCTGATCCAAGCCACCGAGAAGAGCCGGGCCATCCGCGAGGCCGCGTCTTCCTACAGCGGCAACTGGCGCGACATCGTCGTGTTCATCTGTGCGGTGCTGTTCACCATCATCTGGTGGCATGTGAGCCACAGCCGGAGCAACTGGCTGGTGATGTTCGTGTTGATGATCGTTCTGTCGGTGGTCGCCGCGATCTACGCGGGCCGTGGCGTGGCGCGTGCGATAAGCAATTTCGTGCACCGCGACGACGACGCGTCGCCGAACACTCAGTAGTGGTAGGTGTCCGACGGCGCCGGAATGTGCGCGGGGTCGTCGACGTCGTCGAACTCGGACGGCTCGATGCCGTATGCGCGGGCCAGATCGAGGATCTTGTTCGCGCGGGCGATGCGGGGCAGGTCTGAACCGTTGCGGATCTCGCCGCCGTCGCGCTCGAACTCGTGGAAAAACTCTTTGGCCCAGTTGATTTCGTCCAGCGACGGCGACAGCCCCTCGTTCACCGTTGCGCACTGATCGGGCGTCAGGCAGATCTTGCCGGTCATGCCGAACTCCGCGGAGACCGCAGTGGCCTCGCTGAGCTTGAGGGCGCTGGACCCGACGGTGGGGCCGTCGATGGCGCTCGGCAGATGGGCTGCTTTGGCGGCGATCGTGAATCGCGAGCGGGCGTAGGCCAGCGTGGTCGGGTTGTCGCCGAAGCCGGTGTCCCGACGGAAGTCGCCGATCCCGAAGGCCAGCCGGAAGGTGCCCTTCGCCGCGGCGATCTCGGTGATCCGCTCGAGGCCGCGGGCCGTCTCGACGAGTGCCACGATCGGCACGTTGGGCAGCCGCTTGGCGGTCTCTGTGACGTGGTCCACCGATTCGACCATCGCCAGCATCACCCCGCCGACCGCCGTGCCCGACAGCATGTCGAGGTCGTCCTGCCACCATTGGGTGCCGAAGCCGTTGACCCGGACCCAGTCGCTGTTGCCTTCACCGAGCCACTTGGTCACGTTGCGGCGCGCGGCGGCCTTGTCTTTGGGGGCGACGGCGTCCTCGATGTCGAGCACCACGATGTCGGCGCGGGACCTGGTGGCGGGCTCGAACCGTTCATATTGCGCGCCGTTGACCAGCAGCCAGCTCCTGGCAAGGACGGGATTTATCCGCGACCCGACGTCGGCGTCGTCGTGGGTGGTGCTGACCTCGTTGTCCACGCGAATATCGTCGCGCACTGCGGCCGCCGGGCCAACAGCGGGGTCGGTCCAGGTCAGGCCAGTGTGGCGCCGAACAATCTCGTCAGAGCGGCCCAGTGCCGATCGGCGGCCGCCTCGTCGTAGGGCGGATTGTCGGGGACGGCGAACCCGTGCCCCGCCGGATAGAACTCGACCATGTGCTCGACACCGGCTGCGGTCAGTGCCTTGTCGAGCGTTTCCGCGTGATCATTGGTGAAGCCGCGGTCGTTCTCCGCGCCCGCCACGTAGACGGTGGCCTTCATCTTGTCGGCCAGCAGGTGGGGGCTGTTCGGGTCGTCGGTGACCAGGCCGCCGCCATGGAATGAGCCCGCGGCCGCGACGCGGTCGGGCTGGCGTCCGGCGACTGTCACCGCGGTCCGGCCGCCCATGCAGTAGCCGAAGACGCCGAACCGCGTGCCCTTCACCTCGGGCCGAGATTCGAGGAAATCGAAGAACGCGCCGGCGTCGCTGGCCATCATGTCCGGTGTCACCGACCCGACCATCGACATCAGCCGGGTGCGCTCCGCGCTGTCGCTGAACGCGGTCGTCATGTCGAAGGGTGCCCAATCGCCGTGGCGGTAGTACACGTCGGGCACCAGAACGGCGTAGCCGTAACCGGCGAGATGTGCCGCCATCTCCTGCATGGTGTCGCGGACGCCGCCCGCGTCGACGTACAGCACCGCACCGGGCCATGGCCCTTGGCCGTCGGGGGTGTGCAGGGTGACGGGGCAGGTGCCATCTGGGGTGGTGACAGCAGCGGAGACACTCGGCATGCTTCCGTTCTACGCCACGCCTCTGGACGTAAGCTGGGCGGCGTGCCGATCGCCACTCCCTACGAGGATCTGCTGCGCGTGGTGCTCGACCGCGGCACGCCCAAATCAGACCGCACCGGCACAGGCACCCGCAGCCTGTTCGGCCACCAGCTGCGCTATGACCTCTCGGCCGGCTTCCCGCTCATCACGACGAAGAAGGTGCACCTGAAGTCGGTGATCTACGAGTTGCTGTGGTTCTTGCGCGGCGACTCGAACGTCGCCTGGTTGCAGGATCACGGCGTCACGATCTGGGACGAGTGGGCAAGCGCCACAGGAGATCTCGGGCCTGTATACGGGGTGCAGTGGCGGTCGTGGCCCACGCCGTCGGGCGAGCACATCGACCAGATCAGCGCCGCATTGGAGCTGCTGAAGTCGGACCCCGACTCGCGACGCAACATCGTCTCGGCCTGGAACGTCGGCGAGATCCCGCAGATGGCGTTGCCGCCGTGCCACGCGTTCTTCCAGTTCTATGTCGCCGAGGGCCGACTCTCCTGCCAGCTCTACCAGCGCAGCGCCGACCTCTTCCTCGGCGTGCCGTTCAACATCGCCAGCTACGCGCTGCTCACACACATGATGGCGGCGCAGGCCGGCCTGGACGTCGGCGAGTTCGTCTGGACCGGCGGCGACTGTCACATCTATGACAACCACCTCGAGCAGGTGACTCTGCAGTTGAGTCGTGAGCCGCGGCCATACCCGGAACTCGTTCTGGCGCCGCGAGATTCGATCTTCGACTACACCTATGACGACGTCGTCATCAAGAACTACGACCCGCACCCGGCGATCAAGGCACCTGTAGCCGTATGAGCCTGGGCCTGATCTGGGCCCAGTCGCCCTCCGGTGTGATCGGCCGGGCCGGCGGCATTCCCTGGCGGCTGCCGGAGGACCAGGCGCGCTTCAAGGAGTTGACGCTCGGCCACACCGTGGTGATGGGCCGGTTGACCTGGGAATCGCTGCCCGCGAAGGTCCGCCCGCTGCCGGGACGCAGAAATGTCGTGGTCACCCGGCAAGCTGACTATGTGGCCGACGAAGCGACGGTGGTGGGCAGCTTTGACGAGACGCTGGGTGACGACGAGACGTGGGTGATCGGCGGCGAGCAGATCTACGCGCTGGCGCTGCCGGCGGCGACGCGCTGTGAGGTAACCGAGGTGGAGGTCGACCTGCGGCGCGAGGACGGCGACGCCGTGGCGCCCGTTCTCGACGATTCGTGGGTGGGTACGACGGGGGACTGGCGCAGCAGCAGCTCCGGGCTGCGCTACCGGTTCCACAGCTACATTCGGGCATGACCCGGCTCACCGCCGCACAGGCACGACGAGTCGGTGTCGCCGCGCAGGGCTTTCACGAGGCGGCTCCGCGAGGGCCGGTGAACCGGGCGCATCTGCGCCGGCTGATATCGAGAATCCAGGTGCTGCAGCTGGATTCCGTCTCGGTAGCGGTGCGGGCGCACTACGCGCCGGTCTTCAGCCGGCTCGGCCCCTACGACCGTGATGTGGTCGACAGAGCAGCCTGGAGTCACAGCGCCCGATCGCCGAGGCTGCTCGTCGAATACTGGGCGCACGAGGCGGCGCTGATGTCCGTCGACGACTGGCCGCTGCTGCGATGGCGGATGCGGGAGTACACCGGCGGTCGGTGGGGCAAGGAGATCGTCAAGAAGAACGCGAAGCTGGCCGACGACATCGTGGAAGCCGTCGCCGTCCTCGGACCGTCGACCGCCGGTCAGATCGAGGCGTATCTCGGGGCTGGACAGCGTGGCAGGAAGGGCCCGTGGTGGGACCGCAGCGACACCAAGTGGGTGACGGAGGCGTTGTTCGCCGCCGGCGTGCTGACGACGGCGACACGCGTGGGGTTCGCCCGCCACTACGACCTGGTTGAGAACGTGCTGCCGGCGCAGGTGCTGGGGCGGGAGGTCGACGACGACGCCGCGGTCCGCGAACTGGTGCTGCGTGCGGCGGGTGCGCTGGGAGTCGGCACGGAGGCCGATCTCCGCGACTACTTCAGGTTGGGCGCGGGACCGGTGAAGCCTGCGATAGCGGAATTGGTGGCCGACGGTGAGCTGGAACCGGTTGAGGTCGAGGGGTGGAAGGCGCCGGCGTACCTGTGTGCCGGCCAGATCGTGCCGCGCGTCGAGCGGGGGACGGCGCTGCTGTGTCCGTTCGACCCGTTGATCTTCTTCCGGCCGCGAGTCGAGCGCTTGTTCGCCGGCTTCCGGTATCGGATAGAGATCTACACGCCTGCGCCCAAGCGCGAATTCGGTTACTACGTATGGCCGTTTCTGCTGGACGGGCAGCTGGTCGGTCGAGTCGATCTGAAGGCGGAGCGGGCGCACGGTGCGTTGAACGTCGTCGGCGCGTTCGTTGAGGCGGGTCAGGATGCACGGCGTGTGGCGGGTCCGCTGGCGGGGGAGTTGCGGTCGATGGCGTCGTGGCTGGGCCTGAGCGACGTGACGGTCGGCGACCGGGGCGATTTGGTGGACGACTTGGGCGCCGCACTGGCCTGAGCCGTCGCGGGCACTCGCCGACGAGTAGTCAGTTGAACGGAATGTCGTTGTCGCCCTTTGATCGCTGATACCGCTCCGATAGCGCCGCATACATGTCGCGGATTCGCTTGTCCTGCTCGCGCAGCCGTGTCCGGAGCGGCTCGGCTTCGATCTCGACGAGTGCAGCGATCGAGTAGGCGGTCCAGAACGCGTTACTCCGCCGGTAGGCGCCATCATCGACCCCGAAGACCTCTTTGAGGATCTTCAGATCGTGCGGTATCCCGAACGCGTCGCGGGAATCCTCGTAGGTGAAGAAGTAGTAGAAGTTGTCGAACCCGCACCAGGTGATGGCCGACAGGCACAACGGGCACGGCTCGTGGGTGGACAAGAACACCAGGTCGCGGGTCGGCGGTCGCTCGGTCCGTGCGTAGAACTGGTTCAGCGTGCTGATCTCGCCGTGCAGCAGCGGGTTGTCTGTTTCTGCGTTGGTGCCCGCGATCACGACCGAGAAATCGGACTTGCGCAGCAAGGCCGCGCCGAAGACCTTGTTGCCCGCGGCCACTCCGCGTTCCGTCATCGGCAGGATGTCGTGCTCCATGATGCCGAGAAGCCGGGATGCGACGGTGTCTTCTCCCATCGCGCCAGGCTAGCTCGGCGCGCCCCGTCGCCCGGTGTACAACACCGCAAAGCTTCTATACAGAGCGCTGGCGTTAGGGTGAGCCCGTGGCCGAGACCGCGCCGCTGCGCGTGCAATTGATAGCCAAGACCGAGTTCTTGGCCCCACCCGACGTGCCGTGGAGCACCGACGCCGACGGCGGACCCGCCCTCGTGGAGTTCGCCGGCCGGGCGTGCTACCAGAGCTGGTCCAAGCCCAACCCGCGGACCGCGACCAACGCCGGCTACCTGCGGCACATCATCGATGTCGGGCACTTCTCGGTGCTCGAGCACGCGACGGTGTCGGTCTACATCACCGGGATCTCGCGGTCGTGCACCCACGAGCTGATCCGTCACCGCCACTTCTCCTACTCGCAGCTGTCGCAGCGGTACGTGCCGGAGCACGACTCGCAGGTCGTCCTGCCTCCCGGTATGGAGGACGATCCGGAGCTCGAGCAGATCTTCACCGCGGCCGCCGACGCCGGCCGCGCCGCCTACTCTGACCTGCTGGCCCGGCTCGAGGCCAAGTTCGCCGACCAACCGAACGCTTCGCTGCGGCGCAAACAGGCACGTCAGGCTGCCCGCGCGGTGCTGCCCAACGCGACGGAGACCCGCATCGTCGTCACCGGCAACTACCGCGCCTGGCGGCACTTCGTCGCCATGAGGGCCAGCGAACAGGCCGACGTGGAGATCCGACGGCTGGCGATCGCGTGCTTGCGACTGCTTCTGGACGTCGCACCCCAGGCCTTCTCCGACTTCGAGATCGCCACCTTGGCCGACGGCACCGAGGTGGGGACGTCCCCATTGGCCACGGAGGCTTGACGGAGCTGGCCCGGTCCAGGCCACGGAGGCTTGACGCAGCCGGCCCGGTCCAGTCCACGGAACCCTGGATCCAACCAGGTAATCTTGGTGGCCGTGAGCACCAGCGGATTCGACGTAGCGGCCCGGCTGGGCACCGTGCTGACCGCGATGGTGACGCCGTTCAAGGCCGACGGCTCGCTCGACACCGCCACCGCCGCGCAGGTGGCCACCCACCTGGTGGACGCCGGCTGCGACGGCTTGGTGCTCTCGGGCACCACCGGCGAGTCGCCGACCACCACCGACGACGAGAAGCTCGCGTTACTGCGTGCGGTGCTCGATGCCGTCGGCGACCGGGCCCGCATCATCGCCGGAGCCGGCACCTACGACACTGCACACAGCATCGAACTGGCCAAGCGGTGTGAGGCCGAAGGGGCGCACGGACTTCTCGTCGTCACGCCGTACTACTCGCGGCCGTCACAGTCGGGACTCGCGGCGCACTTCACGGCCATCGCCGACGCGGTGTCGGTCCCGATCCTGCTGTACGACATTCCCATTCGATCAGGCGTCCCGATCGAATGGGACACCGTACGGGCACTGGCCGGACACCCCAACATCGTCGGGATCAAGGACGCCAAGGGCGATCTCCACGGCGGCGGACAGATCATCGCCGAGACAGGGCTGGCGTACTACTCGGGTGACGACGCGCTCAACCTGCCCTGGCTCGCCGTCGGCGCGGTCGGCTTCGTCAGCGTGTGGGGTCACCTCGCCGCGAGCCAGCTACGCGACATGTTGTCGGCGTTCTCCTCCGGCGACGTCGCCACCGCCCGCAAGATCAACGTGACGCTCGCGCCGTTGGGCGACGCGCAGACCCGCCTCGGCGGTGTGACGATGGCCAAGGCGGGACTGCGGCTGCAGGGCCTCGACGTGGGCGATCCGCGGCTCCCACAGGTGCCTGCCACCCCCGACCAGATCGAGGCGCTCGCTGCTGACATGCGGGCCGCAACGGTACTTCGGTAGTGGACACCGATCTCAAACCGCCGGGACCGCTGGTCCCAGGAGGGCTGCGGGTCACCGCTCTCGGCGGCATCGGCGAAATCGGCCGCAACATGACGGTATTCGAGCATCTCGGCCGACTGCTGATCGTCGACTGTGGAGTGCTCTTCCCGGGGCACGACGAGCCGGGCGTCGACCTGATCCTGCCCGACCTTCGGCTCGTCGAGGACCGCCTGGACGACGTCGAGGCACTGGTGCTCACCCATGCCCACGAGGACCACATCGGCGCGATCCCGTTTCTGCTCAAGCTGCGGCCCGACATTCCGCTTGTCGGCTCCAAGTTCACGCTGGCCCTGGTCGCGGAGAAGTGCCGCGAACACCGGATCAAGCCGGTGTTCGTCGAAGTCGCCGCGGGTCATCGGACGACGCACGGCGTGTTCGAGTGTGAGTACTTCCACGTCAACCACTCGATTCCGGGTTGCTTGGCAATCGCGATCCACACCGGCGCAGGCACGGTGCTCCACACCGGCGACATCAAGCTCGACCAGTTGCCGCTCGACGACAATCCCACCGACCTCCCGGGTATGTCGCGCCTCGGTGACGCGGGTGTCGACCTCTTCCTGTGCGACTCGACGAACTCGGAGATCCCGGGTGTCGGACCGTCGGAGAGCGAGGTCGGCCCGACGCTGCACCGGCTGATCCGCGGCGCGGAGGGCCGGGTCATCGTGGCCTGCTTCGCCTCCAATGTAGATCGGGTGCAACAGATCATCGACGCCGCCGTGTCGCTGGGCCGCCGGGTGTCGTTCGTCGGGCGGTCCATGGTGCGAAACATGGGCATCGCGCGCGAGTTGGGCTACTTGCACGTCGCCGAGGACGACCTGATGGACATCGGTGCGGCCGAGATGATGGCCCCGGAACGCGTCGTGCTGATCACTACGGGAACGCAGGGCGAGCCGATGTCGGCACTGTCGCGGATGTCACGCGGGGAGCACCGCAGCATCACACTGACGCGAGGAGATCTGATCGTCTTGTCGTCGTCGCTGATCCCCGGCAACGAGGAGGCGGTCTACGGTGTGATCGACTCCCTGGCCAAGATCGGGGCCCGCGTCGTCACGAATCAGCAAGCGCGCGTGCATGTTACGGGACACGCCTATTCCGGCGAACTGCTGTTCCTGTACAACGGCGTGCGACCGCGCAACGTGATGCCGGTGCACGGGACATGGCGGATGCTGCGGGCCAACGCGACACTGGCGACGCGCTCCGGCGTCGACCCCGGGGCGGTCATGCTGGCGGAGAACGGCGTCAGCGTCGACCTGGTCGCGGGTAAGGCGAGCATCGCCGGCGCCGTGCCGACCGGAAAGATGTTCGTCGACGGGTTGATCACCGGTGACGTCGGCGACGCCACGCTGGGCGAGCGGCTCACGCTGTCTTCGGGTTTCGTCGCGGTCACCGTCGTCGTGCGTCGCGGCACCGGACGCGCGGCCGCGCCGGCGCACCTGCACGCCCGAGGCTTCTCCGAAGACCCCAAGGCGCTCGAACCGGTTGCCGCGATGGTCGAGCAGGAGCTTGAAGTGCTTGCCGGACAGCATATTACGGATGTCACCCGCATCGCACAGGCGGTGCGCCGCACGGTGGGGAAGTGGGTCGGGGAGACCTACCGCCGGCAACCGATGATCGTGCCGACCGTCATCGAGATCTAGGCGATCGCGCCGCGAGAGAAAAGCTCTTCCTCGCGGATAGGGCTATACCTTCGCGCAGTAGGCCGTCCACTCGAGATCAGAGGCGGCGAGGTCACGGCCGGCCGGTCCGATGTAGTGCTTCAGATAGTAGTCGGGCCCGGCTTGCTCGACGAGGCGCCAGCCGTACGCGCCGACGAATGCGGCGATGCCTTCGGGATGGAGGCCGAACTTCCACACTTGCCGCCGTCGCCGGAAGCGCTTGTACAACAATGCGGCGCCGTACATGTTGCGGCCGTCGATGAAGTCCTTGCGAACGTAGGTGAACACCAGCCGACTCTGCGCGGGAGCGCCCTGCAACGCCGCGAGTGTGGCGTGCACTGCATCCTCGCTCAGGTACTGGGTCACGCCTTCCCAGGCGAAGAACGTCCTGGCGCCGCGGCGATAGCCGTGCTCAGCCAGCTTGGCGAACAAGTCGTCACGCTCGAAATCCAACTCCACCAGGCGGACCGAGGCGGGGATCCCTCCCATCGCGCGCTGCACGGCGGCTTTCTTTCGCGCGATGTTGACCGGCAGGTCGACCTCGTAGACAGGAACATCCGATCGGCGTGCGAGCTGCAGACCACGGGTGTCCATGCCCGATCCGAGGATGACGACGGCCTCGGTGCCGGCCAGCTCATCGTGCAGCTTGTCGTCGATGTACCGCTTACGGCACGAGATGAGCGCCCACGATCCGGGCACCGCTTTCTCGCCGGCCGCCATCGTCAAGCGACGCAGCAGTGGCCACCGCATCAGGCGTACCACGGCGCGCTGGCGGGCGGGCAGGATCGATGCGGCCAGGTCGTCGTCGACCAGACGGCGTCGCGGCGGCTCGTATTGCTCCACTGCCGCCTGCATCATCGGTCCGAAGGCGGTCTGGGCGGCTGGGTTTCGCGTATCAGCGCTTGTTCGCATAGCCCGCGTCGACGGGCAGCGTCACTCCGGTGATGTACCAGGCTTCGTCGGACACCAGCCATGCGACGGCCGCGGCGATGTCGTCGGCCTCGACGGCCTGCACGGGCAGCGCCATGCCGAAATCCACCGGCGCATCGGCCTCTCGCGTGATTCGGTCCAGCCACTGCCTGGTGAACTCGTTGTTGATCATCGGCGTGTTCACCGCGGCCGGATGGATGGAATTCACCCGAATTCGGTGCGGTGCAAGATGGTTGGCGTATGCCCGCATCAGCCCGACGACTCCGTGCTTGGCCGCCGTGTATCCCAGCGAGCCCGCGTCGTCGCCGCCGATACCGACCAGCCCCGCCGCCGAACTGGTCAGCACTATCGCTCCGCCGTCGCCCTGCTCGACCATCGGGGGGATCGCGACGTCGACCGTGTGATAGACGCCGGTCAGGTTGACGTCGACGACGTCGCGCCAGCCCGCCTCGCCCGACTGCATCGGGGCGATGCCGGCATTGGCGACCACGATGTCCAACCTGCCGAACTCGTCCATGCCGGCCCGCAGCGCTGTGCTCAGCGACTCGCGATCGCGGACGTCGGCCTCCCGCGCCACGATCCGCGCGCCGGAGTCCTCGACGAGCTTGACGGTCTGGGCGAGGTCGTCGGGCGTGGCGAGCGGGTAGGGCACCGAGGCGATCTGATCGCAGATGTCGACCGCGATGATGTCGGCGCCGTCGGACGCCAACCGGACGGCCTCCGCCCGCCCCTGACCGCGAGCGGCGCCGGTGATGAAGGCGACCTTGCCCTGAAGTGAGCCCATCGGTGTTCTCGTTTCCTTGCGCAAGGGCTCGTCAGCCGCGCAGCCGGCCCTTGGCATGGTCGCCTGCCACGACGGGCTGCAGCATCTTGATGTCCGGTGCGCCGTCGAGGTGCTCACCGATGGCGCCGAAAAGGGTCGCGATCGCCGGCGCGGTGCTGTGCGTCTTCAACGCGTCGGCGTCGGCCCACTGCTCGACGAACACGAACGTGCCGTCGGCCTCATGCAGGGCGTACAGCTCGCAGCCCGGCTCCTCGTGCACAGCTTCGATGGCCTGTGTGCACGCGTCGCGTACTGCGTCGACGGACTCGGACTTGGCCTTCATGGTGGCGACGACGACAACGGGCATGGCTGAAGACTCCTCGATGAGTGCGAACAGGGTCAACTGGTGACCCTACTCAGTGAACCTAACTAAAATTTTCGACACCCAACTGTGACCCGTGTGGCTGATGGTGAATATGGGGCAGCTGCGACTAGGCTGGACAGCATGCCAAGTAAGACCGCTGCCCGCTCGGGCGTCCGTTCCAGCAGGTCAAAGGCCAGCTCGCGGTCCGGGTCCCGCTCGGCCAAACCCGCCGCTCGCCGGAAGCCGGCCAAGGGCCGCAGCGCGTCGCCGGTTCCCGCCGCCGGGCTTGCCGTGGGACGCGGCGCTCGGGCCGGCTGGTTGATGCTGGCCAGAGGCGCAGGCTCGACGGCCCGATCGGTGGGCCGGGCCCGCGACATCGACCCCGGGCACCGCCGGGACGGGATAGCGCTGGCTCTGCTCGGTATCGCGGTCGTCGTGGTCGCGAGTTCCTGGTTCGACGCCGCCCGGCCGGTCGGCGGGTGGATCGACAACTTCCTTCGGGTGCTGGTCGGGTCGGCCGTCCTGCTGTTGCCGGTGGTGCTGGTCGCGGTCGCGGTCGTGCTGATGAGGTCCGAACCCGACCCCGACGCCAGGCCGCGGCTGATCCTCGGCGCGGCCATGATCACGCTGCCGGCGCTCGGGCTCTGGCACCTGTGGGCCGGTTCGCCGGACGACCCGGCGGGGCGCCGGCACGCCGGCGGGTTCATCGGCTTCGCGATCGGCGGTCCGCTCTCGGAGGGCCTGACATCGTGGATAGCCGCCCCGCTGCTGTTCATCGGGGTGCTGTTCGGTCTGCTGCTGGTCACCGGCACCACGATCCGGGAGGTGCCCGACACCGTGCGGGCGATGTTCAGCACCCGGCTGTGGCACGACGACGAGGACTTCTACGACGACGAGCCGGTGGAGTTCGCCGCGGCCGCGTCCGAGGACTTCTCCGACGGCTACTACGACGATCCGTCGGGCTACAGCGACGACGAGGCACAGGCCGCATGGCCGGGTGGAGCCGCCGGGCCGGCGACATCGAACGGTGGCACGCCGATGGAGAACTATCCGCTTGACGACGAGGCGCCGACGGTGCCCGAGCCGACCCCCGCGGCACGGCGTAAGAAGGCCAAGCCGCAGAAGCCGGTGTCCGACCGCGTTGTCGAGGGGCCGTACCACCTGCCGTCGTTGGAGCTTCTTCAGAAGGGCGACCCGCCGAAGCGGCGAAGTGCATCCAACGACCGCATGGCCGAGTCGATCACCGAGGTGCTGCAGCAGTTCAAGGTCAACGCGTCGGTCACCGGCTGCACGCGAGGGCCGACCGTGACGCGGTACGAGGTCGAGCTCGGGCCGGGCGTCAAGGTCGAGAAGATCACCCAGCTGCAGAAGAACATCGCGTATGCGGTTGCCACCGAAAGCGTGCGGATGCTGGCGCCGATTCCCGGCAAGTCCGCCGTCGGCATCGAGGTGCCCAACACCGACCGCGAGATGGTGCGCCTCGCGGACGTGTTGACCGATCCGTCGACCCGTAGCGACCACCACCCGCTGGTGATCGCGCTGGGCAAAGACATCGAGGGCGAATACATCTCGTGGAATCTGGCGAAGATGCCGCACTTGCTGGTGGCGGGTTCGACGGGCTCGGGCAAGTCGAGCTTCGTCAACTCCATGCTGGTTTCACTGCTGGCCCGCGCCACTCCGGAGGAGGTCAGGATGATCCTGATCGACCCCAAGATGGTGGAACTGACGCCGTACGAAGGCATTCCGCACTTGATCACCCCGATCGTCACGCAGCCGAAGAAGGCGGCCGCGGCGCTGGCGTGGCTGGTCGAGGAGATGGAGCAGCGGTATCAGGACATGCAGGCGTCGCGGGTGCGGCACATCGACGACTTCAACGCGAAGGTGCGGTCTGGAGAGATCACCACACCGCTCGGCAGTCAGCGCGAGTACCGGCCATACCCGTATGTGGTCGCGATCGTCGACGAGTTGGCCGACCTGATGATGACTGCGCCGCGCGACGTCGAGGACGCGGTCGTGCGGATCACCCAGAAAGCGCGTGCGGCGGGCATCCATCTGGTGTTGGCGACCCAGCGGCCGTCGGTCGACGTGGTCACCGGCCTGATCAAGACCAACGTGCCGTCGCGGCTGGCGTTCGCGACGTCGTCGTTGACCGACAGCCGGGTGATCCTCGACCAGCAAGGCGCCGAGAAGCTGATCGGCATGGGCGACGGGCTGTTCATCCCGATGGGTGCGAACAAGGCGATCCGGTTGCAGGGTGCCTACGTTTCCGACGAAGAGATCCAGGCCGTCGTCACCGCGTGCAAGGACCAGGCCGAGCCCGAGTACACCGACGGCGTCACCGCTGCCAAGACCACCAGCGAGCGCACCGACGTCGATCCCGACATCGGCGACGACATGGACGTCTTCCTGCAGGCCGTCGAGTTGGTGGTGTCGAGCCAGTTCGGGTCCACCTCGATGCTGCAGCGCAAGCTGCGGGTGGGCTTCGCCAAAGCCGGCCGACTGATGGATCTGATGGAGACCCGCGGAATCGTCGGCCCGAGCGAAGGCTCCAAGGCGCGCGAGGTGATGGTCAAGCCCGATGAACTGGCCGCCACGCTCGCGTCGATCCGCGGCAGCGGCGACAACGGCGACACCGACTGATCCGCCCACCCGACGGACATCGGCTCGTACAGTGAGCATCCTCGGCTGTGGAGGTGCGATGTTGACCGTGGGTGACAAGATCGAGGCGAGGGAGTTGAGCGTCGTCAGCGGTGAGGATGTGCCGATACCAATGCCCGGCCGGAAGGTGCATCTCCAATTGCGGCGCTTCGCCGGCTGCCCGATCTGCAACCTGCACCTTCGCGAGGTGGCCCGCCGGAGTGCCGAGATCGAGCGTGCCGGGGTCACCGAAGTGATCGTCTTTCACTCCGACGACGGAACGGTTACGGGAGTACGTGCCCGATTTCCCGTTCGCGATGGTGGCCGACCCGAAGCGCAAGCTGTACCGGGAGTTCGGCGTCGAATGGTCTCTGCGCTCTATTCTCTATCCGGCCGCATTCCGTGCTGCGGCTCGCGGCCTGCGGCAGACGACGTCGCTCACCGGAGCCCTGGCGCCGACGGAAAATCATCTCGGTAAACCCGCCGACTTTCTGATCGAACCGGACGGCGCCATCCGGGCATGCAAATACGGCGCGCATGCCGATGACCAGTGGTCCGTTGACGAATTGTTGGCTCTTGCGGCCGACGACCAGCGTCGAACGTGAAGCCACTGCCGGAAACCGGCCGGAATTTCGCACTGAGTTCACGCTCGGCGAGCCGGGCTACTTGAGCATCAACAACATTCGCGAGTTGCCGAGGATGTTCGGCTTGACGTAGGACAGGTCGAGGAACTCGGCGACGCCGGTGTCATACGAGCGGCACATCTCCTCGTAGACCTCGGCGGTGACCGGGGTGCCCTCGATCTCGGTGAACCCGTGCCTGCTGAAGAACTCGGTTTCGAAGGTGAGCACGAAGATCCGCCCGAGGTGCAGTTCGCGGGCGACGTCGAGCAACCGGTCGACGATCAGGTGGCCGACGCCCTGGCCCTTGACCCTCGGGTGCACCGCGACGGTGCGCACCTCGCCGAGGTCGGCCCACAACACGTGTAGGGCGCCGCACCCGATCAGCTCGCCGTCCCGCTCGGCGACCCAGAACTCCTGGACGCCCTCGTACAACGTCACCAGGTTCTTCTCCAGCAGGATCCGGCCCGAGTAGATGTCGACGAGCGCCTTGAGCGCAGGCACGTCGGAGGTGCGGGCGCGGCGGACCACCAACCCGTCGGCCCGCGAACAATGCCCATCGCTCACAGGTGCGAGGGTATCGGGAAGAGCAACCGATATTCTGTTGCGGTGTCCGGCCAACCTCACACCGATCCGGTGATACCCCAGGCGAAGGTCGCAAACATCGCCAACGCGCTCACCGGCCTGCGCTTGGTGTTGGTCCCCGTCTTCCTGATCGCCTTGTTTGCCGGCGACGGCCACGAAACGCCATGGCGCGTAACCGCGTTCGTCATTTTCGCGGTAGCGGTGATCACCGACAGGTTCGACGGGGCGCTGGCCCGTAGCTACGGGATCGAGACCGACTTCGGCCGGTTGGCGGATCCGATCGCCGACAAGACCCTGATCGGCGCGGCGCTGATCGGCTTGTCCATGCTCGGCGAGCTGCCCTGGTGGGTGACCACCGTGATCCTGGTCCGGGAAATCGGCATCACGGTGTTGCGCTTCTCGGTGCTGCGCCACGGTGTCATTCCCGCCAGCCGCGGCGGGAAGCTGAAGACGCTCGTCCAGGCGGTGGCGATCGGGCTGTTCGTCCTGCCGCTGTCGGGCCCGTGGCTGACCGGCGCATGGGTCGTGATGGCGGCCGCCATCGTGCTGACCGTGCTCACGGGCGTCGATTACGTGGTGTCCGCAATCCGCGATTCCCGAGGACGAGTCGCAGGTCAGTGACCCTTCGGTGGCGAATTCGCGCCCAAGGGAACCGGCCGGGAACCATCCCGGCAGTCCCTGGCGTTGCTCTATTACCACCCGAGTAGAGGAGAGCACGATGGGGACATTGCTGCGCGAGGTTATCGGCGACGTGCTGCGTCGTGCCCGCATCGACCAGGGCCGCACTCTGCGCGAGGTGTCCGATGCCGCCCGCGTCAGCCTCGGCTACCTGTCGGAGGTCGAACGCGGCCGCAAGGAGGCGTCCAGCGAGTTGCTGGGTGCGATCTGCGGAGCCCTGGACGTCCCGCTGTCGCGGGTGCTCTCCGACGCCGGCGACGACATGGCTCGCGAGGAACACCGGGCAGTGGTCCGCGAGTCGGTGACCGCGGCCAATATCGACGCGACGACCAAGGTCGTCATCCCGCACGCCGTGTCCATGGCGGTCGCGTAGCTGTTCTGGTCTGCGGGAAACCGATAGGTTGAGATAAGCACCCGGAACCAGTTTCAGACACGAAGGCGGAACGAACCCATGGCCAATCCGTTCTCCAAGGCGTGGCGCTACCTGATGGCGCTGTTCAGCTCCAAGGTCGACGAGTACGCCGATCCGAAGGTGCAGATACAGCAGGCCATCGAGGAGGCTCAGCGGCAACACCAGGCGCTGACGCAGCAGGCCGCCCAGGTCATCGGCAACCAGCGCCAGCTGGAGATGCGGCTCAACCGTCAGCTCGCCGACATCGAGAAGCTGCAGGTGAACGTGCGCCAGGCGCTGACGCTAGGCGATCAGGCCACGTCGGCGGGTGATGCCGCCAAAGCTACCGAGTACAACAACGCCGCCGAGGCGTTCGCCGCGCAACTGGTGACATCCGAGCAGAGCGTCGAGGATCTCAAGGGCCTCCACGATCAGGCGCTGCAGGCGGCGGGTCAGGCCAAGAAGGCCGTCGAGCAGAACGCGATGATGCTGCAGCAGAAGATCGCCGAACGCACCAAGCTGCTCAGCCAGCTCGAGCAGGCCAAGATGCAGGAACAGGTGAGCGCCTCGCTGCAGTCGATGAGTGAGCTGGCCGCCCCCGGCAACACCCCCAGCCTCGACGAGGTGCGTCAGAAGATCGAGCGCCGCTACGCCAACGCGATGGGTGCTGCCGAGCTGGCGCAGAACTCCGTGCAGGGCCGCATGCTCGAGGTGCAACAGGCCAGCGTGCAGATGGCCGGGCATTCGCGGCTCGAGCAGATCCGCGCCTCGATGCGCGGCGATGCCCTGCCGGCGGGCGGCGGTGGCACGGCCGCCCCGGCCACGCCTGCGGCGACGCCCGAAGCGGCGCCCGAGAACCCGATCGGGCAGTAGCCGGCGGTTGGAGTGGCAGTGAAGCAGCGCCCGACACCAGCTAGGCCGGAGGCATGGCGGTCGCTGGTGCAACGTGGAATCGACACCGCCGCCGAGGTGTCCGACGTGGTGGCCCAGAAACTCAACGCAGCGGCCGACCCGCGCGCCAAACACCTTCGTAAGCGCAAGTGGGCGCTATGGCTGGCACTGTTCTTTACGGTGTCATGCCTGATCTGGGTGGGCGTGACCGTGGTGCTGGCCTCGTGGAGCACCCCGGCGTGGGCTCTGTTCATTCCAGCCCCGATCGCGGTCGGGGCCGGCTTCCTGGCCACCCTGGCTTTTCTGCGGTACCGGTGGCTGCGCGCAGAGCCGTTGCCCCCGCAGCGGTCGCGGGCCACCCGCCGGCTACCGCCGTGGGGCTCGGCGGCCAGGCAGCCGATGGCGGCACTCGCGGCGTCCGAGCGCGGGCTGTTCTCGCTGATCAGCGTGATGGAACGGGGCAGGATGCTGCCTGCCGGTGAACTTCGCGAGCTGATCGCCGTCGCGAACCAGTCGGCCGCGACCATGGCCGCGACCGCCGACGAAGTGGTGTCGATGGAGCGGGCGATCGCCAACGCTCCCGGATCGCGCACACACCTGGCGCCTACCATCGGCGCATTCACCGCGCAGCTCGACAGCGGCGTGCGTCAGTACAACGACATGGTCACCGCGGCAGCGCAATTGGTGTCGGCCGCCGCCAACGGGCCGGTGCCCAATTCGCCGATGTCGCAGCAGCGCTACCGCGACGAGCTGATCAATGCCACTGATCGGCTGACCGGGTGGGCGCAGGCCTTCGAGGAACTCGGTCAGCTGCGCCGGGCATAGCGTTACATCGTCGGGCGCAGCGACGGGACCACGAGGCCGGCAAGAGCGCGCAGCGGCGCCTTGATCAAGAAGTCGAAGGCGTCGAAGTAGTCCCGCCACAGTGTGATTCGACCGGCGTGCACTTCGAACACACCAACCACCCAAAACTGCAGGCGCAGCGGACCGATGATCAGCGCATCGGTGCGCTCGGTGAACACCGCGTTGCCCTCCGCGGCGACCCGGTGCAACTTCACCTCGAAGCCGACGCGGCCCTGACCGCGACGGAAGAGCTTCACGATCCGCCGGCGTCCGCGCATCGTGGTGTAGCCGTAGTTCTGGTACAGCACGTCGTCGGCCAGCTTTGCGTCGACGGTGTCGTAATCCTCATCCTGCAGCGCATAGAGGAACGACTCCACGACGCGTGCGTTGGCTGTGGTGTCCACTGCTGATGTGCTCTCCGTCATGGTCCTCAGCCTAGTGGCGGGCGCTGTGGCAGGGTAGCCGCATGCGAGTCGCGGTGGTCGCAGGACCCGATCCCGGGCACGCGTTTCCCGCCCTTGCGCTGTGTCGCCGATTTCTGGCCGCCGGTGATGCGCCGACGCTGTTGACCGGCGCCGAGTGGCTGGAGACCGCCCGCTCTACCGGTGTGGACGCCGTCGAACTCGTCGGCCTGGATCCCACCGAATTCGACGACGACGCCGACGCCGGCGCCAAGATCCACCAGCGCGCGGCGCGCATGGCGGTGCTGAACGTGCCGGTGTTGCGCGACCTCGCGCCGGATCTGGTGGTATCCGATGTCATCACCGCATGCGGCGGGCTGGCCGCCGAACTGCTTGGAATTCCGTGGATCGAGCTCAACCCCGCGCCGTTGTACCGACCGTCGAAGGGGCTGCCGCCGCTGGGCAGCGGGCTGGCGCCGGGTGTCGGTGTCCGGGGCCGGCTGCGCGACGCGGTGATGCGCGCGCTGACGGCGCGGTCGTGGCGCGAGGGTATCCGGCAGCGTTCCGCTGTGCGGGTTGAAATCGGTTTGCCCGCAATTGATCTCGGGCCGCTGCGCCGCCTCGTTGCCACACTGCCCGCACTGGAGGTGCCGCGACCGGACTGGCCCGACGAAGCCTTCGTCGTCGGCCCGTTGCATTTCGAACCGACCGACTCGGTGTTGGAGGTCCCGCCGGGCGACGGCCCGCTTGTCGTCGTGGCACCCTCAACTGCGGTCACCGGCGCCCGCGGCCTGACCGAGTTGGTGCTGGACGCGCTGCGGCCCGGCGAGGTGCTTCCCGAAGGGTCGCGGGTGGCCGTGTCGAGGCTGGCCGGCGACGACCTCGATGTACCGCCGTGGGCTGCGGTCGGACTGGGCCGCCAGGACGAACTGCTGTCGCACGCCGACCTGGTGATCTGCGGCGGTGGGCACGGGATGGTCTCCAAGACGCTGATGGCGGGGGTGCCGATGGTCGTAGTGCCCGGCGGCGGTGATCAATGGGAGATCGCGAATCGCCTTGTGCGACAAGGCAGTGCACAGCTGGTTCGACCGCTGGAGCCTGCGGCCCTGACGGCGGCGGTCCTCGAGGTGCTGTCCTCCCCGCGATACGCCGAAGCCGCGAGACGCGCAGGCACCACCGCCGCGGACGTGGCAGATCCGGTACGGGTGTGCCACGAAGCTCTGGCGCCCTCCGCGTAAGTTGGCCGTGTGCGGTTGACCGAATTCAACGAGCTCGTCGAGACCCAGTTCGGCTCAGTCCGAGGCCGCTCACTGCTCGTCGACCATGTGCTGTCCGGTTTCGGCGGGCGCACCGCCGCGCAGGCGATCGAGGACGGCGTCGAACCACGCGACGTCTGGCGGGCGCTGTGCGCCGACTTCGACGTCCCGCGTGACCAGTGGTGACAACCTAACGCCGGTCCTCGGCGCGGTGCATGCCTCCGGTGTGCGACGGGCCAACCCGGTCATCGCCGGTGTCGGATTCCGACTGCCCCGAAGCCGGCTGCTCATCGGCCGGCGATGCGGTTGCCCCGCTGGAGGTCTGACCGGGCGCCGGTGCCTTGTAACCCGAATCGGTGGTTGGCGCCGCCGCTCCACCGGTTCTGGCTCCCTGGGCCTCGGTGGATTCGCCCGAGTCGGCTTCCGTCTTGCGTCCTTCGTAGGGCGGTACGGCGGGCTGGACATCGCGAGGCGGCTCATTGGTGAACCGGGTGTTGAATCCCGGGTCCTCCCCGCTGCCGTGCGACGGCACGCTCTCATCGCCCGAGATGGCGCCGGATGGGCGGTCTTCGCCGCCTGACGGCACGTCCGATCCGGTATCCCTCGCGCCAGGCCCGGGTTCTCCGGCGAAGCGTTCTTGCGGGTCTTGCGGGTCTTGTGGGCTGCTCATGAGTTCTCCTCACGGCCACCGCGTGGGCTGTGGTGGCCGTCACATTGAGTACCCGGGTTCCCGTCCGCGAAACGGCGCCAGACGCTTGTGACCAGTTCAGCTTCGGCTCGCGTTGACCAGTTTCAGTGTCTGGCTGGTCGCGTCGGCTAGCGCGTCGCGTTCGGCCTCCGTGAGGGAACCGCAGACCCAGTCCCAGTGTGCGGCGACGATGCCGCCCGGCTGCGGTGGCGGCGTCAGCGATGCGCCGCCCTTGCGCCACCGGACTCGTTCCGCCCTGACGTCTCCCAGGCCCAGCTCGCCCTCGGCGAAGGTCAGGGGCGCCGAGGCGATCGTCACGTGGTCGCCGTCGACGGACTCGACGACGCCCCATCGCACGCGGCAGTCCTGCATCACCTGCAGGGGGGTCGTCGGATCGCGGTCCAGGAACCGCACCCACGGATAGATGACGAATACGTGAAAGCTGTGGTGGGCCAACGCGCTTCCCGCCGCAACACAGTCGAGGAGACCGGTGACCTGCCCGGTGAAAGCGCTGCGCAAGCGGGTCAGCAGCTCGTCGGGATCGACCTTGTCGAGCAGTGGGCCGCCGACCCAGTAGTTGCGGACCACGTCGTCGTCGAGAGGGTCGGAGATACCCGCGGCCTCCGCTATCAGTTGCAGATACGGCCACGCGCCGTCGAATTCACCTGCGTGAGAGCCGAGTTCGTCTTGCGCGGTATCGGGTGGGCCGCAGTAACCGAGCTCGTTGGGCGGGAACGCGTAGCAGGCGAACAGTTCGCGACCGGTCATTCAGCAGATCCGCGGTAGCTGCTCGCCGATCGGCAGGTCGACGACGCGTGTCCCTCCCAGCGCCGTCTTGGCCGAGACCATGCCGGGGTGTTCGGCGACGCATTCACCGATCACTGCCGCCCGGGCGCCCTGCGGGTGCGCCCGCATCGCGGCCAGCACCTTCTCGGCGTCGTCAGCGGGCACGAACGCCAGCAGTTTGCCCTCGTTGGCCACATAGAGCGGGTCGAGGCCGAGCAGACCACACGCGTCACGCACCTCAGGCGGGATCGGGAGCGCCCGCTCATCCAGCGAGACACCGACATTCGCGGTCTTGGCGATCTCGTTCAGCGTCGCCGCGACTCCGCCGCGGGTGGGGTCGCGAAGGACGTGCACATCGGCGCCGGTATCCAACATCGCCGCGACCAAACCGTGCAGCGGGGCCGTGTCGCTCGCGATGGTCGTCGCGAATTCCAGTCCTGCCCGGCAACTCATCACCGCGACGCCGTGCACACCGATGTCACCGCTGATGATGACCGCGTCGCCGACGGTGGCGCGTTGCGGACGGATATCGGCTCGCTCGTCGACCAGCCCGATGCCCGCGGTGTTGATGTAGACGCCGTCGCCGTGGCCGGAATCGACGACCTTGGTGTCGCCGGTCACGAGTTTCACCCCGGCTGCCATCGCGGCCGTGCCGACAGCCTGTGCGACACGGGCGAGTTCGTCCAGGGGAGTGCCCTCTTCGAGGATGAACGCGGTCGACATCACCATCGGGCGCGCGCCCGCCATCGCCAGGTCGTTGACCGTGCCGTTGACTGCCAGGTCGCCGATGGTGCCGCCGGGAAACACCATCGGTTTGACGACGAAGGAGTCCGTCGAGAAGGCCAGCCGCGCACCGCCGATGTCGACGATCGCCGAATCGCCCATGCCGGCCTCGGCCGCCGACCCGAACGCGGGCAGGAAGAGGTGCTCGATCAGTTCGCCCGACATCGCTCCGCCGCCACCGTGCCCCATCACTATGTTCGGCGCGTCGCGCAGCGGGGCGGGACACACCCACGACTCCATGTCTATCTGTGCTCCTCGCGTCCGCGGGTCCATCTGTGCTCCTCGCGTCCGCGGGTCTATCTGCGCGTCAGGCATTCGTCACCTCGAGCCGACGGTAGAGGTAGTACGCCGCGCATGCGCCCTCGGACGAGACCATCGTCGCCCCAAGCGGATTGCGGGGTGTGCACAGCGTTCCGAACGCTTCGCACTCGTGTGGCTTGATCAGGCCCTGCAACACCTCGCCGGACCGGCAGACCGCCGATTCCTCGGTGTGGATGTCGGTGACCGCGAACCGGTGTTCGGCGTCGTAGTCGCGGTAGGCGTGTGACAGCCGCCAGCCGCTGCTCGGGATCATGCCGATGCCGCGCCACGCGCGATCGGTGACCTCGAAGACGTCCAGCAGCATCGCCTTGGCGGCCGGGTTGCCCACGTCCTGCACAGCGCGCGGATAAGCGTTCTCCAACTCGTGGGTGCCCGATTCCAGTTGCAGCACCGTGCGCCGTATCCCCTCGAGTATGTCGAGAGGTTCGAAGCCGGTGACCACAATGGGGATGCCGTACTTGTCACACAGCGGCGGGTACTCGTCGGTGCCCATCACGGTGCAGACGTGCCCGGCCGCGAGGAATGCCTGCACACGGCACGTCGGGGATTCCATGATCGCCGAGATCGCCGGCGGCACCAGCACATGGGACACCAGCAGCGAGAAGTTCTCGATACCACGTCGTTTCGCCTCGTACACGGTCATGGCGTTGGCGGGCGCCGTCGTCTCGAAGCCGATGCCGAAGAAGACCACCTGTTTGGCGGGGTTGTCTCGGGCAATGTTCAGGGCGTCCAACGGTGAGTAGACGACGCGCACGTCGCCGCCCTGACTCTTCACCTGGAAGAGGTCCTTATCGCTGCCGGGCACGCGCAGCATGTCGCCGAACGAACAGAAGATCACCTCTGGCCGAGACGCGATCTCCAACGCCTTGTCGATGACTTCGAGCGGCGTGACGCACACCGGGCAGCCGGGACCGTGAATCATCTCGATGGTGTCGGGCAGCAGTTGGTCGATGCCGTGCCGGATGATCGAATGGGTCTGGCCACCACAGACTTCCATGATCGACCAGCGTCGGCTGGTCGCATTCCTGATCTGGTCGACGAGCTTGCGGGCCAGCTCGGGGTCGCTGAATTCGTCCAGATACTTCATGACAACACCTCGTGATTTCCGTTTGGGTTATGCATGCCGGCCTGCTTGGCGGCGAGCTCGAACCCGTCACCGAATTCCTCTTTGAGCACCCCGAGGTGCTCGAACTCGGCGAGAGTCCGCATCGCGGATTCTTCGTCAAGCCGCTGGAGCGCGAAACCCACATGCACGACCACGTATTCGCCGATCTCGGCGTCGGGTATGTATTGCAGGCAGACATCTTTCTTGATGCCACCGAAGTCGACGACGGACATGAGCGTCCCGTCGCGGTCCTCGATGCTGACTATTCTCCCCGGTACCGCCAGACACATGGCGGCCTCCCTTCCTAGACGGAATTCCCTATGAGCAGTTGGCCGAGTGCGAGGCCGCCGTCGTTGGGCGGCACCAACCGGTGCGTGAGCACGTCGAAATCTTTCGCGCGCAGCGCCTGCAGAACCAGCCGCAGCAGCAGCCCGTTCTGGAACACACCGCCGGACAGCGCGACGGTGTGACGTTCCTGCGAAGCCGTCTGTGCAAGGGCCACCACCAGCGCCGCGACCGCACGGTGAAACCGGGCGCCGATCACGCCCGCGGACGCGCCGGCACGGACATCCGATACGACCGCCGCGAGCACCGGCGCGGGGTCGACGATCGCCGGAGACCGGCCGCGGGCTATCCCGAACGCGTACGCGGTTGTGCCGCAGTCGCAGTCACGCGACAAACCCTCCAGTTCGATTGCCGCCTGAGCCTCGTAGGCGACGGTTTGCCGGACACCGGCGAGCGCCGAGACCGCGTCGAACAACCGGCCCATGCTGGAGGTCGGCGCACACCCCAGCCCGGTCTCGAGTTGATGCAGCAGTATCCGCCGTTCGGCGTCGGGGCACGCGCGCACTGGACGCAGATCCTCGTCCCAACCCATGCCCGCGGCCCACAGGTGCGACAGCGCCATCCGGTACGGGCGGAGCACGCTGACGTCGCCACCGGGCAGCGGAACGTACTTCAGCTGCGCGAGCCGCTGATATCCCTTGTAATCGGCGAGCAGCACTTCGCCACCCCAGATGGCTTTGTCGGGGCCGTAACCGGTGCCGTCGAACGCGAACCCGAGGACGCGCTGTGAGCCGTCCAACCCGTGCTCGGCCATCACCGCGGCGATGTGTGCATGATGGTGCTGGACGGACCGGACCGGGCGCCCGTCGGCGTGCCGCTGCGCCCATGCGGTGGAGCGATAGCCCGGATGCGAGTCCGCGACAAGGATCTTCGGTGTGACACCGGTCAACGCCTCGAGCTGCTGCTCGGCCGAATCGAAGGCGGTCAGCGTGGCCAGGTCGTCCATGTCGCCGATGTGCTGGCTCAGCCAGGCGTACTTCTGGTCGGCGATCGCCAACGTGTTCTTGAGATCACCACCGACGGCGAGCGTGGGCGCGACCGGCACCGGAAGGGCCACCGGCAGCGGTGCGTAGCCGCGAGACCGCCGGATCGGGAGCTCCATGCCGTCCACCACCCGCACCACCGAGTCGTCGCATGGCACCAGGATGGGTCTATCGTGCATCAGCCAACCGTCGGCGAGACCTGAAAGCCTCTGCAGCGCATCGGTGTCGGTGAAACAGATCGGTTCGCCACCGAGGTTGCCGGACGTCATCACCAGCACCGAGGGGCCGGGCTGGTCGCTTGGCAGCCCGAACAGCAGTGTGTGCACGGGGGTATAGGCCAGCATCACGCCGAGATCGGGGTTGTGCGGCGCCACCGAGTCGGCGACGGGCGCGCCCACCAGCCGGGGCATCAGCACGATGGGCCGTTGCGGGCCGCAGAGCAATCGCTGCGAGGCGTCGTCGATGTCTGCTATCCGGCGTGCGACGCCGAGATCAGCCACCATGACCGCGAACGGTTTGTCGCCGCGGCGCTTGCGCGCTCGCAGTTCGGCGACCGCGTGCTCGTTCCCGGCGTCGCAGGCCAAGTGGTATCCGCCGATGCCTTTGACGGCGAGGATGCCGCCGTCGCGCAGGAGTTGCCGGGCGTCCGTCAGCGCCGCTTCGCCGCGAGTCTCGGTACCTACGGCGCTCCGGTGACGCAGCGTCGGCCCGCAGTCCGGGCAGCAGACGGGCTGTGCGTGGAACCGTCGGTCGGCAGGGTCGTGATATTCGTGCGCGCACTGCGGACACATCGGGAACCCGGCCATCGTGGTGGTTGCGCGGTCGTAGGGCAGCGAGGCGATGATGGTGAAGCGCGGACCGCAGTTGGTGCAGTTGACAAACGCGTGCCGGTAGCGCCGGTTGGCCGGGTCGCGCTGTTCGGCCGAACAGTCGGCGCACATCGCGACGTCCGGTGACGCGAGCGTGCGGCCGCCGTCGCAGCGTGAGGTGTCGGCGATGACGAAGCCGGTGCCGCCGACGACGCGGATGTCCTGCGTTTCCACGGATTCGATCACGGCCAGGGGTGGCGCACGATGGGCCAGCGCAGCCAGGAAATCATCGAGATCCGTTGTGCTGCCCTCGACTTCGATGATCGCACCGGAGCTGTCATTGCGCACGGACCCGGTCAAGGCCAGCGCCGCCGCCGTCGTGTACACGAATGGCCGGAACCCGACGCCCTGCACCACCCCGCGCACGCACACCCGTAACCTGCGCCGCCCGGTGTCGATCATGGAGTGGCCTCCAGATCTTCACCGCTGCCCATCATCTTGAGGCCGGCCATGGCGGCGTCGGCGCCCGCCTCGTCGGTCTTCTCGACGACGAAGCCCATGTGGATGATCACCCAGTCTCCGGCGGAGAACGTCTCCTCCGGCAGCATCCCGACGTTGACCTTGCGATGCTCACCCGCCACGTCGACGAGCGCGAGCTGGCCGCCGTAGCCCTCCAGCATTCCCACGACCTGACCGGGGATCCCGAGACACATCGCTCAGCCCTCCGGCACCGTCGTCAGCACCCGCGCCAGAACCTCTTCGATCGCCCGCACCGCCTCGGGTACCGCTGCCGACACCGCATCGGAGAGGCCCATGCCCTCGTCGACATTCTCGACCTCGCAACCGATCACGATGGTGTAGGGCGGCGTGCCGCCTAGAGCCGCGAGGCTGGCGAACACGGCGGCGGGGTCCATCGCGTGCGCGTCCAGGCCGATACCCGCCGTGAGTGTCTCGTGGTCTGCCTCGAAGACGTGCAGTGTGCCCGGTGACCCGCGGTTGGGCAGCGCGTCGACGAGCACCAACGTGTCGCACCCGTCGAGCAGGTCATAGGCGAGGTGCATGCCGCGGATTCCGTAGTCCACCACCCGGACTCGCGAGTCGTCGGGCAGTGCTGGCACATGGCCCATCACCTCGGGTCCGAAGCCGTCGTCACCGAGGAAGATGTTGCCGATACCGGCTACCAGGATCTGAGACGTGATCACACCTCGCCAGTCGTCACATGCGCCGGATCTTCAGATACCGCTGCAGATCGGGCAGCGAGCGAGCGCCCATCACCAGAACTCCGAGCACCACCACGCCGGCTACCACGGTGGCCGTGACACCTACTGCTTGCATGTCGTGTTCCTTTCACTCAACGGTTCGACTTCATCGGGTGCGAAGTACAGGTAGCGGCCGTACCACTCGTGCAGATCCGCCGCCGGATCATCCTCGATGACCACGCCGACATGCTGGTCGCCGTCGACGGTCTCGTGCACGGAGGTGACCCGTGCGATCTTGTCTGCGAAGAACAGGTCCTGGGCGTCGGCCCGCCGCGATGGATGCAGGCGGACCCGGGTACCCCGGCTGACCGGCACCCCGTTCACCAGTACCGCGTCGATGCCGGGTTGTACAGCGTTGTCGGCCAATGGATCCCACCAGTCCACGCCGTCGGGGATCTCCGGAATCAAACCCGGATCGTCGGTGACGGCGTGCGGATTGCGCAGCACGCCGTGCAGGTTGAGCAGTGCCTCCGGCGACATCGAGTCGCAGCGGTCGATGATCTTCGCGGCGAGCGGGTCGGTGGCCCGAGCAGCAGCCTTCTCCTCGTCGGTCATCGTCATGATGCGCAGCGTGAGGATCTCGTCTATCTCCGTGGAGTCGTAGAGCGCCCCGTCGCTCTGCTCCGCTATCTCCGGATGGTCGTACAGGATGATCGGCGAAACCAGCATCAGCGCATGGTCGCCGGGCGGGCCGGCAAGCACCGGGAAGCAGCGGTGATGACGACACCGGGCGACAGCCTGTTCGGCGTCTGGAGGCGGTTCCAGGAGCGAGACGAAGTCGCCGCCGGTGATCTCGACGACCAGATGGGTGCCGATCAGCGACACCGCGATCGCATCGTCCTTGTTCTCGGCGGACGCGGCGACATTGCGCACGGTCAAGGTCAGCTGCACCAAGCCGTCGTCGTGTTGTGCCGCGATCTCCAACTGCGCGTGCAATGCGCGACGGCTGCGAACCAATCGTCCGCCGTCGACGGCCTCGACATCGGTGCCCGCGTCGATCTCGATCGGAAGAGTCTGCGGCAGTGCCGATTCGATGTCGAGTGGCCCGAACGATATCTCTCGTTCGACCGCCTCGTCCCAGCGCAACCAGGATTGCGACTCCGACACCAGCTGCTCGACCGGCTCGAAATCGCCGTCACCGGAGTCCTTCTCGACGCCCCGGTGCTGCAGCTGAAGAAAGCGCACCACGACCGACACGTTCGGGCGGTCACGAGGGTCCACCAGTACTTGCGCCGACAGCGAGTCGTCTTCGCCGATGCCGGTATCGGCTGCGCCGACCGGCCCCAGCACCCCGAACTGCCAGCGCGTCTGGTTCTTTCGCGAGTTGGCGCGATACGGGTAGAGCAGATAGCCCTCGTAGAGCACCGCATCGGCGATCGCGCGGGCCCGGCTCCAGCTCCGGGCCTTCTCGCTCCTCGCGTCCGCGGTGGTCATCGGATCTCCTCGGTCGAGCTTGCCGCCAGGAGCGAAGTGACCGCGTCGTCGAGGGACAGCAGTCCGAGCGCCGAGCGGTAGGTGGCCAGCGCGTCGAGAGTGTCCCGGTTCAGGCGCAACCACCCGGTGTTGGGATAGTGCTGCTGGATCAGGTCCCGCCACACCGAGACCGGCATCTCGACGCGGTCCTCGCGATCCCACGGCACCTGCTGCACGGCGAAGCCCCGCGTTCCGTGCGAGAACACGGTTCCGCTGAAGAGGAACAGCAGCGGCACTGTGCCATCGCGGAGCGCGTGCAGATATTTCGAAGCGGCCACCTCGAAGTCGTATGTGCACTCCAGCGGGAGGTTCACCTGCGTGGCGCCGGTGAATCCCTGCACCATCGCCGTCGTCTGCAGCCACTGGAACGCGTGCATCGTGGTGGACCAACGCTCACGCGGTCCGAACAGGTCGAGCAGGCCGGCGGCTTCGTCGTCGGAGTAGCCGCGCCGCATCGGTTCGATGCGGACCTGGCAGCGCAGTGCGATCGCATGGATGGGATCGTCGCCGACCGCGGCGATACCCAGTCGCGCATTCAGCACCGGGGTCACCGCATAGGCTTCCGGCTCGATGTCGACGACGGCGAAGGTGACGTCAGTCATCGGGTCACCACATCGCTGCGCTGGTCGAGCAGTTCGAAGAAGTCGTCGATGAACTCCCGCACCTGCTGGCCGCCGTCGAAGCCGTGCCATAGCATCCGCAGGCGCCCGACGAACTCGTAACAGGCATCGATGGGCAGCAGGTAGCTCTGCGGTGCCCCGTCGTCATCGGGCACCCGCACCAGCACGGCTTCGGTGTCATCGGCGAGCACGTCCACCCGCGGGTCAGCCGAGCGAATGTCGTTCCAGGCCAACAGGTCGAGCTCCGACTCGGTGGCGCCCGCCGGACCGGGGTAAAACGCCACCGTCCGGTCCAGCGCCGAATTGCGGAAGAAGAACGCCAACCCGACCGGTATCTGAAGCGTCTCCCAGCGCCGACGGTCGAGCGCGAACTCCGGGAAGACCAGATAACGGTCGGGGATGGCCCGGTAGCGCAGCTCGGCCTGAGTTTCGGTGAACAGCAGGTAGCAGCCTCGGCAGACGCACATCAGTTGTCTGCCTTCGACGTTCACCACATGCTGGTGCTCGTCGGCGATCGTCTCCGCGCACATCTCGCACCGTTCGCCCACGGGCTGGGGGTCCGCCCGCGCGGCCCGGATTCGTGCCAGCACGTCGTATGCGCCGGTCACGACGCCACCGCCGTCGCGAGTGCCAACGACAACACCCCGTCACGCTCCAGCAGCGGTATCGGCTCGAGATGCGCTCCGTCTTCCCCGGCGCGCGAGCCGTTTCCGTCGACGCAGGCGCCCGCGTGTACGACGTCGAAGTGCGCACGGCATTGCGGGCAGCGCAGCACGGCGTCGCTGGCGGCTGACCCCAACCGGCGATGCAGCACCGCGCCTGCGAGCGACTCGCCGCAGCTTCCGCAGCGGTCGTGGTAGGCGAACAGCTGGTCACCCAGCCGGCAGGCCAGCACAACGGTGCCCGCCACCGCGAACCCGCCGACTTCGCCCGGCGCGAGTTCGGCGACGCCGGGCACCGAGTGCCACACATGGCCGTTCGGCTGCGTGCGGATGCGGCTCATCAACCGCTCCGCGGGAATGACCGCAGGGGATGCTTCCGTTTCCGCGGCCACCACTTCGATCGACGAAATCTCGGGCGCCGCCGCGCGCACCGCGTCCTCGACGGTCAGCTCGAGGGTGACCGACGACGACGGACAACTCTTGCAGCTGCCTGCGAACCGCAACCGCACCACGTCTCCGTCGACCTCGAGCAGATGGACGTCTCCGCCGTGCGAGCCGAGGTAGGGTCGCACGCTGTCGAGCGCGTCCTCGATCCGCCGCACGACGTCGTGCGGGTGCAATCCGTGCACCAGCAGCAGGCTGGCGATCAGGTCGTCTGCCGCGAAAGCCTCCGCGAGTTCCGGCCGCGCCTGCACCGCCATGCCCATCATCCGCGCCAGCCCGGCGCCGTAGAGGTCGGTGACTTCACCGACCAACTGCTCTGCGCGCTCCCGCGCGACGGCGCCGCCTGCTGCACTGGCGTCGAGGAGGTTCTGGATCCGATCGCCCGCCGTGCGCCATTGCGCGTCTCCTTCGGGGTTATCCGGGCGATGCGGCATATGTCATTCCCCGGTGACGGATTGGGTGGGGGAGTGCAACCTCTCCAACGTCTTCCCCTTGCCCAGATACATGTGCACACCGCAGGGCAGACAGGGATCGAAGCTGCGCACAGTGCGCATGATGTCGATGCCCTTGAAGTGCTCGCGGTCGTTCTCCTCGAAGATCGGCTGACCCTGCACGGCGTCCTCGTACGGGCCCGGGGTGCCGTAGCTGTCACGGGGGTTGGCGTTCCACGGTGTCGGCGGGTACGGATGGTAATTGGCGATCTTGCCATCGCGAATCACCATGTGGTGGCTGAGCACCCCACGCACCGCCTCGGTGAACCCACAGCCGATACCGTCCTTGGGAACGTCGAACTTCTCCCACGTCTTGGTCCGGCCGGCCCGGATCTCGACAAGTGCCTTCTCGGCGAAGTGCAACGCGCATGCGGCCGCATAAGCCTGGAAGTACGTGCGGGCACGGTTGCGCTCGAGCGTGTTGCTGCCGTATTGCGGCACCTTCCACTCCAGCGAGACCGGGCCCTTCAACGCGGTTTTCGGCAGGTTGATCTGCACGCTGTTGCCGGTCGCCTTGACGTAGCCGATGTCGACCAGGCCGGCCAACGCCGTCGACCACAACCGGGCCAGCGGGCCGCCGCCGGTATCCAGCGCCAGGTGGTCGGTGCCGTCGAACCAGCGCGGGGACATCACCCAGCTGTAATTCGAATCGAAGTCGCGCTTCTGCGGACGCGGGTTGGTGTGCTGGTTCCAGGGGTGGCGCCGATCAATCGGATTGCCCAGCGGATCGGTTTTGACGAACATCTCCTGGTCGGTCCAGTCGTCGTAATAGCTGTGCCCCAATAGGATCCGGATGCCGAGGTTGATGTCGACCAGCGAATGGGTGTGTAGCTTGCCGTCGATCACCACGCCGGGCGTGACGAACATGGCGTTGCCCCACTTCTCCATGTCCTTGTACTCGAAGTTGCAGACCTCGGGATCCTGGAACGAACCCCAGCAACCGAGCAGGGTGCGACGCAGGCCCACCTGGTCATAGCCGGGCAGCGCCTCGTAGAAGAAGTCGAAGAGGTCGTCGTGCATCGGCACGACCTTCTTCATGAACTCCACGTAGCGCATCAGACGCGACATGTAGTCCGTCATCAACTGGACGGTGGCCGTGGTGCCGATGCCACCCGGATACAGCGTGGACGGGTGAACGTGCCGGCCTTCCATGAGGCAGAACATCTCTCGCGTCCACCGGCTCACCTGCAGCGCCTCCCGGTAGAACTCGCCGGTGAAGGGATTGAGCGCGCGCATGATCTCGGCGATGGTCTTATACCCGTGCGCCTCCGCATTCGGTGCCTGGGCGTTCTCGGCCTTGGCCAGTACGCCGGGGTTGGTCTCGGACACCATCTTCTCGCAGAAGTCCACGCCGACCAGGTTCTCTTGGAAGATGTTGTGGTCGAACATGTATTCCGCGGCCTCGCCGAGGTTGATCAGCCACTCACCGAGGTGCGGCGGTTGAACGCCGTAGGCCATGTTCTGGGTGTAGACCGAGCACGTGCAGTGGTTGTCACCACAGATGCCGCAGATGCGGCTGGTGATGAAGTGGGCGTCGCGGGGATCCTTGCCCTTCATGAAGATCGAGTAGCCGCGGAATATCGACGATGTGCTGTGACACTCGACTACTTCTCTGTTCTCGAAGTCGATCTTGGTGTAGATGCCGAGGCTCCCGACAATTCGGGTGATGGGATCCCACGCCATCTCGACGAGCTGGCCGGGGTCGCGCTTGACGTGTGACGGCTCGGGGATGGTCGTTGTCATCGCAAATTCTCTCTCTATCTAGGGTGCACTGCGCCACAGGGCATTTCGCCAACCGGGCCACCGCCCGCCGTGTGCGCCGAAGCGCCCGCACCTACCAGGTGCGGGTTGCTCCGGTGGTGAGTTTGGTGCCGGGTGACCGCCACTTCGGTTCTTTGTCGACCGTCTTGCCGGTTACATGGCGCAGGCTGCGGATCATCGATCCGTACAGTCCCGAGGCGGCCGTCGACACGAGGGCACCCGGCGGCTCATCCATGAACGGCATGAACTTGTCCGGGAAGCCGGGCATCGTGCAGCCGATGCAGATCCCGCCCACGTTCGGGCAGCCACCGATTCCGTTGATCCATCCGCGCTTGGGCACGTTGCACTTGACAACGGGACCCCAGCAGCCAAGTTTCACAATGCATTTCGGTGATCCGTACTCGGTCGCGAAATCGCCCTGCTCGTAATAGCCTGCCCGGTCGCATCCTTCGTGCACTGTTGCGCCGAACAGCCACTTGGGTCGTAAGGCTTCGTCTAGCGGAATCATCGGCGCTTGGTCGGTGGCCATGTACAGCAGATAGGTCAGCGTCTCGGCCATGTTGTCCGGATGGGCCGGGCAGCCGGGCACGCAGACGATGGGAATGCCTGCCTTGCTCTTCCAGTCCCATCCCAGATAGTCGGGCACACCCATGGCTCCGGTCGGATTTCCGGCCATCGCGTGGATACCGCCGTACGTCGCGCAGGTTCCGACCGCGACGATCGCGGTGGCCTTGGGTGCCAGCCGGTCGAGCCACTCGCTGGTGGTCATCGGCTGCCCCGTCGCCGGATCGTTGCCGAACCCGCACCAGTAACCCTCGTCGTGGAGCTGCTCGTTGGGGATCGATCCCTCTACGACGAGCACGAACGGTTCCAGTTCTCCTCGATCGGCTTTGAAGAACCATTCGAGGAAGTCGTCGGCGCCCCCGTTCGGCCCGCATTCGAAATCGATAAGGGGCCAATGCACGGCGATCTTGGGCAGCCCGGGAAGGGCGCCAAGGGCGATCTCCTCGATGCTGGGTTGGGTGGCGGCAGTCAGCGCCACAGAATCACCGTCGCAACTCAGGCCCGCGTTGATCCACAGAACGTGGATCAGTGCTTCTTCCGCTTTGACTGCTGCCTCAGTTGGCATATGTCACAGCTTCCCGGGCCCGGGCTGGGGACCCAATCGCCACTTCTCGACGTTTTGCGCTCACATCCGCGAGCGCTGATTCTCGGTTTACTCCGGCGACTATGTCTTGTCAACGGAAACTTGTGACATGTCAACCTTTGTCGATGCATCTGCCTGCGAAGTGATCCACTCGTACCATGCCGAGACACCCTCACCAGTGGTCGCGGACAGCGGCAATATATTGACGCCCGAGTTAACTGAGCGGGCGTAGCCCGCGCATCTGTCGAGATCGAAATCGACGTACGGCAACAGGTCGATCTTGTTGATGACGACGAGTCCGGCTGCGGCGAACATGTGCGGGTACTTCAGCGGCTTGTCCGCCCCTTCGGTCACCGAGATCACGACGACCTTGCTGGCCTCGCCGAGGTCGAAAAGGGCGGGACAGACCAGATTGCCCACGTTCTCGATGAACAGCAGCGAGCCGGTTTCGGGTTCGAGCGCATGCAGAGCGCGGTGCACCATGTCGGCGTCGAGGTGGCAACCCGCGCCGGTGTTGACCTGCACGGCCCTCGCGCCGGCGGCGCGGATTCGCTCGGCGTCGAGCAACGTCTCCTGGTCGCCCTCGATGACGGCGACCGGCCGGTCGGCCGTCAGCTCGCGGATTGTGCGCTCGAGAAGTGTCGTCTTGCCCGCGCCCGGCGAGCTGGTGACGTTGAGCGCCAGCACGCCGCGCTCGACGAGCCACTGCCGGTTCTGCTCGGCGAGACGATCGTTCTTCTCGAGCACCCTTTGCTCCAGCGAAACCGTCTCGGTCTTCGGATGTCCGTCATCGTGGTGGGTCGTGGTCGTGGTCGTGGTCGTGGTCATGACTGTGGTTGTGGTCCTTGCGCTCGTGCTGGTCGCCGGCCACGGTGATGACGGCGCCGTCGTCGCCGCAGCCGCAGGTTGCGCACATGATCAGCTCACTTCCATCGAGAGGATCTTCAGTTCGCGGCCGGCGAGGATCTCGACGTCGGCACTTCCGCACGGGCACAGCAGAATCAGGTCGTGCAGCTCGAACACTCGTTGACAGGTGCGGCAGCAGGCCGCGCCGGGGTGGACGTCGAGATCGAGGAGTGCGCCGTCGGCCACCGTGCCCTGGGTGGCCAGCTCGAAACAGAACAACATGGAGTCGGGTACGAGTGCGCACAGTTCGCCGATCTCCAGCTTGACACTGTGCACGCGGCGGCCCGCGGCATGTTCACACACCGCGTCGACAACACTCTGCGTGATCGCCATCTCGTGCATGTCTGTCCGCTCGCCGGCGCCGGTGACCCCACCATAGGCCGATTTTCCGTCGACCCGCGCGCGATCGGCGTGTCAGCTTGAATCGAACACGTGTTCGTCTACTGTGGGCAGTGTTCGACGGCTAGATGCCTCGACTTGTCGGAGGCGGCCTCTAACGTCACGGCCAACTGATCGACAACCGATCAACCGAACACCCAGAAGACGGGAGACCACCCCATGTCGCAGGCCCCTGATCGCGAGAAAGCCCTCGAGCTGGCCATCGCGCAGATCGACAAGAACTACGGTAAAGGCTCGGTGATGCGGCTCGGCGACGAGGTGCGTCAGCCGATTTCGGTCATTCCCACCGGCTCGATAGCGCTGGACGTGGCACTCGGCATCGGCGGATTGCCGCGCGGCCGGGTGGTCGAGATCTACGGCCCGGAGTCGTCGGGCAAGACCACCGTTGCGCTGCACGCAGTGGCCAACGCCCAGGCCGCAGGCGGCATCGCGGCGTTCATCGACGCCGAGCACGCGCTGGACCCGGACTACGCCCAGAAGCTCGGCGTGGACACCGACTCGCTGCTGGTCTCCCAGCCCGACACCGGTGAGCAGGCGCTGGAGATCGCCGACATGCTGATCCGGTCCGGTGCGCTGGACATCCTGGTCATCGACTCGGTGGCCGCGCTGGTGCCGCGCGCCGAGATCGAGGGTGAGATGGGCGACAGCCACGTCGGCCTACAGGCCCGCCTGATGAGCCAGGCACTGCGGAAAATGACCGGCGCACTCAACAATTCGGGCACCACCGCGATCTTCATCAACCAGCTTCGCGAGAAGATCGGCGTTATGTTCGGGTCGCCCGAGACGACAACGGGCGGTAAGGCTTTGAAGTTCTACGCCTCGGTTCGCCTTGACGTCAGGCGGATCGAGACGCTGAAGGACGGCACCGACGCGGTCGGCAACCGCACCCGCGTCAAGGTCGTCAAGAACAAGGTGTCGCCGCCGTTCAAGCAGGCCGAGTTCGACATTCTCTACGGCAAGGGCATCAGCAAGGAAGGCTCGCTGATCGACATGGGTGTGGAGCAAGGCTTCGTCCGCAAGTCTGGTTCCTGGTTCACCTACGAGGGTGAGCAGCTGGGCCAGGGCAAGGAGAACGCCCGCAACTTCCTGATGGAGAACCCCGAGGTGGCTGCCGAGATCGAGAAGAAGATCAAGGAGAAGCTCGGCATTGGCGCGGTGGTCACCGATGACGAAGTCCTGCCCGCCCCCGTCGACTTCTAGGTCGGCCGAATTCTCGCGCGAGGAGCAGGCGAGAAGCCTCTGCCTACGCCTGCTCACCGCGAGAGCGCGGACCCGCGCCGAGTTGGCCGGACAGCTGGCCAAGCGCGGCTATCCCGACGACGTCAGCACCCGGGTGCTCGACAGGCTGGCCGACGTCGGGCTGGTCGACGACGCCGACTTCGCCGAACAGTGGGTGCGGTCGCGCCGAGCCAACGCCGGAAAAGGCAAGCGCGCGTTGGCTGCCGAGCTCCGCACCAAGGGCGTGGACAACGAGGTGATCACCGCCGCGCTGGCCGATATCGACGGCGTCGAACGGCAGCGCGCCGAGCAACTGGTCCGCGACAAGCTGCGTCGCGAACGCCTCGACGGCGACGACGCGAAGGTGATGCGAAGACTGGTCGGGATGCTGGCCCGACGCGGATACCACCAGTCGATGGCCCTGGACGTGGTCACCGTCGAACTCGCCAACGAGCGGGAGCGACGTTCGGTCTGACACGGTAGGTTGCGGCCATGCTCTTGTCGGCCAAGCTGGCTCCCACATTCGACTACTCGGTGATGCAGCAGTTCTGGCGCGCCGCCGACGAACTCGGCTTCCATTCGGTCGCCAACTACGACCACTTCTACGGCCTGACCGACAATGCGGTTCCGACCTTGGAGGGCTGGACGTCACTCGCCGCCATGGCTGCGGTAGTGCAGCGGGCCCGGGTGAGTTGCATGGTCACCGGTGTCACCTACCGCCATCCCGCGGTACTGGCGAAGATGGCGGTGACGGTCGACCACATCAGCGGGGGACGCCTCGACTTCGGCCTGGGGGCGGGATGGCACGAGGCCGAGCATCGCGGCTACGGGATCGAGTTCCCCAGTGCGGGAACGCGAGTGGCCATGCTGGATGAAGCGCTGACACTCGTCAGGAGACTGTGGACAGAGGAGACGGTCACGTTCGAAGGCCGCTTCTTCACGCTGCGCGACGCACTGTGCGAACCCAAGCCACTGCAGCGGCCACATCCGCCGATCGTCGTCGGCGGTGAGAAGCCCAAGATGCTGCGGGTCATCGCGCGCCATGCCGACGAGTGGAATGTGCCCGGCCACGTAGACGCGCAGCAGTGGGCGAGGATGAGCTTCGACTTTGACGAGGCGTGCCGAGAGGTCGGCCGGGATCCGTCCGAGATCCGTCGCTCGGTGCAGTTGTTCGTCCATCCCGCTCAAGAGGGGCAGTTGGACGCTCAACTGGACACGCTGCCCGAGTTGGCAGCCCTCGGCTGCCGGCATGCGGTGCTGTCGTTCTACCAGCCGCCGACCGCGCAGCAACTCGAGCGCTGCGCCGAGTTGATCGACGGGCGCTGAAGCCGGTCAGATCGTGCCGCCGCCGCCCGCGGCGAACGTGCCCTGCGTGACGGGCGCTTGGACGTGCATCGGTGCCGGACCGCGGCGCGACCGCCGCATCCGACCTTCCAGCCAGACCGCGAAGGACGACAGTGCGAAGTTGACAGTGATCATCAGCAGGGCGATGACGATGAGCGCGGGAATGTAGTTGCCGTAGGCCGAGCCAACCTGTGTGCCTTGCCGCACCATCTCGAGGAACGTGATCTGGTAGCCGATCGCCGTGTCCTTCAGGACGACGACCAGCTGCGAGATCAGCACCGGCAGCATCGAGGTGATCGCCTGGGGCAGAAGGATCGACCGCATGGTCTGACCCCATCGCATGCCCAGCGCAAACGATGCCTCCGACTGTCCGCGGGGGAGCGCGTTGACGCCGGCGCGGACGATCTCGGCGATGACAGCGCCGTTGTACAAAGTCAGGCCGGTGATGACGCCGGCAAGCGCGAGATGCTTGGAGGGGAACACGTCATAGAACGCGTACAGGAAGTACGCGAAGATCATCATGATCAGCACGGGCACTGCGCGGAAGAACTCGACCACCACCGAGCACAGCCACCGGATGCCCGTGTGAGTCGACATGCGCCCCACTCCGAGCACGAACCCGAGCAGCAGTGCCAGCACGATCGACACCGCGGCTGCGGTCAAGGTGCCCTGTACGCCGGGCAGGATGTAGGTCTTCCACAGGTTCGCGCTTGCGAACGGCTCCCACTTCGCCGCCGTCAGCTGTCCCTTCGAGTTCAGCTTGGAATAGACAACCCAGATCACCACCAGGGTGACCACGATCGCGACCGCCGAGATCACGTGGTTGCGCACCCGCGCCCGCGGCCCGGGCGCGTCGAACAGCACTGACGCCGAGCTCATCGTCCCACCGCCAGCCGCTTACCGAGCCATCCGAACAGCAGGCCCATCGGCAAGGTCAGGATGACGAAGCCACCGGCGAAGATCGCGCCGACGGTGATCAGCGCTGCCGTGTTCTCGATCATCTCCTTCATCAACAGTGCCGCCTCGGCCACCCCGATGGCCGACGCGATAGTCGTGTTCTTGGTCAATGCGATCAACACCGAGCCCAACGGGCTGACGACTGCCCGAAAAGCCTGCGGCAGCAATATCACTCGCAGATTCTGTCCGAACGACAGCCCCAGCGAGCGAGCCGCTTCGGCCTGCCCGAGCGGCACTGTGTTCACACCGGAGCGGACGGTCTCGCACACGAATGACGCCGTGTACACGGTGAATCCGAGTATCGCCAGCCGGAAGTTGCTGTCCTCGATCGACGTTGCCGACTGGGAGTCGACCAGCGTGATGCCCAGCGTCTGCGCCAGTCCGAACGAACAGAACAGGATGATCAGTGTCAGCGGAGTATTGCGCACCACGTTGACGTATGCCGTTCCGATCCAGTTGAGCATCGGCACGGGTGCCAGCCGCATGGCGGCCAGAGCCGTACCGAGAACCAGCGCGCCGATCGCGGAGTAGACGGTCAGCTGGATGGTCGTCCAGAACGCCTCGAGAACTTGGCCGAGGGTGTACCCCGGTAAGAGCTCCACGCGGGTGCCTGTCGGGTCGCCGGACTCAGCAGGCGGCGACAGCCGGCGGGGCCGGGGCGGCGATACCCGCCGGACCGAGGTTCTTGTCCCACGCGGCCTTCCAGGCGCCGTCGGACTCCATCTTCTTGACCGCGTCGCTGATCTTGGTGCACAGCTCGGTGTCGCCCTTCTTCAGGCCGATGCCGTAGCGCTCCTCCGAGAACGGCTTCCCGACGATCTTGAACACGCCCGGGCTCTGCGCCGCATAGCCGGCGAGGATGACCTCGTCGGTGGTCACCGCGTCGACAGCCCCGTTCTTCAGTGCCTCGACGCAGGCCGAGTAGGTGTCGTACTGCTGCAGCTGCACACCGGGGTACTTGTCTTTGATGCGCTGGGCAGGTGTCGAGCCCGACACCGAGCACAGCTTCTTGTTGTTCTGCAGTGACTCGGCGCCGGTGATGTCTGTGTTGTCCGCCTTCACCAGCAGGCTCTGCCCGGTGACCAGGTACGGCCCGGCGAAGCTGACCTTCTCCTTGCGGGCGTCGGTGATGGAATAGGTGGCGGCGATGAACTTCACCTGGTCGTTCTGGATCAGGGTCTCGCGCTGGCCGGACGGCGACTCCTTCCACTCGATCTTGTCCGCGTTGTAGCCGAGTTCCTTGGCGACATAGGTGGCGACGTCCACGTCGAACCCGCTCATCTTGCCGTCGGGGGTCTTCTGGCCCAGGCCGGGCTGGTCGAACTTGGTCCCGATGACGATGGAGTTCTCGTCGCCCCCGCCGCCACAGGCCGTTGCCGCCAGCGGCAGCGCGACGGCCAGTGCGACCGCTCCTGCGACACGCAGGGAGCGTAGCGAGCGCAAAGGGAAGGTCGGCATTTTGGGTTCCTTTCGCCGGGGCTTGGGTGCGCTAATGCTTGAGGATCTTTCCGAGGAAGTCTTTGGCGCGATCGGAGCGCGGGTTCTCGAAGAACTCCTTCGGCTCGGCGGCTTCGACGATGGCCCCGTCGGCCATGAACACCACCCGGTTGGCCGCGCCGCGCGCGAAACCCATCTCGTGGGTCACCACGATCATCGTCATGCCGTCCTTGGCCAGCGAGGTCATCACCGACAGCACTTCGCTGATCATCTCCGGGTCGAGCGCGCTGGTGGGCTCGTCGAACAACATCACCTTGGGATTCATCGCCAGCGACCGCGCGATCGCCACCCGCTGCTGCTGGCCGCCCGATAGCTGCGCGGGATACTTCTCCGCCTGGTTGGCGACGCCGACGCGGTCCAGCAACTCCATCGCCTTCTTGCGGGCATCCTCTTTGGAAGCCTTGCGGACCTTCCTCGGCGCCAACGCGACGTTCTGCACAATTGTCTTGTGCGCGAAGAGATTGAAGGACTGGAAGACCATGCCGACATCGGACCGAAGCTGCGCCAGCTTGCGTCCCTCGGCCGGCAGCACTTGGCCGTCGATCTCGATGGAGCCGGATTCGATGGTCTCGAGCCGATTGATGGTGCGGCACAACGTCGATTTGCCTGATCCGGACGGCCCCAGCACGACGATGACCTCGCCGCGGTCGACGTCGAGGTTGATGTCCTTGAGCACGTGCAGGTCGCCGAAGTGCTTGTTGACGCCCTTGATCGCGACCATCGGCGTACCCATGGGTGCTGACCTTACCCAGGGAACGCTCAGCTTGTCGTCATCTCGCGAATCCGCCCGATTACGCCTGTATTGCCGCCCGTACCATGGGGTCGTGACATCGACGGCCGCCCCGAGCGTGCGCACCTACCAGGTGCGCACCTATGGCTGCCAGATGAACGTGCACGATTCCGAGCGGCTGGCGGGCCTGCTGGAGTCGGCGGGCTACCGGCGTGCCGCCGACGGCGCCGACGCCGATGTCGTGGTGTTCAACACGTGCGCCGTGCGTGAGAATGCCGACAACAAGCTGTACGGCAACCTCAGCCACCTCGTGCCGCGCAAGCAGGCCGATCCCACGATGCAGATCGCAGTCGGCGGGTGTCTGGCGCAGAAGGACCGGGATGCGGTGCTGCGCCAGGCCCCATGGGTCGACGTCGTGTTCGGCACGCACAACATCGGCTCGCTGCCGACGCTGCTGGATCGCGCCCGACACAACAAGGCGGCGCAGGTCGAAATCGTCGAGGCCCTGCAGGAGTTTCCGTCCAACCTGCCGGTGGCGCGGGAATCCGGTTACGCCGCTTGGGTTTCGGTCTCTGTCGGATGCAACAACACCTGCACCTTCTGCATCGTGCCCGCGCTGCGCGGCAAGGAGGTCGACCGCAGGCCCGGCGACGTGTTGGCCGAGGTGGCGGCCCTGGTCGAGCAAGGCGTCCTCGAGGTGACACTGCTCGGGCAGAACGTCAACGCCTACGGCGTCTCCTTCGCAGACCCCGACCAGCCCCGCGACCGCGGCGCGTTCGCGCAACTGCTGCGCGCCTGCGGTCGGATCGACGGCCTCGAACGGGTGCGCTTCACCTCGCCTCACCCCGCAGAGTTCACCGACGACGTGATCGAGGCGATGGCGGAGACAGCCAATGTCTGTCCCGCCCTTCACATGCCGATGCAGTCGGGTTCCGACCGGATCCTGCGCGCCATGCGCCGCTCGTATCGGTCCGAGCGCTTCCTCGGGATAATCGAGAAGGTGCGCACCGCCATCCCGCACGCGGCTATCACCACCGACGTGATCGTCGGTTTCCCCGGCGAGACCGAGCAGGATTTCCAGGACACGCTCGACGTGGTCGCCGCCGCGCGGTTCAGCGCGGCGTTCACGTTCCAGTACTCGAAGCGACCCGGCACCCCGGCGGCAGAACTCGACGGTCAGCTACCGAAAGGCGTTGTGCAGGAGCGTTATCAACGGCTGATAGACCTTCAGGAGCGTATCTCGCTGGAAGAGAATGCCGCTCAGGTCGGTCGCACGGTGGAACTGCTGGTGGCGGTGGGTGAAGGGCGTAAGGACGCCCGCACCGCCCGGATGTCCGGACGCGCGCGCGACGGCAGGCTCGTCCACTTCTCCCCGCATGGCGCCGACATCCGGCCGGGAGACGTCGTCACCACCACCGTCACCGGCGCCGCACCGCACCACATGATCGCCGACGGCGCACTGCTGAGTCATCGCCGCACCCGCGCGGGCGATGCGCACGAGGCGATCCGGCGCCCGCAGGGAGTGGGGCTGGGCATGCCCGGTTTCGGCGTGCCCGCCGACTCGGTGACCGCGGCCGGGTGTGCCCGGTGACCCACGGCCGAGACGGAGACTTCGAAGAGTTCAAGGGCGACATCGAAGCGGCCGAACGCCGCGTCGCGCGGGAAATCGACCCCGGCGCAAGGGCGTTGGTGATCGCCATCGCTGTCTTCGTCTTGCTGGGCACATTCATCCTGCCGCACACCGGCGGTGCCAGGGGCTGGGATGTGCTGGCGGGCAACGACGCCGCGATCGAAGCGGGGGTGGCGCTGCCCTCGCGCGTGTTCATCTGGCTCGCGCTGGTGTTCAGCGTCGGCTTTTCGATGGTCGCGCTGCTGACCAGGCGGTGGGCGCTGGCGTGGATCGCGTTGGCCGGATCCACCGTGGCGTCCTTCCTCGGACTGCTGGCGGTGTGGTCACGCCAGACCGCGCAGGCGCCGCACCCCGGCCCGGGCGTCGGTCTCGTCCTCGCGTGGATCACCGTCATCGTGCTGACCTACAACTGGGCCCGGGTGGTGTGGGCGCGCAGCGCGCTGCAACTCGCCGCCGAGGCGGAGCGACGCAGGGCGGCGGCCAAACGCCAGACCCGGGGACTGCTCGAGAGCCTTGACGACGACGACGACGACGGCGACAGCGACGGACCGGAGCGGGTCTAGCGCCTCCTGCCGAGCGCCTCGGCGGCGGCCTCCGCCCACTGCCGCCACTGTTGTGCGCTGGCCCGCGCCTCCTCGGCGTCCTTGGTGCGGCCCGCCGCGGCGGCTTTCTCGGCTTGTCGTTCGAATTGTTCTGCGCGCTCGCGGAATTGGTCGGCGCGTGCCTGCGCCTCAGGGTCGACGCCGTGCGAGGGTGCGTCGCGCACCTTCTTCTCGACCGCCCGCAGCCGCTTCTCGAGCTCGGCGCTGCGCTCGCGGGGCACCTTGCCGATCTTGTCCCACTTGTCGCCGATGGTGCGCAGGGCGGCGCGCGCGGCGTCCAGGTCCGAGGTGTCGAGCCTCTCGGCCTCCGCCAGCAACGCCTCCTTGGCTTCGGCGTTGGCGCGGAACTCGGCGTCGCGCCCGGCCGACACGGCGTTGCGGGCCCGGAAGAAGGTGTCCTGGGCGGCCTTGAACCGCTGCCACAGCGCATCGTCGACGTCCTTACTGGCGCGACCCGCTGCCTTCCATTGCGCCAGCAGATCGCGGAAGGCCGCCGCGGTGGGACCCCAGTCGGTGGAATCGGCAAGTTCCTCGGCGCGGTCGCACAGCGCCTCCTTGGCCTGACGCGCACCGGCCCGCTCACGGTCGAGCTCGGCGAAGTGGGATCCGCGGCGGCGGTTGAAGGTCTCCCGCGCAGCGGAATACCGCTTCCACAGCGCGTCGTCGGTCTTGCGGTCGAGGCCGCTGATCGTGCGCCACTCCTCGAGGATCTCGCGCAGCCGGTCGCCGGCGGCCTTCCACTGGGTGGAGGTGGCCGCCAGCTCCTCGGCCTCCGCAGCGAGCGCCTCTTTGCGGGCGGTCGCCGCGGCGCGGTGCTCCTCGCGCCTGGCTCGGTCGGCGGCGACCGCGCTGCCTGCGTGCTCGATGATCGCCGTGAGCCGGGCCGCCAACGCGTCGACGTCACCGAGCACCGACGCGGTGGGCAGGCTCTCGGCGAGCGACGCCGCGGCCGACTTGATCTTGCGGGCATCGCCTGTGCCCGACGCCAGCCGGCTCTCCATCAACGTGACCTCGGTGCTCAGGTCGTCGAATCGGCGGCCGAAATGCGCGAAGGCGGCGTCGGGGTCGCCCGCCTGCCAGGACCCGATGATCCGTTCGCCGGCGCTGCTGACCAGCCATACCGTGCCGTCGGGATCGACGCGGCCGAATCTGTGCGGGTCGCCGGACGCCGGAGCGAGCGGCACATGCACGGTCGACGGCGCCGGACCGGGCCGTGGGCCCGGGCGTGGCGGTCCGGGACGGGGAGCGGGTTTGGGGGCGGCGAGGGTCATTTCCCGAGTCGCTTCGCTCCTACCCTCCGAACCACCCTGCTCGCTGGTCGTCATCTTCGGTTCCTCGTACCCTCCGCGCGGGCAGACCCACGCACCTGCCGCGCGACGCGGCGCCCCTACAGCTTCGCCCGCTATTCAAACAGGTCGACCGGCGCCCGTACGCCGATGGCGCCATTTGCCTAGGCTCGTCACCGACGACGACAGGAGGGCAGGAGATGGCCAAGGCGGATATCGCCGGCCTGCTCGCCCTCGGCGCCGCCTTCTTCATCGCGATCGGCGACGTCATCCATCAGCGCTCCGCCCACGAGGTCACCGACGAACCGGTCAGCCACCTCGAGCTGTTCACCCGGCTGCTGCGCGACGGCCGGTGGTGGCTCGGCAGCGGAGTGGCCGCGGCCGGCTTCGGGCTGCAGGCCGCTGCGCTCGGCTTCGGTTCGGTGCTGCTCGTGCAGGCGCTGCTGGTGACCTCGCTGCTGTTCGCGCTGCCGATCAACGCACGCTTGAACCGTCGCCGGGTGAGCCGGTGGGAGTGGCTGTGGGCCGCGTTGCTCGCGGCGGCGGTGGCGGTCATCGTGACCGTCGGCAACCCGACTGAGGGCCACGCGCGTGCGTCATTCGAGACGTGGACGGTCGTGGTGGCCGTGCTCGCGCCGCTGCTGGTGCTGTGCGTGCTCGGCGCCAATGTGGTCAAGGGCCCGGCGAGCGCCGTGCTGCTGGGATTCGTCTCCGGCGCCCTGTGGGGCGTGTTCGCAGTGCTGACCAAAGGCGTGGTCGACAGGCTCGACGACGGTCTGTGGGCGATGATCCGCACGCCGGAGCTGTATGTGTGGGCGCTGATCGGCATCGCCGCCACGGCTTTCCAGCAGTCGTCGTTTCGGGCCGGCTCGCTGACCGCGTCCCTGCCGACGATGACGGTCGCCGAGCCGGTGGTCGGATCGGTGCTCGGCATAGTCGTGCTCGGCGAGGCGCTTCGTCCCGGCGACGCGGGCTGGCTGACCCTGGTGGTCGCGGTGGTGGCGATGGTCGTCGCGACGGCCGCGCTGGCCCGCGGCGAGGCCGTCACCGCCGCTACCGAGCAGCCCGTCTGACGCGGCCCGATAGTTTGATGGCGTGCTGAGCGCCATCGCAATCGTCTCGTCGGCACCTGTCATGGTTCCCGAGCTGGCCGCCTCGGCCGCCGCCGAGCTGGACAACCTGCGCGAGGCGGTGTTCGCGGCCGCAGCGTCGCTGCCCGGCCGGTGGGTGGCCGTCGGCGCCGGATCCGGCGACGCGGTTTTCGGCCGTGCGCAGGCGGGCACGTTCGCGGGCTACGGCGTCGACGTGCGCGTGGCGCTGTCGCCGGACACAGAGGGCGCCGTCGCCGAACTGCCGTTGTGCGCTTTGGTGACCGGCTGGGTGCGCGGACAGGTCGATCCGCAGGCGCGGGCGGAGGTGCGGGTGTATTCCGATGGTCACGACGCCGCGGCGGCACTCGAGCGCGGCAGGCGGTTGCGCGCCGAGATCGACGAAACAGATGAGGCCGTCGGTGTGCTCGTCGTCGCCGACGGAGTACACACGCTCACGCCGCCAGCGCCCGGCGGCTACGTCCCCGATTCGATCCCGGTACAGGCCGCCCTCGACGACGCATTGGCCGGCGGCGACGTCGACGCACTGGCCCGGCTGCCGCGATCGGTCGTCGGCAGAGTCGCCTACCAGGTACTTGCGGGACTGGGAGAACCACGCTCAGCGAAGGAGCTGTATCGGGGGGCGCCCTACGGCGTCGGGTATTTCGCAGGCACCTGGCAGCCGTGAGGCCGCTCGCGATCGTCGGCCCGACCGGCACCGGGAAGTCGGCACTGGCCCTCGCGGTGGCCGAGCGGCTCGGCGGTCAGATCGTCAACGCCGACGCCATGCAGCTCTACCGCGGGATGGACATCGGAACCGCGAAGCTGCCGGTCGCCGACCGCCGCGGTATTCCACACCACCAGCTCGACGTACTCGAAGTCACCGAGACGGCGACCGTCGCGCGCTATCAGGCCGAGGCGGCAGCCGACGTGGAGCGGGTGGTGGCGGCCGGGTCCGTGCCGATCATCGTGGGCGGCTCCATGCTCTACGTCCAGTCGCTGCTGGACCGATGGGAGTTCCCCGCCACCGACCCCGCCGTGCGGGCCGCGTGGGAACAACGGCTGGCCGAGGTCGGCGCCGCCGCGCTGCACCGGGAGCTTGCCCGGGTCGATTCCGCGGCAGCCTCGTCGATCCTGGCCACCGACGGTCGGCGCATCGTGCGGGCTCTGGAGGTGGTCGAGCTCACCGGGAAGCCGTTCGCGGCGTCGGCGCCGATCATAGGCGCGCCGCGCTGGGACACCGTCATTGTCGGGTTGGACTGGGAGACAAGCATTCTCGACGATCGCCTGGCCCTAAGGACCGACAGGATGTTCGCCGACGGTCTGGTCGACGAAGTCCGCATGCTGCTGGGCCGGGGCCTGCGCGACGGCGTCACCGCATCACGGGCACTGGGGTACGCGCAGGTGATCGACGACCTCGACAGCGGTGGCGACGGGTCTGGTGCACGCGAGCCGACGTTCATCGGCACCCGCCGCTACGTGCGACGGCAGCGGTCGTGGTTCCGGCGCGATCACCGGATCTCCTGGCTCGACGGGGCGGGCGCCGACACCGTCGACGACACCCTGCGGGCGTGGCGACACGTATCCTGATCAGGTGATGTTCACCAAGGGCCACGGCACGCAGAACGATTTCGTGCTGTTGCCCGACCTGGAGAGCAGGCTGGATCTGCGGCCCGCTGCCGTCGCGGCGCTCTGCGACCGCCGCCGGGGAATCGGCGCCGACGGCGTGCTACGGGTGACCAGGGCAGGCGCGGCCGCTGCCGCCGGTGTCTTCGAACGGCTGCCCGAAGGCGTGGCGGCGGACGACTGGTACATGGACTATCGCAACGCCGACGGCTCGATCGCGCAGATGTGCGGCAACGGCGCTCGAGTGTTCGCCCACTACCTGCGGGCCGGCGGGCTGGAGAGCCGCGACGAGTTCGTCGTGGGCTCGTTGGCGGGCCCGCGGCCGGTGGTACTGCACCGCTGGGACGCGACCACCGCCGAGGTCACCGTCGAGATGGGCAAGACGAACCAACTCGGCGCCGGTGACGCGGTCGTCGGCGGCAGACCGTTCACCGGAGTCGCCGTCGACGTCGGCAACCCCCACCTGGCATGCGTGGCTCCCGACCTGACCGCCGACGGGCTGGCGAGGCTCGATGTGGCCGCGCCGGTGCAGTTCGACACCGGCCAGTTCCCTGACGGTGTCAACATCGAAGTGCTGACCGCGCCGTCGGGCGGATCGGTGTCGATGCGGGTACACGAGCGCGGTGTCGGCGAGACCCGTTCCTGCGGAACGGGAACCGTGGCTGCGGCCGTGGCCGCGCTGGCTCACCAGGGTGCAACGACCGGCACACTGGCAGTTCGCATTCCCGGCGGTGAGGTCACCGTCACCGTCACCGAGGCCAGCAGTTACCTGCGCGGCCCGTCGGTGCTGGTGGCCGCGGGCGAAATCGCCGAGGAATGGTGGCGTGGGCAGCAGCGTTAATAGGGGTGCATGAAAAGTGATCTGCGTGCGAACCTGTATTCGCCTATGACGTTTCCCGAATCCTCTTTCAACGACTCACCCAGCGCGGGCGAGCTTGCGCTCGAAGACCGCACGGCCCTGCGCCGCGTGGCCGGGCTGTCGACCGAACTCGCCGACGTGTCCGAGGTCGAGTACCGCCAGTTGCGCCTCGAGCGGGTCGTGCTTGTCGGCGTCTGGACCGAAGGCAGCGCCGCCGACGCCGACGCCAGCCTCGCCGAACTGGCCGCTCTCGCCGAGACGGCGGGCTCCGAAGTCCTCGAAGGCCTCATCCAGCGCCGCGACAAGCCCGACGCATCGACCTATATCGGGTCCGGCAAGGCCCAGGAATTGCGCGACGTCGTCCTGGCCACCGGAGCCGACACCGTGATCTGCGACGGCGAGCTGAGCCCGGCGCAGCTGACCGCGTTGGAGAAGGCGGTCAAGGTCAAGGTGATCGACCGCACCGCGCTGATTCTCGACATCTTCGCCCAGCACGCCACCAGCCGGGAGGGCAAGGCGCAGGTGATGCTGGCGCAGATGGAGTACATGCTTCCGCGGCTGCGCGGATGGGGCGAGTCGATGTCGCGGCAGGCGGGCGGCAGAGCGGGCGGCAGCGGCGGCGGGGTGGGTCTGCGCGGACCCGGCGAGACCAAGATCGAGACCGACCGCCGTCGTATTCGCGAACGGATGACCAAGCTGCGCCGCGAGATCAAGGCCATGAAGAAGGTGCGCGACACGCAGCGCAGCCGCAGGCGCAGCAGCGACGCGTCGTCGGTGGCAATCGTCGGCTACACCAATGCAGGCAAGTCGAGCCTGCTCAACGCGATCACCGGCGCTGGCGTGCTGGTGGAGAACGCGCTGTTCGCAACGCTCGAACCCACTACGCGCCGAGGCGAATTCAGCGATGGCAGGCCCATCGTGCTGACCGACACCGTGGGATTCGTCCGTCATCTGCCGACCCAGTTGGTGGAGGCCTTCCGATCCACCCTGGAGGAGGTTGTGGACGCCGACCTGCTGGTGCACGTGGTCGATGGTTCAGACAGCAACCCGCTGGCCCAGATCGAGGCAGTCCGGCAGGTGATCAACGAGGTCACCGCTGGAGCTGCCCCAGCGCCAGAACTGGTGGTGGTCAACAAGATCGACGCCGCCGACGGCCTCACGCTGGCCCAACTGCGGCGTGCACTGCCCGGGGCGGTGTTCGTCTCGGCGCGCACCGGCGACGGACTCGAACAGCTGCTGCAGCGGATGGCGCAACTGGTGGCGTCGACCGACACCGTGGTCGACGTGACCATCCCCTACGACCGAGGCGACCTGGTGGCGCGCGTACACGCCGACGGGCGGGTGGACGCGACCGAGCACAGCCCCGAAGGCACCCGCATCAAGGCGCGGGTACCGATCGCGTTGGCGGCAAGCCTCAGGACGTTCGCGACATTCTGACACGAAAAATGGGGCACCCCTCGGCGCCCCATTTTCGTCGTGCGGTCTAGCCCTGCTGCTCGGCCTTCTGACGCTCCTCGGCCACCTTGGCGGCGCCGCGGGCGCTTTCAGCCTCGGCTTCCTTCTGGGCCGCGTTGCGCTGTGCGTCGGCCTTGTCCTGCTGGGCCTTGCCTTCTTCGTACAGGTCGTCGCGGCCGGTCACGGCACCCGCGACCTCCTTGGCCTTGCCCTTGACGCCCTCGACGACGCCCTTGATGGCTTCCTCGGGACCGCTGTTGTTGTCTCCCATTGCGCACTTCCTCCTTGGTGAATCGTGGCCCTGGAATTCCCCGATCGGCCTGTCCGCTAAACGCATATCGCCGGCAGGTGGCGAGGCTCACAACGACGTGCCGACGGTCAATCGGCCGCGATGTCGAAGACGTCTGCCGCAGCAGTGGCCATGACCCGTTGCGCGAGTTCGGCTTTCAGCTCGTCGAGGCGATTATCCTGATGCGCGCTGCGCCCTTCAGTGCGGGCCAGCTCAATGAATTCATCCTCGACGAAGCCGTCGCGCAGAAGCAGTGTCGTCGCGCGGCCACCGATGGTGACCTCGAAGACGAAATCCTCGAGTAAGCGCCCCCGGTCAGCGCGGAGCAGCGAGCGGTCGACTGCATAGCGGCCCTCCGTGACCGCCCTGGTGACCGCCTCGAATCCGTCGCGGGCACCAGGCCCGCGGAAGGCGGTACGGACCACCACGGCCCGCCGCGGCGGCACGGCGCCGGGCGACAGCTCGCCGAATGCACGCTGCATGACCTTGAATGCCATCGCGACGCCCGCCGGCGAGTGCGGCCCGTGGTAACGCATCATGTCGTCGAACGTGAAGGCCAGATGTCGTCCATCGTCGTCGACCTGCAGCGACTCGACCCCGTCCACCCCGCGAAGTGTAGGCCCTGCCGCGCCGCACCCGGCGGCCAACCATCCGGTTGGGTGGTATATCGTCGGGCCAACGCCCCCCGCTGATTCCTGGAGGTTCTCCATGGGCAACGTCGTCAAGTACGAGCGCACCCTCTTCGAGCCCGAACACGACCTTTTCCGCGAGTCCTACCGGTCGTTCCTCGACCGCCATGTCGCGCCGCATCACGACCAGTGGGAGAAGGAGAAGATCGTCGACCGCGGCGTGTGGCTGGAGGCAGGCAAGCAGGGCTTCCTGGGCATGGCCGTGCCCGAGGAGTACGGCGGCGGCGGCAACCCTGACTTCCGATACAACGTGGTGCTCACCGAGGAGACCACGGCGGGGCGGTTCAGCGGGCTCGGTTTCGGCCTGCACAACGACATCATCGCGCCCTATCTGCTGAACCTGACCACCGAAGAGCAGAAGCAGCGCTGGCTGCCGAAATTCTGCACCGGGGAATTCATCACGGCGCTCGCGATGACCGAGCCCGGCACCGGAAGCGACCTGCAGGGCATTAAAACCAGGGCCGTCAAAGAAGGCGACCACTACGTCCTCAACGGGGCGAAGACCTTCATCACCAACGGCATCAACGCCGACCTCGTGATCGTCGTCGCGTGCACCGATCCCGACAAGGGCGCCCAGGGCTTCTCGCTGCTGGTCGTCGAGCGCGGCATGGAGGGCTTCGAGCGCGGCAGACACCTCGAGAAGATCGGACTGGACGCGCAGGACACCGCCGAACTGTCCTTCACCGACGTCAAGGTGCCCGCCGAGAACCTGCTCGGCGAAGAAGGCATGGGCTTCATCTACCTGATGCAGAACCTGCCTCAGGAGCGGCTCAACATCGCCGTAATGGCAGCCGCGGCAATGGATGCCGTGCTCACCGAAACGTTGCAGTACGCCAAGGAGCGCAAGGCGTTCGGCAAGCCGATCGGCAGCCAGCAGAACAGCCGCTTCGTGTTGGCCGAATTGTCCACGGAGGCAACGGCCGTGCGGATCATGGTGGACGAGTTCATCCGACTGCACCTGGACGGGAAGCTGTCGGCGGAGCAGGCGGCGATGGCGAAATGGTACTCCACCGAGAAGCAGGTGCACCTGGTCGACCGCTGCCTGCAGTTGCACGGCGGCTACGGGTACATGAGGGAATATCCCGTCGCACGGGCGTATCTGGACGCTCGGGTACAGACGATTTACGGCGGCACGACCGAGATCATGAAGGAGATCATCGGACGCTCGCTGGGCGTCTGACCCACGTGAAAGTTCCGGTCCCCGCATTACCGGATATCCCTGCGTTTACCGTGTCTATCTGACGTACGGCTGACGGACGCGCTAGTTTCAGGGGGACTTTGCCGGAACAGGGAGGGTGGATGAGTGGGGAGCGTGCCCTGCTGAACACCGTGTTCGGCCGCGCGGGGGCTGCCGTCCTGACGGCGATCGTGGCCCTCATGCTGGCCCCTCTGGCGGCGGCGACCCCGGAATCCGATGCCGCTGACGCGATCGGCAGGGCCTACGACGCCAGCGGGGGACCGACCGGCCCGATGGGGCCCGGCGATGGGGGCGTCTACCCAATCGGCGGTGGCTTCGGCCAGAACTACGCCGGCGGCAAGATCTTCTTCACACCCGACACGGGCGCGCACATCATGGGCGGCGCAATCCTGCAGAAATACGAGTCGCTGGGCGGGCCCGCCGACAGTGACCTGGGCTTTCCGACGATCGACGAAGGGCCGGGCCGGGTCAGCCCGGACAGTCGCAACACCACGTTCAGCGCGGACGACAAGCCCGTCATCTTCTGGACCCCTGACACCGGAGCCCACGTCGTGCGCGGTGCGGTGAACGCGGCCTGGGACAAGCTCGGCGGCTCGGCGGGGTCGCTCGGGGTGCCGACCGATGACGAGATATTCAAGGGCGACCTGGTGTCGCAGAAGTTCAGCGGCGGCGAGCTGACCTGGAACAGATCCACGAAGGAGTTCATCACCGTGCCGCCGGATCTCGTGGGCCAACTCGCCGGCCTGACGGTCCCCGAGGACGCCACGTCGGCGATCAACGCGGCCAGGCGGGCCGCCGGCGGTCCGCTGGGGCCGCTCGGCGACAAGCAGGGCGAGCAGTACGCGATCGGCCAGGACGGCGCCGGGCAGGACTTCACCGGCGGCAAGATCTTCTACAGCCCGGCCACCGGCGCGAACGTGGTCAGCGGACAGGTCCTCAAGAAGTACGAGTCCGTGGGCGGTCCGAAAGGCGACCTGGGTCTGCCGACGGCCAACGAGACCGACGGCGGGCTGAAGACGGGCAGCCGGGTCAGCACCTTCTCCGCGGAAGACAAGCCGGTCATCTTCTGGACGCCGGACTACGGCGCATTCATCGTGCGCGGGGCGATGAATGCGGCCTGGGACAAGCTCGGCGGTGCGGCCGGCCCACTCGGACCTCCGGTTTCCGACCAGACCGTGGACGGCAGCGTCGTATCGCAGCGGTTCACCGGCGGCGAGGTGTCCTGGGACAAGCGAACCAACAAATTCAGCACCCAGCCCGCGAATCTGGCCGCCGGGCTCAGCGGGCTGACCGTGCCGGGCTACCAACCGGACTCGTCGAATTCCGTCGCATCGAAGTCCAACGGACACAACTGGTTCACGCCGTCGTGGTGGTGGTTGCTCGCCGGTATCCCACTGCTCGTCCTGGTCGGCTTGATCCTGGTCGCGTCGTTACGACGAAACCGCGGTGGCGCAGACGTGGATCCGCGCGACGCCGATTTCGGCGCCGATACCGCACACGACACCGATTCAGAGGCCGAGGTTGTCCAGCACGCGGGCTCTGGTGAACCGGATACCGCGCAGCAGGCCGAGACTTACGCGCGGCCATCGGATTCCGCGCTGTACGGCTTGGGCGGGGCGGACCGAGACCCGTTCGAGGAGGCCGTCGACGAGGGCGACGAATTCTCCGAGCTCGAACCCGAACCCGACGAGTCGGACACCGCGCCGACGCCCATCCCGTCGGAGTCGGAAGTCAATTCCGGCCGCCACGCGGCGATCGCACTCGACGAGCCGAGAACCGAATCCGTGGAGCCGGTCGCGGCGCCGATCGGCGAGGGCGACACCGCCGACGATGGGGAAGCGCGGACCTCGATCCACCTACCGCTGGACGATCCGTACCTTGCGCCCACCGGTTACCCGATCAAGGCCGACACCAAGTCCGGTCTGTACTGGGGGCCGGAAAGCGATCTGTACGACCACATTCCGGCCGAGGTGTATTTCGTCAACGAGGATCTCGCCCGCGCCAACGGTTTCGTCAAGGCCGACTAGGACCAGCGACGTCAGATCTTGCGGATCACCGTGACGACTTTGCCGAGAACGGCCGCGTCGTTGCCGGGAATCGGATCGAACGCCGGATTGTGCGGCATCAGCCATACCTGGCCACGGGTGCGTTTGAATGTCTTCACCGTGGCCTCGCCGTCGATCATGGCCGCCACGATGTCGCCGTTGTCGGCGACGTTCTGCTGACGGATCACCACCCAGTCCCCGTCGCAGATGGCCGCATCGACCATCGAATCGCCGACCACCTTGAGCAGGAACAGCGACCCCTCGCCGACGAGTTCGCGGGGTAGCGGAAAGACATCCTCGACCGCCTCTTCGGCCAAAATCGGGCCGCCCGCGGCGATGCGGCCGAGCACCGGCACGAAGGTCGGCTCCGGCAGCGCATCCGAACCTGCCACGTCGGTGCTGACGACCGGCGTCACGCCATCGTCAGCGCCACGGACGTCGACGGCACGGGGCCGGTTCGGGTCGCGGCGCAGGTACCCCTTGCGCTCGAGGGTCCTCAGCTGGTGTGCGACCGACGACGTCGACGTCAGGCCGACCGCGTCGCCGATCTCCCTGATGCTGGGGGGATAGCCGCGGCTGGTCACCGAGGCGCGGATGACCTGCAGGATGGTTCGCTGTCGCTCGGTCAGGACGCCGTCGGGCGTCCGGCGGTCACCGGACTTGTCCGGGCCTGATGCGCTCTTCTGCGTGCCTGTGCGGTCCTCGCTCATGGCGCTGAATGTAGTCCCCGCGACCTCGATAATCAAACATGTGTTCGAGGCGTGTCGCAATCCGCGGCAGGCGACTGTCCCGTCGGCAGGATTTGTCGGTGCCCTGTTCTATCGTCTGACAACAGTTCGATCACATGTTCTATTAATCGAACAGGTGATCGACTACAGTTCGAACACAGTAGCGAACCGACACAGCGGAAGGCGAGGCAGATGACAGTTCTGGACACCCGAGAACTCCTGGCAGGACCGGTCGTGCGGCGGCACAACCGCCCCACCGCGGCGGCGCCGCGCCCGCACCGCGCACCGTCGAGCCGGCGGCGGCCCGGCGGGGCGCCGATGCGGTACCACGGCCCGGGTGTGGTGATGTCGCGCGCCTCCCATCGTCGGCGCCCCATCACTCCCGCGACCACCGTCGGGCTGGCCCTGCTCGCCGCGGTGATCACGGTGTGGCTCGGGGTGGTGGCCCAGTTCGGCGGGGTCGTCGGCGCCGCAAGCTCGTCGACGCCGGTACCCGACACGCTTGCCGTGGTCCGGGTGCAGTCGGGGGAGACGCTTGCCCAGGTCGCCCATCGGGTCGCACCCGATGCATCCGTCGGCCCCGTCGTCGACCGCATCCGTGAGCTCAACCGGTTGGAATCCGCGGGCCTCGACGCCGGACAGACGCTGATCGCTCCGGTCGGCTGACCGCATCATGCGCGGTGGAACGCGCTGTCGCGCAGGTTCTCGACGGGATACACAGGTAGGCTCTGAAGCGTTCGAGTCAGGTGTCTGTCGGCGCGGCGAAGGAGCAGTCATGCACTGTCCGTTCTGCCGTCACCCAGATTCCCGAGTCGTCGATTCCCGGGAAACCGACGAGGGACAGGCGATTCGGCGCCGCAGGTCCTGTCCGGAGTGCGGCCGCCGGTTCACCACCGTCGAGAGCGCCGTGCTCGCTGTCGTCAAGCGCAGCGGTGTCACCGAGCCTTTCAGTCGCGAGAAGGTCATCAAAGGCGTGCGCCGGGCCTGCCAGGGCAGGCAGGTGGACGACGACGCACTGAACCTGCTGGCGCAACAGGTCGAGGACACCGTGCGCGCCACGGGTTCCCCCGAAGTGCCCAGCAACGAGGTCGGCCTGGCGATCCTCGGCCCGCTTCGCGATCTCGACGAAGTCGCCTACCTCCGTTTCGCGTCCGTGTACCGGTCGTTCTCCTCGGCAGACGACTTCGAGCGCGAGATCGAGGCGCTGCGGGCGCACCGCAGGGTTGCCACCTCTGGCTGAGCGCCGGCGTCAGTCGATCCGCCTGATCCCGTCGTCGACCGTCCGGCCCGCGATCCGCACCCACCCGTCGGCACTCCACCGCGTCTGAATGATCGAGCCCTTGCCCTGCACGATGGTCAGGTCGCGGCTGAGGTAGTCGGTGATGCGAACCGCGGCGGCGCCGGTCGCCTCGTCCTCGGGCACGCCCAAGCCGACCGCGAACATCCGGGAGCGCAGCACGCCGTTGTCGCGGTCGGTCCACGTCCACAGGTAGTTCTCGACGTCGTCTGGGTAATCCTCGGGCTCGGCGGCGAACAGTTCGTCGGTGGACCCCAGGTCGTAGATCGCGAAATCAGGCGCCCACTCGGCGCGGGCGCGCACGGCGGTCATCTCGTCGTCGTATTCCACCTGCACCACTCCGGCGGGCACCTGCAGGGTGCGGATCGGATGGCCGATGTCGCGCAGCCACCACGACGCCCCGACGGTCGGGTGTCCGGCGAAGGGCAGTTCGACGGCCGGCGTGAAGATCCGGGCCCGCGCAGTGCCGGCGCCGGCGGCGGGTAATTCGACGAATATCGTTTCGCTGTAGCCCAATTCGGTCGCTACTCGTTGCCGATCGGTAGGGTCCACCAGGCTCGCGTCCACGACGCCCAGCGGATTGCCGAAGTTTCCGTCCGCGTCGGTGAATACCCGCAGCACCGTGACGTCGATGGCCATGTGCCCGATGCTACGACGTGGGGCGGGCAGATCTCAGGTGGCGCTGCGTTCGTCGGTGCCCATCGCGTCGAGCACCGCGACCCTGGTGCCGATCGATCCGGAGATCGTGTCCTCGGTCAGCCCGCTGCGCAGTAGCCCGCGCAGCATCTCCTGGTCGTAGGTGGCCGGTTCGGTGGAGTCGATGAACTGCTCGACGATCTCGACGAAGCGGTCGGGGTCATCGTGAAACGGGAAATGTCCGGAGCCCTCGAAGATCTCCAGCCTCGAGCCCGGCATTGCGGCATGCGCCAGCCGCGCGTGGCTGACTGGGATGACCGAGTCGTGAGATCCCCAAATCAGTTGTACCGGAACGGATTCCGTCAGATAACAGCGGTCCAACATAGTAACCACCTGGCCGCGCCAGTCAACAACGGCGCGCAGGGTGCGTGCGAATGCCGAAGACGCCGTCGGCTCCGGCAGGTCCTCCAGGATGCGCAACATTTCGGGCAGGTCGCGGCCCAGGCCGGTCGAGCCGATCGCCAGCCCGGCGATGCGTCCCAGCGCCTGCACGGCGGGCAGAACCAGCGGCAGCCGCAGCAGGGCAAGCGCTTCACTGCCCAACGGAAGCGAGGCGATCCGGAGCGCGAAGTTGACGTCCTTGGTCACTCCGCCCGCGCCCACCAGGATCAGCCGATCCACCAGTTGCGGGAACTGGTAGGCGAACTGCATCGCGACGCCGCCGCCGAGCGAGTGCCCGACCACGGTGACCCGTTCGATGTCGAGGACGCTGAGCAGATCTCGCATGCCGTTCGCGTACGCGGCGACGGAGTAGTCAGCACGCGGCTTGTCGGATTTGCCATGGCCGAGCAGGTCGGGGGCGATGACCGTGAACCGTTGCGCGAGCGTGGATTGCACGCTGCTCCACGTGGTGGAGTTGTCGCCGATACCGTGGATCAGCAGTATCGCCGGGCCCGACCCGGCGATCCGGAATGCGCGGCGGTAACCGTGGACGGTGCGGTAGTGCAGAGTCGGCGTCAGCTCCCGCACGGGACGGAGATTGGGCTTTCCCGGCTTTCGAGCAGTCATGTCGCCAACCTCGTCGTCGGATCGGGTGATGGCTTAATAGCCGTCGTCCCCGTCTTGGAAGCCTTCTTTTCTCTTCTTCTCCCGCGCCTGCTGGGCGAGGAAACGCTCGAACTCGGCACCGAGCTCGTCACCGCTGGGCAGATCCTCGTCGCGCGCCAGCAGCGATTGGTTCTCCTGGGCTGCGATGAAGGCATCGTACTGGCGCTCCAGCGCCTCCACCACTTGAGCGACCTCGCCGCTCGCGCCGACCTGTTCCTCGACTTTTACCTGCACTGCGGCGGCGGCCTCGGACAGCGCGGCCAGCGGCAGCTGCAGCGACCCGGACTTGGCGACCTGGGCCAGAAGCGTCTCGGCGGCGGCCGGGTAGTCGGTCTGGGCAAGGTAGTGCGGCACGTGCACGGTGAACCCCACCACGTCGTGTCCGTGCTGGGCCATCCGGTACTCCAGCAGGTTGGAGGCGCTGCCCGGCACCTGTACCTCGCCCACCCACGGCGTGTGACCGGCGATGAGCTCCTTGTTGTTGGCGTGGGCCGTCAGCGTGATCGGACGGGTGTGCGGCACCGCCATCGGGATGGTGCCCAGGCCGATGGTCTGCCGGACGCCGAGTTTCTCGGCCAGCAGCCGTACCGCGGTGATGAAGCGCTCCCAGCGCAGATCCGGTTCCATGCCTGCGAGCAGGAGGAACGGGGTTCCGGCGGTGTCGTGCAACGCGTACAGGTTGAGCTCGGGTTCCTCGTAGGAGGTGAAATGGTCGGTCTTGAATGTCATCAGTGGCCGCCGCGACCGGTAGTCGAGCAGCTCGTCGATGGCGAACGACGCCACCAATTCGGTGTCCAGCGTGTTCTTCAGGTGCTGGGCCGACAGCCGGATGGCGTGGCCGGCGTCGGAGAAGCCCTCCAGGGCGTGGATCAACACCGGACCCCGGCCGTCTGACGAGGACAGTTGCGGCGCAGGGAACTCCAGCTCGTACATCCCGCTCTGGTCGGGTTCGTAGCGCTGGTTCTGCTGGTCATGCTCGTCGCTGATGGGACTCACCTCCTCGACACCGCGACCACCATTGTCTCATCTGCCTGGAGACGGTCACTGGAGAAGGGCAGATGAACCGGCGCCACATCCTCGTGATCGGGCAAGATCGGTAGCCGTGCGGGCGTCGGCGGTTCTGGTGGTGGGCCTGCTGGCGTCGGCGGCTGCGTGCGGTCGCGCGGCTGCTCCGCAGACCACGACGTCAGCCGTGCCGCCTGCGGCCACGACCAAAATGTCGGCCTCGGCTGTGCCGCCGGACGCCAGGATCGGTGCGCTGTTTCTGGGGGCGGGCGATCTGCACACCTGCACCGCAGCAGTGCTGAACTCGACGGCTGGTGACCTGATCCTCACCGCTGCACACTGTGTCGCCGAGGGTGTGGACACCACCTTCGTCGCCGGTTTCTCCGGCGCCGCCGACGACGCGCAGATCTGGCGGGTCGATGCGGCCTACCTCGATCCGCGGTGGGTGCAGGGCCAGGATCCGTTGGCGGACTTCGCCGTTCTGCATGTGGTGCGCGACGGCGGCGGCAGCATCGAGGCCGAGGCGGGCGGCGGCCTGTCGATCGGAACCACGCCGAGACCGGGCACCGAGGTCAACGTCACCGGATACGGGTTGGGCGTCGGTGGGGGGCCGATCGGCTGCACGGGCACGACCGAACTCGCGCCGGGCGGCTTTCCGTCGCTGTCCTGTGGCGGCCTGATCGACGGCACCAGCGGCGCGCCGTGGACCACCGGGCCGACCATCACCGGTCTGGTCGGCGGGCTTGACGGCGGCGGGTGCGACGAAAACGTCTCGTACTCACCACCATTCGACGACGGCGTGGTTGCGCTGCTGACTCGCGCGGAGGCGGGCGGTCCCGGCGACACCGCGCCGACGGTGTTCGACGACGACTGCTGACTCCTACGTGCGGAACTGACTGAGAGCGCGCAGTTTGTTCATCACGTCCAGCGCGGCGACCTTGTAGGCCTCCGAGAACGTGGGGTAGTTGAAGACCGCGTCCACCAGATACTCGATGGTGCCGCCGCATCCCATCACGGCCTGGCCGATGTGCACCAGCTCGGTGGCGTTGGAACCGAAGATGTGCACGCCGAGCAGCTTCAGATCCTCGGTGGAGACCAGCAGCTTGAGCATGCCGTAGGAATCGCCTGCGATCTGGCCGCGGGCCAGCTCGCGGTACCGCGACACCCCGACTTCATAAGGCACTGAGTCGCGGGTCAGGTCGACCTCCGTCGCGCCGACATAGGACACCTCGGGGATGGAGTAGATACCGATCGGCTGCAGCTCGGTCATACCCCGAATCGGCTCGCCGAACGCGTGGTAGGCGGCCAGCCGGCCCTGGTCCATCGACGTGGCCGCCAGCGCGGGGAATCCGATCACGTCGCCGACGGCGTAGATGTGGTCGACCTTGGTCTGGAACTGGTCGTCGACGAATATCCGTCCACGCCCGTCGATCTCCAACCCGGCGTTCTCGGCGTCGAGATGTTCTGTCTGTCCCTGGCGGCCCGCCGAGTACATCACCGTCTCCGCGGGAATCTGCTTTCCGCTGGCCAGGGTCGTGACCGTGCCCGCGGCGCCGACGTCGACCGCGGTCACCTCTTCACCGAAGCGGAACGTCACCGCGAGGTCGCGCAGGTGGAACTTCAGCGCCTCGACCACTTCGGGATCGCAGAAGTCCAGCATGCTCTCGCGCTTCTCGACGACGGTGACCTTGGTGCCCAGCGCCGCGAACATCGACGCATATTCGATGCCGATCACGCCGGCGCCCACCACCACCATCGATGTGGGCAGCGACTTGAGGTCGAGGATCCCGTCGGAGTCCAGCACGCGGTCCTCGTCGAACTCGACGCCGGGCGGCCGGGCCGGTTTGGTGCCGGTGGCGATCACGATGAATTCGCCCTTGAGCGTTGTTTTTTCACCGCGGGTCTGGTCGTCGACGCAAATGGTGTGGGCATCGATGAAGCGGCCGTGGCCGGTGTGCAGGTCGACCCGGTTGCGCATGAGCTGGCTGCGCACCACGTCCTGCTCCTTGGTGATGACGTGGCTGGTGCGGGCCAGCAGATCCGCGGGCGTGATCTTCTCCTTGACGCGATAGCTGGCGCCGTAGAGCTCCCGCTGGCTCATGCCGGTCAGGTAGACCACCGCTTCGCGGAGTGTCTTGCTGGGGATGGTTCCGGTGTTGACGCACACCCCGCCGAGCATTCTGCCGCGCTCGACGACCGCGACGGTCTTGCCGAGCTTTGCCGCGGCGATGGCGGCCTTCTGCCCACCGGGACCCGAACCGATGACGACGAGGTCGTACTCCAGCACCGAAGCCATAAGTGAAGGTGTACGCCGATTACGGCGATCCCGCATGCCGACGCAGGCAATAACGAGTGAACGACATGTGCCGAGGGGATGCCCCGGCCGCCGTCCGCGCGCCTGAGAGCGGGCGGCACCGCCCGATGAGACGATGACGGCAATGGTGGGCTCGGTTCGGCGGATACCGCGCGGTTGCCTGCTGCCCGTGACCTGCACCGTCATGTTGGCGGCCGCAGCGATCGTCGGCGGCTGCGCGCGGGTGGTCACCGGCGCCGCGCGCGCAGGCGACCATCGCCCCGCCCGGCCGATTCCGGTGGCCGACTTGCTGATCGAGCCCACGCGCTTCCCCCCGCAGTATCAGGCTGCCGTGCTGCCTCCCAAAGACCTCGACCGTGTGCTGAGCGAGATCGAGGGCGTGCCCGCAGGTTCCGAGGTGACGCCTGCGAAGTGCGCGCCGCTGCCGCTGCTGGCCGATCAGAGAGCCGCCGTGCAAGGCTCCGACGACGTGAGCGGTACCCGCCTCGTCGTCAGCGTCATTCGGCCGATCGCGGCGGTCCGCGCCCGGGTCACCCAGCTCGCCGAGTGTCCGTCGTTCACGTTCAAGCAGGATCCGAGCGGCGGGGCGGAGGAGTCGACAGTGGCCGTCGATCTTCCGCCGGCACCGCCGGTGGACGCCGACGACAGCTACGCCGTGGACGAGACCGTCACGTCGGAGTCCGCCGAGGAATCCGACACCAGGACGCTGACGCTGGTGGCCCTGGTCGGCGATGTCCAGGTGACGGCGTCGTGGCAGCGCCGCGGGCAGTCGGACGCCGAGCCGGACTCCCAGGCGCTCGACACGCTGTTCACCGACGCGGTGCTCAAGGTTCGTCAGCAGGTGCCGCGCTAGCGATATCCCCAGTCGCGCTTTCATCCACAGCTTCCGCTGCCGCGGCCCCGTGCGCGCCCACTGGGTCGGTGGCGCCACGGACCCTCAGGACATGACGACACCGCCTTCCGATTTCCAACTCAACCGACCCGGCGCACTGATCGCGGCGCTGCCCGCAGTTCTGGGCTTCGTGCCCGAGAGGTCGCTCGTGTTGGTGACCATCGACCAGGCAGAACTGGGCTGCGTTATGCGCGTTGACCTTTCGCCTGGTCTGCTCGGCTCCGTCGACCACATCGCCGAGGTGGCCGCGGCCGCCCGGCCGGACGCCGCCATTGCGGTCGTGGTGGACGCCGAGGGCGCCGACTGCCGGTTGTGCAACGACGAACACCGGCGTCTCTGTGAAGAACTGCGCGCCCGCCTGGCGGTCCAGGACATCGAGCTGCTCGACTTCCACGTCGTTGACACGATCGGGCGCGACGGGCGGTGGCATTGTCTGGATGGCAGCTGGGGGACCGTAGACGATCCGTCGGCGTCGCCACTGGCGATGGCTGCGGTTCTGGACGGTCGAAGGCTGTACACCGGCCGCGACGAGCTTCTGAAGGTCATCGCGGTCACGGATGCGGCGGCGAGCGAGGCGCTGGCCGAAGTGATCCGGGACGCGTCCGACGTCGACGTCGACGCGGCGAGTGCCGTCGAGGTCGTCCTATCCTCAGCGGCGCGCGCGGCGGCGGGAGAGGAGCTCCCAGAGGGCGCGCTGGTCCGGCTGGCCTGCGCGCTGATGGTCCCGCAGGTGCGCGATGTGCTCTACGCGTTGGCGGTCGGGGACAAGGGCGCCGACGCCGAGGCGCTGTGGGCCGAACTGTCCCGGGTACTGCCCCCACCGTGGCGGATCGAGGCGCTGGTGTTGTTGGCGTTCTCGGCCTACGCGCGCGGCGACGGGCCACTGGCCGGAGTGTCCCTGGAGGCAGCGCTGCGCTGTGATGGCACACACCGGATGGCAGGCATGCTCGACGAAGCACTGCAGTCGGGGATGCGGCCCGAACAGATCCGCGAGCTCGCGGCTAGCGGTTACCGGCTGGCCAAGCGCCTCGGCGTGGCGCTGCCGCGGCCACGAGAGTTCCGGCGGCGCGCTGGCTAGACCGCTTGCGGCGCAGGGCGTTTCAGACTTTTTCGACCTTGACGGCGTGGGCCATTTCGTGAGGCAGCTCGACTTGCTCGTGGCCCGGAATCACGATCATCACCCCGCCGTTGGGCCCCGTCTCGACCGTGACGCGCGCGTTGGGCACCACACCGGCGTCCTTGAGGCGGGCGATCAGGTTGACATCGCCCTGAACGTGTTCGGTGAGCTGGCGCACGACGACGGCCACCGGGAAGCCGGCGGGCAGCTCGGTCAGCCGCACCAGGTTCCGGTCCTCGCCGCCCAGCGAGTCGCCGACACCCAACTCAGACAGTCCGGGGATGGGGTTGCCGAACGGGGAGACGGTCGGATTGTCGAGCACCTGCACAAGCCGGCGTTCGACGTCTTCGCTCATCACATGCTCCCAGCGGCACGCCTCGGCGTGCACTTCCTCCCACGGCAACCCGATCACGTCGACGAGCAGCCGCTCGGCCAGTCGGTGCTTGCGCATGACCGCGACGGCCAGCCCGCGACCCTTGTCGGTCAGCTCCAGATGCCGGTCGCCGGCGACGTGTAGCAGGCCGTCGCGCTCCATCCGGGAGACGGTCTGACTGACGGTCGGTCCACTCTGCTCGAGACGCTCGGCGATGCGCGCGCGCAGCGGCACCACGCCCTCTTCTTCGAGGTCGTAAATGGTGCGCAGGTACATCTCGGTGGTATCGACCAAATCGTTCATGGCAACCCTTCGTCAGCCCAGAGTCTACCGGCCTAGCTGGGCGGATAAGGGTTCTACATCGTCTGCGTGTGGTAAGAAGGCCCGCCGGCTTTCACCGGCGAGCCTTCTGCGGAGGGGTCGCTAGCTGGCGTAGGAGCGCAACCGGTCGGCACGTTCGCCGTTGCGCAGTTTGGCCATCACCTCGCGCTCGATCTGGCGAACGCGTTCCCGGGACAACCCGAAGAGCTTGCCGATCTGGTCGAGGGTGCGGGGCTGGCCGTCGTCGAGGCCGAACCGCAGCCGGATCACCTGCTGCTCACGCTCGTCGAGCGTGGCCAGCACGTGGCGGATGTCGGTATGCAGGAGTTCGGAGATGACGGCGTTCTCGGCGGACATCGCCTCGGCGTCCTCGATGAAGTCACCGAGCGGTGCCTCCTCGTCGCTGCCGACGGGCATGTCGAGGCTCACCGGGTCACGGCTGTGCTCGAGAAGGTCGGTGATCTTCTCGACCGGGATGCCCGACTCGGCGGCCAGTTCCTCGTCGGTGGCCTCGCGGCCGAGGTTCTGGTGCATCTCCCGCTTGATGCGGGCGAGCTTGTTGACCTGCTCGACGAGGTGAACGGGCAGCCGAATGGTGCGGCTCTGGTCGGCCATGCCGCGCGTGATCGCCTGCCGGATCCACCACGTGGCGTACGTCGAAAACTTGAAACCCTTGGTGTAGTCGAATTTCTCCATCGCGCGGATCAATCCGAGGTTGCCCTCCTGAATCAGGTCCAGCAGAGGCATGCCGCGCCCGGTGTAGCGCTTCGCCAGCGAGACCACAAGGCGCAGGTTGGCCTCGAGCAGGTGGCTGCGGGCCGCTTGGCCATCGCGCACGATGACCGCGAGATCGCGTTTGCGGTTCTCGCCGAGCCGCCTACGGGTCTCCAGCAGATGCTGGGCGTAAAGCCCTGCTTCGATGCGCTTTGCGAGCTCGACCTCATCGGCGGCGTTGAGCAGAGCCGTTTTGCCAATGCCATTCAGGTACACGCGCACGAGATCAGCGGCTGGACTCTGAGCATCCAGATCGTGGTCAATGCGGCTTAGTGTGGCATTTGCCATCAGGGCCTCCTGCTCGGCTCGAACTGTCAAGACTTTCAACGCCCAATTGCTCGGAAGAGTTCCCACCAACCGGCCGATTCACACGTGTTGATCTGCGGTTTTGGGCCGTTGACCTGAGAATCGTCTGAGAATACGGCTAGACGCCGCTCAGGAAGGAACGTCGCCCTTTCCGTCCACGGTCTCCGGTTGCGGTGCCGACCGCGTGCGCTGCTCGAGCGCCGGCCGTTCGGCCGTCGGGAACAGCGGTATGCGGCGCGCTGCGTACCGTCGCGGCTCCTCGGCGCGGCGCGGCGGCCGGTCGTTGGCGATGAGCACCGCGATCCATGGCAACGGTATCGACGCCACCAGGATCGCCAGTGAGACCAGACCGTTGTGCCAGATGCCGTACGCCGCCGCCGCGAGGATCAGCGCGGGAATGCGGAACGCCATGATGCTGAGGTATTTCCGCACTCGCGCACGGTGCTGCTCCTCGTAAGCGGGTGCGGCGCGGGTGATCAGGACGGGGCGACCGTCGTCATCGAAACCCAGCTCTTGGCCGTGTTTCATATATCCCACTGTTCCACACTTGAGTGGACGCGAACCGATCGGTTTCTTACCGAAGTATTGCCGGGCACAATGAACGCATGCAGACGGAGACCATCGAGCGCACCGACACCGACGAACGCGTCGACGACGGGACCGACAGCGACACCCCGAAGTTCTTCCACTACGTCAAGAAGGACAAGATCGCCGAAAGCGCGGTGATGGGAACCCACGTCGTCGCGCTGTGCGGCGAGGTCTTCCCGGTCACCAAGGCCGCCAAGCCGGGGTCGCCGGTGTGTCCCGACTGCAAACGGATCTTCGAGAAGCTCAAGGCGTAGGGGCATCGCGCTTCGGCCCAGCGGCCGCGGGTGCCTCCTCCGCACCCGCTCCGCCGTTGAACGACTCGAGTGACTCGGCCGCCTTCTCCTCCAGCCAGCCGCGGAACCTTTTGGCGTGGGTTGTGGGCGCCGGCCACTCCTCCTGCACCGCGGCGTTCAACTCCGCGCCGATCATGATCGCGAAGCCGAGGAAGAAGGCGAACAGCAGGAAAGCGATCGGGGTCGCGAGCGCACCGTAGGTGTAGCCGGTGCTGGTGATGTAGGTCAGGTAGATCCGCAGGCCGACGGTGGCGATCAGGAAGACGGCCGTGGCCAGCACCGCGCCGAGCACCAGCCGGTGTGACGGCAGCGGCTTGGGCAGCGACACCCGGTAGAGGAACGTCACTGACACCACCAACCCGAAAATCAGTGCCGGGTAATAGCCGTAGCGCAAGACGTTGTCCCAGCTCTCTGGAATATGCGCGCCGATTTTCAACGGGCCCAACGCGACGAACGGCGCGGTTGCTATCGCCATCACGAGCATCACGACATAGAGACCCAGGGCGAAGAAGCGCTGCCGCACGGGATGCCGCAACGGGGTCTGGTCGTGTGCTTCGGTGATCGAGTCGACGAACGCCGAGATGGCTGACGACCCGGCCCACAGGGATATGACGAAGCCGATCGAAACCACCTCGCCGCGCGCACCCCTGACGATGTCTCGCACAGTCGGCTCGATGATCTCGGTCACCACGTTCTGGGAGAAGAAGTGGCTGGCCGTGTTGATCAACTGCTCCTGGATCGTCGGCAGCGTTTCCGGGCCGAACAGCGGCGCGATGTACGCCAGGCTGCCGAGCATTCCGAGCAGCAGCGGCGGCAAGGACAGCGCGCACCAGAATGCGGCCTGGGCGGACTCCGAAAAAATCGAGTCGTCCCAACTCTTCGACAGCGTCCGCTTTGCGATATGCCAGATGTGGTGACGCGAAACGGGAGGCTGGTCAGTCATGACCAGTCCAGCATTCCTGACGAAGTTCCGTCCTGCCCAGAATGGGGGCCTGGGGGATCAGGCGTCGACAGCCTCTGCCGGACTGACTTCCAGTACGGCGGCGATTTCGACCAGTTTGGCCTCGTGCTCGTTGGCGTGGTGCTGGCAGAACAACAGCTCGGCTCCCGAAGGCAGGGTTGCCCGTACACGAGCAGCGGCGCCGCAGCGGTCGCAGCGGTCAGCCCGGGTGAGTTCGGGGCTCATCAGCGTTGCGTTCATGGCTCCTCCGTCTCTGCTCGTGGTGCACCGGTTAATACCCGGTTTCACGCAAGTCCACTCTCTCAGACGCCTGGGCTTTCGGCCTTGTTCCCGGGCTGTGCACGGGTGTGTCGTTTTTCACGCTCGGCGAAGTTGCGGGCGCGGCAGGCTGGGGAGATGCTCGTGCACATCTGTGCCTCGGAAGACTGGCACCTCGCCCAAGGTCGTGGCGAGCACCGACCGCCATCGCTTGAGGCCGTCGGCTTCGTCCACCTCTCGGACCCTGAGCAGGCACATCTGCCCGCCAATCGGCTCTACGCCGGCCGTACGGATCTGGTCCTGCTGCACATCGACCCCGACAGGTTGACGGCCCCGGTCCGCTGGGAGCGTGGAGTGCCGACGGACCCGGAGTCGATGCTGTTCCCGCATCTGTACGGCCCGTTGCCGATCGAGGCTGTGACCAGTGTCACGCCTTACCTGCCTGCGGCGGATGGCTCGTTCTCGCCGCTGACGTAGGCATCGACCTCGATCTCCACCAGCAGCTCCGGCGATATCAGCGCGCAGACCTGCGCCATCGTCGCGGCGGGTCTGATCGTGCCGAACACCTCGCTATGGACGGCCGCGAGCTCGCGCCAGCGGGAGATATCGGTGACGAACATCCGGGTGCGCACCACGTCGGCCATCGACGCGCCCGCCTGGACCAGCGCGACTTCGATGCGGCGCAACGCCTCCCGCGCCTGCGCGGCGACGGTGTCACCCGGCGCCGTCGTTCCGGAGATCGCCACGTAGGGCCCGACGCGCACCGCGCGTGAATAGCCGACGGCGGCTTCGAATTCCGAGTCCGACGACACATTGCGGCGCTGAGTCACCGTTACAAATCTAGTGCGGACTGTCGTGGCGACAGACTCGACTACCTACACTGACCCACCGTGAGCATTCTGGTCGGCTTCGCGCCGTGGATCGTCTACTGGGTACTGGTCGGCAACGTCCCGTTCGAGGCGGCGGTGCTGGTGGCGCTCGCGGTGGCGGTGGCGTCCTTCCTGATCGGGCGCGTCAAGCGCACGCCGGGCCGCACGCTCGAGATCGGGGCCATCGGAACCTTTGCCGTGTTGGCCGTTCTGACATTCACGGTGAGTCAGGGCTTCATGGAGCGGTGGATGCAGCCGCTGAGCAACTTGGGCATCTTCGTCGTCGCGCTGGCCAGCGTTCTGATCGGCCGGCCGTTCGTCCGCGAGTTCGCCGAGGTCGACCAGCCCGACGAAGTGATCAAAGGCCAGGTGTTCAAGCGCATCACCACGCTGCTGACCTGGATCTGGGTCGCCGCGTTCGCCGGTATGACGGTGTCGTCGGCGATTCCGCCGATTGTGTACGGCGAGGCAACGATTCTCGACACCAAGACGCCGTTGTCCTTCGTCTGTTACTGGGTCATACCGTTCACCCTGCTGGGTCTTGCGGCGCTCGCGTCGCGTGTGCTGCCCGAGAAGATGACGCCCGGCGACGACGAAGTTCGCAACACGTCCTTCGTCACGTTCGCCGAAGCGGAAATCGACCAGCTGATGTATGCCGCCCAGGAACATGCCAACCGTGAAGTGGGCGCGGGCAAGGAGGCTTACGACGTGCGGATCGGGAGTAAGGGCATCCCTCTCTCCGGAGACGAAACCCGCGAATCTTGGCCTGCGACATACAAAGTCCGGCCAAAGCGGAAGTAACCTCCTTAACATTGGAGAATGACGACCTTTGCCTTGGTGCACGGCGGATGGCATGGTGCCTGGTGCTGGGAAGCGGTGGTTCCGCGCATCGAGGCCGAAGGCCATAATGCCGTCACGATGGATCTGCCGTGTGACGATCCGGCCGCCGACTTCGACGCCTACGCCGATGTGGTCTGCGGCGCGCTCGATGAACGCGACGACGATGTCGTAGTCGTGGGCCACTCGCTAGGGGGGCTCACCATTCCTCTCGTCGCTGTGCGCCGTCCCGTCCGGCACTTCATCTACCTGTGTGCACTGCTTCCAGCGATCGGCCGAAGCTGGTTCGATCAGGTCGTCGAGGAGTCCGACATGATGTGCCCCGGATGGAACGCGGCGTTGGGAGACCCCGACGAGTACGGTCGCACCACGTGGGACGATCCTCAGCTCACCACCGATCTGTTGTACGGAGACTGCGACGAGGCGGTCGCGGCGTCCGCCGTGGCAAGGGTCAGACCGCAGACCGGACTGGGAGCAGTTCCGTTTCCACTGGCCGAATTCCCCTCCGGCAGATGCACTTACGTACTGTGTACGGATGACCGGATGGTCTCCAGCCAATGGGCCAGGCGCGCCGCCCGCGACAGGCTCGGCGCCGACATCGTCGAGCTTCCGGGAGGTCACTCACCGTTCTTCTCGAGGCCTTCGAAACTCGTCGACGTCTTGGTCAGCGTCGCGGGCCGGCCCGAAGCTTGAATCCGCAAGCAATAATCCGGTGATTATTGACTTGGAAGTTTGCCGATAGTTTGCTTGCATTTGACATAGGGGTGTGGGTCGGGTTTTGGGGAGGATGACGTGTCCCGTCGATCGAGCATTCGAACTGTCTTCAGCGCGCTGCTGGCGACCACCGCCGTTTTCTCCCTCGCGCTCGTCGTCAGTCCGACGGCCGCAGCCAAGTGGGCGGGCTCCGAGCCGTGCGTGTTGTCCAACGGGTTGACCTTGAAGCAGGAGTACGGCTACTCGGTCGCGGTCGTCACGCCGGACTGCGCGCAGGTACCCGTCGGCGAACGCTGGGCCGCGTCGGTGCCGTGGATCATGGACAGCTGGTTCGAGCAGAAGCCCTCGGGGTTCGCCACCGACTACGCCACACCGGTCGACGACTTCCGCGGCAAGCTGACAAGCATCGAGTACACCGTCGACGAAGGTTCGGCCTACCAGTCCAATCGTTCATTCCCCGGGGACAACCAGATCTGGACGGGCCAGCTCCCGACGGCGCCGGGCCTCCCGGCGGTCAACACGGTGGGGCTCGGCTCGCTGGACCCGCTACCGCTCGGCACCCACACCGTCGCGGTCTCGTGGAGCTTGTCCGCGCCGCACTGCGACGGGTTCTCGGCGGACCAGGGCACCAGCTGCCTGCCCAAAGGCGAGACGCTGGTGAAGCGGATCACCTTCAAAGTCGTGGACCCGCACGCCGGGCCGTCCGCCCAAAGCTAGGGAATCACCCGATATCTTTGCTGCTCGCGCGCTGTTAGCGTGCGCACATGGTCCTCCTCGTATGGCACGAAATTGGGCGGCGCAGTGACGGTCGCGGCCGCAATCGGGCTCCTGATCACCCCGGCGCCCGCTCAGGCGCTACCAGACTGCTATCGGGAAGCAGCGGGGTATCAGTTCGCCGCCGGGGGGTGATCCTCCACTACCCGGAGATCGACGCCGAAATGAAGTTCAATGCCCTCGCGGTATCACGGTGGATGCTCCGGCGGAGACCTTCTACAACAACGGCACCAGCCTGAAGGGCCGAGTCAGCGGAAAGATCGACAAGGGCGGCAACTGGATCAACCTCACCGTGACCAGAGGATCCAAGTACCGCCGCTGCTTCTCTCTGGTGCCGTCCAGCCTGACAACACGCCCGCGGGCAACCTCACGTATGAGAATCACGACATGCAGTCCTGGGATTCGCCCACTCAGCTCATCTGCATCCCCGGTGCGCCGGTTGAGGACCGGCCGTTACCTGCGCAGGCGCCGGCGCCTGCGCCTGCACCCGGACCGGAGCCGGTGGCACCCGTCGACGCGGGTACGGCGCCAACCGAGGCGCAGGCTCCTGCGCCCCAGGAGGCCGCCCCCGCGGAGCCCAACCAGGCCTGCATCCCGGACCCGTTCGACCTGAACTTCCCCGGAGCGTGCTGACGCGCGTCGGCCTCGTTTTGGCGCTGTGTCACAGCGGTTTTCAATGGCGGCCGCGAACAAACGGTGTGGGCGCGTGCCTTGCCCGTCGGATAGAAAACTCTTGCCTTCGGCAGCGGGAAACTGGCTGGTGAGCTATTAGAGAATCGCCTCCGGTTCGCCAGGATTGCTCTCGCACAGGACTTCCAGGCAACCAAAGGAAACGCATGAGCACCGTCCATGACACCCAGAGTCACCAGCGACGCATGACCAAAGGCACCGTCGCCACACTGCTCGTCGCCGCTGGAGCGGCGCTCGCCGGCGCACTCGGCGCAGCGGTACCAGCGCATGCCGAGGAAACCACGTACCTTGCGATCGTCTACTCGCCCGCGACGGGCGCCTACGGCTGGGCGAACGGCGCCGACACCCCGGCGAACCTGTACAACTCCGCGATGGCGCAATGCCAGAACCGTGGCGGCACCGACTGTCATCTGCTCGTCGATTTCGTCAACAGTTGTGGCGCCCTCGCGGTCCAGGTCGGTAACCATGATCGATATGTCACTCGCGGCGCGTCCAACCGGCTCCAGGCCGACTTCCGCGCCCTCCGTGAGGTGCCCGGCAGCTACGTCCTCATGTCACATTGCTCAACCGGCAACGACGGCATTGGGTAACGCGGCACTCAGTCGAGGTAGTCGCGCAGCACCTGAGAACGGCTGGGGTGGCGCAGCTTCGACATCGTCTTGGACTCGATCTGGCGAATACGCTCGCGGGTGACGCCATAGACCTGGCCGATCTCGTCCAGCGTCCGCGGCTGTCCGTCGGTCAGGCCGAACCGCAGCCGGACAACGCCGGCCTCACGCTCGGACAGCGTTTCGAGCACCGACTGCAACTGATCCTGCAGCAGTGTGAAGCTGACCGCATCGACTGCGACGACCGCCTCGCTGTCTTCGATGAAATCGCCTAGCTGCGAGTCGCCTTCGTCGCCGATGGTCTGGTCGAGCGAGATCGGTTCACGCGCGTACTGCTGGATCTCCAACACCTTTTCCGGTGTGATGTCCATTTCCTTGGCCAGCTCTTCGGGCGTCGGCTCGCGACCCAGATCCTGCAGCAGCTCTCGCTGGATGCGGCCGAGCTTGTTGATCACCTCGACCATGTGCACCGGGATACGGATGGTGCGCGCCTGATCTGCCATCGCGCGGGTGATCGCCTGCCGGATCCACCAGGTGGCGTACGTGGAGAACTTGTAACCCTTGGTGTAGTCGAACTTCTCGACGGCACGGATCAGGCCGAGGTTGCCCTCCTGGATCAGGTCGAGAAACGCCATGCCGCGGCCGGTGTAGCGCTTGGCCAGCGACACGACGAGTCGCAGGTTCGCCTCCAGCAGATGGTTTTTCGCGCGATCGCCGTCGCGGCAGATCCACGCCATGTCGCGCCGCTGCGCGGCAGGCAGCTTCTCGCCCTTGTCGGCGATGTCGGCCATCAACTGGGTGGCATACAGACCGGCCTCGATGCGCTTGGCCAGCTCGACCTCTTCTTCGGCGTTGAGCAGCGCGACCTTGCCGATCTGCTTGAGGTACGCGCGAACCGAATCCGCCGAGGCGGTGAGCTCGGCGTCCTTGCGGGCCTGTCGCAGCGCCTCGGATTCCTCCTCGTCCCAGACGAAGTCGCCCGACGCCTTGTCCTTCTCGCTGGGCTCGGCGATGTCGTCGTCCTCGGCGACGGGCGCCTCGGCGGCCGCAGCGGCCGGCTTGGCCACGACGGTCTCATCGTCGTCGGTGGCCGCGTCCCCTTCCTCGACCGTCGCGTCGTCGTCGATGACGAGGTCTTCGACGTCGAGTTCCTCGTCGACCAGGGCCTCAGGCTCCACTTCGAGGTCGTCGGTCGTCTCGAGTTCGTCGTCCTCGGTGACGTCGACCTTCGCGGTCGTGGGTTCCGGCGCGGTCGCCTTCTTGGCGCGACTGCGGGGAGCGGCGCCGTCGCCCTTGGCCCGCGGCGCACTGGCCTTGCTCGCCGCTGCCTTGGTCGCCGCGGCCTTGGCCGGCTTGTCCGCCTTCGTCGTGCGCGCGGCTGCCTTGGTGGCTCGCTTGGCTGGTTTGGCAGGCGCTGCGCCATTGGTGGCCTTGGCTGCCGTGGCCTTCTTCGCGGGAGTCTTGGTAGCGGTGCGCTTCACCGGCTTTGCGGCTGCCGGGCTTGCCTTTGTCGCTGCCACGTCACCCTTTCGGTCATGAGAATTCCGATGGCTCCGGGGGCATGCACCATCGAAAAGCGTCTGCTATGTCGAATGCGGCGTTGATACCTGCTGAGATACTCGCCGCTGTCCGGTTGCGGCCGCCGTCGACCATTGTAACGACAGTGCGGGGTAACGCCGCCCCGAGCGGCAAAATCGACACAACGGCGCGCCGCAGATGCGGTGCCGGGCCGAACCGGTTACTTGTTGGTAGCCGTGACGTCGAACTCCGATGCCATCGCTGCGCCGACGATCCCGGCCGTGTTCTGCAAGGTGGCGGCCACGATCGGGGTGCGATTCTGAAGCAGCGGGATCCACTTGTCGGCCTTGCGGCTGATGCCGCCGCCTGCGATGAACAGATCAGGCCAGATCGCGTTCTCGATCGCCACGAGCACCTTTGTCACCTCTTTGGTCCACCGCTCGTAGCTCCAGCCCTTGTTCTCCTTGACCGACGAGGCGGCGCGGTGCTCGGCCTCCTTGCCGCCCACCTCGAGGTGGCCGAACTCCGTGTTGGGCAGCAGGACGCCGTTGTGGATCACGGCCGACCCGATGCCGGTACCGAACGTCAACAGCACGATGACGCCGGTGTTGTCGCGGCCCGCGCCGAACTTCTCCTCGGCGAGCCCGGCGGCGTCGGCGTCGTTGAGCACGGTCACCTGCTGACCGTCGAGTTCCTTGCCGAAGAACTCGCTGGCGTTGCATCCGATCCAGGCCTTGTCGACGTTGGCAGCCGTGCGCACGATGCCGTCGGTCACCACGCCCGGATAGGTGACCCCGACCCTCTCGGTCCAGCCGAACTCGCGAACGACGGCCGCAACGGTCTTGCTGACCGCGTCGGGGGTGGCGGGCTGCGGAGTCGCGAGCTTGAACCGCTCACCGATCAGCAGTCCTGTCTGGAGGTCGACGATGCCACCCTTGACGCCGCTGCCGCCCACGTCGACGCCGAACCCCCGGCGTTGCGGCCCTCCGGTGGCGCTCGGATCGGCGGCGGGGGAGTCGGTGGCGGTCATGAGCCCTCACATTAATGGCTCCTCAAAGCTTTGGTAGGCGTGCTGGGCAACCGGTTGGCCACAATTTGTGCTCCGATGAACCGGTGGAAACACAGCAGCTCGAACCCACCGAACTCCGCAGGGTCGCCGAACGGTTGGCGACCGAGGCGGCGCAATTCGTGCGGCGCCGTCGCGCCGAGGTCTTCGACGGCGCACCGCAACGCGATTCGACCGGCCCGACGGTGCGCGCCAAGAGCACGCCGACAGACCCAGTCACCGTGGTCGACACCGAAACCGAACGGCTGCTGCGTGACCGGCTCGCCGAGTTGCGGCCCGGCGAGCACGTCCTCGGCGAGGAAGGCGGCGGCCGCTCAGACGGCTCAGCCGGTCGCCCGACCTGGGTCGTCGACCCCATCGACGGCACGGTGAACTTCGTCTACGGGCTACCGGCCTACGTGGTTTCGGTCGCCGTCCAGGTCGACGGGCGTTCGGTGGCCGGTGCGATCGCCGACGTGGTCGACGGCTCGGTGTACTCCGCGGCGCGCGGCCACGGGGCCCACGTGCGGCAGGGAGATGACACGGCCCCGCTGCGGTGCAGTCAGGTCGACGACCTGTCGATGTCGTTGGTGGGCACGGGATTCGGCTACGACTCGCTGCTGCGTCAACGCCAGGCGGCGGTGCTGGCGACGCTGCTGCCGCAGATCCGCGACATCCGCCGGTTCGGTTCGGCCGCCCTCGATCTGTGCCTGGTCGCCGCCGGCCGGCTCGACGCGTACTTCGAGGAGAACCTCAACGTGTGGGACTGGGCCGCCGGCGCGCTGATCGCCGCCGAGGCCGGTGCGAAAGTGCGGGTGCCATCGCTGAGCGGGCCGGCCGGCGGCAGGGGCATGGTCGTCGCGGCCGCGCCTGGAGTGGACGCCGATCTCACCGCCGCACTGAGCCGTGCCGGCGCGTTCTAGTCTTCAACCATCAACGACGGCAACCAGTTTCGATCAGCACGCCGCGCTGTGGATCTTGGCGATCAGACCCGGATCGGCGGGTTGAGTGGCCTCCGGTCGCAGGCTGGACAACACCGCCTCGGCGTCGTCACTTCGGGCCAGTTCGGTGAACTCGGAGCCGATCGCGAAGTCGACCGTGTTGTCGGGTCGCTGGTCCTGGTACAGCTCGGCGCACGGTGCCACCAACCAGACCGCTGCGGCGCCGGCGCGTCCGGCGGGGCCGAACCGGATCTGCCCCTGGCAGGCCAACCGGTTGTTGGTGTAGAGCGGGTCGTTCTCGGCCGTCGGGTCGGCGAAGCCGAGGTCCCGCAGCTGCCCGGCGACCTCCGCGGCCTGGCCGCCCTGGCCGCTGGCGTTGAGCACCCTGACTTTGGTGTCGGCGAGCTTGGCGGGGCCGACCTCGGTCATCGCGGCGCGCGTCATCTGCTCACCCAACTTCGACTGGGTGGGGTCACTGGTCGTGTTGTCAGCTGGTGGGTTGCACGGCGCCGCCTCGGTCACGTCGGGTGGCCGGTTCAGCGCGACCACCCAGATGATCATGGAGACCACGGCCAGCACGGCGAACATCAGGATTCCGGGCATGAAATTGCGTCGACGGAAGGGCCGTCCCTTTTTGTCGAAGGCTGTGCCTTCTGTGATTTGAGCGACCACAACTGCACTCTAGAACCCGCGCTCCCACCCACTGGGCAGGGTCGTCGCATACTTGTGATGTAAATCACACTTATGGATCTGCGAATCTGGGCACGAATCGTTTGGCGGATGCGTTCGACGCTGGTACAAAGCTCTGTCGCATGGTTCACGGAGGGGACACGAGATGGCTACCGACTATGACGCCCCACGGCGTACCGAGACCGACGACGTCTCCGAGGATTCGCTCGAGGAACTCAAGGCACGGCGCAACGAAGCGCAATCCGCCGTGGTGGACGTCGACGAGTCCGAATCCGCCGAGAACTTCGAACTTCCCGGCGCCGATCTCTCTGGTGAAGAGTTGTCGGTGCGGGTCATCCCGAAGCAGGCAGACGAGTTCACCTGCTCGAGCTGTTTTCTGGTGCACCACCGCAGCCGGCTGGCCAGCGAGAAGAACGGCGTGATGATCTGTTCGGACTGCGCTGCCTGAAAAGACCCTGACTCACCCGGGTGGCCGCAGCGCGGACAACACCCGGTCCGGATGACGACAGCTGACCAGCCAGTAGGGCGTCGGATCGTCGGGGTCGTCCAACACCACGAGCACCATGGGGCCCACCCACGCCCGGTGCACCACGTAAGCGGCCGGGTCCAGCTGGCGGCCCAGGGCGGCCGACTTCGCCGACCGGGGCACTTCGGCTGACCGCGAGATGGCGCTGACGGGCAGGTGCGCGTCGCCGACCCACAGCTCGGCCTCAGCTGCGGGGTCGCCGGATCCGCCACCGGCCACCCGCACCTCGGTCTTGCTGAACCACAACAGCACAGCGGCGGCCACCGGAAGCAGCACCGCGAACGGCACCCAGTTCGGCAGGGCGCGCACGCCCTGGTTGACCTCCAGCGCGATGAGGGCGGCCAGCGCCGAACCGGGCAGCCACCACCACCACGGCACCCACAGCCGTTCGCGATAGCGCACGACTTGCGGTGCTGCTCGCGTGTCGGACACGCCGCCAAGGGTAATCTCGCCTCGTGTCCACCCCCCTGGCAGTCGTCCGCCTCGATCGCGACCTGCCGATGCCCAGCCGAGCTCACGACGGCGATGCGGGCATCGACCTGTTCAGCGCGGTCGACGTCGAGCTGCCGCCCGGCCATCGCGAACTCGTGCCGACAGGAATCGCGGTTGCCGTTCCGCACGGAATGGTGGGGCTGGTGCACCCGCGGTCGGGTTTGGCTGCGCGCGTAGGACTTTCGATCGTCAACAGCCCCGGCACGATCGACGCGGGCTATCGCGGCGAGATCAAGGTGGCGTTGATCAACCTCGATGCTGCACAGCCCATCGTGGTGCATCGCGGCGATCGAATCGCCCAGCTGCTGGTGCAGCGGGTGGAATTGCCCGAGCTGGTCGAGGTGACCTCGTTCGATGAGGCGGGCCTCGCCAGCACATCCCGTGGTGACGGCGGCCACGGTTCCTCCGGCGGACATGCGAGTTTGTGATGGCTTTTGGAAGACACGCACAACCCGAAGACGACGCCTTCGACGACAAGACGGTCGAGGCGGCTCCGGGTGCAGGTGACGACGAGCTCGACGGCCCGTTCGACATCGAAGACTTCGACGATCCCGCGGCGGCGACGGTGGCGCGACTGGATTTGGGTTCGGTCCTCATCCCGATGCCCGAAGCCGGGCAGGTTCAGGTGGAGTTGACCGAGGGGGGTGTGCCGAGTGCGGTGTGGGTCGTGACGCCCAACGGCCGGTTCACCATCGCGGCATATGCCGCGCCGAAGAGCTCGCCGCTGTGGCGCGAGGTCGCCACAGAACTGGCCGACTCGCTGCGCAAGGACGCCACCGAAGTACGGATCGAGGACGGTCCGTGGGGCCGCGAAGTGGTCGGTGCGGCGCCGGCAGGCGTGGTGCGGTTCATCGGGGTCGACGGTTACCGGTGGATGATCCGGTGCGTCGTGAACGGGCCGCAGCAAACCATTGAAGCACTGAGCATCGAGGCACGAGAAGCGTTGTCGGACACCGTAGTTCGCCGTGGCGATACACCGCTGCCGGTGCGCACTCCGCTTCCGGTTCAGTTGCCCGATCCGATGGCCGAGCAGCTGCGTGCCGCCGCCGAGCAGGCCGCTGCCCAGCAGGCCGCCCAGCAGCAAGCGCAGCCGCAGCCGCCGCAGCCCGCGGCGCGCCGCAGCGAGCACGGTTCTGCGATGCAGCAGCTGCGCACCATCACCGGCGGCTAGCGCAGATCGGCCGCCTCACACGTCGAGCAGAGCGGCCACGCAGGCAGCGCCGAGCACTGCCGGGTCGGCACCCATCTCGTCGAGTGTGACCGTGCGCAAGGCCGCCCTCGGTGCCGCCGCCACCCACTCCAGCGCCACCTCGAGCGGGTGCACGAGGTCGTCGGTCGCCGCAGCAACGCCCAACGGCACCGCGAGCCGCTCCAATTCGGCGCCGGTCGGCGCGACGTAGCGGGACGCCTCCTCCATGGCATCGGGCAGCGACGGCCACTGCCCGAGCCAGGACCGGCTCAACTCATCGGCGAGCCAGGCCGGGCTGGATGCGCGCATCTGTGAGATTGCTGACACCAGCCCGCTCCTGCGCAATCCGTCTGCGGATTGCCTGGCCGCCTGGGCGGCCGGCGAGAAGTCGGGGGAGCCCGTCCACGGGGGCAGGGCGGCCAACACCGCGACCGCGCGGCGCGGATGCGCCAGGGCCCAATTGGCGGCCACCGCGGCGCCGATGGACACGCCGCCCACCACGATGGCGTCCACCCGCGCGGCGTTGTCCAGGGCGGATAGGTAGCCATCGACCAGCTGCTCCGGCTGCGGCGGGCAGGCGACGACAACGGCGCCGACGTCGTGCAGGGCGGTCGCGAACGCCCGGTAGACGTAGTCGTCGTCGGATCCCGTTCCGGGCAGCAGAACAGCTGTCACGCCGCGCAGATCGACCGCCATGATCAGATCGTGCCGGGTGGTTTAAACCACCGGCGTGGCGGGTCACCCCCAGCGTGGCATTGCGGAACTAACAGGTCTACCGTGGCGTTTGTTGGGGATCCACGGTGGATTCACAGAATGGCAGGAGACGCCATGGCTACGGCCGAAGGGTATCTGCGCCGGCTCACCCGCCGACTCACGGACGACCCGGAGCAACTCGACGTCGAAGAGTTGACCGAAGAAGCCGCCAACACCGGCGCCCAGCGGGCGGTCGATTGTCAGCGCGGCCAGGAAGTGACGATGGTCGGCACCCTTCGCAGTGTCGAGGCCAACGCCAAAGGTTGCGCGTGCGGCATCAAGGCCGAACTGTTCGACGGCACCGAGGCCGTGATGCTGGTCTGGCTCGGCCAGCGCCGGATTCCCGGCATCGAGTCTGGGCGCACTCTTCGGGTGCACGGACGGATGGGCAAGCTGGAGAACGGCACCAAGGCGATCTACAACCCGCACTACGAAATCCAGAAGTAGCCGTCGGCACGTACCGTTTAGCTCGTGTCCGATAAGCAATCCGGCGCTCAAGTCCTGCTCGCGCAGATGGGCGGCATCAGCGGCCTGGTCTATTCGTCGCTGCCCGTCCTCGTCTTCGTCCCGGTCTCCTCGTTCTTCGGGCTGCTGCCCGCGATCATTGCCGCGCTGGCCGTCGCCGCGGTGATCCTCGTCTGGCGGCTGGCCCGGAAGGAGTCCGCGCAGCCGGCGATCTCCGGTTTCATGGGTGTGGGGTTCTGCGCCCTGATCGCCTACCTGGTGGGCGAGTCGAAAGGTTACTTCCTGTACGGCATCTGGATGTCGCTGTTCTGGGCGGTGGTGTTCCTCGTCTCGGTGCTGATCCGCAGACCGCTGGTGGGCTACATCTGGAGCTGGGTCAACGGGCACGACCGCAGCTGGCGAGGCGTACGGCGCGCCGTGCTGGTGTTCGACGTCGCGACGATCACCTGGGTGCTGGTGTTCGCGGCTCGTTTCGTCGTTCAGCACCATCTCTACGACGCCGACGAGACGGGGTGGCTCGGCGTTGCCCGCATCGCGATGGGCTGGCCGCTGACGGCACTCGCCGCGCTGGCCACCTATCTGGCGATCCGATCGGCGCAGCGGGCACTGCACGCGCACACACCGGCCACGGCGGAGGATGCCGACGCGCCGGAGGCGGCCGGGGACGCCGTGCGGGAAACCTAGTTGGCCGACGAGGGCGGGCGCACCGATCGACCGCTGATCGCGGTCGCGATCCTCGCCTCGTTCGTCGCGTTCCTGGACGGCTCGGTGGTCAACCTGGCGTTGCCTGCGATCAGCCGCGACTTCGGCGGCGGGCTGGCGCTGCAGCAATGGGTGGTCGATGGCTATCTGCTCACCCTCGGCGCACTCATCTTGGTCGCAGGCGCGATCTCCGACGCCTTCGGGCGACTGGTCGTGCTGAGGATGGGACTCGTCGTCTTCGCGGTCTCGTCGCTGTTGTGCGCCCTCGCACCCAGCGGCTGGATTCTGGTCGCAGCGCGCTGCGCGCAGGGTGTCGGAGCGGCATTTCTGGTGCCGAGCTCGCTGGCGATGATCAACTCCCGCTTCTCCCGGGCGGCACAGGCCAGGGCAATCGGCACCTGGACCGCTTGGACGGGAACGGCTTTCGTCATCGGCCCGCTGCTCGGAGGAGTCCTCGTCGACGCGCTGAACTGGCGGTGGATCTTCGGGGTGAACATCGCGCCGCTGGTCGTCACGCTGTACTTCACGGGAAAGCTTCCACCCGAAGAGTTCCAATCCAAGCCCCACGCCACGATCGACGTCGTCGGGGCGGTGCTCACCGCGGTCGGCTTGACCGGCACGGTATACGCGCTCATCGAGCAGCAGCGCCTCGGTCTGTCCCATCCGGCGGTGCTGACCAGTCTGGTGGTCGGGGTCGCATGCCTTGCCGCGTTCCCGTTTTGGGAGAGCAGGACGCCCGCTCCGATGATGCCGCTGCACATCTTCACCGCACGCAACTTCGCCGTCGGCAACCTGGCCACGCTGTTCCTCTATGCCGCGGTCTCGCTGGGCACTCTGCTCGTCGCGTTGTTCCTTCAGGAGGGGGCGGGCCTGTCGGCCACCGAGGCCGGCCTCGCCACGCTTCCGATCCCTGTGCTGTCGTTCCTGCTCGCGCGGTGGTTCGGCACCCTGGCGGGACGCCACGGCCCACGGCTCTTCATGGCTGTCGGCCCACTGGTCGCCGCGGCCGGCTACCTGCTGATGGCGACCGTCGAGCGCCCGTTCGACTTCTGGACACAGCTGCTGCCCGGTCTGGTGGTGTTCGGCTTCGGTCTCTCGATGACGGTGTCGCCCCTGACGGCGGCCATCCTGGCGGCGGTGGATCCAGCGCAGAGCGGCATCGGCTCGGCGATCAACAATGCGATCTCCCGTATCTCCGGCCTGATCGCCATCGCCTTCACCGGCGTGATCATCGGCGGGGCAATGGATTTCGACGGATTTCGGCAGGGTGCCTATGTGGTCGCCGCACTGTTCGCCGTCGCGGGCTTGATCTCCTGGGCCGGCATCCGCAACGACGAATGCGACTACAGCCGTGTCTCCGTCGAGGCGGCGGCGGGATGTCACGACCGGGCCACGCCGCCGCCCGCGTGGGCCGACGGTCGACGCTAGCGGTTCTGCGGGTGCAGCAGCAGCTCGCGGAGCTCGTCCTCGACTTCGGTGACGGCGACGAACAGCAGCTCGTCACCGCCCTCGAGCGGCTCGTCGCCCTGCGGCACGATCACCCGTGAGCCGCGCAGGATCGTCACCAGGGCGGCGTCGCGGGGGAGTTGCAGCTTGCGCAGCGGCCTACCGCCCCACGGCGTGTCGACGGGCAGGGTGATCTCGATCAGGTTCGCCTGGCCGGTGCGGAACGCCATCAGGTGCACCAGGTCGCCGACGGCGACGGCCTCCTCGACCAGTGAGGCCAGCATGCGCGGGGTCGACACGGCGACGTCGACGCCCCACGCCTCGTCGAAGAGCCATTCGTTGCGCGGATCGTTGGCGCGGGCGACGACCCGGGGCACGGCGAATTCGGTCTTCGCGAGCAGGCTGACCACCACGTTGACCTTGTCGTCGCCGGTCGCGGCAATCACCACGTCGAATTCCTCGAGGTGCACCGACTCGAGCAGGCTGAGCTCGCAGGCGTCGCCGAGGCGCCAGTGTGCGGCGGGGATGGCGTCGACGTCGATGTGATCGGGGTTGCGTTCCAGGAGCGTGACGTCATGACCGTTCTCGATGAGCTCCCGCGCGATAGATCTGCCGACGGCGCCCGCGCCGGCTATCGCGACCTTCATCCGGAGCCCTCGCTGTCTTCGCTCGGCGGCAGCGCGGCGATCGCCAGCGCCTCGGCGATGTGACCGGCGACGGCTGCGACGTATACCTGGTCGCCGGCCTGGATCACTGTCTTCTGGTCCGGCAGCACACCGCTGCCGAACCGGATGATGAACGCCACCCGGCCGCGCGTCGCAGCTTCCAGCTCGCTCGCCCTTCGGCCCACCCATCCTTCGTGCAGCGCCAGTTCGGCCACACCGACGTTGCCCGACGGGTCGCGCCACTTGGTGGTCTCGGTCTCCCGGGTGAGCACGTTGAGCAGCCGGTCGGTGGTCCAGGGCACGGTGGCCACGGTCGGAATGCCGAGCCGCTCATAGACCTTGGCGCGTTTGGCGTCATAGATTCGGGCGACCACCCGCTCGACGCCGAATGTCTCGCGAGCCACCCGTGCCGAGATGATGTTGGAGTTGTCGCCGGAAGACACCGCGGCGAACGCCGACGCCTCCTCGATGCCCGCCCGCAGCAGCACATCGCGGTCGAAACCCATCCCGAGCACCCGCTCGCCGGGGAACTCCGGGCTGAGCCGGTTGAACGCCGTGCTGTCCCGGTCGATGACGGCGACTTCGTGGCCTATTCGCGCCAGGCCATCGGCCAGGGATGCGCCCACCCGGCCGCATCCCATCACCACTACTCGCACCTTTGCGGTCCTTTCGACTACAGCTGAATGCGACGTCTCCAAATCTGCGCACTCGGAACGCTACAGCCAAAGTCGTCTGGGCTTACTCTTGGCTCTCGTGTCCAAGCTTTCGACCGCCGCCCGGCGGCTGGTCCTCGGCAGACCCTTCCGCAGCGACAGGCTTTCCCACACGCTTCTGCCCAAGCGGATCGCCCTGCCGGTGTTCGCTTCCGACGCCCTGTCTTCGGTGGCCTACGCGCCCGAGGAGATCTTTCTAGTCCTGTCGGTGGCCGGCCTGGCTGCCTTCTCGATGGCGCCGTGGATCGGGCTGGCCGTCGGCGCGGTGATGCTGATCGTCATCGCCAGCTACCGGCAGAACGTGCACGCCTATCCGTCCGGCGGTGGTGACTACGAGGTGGTGACCACCAACCTGGGGCCCACCGCGGGGCTGACCGTGGCGAGCGCACTGCTGGTGGACTACGTGCTGACCGTGGCGGTGTCGATGGCGTCGGCGATGTCCAACATCGGGTCGGCGGTGCCCTACATCAACAACCACAAGGTGTTGTTCGCCGTCATCGCGATCCTGATCCTGGCTTCGGCGAATCTGCGTGGGCTCCGCGAGTCCGGCACCGCCTTCGCCATCCCGACCTATGCGTTCATGATCGGCATGTACATCATGCTGGGCTGGGGCTTTTTCCAGATCTATGTGCTCGGCGTGCCGCTGAAGGCCGAGTCGGCGCAATTCGACGTGGCCTCCGAGCACGGCGACATCATGGGGTTCGCGATGGTGTTTCTGGTGGCCCGCGCGTTCTCGTCGGGCTGCGCCGCTTTGACGGGGGTGGAGGCCATCAGCAACGGAGTGCCCGCGTTCCGGAAGCCCAAGTCGCGCAACGCCGCAACGACGTTGCTTCTGCTGGGTGCCATCGCGGTCTCGCTGTTCATCGGCATCATCCTGCTGGCCAAGGAAACGGGGGTGAAGATCGCCGAGCGGCCGCACGAGCAGCTGATCGGCGCACCGCCCGACTACCACCAGAAGACGATGATCGCCCAGCTCGCCGACGCCGTCTTCCACGACTTCCCGCTCGGCCTCTACCTGATCGCGGGGGTCACCGCGCTCATCCTGGTGCTGGCCGCCAACACTGCGTTCAACGGGTTCCCCGTGCTGGGCTCCATCCTGGCTCAGGACCGCTACCTGCCGCGTCAGCTGCACACCCGCGGCGACCGGCTGGCGTTCTCCAACGGCATCCTGTTCCTGGCGTTCGCGGCCATCGCGTTCATCGTCGCGTTCGGGGCGCAGGTCACCGCGCTGATCCAGCTCTACATCGTCGGCGTGTTCGTCTCCTTCACCCTCAGCCAGATCGGGATGGTCCGGCACTGGACCCGCCTGCTGACCGTGGAGAACGATCCCGAAGTTCGCCGCAGGATGATGCGCTCCCGAGTGATCAACACCGTCGGGTTCATCTGCACCGGCACCGTGCTGATCATCGTCGTCGTGACGAAATTCGTTGCCGGTGCGTGGATCGCGATCCTGGCGATGGGCGCACTCTTCGGGATCATGAAGTTGATCCACAAGCATTACGACACCGTCGCTCGAGAGCTGGAAGAGCAGCAGGCCGCCGAGGAGGGCGGGTTCGTGCTGCCCAGCCGAAACCACGCCGTGGTGCTGGTGTCGAAGCTGCATCTGCCGACGATGCGCGCGCTCGCGTACGCCCGCGCCACCCGCCCCGACGAACTCGAGGCCATCACCGTCAGTGTGGACGACGCCGAAACGCGGGCGCTGGTGCACAAGTGGGAGGCCAGCGATATCACCGTGCCGCTCAAGGTGATCGCCTCTCCCTACCGCGAGATCACCCGACCGGTGCTCGAGTACGTCAGGAGAATCAGCAAGGAGTCGCCGCGCACGGTCGTCACCGTGTTCATTCCGGAATACGTCGTCGGCCACTGGTGGGAGCAGGTGCTGCACAACCAGAGTGCGCTGCGGTTGAAGGGCAGACTGTTGTTCATGCCGAATGTCATGGTGACATCCGTTCCCTGGCAACTCAATTCGTCGGAGCGACTCAAGAAGCTGCAACCGCAGTCGGCGCCGGGTGACGCCCGTCGAGGCTTCCTGGATTGATCGACGAACTCACGTTGACCGCCGGACCGCCCGCCAACGGGGGGAGCTGCGTCGCGCGCCACGAAGGGCGGGTGGTGTTCGTTCGGTACGCGTTGCCCGGCGAGCGGGTCCGGGTGCGGGTGGTGGCCGATCGCGAATCGTATTGGCACGCAGACGTCGTCGAGGTGCTCGACGCCTCGCCCGACCGAGTGGATCCGCTGTGCGCGATCGCGGGTGTCGACGGGGCGGGTTGCTGTGACCTGGCGTTCGTCGACCCAGACGCAGCCCGCCGCCTGAAGGGCGCCGTCGTGGCGAACCAGCTGGCGAAGCTGGGCGGTTACCACTGGTGCGACGAGTCCGACGCGACGGCCGAACCGGTCGGCGCCGGGGCGGCGACCGGCTGGCGCACCAGGGTGCGGCTGGACACCTCAGAAGACGGCCGCGCCGGGTTCCACCGCTACCACAGCGCCGAGGTCGTCACCGACCTGCGGTGCGGACAGCTCCCGCCCGCGGCGCTGGACGGTCTGGGCGAGCGCGGCTGGCCCGCGGGTGCGCATCTGCATGTGGCCCTCGACGACGAGGACGCCCGCCACGTCGTCGTGTCCGGCCCTCGCAACGGCAGGCGCACGGCCACTCGCGTCGTCGAGGGCAGCTACGAGGCGAGCCAGCATGTCAACGGCCGGGTGTGGCGGGTGCCGGTGACGGCGTTCTGGCAGGCACACCGCGACGCGGCGCAGGTGTACAGCCAGTTGATCGCCGATTGGGCGCAGCTGAGCAGCGGAATGGTGGCATGGGACCTATACGGCGGTGCGGGGATCTTCGCCGCGGTGCTCGGCGAGGCCGTCGGTGACAGCGGGCACGTGGTGACCGTGGACACCTCGCGTGGCGCCTCGCGCTCGGCGCGGGCCGCGCTGGCGGATCTGCCCAGCGTCTCGGTCGTCACCGACTCCGTGCGCCGTGCCCTGAGCGCCCAGTCGCACCGGGCCGACGTGGCGGTGCTCGACCCGCCGCGAGCGGGCGCGGGCCGTGAGGTGGTCGACCTGCTGGCGGCCGCAGAAGTGCCGCGGATCATCCATATCGGTTGCGAGGCAGCATCATTCGCGCGCGATATCGGGTTGTACCTGGCGCACGGCTACCGGGTGGAGCAGCTGCGGGTGTTCGACTCGTTCCCGCTGACTCACCACATCGAAAGTGTTGCGGTGCTGGCGCGTTAGGTCGGCGAATCAGCGAAGACGCCGCCTTGCGGCAGCGAAATGGCGATGATGAACACGATGCGGCCCAATCTCACTCGCGCTGGACACCGACGGTGCCCGGGGAATTGATGTCGGGGGATCGGGTGATAGCGGTCGCCGTCGCGCTGGCGACGCCGGTCGCCGGGTTTGCGCTGCTGCTCTCCCGCCCATCGATCGACGGGCATTGGAATCATCAACCGTCCCATTTCTGGATCGTGCTCGGTGCGGCTGTCATCGCTGCGGCCCTTGGTTGGTCGATCGGAACGTCGGCGAAGCGCCGGGCTGACGCTCGCCTGGCGCTGGTTTCGATGTCGTTCGTGGCATCGGCAGCGTTTCTGGGACTGCACGCGTTGGCCACCCCCCATGTCGTGATCTCGCACGGCAATGCCGGCTTCGTCGTCGCGGTTCCGGTCGGCCTCACGATTGCCGCCGGATTCGCGCTGTGGTCGGCCATTCCGCTGGAGGGCGCCCGGGCCCGGTGGGTTGCTGCCCATCTGGATGCTATGCGAATCGCGCTGCTGGCCGTGGTGGCCGCGTGGGCGGGGTGGTCGATCCTCGAACTGCCCCCGCTGAACAATCCGGTGCCTGTCGAATCGGGCTCGCCCTTGATGATCGCGCTGGGTTTCCCGACCGCTGCGGCATTCGCTGTGGCCGCAGCACGATATCTGGTCATAGCCCGCCGCCGCGGCGCCGGTCTACTGGTTGCCGTCGCCGCTGCGTGGGTGCTGCTCAGTGAGACGGCGCTCGCGGTGGCGATCACCGAGAGCTGGCGCGCTTCCTGGTGGCTGTGGCACGTGCTGATGATTGCGGCGTTCGCCGCGATTGCGACGGCGTCGGCGCGCATGCCGTCAGACGAACGATTCAGCGACCTCTACCTCGACGATGTGGCGGCTGGAACCCGTGACGTCACAGTGCTGTTCGCCGATCTCAAGGGCTTCAGCAAGTTTTCCGAGGAGAATTCGTCAGACGTCGTACGCGCGATGCTGAACACCTACTTCGAGGCCGTCCTGCCCGGAATCCGCGCCGCGGGTGGCCGCGTGGATCGGTTCATCGGGGACGCTGTGATGGTTACCTTCAACGTTTCCGCCGAGCAGCCTGACCACGCGGTCAGGGCGGCACGCGCTGCCCTCGATTTTCAGGCCGCCGCTCAGCGTGTCGCCGAACAGCACCCGGGCTGGCCACGGTTCCGCGCCGGAATCAACACCGGTTCCGCCAGTGTCGGAGTGGTCGGCGACGGCAGACAGCGGGCCTACACGGTGCTCGGGGACACTGTGAACGTCGCAGCCCACATCGAAGCGTCGGCGCCGGTCGGGGCGATCGCGATAAGCGACGCGACCTATCGCGCGCTGACCGACGCCCAGGCCACATCGCTCGGCGCCGTCACCATGAAGACGCGGGCCGAACCGGTGCAGGTGTGGCGGCTCGACGGCCTGAGTTCTTTTTAACCCCTATGGGTTAGCGTGGCTCACGGTGTGCGGGCCGAACTCGGTGGCGATGACGTTGATGCTGTTGGCCGGAAAGCCACCGCGGCGAGCGTGCTCCTGTCGGTGAAAAGTCGACCACCACGTGTCGGCGATCCTCGCGAAGCTGGAAGTCAAACAATCGCCGCAACGCTGTCCGCAAGGGTCGCGAGTTGGGTCTACTGGCGGACTCGTCGCGCGCCGAAGTTTCGCGGTAGCAGGCACCACCGCTGACCCGGTGTTACGTTCTCTCGTGGTGTGCCGGGAAGTCTGGTCGGCGTCGACGTCGGCCGCCCGAGGAGCACATTGATGACCGATCCACCCGCCGCGCCACCACGCCGGCTGTTCACCCGTGGGTCGTGGCCCGAAGCCAAGCGCCTCGCCGAGATTCTGCGCCTGGAGACCGTCGGGGGCATGCTGCTGCTCGTCGCGGCGGCCGCGGCGATCGTGTGGGCCAACTCGCCGTGGTCGGACACCTACCACGCCGTCTCGGAGTTCCGGGTCGGCCCGCAGGCGTGGCATCTGCGCTTGAGCGTCGCGGAGTGGGCGGCCGACGGGTTGTTGGCGATCTTCTTCTTCGTGGTGGGGCTGGAGCTCAAGCGCGAGTTCGTCGCCGGTGACCTGCGCGACCCCGCCCGCGCCGCGCTGCCGATTGCGGCTGCCGTCGGCGGCATGGTCGTGCCCGCTGCGGTGTTCGTCTCGGTCAACCTCGGCATGGGCCACCCGGAGAACTTCGGTGGATGGGCCGTGCCGGTGGCCACCGATATCGCGTTCGCGCTGGCTGTGCTCGCGGTACTGTCGACCCACCTGCCGAGCGCCCTTCGGACCTTTCTGCTGACTCTGGCCGTCGTCGACGATCTGCTGGCGATCACGATCATCGCCGCGTTCTACACCGACGACCTCGCCGCGCGACCGCTGCTGCTGGCCCTGATACCGCTGACACTGTTCGGCTTGGCCGTGCAGCGAGGAGTGAACCGTTGGTGGGTTCTGCTGCCGCTGGCCGCGGCGACGTGGGGGCTGGTGCACGCCAGCGGGGTGCACGCCACGGTCGCGGGGGTGCTGCTCGGATTCGCAGTCCCCGTGTCGCGCCCTCAGGATCAGCTCAGCGCCGAGTCGCTGGAGCATCGGCTGAGGCCGATCTCGGCGGGCCTCGTGGTGCCGGTCTTCGCGTTCTTCGCAGCCGGAGTAACGGTCGGCGGCTGGTCGGGGCTGGGTGCCGCGCTGCTGCAGCCGATCACCGCGGGAGTGCTTGCCGGCCTGGTTGTCGGCAAACCCATCGGCGTGCTGGGCACCACGTTTCTGTTGGCCAAGTTCACCCGTGCCAGCCTCGATGACGACCTGGCTTGGCGCGATGTTCTCGGCGTCTCCCTGCTGGCCGGCATCGGGTTCACAGTTTCGTTATTGATTGGCGAGTTGGCCTTCGGCCACGGCACCAGCGCGGGCGGTGACGTGAAGATCGGTGTGCTGTGCGGTTCTGTCGTCGCAGCTCTGGCCGCTTCTGTCGTGTTGCTGAGCCGAAACGCCGCCTACCGGCGCATTCTCGCCGCGGAGACCCTCGACGCCGACCACGACGGTGTGCCCGATGTCTATGAGGCTCGAGGCGACTGACGCGGTTAGCCGTGCGTACACTGGCGGAATGCTTGAACAGATCCGCGGTCCCGCTGATCTGCAGCACCTGACCCAGTCGCAGCTAAGTGATCTGGCAGACGAGATCCGGCAGTTTCTGATCCACAAGGTCGCTGCAACCGGCGGGCACCTCGGCCCGAACCTGGGTGTCGTCGAGTTGACGCTCGCACTGCACAGGGTGTTCGACTCGCCGCACGACCCGATCATCTTCGACACCGGCCATCAGGCCTACGTGCACAAGATGCTGACCGGCCGGTGCCACCAGTTCGACACGCTGCGCAAGAAGGACGGCCTGTCGGGCTATCCGTCGCGCAGCGAGAGCGACCACGACTGGGTCGAGTCCAGCCACGCCAGTTCGGCGTTGTCCTACGCCGACGGGCTTGCCAAGGCCTCTGAGCTGACCGGGCACCGCAACCGTCATGTGGTCGCGGTCGTCGGCGACGGCGCACTGACCGGCGGCATGTGCTGGGAGGCGCTGAACAACATCGCCGCGGCCCGGCGCCCCGTCGTGATCGTCGTCAACGACAACGGCCGCAGCTACGCGCCGACCATCGGCGGCTTCGCCGATCATCTGGCGACGCTGCGTCTGCAGCCGGGCTACGAGAAGCTTCTGGAGCGCGGCCGCAGCGCGGTGCGCGGCATGCCGGTGATCGGCGAGCTCTGCTACCAGTGCATGCACAGCGTGAAAGCCGGTTTGAAGGATGCGCTTTCCCCGCAGGTGATGTTCACCGACCTCGGCCTGAAATACGTCGGGCCGATCGACGGTCACGACGAGCACGCCGTCGAGGTGGCACTGCGCAACGCCAGGGGATTCAATGCGCCGGTGGTCGTGCACGTCGTCACCCGCAAGGGGATGGGCTACGCGCCCGCTGAGGCCGACGAGGCCGAGCAGATGCATTCCACCGGCGTCATCGACCCGCAGACCGGGCTGGCCACCAATGTGCCGGGGCCCGGGTGGACTTCGACGTTCGCCGAGGCGTTGATCTCCTACGCCGCCGAACGCCGCGACATCGTGGCCATCACCGCCGCGATGCCCGGCCCGACGGGGCTGACCGCATTCGGGAACAGGTTCCCGGACCGGCTGTTCGACGTCGGCATCGCCGAGCAGCACGCGATGACCTCGGCGGCGGGCCTCGCCATGGGCGGGCTTCATCCAGTGGTGGCGATCTACTCGACGTTCCTGAACCGGGCGTTCGACCAGATCATGATGGACGTGGCACTGCACCGGCTGCCGGTGACGTTGGTGCTCGATCGCTCCGGGGTGACCGGGCCCGACGGCGCGAGTCACAACGGCATGTGGGACCTCTCGATGCTGAACGTCGTGCCCGGCATGCGGGTCGCCGCGCCGCGCGACGCCGCGCGCCTCTACGAGGAACTAGGCGAAGCGCTGGAGACGGCCGACGGGCCGACCGCCCTACGCTTTCCGAAAGGTGATGTCGGAAAAGACATTCCGGCGCTCAGTCGGAAGAACGGGATGGATGTGCTGGCCGTGCCTGCCGACGGGTTGTCCGCAGACGTGCTGCTGGTCGCCGTCGGGCCGTTCGCGTCGATGGCGAAATCGGTCGCCGAGCGGCTGCGCAATCAGGGCATCGGGGTAACCGTGGTCGATCCCCGTTGGGTGCTGCCCGTGCCCGCCGGCATCGGCGAGCTCGCGAAGGCGCACAAACTGGTGGTCACGTTGGAGGACAACGGTGTGCACGGCGGCGTCGGGTCGGCGGTATCGGCGGCGTTGCGACGCAACGAGATCGACGTACCGTGCCGTGATGTCGGGCTGCCGCAGGAGTTCCAGCCGCACGCGTCACGCGGCGAGCTGCTCGCCGACGTCGGCCTGACCGATCAGGTGATCGCCCGCCAGATCACGGGTTGGGTGGCCGCCCAGGGCAGCGCCGTCTCCGAACACGAGGTCAGCGAGCAGCTCGACTGAGCGACACCCGGCCCGCTTCCTGAAGCTTCGGAGACTTGCGCGGTTGCTCGAACACCACTTCTGCTGTGCGGTCGTTGATCTCGACCGTCGCGATCGTGTTCCCGAAGAGCGGCCCGCAGACGTCGGTCCACGACATCGGCGGCGAGGGGATTCCCCGCCGCCGCACCCACCATCCGGTGACGGCGGCCGCGGGCCGGGTCCATCCCAGCCTGAACACCGGCTTGATGAACAGGGGCACGTAGTTGTGCACCGGCGAGCACACCAGCTGATGCACGGTCGCGCCGTCGGATGACACGCCCTCGAGGTCGGCGCGGGCCGCATAACTGTGGTGCACGTCGCCCGACAGCACACTGATCGTCGCGGGACCGTCAGGATGGTCGGCGATTCGAGCGATCATCTCCCCGAGTCGTACGAAGGATTTGTAGAACGCCGACCAGTGTTCGAAATCGCCTGCCTGGCGCAGCTTTTCACCCATTCTGCCGCGCCAGCCGGGGCGGTCGGCCGCTCGCTCGTTGAGTGCCTCCAGGTCACCGATGGCCGGAGGCATCAACCACGGCACCGACGAGGCGAGCAACAGATGGTCGAGCACCTCGGGATGCTCCTCGGCCGTGCCCTCAAGCCAGCGGAACTCGTTGTCGCCGATCATCATTCGCTCGCCGGATTCGAGGATCCGGCCGTTGCGGGAGTCGATCATGATCAGCCTGGTGCGCCCGAGGTCCCAACGGTAGCTGAACCTGATGCCCTTGCTGCAGTCGACCTCGCGATCCGCCCGGTCGGCCAGCTCGGCGAGGTGCGGCCAGGTGTCGCCCTCGGCGGCGACCAGACGCTGATAGTCCTCGTCGGCGGTCAGCTCGTCGGGGCTCAGATTGCCCAGGTGCTGATAGACCCAATAGGACGCGAGCCCGGCGCGTATCCGGTCTGGCCACCACGGTGTCGCAGCCATTTCGGCGCGCCAGGTCGCAGAGGTGTTCCAGTCGTCGCGGATGTCATGGTCGTCGAAGATCATCGCCGTCGGGACCGTCGACATCAGCCAGCGGATTTCGGGGTCTCCCCAGGAATGCCGATACAGCCGCTCGTATTCGGCGAAGCTGACGACCTCATCGGGCGGACGGTCGCCGTGCCGGTTGCGCCGTCGCCGGTTCACCCGGCTCTGCTCGTCAGGGGGAAGCTCGTCGGCGTAGAGCTGGTCGCCGAGCAGGATCAACGCGTCGGGCCACTCGTCGATCGGGCGGCCGGCCATCCGGGACGCATAGGAGTCCAGTGCGTCGTACTCGAGCTTCTTCTCCAGCTTCTTGACGTCGGTCTTCGGGTACCGGCACGACCCGAAGATGGCCCGCAGCCTGCGGGCGCTTCCCGGTCCCCGGGTGCGGATGACGCTGGGCGGAAACTTCGAGAACGTGTCATCGTCGATCGGCCACACCGTCGAACCGTCCAGGTTCACCTGGTACTCGGTCGTGCTGTCGGGTGTCAGGCCCGTCACCAGAATCAGGGCGAAGTGAAAGCCCTGCACCTCGAAAGATTGCGCCGAGCAGCCGAGAACCTCGACGGTGCATGGATTTTCGGTTTGGACCCACACCAGAGCGGTGGTATCGGAAACGTGCCGGAGAGCCGGGCCGAGGAGTAATCCCACTGAATCGAGCCTAGGGCAGGTTCGGTCAGTTTGGGGCGGGCTGCTCAGATTGTTCCAGCGCCGCCGCGAGCACCGGCACGACGAGTTCGCGTTGCCAGGGGCGCGCCTGGGCTTCGCGCAGGAAGTCCTCGACCGCAGCTTCGCTGTCGTCGGCCGATTGCCAGTCCCAGCACAGCCGGCGCACCACCTCCGGCGTGACGAGGTTCTCCGCGGGCACCGACACGCGCTCGGCCAGCCCGGCCAGCCCGGCGCGGGCCGCTTCCAGCCGTGCGGCCGCCTCGGGCTTGCGGCGGGACCACCTCGACGCCGGCGGCGGACCGTTCTGCGGCTCGGAGATGTCGGGCTGGTCGCCGTTGCCGCGCGCGCGGGCCAGGGCGTCGAGCCACACCTGCGCGGTGCGCCGCTGCTTGGACCCGCCGAAGACGGGCAACGCGGTGAGTTCCTCGACCGTCGTCGGATTGGCCATGGCGGCGCTGATGATCGCGGAGTCGGGCAGGATGCGCCCCGGTGCGATGTCGCGCCTGCGGGCGATGTGGTCGCGTGTCGTCCACATTTCCTGCACGGCGGCCATCGCGCGGCGGTCGCGCACCTTGTGGATGCCCGACGTGCGACGCCACCGGTCCCGCCGCGTCGGCGCGCCGACGAACGTGCGCAGATACTCGAACTCCTGGGCCGCCCATTCGGACTTGCCCTGCTCGTCGAGTACCTCGGCGATCGCGGCCCGCAGTTCGACGAGAACCTCCACATCGAGGGCGGCATAGTTCAGCCACTCCGGCGGCAGCGGGCGCTTGGACCAGTCGGCGGCCCCGTGGCCCTTCTTCAGGCCGAGGCCCAGCAACCGCTGCACCATCGTGGCGAGGTTCACCCGGTCGAAGCCGGCCAGTCGGCCTGCCAACTCGGTGTCGTAGAGCTTCGTCGGCGTCATGCCGATCTCGGCGAGGCAGGGCAAGTCCTGGTCGGCGGCGTGCAGGACCCACTCGTCGGTGGCCAGCACCTCGGCGACCGGCGCGAGCGTCGCCAGCGGGTCGGCGCCGTGGTTCACCGGGTCGATCAGCACGGTGCCCGCACCCTCGCGCCGGATCTGTACGAGGTATGCGCGGTTCGAGTAGCGAAAACCCGAAGCACGCTCCGCGTCGACCGCGAACGGTCCGTGACCGGAACCCAGAAGCGTTGCTGCCGAACGTATTTCATCAGGCGTCGTGGACAGTGGGGGAACGCCGTCGGCGGGTGCGAGCAGCGGGGTGACGTCGGGCTCTGCGGTGTTGTTTTCGCTCCTCACGTCCGCGGTGTTGTTTTCGCTCCTCACGTCCGCGGTGCTGTTTTCGCTCCTCACGTCCGCGGTGCTGTTTTCGCTCCTCACGTCCGCGGTGTCCTTCGGCTCGGCTCCGCCGGAGTCGGCTTCGGTCATGTCAAGCGCGCGTGTGCGACTTCAAGTCGGTCACGCCTGCGGGCGGCAGTCCTGCGGCGTGCTCGAGCACCACGCAGAAGGCCGCCACGTGCGGTCCGAGTTCCAGGGTCGTCGCCGTCCAGGATGCGCGCAGCTCCAGCTGGTGGGCGCGCGGAGGGCCGGAGATGTCGCCGTAGCGCACCGACGTGGTGGCGGTCACGGTGCCGCCGAGCGCGGTGATGTGCTCGGTGTTGGCCTCCAGCGCGTCGACCAGCCAGCTCCAGGCGACCTCGGGCAGCAGCGGGTCGACCGCCTCGCTGGAGTCGAGATCCGCCTGCACATAGGCGACCAGCCGCATCGTGCCGTCCCAGGCTTCGGCGCCCTCGGGATCATGCAGCAGGATCAATCGCCCGAAGGCGTCCCCGTCGGACTGCTCGGGCACGATGGCCGATTCGGGGTGGCGTACCTCGGCACCCAGGGCGTAGCTGAACGGCGCCAGTCGCTGCGGCGGGCGAATCGGGCCGAGCTCGATCTCCGGTCGCACGGTAGTGGCATTCATCGCCGCGACCGCTTCCCGGAACTGAGCCGGTTCGGCGGTGGTCACCGCCTTGACGGTAGACCATCGTGGCTGGTCTGTGCGCAGGCGCGCCGTATCGGTCGCAGGTAGACGCCGAACTGCCCGGGGTCGGGCCGACATGGCAGCATTGACGGTGATGAATAACCGTCGTGAGCTGCCGGAGTCGCCGTATCTGGCCGCCGCCGGCGGCCGTAAGCCGAGCCGGGTTCCGGTGTGGTTCATGCGCCAGGCAGGCCGTTCCCTTCCCGAGTACCGTGCCCTGCGCGCGAAGAACACCATGATGGAAGCCTGCTTCGATGCCGACCTGATCACCGAGATCACCCTGCAGCCGGTGCGCAGGCACGGCGTCGATGCCGCCATCCTGTTCTCCGACATCGTCGTGCCGCTTCGCGCGTCGGGCATCGACGTGGACATCGTGCCCGACGTCGGCCCGGTCATCGAGCACCCCATCCGGACCGCCGCCGACGTCGCCGCGATGAGACCCCTTGAGCGCGAACGTGTTGCGCCTGTCGCGCAGGCCGTTGGGCAGCTCGTCGCCGGGCTGGGTGACGTGCCGCTGATCGGCTTCGCCGGTGCGCCGTTCACGCTGGCGTCCTACCTGGTCGAGGGCGGCCCGAGTCGCAACCACGAGCGCACCAAGGCGATGATGCTGGGGGATACCGACACCTGGCATGCCTTGATGACGGCGTTGACGGACGTCACGACCGCGTTCCTGAAAGTCCAGTTGGACGCTGGCGTCGACGCCATCCAGATGTTCGACTCGTGGGCCGGCACGCTCTCGCTGGCCGACTACCGCTCCTATGTCCTGCCGCACAGCGCCCGGGTGTTCGAGGCGCTTGCCACAGCGGGCGTGCCCATGACGCACTTCGGCGTGGGCACCGCAGAACTGCTCGGCGCCATGTCCGAGGCGGTGGCTGCCGCGGACAGCCCGGTGGTCGGGGTGGACTGGCGCACCTCGCTGACCGACGCCGCGGCGCGGGTGATGCCCGGCACCGCGCTGCAGGGCAACCTCGATCCGGTCGTGCTGCTCGCGGGCATGCCGGTGGCCGAGCGCGCGGCCCGCGCAGTGGTCGAAGACGGCCGCCGTGCGGTCGATGCCGGTGCCGCCGGCCACGTGTTCAACTTGGGTCACGGGGTGCTGCCCGGCGCGGATCCGGGCGTCATCACCGAAGTGGTGGCTTTGGTGCATTCGCTATGAGACCGCGCACGCGAGGAGCAGAAAGGGCGCCGTCCTATTGCGTTGTCGGCGGCGGTATTTCGGGACTCGTCGCCGCCTACCGGCTCCGCGTCACGCTCGGAGACGATGCGGACATCACCGTGTTCGAGCCCGCCGACCGGCTCGGCGGCGTGTTGCGCACCGAGCAGCTCGGTGGCCAGCCCATCGACATCGGCGCCGAGGCGTTCGTGGCCCGTCGCCCGGAGGTGCCTGCGTTGCTCGCCGAGCTCGGCCTGGCCGGCAGACAGCTCGGCACGACGGGGGTGCGTCCGCTGATCTACAGCCAGGAGCGCCTGCACGAGCTGCCGCGAGAGACTCTCAACGGCATTCCGTCCGACCCGTCGTCGATGACCGGTCTGGTCGACGACGCCACCATCCGGTGGATGGTCGACGAACCGGTCCGCCCGCTGAGCTGGCGGCCCGGCGCCGACCCGGCCGTCGCCGACCTGGTCGGCGACCGGTTCGGCGATCAGGTGGTGACCCGCTCGGTCGATCCGTTACTGGCCGGCGTGTACGCGGGATCGGCCGCCACCATCGGATTGAGGTCGGCGGTGCCGACCCTGGCGGCCGTGCTCGATCGCGGCGCGCCGAGCCTGACGCGGGCAGTCCGTGAGGCGTTGCCGCCGCCGACCGGCGCATCGGTGTTCGGCGCGATCGACGGCGGATACACGGTGCTGCTCGACGAACTGGTCCGGTGCGCCGACTTCCACTGGGCGCAGGTCGGCGTCGAACGGCTGGACCGCCAGGACACCGGATGGCGACTGGTCGACGACGAGGGCGGCGACTGGCATGCCGACGCGGTGCTGCTGGCGGTACCGGCGCCCCGGTTGGCGACGATCGTCGCCGGGGTGGCCCCCCGAGCGGCCGCCGCGGCGCGGCAGATCAAGACGGCGTCGACTGCGTTGGTGGCGCTGGCGCTGCCCGGCGGCACCCCGGTGCCCGACCGTTCGGGTGTGCTCGTCGCCGCCTCGGAACGCCTGCACGCCAAGGCGATCACGCTGTCGTCGCGCAAATGGGGCGTGCGCGGCAATGTCGAACTGGTCCGGCTGTCGTTCGGCCGCTACGCCGACGCCACCCAGGACCTGGCCCACCGCGTCGGCGATGACGACCTGCTGTCCTGGGCGGCCGAGGACCTGGCGACGGTCTTCGGCGTCACCAACGAACCGTTCGACTGCCGGGTGCAGCGCTGGATCGACGCGATGCCGCAGTACGGGCCGGGCCACGGCCGCCTTGTCGCCGAAGTGCGCGCCGGCCTTCCGCGGTCGCTCGCGGTGGCAGGGGCGTACCTGGACGGCATCGGGGTGCCCGCCTGCATCGCGGCGGCGACGAGGGCGGCGGCCTCGCTGGTCAGCGCTCGCGTGGGAGAATAGAACCCATGGCTCGCCTGGACTACAACACGCTCAACTCCACGCTGCGATATCTGATGTTCTCGGTCTTCGCCATCAGGCCGGGCGCGCTGGGGGACGACCGGACGGCGATCGTCGACGAAACCGCGACGTTCCTCAAGCGGCAGGAGGACAGCGGCGTCGTGGTCCGCGGGCTGTATGACGTCGCCGGCTTGCGCGCCGATGCCGATTTCATGATCTGGACGCACGCCGAACGGGTGGAGGCCCTGCAGTCCACCTACTCGGACTTCCGCCGCACCACCGCGCTCGGCAGGGCCGCCACCCCGGTGTGGAGCACGGTCGCGCTGCACCGGCCCGCGGAGTTCAACAAGAGCCACATCCCTGCGTTTCTGGCAGGCGAAGAACCCGGTGCCTACATCTGCGTGTACCCGTTCGTCCGATCGCTCGACTGGTATCTGTTGCCCGACGACGAACGCCGCCGCATGCTCGCCGAGCACGGCATGGCGGCACGCGACTACAAGGATGTGCGCGCCAACACCGTGCCCGCCTTCGCCCTCGGCGACTACGAGTGGATCCTGGCGTTCGAAGCGCCCGAACTGCATCGCATCGTCGATCTCATGCGCGACCTGCGGGCCACCGATGCCCGGCGGCACGTGCGCGAGGAGACACCCTTCTTCACCGGGCCCCGGGTGGCTGTCGAGGAGCTCGTCACCAAACTGCCGTGAACCTCGCCAGTCGATTTGCTGCTTGAGGGGCTGATCGGTCTGCGCCGAACGCGGCCGTCAATGTTGGCAACGCTCTTTCCCGCGTGATGATCATCGCGCGGGTGCATCGAAGGCCGAACGGTGCTATAACGGCAAACGCAGCCGCATGTTTGCTGGGCACGAGTCTGTCTCCGTCGATTTGTTGCTAGCGTGGTGCGGTGTCGAGAACAGCGCTGGCGGGGATCGGTGCTGTCGCGGCGGGTGTTGCGTTCGTGGCGACGCTGATCGGACAGTGGGGCGGACCCGTTCGGTGCTGGAAAGGCTGCGGCACAGGGGGATTCGCATCGCCATCGATGACTTCGGCAGCGGCTATTCGGCCTTGTGGTACCTGCGTGAGCTGGCGATCGACGAAGTGAAGCTCGACCGGCACTTCATTGCGCCGATCCGCATCGACGCGCGGGCGGCCGCGGCGGTGCGCGGTGTCGTCGACCTCGCCCATGTGCTCGGCGTGACGACGGTGGCCGAGGGCGTGGAGAACGCCGAGACCGCCGACAGGCTTCGGGAGTACGGCTGCGACGTGGCGCAGGGCTACTTCTACAGCCCGCCGGTGAGCGCCGCGGCGATGATGAACATGCTGGCGTCGGGTCAGACGAAGAGGGTCACCCGGGTGGAGTTGGAGAAGCTCGGGGCTAGGAGTCTGCAGGCACCAGTCGTAGTGAAATCGAATTGATGCAGTAGCGCTGGTCGGTCGGCGTCGGGTAGCCCTCACCCTCGAATACGTGGCCCAGATGGCTGTGGCAGTTGGCGCACAATACCTCCACGCGGGTCATGCCCATCGAATCGTCCCGCCGGAGGATGACCGCATCCGAGTCCGAGGGGTCGTAGAACGACGGCCAGCCGCAATGGGATTCGAACTTCTCGGTGCTGCGGAACAATTCGGCGCCGCAGGCCCGGCACTCGTAAACGCCTTCGGTCTCGGTGTCGGTGTACTCGCCGACGAACGGCCGCTCGGTGCCGGCTTCCCGCAGCACCGCGTACTCGGCGGGGGTCAGCTTCTGGCGCCACTCGTCGTCGGTGAGTTGCACCTTGGGCCGCGGAGATGTCATGTGTTCACGCTAGCGCGCGGTTTCTCGGCTGACATCCATGCCGGGTCGATGCCCTCGTCGAGCCTGCCTTGGGCCTTGGCGTCGAAGTAGCGGAAGCACAGGACGTAGGAAACCACGATCAACAGCAGCGACCAGCCGTAAGTGATTTTCATGTACTCGAGGAAGCGACCGGTGGTCGGCCACCGCCACATCAGCCAGCGGTCCATAGTCAGAAACCCGTAAGTCGCCAGCCACGCCGGCCAGCTGCGCACCACCGAGTTGGGCAGTACCACCGTCATCAGGAAGGGGAACAGCATCATCGAGTAATAGCCCTGCGCCAGAGACAGAACCAACCACGATGTGAGGAGCAGGACGCCGGAAGACGTCAACATCCAGAACAGCGGATCGCGGGTTCGGTAGTACTTGTACAGCAGCCAAAGGCTCACTACCGCAAGCACTGTGAAGGTGATTCGCAGCAGGACGATGAACCAGACCGGCAGTCCGTAGTAAGTGCCGTTGCCCTGAATGGAACTGTTGAAGTAGTCACGGGTGCCGAGAATGTAGGGGACGGTGCGTTTCACGAAATTCATGGGGTCGGACACCAACGGCCATGCGGCCACGTTGAACACCAACGGGACCGCTAACGCCGCGACGAGTGTCCGCCATTGCCTGTTCAGCAGCGGCAGCAAGAGCAGCACGGCCAACACCGGTTTGACCACTAGCGACAGGCCTATCGCCACGCCGGCCCACCATTGATCGCTGTCCTTGCCTGACAGCAGCCATCGGAAGAACAGCACCTCGGCCAGCAGCACGCAGCCATTGATGTTGGTGAAAACGATTGTGTTGGTGACCGACTCGGTGAGGAACATGGCGACGAGCAGTGCAGGCAACGCCACCGAGCTCAGCGAGAAGCCGAACAATCGCACCATCAGGCATGCGGCGATGATCATCGCGACTGTATTGAGGACGACGAACCAGTTGTGCGAGGCGAACACCGGCATGTAACCGAACGGAGCCATCAACAACGTGCCGCCCGGCGGGTACAAGTAGTGCGGGTCGACGTAGTCGAAGTGCTCGTTGTAGATGTCCCAGCCGCGTCGGAAGTTGCTGACGGCGCGGTACACCGGTCCGAAATCGTCGGTGATGTAGCCGTTGCTGGCCATGACGTAGCTGCGGTGAACGATCGACATGATGGCGACCGGCCACAGGATCGATCGCAGCACCGTTGCCACGCCGGGCGCGGTCGTGCGGGGTGCGAAGAGATTGAGAAGGCCGGTACGAATGGAGTCTGGTGCCGCCACCAGCGCACCGTACACCCGCGGGCCGCCGGTGCGATGACTAGGCGGGGCAGTACGTGTCGGTCGGCGGCAGGTTGCCGCTGTCGAGGTAGCCGGTGACCGGTGCCAACGCGCACTCCGAGTAGATGCTCGCGCCGTGCCCGATGCCCTGCCAGATCACTCTCTTGCTCGAGGTGCCCGCGTTGATGACGGTGGCCGCGACCTGAGCGACGCCCTCGTTGCCGACGATCGGATCGTTCTGCACGCCGAGCAGCAGCACGGGGATCTTGAGGTTCTTCGGCTCCTGGGCCGCCGATCCGCTGGGCCAGTTCAGGCACTTGACCATGCTGAGTGCGCCGACGGCGCCGAACTGCGGGTAGATCTTGGGCCAGGCGACGATGAGTTCGCGGACGCGGTCGGGAGTGGGCCGGTTCAGGGCGTCGCTGCACGAGTTGACGAACTGGCCGTCGGTCTGGCGGAGGTTGTCGGCCTGGGTGATCAGATTGTTCATCTGGTTGTCGTCCCCGGAGCGTGCGGCGGCCACCGCCGAAGCCAGGCTGTCGGTGGCGGCCGTGCGGTCACCGCGGGGATAGGCCAGCGCGGTGTTGATCGCGTCGGCGACGGTGGCGACCGCCGCTCCGCTGGGCCCGCGTCCGTCGCGCGCGTCGGCGAGCAACCCGTCGATGGCGGCCTTGGGGTCGGGGCCCAGTGGGCAGTTGGTCGCCGCGCACTGAGACGTGAATGCGTCCAGTGTGGTCTGCTCGCCCTTGATCCGCTGTTCGGTAGCCGCCTCCTGGGCGATTCCCAGCGGCAGTGGGGAGTCGAGCACCAGCCGGGCCACCTTGCCGGGATGCGAGCCCGCATAGGCCAGCGCCACCTGGGCGCCGTTGCCGATGCCCAGCAAGGCGATCGACGGCACGTCCCACGTGCTGCGCAGCCGTTCGATGTCCTCGGCCGCGTGCGCATTGTCGTAGGCCGAGTCGCCGGGAGCGATGGTGTCGGTGCAGCTGGTGGTGGCGGTCATGGTGACCGCGCCGAGGTTGGCGACCGGGTCGTCGCCGGACTGGAACTGCGCCTGGTCGAGCATCTCCTGCCGGTCGAAGAGGTCGCGGCAGTCGATCGCGCTGGACATGCCCATGCCGCGCCGGTCGACAGCGACGACGGGATGGCTCTTGAGCACGTCGGCGCCCGCACGCGACAGCCACACGGGCAGCTGTACCGACGTCGGCAGGTCCGAGCCCGTCGTCACGACCAGTGGACCGGCGTCCTCAGGGGTCTGGACAGACCGCGCGCGCACGACGCCGATGCTGACCGATCCGCTGGCCCCGTTGATCGAGTCGAGGTCGGCGTCGTAGGTCGCGCAGTCCAGGGTGACGCCGGGAAGTGCCTGGACGGCGGAGTCGCTGAACACCTGCGAGGTGCAGTTGTGCCAGGACAGGTCGTTCTTGGGCGCCTCGACCGCAGGCGGGCCGCCTGCCTTGTTGTCGTTGCTCGGCTGACCCTGGGGACGGGCACCGGAGTCGGTGGCATATCGCGGGTCGGCGGCCAGCATCGGCGCGCATCCGGTCAGCAAAGCCGACACGACGACTGTCGATGTGCTCATGGCACGGATCAGGCGACGCCGACGCATGGAAGCCACATTACTGATGGGGGCTTCGTGCCTCCCGGACGTAGCGCGCGTATAGATAGCCGGCCTCGTCGGTGAGCAGGTGACTGCGGCGCATCCGGCTGTGTACTTGACCGGGGCCGGTGGCTATCCGCCGGGCCTCGCCGCCGACCAGTAACGGCGCGACGGTCAGGCATAGGTCATCCAGCAGGTCTTGTTGGATCAGCACGCCAAGGAATTGCGGCCCACCCTCGGCGAGCACTCGCAGCAGCCTGCGCTCGCCGAGGATTCTCAGCACGGTCGCGGCGTCCACGTCAGCCGGGTCGGGCCCGGACGCGTCGAGGACCTCGGCGACCGATCCGAGCCTGCTCCGGGTGTCGGCGACCGCATCGGCAGAGGTCAGGATCAGCGGGGCCACCTCAGTACGGGTGAAGATCTTGGCGTCCCGCTGAAGGACGCCTCGGTTCGTGACGACGGCGATGGGCGGCACCTCGGCCTGGCCCCGACGCCGCCTGGCTTGGCGCTGCGCGGGCGGCAGCTGTGCGCCCGAATAGTTCTCGGTGCGGACGGTGCCCGCTCCGACGAGGATGACGTCGGCGAGTTGGCGCATGTGTGTGAACACCGCGCGATCGCCGGGTCCGGCCAGGGTCCCCGATTTGCCGTCGGCGGTCGCGCCGCCGTCGAGGCTGGCGATCATGTTGGCGCGCACCCAACACGACTTCAGGTCGTCGGGGTAGGCGTAGAAGTCCGACAACCGGCTCTCGTCGACGGAGTCGGCCGAATCGAGCACGGTGTAGCGGACCCCAGCAGCGTCGTCGGGCATGGGGTCGATTGGAGCACGTCGCTACAGTTCGTGCATGCACTCCGCCGCGCATGCGAGGAGCGGTTCTGCCGGTGGTGTCGGCCGTCTCGTCGATCGACACCCGAGCGTCACGCCGGAGCGGTTGATCACCCAGCTGCATCCGCCGCCGGCCTTCGCCGACGTCAGCTTCGAGAGCTACCGGCCGGATCCGGCCGAGCCGTCGCAGTCCGCCGCGGTGCAGTCGTGCATCCAGTTCTGCGACGAAGCACTCGCGCGGCGGGCCGGGAAGAAGAAGTTGTTCGGCAGGCGCCAACTGCTGCCGGGGGTGGGCCTGTATCTGGACGGCGGCTTCGGTGTCGGCAAGACCCATCTGCTGGCGTCGGTTTACTACCGGATTTCGGCCGCGTCGTCGGCGGCTGGGTATTCCGCGGCGTTCGCGACGTTCGGCGAGCTGACCCAACTCGCCGGTGTCTTCGGTTTCGTCGAGTGCATCGACCTGCTGGCCGATTACGCGGTGGTGTGCATCGACGAGTTCGAGTTGGACGACCCGGGCAACACCACGCTGATCTCGCGTCTGCTCTCACAACTCGTCGAAGGTGGGGTGTCCATCGCGGCCACGTCGAACACACTGCCTGAGCAGTTGGGGGCGGGTCGGTTCGCCGCCCAGGACTTCATGCGCGAAATCAACACGCTCGCAGCAATTTTCACGACGGTGCGCATCGAGGGCCCGGACTACCGGCACCGCGACCTGCCGCCTGCGCCCGAACCGCTGTCGGACGACGAGGTCAGCGCCTGCGCTGCCGCGGTGCCCGGGGCCACCCTTGACGACTTCGACGCCCTGTGCGCGCATTTGGCGACCATGCACCCGTCGCGCTACCTGACGCTGATCGAAGACGTGTCGGCGGTTTTCGTCACCGGAGTGCGTTTGATCGACGACCAGAACGTCGCCCTGCGGTTGGTATCGCTCACCGACCGGTTGTACGACGCGGGAATTCCGGTGGTCGCGTCGGGAGCGAAGCTGGACGCTGTCTTCAGCGACGAGATGCTGGCGGGCGGCTTCCGGAAGAAGTACCTGCGGGCCACGTCGCGGCTGCTGGCGCTGGCGGCGGGTCAGGCGGGACGCACCATCACGTAGTCGTTCTCGATGCGGGTTCCCAGCCGAAATGTCTTGGTGCCGTTGATCTCGAAGCCGTGTTTGAGGTAGAAGCGCTGAGCGCGACGATTGTTCTGGTTCACCCCGAGCCACACGCTCTTCGCGTCGAGTTGCGGCGCCTGCCGTAGGGCCTCGGTCATCAATGCAGTAGAGACGCCGGCACCGTGGTCGTCGCGCAGCACGTACATCTTCGAGATCTCGACTGCCGGGCGTATCGTGACCGCTCGCGCGACATCGTCGTCGTCGGGAACGCCGCGAATCAGCATGGCGTAGCCGATCATTCGCTCATCGCGTCGAGCGAGGAGAAGCAACCGGTCGGGATCGGTCAGGTAGAAGGCGAAATGCTGCTGTGTCAGGTTCTCGGCGATGAACGCCGCCACGTTCTCCGGTGTCACCGACGGCGGGCAGGCTAGCGGAAAGGTTCGGGCCGCGAGGTCAGCGAGTTCGGCCAAGTCGGCCGCGGCGGCCGTCGTGACCTCGAGCGTACCGGCCTCTACGCGTTCCACTGTGCGAGATGCTGTCCGGTCTTCTTGTCCACCAGCACCACGTTGGACACCAGGTCGCGGTAGCAGTCCCACCACACGCCGCCGTTGGCCGTCGCCCCGTTGGGCATGTTCAGCACGGCGTACTGCAGCGCGTCGGGCGCATCGGAGTTCCTCGGCTCGTACGCGTCGCCGGTCGGCGTGACGCCTTTGAAGTTGAATGACAGGGCGACTGCGTAGGGGGCGGGTGTCTCGACGACGTGAACAGTGACGTCGGCTCGGTAGACCTGATATCGGGGTGCGCGGGGCGGATATCCGAATCCGGGTGGGACGTCGGAGGGCAGGATGTCGTGGACGGTGACGTCGGCGATGAGGCCCATGAACTCGACCCGCAGCGTTTCGCCGAGGCGGCCGATCGGGCTGTCCACCGCCGTGGCAGGCGCCGCGAGCACGGCTCCCGACATCGTCAGGGTGGCGAACAGCAGCGCGAACAAGTGGCGCATTTACCTCCTCCGTTGCCTCGCATGATGGCACACGCGGCGCCGCGCGGGCGCGGTGTTGCTCGTCAGGAGGCCCAGGGGCCGTGGCCGCCGACCTTGTCGATGCGTATTCGGGTCAGCAGACCGGGAGGCGAATTCGGCGGCGGGAAGTGCTCATCGGAGCCGAGCATCGTCTTGGCAAGCTTCTTGAGAAGCTCGGGGGCACCGCCTTCGGTGATGCGTGCGGTGCCGGTGATGGCGAGGTAGGGCGCCTGCCGGCCCGGTGTGGGCTTGAGAATGGTGACCGCGACGCGCCGGTCGCGGCGGACGTTGCGGGTCTTCCGGTACTCGGCGAGGTGTGCCGAGACGAGTTCGTCGCCCTCGGGCGTGGATTCCAGTGCCACCCAGACGACTGTCGCCTGGGGGCTGCCGTCGGGGTTGATCGTCACCAGCGTGGCGTCGATGCCCTCGCCGATGAATTCGCGTGCGGCGTCGTTGAGCTTCATGCGATGTTCTACCGCCTCGCGTCGCGTTTCATTCCCCGGCCGTCTCGAGGTCGAGCAGCGCCGACTTGGCGGCAGGGCCGCCGACGTACTGTCCGGTCGATCCGTCGGAGCGGACGACGCGGTGACATGGGATCACGACCGGCAGCGGGTTGTGCGCGCAGGCGCTGCCGACGGCACGCACGGCGCGGGGACTGCCGACGGCGGCGGCGACCTGGGCGTAGCTTTCGCGGCGGCCGTAGCCGATGTCGCGCAGGTGCTCGATGACGCTGCGGCGGAAACCGGCGGCGAGGCGGAGATCGACCGGCACGTCGAAGTCGGTGCGCCGCTTGGCGAAGTACTCCTCGAGCTGACGGGCGGCGGCGTCCAGCCGGGCCGGCGCGCGCAGCACCCGTGGGCTGACGGTATCGGCGAGCGCCGCCAGCACCGCGTCGTGGTCTTCGACGTCGTAGGCGACGCGGACCAGCCCGACGGTGGTGGCCGCCACCAAGAGGGGGCCGACCGGGCTGTCGACGGTGCGGTAGGCGACGTCGAGCAGATGGTCGGTCGCCGCGGCGCGTTCGAGTTTCTGATGCAGGCGGCCCAGCGTCTCGTCGTCGGCTTGCAGTGCGTCAAATAGGTTGGCGATCATGATGTTTCGTCCTCAGGGTAGAGCTTGCGCAGTGTTTTGATGCCGTCGGCGGCGGCGCGGCGCGCGGCGACAGGGGAGTTGCCGAGCAACTCGGCGATGTCGGCGAACGGCAGGCCCGCGATGTGGTGATAGGCGACCGCCAGGCGTTGCTTGTGGGGCAGCCGTTGCAGGGCCGCCCACAGATCCGGATACCGCGCGGCTGGATCGGCGCGCGCCGCCGGGCGGTCGGGCGGCGAGTCCACCGGTATGGCGCGACGGGTGCGTGCGCGGCCCACGTCGACGGCGCGCCGGTGCGCGATCGTCACCAGCCACGCCTCGACGTTGGCGTCGGCCGCCAGTTCCGGGTAGGCCCGAAGCGCCGACAGGAATGTCTCCGACCACGCGTCCTCGGCGTCGTCGGGACCGACGACGGCGCGGCACACTCGCAGCACGGTCGCGCCGTGCTCGGCCACCACGTCTTCGAACGGTCGCACCCTCACATCATGAAGACGCCGCAGCGATCGGGTGTGTGAGATCAGTTCTCGGTGAACTGATCCAGGGCCGCGATGAGATCGCTTTCGAAACGGTCGCGGTCGGCGCCCACCCGGTGCAGCGGCCCGTCGCCGTCCTCCACCTCGAAGAGGGCGAGCGCGATGTGCTCGGTCCCAACGTAGTTGTGACCCAGCCGAAGTGCATGTCGGAAGGTCAGTTCGAGTACTTTCTTGGCGGCGCCGTCGAACGGAATCAGCGCCGGCGTTTCCCCGCCGACGCGAGGCGGCAATGTGACGACCTTTTCGACGGCGCCCACGTCGACGCCCTGACCCGCGAGCAGTTGGACCGCGAGTCCGTGGGGGTCGTCGAACAGAGCCATTAGCAGATGGTTGGGAGTGATCGCGACGTTGCCCGCGGCCTTGGTCCGGTTCTGTGCGGCGATCACGACATTGCGCGCGCGAGGGGTGAACCGCCCGAAACCGGCGTTGGGGTCCAGAGCGGACGATTCGAAGTCGGGCAGCTTGGGCACGAACCGCTTCTGGGCGGCCTGCTTGGTCACGCCCATACATTTGCCGATGTCGGTCCACGAAGCCCCCGAGCGACGGGCCTGGTCGACGAAATGGCCGATCAGATGGTCGGCGATCTCACCGAGGGACTCCGCGGCCAACACAGCGTCGGTCAGTTGCTCGAGTGGTTCGGTGTGCACGGTCTTGATGACGTCGATGAGGTCGTCGAGTCGTATGGGATATGCGATCTTGGCCGGCTCGGTCATGGCGTCAACTCTAGGTTGACGGGAGACGCGTCGTCAACCAAGTGTTGACGTTCCGCGGGAATAGCCGCGGCGCACAGTGCGGTCGAGGATGCCCAGCGTCGCGCGCAGCGCACTTTCCGGAACAACCGGGAAGATGTCGGCTTTGCGCCACTCGGGATCGATGTCCGACCAGTCGTAGAACGAGGTGACCACGGTCGAGTCGCCGTCGGGGTCGAGGCGGTAGCCGTAGACGTGGCCGATCTGGGGGCTGATCTTGCCGAGGATCGTCCAGGCGATGAGCCGGTCCTTCTCGAATTCGCGGATCTCGACGGTGACGTCGTATTTGCCGAGCGGAAAGTCGTTCAGCGCTTCACGATCCATGTGGATGACGAAGCTATCGCCTCGACCGGCGACGGGTTCGCCCTCGGCGTCCTGCAGCATGCCGGTCGCGTCGATCGCGACGTGGCCGTGCGGATCGCAGAGGACGGAGAAGATGTCGGCGGCCGGAGCGGGGATGGTGCGCTGAACCTCCATGCGGTCGGTCATGAGCCGATCCTTTCAGTCCATCGAAGGTTGCTGCGCCGGTTTCGGGCCATCGGCACCGGGTATACGAATTCATCGCTTGTTTGACCAACCGAATCAGGGGAGTGCGAAAGCAGTGGCTGGTTACGAGTACGGGCGCAACCTACCGCCCATGCTGCGAAGTGCAGTCGCGTTCATTCACGAAAACGCAGACGCCGACATCGGCCTGGACGACATCGCCGCGGCGGTGAACGTGTCGCCCCGCTCCGTGCAGTACGCCTTCCGCCGCAACCTCGGAACGACTCCGCTGGAGTATTTGCGGCGCGTGCGACTCGATCGGGCACACCGCGACCTCAAGGCCGCCGACCCGGCACGTGACACCGTGACGGCGATCGCGGGCCGGTGGGGCTTCAGCCATGCAGGCAGGTTCAGTCTGGCGTACAAGGAGGCGTTCGGTACCCAGCCGAGTCATACTCTTCGCGCCTACCCGGCGTGACGGCCGTTTGCGGGCACGCCAACAACATTGCCGATCCTCGTGCGGCACGCCGGAGTGAGTACCGGCGCAGCGGCGTGCCGGCGCCTACGGTCGAGTGCCGCATTCGGGACACCGATGATCGGGGAGTAGTGGAGCACCGCGACATCAGCGCGATCGACCGACAGTTGTCACTACTGGCCGCCGTGAGCACGTCGATCCGTCGTCTGGGAGGCGAGCCGTCGACAGCGCTGATCGACGAGTTACTCGACGAGCGGATTGCCTGCCGACGACCGCCTCCCGGGCACGCGCCGGCGGCACGCGCCCACCGCGACGGCGATGCAACTCGCGCGACGATCGAACCGCCGCGAATACTTTCAGCTGCGAAGCCCGCTGGCGCGGCTGCTTCGGGGAAGCACCATGATGCAGCCCGTGAAGGGCTTCAGGGCTTGTTTCTGCGGGTCGCGCTCACCGCGACGGCGATTCCGATCAGCGTGATGATCGGGCCGGCTATGGACCACGTCGTGGTGTTGCTCATTGGGCTGCCCCCGACCACCCCGAAGCCTTGGAGCGCGAATAGCAGGCCGAACAGAGCCACGACCACGCCTACGACGACCACAACGACGCGTCCCATCATTTGACACTAGCGGCTTGCGCAGTACGCCTGGCGACCGACGACGCCGCCTGTCGCAGCAATATCTCGCACATCGCCCTGCTGTCCGCCCTGCCGACCGAACGCGGCTGAAAAGACACGAGCACCTCAAGCTCTTCGCCGCGGTCGGCCTCAAGTCACCACGTTGAGTCAGATTGGCCACGGTCCTCACTTGTGGACATCGTTGGACAGCGGCGGCGGGTTCGGGCGGCGATGCGTCGGCACCTAGCCACGCACGGCCGCCACGGCATCGGTCAGAAGCTGACGCGCTCGGTCCGCGTTCACCAACGCGGTGGACTGGTTAGGGACAACAACCGGATTGCCGCCGACGAGCACGAGGTGGTTGGTTCCCAGAATCGCGGTGTAGCTGTACGACTCGGTGGAACTGGTTCGATCCGCGACCGTGGTATCCAGCACGCTATAGGTGCCCAGCGTTTTCGCCCCTTTGATATGGGGCGCGTCGATCGCGTAGATCTCACCCTTCAGGCTGCGGCCGGTGAAGGTGATGTGCTTGCAGTGATCGCTGACTGCTTCATAGGCAACCGATTTTGAACTCTCGACCGCGACCGCGACCGCGGTGAAGCGGTTGTTTTTACTCTGCGCCGCGAGGGAGGCCATGCTTCCGCTTACGTCTGGCCGCAGCACCTGAGCCATTGCGTATCTCGCACAATCCGGGGGGTTCAATGTTATGCCGGGAGGCAGCCTCTGGGGAGCGAGAAGCCGGGGGTCGATCGCTGTGGGTCCTCGGGTGACGACCTTGAAGTCAGAGCTGAAGGTCGACTTGATCGAGAAGATCTTGGTGATGTCGATGTGTCGGTTCAGCGTCGAGCTCGCCGAGCACGCGACGGCGAGCAACGATGTGGCGGCGCATATGAAGCCGATAAGCGTCCGTGCGAGCGACATTGGCGCAATGTACCGGATCGACGGCGTCAGTTTCACGCGGGTCGCAACGTCGAACAATGTGTAGAACGCCTTACGAGATCGACTGTTTTAATCCTCGCGAAGCGATGCGGGCGGCTGGATATCTCCACCGTCTCCGTAATGCGCCGTCTGTCAGCAGCCGTCGTATGTACGGGCGATGCAGCTGCGAGCGGCAAAGTCGTTGAGTGATCATCGTGGTCGTTGAGTGATCATCGTGCTCGCGAATTCATTGCTTATATGGGGTTGAAATCACAGGCGCAGATCGGGCGCTTGCGATGAGGGGTGCCAACGAACAGCCGACCTGTTGTCAGTTGTATCAGGCCCATTCGGAGGCGCACGATGGCTGATAAGCTTGATTGTCTCAAAGGCGTCGCGCAACTCATAGAGGTTGGGCACCCGCCGGCGATTATCCGCGCCGGATAGAGATTATTCGGGGACCAACTGGTCGCTGTCGACGAAAACCAGACTGCCGGCGTCGAGCGCCACTGCCCATCTCCGCGCGGGGCCAGCGATGCGGGTTTGACCAATGTCAACGGCGTGTCCCGCCAGGTCGCCGAAATCCTCGACCACAGTGCCGCGGATCTCGCCGTCCGTCCCGGGATATACGCGCACCCGCATATCCACCGCGACGCCGGCGTTGCCGATATCGCCAGCCGTCCCGCTCGCGCCTTTGATTTGCCTTTTCATTTGTCGTCGCCCTTGATCGTGCCGGGGAAAAGACTGACATTGCCGGGGGGCGATGTTTCCTCCCGCGGGACTTGCGAGTAAATATTAATCAGGCGTCGCTCACCGTCAATGCTCAACACCGCCTCGATGATGTCAGCCATGAAGCCTAGGGTGCGCCTATAAAGGGCGACCGTCAACCATTACTTGAAGTGCAGGTCGCCACTCCGGGCGGAGCGAACGCAAACGCGTCGAAGGGCAGTACCGCCGTGCAGTCCGACAGGAAAGAGCCAGCAGCGACTCGGCTAGCGCGACTTGCCGCACGCGAGGTCGCGCCAGGCGGCCGCTGTCTACCGCTCAACTCGAACTCCGAATCGTCGGCGAAGACCGCTGGACATCGCGGCCACGGTGCGCATGGTGTCGGTGTCGGGCGCTTGCACTACGACATCGTCGGCATCGCACTGCTTTCTGCCGTCCGTGTGCGTTTCTCAGACAAGCGCCGCCGACAACGCAGCCATCGCGCTCGCCGACAGAACGGCAAATGCCCTTTGTCGTGGCGAATTGGCGCTGCTGATCGGTCGCCAGGCCACGACGACACTCTTCTGACGACTCCAGGTGCCAAAGTAGCGTGCCGAACTATGACAACGATCGAAGCCGACTATCTAGTCGTAGGAGCGGGTGCCATGGGAATGGCGTTCGTCGACACGCTGATGAGCGAAACCGCCGCAACTGTTGCATTGGTCGACCGAGGTCATCAGCCCGGTGGCCACTGGACCTCGGTCTACCCGTTCGTCCGCTTGCATCAACCGTCGGCATACTACGGCGTCAACTCCTGCACGCTGGGCACCGACCGTATCGATGGAACGGGCTGGAACGCGGGGTTTTATGAACTCGCTACGGGAAATGAGGTATGCGCCTACTACGAACGGGTGATGCGTCAGCAACTTCTGCCCACCGGACGGTTGAAGTACTTCCCGATGGCTACATACATAGGGAACAACCGATTCCAGACACTTGACGGCGCCGAACACACCGTGAAAGTGCGGCAGCGGCTGGTCACCGCCACCTACCTCGAAACTATCGTGCCGGCAATGAGGGCTGTCCCGTTTCCTGTTGCCGAAGGCGTCGATGTTGTGCCACCCAACGAGCTACCGCGGCTGGCGGCCGGTCGGGACCACTACACCATCGTAGGTGCTGGAAAAACCGGAATGGACGCATGCCTGTGGCTTATTCGTAATGGTGTCTCTCCGGACCGGTTGCGGTGGATCATGCCCCGCGACTCGTGGTTGATGAACCGTGCCAACGTCCAGCCCGGACCACAGTTCGTCGACCAGCTGCGAGCAAGTCTTGCTGCCCGGACTCAGGCTATATTTGCAGCGAGGTCGATCGACGGCCTGTTCGCGCGCCTGGAGGAAACACGCAACCTGTTGCGCATTGATCGCAATGTGCAGCCCACCATGTACCACTGCGCAATCGTGTCGCACCCCGAACTGGAACAACTGCGCAGGATCGCGGACGTGGTTCGCCTGGGCCATGTGCAAGAGGTACGGCGTGACGCAATCGTCCTTGACTTTGGCGCCCTCGTGGCGCACCCGAATTCGCTGTACATCGACTGCACAACTGGAGGGCTGCCCCGGCCGCCGTCCGTGCCGGTGTTCGACGGCGACCGGATCACACTGCAGAGCTTGCGCGGCTGTCAACAGGTGTTCAGTTCGGCGCTGATCGCACACATCGAGGCGGCCTATTCCGACGACGCGTCTCGAAATGAGTTGTGCGCGCCGATTCCTCACCCGGACGAGCCGATCGACTGGCTTCGCATCACCATGTCGGATAACAAGAATCAACTGGGCTGGCTGCAGGACACCGCCCTCACAGATTGGTTGGAGTCCGCCCGTCTGAACATCCTGCAAGGCATGTTCGCCGACCTCTTTCGAGATCCCGGAGTTCGCCAGAACGCCATAGAACTCATCCGGGCGACGCTAGAAGCAACCAATAGCCGGCTTGCGGAACTCATGAACAGCTAAGCGGTGCGGACCGCAACCGACGGATCACTGCGACTGGCTCTGCATGTGGGTGTACCGGCGGCAGGCTGGCCACTGGTGGCCGGAGGCATCGAAGAACGCACTGGCTTCTTCCGCGATGGTAACTGGCGGAGTTCAATAAGTGAGCCGACGTCGAGCAACTGTCGGAAGGCTGCGCCTGCTACGTTGAGGAAGTCCACACTGCTGCCAGCCCATTTGCCGAATCGTTAGCGGCCTTTCCATATTGGGAGGATCCTGAAATGCAACGACCAACGATTACATTCGGGAGCACATATTATGACAAGCGATAACCACCGGAGTGTTCGGGTTCGCCTCACCGCCTGCGCCGTGTTGACCGCGGCCCCAGCGCTTCTTGCTCTGGCCACCGCGGCCAGCAGCTACGGCGATACCGGCAACTTCAGCTACGCCAATACCGACAATGGTCCTAACTCGTCGGTGGCCTCGACACACCATCAACCATTCCGTGGGCAGAATCCGCAAACCGACCGCGTGTGGTATCAGACCCCTAATCACAACGACAAGCCCGCAGGGTCGACTAACCCGCTCGAGACGCTGGTCGGCCAGTTGCCGCTAGAAAACTTCGGCCCGTTCCCGCTAGAAAACTTCGGCCCATTCCCGCTAGGAAACCTCGGGCCTCTGGGACACCTGGGACTCGGAAACCTCGGCTTTGGTTAGAAGGTGTGGGTGTCACCTCCTCGGGAGTGTTCATCGGCGCCGAAGCGGCATGCGGGGCGGCCAGAGGGGTGGTCGGCTCGCTAGCTAATTAGCCTGCGGTGCAGGGGCAGGTGAGCGCTCAGTTTGTCCCGCCGGATGGCTTTACCTCCCTAGCTTCGGGGGCGACGCACAGGACGCTTTCATGTCGGCATGGCTGGAACGCAAATCCGGTACGCCTTGCATCTCTCCGGGAAAGCATCAGAAGGCGTCGTCGGCAACGTCCATCAGGTCTGTGTCGATGTTCTCGACGACGGCGCGGGTCGCCGAGATTGCCGGCAGGATGGACTTGGCGAAGAACGAGGCGGCGGCTAGCTTGCCACGGTAAAAGGAATCGTCGGCACCGGCACCGGCACCGGCATCGAGCGCGGCGGCGGCGGTGTCGGCCTGCACGAGCAGGCGCCACGCAATGAGCAGGTCTCCGACGGCGTGTAGGAACGCAACGGACACCAGTCCGATCTTGTACAGCTCTGTCGGATTATGTCCGGCCTCGAGCAGATAAGTCGTCAGCGTGCCCGTCATCGCCTGCACGTCCGACAGGGCGGTCTGCAGGAGTGCGCGCTCCGCCTTGAGTCGGCCGTCGGTTGTGTTGTCGCTGAACGTGGAGATCTGGCCGGCGACGTGCCCGAAGGCGACGCCGCGGTCACGCGCGATCTTGCGGAACACAAAGTCCAGCGACTGGATCGCGGTCGTGCCCTCGTAAAGCGAGTCGATTCTGGTATCTCGGATGTATTGCTCGATGGGATAGTCCTTCAAGTACCCCGATCCGCCCAAGGTTTGCAGGCTTTCGTTGATCCAGTGGTAGGACTTCTCGGAACCGACGCCCTTGACGATCGGCAGCAGTAGATCGTGCACGCGCGCCGCCAAGTCGGTATCCACGTCTTCCAGCAACGCGACCCCGAAGTCATAGGAGTGCGCGGCGGCGTACATGTACAGTGCCCGCAGTCCTTCGGCGTACGCCTTCTGCAAGATGAGACTTCGCCGCACGTCCGGGTGGCGCATGATCGCGACCCGGGGAGCGTCCTTGTCCGTGAAGCGAGTCAGGTCGGGTCCCTGCACACGCTGCTGCGCATAGTCGCGCGCGTGCAGATAAGCAGTCGACAGCGTCCCGATGGACTTGATACCGACCATCATCCGCGCGTACCCGATCGCCTTGAACATCTGGGCGATGCCGTCGTGCACATCGCCGACGAGGTACCCGATGGCTGGAATGTTGGTCGCACCGAAGGTCAACTCGCATGTCGGAGAAGCTTTTATTCCCATCTTCGCTTCCAGCGCCGTAGCGAACACTCCATTGCGCTGCCGCAGGTCCAGTGTGTCCTCGTCGAAAAGGTATTTCGGGACGTAGAACAAGCTCAAGCCCTTGCTGCCGGGTACGGCACCTTCTGGACGCGCCAGCACGAGGTGGAACAGGTTCTCCGCCGTGTCACCGATATCGCCGCCTGAAATGAACCGCTTCACGCCTTCGATGTGCCAGGTGCCGTCCGGTTGCGCAAACGCCTTGGTGCGCCCCGAGCCAACATCCGAACCCGCGTCGGGTTCGGTCAGCGCCATGGTGCCCGTCCAGCCTCTTTCCAAACCAATTCGCGCCCAACGCTTCTGCTGTGGGCTGCCGACGAGTCCGAGCACCTGCGACATGACCGGAGTGCTGTACCACTGAATAGCCGGATTCGCGCAGACCATCATCTCGTTGACCGCCCAGGCCACTGGGGCCGGAGCGGGCACCCCACCGATCACCTCGGAGATCCCTATCCGCCACCACCCGGCATCCTTGAACGCGGCCACGGCCGTCCGCACCGAATCCGGCACCGTGATCGTGTGCTCCTCTGGGAGGAACCGCGGCGGGTTGCGATCGGCCTCGACGAACGAGTCTGCAATCGGCCCCTCGGACAGTCGCGCCACCTCGCGGAGAATGTCACGCACCGTTGCCGTGTCCAGATCCCCGTAGGCGCCCGAATCGAGCACCGCGTCGAGACCGAGAACCTCGAACAGGTTGAACTCGAGGTCTCGCACGTTCGATCGGTAATGGCCCATCGCTTGTCTCCCCGCGTAGCTGAACGACAGCGCATTCATGCCCGCGTCGAAGGCGCCGCGTCAGGAATCCTGTCATAACCATCGATCCGCTCGCCCAGGTTTGCCGATGACGGGCTGCAGACAGCCTGGGGGATAGGCCGCCATTGGGTCGGGCAACACTGTAGACAGCGGGGACCTGCGCCACATCGCTGGCACGCGTAACCGCTTGGAGTAGATCGGGTGGGAGATCGCCGTGGTTGATGCTTCTGCTCCCTTCCGCTTGCCCACCAGCTGGGACTGCTCCTGCACGACGCGACCTGTGTCTGAGTTCCGTCCCAACATCCTTCGGGACACTGTTCACCTCCACCAGGACTGTTCTGGAGGAGTAATCAAACACTCACCAAACAAGCACAGGGCAGCGATAATAGGTCTTCATGTCAAAGCTTCGCGTCGGTGTGATGGATCCGCTCATCGCCTCCCGACCCACAGTCACTGCGTCCACGACCAGCAACTACTTCACCGCCGTGATGGCCGGGGCCGACTCCTTCTGGGTTCCCGACCACCTCAACGCGCTGCTTCCGCGCTCGTTGTGGAAGCCGCAGTACTGCGGCGTCGCGAAGATCCTGCCCAACGCCGACGCATACCTGGAACCGTGGACCATGCTGGGTCACCTGTCGGCTCGCAACCGGGTGCGCCGACTACACCTGGGTGTTGGTGTCACTGACACCGGCCGCCGCAACCCCGCCATCACGGCCCAAGCCGCCGCGACGCTACACCTGCTCAGCCGTGGACGGGCAATTCTCGGCATCGGCACCGGAGAGCGCGAAGCCAATGAGCCCTATGGCGTCGATTGGACTAGACCGGTGGCCCGCTTCGAGGAGGCGATGGCCACCATCCGAGCCCTGTGGAATTCCAAAGGTCAACTCGTCAACCGGGACTCTGAGTTCTTTCCCCTGCACAACGCAATCTTCGACCTTCCGCCCTACCGCGGCACCTGGCCGCCGATCTGGATCGCCGCGCGCGGCCCCCGCATGCTGCGGGCGGCCGGTCGATTTGGAGACGGGTTCTTCCCGGGGTTCGGCTATCGCCCGACGGAATATGCGCAGCGCCTCGAAATCGTTCGAACCGCCGCCTCTGACGCTGGACGCGACCCTGAAGCGATCGTCCCTGCACTGTGGGTCTCAATCGTGACCGCTCGCAGCCGCGACGAGGTCGACGAAACGCTGGACTCCGAACTGGTGAAGGCATTCGCTTTGGGTGTCCCTGATGACGTTTACCGCCGGCACGGCAGTCGGCACCCACTCGGAGAAGGGTTTTCGGGAGCCCAAGACCTCGTGCCCCAAGATTGGGACGAACAGACAGCGCTGTCTCATGTCAAAGGCATCCCGCCGTCGGTGGTGAGCGAGTTGTACCTCAATGGAACGCCCGACGAAATCCTCGATCAGGTAGCCCAATGGCGCGACTGCGGTGTGCGATACCTAGTGCTGCTGAACATGGCCACCGTCGCCCGCAGTCTCAAGACCGCCCTCACATCCCCGCTGTCATTTGGTCAAGTCCTCCGGAAGCTTCGAACGCTCTAACCCGGTCGGCGTCGAACGCCGTGGTTGGGAGACATTGCCACAGCGTCGATGTCTTGGCCTCCTCCGGTGGCGCGGCTCAGCGGCCAGCCTGCCGCCGCGCCTCTGCAGCCACGCTGCGCCACGGTCCGGTTGGGGTTGGAAGTACCCCCGGCGAGCAGGACCTCACCAACGCATGCAGGTCTCGCGCCGCTGACACGTTCGTCGCAACCGTCTATTCAACTTTCCTGCCTGCAATTCGTACAAGCGAGATGACCACCGAGATGACGCGACGGTGAGACCATCACCGCCCGTGAGGGTTTGCGGCTTCACCTGGCGAGCCAAATCATCGGCAGCGTGGCGACAATCGACGATGATCTCGTCGGTGTACCTGTGCCGACCGGTTGCTCCATCTCGATAAGGCCATTCCTCACTCAAGGCACCCGCAGTTCTGCGCTCCGGAGCCGGATGCCTTCAACCCTGATCGGCACAACGTCCCACTCGGCCATCGCTATGCGTCCTGCGATTCAGGGGAGGAGCCAGGATGTGCCTGGGCAGTTCCTACGTAATGCGCGGAATGAGATCTCCGTACCGATCCCCGCCAAATGCTTCCACTTCCATTGGAAGACACCGCAGTGCCACCGCCCTCCCCGGTTCGCCATGGAACACCGCCGATAGGAAGTGATATCGAAGTGATCGGCACCAATGCTCAATCCGGGAGCGAGCGCATAGCGGCCGCCCCACCATCAGAGGCAGTTTGCATTACACCCCGATCGGTGGACGAGGAACGTCTTGGCTTACGCCAAGCGGGTCTTCCGCTCGAGGGTCGATCACATATGCCTGCCAGTACGTAGGGCTGTAGAAGACGGTGTCACCTTCAGCTGTAGAGACCTCGAGTATCTGGTCGCTGACGCTGTGGCTGGTGATGTTGTAGTGCGTGACGGCGTTGCCGTCTGTGAAACGAATCTGAATATTCACAATGGGAGTTTTGCATGAAGGCGGCGCCGAGAAGAGCCGTTGTGGTCGATCCGCTGCGCTCTGCAAGTTGGGGGTCAGCTACAACTTGAACACGAGGCAGGACGACGACTCCTACGAACACCGGCACGGCCGCTTCAACTAAGGAGGGTCGGGTGCCAGGTCCACCTCCTGCGTCGGCGGCAGATCGATCCTGGCGGATCTGACGGAGGAATTGTTAGCGACCACAGGGCGTGTTGGTGCCATCATCTCTCTCGCCCGAGTCAATGCCGGGTGGAGTAGTCACCGCGTGCGTTTCGAGCGCGGTGCCGCTCTTTCTCGGCGCCGCCGGTTCCCATCAACCTTTTTGACCGCCACCTCCACTACTACCGCTATCAGGTCGACGGGCCAGTGGGCTAGGTCGGACCCAGACCAGACGCTTGCACGCTGGGAACCGCAACCCTCGCCGACTGCCGGACGACGGGACGGCGCGCCCGGTTTGGTTTGCCCTGTGCTATGCCAACGCGGACAGGCTCGTCTGCATCTCGGGGACGACCTGGAGCCTCCGCACGCACGTCGCACTTTGGCGTACCGTGCATGCCACCAGCCGTGGGCGGTCTGGCGGGAGTCCATCCGCGGGTGAGATAGATCAGTTCAGCCCAGATATGTCGACTCCAACACCAAATCAGGGAATACCGACCCGTATTCACCGTGAGTTTTGTGCTCCACCGTCCGCCATGTCTTGCCTTGCTGTTCGCGCATACTTGCCCGGTATTGGGGTGCTCCAGGAATCTTCACGTTGTCGGCAACCACGATCGTGCCAGGGTGCAGCCAACCCCGATCGACAATGCTCTGTAGGTCAGCCAGATAGGCGTTCTTGTCGTGGTCGAGAAAAACGAAATCCAATGCGCCCATGCTGAAGCCATGTTCGGTGGCCAACGCGTCCAGGGTGCGTCCACCATCCCCGATCGTGCCGACCACGCAGGTTACCCGGTCGGCGACGCCGGCGTGCGCCCAGATTCGACGGGCGTTCTCGGCGTTGGCCTCGGCCAGTTCAATCGAGTAAATCTTGGCGGTTGGGGCCGCGGCCGCGATACGCAGCGCGCCGTAGCCGCAGTAGGTGCCCAACTCCAACGCCAGTTTGGGGCATGCGCGCTCCACGGCGGCGTCCAGCAGCTTGCCTTTCTCGTCACCGACATTGATGAGGAACGACACGTCGTAGGCGAATCGGTCTATGGTGTCGAGCACGTCCGCGGCATCGCCTTTGCGGGCGTTCGCGATAACATAGCCGACCGCTGCGGCTTCGCGTCCGTCACCGATCTGCCCAGTCTTGGTGATGTTGCCGCTGGCAGCGGCCATCCGCCAAAAGGACCAGCGCAATAGTGGCACGTGATGTTTCAGACGCATGCGCGGACCACCTCGAGGTTGATCGGTCGGCTCGGTACGGCGGCGACGCCACGCGGAATGGAACGTGGCAATTTGCGCGATCGCTTTACATCGGGGGGCAGTCGTAGTTCGACTTTGGTCAGGATCGTTCCCAAGACAACCGCCATCTCCATTGCGGCGAAGGCCGATCCGGGACAGCGCCGATGCCCGTAGCCGAACGGTGAGTACTCGGCCGGTGAGGGCCGTCGGGTCAGGAATCGATCGGGATCAAAGCGGCCGGGATCAGGCCAGACTCGCGGATCGGCATGTAATGCAGACAGAGCCACGCCAATCACATCGCCGGGAGCCCGCGAGGTCTGCCACGCGTCGATGGGCCCTTTCAACTGGCGCACGACTATCGACACTGTGGGATGCATCCGGAGCGTTTCAGAAATGACGGCGCCGAGGTAGGGAAGCTTCGGCAACCCGTCAGTCGCCGGATCGGTCGAGAGCTCGTCAAGAAGCTTTCGCCGGACATCACTATCGGCATGAATGTGAAACAACGCCCAAGCGAGGGTGGTCGCCGAGGTCTCATGGCCCGACACCAGTAATGTGCGCAGCTGCTGCCGGACTTCATCGTCGTCGCGCGGAGCGCCGTCGTCGTCGTCCGAGAGTAGGACGCTGAGCACGTCGTCGTGGCTTCTGGTACCGGTACGCCGCCGTAGCGCGATCTGGTCGGCGAGCATCCCGTCCAACTGAATCCGCTTGGCAGAGAACCGCCCCCACGGGCCCAGCCCAAAAGGGGCCCGCCGCAGCGCAGGGAAAAACATGAACGGGGCGACGTAGTTGCGCATCATCGCTTTAACGACGCGGACGTATTCGGCGCAACGTTCCTCGTCGTCGATGCCGAAGATTGTCCGTACGATGATATGCAGCGTGATCGACTGCGCCGCGTCACGCGCATCCACCGTCGCCCCTGGATACCACCCGGCGACCTCGTCGACGGCGGCCTGAACCATCACATCGGTATACCGGCGAATGCGCTCGCGGTGCAGGGCGGCCAGGAAACGCGCGCGTTCCTTCTTATGGGCTTCGCCATCGAGGAGAATAATCGATCCGTCACCGACGACCGGTTCGATCGGGTTAGGCATTGGGGGCATGAACGCCGAGGCCGGAACGGCGAGAAACTCGCGGACGTCTTCGGCGCAGGCGGCGAATCGTACGTCACCGAGACCGGGAATCGGCATATCGAATGCCCTGCCGCGCCTGGCACGTCGGCGAAAGTAAGCTTCCGGGTCATACCAGGCCGCAACTTCATGGACGAGACGGAAGCGCACACCTTCCCCGGGTCGCCTCACAGCGCACCGGAGCTGACTGCTTCCGATCGCGTTCACCTCATGTCGGTCCTCTGAGCTAGTTCGCAGACAATCCCGACCTTGTTACCGAGTATCACCGGATTCAGACTGCAATGTCACCGTTCAGCAAAACTTGACCGCATAGCCACAGTCGTACCCGGTTTGCGTCACCGTGACCAAGGGCCTCGCCTGGTCGAGCCGTCGGCAAGTCCGAGAAGTGTCATGTGCACGCGACCGCAAGGACACCGGCTTGACAGGGGTCGCTGGCTGACTTCAATCTGAGAATTGGCAACGGTCTGAGATTTTTGATCTTCTGATTCGACAGCTAAAGTGCCGGATAGGTTCCGGTCGCCAAAAGGCCGTTCACCTTCTGTTACACCCGTTGGTCGGGGGGCGCGTCATATCTAGGTCAGGCCTCATGGAAACCCTTTGATTTGCGTCGAACATGGTGCGCCATACTTCATTGGACCAGTTTGCCAGCGGCCAGCACCACGCGACTTTTGTGGGTGAATGTCATTCGCGTCGTAGGGCAAACAAGCCGTCGGTCGGCACGGTGGGGCACATCGTCGCTGCGGTGCCGAAACTCTGGGGCTTCAAACGGCTGCAGCTCATTTGACCTCTGTACCGGCCCCGCCCGCACGACATCTTGGAGTCGTAGAAATTAAGCCACATCAGTTGAGAGCCACCCATTTGCGAACGTGCGTCGGCGCGATAACGGAATAAGCGGCGAAAGAATTAGCAATTAACCGATGATAGGTCGTGTAGGCTGCCGCTCATATCACTCGCCAACCTTGCGACGGATGGACTCGCTCGCTTCGCGGGAATCGAACTGTTCGCCAGTGCACTCGTCGCGATAAATGCGATATTCTTCATTCACTGTTCCACCGTCATGTGAATGATCATGAGTTACGTTAGTCGAATCAACATCGATGTGCGTAATTGTCATCCAATCGCCAGAGTGAGGACTCTCAACTACGTCGCCAACAGAAATCTGTAGTGTGGGTATTTCTTCCGCTCCCATGTGACTGCTGATCCTTTCCTTCGCAACGATTGATGCAGCTATCTGAAGGTGGTATTGCACGGGCAAGTAAGCCCTAAACGCGTTGACCGGCCGTCGACGAATCGCGGTCCTGAACACAGGGAGGACGGCGTTAGGGATGTCTCGAACCCCAGTCGCCACAGTCGTGATCGTCGATCCTGAGCAACCGCCGATACCCACGGCGGAATCGCTTCGGCAGCAGTGGCGCGTGTGCAATACGGCGGCGGCGTGTCTCCGGCCACATCCGCGGCTTTGTTTTCGGGTGGTGGCAACTGGTTTCTGTCTGGGGTCGTCGGGGTCGGTCACGCGCAGCGGCTACGACTTGACGATATGGTCCACGCTCCCGGCGGGGCGCGATGACGCGATTTTCCGATGGAGTCGTCGGTGGTTCCCCTTCCCTGCGGATGTTGTGAACGTTCTCGAGGCAGCGAAAGACCAGACGACACAGACGGCGTTCGAGCGAGTGTAAGGCCCTGCCGGCGAGTGACTTCGGCCATTCTTTCTGGTGTTAGGACGCCCCGGGACGATCGAGGCGGATTTGAGTGAGGGCGACGGTGTGCAATGCCATGTTGAGTGGCCGGTTACCTGATGTCGTGGTGCCGACCTGGCCCGAGGTGTTCAGGACCATCCGGGGGACCGTGCTACGTCCGCTGGTTCATCGCATATGACGCCATCGTATCGGCCGCGTACTCACACCCCGCTGAGATCAGCTTCTGGTTCTGCACAAAGAGAGACTGCGGCTCACCGCCGATTTTGCGCATCGTCATCGTCTCGATGATCCACTGGCCGGCGAGCGGGGATCGCCATACCAATGTGCTGGCACGCTGACATCGCTGACCTCGAACTCAAATTTGGCATCGCGGATCGGTTGATTCGATCCGACTGAATGACCCGAGCTGCTGTCGCCTCTGCCGGTCTTGTCGTTGTTAGCGCCGATCACGATGACTACGGGGCATCGCCGAAGAGAGCAGCACAAGGGTTGCCAGCTCCGCTGAAACCCGATCCACAGCCCGGTTCCCCTCGGCTCAACCAGCCCTCCGCCGGCTACTTGTCATCGCGTCGGGCGTGTTTGCGTCGCAGCCACATCCTGCTTAGCGGAAAGCCCAAAATATGTGACTCGGCAAGCACCTGGCAGCCTTGCGGGCGATGCACGTTTTGTCACGGTCGTAGTGGCAATCCAGTTATGACTTGCGCAGCGGTCTATTGGGGGAGGGCGATCGCGCGTGAGCGGGGGATGGTCCTCGTCCGGGGCGGGCTTTAGGCGGCTTGATCCGCGGGGGCCATCCCCTCCCACGATTTTGTGTCGAAGCGGTGACCGACAGCCATACGCCAGACCTGTCGGCCACCTACGCGGCGGCATTGATGGCAATGCTCGCGCTCCAAGAGCAGTACCCGGTAGGGACGTACACCAACCCAATATTGGGACACATCTCCCACGTTTTGGAGTACGCCCGCTTCGACGGTGGGTACGAGGCAAGATGATCTGCTGGAGCTTTCTTTTAGGTAGCTGGGGGCTGGCCAGGGCCGACCGTATCGAGGCCGCCACCGAGGCGATCCGCCGCTACGACGAGCATGCCCTCGAAGAGCCAAACCGGAAACGGGCCGCGGACATTGGCGCAGCGATCGACCAGGCCATCGAGACGCGCTCGCGTTCCCGCCACCATCAGTCACCGTTCACACTGTCCAGCGAGAACGTCACCGTACTTGAGACCGCGCGTAAGCGCTTCGAGAACGTCACCGTGCTCGAGACCCGCGCCGCGCTGGCGACCACCGATCTGGGCACCCAGCGCTAATACATGAGCAACGGCTTGCAGGCACCACGGTCGTTGTGGCGGTCGGCAGGGATTCCCACGACCGCGCCGACAGGGTATGCAGGCGTCGTCCCACAGTTCACGCTGCCTGGCGGGGTGGCGCTGGTCGGCGAGGGCACCAACCACGCCGAATTCGGCGGTGTGAATCCCGACGCTGTCACCATCGGCCGCGCGGGCGCCTGGTCGACACTGACTTCTGAAGCACTGCTGTCAACGTCGATCACCGAGGTATCGGCCGCGCACGCTGGCATCATCGCCCGCAACGTCGACAGGGCTGTGGTTACCAAGATCGAAGACGCCACGCCGGATGCGGTGTCGATCGACGAGGCGTCGGTGACCGTCGCTGCTGAGTGTGCCTGCGACGAGCGATTTGTGGATTGTCGGCGCGCCAGCAGAGATTGCGGCGCTGGCGGGTAACGCGACGTTCACGCCGGCGAAGTCCAGACACCGGCTCGTATGCGACGCGCTATGGCGCGTCGCTGTATCCGACCGCGCTCGTGGCTGCGGACACATTGTCGGTGTTTCATCCTCAGAATTTCCGCGCGTTCGCCAGCCTGTTGACGTCGGCGGTGTTCATCGACCCGAAGTCGGGCAAGCAGGACGTCGGTCAGTGGCTCTTCTTCGGTGTCGGGCAGGCGCTGGTCGGTTCCGCGATCACTGTCGACACCGCGCCGTAAGAACTCACCCCCGGCGCCGGGGGCTCTATAGAGGTGGCAGGGACCTAGGCCGATGACATTTACTCGGTCAGTTAGCGAAAAACCACGTATTAACGACTCCGCAATTTTTTTGCAAAAACACGCTTTATGCCAACCGCTGCGCTATTACGGTGACTTTCAGCGGCTTCATTCGCCGTCGCCACCATATTTTCAGTCTGAACCACCGAACCAAAAGGAGAGCACCAATGCGCACAATCATCGCCCGAGCCGCCGGTGCGCTGGGCCTAGCAGCGATGGGTCTTGTGACCGCAAGCGCGGCTACCGCCCACGCTGAGACCGGCGGCATCAACATCAGCTTCGGTGGAGTCACCTACAGCTGCAACCCGTGCACGTCCACCAGTGCCAAAACCACTACCACGTGGGGGAACCAGACGTTTACCACCAACGCCACCACCTCAAAGCTATACCTGACGAACACCACCGCCAATACGACCGGCACCGCCAGCAACTACGTGGTACACCGGGAATCGGGCACTGTTGGTCAGAAGGTCACGAGTGCAGGCGGAACCACTACTGACACCGAGATTGGTTACTACACGAATACCGGCACTTTCAACAGCACGACGACAAGCACGTCGCCTACAAGCCCGCCGTCGCCGTGACACGCTCGGGGCGGTAAATGAGCCCGCGGCCGCTGCAACCACCAGTTCGCCACTAAAGTCACAGCGGCAGCAACAAACCGGGGGGGCTTTGGCTGCTCGTGGCGGCCTGGCCGCCGTCGACTTCAATGCTGCCCGTGTCGACAGCACACTCCGCGAGATACGCGCAGCCGGCATGGATACCGCGGTGGCCGTTATCGCAGTGTTGTACCGGAATCTGGGCGCCGCGCTGGTCGCGACGAACGGAGTCACGGCGGCCCGCGCGATTTTGGAGGCCACCATCATCGATGCGAACGCCGCCGACGATGACTGATCCCGAATCATCCGAGAATCCACGCCGTGTTCTCGTGTTCCGCCGTTACGACGAGTTCGGTAAGCCGTGCGAGTTGATCGAGGTGGACGAGGAGGCGGCTGGGCATTGGGATGCGCGGCAATGGCGCGACAGGCCGTCGAACTAGATCAGGCGCCAACCCGTATTCGTATCAGGAAGGCAAGTTTCTATACGCCAGACTTGCCCTCTAGGTCGGCCCCAGCACCCCCGGCAGCGGGTTGTGGTGGGGCCGACCGCTGTCGGTAATGGAGGGTTCAGCGCGACGCGCGCATCGGGAATGCGCTCCCTTGGTTGTTTATCTGCCTGGCACGACCGCCCCCACGCAGACGAAGTTGTCAGTGCTGGACCCCTCCGAGGTCACCGGTCACTGGCTTGCTACGGAACGGTCGTCTGCGGGCTCGCCGCGAACGCCGGGCTATGGCCCGGGTACGAACCTGCCGCGGGAATGTCGGTCATGCTCGTATCGCTGGCGTCAAGCGCGGCTGTGCAGGCAGCCTCCGAGGGATCGACAACCTGTCCCCACTCTGGCCAAAGAGTCGAGGTACTCCCCGGACCGGGAATCCCGTCCCAGTAGCACCCTTCGTCGGCAGACGCCACACCCGCAAACGCCCCAAAACCGGCCAAGCTCAATGCCAAGCCGCCTGCTACCAGCGTGCGCTTCGTCCTTGTAGCAAACACTTGCCTGTCCCTCCTAGCTGCAACTTAACCCCCGTCCAGCACACACCGGGATGGTGAACGGTGGGCATTTTCGTAATACCACGCAACAACCGTGCGTTGGCGAAATTTGAAATAATCGTCAAAGTGTTTTGCCCAGCCTCAGCTGTACCGGGGCTCGCCACAACTCATCGCTGTGAGAACGAATTGTCACGGCTTGTCGGTAAACTGGGGGGCGTCCTCCTCGGACGTTGTTGTTGATGGGGCGTTGACCCGTCCGTCCGCACGGGCCCCGCGGGCCAGCGGGCAACGCACCCGCAACAGCTTCGAGGGTTCAGACTTGGTCAGGCCAAGGAGACGGCAGGAAGTTTCGCCAAGCGCCACCGCTATTCGGTGGGCCAGCCCCGTGAGACCCGCCTATGTACTGTTTCGTCGCCAAGCAAATCCGATACTCCCTTGTTTGTGCTGCGCTGCGGCGCAGTCGGATTCGCTTCAGGAGCGAAACATGTCACGTAGAGAAGCACTTCGAGAACAGGTCCGTGCGTTTCGACCCGATCTGGACCGGGCGGGTGAGATCGCCGCGAAGGCCGACGCCGAGAACCGGGCCATGACGCCCGAAGAGAAGGCGGTTTTCGATCCCATCATCGCCAAGGCCAAGGACATCAACAGCGCGCTGAAGGCAGATCCGCGTCGACGAGGAAGTGATGTCGGAGGCGAAGGCGATTTCCGCTCGTGTTGGTGTCGATTCGTCGGCGCCTGCTAGTGGCGGGCTTGGAGGTAAGCGGATCAGCTTCAAGGGCGTGGGTGCCGCCGTGGCGTCGAAGATGGTCGGCGAGTACGGGCAGAAGGCGTTAGCGCCGTCCGGTGCGGCGGTCGTGGCCCAGCAGTTCGCCGCAGACCCTATCCCGTTGGGCCGCATCGCCACCGGCCTGCTCGACGTGCTGCCGGTCAAGGTACAGCCGACCGCCGAGTAGTAACCCAGCAGTTCGTCGGCCGGCGGCGGCGGGTCGATGCGCCACGCAGGCAGCGTGGGTTGTTCGTAGCCCTTGCTCATCGCGGTGAGCCGCCGACGTGCGTCGACATTGTGGTCATAGATTTCGAGCAGCGATCGGGGGATTCGCGGGCGGGCGATCGGGTCCCATTCGGGGTGCCGGCGATGACGGCCGCACTCGTGGGCGCGATCAACACGGTCCGAGTCGCCATTACGACTGCTCCGCCGCAAGTTTGAGCACCCGGTGGTTGCCGCCGTCGACGACGTACACATCGCCCGCGGTGTCCACCGCCACGCTGACAGGGTGATTAAGCCCGCTGAACGGCAATACCGTCGGCGTGTCCGACCCGGCCGTGAGCTTCATCACCCGATTGTGTTCTGCATCAACCACATACACACCGCCGGCGGCGTCGACTGCTATATCGATGACGCCGTGGAGGTGGGTGAACGGCAGCACCGTCGGGGTGTCCGACCCTGCCGCCAACTCCAGGACCCGATTGTTGTTGTAGTCTCCCACGTACACATTGCCGGCGGTGTCCACCGCCATACCCCCGTCGCCGTTGATGTGGGCGAACGGCAGTACCGTCGAGTTGTTCGACCCAACCGCCAATTTCACCACGTGGACAGGCACGCAGCACCCTCCGCCGGAATCCACTCCACCGCCGTTGGCGCCGTACACATTTCCGGCGTTATCCACTGTCTGAATATCGCCGTGCACGCCAAGGTTGGGTAGCGGCAGCACGGTCTGTGTGTCCGACCCGGCCGCCAACTTCACCAGTTGCTCGTTGCGGGCGTCGACGACCCACACGGCTCCTGCGGGGTCCGCCACCAGACCGGCATGAACGAACTGCGGCAGCACGGTTTGGCTGTTCGACCCGGCCGCCAGCTTGATCACCCGGGTGGTCGCGTCGGGGAATCCCTTGTCGCTTTTGAAGTAATGTGTGTCGGCGACATACACGTTGCCTGCGGTGTCGACCGCCAGATCATGTGTGCCTTCCAGGCCGGTCAACGGCAGCACGGTTTGTGCGGACGCCTGCGTTGGCGGTGGCGCGCTCGGCGGGGTCGTTGTCCCGTGCGCCGCAGTCGTCGGCGCCGTTGCCTGCGGGGACTGCGGTGTGCCGCTGCATCCGGTGGCGCCGACAGCGGCAACACCGAGCAGGGCCACCGCGGCGATGAAATGGCGCATCAGCCCGCCTCCAACTTCACCACCTGGCCGAAACCGCTGTTGTCGACGACGTACACGTTGCCGACGCCATCCACCGCCACATCTTCGGGTCCGTTGAGGACGGTAGACGGCACCGCGGTCTGGTCGTTCGACCCGGCCGCGAACTTCACCACCTGTCTGTCGTCGATGACGTACACGTCGCCTGCGGTGTCCACCGCCAGACCGTTGGCATACTGAAGGCCGGTCAACGGCAGCACGGTCTGATCGGTCGATCCGGCCGCCAACTTCACCACCCGATTGTTCGGGCCGTCGTTGACATAGACGCTGCCTGCGCTGTCCACTGCCACACCGTTGGCCGACGTGATGCCGGTGAACGGCAGCACGGTCTGATCGGTCGACCCGGCCGCCAACTTCAGCACCTTGGTGTCGCCGCCCCTGGTGTAGTCGGTGACATAGACGTTTCCGGCGGTATCGACCGCCACACCCTGAACGTTGCCGAGGAAGGTGAACGGTAGCACCGACTGGTCGTTCGATCCGGCCGCCAACTTCACCACCCGGCTGTTGGGGACGACGAAGAGGGTGGCGGCGGTGACGAAGTCGGTGATGTAGACGTTGCCGTCGGTGTCCACCGCAACAGCACGGGGGCTGTGCAGGCCTGTGAACGGCAGCACCGTCTGTTCGTTCGACCCGGCCGCCAACTTCACCACCCGGTCATTCCCAGTGTCGGTGACGTACACGTTGCCGGCCGCGTCCACCGCCACGCTGCTCGGATAGGTGAGGCCCGTGAACGGCAACACAGTTGGTCGGGACGCCGGCGCTGGCGGAGTCGTTGAGTCCTTCGAGACGGTGAAGGGCAGGTCCGCCTTGCCGATCTGAACAAGGTCATCGGGTATGACGGCCGTCGCTTCCACAGAGCCCTTGCCGTCCGTCATGGAAGCGTCGAGCGCAACGCGGTAGCGCAGCGTTACTTCCTTGCCCTTGGGCAGTTCCTGCACGTTCGTGTAGCCGCCGATGTAGTCCATGCCCGTGCCCATGACCGGATGGTCCAGCTTGATCCAGCTCCCGGTGGCCGGGTCGAAGCGGTCGGCGGTGCCCTTGGGGAGCCCGCTTGGGTAGGTCGCGCAGCTGCAGCGCGTCAGCGCCAGCACGACGCCGACCTTCGGGTAGTCGACCGGCGAGTTGTTGCACAGCGTCACCTCGACCTCGGTCGGCGGGTCGCCGGGCTTGATGGTGCCCGAGGGGATGCCGCTCAGCGAAACGGAGATCCTGGCGTCCGGCGACACGGGTTCGTACTTTTCGGCGGTCGGCAACGGGGCGGATGACGGGTTCACCGCGCAGCTGCTGGCCTGGCCGGCCGCTGGGCCGCTCGAGGCCGCCGGCTTGCTGGTGGCGGTCGTGGTTGGCCCCGGCGTGGTGGTCGAGCACGCGGCGAGCGAGATCGTTGCCGCGATGGTCGCCGTTGCGATCAAAGCGCGTTTCATAAGTTGTTGGTGGCGTGGAGTTTTGGTCATGTCTGTTTCTCTTTCTGGTGAGGTCTGGCCGCGGTTATGCGAGCAGTGCCGCGATTTCGATGCGGGGCACTGAGACTTTCCCTGGCCCCTCGTGCAGAAAATCGTGATCGAAGAAGAAGATCACCGCGTCGTCGGTGATCGCGAAATTCTGGTATCCGTGCACGCCGAAGTCGTTAAACGACGGCAGGACCGCAACCCCACGTTTCTCCAACTCGTGTTGGACGTCCACCGGTTTGGTGCCCGGTTTGAACAACGTGTCGAACGTGATCGGGGCGCCCTTGCCAAGGTCGTAGTTGAACGCCGTGTACGAGGTCGCCGGGCGGCCTTCGTTCGCAGCGCCGGTGTCGTTGGCAATACGGAACACCAAGCTTTGAGTGCCGGAAGAGGGCGTGCCCGATCGGTACGCCGTGCCCGTGGCTTTGAACTCATACGGCGACGGCCGATTGCTCGGCGGGTACATCTGGGCGTATTCGACCTCTTGGTCACGCTCATGGGTCAGGAAGTCGGTCAGCGGCTGCTGGTCGGGGTAGCTGACCGGAAAGCTGAAGTCGAGGGTGTAGCTGGAGGTGGCGCTCTGAACGTGGCAGATCTGGTCGGGGTCGACTGTTCCGCCGAGGTCGGCGCACGCCGATTGGGCGCCGGCCGTCCCGGTGCCCGACCAGCCGACCAGGACGCAGGCGGCAACGGCCGCGTACCCCAGCATGCGCAGGTTTCCAAACATGGTGGTGTTGCCCTTTCGGAGGCGTGCGAATCGGCTCACGGGGTTGTCAGCCGAGCTGGTACGACTCGCGCGACAGACGGAAGAAATGACCGGTGCTGCGATCGGTGCACGTCACACCCGAAGCCTCACTGTTGCAGGTGATCGGTCCGGCTGAGCGCATTTGGCCGTACGGCAGAATGGGCAGCCCGGGGACAAAATTGGTGTCCCCGTGGCAGTGCACGACGGGTGCGCTGCCCTGCTTCAAGCTGAAGCGGTCGCCCCAACCGCCTAGCTGGCAGCCCGGCGGTTTCGGCGGCGCCATGTAGGTGTAGTCGCGGATTTCACATTCGGCACCGTTTGTGCCGTCGAAGCTCGTCGAAACGAAGCACACTATGTTCCCCGATGGAGACAAAAAATCGTAGCTCTCATCTGCGTGTGCGGTTGCCGCCAAGCCGATGGTTGCCGCGACCGTCGCCGTTGCGAGCAGCGCGAGCGTCGTGATCTTCCGAGCTGGTCCTGGCCCAGTGTGCTGACGACCGATCCGATGGTCGTCACGGCGCTTGATGGGCTGCTGGTGGCGTGAAATGTTGGTCATCGCGGTTTCCTTTCCGTCGATACATGTCCAGGGGCCTGGGGGTGCCGTGGTGGCGTGGGTTCTTCGTTGGTGCCAGCCTTCGGGGGTCGTGACATTCCTGTTCGCCGACATTGAGGGTTCGACCCGTCGGCGGGAGCGCATGGGCGTGCCCGTCGGCGAGATCTCGTCGACGGTTAGTTGGCTCGGCGCACGTTCTGGGCAACTACTGTGGAACCGTCCCAACGCAGGTCGGCCATCATCTTCACGGTCGGACAACACATTCCGTCATTCGGACCGTTGGCCATCCACGTCACATGTGCGACACGGTCCGCGATGGACAGCTCGGTCACGATTTCCCTGCCGCCGTGGGTAAGGTCGCCGAGGTCGATTCCCCCCAGCCGCCTGGGCCCGAAGCGGTGCGAGGTGCGGGCCCGCCGTATAGAGCTGCACAGTCTCCGGCCACCCAACCCCACCGGCATTGCAGTGGATGACCATAGCGGCGTCGCCTGCGCCCCCGGTCAGGTCGCCAAACGCCACCTTGTAGGCGGCGGTGTTGTAGTTCAACGCGATCTCGACGTTTCCGCGATGCCCCTCTTGTGGCGGCAATTGCCCGTTTCGCAGTTCGCCTGGATCGTGCTCGCACAGCGCCGGCACGGGTGCGCGCTGCAAGTACTCGAACGTGACCGCGCCCCTGCCGGGCGTGGGCACCGTGGTCGCCGGACCGGTTTTGGATATCTCTGTTGTGTGCGCGGTTGTGTGGGCACAGGCGGCCACTGCGACGGCCGACAGAAGGCCAATCAGCTTGACGGCCCGGGACTGAAGCAGCACCCGCCGGTGCGAAACCGGGGCCGTCGCCGTGCCGATCAGCGCGAGCTTCCTAATCTTGGTCGTTTTCATTGGCTTGTGTTCCTTCTTGGTCTGTCGGGCCGGGCTGTGGTGGCCCGTAAGGTAGAGGCTGCCGTGGACGGCTTGGCGGATTCTTGGCGGATTCTTGGCGATTCTTCGCAGCCCTCACCACCAATCGCCAAGCAGTCGCTAGCGATAAGGCACGGTCGTCCGGCGTTCAGAAGCCCGACGTCTCGAAATAGACGACATTCGAGAGTCTCAAAACTTTGTATCAGAGATGCCTGTCGATATGACGGACATCGTTGACCAGCGGTGAAACGATACTGACGTGGACCCCAGCGGGGACGGTGGCGGTGGACTGACCGCGACGGGGCTGCTGTGTGGGTCGTGCGGCACCGAACTGCCACCGAACTCCAAGTTCTGCAACGAGTGCGGTGCACCGCTGACACAGGCCACTCGATCGGCGGAGTACAAGCAGGTGACGGTGCTGTTCGCCGATGTGGTTCATTCGATGGACATCGCGGCGAGGCTGGGGCCGGAGCGGCTGCGCGAGATCATGGCCGAGCTGGCTGACCGCTGCGCGTCGGTGGTGCAGCGGTACGGGGGGACGGTGGATAAGTTCACCGGCGACGGGATCATGGCGGTGTTCGGCGCTCCCGTGGCGTTGGAGGACCACGCCGTTCGCGCATGCCTGGCAGCGCTGGCTGTTCAGGAGGATACGAAGCGGCTTGCCGTCGATGTGCGAGAGCGCGATGGTGTGGATCTGCAGTTGCGCGTCGGGTTGAATTCTGGTCAGGTGATCGCCGGTGAGATCGGTTCCGGTGCTTTCGGATACACCGCCGTCGGTGAGCAAGTGGGGATCGCCCAGCGGATGGAGTCGGTGGCGCCGGCGGGTGGGGTGATGCTCAGTGAGTCAACGGCTCGGCTGGTCGAGGGCGGCGTCGTGCAGGCAGAACCGGAAATGGTGTACATCAAAGGGGCAACTCATCCGGTCCCAGCGCACCGCCTGATCGCCGCGTCCAGCGATCAGCGCGGGCGTAGCGACCCGCGGTTGGTCGGGCGCACCTGGGAGCTCAACACCATTGCCGGTCTCCTCGATGAGGCAATTGACGGGGTCGGCTGCGTAATTGGTGTCATTGGGCCGCCGGGTATTGGCAAGAGCCGCATCGTCCGCGAGGCGGCGGCACTGGCCAACAGCCGCTGCGTGGACGTGTTTACCGCCTACTGCGAAGCCCACACAAGGGATATCCCCTTCCACGCGGTAACCCGACTCATGCGCGCCGGACTCGGTGTCGACGGACTCGATAGCGAGGTGGCGCGGGCACAACTGCGCGCCCGATTCTCTGATGCGAATTCGGACGACCTGCTCCTGCTCGACGACCTACTGGGTATTGCCGATCCTGAAGCCGAGGTGCCCAACGTCGAGGGTGACGCCCGGCGCCGTAGGCTTACCGCGCTAGTCAATGCAGCATCGATGGCGCGGCACACGCCGGCGCTGTATGTAGTCGAGGATGCCCACTGGATCGACGACGTCAGCGAGTCGATGCTGGCCGACTTCATGGCAGTCGTCCGACACACCCACTCATTAGTACTGATCACCTATCGCCCCGAGTACCGCGGCGCGCTGGCCACGATCCCCGGCACGCAGACGATCGCGTTGCGCCCACTCAACACGGCGCAGGCCGAGGCATTGGTCGTGGAGTTGGTAGGCACCGATTCCTCACTCCATGGGCTGGCAGAAGTCATCGCCCAACGCGCCGGCGGCAACCCGTTCTTCGCCGAGGAGATCGTGCGGGATCTGGCCGAGCGCGGCGTGATCGACGGGACCCGCGGCTCCTACGTGCTGCGCGGCGACATGGGCGATGTCACCGTACCCGCGACGTTGCAGGCCGTTATCGCGGCCCGCGTCGACCGGCTCAGCTCCGCGGCCAAACGCACATTGAATACCGCGGCAGTCATCGGGTCACAGTTCAGCCCCGAGCTGGTATCCGTGCTGGGAAGCGACCCGGTCTTCGATGAGTTGGTCGCGGCAGAGTTGATCGACCAAATCGGGTTCACCCCACGGGTGGAATACGTGTTCAGGCATCCACTCATTCGGACCGTGGCCTATGAATCACAGCTCAAGTCGGATCGCGCCGAATTACACCGGCGGCTGGCCGCCGCGATCGAGCAGCGTGGGTCGTCCGACGAGAACGCCGCGCTGATCGCCGAACACCTGAAAGCGGCGGGCGATTTACACGCAGCGTTCGCCTGGCACATGCGCGCGGGGACGTGGTTGACCCACCGCGACCTCGCTGCGGCACAGGCGAGTTGGCGGCACGCACGGTCCGTCGCGGACCGCCTGCCCGACACCGATGCCGACCGCGCCGCAATGCGGATTGCGCCGCGGACGCTGCTCTGCGCCAGCGCCTGGCTGGCCGGCGGCAGCATGGCCGACACCGGGTTCGACGAACTGCGTGATCTCGCCACCGCCGCCGGCGACAAGCGGTCGCTGGCGATGGCGATGGCCGGGTATTTACCGGCACTCGTCGTTCACGTCCGATTCGACGAAGCGTCACAGTTGGCCTCCGAACTCGAGAGTCTGCTCGATTCCATCGGCGACCCGACATTGGCCCTTGGGTTGCTGTACGCAGCGCTACCTACCAGATACCAGCGCGGCGAGATGACCGAAACCCTGCGTTTGGCGCAAAAGATGATCGACCTGGCTGACGGTGACGCCGCAAAGGGCAATCTGGTCATCGGTTCCCCGCTGACGGCCGCGATCATGATGCAGGGGTTGCGCACGATGCTGTCTGGGGGACCCGGACTGGCGAGAAGATGTGGATCAGGCCGTAACGATGAGCCGGGCGTTCGAACCGTCATTGCGCGCGATCATGCTGCTGTTCAAATACATGCTGGTCGGGGACGGCGTGTGGTTGCCGGACGCGGCGGCCGTGCAGCGAAACGGCTGAGATGTTGGAAATCGCTGAGCAGTCGGGCGACAATCTTGCGCTGGCCTGTGCCCAGTTCGTTCACGGCGTCGCACTGACGACCTACGACGGGTCCCGGCGCGAAGAGGCCTTCACCTTGCTGGCCGCCGCCCGTGAAGCCGCTTTGCGCGAGCGCTTCACGCTGGGAGCCGCCATGATCGTCAACGTCTTTGTCGCCAACGAGAAGTTGCGCACCGACGACCTTGACGGTGCGATCGAACTGTTACGAGCCACCCTCGAGGATGAGTACGCCACCACCGACATGCTCAGGTGCGGGGCGACCACCGCCGCTCTGGTACAGGCGCTGCTTCGCAGGGGCGGACCCACCGACCTTCGGGAAGCGCAGGCGGCCATCGATCGGCTCTCCGCCGTGCCGACCGAGCCCGGATTCGTCGTGTACGACTTGTGGCTGCTGCCGATGCGCGCGGCGCAGGCGCGAGCGCGCGGAGACGAAGCCACGTACCACGACTATCGCGATCGTTACCGCAACATGGCGAGATCCCTTGGCTTCCAAGGGCACATTGCGTGGGCCGAGGCGATGCAATGACGGCGGCTGCTCCTTCGGGGGTGGTGACGTTTCTGTTCACCGATGTGGAGGGTTCGACCCGTCGGTGGGAGACCGACGCGGATGGCGATGCGGGCGGCGTTGGCCGCCCATGACGAGGTGTTGCGCTCCTCGATCGAGGCGCACGGCGGCTTCTTGTTCAGCCACAGCGGCGATGGCGTGGCGGCCGCGTTTGCGTCGCCGAGGTCCGCCGTCGACGCCGCGATCACTGCGCAGCGGGCGCTGGAGTTGCCGGTGCGGATGGGGCTGGCGACCGGCGAAGCCGAGCTGCGGGACGGGGATTACTTCGGTGCGGTGCTCAACCGTGCCGCGAGGGTGATGGCAGCCGGACATGGTGGTCAAATCCTGGTGGCCGACTCGACGGCAGTGCTCCTCACCGGTGTTGATCTTCTCGATCTGGGACCGCGACGGTTGCGTGATGTGTCAGCGCCGGTGGGGGTGTTCCAGGTCCGAGCACTCGGACTGCGGACAGAATTTCCCTCATTGCGGGCACTGGATACCAGTCCTGGGAATCTGCGGCCTGCCGCCAGCAGCTTCATCGGACGCGAAGCAGAACTGGCCGAGGTCGAAGAGGCGTTGAAGGCTCATCGGTTGGTGACGTTGACCGGGGTGGGCGGGGTCGGTAAGACCCGCCTGGCGACCGAAGTTGCGGCGCGCCGGGCCGACGAGTTCCCTGACGGGGTCTGGTTTTTCGAACTGGCCGCGGTTACCGATCCGGCGGCGGTGCCTGATGCCGTAGCCGCGGTGCTGGGCATCACCCAACAACCCGGGAAGACCCTGAATGACAGTGTGGCCGCCGCATTGGAAGGCAGGGTCCGGCTGTTGGTGTTCGACAACTGCGAGCACGTTCTCGACGCCGCAGCGGATCTCATCGAAGCCATACTCGCGCACTCAGCAACTGTACGAATCCTGGCCACCAGCCGCGAAGGGCTGGGGGTTCCCGACGAGCAAGTGTGGCTGGTGCCCTCACTGGACATCGATACGGGCACCGACTCGGCTGCGGTGGCCTTGTTTGTCGAACGTGCCCGTAGCGTCGCCTCGCGCTTCTCGATGACCGAGCCTGCGGAGGCAGCCGCGATGGTGGAGATCTGCCAGCGCCTCGACGGGATACCCCTGGCCATCGAGTTGGCGGCCTCGCGGATGGCGTCGATGACCGCCAGCGAGGTGCGTGATCGTCTCGACCACCGATTCCGGCTGCTGGTCGGCTCCCGGCGCGGCCTTGCACGCCACCACACGCTGCGCCACGCGGTGGCATGGTCCTACGACCACCTCGACGACGAGGAGAAGTCGGTGCTGGATCGCTGTGCGGTGTTCGCCGGGGGATTCGATTTCCAAAGTGCTTGTGCGGTAGCCGGATTCGATGGCTCCGACGACTTCGCTGCGCTGGATCTGCTGGACGCCTTGGTGCGCAAGTCGCTGCTGGTCGCCTACAAGTATTCGGGGCGGACCCGCTTTTCCATGCTGGAGACGATCCGCCAGTTCGCCGAGGAACAACTCGTCGTCCGCGGTGAAGCCGACACGGTGCGTACTGCGCATGCCAGCTACTTCGCCGGGCGGGAAACCGACATCCTGGCCCTGTGGGACAGCCCCCGCCAGCGCGAGGCGTACGACTGGTTCACCGTCGAGTTCGCCAACCTGCGTGCCGCCTTTCGGTGGGCCGCCGACCAGGGCGATCTCGACGTGGCCGCCGCCATCGCGACATACACGGCGCACCTCGGCACGTGTGTCGAGAATTTCGAGCCGATAGCGTGGGCCGAAGAGCTCATTGAGCCCGCCCGTGCCGTCGATCACCCCCGGCTTGCGTTCCTGTATGTGATGGCGGCGCAGTGCTACCTTGCCGGACGGCTCGAGGCGGCTTTCCGCTACAGCGAGGACGGCCAGAGGTTTGTCGGCGGCGGACGCGAGAAGCTGCGGAGCGGCATCGGGGGCTTGCTCGTCAGTGTGTATGCAGCCGCCGGCCAGGCTGAACGGGCGGTCGAATGGTACCGCGCAGAAATCGCGCGCGATCGCGACACCTCCATATTCACCACGATAGGTTTGTGCCTCGCATTGGCGACGGCCGGGCGTCCTGACGAGGCGATGGTCGCCGCGAAAGGCCTCGTTGACGCCGCCGAAGCCACCCGCAACCCGTTGGCGCTGTCGTATGCGTTCTTCGTCGTCGGCTTCGCGTTCGGCGACGCCGAACCCGACCGCGCACGTGAAGCGCTGCGGCGGGGCCTGGTGATCGCTGAAGAAAGCGGGAATCGCGCCAACGAGTCCCACCTGGCGGCCATGCTTTGCCGTCTCGAGGCCGCATATGGTGACACCCTGGCCGCGTTCGATTACTTGACGCTGGCGATCCGCAACTACCACGACGCGGGCAACGTCGTCAATATCCGTGTTCCTCTAGCTGTGCTCGCCGCCGTTTTCGACCGGCTCGAACGCTACGAACCAGCGGCAACCATCGCCGGTTTCGCCATTAGTCCCTTCACCGCAGCGGCCACTCCTGAGCTAAATGCCGCGATTGCACACCTCCGCGAGGTCCTCGGCGACCAGACCTACGAATCACTTGCCCGGAAGGGCGAAATGATGACCACCGCCGCGATGACTACGTACGCATTCGGCCAAATCGACCAGGCGCGAGCAGAACTGAACGCAGTCTCGAAATAGAGCACATCTGCGACACGCATCGATACCGTTGCGGGGCGGGTGATTCCGCACGTCGCGATGTCTCAGAAGTTCGTCTCACAACGAGGTGTCTCATCTTCCGCCCTTGAGTAGTAATGAGATGCCTGCCGAGATCACAACGAGGGTTGTAGAAGGACCGCCGTCATGGCATCGCCTCAGCCATCGCGATGTGTCCTTCGAAGCCAAGCGTTCTCGCCATGTTGCGGTAGCGATCCCGATAGTTGTGATAGGCGGTGTCGTCCCCATGGGCCCGCGCCAGCAGCGCCCGCAGCCGCAGCAACATGATGTCGCGCACCACCCAACCTTCTGTTGCCGGCAGGTTCGCCAACCGATCGATCGTCTCTTGGGCTTCTGCCAGGTCGTCTGCGGCGCCACGCTCCATCAGCGTTTCCACCAGAACGCCGGTGCACCCAATGCCAGACCCGAACCGTCTTGCCAGGTGCAGCTCGTCCACGGCTTGGCGCATCGCCGGTATGGCAGCATCGCCGTCGCCGCACCTGGCCCTTTCCCGCGCGGCCAACAACTCGGCGACCGGGACCAGGAAGGGGCCATGCTCGCGCACCAACTCGCGGACCTGCACCATCAGTTCCAGCCCGCGACGACGGTCGACCGCGGCGTCCCGATACAGCAGCGCGGCACCCAACGCGAACTCGGCCAAGGTCAGTGCGTGATCGTTGCTGGCCCTTTGGGCGGTCTGCACCGCCTCCTCGCTCGCGCGCACCGCGGAGTCATCGGCCCGAAACACCCCATAGAGGATCCCCACACCATAGGTCCAGGAGACGACAAAGGCGACGGTTGTCGGGTCGCTGTTTCGGGCCATCGCGACGGCGTCGTGGAGGTCTTGGCGCCACCCGGGACGGCCCAGCCACCACCGAGCAACGCTGCGGGCTGCCAGCGCGAACGCCAATGGTGATCCAACCCCGAAGCCGGCGCCCTTGGCGGGGTCGCCCCCGGCCAGGTCGATGACCGTCTGCGACCACCGCAAGATCTCGCCGATTTCACCGGCATCGACCCAATTGACGAACCCTATGACCGCCAGCGCCATGGTCAGGCTGGGATCGCCGATCGACTCGAGCAGCGCCATCTGTTCGGATGCCAGCCGCGACCCCTCACGCGAACGCCCTGTGTACACCAGCTCGGTGGCCAGCCCGGTCATGCCGATGGCCAGCGAAACCTTGTCCCCGGCCACGCTGCACAACTCCCGCAGCTCCGCGAAGCGGCCCCGGCTTTCCTGGAATACTCGGCCGTAAAAGTCGGTGGCACACAGCATGGTGCGCGGGGCGATGCGCATCGACAGCTGGTCGGGGTCGTCGTCAGGCAGCGCGTCGGCGATCCGGCGGGCCCGCTCCCAACTGAGCCGGGCAGCGCCGAGATCGCGATCGGTTGCCCACGCCCCGGCGCGCATGTGCCAGCCATACGCCGCGTGCAGCTCGCCCGCTGCTTCGAGGTGTTCGGCGATCAGCGCCGCGTTCTCCTCCACCGAGCCGGGCTCAGACTCTTGAATCGCGGCGGCCAGGCGCCGATGGCACTGGGCGCGATCGGATTTCAGCTGTGATTCATAGGCCACCGCGCGGGTCAGCGGATGCCGGAAGGCGTACTCGGCGTGCGGGGTGAACCGCACCTGATCGATCAGTTCCGCGCCCAGCAGCTCATCGAACACCGGGTTGATGCCCAGCGCGGCGAGCAGCTCGACCCCGAAGCGGGCGCCGATCACCGACGCCGCGTGCAGCGTCCGCTTCGCCGGGACGCTCAGTCGGTCGATGCGCGCCTCGATGGCCGCCTGCACCGTGGCCGGCACGCTCACCTCGGCGACATCCGCGCGACAGAGGTACCCACCGCGCTCCCCCTGAAGCACGCCGCGCTGGGCTAACTCGCGCACCATCTCCTCGGCGAAAAACGGGTTGCCGGCGGCCCGCTCGGCGATGATCGCCGCCAGCTCGCCGACCGAGGGGTCCGTACCCAGCAGCTCGCCGAGCAGCGCCGCGGTGTCCGAATCAGGCAGGGGGGCAAGGGCTATCGTCTGGGCGCCGGGCACCCCCGTCAGCGCCCCCTCATATTCGGGGCGAGACGTGATCAGCACCATTGACGGGATGCGCGGAATGACCGACAGGAGTTCGGCCAGCATCGACTCGCTGACCGCATCGATCCAGTGCGCATCCTCGATAAGGAACAGCGCCGGTGCGGTGCGCGCCAGCGAGGTGCTGTTGATCAGCGCGGTCAACCGGCGCCGCCGCGCATCCGGGTCGATGGCGGGCAGCGCCACACTGGGGTCGGCGATACCGAGCAGATCGTCCAGCAGCAGCAGATCCTGCGCGTCGGCATCCGGTACTTGTTCCCGGATCCGGGCCCGCGCGGCCCGGTCGTCCAGATCAGCCACACCGGTGCGCGCCCGCAGCAGCCGCGTCACCGCATGGAACGGGACCTCGCGGGCGTGGGATTCGCAGAAGGTCCACACCACCTCGACCCCGCGACCGGCCGCCAGCGCCGCGACCTCCCGGGCAATACGGCTCTTGCCGATGCCCGGCGGTCCCACCACATTCACCACACCACCGCGGCCACCGAGCGCGCGGTCCACCATGGCGTCGAGGGCCGCCATCTCTTGGCGCCGGCCGACCAGGGGCGCCTCGACGCGCCCGACCAGCCCATCGCGTGGGCTGATCGCCACCAGCCGGCGCGCGGAAACCGGGTCGTCGGCCCCCTTGATGTGCACCCACTCCGGTTCACCCAGCGTCGCGGTGTGCTCGACCAGCCGCGCGGTGGACTCCGACAGCATCACCCCACCTGGGGGCGCGACCGATTCCATCCGCTGCGCCATCCCGACCTGCTCACCGATTGCGCTGTAACCCAAGGCCCCCGAACCGATCTCACCGGCGATCACCTCGCCGGAATTGAGGCCCACTCGCAGCTGCAGCGCCACCCCATCGCGGCGCTGCACCTCGACCGCCAACCGGTTCGCCTCCTGCTGGATGGCCAGCGCGGCCAGACACGCCCGAACAGCGTGATCCTCTAACGCCGCCGGGGCGCCGAAGACCGCCATCACCCCATCACCGGTGAACTCCACGGTCCCGCCATAGCGGCGCACCACCGCCGCCGCGCGCTCCGCCAACTCGGTCATCACCTCGCGCCACCGCTCCATATCCAGCGCAGCTGCGAGGTCCATCGAGCGCACCACATCGGCGAACAGCACCGTGACCTGCTTGTACTCAGCGGGTCGGCTGACCCCGGTGACCGCTGCACCGCACTCGTTACAGAACTTGGAGTGGGGCGGCAGTTCGGTGCCGCACGATACACACGGCAGTCCCGCCGTTGTCAGTCCACCGCCATCATCCCCGCTGGGGTCCACCTCAACATCGTTTCACCGCTGATCAGCGATGTTCGTCATATCGCCGTGCTCACTGATATGTAGTTCTGCGACGTTCGTATCTCGTCTATAGAGACGAAACAGGCCCCGCTTCTCGGCTTAGACTTCCGCCGTGTTCTCCGAGACGCGCTACGCGATGAACGGCGACCTCCGCGTCGCCTTTCGCACATCGCGTGAAGGTCCTCGCGACATAGTGTTCGTGCCGAACTGGTTAACGAACTGCGAGGTTCTTCCGGAGCTACCGTCCCTCCGAGGGTGGGTGGAGGCGATGACATCGCTTGGTCGGCTGATCTTCTTCGACCAGCCGGGCTCGGGAGCGTCCGACCTCGTCGCACCGGGCGCGCTACCGACGTTGGAGCAATGGGCCGACAGCATCACCGCAGTGCTTGACGAACTCGGCAGTCATGAAGCGGTACTCCTGGCGAGCAATGGCGGGTCGACGACAGCGGCGCTGTTCGCAGCCACACATCCGTCCCGCACAACCGCGTTGGTCGTGCTCGAGGGCTACGCGGCTCCGCTGGTTGTGCTCGAGGGTGCCGCAGCTCCAATGGCCGAACAAAGCCACGGGAACCTTCGTGATGACTTCTTGCCCGCCATGGTCGCGTCGTGGGGCACGGGTCAGTATCAATATGTGGCCAATCCAGATATGCCATGGAACGAGGAGGTTCGGGCGACATGGGCGCGACACGAACGCCTGTCGGCAAGCCCAGGGACCGTTGCTCTCGTGCTGCCGCTCGTGACCGAAGTTGACGTGCGGGCCGTGCTGCCCGCAATTCGTGTGCCAACGCTCGTCCTCCAACACACCGATTCGTTGTTTCAGCCGGAGTGGGGCAAGTACGTCGCTGATCACATAGAGGGCGCGAAATACGTCGAGCTGCCTGGGCGCAATATTTTCCACTTCGTCGAACCGTGGCGGGATTCCTTCCAGGAGATCGCCGAGTTCCTCACCGGGCACCAGCCCGAGGTAGCGGATGATCGGGTTCTGGCTACGGTGCTTTTCACGGACATCGTGGACTCGACGCGGCGCGCAGTGGAGATCGGCGACCGGCACTGGCACGCGTTGCTTGACGCGCACGACGCGGTTGTCCGGTCGCAGCTGACTCGCTTTCGGGGCCGCGAGGTCAACACCTCCGGCGACGGGTTCTTTGCGATGTTCGACGGCCCGCAGCGAGCTATCCGCTGCGCCATGGCAATTCGCGACGCGGTCCAAGCGCTTGGCATCGAGGTGCGCGCTGGTTTGCACACCGGCGAGTGCGAGGTCCGCGGTGATGACATCGGCGGGATCGCCGTGCATATCGGGGCGCGCGTCAGCGCGCTGGCAGGGCCGAACGACGTGCTGGTGTCCAGCACGCTGCGCGACCTGGTCATCGGGTCGGGGCTCGAGTTCGAGGACCGCGGAGCGCACGAGCTCAAGGGCGTACCCGGGGAATGGCGTCTGTTCGGCGTCACTTCTGCGTAGCGATGGGTAAGGCGAACATTTGTCTTGCCCGCCGTGTGCGCGTGTGCACGCGATGACAGCACTTTGCGAAGAACACTTTCGACAGACACGCGGGCCATTCGCGGGCCTGCTGGTAATTATTGCGTTGGCTGCACGGCTGGTGGAAGATCGCGTATGACGTCCGACAACTCGGCCCTAGTGCTGCTGCACGGCCTCCTTATGTCGGGAAACGCGTGGCAGAACTTGATCCCACTGCTCTCTAAACATCACCATGTGCACACGCCGACCGCTGCCGGGCACCGCGGCGGGCCGCCGGTGCCGAGATGCCCGGCCAGGGTTAGCGATTTGGTTGACGCCGCGGAACGCTACCTGGACGAGCGTGGTCTCGAGCGACCGCATCTTGCTGGCCACTCTCTGGGCGGTTGGATGGCCATTGAGTTGGCCCGGCGTGGCCGCGCAGCAACCGTGTGCGCGTTGGCCCCGGCAGGCTTCTGGTCGCCCGGAGATAGCGCACAAACGCTGGTGCGCAACCAAGCTCGAAAGTTCTTGGCGCTGGGGCGCTTCGCCCGTCCCGTGCGTCCCGTTGTCGTGCTCGCAATGAAGTCGGCGACTGTGCGTCGGCTCGGCTTGCGCGACGCTGCTTGTCACGCCGACCGACTTACTGCGGCGCAGAGCCTTGAGCTTCTTGACGACATCATCTGCTGCGCCGTCAACGTCGACGACCTTGTCGGGTCCGATGAGCAGATCGCGCCACTGAATCCCCGGCCATGCCCGGTCACCATCGCATGGTTGGAGAACGACGCAGTCGTTCCGGTCCCGGCGTGCGACAAGATCGCCCGCGAGCGGATACCCCAGGCGTCATTCACAATCCTGCCCGGCGTCGGGCACGATGCCATGATCGACGACGCCGACCTGGTGGCCCGCACCATCCTGGGCGTGACGGATGCGGGGTGAGTCCTAGGTCCTTCACTACTGCGGGCGCTAGGGAAGGGCAAGCACATCATCGAGACGGTCGTACATTCTTCTACTTTGAGACCGCTTTCGGTTCTGCTCGGGTCTGGTCGATTTGGTCGTATGCGTAGGTGACCATCTTGGCCGTGGTCATCGTTTCACCCTTGAACGATTCGTAGGTCTGCTCACTGAGGACCTCGCGGAGGTGGGCGATCACTGTGTTGATTTCGAAATGGCCGCCTGTACCGAGCACGACGACGCGCGCTGATCCTGGCGCGCTTGGTCGAGCGGCCGTCGACCGCCTGCCGGTGGGAAGCTCGCGGTCCGAGCGCTGACGACAAAGCTGTAACTCCTCCAACTCGCCATCGAGCGCACGAGTTAGGTCCGTTGGCTCGGTGTCGATGCAGTGACTAAGCTCGAATGGACTGATGAGCCGTGGTTGGTTGAGTGTCGTAACGAGGAAAGTGCCCTCTGAACTGGGGATGATTGTAGTTCTCGACGCTGGAATAACCGAATGAGAAGGCACTGTCGGTGGAAGTCTCCATAGCTTCTCAGCGACTTCAGCCGCGTCGACGATGGCAACCTCGTGTCGTGGTGCCGGACTGGTGCCTGGTGTGACGTTGGCCGAGCAGTCCGGGCTTTCTGATTACTGGCGAGAGGGGTGCATATCGCCGAGCCGCGGATCAAGTCGGGGCCGGCGAACTGATCCCGAAGCTGGTGACGGTGGTGGCCGGCATGTGCGCAGGAGCGGACTGCATCGACGATATCGACGCGCTCCTGCAGCGGCGGAATGACGACGCTGTTCGACGGATGACGGGCTGAGCCTGTGCGGCGAGTGGAGACCTACGTGGTCGCCCGCCTGGACGCCTTGTAGGGGCAAGCGACCAGCCGACTGGAGTCGGTGGCGCAGCAGGATAATGATGAATCCGGCGGCCAGCACCAGCTCCGCCATCTTCTCCTTGATCTCCGTGAGGCTGTAGAGCATGGCACCGGGACTTTCGAGTGGTAGAGCTGGGGATAATAGGTGAACAGGGCGTGGAAGCCTTCGATGAGCGCCTGATTGAGAACGAACAACAAGGCGAGGGCGACCGGCAGGATCGGCAGGAAGCGTTGCAGGTGTCGCGCGGCGTCCGCCAGAGCGCCAGCACCGGGACGAGCACGCCTGATCACGAGCCAGAAGAGCGAAAGAGCGTGTCCATGTTGACTCCGTTCAACGCTATCAGGTTGTGGATGTTGGTCTCCTGCTGTGCATTCGCCTTGGCGATCGACGGGGGCGTCTGGATCCCCACGAGCCGTTGCCCCCAGCTTTCTTCCTCGCCGGCGCCGAAGAAGAACAACACCGCAAAGCCAAGGAGCGACAGCCGCCGAAGCCGCGGCCATGCCGCATCTCCGCGCACGTCCGCCACAGCACGATGCATGCGACGCAGGCCGCCAGCAGACTCAGCGCCCCGAGCACCTCGATGGGATGCTCCTCGTCGATCAGCCACGTCGCCGTGTCGCGCTCGAGCAACATCGTGCCGTAAACGATGGGATGAAGACGAGCAGCACCAACGACACTGGCCATGCCGAAGGTCGGCCACTCTGCTAGCGCCTTCGATTGTTTCGCCAACCACCGCCGTTTCGTCACCCCCTTGGGGTTCCTTTGCACGCCGCGGCTTGCGGTCTTTTATGCCTTACCCCGACAGCTCACCAGCACGCGTTTCGTTCGATCCGCCGTTATCATTGGCGGTGAAAGAATCGCACCACCCATTCGGATTTTCAGCAACGTCTCAGCTGTTCGCTGAGAACGAAGAACAGAGCTATCCGGCTCTGTCCTTCGATTGGGCGACGTGGTGTCGCCGCCGCGCCGTGGGCGAGGCAGGCGACGCGCCGACGAAGAACTGGGTTAGGCCGAGAGGTGGCCGTTCGGGCAGCGGTTGGGTGCTTCGGTCATCCGAACTGCCTTTGACGCGGCGTTGGTGTCCTTAGCTCACGAGAATGTCGTGGATCTTCTACTCGTCGGAGTGGCGGTCCCGTACTCAGCGGCCCGAACGCCATCCCCATCAACTCCGGCGCGTAAATCTCGTCGCTCGACGGGCCTCAGGATGGATGGCGTCCTGTGGGATTCCCCAGCAGCCTCAGCCGCCGGATTGCGGCGGTTGTCGCCGGCGAGGACCTTGCGTTGGTCGATGATGTGGCCCACCTCGTGAATCGCTGCCATGCGAACTCCACCGTCGTAACGACTGGGGTTAAAGCCATTGGCGATATTGGCGGACAGCTGGCGGCGAGACTCCAAGGCGACAGGTTGGCGTAGGTCTCGTCAGCACGATGGCACGACCGCGGTCGGCCTGCGCCACAGTGTCTGTTCCTGCTGGCATCCCCGATGGCGGGCCGACCTCGACGGGATCGGGCCGGCGCCGTACTGTTGCAGATCATTCACGGTTGCAGGGAACAAGTTCACCGTCTCCTGATTGACAGCACTGGCATTGGGTGCCAGAACCAGAACCGCGGCAGTCGCGACACTCGCCGTCAAGACGATCTTCTTCACGATTGTTTTTCCTTCCCCCCTGAGCATTCGCTCAGGAATCGAGTTGACCGCAGCGGCAGCAAGATGCTGGCAGTGGCTATGGTTGGGGAAATCGGAATGTTTGGAACATAGCGCCTGAACTGGTCACCGATTTTGACAGTCATCGGCCAGCAAATCTCCAGTTTTAGCAAATTAGCCTTGTTGGCAGCGATTCGCACCTCACATTGAGCGTTGTCGAACTGGGTGACGCCCGCTGCTGACCGACGGCTGGGCCACCGAGCCGTCGATTTCGTACGCCTGGTGGACCTGATGGGTGTTCCGACCGCCTGCCGACGCAGACCGGAGCCGTTTACGATCGACCTTATGGAGCTGATTCGTACATCAACGATGAAACCCGGTGGCTGAGGTGAGCGTGAAGCGCCGGCCGTTACGCCTCATCGCGTTCGGCGCGCTGGCCGCGCTGGTGGCTGTTCTGGCCGATCCGCTGGGAATCGGCATGGGCGGTGGTACGGAAAGCATCGGCTGGAAGCAGGGAACGCTGCTGTCCTTGGGAGTCTCGGTCGCCGTCGGTGGCGTCGGCATCATGCGAGGCTGGTTCGACGGCCCTCAGACGGAGAACGGCTGGCGAGGCGACCCGTGCCCCGAAAGAGCGGCAGTAGCACCGCTCACCCGCTCCACCGGCGGCCACAAGCCTAACGGGGGCCGACATAGGTTCAACGAGCCTTTGACACAGACCACGACGGTGGCTCCGATTCGAGAGCGTCTGCCCGGCCCACAAACCAAGGGGTGATTGGGGGGCCGTCCTCGCCCGATACCTGCTTTGGGCGCAGCCCGACGCAGGCGAGCCTAGGTCGCGGTCAAGCTGACTACGGCAAGCATGTAGAACTCGACCCGTCCGATCTCAGAGCTGAACCTTCGCGCCCCCCGAGAACATGGAGTCATGGACCTCCAGTTCGGCTGGCTGCGTGCCAACGGCGACGAAGAGTTCTGGTGGCCGCTTGGGCGTCGCCCACCCCTGACCGTCCCAGTACATTTGCCGACCGGATCCGACGGATCGGGATACCAGCCCGGTGGTGTTGGTGCACTCACGATTCCCCCACAGATGAGACATTCCTGTGAGCCGCGAGGTTAGCGGATGACTGCGGGACCGACACCGGGTGGGTCCGCGAGGCTGCCTTAGCGGGTAGTCGCTCTCAAAGCGCGACGAAGCGCCGGTGTGTCAATTACCACTACCAAAAATCCGGCGGTGCTCGGCGGGATCGAGGCGGCCGGACCCTCGTTTGTTTCCATCCTTTTCGGCAGGTGTTGCAATACACCGTCGTAGAAGTTACGCCAATCACCGTCGTTTTTACCCAGTCCGTGCGCGTCACGCGGTGTCGTCGCAGCCGGTGCCACCAGTACCGCATAGCTCACTATATGAACCGATTGATTTCGCTGCGGCGGATCTCCTTTTTGAGCCCTGTGCCAGCAGTCGCCGGGGCCGTTGCGTCAGTACCTGCTATATCGACAGACTGACGCACGTCAAGGACGACGCCCGGGCCGACCCGGCTAGCGAAGACGCAACAAGCACTCGACCCGGCGGATCGACCTGGCGGTGGCCGCGGTGATGGCGCGTGCCCGCGCCTAAGAGCTTGGCGCGAAACCGGCTCCGATGATCTACGTCTGTGAGGGCGTAGCGCCTTACTTACTAGGTGGTGGTCAGCCGCAAGAAGTACCGCCGTGGTGCAGGGCACCACTGGAAGCCGGCGACGTCGTATTGGCTCACTACGTGGGAGTTGAGGCCGCTAGCCATTCCCCCCGTGGAGTCCGGGTTGGCGTAATGCTGGGATCCCGACGTTCGGCGAACCCGCCGGTGCTGTGGCCTGGCGGCCTATAGGGCTGCGCGTCGACGTCCTTGCTCGGTTCGGCCGACCGCGTCCCGGGCCGGAGTGTGGGTTGGCGGCGAGTGCAACGCCGGCGGGTGACAGCGCGACGAAGGCGGTGACCAAGGCTGGCAGGATGATGGTGCGTTTCATGGCATTCCTCCGATCTGGGAACATTTACATTCTGGACACGATTTAAGGCACAAACCGGTTCACGTTGAGCGCGACTTGTGATTGGCGCGCCGAATTACTTTGGGGCACTAGCCTTTAATCAACGCGCAACTTTGCCTCGTCGTAGCCATCAGCGTCCTTTCAGCGAACGCACAGTTTACGATTCCGTCGTGAATAAGCGCCGACACACCACACTCGGCGGTCAATCGCCGCGCGTACAGCGTCGCGCAAAACGTTTGATCGTGCCCAAGGAGCCCCAGGTCCGTTCGGCGCCTTTAGCTTCAGGTCATGCCCTTCCTGTACCTGCTATGCCCGCAGGCTCACGCACCTGACGGCGGCATCGCGGAAGCGGAAGTCAGGCGGCAAGTTCGGTGTAGTCGACCGATGGGGGAGTTCCTTATACAGGGAACAGCCGCTCGATCGTCCACATATCGTCCATGCGATAACGACTTCGGAGCACGAAACTACCTCTGAGCTGCGGTAATGCTGGTGCGCGATACTGGGATTGAAGTTGATTCCAGTGGCGGCGTTAGCGCCGCGGCTCTGACCTGCACGAACCGGGTTCTAGCTGGAGTGATGTGCAGAACGAGCGACAATTCTTCTACTGTCTCGTACAGTCTTGTAAAGCCTTATTGGCAGCAAGATTGGCAGCAAAGAGCACCCGATGGCCCGCTCCAAGCGTGGTTTCGCGCAAGTCACCAAGCAGAAATCCGGTCGCTACGCGGTGCGGTACAGCCTGCCCAGCGGGGCACGGGTGTCTGCGGGCAAGACGTTTGTCCGCAGGGCTGACGCCGAGGCGTGGGCCGCTGACCGACGCCGTCAGCTGGACCGGGGAGCCATTGCGAGGCACCAGGCGATGACGTTCGCCGACTATGCGACCAATTGGCTGGCCGGGCGGCATGTGGCCGGGCGTCCATCAAAGCCCGCACCAGAGCGCATTATCAGGCCATCCTGGACGAGCATCTGTTGCCGATGTTCGGCAACCGGCAGCTGGCCAAGATAACGCCGAGCGAAGTGCGGGAGTGGCACGCCCAGACGTTGGTCAACCGGCCCACCCTGCGGTCGCACGCCTACAGCCTGATGCGGACGATTTTCACCTCAGCGGTCAACGATGAACTGATCGACGCCAACCCGGCCCGGATCGTCGGCGCTGCGCGGACCAAACGGGTACACCAGATCCGTCCCGCGTCATTGCCGGAACTGGAGAAGCTGACGGCGGCGATGCCCGCAGCCAGTATCAGGCGATGATCCTGCTGGCGTCCTGGTGTCACGCTGCGGTTCGGGGCGCTGACCGAGCTGCGCCGTGCCAGGACCTGGTGCTGCGACCCCGACCGGGGCAAGGGCACCATCCGCGTGGAGCGGGCGGTGGTGCGGACCGAGGACGGCTTCGCTGGTGACGACGCCGAAGAGCGATGCCGGTCGATCCGTGACGCGGCCGTCCTCTGCCGCCGCACCTGGTGACCGGTCCTTGCCAGTTGCACCTGGCCACCCACGTCCGGCTCCGAGCCGGCATGCCCTGCTGTTCCCGGCGCAGCACGGGGGCCACCTGGCGCCCCAGTCTACGCTGTACCGGCGGTTCTACGCGGCCCGGGAGCAGGCCGCCGGCCGTCCCGACCTGCGCTTCCACGACCTGCGGCACTCCGGCGCGGTGCTGGCGGCCCAGACTCAGGTGCCACGCTGGCCGAGCTGATGGCCAGGTTGGGGCGCTCGACCCCGGTAGCGGCGATGAAATACCAGCACGCTCGCCGCGGAGCGGGACCAGCTGATCGCCGAGGCGCTGTCTCGCATTGCGCAGCAGCCCCTGGAGGTCAGCTCGCAGACCGCGGCCCTGCCACCTCATCGATCCGCGCCCCGACGCGCCGCGTCGGGTGGGCGCCGCTCACCTGGGGAGTCCCCGGCGGGGCTGGCTGCAGGGAGGTTGGCGGCGCGCCATCGAACCGTGTTTAACGTGCCACCGCAAATACCCAGCATCAGGCGGGCAGTGGCGTTA
>CAVTQJ010000009.1:0-16002 GCA_963736825.1 uncultured Actinomycetota bacterium
ACCCACCAGCCGCCGTCGCGCGCCAGACCCAGCACGACATCGGTCTCGAGCAGGGCCTGTGCGCATTCGGTCAACATATCGACGGTCACCTGCGGCGTGTCGGAGGCGATCAACACAACGGGCTCGGGGCCTACCGCCTGCGCGGCGTCGATGATGGCGTTGGCCAGCCGCGCAGAGAAGTCGTCGCCGCGCTGTTCGACTACCGCCAAATCGTTGAGGCGCGAACGGATTTGGCGACTACCACTGGCCTGGCCCAGATCACCGGTGATCGCCACCACCCTGGCCTGCACCGGCGTTGCGTCGACGGCGTCGAGCGTGTCCAGCAGGGTGGCCGCGGCGATGTCGGCGGCGGCGCGTTCGCCCACGGACACGGCCAGCCGCGTCTTCGCCTGGCCGGCTACAGGCGCCTTGGCTATCACGACCAGTGTCACGGGAATCACGAGATCGCCCGCCAGAAGTCCAGCCCCGCATGGACGCTTCCCCGGAGCGATCCGCTGACCTTCGACTTGCCACCGGTGCGCGGCCCGTAGGGCACGTCGCGTTCCACCACCGTCCAGCCCGCCTCGGCCGCACGCACCATCAACTCGACCGGGTAGCCGGTGCGACGGTCGGTGACGCCGAGGGCGAGCAGCGGCTCCCGGCGGGCGACGCGCATCGGGGCGATGTCATGCACCGGCAGGCCGTATCGGGTACGCAGCCGCCAGCACACGGCCGCGGTGCCCAGCCGGGCGTGCCACGGCCAGTGCAGACCCGGCACCGGACGTCGCCGACCGATCGCCATGTCGGCGCCGCGGCCGAGTTCGGCGACCAGGGCGGGCAGTTCCGCAGGGTCCAGCGATCCGTCTGCGTCGACGACCGCGACTATCGGGCGTCTGGGCGGCCTCCACGCCCGCATGCACCGCCGATCCGTACCCTGGCCGCCGCTCGGCGACCACCACGGCGCCGTGGGCGCGGGCCACCTCCGCGGTGCCGTCGGTGCTGTTGTTGTCCACCACCAGCGGGCGGTATCCGTCCGGCATGGCCGCCAGCACGCCCGGAAGCGAGGCGGCCTCGTTGAGGCACGGCAGCACCACCGTGACGGAACCCTCGGACATAACCACCGACGCTAGGCCAGGTATATGGCAGGGACCAACATCAACGGTGACAAAAGCGTGACATCAGCCCTGGTAGTAGTGCTCGCACGGCTAGCCTCGGGAGTTGTGACCCGCGTGATGATCGCCGACGACGACACCGTCGTCCGTGATGTCGTGCGCAGATATCTGGAACGCGACGGTCTGGAGGTCGCCATCGCGCGCGACGGCAACGAGGCGTTGCGGCTGCTCGGCACCCAGCGCATCGACGTGGCGGTGCTCGACGTGATGATGCCCGGACCCGACGGCCTGACGCTGTGCCGGAGCCTGCGTCAGCGCGGCGACTACAGCGTCCCGGTCATCCTGCTGACCGCGCTGGGCGAAGAGGACGACAGGATCGCCGGGCTCGAGGCGGGCGCCGACGACTACCTGACCAAGCCGTTCAGCCCACGGGAACTGGCGCTACGGGTGCGCTCGGTGCTGCGGCGCACGCCTGCGCCGGTGGGCGTCTCCCCAGTCGAGCTCAACGTCGGTGACTTGACCGTTTCCACCGCGTCACGTTCGGTGGCGGTCCGCGGCGAGCCGATCAGTCTGACCAACCGCGAGTTCGAGTTGCTGCTGTTCTTCATGACCCACACCGACACTGTTTTCTCCCGCGAGGAACTTCTCAAGCAGGTGTGGCGGTGGGATTTCGGCGATCTGTCCACGGTGACCGTGCACGTCAAGCGACTGCGTTCCAAACTGGGTGACCAGCACCGGGTGCAGACGGTCTGGGGCCGCGGTTATCTGTGGAGCTCCAGTGCCGTCGACTGATTTCTGGGAGATCGTCGGCTGGGCGTTGGCCTGTTCGGTTCCCGTGGTGCTGGCCGGTGCCCTGATCATCCGGGTTGCGAGGTCCTGGTCGCTGGCCGTGAGCATGGTCGCGCTTGTGCTGATCCCGACGATCGCCACGTTCACCGGGGTGCTGGGGGCCAGCGGTTTCATGGTGACCGAGACATTCGAGCGGACGGCCGTCGTCCTGGTGATCGTGTCGATCGTGACGATTCCCGCGGCGATCATGATGGCCCGGTTTCAGGCCCGCCGGATGGTCTGGGAACAGGAGATCCGCGACTCCGAGCACTCCGCCGAGCAGTCCCGCCGCAGGCTGGTCGCCTTCGTCAGCCACGACTTGCGGACGCCGCTGGCCGGCATTCGTGCGGTTTCCGAGGCCATCGCCGACGGCGTCGTCGCCCACGAAGAAGTGCGCACCCACGCCAAACACATTGAACAGGAATCGATTCGCCTCTCCGAGATGGTCGACGACCTGTTCGAGATGTCGAAGATCAACGCGGGCGCGATTCAGCCGGCCTTCGACAAGGTGGCCCTCGACGAAGTCGTCGACGACGTGATGGCCGCGCATCGCATCGCGGCGGAGCGGGCCGGCGTGGCGCTCACGGCCGATCTGCCCGCCGAGCCCGTCCGCGTCGTCGGCAGCGACCGGGCGCTGGTGCGGGTTCTCTCCAATCTGGTGGCCAACGCGATCGCCCACACCCCTGAGGGCGGCAAGGTCGAGTTGGCGCTTGGCGCCGATGAGAACGGTGCCTGGGCGCGCGTCGACGACACCGGCGTCGGGATCGACGAAGCCGACCTCCCCCGCGTATTCGACGTCGCCTACCGCGGTTCGAATGACCGGGTGCCGCGGTCGGACGCCTCGCTGCCCAGCGGCTCGGGCCTCGGACTGGCCATCGCCGCGGGACTGGTGCAGGCCCACCGGGGCACGCTGTCGGCGCGCAACCTCGACACCGGGGCGCGGTTCGAGGTGCGGCTGCCGCTGGCCGGCGACTGACTTCCGGCTGGCTTTGTCGTCGGCGCCGCGACGTCAGCCGACGGCGTAGACCGGCCAGCGGTCGGGCACGCCCTTCAACTCGTGACTGCCCCTGTCGTGAAACGTGATCCGAGAGCCGAGCACCAGCGGTGGCATCACCCCCGACACGAGTACTTCCCCCGGACCCGCTAGACCCATGATGCGGGCGGCCACGTGGACCGCGATGCCGTGGATGTCACCGTCGGCCACCTCGATCTCGCCGGTATGCAGTCCGACGCGGATCTCCAATCCGAGTTCCTGCACGGCGTCGCGAATTGCGCACGCGCAGTTGATCGCTCGCGCCGGGCCGTCGAAGGTGGCAAGCGCGCCGTCGCCGGTGAATTTGACGACGGTGCCCCGCGCGGAACTCACCTGCCGTTCGATCGCACGGTTGTGCGCGGCGAGAGTCGTCGCCCACGCGTCGTCGCCGGCTCGCGATGCGCGCAGAGTCGAGCCGACGATGTCTGTGAACAACACCGTCGACAACACGCGGTTCGACGGTGTGGTACGGCGTTCACCGGTGAGAAACGACTCGATCTCGTCGAGCACGCTGTCGGCGTCGCCGGTGAACCACCAGTGGTCCTCGCCGTCCAACTCCACCAGGCGCGCATTCGGTATCCGCTCGAGAAGGTGCAGAGCGTGACTGCGCCGCACTTCACGGTCGCCGCGCCTGCGCAGAAGCAGGGTCGGCGCTTGAATGCTCTCCAGTACGGGGCGCACGTCCGTGCGCATGAAGTAGTCGAGCACCATTTTCGTGTACCCGGGTCCGCCGCTGAGCCGCTCACCGCGCGCCCACCACCGCCGCTTGGCGGCGTCGTCAACCCAGCTCGGCGCGGCCAGGTCGACCATCGCACCGGTGCCGATGGCGCTCGTATAGCGCTCGATGTACCCCGTGAGCGCCGGCTCTGGAATGCCGAACGGATGGTCGGGCGCCCGACTGAACCGCGCGAAGGCACTCCACAGCACCAACGAGCGCACCCGATGAGGCTGGCTGGCGGCCAACATCATCACCGGTAGCGCCGCCCCGGACTGTCCGAAGACCGACGCTGACTCGCTTCCTGCGGCGTCGAGCACAGCGACCAGCCCGTCGGTCCAGGACTGCATTGCGGGGTTGTCCAGGCTCAAGACTGGATCTGAGCTACCGCCCCCGAGAAGGTCGGTCAGGATCACCCGACTGAACGACGAGAGGCGCTTGATGTAGCCGGCGACCGTCGGCTCGTCCCAGAGCAGGTCGATCGGATGTTGGGCACTGGGGACGACAAGAAGGTCGGGTCCGTCACCGAGCACCTGGTAGGCGACGTGGGCGCCACCGAACTCCGCGTACCGCGTTTCTGGGAATGCGGCCATCCGACGAGCATGCACCGAAACTCGTCCTTCGATACGCGTTCTTGTACTAGATTGATCTTTCTATTATCGTCGTTAACCAAACTGCTATCGAAAGGCACCGACCATGGCCGCTGTGGATACCCGCAAGGCGCTGCGCAAGTTCAAACTCGAGCGACGGGTCGGTCGCACGATCGTCAACCCGTTGGTCACCGCGCTCGACAAGATCGGCATTCGAGCAGCATCGACCGTCGAGTTGGAGACCACCGGCGCCAAGACCGGCCAGCCTCGGCGGGTACCGCTCACCGGCCGTGCCGACGACACCGGCGTCTGGGTGATCTCCCAGCACGGCAGGCGGGCAGGCTGGGCCCACAACATCACCGCGGAGCCCACCGTGCGCGTGCGCGTCGGTAACGAATGGCACAGCGGCACAGCGGCATTCGTGCCCGACGATGACGTCGTGGCGAGGTCGCGTAGCTTCGGCGGCGACAAGAAACTGGGGCAGTCCGCCACCGCTCTCGGCATGCGCGCGCTGCAGAGCGACCCCATCTCGGTGCGCATCACCTACACCGACTGAGGACACGGCGACAATGGGCGCGTGCAGATACGCATCATCGGTACCGACCTGCCCGGGCGCGACTGCCCGCCGGACCACAACTTCCCCGGCTACTCCAACGTCCATGTCGGCATGCAGACCAGGCGCCGACCGCCAGAGCTCCTGAACCAGCAGCCCGGCGACGCCACGGAGGTCACCTGGACGATCGACTGCGAAGTCAACGGCTCCGACTTGCGCGGCCCCTACATACAGGGCCGACCCGGCGAGCGGTTCATCTATCTGAACTGGGGCGGAGAGAACGGCGACGGCCGTGCCGAGATGTTTCGCCGCGCCAAGCTGATGCTCGACGCCATACCGGGTGAGGTGCTCGCCAAGGCCGCCGCAGCAGGCACTCTCGTCGGGCGGCTGGGGCTCACCGACGCCAAGGGTCAACCGCTGTGCGCATCGGTGCGGCCACCGCACATCGATTGGTCAGTCGGGTAGCGAGTTGCTCAGCCGCTCCGTCGCGGCCAGATAGTCCTCGATGAATTCGCGCACGACCTCACGGGCCGGCTTGACCTTGTTCATCAGCCCGACGCCCTGGCCGACGAAGTAGGTCGCCAGCGCCTGCGCACCCGGATGTCCTTGTGAGGCAAGCACATCGACTCGACGGATGATCGGCTCACACAGCATCGACTGCAGCGGCAGCGGCAATGTCTGGTGGCCGCCGTCGTTCGGTTGCCATGCGTCGGTCCAGTCGGACTTCAGCTGGCGGGCAGGCTTTCCCGTGCGGCCCGTCGAGCGGATGGTGTCACGCGACGTGGCGGCCAGGAATTTCTCCTTGGTGTGCGGCGCCGTCTCGGCCTCCTCGGTCGTCAGCCATACCGATCCCGTCCAAGCGCCGTCGGCGCCCATCGCGACGGCCGCGGCCATCTGCCTGCCGGTCACGATGCCGCCGGCGGCCAGCACGGGCACCGCCCCGTCGATCGCCTCGATCACCTCGGGGAGCAGCACCATCGTCGTCACCTCGCCGCAGTGACCGCCCGCCTCGGTGCCTTGGGCCACAATGAGATCCACGCCTGCAGCGATCTGCTTGACGGCGTGCTCCTTGGCCCCGACGAGCGCGGCGACCGGGATGCCCCGCTGCTTACCCGCCTCGATCATGTAGTCCGGCGGCACGCCGAGAGCGTTGGCGATCAGCTTGATCGGGTGACTCATCGCCGCCTCCAGCAGTTCTCGGCCGGTGGTGCCCGCCAACGAGGAGCCACCGATGAAGGGCGTGGGGTCGGATTCGATGTCGTGGTCGGCCAGTAGGTCAGCGACGAACCCGCGCACGTCGTCCGGAATCCGTGCGGCGAGGTCTGCCGACGATACCTTCTCGCCTTTGCCTTCGAACTTGGCCGGGACGATCAGGTCGAGACCGTAGGGCTTCCCGCCGACTTGCTCGTCGATCCATGACAGCTCCCGGTCGAGCTGTTCGGGGGTGAACGCCGTGCCGCCGAGGACGCCGAAGCCGCCGGCGTTCGTGACCGCGGCGACGACGTCGCGGCAGTGGCTGAAGGCGAAGAGGGGGAAATCGATGCCGAATTGCTCACAGATGGCTGGCTTCACCCGTTCAGTATCGCTACCGCACTCCGGCCTCCGACAGGAACCTGCCGACCTCCTCGAGCATGTGGCGACCCTCGGCCAGCTCGGGGTCGTTGTGCCCGGCGCCGGGGACGAGCAGGTACCGCTTGGGCTCCGGCGCAGCGTCGAAGAGTTTTCGGCTCAACACCTCCGGCACGACGTCGTCGCGGTCGCCGGCAATGACCATGACCGGCGCTGACAGCGACCCGATCCGGTCGATCGACGGGTAGCGGTCGATGAGCAGCCGACCGACCGGCAGCCACGGGTAGTGCACTTTGGCGACCTCGGCGAGCGAGGTGAACGGGGAGCGGAGTACCAGCGCGGCGGGCGATCGCTCGGCTGCGAGGCCGATGGCGACGGCGCCGCCGAGCGACTCGCCGAAATAGACGATGCGGTCGGGGTCGACCTCGGGCTGCGCGGCCAACCACGCCTGGACTGCCCGCGCGTCGGCGGCAAGGCCCTTCTCCGACGGGGTGCCGGGGTTGCCACCGTATCCGCGGTAGTCGAACTGCAGCACCGACATGCCCAGGCGCGCCAGGCCGGCCGCGAGCACCGCCCGTCCCGACCGGTCTCCCCCGTTGCCGTTGAAGACGACGACCGCAGGCCCGCGGTGTGCGTCCGGTGTCGGCAAATACCAAGCGCTCAAGCGCTTTCCGTCCTCGGTCTCGACGGCGACGTCTCGGGCGCCGGGGAGAAACGCCGCGGCCGACGGGACCGGGCCGGGCGACGGGAAATAGATGAGCCGTCGCTGCTGCGTCCGGATCGCGACGATCAGTGCGGAAGCCACGAGCGCGACGATAACCGCCGCGACGAGAATCCGCCGCCGGCTACGAGCCGTCGTTGCTCTTGGCTGCGGGCTTCGCGCCGGTCAGGCCGCCAGTGACCTTGTTGACCACGTTCTTGACCTGATCAGTGAAGTTCTTTACCGCATTGGTCCCGCCGACCGAGCCGGACACCGACGACGTTGATCCGGCCTTATTCAAGACCGGCAGCAGGGGGTTGGGGTTGCCAGCGGTCGTCGTGTTGACCTTTTGCGTGCTCACCGCCGTATTCGTCAGCGACGACGGCACCAGCGTCGAGACGAATGGCAGCTTGCTCGCCTCACCAAGCGGTTTGGTGACGAAGTTGGTCGGGTTCGTGACATCTTGGATCGCCGTCTGAGCACCATCGGACGCTCCCTCTGGCACGGAACCCGGCACGCCGCCCAAGCCGGTGAGCGACGAGCCCGGCTGCATCGGCCGGGTTACGGTCGGGTCCTTCGGAATCGCCTCGTCGCCATTAAAGCCCTTGGTGTCGTTGTAGCCGGCGTTCACGAGCTGAGTCATCGTTGGATCGATGGCATCAGCCAAGATGTCACCACCGGGCAGAAGTCGAAGCGGCCGCGTCAGCGGCAGACCATCGGACTCGAACGTCACGTAGGTTGTGGTTCCGCTAACGTTCCTGGTCTTGGAGGGATCGACGTTGCCGTTGGCATCGACTACGTAGGCGTGACGCTGCACGGCTGGGCGGTTGGGATCGTTCTGCGCTGCCTGTGCAGCCGCTATTTCGGCCTGCACCTCAGGCGGCAGTTCAGTGTTTTGTTCCGCCCCGTAGTCGTAGGCATAGGCGGCCAAACCATTGCCGAGGGCAAAGGGATTCAGCGGGTCGACAGGGGCGTCCGAATTGATGTTGTACTCGTAAGCGACGTCGAGAGTGGGGACGCCTGTGTTGCTGGGTGTGGGCGCCGCCGAAGTCAGCAGCAGCGGCGCGAACAGTCCGTAGGTCGTCCAGAAACCCCCACCAGCCCTGTTTGTGTTGTTGTCCAGGATTACTAGGTCGATGTTCGATTTCTCCGTCGATGTCATCTCGGAAAGTGCAGTGCCGGTTTGGCCGGCGCCCCATCCGGACGCTGTGACGCCGGTCGGATCCGTGTCCTCCTGGTGCGAGATGATCGCGTCCTTAATGCCCTGAGGCCCCGCCAAGAACGGAACAACCTGCTGCTCGCCGTAAACGGTCGTGTAATTCGTGCCGTAATAAGTCGTACCGGCGAAGAATTGTGCTGTCGAGTTCGCGGGAGTAATGAGCGCCAGCAAGCCCACCGACGGCGCAGCAACGGTCGTGTCGGGCGGGACAGCGGAGGGCATGCTGGTGGCGGTCACGGCTGCGGCCGCCACGCTTGCGGGCGCGACCACCATCGCGACGATCGCCGCAGGACGAGAAGTTTTACGGTGCTTGCCAGGCATGGGAGCCTCCCTACTAGAGCCGACGCGGTGGTCGCACGTATTGCGAGTCCCCCAGACGAGCAAACGTTAACACGGGGGAATGCCCTGGACCATCCTTCTCGCGCAAACTTCACCAAGCGCGCTGGTTAGCCCCGCAGCGGCGCATAGGCAAACTCTCGCAAACCGTCGGTTGGGTCTATAACAGCGCGGAACCGCAGCAACTCCTCCGCCCCCGCAGGACTGGCGACGATGTGCCGGACGTCGCCGCTGCGGTACTGCCCGGTCACCACCGGCGGCGCCTCCCCGCGGGCGTCACACAATTCGTGGGCCACCTCGAAGATCGAAATCGGCCGCCCGGAGCACACGTTCACCGGCGCGAAGCCCTCGAGTTCGGCCTCGACGGCCGCGACATTGGCTGCGGCGACGTCGTCGACGTGGACGAAGTCCCGCATCTGTCCACCATCTTCGAAAACCCTTGGCGCATCGCCCGCTTCGAGCGCTGACCGGAAGATCGCCGCGACACCCGAATACGGCGTGTCGCGCGGCATGTTCGGGCCGTAGACGTTGTGATAGCGCAGCGCGACCACCGACCCGCCGGTCGCCTCGGCCCAGGCCAGCGCATAGTGCTCCTGTGCGACCTTGCTCGCCGCATACAAGCTGCGCGGGCGCAGCGGAGCGTCCTCGTCGACCAGCTGCCACGCCAGCTCCTCCCCGCCGATCGGGCAGCGATGCTCGAACTCTCCGGCGTCCAGGTCGGCGCGGGTCCGGGGCAGGGGGTCGACGACACCATGCTCGGCGCAGCTGTACCGTCCCTGGCCGTAGACCACCATCGACGACGCCAGCACCAGCCGCCCGCAGCCCGCCGCGAACATCTCGGCGAGCAACACCGTCGTCCCGTAGTCGTTGTGGCTCCCGTACGACGGCGCATCCGCGGCGTTCACCCCGGCCCCCACGACCGCCGCCTGATGACACACCACGTCCACTCCGTCGAGCAGCGACGCGACGGGGACGGCGTCGCGGACGTCGACGCGGTGCACACCCTCGGGCGGCTCCGCGTCTCCGCCGTGCGCGGCGGGCAACATCGCGTCGAGGGCGACAACCTCGTGACCCGCGTCGCCGAGAGCCGTCGCCACCCGCGATCCGATGAAGCCGGCTGCACCGGTCAGCAGCACTCTCACGGCAGATCGATCGGCAGGACGACGCCCTCGTGCGGTAGGCAGTGAGTGCACAGCCGCTCCTGGGTCACCTGGTCGATCGCCTCGTGCACCAACTTCTTGAAGGGCACCAGGTTGCGTTCGAATTCGGCGAACACGTCGACCGCACGCACACCGCCGCCGAAGGCGATACCTGCATCCACATCGGTCACCAAAGCGATTGCCGCATAGCACATCTCGAGTTCTCGCGCCAGCACCGCCTCGGGGTAGCCGGTCATGTTGACCAGCGTGAAGCCCTGGCCCGCGAACCACTGGCTCTCTGCGCGCGTGGAGAACCGAGGCCCCTGGACCACCACCATCGTGCCGCCGTCGACGACTCCGGGCAGGTCGGTGACCGCGGCGCGCAGCGTCGGGCAGTACGGGTCCGCAAACTCGACGTGTATCCCGCCGGAGTCGAAGTACGTGTCCTCGCGACCGTGGGTGCGGTCGACCAGTTGATCGGGCACCACCATGGCGCCCGGTCCGAGCTCCGGGTTCAGGCTTCCGACAGCGCACGGCCCGAAGATCCGCCGCACGCCCACTGCCCGCAGCGCCCACATGTTGGCCCGGTACGGGACGCTGTGGGGCGAGAACTCGTGCTTGACGCCGTGACGCGGGAGGAACGCCACCTCATGGTCGCCGACGACGCCCACCGTGATCGGCGCACTCGGCTCGCCATAGGGGGTGTCGAGGCTGACGGTTCGCGCATCCGAACCGAAGAACGAGTAGAAGCCGCTGCCGCCGATGACCCCGAGCATCACTCCATTGTGTCGTCGGTGCGCTCCTCGGCGCGCCGGACCCCGTCGCGGATCTCGAACACGTCAGTTGCCAGCCCGCCGAGCGCCCCTGCGACGTCCTTGACGGCGGTGGTGACGATCGAGGCCACCTCTCCAACCGTCGTGGCCAGCGATTGGACGGTCTCCTGAAGCGCGTCCTTGCGGATCTCGTTCTTGCTGAGTCGGTCTTCCATGGCCTCAGTCTTGGGTGTGTGACCGGTGCCGACAACGTGTCCGTCGTCACTCCGGCCCGTCGTGCCCAACCCTCATGACACGATGGCGTCCGTGGCCAGTGTCGCGCAATGGGTCGAGGGGGCCCGCCCGCGGACCCTGCCGAACGCCATCGCGCCAGTCATCGCCGGGACGGGCGCCGCGGCCTGGCTCGACGCCGCGGTGTGGTGGAAAGCCCTGCTGGCCCTGGTCGTCGCGGTCGCGATGATCATCGGCGTGAACTACGCCAACGACTACTCCGACGGCATCCGCGGCACCGACGACGTCCGCGCCGGCCCGCTGCGGTTGGTCGGCTCGCGGCTGGCCACACCGCGCTCGGTGCTCACTGCCGCGCTGCTGTGCTTCGGGCTGGCCGCCGTCGCGGGGCTGACGCTGGCCGTGATGAGCCAGCCGTGGCTGATCGTCGTCGGCGGTGTGTGTATCGCGGGTGCCTGGCTCTATACGGGCGGCTCGAAACCGTATGGCTACCTCGGCCTCGGCGAGGTCGCGGTGTTCGTGTTCTTCGGTCTGGTTGCGGTGCTCGGGACGCAGTACACGCAGGCAGGACGGGTCGACCTGGTCGGGCTGGCCCTTGCGACGGGGATGGGGTCGCTGTCGTCGGCGGTGCTGGTCGCCAACAACCTGCGCGACATCCCGACCGACAAGCAGGCCGACAAGATCACGCTGGCGGTGCGACTCGGAGACGTGCGCACCCGGCTGCTGTATCAGGGCCTGCTGGCCGTCGCGCTGCTCATGACGCTGTTGATGATGATCGCGACGCCGTGGTGCGCGGTCGGGCTGATCGCCGCGCCGCTGGCGTGGCGGGCGGCGCGCCCCGTGCGCACCGGCGGCGTCGGCAGGGACCTGATCCCCGTGCTGCGCGACACCGGGTTGACGATGCTGGTGTGGTCCGTCGCGATCGCGTCGGCATTGGCGATTTCGGCGTGACTGGTTGCGCTGAGCGTAACCAAACACGCCGAAATCGCTAGGAAACGGTGCTCGGGGCGTCGGTCACCTTCACCAGTCGCACTTCGGGACGCGCTGGCACTTCGTCGGCGAGAAACCACCGGAATGCGAGGTTGCCGCGCGGATAGTCCAGCGTGGTAAGCGAATTCGGGTGCGCGGTCATTCCGCGCGACACGACGACCGTCACGGAGCCGTCGGCGTTGGGCGCCGCACTGTGGCCGTTCACCGAACTGCGCGCGTCGCTGACACCCGGTGTGGCCATGAACTGGTTCCACACCACCAGGTTCCAGAACCGGCATCGCGGCGGCTGATGCGTGATGACGAGCGCCTCGTCGTCCTCGAGCACGAAGCTGCCGTAGGCGTAGCAGGCATCACGCGCCGACCAGCCGAAGTTCGCGTCGGCCACCTGATAAGGCTCGGCGAATTCGTTTGCCGCCTGCGAGATCTCGTGCCCGAGCGTATGTGTGTCGTCCACCCGCGCCCCGACGGCCAAGGGCAGGATCGCGAACATCGTCCGCAGCCACGCCGCGGTCGCGCGCAACGCGGCCGCGGTCTCCGCGTCGCCGTGGCGGAAGGGATCTGGCGCGTCGAGCGCCTCGATCTGCCAGCTGACGGGCCGCCCGGTCGCGGGCTCGGCCTGATAGTCGCGCGTCATCAGCACGGCAGCGTCGGGCGTCGGGCCCAGCTCGAACGAGAAGTTTCCGTCTGAGTCGATGTCGAGTTCGTCATCGCGAACGATCGCGACGATCCGGTCGGACCATGCGCCGGGCGACGGCTCGTTGTAGGCGGTCACCGAGAAATAGACGCTGTCGCCCTTGTTGCCGCTGATGCGGTATCGCCTCTTCGGGTCGACCGGACACATGAAGTAGTAGGCGTCGGTGTTGTCCCCGCCCCAGCGGCGGTCCTGCCGCGACGGCGAGTTGACCTCGACCCACCGCGGCCGGCTCGGATCGGGGTAGAGATAGGTGTCGAATGCCACGCCGAGCGTCGTCGCGAGCATCCGGTACCCGTCGGCGATGTGCCGGTCGTCGGCGACGGCGCGGTCGCCCTCGAGGAATGAGGCGTCAAGGCCGCCAAGGGTTTCGAGGAGTTCACGCCACGCGGTGGTCGACTGGTGCTCGGTCTCGCTCATCGCTGGATGCCTTTCGTGATCAGGGTGGCGGTGCGCTCCACCCACTCGTCGCCGAGCGTTTGGTCGCGGGTGATGATCGCCATCAGCGCCATGCCCGCGAGGGCCTCGACGAGGTCGGCAGCGGCCACAACCGGTCGCACCTCGCCGCGGCTGGCCGCGCGCTTCAGGAGGTCGGCCATGCCTCGGGAGGTGATGTCGCCGAACCGGTCCAGCAGCTTGGCGTGCAGCGTCGGGTCCATGGCCATCTCCGCCAGCAGCCCCGGCATCGCCGCGCGGGCGGCCGGCGTGGTCAGCACGCGCGTCGAACGCCGGACCATCTCGCGCACATCGCCGGCCAGCGAGCCGGTATCGGGCAGTTCGGTCGCCTCGGAGATCGGGAAGACGGCCTCGTGCACAAGGTGTGCCTTGCTCGGCCAGCGCCGGTAGATGGCCGGCTTGCTGGTGCCCGCCCGCTGCGCGATCGCGTCCACCGACAGCCCGCCGTAGCCCGACGTGCCCAGCAGTTCGACGGTCGCCCGCAACACTGAGCTGTCGATACGCGGATTGCGCGGCCGGCCGAGGTCTGTCGTCATTACGAAACTCAGAGTAACATAAGTCGCCGTGACCGATGCCACAGCAGCCGTCGTCCACCTCGATGACCTTGCCGAGCCCCGCTTCAGCCCGCAGGCACAACAGATTCGCGACGCGATGGCGGCAATGGCGCCCGACTGCCCCCTCGACGCCGACGTCCTGCACGCCAAAGCCGCCGCCGAAACCGGGACTCGACGACTTCGGCGACGACGACTACCGCGAGCGCCTCGACGTGTATGTCGCTGCACTCCACGATATTTCAGAGATGCAGCCGGCTGGCGTCGTCAACCACCACGCACAGATTCTGCAATGGCTGAAGAACCGCCTGCTGCTCACCGACCTGCTCGCCCGTCACCCGGAGATTCGCGACATCGAGCTACTGCCACCGATCGTGATCGCGGGCCTGCCGCGCACCGGCACGACACACCTGCACAACCTGCTGGCCGCGCCCTCCACCTTCCGAACCATGCCGTACTGGGAGAGCAACGAACCCTTCCCGCTGCCCGCCGAGACCGGCGCGGAGCCCGACCCGCGTAAGTCCAGAATGGATGTCGCCATCGGAGTGCTGAACCTCGTGATGCCGCACTTCCCCCTCATGCACGAAATGACCACCGACCACGTGCACGAGGAAATCCAGCTGTTGGCCAACGACTTCTCGACGATGTTGTTCGAGACACTCGCGCACGTGCCGCGCTGGCGGGACTACTACCTGGCCCACGACCAGACGCCACACTACGCGCATCTGAAAACACAGCTCAAGGCGATGCAGTTTCTGCGCGGCGGCCGGCGCTGGCTGCTCAAGTCGCCGCAGCACCTCGAACAGCTGCCGGTGCTGGACAAGGTTTTTCCGGGCGTCTTCGTGATCTTCACCCATCGCGATCCTGCGCCGGTGGCGCTCTCGATGCTGGCCATGCTGACCTACAGCGCGCGCATGTACTGCTCGCCGGTGCCCGTGCACACGATCGCGGCGACCTGGCTCGACCGGCTGGCTCACATGCTCGACGCGCTGGTGCGCGATCGCGACACCATCCCGCAGGAGCGCTCAATCGACGTTCGCTTCGACGAGTTCATGGCCGACGAGGGGGCCGTCGCCGCGCGGGTGTACGAGAAGGCGGGCGAGGTGCTCGACGGCGGCGCGCGCGCCGCGATCGCTGGCTATCTCGCCGGGCATCGGCGTGGTCGGCTGGGCGCAGTCGCGACGTCGCCGGAGATGTTCGGCCTCGATGAACGCGATCTGCGCGAGCCGTTCGCCCCGTACGTCGAGCGCTTCCTCGCCTAGGCTGCGGCTTAGCCGGCCGCCGTCCCGGTCCAGTACTCGGCGAAGCGGTCGCCCTGGACGCGCAGTATGTCGTTGCCGGTGAAGCTCATCGAGTTCCCGCCGGCGGTGCCGGTACCGATCCAGCGACCGGCCACCATGTCGCCGTCGACGAGCGGGCCGACTTCGATCGCGAAAGCCAGCTCAGAGAACATCGTGCGGGTTTCAGCGACTATTGCCTGCAATTCGTCGGGCCCGTGGATCTCCCGGTCGGGCCAGTGGCCGACGAAGTCGTCGGTGACGATCTCGGCGGCGACGGGTTCGCCCGCCCAGAGCTCGTTGATCCAGCGTCCGTACAGCGCCTTCGGGGTAGTCACGGGGAGTTACTACCCAGCCGACCACCGCCGATAACGCGCGTGAGCACAATGCGCACAAGCGGGAAAGGCGTGGTCTGGCGCCTCGTACTTGCACGGAACGTACCGTCGTTCGTGTGCGGACCCGTCGCCTCGGGTACTAAACCCTGGCTCCCCCGATTCTGAAAGGCTCTGATGACCGCGGCACCCACCCGGCTCGACCACCGCGACATCGCCGAGGCGCAGCGCATCGTCGGCGCGGTCGGCGCCGCGTTCTCGGCCAAGGTGGTCGGTCAGCAGAACCTGCGCGAGTCGTTGCTGATCGGCCTTCTGGCCGGCGGCCACATTTTGATCGAGAGCGTTCCAGGGCTCGCGAAGACGACGGCCGCCCGCGTCGTCGCCGAATCCATCCACGGCGGCTTCCAACGCATCCAGTGCACACCGGACCTGCTGCCCAGCGACATCATCGGTACCCAGGTCTACGAGTCGGCCACCAATTCGTTCGTCACCCAGCTCGGCCCGGTGCACACCAACATCGTGCTGCTCGACGAGATCAACCGCTCCAGCGCCAAGACGCAGAGCGCCATGCTCGAGGCGATGGAGGAACGCCAGACCACCATCGCGGGCACGGTCTATCCGATTCCCGAACCGTTTCTGGTGATCGCCACCCAGAACCCGGTCGACCAGGAGGGCACCTACCCCCTCTCGGAGGCGCAGACCGACAGGTTCATGCTCAAGGACGTCCTGTCGTATCCCTCGCCGGACGAAGAGGTCGAGGTGATGGACCGGATGGACGCCGGCCTGTACGACAAGGACCACCGAAGCAGGCCGGTCGTCGGCTTGACCGAGGTGCGGCGGCTACAGGACATCGTGCGCCACGTCCACATGGACCGGGCCCTGATGCGGTATGCCAGCGAACTGGTCGCCGTCACCCGCAATCCCGACGAGG
>CAVTQJ010000010.1:0-495276 GCA_963736825.1 uncultured Actinomycetota bacterium
CGGCCAGCGAGTCGAGGAACTCGTCGGACAGGATCGACAGCTCCGGCGTCTCGACGCCGGCGAGCTTGTAGATGTCGACGACCTCGTCGGCGGCGACCGCCTCGTTGACGAGCTGGCCGATGGCGGTGTCGATCTCGACCGCGCCCGACTCCGCCGCGGCCGGAGTCGGGGTTCTGGATCTTCAGGATGGCCGCGCGCACGTCGGCGAACAGCCGGACGTCGTTGCGGATGGCCGCCGCCTCGTCGCGCGCGCCGCACAGCGCGAACGCCTTGGCGAGCGCGAGCACCTGGTCGAGGAAGCGCTCGGTGCGGTCGGGGTCGGCCATGACGAAGTCGAGCACCTTGGCGTGCTGCGCGAGTCGCTCGGCCGGCCGGCAGGTCGGGTGACGAGTCGAAGTCGCAGCCGTGCAGCAGGCCGCGGACGATGTCGTGCTTCTCCAGCATCGCGGCGACGATCTCTTCGATCGGCACGCCGGCCTGGTCGCGGTCGCTCGGCGAGTACTCGACGAGCGCCTTCTGCAGGTTCGCGAAGACGCCGATGTAGTCGACGATCAGGCCACCGGGCTTGTCGCGGAAGGTGCGGTTGACCCGGGCGATGGCCTGCATGAGCCCGGCGCCCTGCATCGGTCTTGTCGACGTACATCGTGTGCATCGACGGGGCGTCGAAGCCGGTCAGCCACATGTCGCGGACGATCACCAGCTCGAGCGGGTCGTCGGGGTCCTTGGCGCGCGCCTTGAGGTCCTTGCGGACGTCCTTGGTGTGGAGGTGCGGCTGGAACTCCGGCGGGTCGGCGGCCGAGCCGGTCATGACGACCTTGATCTTGCCCTGCGGCGGGATCGTCGCTGTGCCAGTCGGGCCGCAGCGCGACGATCTTCTCGTAGAGTCGCACGGCGATGCGGCGGCGACATCGTCACGATCATGCGCCTTGCCGACCAGCGCCTCGCGGCGCTTCTCCCAGTGCTCGACGATGTCGGCGGCGACCAGGTCGAGCCGCTCCTCGGCGCCGACGATCGCCTCGAGCCGCGCCCAGCGGGACTTCGCCTTGCTGGCCTCGGCCTCCTCGACCTGCTCGGTGATCTCGTCGGCCAGCTCGTCGAGCGCCGTCGTAGTCGCTCGGCGCAGAGTCCGACCTTCGCCAGCCGCGACTCGTAGAAGATCTTGACCGTCGCGCCGTCCTCGACGGCGCGGGTCAGGTCGTAGACGTCGATGTAGTCGCCGAACACCGCGCGGGTCGACTTGTCGGTCGACTCGATCGGCGTGCCGGTGAAGCCGAGGTAGGTCGCGTCCGGCAGCGCGTCGCGCAGGTGCTTGGCGAGACCGGCCTTGAGCCGTCCGTCGCTGTCGAGCGTCTCGCTGAAGCCGTACTGCGAGCGGTGCGCCTCGTCGGCGACCACCACGACGTTGCGCCGGTCGGTCAGCACGGGGTTGCGCGTCGCCGTCCTCGCCTCGGGCGCGAACTTCTGCAGCGTCGTGAAGACGATGCCGCCGCGACGCCCGGCGCAGCAGGTCGCGCAGGTCGGCGCGGGTAGTCGGCCTGCACCGGCGTCTCGGGCAGGATCGCGGCCGGGGCGAACACCTCGCCGAACAGCTGGTCGTCCAGGTCGTTGCGGTCGGTGAGGAACACCAGCGTCGGGTTGCTCATCCGCGGGTCGCGCATGATCTTCGCGGCGTAGAACAGCATCTCGATAGCTCTTGCCCGAGCCCTGCGTGTGCCAGACGACGCCACCGCGCCGGTCGCCGTCCGGACCGGCGGCCTCGACGGTGGACTCGACGGCCGCGTTGACCGCCCAGTACTGGTGGTACTTCGCGACCCGCTTGACGAGCCCGCACCTCTGCCGGTCTTGTCGGACGTCTCGTCGCTGAAGACGACGAAGTTCCGCAGGAGGTCGAGGAACCGCGCCTGGTCGAACACGCCCTTGATCAGCACCTCGAGCGCGGGCAGGTCGGTGACGACCTCGCGGCCGTCGATCGTCTTCCACGGCGCGTAGTGCTCGAAGCCGCCGGAGAACGAGCTCATCGCGGCGCTCGTGCCGTCGGAGATGACGGTCACCGCGTTCGGCGTGAAGATCGACGGGATGTCGCTGCGGTAGGTCTGGATCTGGTTCCAGGCGCTCTTGAGCGTGGCGTGCTCGTCGGCCGGGTTCTTCAGCTCGAGCAGGCCGAGCGGGAGGCCGTTGACGAAGACCAGCACGTCGGGCCGGCGGTTCTTGCCGTCCTCGACGATCGTGAACTGGTTGACCGCCAGCCAGTCGTTGTTGTCCGGGTTGTCGAAGTCGATGAGCCAGACCTGCGTCGTGCGCACCGCGCCGTCAGCGTCGCGGTACTCGACCGGCACGCCCTCGGATCAGGAGCTTGTGGACGCGGGCGTTCTCGGCGACCGCGCTCTGCGACTCGGCGCGCTCCAGCCGCTTGATCGCCTCGTCGATCAGGTCGGCATCGACGTCCGGGTTGATCCGGCGGCGCGGCGTCGCGCAGCCGGTCGTAGCAGGTAGACCTGCTCGAACGAGTGCGCGCTCGGCTCGAGCTCGCCCGGCGCGAGGTTCGGACCGAACTCCGTCGCGTAGCCGAGCTCGCGCGAAGTAGTCCAGCGCGGCGTCCTCGACCACGGACTCGTTGAAGGCGCTCATGCCGCGACCTCTCGACTCAGCCTCGGGCACGCGGATCCGACCAGAGAGCAGTTCTGGCAGCAGCGTGTCGCGGAGCGTCGCAGCCGAGCGTCTCTCGCTCGGCGAGCTGCGCGACGTCGCATGCAGCGGCTCGAGGTCGCATCCAGCTCGTCGAGCGCTTCGCTCGTCGGAACCTCGAGCCGGCAAGCTCTTGAGGTGTCCTCGCTGAGCTGACCCAGCGTGTCGCCGTTGTCCGTTGGCGATGCTCCGGAACATCGAGCACGCAGCGTCGAGCCGATCGAAGACGAGCCACGGCCGGATAGCCGTCGGCCGGACAGCGTTGAAGCTGCGCTGGTTCGATGATCGCCGGACCTCGTCGAGCCAGCGGTACGACGCCGAGCGTCGCCCGACGACGTCATCAAGACGTCGCCGTCTGCGCACGAGCTGGATGCTCAGACCTCGTCGGGAACTCGTCGATGTCGTCGAGACACGTGCGAGCCGCCGCGGTCCGGATGTCAGTTCGGCGATCCGCACGATCCACCGTCCCGTAGCTCGATCGCGCCCTTCGGCGTCGCGCCGTCCGAACACATCGGCGAATGTCGCCGAACGTAGTCGTGCGACTGCGTCGATTCCGCGACGTCGACGGTCGCGCCAGATCTGCGTCGAGCAAGTCGCGGCGACGTTGATCGCACGATCGGTTCGACTCGATCTTGTCGTCGAGGGCGCCGAGCGTCGCCGCGATGCCTCGCTGCTCGGCGAGCGGCGGCACAGCGAACGTCAAGTCGTCGATGCGTCGCCCGAGCGACGTGCTCGAGTGATCCTGCCGCGATGCACGTCGACTGATCGACGACTGCACTGAGCGATCGCCGTAGGACGCATGCAGGTCAGCCAGGCTAATCTCGGGTCGGTGATCGAGTCCGTGCCGCGCTGTCGTGCAAGTAAGTGCCCGATGCGACCCGTACGGGCTCCTCGGCGACTCGCCCGACGATGTCCAGGATGCGCGCTGAACGACGTCGCTCAGCTTCGAACCCGACGCGCGAGTCGATCTCGACGTTGCGAGCCGACCTCGTCGAAACGACATCGCATCGTCGTGCGCGAGTCGTCCGATCAGCCACGTCGCAGCGCAATCGTGGCTGAGCGTCCGCGAGCACACGACCTGCTGGCAACTCGCGTCGCTTATAGTCGCGCAACTCGCCGAGGTGACGGTCGCCAGTCGACTCATGCCAATTGCCGCCAGCTGCTCGCGAGCTACGGCTCGTTCAGCGCGCCCCGGTCGAACTCGGCGATACAGCTCCTTGCGTCAGGCGCGCGATCTTCTCGTCGATCGGTTCGTCGTCGACCTCGGCTTCCTCGGTGCCGACGTACCGCCCAGGCGTGAGGACGAAGTCGTGCTTCTTGATCTCGTCGAGCGATGGCCGCCTTGGCGAAGCCGGGAACGTCCTCGTAGCCGCCGTCGTGGTTGCGCCAGGCGTGGTAGGTGTCGGCGATCTTCGCGATGTCGTCGTCGGTCGAGCTCGCGCAGTCGGCGGGTCACCATCGTGCCGAGCTTGCGGGCGTCGATGAAGAGCACCTCGCCCGTCGCGCTTGCGGTGGCCGTTGCCGTGCCGGTCCTTCGACACGAACCACAGGCACACCGGGATGCCGGTGTTGAAGAACAGCTTGTCGGGCATCGCGACGATGCAGTCGACGAGGTCGGCCTCGACGAGCTTGCGGCGGATCTCACCCTCGCCGCCGGTCTTCGACGACAGCGAGCCGTTGGCGAGGACGAAGCCGGCGGTGCCCTTCGGCGAGAGGTGGTGGATGAAGTGCTGCACCCAGGCGAAGTTGGCGTTGCCCTCGGGTGGGGTGCCGTACTTCCAGCGCGGGTCGTCCGCGAGCTTGGCGTCCCACCAGTTGCTGACGTTGAACGGCGGGTTGGCGAGGACGAAGTCGGCGCGCAGGTCGGGGTGCAGGTCCTGGGTGAAGGAGTCGGCCGAGCGGTCGCCGAGGTCGGCCTCGATGCCGCGCAGGGCGAGGTTCATCTTGGCCAGCTTCCAGGTGGTGTCGGTGAACTCCTGGCCGTAGACGGAGATGTCGGTGCGCTTGCCGCCGTGCGCCTTCACGAACTCGGCGGACTGGACGAACATGCCGCCCGAGCCGCAGGCCGGGTCGTAGACGCGGCCCTTGAACGGCTCGAGCATCTCGACGAGCGTCTTGACGACCGAGCGCGGCGTGTAGAACGCGCCGGCGTCCTTGCCGGTCTCCTTGCCGGCGAACTGGCCGAGGAAGTACTCGTAGACCCGACCGAGCACGTCGTCGGAGCCGTGGTCGTCGGTCTCGGTGAAGCCGATCGAGCCGATCAGGTCGACGAGCTGGCCGAGGCGGCCCTTGTCGAGGCCCTCGCGGCCGTAGTTGCGCGGCAGGACGCCGCGGATGATCGGGTTCTCCTTCTCGATCAGGTCCATCGCCGCGTCGATGACCTGCGCCGATGCTCGGCAGCTTGGCGCGCGCCTGGATGTACTCCCAGCGGGCGTCGGCGGGCACCCAGAAGACGTTGTGGCTGGTGTACTCGTCGCGGTCCTCGACGAACTGCGCTCGCCGGTCTGCGTTCGGGATGTAGTCGTCGAGTCCGGGTCGACAGCGCGGCCTCGATCGTCGCTGCCGGCGCTCCTCGAAGCGGTCGGAGATGTACTTGAGGAAGACCAGGCCGAGGACGACGTGCTTGTACTCGCTCGGCTCCTGGTTGCCGCGCAGTGCGTCGGCGGCGTCCCACAGCCGCTGCTCCAGCGTCTTGGTCGCTTTTGGTTTCGCGTTTCGTCGTGCCATCTAAGTGGTGTCTCCTTGATCGATCGCTACTTGATAATGATTTTCATTTTACCAATATGTCAGGCATTTGCCCACATCAGAGCGGTATACGTAGCCTCCTGCACATTCCATTAGAAGCCTAAGTGCTGGGGCCGACAAATTCTGACGTTCGCACTGGACGGTCTTTTGATAGAGCGCACAGCGAGAGAATCGTTAGCTCTGACAGCGGGGGCTAATCGGAAGCACCTTAGGGTTTGCCTCTGCGGGCGACGAGCTTCGCGCCTGAAGTTGCGACCGTTCTGGCGACGTGTGTAAACCAGAGCTCTACCGCTGAGTACGCGCCCTGAGGCTGCGACCTGCATCTTTGCATAACAGGGGTCAGCGTGACACGTCCGGTTGTGTCAACGATGTGTCAACTCGCGCCCTGAGCGAAAGCGTGCACTTCCCGGAAACGATTCGCCCCCTCGGTTGCGTTGCTCACCTGCGACCCCCCTTTGAAGGGGCGTTTATGACCCCGGTGGGACTTCCGCCCGGTCAACCCGCCAAGTGGAGGTAACACCCCATGAGTTGAGAAGATCACCCTTCATGTTCGCGTTCCAGAGCCCCTATGGGGAACGCGACACCGTTGAGGCCTTTGCCCAGGTCTTGAACGGCATGTTCACGACGGATGACGGCATCCGGATGATCCAGAGTATCGAGCGTGATGACGAGATTCCCATCTTGAGCGGCTTGTATGTCCGCGTCTATGACTGGGGAAGCCTCGACCTGTTCGCCGGTAACAGAGCGCAGCGATTCTGGTCGGCATACATCCGCTTCGAGGAGAACAGCGACGGCACCTACGGCGAGGTCATCATGGATCGTCCGAAGGGCAAGGTTTACAAGCAGTACGAACAATTCGCGGCTCTGAATATTAATTTACCGGGTTGGTTGAGTCGGCAAGCGAGTTTCAAGATCGTTAAAAGGGACATGATCTGATGAAAGATCCCAGGGAAAATCTTAGGTACAAATTAATCAATCGAATCGTGAAGATGACACCCTTCGTGATCAATTGCGAAGCGGATGGCAAGTGTAATCGCGACCATCCTGCGGTCTGGTTCGCCACGCTTAATTGCGGCTGCGTTGTGCCGGTGTGTGACGATGGGCGAAAGCTTGCCGAACAAGAATTCAAGGACGGCCTGGCGGTCGGTGAATCACTTAACTGCCGGATTCACGGCCACAACGGCCTAAGGGTGCAGTACTTCCAGCCAACGCCGGAGTACCGATGAGTACCGCGACGCTTCCTGGTTATTCCATGCCGTCCCACCAGCAGCGACAGGATGCCTCATGAACGGCACGAATCCCGGCGGCTTGGTGAACCGGGTGGTCGGCTGGTGCTTCGGCATTCTCGCCGGGACGATCGCTCTGTACTGCGCAGTCAATGTGCTTGAAAGCATATGGCCGGATCTGGTCGTTTTATCGTCGGAATTGGGGCAATAATCGCGTTGATTGTCCGTCTCGTTGTTTATTTCACATCAAGAAATCAGTGGTGAAAGATGGGGACGTTACCTAGATGAGAAGAATTAACGCCATATTACGCTTGACTTTTTTCTCACGAGATGTGTTAAATGTGTCAAACATTGGGACATTAGCATTAATCTCAATGCCCCACCGTACCTTAATAACCTAGGAAGGAATAATATCATGACTAAAAAACGAAAACCCAATTATCGCCGCCCTCCACGCGGCAGTCGCAAAGCTGAACGGCTTATCACTGTCCGTAGTGAACGGCGCGACCCGCCGGATTACCAAAAACTCTGTCGCGCTGTCATCGCGATGGTACAGGCAGAAGAGGCGGCCGAAGCCGAAGCACGTGCCGCCATGGATGGCGCTGAAGAAGGTCCGGAGGTCACACCATGACCATTGCTTCAGCACCGCCAGTCGCTGCTAATGCGCTCATCTGGCAACGGTTGATCTGGCCGCAACCTTTTCCGGAGGGTGATGCTTTGGCACTACTGCGCCATTTGGCCGCCCAGACCCCAGCCCCGCAGCTGATTCTTGAGGCACGCGCGGATGTCACAGGTGTTAAGTACCTGATCGGTAGCCAGGTGCGGTACGCGTCTGCGGTGCGACGAGTTGTCGAACAGCTCGTCGACGGGGCATTCGTGTCCAGCTTTGATCAGGAGGACCGTGGGCAAATCGTCACGGCACGACGGCTGCAGCTGAATACCACCGCTCGACCGCTCGAACCAGTTGATCCGGTGGCGTCGAGTCGTTCGATTCTGCACGCGTTGACTTCTGTTGGACGCGGTGAGCGCTTGATCATTCAGGTTGTACTCGGGCCGCGCCTTTCGCCGAAGCTCATCCCATCGGATCTCCATCAAGAGGGCCAGACGATGTTATCCAAGGTGCTGCACGGTGTGCTCCCGGAGAAACGAGCAGACGCTCGTAAGCGCTCGCTCACAAGCTCGGCCAGCACGCCTTCACCGCGGCCGTCCGGCTCGGCGTCGAGGCCCCGACCGCCGAGCGACGACGCGTGCTGCTTCTGGGACTTGCCGCCGCGATTGGCACCACCGAATCGCCCGGTGTGCGTCTGAAACACAAGTCAGAGAAGGCCGACCGCGTGAATACGCCGCGCTCGTCGTGGTCGGTGTTCATGCCGTCGCAAAGCCTGAACGTCACCGAGGTCGCGCCGGCTGTCCGGCTGGCCGATCGCCGACCACGACGAACATTTTCCCGGTCAACCAGCCTAGGCACCCGCGACCGGTGCGTGCCAACGCCGCAGCTGCATGCCGGTGAGCGCGTCGTGGCGATCGGAAACGCCCCGGGCGGAATCAGCGCTTGGCTACAACACCACCGATGCCCTGCGCCATACCTGGGTCATCGGCCCGAACGGGGTAGGCAAGTCGACGCTGTTGCTGAACCTGATCCTGCAGGACCTTGAGGCCAACCGGCCGGTCGTGGTCATCGAGCCCAAGGACCTGATCGCCGATCTGCTCGCCCGCATCCCGAAGACCGCCGTGATGACATCGTCGTGCTCGATCCGTTCGACGAGGCACCGGTTGGCATCAATCCGCTCGACAGACACATCGCCACGGCCGCTCCCCGGAAGTCGTCGCCGACAGCCTGTTCGGCACCTTCAAGGCCATCTGGGGTGACAGCCTCGGACCGCGCAGCGCCGACATCCTGCGCAACTGCCTCGACCTGCTGGCCCGCCGCGACGACGCCTCACTGGTCATGCTGCCGCTGCTGCTGACCAATCCAGGCTTCCGCCGCCGCCTGACCCGCAGGCGCGATGCAACGTGATCCGTTTGCCGCCGGACCGTTCTGGCAGTGGTTCGACAGCCTGTCGCCCGAGGCCACCGCCACGATCATCGCGCCGCTGAGTAACAAGCTGCGCCCGCTTCTGCTCAGCAAACCGTTGCGGAACGTGCTGGCCCAGCAGCAGCCGAAGTTCAACGTCCGCCAAGTGCTGCGCGAGAAGAAGGTGCTGCTGGTGCCGTTGCAGAAGGGCGTCATCGGACCGGAGAACGCACAGCTGCTCGGCGCGCTGGTGGTGGCCGAACTGTGGCAGGCGATCCGCGAGCGCGCCGGAACACCCGAAGGCAGCCGCGATCCGGTCATGGTCTACATCGACGAGGTCCAGGACTACCTGCGCCTGCCGACCGATCTCGGCGACGCGCTGGCCACCGCCCGCAGCCTCGGCGCCGGCTTCCATCTGGCGCACCAATACGAAAAGCAGCTGCCGCCGGCATGCTCGACGCCTTCCGCAACAACGCCCGCTCGCGCGTCTGCTTCCAACTGCAGGCCGGTGACGCCAAGGAGATGACCGCCGGCCAATCCGTGCTTGACGATCGAGGACTTCACGAGGCTGCCCGCCCATCATGTCTACGCCAGCCTGGTCCGCGACAACTCCGTACAGCCATGGGCCTCGGGCGTCACCAAGCCAGCCCCAGTAACCACCAGCGATCCGAATGAGATCAGAAAACTGAGCAGTCTGCGCTATGGCCGACCTATCGCTGAGATCGAAGCGGGCTTCACCGAGCTGCTCGCAACGGACAGTACCGACAAGATCGGCGGCGCTAGGCAACGGAGACAGTCGTGAGCGTGCAGGACGGCCACCAGATCGCCCACCCTTTCGCGTCGATTGCTGGGGCTGCATCGTCGCAAGGTATGCGCGAAAAACCGCCATTAGGGTCGTTTAATGATGGTGCTCTTTCGGGTGCACGCGTTACATCATCGCCGCGCCTGCGGGAAGGCAGACGTCGCAACTGGCGCAGCGACATTGCCGCGATCTCCAGTCAGCTGAGCGAGAGACTATGCGATCCTGCGCTCCGTAGCGGAGCACCAATTTTTGACTGTCGGCCACATCTATACGCTTCACTTTGCCAATCTTGCCCCCATATCTGGCAACCGCATCGTCCGGCGCACACTTGCACGCCTCCGCGATCTTCGAGTGCTCGGCGCGCTAGAACGCCGCATCGGCGGTATTCATGCCGGTTCTCAGGGGCTGGTGCACTACGTCGATGTTGTTGGCGACCGACTACTCCGGGGTACTACGGGCCGGACCACTCGCAGGCCTCGAGTTCCTAGCGAGCGATTTTTGCAGCATCGGCTGGCGGTTGCCGATACACACATCGCCCTCGTTGAAGCCGACAGACGTAACGAACTTGATTTGGTGGCCTGCGCGGTCGAACCGGCGTCATGGCGCTCGTACACCGGCATCGGCGGTAGCAGACTAACCGTCAAGCCCGATCTGTATGTCGAGACTGCTGCGGAAGGCGATCTGGTGCATGCTTATTTCGTTGAGGTCGATCTGGGTACCGAGGGACTCGTAACGATGCTTCGCAAGTGCCGGGACTACGAGAATTACCGCCAATCCGGCATCGAGCAGAGTGAGTCTGGCACTTTCCCGCTCGTTCTGTGGAGCATGACTCATTGGAACGCTGAGAGCGCCGCCTACCGTCGTCAAGCGCTGCAGCAGGCAATCGGGCGCGACCACACACTGCCCTCATCCCTCTATCGAATCGTGGCACCCGAGCATCTTGTCGCAACGCTCGCAGAGGAAGGCAAGCCATGATCTTCCTACTTACGCCGTCATGGAAATTTCGCGTTGTGAAATTGTCTCTTCTCATTGAATTGTTTCAGCCGATTCGTCGTACAATAGGATCTAGAAAGAGGGACTATTCTCATGATGCCTGAGCTGAGTGGGCCACGTGAATCCGATACGGCACAAAAAGTCGCGGTTTCTTATGTCCGGGTATCAACAAAAGAGCAGGCTCAACGGGATGGTGACCCTGATGGTTACTCACTGCCAGCGCAACTTGAGGCGAATCGGCGCAAGGCCCATTCTCTTAAGGCGCTAGTTGTCAAGGAATTCGTCGAGCGCGGCGAGTCAGCCAAAAATGCCGAAACTAGGCAGGAATTACAGTCGATGCTCGCTTACATAAAGGAGCATTCCGTCGACTACGTGATTGTCCACAAGGTGGACCGTCTGGCGCGTAACCGTCTCGATGATGCGCAAATCCACTTACTCATCAAACAAGCGGGGGCGGAGTTGGTGTCGGCGACAGAGAACATCGATGAGACGCCGTCGGGCATGCTTCTGCACGGCATCATGAGTTCGATTGCGGAGTTCTACAGTCGCAACTTCGCTCATGAAGTCGTCAAGGGTATGGAACAAAAAGCCAAAACTGGCGGTACACCAGGTTTGGCGCCGCTTGGTTATCGCAATGTTCGAGTAATCAATGAAGATGGTCGCGAAGTACGGACGGTAGTTGTCGATCCGGACCGAGCACCGCTTATTACCTGGGCTTTCCACGCTTACGCAACCGGGGAGTGGACGTCACGACGGTTGGCTACAGAACTCGAGCGGCGAGGCCTTACGACGCGACCGTCACCACGATCACCAGGTCGGCCAATTAAGCAGAATTCGCTGCACAAGATCCTCACCACGCCGTACTACAAGGGCGAGGTCACGTATCGAGGCGTTCGCTATTCAGGCCGCCATGAACCGCTAATCGACGAAGCCACGTGGACGCGCGTGCAGGATGTGCTTGCCTCACGCGCAACGGGGGAGAAGCAGCGTGAGCACCCGCACTATCTGAAGTCGAGCGTATTTTGCGGGAATGCGGCAGTCGGCTCATTATCACGATGTCGAAGAATCGCCAGGGGACCGTATACCCGTATTTCGTTTGCCTTGGTCGCCATCAGAAGACCACCGATTGTACCCAGCGGGCGATGTTGATCTCGAAGGTTGAAAAGCCGGTGGAAGAGGAGTACCACGGCCACCAACTCGAACCGGAGCTCGGGATCCGATGGAGGCCATGTTGAGCACGGAGTTGTCCACCATACGGCGCAGCGCTGAGACAGAGAACCGCCGACTTCGGACGCAGAAGGAACGTCTTACTAATGAACGCGTCCGACTGCTGAATGCACATTACGCGGGCGCCATACCGCTCGATCTGCTAAAGACGGAGCAAGACCGTATCAGTCGCGCAGCTAGCGGATATTGAGTCAAGGTTAGAGGCGACAAATGTTGAGTTCGGAAAGATAGAGACGTGCCTGCACAAAGCGCTGGACTACGTGGTGCACTGCGGTGAGACCTATCTGCGTGCTGGTCCCCAGGAACGGCGCTTAATGAACCAGGCATTCTTCAAACGGATCAATGTCAAAGACGAGGAAATCCATGGTGAACTTTCGGAGCCGTTCAGAACGCTACTGAGCGACGAGCTTGCAGACGAAACCCGCAGTCGCGCCGAAGCACCTGACCGAACCCCCGCCTTACAGAGGTCCTTCGCAGAACGAAAACGAACAAACCTGCGCACAGTGGCGCAGGTTTGAAAGAAACATATTTGGTGCCCCCGGCAGGATTCGAACCTGCGACACCGGCTTTAGGAGAGCCGTGCTCTATCCCCTGAGCTACGAGGGCGCGACGCTGGGAGCTTACCGTGGCGTCAGGTTTGTCCCGGCTGCCCAGCGGAAACACTGCGGCCATGGGTGCATCACGCAAAGCCAGAATCGAGTTCGACAGGATCGTCGGTCGGACCAAGGAACGCATCGGCGACGCGACCGGCAACGCGCGACTGCGCGAAGAGGGTGCGGTCGACCAGGCGCGGGCCGGCCTGCGCAAGACGGGTGAGCGCGTCAAGGATGCATTCCGCGGCCGCCGCCGTCGGTACTAGCTCGCCGTCCGCCCGGCCTTCGACTGCGGCCGTTGCTCGATCAGCGACCCGTCCTGTCCGCACAGCGCCACCAACGCGACGTGGCACGACCGCGGGTCCCACTGTGGATAGGCGGTGCGCAGCCAGCAGGCCAGTGTGTTCGGGCATTCCCCCACGGTCACCACGACTCGCCTCACCCGCACGAACACTGAGCGGATCATCGCCGCACCATCCGGTCGATCTCCATGACGAATGGCAGTTCCCGCTGGATACCGGATCAAACCGGCGGCCGGGCTCGAACTACCGCAGGTGCGCAATCACTTTGGAGAACACCTCTGCGTTCTTGTCTTGGACGATCACGTAGCTGATGCCGTAGGTGTCGCGGTACCCGCGAATCGTCTCGGCGATCTCGTCCGTCGAGCCCGAGAGCACGGCCGGTGTCGCCAACAGTTCCTCGTCGGACATGTGCGGCAGGGCCCGGCGCGTGATGGACAGATCGGGCACTCCCGACCCGTCCCGCGGTAGCGCCGTGATCGCGATGTTCAACTCGAGGTTCTCGAAGCGGCTGCCCGCGGCCCGCCGGACGAAGTCGACGCGCTCGGCGAGCGGGTCCGTCGTCGCCGTGATCGGCTGACCGCCGGTCAACCCGATGATGGTCGCCTGCCGCGCGGCCATCGTCAGCAGCCGGTCGCCGTTTCCGGCGATCAGAACCGGCACATCCGGCAGGTGCTCGCCCATGTACTCGGTCACGTGCCCCAAATAGGCGACGCGTTCGCCGGCGCTGGGATAGCGCAGCTCGGCGGCTTCGAACTCGTGCCGTGCATAGCCTGCGCCCAGGCCTAGCTCGAACCGGCCGCCGGACAGGTCGCGCAGCGCCTGCACGTCACGCGCCAGCAGCGCGGGCTTGTAGAAGGAGGCGTTGAGCACGAAGGTGCCCACCCGCAACCTGGTAGTCGCGGCCGCTGCGGCCATCAGCGTCGGGAAGGGGGCGGGCGCCCCGATGTGGTCCGGCAGGTGCAGTACGTCGAAGCCCAGGTCCTCGGCGCGGCGCGCCGCGTCCTGTACCGCCGCCAGCGATTTGGCGACGCGCAGACCGACACCGAACCGGAAATCCTTCGTCATCCCGCGATGGTAAGCCGGTGACATGGCGCCCGAGAATTCGATGTTTGACGCCCAGTGGATCGGGCAATTCTGAGCCGCCAGACTTCGCGGCCCCGCGGAGTACTCCGCACAGGAGCCATCGCGCGATCCGGCCCGTCGAGAGATTCCGACGGGCCGGATCTACATTTTCGAGAGGCCATGGCAAGCGAGCCCACGATCGGTGTCGAAGAGGAGTTCCTGCTCGTCGACGACGCCGGCGACCCGCTCGCACGCAACGAGGCCGTCGCCGGTCAGGCCGAGGCCCGCGGCGTCAAGCTGCAGCTGGAGCTGACCAGCTGCCAGGTCGAGACGACGACACAGGTGGTGTCGTCCAGCGAGGAGTTGCGCGCCGAACTGACGCGGTTGCGCCGCGTGGCCGCCGACGCCGCCGAGGCCGATGGCGCGCGACTGCTCGCAGTCGGGCTGCCGCCGACGGTGCCGCATGAGTTCCCGATCACCGACAACCCGCGGTATCACCGGATCGCGGAGCGGTACGGGATGATCGCCCACGAGCAGGGCATCTGCGGCTGCCATGTGCACGTCGCCGTTCCGGACCGCGACGCGGCGATCCGAGTGAGCAATCGGCTGCGGCCGTGGCTGCCGCTCTTACTCGCGTTGACTGCGAACTCGGCGGTGTACCGCAATACCGACACCGGGTACGCCAGCTGGCGCAGCGTGCTGTGGCAGCGCTGGCCCAGCGCAGGCCCGCCCCCACACTTCGAGTCCGCCGACGAGTACGACACCGTCGTCGCGATGCTGCTGAACAGCGGCGCGATGCTCGACGACGGAATGGTCTACTGGGACGTCCGCCCGTCGGCCAACTTCCCGACGATCGAGGTCCGCGTCGCGGATGTGCCTGCCACGGTGGCCGAGACGGTTCTGCTGGCGACGCTGACCCGGGCCTGTGTGATGACGGCGCTGGCGGCCGAGCGGCGCGGCGAGCCACTGGCTCCGCTGACGCCTCTCGCGTTGCGGGCCGCGTACTGGACGTCGGCGCGGTACGGCCTCGACGGCGACGCGATCGACCTGACGGAAAGCCACGCGCCGGTGCCTGTCATCGATCTGCTCAACCGGCTCGTCGAGCACATCCGGCCCGCGCTCGAGGAGGTCGGCGACTACGACATGGTGCACGCCGAACTCGCCCGCATCGCCGAAGACGGCAACGGTGCGATGCGGCAGCGGCGGGCCTGGCAGCGCAGGCATGACGTCGCCGACGTGCTCGCGGAGGCGGCCGCCGCCACGCTCGAGTAGCGCACGCAAGGAGCAGGAAAGAAGCCCGTCAGACCAGAGGCAGTTCGGCGAATGCGGGGCTCGTCGGAGCGGTCGACCCGCTGCCGGGCTCCACGGTGAACGCAAGGCGCTGCGAATCGCCGAGATCGGGCAGCACGGCCGTGGTCGACGGCGCGACGGTCTTCTCGTCCATCGTCCCCGCCGACTGCGGGCCACGGTTGCCGACCAGCCACATCTGGTAGACGGTGCCGGATTTGGGCGGCGGAACGTTGTTCATCACGAGGACGCCCGCATCCTTCTGGTGCGAGAACACCAGCGTCGCGGTGCCACCGCCCGGCAGCTCGCCGGACACGGTTCGCACGTCGGGTGCCGCGAACACCTGCTCAGCGGTGGAGATCGTCGGCGCCGGCCGCAAGGCTATCCCCACGCCGAGCGCGCCGATCCCGACTGCGAGTACGGCCGCAGCCACCAAAACTGTTGTGCGCCAGCGCTTTCCACGCTGCGAGGGAAGCTGCGGCGGAAGTTGACGCACGTTGTCCCGGCTCACGGTGGCCAACAGCCGGTCGCGCAAAAGGGCCGGTGGCTCGACGGCCGTCGCCGCGGAGATCACGGCCATCGTCTCCTGCACCGCGCGGACCTGGTCGTAGAACGCCTCGGCAAGGTCGGGCGGGGCGGCGGCCACCTGCCGCTCGATGTCGGCGCGTTCGGCTTCAGTGGTGGCGTGCAGCGCGTAAGGCGTCGCGGAGGCGAGCAGGTCGGGCAGCAGCGGTTCGGTCATGGGAGTCCCAGACATCTACGCAGGCCGCGGATGGCGTCACGCATCCGCGACTTGATGGTCGCGAGATTGGCTGACAGCCGCTCGGATACCTGGACGTAGGTGAGCCCGTCGTAGTAGGCGAGCTGAATGCATTCTCGCTGCACATCGGTTAGCGAGCCCAGGCATTCGGTGACCTGCTGGCGTTCGTCCCGCAGGATGACCGAATCGGCGACGTGGTCGGCAGGCGGGTCGACGTTGGCTGCGCCGTAACGCGACTCGCGCTGCGTCGCGGCCTGCTCGGCCCGGACCCGGTCCACCGCCCGCCGGTGCGCCACGGTCATCAACCAGGCCAGCGGCGAGCCGGCGTTGGGGTCGTAATTGGCCGCGGATCGCCACACCTGCAAATAGATGTCCTGCGTGGTCTCTTCGCTGTATCCCGGGTCCCGAAGAACGCGGGTGACCAGGCCGAATACCCGGGCACGGGTCAGGTCGTAAAAGGTGGCGAAGGCGTCGACATCACGCTGTGCAACCTGGCGCAGCAACGCGTCGAGGTCGGTGGTCACGAGCAGTAGCCTAGACATATAGGCATTCGCCAGTGTCACAGCTGGCCGACCTTCTCCCTTTCCGGGAGGCCGATCGGCTCGGGCGCCTTCTGTTCGGGCGCGACAGTGGGTACCCCGCGCAGCCGCAGGATCGTGCCTTGGATTCGCATGCCGACCTTGGCCATCAGCGGCGCCAGCGGCGCGACCAGTTGTAGCCGGACGATCTGCAGGATGCCGGCCCGTCGCCGCTTCCCGCGCAACGTGGCGACGAACGCGGGCTGGTTGTCGCGGTGCAGCGAGATCGTCACGTCGAGAGTGTCTGCGGGGCGGGGCGCCCGAACCAGGTAGTGCCCGTCTTCGCCGTTGAACGGCGAGGCGTACAAACGTTTCTTCACCACGGTCGGGGTGCCGGAGTCAGGCGGTACCAGATAGGCGTGCCTGCCGCCGCGGGTGTTGTGCACCTCGGCGATGACGTGGCGCAGCACGCCGGCGGCGTCGTGGCACCAGTACAGGCTCAGCGGGTTGTAGACGTAGCCGAGCACCCGAGCCTGCAGCAGCGCGGTGACCGTGCCGCCGGGCAGCGCGACACCGCGCGAGTCGAGGAAGGTGTCGATGCGGGCCCTCAGCGAGTCGGTCGGTTCTCCGTCGAAGTGGTCCACGGCGTCGATGCGGGCGAACGGCCGCAGCCAGCGGGGTAGCTGCGGCAAGTCGTCGACGTCGACATACCAGCTGTAGCTGCGGTGCTCGAAGTAGTGGTGGACCGGGGCACGTCGCAGGTGGGTGACCCGGGTCCGGTACAGCGCCGGTGCGCCGGTGCGGCAGTCGGTTGTTTCCACATCCGTTATTCGGAGCCGCCGCGCGGCTGGATGGGACGCGCGCTGTGACGCCCGCTACGGGTGCGGGTGCGAGCGGTTGGCGCAATCCGCCTGCGAAGGTTCCCAGCTGCGGGCGGCCGCGACGAGTCCCTGGATCAAGGCGGATGTCGAGGGTGACAGCCCGTCGTCCTGTGGCGGTGCGCTGCGCGGGCTGAGTCCACGCAACCTCGATGAGAGTTCGAGCTGGGCGCCGCCGCCGCGCACCCGGTTGACCGGATTGTCGGGATGCATGCCGCGCAGCTCGCGGGGTATCGCGTCGAGGTCGGTGACGACGTGGTAGCCGGGTACCTGGAGGTGTCCGGCGACGTGTGCGGCGAGCGCCCGGTTGCGGCCGCCGGCGAGCAGTTGCGTACTGCGGCCCAGCCGGCCGTAGCCGTGCAGCGAGAGCGCGACCTCGACGTGGTCGAGGAATTCCGCCAGCCGGGCGGACTCCTCGGCGCGGTAATGCGCCGACGGCAGGTGATGCGGGTAGTCCGCCGGATGCCGCAGCAGGTAGACCGACGCGCCCGAGGCGTCGGCCGCGCGTTCGGCGATGACGTCGGTCATCTGCTCGAGACCGCCGCCGTGAATGGCCATGAAGCCGAACCGGGACCGAAGCGTGCACTCCTCGCGCACTCCGGGGTCGGCGAGCAACTCTGAAAGCGATTGCGGGGCACCGGCCTTCGCGTTGTCTCTGGGTACCGGCCACTGCGACGGATCCCACCGCCGAAGGAACTCGACCCATCGGTGCGGCAACCCATGGTGGAGTGCGCCGTCGATGATGCGCTCCAGGTAACCGGGCCGGGGCGGTCCGGGGTCGACGCGATGGTCGACGTACACCCATGCCTGCGCGGGGCCCTGCTCGGTCTGCACGGTGAGCCGGTCGCGGCGGTACCGCACGGGAACCCCTTCGGCACTGTCCAGGGTGGCCAGGTCGTGGTCGTCGACCTGCCACAGGACGCCGTGCACCTGCGATCCGTCGAACGGCTCGACGGTCGCGACGCCCCGCTCGTTGATCAGCCAGTCGTGGTCGGCCAGGGTCGCAGGCCGCGGGTCGGTCGCGTTGGGGCAGCGACGCCCCATCTGCTCCACGCACAGGTTCGAGCCGTACGCGAAGTAGTAGTGCGTACCGACCGGGGCCACCCGACCGGCGACCTCGAGTCGCAACATTCTCCTCAGTTTATCGGTCTGGTCACCGGGCCAGGGTCAGCCAGATGAGCATCACGTTGAGGCCGGTGATCATCGCCGCGACGCCCCAGCCCATGGCGGTGGTGATCCGATGGTTGGTGTCCTCGCCCATCACGGCGCGGTCGCTGGTCAGCCGCACCAGCGGGATCAGTGCGAACGGTATCCCGAAGGACAGCACCACTTGGGAGATCACCAGTGCGCGGCTGGGGTCTACGCCGACGGCCAGGATGACCAGCGCCGGGATCAGGGTGACCAGGCGGCGCACCAGCAGGGGGAAGGAGCGGCGCAGCAGGCCACCCATGATCATCGCCCCGGCGTAGGCGCCGACCGACGTCGACGCCAGACCCGACGCGAGTAACCCGATCGCGAAGAACAGCGCGACCGTCGGCCCGAGCGTCTCGCGCACCGCCGCGTGCGCTCCCTCGATGGAGTCGGTGTCGTCGCGGCCCTGAAGGTTGGTGGCCGCGACGAGCACCATCGAAAGGTTGACAGCGCCGGCCACCAGCATGGCGAGCCCGACGTCGACGCGGGTCACCCGAAGCAGCCAGCGGCGCGCAGGGCCGGCTTCGGGGTGGCCGTGCCTGTCGCGCGCGAGACCGGAATGCAGGTAGACGGCGTGCGGCATCACCGTCGCGCCCAGCATCGCGGTGGCCAGCAGCACGCTCTCGGCGCCCTGGAAGCGCGGCACCAATCCCTCTGCGGCGGCGGCGAGCGGTGGCGGCTCGACGAACAGGCTGGTCAGAAATCCGATCGCGATGATCAGCAGCAGGCCGCTGACCACCCGCTCGAACATGCGTTGGCCGCCGCGGCTCTGCAGCGCCAACAGCAGCAGCGAGACCGCACCGGTGATGATGCCACCGACGAGCAGCGGCAGATCGAAAAGCAGTCCCAGTGCAATGGCGCCGCCGACCACCTCGGCGAGATCGGTTGCCATGGCGACCAATTCGGCCTGTAGCCAGAACGCGATCCGGGTCGAAGTGCGGCTGTGGTCGGCGACGGCTTCAGGCAAGGTCCGCCCGCTGACCAGTCCGAGTTTGGCCGACAGGTACTGGACGAGCCCGGCCATGGCGTTGGCCAGGAAGATGACCCAGACCAGCAGAAAGCCGAATTGCGCTCCCGCGCTGATGTTCGCAGCGACGTTGCCGGGATCGACGTAGGCGATGGCGGCGACGAATGCCGGGCCGAGCAGCAACCAGCTCGGGCGCATCCGCGTCTCGGTGTCGCGCAGCAATTCACCCACCTTCTATCCGGGATGACGAATAGAAAAGTTAGGTTAACCGAAACAGCGCCCCGGATGCCATCTCCGAGGAGTTACCAGCCGATGCCGAAACCACCGAACCCGATGATGGGGAAGCCCCAGTATCCGTAGTTGTTGTTGGCAGGCGGCGAGGTCACGATCTGGGCGTTGCCGTTGTTCTCGCACTGCGTCGTGTTGGGGCCGGTGTTGGTGCACTGCGGTGCAGCGGTTGCAACGGGCGCGACGGCGATGGCCGCGGATATGCCTGCTGTCGCCAGAAGTGTTGTCAGATAACGGGTTTCGATACCCATGGGTGGCCTCCTAGATGGGCCAGAGAAGAAAAGGCGGTTTAGCGGTGGCCCCCGCCACCCATACCGTGGTTGCCCCATTCGCCGCCTCCGATGATCAGGGCGGGTCCGTAGAACTCGTCGTCCCACGGGTAGGCATAGGCAGGCACATCCGGCGCAGTGGCGTTGAGCTGGACATTGCCTGGCGTTTCACACTCGGTGGTGGCGGTGCCGACGCTCTGGTCGCCGCCGACGCTCGTGCAATTCGGCAGCGTCGAATCATCCGGATCGGCTGCCGAGATGGGTGCGGCGACGATGGCCGCTGCGGTCCCTGCTGCGGCAAGAACCGGTGTCAGGTAGCGCAGAGGCGTCCGCATAGGCAGTGTCCTTCGATTGGTTCAGCCCGACTTATCGCCAGCGTACAGCCCGTTCCCAGTCATCAGGGGCAAGTCGAGCGTCGTGCGGACTCCCGGCGCAGCAGCCACGACGGCGGGGATGGCGTTGACGACCCGGGCGGCCGTGGCGACCAGCCCGGCGTGATTGTGGTCGCCGTTGGGGCTGCTCAGGCAGAGGTCAAGAGCATAGGTCGGTTCGCCGGTGACCTCGATGCGATACGAGCCGCCCTCCTGGGCCGGCTGCGGCCACTCCGGACACAGGTCGTTGCGCAACCGGGTGACGTGTTCGAGCACGACGGCGGCCTTGCCGTCGACCATGCCGCGCACCTCGAACCGCAGCGCCGCCGCGCTGCCCTTCGGTATGTGGCCCGATGCGATGTCGAAATCTTCGGGCGCGGGCTCGCGGGTGTAGGTCTCGTTCACCTCGTCGAGTGAGATGCCGAGGCCTGCGGCGAGCTGGCGCACCACCGAGCCCCACGCCAGGCTCAACACGCCGGGTTGCAACAGCATCGGGATCTCGTCGAGGGGCTTGCCGAAGCCCATCACGCCGAACATCACGTCCGCGCTGTCGTAGGTGTCGTAGTTGATGATCTCCATGCACCGGATCTGGTCGATGCTCTGGCATGTGCCCGCAAGCGCAAGCGGCAGAAGGTCATTGGCGAAGCCGGGATCGATGCCGTTGACGAACACGCTGGACTTGCCGGCCTGCGCGGCGTCCTCGATCGGCTTGAGCAGCTCCTCGGGAATGACCCCCCACGGGTACTGCAGGAAGACCGCGCTGCTGCCGACGACGTTGACGCCCGCGGACAGGATGCGCCGGTAGTCCTCCAGCGCTTCGGGCAGCCGGTTGTCGGCGAGTGCGGTGTAGACGGCGCAGTCGGGGTCGGTCGCTAGCACGGCATCGAGGTCGGTTGGTCGCCGTGACACCCGTCGAACCGTCGAGGCCGGCGAGCTCGGCGGCGTCCTTGCCGGCCTTGGCCTCCGAGGAGACCCACACCGCGGTCAGCTCGAACCGGGAATCGTTGATCAACTGCACGAGCGCTGGCTTGCCGACGTTGCCGGTGCCGATCAGTGCGACGCGAATGGTCATGAAGATTTCCTCACAGGTCGGGGACGGGCAGGTCGAGATTGGGAAAGGTGAGGCCGCCGTCGACCTCGAGCGTCTTGCCGGTCAGGAACGCGCCCGCGGGCGAGGCGAGGTACACGGCGGCCGCGGCGATGTCGAGCGGATCACCGAGTCGTCGCATCGGGGTGGCCTTCTCCATCGGCTCGCGCAGTTCGTCGTTGGAGGCGACGATGTCGAGCGCGGAGGTGAGGATCGAACCCGGGGCGATCGCGTTGACCCGGATCTTCGGACAGAGGTCGAGGGCCGCCAGCCGCGTGTAGTGAGCAAGCGCGGCCTTGGCGGTGCCGTAGGCGGCGAACCCGCGGGCCGACAGCCGTCCCATGGTCGAGGTGATGTTGATGATGCTGCCCCCGCCCGAGTGTTCGAGCATCAGTGGCGCCGCCGCGATGGTCAGCGCGTGAGCGGTGGCGACGTTGAAGGTGAACGCGTCCTTCAGATCCTTGGTGGACGTGGTCAGCAGGGTGTTGGGCATCGTGCCGCCGACGTTGTTCACGACGATGTCTAGTTTGCCGAACTCGGCGACGGCGGTGGCTGCCAGCTTGGCGGTGTCCTCGGGATGCGCGAGGTCGGCGGTGACGATGTGGGCGCGCCGACCGACGCCCGCGATCTGATCGGCCACCTCTTCGAGCTGCGACTGCGTGCGCGACGCGATCACCACGTCCGCACCGGCTTCGGCGAAGGCCAGCGCCATCGCGGCGCCCAGGCCGCGGCCGGCTCCGGTCACCACCGCCACTTGGTCGTCGAGCCGAAATCTGTCGAGTATCACGTCAGCCTCTCTTCCCTCACCGGGCGACACCGTAGCAAGGCCGCGCGCGCGACATGCCGCATTTCTGAAACACGTTCTAGTTGGTCCCTAGTTGTTCCCGTTGCGTCCGGGCGGATACATGCGCGAGCCGCTCGTGTGACGCGCAATTCAATCGCTTAGCAACGTTAATTGCATCACTTGAATGCAAAAACCCAGGTAGATCTCATCGCGGCGCGAAATTAGTGCTACGTCAAATAAGAACAGTTTCGTTCCGAGTTTCGCTCATTGGACAGGAGTAATTTCGCGTGCCGCAGCAAGCCAGAACCGAAGCCGCGTCGAGGTGGGTCGCCGGTGCATCCGCACTGGGCGCACTGGGCGTGTTCACGGCGTCAGCGATCGGACTTGCCGCACCCGCGACCGCCGACAGCACGACGTATCTTGAGCCCCTGCAAACCCGGTACGTGTCCTTGAGCGAGTCCCAGCTGATGTCGGCCGGGCACTGACCGGCGTACCTCACTTCTTGGCGGCGGCTTTCTTCGCCGTCTTCTTGGCTGAACCCGATGTCGCCGACTTCGCGGCTCCGGCGCCTTCTTGGCGGCCTTGGCTGCTGTCTTCTTCGCCGCCTTCTTCGCTGGAGTCTTCTTGGCTGAACCCGATGTCGCCGACTTCGCGGCTCCGGGCGCCTTCTTGGCCTGACCGTCACCCGATGGACTGCCGCCACCGCGCCGGGCCTTCACACTGGCCTCGAGCTTGGCGAGCAGATCCGACACGTCCTCGGTTTCATCGAGTTCCTTGGGCTCGGCCTCTTCGGTCGTAAATGCCTCTCCGCCTTCGAGTTTCGCCTCCACCAGCTCCTTGAGCTGTTCCTGGTAGGTGTCCTCGAAACGCTCCGGGTGGAAGTCGTCGGTCATGGACTCCACCACTTGCCCGGCCATCTTCAGCTCGGCCGGCTTGATATCGACCTCCTTGTCGAGCACCGGGAAGTCGGGGTCGCGGATCTCGTCGGGCCACAGCAGGGTGTGGATCACCATCACGTCGCGCTTGCTGAAGTCCTTGACGCGCAACGCCGCCAGGCGGGTCTTGTTGCGCAGCGCGAAATGCACAATGGCCACCCGGTCGGTGTCGGCCAGCGTTTTGGCCAGCAGCACATAGGACTTCGACGACTTGCCGTCGGGCTCCAGGTAATAGCTCTTGTCGTACATCAAAGGGTCGAGGTCGCTTGCGGGAACGAACTCGACGACCTCGATCTCACGGCTGCGTTCCTCGGGCAGGGTGGCGATGTCCTCGTCGGTGATCACCACCATCTGCCCGTCGTCGGATTCGAAGGCCTTGGCGATGTCGCGGTATTCGACGACCTCGCCGCATACCTCGCACACCCGCTTGTAGCGGATGCGTCCGTTGTCCTTGGCGTGAACTTGGTGAAACTTGATGTCGTGGTCTTCGGTCGCGCTGTAGACCTTGACGGGGACGTTCACCAGTCCGAAGGAGATCGAGCCCTTCCAGATGGAACGCATGAGCCCAGTATTCCCCAATCGGTGCCCGGCGATACGTCGGCAGTCACGAGGTGGACGCGGCGGCAGCGTCCCTGGTCGCCCGATCGGGCAGGTCAGCACCCGCGCGCGCGACGGTCAGCGCCGATGACAGCGTGGCGCTCTGCAACACCGACGTGAGCGTGTCGACGCCGATGCCCCGCAAGTGCGAGCGCCGATCGGCGCCGAGCAGACCCAGCGACCACAACGCGTCGATCAGGCCGGTCATGAACGCGTCGCCCGCGCCGACGGTGTCGACCACGTCCACCGGCCGGGCCGCCGCCTCCACGACTCCGGCTTCGCAGATCGCGAAGGCGCCCTGCTCGCCCATCGTTACCGCCACGATCGCCGGGCCGAGCCCTAGCCATGTCTGGGCCACCTGTAGCGGAGTGCGGTTCGGGTCGATCCAGTGCAGGTCCTCGTCGCTGGCCTTGACCACGTCACACCGTTCGACCAGACGGTCGATGCGGGTGCGCGCCTGCTCCTCGTCCTCGATCAGCGCCGTTCGCACGTTGGGGTCGAAGCTGATGGTGGCCGCGGGGTGGTAGGCGTCGAGCAGCGCCGCGGCCGCACGGCATCCGGGCTCCAGCACCGTGGCGATCGATCCGGCATGCGCGACCAGCGGCGGGGGCACCTCCGCTGTGCCCGCCAGCTGCCAGTCGATGTCGAAGACGTATTGCGCCTTTCCGCTGTCGTCAAGGGTCGCCACCGCAGTGGGCGTGTGGTCGGCGGTCACGCTGCCCGAAACCAGTTCCACGCCAGAGTCTTTGAGGTAATCGCTGATGCGGTCACCACGAGGGTCGGCACCGATGTGAGTGAGGAAGTCGACGCCGCGGCCCAGTCGCGCGAGGCCGACGGCAACGTTCAGCGGACTGCCGCCGACGTGCTCGCCGATGACCTGGCCGTCGCGCTCGACGATATCGATCAGTGCCTCGCCGATGACCAGTGCGCGCTCGGATTTCACCGGGACTCCTTTTGCATCAGAGCCTCCAGTGTCGCCTTCGCGCCGTCGCGGTGCAACGATTCCAGCGCCCAGAGGTAGTCCTGCACGAAGCGATCGGACGTGGCGAGATCCCCGAACACGTCGGTGTTTTCGATGAACGCGGTGGGATTGTCGCATTGCGAACGGGCCAGCGGGACCAGCGTGCCTGCCAACTGGTCCTGCACGTCGATCGGCTCGCCCTGCTCGTCGACGCCCTCGGCGTAGCGCGCCCAACTGGCCACCGTCGCGGCCGACAACCGGACCGGCCCACCGGAGGCCAGGTTTGCGCGGACCACGGGAAGCAGCCACTTGGGGATGCGGTCCGATGAGCCGAAGCAGAGCCGGGCGATGGTGTCGCGTACCCCGGGGTTGGCGAACCGTTCGATCAGCGTCCGCTTGTATGCGGGCAAATCGATTCCCGGCACCGGCAGCAGCGTCGGTGTCGCCTCCTCGTCCATGTAGCGCATGAGGAACTCGGCGAACAGCGGATCGCCAGCGGCGTCGTGCACCAGCCGGTAACCGCTCAGGTAGGCGAAATAGCAGAGGCTTTGGTGGCTGGCGTTGAGCAGCCGCAATTTCATCAGCTCGTAGGGCCGAACGTCGTCGACGAGCAGCACGTCGACGTCCTCGAGCGGCGGCCTGCCATCGGCGAAGTCGTCCTCGAGCACCCACGAGGTGAACGGCTCGGCGACCACCGGCCATCGGTCGTCCACCCCGAAGTCATTCTTCAGATTCTCGATGACCTCGGGCGTGGTGACCGGCGTGATGCGGTCCACCATCGAATTGGGAAAGCACGTGTTGGCGGAGATCCATTCCGCAAGGCCGGGGTGAACGCGCTCCGCGTAGGACGTGAACGCCTCCCGCGCGACCTCCCCGTTGCCCTCGATGTTGTCGCACGAAACGATCGTCGGTGACGCCACGCCGCGGTCGCGCCGGCGCGCGAGGGCTTCGGCCACCAGGCCGAACACGCTCACGTCCTCGGGATCGATGCCCTCGACGCGGTAGCCGCCCTCGGTGATCGTCAGCGAGACGATGCGCGTCGTCGGAGCGGCCAGTAGTTCGACCACCGACTCCGGGTCGTCGGGGGCGTAGCGGTAGTCGACGATCGACCCGATCACCCGGGCGTCGCGGGTGCCGTCCGGGTTCTCGAGCACCAGGGTGTAGAGGCCGTCCTGGGCGTCGAGCACCTCCTTCATCTTGCGGTCGGCCGGCATCACACCGACTCCGCAGATGCCCCAGTCATCCGGGGCGTTCGTCTCCGAGCCCATCTGCAGCAGCCGGTCGATGTACATCGCCTGATGTGCGCGATGGAATCCGCCGACTCCGAAATGCACGATGCCGATGCCCACGTCCGCCCGGTCGTAGCCGGGCTTGGCGATCTGGATCCGGTCCAGCGTGGCTCGGGAAAGTGTTGTGTGCGTCACAATCACCATGCTAACGTGATGAGCATCTACTCGCACCCCTGAGCAATTGCTCACCGTGCGGCGGAGGGATGGGCAGGTTGGCCTTGTCGACGACGACCGAGAGCATGGTGGCACCCGCTGCTGCGCCCGAGGACCTTCGGCTGGCCCTGCGGGCGGCGACGCTGTACTACCTCGACGGGCTGACCCAGGCGGAGATCGCGAGCCGTCTCGGGGTCTCTCGACCGACGGCCGGGCGACTGATCGCACGGGCCAAGGCCAAGGGGCTGGTGCGCATCGACGTCGTCGTGCCACCCGATTTGCGGGACAACCTGCACGCCGACGAGGAGCGCGAACTCGAGTCGCGGTTCGGGTTGACCGAGGCCGTCGTCGCCGGAAGCGGCATCGACGTCGGGGCACCTGGTCGGCCCGCGGCATATGCGAGCGTCGGGCGCGCGGCGGCCGCGTTGCTGATGCGCAGGCTTTCGCCGACCGACATCCTCGGATTCACCTGGGGCCCGGAACAAGTCGCTGTGGCGGCCGCACTCGTTCCCGGGGTGTCGAGCTGCCGCACCGTCGTCCAACTCGACGGCGCCATGTCCACCGCCGCTTATCAGACCGGCACCGAGTTCATCCTCGGCCGCTGCGCTGATGTTCTTCGCGCCGAGACCATCCGGCTACCCGCGCCGCTGTACGCCGACCCCTCGACGGTCGCGTCCATGCGGAGCGACTCGGTGATCTCGCGGACGCTGGATGCCGGCAGGCATGCCGACACCATGTTGTTCGGCGTGGGCGCGGTGTCGACGTCCACGACGCTGTTCGAGGGCAGCTACCTCGACATCCGGATGCTCGACGAGCTTGTCGCCAAGGGCGCCGTCGGCGAGATCGGCGGCCGGTTCTTCGACGCCCATGGCGCGCCGGTCGACACCGAGCTGCAGCAGCGGGCGATGTCGGTTCCCCTCGAGGACGTCAAGGCCTGCCAGAAGACGATCCTCATCTCCAGCGGCGCGGGCAAGCACAACGCCACGCTGGGTGCGCTGCGAGGACAACTTGCCCGACTGCTGGTTTGTGACATCGACTGTGCTCGCTGGCTTTTGGCGCAGCGTTAAAGGAGGTAGATGGTGAAAGCTATACCGAGGACCCTGCACCGGCTGGCGTTGTGTGCCACTGCGTGCGGGCTGGCGCTCACCGCCGGGTGCGCAGGCGCGGGCAGCCTGGGCGCGTCGGAGAACGAGGTGACCATCGCGCTGGTGTCCAACTCGCAGATGACCGACGCGCAGAAACTGTCGACGGAGTTCGAGAAGGAGAATCCCGGCACCAAGCTGAAGTTCATCACGCTCTCCGAGAACCAGGCCCGCGCGAAGATCACCATGTCGACGGCGATGGGTGGCAGCGAGTTCGACGTAGCGATGATCAGCAACTTCGAGACGCCGCAGTGGGCGAAAGACGGCTGGCTGGTCAACCTTTCGGACTACGCGAAGAAGACGCCCGGTTACGACGAGAACGACTTCATCTCCTCGCTGAGGGAATCGCTGTCGTATGAGGGCAACATGTACGCCGTGCCGTTCTACGGCGAGTCGTCGTTCCTGATGTACCGCAAGGACCTCTTCGAACAGGCCGGCATCAAGGTGAACCAGAGCCCGGACTACCAGCCCCAGTGGCAAGAGGTCGCCCAGTGGGCGGACACCATCAAGAAGAAGAGCGCCGACGTGGCAGGCATCTGTCTGCGCGGGAAGCCGGGCTGGGGCGAGGTGCTGGCCCCGCTGGACACCGTGATCAACACCTTCGGGGGGCGCTGGTTCGACGACCAGTGGAACGCTCAGCTAAACAGTCCCGAGGTGAACAAGGCCGTCAGCTTCTATGTCGACCTCATCAACAAGTCCGGTGAAATCGGTGCTTCCTCAACGGGATTCCAGGAATGCGCCAACCTGTTCGGACAGGGGCAGACGGCGATGTGGTACGACGCGACGTCGGCCGTCTCGGTGCTCGAGGACCCCAAGACCTACCCGGACCTGGTCGGCAAGATCGGCTATCTGCCCGCTCCGATCGCCGAGAAGCCCAACTCCGGCTGGCTCTACACCTGGGCGCTGGGAATCCCGAAGGCCGCCAAGAACCCTGACGGCGCATGGAAGTTCATCTCGTGGATGACCAGCAAGGACTACATGAAGCTGGTCGGCGAGAGACTTGGCTGGGCCCGCGTACCACCCGGCAGCCGGACGTCCACCTACACGCAATTGCCGCAGTACCAGGCGATCTCGAAGTCCTACGGGCCGCTGACTCTGAAGTCCATCCAGAACGCGACGCCGAACAAGCCCACCGTTCAACCGGTGCCCTACACCGGCGTGCAGTTCGTCGGAATCCCTGAATTCCAGGATCTCGGCACGCGAGTGAGCCAACAGGTCAGCGCGGCCATCGCCGGCCAGAAGTCGGTGGCCGACGCGCTGAAACAAGCACAGGAATACGCCGAGGTCGTCGGCCGGACATACCAGGAGAAGTGATGACTCTTACCGCTGAGACCGGCGCCGACGCCGATCAGAAGGAAATGGCCGAACGGGTCCGCAAGATCCGGGCGGCCCAGGACCTCGGAGTGAGCCGCGCCGAGGGCTGGCGCAGGCGGGGTCCGCTGCTCCCCGCGCTGATCTTCATGATCGCCGTCACCCAGATTCCGTTCCTGTTCACGCTGTACTACTCGACGCTGTCGTGGAACCTGGTCCGTCCCGGTTCGCGCCGGTTCGTCGGGCTGAACAACTACATCGCGGTCGTCAACGACAGCCAGTTCTGGCGGGTGGCGCTCAACACCGTGCTGCTGATCGTCGTCGTGGTGCTGGTGTCGGCGTTCCTCGGCCTGCTGCTCGCGCTGCTGCTGGACCGGGCGTTCCTCGGACGCGGGGTGGTGCGGACACTGCTGATCACTCCGTTCCTGGTGACTCCGGTTGCGGCGGCGTTGATCTGGAAGACCACGATCCTCGACCCGACCAACGGCATCCTGAATTGGGTGCTGTCGCTGGTCGGCATCGGCAAGGTGGACTGGATCGGTCAGGCGCCGCTGACGATGGTGATGATCGTGCTGATCTGGCAGTGGACGCCGTTCATGATGTTGCTGATCCTCGCCGGCCTCCAGTCGATGCCTCGCGACATCCTGGAGGCCGGTCGAGTCGACGGTGCGGGCGCGTTTCAACTCTTCCGCGAGTTGACGCTGCCCCACCTTCGGCGGTTCATCGAACTGGGCGTCGTGCTCGGCGCGATCTATCTGGTGAACACGTTCGACGCCATCTACATGATGACCCAGGGCGGCCCCGGCATCGCGAGCGCCAACCTGCCGTTCTACATCTACCAGCGTGCGTTCCTCGGCTTCGACATGGGCCAGGCCGCGGCGATGGGCGTGGTCGTGGTGATCTTCACGATGGTCATCGCGTCGTTCGCCCTGCGGTTGATCTTCAAATCGTTCTCCGGCAAGGAAGAGGCAGCCTGATGACCACTACAGCTGAAAGTGTTTCGACGACAACGGCTCCGCCGGAGAAATCGAAGAAGAAGAGCCGCAAGTTCAGTCCGTGGGGACTGGTGGCCTGGCTCGTCGGGCTCGGGTTCTTCTTCCCGGTGTTCTGGATGGTCCTGACGGCCTTCAAGCAGGAGGGTGATGCGGCAACAAGTCCGCCGAAGCTGTTCTTCACCCCGACGCTGGATCAGTTCACGGCGGTCTTCGAACAGGGCATCGGGCCCGCGATGCTGAATTCGATCTTCGCGACCGGGCTTTCGACGCTGATCGTGCTGCTGCTGGGTACCCCCGCGGCGTTCGCGCTGTCGCTGCGGCCGGTCCGCAAGACCCAGGACGCGTTGTTCTTCTTCATGAGCACCAAGATGCTGCCCATCGTCGCGGCGATCCTGCCGCTGTATGTGATCGTGTCCAACATCGGTCTGCTGGACAACATCTGGGCTCTGGTCATCCTCTACACGTCGATGAACCTGCCGATCGCGGTATGGATGATGAGGTCGTTCTTCCTCGAGGTCCCCGGTGAGCTGCTCGAGGCGGCGAGCCTGGACGGCGCGAGCCTGTGGCGGTCGGTGCGCGAGGTGATCCTGCCGCTGGTCTCGCCCGGCATCGCGGCGACGGCGCTGATCTGTGTGATCTTCGCCTGGAACGAGTTCTTCTTCGCGGTGAACCTCACCGCGGTGAACGCCCAGACCATGCCCGTCTATCTCGTCAGCTTCATCGCCGGTGAGGGCCAGTACTGGGCCGTGCTCTCGGCGGCCGCAACCATGGCCGCACTGCCCGTGATCCTGTGCGGGTGGTTCGCCCAGAACAAGCTGGTGCGCGGACTTTCGTTCGGCGCGATCAAGTAGACGTCTACGACAAACCGGGAGAAGACAATGGCAACAATCACTTACAAGAACGCCTCGTGCATCTACGAGGGATCGGACAAGCTCGCGGTCGATTCGCTCGACCTCGACATTCAGGACGGCGAGTTCATCGTGCTGGTGGGCCCGTCGGGATCGGGCAAGAGCACGGCGCTGCGCATGCTCGCCGGCCTCGAGGACATCGACGAGGGTGCCATCGAGATCGGCGGCAAGGACATGACCGGTGTGCCGTCCAAGGACCGTGACATCGCGATGGTGTTCCAGAACTACGCGCTGTACCCCAACAAGACCGTCGCGGAGAACATGGGTTTTGCGCTGAAGCTGCGTGGCGTGTCCGCCGAGGAGCGGCGCCGCAAGGTCGAGAATGCGGCCAAGATCCTGGATCTGACCGAGTTCCTGGACCGCAAGCCGGCCAAACTGTCCGGCGGTCAGCGTCAGCGCGTGGCGATGGGCCGCGCCATCGTGCGCGAGCCGCAGGTGTTCTGCATGGACGAGCCGCTGAGCAACCTCGACGCGAAGCTGCGTGTGCAGACACGTACCCAGATCGCCGCTCTGCAGCGCCGGCTCGGCACCACCACCGTCTACGTCACCCACGACCAGGTCGAGGCGATGACGATGGGGGACCGGGTGGCGGTACTGCGGTTCGGGAAGCTGCAGCAGTTCGCATCCCCCAACGAGCTCTACGACCGGCCGGCCAACGCGTTCGTCGCCGGCTTCATCGGATCGCCGGCAATGAACCTGCTGACCGCGCCGATCGTGTCCGACGGTGTGCGCATCAGCGAGGACTCCACGCTGCCGCTCGAGCGCGACGAGCTGACCCGGCTTCACGATGCCGGGGTCGACAGGGTCACGGTCGGCATCCGGCCCGAGGATCTCGAGGTCTCGCCGGGGGGCGGCATCGACGTAGTGATCGACCTGATCGAGGACCTGGGCAGCGAAACCTACCTCTACACCCACGCCCACCCCGACGTGCAGCTGGTGGCGCGGTCGCTGTCCCGCACACCGGTCAAGCTCGCCGACACCGTTGAGCTGCGCAAGAAGCCGGAGGGCAAGATTCACCTGTTCCATCCGGACACCGGCGAGCGCATCAACTGACGACCGTGAGCGCGCCGGAGTTCCGGCTTCGGACGCCCACAGCCGGTCTGCTCGCACTGCCGTGGGACCGGCCGTTGTCGCAGTGGAACGTGCCGGATGTGCCGCTGCGCGACATCGCCGTCGGTCCCAGCCGCCATCTGGTGAAGTTCGTCGAGGCCGACGGCGCGCTGTGGGCCGTCAAGGACATGCCTGCTCGGATCGCCGCCAAGGAGTACGACGTCCTGCGCAGGCTGGAGGAGGCTGGCCTGCCCGCAGTGCGCCCGGCCGGCCTGGTGCTGCAACCCGAGTTCGACACGTCGGTGCTGGTCACCCGCTACCTGGCGGGATCCTGGCAGTACCGGCGCCTGTTCATGCGGTTGCCGCCCGATCAGCCCAAGCACCGCGAGCGGCTGCTCGATGCGATGGCCGGGCTGATGGTCGAGCTGCACCGCCACGGCGTCTTCTGGGGCGATTGCTCATTGGCGAACACTCTGTTCTCGCGCGACGGCCAGATCCTGCAGGCGTGGCTGGTCGACGCCGAAACCTCCGAGGTGCACCCGACGCTGAGCCGGGGACAGCGTCAGCACGACATCGACATCATGGTGGAGAACGTCGCGATGGGGATGGTCGACCTCGCCGAACGCCTCGGGCGGCCTTCTGCGGACGCGAGGAGCATAGACATCGAGCAGTTGCAGGACGTTTTGATCGCCGAAGCCGAGCATCTGCGGGATCGATACACCGCACTGTGGGACGTGCTGCATGCCGAGCCGGTGTTCGGCTTCACCGACCGGTATCGCGTCGAGGGCACCGTCCGTCGGCTCAACGATCTCGGTTTCGCGGTCGACGAGGTCTCGCTGCGGCCGGTCAGCGACGATCCGAGCCGGTTGAGAATTCATGTGGCCGTTGGTGATCGGCGCTACCACGCGCAGCGGCTGCGCGAGCTGACCGGTCTGGACGTCGGCGAGGGCCAGGCGGGCATACTGCTCGGCGACCTGCGCGCCTACCAGGCGCAGCTGTGCCGGGAGGCGGGCCACGACGTCGACGAGTCCACCGCCGCGCGGCTGTGGGTGATGGAGGTGGTGACACCCACCGAGCATCTCGCGCACGCGGCGCTCGACCATGCGGGCACTGCGATCCAGGCCTACTGCGATCTGCTCGAAGTGCGGTGGCTGCTCAGCGAGAAGGCCGGCCACGACGTCGGCACCGGCGTCGCGCTCGCGGCCCTGCGCCGCGACGTCATCCCCTCCGACTCCGCCGCGAAACTGGCCGTCGCCGAGGTGCCGACGGCGCCGCTACCGATAGCCGACCTCGGCGACTCGTAGCGGGTCAGGTGGCGGCTTCGACTCCGGGATTGGTACCGAGACCGACCTGCGGGTTCGCGCCGTCGGTGTCGTGGGTGAACTCCTGGCTGGGGGACGGCCGGCAGTTGCTGTCCATCGGCGTCTGGTCGCCCGAGCAGTAGGGAACCAGGTCGGCGGGATCGGCCTGGGCATTCGGGACGCCGACGGTGGCAGCGGCGGCGAGCAGGCACGCCGCGACGAATTGCCTCATCACTTCACGCTACAGCGGGTAATACCGTGAAGTGGTGGATCGAACCCCCCGGGTGAAACTGACCAACCCGGACAAAGTGCTGTACCCGGCGACGGGTACCACGAAGGGTGAGGTGTTCGACTACTACGTCAGCATCGCCGAGGCGATGATCCCGCACATCGCCGGTCGCGCCGTCACCCGCAAGCGTTGGCCGAACGGCGTGGAAGAGCCTGCGTTCTTCGAGAAGCAGCTGGCCAGTTCCGCGCCGGACTGGCTGGCCCGCGAGAGCGTCACCCACCGATCGGGCACGACGACGTATCCGCTCATCGACAGCGTCGACGGCCTGGCGTGGATCGGCCAGCAGGCCGCGCTGGAGGTGCACGTCCCGCAATGGCGTTTCGTCGACGGAAAGCCCGGACCCGCGACGCGTCTGGTGTTCGACCTCGACCCCGGTGAGGGCGTGACGATGCCGCAGCTGTGCGAGGTGGCCTCGGCCGTCCGTGAGCTGATGAGCGACATCGGGCTGACCACCTACCCGCTCACCAGCGGCAGTAAAGGCCTGCACCTGTATGCCCCTCTCGAGGATCCGGTCAGCTCGCGCGGCGCAGTGGTGCTGGCCAAACGCGTTGCGCAGCAACTGGAAAAGGCCATGCCCAAGCTGGTCACCTCGACGATGACCAGAAGCCTGCGGGCCGGCAAGGTCTTCTTGGACTGGAGCCAGAACAACGGGTCGAAGACGACGATCGCGCCGTATTCGCTGCGCGGCCGCGAACAGCCCACGGTCGCCGCCCCGCGCACGTGGGACGAGATCGAGGACCCCGAACTGCGGCACCTGCTCTTCGAGGAGGTGCTCGACCGTGTCGCCGAGCACGGTGACCTGCTCGCCCCGCTCGACGAGCCGATGCCCGAGGCCGACAGGCTCTCGACGTACCGCAGCATGCGCGATGCGGCGAAAACGCCTGAGCCGGTACCGAAGTCGAAGCCCAAAGTCGGCGACGACAACCGCTTCGTCATCCAAGAGCACCACGCCCGTCGGCTGCACTACGACCTGCGGCTCGAGCGGCACGGTGTGCTGGTGTCCTGGGCGGTGCCCAAGAACCTGCCCGACACGCCGGCGGTCAACCATCTGGCAGTGCACACCGAGGACCACCCGATGGAGTACCTGACGTTCGAGGCCACCATTCCCAAGGGCGAATACGGCGCCGGGAAGATGATCATCTGGGACACCGGCACATACGAGACCGAGAAGTTCAACGACAACGCGCCCGACGGACCGGCCAAGGGCGGCGAGGTGATCGTCATCCTCCACGGCGACCGCATCGACGGGCGGTATGCGCTGATCCAGACCGACGGCAAGAACTGGCTGGCGCACCGGATGAAGGAGCAGAAGCGTCCCACTGCAGGCGATCTCGCACCGATGCTGTCCACGGAGGGCTCGGTGGACAAGCTCAAAAGCACCCAGTGGGCTTTCGAGGGCAAGTGGGACGGCTACCGAGTGCTGGTGGATGCCGACCACGGCAAGCTCTGCGTGCGGTCGCGCCGCGGCCGCGACGTCACCGGCGAATACCCGCAATTCGAGGCGCTGGCCGCTGATCTCGCCGATCATCACGTGATCCTCGACGGCGAAGCCGTCGCGCTCGGCGAGGACGGCGTGCCCAGCTTCGGCGAGATGCAGAACCGGGCGCGCTCGACGCGCGTCGAGTTCTGGGCGTTCGACATCCTGCACCTCGACGGACGGTCGCTGTTGCGGGCCAAGTACTCCGACCGCAGGAAGATACTGGAGGCGCTGGCCGCCGGCGGGGGTGTGATCGTGCCCGATCAGCTGCCCGGCGACGGGCCTGCTGCTCTGGAGTACGCGCGCAAGAAGCGCTGGGAGGGAGTGATCGCCAAGAGGCGCGACTCGACTTACCAGCCGGGCCGACGGTCATCGTCGTGGATCAAGGACAAGATCTGGAACACCCAGGAAGTCGTCATCGGCGGATGGCGGCAGGGCGAGGGCGGGCGGTCGAGCGGTATCGGCGCGCTGATGCTCGGGATACCCGCCGACGGCGGCCTGCAGTTCGTCGGCCGAGTCGGCACAGGCTTCACCGAGAAGGAGTTGACCAAGCTCAAGGGTGTCTTGAAACCGTTGCAGACTGACCATTCGCCTTTCAACGCACGGCTTTCCAACCCTGACGCCAAGGGTGTGACGTTCGTCCGCTCGGAACTCGTCGGCGAAGTCCGCTACAGCGAACGCACCTCCGACGACCGGCTTCGCCAGCCGAGCTGGCGGGGATTGCGGCCGGACAAGACGCCTGACGAAGTCGTATGGGAGTAGGCCCAGAGGTTATCGACGCGATCGCCTGACCCAGTTCCGAAGCACCACTAGCATCACTGGCCATGAGCAGTGTATCGGTGATAACCGGTGGTGCAGGCGGAATGGGACTCGCGACGGCGAAGGTCCTCGGGCGCGACCACACCCTTGTCCTCTGCGACGTCCGGCAGGACCGCCTCGACGAAACGGCGAAAACGCTTGCCGGTCTTGGCATCACTGTCGAAGCCGTGCAACTGCGACGTCACCGACCGCAAGGCGGTCGACGGCTTGCTCGAAACCGCATCCGCGCTCGGCGCGGTCGCCTCGGTGATCCATACCGCCGGTGTCAGCCCCAGCATGGGCTCCGCCGAGCACGTGATGCGGACCAACGCGCTCGGCACGCTGAATGTCAACGAAAGCTTCTACGCGAGCGCGGGTGAGGGCGCGGCGATCGTCAACGTCGCGTCGATGGCCGCGCACCTGCTACCCGAAACCATGATTCCCGCAACGCAATTCCCTCAGGCTCTGCAGGACGAAGACGAGTTCATGGCGGACATGCTGGCCGTTTGCAGCGGTGTTCCCGAGGAGATGCAGTCCGGTGTCGCCTATGCGGTGAGCAAGAGTTTCGTGCGGTGGTACACGGTCGCACAGTGTGAACGCTTCAATGGCAAGGGCCTTCGCATCGTGTCGGTTTCGCCGGGTTCCGTCGACACGGAGATGGGCCGGCTGGAGGCCGAGGCGGGCGCCGGTGCGCTGGTCGCAGACGCCGCGGTGCCGCGCTGGGGCACGCCGGAGGAGATGGCCGACCTGCTGGCGTTCTGCGCCGGTGAGAAGGCCGGCTATCTCACGGGCACCGACATCCTGAACGACGGCGGCGTCGTCGCCTCGGTGACGGAGCGGTCCAGGCAAGCTGGCGCCCAGGACCAGCCCTAGCCCCACTCCCGCGGGCGGGGTATGAGGGTGCGCGGGTTAGGCGCGGGTCCATTGCTGGGTCAGGCGGAACAGGTAGGCCAGTGCGGGCAGCACGACGACGCCGGCCAGCACGACCACGACGAGCAGGCCGACCAGTGTGGCGTCGGCGCCTGCTGCGTCGTCGATGGTGGCCTGGTCGACCAGCAGCCACGGGTACTGGCCGACGCCCCAGCCGGTGACCACCGCGCCGACGGCGGCGACGGCCGGAATGCGGGCCAGCGAATACCGCCGGCGATAGAGCAGCACGAGCGTCGCGACCCCGGCCCCGGCGGCGAGCACCAGCAGCGGTGCCGCGGCGGTGCGCAGGCCGCGGCTCAGCGTGGGGGAGTCGTGAGCGACCGGGTACAGCCCCGCGAACACCACGATGCCGGTGACCACGCCCACGGCGATGGCGCGCGCCCGCAGTCTCTCGGCCAACTCGACGCTGCCTGCGCGAGCGGCGTCGGCGGTGAGGAACACTCCCGCGAGGAAGATGCACGCCCCCACGGCCAGGCAACCGCCCACCAGCGAGGTCGGGTTGAGCCAGGAACCGATGCGATCGCCGTATCCCTGCGCGGGCACCCGGCCCGATGCGATGGCGCCTGCCACCGTGCCGAGGAAGAAGGGGGTGATCACCGACGACGCGGCGAAGATCGCGCCGAACAGTCGTGCCTGAGCGAACGACTCGGCGTACTTGCGGAACGCAAAGCTGGCCCCGCGCAACACGATTCCCGCCAACGCCAGGCTCAACGGGATGAACAGCGTAGTGGTCGCCGCGGCGAACGTGCCCGGGAAACCGGTCCACCACATGACGAGGATGTAGATCAGCCAGACGTGATTGGCCTCCCACACCGGGCCGATGCTGGTGTCGACGAGCGTGCGCAGTTCGCTGCCCCGCTCGTCGAAACCCGCGGTGAGATCGTAGAAGCCAGAACCGAAGTCGGCGCCGGCGAACAACGCGTAGACGACGACGCCGAGGAACATCGCCATCGCCACCACCGACGCCAGCGTCATGGCACGGTTTCCTCTCGAGGCGGCCCGTACGGGCTGGGCAGGTCCGCTTCACCGGCGCGCCATCGTCTCGCCATCGACCGCAGCACCACGCACGCCCCGATCGTCATGCCGAGATAGATGACCAGCACGGCGAGGTAGCTCCACCACAGGCCGGCCGACATGCTCGCGGCGTCACGGGTGCGCAACACCTGCCACACCGTCCACGGTTGGCGCCCCACCTCGGTGGCGATCCAGCCGAGTTCCACCGCGAGAATCGCCAGCGCGCCCGCCACGGCGGAAAACCGCAGGAACCAACGGTTTTGCAGGAGATCGCGACCGATCCTGCGAGACAGCCAGAACACCACGACGGCCGCAGCCAGCAGCGTGCCCACGACCACCATCGACTGGAAGGCCAGGTGGGTGACGTTGACCGGCGGCCAGTCGCCTGTCGGCACCGTGTCCAGCCCCGGCACCGGCGCGTCGAAGGAGTTGCGGGCGATGATCGAGCCGAGCCGCGGGATCTCCACGGCCCCGTGCACCTCGCCGTCGATCAACACGCCGCCCAGCCGGAACGGCGCCGGGCCCTCGGTGGTTTCGGCGAGTTCGAACGCGGCCAGCTTGGCGGGCTGGCTGTCGTTGATCCGCATGCCCAGGACGTGGCCAACGAGGGGCTGCGCGATCGCGGACACCGTCGCGAAGGCGAACGGCACGGTGAAGCCGAGGCGGTGGTGGGCATCGTCGCGTCCCCGAAGCAGGCCCGCGGCGTAGACGCCCGACACCACGAAACCGACAACCATGAATGCGGCCAGCCACATATGTAGGAACTGCAGCCACACGCCGTCGTTGAACATCGCCCGCCACGGGTTGACGTCGGTGACGGCACCGTCGCGGACGACGAAGCCCGCGGGGTTGTTCATCCACGCGTTGACCGAGACCACGCAGAACGTGCCGACGACGCCGGACACGCCCATCGGGATCAGCATCGCGAGGTGGCGGCGTGGCGGCAGGCGGCCCCACCCGTAGAGGTAGATGCCCAGGAAGATGGCCTCGACGAAGAACGACAGGCCCTCGAACGCGAACGGCAGGCCGAGCACGTCGCCGAACCGGCCCATCAGGCCCGGCCAGAGGAGGCCCATCTCGAAGCTGAGGACGGTCCCGGACACCGCCCCGATGGCGAACAACACCGCCGACACCTTGGCCCAGCGCTTGGCCAGCCCAAGCGCGACGGGGTCGTCGCGCACGATGCCACGCCGGTGCATCACGTAGATGATCGTGGGGAAGGCGACGCCGAAGCAGGCGAGGATGATGTGCCAGCCCAGCGACACCGCCATCTGCTGTCGCGCGGGCGCCAGTCCGGGCGGTTCGGCAGCGAGCAGCGACAACGAGTCGTGCAGCCCCACCCGTACGAGCCTAAACCCCGACGGGAGCAAGTCCGGCGAGCAACGATAAGTGGCCGGTCTCGGACGAGGCTGCCGACTTGGGGGTATCGTTCGAACATCAGGAGGCTGAGTCCAACGCCTCGCGACCATGTCACCTGAAGAGGTGATGACCATCAATAACCACGCTGTACAGGTGCATCCGCCCGTGCGTTCGACGGCGAAGATTTCCGACGCCGCCGACATTCGCGAGTTTCTGGACATCGCCTACGGCGTGCGGCTGCGCCTGAAGCGGGAGCGGTCGCCCGATGTACCGCTTCGGCACGACCGCGTCGACATCGGGCCGTTGACGTTCGATGACGTGGACCTGCCGGGCGACGTGCAGGTCTCGCCGGATCCGCTCAACAAGGTAGTGACCGTCTGGGCGAACGACGGCCAGGTCTCGGGGGAGTGCGGTGGCCTGACGGGCGGAGTCTCGGCAGGTGAGGTCGGGATGCTGTCCCAGCCGGACCTGCCCTGTGTCGCACACTCCCGCGACGCACACACCACGACGGTGCTGCTGGATCCGTCGCTGGTCGCCGCCGTCGCAGGCGGCTGGCCGGGCAGCAACCAACCGCTGGTGCGGTTCTCGAGTTTCCGACCGGTCGACGACAGCGCCGCCCAGCTGTGGAAAGACACCGTCCGGTATGTGAAGGACTGCGTGCTGGCGCACGACGAGACCGCCACTCCGCTGATCCTGGGGCATTGCAGTCGGCTGCTGGCGGCGGTCACCATCGCTACTTTCCCGAACAGCATGGTGCCCGAGCCGGCACCCTACGACCGCACCGACTCCGGTCCGGCACTGCTGCGCCGTGCTATCGACTACATGGAGGCCAACGCCGCCAACGACATCGCCCTCGGGGACATCGCCGCCGCGGTGCACGTCACCCCTCGGGCCGTGCAATACATGTTCAGACGACATCTCGACACCACGCCGCTGCAGTATTTGCGCCGGTTGCGGCTGGAATACGCGCACCGGGACCTGCTCGCCGCCGAACGCCCGGAGCAGACCGTCACCCAGATCGCCGCACGCTGGGGTTTCGCCCACACCGGACGGTTCGCGGTGCTCTACCGCCAGGCCTTCGGGCAGAGCCCGCACGAGACGTTGCGCGGTGACTATTGATCGCCTCAGCCGGGGCTGATGAGCGTACGGTCTAGTAACAACCCCGACGTCGCGAAAGCGCAACATGGCCACAGAGCCTCCGCACGACCAAGACAACGGGTCCTTCGCTGCCCGCAGAGAACGGGCCCGCGCCCGCGCTTCGGAATTGGAGCAACGGCGAGCCGATCTGGCCGACGGACTGCCGGTGACCGGCCAGGCCGTGAAACGTGCGCAACTGCGTGCTCAGGAGGCGCTGATGCGCGCAGCCGAGGCGCACCACTCGTCGGCGCAACGTCATAGAGATGCCGGTCGCGCCCACAGGAGAGCGGCGGCCACGCACGAGCAGGCGGCCATGCGGGCCGGCGACGAGCCGGTGGAGGCTCATCAAGATGCCGCCGAACATCACCGGGACCAGGCGGACCGCCACGAGCATGCGGCTGTGGAGGATACCGCCGCCGAGGAACTGGACGCGCGTCGAGGCAGCTAGCGCTGCACCTCCATCAGCAGCATCGCTCCGCCAACGGAATCTGCGCACAGGAACGGGGTGCATGTCACGCGAACGCGGGCGTCCTGGCCGCGACGGTTGACTGCGTCGACGACGATTTCTCGGCAACTGTCCGGGTCGACGAGGGCGTGTCCGATCATCGGTTTGACCTCGCCCAGGGGCAGCCCCATGTCCAGCGAGGTCAAAACGGCGCCCATCGTCTCCGGCGCGCGCAACCCCCACAGCTCCTCGCAGGCCTGGTTCCACACCATGACGCGCATCTCCCGGTCCACCACCACCATTCCCAGCCGCACGGAGTTCGCGACGGAATTCAGGAACTCCTTGGCTTCGTCCAACTCGATGCTGCGGTCACGCAGGGCGTCGTTGATGGCGTGCAGTTCGTCGTTCGTCGACTGCAGCTCCTCGTTCATCGTCTCGAGTTCTTCGTTGGTGGACTGCAGTTCCTCGTTCGTGGTCTCCAGCTCCTCCACCGTCGACTGCAGTTCTTCGTTGGTGGTCTCGAGTTCTTCGTTGGTGGACTGCAGCTCCTCGTAGGCGGCCTCGAGCTGGTGATTGGTCTGTACGACCTTGTCCATTAGCGCGCGGTTGGCGGTCACGTCGAAGAAGACGATGGAGATGCCGACGAGCCCGTTGTCGGCGTTGACCAACGGGTTGATGTGAACCTCGAACCACACCTCGTCCAGACCGGGGCGCGACAGTCTCACGTCTTGGACGCGGGCCGACCGGCGCTCCACCTTCGCCTGCTCAAGGTAGGTACGCAGCTCGAGCGGCCGATACGACACCTCCAGATCGCGCAGCAGGCGCCCGATGTCGCGGGCCGACAGCCCGAACGTCGTTTCGGCTTGGTGGTTGATCATCGCCACGGTGTCCTCGCCGGTGACGACGATCTGGGCCACCGGGCTGGCGCGGAATGCCAGGTCGCGAATCGGGTCGAGACCGGGCAGGTCGCCGTGGCGCACCATCGCGGCGGACGAGTCGAATTGCGTTGCGCCCGTGTGCGAACCAAGTGCCTTGCGGAAGATGCGGCTGTCCATGTGCACGGGCGTGAACCGGTCGGCATGACTCAACAACATCTCCGCATGCCCGAGGAACAGCAGGCCGCGTGGCGCCAGCGCGAAGTGCAGCCGGCCCAACACGTTTCGTTGCGTGTCGCCGTTCATGTACATCAGGGTGTTCCGGCAGGCGAGTAGATCGACCCGGGAGATCGGGGCGTCCTTGACGAGGTCGTTGCGGCCGAAGATGACCCCTCGTCGTAGATCTTTGTTCACCGCGTAGTTGCCGTTGTTGCGATCGAAGTAGCGCTCTCGCAAGTCCTCAGGCACCGACTCGACTGCCTTGGCGTCATAAACCGCCGCGCGCGCCTGGCTCAGCGCGTCCTCGTCGACGTCGGTGGCATAGATCTTGACGCGCTGCCGGTAGGCGTCGAGCCCGAGGGTATCGGCGAGCAGCATCGCAAGGCTGTACGGCTCCTGCCCCGACGCGCAGCCGGCACTCCACAGCCGGATCGGATCGGTGGGAGCGCGCGCCGCGAGCATCGCCGGAATGACGTCCGTGCGGACGTAGTCCCACGCCTCCGGGTCGCGAAAGAATGACGTGACGTTGATCAGAATGGTGTTGAAGAGAGCGACGAACTCGTTGGCGCTCGTCTGCAGCGTGTCGAGATACTCGTCGAACGTCTGCTTTCCCGCCTGGTCCATCCGGTGGCGTACCCGCCGCATCAGCGAGCTGCGCTTGTATCCGGTGAAGTCGAATCCCCGCTGGTCCCTCAGATAGCGCAAGAGGGCTTCGAACGCGTCGTCGGTCTGTCCATCACCATCCACTAACGGCCCCTGTCTGCTGTCGTTCTGCGCGAAACCGAACATACCCGCGCGCTTACAGCCGATTCTCGGGTCCGATGACAGCCCACACCGTCTTGCCCGACGGCATCGGCGAATTCCCCCACATCCGGCATATCGCGCCGAGAATCCCCAGCCCGGTAGGTGCATTGGTGACTTCCGTCGGTTCTCGGACGTTCGCCAGCGAGTGGCTGGAGTCCTCCACCGCGACGGTCACCGTCGTACCGTCGGTCTCCAGCCGAATACCCGCCCTGCTGTCGGTGTGTGCCAGCACGTTCTCGACGAAGGTGGTCACGACTATCTTCGCCACCGGAATCAAGTCCGGCATCGACCACGTGGTCAGCGAATCCACCACGAACCGGCGGGAGCGTGGCAGGCTCGCGAGATCGGGAGGCAGATTGAGATGCGCGCGCCTACGGCCAGGGCTCAAAGCAACGGAAGTCACGGCCGCGCAGGCGGATTCGGTATCAGGGTAGACCGGCACGTAGCGCGTGACACCGTTTCGGGCGAGGGCGTCGCGGCCCACGCGATGGTCGGAGACCAGCAGGATGGGTACCACGGGCCACCGCTCGACGTGCCAGCGGGCGCTGGTGAACACCGCCAGGGCCGACTCCCGGGGCACGAACAATTCGCTGATGTCGACAACGACGGCTCTGGGCTCCTCCAATGCCGCCTTGATGATGCTGTCGCGCAGGGACAGATAGGTCGTGGCGTCGAGCAGTCCTGTCGCGGTGAGCATCGTGATCTGGCCGACCGCATCAGATGCGACGACCAGGCTGGGCGGCGAGTTAGCGACCACCGCGTTCAACGACTCCGGACGGCGCTTTGGACAATCGCTTCCCCAGTACCGACATCGCCCGCTCCGCCTCGTCGGCGGATTCGGTGTAGCGACGATGCATCATCCCCGTCCCGACGTTGTCGGCCATCCGTCGCGCGAGTTTCGCCTTCTCCTGCAGGCTGCGAAGAGCGATCCACAGGGCCTGTTCGATCTCGTCGTCGCGTGCCTCGAGTAACGCTTCGACGCTCCACGCGTGGCCTACCCGGCAGCGGAACCCTCTGTCGTTGAGATACATCAAGGATCCGTTGCAGTCCGGGCAGGTGTAGCCGGACGGTGGTCCCAGCGCTTCGCTGTCGATCTCGGTGGAGAACCGCCCGGCCATCGCGATCCGGTTCTCCAGCACCATTTTCTCGTCGGGTTCCATGACCCGCTCCTCGATGTCTCGACCGGCCAACTGCGCAAGCAGTGGGCCGATCTCGGTTGCGGCGGCTTCATGGTCGATAACGCCCGCGCCTATGGCGTTCTGCGGCATCGCCGGGAAAACCGCGTCGTCCGGGCGTTGCGCGACGGTGATGCCTCCTCTGGCCCGGATAGCCTCCGCTCCGAGCACGCCGTCGTCGAGCACACCCGAGAGCACTATCCCGATCGCGCTCTGTCCGTGGTTGACGGCCACCGATCGAAACAGCGCGTTGATCGCGGGTCGATACCCGCTTTCCGTCGGTCCCTCCGACAACATCACCTGACCGTCGTCGACGAGCAGGTGGTGGTCGGGGATCGCCACGTAGATCTTTCCGGACTCGAGCTTGTCGCCGTCGGCGGCGGATACCGCCGGCAACGGTCCGCTGCGGTCGATGATCTGGGCCAGCACGCTCGGTGCGCTCGGCGGCATGTGCAGAGCGACAAGGACTGCATAGGGCAGATCACTCGGAAGGTGGGCGGCAAACTCGGAGAGCGCTTCGACACCTCCTGCGGAGGCACCAACCGCTACGACGCCGCGGGGGGCGTAATCGTAAAGATCATCGGTACTCGTCATTGAATTCGGTTACCCAGGCCCGTGGCAGGCAACCCTTCTAATCAGGCCGACTATGCAGGTCGCTCGCGTCGTGGTTTCGACGCTACGCCCTGTGCGCCTCGCAGAGTAGAGCGAACGCGGACTGCGCCCCGCGGCGATCACACGCGCGCAATCACCTTCTCGGCGAACGTTTCGAGATTGCGGATCTTGGCGTCCAACGGTTCGACGTCATCGCCCACGACATAGGGGTCGCGGAACCCGACGATGGCGTCGGTGACGCCGATGTCCTCGAGGCGTTTGATGCCGTCGGAGGTGTATGCGTCGGCCGACATCACGTGGATCTCGAACGGCCCGGTGCGCTCTTCTTCTGCGCGAATCTCGGTCAGCCTGGCGATCAGCCGGTCGAGTTCCCTGCGGCCGCTGCCGCCGTGCATCCAGCCGTCACAGCGAACTGCCCGGCGCAGGGCGGCTTCTGCATGCCCGCCGACGAGTATCGGAATCGGCTCCGACGGCGCGGGTGTCATCTTGGTCTTCGGGATGTCGTAGAACTCGCCGTGGAACTCGAAGTAGTCCCCGGTGGTCAGGCCCTTGATGATCTCGATGCATTCGTCCATGCGCTTGCCGCGCCGGGCGAATGGGACGCCGAGCAGTTCGTAGTCCTCGGGCCACGGGCTGGTTCCGACGCCGAGGCCGAGCCTGTTTCCGAAGACCGCTGCCAGCGAGCCGGCCTGCTTGGCCACCAGCGCGGGCGGCCGGATCGGCAGCTTCAGCACGAAGAAGTTGAACCTCAGCCGGGTGGTGACGGCGCACAGTGCGCCGGCGAGGACGAATGCTTCGACCATCGGCTTCCCGTCGAGGAATTCGCGGCTGCCGTCGCGGGTGTACGGATACGTGGAGTCCGACTCGAACGGGTAGGCGATGCTGTCGGCGATCGTCATCGCGTGATAGCCGGCTTCCTCGGCGGCCCTGGCCAACGGCAGGTAATACGTCGGGTCGGTCATGGCCTCTGCATAGGTGAACCGCATCCGATGAATACTAGAACGCGTTCTAATTGACGACACCGTGTTTCGGGTGTGACGGGCCGGGGAACGTCCCGACGATGAGCGTGTCGAAGGCCTTCTACAAGCCCCTGTCCATCGCCACCAGCGTCGCCGGCGGCCTGATCGCCGGCAAGATCTTCACCGAGCTCTGGCAGCGGCTCAATCCCTCCGACGAAGAGCCGCCCGAGCCGCAGGATCTGTCCCGCTCCACACGGGAGGCGTTCGTCGCCGCGGCCGTGCAGGGGTTGATCGTCGGTCTGGTGCGCGCGGCATTCGCCCGCGCCGAGGCACACGGATATCGGGCGCTCACCAACGAAGATCCGGCGTAGGGCGCACGGCATGATGTGACGGGTGCCCGCCTGGTTGACCCGCAATGTGCGGGTGCTATCCGCTGTCTCGTTTCTGCAGGACACCGGCAGCGAGCTGCTCTACCCGCTGCTGCCGATCTACCTCACGGCTGTGCTGGGTGCACCTGTCGCCGTCGTCGGGGCGGTCGAGGGCGCCGCTGAGGGCGCCGCGTCGCTGTCCAAGCTGGCGGCGGGCACACTCGGCGACCGGTATGCCCGCAGGCCGCTGATCGTCACCGGCTACGGCATGGCGGCGCTCGGGAAGGTGATCGTCGCGGCGGCCGGGGCTTGGCCCGGTGTGCTCGCGGGCCGGGTGGTCGACCGGCTCGGCAAGGGCACTCGCGGAGCGCCACGAGATGCGCTTCTGGTCGACGGAGTCGACGACGCGGCGCGGGGCCGGGTGTTCGGCTTCCACCGTGCGATGGACACGTTCGGCGCCGTGGTGGGGCCGCTGCTCGGCCTGATCGGTTATGAACTTCTCGACCACCGGATCGCGCCGCTGCTCTGGGTCGCCGTGGTGCCCGCCGTGCTCAGCGTCGCGCTGGTCTTCTTGGCGCGCGAGACGAAGCGAATCATTCCAGCGCGGCGCAAGGCGATCTTCGCCGGCGTGCGCGAACTGCCGAGCCGCTACTGGCGCGTGGTCACGGTCTTGGTCGCGTTCGGCATGGTCAACTTCCCCGATGCGCTGTTGTTGTTGCGGCTCAACGAGATCGGCTTCTCCGTCGTCGACGTTATCCTGGCCTACGTCTGTTACAACGTGGTGTACGCCGTGTCGAGTTATCCAGCCGGCATGCTCGCCGACCGCGTTCCTCGGCCCGTCATCTTCGGTGTCGGCCTGGTCTTCTTCGCGGTCGGCTACCTCGGCCTCGGATTCACGACGGACGCCGCAACGGCGTGGATCCTGATCGGCATCTACGGGTTGTTCACCGGATGCACCGACGGTGTCGGCAAGGCCTGGATCTCGTCGCTGGCGCCGTCCGCGCTTCAGGGCAGCGCGCAGGGAGTGTTCCAGGGCGCCAGTGGATTTGCGGTGCTGTTCGCGGGACTATGGGCCGGGTTGCTCTGGGGCGCCGACGGGCGGCTGCCGCTTCTGGTGTCCGGCGTCGTCGGTGCGGTGTTCGCCGGCGGGCTTTTCCTCGCCGCTCTGCGCTACCGGATCGGAACGTCGACCTCGACGTCGTCGAGCGGATAGGGCGGTGCTCCGACGCCGGCTACCGAGTACCTGCCCTGCGGTGTGCGCTCGGTGATCCGGCCCGCCGCCGCCGGTCCGCTGATCGTCAGACTCACCGGCTGCCCGACGACATCGTCGTATACGCCGTCGAAAATCGTTCCCTGCCAATGATATCGGCCGTCGACAGGATCGAGGCGGCCCGACAGTCTCACCCGCGCCCGGCGTTCGTCGTCGCCGACCCGTATCGTCGCGTCGCCGTCGTAGACGTCGTCGACCAGGCGGCTGTGTGAGCTCATGTCGAACGCCGTCGGCGCCAGTTCGGCCATCCGTTGCCAGTACGCCTCGTCCGCGCGGTCGGCTTTTCCGGTGCCACGCATCAGAAACGTGCGCTGCGTGCTGAACAGCACCTCGATGCGGGTGCTGCCCGTGCGTTGCATCAGCTCGAGGCACGTAGCGATGTAACCCAGCTGGGCGTCGGCGACACCGCCTGTGCCGGTGACAGTGAAGTAGTTGGGCACCCCGTGCACCGCTACGCCGAGGTAGGGCGCGAGACCCTCACGGCCGCAACGAATTTGGTTGCTTACTAAGACACCGGCACGGCCGCTCGGCAGGGTCCAGGTGTGAGTCGCCTCGTCGAACGTCGAAGCGCTCAGGTCGCACGCGTCCAACACCGCGATATCGCCCAGTCCCGCGTCGGCCAGCAGTCGCTCGGCGCGCGCGACCCCGACGACGGCGACGTCGTGGCAGGGCTCCGTCACCGCGGCAGGAAGCCGGTGCGTCGCCACATCCGCCGCGACAGCGGGCCCATCAGGCCGACTTCCTCGAGGAAGGCGGCCAGCGGGCCGAAACCCGAGACCTGAACTTCGTGACGGTGCGGGCTGCTGCGGGCCATGTCCCGCGCGCTGTCCACGTCCAGCCCGACGCGGTGATACGGGATCCGATTGGTGAACAGGTAGCGGAAGAACAGGCCGCCCAGGCCGTTGATGTTCGACACCCACCACCTGGTGAGCCGGCCCATCGCCGGCGTGCGCTTGCGCAGCCCGTCGCGCGCGAACTGGATGTGGCGTGCCTCTTCGGTCACGTGAATCCGCATGAGCCGCTGGACCATTGGCTGAAGGTCGTCGTCCTCCATCATCTGCCGCTGCAGGGAGTCGAAGATCTCCTCGCCAATCAGCGCGGCGACCCACAGCACCGATCCCTTGAAGCCCAGCGGCAATGCGTTGATGACGACGCGCTGCCACCACCGCGGCTGCACCGGCTTGGCGCCGACGTGCTCGATCGCCTTGCCGAACATCACCATGTGGCGGGTCTCGTCGCCCAGCTCGGTGAGCTCATAGTGCGTGGCGCGCGCGGTCGGGTCCTGGTGCATGATCTTGCGCAGCAGCGCCTGATTGAGGATGTTCTCGAACCAGATGCCGGCAGACAGCGTGTTGGCGAGTTCCTGCCGGGACAGTTCCACCTGTTGCTCGCGGGTCATCTCGTCCCACATCGGGGTGTCGTACAACGACACACACCGCGGCGGCAAAAAGAACTTGTTTGGGTCGAGCGGGGCGTCCCAGTCAATGTCGACGACGGGCACATACGACTTCTTCACCGAACCCTTGAGCAGGCGCACGGCGAATTCTTGACGGGCTGGCTGCTGCCTCATCGAGGCGGTCATCCGCGACTCCCTCTATAGAAGTGTGTCTCAACGGTAGGGAGGCGAGCCGAAAGTTGTCAATACCCGCGGTACCGGGTACTTGCGTCGACGGGCTCGTTTGACGAGGCCGTCAAGGGGTAACGGTCGGTATGCGTACCGAACAGACCGTCGAATCTCGGCCACCCGATCCCGACGACCCGCGTAAGCCCGACTCGCCCACCGACCTCACCAAGCCGTCGCTGCTGTTCGTGCTGCGCAAGACCGTGCGCGAATTCCAGCAGGATCAGTGCACCGACCTCGCGGCGGCGTTGACCTATTACGCAGTGCTGTCGTTGTTTCCCGCCCTGCTGGTGCTGGTGTCGCTGCTCGGTGTTTTCGGGCAGGGACGTCGGACCGTCGACACGGTGCTGGAAACGGCGTCGGGGGTCGTGCCTGCGGACGCGATGAACCTGCTGCGGCCGACGATCGAGCAGTTGGTGTCGTCGCCGTCGGCGGGCGTCGCGCTTGTCACCGGTGCGCTGGGTGCGCTGTGGTCGGCGTCCGGCTACGTCGGGGCGTTCGGACGTGCGATGAACCGGATCTACGAGATCGACGAGGGCCGTCCGGTGTGGAAGCTGCGGCCGCTGCAACTGGTCCTCACGCTCGGCGGTCTGCTGTTGGCGGCCGCCACTGCGGTGATGCTGGCGGTCAGCGGCCCGGTGGCCCGCACCGTCGGCGACGCGATAGGCGCGGGGTCGGTCGCGGTGACGGTGTGGAACGTGGCGAAGTGGCCGGTGATCCTCGTCTGCGTCGTCGTTGCGGTGGCCGTGCTCTACTACGCGACGCCGAACGTGAAGCAGCCCCGGTTCCGCTGGATGAGTGTCGGAGCCGGGATCGCCATCCTGGCGTGGATGGTGGCGTCGGTGCTGTTCGGTTTGTACGTCGCGAACTTCGGCAGCTACAACAAAACCTACGGTGCACTCGCCGGCGTGATCGTGTTCCTGCTCTGGCTGTGGATCACCAACCTGGCGTTGCTGTTCGGCGCCGAACTGGACGCCGAGCTCGAACGCGGCCGGCAGCTGCAAGCCGGCATTCGAGCCGAGCGCGACCTGCAACTCCCGCCGCGCGACACCCGCGTGCTGGACAAGAACGAGAAGGCGGAGGAGAAGGACATCGAGCGCGCCGAAGAACTCCGGCGCAGCAAGGGCGGCGACGGTTAGCGCATACTCACGGGCGTGACTCGTCGGATCCACGTCATCGGAATCGGCGCGGGCGACCCCGATTACGTGACCGCCGAGGCCGTCCGCGCGCTCAACGACACGCAGGTGTTCTTCGCGATGGACAAGGGCGCAGCCACAAGCGATCTGGTCGCCCTGCGACGGCAGATCTGCGACCGATTCATCCGCGAGCCCGGCTATCGGTTCGTCGAGCTGGCGGATCCGCCGCGGGCCAAGGAACCCGAATATCGCCGGGCCGTGGCGGATTGGCATGCAGCGCGTGCCGCAGTGTGGGCCGCCGCCATCGAACGGGAATTGGCACCCGACGGCGTCGGCGCCTTCCTCGCATGGGGAGACCCGTCGCTGTACGACAGCACGCTGCGGATCCTCGAGACGGTCGCTGCGCACGTGGCCATCTCATACGACGTCGTGCCGGGAATCACCGCGATCCAGGCCCTGACGGCCCGACATCGCATACCGCTCAACGACATCGGCGAGCCGGTGCTGATCACCACGGGCAGACGGTTGATCGCTGACGGGCTGACGGGCAGCGCGGTCGTGATGCTCGACGGCGACTGCGCGTTCCGCCACTGCCCGCCGGAAACCCGCATCTGGTGGGGCGCGTATCTCGGCACGCCCGACGAGATGCTGGTGTCGGGCACCGTCGGCGAGGTCGGCGAGCACATTGCCGAGTCGCGCGCGCAGGCGCGGGCTCGCCACGGCTGGATCATGGACACATATCTGCTGCGCAGTCAGTGACCCGGTTCGCCGCTTTCGCAATGCGGGCATGGCATCATCACCCGCATGGTGGCATTCCTGCTGCGTGCGGCGGTGACCGGCGTCGCTCTGTGGATAGTGACCCTGGTCGTTTCCGGGATCGACTTCGTCGGCGGCGACACGACGCTGCAGCGGGTCGGGATCATCCTCGTGGTCGCCGTCATCTTCGGGTTGGTCAACGCGATCATCAAGCCGGTCGTGCAGCTGATCTCGATCCCTCTGTACATCCTCACGCTTGGGCTTTTCCACGTCGTGATCAACGCCCTGATGTTGTGGATCACCTCGCGGATCACCGAGCACACCACGCACTGGGGCCTCTACATCGACCACTTCTGGTGGACGGCGATCTGGGCGGCGATCGTGTTGTCCATCGTCAGCTGGGCGTTGTCGCTGATCGTCGGGGACGCCGGGCGCGTCGCCCGCGCGTGACGGGCACACTGGTTTCATGCCCGAACTGCCCGAGGTCGAGGCCCTGGCCGACCATCTTCGTCGGCACGCCGTCGGTCTCGCGGTCGGCCGCGTCGACGTGGCCGCACTGTCGGTGCTCAAGACGTTCGACCCGCCGCTCGCCGCGCTGTACGGCCGGGAGGTCGACGCCGCCAACCGGTGGGGCAAGTATCTGGGTCTGCAGACCGGCGACCTGCACCTGATCACCCATCTGTCCCGGGCCGGCTGGCTGCGCTGGTCCGATCAGCTGGCGCCGGGACCGCTGAAACCCGGCAAGGGCCCGATCGCCCTGCGGGTGCACTTACAGAATCCGAGCACGCCCGACGACAGAATCGGGTTCGATCTCACCGAGGCCGGAACGCAGAAGCGGCTCGCGGTGTGGCTTGTCGACGACCCGGTGAAGGTGCCCGGCATCGCCGCGCTCGGCCCCGACGCGCTCGGACTGACAGCCGACGGGCTGGCGGACGTGCTGGCCGGGCAGAGCGGCCGGATCAAGACCGTCATCACCGATCAGAAGGTGATCGCAGGCATCGGCAACGCCTACAGCGACGAAATCCTGCACGTCGCGAAGCTGTCGCCGTTCGCGACGGCGAACAAGCTGACCGAAGCTCAACTGGCGGCGCTGCACGACGCGATGATCTCGGTGCTCAGCGACGCGGTGTCGCGGTCGGTGGGGCAGCAGGCGGCGACGTTGAAGGGCGAGAAGCGGTCCGGCCTGCGCGTGCATGCCCGCACCGGTCTGCCGTGCCCGGTGTGCGGTGACACCGTGCGCGAGGTGTCGTTCGCCGACAAGTCCTTCCAGTACTGCCCGACGTGCCAGACCGGCGGCAAGGTGCTGGCCGACCGGCGGCTGTCCCGGCTGCTCAAATGAGCCTGCAGTAGGTCCACGCGATAGCGCTTAGCGCGAGCGGATTCTGGGCAACCCGCAGCCATGACGACATTGCAGGCTCGCGATAGCAGCACCCGACTCGAATCGCTGCTCGGCGGCTTGGCGCGGCGGGTGGAGGCCGCCGACGCCTCGCGTCAGCGTGAGATCACCGATGCCATGACGGGCAGGCCGCTCGGACACGTGCCGCATTGCAGCGCCGACGACGTCGCCGCGGCGGCACGCCGGGGTCGCGAGGTGCAGGCGCAGTGGGCAGCCAGGCCGGTGTCCGAACGCGCCGAAGTGCTGCTGCGCCTGCACGACCTGGTGCTGGCCCATCAGGATGAGGTGCTCGACCTCATCCAGCTGGAAAACGGAAAAGCGCGCAGGCACGCGTTCGAAGAGGTCGTCGACGTCGCCCTGACGGCGCGCTATTACGCCCACACCGCCGAGAACTACCTGCGCCCCAAGCGTCGGCAGGGTGTGCAGCTGATGCTCACCGAGGTGTGGGAACACCATCACCCGAAAGGACTCGTCGGCGTCATCTCGCCGTGGAACTATCCGCTCACCCTCGGGATCAGCGACGCGCTGCCCGCCATCGTCGCGGGCAACGCGGTACTGGCCAAGCCCGATGACCGCACACCGTTCTCGCATCTGTGGGCCGTCGACATGCTCGAGCGGGCAGGCATGCCGCCCGGGTTGGTGCAGACGGTCACCGGGCCCGGCTCGGAACTCGGCACACCGATCATCGAGGAGTCCGACTACTTGATGTTCACCGGCTCGACCAGCACCGGTCGCACGGTCGCCAAGCAGGCCGCCGAGCGGTTGATCGATTACTCCATGGAGCTCGGCGGCAAGAACGCGCTGCTCGTGCTCGACGACGCCGACGTCGGCAAGGCCGCCCGCGGTGCGGCGCGCGCCGCCTTCTCCAACTCCGGGCAGCTGTGCATCTCGATCGAACGCATCTACGTGCCGACCCAGTTGTGGGACGACTTCGTCGCCCGCTTCGTCAGCGTCACCGAGGCCATGAAACTGACTGCGGGACTGGATTATTCGGCGGACATGGGCTCGCTGATCAACGCGAAGCAATTGGAGACCGTCACACAGCACGTCGACGATGCGGTCGCCAAGGGCGCGACGGTGCTCGCCGGCGGCCGCGCGCGGCCCGAGATCGGTCCGTACTTCTACGAGCCGACGATCCTGTCCGGCGTCCGGGAGGGGATGGACGCCTACCAGGACGAGACGTTCGGACCCGTGGTGTCGCTCTATCGGGTGGAATCCGAGGAGGAGGCGATCGCCAAGGCGAACGACAGCCGGTTCGGGCTGAACTTCAGCGTGTGGACCTCCGATCCCGAGCGCGGCCGACGAGTCGCGGCACGGCTGCAGGCGGGCACCGTAAACGTCAACGAGGCCTACGCCGCCGCCTGGGCCTCGGTCGACGCACCGATGGGCGGCATGAAGGACTCCGGAGCGGGCCGCCGCCACGGCGAGCACGGGATCATGAAATACACCGAGTCGCAGACGATCGCCACCGAGCGGGTGCTGCCCGTCGGCGTACCGCCGTGGATCCGCGCCGACCGATATGCCCGCGTGATGACGGCGGGACTCAAAGCGCTTCGGCGGGTGCCCGGGGTGAAGTAGGGCGGCCGCTCAGCTGGCTGCTGCCTGCGACTGGGACGATTCTTGCAGTCGGCCGAGCATCTCGTGGCAGCGCTTGGCACGCGCGGAGTCCTGCGACATCACTTCCTCGAAGAAGGACGCGACATCGTCAAGGCCGGCGTTCTTCGCGTCGCGGACATACTGGCCGTAGTCGTGGCCGGCTTTCAGTGAGTGGTATTGAACCGAGATCAGATCGAACATCACGTCGTCGAATCCGGTTTCTCCGGTAGCCAGAGTTCCTCCTCGACTTGTGCTTATTCGCACGTGCTACCCGGTCGTCGAAGGCGCAAACCTGTTGTGGGCCGGGAATTTCGCCGACCTGAGCTGCCGTGGCCGCTCAAGCGAGCCGGCAGTAGGACCGCGTCGCCGACGACAGCGCCTGCCGGTACAGCGGGTCGAGTTGCCGGTCGGTCGCGACGGCGTCCGCCGCCTCCCGCAGGTCGCCTGGACAGGCCGGTTCCAGCAGTGAACCCCATTGCAGCGCAATCTCGTCGACCATCGTCGTGTTGAATCCGTCGATAGCCGAGCGTGACTCCGACAGATCGGGCGCGGTCGTCGGCGCGGCGGCCGGGTCGAATTTCCATTGAGCGAAGCGCGTGTACTCGATGCCCTCCGTCGCGCCGAGCGCGACCAGCAGCGAACCGGCCGCGAGCAGGGCAGCACTTCGATTTCGGCTCATCGGTCCATCATGCTTAGGCTGTCGGAGTGACTCGGCAGAAGATCCTGATTACGGGTGCCAGCTCCGGTCTCGGAGCAGGCATGGCCAGGGCGTTCGCCGCCAAAGGCCGCGACCTCGCGCTGTGCGCCCGGCGCGTCGACCGGCTCGACGAGCTGAAGGCCGAGCTGACGCAACGACATCAGGGCATCACCGTGGCCGTCGCCGCGCTCGACGTCAACGACCACGAGCAGGTGCCGAAGGTGTTCGCCGAGTTGGAGGACCAGCTGGGTGGTATCGACCGCATCATCGTCAACGCCGGCATCGGCAAGGGCGCCCCGCTGGGCTCGGGGAAGCTTTATGCGAACAAGCAGACGATTGAGACCAACCTGGTAGCCGCGCTGGTCCAGATCGAGACCGCGATCGAGATGTTCAAGAGTTCCGGCGGCGGCCACCTGGTGCTGATCTCGTCGGTGCTGGGCAACAAAGGCGTGCCGGGCGTGAAGGCCGCCTACGCGGCCAGCAAGGCCGGGGTGTCGTCGCTCGGCGAGTCGCTGCGGGCCGAATACCCCAGCGGCCCGATCAAGGTGACGGTGCTCGAGCCGGGTTACATCGAATCGGAGATGACGGCAAAATCGGCGTCGACGTTGTTGATGGTGGACAACGAGTCGGGCACCAAGGCCATGGTCGACGCGATCGAGCGTGAGACCGGCCGCGCCGCTGTGCCGTTCTGGCCCTGGGCGCCCCTGGTTGCCCTGCTCAAGGTGCTGCCGCCGCGGCTGACCAAGCCATTTGCTTAGCCCGTCTCTGGTTTAAGCCGTCCGCGTCTGTGGTAGCCAAATCGCATGTACGCGAAATTGACGAACCTGACGCCGATGTTTTTTGCGGGCGCCGCGGCAGCCGCGATCGCGCTCGCTCCGATTTCCTCCGCCGATCCTGAACCGCCGTGTGTGAACGACGACGGCACTGCCTGCGTGACCACCCCGGGAGGGGGCGTCGGCACCGCCTCGCCCGCGGGTGCAGAAGGTGTGCTTCCCGGTGGCCCCGAGGGCACTGCCGGACTCGACGGCGCTGAGGGCGCGATCCCGGGTGGCCCGGCAGGCTATGCGGGCCCTGAGGGTGTGACGGCCGGGACCCCCGGCGGCCCCGAGGGCACTGCCGGACTCGACGGCGCTGAGGGCGCAATCCCGGGTGGGCCGGCGGGCTTTGCGGGCCCTGAGGGTGTGACGGCCGGGACCCCCGGCGGCCCCGAGGGCACTGCCGGACCTGACGGCGCCAGCGGTTCGATCCCCGGCGCGGGTTCGGGCACCGCCGGGCCGGAGGGCGGCAACGGTTGCCTCTTCGGCTACTGCGCGGCCATCCCGGGCGCATAACCGAATACGCCGAAACGGAATTCCAGCAGACGTTCCCTCGCACTTCGCCTGCTGGAATTCCGTTTCGCGCGCGGCTCTGTACCTAAGCGCTGCGACCGCGCTCCGCGCGGTAATGCCGCACCAGCGCGTCGGTCGAGCTGTCGGATTGCTTCGGCGGCGACGCGTCGCCGGTGAGCACCGGCAGCAGCGCCTTGGCCTGTGTCTTGCCCAGCTCGACTCCCCACTGGTCGAACGAGTCGATGCCCCAGATCACGCCCTCGGTGAACACCTGGTGCTCGTAGAGCGCGATCAGCTGGCCGATCGTCGACGGTGTCAACTGAGTGCCGAGTATCGACGTCGACGGCCGATTGCCCGGCATCACCTTGTGCGGCACCACATTTGGCGGTGTGTCCTCGGCGGCGATCTCGTCGGCGGTCTTGCCGAACGCCAGCACCTGAGTCTGTGCGAAGAAGTTGCTCATCAGCAGGTCGTGCATGCTGCCGGTGCCGTCGGCGGTGGGCAGGTCGTCGGTGGGCTGGCTGAAGCCGATGAAGTCGGCCGGGATCAAGCGGGTGCCCTGGTGCAGCAGTTGGTAGAAGGCGTGCTGGCCGTTGGTTCCCGGCTCGCCCCAGAAGATTTCGCCGGTGTCGGTCGTGACGGGTGTGCCGTCGGCGTGCACGGACTTGCCGTTGGACTCCATCGTCAGCTGCTGCAGATAGGCCGCGAACCGCGCCATGTCGTTGGAGTACGGCAGCACCGCGCGCGACTGGGCGCCGAAGAAGTTGTTGTACCACACGCCGATGAGACCAAGCAGCGCAGGCGCATTCGCTTCCAACGGGGCGGTCCGGAAGTGCTCGTCGACGATGTGGAAGCCCGCGAGGAACTCGGCGAACCGCTCCTTGCCGATGGCGGCCATCACCGACAGGCCGATCGCCGAGTCCACCGAGTAGCGCCCACCGACCCAGTCCCAGAAGCCGAACATGTTGTCGGTGTTGATACCGAACTCGTCGACCAGTTTCTTGTTCGTCGACACCGCCGCGAAATGCTTGGACACCGCCGCATCGCCGAGTGCGTCGGTCAGCCAGCGCCGCGCCGCGGTCGCGTTCGTCAGCGTCTCCAGCGTCGAGAAGGTCTTCGATGCGACGACGAAAAGCGTTGTGGCGGGGTCGAGTCCGTCCAGCTTGGCCACCAGGTCGGCGGGATCGACGTTGGACACGAACCGGCACGAGATGCCCGCGTCGGCGTAGTGGCGCAGCGCGCCGTAGACCATCACCGGCCCCAGGTCCGAGCCGCCGATGCCGATGTTGACGACGGTGGTGATGCGCTCGCCGGTCGCGCCGGTCCATTCGCCGCTGCGCAGCCGGTCGGTGAAATCGCCCATCCGGTTCAGCACGTCGTGCACGTCGGCCACGACATTGCGGCCGTCGACGGACAACTCGGCGCCGCGTGGTTGCCGCAGCGCGGTGTGCAGCACCGCACGGTCCTCGGACGTGTTGATGTGGGCGCCGGAGAACATCGCGTCGCGGTGCTGCTCGAGGCCGGCGGCCTGCGCGAGATCGATCAGCAGCGTCAGCGTTTCCCGGGTGATGCGGTGCTTGCTGTAGTCGATGTAGAGGTCACCGACGGTCAGCGTCAGCTCGGTTCCGCGCTCCGGGTCCTGATCGAACAGTTCGCGCAGGTGTTCGTCGCGGATCTGATCGTGATGCCGCGCCAGGGCCTGCCATGCTGAGGTGGCCGAGATGTCCGGGATCTGCTGCTCGTCGGCGGTCATTCCTCGACCCTAATGCGGCCAAATGATCAAAGGTGTAAGAGGGAGTTATGGATACCCGCGATGTTGAAGCGCTGCTGAAGTCAGTTCCCACCGGCATCTGGATCGGCGGCGAGGAGCGGCCCCCGATCGGCGACAGCTCGTCGACGTTCGACGTGCTCGACCCGTCCGACGACTCGGTGCTGACGTCGGTGGCCAACGCCGCGGCCGACGACGCAATCGCCGCGCTGGACGCAGCTGCTGCCGCGCAGGCCGACTGGGCCGCCACCCCGCCACGCGAGCGCGGCGAGGTGCTGCGCTCGGTGTTCGAGAAGATCACCGAGCGGGCCGAAGACATCGCCACGCTGATGACGCTCGAGATGGGCAAGGTGCTGCGCGAGAGCATGGGCGAGGTCACCTACGGCGCGGAGTTCTTCCGCTGGTTCGCCGAGGAGTCCGTGCGCATCCACGGGCGCTACGCCCCGAGTCCCGCGGGCACCGGCCGCATCATCGTCACCAAGCAACCCGTCGGGCCGTGCTACGCGATCACGCCGTGGAACTTCCCGCTGGCGATGGGCACCCGCAAGATCGGGCCCGCGGTGGCGGCGGGCTGCACGATGATCGTCAAGCCCGCGCAGGAGACACCGCTGACGATGCTGCTGCTGGCCAAGCTGATGGACGAGGCCGGCCTGCCCAAGGGCGTGCTGTCGGTGCTGCCCACCAACAACCCGCGCGAGGTGACCACCGCGCTGATCGACGACGGACGGCTGCGCAAACTGACCTTCACCGGCTCGACGGGTGTCGGCAAGGCACTCGTCAAGCAGTCGTCGGATGCGCTGCTGCGCACATCGATGGAGTTGGGCGGCAACGCCCCGTTCATCGTGTTCGACGACGCCGACGTGGACGCGGCCGTCGAGGGCGCGATCCTGGCCAAGATGCGCAACGGCGGCGAGGCGTGCACGGCCGCCAACCGCTTCCACGTCGCCAACTCCGTGCGCGAGGAGTTCACCGAGAAGCTGGTCAAGCGGATGAGCGAATTCCAGCTGGGCAAGGGCATCGACGAGGCGTCGACGCTCGGGCCGCTGATCAACGCCAAGCAGGTGGCCACCGTCTCCGACCTGGTGTCCGACGCCGTGTCGCGGGGCGCCACGGTCGCCGTCGGCGGCGTCGCGCCCGGTGGTCCCGGCAACTTCTATCCCGCCACGGTGCTTGCCGACGTGCCCGCCGACGCCCGCATCTTCAAGGAGGAGGTGTTCGGTCCGGTCGCCCCGATCGCCGGCTTCGACACCGAGGAGGAGGGCATGGCCGCCGCCAACGACACCGAGTACGGCCTGGCCGCCTACATCTACACGCGCGATCTCGACCGCGCGCTGCGGGTGGCCGAGGGCATCGAGTCCGGCATGGTCGGGGTCAACCGCGGGGTGATCTCCGACCCGGCGGCGCCGTTCGGCGGCGTCAAGGAGTCCGGCTTCGGCAGGGAAGGCGGATTCGAGGGCATCGACGAGTACCTCGAGACCAAGTACATAGCGCTCACCAAGTAACCGCTCACCTGCGCTCCGCAGGCTCTCGGCGAGAAGAGGCAAAAGCCCGCTGATTTCGGCGTGTCGCGGGGCCTGTGCGTCTGCTCGCGCGGGAAAGATTTCACCGGTGAGTGGCCACCGCTGGGTCGCGCCGCCCGAGCGCGCCGTCACCCGGGGCGCCCCGAAACCGCCGCCGCGACCTCGGCGCGGCAACGGCGGCCCGGCAGGCATTCCCGCGCTGGACGGCGTCCGCGCCGTGGCGGTTGCGCTGGTGCTGGCCGATCACGGCGGCATCCCCGGGTTGTCCGGCGGGTTCATCGGCGTCGACGTGTTCTTCGTCCTCAGCGGATTCCTGATCACCTCGCTGCTGCTCGACGAACTCGGCCGCACCGGCGGCGTCGACCTGCCGGGCTTCTGGGTGCGCCGCGCGCGACGGCTGCTGCCCGCGCTGATCGTCATGGTGCTGGGCGTCGTCGCGCTGCGCGAGCTGTTTCCGTCCGACGCGGTGGCCGCCGTGCGCGACGACGCCGTCACCGCCTTCTTCTGGGTTGCCAACTGGGCCTTCGTATTTCGCGACACCGACTACTTCACGCAAGGCGACACCCCCTCGCCGCTTCAGCACACCTGGTCGCTCGCGGTGGAGGAGCAGTACTACGCCCTGTGGCCGCTGGTGCTGGTGGCCGTCGCGGTGGGGCTCGCGCTGCTCACCCGGCGCCGCGACACCAGGCCGAAGCTGCGGACGGTCCGGCTGGCCGTAGCCGGGGTCGCCATTGCGGGCGCGGCGGCGTCGGCCGTGGCGGCCTGCCTGATGGTGTCTGGGGACTCGCCGGCGTCGCGCAACCGTGTCTACTTCGGCACCGACACCCGCGTGCAAGCGCTGCTCGTCGGCGCGGCGGCGGCAGCGCTGATGGTGCGGGACTGGCCGGCGCTGGCCCGCTACGGCGCGCAGATCCGGTCGCGCTGGGGCCGCCGGATAGCGCAGATACTGCCGCTCGTCGGGCTGATCATGCTCGGTGTCGTGGCCCACTTCGCGACGGGCAGCGCGCCGGAATTCGGTCGCGGAATGCTGACCGTCGTGGCAGTCGCGGCGGTTTTCGTCGTCGCACCGGTGGCGCTGGAGCAGCGTGGCCTCGTCGCCCGTGTGCTGGCCCTGCCGCCGCTGGTGTGGCTCGGGATGATCTCCTACGGCGTCTACCTGTGGCACTGGCCGGTGTTCCTTGCACTCAACGGCGAGCGCACCGGTCTGACGGGCCTGCCGCTGTTCGCGATCCGCGCGCTCGCGACGCTGACCCTCGCGGCGATGTCGTGGTGGCTGATCGAGACGCCGGTCAAGCGCTGGCGCCCCGCGCACGTTCCGCAGTTGCGGCTGGCCGCCGCGACACTGGCGACGGCGGCCGTCGCGACGATGGTCGTGGTTCCGGTCGGCATCCGGCAGGACGGCGACCGCCCCGCGGTTCCCAACGTCCTCGCCGCGGCCGCCCAACCCGAGGTGCCGGTCGAGATCGGCGGCACCGCCCGACCGACCCCCGGCACCCGCACCGTCGCCGTGTTCGGCGACTCGATGGCCTGGACGATGCTGCGTTATCTGCCGCCGACGCCGGGCTTCAAGTTCGTCGACTACACCACGATCGGCTGCGGCATCGCGCGCGGCGGCCCGTACCGGTCGACCGGGGAGACCCTGACCCAGAAGCCCGAGTGCGATACGTGGCCGGCGCGGTGGGCCCAGCGGATCAGCCACGCCGAGCCCGACGTCGTGCTGATGATCGTCGGGCGCTGGGAGACCGTCGACCGCTTCAACAAGGGGCACTGGACGCATGTCGGCGACGCCGCCTTCGACGCGTATCTGGGCGGTGAACTCCGCCGTGCGCTCGACATCCTCGGCTCGACGGGCTCCCGCGTCGTCGTGACGACGGCTCCGTACAACCGCCGCGGCGAGCAGGCGGACGGCTCGCTGTACCCCGAGGACGAGCCCGACCGCGTCGACGCCTGGAACGCGCTGCTGCGGCGGGTCGTCGGCCAGCGCAAGAATGCGGCCGTGCTCGACCTCAACGAGAAGCTCTGTCCCAAGGGCGTTTACACGAGCAAGGTGGACGGCATCAAGATGCGGCTGGACGGTCTGCACCCCACGCCGGAAGCGGTGAAGTGGCTGACGCCCTGGCTCGAGGACGCGCTCCGCTAGTAGCGGGAAGTCAGTGGCCGAGGCGGCCGCGGCCGAGGCGCAGCAGCAGCATCGCGAGGTCTTTGCCCTCGGGGCCGAGCTCGCTGTAGCGCTCGATGACCTTCATCTCGCGGCTGTGCACGAGGCGGGTGCCACCGGAGGCCATTCTGGCCTTGCCGATCAGCTTGGACACCTCGGTGCGACGCGCCACGGCGGCCAGGATCTCGCGGTCGAGCCGGTCGATCTCCTGACGCAGATCGTCGATGTCGGGCACGGATTCCGTTTCGATAGTCACTTCGGTTTCGATAGACACTGTTGGCTCCTCATTGTGTGGGGGTTCTGGTCTCATCCGGTTCCGGGCCTCACACAAGAAACGAGCCCCGGATCCGAACGCGGACCGCGGGGCTGAAGGGAAGCAGCTAAACCACGGGCACCGCTGGCCGGTACCCGTAGAAAAATCGACACTGCTCGCTGAGCACGAAATAAGTGTGCCACCTAGGCCGCCGCCAGCGCAAAGAATGTCCCATCCCAGCGGTAAGTTAGGGGCAGACATGACTGTGCACGTAAGCCATCCCCCCGCGAGTCAATCGGCCGACGAGCTTCTCGACGGGCTCAACCCGCAGCAGCGCCAAGCCGTGCTGCATCAGGGGTCGCCGCTGCTCATCGTGGCGGGGGCGGGATCAGGCAAAACGGCGGTGCTCACCCGCCGGATCGCCTACCTGCTGGCCGCCCGCGACGTCGGCGTCGGCCAGGTGCTGGCCATCACGTTCACCAACAAGGCGGCCGCCGAGATGCGTGAGCGGGTGAAGAGCCTGATTGGCGCCAGGGCTGGGTTTTCTATGTGGGTGTCGACGTTCCACTCCACCTGCGTGCGCATCCTGCGCAACCAGGCCTCGCTGCTGCCCGGCCTCAACTCCAACTTCTCGATCTACGACGCCGACGACTCGCGCCGCCTGCTGCTGATGATCGGCAAGGACATGGGCCTGGACACCAAGCGCTACTCGCCGCGGTTGCTGGCCAACGGCATCTCCAACCTGAAGAACGAGTTGATCGGGCCCGAGCAGGCCGCCGCGGAGGCCTCCGAGGCCGAGGAAGACCTGGCCCGCATCATCGCCGAGGTCTACGGCGAATACCAACGGCGGCTGCGGGCGGCCAACGCGCTGGACTTCGACGACCTCATCGGCGAGACAGTCGCAGTGCTGCAGGCCTTCCCGCAGATCGCCCAGTACTACCGGCGCCGTTTCCGGCACATCCTGGTCGACGAGTACCAGGACACCAACCACGCGCAGTACGCGCTGGTGCGCGAGCTCGTCGGGACCGAAACCACCATCGACGGAATCGCGCCGGCCGAGCTGTGCGTGGTGGGCGACGCGGACCAGTCCATCTATGCGTTCCGCGGCGCCACCATCCGCAACATCGAGGACTTCGAGCGCGACTTCCCCAACGCCAGAACGATTCTGCTCGAACAGAATTACCGCTCGACGCAGAACATCCTGTCGGCGGCCAACTCGGTCATCTCGCGCAACAGCGGGCGCAGGGAGAAGCGGCTGTGGACCGATGCGGGCGAAGGCGAACTGATCGTCGGCTACGTCGCCGACAACGAGCACGACGAGGCCCGGTTCGTCGCCGAGGAGATCGACGCGCTGGCCGATCGCGGCGACATCACCTATAACGACGTCGCCGTCTTCTACCGCACCAACAACTCGTCGCGCGCGCTGGAAGAGGTGTTCATCCGCGCGGGCATCCCGTACAAAGTCGTTGGCGGCGTTCGCTTTTACGAGCGCAGGGAAATCCGCGACATCGTCGCCTATCTGCGGGTGCTGGACAACCCGGGCGACTCGGTGAGCATGCGACGCATCCTGAACACCCCGCGACGGGGAATAGGAGACCGGGCCGAAGCGTGCGTCGCCGTCTACGCCGAGAACACCGGCGCCAGCTTCAACGACGCGCTGCAGGCCGCCGCCGAGGGCAAGGTGCCGATGCTCAACACCCGCGCGGAGAAATGCATCGCCGGCTTCGTCGAGATGCTCGACGAATTGCGCGGCAAGCTCGACGGCGAGCTGGGTGAGCTGGTCGAGGCGGTGCTGGACCGCACCGGCTACCGGTCGGAGCTGGAGGCGTCGAGCGACCCACAGGATCTGGCCCGGTTGGACAACCTGAACGAATTGGTCAGCGTCGCACACGAATTCAGCACCGACCTGGCCAACGCCGAAGCGCTGGGCGCCGATCTCGACGACGAGGACGTGCCCGACACGGGCGTGCTGGCGAAGTTCCTCGAGCGGGTGTCGCTGGTCGCCGACGCCGACGAACTGCCCGAGCACGGCGCCGGCGTGGTGACGATGATGACGCTGCACACCGCCAAGGGGCTGGAGTTTCCCGTCGTGTTCGTCACCGGCTGGGAGGACGGCATGTTCCCGCACATGCGGGCGCTCGGCGATCCCACCGAATTGTCCGAGGAACGGCGGCTGGCCTACGTGGGCATAACCCGTGCGCGCCAACGGCTTTACGTGAGCCGGGCCAAGGTCCGCTCGTCGTGGGGCCAGCCCATGCTCAACCCCGAGTCGCGGTTCCTGCGCGAGATCCCGCAGGAGCTGATCAATTGGCGGCGCGTCGACACGGCACCGTCATTGTCGGCACCGGTCAGCGGGGCGGGCCGCTTCGGCGCACCGCGGCCGTCGCCCTCGCGGGCCGCGGCGGGCAAGCGCCCGATGATCGTGCTGGAGCCCGGCGACCGCGTCAGCCACGACAAGTACGGCCTCGGCCGGGTGGAAGAGGTGTCCGGCATGGGCGAATCAGCCATGTCGCTGATCGATTTCGGCAGTGCCGGCCGAGTGAAGCTGATGCACAACCACGCCCCGGTGCACAAGCTCTAGCTGCTAGGGGCGGGCCCACCGCGCGGTGGCAGGGAGCAGCGCGAGCACGATCGTGATGACGGGCAGCGCCGGAATCGCATACACCACAGGCGCCAGCTTCGCGCCGGCGATGAACAGGCTCGCGAAGATCATCACCCCGATCACCGAACCCACGACGACGAGCACTCGAGCCATCCGGCGGCGAAGCAGCAGCGCGATCAACCCGCTGATCAGAGCGCCCGCCGAGACGAGCGTCAGGAATCCGACCGCAACGCAGAACAACCGGTCCGACGCCCACCAACCGGTGATCAGATCGGTGGCGATGACCCCGGTGGCCCAGCCGCTGAGAATCGCGAACACCGCTGTCGCCGCCGCGGTCTTGGGGCGCGCGCCGTGGCGTCCGCGGATCGCCACCGGCCTGGCACGCGGAATGTAGGTGGTCGGGTGCTCTGGGTGAGTATCGACGCCGATGTGCGTGGTGCGCGGCTCGTCGAGGATGGGCAGTGATCCGGTGGGCGCACGCCGGATGATGCCGGTCTTGGGTGCAGACAGTCCGTCGGACTCAGCAGGAAGGTCCGGGTCACTCACACTTACGGAGAGTACGTGCCGGGGCTGAGTCCCCGTTGCGCGAGCCAGCCGACCGGATCGATGCGGTTGGTGCCGTTCAGCAGCACCTCGAAGTGCAGATGCGGCCCGGTGGAGTTGCCGCGGTTACCGATCGTGGCGATCTGGTCGCCGGCCCAGACCCGCTGACCGATGCTGACCAACCAGGTATTGACGTGGCCATACAGCGTGACGGTGCCGTCGGCGTGCCGTAGCTTGACCCACGCGCCGAAGCCCGCGGTCGGACCCGCGTCGATCACCACGCCGTCGGCGGCCGCGACGATTGGTGTGCCGATCGAGTTGGCGAGGTCGATGCCGCCGTGCAGCGCGCCCCACCGGTAGCCGAAGCCCGACGTGAAGACGCCCTTGGTCGGCATCACGAACAGCGGGCGCTGCAGCCGCGCTTCGCGATCGGCACGCTCCTGGGCGAATGCAGCGGCCTTCGTGATCTCCTCCGCGTGCACCGTGGCGACGGTTTCCGCGGCGACGGTCACCACCTGCAGGCCGTCGGTGGAACCGGAGGTCACCCCGCCCGCGATGGCCGACTGGTCGGCGGCGAGCACGGTGTCGTTGGTCGTCGTCTCGGATTTGTTGATCACCGAATGCGCTGCGGCGGCGGTAGCGCCCGCGGCCATCGCCGCGATCATCAGCCTGCCCTTGACCGCGCTCGCGGTCTCCTTGCGGTGCTGGGCGGCGCGCCGCGCGCTCATGTCGATGATGTCGGTGGCCGCGACGCCGCCGCTGACATCGGTTTTGCTTTGGCGGTAGGCGTGCGTGCGCGAACCGCGCGAAGGCGAGGCGGCAGCGGCCCGGAATTTCGGCGACACCACGAGCCGCATCGGGATCAGGTCGTCGGTGTCTGCCATGTCGTCGAGCTCGGGTGCATGGATGACCTGGCACTCGCGATCGAACGCGGAATTGGGCCGGAACTCCAGGTCATCGAGCTTGCCGAACTCGTTGAACGGAATGATGTCGGTGATTTCAGTGGCTTCGGGATCAACCCATCTGCTGCGAGCGTTCGACGCGACCCCTGCCGGAAGTTCGAACGCTCGGTGCCCCGCCAACCTGAAATATCCTTCTAGTCGTGACCGGTTCGTGATCTAGACCGGTAGACGTTAACCAAATCCCAATGTTGGTCGCAACCGCAGAGGCTATTCCACGGGTGATTGTGACTTCTATCACCTCGGACCGCTGGTGAGATCTGCACATGAGCGGTGGGCGGTGCCGATGACGCGGACCGGTGTCGATAAAGTTCCCCCGAGCCCGTTGGGTGCCTATACCGAAGTCAACGAGACAGTCACTCCTAACAGACAGCGAGCTGATGGACCTTTTCGAGTACCAGGCGAAGGAGCTGTTCGCCAAGCACAACGTCCCGACCACGCCGGGCCGGGTGACCACCAGCGCCGACGAGGCGAAGGCGATCGCCGAGGAGATCGGCAAGCCGGTGATGGTGAAGGCGCAGGTGAAGACCGGCGGTCGCGGCAAGGCGGGCGGCGTCAAGTACGCGGCCACCCCCGACGACGCACTCAGCCACGCTCAGAACATTCTCGGCCTGGACATCAAGGGCCACATCGTGAAGAAGCTGCTGGTTTCGGAGGCCAGCGACATTGCAGAGGAGTACTACATCTCCTTCCTGCTCGATCGCGCCAACCGCACCTACCTGGCCATGTGTTCGGTCGAGGGCGGCATGGAGATCGAAGAGGTGGCGGCCACCAAGCCCGACCGGCTGGCCAGGGTGCCCGTCGATGCGACCAAGGGTGTCGACGAGGCCTTCGCACGCGAGATCGCCGAGAAGGGCCACCTGCCCGCCGAGGTGCTGGACGCCGCCGCGGTGACCATCGCCAAGCTGTGGGAGGTGTTCGTCGCCGAGGACGCCACGCTGGTCGAGGTCAACCCGCTGGTGCGCACTCCCGACGACCAGATCCTCGCGCTGGACGGCAAGGTCACCCTCGACGCCAACGCCGACTTCCGGCATCCCGAGCACGCGGAGTTCGAGGACCGAGACGCCACGGATCCGTTGGAGCTCAAGGCCAAGGAGCACGACCTCAACTACGTGAAGCTCGACGGGGAGGTCGGCATCATCGGCAACGGCGCGGGCCTCGTCATGTCGACGCTCGACGTCACGGCGTACGCGGGGGAGAAGTACGGCGGCGTTAAGCCGGCCAACTTCCTCGACATCGGTGGCGGCGCGTCGGCGGAGGTGATGGCGGCCGGTTTGGATGTCATCCTCAACGACTCGCAGGTCAAGAGCGTGTTCGTGAACGTCTTCGGCGGCATCACGGCGTGCGACGCCGTCGCCAACGGCATCGTCAACGCCCTCAAGATTTTGGGCGACGAGGCGAACAAGCCGCTGGTGGTCCGGCTCGACGGCAACAACGTCGACGAAGGCCGCCGCATCCTGGCCGAAGCCAACCATCCACTCGTCACCGAGGTGGGCACCATGGACGAAGCCGCCGACAAAGCCGCCGAGCTGGCGAGCAGGTAAGGGAGCCAACCAATGTCGATCTTCCTCAACAAAGACTCCAAGGTCATCGTGCAGGGCATCACCGGCGGAGAGGGCACCAAGCACACCGCGCTGATGCTCAAAGCCGGCACGCAACTGGTCGGCGGCGTCAACGCCCGCAAGGCGGGAACGACGGTGTCGCACAAGGATAAAGCGGGCAACGACGTCGAATTGCCCGTGTTCGGCAGCGTCGCCGAGGCGATCAAGGAGACCGGGGCCGACGTATCCGTCGTCTTCGTGCCGCCGAAGTTCGCCAAGGACGCGATCATCGAGGCCATCGACACCGAGATTCCGCTGCTGGTCGTCATCACCGAGGGAATTCCGGTGCAGGACAGCGCATTTGCGTGGGCTTACAACGTGGAGAAGGGGCAGAAGACCCGGATCATCGGCCCGAACTGCCCCGGCATCATCACGCCGGGTGAGGCGTTGGCGGGCATCACGCCTGCCAACATCACCGACTCCGGCCCCGTCGGGCTGGTGTCGAAATCGGGCACGCTGACCTATCAGATGATGTTCGAGTTGCGCGATTTCGGGTTTTCGACGGCCATCGGCATCGGCGGCGACCCGGTCATCGGCACCACCCACATCGACGCGATCGAGGCGTTCGAGAAGGATCCCGACACCAAGGTGATCGTGATGATCGGCGAGATCGGCGGCGACGCCGAGGAGCGGGCGGCCGACTTCATCAAGGCCAACGTGTCCAAGCCCGTCGTCGGCTACGTCGCGGGGTTCACGGCGCCCGAGGGCAAGACGATGGGCCATGCGGGCGCGATCGTGTCCGGCTCATCGGGCACCGCGGCCGCCAAGAAGGAAGCCCTCGAGGCGGCAGGCGTCAAGGTCGGCAAGACCCCGTCGGAGACCGCGAACTTGGCCCGCGAGATCCTGCAGGGTCTGTAGCTCCTCGCCCCGCACCGCGAGCGACCATGTCTGCACGCCGACACGCCGTCTTCATGCGTACAAAAGCGGTCGCTCGCGGTGTGACGGACGCCGCTGAATTAGGAACACGTTCCAGTTTTCGGTTAGCCTGACGAACTAACAGTCGTCAGGAGGTCTGTCATGGTCGACCCGCGCACCCCGGTCATCGTCGGCGTCGGACAGTTCACCGAGAACATCGACGACCCCGGTTATCGCGGCATGTCGGCGGTCGAGCTGGCAACCGAGGCCGTCAAGGCGGCGCTGGCCGACACCGGCGCTGATCACGATGCCGTCGCGAAGGCCGTCGACGTCGTCGTCGGTCTGCGGCAGTTCGAGATCTCGGCAGGCATGCGCGCTCCGCTGGGCAAGTCGAACAACTACCCGCGGTCGGTCATGCAACGCGTCGGCGCGCAACCGGCGCGCTCGGTCGTCGAACCGGTCGGCGGGCAGGGGCCGCAGAAGCTCGTCACGGAGTTCGGTACCGCGATCGCCAACGGCGAGGCCGACGTCGTGATGATCATCGGCTCCGAGAACGGATCGACGCTTCGATACTTCGCCGAGCGCGACGACAAGCCCGATTTCACCGAGCACATCGACGGGCAGCTCGAGGACCGCGGCCACCAGATCTACCAATACGTCAGCGAATACACCATCAAGCACGGCCTCACCGGCGCACCCGTGCAGTACGGCCTGCTGGACAACGCGCGTCGCAGCCGACTTGGGCTCAGCGTCGCCGACTACCGCCTGAAGATGGCCGAGCTGTTCGCGCCGTTCTCGAAAGTCGCTGCCAAGAACCCGTTTTCGTCCTCGCCCGTGGAACGGTCCGCGGAGGAGATCGCGACGGTCACCGAGGCCAACCGGATGATCTGCGACCCCTACCCGCGGCATCTCGTCGCCCGCGACCAGGTCAACCAGGGCGCCGCCGCGGTGATGATGTCGGTGGAAGCCGCGCGTCGACTCGGGGTGCCCGAAGAGAAGTGGGTGTATGTGCACGGCCATTCCGACATGGTCGAGCAGGACCTGTTGGTGCGCACCGATCTCAGCGCCAGCCCGGCTGCCGTGCACGCCGCGCACGAGGCGTTGCGAGTCGCACAGATCGGTGTCGACGACATCGCCACGTTCGACTTGTACAGCTGCTTTCCGTTCCCGGTGTTCGCCATCTGCGAGGCACTCGGCATCGACGGCGACGACCCGCGTGGCCTGACGATGACCGGTGGGCTGCCCTACTTCGGCGGACCCGGCAACAGCTACTCACTCCATGCCATCGCCGAGACGGTCGCCGAGATGCGCGGCAAGCCAGGTTATTTCGGCTTCGTCGGGGCAAACGGCGGAACCATGAGCAAGTACTCCGTCGGCATCTACTCCACGCTGCCGGTGAACTGGCGGACAGACCGCAGTGCGGCGCGCAACGACGAGATCGCAGCGCTGCCAACGGTTCCGGTGACCGAGGCGGCCGACGGCCCCGCGACGGTGGAGACCTACTCTGTGCGCTACGACTGGCCGGTTGCCACCGGGGTGATCGTCGGCAGGCTCGATGCCGACGGCTCCCGGTTCATGGCGCTCGCGGAGGACGACGACCTCGTCGGCTTGATGTCCGAAGGAGATCCGCTCGGTGCACACATCGTCGTGACGTCCACCGAGAAGGGCAACCGCGCGCGCCTCGGCTAGTCCCGCGCAGGCAGTCGCAAGTCGAAATCGACCGTCGCGGGGCCCGCGTCACCGTGACCGACGTCTGGCCACGCGTCCTCTGGATTCGAAACGGGTGCGGTTTCCGCGCTTGCCTTGGCGGGCGTTGGCATGTGGGTCGTCGAACACCCGGGCAACCAGCGGGCTGATGGAAGGCATGAGGTTCCCTTTCGTCGGGTCGATGCCTTCGACTGTCGCGCAGGCACGCCGGACACCGCACGCGTAGTCGGCTACCTGACCGTGCGGCAACCCACTACTTCACACGCCGGGGCGGTTCTTGTACCATCTGGTACATGATCACTGAAAGCGCCATCGAGATCGACGCCTCGGCGAACCGGGTCTGGGAGGTGTTCTCCGACGTGCAGCGCTGGCCCGAGTGGACCGCGTCGGTGACCAGCCTGACGGCACTCGACGGACCGGGGCTGGCGGTCGGCAAGCGGTTCGCGATCAAGCAGCCCCGGCTGCCCAGGCTGGTGTGGGAGGTGACCGAGGTGGTCGCAGGCTCCTCATGGACCTGGCAGCAGCGCTCGCCCGGCGGACGCACCGTCGCCGTGCACGAGGTTCATCCCCACGGCAGCGGCACGCTGGTCCGTCAACGCCTCGATCAGCGGGGTCCGGTCGGCGCACTGGTGGGCCGGCTCATGCGGGGCACCACCAAGCGTTATCTCGACCTCGAGGCGCAAGGCCTCAAGGCGCGCAGCGAGCACGTGAGTGGCTCGACCTCCTGACGTCGAGCGACGCCGAGCGCTGCTCGACGCGCTCATCGACGCGTTCGCCGACGGCGGCATCGGGGACCGCTCGCTTCGTGATATCGCACAGGCGGTCGGCACCAGTCACCGAATGTTGTTGCATCACTTCGGTTCACGGGACGAGTTGATGCTGGCGATCGTCGCCGAGGTGGAGGGCAGACAGATGTCGGCGCTGCCGGATGCCTCGACCGAGCCGGCCGACGCGATGGCCGCGATGTGGGCCGACCTGCGCAGGCCCCAGCTGCGACCGTTCGAGCGGCTCTTCTTCGAGTGCTATGCGCGTGGCGCGCAGGGCGAGCAGCCGTTCGCGCGCATGGTGCCCGGCGCGGTCGAGAACTGGCTCGAGGAGGTCGACACCAAGACCGGCCACGCCGCCGAGCGCGCGCTCGTCCGGCTCGGGCTGGCCGTGACCCGCGGACTGCTACTCGACCTGGTGGCCACCGACGACGACGAGGGCGTCGAGGCGGCCGCGCAGGCGTTCGTCGAGCTGTTGCGGGCGGCTCAGACGAGCGCTGCCAACTTGCCGGCAAGCCGCTCGACGTAGGCGCCGACCTCCTGCTCGGACTTGTCGGGCAGGCCGAACAGCACCTCGGTGACGCCGAGCTCCTGCCAGTGCGCGAGCTTCTCGGCGTCGGGCTTGAAGTCGAGGGCGACGATCTGGGGCGCGCCGTCACGTCCGGCGGCGGCCCAGGTGTCCTGGAGAAGCTTGACCGGCTCGTCGATGTCGAAGTCGCGCGGCGTGGTGATCCAGCCGTCCGCGGACCGGGCGATCCATTTGAAGTTCTTCTCGGTGCCTGCCGCACCCACCAGCACCGGGATGTGGGGCTGTACCGGTTTCGGCCACGCCCACGACGGCCCGAACTTCACGAACTCGCCGTCGAACTGCGCTTCTTCCTGCGTCCACAAGGCGCGCATCGCCTCGATGTACTCGCGCAGCATGGTGCGCCGCCGCGCAGCAGGAACGTTGTGGTCGGCGAGTTCATCTGTGTTCCAGCCGAATCCGACGCCGAGGCTGACGCGGCCACCCGACAGGTGGTCGAGCGTGGCGATCGACTTGGCCAGCGTGATCGGATCGTGTTCGACGGGCAGCGCCACCGCCGTCGACAACCGCACCCGCGACGTCACCGCGCACGCGGCGCCCAGCGACACCCACGGATCCAGGGTGCGCATGTAGCGGTCGTCGGGCAGCGACTCGTCGCCGGTGGTCGGGTGGGCGGCCTCCCGCTTGATCGGGATGTGGGTGTGTTCGGGCACGTAGAACGTGGTGAAGCCGTGGTCGTCGGCCAGCTTGGCGGCCGCCGAGGGCGCGATCCCACGATCGCTGGTGAACAGTACGAGCCCGTAATCCATACCCGGAATTAGAACGTGTTCCAATCTTGGGGGCAAGGGCGGGGTGCCGAATCTGTGCGAGGGTGTAGCGGATGGCAAACGAAGCCGACCAGTCGCTCGAGGCCGCGGTCTCGGCGATGGTCGCCGATGCGCCGCCGGATTGGGTGAGTCTGCACGCCGAGTTCGGCGGTGCCGATGCGCTGGCCAGCGTCGATACCGAGTCGGCGGACGCCGTGAGTCTGAAGATCCCGTCGGAGGCGCTGCGCGACATAGCTTCTCATCAGCGCCGTGCCGCCGAACGCGGCGAGTCGTGGCAGCGCCTGATCATCGACTGCGACCGCTCAGGGGAGGTGTCGATCCACACGGTGCGCCCCGGCCTGTCGGCGGTGGCGCAGCGCCGGCTCATGTGGGCGCTGTGTGTGCTGGCGGCAATGCTTGTCATCGCGGTCGGTGTGGTACTCGTTCTCCTGCGCTGAGCCGATTGGAGTAGTGCCTTACTCACGACGCTGATGCTGCGGGCCACCACACTTCCAAGGCATGGACGCAAGGCGTACCCACCGGCAGAAAATCATCGAGTGGACCCGTCGCTACCTGCCGTGCGAGATCGCGGGCACGGTCGGCGAGCTGGGCGGTGCCGCCGTGGCCTACCTGGTAACGGGTTCGATGGCAGCCGCGGCGATCACCGCCACCGTCGGCGCGTCGGCCGGGTACTACGCGGCCGCCTACACCAACGCGGTCCGGTGGGCATACCGCGAGCACGGCGGCAGGCCGGCGCTCGCCCGTCTCGCAGTCGCAAACCTGATGGCATTCCGCAGCGTCGCGATCGAGTTCGGCCCCGCCGAGTTGATCGACAGCGTCGCGATCCGGCCGCTGGCCTACTACCTCGGGCCGCTGCTCTTCGGCAACGTGGTTGCCGGCTGGGTTGTCGGAAAGGTGTTCTCCGACATCGGGTTCTACGTTCTCGCCGTCTGCAGCTACGAGAGGTTCAAGGGTCTGCTCGCCCGGCGCACAGAGTATCGAGGAGGTCGACGGTGGACCCATCCCTGCGGTCGCAGTTGCGTGACAACCTGAACGCCCGGTGCGATTCCGAAGGCTGGCGCGCGCTCGTCGCGCAGCACGGCACGCCGCTGCTGGTGCTCGATGCGTACCGCGTCGTCGAGCAGTGCCGGCTGCTGGCTTCGCACCTGAGCGGCTTCGGGCTGCACTACGCGGTGAAGACATGCCCGCATCCCGCGGTACTGCGCGCGGTCGCCGCCAGCGGATGCGGCTTCGACGTGGCGACCAGAGCCGAGGTGGATCTCATTGCCGCCCTCGGTCTTCCGATCAGCCGGTGCATCAACACCAACCCTGTCAAGAAGCCCGCCGACATCGACCATGCCTACGTCGCAGGCGTCCGCACCTTCGTCGTCGACAACCCCGTGGAGGCTCAGAAGTTCACCGGCCTGCCCGCCGACATCGAGGTGCTGGTGCGGCTGGCGTTTCGCAATCCATCTGCGAAGTCGGACCTGTCGACGAAGTTCGGCGCCGATCCGGCCGACGCGGAACTCGTCGTCAAGCACGTGCTGGCCAGCGGTGTGCGCTTCGGGGGGTTCAGCTTTCACGTCGGCAGCCAGGGCGCAGCCGTCGAGCCGTACCGGAGAGCGTTACGCGGCACACTCGAGCTGGTCGCCCACATCGACGAAACACTGGGCGTGCCAACCCGAATCATCGACATCGGCGGCGGCTTCCCGGTGACCTATCGCGAGCCGATGCCCGTGATCGACGCCATCGCAGCCGTCGTCGACGAGGTGCTCGGCGACCGCCGGGACGAGTTCACTCTGTTGGCCGAGCCCGGCCGCTTCCTTGCCGCGGACAGCATGACGCTGCTGACCAGCGTCGTCGGCAGCGCGATCCGCGACGGCGCGCAGTGGCACTACCTCGACGACGGGCTCTACGGCAGCTATTCGAACGTGATGACCGAAGACGTGCACCCGCCGATATTCGGGCTGCGCGAAATCGTCGATCGGGTGAACGGCTACGAGCCGGTGACGCTGGCCGGTCCGACGTGTGACAGCGCCGACGTCGTCGCCCGCGACTACCCGATGCCGGCCCTGGACGTCGGCGACGTGGTGATCAGCCCGATGATGGGGGCGTACACGTCGGTCACGTCGTCGCGATTCAACGGCATCCCGGCCACCAAGGTCGTCGAAGTCTAGTTTGCGTCACCGAGAGCGTTACCCGCGACGGCCGCCCGCTGCGCTGTTGTCATGGCACACCATGACCACTGAGCGCATCGCAGCCCACGTCCAGTTCGCGTACTGGGTGCCCAATGTCAGCGGCGGACTGGTTACCAGCGACATCGAGCAGCGCACCGACTGGGGATACGACTACAACGTCAAGCTCGCCCAGACCGCCGAGAACAACGGCTTCGACTACGCGCTGTCGCAGGTGCGCTACGAGGCCAGCTACGGCGCGGAGTACCAGCACGAGTCCACCAGCTTCAGCCTCGCACTGCTGCTGGCCACGCAGCGGCTCAAGGTGATCGCCGCCGTCCATCCCGGGCTGTGGCAGCCGGCCGTGCTGGCCAAGCTCGGCGCCACCGCCGACCACCTGAGCGGCGGCAGGTTCGCCGTCAACGTGGTGTCCGGCTGGTTCAAGGACGAGTTCACCCACCTCGGCGAGCCGTGGCTCGAACACGACGAGCGATACCGCCGCAGCGCGGAATTCCTGCAGGTGCTGCGCAAGATCTGGACCGAGGACGACGTGGATTTCCGCGGCGACTTCTACCGGATCCACAACTTCACCCTCAAGCCGAAACCGGTCAACACCCCCGAGCGCCCCAACCCCGAGATTTTCCAGGGCGGCAACTCGACGGCCGCCCGGCGCAACGGCGGTCTCTACGCCGACTGGTACTTCTCCAACGGCAAGGACTTCGACGGCGTCACCGAGCAGATCGTCGACGTGCGCGACCACGCACGGGTGGCCGGCCGCGAGGTCAGATTCGGGCTGAACGGGTTCATCATCGCCCGTGACACCGAGGCCGAGGCGAGAGAGACGCTGCGCGAAATCGTCGCCAAGGCCAACCGGCCTGCTGTGGAGGGGTTCCGAGCCGCCGTACAACAGGCTGGCAATTCCACCGCGGACAGGCGCGGCATGTGGGCCGACTCGACGCTCGAGGACTTGGTGCAGTACAACGACGGATTCCGCACGCAATTGATCGGCACGCCGGAGCAGATCGCGGAACGCATTGCGGCGTACCGCAAACGGGGCGTCGACCTTGTTCTCGGCGGCTTCCTGCATTTTCAGGAGGAGATCGAGTACTTCGGATCGCGGGTGTTGCCGCTGGTCCGCGAAATCGAGAACGCCGAGGCGAACCTGGCCGACGCGAACGTACTCGTGGGCGCATAACGCGCAGTGCGCTAGCGTGGTGTCGAATCGCTCATAAGTTCTCAGTTCATGATTCATGAACGGCGTTTCGACACACCGTCGCGGGGAGCGACGCCCAAACCACAGCAGGAGAGGTCATGACCTACCCGCCCAGCAGTTCCGGATACCAGCCCAGCCAGCAGCCGACCACACAGTTCAGCGCCCCGACCCAGCAGTTCAGCAAGGCCGAACAGCCGTCGGCGCAGTCTCCCGCACACCAGGCCGCCGAGCCCGGCGGGAGCAAGCTGCCGTTCATCTTGCTCGCCGCCGTCGCCGTGCTCGGCCTGCTGGTGTACCTGTTCAGCTTCGGGCCGCAGTTCCAGATCGAGAACAGCGACTTCCCGCAGTTGGGCAGCGCCAGCGGCACGTCGCTGGGTCTCGGCATGGCCGTCATCGCATCGCTGCTGTCGGCCCTGATCGCCGGGGCGAGCCTGCTGCCCAGGCAGACGGCACCCGTCGGCATCATCGCTGCGATCGCCGTGCTGGCGTTCCTGCTCGTGATCGCCGAGATCGTGCAGACACCCGACGGCGTGAAGATCGGCTGGGCGCTCTACGTCGTCATCGTCCTGACGTTCCTGCAGGCCGCTGTCGCGGTCGGCGCTCTGCTGCTCGATGCGGGCATCATCAAGGCGCCCACGCCGAAGCCCAAGCACGAGCAGCAGCCGCAGTACGGCCAGTACGGCAGCTACTACGGCCAGCCCGGTCAGCTCGGCCAGCACGCGCCGCACCAGGGCGGCGCTCCGCAACAGCATCAGCGTCAGCCCTACCAGGGCCAATATGGCGGCTACCAGGGTGGACAGACTTCCGGCGGCGGTTATGCCCCGATCGGTCAGCAGGGCGGCCCGCCGACCCCCCCGACCGGTTTCCCGACCTATGGCCAGCCCCAGTCGTCGCCGCAGGCCGGCCAGCCGCCGGCCCAGCAGCATTCGTCGTCATCGGCCGACCAGTCCGGCAACTCGTCGTCTTAGTCCTGGTCTCGCGCGCGTGAATGGCACGTGCGCGAGCAAAGAGCTGCTATACCGCTAGTGGTGGAGAACAGGTCGGTCGGCAGTCGCCAGGCTCGCGATCTGTTCAGGGTCGCATTCGGCCCGTCGGTGGTGGCGCTGGTCGTGATCGCGGCGGTGGTTCTGCTGCAGTTGCTGATCGCGAACAGCGATATGACCGGCTCGCTCGGCGCGATCGCCAGCATGTGGCTGGGTGTCCATCAGGTGCCCGTGTCGATCGGCGGCCGGGTGCTCGGCGTGATGCCGCTGCTGCCCGTGGTCGCGATGGTGTGGGGCACCGCGCGCACGACCGCGGCCGCCACCCCGCCGCAAGGCTCCTGGTTCGTCATCCGGTGGATCGTCGCGTCGGCGCTGGGCGGTCCCCTGCTGATCGCCGCCATTTCGCTGGCGGTGATCCACGACGCCTCGACGGTGCTGACCGAGCTGCAGACCCCTAACGCGCTGCGGGCGTTCGCCGGCGTGCTGAGTGTGCACGCCATCGGGGCGGCGATCGGCGTCTGGTCACGGGCGGGCACGCGGCTGGTGACTGCGTCGGGGTTGCCCCGATGGGTGGCCGACGCGGGACGGCCCGCGGTGGCCGGAGTGCTCGCGCTGGTCGGCTTGTCCGGTGTCGTGACGTCGCTGTCGCTGGTGGTGCACTGGTCGACGATGCACGAGCTGTACGCCGTCACCGACTCGGTGTTCGGCCAGTTCAGCCTGACGGTGTTGTCGGCGTTGTATGCGCCCAACGTCGTCGTCGGCACCTCTGCGGTCGCCGTCGGTTCGAGCGCCCACGTCGGCCTCGCGACGTTCAGTTCGTTCACCGTGTTCGGCGGCGACATTCCCGCGCTGCCCGTGCTTGCGGCGGTCCCGACGCCGCCGCTCGGCCCGATCTGGGTCGCGCTGCTGATCGTCGGCGCCGCGGCGGGCGTGGTGGTCGGCCAGCAGTGCGGTCGACGGCCGCTGCCGATGCTGCCCGCCGTGGGCAAGCTGGTCATCGCCTCGGTCGTCGCCGCGGCGGCGATGGCGCTGCTCGGCTACGCCGGCGGCGGCGAGTTGGGCAACTTCGGCCATGTCGGGGTGGACCAGTCGACGTTCGGGCCCGCGGTGTTCCTGTGGTTCGTGGGTATCGGCGGGCTCACGATCGCGATGGCGGGCGGCATCGCCCGCCGGCCTGCGCCCAAGCCGACATTAGGGCGAGAAAGTGCGAGTAGGCCCGTCCAAAACGTCGATCTCGACGAGGGCTCTGAGCCCGAGTCGGAGCGCGAACCCGAGCCGCAGCCGACGGCGGAACCCGTGCCCGAGCCCGGGAGCGAGCCGGAGCCAGCGGCCGAGTCGGAAGCCGAACCGGAGCCGGCCTTCGACGCGACGCCCGGGCCGGACACCGCCCGCGATCCGGTGGATTTCCACCAGGACCTGCCCGATCCGGAGGATCTCGAGTACGTCGACGACGACGCCACGCCAGGCGCCATCGGCGACAAGAGCCGCCCGGCCGACGACTAAGCTCGTCGCGTGCAGCAACCCCTCCGTGTGCCCCCGAGCGCACCGGCGCGGGTGGTGGTGCTGGCATCGGGCACCGGATCGCTGCTGGAGTCGCTGCTGGCGGCCGCGGTCGGCGAATACCCGGCCCGCATCGTCGCCGTCGGCGTCGACCGTGACTGCCGCGCCGTCGAGGTGGCCTCGGCGGCGTCGCTGCCCAGCTACCGGGTCCGGTTGGGCGATCATCCCGACCGCCACGCCTGGGACGCGGCCATCACCGACGCAACGGCCGCTCACGAACCCCGACCTGATCGTATCGGCGGGTTTCATGAAAATACTTGGCCCGCAGTTTCTTTCGCGTTTCATGGGCCGGATACTCAACACGCATCCGGCGCTGCTGCCGTCGTTTCCCGGCGCGCACGCAGTGCCCGAAGCGCTGGCCTACGGCGTGAAGGTGACCGGCTGCAGCGTGCATCTGGTGGACGCGGGTACCGACACCGGTCCGATTCTGGCCCAGCAGGCCGTTTCGGTGCGAGACGACGACGACGAAGCCACCCTGCACGAGCGCATCAAGGTCGTCGAACGCACACTGTTGGTGGATGTCCTTGCCGCGCTGGCGACGGGCGGAGTGACCTGGACCGGACGAAAGGCGACGATAGGGTGACACAGAGCAACGGGCGCAAACCCATCCGGCGGGCGCTGGTCAGCGTCTACGACAAGTCGGGACTGCCCGATCTGGCCAAAGGTCTGCACGAGGCGGGTGTGGTCATCGTCTCGACCGGTTCGACCGCCAAAACCATTGCGGGCGCCGGTGTTCCGGTGACTCCGGTGGAGGAGCTCACCGGCTTCCCCGAGGTGCTCGACGGCCGAGTCAAGACGCTGCATCCGCGAGTGCACGCCGGCCTGCTGGCCGATCTGCGCAAACCCGAGCACGCCGCGGCGCTGGCGGAACTCGGCATCGAGGCGTTCGACCTGGTGGTGGCCAACCTGTATCCGTTCAGTGAGACGGTCGCCTCCGGCGCCGATGTCGACGAATGCGTCGAGCAGATCGACATCGGCGGCCCGTCGATGGTGCGGGCAGCCGCCAAGAACCATCCCAGCGTCGCCGTGGTGGTCGATCCGCTCGGCTACGACGGCGTGCTCGCGGCCGTGCGCGCAGGCGGGTTCACCCTTGCCGAGCGGAAGATATTGGCCTCGTTGGCTTTTCGTCACACCGCCGAGTACGACGTGGCCGTCGCCAGCTGGATGGGGGAGACGCTGGCCCCCGAGGAGCCCGCCCAGAAGCTACCCGCCTGGTTCGGCGGTACATGGCGGCGCACCGGCGTGCTGCGCTACGGGGAGAACCCGCATCAGCAGGCGGCACTCTACAGCGACGACACGGCGTGGCCGGGTCTGGCGCAGGCCGAGCAGTTGCACGGAAAAGAGATGTCCTACAACAACTTCACCGATGCCGACGCCGCGTGGCGGGCCGCCTTCGATCACGAGCAGACCTGTGTGGCCATCATCAAGCATGCCAACCCGTGTGGCATCGCGATCTCGTCGGTTTCGGTTGCCGACGCTCATCGCAAGGCCCATGAGTGCGATCCGCTGAGCGCGTTCGGCGGAGTGATCGCGGCCAACACCACGGTCAGTGTCGAGATGGCCGAGACCGTCGCCGACATCTTCACCGAGGTCATCATCGCTCCGGCCTACGAGGACGGCGCGGTGGAAGTGCTTGCCCGCAAGAAGAACATCCGCGTGCTGGTGGCTTCGGAGCCGTTGGTCGGCGGCATGGATGTGCGCCCGATCAGTGGCGGGCTGCTGCTGCAGCAGCGCGACGCGCTGGACGCCGCAGGCGACGATTCGCTGAACTGGACGCTCGCCACCGGTGAGCCGGCCGATCCAGCCACGTTGGCCGACCTGGTATTCGCGTGGCGGTCCTGCCGCGCGGTGAAGTCCAACGCGATCGTCGTCGCGGCTGACGGCGCGACCGTCGGCGTCGGGATGGGTCAGGTGAACCGCGTCGACGCCGCGCGGCTGGCCGTCGAGCGCGGCGGCGAGCGGGTGCGCGGCGCGGTGGCAGCCTCCGATGCGTTCTTCCCGTTCCCCGACGGCTTGGAGACGCTGACCGACGCGGGCGTGAAGGCGATCGTGCATCCCGGCGGGTCGATGCGAGACGAGCTCGTCACCGAGGCGGCCGCCAAGGCCGGTGTCACGCTGTACGTGACGGGGGCGCGCCACTTCGCCCACTAGCCGACGTCGGCGCTCGGCCAAACGGCTGCCGGGCGGTCCGTTCGTGGTCGAAAATCATGTCATGGACGGAATCGCCGACATGGGTGGCACCGACGGTTGGGGTGCCGCGAAGCGACCGCGCGCCGACGAGCCGGTCTTCCCGGAGCCGTGGCACGGCAAGGCGTTCGCGTTGACGCTGCTGGCCAACCGGCTGACGGGCGGCAACCTGGATTCGTTCCGGCATGCGCTGGAGCGCCTGGACCGATCCGCCTATCTGGACGACGGGTACTTCGGCCGCTGGCTCAACGGCGCGGAGCGGATCCTGACCGAGCGCTCGGTGCTCGACGAGTCGGCGATCGAGACTCGTGCCCGCAACCTGCGCGGCGAGCACGTCACGGAGCCGCCCGTGCCGGGGCCGGGCAGCCCGAAGCCGCCCGCGACCGCACCGACTTCGGTGCGCACGGTCGACGCGGCACCGGCGTTCGCGCCCGGCGAGAGGGTGCGTGCGAAGGACGTGTCGCCGCCCGGGCACACGAGGCTGCCGCGTTATGTGCGCGGACACACCGGCGTCGTCGCGCTGACCGAGCCGGCGTTCGTCTTCCCCGACACCAACGCACACTTCGAAGGCGAGAACCCGCAGTACGTCTACACCGTGCAGTTCGATTCGCGTGAGCTGTGGGGCGAGGACGCCGAAGCGTTCACACTGACCATCGAGATGTTCGAGAGCTATCTGGAGAAAGCCGCATGACCTCCGCCGAATCCACCCGCATACCGCCGTCTTTGCGAACGGAAGCGCTCGAGCAGCTACTCACCGAACGGGGACTCGTCGACGCGAAGGTGCTCGACGGGATCATCAGGACCTACGAGACCGATGTCGGGCCGCTCAACGGCGCCAAGGTGGTGGCCAAGGCTTGGTCTGACCCCGAGTATCGCCGGCGGCTGATCGACGACGGCACGGCCGCCATCGACGAGTTGGGGTTTCTCGGGCCGCAGACCGAGTACGTCGCCGTCGTGGAGAACACCCCCGCGATGCATCACGTCGTGGTCTGCACGATGTGCTCCTGCTACCCGTGGCAGCTGTTGGGGCTGCCGCCGAGTTGGTACAAAGACCCGGCCTACCGCGCGCGGATTGTGAAGGAGCCGCGGAAAGTGTTGAGCGAGATGGGTCTCGAGCTTCCCGACGATGTCGACATCACCGTGCACGACTCCAGTAGTGAGGTGCGCTGGCTCGTGCTGCCCGAACGCCCGACGGGCACGGAGGGCTTGTCGGAGGAGGATCTGGTCCCGCTCGTCACCCGCGACTCGATGGTCGGCGCCGCGAAAGTCGACGCGCCATGACCGCCGCCGTCGACCTCGAAGGCGCGGCCGCGCCCCCGCGCTCCAACGGCGAGTTGGTGTTCGCCGAGCCGTGGGAGAGTCGGGCGTTCGCGATGGCTGTCGCCTTGAACCAGGCCGGTGCGTTCACATGGCCGCGATTCCAAGCGGCGCTCGTCGCACGGATATCCCACTGGGAAACCGCGCCGGACCGCGGCGAGGACTGGCGTTACTACGAACACTGGCTCGGCGCGCTGGAGGACGTGCTCGGTGACTGCGGGACCGTGCGCGGCGGCGAGGTTAGTGCGCGCGCCGACACGCTGGCGCGGCGACCGAGTGGACACGACCACGCGTCGCCTGCGTAAGAGCCGCCGAAGTAATGCTTGACGCACGCTCAGTGCGGCGCGAGCGTGCGCGAAGCGCCGGTATTTTGCGGCGTGTCGGCGGGCAGACACGCGCCGTCGCGGCGCGGCGTCATGTTCGCGTAAGGCGTAGCGAGTGCCTTTGATCGCCAGCAGTCGTAGCGTGGAGTAGTGACACCACCTAACGAACTGCCCCGGACCGTCGGTGAGCTGCGGGCCTCCGGCCATCGCGAGCGCGGAGTCAAAGCCGAGATCCGGGAGAATCTGCTGGCCGGGCTGGCCGAGGGTCGCGACATGTGGCCCGGCATCCTCGGTTTCGAGGACACCGTGCTGCCGCAGCTGGAGCGCGCCCTGATCGCCGGCCACGACGTCGTGCTGCTCGGTGAACGCGGTCAGGGCAAGACGCGGCTGCTGCGTGCACTGTCGGGCCTGCTCGACGAGTGGACGCCGGTGATCGCCGGCGCCGAGCTGGGCGAGCACCCGTATTCGCCGATCACGCCGGAGTCGATCAGGCGGGCCGCCGAGTCGGGCGAGGACCTGCCCATCGAGTGGCGGCATCGCAGCGAGCGCTACTTCGAGAAGCTGGCCACCCCGGACACCAGCGTGGCCGACCTGGTCGGCGACATCGATCCGATCAAGGTGGCCGAGGGGCGCAGCCTCGGCGACCCGGAGACCATCGCCTACGGCCTGATTCCGCGCGCACACCGCGGCATCGTCGCGGTCAACGAGCTGCCCGACCTCGCCGAGCGCATCCAGGTGTCGATGCTCAACGTGATGGAGGAGCGCGACATCCAGGTGCGCGGCTACACGCTGCGGCTGCCGCTCGACGTGGTCGTCGCCGCGAGTGCCAACCCCGAGGACTACACGAACCGCGGACGCATCATCACCCCGCTGAAGGACCGCTTCGGCGCCGAGATCCGCACGCACTACCCGCTGGCTCTGGTCGCCGAGGTCGGCGTCATCAGCCAGGAGGCGCATCTGGCCGCGGAGGTACCCGAGTATCTGCTGCACATCCTGGCCCGCTTCGCGCGGTTGCTGCGCGAGTCGAGCTCTGTCGACCAGCGTTCGGGTGTTTCGGCGCGATTCGCGATCGCGGCGGCCGAAACGGTCGCCGCGGCGGCGCGGCACCGCTCGGCGGTGCTCGGCGAGCAGGACCCGGTGGCCCGCGTCGTCGACCTCGGCACGGTGATCGACGTGCTGCGCGGCAAGCTGGAGTTCGAGTCCGGCGAGGAGGGCCGCGAGCAGGCGGTGCTCGAGCATCTGTTGCGCCGGGCGACGGCCGACACCGCGCAACGACTGCTCGGCGGCATCGACGTCGGGCCGCTGGTGGTCGCGATCGAAGGCGGCACAGCGGTGACGACCGGTGAGCGGGTCTCGGCGCGCGACGTGCTGGCGGCGGTGCCCGAAGTGCCCGCGATCGCCAAGGTGCAGGAGCGACTCGGCGCTGCGTCCGACGGCCAGCGTGCCGCCGCGGTCGAATTGGCCTTGGAGGCTTTGTATCTCGCGAAGCGGATCGACAAGGTGTCGGGAGAAGGCGAAACGGTCTATGGCTAGACGGGCTGGGCGCTCGTCGCGCTACTCGGGCTACACCGGTGGCCCGGATCCGTTGGCGCCGCCGGTCGACCTGCGCGAGGCGCTGGAGGCGATCGGCCAGGACGTGATGGAGGGCTCGTCGCCACGGCGTGCGCTGCAGGAGCTGTTGCGCCGCGGCACCCAGAACATGCGCGGCGCCGACAAGCTGGCCGCCGAGGCGAACCGGCGTCGTCGGGAGTTGTTGCAGCGCAACAATCTTGACGGGACACTGCAGGAGATCAAGAAGCTGCTCGACGAGGCGGTGTTGTCCGAGCGCAAGGAACTGGCGCGTGCGCTCGACGACGATGCCCGGTTCCAGGAGATGCGGATCGAGTCGCTGCCGCCGTCGCCCGCGAAGGCCGTCCAGGAGTTGTCCGACTACGAGTGGCGCAGCCCCGAGGCCGCCGAGAAGTATGAGCAGATCAAGGATCTGCTGGGGCGCGAGATGCTCGACCAGCGCTTCGCCGGGATGAAGCAGGCCCTGGAGAATGCCACCGACGAGGACCGTCAGCGCGTCAACGAGATGCTCGACGATCTCAACGACCTGCTGGACAAACACTCGCGCGGCGAGGACACCCAGCAAGACTTCGACGAGTTCATGAACAAGCACGGCGAGTTCTTTCCGGAGAACCCGTCCAATGTGGACGAGCTGCTGGACTCGCTGGCCCAGCGCGCCGCGGCCGCGCAGCGGTTCCGCAACAGCCTGTCGGCCGACCAACGCGCCGAGCTGGATGCGTTGGCACAGCAGGCATTCGGCTCGCCGTCGCTGATGAACGCGCTCAACCGGCTGGACTCGCATCTGCAGGCGGCGAGGCCGGGCGAGGACTGGACCGGCTCCTCCCGCTTCTCCGGCGACAACCCGCTTGGCATGGGCGAGGGCGCGCAGGCGATGTCCGACATCGCCGAACTCGAACAGCTGGCTGAGGCGCTGTCGCAGAGCTATGCCGGCGCGACGATGGAAGACGTCGACCTCGAGGCGCTGGCCCGCCAACTCGGTGAGGAGGCGGCCGTCGACGCGCGCACGCTCTCCGAGTTGGAGAAGGCGCTGATGGATCAGGGCTTCCTGGACCGGGGCTCCGACGGGCAGTGGCGGCTGTCGCCGAAGGCCATGCGCCAGCTCGGGCAGACCGCGCTTCGGGATGTGGCACAACAGCTTTCGGGCCGGCACGGCGAGCGCGAGACCCGGCGCGCCGGTGCGGCTGGCGAGCTGACCGGCGCGACGCGGGCCTGGCAGTTCGGCGACACCGAACCGTGGAACGTCACCCGCACGCTGACCAATGCGGTGCTGAGGCAGTCGGGTACGGGCGTGACGGAGTCGCCGATCCGGATCACCGTCGAAGACGTCGAGGTGTCGGAGACCGAGACCCGCGCGCAGGCCGCGGTGGCGCTGCTGGTCGACACGTCGTTCTCGATGGTGATGGAGAACCGCTGGTTGCCGATGAAGCGCACGGCCTTGGCGCTCAGCCATCTGGTCAGTACCCGATTTCGCTCGGATGCGTTGCAGATCATCGCCTTCGGCCGCTATGCGCGCACGGTGTCGCCCGCCGAGCTCACCGGCCTGGAGGGGGTGTACGAGCAGGGGACCAACCTGCACCACGCGCTCGCGTTGGCGGGGCGACACTTGCGTCGTCACCCCAACGCGCAGCCGGTGGTGCTGGTCGTCACCGACGGCGAGCCGACCGCACACCTCGAGAAATATGGAAACGGCGCTGACGCTGTTTCGGCGGCTCAGCCGCCGTCGGTGTTCTTCGACTATCCGCCGCACCCACGGACGATCGCGCACACCGTGAAGGGGTTCGACGACATGGCACGCCTCGGCGCGCAGGTGACGATCTTCCGGCTCGGCAACGATCCCGGCCTGGCCAGGTTCATCGATCAGGTCGCGCGACGGGTCGAGGGTCGCGTCGTGGTGCCCGACCTCGACGGTCTGGGCGCGGCGGTCGTCGGCGACTATCTACGGTCGCGGCGACGGCGCTAGCCAGCAAAGGCGCTACGCGACCGTCGGGTACTGGGCACGCGCCTCGTCCGCAACCTCTCTGGTCGATAGCGAAAACACGTCACCTCAGGCTTCACCAAACCTGCTGAGTGTCGATCGGCGAACGTGGGTACTCACGGGGCACGTCGCACAGTGTCCGGAGGGACACGCAAAAGCGCGAATGTGCGTTGCAACCTTAAGACGGTTGCTACGTTCGTCCGCGCGCAAGGTTTTCTGCGTTAATGGTGCAGGCCGGTCGCCGTTTTTACAATTAGGTTAAGTTTTGCCGAAATAGCCAGCGTTGGTGTGCATCTCAGGATTTCTTAAGGTAAGTTGCAGTCAACGGACGTGCTCGGCCTCGTTCGCGCGATCGCAAACATGACTTCCGGCGACTCCGCATACGAGAGAGGTAACTACCGTGTGGGCGAAGATCTCTAATTCAGCAACGTCGATGGCTTGCGCGGCATGCGTCGCTGCGGCGGCAACCCTGCCTTGGACAGGCACGGCCGCAGAACGGCTCGCGAACGAGGATCTCCGGCTGTCCGCCTTCACGGACGTGGACGCATTCAGCGCGATCCCGTTGTACGCCGCTTTGCTCGGCGGTGACTTGACCGCGCTGAGCGACTTGGATGGGTTCAGTGCTATCCCGCCATACCTTGCATTGCTTGGCGGTGACTTGAGCGCGGTGAACGACTTGGATTCGGTCAACGGGCTTCCGGCCCTGGTGGACCTCCTCGGCGGCAACATCGACACGTTGTTTGGGGACGACACCAACTCTGGCTACAACGCGTTGAGTGCCATAGACATCTTCTTCGGAGACGGCGCTGACGGCGAGGGCGGCGTAATCAGCGACGGCAATTTCGACGGGCTGTCCAACTACGACGCGTTGAGTGCTCTTCCAGTGTTCGCTAACGTCGCCACCGCCGCCGACTGGATGCGCTGGGGGAATTATCGTAGTGCCATACCGGTGTTCGCGGAACCGCCAACGACGTGCAGGGCAACATGTACGGACTCTGTGGCCTCCGCGCTGGGTGGTTATGACGCGCTGAGCGCCATAGACACGTTCTTCGGAGACGGACCTATAGGGGCGGATGAAGAAACTCCGATCGGGGGTGTTTTCACCGGCGGCGGCATCGACGCGCTAGCGCCGGGCTCGGACGGCGCGGGCGGTTATGCGGCGTTGAGCGCATTGCCGGTGTTCTTCGGACCGGACACGAGTGGTAATGCGCCGTTTGGTCCGGGTGTGTTCACCGGTGGCGGCATCGACGCGCTGTCCAACTACGATGCGCTGAGCGCTATTCCGGCGTACCTCACCCCTGCACCCACGACTATGGCCGCGCCGACTATGGCCGCGCCGCTGGCTGCGTCGAACGTCGCGCCACAGGCACAGGCGCAGGTTCTGCAGGATCCTGGGTCGACGTCGACGACGCCATTGACTGGTTCCAACACGGTCAGGACATTCGTGGCCTCGCTTCCGGACCCGCAGTCCACACCGTCGGCACCGCAAGCGATTACGCCGCCTGAGCTTCCGAAGTCGGAGCCGCAGGCGACTCCTGGCGACGACGGTGGAACCGAGAACGTCAACGTCTCCGGGTTTCGCAGAAGTTCACACACCAAGAGCGTCGGCGACATCGCCGATTCTGTTCGATAGCGGCAAAGGTGCCGACAACGGCATTCGCGGCTGGGGTAAAGCCTCAAGAAGCATCGGACTCGGTGGCGGCGACGAAGGCGGCGAAGGCAGCACGCGGTAGTCACGTAGTTCAATAAATCGGGCGGGCCCGCTTTTCGAAGGGCCGCCCGATTTACGTTTACGACCGAAAGTCAGCCGGACTTGCGCTTCTTGCGCTTGACGGCGACCTTGCCCCACAGCGAGAAGCCGCGGACCTTCACTCGCGGTGCCCCGGGCATACCTTGTTCGGTGTCGAGGTGGTCGAACGAGCCCATCACGCCGTGACCCTGCATGTCGACGTTCACCTCGGGCGGCACCAGGATGGTCTGTCCACCCATGATCGAGTAGGTGTGAATTTCAACCTCGGGTGAGGTGAAGTCGGCGTAGCGCAGGTCGACCACGCCGCCACCCCACAGCGTGAAGGTCGTCAGCTTGCGGGGCACGTTCCACCGGCCGCGGCGCTCGAACCCGCTCATGATGGCCAGCAGCAACGTGGAGGGTGCCGGGTGGAGCGAACCGCCCCTGCGGGTCGTGGTGACGGCGCCGGGCAGGTCAGCGCTGAGGCGATCCAGTTCGTCGTAGGTCTTGGCCGCGTACGCCTTGTTCAGCCGTTTCTCGTATTCGTTCATCGGGAGGCGACCGTTGGCGGCGGCTTCGGCGAGGAGCTGAGCTGCCTGCATGCGATCGGTGTCTGCGGCAGGCTCCGATCTGTTTCGCGACACTGGGTTGCTCATCAGTGTCGAGCCTACGACGTAGCCACGAATAAGCCCAGGAAAGTCATGTAGTTGCAACCAGATACTGGTCGAAGCCAATGGTCCCGATCGGGTTTGCCGGCACGAGATTGGCCCCCGACTTCAGCCCTGCGACGATGCCACCGGGTAGGGGGAGCGCCAGCACGCGTCGACGGCTGTCGCGGGCGCTCAGATACATGTGCCCGAGTTCGTCGTGGCGGTGGACGGCGGGGCCGCCGATGTCGTCAACGCGACCCGCGGGTCCTTTGTCGATCAGGGAAACCAGGTGGGTCGCCACGTCGCGGGTGTCGATCGGCTGGAACCGCGCACCCTTCATCGCGAGCAGCGCGGGCGAGAAGCGCTGAATAGAAAACATCTTCTCGACCAGTTCGTGGAACTGAGTCACCCGGATGATCGTGTGCCCGAGCCCAGATGTCGTGATTGTGTCCTCGACGCGCAGCTTGGTTTTGTAATACGGCAGCGAAATCCGTTCGATCCCAACGATCGAAACGTAAACAATATTGGTGGTCGCGGCGCGGCGGGCGGCAGAAATGAGATTGGTTGCGGAGACGACGTCCTTGCCGCGGGTGCTTTGGGTCGCGCAGTGGATGACCGTGTCGATGCCGTCGAGCGCGGCGTCGATGCCCTCGCCGCTGAGCAGGTCACCTTGCGCCCAGTGCACGCCGGTGTATCCGACATGGGGCTTTCGGCTCAGCGCGCGGACTTTGTGGCCGGCTTCGGTGGCCTCGCCGACCAACCGGTGTCCGAGCGTGCCGGTCGCGCCGGTGATGAGAACTTCACGAGCCATCGGTGAGCGAGCCTACGCGCCGTAGGCGGGAAGCGGGCAACGGCGCTTGAAGTGCAAATGAAATAACCGCAGAAAACGACTCTGGCGATGGTTTGCCGGTCAACAATATCTACTCTGCCAGCGGGAAAGTCTTCTCCCACGAGCCGCCATTGACGCCCTCGACGCCCGACTCCCATGCGCGCTTCTTGTCACGAGGCTTGCCGTTGGTTGCATCGAAGAACGGCTCCCATGGGCCGAATGACGTCACTTCGTTCCAATCCGGATCGTCCTTGCGGCCCCAGCGGCTGCAATTGTCGTGATCCTTGGGTCTTCCTTTTTCAAAATCCTGCGACGCCGGTTTCGAATAGCACCCTGTGTGCAACCCCTGCGGCGGTCCACGATACGAGTAGTTCGATATCCCACCGGAATGGCGACTGCCAATTGAAAGGGTGGCTCTCTATGTCAGGATTCGGAGAGCCAGCTCGGCCGACGCTTCTGCAGGAAAGCGAGCATGCCCTCGTGAGCTTCCTCGGACACGAAAAGCTCCGCGGACTGCCTGGTCAGCGCCTCGGCGTGCTGGTCGAACGCGTCCAGAATCGGCGCCGTCGTGAGCGCTTTCGACGCCGCCAGGCCCTGCGGAGAACCCTTCGCGATCTCGGCCGTCAGCTCAGAAACCGTGGCGACGACGTCGTCGGCCACGACAGTGATGAGCCCGATGTCGGCGGCCACGTCGGCGCCGAACTTCTCACCCGTGACGAAGTACCGGCCCGCCGCCCGCGCCGACATCTTCGGCAGCAGCGTCAGCGAGATGATCGACGGCGCCACCCCGATCCGCGCCTCGGTCAGCGCGAAGGTGCTGTTGCGTCCCGCCACCACGATGTCGCACGCGCCGACCAGCCCCAGCCCGCCGGCCCGGACGTGCCCGTCGATCGCGCCGATGACCGGCTGCGGCAGTTCGAGGATCGACCGCAGCACGGACGTCAGCTGGCGCGCGTTGTCGGCGACCGTCTCGGCCGCGTCGCCGCCGCTTGCCTCCGACAGGTCTGCGCCGGCGCAGAACGTTCCGCCGGTGTGGCTCAGCACCACCGCCCGCACCGTCGGGTCGTCCGATGCATCGCACAGCCCCTGGCGCAGCCGGCTGACCAACGCCTTCGACAATGCGTTGCGGTTGTGCGGCGAGTCCAGCGTGAGCCGGGCGACGGGGCCTTCGACGGAGTAGTGGACCAGGGTGCTCATCAGTACGAGCGTGGCAGACCCAGCGACGTCTGCGCCACGAAGTTGAGCACCATCTCGCGGCTCACTGGAGCGATGCGCGCCAGTTTGGACGCCGTCACGGCCGCGGCGATGCCGTACTCCTTGGTCAGCCCGTTGCCGCCGAGCGACTGCACCGCCTGATCGACTGCGCGCACCGATGCCTCGCCCGCGGCGTACTTGGCCATGTTCGCCGCCTCGGCCGCGCCAGCGTCGTCGCCGCTGTCATACAACGTCGCGGCCTTCTGCATCATCAGCTTGGCGAGTTCGACCTCGATGTGGTTCTGCGCCAACGGATGCGACAGGCCCTGGTGCGCGCCGATCGGCGTCTTCCACACCTGGCGGGTCTTGACGTAGTCGACAGCTTTGTCGATCGCGAACCGGCCCATGCCCACCGCGCTGGCCGCACCCATGATCCGCTCCGGGTTCAGCCCGGCGAACAGTTGCGCGATCGCCGCGTCCTCGGCGCCCACCAGCGCGTCGGCCGGCACCCGGACGTCGTCGAGGAAAACCTGGAACTGATTCTCGGGGCTGACGATCTCCATCTCGATCTTGGTGAACGTGAATCCCGGGGTGTCGGTGGGCACGATGAACAACGCGGGCCGGAGGTTGCCGGTCTTCGCCTCTTCCGTACGTCCGACAACGAGTACCGCCTGCGCCTGGTCGACGCCCGAGATGTAGACCTTCTGGCCGTTGAGGATCCAGTCGTTGCCGTCACGGCGTGCGGTGGTGGTGATGCGGTGTGAGTTCGAGCCCGCATCGGGCTCGGTGATCGCGAACGCCATGGTGATGGACCCGTCGGCGATGCCGGGCACCCACCGCTTCTTCTGCTCCTCGGTGCCGAACTTGCTGATGATCGTGCCGTTGATGGCGGGGGAGACCACCATCAACAGAAGGGGACAGCCACCGGCCGACATCTCTTCCATCACGATCGACAGCTCGTACATGCCCGCGCCGCCGCCGCCGTACTCCTCGGGCAGGTTCACCCCGATGAAGCCGAGTTTGCCTGCCTCGTTCCACAATTCGTCGGTGTGCTCGCCGGCGCGGGCCTTCTCCAGGTAGTAATCCTGGCCGTAGTTGGCGGCCATCGCGGCCACCGCCTTGCGCAACGCCTGACGCTCTTCGCTTTCGATGAAGCCGTTGTCGCTCATTGCTCTCCTTGAGGTTCGTCCACACGGGCGAGTACGGTGCCGACCTCGACCTGCTGGCCCGCTTCGACGTTGAGTTCGACGAGCACTCCGTCGCCCGGCGCGGTGACGGTGTGCTCCATCTTCATGGCTTCCAGCCAGATCAGCGGCTGGCCCGCGACGACGCGGTCGCCGACTGCGACCCCGACGCGCAGCACCGAGCCCGGCATCGGCGCAAGCAGCGAGCCGTGTGCGAGTGCGGCCGTCGGATCGGGAAATCGCGGCTGCGCGACGAGGTGCACGGGGCCCAGCGGTGAGTCGACGAACACGTCGTCGCGATCCCGGCCGTAGCGGGCGACGTCGAACGCCCGGTCGACGCCGTCGACTGTGAGCACCACCTGATCGGACGATGCGGACAGCAGGCTCACCGCATCGTGGCCGACCACGTCGACGCCGGCGCGAGTGAACCGGTATTGCACCTCGTGCGTCTCGCCCATGCTGTCGTTGAAGCGCTTGGACTGGTAGCCCGACGCGACGTTGCGCCAGCCGCTGGGAACAGCGGCGAACACTGTTGCAGACCGGCGGTTTCCGGCGGCATCGGCGAGTGCGGCGGCAACGGCCGACAACTCGACGGCGCGGGGGTCGGCCAGTGGTGCGGCCAGCGTGGCAAGGCCGTGGGTGTCGAAGAACGCGGTGTCGGTGGCGCCGTCGAGAAACGCGGGATGCCGCAACACGTTGACCAGGAGGTCGCGGTTGGTGCGCACGCCGTGGATCCGGGTCCGGGCCAGCGCGTCGGCCAACAGCCCGGCGGCCTGAGGGCGCACCGGCGCGTAGGAGATGATCTTGGCCAGCATCGGGTCGTAGAACGCCGACACCTCGGAGCCGTCGACGACGCCCGTGTCGACCCGTACGCCCAGCCCGTCGAGCATGCCGAATTGCGTTGCCGTGTTGGGCACTTCGAACCGGTGCACCGAACCGGCCTGCGGCTGCCACTCCTTCGCCGGATCCTCGGCGTACAGCCGGGCCTCGATGGAGTAGCCGCGCGACGGCGGCGGCTCGGGCTCGAGGTGGCCCCCGTCGGCGACGAACAACTGCAGCGCGACGAGGTCGATACCGGTGGTGGCCTCGGTGACCGGGTGCTCGACCTGAAGCCGGGTGTTCATCTCGAGGAAGAAGAACTCGCCGCGCTCGTCGGCCATGAACTCGACGGTGCCCGCGCCGGTATAGCCGATCGCGCTCGCGGCCAGGCGCGCCGCCTCGAACAGCTTGTCCCGCATGCCCGCAGTGCGCTCGACGAGCGGAGACGGCGCCTCTTCGATGATCTTCTGGTGACGCCGCTGAATCGAGCACTCGCGCTCACCGACGGCCCACACGGTGTCGTGCCCGTCGGCGAGCACCTGCACCTCCACGTGGTGACCGGTGGCGAGGTAGCGCTCGCAGAACACCGTCGGGTCGCCGAACGCCGACTGCGCTTCGCCGCGGGCGGCTTCCACCTGTGCGGGCAGCTCGGACAGTTCGCGCACGACGCGCATACCACGTCCACCGCCGCCCGCCGACGCCTTGATCAGCACGGGCAGCTGATCGGAGGTGACGGTCTCGGGGTCCAGCTCGTCGAGCACCGGCACGCCGGCAGCAGCCATCATCTTCTTGGCCTCGATCTTGGACCCCATCGCAGCGACTGCGGCGACCGGAGGCCCGATCCACGTCAGGCCGGCGGCCAACACTGCGGCCGCGAAATCGGCGTTCTCGGAGAGGAATCCGTAGCCGGGGTGAACCGCGTCCGCGCCCGACGCGCTGGCCGCCGCGATGAGCTGCCCCGTATCGAGATAGCCGTTGCGGCCCTCCAGCCGGACCCGCGCGTCGGCCTCCGCGACGTGCGGAGCGCCGGCATCGGGATCGGTGTAGACGGCGACGGTGCCGATGCCGAGGCGGCGACAGGTGGCGAACACCCGACGGGCGATCTCCCCGCGGTTGGCGACCAATACTCGGGTGATCATGCGCGACTCACATCCGGAAGACGCCGAAGTTCGACGTCCCCTCGATCGCGCGATTGGCGATGGCGGACAGGCACATACCCAGGACCGTGCGGGTGTCGCGCGGATCGATGACGCCGTCGTCGTAGAGCATTCCGGACAGCACCATCGGCAGCGACTCCGCTTCGATCTGGCCCTCGACGGCGGCCCGCATCGCGGCGTCGGCCTCCTCGTCGACCTGCTGCCCCCGAGCCTCGGTGGCCGCGCGGTTGACGATCGACAACACCCCAGCGAGTTGCGCGCCGCCCATCACGGCGGACTTGGCGCTCGGCCACGCGAACAGGAACCGCGGGTTGTAGGCGCGCCCGCACATGCCGTAGTGGCCGGCGCCGTAGGAGGCGCCGATCAGCAGCGACAGATGCGGCACGGTCGAGTTCGAGACGGCGTTGATCATCATCGAGCCGTGCTTGATCATCCCGCCTTCCTCGTACTGCTTGCCGACCATGTAGCCGGTCGTGTTGTGCAGGAACAGAAGTGGCGTGTTCGACCGGTTGGCCAGTTGGATGAACTGGGTGGCCTTCTGCGACTCCTCGCTGAACAGCACGCCGCGGTGATTAGCGAGGATGCCGATCGGATACCCGTGCAGCCTGGCCCATCCGGTCACCAGCGAGGATCCGTACAGCGGTTTGAACTCGTCGAAGTCGGAGCCGTCGACGATGCGGGCGATCACGTCGCGCGGGTCGAACGGGATACGCAGGTCCGACGGCACGATGCCGATCAATTCCTCGGCGTCGTGCAGCGGTTCGGTGACCGGTCCCGGTGCCGGACCGTGTTTGCGCCAGTTCAGCCGGGCGACGATGCGGCGGCCGATCCGGATGCAGTCGAGTTCGTCGACGGCGAAGTAGTCGGCCAGATCCCGATGTACGAGCGTGCATCTCGGCGCCGCCCAGCGACTCGTCGTCGGACTCCTCGCCGGTGGCCATCTTCACCAGCGGCGGGCCGGCCAGGAACACCTTCGAGCGCTCCTTGATCATCACGACGTGGTCGGACATGCCCGGGATGTAGGCGCCGCCCGCCGTCGAGTTGCCGAACACCAGCGCGATGGTCGGGATGCCCGCCGCAGACAGCCGGGTCAGGTCGCGGAAACCCTGACCGCCGGGGATGAAGATCAACTTCTGAGTCGGCAGGTCGGCGCCGCCGGACTCGACCAGCGAGATCACCGGCAGTCGGTTCTCCAGCGCAATCTGGTTGGCCCGCAACATCTTCTTCAAAGTCCACGGATTGGTGGTGCCGCCCTTGACCGTCGGGTCGTGAGCGACCAGCATGCATTCGACGCCCTCGACCACGCCGATGCCGGTCACCACGCTCGCGCCGACTTGAAAGTCGCTGCCGTAGGCGGCCAGCGCACTCAGCTCGAGGAACGGCGAGTCAGGATCGACCAGCATCTCGATGCGTTCGCGCGCGGTCATCTTGCCGCGGTCGTGGTGGCGCTTGACGTATTTCTCGCCGCCACCCGCCAGCGCCTTGGCGTGCTCGGCCTCGAGTTCGGCGAGCTTGGCCGTCATCGCCTCGGCCGCCTCGGCATAGCCGGGGGAGCGAGGGTCGAGCGTTGACGCCAACGTCGTCATGACTGGTATCCCAACGTCTTGGCGGCCAGTGAGGTGAGGATTTCGGTTGTGCCGCCGCCGATCCCGAGTATCCGCATGTCGCGGTACTGCCGTTCGACTTCCGATTCGGCCATGTATCCCATCCCGCCGAAGAGTTGCACCGCCTGGTTGGCCACCCATTCGCCCGCCTCGACGGCGGTGTTCTTCGCGAAGCACACCTCGGTGATCAGGTTGCTCTCGCCCGCCAACTGCCGTTCGACCAGGCTGCGGGTGTACACCCGGGCGACGTCGACGCGCCGCGCCATCTCCGCCAGTGTGTTCTGCACGGATTGCCGGGAGATCAGCGGCTTACCGAATGTCTCCCGGTTGCGGCACCACTCGACCGTGAGGTCCAGGCAACGCTGGGCGCCGCCATAGGCGTGCGCGGCCAACCCGACTCGCTCGGAGACGAATGCGCCCGCGATTTGGACGAATCCGGTGTTCTCTTCGCCGATCAGGTTCGCGGCGGGGACTCGCACGTCGGTGTAGGACAACTCCGCGGTGTCCGACGACCGCCAGCCCATCTTGTCGAGCTTGCGGGTCACCTCGAAACCGGGTGTGCCCTTGTCGACCACGATCAGCGAGACTCCCGCCGCGCCAGGACCGCCGGTGCGGGCCGCCGTCACGACGAAGTCGGCACGCACGCCCGAGGTGATGTAGGTCTTCGCGCCGTTGATGATGTAGTCGTCGCCGTCGCGGATGGCCTTGGTTGTCAGGTGCCCGACGTCGGAGCCGCCTCCGGGTTCGGTGATCGCCAGCGAGCCGATCTTCTCGCCGCACAGTGTCGGCCGCACGTAGGTGTCGATCAACCGCTGATCGCCGGAGGCGATCATGTGCGGCACCGCGATGCCGCACGTGAACAGCGACGCGAACACACCGCTCGGCGCCCCGGAGTAGTGCATCTCCTCGCAGATGACCAGCGCATCGGCGCCATCACCACCACCACCGCCGACAGCCTCGGGAAATCCCGCGCCGAGCAGGCCCGCTTCGGCCGCCTTCAGGTGCAACTCGCGCGGCAGCATGCCGGAGCGCTCCCACTCGTCGACGTTCGGTAGCACCTCGCGTTCGGCGAACGCGCGCACGGTCTTTCGCAGTTGTTCTCGTTCGGGCGTATGCCAGATGCTGGTCATGTGAGAAGGCTCTCCGGGATGTCGATGTACCGGCTGCGCAGCCACTCGCCCAGGCCTTTGGCCTGAGGATCGAAACGCGCCTGATAGGCCACTCCCTCGCCGAGGATGCCCTCGATGACGAAGTTCACCGCCCGCAGGTTGGGCAGCAGATGGCGGGTGATCTTCAGATCGGCTGTCTCCGGCAGCATCTCGCGCAACTTGTCCACGGTCAGCGCGTGCGCCAGCCACCGCCACTGGCCGGTGGTGCGGACCCACACGCCGACGTTGGCGTTGCCGCCTTTGTCGCCACTGCGCGCACCGGCGATGCGACCCAGGGGGACCCGACAGGTGTCCTCGAACGGCATGGGTTCCGGTAGCGCGAACGGTGCGACGGGTTCGAGCACCTTGGTCTCGGTCGCGGCGGAAACCTCGGTGCGGGTGCCGTCGGGATGTACGGCGACGTGGGGCACCTCGGTCGCGTCGACGTAGCCGGCGGTGAACACGCCGTACACCTGCCCGTCGCCCGGCGGTGCCGTGGTCGTGAAGCCGGGATAGCTGGCGAGCGCCAATTCGACTGCGGCGGAGGAGAACTGGCGGCCGACGTTCGCGGGGTCGGGATCGCGCACGACGCAGTGCAGCAGCGCGCTCGCGGCCTCCTCGGTGTCGGCATCGTCATGGTCGGTGCGGGCCAGCGTCCATTCCATCTCGGCCGGTTTCACCGTCAGACCTGATTCCAGCTGTCGGCGCACCAGGTCGGCCTTGGCCTCGATGTCGAGTCCCGTCAGCACGAACGTCATCGCGTTGCGGAAGCCGCCGATGCTGTTCAGCGACACCTTGAGAGTCGGCGGCGGCGGCTCACCCCGCACGCCCTCGATCCGCACCCTGTCTGGGCCGTCGGGCGACAACTCGAGGCTGTCCATCCGCACCGTCACGTCGGGGTTCGCGTACCGCGCGCCGGTGATCTCGTAGAGCAATTGAGCGGTGACGGTGTCGACGTCGACCAGGCCGCCCGTGCCGGCGTGCTTGGTGATCACCGAAGTCCCGTTCTCGCTGATCTCCGCCAACGGGAAACCCGCATGCAAGAGGTCGGCTCCCGATTCCGCGAAGAACGCGAAATTGCCGCCGGTGGCCTGCGCCCCGCATTCGATGACATGACCCGCGGCCACCGCGCCTGCGAGGCGGTCGTAATCGTCGCGCCGCCAACCAAAGTGGGCGGCGGCCGGCCCGACGATGACCGACGCGTCGGTTACCCGGCCGGTGACCACGACGTCGGCACCGGTGCCGAGACAGTCGACGATGCCCCACGCGCCGAGGTAGGCGTTGGCCGCCAATGGTGTGCCCCCGGCGGATGTCGCCGCCGTGGCGGCTCCGAGACCCAGGTCAGCCGCACGCGACACGAGGTCGTCGCCTTCGACATGCGCGACGGTGGCAGCCAGGCCGAGCCGTTCGGCCAGCGCGCGCACCGCGGCGGCCAGGCCCGCCGGATTCAGCCCGCCTGCGTTCACGACGATCCGCACACCCTGGTCGAGCGCGGTGCCCAGGCACTCCTCGAGCTGGGTAAGGAACGTCTTGGCATAGCCGCGGTCGGGTGACTTCGCCCGATCGCGGGCCAGGATGAGCATCGTCAGCTCGGCGAGGTAGTCGCCGGTGAGGTAGTCCAGGTCGCCACCGGTCAGCATTTCGCGCATCGCCGAGTGCCGGTCGCCGTAGAACCCCGAGCAGTTGCCGATGCGCACCGGAGGCGTCACGCAATCTCCTCATCAATCAGCCAGCCAACCAACCGGTAGGTTAGCCGGTACCTCAGGTCCGCCGTCAAGGCACCCGCTGGAGTAAACGTCTCGCCAAACCCCGTTCAATACGGGCAGTCCTGCCCTAATCTCGCAGTTCAGAGGCTACGCTCACCACAGGGGTGCGGATGGAATGGCTTGCCTGGATCGTGTTGGCCGCGCTGGCGACGGCGACGGTCGTCTGGATCGTGCGCCGATTCCATACGGAGAACAGCCGGATCGACGGCATGATCCGCGAATTCGACCGGGAGAACCCGCGGCGCGAGCCCGGATCCCCGGCGCCTGCGCGGCGGCTGGCGGGCCTGCGCCGCCACCGGTAGGCGCTGTTTTGGACCCGCGCAGGTCACCGGCTATCCTGTAGGCAATTGCCGACGCCGAACTTTGCGCGGCGAACCCCTCAAGAGGAGCTTGAACCAATGGCTGTGCCCAAGCGCAGGATGTCGCGCGCGAACTCCCGTAGCCGTCGCGCGCAGTGGAAGGCCAAGCGCACCGAGCTCGTCGGCGTGACGGTCGCCGGTCAGCAGCACAAGGTTCCGCGGCGCCTGCTCAAGGCCGCCCGGCTCGGCCTGATCGACCTCGACCGCCGTTAACTGCATTAGCTGCGTCACCTTCCGGCGTCTGATGTCGCCGACCAATCGGCTCCGGCGAGCCTCTCAGCCCACTCTCAGGCGATGGGTTAACACTGGTGGCCGTGCGAATCCTTGTCGTTGACGACGACCGCGCCGTGCGCGAATCCCTGCGCCGCTCGCTTTCTTTCAACGGCTACTCCGTCGCCCTGGCACAGGACGGCCTGGAAGCGCTGGACCTGATCTCCAGCGACCGGCCCGACGCGTTGGTGCTGGACGTGATGATGCCGAAGCTGGACGGCCTCGAGGTCTGCCGGCAGCTCCGCAGCACCGGCGACGACCTACCCATCCTGGTGCTCACCGCTCGTGACTCGGTGTCGGAACGGGTCGCGGGCCTCGACGCCGGCGCCGACGACTACCTGCCCAAGCCGTTCGCGCTCGAAGAGTTGCTCGCCCGCATGCGCGCGTTGCTGCGGCGCACCACGCCCGATGACGGCGAGTCGCCTGCGATGACGTTCGCCGACCTGAGCCTGGACCCGGTGACCCGCGAGGTCACCCGCGGACAGCGTCAGATCAGCCTGACCCGCACCGAGTTCGCACTGCTGGAAATGCTGATCGCCAATCCACGGCGCGTGCTCACCCGCAGCCGCATCCTCGAGGAAGTGTGGGGATTCGACTTTCCGACCTCGGGCAATGCCCTCGAGGTGTACGTCGGCTATCTGCGTCGCAAGACCGAAGCGGAAGGTGAGCCGCGGCTGATCCACACCGTTCGCGGGGTGGGTTACGTGCTGCGTGAGACACCGCCCTGATGTGCGCCTGCGCGAAGAAGCGACGGTAGTGATGGCCACCTTCCGACCGCTGCCTTTCCGGCCCAGTTCGCTTCCCGAACCCAGCTCGCTGTCGTTGCGCTGGCGGGTGATGCTGCTCGCGATGTCGATGGTCGCGATGGTCGTCGTCCTGATGGCGCTGGCCGTCTACGTCGTCGTCTCCAGGGCCCTCTACGACGACATCGACAACCAACTGCACAGCCGCGCCCGACTGCTGATCGAAAGCGGTTCGCTGGCCGCGGATCCCGGCAAGGCCATCGAGGGCACCGCCTACTCGGACGTCAACGCGATGCTGGTGAACCCCGGTCGCTCGATCTACACCGCCAACCAGCAGGGCCAGACACTGCCCATCGGCGACCAGGAGAAGAGTGTGATGTCCGGCCGGCTGCTGCTGTCGCTGCGCACCGCCGACCACCAGCGCGTGCTGGCCGTGCACCTGAACAACGGCAGCTCGCTGCTGATCTCCAAGAGCCTGGCCCCCACCGGCAAGGTGCTGAAACGGTTGGGCACCGTGCTGCTCATCGTCGGCGGGCTCGGGGTCGCGATCGCCGCTTTCGCCGGGGGGATGGTGGCCCGGGCCGGGCTGAGACCCGTGGCGCGGCTCACCGAGGCCGCCGAACGGGTGGCCCGCACCGACGACCTGCGACCGATTCCGGTACTCGGCAGCGACGAACTCGCCCGTCTCACACAGGCTTTCAACATGATGCTGCGAGGGTTGGCCGAATCCCGCGAACGCCAGGCCCGCCTCGTCACCGATGCGGGACACGAGCTGCGGACCCCGCTGACGTCGTTGCGGACCAACGTCGAGTTGCTGATGGCCTCGCAGGAGCCCGGCGCACCCCGGCTGCCCGAGGAGGAAATGGCCGAATTGCGCGCCGACGTCATCGCCCAGATCGAGGAGTTGTCCACGCTGGTCGGCGATCTTGTGGACCTGACCCGCGACGAGGCAGGGGGCGTGGTGCACGAACCCGTCGACCTCTCCGAGGTCGTCGATCGCAGCCTCGAACGAGTCCGGCGGCGCCGCAACGACATTGACTTCGATGTCCACATCATTCCGTGGCAGGTGTACGGCGACGCGGCAGGGTTGTCACGGGCCGTGCTGAACCTGCTCGACAACGCCGCCAAGTGGAGTCCGCCCAACGGGCGGATCGGTGTCCGGCTGACGCAGACCGACCCGTCGCACGCCGAACTCGTCGTGTCCGACCACGGCCCCGGCATACCGCCGCAGGAACGCCAACTGGTGTTCGAGCGGTTCTTCCGGTCCACCTCGGCGCGGGCCATGCCCGGCTCGGGACTCGGCCTGGCGATCGTCAAGCAGGTCGTGCTGAAACACGGTGGTGCGCTTCGGGTCGAGGACACCGTGCATGGCGGGCAGCCGCCGGGCACCTCTTTCTACGTGCTTCTGCCGGGCCGCCTGATTTCGCCGACACGTCCCGCGGAGGTCGCACAACCGGTGATCAGCGCGGAGAATAGGTGAAAGGTCGAACCGATCGGCCGGAAATATGGGGATGCGCCGAACAATCTCTAAGTGGATTCTCAGCCCGTCCGGGCACCGTGGGGAAGCAGTACGTCGTTGTAGAAGTGTCGGACTTCCCCGCAGGCACTCGTAGAAAGAGCCCGTAGCGACATGACGAACCACCCGAGGTATTCACCGCCCCCGCCGCCGGCACACCATGGCCGCCGGCCCGGCGATGACCGCACGGCGGTGTATCCCGGTCAGCACGGGCATACCGGCTATCAGCAACAGCAGCCTTACGACTGGCGGTATGCGACTCAGCAGCAGCAGGCCTACCGGCAGGCCTACGACCCCTACCGCGGCGCGCCCCAGCAGCCGCACCACACCCATCAGCAGCCCTCGGCGGGCGGCCGGCACCCCCAGCCGCTCCAGCCACCGCAGGGGCCGCCGCGGAAGCGCGCGCGTGCCGGGGCACTGACCGTCGGTGCGCTGACGATCGCAGTGGTGTCCGCAGGCGTCGGCGGCGGCGTCGCCCTGATGGCGAAGTCCGACAATCACGGCGGCGGAGGAACACAGATCACCGCCGCGCCCAGCATGCCGGCCGCAAGCCTGCCCGCCGGATCCGTCGAGCAAGTGGCCGCCAAGGTGGTGCCCAGCGTCGTCAAGCTCGAGACCGACATGGGGCGGGCGTCCGAAGAGGGCTCCGGCATCATCCTGTCGTCGGACGGCCTGATCCTGACCAACAACCACGTCGTGGAGGCCGCCAAGAACGGCGACACCACGATCACGTTTGCCGACGGCCGTACGACCAAGTTCACCGTCGTGGGCACCGACCCGAGCAGTGACATCGCGGTGGTCAAGGCCGACGGCGTCTCCGACCTCACCCCGATCACCATCGGCTCGTCGGCCAACCTGAAGGTCGGCCAGGACGTGGTGGCCATCGGTTCGCCTCTCGGCCTCGAAGGCACCGTGACAACCGGCATCATCAGCGCGCTGAACCGTCCGGTGGCCGCGGGCGGCGACATCCGCAACCAGAACACGGTGCTCGACGCGATCCAGACCGACGCCGCGATCAACCCAGGCAACTCGGGCGGCGCGCTGGTCAACATGAACGGCGAACTGGTGGGCGTGAATTCGGCCATCGCGACGCTGGGCGGCGACTCCGCCGACCCGCAGAGCGGCTCGATCGGGCTGGGCTTCGCGATCCCGATCGACCAGGCCAAGCGAATCGCCGACGAGCTGATCCAGAACGGCAATGCCACGCATGCGTCGCTGGGCGTCCAGGTCGGCAACGACGCGTCCTCCCACGGCGCGAAGATCGTGGAGGTCACCAGCGGCGGCGCTGCGGCCGCGGCTGGGCTGCCCAGCGGCGTCGTCGTGACCAAGGTCGACGACCGAGTGATCGGCAGCGCCGACGCGCTCGTCGCGGCTGTCCGGTCCAAGGCGCCGGGCGAGAAGGTCACGTTGACCTACCTAGACTCGTCGGGCAAACCGCAGACCGTGCAGGTGACGCTCGGCAAGGCACAGCAGTGATCACCGCACCCGGCACGCCGACCTTGAGAGTGGCCGCGCCGCTGTCGGCCACCAGATATACGGTGGCACTCATGGAACAACCAGGGGAGTTGGTTGGCCGGGCGCTCGTCGTCGTCGTCGACGACCGGACGGCTCATGGCGAGGAGGACCACAACGGTCCGTTGGTCGCCGAGTTGCTCAACGAGGCCGGCTTCGTGGTCGACGGTGTCGTAGTGGTGTCCGCCGACGAGGTGGAGATCCGCAACGCGCTGAACACGGCCGTCATCGGCGGCGTCGACCTGGTGGTGTCGGTCGGCGGCACCGGGGTGACACCGCGCGACGTGACTCCGGAGGCGACGCGCGACATCCTGGACCGCGAACTGCTGGGCATCGCCGAGGCGCTACGCGCGTCCGGACTCGCCGCCGGAATCGTCGACGCCGGGGTGTCTCGCGGCCTCGCGGGCATCTCCGGCAGCACGCTGGTGGTCAACATCGCCGGATCCCGTTCCGCGGTCCGCGACGGGATGGCGACCCTCAACCCGTTGGCCACTCAGATCATCGGTCAGCTATCGAGCCTGGAGATCTAAATTTCTCCGGTTCCCGCTGGAACTGCGTCCGCGCGGCAATGCCCTATTGGTTACGCGCAGGTGAACAGCCGCGACCGTCCGATTGTGATCTTCGTCACACAGGGGGGAGCATGTGACCGGTTCGTCAAGGCCGTCGCGCGACGCAGTTAACAAGATTTTCGGCGACGAGCTGCCCCAGCCATCGACGGACGAACGCGACACTGATTCGGCCGCCGCAGACGTCGAGCACGACGATTGGTTGCGGGACAATATTCCGCCTCATCATGAAGGACCTGCTACTTTCCCGGGCGGGCGAGAAACAGCTGATGAGACGCCTGCATAGGGTTCGATCGAAGATGTGCCCCGCCGACATCCCGGCGCGTGATCGAATTAGCGGTGTGCTAGGTGCGCAGCAGGGTCGCTGACCTGGTGAGGCTCATCTAGCAAACTCGCGGCAGGTGTCGGCCTGGGTTCCCCTTGCACCCCTACGCGTTGCCGGTCGGTTGCCCTCCCGATATGTTCCTCGTGTCAACGATGAGCAAAACGTAAGAAGAGCATGTGGACTCTCTCATTTGTCACACATGTGACTCTTGCGTCGTGTGTGGTGTATGCGTACTACTCGCCCGCACGGAAACCTTCGGTGAGCCTCCTGGGTCACCGCCGACAGAGCTAGGGAGAACATGAAGGCAATCAGTCGGGTGCTGATCGCGATGGTCGCCGCCATCGCGGCTCTTTTCGTGAGCACCGGTACATCTCACGCGGCGCTGGACAACGAGATGAGCCTGGTTGACGGTCAGGATCGGACAATGACGATCCAACAGTGGGACACCTTCCTCAACGGCGTGTTTCCGCTGGACCGCAACCGGCTGACTCGCGAGTGGTTCCACTCCGGCCGCGCCAAGTACAACGTCGCCGGCCCGGGCGCCGACGACTTCGCGGGCACGCTGGAGCTGGGCTACCAGATCGGCTTCCCGTGGTCGCTGGGCGTCGGCATCAACTTCAGCTACACCACGCCCAACATCCTGCTCGACGACGCGAACATCAACCCGTTCAGCGCGGGCTTCAATCCGCTGGGCTCGGTGATTACGCCGAACCTGTTCCCCGGCGTGTCGATCAGCTCCGACCTGGGCAACGGCCCCGGCATCCAGGAGGTGGCGACCTTCTCCGTTGACGTGAAGGGCCCGCAGGGCGGCGTGGCGGTCTCCAACGCGCACGGCACCGTGACCGGTGCAGCCGGTGGCGTGCTGCTGCGTCCGTTCGCCCGCCTGATCTCGTCGGCCGGTGACAGCGTCACCACCTACGGCGAGCCGTGGGACATGAAGTAACTCGCTGCTAGTCACACGAACAGCCCCCGGTCGAGAGACCGGGGGCTCTTTGTCTGTGCGAGTGGTGCGCGGGTCAGCTTCTGTCTGCGCTGGTGGTCTCCGCGGTGTCGGGGCTGGGGCCGGTGCCCGGACCGGTCGTCTGCTTCGGCTTGCCCGCTTCGTCGGCCAGCAGATCGCGGATCTCGGTCAGCAGGCTCAACTCGGTGTCCTGGGCCTGCTCGACCTCGCCGCGTTCGCGGAGCTTTTTGTAGGGCAGCACGATGACGAAGTAGATGACGGCCGCGACGATCAGGAAGTTGATGAAGGCCGACAGCACCGCATTGAAGTCCACGAACTGTTCGGGATCGCCGCCCAAGGAGATCTTCAGAATCCCGTACTGCCTGCCGCCGCCCGCGCCCACCCGGTCGACGAGTGGCTGCACCACCTTCGTGGTGAACGCCGTGACCAGTCCGGTGAACGCCGCGCCGATGACCACGGCGACGGCGAGGTCGACGACGTTGCCGCGCGAGAGAAACTCCTTGAAGCCCTTGAACATGCCGGGAACCCTTCCTGAGTCTTGACCAGAGATGTCCGACGTTAGTCTCGTGCAACCGCTCTGGGCTCAGTGAAACGTCAAGGTGACCGTCTGCATCAGCGTCGCGCCCGCCACGTCGTTGGCGGCGTGCGCAGGCAGCGCGACGAGAACGACCCGGTCGCCTCCGCCGCCAGGACCCTTCTGCTTCTCCGATACGAGCACCACCACCGCGTCGGTCGCCACCACCCGTGGCTCCTCGTCGTCGTCGGCCGCCGCCAGCACGTCGACCACGTCGCCGGTTCGCACGAGATCCAGTAGCGCCGTATCGGCCAGGTGCAAAGGCACGACGCGGGCGTCGGGACCAGCCGCAGACTGGGCCAGCCGCGGGCCGAGCAGTCGCACGTCGGTCAGCACCTCGCCGCGACGGGCAGGGCCGGCCAGCGTCGATCCGACCACCTTGTCGACGGCGACCTGGGATCCGTCGGGAACGGTTGTGGCCAAACGCCTTTCGAGTCGCACGTCGGCAGCTGTCAGCCCGATGCCGGGCGACAAGTCACGTGCGGCCACCACGATGTCGGTCTGGTCACCGTGCGGATCCGAGCGCAGCGCTGCGACCGCGGCGAGTATTACCAGTGCGCCTGCGGCTGCTCTGCGAGCGGCGAGGGTGCGGGTCCAGTCGGGCCGCCAGTCGTGAACAAGCCGGCTCACAACCGACGGATTGAGCGATTGCCCCATGCCGCAACGCTAGGCAGCGCAACCGCCCTGTGGGTGTGACGCCGGGGCCGGCTGTGGATAACTATCGAACGAGCGTCAGCTGGAGGCGGCGGCGGGCGCCGTCGACGACGACGAGCTGGCGGCCGACGAACTCGAACCGGAGCTGTCCGACTTGGCGGAGTCCGATTTCTTCTCCGACTTCTCGGACTTCTCCGACGAGGAACCCGTGGACTCGGCGCTCTTCGAGGAGCCGTTCGACGAGGCCTTGGCCGTCTCGCGGCTGTCGGTGCGGTAGAAGCCGCTGCCCTTGAACACCACGCCCACCTTGCCGAACAGCTTGCGCAGCCGCCCTTCGCACTGGGGGCACTGGGTCAGCGCGTCATCGCTGAAGGCCTGCACCACGTCGAACTTGTTGTCGCATTCAGTGCATGCATAGGAATAGGTAGGCACGAAACCCTCCGTGATGGTCAACCTTCTTTAGCACTCTACCGGCTCAAGTGCTAGAACCGCTATGTGGGCCGAGTCATTCCCGTGGCGGTGGGCTCACGGCGACTGTGGTCATCTGGGTGCGCGTTGCCGAAGCTAACCGAGTTCGACGAGCCCGCGCCGCGGCGTGAGTGCGTGGGTCATCGCGACGTCGTGCGGCTCGGCGGGGATCTCGTCGACGAGTTCGTCGTCGCGGACCACCGCGACAAGCCGGGCCGCCGGGCGGGCCAACGGCAGGCTCCGGTCGTAGAACCCCGCGCCGCGGCCCAGCCGCACACCGGCCCGGTCCACCGCCAGCGTGGGCACGAACACGACGTCGGCGTCGGCCACCGCCTCGGCGGGTAGCCACGGCTGCTGCGGCTCCTGCAGTCCGAGCCGAGCCGGGACGAGCCCACCGGGTTCGTAGTGCCCCCACTGCATCGGCATCGGCGCGCCGTCGGCATCGCTGCGGGCCACCGGAAGCAGGACGCGGGTGACGAGCTGTGACAACTGGTCCAACAGCGTGATCGAGCCCGGCTCGAATCTGATCGGCACGTAGGCGCAGACGGTCTGCGCGGGTCCGACCACGCCGGGCAGATGTCGGCACAGCGTCTCGGCCTCCGCGTCGTGGATTCGCGACGGCACCTCGCGGCGGGCGGCCAGGATCGCCGTCCGCATCTCGGCCTTGCTCCGCGGGCGCACGAGTCAACGATGACACGGCGCTGCACAGGCGGCGCGCAACTCGATGGCGATAATGTGGGGACGATGACACGCCCTCTGGTCTCGATCCCGCGAACGGCCGTCGTCCCGGCCGCCGGGTTGGGGACCCGCTTCCTGCCCGCCACCAAGACGGTGCCCAAGGAGCTGCTGCCCGTCGTGGACACCCCGGGTATCGAGCTCGTCGCCGCCGAAGCCGCCGAGGGAGGCGCCGAACGGCTGATCATCGTCACCTCGGAAGGCAAGGACGGCGTCGTCGCCCACTTCGTCGAGGACCTCGTCCTGGAGGGCACGCTGGAGGCCCGTGGCAAGAAGTCGATGCTGGAGAAGGTGCGGCGCGCGCCCGCTCTGATCAAGGTGGAGTCGGTGGTGCAGGCCGAGCCGCTGGGTCTGGGACACGCGGTCAGTTGTGTCGAGGCCTCCCTGACGCCCGACGAGGACGCCATCGCCGTGCTGCTGCCCGACGACCTGGTCCTGCCGACCGGCGTGCTGGAGACGATGTCGAAGGTGCGGGCCAAACGCGGCGGCTCCGTGCTCTGCGCGATCGAGGTGCCCAAAGAGGAGATCAGTTCCTACGGCGTGTTCGATGTCGAATCCGTCGCAGACACCAACAACCCCAACGTATTACGGGTCAAGGGCATGTTCGAGAAGCCGAAGGTCGAGGACGCGCCGTCGCTGTACGCCGCCGCGGGCCGCTACGTGCTCGACCGGGCGATCTTCGATGCGCTGCGCCGGGTCCCGCGCGGCGCGGGCGGCGAGATCCAGTTGACCGACGCGATCGCGCTGCTGATCAACGAGGGCCATCCGGTGCACGTGGTTGTGCATCGCGGCGATCGACACGACCTGGGAAATCCCGGCGGCTACCTCAAGGCTGCGGTTGACTTTGCGTTGAAGCGCGACGACTACGGGCCGGAATTGCGGCGGTGGTTGGTGGAACGGCTAGGGCTGATCGACTGCTGACACGTCACGACGGCTCTGCGACTGAGAAAGGCGTGTTGTGCGTTCGGTGGAGGAGCAACAGGCTCGGGTGACAGCCGCTGCGGTGGCCCCGCGGCCGGTGCGGGTCGCGATCGCGGAAGCCCAGGGGCTGATGTGCGCCGAGGAAGTGGTCACTGAGCGTCCGCTGCCCGGCTTCGACCAGGCCGCCATCGACGGATACGCCGTGCGCAGCGTCGACGTGCTCGGCGTCTCGCCGATAGCGGGTGGTGCCGACAACGAGGACGGCGCCGACGATACCGGCGATCAGCAGGTGAGCCTGCCTGTGATGGGCACGATCGAAGCGGGCGCGCGGACGCCGAGCCGGCTGCAGCCGCGGCAGGCCGCCCGCGTGCAGACCGGCGCGCCGATGCCGACGCTCGCCGACGCGGTGCTGCCGTTGCGGTGGACCGATGGCGGGCAGTCGCGGGTGCGGGTGTTGCGGCCGGTCCGCTCCGGCGCCTACGTCCGCCGGACCGGCGACGATGTGCAGCCCGGCGATGTCGCGGTGCGGTCGGGCACGATCATCGGCGCGGCGCAGGTCGGTCTGCTGGCCGCGGTCGGCCGCGAACGGGTGCTGGTTCATCCGCGGCCGCGGCTGTCGGTGATGTGTGTCGGCGGCGAGCTCGTCGACATCTCGCGGACGCCGGGCAACGGCCAGGTCTATGACGTCAACTCCTATGCGCTGGCGGCGGCCGGGCGCGACGCGGGCGCCGAGGTGAACCGGGTCGGCATCGTCGACACCGACCCCAAGGAACTGCGCGACGTCGTCGAGGGCCAGTTGAATCGCGCCGAGGTGGTGGTTATCGCCGGGGCCGTCGGTGGTGCGGCCGCCGAAAGTGTCCGCTCGGTCCTTGCCGAGATCGGCGAGATGGAGGTGACCCGGATCGCGATGCATCCGGGTTCGGTCCAGGGGTTCGGCCAACTCGGGCCCGACGGTGTGCCAGTGTTTCTGCTGCCGGCCAACCCGGTCAGCGCGCTGGTGGTGTTCGAGGTGATGGTGCGGCCGCTGATCCGGCTGTCGCTGGGCAAGCGGCAGCCGATGCGGCGGGTGGTGCAGGCGCGAGCGCTCTCGCCGATCACGTCGGTGGCCGGCCGCAAGGGATACCTGCGCGGGCAGTTGATGCGCGACCAGGACACCGGCGAATACCTCGTGCAGGCGCTCGGCGGCGCGCCGGGTGCGTCGTCGCATCTGCTGGCGACCCTGGCCGAGGCCAACTGCCTGGTGATGATTCCCAGCGAGGCCGACGAGATCCGCACCGGCGAGATCGTCGACGTCGCCTTCCTGGCCCAGCGCGGCTGAGTATCGAACTGGAGCCCGTCATGAACCTGTGGCGTTCGTCCTCCGTCCATCCGGGTTGGCCGATGCGTGTCGGTCCGCTCCGGGTGCCCGCGGGCGTGGTCGGGTTGCGGCCGGTGCGGCTGCGCGACGGGGCGCAATGGAGCCGCATCAGGTTGGCCGACCGTGCCCACCTCGAACCGTGGGAGCCGAGCACGGAACTGAATTGGGATGTGCGACACTCGGTTTCGCAGTGGCCAGCGGTGTGTTCGGGACTTCGGTCGGAGGCCCGTAAGGGCCGCATGCTGCCGTATGTGATCGAGGTCGACGGGGAGTTCGGCGGTCAGCTGACCATCGGGAACGTCACCCACGGCGCGTTGCGGTCGGCGTGGATCGGCTACTGGGTGGCCAGCTCGCACACCGGCGGCGGAGTGGCCACCGCGGCGCTGGCGCTCGGGATGGACCATGCGTTCGGCCCGGTCAGGCTGCATCGGCTGGAGGCGACGGTGCGGCCCGAGAACGCCGCGAGCCGGGCGGTCCTGGCGAAAGCCGGCTTCCGGGAAGAGGGTCTGCTGAGGCGCTATCTCGAGGTCGACGGCGCGTGGCGCGACCACCTGTTGGTGGGCATCACGGTCGAAGAGATCCACGGCACGGTGAGCTCGCTGCTCGTGCGTGAGGGGCACGCCGGCTGGGCATAGGCAGCTGTGGGTCGGCACCCGAAAGTCGGTCCAGCCGAGTTCGGGCAGTCGCGTGTATCGTTCCGCGGATTTCGATGTCGCAGACCTTGACGTCGGTCGCGTTCATCAGTGCATCGACACGCGCAACGCCCGACACGAGATCAGGTCGTCGGCCGATGTCGAAAGCGGTGCGGGCCGGCGTCGTGACGGACATGCCGTGCAGGGGCTGCATTTCGGCGGGTTCGAGGGCGTCGCTGTGCACGACCAGTATCGGCGGTTGCCGTCGGTTGTGGTGGATCAGCTCGGCGGGCAGTCCCGGGTCGATCCACTTGGCGCCCAGCTGCGGCCGAGAGGCCCGCGATCACACCGCGGCCGCGCTACCACAGGTACGCCGCTTCGGCCCGCTGAACTGCCGAAAGCTCGGCGCCCCTGGGGATGTGCAGTCCTGGCCACGCCGGGACGTAGAACCTGCGCAGCGCCTGCACGGACAACAGTCCGCGGTCCACGGCGTCTGACCCGCGAAGCGGCCATGTCAATTCGTCCCCCGTCGCCGGAGCCTGCCGATGGCGACCGACAACGTCGGCCGGTTGTCCGGATTTGTCCACAGACCCGGCGCGTCGCGAACGACATCGCACAGTCGACAACTTAAGAAGTGTGTGGCAAATGTGACATATGTGACTGTTGGTGCTTGTCTCCGGTGAATTACAGGTGTGTAATTGCCTCGGCGCGCCATCGACGGATGCGCTGGTCACGGACCTAGCCTGATGGGGAAAGGAGCAGGCATCATGCCGAGCATCCCCCAGTCCCTCCTCTGGATATCTCTTGTCGTGCTCTGGCTCTTCGTGCTGGTTCCGATGTTGATCAGCAGGCGCGATGCTGTGCGTCGTACGAGCGATGTGGCACTGGCGACGCGGGTCCTCAACACCTCGACCAGCGCCCGGCTCCTCAAGCGCGCCGGACCGGCATCCGGCCATCGCAGCGATCCGCACTGGCAGCCGTCCGAGGACGAGCTCGAGGAGACCTACGACGAGGACGATTATGACGACGAGGAGGAGCCGAAGACCGCGGTGATCCTGGCGGCGCCGGTCGCGGAGGCCGCCGGGCCCGACTACCTCGACGTCGACGTCATCGAAGAGCCGGTAGGCGCCCTGCCGGCAGGCGACTCGGCCTTCATCGAACAGGAGCTCGCCGAAAGCGACGAGCTGACACTGAACTTCGAAGACCCGGAAGCAGACGAGGAGAACGTCGACACCGCGGTGTACGAGGTCGCGACCGACGAATACGAAGGCGCGGACGACGACTCACCTGGCACCGACGATGAAACCGGACGACGCCGACGACTACGAGTACGTCGAGGATTCGTCGGGGATGGAGGCGCCGGAGGACAGCGATCTGCGGGTCGCGGACTCGATGATCGCGGCGCGGCGACGTCGCTACGACCCGGCCAAGGCCGCGGCGATCAGCGCCCGCAAGTACAAGTTCCGCAAGCGGATGCTCGCGCTGATGACCCTGTTGATGATCGCATCGGCGGCCGCTGCCTACTTCCTCGCGCCGTGGGGCTGGTACGTCTGCGGCGGCGCGGGTGCTGTGACGCTGCTGTATCTGGGGTATCTGCGCCGTCAGACGCGTATCGAGGAACGGGTGCGTCGGCGCCGCATGCAGCGGATGGCGCGCTCGCGACTCGGCGTCGAGAACACCGAGGACCGCAACCTGGACCTGGTTCCGTCGCGACTGCGCAGACCGGGTGCCGTGGTGCTGGAAATCGACGACGAGGACCCGATGTTCGAGCATCTGGACTATGCGCCGTCGGCCCACCGCTACGTCCTGCCGACTGCAGCCGGCCAGTAGTTCAGCGGGCGTCGGCCGGTTTCTGCGGCGGCCAATCGACTGGTAGCCTGTGCTACCGACCAGGGGCTATGGCGCAGTTGGTAGCGCGACTCGTTCGCATCGAGTAGGTCAGGGGTTCGAATCCCCTTAGCTCCACTCGGTGAGACGCCAGCTAGATCGGCCCTGAGCCGTTAGCCGGTTGACCGGCTTCAATCTGCGGTAAGTAGCGGGTGCGCAGCAGTCCCAGCGGGAGGCGATTACCGCGAGTATGCGTGGCACGGGGGCCGGGAGGTTCGCCGGTCGTAGGAAACGTCCTACGGGCTGATCGACCTGAACGCGATCTAAGCGCCACGTTTGTTGCGCTACCCAAACCAGCTTTCCACCGCGCTCGCGAGCAAACGCCCCTCCCAGACCGCCACGAGTTGTGACCGTTTGGGCGTTCCGAGACTTCGGTGTCAGCTTGTCGAAGATGTTCGCCTGCGCGCGCCTAGCGGCACAGTCGGACCGTCAGATGCTTGGAGTCCGTGCCGCCGGATTCGATACCCTTTGCGCCGATCGCGACAAGCGCAAAGTACCCGCCGAAGGTGCCAGCAAATTGACGGCTTGGTCAAGCCGCCTGATGGCGCTAGACTTTTTCGTAGACGGGAAACGCTTCAAACAGTAAGACAACAGAGAAGGCAATCAATGAAGAGGATCATCATCGCGGGCATCTCGGGCGCCGCTGTCGCGGCCGGACTTGGGTTCGCTGCGCCGACGCAGGCCGCGCCCTGCAGCTACTTCAGTCAGGACGACAGCCAGTACGACAGAACACCCTGCGGTGTGCCAGACTTGCCGCTTACCGTCGAGAATGCGCGGACGAATCTGCGTAACAATTTGAACAGTCTGAGACCGAAGAACGCGATGGACACCCTGCGGAAGAACCTGGGCCTCGGCGGAGCCGAATCTCCGTAGCATTCAGCGGCTGGGCCCGCCTGGAACCCGCGGACCATCGCGAAGGACGAACATGCATCGGATGCTGCTGAGGTCGGGCATTGGTCAAGCCGCATTAGCAGCAGCACGGCGGCGGTACCGCCGCCCGCTGCCGACCCACACGCTTTCCAGACGCCGGCTGCCGTGGTCGGCCCCCGATGCGGAATCAAGATCACGCGACTGTCGCCGGTAAAACGCGGCTCGTCCCCGCCGTCCTGGGGACAAACGCCGAAATAACTCGTTCGGGTCGAGTGGTCAGGGGTTCGAGTCCTCTAGCTCCACTCATGTGATGAGTCGGGTCATGGGTTACACGGAGTCAACTTATGTCCTTGGGCAACAAGTGAGTTAGCGCGGGCGCGTCGCTCACAAAGCTGTCAACAAGAGGTCACGGATACGATGCGCGAATGGCCCCCTCCTGCGCGGTGCCGCGGCCCATGTTCGCATTCCGCGTCGCGGCAGTCGCCGTCGTGCTCGGCCTGGTGACGGCCGGCTGCGGGTCGCCGCGGCAGGACTCGTCTCCGACGTCGGCGAGTGGCGCCGTCGGTGGGAACCTGATCGTGTTCGCGGCGGCATCCCTGAAGAAGTCGTTCACGCAGATCGGTGAGCAGTTCAAGACCGACAACCCCGGCAGCGGCATCGAGTTCTCCTTCGCAGGCTCATCGGACCTCGTGACCCAGCTGACGCAGGGGGCGCCGGCCGACGTGTTCGCATCTGCCGATCACAAGAACATGGACAAGGCCGCCCAAGCCGATCTGCTCTCCGGCCACCCGGTCGACTTCGCGTCGAACACGTTGACGATCGTTGTGCCGGCGGGCAATCCGCACAACGTCGCCTCGTTACGGGATCTGACCGCGCCCGGACTGTCGGTGGTGATATGCGCACCGCAGGTGCCCTGCGGGTCGGCCACCGAAAAGGTCGAGAAGGCCAGCGGCGTTCAGTTGAACCCGATGAGCGAAGAGTCGCAGGTGACCGACGTGCTCAACAAAGTGACCAGCGGACAGGCGGATGCCGGTCTTGTCTATGTCACCGACGCGCGCGCGGCAGGAAGCGCAGTGACTGCCGTCGGTCTCCCGGAGGCCGGGGATGCGGTCAACACGTATCCCATCGCCTCGCTCAAGCAGTCGACCAAACCCGAGCTGGCCCGCAGATTCGTCGATCTCGTCACCGGCGAGGCGGGACAGAAGATCCTGGCCGACGCCGGGTTCGCCAAGCCGTGAACCGGCCGCGAACGTGCGGGTTCGCCATGTCACTTTTCTTTCATAGACGTCCGGTTGACGCACCGCTCCCGCTATTGCACGATTAGTTCAGTAACGCGGCGGATTCCCACCGCTTGGTCTTGATGATTGATGCGTCGAGGCGGCTCAGAACGATTGCCGGCATTCGATCTCGCGTCCCGTGCGAAAGCCCATTCGTTGAAAACTGTTTTCTTGGACACCGATGATCTTGGCGAGGCCGAACAGGTTGTCAGCGCCAATTTCGGCCATATCCGGATGGCCGCACACCATTCCGACACCACCACGCGCGCGCGCATCGTGCGTTCGTTCGTCGGGTCGACGAGCATGGACGCAGCCGACTTCGGCTACACGTTCAGCTACACGATGGCTCCGCCGGAAAAGATACTGCTGGCTCGGATCCATTCCGGCACAATGGAATTAGGAAGGAAACACGGTCCTCCGGAGCTGGTCGGTCCAGGCGGCGTCGCAGCATACGGCGCACTTGACGGTGAGCGTTTCAGCGGCACCTGCCATCGCGGCCACTGGGACACCTTCCTGATCGACAGCGCGTTCTTGGGACACGTCGCCGGCGGCCCGCCGCATGCCGACGGCCCGATACGCCTCACCGGTTCGGTGCCGGTGTCAGCGACAGCCAACCGACATCTCGTCGCGGCGATGGATTATGTGCGTGACGCCGTCGCGGCCAATCCGGCGGCCGCGCAGAGTCCGTTGATCGCAGGTGCGGCGCAGCGGCAGTTGGCGACCTGCATCCTTGCTGCGTATCCGAACACCTCGCAGTCCGACCCGACCACGGAAGACCGTCGCGACAGCACGCCTGTACTGCTGCGTCGCGCCACCGCGTTCATCGACGACAACGCGCACCGCGACATCTCGCTTGTCGACATCGCCCGCGCGGTTCACGTCAGCCCCCGAGCGGTTCAGTACATGTTCCGCAAGCACCGCAACACCACGCCGATGCAATACCTTCGCAAGGCCCGGCTCCATTTCGCCCACCTCGATCTGCAGGGCGGCGACCGGGCCACCACAAGCGTCACCGAGATCGCCCGGCGGTGGGGCTTCGGGCACATCGGCCGTTTCGCGAACAGCTACCGCGAGGCCTACGGCCAACGTCCATATGTGACGCTGCGCGGTTGATCTGTGTGCTGCGTCGCAAAGTCGTAATATCTTTGCGCGGTGGTTCGTTGCGGCCAGGCGCGGCCTCGCGGCGCCGGTAGCGCTCTAATCGACTGCGCGGCAATCGTATTGCCGAAACTCTCGCTCACGCTGCGTCCGGTCCCCGACGCAGGCCTCTGCCGATAAGAGGCTGGCGCGACAGCCGGCGGCGCGAGCACAAAGCGATGCGTCTCGGTGTGGCATCAGCGAACGCACAACCGGCGGGCAGTCATCGACCATGGCGACCGACAGGGACGGCTTCCGACGCGTTCCCGCGCTATTAACCAATTATTGTTATTTTAGATAATAGCCGTCGCCCCAGGCAGACGCCGATGACATCAGGTAGGACGATGGAGACTCGCCGCGACGTGCGACCGGTGGGTTCGGCGACTTGCCGGTCCGCGCTGACTTCGGCCACGTCGTTCCCTTGGGTCGACCTAACTTTTGCTCCGAAAGCTAACAGTGCGATCGACCTCGGTCAATGATTCAATGATTGTAGAGGCATGACTCGAAAGCTGAACAAACATTAGGTTATAGTCCGGCGCAGTGTTCACGATTCGATTCGACATGCGTGCGCCCTCAGGCGGCGTCCCGACGGGCGAGTTGTATGCCGCCGCAATCGAGATGTGTGCCTGGGCGGAGTCGCGCGGGGCGATCGTCGCTGTTCTTTCAGAGCACCACGGCGCCGAAGACAACCACCTGCCCTCACCGCTTGTGCTGGCGTCGGCGATCGCGGCCCGAACCGAGCGATTGGCGATCATGCTGGCCGCCGTGGTGCTGCCGTTCTGGGATCCGGTCCGGCTGGCCGAGGACATGAGCGTGCTCGACATCATCAGCAAGGGCCGCGTGTCCTATGCGTTCGGCATCGGCCATCGCCGGCAGGAGTACGAACATTTCGGCGTGGACATGCGTCGGCGGGGTCGGCTGGCCGACGAGAAACTCATGTTGTTGAGGCGACTGCTGACGGGCGAGCCGGTGACCGACGGCAGCAGGCGGATCCACGTCACGCCTGCGTGCACCTCGCCCGGTGGGCCTTTCATCATGGTGGCCGGCGGCAGCGAAGCCGCGGTGAAGCGCGCCGCCAAGCACGGTGTCGGCATCGTCCTCCAAACCGACACGGGCGGACTCGAGGAGCTGTACGAGAACGAATGTCGTGCGCACGGCCGTGAACCCGGCTTCATACAGCTTCCCGCTCACGACGCTCCTACCGCGGTCTTCGTCGCCGACGACGCGGACCAGGCATGGGCCGAACTCGGCCCCTACCTGTTGCACGACGCGGTGACCGCCGCGTCGTATCGGCACGGCGACGAAAGGGTGGCAAGCATTTCGCGCGCCACGGACGTGCACGGACTGCGCGCGGCCACCGGCCCGTACCGCGTCGTCACCGTCGACGAGGCGGTCGACTACATGCGCCTCGGCCGGGCCCTGCCGCTCGCGCCGTTGTGTGGTGGGCTGCCGCCGCACCTGGCGTGGCCGTACCTCGAGCGGGCAGCCGTCGCGGCAGGCCGGCTCGAAACATTGAAGGAGAACCATGGATGAAAGCCAAAGTCGCGTCGTGGTGTGGTCGACGGGTGGCGTCGGCTCCATCGCCGTGGACGCCGTGCACCGCCGGCCTGACCTCGAACTCGTCGGCGTCTGGGTGCACTCCGACGACAAGGTGGGTCGCGACGCCGGTGAGCTCGCGGGCGGTGACCCGATCGGTGTCGCAGCGACAAACGACGCCGCTGCGCTGATCGATCTGAGACCGGACTGTGTGGTCTACGCCGCCAGCGGACCAGAACGCGACGCCGGCGCCATCCCGGACTACCTTCGGCTGCTGGAAGCCGGAATCAACGTGGTGTCAACGACATCCACCAGCCTGGTGTACCCGCCGGCGTTCTATTCCCCGGACTGGCGCGACCAACTCGGGGCGGCCGCGAAGTCGGGGAATGCGTCGTTCTACGCCTCGGGCATCTTCCCCGGGTTCGGGTCGGATCAACTCGCGCTCCTACTGGCCACCCAGTCGAAGCGAATCGACTGCATCAAGGTCACTGAGGTCGCGCTGAACGACCACTATCCGGTCGCCGACATCATGATGAACGGCATGGGGTTCGGCCATCCGCTCGACTTCGAACCGATGCTCAAGACTCCCGGGTTCATCGAGATGGCGTGGAAGGCGCCGATACTTCTGATGGCCGACGGCCTGGGTGTCGAGGTCGAGGAGGTCCGCGGCTCGCTGGACCGCCGGTTGACCGACCGCGACATCGAGGTCGCCTTCGGAACCATCAAGGCAGGCACCTGCGGGGCCGTCCTCACCCGGGCCGCGGGCATCGTGAACGGCCGCGAGGCCATCGTGATCGAGCACATCATCAGAATGGCCCGCGAGGTCGCGCCCGACTGGTTGGCTTCGGAGTTCGACGCCACCTACCGTGTCGACATCACTGGCGAGCCCGAAATCCATTGCGCGATGAACCTCGGCGACGCCGAAGGACACGGCGCGGGCCGAGCGGCGATGGCGGCCACGGCGATGCGGGTGGTCAACGCGATCCCGTACGTCGTCGATGCCCCTGCCGGTCTGTTGAGCTCGCTGGACCTGCCGAACACCCTGCCGCGGCACGCCTTCGACTGAGCTGGTTGACAGCCTTCCGCGACCGGCCGTAGCGTATCGGAACGAATCTTTGGGTGCGGGAGGCGTCATGTACATGCTCCGCTTCGACATGCGTGCGCCGGAGATCGGCGCGCCGACGGTGGAGCTCTACGCCGCCGCGACGGACATGTGCGCATGGGCCGAGGACCACGGTTGTCTCGCCGCGGTACTGTGCGAACACCACGGCGCCGAAGACGGCTACCTGCCGTCACCTCTGATCCTGGCGTCAGCGATCGCGGGCCGCACCCGACGCCTGCCATTGAGCCTGATCCTGTTGCTGCCGTTCTACGATCCGGTCCGGCTGGCCGAGGACATGGCGGTGCTCGACATCATCAGCAGGGGCAGGGCTTCGTACATTCTTGCGCTCGGCTACCGGCCCGAGGAGTTCGAGCACTTCGGTGTCGACATGCGGACCCGCGGGCGTCTCGCCGACGAGAAGTTGGCGCTACTGCGTGAACTCCTCTCGGGCGAGACGGTTTTCGACGGCCGCCGCATCAACGCCACGCCACCGCCGCACACGGAGGGCGGCCCGATGCTGATGTGGGGTGGCGGATCGGTTGCGGCGGCCCGGCGGGCCGGACGATACGGGCTGGGCATGCTCGGCAACGCGAATGTCGAAGGCATGCAGGAGGCTTACCACGAGGCTTGCCGCCAACATGGGCACGAGCCAGGGCCGATCTTCCTGCCGGCCCGTGAGAACCCGTCGGTGTGCTTCGTCGCCGACGATGTCGACGAGGCCTGGGACGAAATCGGCCATTACCTGCTACACGATGTGCGCGCGTACGCGGACTGGAATCCGGGCAACGACTTCTCCGCTGGATTCTCGGAGGCGAGAACCGTCGAGGAATTGCGCGCCAACCCGACGTCTCACCGGATCTACAGCGTGGCGGAGGCCACCGAACGGGTGCGCGCCGGCGAGGTGCTCAACCTGTCACCTCTCTGCGGAGGGGTGCCACCGGAAATCGCCTGGCCCTACCTGAAGCGCGTCGGAGAGGTCGTCATGTCCGAGGCGGCTCGGTGACGGGAGCCAGTGCGGTCGACGTCTACTACGACCCCTACGATTTCGCGATCGACGACGACCCGTATCCGGTGTGGAAGCGGCTGCGCGACGAGGCGCCGTTGTACTTCAACGAGAAGTACAACTTCTACGCTTTGAGCCGGTATGAGGACGTGTCACGCGAGCTTCACAACTGGCAGACCTATCGGTCGGGTCGTGGCACGACCATGGACATCATCCTGTCGGGCATCGACTTACCGCCCGGGATCATCCTCTTTGAGGACCCGCCGATACACGACCTCCACCGTCGCCTGCTGTCAAGGGTTTTCACACCGCGGCGGATGGAGGCGATCGAGCCGCTGACGCGTCAGTACTGCGTGCGTGCCCTCGATCCTCTGATCGGCGCCGACCGGTTCGACTTCATCGCCGACATCGGGTCGCAGATCCCGATGCGCACGATCGGATACCTGCTCGGCATACCCGAGCACAACCAGGAGTTGATCCGTGACACGTCGAACAACGCACTCACTCTCGCCGAGGGTGAGTTCAGCGGAGCGCGCGCGGACATGTTCGACAACAGCCACTCTTTGTTCGCCGAGTACATCGACTGGCGCGCCGAGCATCCATCCGACGACCTGATGACCCAGCTGCTCAACGCCGAGCTGGAGGAAGACGGCGCGCTGCGCCGGCTGACGCGCACTGAAGTGCTGATGTACACCGGCATGGTGGCGGGCGCAGGCAATGAGACGACGACGCGGTTGATCGGCTTCGCCGGCCAGCTCCTGGCCGAGAATCCGGAGCAGCGGCGCCGATTGGCCGACGACGACTCCCTGATACCGAGGGCCATCGAGGAGATGTTGCGTTTCGAGGCACCGTCGCCTGTGCAGGCACGATATGTCGCCCACGACGTCGAGTGTCGAGGCGAGATGATCTCAGCGGGTTCGGTGATGCTGCTGCTCAACGGTTCCGCGAACCGTGACGAGCGCCATTTTCCCGACGCCGACCGCTTCGACATCCACCGCAACGCCACGCATCTGTCCTTCGGGCAGGGCCTGCACTTCTGCCTAGGCTCGGCCCTGGCCCGTATGCAGGCGCGCGTCGTGCTCGAGGAAGTGCTGCGACGATGGCCCGACTGGGAAGTCGACTACGACAATGCCGAAAAGGCGCACACCGCAAGCGTGCGCGGCTGGTCCAAACTGCCTGTCACGCTCGGCTAGTAGCGACCCCGCGCAGCGCAGTGTCGCGGAGGTGAATGAGTGAGGCGCGCGTGCCCAGGTTGTGCAGGATGTTCTCCGGGATCCAGCCGACACCGATGACCGACCGCGCCAGTGTCTCGTTAGAAGGGCTGTCGATGGCGATTTCGCCGGAGTGAATTCCGTCTGCCAGAAGCTTTTTCATCTGTCGCACACGTTTGGTGAACAACCAGCCCGGGTTGGGCGTGTCCGGGGGAGATTGCCGCATCCATGCCAGCTGGATCCGGAACTCGTCGCCGAAGCGGTCGAGCGCATTGGTGTTGACCCAGCTCAGCGCGTCCAGCTTCTCGATCGCCGACGAGTCGGATCGCAGCACGCGGGTCCAGCCCTCGGCCACCTTCTCGCCGAACGATTGCATGATCGAGGCCAGTAATTGGTCCTTTGAACCGATCAAGCGGTACACCGTGCCGGTCCCGAGCTGGGCCGCCGACGCGATGTCCCTGATCGTGGTGACTTCGTAACCTTTGCGGCCGAATTCCGCACGCGCGACGGCTCGGATGTGGGCGGCTTTGTCATCGGGTTCGGCGTGGCTGTCACTGCTCCAGGACTTCACGACGTCGTCGGCCGCAATGAAGGCAGCGGAGGCGTCGAGCCGACTATCGGTGGGCGGCACGGCTGCCAGCCCCTCCAGCAGGATTCGACACAGCAGGTCGGCCAGCTTGTCGGCGCTGGCGTTGTACCGGATGACGTCGAGGCCGACCTGCAGCATCACCTGGACCATGCGGTCGGCCAGCACGGGCAGGTCGACTTCGGGCTGCAGGTAGCCGCTCCACCGAGCGGCCCGCAGCGTCTGCGCCATCGCTTCCAGGATTGCCGTCGGTCGTTGTCGGGCAAGGGCGGTGAGTTCCCGATTCGGGCCGTGCCCCTCGTAGAAGGTCATCTGCAGGGCTGCGCCGTGCGTCACCGCACACTGGGCGATCGCCGCGCTGAGTCCCACGATCTGATCGAATGCGGACCGGGATGCCGGGTCGTCGAGCTTCTCTTGAGCGCGTGCGGCGATGCGGTCGAGGTCCGCGTGATAGCGGTGGAGCAACTCGACGAGGATCGCTTCCTTCGACTCGAAATGGTGATAAAGGCTGCCCGGGAGTATGCCTGCGGCATCGGCGATGTCCTGCAGCGAGGTACGCAGGCCCGAGCTGGCGATCAATGAGGCAGCGGTCTGCAGGATCTCGGTCCGTCTGGTGCCGTCGTCGTATGCGTGTCCGGAGCTCGTCGGCGTCACCTTGGGACGCCTCTCAACACCTGCACGGATCTTGACCCCTGTCGCGGGCTTGCCTGACTGACCCAATGTTTGGTTGACGCTACCAGAAGCACGCAGGACGGGATCGCTCCGTTTCGAATCGTCGCTCCGACGCGACTCGTCCTTGTGCGCACAGTCGGGTCCGGTGATAATGCGGAACAGATGTTTGGTCGATTGAGGCGTGCCAACGACAGGTGACACGAGTGAACGATGAGTGACGAACTCACGCAGGAGGTCAGGGACGCCCAGGCCAAGTTCGATGCGGGCATGGGTGCCGACGGCGCCGCAACGCCATACCCGATGCTGGCCGAATTGCGAGCCAGGGCGCCGGTGCATCCGGGGTGGAAGGAAATGGGGATCCTGGAGAACCCCCCAGAAGGCCCGCAGATTTTCTCGGCGTACACCTTCGACGCGGTCAAGGCGGTGTTCACCGACAACGCCACCTTCAGCACCCGGTGCTACGAGGCCATCGTCCGGCCCCTCCAAGGCCCGACGATTCTGGAGATGCAGGAGCCCGACCACCACGTCTACCGCAGGCTGCACGAATTCGCCTTCGCGCGTTCGTCGATGCGGCGCTGGGAGTGCGAACTGGTGCGCCCGCTGGTGGCGCGCACTGTCGACCGGATGCGCGCCAACAAGCGGGCAGACCTGGTCGAGGAAGTCTTCATGCCGATCCCGGTGCGGGTCATCGCGGCGCTGATCGGTCTGCCGGAGGCAGACATCCCGAAGTTCCACCGGCTGGCGATCGACCTGCTCGGCTTCCACTCCGACATGGACAGCGCGTTGCGGGCGTCCGCGCAGCTGAAGGAATACTTCGTCGGGATACTCGCCGACCGCCGTCGCACGCCGCGCGACGACATGGTGTCGGTGCTGGCCGAGGCGGACATCGAAGGAGTCAAGATGTCCGATGAACAGATTTACGGGTTCATGCGGAATCTCCTACCCGCAGGCGCCGAGACGACGTCGAGGTCAACCGCCAGTCTGGCGCTGGGGCTGCTCACGCATCCCGATCAGCTCGCGGCGGTGGTCGCCGACCGCGATCTGCTTCCGCAAGCGATCGAGGAGGGTATCCGCTGGGAGACCCCGCTGCTCAACTTCATGCGGGAAGCGACGCGCGATGTCGAGTTCTTCGGAATCGAGATCCCCGAGGGCTCGACGATGGCGGTCAACCTCGGCAGTGCCAATCATGACGAGGCGCGATGGGACGATCCTGAACGCTTCGACATCTTCCGGGAACGAAAGCCGCACATAGGGTTCGGGCACGGCGCCCATGTCTGCCTCGGCATGCACCTGGCGCGGCTGGAGAGCATGACGATCTTCAACACGCTGTTCGACCGACTGCCTGGCCTACGGCTTGACCCCGACGAACCCGAACCGTACGTATCGGGCACCTACTTCCGGTCCCCGCAACACCTCAAGGTTGTGTGGGACTGACTCCGAGCCGTTCGGTGACCTCGAAGACCTCTTGGTAATTCGTCTCCGGGATCGTGAACACGTCCGTCGCCGAGATCTCGGCGATGTGAGCGGCGACGTCGTCGGCCGTCGGTTCGCTACCGCGTTCCGCCAACCACCCGCGGGCCAGGCCGACGAACACGCGGGCATACCGGCCGCCGATGGCCGAATAGTTGCGATGACTGAATTCACAAGCGCGGCTGGCCAGGTACACCACCATCGGCGTCACCAATTCCGGCCTGATCATGTCCAGAAAGCCCGACTCCTCGAGGGCGCGGGTGTCAGCGACAGTTTCCGTCACCATCCGCGAGAAGCCGGTCGGCAGAACGGTGTTGGCGAGGATCCCGTGCGGTGCACCTTCCAGCGCGATGATGTTGGTCAACCCGACGAGGCCGGCCTTGGCGGCAGCGTAGTGAGACTCGAGGTGCTGGCCGAACATGCCCGCTGTCGACGAGATGAATACGAAGCGGCCGTAACCCTGGTCCCTCATCACTCGGAACGCAGGCTGCGCCAGGTAAAAGCCGCCGTCGAGATGCACCCGAAGCATGCGTCGCCAGTCGTCGGGCGCCAGCTCGTCGAACGGGATGCTGTTGAAGATGCCCGCATTGCTGACCACCGCGTCCAGCCGCCCGAAGCTTTCGACGGCGGTGCGCACGATCGCTCGGCCGCCTTCGGGGCTGTCGACGGAGTCGTGCGAGGCGACGGCAGACCCGCCTGCGGCGGTGATCTCGTCGACGACCAAGTCGGCCACCGACGCGTCGGCGCCATCGCCGTGCATGCTGCCACCGAGGTCGTTGACGACGACGGCGGCACCGCGGCGCGCCAATTCGATCGCGTAGAGGCGGCCGAGCCCTCGCCCGGCCCCGGTGACAACCGCGACCTGACCTCCGAAGTCGATCATGAGCTCGATCCCCGCTTCGTTGACTGCCGACGGAGGCGGACACTACTGTGGAACAGATATTTGGTCAATAAGCGAGGTGTCATGCAGACGGTGTCCACGGCGGCCGATGACCGCGGCCCACAGCGGCTCGGTCTGCTGGCATCTGCGCTGGCGGGTCGTACCGTCGCCGTGGCGTCGGGCGATCGGGGCGAGCCGGCGTGGACCGACGGCATCACGGTGTTCGTCGACTCCGCCGAGAGTCCTGATCGGCAGCTCGAGTCGGTGACCGTGCAGGCGTCGCTGCTTGCAGGTGGCGGGCTCGAGCCTGACACGGTGCGGAAGCTGCTTCGGCGCCCCGCGCTGGCAAGGAGATACCTGGCCATCGAAGGTCAACGCGCGCTGGCGGCGAACGAGGATCTGTTGCCCTATCCCGTCAGGTCGCTGATCGACCTCGACCTGGCTACCCGGGCCGATTCTCCGGCCGCCTCGTTGGCCGTGGCCGCTGACCAGAAGGTCGCGGATCCGCCGGCGAGCTTTGGTGTGATCAAGGCGCGAAGCTTGTTGGCGGCACACCCGAGCACCCAACAGGCCGATGCAGCCGGCGCACACGACCCTCGTCGCAATGCTTCGGACTCGTTGGCCGAACTCGACGATGCCGACGACGGCGACGGCCCCGATGTGATGGACCCGTTCTCCAGCCCGGTCGGCGGCGGCGGCGCGGCTGGAAAGCTGTTGCAGCGTCTGATGAGTCGGGTGCGCCAGCTCAGCGGTGGTGGGCCGCCGGGGGCCGACACTCCGACACATCGCTCGCACAAGGGTGTTCGGGGCGCGGGAATGGTCACGTCGACCTCTGCGCCGCCGTCTGAGATCGACGACCCCGATGACGGCGACGGTGAGGGCAGCAAGTATCCCGAATGGGACGTGCATCGCAAGCGCTACAAGCGCGACTGGTGCACCGTGCACGAGGTCGATCCTCCCCACGAGCAGGGACATTCGTTGGACCGTCCCGACGTCCATGCGCTGCGACGGCCGCTGACGCGACTCGGGATCGGGCTGGATCGCTGTCATCGGCAGAGGCAGGGCGACGACATCGACGTCGATGCCGCGGTCGAGGCTCGGGTGGAGACGCTGGCCGGGCGGGCGCCGGATGAAGCCGTCTACGTGGACAATCTCCGCCGTCGACGTGATCTGGCAGTACTCGTCTTACTTGATGTCTCCGGATCATCCTCCGAGGCAGGCACTTTCGGCCAAACCGTACACGAACAACAGCGCGCGGCGGCCGCGGCCTTGACCGTCGCGCTGCACGAACTCGGTGACCGCGTCGCCCTGTACGCGTACCAGTCGCAGGGCCGCTCCGCTGTGCACATGATGCCGGTCAAGCGCTTCGACGACCGCCTGGATGCGCTGGTGATGCAGCGGCTAGGCAGCCTCACGCCCGGTGCGTACTCGCGCCTGGGCGCCGCTATCCGTCATGGCGCGTCCGTCATCACCGAGAAGGCCGGAACGTCTCGGCGGCTGCTCGTCGTGCTGTCGGACGGGCTGGCCTACGACCACGGATACGAACGGCTCTACGGTGCCGCCGACGCGCGTCGGGCGCTGGGCGAGGCACGTCGTCAGGGGATCGGCTGTCTGTGCCTGACGATCGGTGCGGGCACTGAGACCGGCGAACTCCGCAGGGTCTTCGGGAGCGCCGCCCACGCGTCCATACCCAAGCCCAAACAACTGGCCGACGTCATCGGACCGCTGTTTCGAGCGGCCCTGCGCACCGCAGACCTGGGGCGCAAGGTGTCGCAGCGGGCCGTGTCTTGAACCAAACATCTGTTCCGCGCTAGGGTGCTCGAAAGAGATCAGAGAGAGGAAACGATGCCGGTGAAGCCGCCGCGCCCGTACTACGTCCCAGTGGCCAACGAGGAGCAGGTGTTCAAGGCCGCCTACCGGCAGGGTCTGTCGATCGCGCTGAAGGGTCCGACAGGGTGCGGCAAGACGCGGTTCGTCGAGGCGATGGCGCATGATCTCGATCGCCCGCTCGTCACCGTTTCCTGCCACGACGACTTGACCACCGCCGACCTCGTCGGGCGTTTCCTGCTGCGCGGCGGCGACACCGAGTGGGTCGACGGTCCGCTGACCCGCGCGGTGCGCGACGGCGCGATCTGCTACCTCGACGAAGTCGTCGAGGCGCGTCAGGACACCACGGTGGTGCTGCACCCACTGGCCGATCACCGTCGGCAGCTGCCGATCGAGCGACTGGGGGAGACGCTCGACGCGGCGCCCGGCTTCTGCCTCGTCGTGTCGTACAACCCCGGCTATCAGAGCGTGTTGAAAGACCTCAAGGACTCGACCCGCCAACGGATGGTCGCGATCGACTTCGGTTTCCCCACACCGGATGTCGAGGAGAAGATCCTCGTCAATGAAGCGGGCATCGGCCACGAACGCGCTGCCGAACTCGTGCGACTCGGCCAAGCCATCCGCAGGCTCGAGACGGGTGGGTTGCGTGAGGTGGCCTCGACCCGCGTCCTGATCGCGGCGGGCCGACTCATCGTCGAGGGGTTGAGTCCGCGCGATGCGGCTCGGGCTGCAATCGCGGGCCCGCTCACCGACGACTCAACCGTGACCCGCGGCCTCGTGGAAATGATCGACGTGTATCTGGCCGGCACGACAGGACAAGACTTCCCCGACCAACCGCCCACCGACTGACGCATCGCACACCAACGGAGGTTGCATGTCGTACGAAAGCACTGCCGAGCCCATCAAGGTCGGCTACTTGATGGACTTCACACTGCCGCCGGGGTTTCCGGAGGACCTGTTCGCCTCCTTCACTCAAAGCTTCGATCTCGTCTTCTCCGAGGCGGTCGAGCAGGGCCTGATGGATCGACCGGTGCAGATGATCTATCGCGAGGTCGAGGGGTTGCCCAAGGGCTCGGTGAAAGCGGTGATCGACGCCTACGGCGAACTCGTCGACCAGGGTTGTCTCGTGGTCTTCGGCCCCAACATCACCGACAACTGTGTGCCGATGCGCGAAGCGATCGAGGAGCGCTTCAAGGTGCCTGCGATCAGCGTCACCGGAACCGACGACTGGCTGGGTGAGTGGACGTTCGCCTTCCCGCAGGGATCGATGACCGACGAACCCATCTTTCTCGTCGACCTTGTCGCCAAGCGCGGGTTGACCGAGATCGGTGTGCTGGTCGAGCAGAATCTCATCGGCGAGAGCTATCTTCGGAACCTGCGAAGTGCATGTGCCCGAAAGGGTGTCCGCATCGTCGCGGAAGCCGCGATCGCGCAGACTGCGCAGGACATCAATGACGCGGTGCGCAGCCTGCACGAGGCCAAGGCAGAAGCGATCGTTCATCTCGGGTTCGGCTTCGGGATCGTCTTCATCGCCCCGGCGCTGGAAGCGCTCGCCTGGGATCCGCCGCGCTTCACCACCACCGCGTTTCAGAACGCGTGGGTCAACCCGATCATGTGGAACGCGTTCATGGGCTGGGTCGGGGTCGACCAGTACGACGAGGGTAATGCGATCGGACAGAACTTCCTCGACCGGTACGCGGCGAAGTACGGCGGAAGCCGACCCGAGTTCTGTGTGACCGTGGTCAACCATGATGTCGCCACCACTCTGGTGCGTGCCTTCGCCGATGCCCACCCGCTGAGCCCGCGCGGCGTCAAGGAGGCTTTGGAGCGTGTCAAGATGATGCCCGCTGCGTCTGGCGCGCCCGGCACCAGGGTGTCTTTCGGGAAATGGACCCGACGTGCCTGGATGGGCGCCGGATATCTGGTCGCCCGGACGCTCGACGCCGACGGCGTCAATTCCCATCTCGTCGACCGCTTTGGGGAGGAGTGAACCATGACTACTCGGCAGACAACGCCGGCCGCCGAAAGTCCTGCGCCTAAACCGAAGAAGGGCTCATGGAAGGCCGCGGCATGGATCGCCGTCGCCGTGGCCATTCTCGCGCTGATCGCCGTCAATGCACGCGTCGGAGCCGTATCACCGCGTATCCGCAATCCCGAGGTCACCGGCACGCCCCGGCCGGTGAGGCCGCTGTTCGGCTACGAGCACTGGCTGGGCTTGTTCCAGATCTTCACGATCATCTCGATGTCCATCCTCATCGCCGTGTATGTCATCGCGTGGCGACGGCACGGCGCACACCCGGTGCTGTTGATGGGCATCGTCTGCACACTGATCGTCTGGCAGGACCCCATCATGAACTGGTCGCCGTTCGCGGTCTACAACCCGCAACTGTGGCACTGGCCGGAGGACTGGCCACTGGTTTCGCTGTCGCCGACGGTCGAACCGTTCCTGGTCATCGGTTACATCATGTTCTACCTCGGACCGTACTTCCCGGCCATCTGGATGCTGCGAAAATTCCAGGCCCGCAGGCCTGTTGACTCGTTCGTGTGGCGTCACCCGCTGATCACCCTCGCTCTCATCATCCTGCCGATCGGGTTCGTCTTCGACATGATGCTCGAGGTGACCCTCGTGCGGACCGGGTTCTACATCTACGCGCAGGTCATCCCGTTCGGCTCGATCTTCGTGGGCGAGCCATACCAGTTCCCGCTGATATGGGAATCCGTCATGGTGACGTTTGTGATGATCCCCGCCGGTGTGCTGCTCTACCGCGACGACACCGGCAAGACGGTGGCCGAGAAGCTCGCTCAGCGGGCGCGCATTTTTGCCGGCAAGCCCGTGCTCGGGATGTTCGTGGTGATGTTCATCATCATCAACCTCGCTTACTTCGCCTATGGCACGGGGTTCGCGATCATCAAGTGGACTCGAACGGCGACGTCGGTGGCGTGCCCCTGGCCCTACCCAGAGGCCAAAGTCTATGACCCGCAGGGCTTCTACGAGGAAAACGGTCAACGCGGCCCGTACTCCGTAGGCATCTGGTCGACCTGGATGAGCGCACAGCCCAGTGGCAGGCCGGACGTCGAACTCGGGGCGGTCAGCGATAGGTGTGCGTCGAAGGGCGCGAATGGCTGACACGCGCAGCGTTGTCATCACCGGAGCCTCGCGCGGGCTCGGGTTCGCCTCGGCCGCACACTTGTACAGACGCGGGTGGTCCGTCGTCGGGGCGATGCGGTCGGTCGACGCCGGTATGGACTCGTTGCGCGCGGCGACCGGGGCGGGCGAGAACGATCCACGGCTTGTCGGTGTCACCCTCGATCTCACCGATCCTGCGTCGGTCACCGCCGCTGCGAAGTCGATCGAGGAGGCCATCGGTGCACCGTACGCGTTGGTGCACAACGCAGGGATCTCCGCGGCCGGCATGGTCGAGGAAGCCCCGATGAGTCTGTGGGAGCGCATGTTCGCCACCAACGTCTTCGGTCCCGTGGCGCTGACGAAAGCACTGCTGCCGTCGATGCGGGCAGCGGGCCGGGGCCGTATCGTGCTCATCTCGAGTGCCGGCGGTGTCCGCGGAATGCCGGCCACCGCACCGTATTCGGCGGTCAAGGGAGCGCTTGAGCGGTGGGGGGAGTCGATGGCCGGGGAGGTCGGGCCGTTCGGCATCGGAGTGACGATCCTGGTGACCGGTACTTACGACACCGACATCATCACCGACGCGGGCACCACCGACTGCCGCGTCCTCGACGGCCCCTACGGCCGCCACCACGCCACGATGGACACGCGGGGGCGCGCCGCGATGAGACTCGCAGCGAAATCACCCGACAGATTCGCCGCCGGGCTGGCCAAGGCGCTCGACAGCACCAAGCCCTTCGTCCGGCAGCCGGTTGGACCCGATGCGCGGATGCTGCTGATGGCGAACCGGCTGCTTCCCGGCGCCGGCCTGCACACCGTGACGCGTCTGTTGATGGGCATCCCCCGTTTCGGTGCTCTGAAAGGTAAATCGGTCGCGACCATGGGAGTACCGGACCCGCACACCGAGGGAAGCAACAATGAGTGACAACCTCACGGTCCGTTTCGAGCCGAAGATGATGATCGACGGCACGCTCGTCGACGGCGCGGCAGGCACTTTCACCAACATCAACCCCGCCACCGAGGAGTCCCTCGGCGCGGTCGCCGACGCGTCGAAAGAGGACATGCACCGCGCCATCGATGCCGCACGGCGCGCATTCGACGAGACGGACTGGTCCACGAACCACCCCTTCCGACAGAAGTGCCTTCTGCAACTGCAGGACGCCATCGAAGCCGAGCAGGAGCAACTGCGCGAAGAACTCATCCTCGAGGTGGGTTGTCCGCGGTCGGTCACCTACGGACCACAGCTCGACGCTCCGCTGGCGGACGCACTGCGCTACCCGGCCGAGTTGATCGACCACTATCCCTGGCAGGCATCCCTCGGCGACGCGATGGTGTCGCTGACGGGCATCAACACGACTCGGAAGGTCTGGCGCGAGCCCGCCGGGGTCGTCGGCGCCATCGTGCCGTGGAACTTCCCGTTCGAGGTCACCATCCAGAAGCTCGGCCAAGCGCTGGGTACCGGCAACACAGTCGTGCTGAAGCCGGCGCCGAACACGCCGTTCAATGCAACCCGGTTGGGTCGGCTGATCGCCGAGAACACCGACATCCCGGCGGGAGTCGTGAATGTCGTCACCGCGTCGGATCATTTCGTCGGTGAGGAACTCACCCTGTCGCCCAAGGTCGACCTGATCTCGTTCACGGGATCGACGATCGTGGGCAAGCGGATCATGGAAAAAGGCGCGGCGACGATGAAGCGGCTGTTCCTCGAACTGGGTGGCAAGTCGGCGACCATCGTGCTGGAGGACGCCGACTTCGCGCTGGGCTGCATGATGGGCATCGCGCCGTGCATGCATGCGGGGCAGGGCTGCGCGATGCCGACGCGGATGCTGCTGCCGCGGTCGCGTTACGACGAGGGCGTCGAAATCCTCAAGGACATGTATGAGGGCATGGCTCCCGGCGATCCCCAGGACCCGGCGACGCTGTGCGGCCCGGTCATCTCAGACAAGCAGCGCAGCCGAATCCGGGGATACATCGAGAAAGGCCTCGAGGAAGGCGCGAGGATGCTCGTCGGTGGGGCTGAGTCGCCGGACGGAATGGACAAGGGATTCTTCGTCAAGCCAACACTTTTCGTCGACGTCGACAACACGATGACCATCGCCCGCGAAGAGATCTTCGGCCCCGTCCTCGTCGTCATACCGTTCGACGACGAGGACGACGCCGTGCGAATCGCGAACGACAGCGACTACGGGCTCGCAGGAAACGTCATGGCGGGAACGCTCGATCACGCACTCGCCGTCGCCAAACGGCTGCGGGCCGGGTTCATCGGCGTGAACGGGGCAGCCGGCTACGGCGCCGACACCCCGTTCGGTGGCTACAAGGCCAGCGGCGTCGGGCGACAGAACGGCGTCTTGGGCTTCGACCAGTACACCGAAGTGAAATCCGTCGCATACCCGGCGACTTGATAGGAGCAGCATGTCAGAACTGTTCGACGACCTCGAGGACTTCGGGGCGTTCGACGACGTCGTCTCGGGCAACGTCCGTGACCCCTATCCGGAATTGGCCAAACAGCGCCACGAGACGCCCATTCAGCGGATCGACATGTCCGCGATGCCCGGCGAGGAGGGCAAGCCGGTCTTCATCGTGTACCGGCACGAGGACATCCAGACGATGTTGCGCGACAACGAGACCTACTCGTCCAATGTCGTGATTCAGATCTTTGGTGACGTGCTTGGCCACGGGGTCATGCTGGGCATGGATGAGCCCGTGCACGGCAGGCTCCGGTCGCTCGTGACGAAGGCGTTCACCCAGAAGGCGCTCGCGCGGTGGGAGGACGAGATCGTCGGACGCGTCGGCAATGAACTGATCGACCAGTTCGCCCCGAACGGCAAGGCGGACTTGGTCAAGACGTTCACCTTTCCGTATCCGACGCGCATCATCGCCGCGCTGCTCGGCCTGCCGGAGGACGACTTTCCCCAATTCCAGCGCTGGTCGATCTCGATGCTGAGCTTCACTGTCAACCCGGAACGGGGCAAGGAGGCGTCGCGGGCACTGGTCGACTACTTCAACCCGATCCTGCAGGCCCGTCGGGCCGAACCGCGCGATGACCTGATCAGCAGCCTCGCGGCTGCCGAGATCGACGGGCACAAGCTCGCCGACGAGGACATTTACTCGTTCATCCGGTTGCTGCTCCCCGCAGGAGTTGAGACGACTTACCGGTCGCTCGGCAACCTGTTGTTCGGCCTGTTGACCAACGTCGATCAACTCGACGCGATCCGCGCCGACCGTTCCCTGATTCCGCAAGCAATCGAGGAGGCGGTGCGATGGGATGCGCCGCTGTTGAACATCACCAGAGTCGCAACGCGCGACACCGAGTTGTCCGGAGTGCCGATTCCGAAGGGCTCGTCGGTGATGCCGATGCTCGGCGCGGCCAACCGGCAGGAGGACCGGTATCCCGATCCGGACCGCTTCGACATCTTCCGGCAGGCGAAGGTGCCCATCAGCTGGGGACACGGGGTGCATGTTTGTCTCGGCATGCACCTGGCGCGACTCGAGATGCGCACCGCGATAAACCTTTTGCTGGACCGGCTGCCCAATCTCCGGCTGGATCCCGACGGCGACGACCCGCACATCCGTGGCATGGTCTTCCGTTCGCCGACGTCGCTGCCGGTGCTCTTCGATCCGCCGACCGGGAGCGTTGCATGACCGACTTCGACACCATCGACTTCTTCACCGACGAGTCGCTCGTCGGCAACCCGTACCCATACTTCGATCACCTGCGGTCGAAATGCCCCGTCACGCAAGCAACACCGTTCAATGTGCTCGCGGTCACCGGTTATCAGGAGGCGCTGGCGGTTTACAAGGATCCTGCGTTCTCATCGTGCATCTCGGTCGCAGGCCCGTTCTCCGGGATGCCCATATCTCCCGGCGGCGACGACGTGTCCGAGCTGATCGAACAGCACCGCGCTCAGGTCCCGATGAGCGAGCACATCACCGCCCAGGATCCTCCGCTGCACACCCGCACCCGCGGATTGTTGACCAAGCTCATCACTCCCAAGCGCCTGAAGGAGAACGAAGACTTCATGTGGCGACTGGCCGACGAACAGCTGGACACGTTCGTCGACCGTGGCGCCTGCGAATTCCTGGAGGCCTATGCGAAGCCGTTCTCCCTGCTGGTGATTGCCGATCTTCTCGGTGTGCCCGCCGAGGACCATGACGAGTTCCGTGCTGTCTTCGCCAGCGAGCAGGTCGGCGCTCTCGGTGAGGAATCCCCCACGTCGCACAACCCACTGCAATGGTTGAACGAGAAGTTTTACAGCTATATCGACGATCGCCGCCGCGTACCCCGCGCTGACGTCCTGACCGAACTGGCGCAGGCGAAATACGAGGACGGCTCCACTCCAGAGATAGACGACGTGATGAACCTGTCGACGTTCCTGTTCGCCGCGGGTACCGAGACGACCACGAAGCTGGTCAGTAGCGCGGTGCGCATAATCGCCGAGAATCCGGAATACGGAAGGTATCTGCGCGAGGATCGCAGCCGCATTCCCGCCTTCCTCGAGGAGACGCTGCGAACCGAGAGCCCGGTGAAGTCACATTTTCGGATGGCGCGCACGTCGACAACGGTCGGCGACGTCGAGGTGCCTGCCGGGACCACCGTCATGCTGCTGCCCGGCGCCTGCAACCGGGATGCGCGCAAGTTCGACGATCCCGACTCCTTCCGTCCGGAGCGAAGCAACGTCCGCGAGCAGATCGCGTTCGTCCGCGGCGTGCACTCGTGTCCGGGTGCGCCGCTCGCCAGGGCCGAGGGCAGGATCTCGTTGAACCGGATCCTCGACCGGATGACCGACTTGAGGGTCTCCGAGCAGCACCATGGTCCGCCCGAGCGTCGCCGGTACCGCTATGAGCCCACCTTCATCATGCGCGGACTGGCCGAACTGCACGTGGAATTCAAGCCAGGCCCGTAGAGCCCTGCATATCGCTACGTTGTTCACATGAGCAGGCTGGCGGTCGACTACGCGGGCCGCCTTGCCGGTGCGTACCTGCTGTCGATCACCGCCGCCGTCGCCATCCTGGTCCCCCTCGGCGGCGAGGCACTGCTCGGGGCCCAGAACTATTTCACGCCGAGGAACATCATCGCCTCTGCGGCGTTGGTCGTCGTCGGCACGATGGCGGTCACCGTGGGCGGGGTCAAGAGCATCACGCCCACCCTGCGTTGGTACGAAGCCGGCCGGGAACCGGACGCCCGTCAGCGAAAAGCGTTGACTAGATTGCTCGCTCGGCAGTCCGTGATCCTGGCCGGCACATGGGTCGTCAGCGGCGCGGTTTCGGCCGCCATGAACATCGACGGCGGCATCGGCATCATCGTGCCGACCGCACTCGGGGTCGCACTGGGCGGATCCGCCGCATCGGGCATCGGGCTTCTGCTGACGCTGAACATCGTTCGTCCCATTCTCGTAGCCGCGACGCACACTTCTGAGCGCCTCGTCGCCGTGCCCGGGGTGCAGGCGAGGCTCATTCTGATGTGGCTGCTGTGCAGTGGGCTGCCGTGCGCCGTCATCGTCGCGTTGGTCGTAGTGAGGTCGAACGGCTGGCTGATACCGAAAACGGCCTCGGTCGAGATGGCCGTGATGGTGGTCGCGCTCGCCGCGGTTCTACTCGGGTTGCCGACGATGATCCTGACCTCCAGGTCGATCTCCGATCCGATTCGTGAAGTGGTCGACGGCATGGCCGAGGTCGAGCGGGGTTCGTTCGACACCGAGGTGGATGTGTTCGAGCGCTCTGAGATCGGCAGGCTGCAAGACGGTTTCAATCGGATGGTCGTCGGCCTCGCCGAACGCGAACGGGTTCGCGACCTGTTCGGCCGGCACGTCGGCGCCGACGTCGCGCACCGTGCCATCGAAGAAGGCGTGTCGATGTCGGGTGGCGTTCAAGAGGCCGCGATTCTCTTCATCGACCTGGCAGGTTCGACGGAGTTGGCGGCCAGTCATCCGCCGCAGCAGGTGGCCGAGGTGCTCAACGACTTCTTCCGGATCGTCGTCAACGCCGTCGACGCGCAGGAAGGGCTGATTAACAAGTTCCAGGGTGATGCCGCGCTCGCCGTGTTCGGGGCACCCCTGCGCATCACTGGAGCGGCCTCGGCGGCGCTGGCGACGGCACGCACGCTCGGCGAGCAGTTGCGCCGACTGCCGCTGGTCGACTTCGGCATCGGTGTCTCCGCCGGACCGGTCTTCGCAGGCAACATCGGCGCCGAGAACCGCTACGAATACACGGTGATCGGCGACCCGGTGAACGAGGCCGCGCGGTTGGCGGACCTCGCGAAGACATCGGACCGGCGGATCCTTTGCTCGTCAGCGGCCATTGAGCGGGCCGACGCGGGCGAACGCGAACACTGGCACGCCACGGGCAGCAAGGTGCTGCGGGGGCGATCGCAGGCCACCGACATCTCCGCGCCTCGCTGAAAGCGGTGCGGTTCGAGGCGGTAGCCTCGTCAGGTGGCCGGACTGACGGCCGTCAGCGCCGACGAACTCGCCGCCCTGGAGATATTCGAGGGCTGCCGTCCGGATGCTTTGGTGTCGTTGGCGGCGCAGCTGCGCCCGCTGAGCGCGCCGGCGGGCCGGGTCTTGATGCGACAAGGCGAGCGCGCGGAATCGTTTCTGCTGATCGATTCGGGCAGAGCGGAGGTCACCCATGCAGACAGCGAGGGAGTGCCGACCGAACTGGAGTTGTCTCCGCCGCTGATCGTCGGCGAAATCGCGCTGCTGCGCGACGCTCCGCGGACCGCCACCGTGGTCGCCACCCAACCGCTGACGGGATGGGCCGGCGGCCACGGCGCGTTCGCGACCATGCTCGACGTGCCGGGCATGATGGAGAAATTGGTGCGCACCGCCCGCCAGCGGCTGGCGGCCTTCATCACGCCGATCCCGGTTCGAATGCGCGACGACTCGTGGCTCTACCTGCGACCCGTGCTGCCGGGCGACAGCGAACGGAACTCCGACGGCACGATCGAATACTCCAGCGAAACCCTGTACCGCAGATTTCAGACATCGCGGACGCCGACCAAGGCGTTGCTGACCTACTTGTTCGAGGTCGACTACAAAGACCATTTCGTCTGGGTGATGACGGAGGGGAGGGACGGTCCGGTGGTCGCCGACGCACGGTTCGTCCGCGACGAGACCGATCCCACGCTCGCGGAGGTGGCGTTCATCGTCGGCGACGAGTACCAGGGCCGCGGTATCGGCTCGTTTCTGATGGCGGCGCTGGCCGTCGCGGCGCGTGGCGACGGGATTCGGCGGTTCTCGGCGCGGGTGCTCTCCGACAACCTGTCGATGCGCAAGATCCTCGACCGGTACGGCGCCCGGTGGCAACGCGAAGACCTCGGCGTGGTGACCACCGTCATCGACGTGCCCGCGCTGCGCGACCTGTCCATCTCGCGCGAGCTTTACCGCCAGATTCACGGCACGGCAAGGCAAGTCATGGGCGTGGTCAACTGATGCGACCACCGCTGAGCAAGGACACCCGGCTGTGCATCTCACTGGCGGCACGGCCCAGCAACATCGGCACGCGATTCCACAACTACCTGTACGACCTGCTTGGGCTCGACTTCATCTACAAGGCGTTCACCACCACAGACATCGCCGCGGCGATCGGCGGAGTGCGGGCGCTGGGCATCCGCGGATGCTCGGTGTCGATGCCGTTCAAGCAGGACGTCATCCAGCTCGTCGACGAGGTCGAGGACTCGGCACGGATCATCGACGCGGTGAACACGATTGTCAACGACGACGGTCACCTCGTCGCGTCGAACACCGATTACCTAGCCGTGCAGCGGCTCATCGGCCGGCACGGCCTGGTCGAGTCACAGTCGGTGCTGATTCACGGCAGCGGGGGAATGGCCGCTGCCGTCGGAGCGGCGTTCCGGGACAACGGTTTTCGTAGCGGCACGGTGGTCGCCCGGAACGCGGAAACCGGCAAGGCGTTGGCTCGGCAACTCGACTACGATTTCGCGCCAGAGGTGGGGTCGCGAACCGCAGACGTCATCGTCAACGTGACACCGATCGGAATGGCCGGTGGTCCGGAAGAAAAGCAGACTGCGTTCGACGCGTCGACGATCGCCGAGGCCGACGTCGTGTTCGACGTGGTCGCTCTTCCGTCGGAGACCCCGTTGATCCGCGCCGCGCGGGATGCCGGCGCGAAGGTCATCACCGGAGGCGAGGTGATCGCACTGCAGGCGGCCGAGCAGTTCGAGCGCTACACCGGCATCCGGCCGACAGCCAAGCAGGTAGCAGATGCGTCGGCGGTGTCACGCGCGTGACTACGCCGCGTTGACGACGACGATCGGGCGCCGCACGCGTTCGACCATATGGCTGTTGAAGCCCGCGTAGAAGATTCGGGCCCGGATGCACCACGACAGCGAAGAGTGCATTGCCGTCACGGCGCCGGGGTGATGGTCGTCTGCTCGTCGATGACGTTGGTGGCGTCCATGAGCACCCCCATTTGATCCTCGGTGCCGTCGGCGTTGAGCTGAAGGACGAACAGGCCGTCGGCCCCCGGGATCGCCACCGTCTTCTGTGCCACGGCACGCTTGGTGCCGTTCTTCTGGTAGGTCCCGCCAATCTGCCAGGCGTCGAAGCCGCCGAGCTGGCTGGCCGATCCGACGCCATCGCCCTCATAGCCGGGCAGGTTCTTCATCTCGCCTGGCGCGAATTCGAGGATCTTCGCCGGGTCGACGTTGCCCTGCAGCTTCGAGAGCAGCGCGAGGATCGTCGGCGGGTTGGCGGCCATCGCGGGGTCGCCGGTGAACTTCATTCCGCCCCATGCCCACGGGGGAGTTGCGGGGCCCATGTCCTCCCAACCGGGAGGGGTCGGCAGGTTGATTTCGGGAGAACCGGGGTCGCCGCGCTTCACCGGTGTTTCGGTGATGCCGTTCTGCTTGATGTAGTCGGGGATCGTGGCGTTGGGCTTGGCCGCCTCTGCTGACTTGGGCGCGGCCGACTTGCTGGTCGAACTCGAGGTGGTGGTCCCGGCCTTCTTGTCGTCGGAGCCACAGCCCACGAGGGCAAGGCCGAGTACGACGGCCATGATCACGATGCCGCCGGCCCTCAGTTCTTTCATTGAATGATTCTCCCGGGTCAGTTGAAATCTGCGCCATGAGCCTACGGGCGGCAACGCCGTCCGGGAGGGCTTTCGCGGCGAAGGCCCGCCATCCCTGGACGGCGCGGAAGCGCACGTCAGACCCGTTTGCCGGCGGCCCGCGGACTCCCCGATCTGTCGGTGGTTGACGGGGCCCGAATGGCCCGCGAAGAAAACCCTGTGGATTTCGCTGTCGCTCTTGACGTCCGTAGTGCAAAATGCTTTGTACTGCGAGGTGGGGACTCGTGGTCGTAGTGGGGATCGTCGCTGAGAGCAGGCGGCGCGATTTGTTTGAGTGGGGAAAGGTTTTTCTGAAGATGAAGGCGATTGCGCGTTCGCTGGTCGTTGTTCTCGTGGCGCTGATCGCCGTGCCCGCGTTGGTCGTGTCGGTCACGATCACTGCGACGGTTCAGCTACTGGCCACTACAGCGTTGATCATGGGCGGGACGCAGCACCCGCTGTCGCCCGACGTCGATTCCGATCCAGTTCGTCGCCACTTACTTCGATCAGGCCGTCAACCACTTCATCGATTCCGGGAAGCCGATCCCGACCGTCCGCCGGTCACGCCCTATCGCCGTGACATATCCGGCGGAATTCGCTCCCGTGTTCGGCACGACCACTTTCGACTCCTCCGTTGAGCAAGGCGTCGCCAATCTCGGTTCACGCCTTGGTGCGGCGGTACGGCGATTGCGACTGTCAGAGGCGGAAGCCAGCCTCCCCCGCGCCGCAGCGAGACGATCACTTCGTCGTCTTCGGCTACTCGCAGAGCGCTGTGGTCGCGTCGCTAGTCAAGAACCAGCTCATCGACGGTCAGATCGACGACGAAAACCTAGACGGCACGGAGTTTTACCTGATCTCCAATCCGATGCGGCCCAACGGCGGCATCCTCGGTCGTGGATTTCGAAGGCAGACGATCCCGCTTATCGGCATCACGTTCTACGGGCCGACGAAGAACAGCTGCCCGACGGCGACACCTGCTCACCCGCAGCGAGCGCCACCGACCCCACCGTCTATCCGACTGTCGATGTCGCGCAGCAGTACGACTTCCTCGGCGGCGACGCACCGGCGCGGCCGCTCAATATTCTGGCGATGGCCAACTCGCTGGCCGCATACGCGCAACTGCACGGCGATGTGCCCACACACCAGATCGGTGAAGACGGCATGATCAATCAGGGCAAGTACGGCGACACCCAGTACTACCTGATCGCTTCACAGCGTCTCCCGATACTTATGCCCCTGGGGACGATCGGTGTGCCCGACCCGATCCTGGCCGTCGTCGATGCGCCGTTACGAGTGCTGATCGAGGACGCTTACGTGCGAGACGCGAGCCCGGGCGAACACGTGCAGTTCCAGCTGTTGCCCGTAGGCGATCCAATCAAGCTCCTCACCAACCTTGCCGAGTCGATTCCGGTCGGCATCGACGACGGACTGCAGGAAGCCGGCGTCGGCAGGGCACTCGGCACACAGGATGTGTATCGCCCGTTCGGCGTGGGCGGCCCGGTCTACAGCAAGGATTCGGCAAACGAATGGGAGGAAGTGCCTGCCCAGAGCTGGAATCCGGTGAACATTGCGCCGCTGAGCGCTGGACCGACCGCGTCTCCCGCCGCTGCCGTCGGTCCGTCGCCGGCCACCGCACGGCACCTGGCCGGAGATTCGAACCGGACCAAGAGTGGAGACGCGGACGCAATCGTCAATGACACGAAGTCCGATGACACGACGGTTCCACCGGGCACCAGGCCGAATCCCTTCGGCGTCCGCGGAGCCTTCGGCGCCGACCGCCCCAAGCCGTTCGCTGGCCTACGTCCCGACGGTGACGGACCCATAAAGCAGGTATTCAAAAAGTTGACTGGACAGCAGCACAAAGACGGCGACACGAAGACCAGCGACGATCCGAAGGCGAAAGACGCTGCCGCTTAGGTTCGACTGTCGCAGTTGAGCGAGACGGTGATCGTCCGGCGCACCACGATGGTCACCAGGTCGAAGTCCCTCTTGTCGCCTTTGCGCCCGTTGTCGACCCGGATGGTCCGGGTGATGTCCTGCGGGTTGCGGACACTGGTGACGATGCATTGATCGATCGGCGCACTGCCCACTCGATCGATGTTGACGTCGTAGCCGGCCGCCTCGAGCTGCCCGATTGTCGCGTAGGCGTTACCCGGTGCACCGGGGTCTGCCGTTGCCACACCCTCCGGCGCGAGCACCACGCCCGCCGCCACGATCCCCCCTGCCATTGCCCACACTGCGCGCATGACAGATTCTCCGTGTTTCTATTTGGCCCGACTCACTAGTTGATCGCTTTAGACACGCATAACGTTGCCAGCCGGTTCAAGGGATCCTGTGTGGTATCAACGGGCCGTGCGCCTATCCGCGCTCCTCTCGGCCCTTGTGGCGGCGTACGCGCTTGCAGCATGCGGCCAGCCCGCCACGTCGACCTCCACCGCACCAACTGCGTCGTCGGTCGCAAAATCCCAGGTCAACCCCGTCCGCATCGACCGAGCGCGAAACGGGCTACCCGTCGGCTACGAGGTCGCCGACGTCGGCGGCCCCGCATCGCCGGCGACGTACTGGGGTCTGCGGCCCGGTTGGGTTGCCGAGCCGCCGCAGTGCGGGACGCTGGCCGGTCCGGCGCCGGACGACACGGCGACGGCGGGCTGGTCGGCATCGGGTCCCGGCGGCATCGTGCATGCCATGGTCATCGGAGGACCTTCGACGCCCGTCACCTTCGACACGGCAGTGCTGGCCGAATGCGGTCACTGGACGGTGACATCGGGAAGCACAAGCGGCACCGTCGGCCTCGTCGACGCCCCAGCCATCGACGGCGCGACCACCGTCGGGATGACCACCGTCGCGCGGACGGTCGTCGAAGGCGGCACCGAAACGACCTCGGCGGCCTACACCTTCAGCGCTTACCTCGGCGACTACCTCGCGTTGGTCACCGTCGTCACGGATCCGGGATCGCCGAATCCCCCACTCGGCCAAGAATTCGCCGCGGACCTATTGGTCAAAACGGTGTCGGCGCTACGCGGCTGAAGCCCTCGCTGCGGGTACATTGGCGGCGATGTTGAACCTGAGAACGGCGCTCGTAATTTCTTGCGCCGGTGCGCTCGCCGCGTGCGGCTCCGCCGAATCGGCCGAGCCCGACCTGTCGCACGCCGACATCGCCAACGTCAAGAGCCTGCGCTCCGATTTGCCCGCATCGTTCAAGGTCACCGACATCGCCCCCACCGCCATCGATCCCCGCATCCTCGAACCCCAAAAGCTGCCTGCGGAAATCAAATTCGAGCCGGCCGAATGCGGACAGTTCGCGAACCAACAGGTGCTGGCGCCAGGCGTCAAGGGCAACATGGCCGCGCTGACGGCCGAGGGTGAAGGCAACCGGTTCATCGCGATCGCCGTGGAGACATCGGAGACCGTGCCGGTCAACGGTCCGCCGGCGAACTGCCAGAAGGTCGGCTTCACCGGGCCGGCGATGCGCGGGCTCATCGAAGTGGTCGACGCACCGAAGATCGACGGCGTGCAGACTCAGGGTGCTCACCGCGTCATACAAACCACGCTGGCCGGAAAGACCCGTACCGGTGAGCTTTACACCTACGTGGCGAGGTTCGGCTCGCTCATGGTGATTGTCGCCGCCAACCCGCTCGTGGTCCCCGACAAGCCCGTGTCGCCGGTGGACACCAAACGCGCAGGCGACCTGCTCACCGCCGGCGTCTCCGCTGTGAAAGCTTGAGGCTCAACGGACGTCGTGCGGCCGGAACTGGATGCTTATTCGCGGCCCGACCGGCTTAGCCGTCTTCGGTATCGCGTGCTCCCACGTCCGCTGGCACGAACCACCCATCACCAGTAGGTCGCCGTGCCGGTGCTGCAGGCGCAACGACTTGCCGCCACCGCGTGGACGAAGAGCAAAAACTCTTGTGGCGCCGAGGCTTACGATAGCCACCATGGTGTCCTGGGTGCTGCTGCGGCCGATGGTGTCGCCGTGCCAGGCGACGCTGTCGTCACCGTTGCGATAGAGGCACAGCCCCGCCGTGGTGAACTGCTCGCCGAGCTCGCCTCCGTAGGCGTCGTTCAGCCGCCTGCGCATCTGCTTGAGCATTGGATGCGGCGCTTCCTCCTCGATCAGGTTGTGATAGCTGACCAGTCGGGGCACGTCGAGCACACGGTCATACATCTGCCTGCGCTCGGCGCGCCACGGGATGACCTCCAATAGTTCGTCGAACAGCGCGTCGGCGTCGGTCAGCCAGCCGGACCGCACCTCGACCCAAGCGCCGTTGCCCAGGTGCTGCCGTTCGGCGGGGTCGAAGAGAGAGTTCTGCAGCGCCACCTCCATGCGCCCGAGTTTATCGCACACCCGTTCGAACCGTCAGAGCCGGACCGGGCCGGGCCCCTGTTGCGCCAGCACATCGCCCGGGTTGGACAGGGCGCATGTCTTGAGGCTGAGGCAACCGCAGCCGATGCAGCCGCTCAGGTTGTCGCGCAACCGCTGCAGATGCACGATGCGCTCGTCGATGTCCTCGCGCCACCCCGCGGACAACTGCCCCCAGTCCTTACTGGTGGGGACGCGATCGGTCGGCAGCGTCGCCAGCGCCTCGCGTATCCGGGCAAGAGGAATACCCAGCCGCTGCGACATCCTGATGAACGCGACGCGCCGAAGGGTTTCGCGGGCATAGCGGCGCTGGTTGCCCGATGTGCGGCGGCTGGCGATCAGGCCCTCGCGTTCGTAGAAGTGCAGAGCCGAGACGGCCACACCACTGCGGTCGGCCATCTCGCCCGGCGTCAGCTCGTGGATGTCCATACCTAAACAATAGTTGAGGTGCTGCGCACGCGAGGAGCAAAAGTGTCTGTCGCGATACGGTGCTTGATGTGTCTAGGACCGCACTGGGAGTGAACTCCGAGGTCGGGACGCTGCGGGCGGTCATCCTGCACCGTCCCGGCGCCGAGTTGCAGCGGCTGACGCCCCGCAACAACGATGCGCTGCTGTTCGACGGGCTGCCGTGGGTCGCTAAGGCGCAGGAGGAACACGACGCGTTCGCGGCCCTGTTGCGGTCGCGCGGTGTCGAAGTGTTGCTGCTGTCGGATCTGCTGACCGAGGCGCTGGCCAGCGGCGCGGCCCGGATGCACGGCATCTCGGCCGCAGTGGATTCGCGGCGGCTCGGATTGCCGCTGGCGCAGCATCTTTCGGCGTATCTGCGGACGCTTGAGACCGGCAATCCTCGCACACGTGCTGATGGCGGGGATGACGTTCACCGAACTGCCGATCGCGGGCGACGAGGTGTCGCTGGTCCGTCGTATGCACCACGGCGGCGACTTCGTCATCGAGCCACTGCCGAACCTGATGTTCACCCGCGACTCGTCGTTTTGGATCGGGCCGCGGGTCGCGATCACCTCGCTGGCGCTGCCGGCGCGAATTCGCGAGACGTCGCTGACCGACCTGATCTATGCGCACCATCCCCGATTCCTCGGCGTCCGGCGGGCATACGAGTCGAGGTCCGCGCCGGTCGAAGGCGGCGACGTGCTACTGCTGGCGCCCGGCGTGGTCGCCGTCGGCGTGGGGGAGCGCACCACGCCGGCGGGCGCGGAAGCGTTGGCCCGCAGCTTGTTCGACGACGACCTGGCGCACACCGTGCTGGCGGTTCCGATCGCCCAGGAGCGTGCGCAGATGCACCTCGACACCGTCTGCACGATGGTCGACACCGACGCCGTCGTCATGTACCCGAAAGTCGTCGACTCCCTGTCTGCGTTCACGATCCACCGCAACGGCGAGGGCGGAGTGAGGATCGACGACGCCGCCCCGTTCCTGGAGGCCGCGGCGAATGCGATGGGTATCGAGAAGCTGCGGGTGATCGCGACGGGCCTCGACCCGGTGACCGCTGAACGCGAGCAGTGGGACGACGGCAACAACACGCTGGCGGTGGCGCCGGGCGTCGTCGTGGCATACGAGCGCAACATCGAGACGAACGCCCGGCTGCGGGATTCGGGCATCGAGGTGCTGCCGATCGCGGCGTCGGAACTCGGTACCGGCCGCGGCGGCCCCCGCTGCATGTCCTGTCCTGCCGCGCGCGACCCGCTGTAGTGCACGTCGCCGCGAAATAGCATCCCTGGTCGTCATACGGAGGTTCAAGCGACCATGCCTTCTCGCTGGCGGCGCGTCCAGGCGTCGCGCACTCGCGCGAGGACGTCGATTTCGCGATCTTCCTTGACGACTCGAACGTTCCGCCATCCCAGGCGGTCGATGAGTTCGGCGCGTCGCATGTCTTTGACGTAAGTCCCGCGGTCGGTGCGGTGTTGATCGCCGTCGTATTCGACGGCGAGTCGAATCGACGGCCACCCCATGTCGAGATGAGCGACGGGGGCGCCGTACTCGTAGAGCGGAATCTGAGTTCGCGGCCGCGGGTAACCCGCGTCGATGAGCAGGAGCCGCAGCCAGGTCTCCTTCGGGGACTGGGCGCCGGCGTCCATCAAATCGAGTGCTTGGCGGCAGAGACGAACGCCCTTCGTGCCGGCGTAGCGTTCCGTCAGCGGTAATACGTGGTTCGCTGTGACACCTGTTGCCCGCGAAAGCGCGTCAAGATGTCTGACTGCAATGTCGCGTCGGAGCTTGCGGCCGAGATCGAGTGCGGTACGCGCTGGCGTGGCGACGGCGATGCCGCGCAGTTCACACATCTCGTCGTCTCCGATGCAGTCGCGATACGTGATGATGCCAGCTGGACTGTGGTTATTCGCCCACGCCAGTTCAACCGGTGTCGCGTCATCGACCCACAGCGCCCCGTGCAGCGCTGCTGCCGCTCTTCCGGTGACAATCCCTCTCCGGTTGGACCACAGCCAGGCCGCCTCTGCCTTGGTGGCCATCGTCGGAGCGAGGTCTCGGGGAAGATACACGTCGGGGTAGATGGCTCGGTAGTTCCAGCGAAGGTGCCCTCGCGTCACGATGCCCGCGGCGACCGCCTCCGAGCCGAGCAGGGGCCGCCCCATATCCAGATCATGCGCGACGCGGCGGTGTTGTCGGCGAGCGAGAAGCTATGGCTGTGGATAACCCGGAATCACGACCCGGAATGCTATTTCGCGGCCCGAGCAGGCAGGGCGGCGGCTATCGCCAGCTGGGTAGCCAGATCTGCAGATTCCACGTCGACTGTGAAATCGGCAAGCCCGTGAGTATCGGATACATCCAGGCGAAGTTCGTGATCACCAGCGCCACATAGCAACTGACGACGAGCAAGCCCAGCGTTCTTCGCTCGGCATTCTGATTCGGTTGATGCAGGATGTCTCCGCAAATCATCGCGATCATCATGATCAGGAACGGCGACATCGTCGCGGCGTAGAAGAAGTACATCTGCCGGTCGATGTCGGCGAACCACGGCAGGAAGGCCGCCCCGTAGCCGACCAGCGCGGCGCCGTATCGCCAGTCTCTCTTGACGAACGCCCGCCACAGCGCCCAGCCCAGCACGGGCACTGCGATGAACCACATCGCAGGCGTGCCGACCAGCATCACCGCCTTCACGCACGACTGCGCACCGCATCCCGGAACGTGCTCCTGGTCGATCGCATAGAGCACCGGCCGCAACGACATCGGCCACGTCCACGGCTTGGACTCCCACGGGTGGTGGTTCCCGTCGGCGTTGGTCAGGCCGGCGTGAAATCGGTACGCCCCGTAGGTGTAATGCCACAGCGACCGGAATGCGTCGGGCAGGAATCCGCCTGGGCCGATCGATTGGCCGACCTCGTGGCGGTCCACCGCGGTCTCCGACGCGAACCACGGCGCATACGACGCCAGGTACACGCCGAACGGGATCAGGCCCAGCGCGTAGACCGTCGGCCCGAGGTCGCGTCGCAGCGTGCCCGCCCACGGCCGCGGCACCCGGTACTCGCGACGGGTGGCGACGTCGAATGCCAGCGTCATCAACCCGAAGAACAGGATGAAGTACAACCCGGACCACTTTGTCGCACAGGCCAATCCGAGCAGGACACCGGCACCGAAGCGCCACCACCGCACACCCAGCCGCGGGCCCCACGGTGTTTCACCGATGCGGCCCTCGAGCAGTGCGATGTGCATACGTTCCCGCACCTGGTCGCGGTCGACGATCAGCGCGCCGAACGCCGCCACCACGAAGAACGCCAGAAAACCGTCGAGCAGCGCCGTGCGACTCGCGACGAAGTTCACCCCGTCGGCGATCAGCAGTAGACCCGCGATCGCGCCGACCATCGTCGACCGGGTCATCCGACGGACGGTCCGGGCCACCAGCGCGATCCCGATGACGCCCAACACCGCGCCGGTGAACCGCCAACCCAGCCCGTTGTAGCCGAAGATCGCCTCGCCGATCGCGATCAGCTGCTTGCCCACCGGCGGGTGCACGACCAGCCCGTAGCCGGGGTTGTCCTCGACGCCGTGGTTGAACAACATCTGCCAGGCCTGCGGCGCGTAGTGCTTCTCGTCGAAGATCGGCGTGCCCGCATCGGTCGGCGAGCGGAGGTTCAGGAACCGCGTCATCGCCGCCAGCGCGGTGATGACCGCCGTCATCGTCGCACCGTTGAGCCGGTCGACGGGCCCGAAGTCAGCGACGGGCATCAGCGGCCCCGGGCTGATCACAGGAACCGATCGCGCGGCCGTCGGCGACTCGGTGGCGGTGGCGGTCACGCGACCGATCGTAGGCTGTGCCTGTGTTGATCCCCCGGTCGTCCCCTGCGCTGCGCGCGTGGGCCCAGCGCTCCAGCCCGCCGAAATGAGTCCCGGCCGACTGCTGCTGGCCGCCACCCCGCTGGGGTTGCCCACCGACGCGTCCGCGCGCCTGAGCAGCGCCTTGGGCAGCGCCGACGTGGTGGCCGCCGAGGACACCCGCCGGGTGCGCAGCCTGGCCAAGGCCCTCGACGTCCGGATCGCGGGCAGGGTGGTCAGCCTGTTCGACCAGAACGAGTCGACACGCGTTCCCGCCCTGGTCGACGACATCAGGGGCGGTGCGACGGTGCTGGTGGTCAGCGACGCGGGCATGCCCGTGATCAACGACCCCGGCTATCGGCTGGTGGCGGCCGCCGTGGCGGCCGGGCTGCAGGTGAGCTGTCTGCCCGGCCCGTCGGCGGTGACGACGGCGCTGGCGGTCTCGGGGCTGCCTGCCGACCGGTTCTGCTTCGAGGGCTTCCCGCCACGTAAGCATTCGGCGCGCACGACGTGGCTGACGGGCCTGGTGGCTGAGGAGCGCACGGCCGTGTTCTTCGAGTCGCCGCGGCGGTTGGCGGCGTTCCTGCAGGACGCCGTCGACGTGCTCGGGCCGCAGCGTCGTGCCGTGGTGTGCCGCGAACTGACCAAGACCCACGAGGAGATCGTTCGCGGCTCGCTGGCCGAACTCGCCGAGTGGGCCGCCGACGGCGTGCTGGGCGAGATCACCGTGGTGCTGGCGGGCGCTGAGCCGCTGGCTGATCTGGGATCACTGGTGGCCCAGGCGAACGCGCTCATCGACGACGGCGCGCGGGTCAAAGACGCGTGCGCTCAAGTCGTCGCGGCGAATTCCGGGGCGCCGTCCAAGCGCGAGCTCTACGATGCGGTTCTGCGCTCGCGCGACTGACCCGGAGGTGCCATGGCGTTGCCCGCGCTGGTGCTCGTGCACGGCGGCCAGCACGCCGCGAACTGCTGGGATGCGACTGTCGACGAGATCCACAGTCTGGCACCGGAACTCGCCGTGCTGGCGCTCGACCTGCCGGGGCGCCGGGGCAAGCCCGGCGACCTTCTCACGGCATCCATCGACGACTGGGTCGACTCGCTGCTCGCCGACATCGAGGATGCGGGCATCGACGAGTTCGTCATCGTCGGCCATTCACTGGCGGGGCTCACCGTTCCCGGCGTCGTGGCGAAGCTCGGCACGTCACGCGTTCGCGAGATGGTGCTGGCCGCTGCGTTCGTGCCGCCGCAGGGCACCTCGGTCGTCGACACGCTGCCCGGCTTGGTCGGGCGATACGCCCGCCGCAAGGCAGACACCGGAATGTCGGGCACGCTGCCGAACTCGTTGGCGGAGTTCGTGTTCTGCAATGGGATGACGCGCCCGCAGCGCAGGTTCAACCGTGACCGGTTCTACGCCGAGTCGCCGTCGATCATCTTCGACAAGGTCGACCGCTCCCAACTGCCCGACGACGTGCCTCGCACCTGGATCCTCACGCTGCGCGACCGCGCGCTGTCGGTGGCGTCGCAGCGCAGATCGATCGCCGCGCTGGGCGGCGTGCAGACCGTGCTGCCGGTGGACACCTGCCACAACCTGATGGTCAGCCAGCCGGCACTGCTGGCCGGGATACTCGTCGAGCGCTGCCAGCGTCACGCGTAGCGCCGACGATGGGCGCCGCCTTGTGCAGGCACTCGTCCCATTCGAGGTCGGGGTCGGAGTCCGCGGTGATGCCGCCGCCGACACCGAGCACCGCAGAGCCGTCGGCGCCGAACTCCACCGTCCGGATCGCGACGTTGAGTTCGCAGCCGGCGACCGGCGACACGAAACCGACTGTGCCGCAGTACACCCCACGCCGACGCGGCTCCCAGCCAGCCAGCAGCTGACGTGCCCGGGCCTTCGGCGTGCCGGTGACGGACGCAGGCGGGAATGCGGCGTCGAGCAGCGCCGCCATCGACACGTCGGGTGATACATGGGCAGACACCGTCGAGACCAAGTGCCACACACCGGGTGCCGGGCGCACCGCGAGAAGTTCGGGCACGGTCACCGTGCCCGTCATCGCGACGCGGCTCAGGTCGTTGCGGACCAGGTCGACGATCATGATGTTCTCCGCGACATCCTTGACAGACGCCCGCAGCGCCGCAGGATCCGCCGACCGCGGCAGGGTGCCCTTGATCGGGCTCGACGTCACCACATCGCCGACGCGTCGCAGGAACAACTCCGGTGACAACGACGCCACTGCGCCCCAGTCGCCGGCCAGGTACGCGGCCCTCGCGGGCGAGGTGCGTTCGACGGCGTCGACGAAAAAGTCGATCGGCGCGCCGTCGATCTCGCCGGCAAACTGCGTGCACACGCACGCCTGGTAAATCTCGCCCGCGGCGATCGCGTCCAGGCAGTCGAGCACGCCGCGACGGTGGACGGCACGGTCGGCGTCACGCCACGCAATCTCGAAAGCATTCGGCGGCAATGGGTTTCGCAGTGCTTCGGCGACCCATCCCGAAAGTGCTGCGGCGGAAAGGCTCTCGTACCACCAGTAGCCGTGGCGGTCCTGGCGCAGCACGCAGTCGGACCAGCCGCCCGCCGCCTCGGGGACGCGTCCTGGCAGCCCGTCGGCGCCGGCGTCGGGATACGACAGGTAGCCGAACCAGCCTCCCCCCACCGCACCGTCGGAGTGATTTCGGCGCGCCGGCGTGCGCTGAGCGTCGGTGAGCGCGCCGAAATCGCTGCGAGGCTCGGTAGGCAGCGACGGTGCGATCACGGCACCGCAGCCGAACCATTCGCCGATCAGCGCGGCAGGCGGCGCCATGCCGCGGCGGTGCGCGCCCGCGGCCACCGCCCGCAGTACCCGTGGGGCACTGCCGAGAGCGCCGAGCCGCTCGATCCGCATCGGCTCAGCTTGTCAGACCCGGCGGCTGATCTCTCTGCGGACCGTTATCCCCAGCAGCTTGTCCGGATTCCGCATGGCGTAGAAGTTGCTGATCAAGCCGTCGGTGATCTCGATGACGAAGACGCCCTCCAACTGCTCGCCGTTGTAGACGACCATCGCCGGGGAACTGTTGTAGACCGCCGTCTCGAACCGGACGTCGGGCATGCGTTCCGACGCGACGCGAAACAGCGCGGTGAGGATCGTCGCCACCTTCTTGGCGCCGACGACGGGCCTGCGCGCCGCAGACGCCTTGCCGCCGCTGTCTGCCGTCCAGGTGGCGTCGGGCGCCAGCAGCGCCATCAGGCCGTCCACATCGCCCGTCGATGCGGCCGTCATGAACTGTTCGGTCAACTCGGCCGTCCTCGCGGAGTCGGCCGGTTCGAAGCGCTTGCGCCGAGCCTGCACGTGCTCGCGCGCGCGGTGCGCCACCTGCCGCACATTCGCGACGGACTTGCCGACGGCGCCGGCAATCTCGTCGTAATCGAACCCGAAGACCTCGCGCAGCACGAACACCGCCCGCTCGTCTGGGGTGAGGGTTTCGAGCAGCACCAGCATCGCCATCGAAACCGACTCGGCCAGAACAACATCGGCCGAGGCGTCGCGTTCGTCGAGCAGCAGCGGCTCGGGCAACCACGGCCCGACGTACTCCTCGCGACGGCGAGCGTCCGCGCGCAGCGCGTTGAGTGCCTGTCGGGTCACCAGCTGCGCCAGATACGACTTGGTGTCCCGCACCGTCTCGAGGTCGACCTCGGCCCACCTCAGGAAGCTGTCCTGGAGCACGTCGTCGGATTCGGTTGCCGAGCCGAGGATCTCGTAGACGATCGTGAACAAGAGCGGCCGCAGGTGGGTGAACCGCTCGGCGTGCTCACCCCCTGCGGAACCGGCGATCGGGCCTGACGCGGTCACGGGTTCGAGACCACCTCGGGCGCGATCGTTGGCACGTCGACACGCTTGCTGCCCTTGAACAGGAACGCCGAGCCGGGCTTGCGCGCCTCTCGTCGCAGCCCCCCCAGCGTGCCTTTGCAGATCGCCTCCTTGACCGACGCGGCGACGCGACCGCGGAGGTAGAAGCTCGCAGGCGAGTCGTCCTCGTGGGTGAACTGCAGTGTGGCGCCGTGCCGCCCCAAGCTGACGCACTGCGCGACGAACCTGGGCGCAATGACATCGGGCTTCTCGCCCGCGATGCGGCTCAGCACCGTGTCCGCGGCCTGGGTGCCGAGGGGGCCCGCGGCCTGGCAGCTCATTCGCAGTGGACGACCCGACGGTGCGGCGCAGTCACCCGCTGCCACCACGCGCGCGTCGTCGACGCTGGTCAGCGTCTCGTCGGTGAGAAGGCGGCCCAGCGCGTCGGTGCGCAACCCGCTGTCGGCCGCCAGCGCGGGCACGCCGAAGCCGGCCGTCCAGATGGTCAGCGCGCTGGGGCGCACCGCGCCGTCGGCGAAGACCACCGCATCCGCGCGGACCTCGGCCACCACGTCGTCCTCGAGCACCGCGACGCCGTGCCCGGCGAACCACTTGGCGGTCGACCGACGTCCCGCCGCCGACAGCGACGGGGCCAGCAGGCCTCCGCAGACCAGCGTCACGTTGCGGCCCTGCTCGGCCAGCTCGGAGGCCGTCTCGACGCCGGTGAGGCCGGCGCCGACGACGGTGATCGGAGCGTCGGGGTGGAGCTGGTCGAGGGTGTCGCGCAACCACTCGGCGTGCTCGAGTTCCCCGATGGGATGGGCGTATTCGGCCGCGCCTGGAATGGACGCCGGTGTCGCTGCGGTACTGCCGACCGCGTAGATGACGTAGTCGTAGTGAATCCCGCGCCGGCCCGACTCGAATTGCACTGTGCGCGTGGCGGTGTCGATGCGGGTGGCGGAGTCGACCACCAGCCGGACACCCTCGCCGAGCAGCGACCCGTAGTCGGCTGTGGCGCTGTGGTTGCCTGCCACCAGCTGGTGCAACCGGATCCGCTCGACGAACTTCGGGCGGGGGTTGACCAATGTGATGTCGACGTCGCCGCGCAGCCGCAGATGGTTGGCCGCCAGCGTGCCCGCATATCCGCCGCCGATCACGACGACGTGTGTGCGCTTGCCTGTCATGGTGTCTTTCGTCATTTCGCTCCTCGCGTGCGCGGTTTTCTCTCGGTGATGCCCTCTAGACACCGCTGAAGCGTCGGATGTGACATGACGTGACGCGCGTCACTCCACCTGGTAGCGGGGGAACACGCCGACCGGGGTTGGCAGGGCGATGCCCGGTGAGAGTCGCGTGCCGATCGCGGCGAAGGTCCGCTGGTCGTCGGGCTGGCCGAGCAGGTCGAGCAGCTTGTCAGCCGACTCCGGCATCACCGGCTGCACCAGCAGCGCGGCAACCCGCACGACCTCCATCGTGGTGTAGAGCACCGTCCGGAAACGCTGCTGGTCGGCTTCCGCCTCGGACTTGCGCAACACCCAGGGCTCCTGCGCCGAGAAATAACGGTTGGCCTCGCCGAGCATCAGCCAGATGGCCTCCAGCGCCAGATGCATGGCGGGCACGTCGAAGTGCGCCCGCACCGTCGACAACAGCTCGTCGCCCGCGCGCGCCAGCAAGGCGCGGTCGTCGTCGCTGAATTCGCCTGGCTCAGGGACGATCCCGCCGAGGTTCTTGGCCACCATCGACAGCGAGCGCTGCGCGAGATTGCCCAGTTCGTTGGCGAGGTCGGCGTTCACGCGCGTGATGATCGCGTCCTCGCTGTAGCTGCCGTCCTGTCCGAACGGCACCTCCCGCAGGAAGAAGTAGCGCACCGGGTCGACGCCGAATGTGTCGACGAGGTTCACCGGGTCGACGACATTGCCCACCGACTTGCTCATCTTCTCGCCCCGGTTGAGGACGAAGCCGTGCACGAAGACCCTGCGCGGCAACTCGATTCCCGCCGACATCAGGAACGCCGGCCAGTACACGGTGTGAAATCGGATGATGTCCTTGCCGATCATGTGCAGATCCGCGGGCCAGAACCGCTGGAACATCTCCGAGGACGTGTCGGGAAAGCCGACGCCGGTCAGGTAGTTGGTCAGCGCGTCGACCCACACGTACATCACGTGATCGGGATGGTCGGGCACCGGCACGCCCCAGTCGAACGTAGTCCGGGATATCGACAGGTCGCGCAGTCCGCCGGAGACGAAGCTGACCACCTCGTTGCGCCGGACATCGGGACCGATGAACTCGGGATGTGCCTCGTAGTGGGAGAGCAGCCTGTCCGCGTACGCCGACAGGCGGAAGAAGTAGGTCGGCTCCTCGGTCCACGTCACCGGCGCACCGGTCTCGGTGGCGACCCGCACGCCGTCGGCGCCGACGGTCGTCTCGCCCTCGGTGAAGAAGCGTTCGTCGCGTATCGAGTACCAGCCCTTGTACGCGTCGAGGTAGATGTCGCCGGCCTCGAACATCGCCCGCCAGATCTCCTTGGACGCCTCGTAATGGTCAGCATCGGAGGTGCGGATGAACCGGTCGTAGGAGATGTCGAGCTTGTCCTGCAGGCGTTGGAAGACATCGGAGTTGCGCTTGGCCAACTCCGCGGTGGGGACGCCCTGCGCCGCGGCCGTCTCGGCCATCTTGAGCCCGTGAACGTCGGTGCCGGTGAGGTACCGAACGTCGAATCCGTCCAGCCGCTTGAACCGCGCGACGGCATCGGTCGCGATGTATTCGTAAGCATGGCCGATGTGCGGGTCGCCGTTGGGATAGGCGATCGCCGTCGTGATGTAGTAGGGGCTCATTTCCCCATCACCTTATGGTGTGGCTGTGAGTAGGACCCGCCCGGCGCCGCCGCCTCCTGAGCCGTTGGGCCCCTTGGTCGACGCGCACACACACCTCGACGCCTGCGGTGCCGAAACCGCCGCCGACGTCCATGCGATCGTGGACCGCGCCGCGGCCGTCGGCGTGACGGCCGTCGTCACCATCGCCGACGACCTCGATTCGGCCCGATGGGTCACCGAAGCCGCCGAGTGGGACCCGCGGGTCTATGCGGCCGTGGCGCTGCACCCGACGCGGGCCAACGCGCTCACCGACGAGGCGAAGGCGGTCATCGAGGACCTCGCGAGCCGTCGCCGCGTGGTGGCGATCGGGGAGACCGGGTTGGACAACTACTGGCCCGGCCGGCTGGACGGCTGCGCCACGCCGAGCGAGCAGCGCGAGGCGTTCGCCTGGCACATCGAGCTGGCCAAGCGGACCGGCAAGGCGCTGATGATCCACAATCGCGACGCCGACGCCGGCGTGCTCGACGTGTTGCGGGCGGAGGGCGCGCCGCCGACGGTCATCTTCCACTGCTTCTCCTCGGACGCCGACATGGCGAGGACGTGCGTGGACGCCGGTTGGGTGCTGAGCCTCTCGGGCACCGTCAGCTTCCGCAACGCGCGGGCACTGCACGAGGCGGCCGCGCTCATCCCGGCCGGCCAGCTGCTGGTGGAGACCGACGCGCCGTTTCTGACCCCGCATCCTTACCGTGGCGCACCCAACGAGCCGTACTGCCTGCCCTACACCGTGCGTGCGCTCGCTGAGATCGTCGGCCGGACCGCCGCCGATCTGGCCGCTGAGACGTCGGCGACCGCAGCTCGGGTGTACGGCTTGTGAACGCGCTGTGAACGAGGCCGAGTTGCTGTTGCTGGGCCGGTTCGTTACCGTCTGGTCTCGAACGCGGGGGCAATGACCAGACCGGGGTCCGAGTCGGGGAATAGCACTGATTTGAATGCATTGAATAAGCTTCACGAGTCGCGGTCGCCGCATATGCGCGCGCTGATATTCGTGACGTTGCTGACACTGACGTTTGCGGGCGGCTTCGCCGTGGCCGTCCACAAGACCGTGACACTGACCGTGGACGGCACCCAGATGACCGTCGCGACGATGAAGTCGCGGGTCATCGACGTCGTCACCGAGAACGGTTATGACGTCGGCGACCGCGACGACCTCTATCCTGCGGGCGATCAGGCGGTACACCAGTCCGACGCGATCGTGCTGCGCCGAAGCCGTCCGCTGCAGATCTCAACGGACGGCGAAAACAGTCGCGAGGTGTGGACGACGGCGTCCACCGTCGACGAGGCGCTGGCTCAGCTGGCGATGACCGACAAGGCACCCGCCGCGGCCTCCCGCGGCAGCCGCGTGCCCCTGGGCGGCATGTCGCTGCCGGTCGTCAGCCCCAAGAACGTGCAGATCAACGACGGTGGCGTGGTGCGGACCGTGCATCTGGCTGCTCCGAACGTCGGCGACCTGCTGGCCGCGGCAGACGCTCCACTGCAGCAGAGCGACACGGTGGCGCCCGCAGCATCGTCGCCGGTCACTGAAGGCATGCAGATCCAGGTCACGCGTGTCCGCATCGAAAAGGTCACCCAGCGGCTACCGCTACCGCCGAACAACAAGCGTGTCGAGGACCCGACGATGAACATGAGTCGCCAAGTGGTCGAAAATCCCGGAACACCCGGCGCTCAGGACGTAACGTTTGCCATCGCCAAGGTCAACGGGACAGAAACCGGAAGGCTGCCAGTAGCCAATGTCATCGTCACGCCGGCTACCGACGGGGTGCTGCGAGTGGGCGCCAAACCGGGCACCGAAGTGCCGCCGGTGAGCAACGGCGGCACGTGGGATGCGCTGGCCGGATGCGAAGCGGGTGGTAACTGGGCAATCAACACCGGCAACGGATTCTTCGGCGGTGTGCAATTCGATCAGAACACCTGGGAGCGCAACGGCGGTCTAAGGTATGCTGCGAGGGCAGATCTAGCCACACGTGAAGAGCAGATCACGATTGCTGAGGTCACTCGGGCCCGTCAAGGTTGGGGCGCGTGGCCCGTATGTAGCGGGAGAGTGGGGGCGTCCTGACGATCAGACTGCTGGGCCGTACCGAAATTCGGCACCTTGCCAAAGAACTCGATTTCCGGCCGCGTAAGTCCTTCGGCCAGAATTTCGTCCACGACGCCAACACCGTGCGCCGTGTGGTTTCGGCCTCCGGAATCAACCGTCAGGACCACGTGCTGGAGGTCGGACCCGGCCTCGGTTCGCTGACGCTGGCGTTGCTGGATCGCGGCGCCAAGGTCACCGCCGTCGAGATCGACCCTGTGCTGGCCGGTCAGCTGCCGCAGACCATCGCCGAGCACTCGCACAGCGAGATCAACAGGCTGAGCGTGCTGAATAAGGACGTGCTCGCGCTCGCGCCGGGCGACCTGCCCGAGGAGCCGACCGCGCTGGTCGCCAACCTGCCCTACAACGTCGCCGTGCCCGCCCTGCTGCATCTGCTCGCCGACTTCCCGTCGATCCGCACGATCATGGTGATGGTGCAGGCCGAAGTGGCCGAGCGGTTGGCGGCCGAGCCCGGCGGCAAGGACTACGGCGTGCCGAGTGCCAAGGTCAGGTTCTACGGCAAGGTGCGCAGACACGGCATGGTGTCGCCGACGGTGTTCTGGCCGATCCCGCGGGTGTACTCGGGCCTGGTGCGCATCGACCGGTACGAGACCTCGCCGTGGCCGACGGACGCCGAGTTCCGCAAGCAGGTGTTCCACCTCATCGACATCGCATTCGGCCAGCGGCGCAAGACGTCTCGCAACGCGTTCGCCGGATGGGCGGGCAGCGGCAACGAGTCGGCGCGCCGGCTGCTTGCCGCCAGCATCGACCCGTCGCGACGGGGTGAGACGCTTTCCATCGCCGACTTCGTCAGGCTGCTCGAGCGCTCCGGGGTCTGGGATCCCCAGACGAAAAGGCTGATCGAACCGGTCGAGTCGCCCTAGCCGTAGCCCAGTGTTCGACTGAGCTGCGCGACGAATTCCGAGCACGAGTCGTACCGGCTTTCCGGCATCTTCGCCAATGCTCTGTGCACTACCGAGTCGAAAGAGCGTGGCACCCAGGCGATCTTGCGCGAGTAACTCGGCGGCGGCTTCGACAGGTGGGCATCCATCAGCCCCATGAAGGTGGCAGCCGAGAACGGCGGAGAGCCGATCAGCAGCTCGATCGCCGTGCACGCCAGCGAATACTGGTCGGTCAGGGACGACGGTGGCCGGCCGCGCAGCAGTTCGGGTGCCGTATACGGCAGCGACGCCTCGATCTGGGCCGGCGGGCGCCCGACCGTTTCGGCGACCGTGTGGGCGACCCCGAAGTCGATCAGCACCGCGCGGGAAAAGTCCCGCGAGACAAGGATATTGGAGGGCTTGACGTCGCAGTGCACGATGCCACGCTGGTGGATGTAGTCCAGCGCCTCGGCGATCTGCGCCAGCGCGGCCAGCTGCTTGTTGCGCTCGGACAGGACGGTGGCCGTGCCGCCGTCGACCAGCTCCATCGTCAGCCATCCGACGCCGTGTTGGTAGACGGTGACGACGTGGGGGTGGGCGAGTTGGTGCGCGAACTTGAATTCCCGTAGAAGTCGCGCGGTTTGGTCCTCGCGGCGGTAGCGCTCTTCGAGAACTTTCAGCGCCACAGCACGATTGCGGTGACCGAGCGCGTGCGCGCGGTACACGGTGGCGTATCCGCCTCGGCCGAGCGTGGAGTCGACGACATACCCCTCGAACTCCTCGCCGACGACAAGCACGTACTCAGCCTAGGTCGGCGTCCGGCCGGCCCTTTCTCGCCGCATGACTACGTGCGTGCCACGCCTCGGCGCTAGTGTCGTGCCGTGTCGAACGGCAGTACCGCGTCGGAATGGGTGCCCACCGGGTCGGTCACCGTGCGCGTGCCGGGCAAGGTCAACCTGTACCTGGCCGTCGGCGATCGGCGCGACGACGGCTATCACGAGCTGACGACGGTCTTTCACGCGGTCTCGCTGTTGGACGAGGTCACCGTCCGCAATGCGGACGTGCTGTCGCTGGAGCTGGCGGGCGAGGGCGCCGAGTCGCTGCCCGCCGACGAGCGCAACCTCGCGTGGCGGGCCGCAGAGCTGATGGCCGAGCATGTCGGGCGCGCCCCGGATGTCGCGATCACGGTGGAGAAATCGATCCCGGTCGCCGGCGGCATGGCCGGCGGCAGTGCCGACGCGGCGGCCGTGCTGGTCGCGATCAACTCGTTGTGGGAGCTCGGCGTGGCGCGCCGCGACCTGCATGCACTGGCCGCCCAACTGGGCAGCGATGTTCCGTTCGCCCTGCACGGCGGCACCGCGCTGGGCACCGGACGGGGCGAGGAGCTCGCGACCGTGCTGGCCAGGAACACGTTTCACTGGGTGCTCGCGTTCGCCGACGCCGGGCTGTCGACCCCGGCCGTGTTCGCCGAGATCGACCGGCTGCGCGGATCGGGCAACCGCAGCGCCCCGGCGCCGCTGGAGGATCCTGAGCCGGTGTTGGCCGCCCTGGCCTCCGGTGACCCCGCCGTGCTCGCACCGCTGCTGGGCAACGACCTGCAGCCCGCTGCCCTCAGCCTGCATCCCGCATTGCGCCGGACGCTGCGCGCCGGCGTCGAGGCGGGCGCCCTGGCCGGAATCGTGTCGGGCTCGGGCCCGACATGCGCATTTCTGTGTGCCTCGTCGACATCGGCCGTCGACATCGGCACGGAACTGGCCGGAGCCGGTGTGTGCCGCACGGTCCGGGTGGCCAGCGGTCCCGTGCAGGGCGCGCGGGTGGTTCCGGCGCCGTCGCCGCGGGTGTGACACGAACCTCAATTGCTGCATGAGTTTGGCAGTTACTTAAGAGTTGCCTAAGATGATCGACGGTGAAAATTAGCGGTCGAGAAACGGACGCGATCACTCCCGACGCCGGCAGTTTCGGCGGGCGGGGGCTGCGCCGTGACCCATCACCGAATCGAGACGAAACCGCGCTCCAAATGTGTGCGCGTCGACGCGAAAGCGCCGTCTACCAGGCGGAGCATTACACCGTGGCACTTGCGGGTGAACCCAGGAGGCTGTCGTGAGCAGATTCACCGAGAAGATGTACCGCAATGCCCGTGAAGCCACCACGGGCATGGTCACCGGTGAACCGCACGAACCCGTCCGCCACACCTGGGGCGAGGTGCACGAGCGGGCCCGCCGGATCGCCGGCGGCCTGGCTGCCGCGGATATCGGCCACGGTGACGCGGTCGGCGTGCTGGCCGGCTACCCCGTGGAGATCGCACCGACTGCCCAGGGCCTGTGGATGCGCGGCGCCAGCCTGACGATGCTGCACCAGCCCACGCCGCGCACCGACATCGTCGTCTGGGCCGAGGACACGATGAATGTCGTCGGGATGATCGAGGCAAAGGCCGTCATCGTGTCCGAGCCGTTCATGGTCGCCATTCCCGTGCTCGAGGAGCACGGCATCAAGGTGCTGACGGTCCCGGAATTGTTGGCGTCGGAGCCGATCGACCCGATCGAGGTCGGCGAGGACGACCTGGCCCTGATGCAGCTGACGTCGGGCTCCACCGGCTCGCCGAAGGCCGTGCAGATCACCCACCGCAACATCCACTCCAACGCCGAGGCGATGTTCGTCGGCGCCCAGTACAACGTCGACAACGACGTCATGGTCAGCTGGCTGCCTTGCTTCCACGACATGGGCATGGTCGGCTTCCTGACCATTCCGATGTACTTCGGCGCCGAATTGGTCAAGGTCACGCCGATGGACTTCCTGCGCGACACCCTGCTGTGGGCGCGGCTCATCGACAAGTACAAGGGCACGATGACCGCGGCGCCGAACTTCGCCTATGCGCTGCTGGCCAAACGCCTGCGCAGGCAGGCCAAGCCCGGCGAGTTCGACCTGTCCACGCTGCGGTTCGCCCTGTCGGGCGCTGAGCCGGTCGAGCCCGCCGACGTCGAGGACCTGCTGGACGCGGGCAAGCCGTTCGGTTTGAAGCCCGAGGCGATACTGCCCGCCTACGGCATGGCCGAGACCACGCTCGCGGTGTCGTTTTCCGAGTGCAACGCCGGCTTGGTGGTCGACGAGGTGGACGCCGACCTGCTGGCCGCGCTGCGGCGCGCGGTGCCCGCGACGAAGGGCAACACCCGCAGGCTCGCGTCGCTCGGCCCGCTGCTGCATGATCTGGAGGCTCGCATCGTCGACGAGCACGGAAACGTCCTGCCCACTCGCGGCGTCGGCATCATCGAGTTGCGCGGCGAATGCGTGACCCCCGGCTATGTGACGATGGGCGGCTTCATCCCGGCGCAGGACGAGCACGGCTGGTATGACACCGGCGACCTCGGCTACCAGATGGAGAACGGCCACGTCGTCGTCTGCGGCCGCGTCAAGGACGTCATCATCATGGCCGGGCGCAACATCTATCCCACCGACATCGAGCGGGCCGCCGGCCGGGTCGAGGGCGTGCGCACCGGTTGCGCCGTCGCGGTGCGGCTGGACGCGGGCCATTCCCGGGAGTCGTTCGCCGTCGCAGTCGAGTCCAATGCGTGGGAGTACCCGGCCGAAGTGCGCCGCATCGAGCACCAGGTGGCGCACGAAGTCGTCACCGAGGTGGATGTGCGCCCGCGCAACGTCGTCGTGCTCGGCCCGGGCAGCATTCCCAAGACGTCGTCGGGCAAGCTGCGCCGAGCCAACTCCGTCTCGCTGGTCACCTAGTCACCTTTCCCGCGACGGTGCATGTCTGTAGACGACACGCCGTGGTTCTCCGACGGTTGGCGCACGCTCGCGGAGTCGAACATTACATATGGCATCCCAATTGTAAGGCGGGTACGGTTTCGTCTAACCGTCCGACGAGGGTGGAGGGCATGACCGCGAAGAACTTTTGGCTGTGAGAGTCGCGGTCATCGGCGCCGGGCCCGGCGGCATCGCGGTGGGAATCCAACTGGCGGCCGCCGGACACGACTTCGCGATCTTCGACCGGGCCGACGGTTTCGGCGGTACCTGGCGCAACAACACCTATCCCGGCGCAGCCTGCGACGTGCCGTCGCACTTCTACTCGTACTCGTTCGCGCTCAACCCGCGATGGAGCAAGACATTCGCGCAGCAACCCGAGATCCTCGCCTATCTGGAGAAAGTTGCGACCCGATACGGGCTCGAGAAGCATTTCGTGGGCAACACGCGTGTCGCCGAACTGCGCTGGGACGACGACACGCACCGATGGTCGGTCGAAATCGATTGCGGCACAACGCGTGAATTCGACGCCGTCGTCAGTGCCGTCGGGATGCTCGACGTGCCGTACATCCCCCCGATATCCGGGGCAGACCGATTCCGAGGCCGAACGTTCCACTCGTCGGACTGGGACCACTCGAGTTCGCTTGCGGGCGAACGGGTTGCGTCGATCGGAACAGGCGCCAGCGCGATTCAGTACGTCCCCGAGATCGCCGCCGAGGTCGCGCACCTGACGGTGTTCCAGCGCACCCCGATCTGGGTGAGCCCCCGGTACGACGAACCCTTCACCGCGGAACAGCAGGAGCTCTTCGCCCGGGATCCCGAGGAGGCGCTCAAGGTGCGCGATGCGGCGTTCCAGGCTTATGAGGAGGCCAACTTCAATGCCGATTCGGAGATGACGAAGGGCCTCACGGATATGGCCCGCGAATATCTGGCCCGCAAGGTGGCCGATCCGGAACTGCGCGCGAAGCTCACGCCGTCGTATCCCGTCGGGTGCAAACGGCCGCTGCAGTCGCGCGTTTGGTTCCCGACGTTCGCGCGGCCGAACGTGACGCTGGAGACGTCACCGATCGTGGAGTTCACCGAGCACGGCCTGCGCACCGCCGACGGCGCCGATCACCGGTTCGACACCGTCATCTACGGCACCGGCTTTCACGCCGCCGACTACCTGCGCAGCCTCGAGGTCTACGGGACCGGTGGACGGCGACTGCGCGACGACTGGCGCGACGGCGCCGAGGCATATCTGGGCACCGTCGTGCCCGGCTACCCCAACTTGTTCACGCTGTACGGCCCCAACACCAACGGCGTTACCTCCATCATCTACATCCTGGAAGCCCAGGCAGAGTTCGTTCGCCGGATGCTCGACGACATGGCCGCGGCCGGAGTGACGGCAGTCGACGTGCGACGCGACGTGCACGACGCCTACAACGCCGAGATTCAGCGGGCGATGGAGGGCACCGTGTGGCTGGCGAACTGCAACAGCTACTACCGACACCCGAATGGCAAGGTCGTTACCCAATTTCCCTACAGCGGAACGAAGTTCGTGGAGATGTTGGCCGGAGTGACGCTGGACGACTTCGAAGTGTCTCCGGCGGGGCTCGACGGAACGGGGGCGAAGTGCGTGGAATCCACCACACGGCGATAGTGACCGCCGACGTCGACGTCTCGCTGCGGTTCTGGCGCGACGGCCTGGGCTTCAGTGAGCTGTTCGACCACACCTTCACCGGCGACTGGCCGACGTTGTTCGGCGCAGCGACGGATCGGTTGCGGTCGATCTTCCTCGGCGATCCGGAGTCTCCGGACACGGGCATCGTCGAACTGGTGCTGCTCGAATCAGTACGCGAGGCGCCCGCACCGTCGGACGTGCCGGTGTTCGGGTTTTTCCTGCTTTCGCTGCAGCGCGACGTCGATGCGACGCTGGCCACGCTGGCCGGCCTCGGCTTCGACGACGGAGTGCGTCGGATCGAGATGCCGGCGCCCGGCGGAAAGAAGGTCGCGATGGCGGTCATCACCGCGCCCGACGGGGTCCGCGTCGAACTGATCGGGCCGCCGCAGTGAGCACAGTCGTCACCGGCGGAGGATCCGGAATCGGTCGCGCGACGGCCGAGCGCCTGCGGGCGGCCGGTCACGACGTGGTGGTGTGGGACCTCGAGGGTGGTGACATCGATTGCGACATCAGCGATCCTGACTCGGTGTCGACAGCCATCGACCGGACGGTCACGGGCCACGGTGTGCCCGACCGACTCGTCGCATCCGCGGGCGTCGGCGCATCGGGACTGCTGCTCGAGCAGTCGACGGCTGACTGGCGGCGGGTCATCGACGTCAATCTGACCGGCACGTGGCTGACCATGCGCGCCGTCGCACAGGCCATGGTCGGCAACGGCTCCGGCGGATCGATCGTCGCGGTGTCCAGCATCAGCGGCACGCTCGCCGACCGGGACATGGGCGCCTACTGCGTGTCCAAGGCGGGCATCGACATGTTGGTGCGGGTCGCGGCGGCGGAGTGGGGTGTCCACGGCATCCGGGTCAACGCCGTCGGCCCCGGCGTCACGCGCACCCCGATGCTGGCCAACCCCGAGCAGCTGCCCGGCTGGGTCGACGGGCTCACCGAGCGGACGGCGCTCGGCCGTCTCGGCGAGGCCGACGATATCGCCGAGGCGATCGTCGCGGTGCTCGAAATGTCCTGGGTCACTGGGCAAACGGTGTTCGCCGACGGTGGGCTGGCACTGCACAGCCCGATCGACTCCTATGGCCAGCTGCAGCGCGTGCTGTCCCGTCGGAAGAAAGATCAGCGTGGCGGATAGCTGAGTATTGTGTACTATACTCAGAATGACGACCGAACGCCTGCCATCCCGGCTCGCCGATCACCCGACGGTCCGCAAGGTGCGCTCGCGCGCCACGCGTAAACCGGGCGTCATCGACGCCGACTGGTTGCGGCGGGTGTGCCTGGACGCGGGAGCCGACGACGTCGCGTGCTCGGTACACAACTATCGCGAGTTCATGGGTGGGTTCACCGACTGGGCGCAGACCATCGCCGACAGCGAGAACGCCGCCGATTTCCGTTCTCGCGTCAGCGATTCCGAAAATGCGTCGATGTGGCAGAGCCTATCGTTCAAGGCGAACTACAAAGCGGCGTACTGCCTCGCCGTGTGTCCTGCGGGCGAGGATGTCATCGAGCCCTACCTCGACGACCGCAAGGGCTTCATGGATCTGGTGCTCAAGCCGCTGCAGGACAAGGCCGAAACGCTCTACGTGCTGCCGGGCTCGGCCGCCAAGGACCATGCCGAACGCCGCTTTCCGCACAAGCGCGTCAAGGTGGTCGACAGCGGCATCAGCGGTCGGTGACGGCGCGCGAGCGTGCGCAGAATGCGGCAACTTAGGCGGCGTGTCGGGTGCAGACATGCACGCTCGCGGGACTGGGTAGTCAGCCCCAGGCGTGGACGGTGTTCTGCGCCGGCTCGAGACCCTGGGCCAGTAGCAGTTCGGTCGCGTCGGCGGCCTGCTCGCAGATCACCGGAACTTCGGGCCGCTCGGCGGCGGTGAAGTTCTCCAGCACGAAGGAGGCTCCGGATTTGCGGCCGGGCGGGCGACCGATACCGATACGAACACGCTGAAAGTCGTTGGTGCCCAACGCTGATGACACAGAGCGCAGACCGTTGTGACCGGCGACGCCGCCACCGAATTTCAGCCGGATCCGGCCGAAGTCGATGTCGAGCTCGTCATGCACGACCACCACGTCGGCAGGCGGCACGGAGTAGAACTTGGCCAGCGGCCCGACCTGGCGGCCGGACTCGTTCATGTACACCCGTGGTTTGGCGAGCACAACCGACCGGCCGGCCAATCTGCCGGTGACAACCTCCGCGCCGGACTTCTTGTGCACCTTGAACTTCTCGCCCATGCGGTCGGCCAGCAGGTCGGCGACGACGAAGCCGAGGTTGTGCCGAGTCGTGGCGTAGTTGGGCCCGGGGTTACCCAGGCCCACCACCAGCAGCGGCTCGGCCATATCGCGAGTAGTCCCGCAGAACTACTCGGAGGATTCCTCGGCGGACGCTCCGTCGCCGCCCTCGGCGCCCTCTTCGCCTTCGGCGTCCTCTTCAGCCGAGGCAGCCTCCGCGGCCTCGCCCTCGACGGCCTCGCCTGCGCCCTCGGCCTCGAGGTCCTCGGCCGTCGGCGCGGCGACGACGTTGACGACCAGCATCTCGGGATCGGACACCAGCGAGACGCCGTCGGGCAGCGGGACCGAACCGGCGGTGAACTGGGTGCCGATGTCGGCGCCCTCGACGGAAATGGTCAGCTGATCGGGAATGGCCTGCACGTCCGACTCGATCTCGATGGTGTTGGCGTCCTGGGTGACCAGGGTGCCCGGGATGGCCTCGCCCTCGACGACCACGTTGACCTCGACGGTCACCTTTTCGCCGCGGCGGACCACGAGCAGGTCGGCGTGCTGGATGTTGCGCCGGATCGGGTGGATCTCGAGCGACTTGGTCAGCGCCAGCTGCTCTTCGCCCTCGATGTCCAGGGTCAACACGGCGTTGGTGCCGGTGTGCCGCAGAACGGCGGCGAAGTCATGGCTGGACAGCAACAGGTGCTTCGGGTCGGCGCCGTGGCCGTAGAGCACGGCCGGGACCTGGCCGGCGCGGCGAGCGCGACGCGATGCGCCCTTGCCGGTCTCCTGGCGTACCGACGCCGTGAGTTTGTTCTCGCTGCGAGCCGCAGTCTTGGCCATGGGTGTTGCTCCTCTGATACCGGTCGTTTTTCGTTCGCCGGCCAGGGTCGCAACTACAAGAGTCGTGTTCCCGTCGATAACGGTGGCACCTGCCACCCTCGCCGTGACGCCCGCAAAGGGTATCCGATCGGGCCCTCAGAGTGCGAATTCGGTCTTCGTGAGCTGCTCGGACAGCTCCCACAGGGCCCCGGCCTTCTTCGCGTCGCGGGCCAGGGGACTGCGGAGCGCGGGCCCGGTGGGACCCCACATGACGAACCGCGGGCCGACGAATGTGTCGCCCGGAAGGTCCTGCGATGCGGCGTAGAGCGTCTGGCGTGCGCCGAAGTCGGCGTCGGTGGCCACCCGGTTCAGCGCTTTGGCCACCCGCGAGCCGATCGGGTTGCCGCTGTGCCCCTGCAGATTGGTGGCCGAGTATCCGGGATGGGCCGCATGTGCCTTGACCGCCGACCCGGCTGCGGTGAGGCGGCGCTGCAATTCGCTGGTGAACAGCAGGTTGGCCAGCTTCGACTGGCCGTAGGCGGGCCAAGCCAGGTACGGCCGCGACTTCCAATTCAGATCCGTCAGGCTGAGGTAGCCGATCAGGTGCATCATCGACGACACCGTCACCACCCGGTCGGTGATCTTGGGCAGCAGCAGGTTGGTCATCGCGAAATGGCCGAGGTGGTTGGTGCCGATCTGGCTCTCGAACCCGTCGACGGTCTGCGCGTACGGCACGGCCATGATGCCCGCGTTGTTGATCAGCACGTCCACCGTCTCCACACCGTCGGCGAACGCCCGCACCGACGCGAGGTCCTGCAGGTCGAGCTTGCGCACCTCGACCTCGCCGGTCATGGCCGACGCCGCGGCGTCGCCCTTGGCAGTGTTACGGACGGCAAGGATCACGGTGGCCCCCACCCGCGCCAGCTCGCGGGCGGTGACTTCGCCCAGGCCGCTGTTGGCGCCGGTGACGACGACGGTGCGTCCGGCGAAGGAGGGCAGGTCGGCGGCGGTCCATCCACTCATGACAGCCACCCTAACGGGGCGTCACTACTTCTTGGCGACGTTGAACCCGTTGATGACCGCCTCGATGTCGGGGGCCTCGGCCTGGGCCTTGTCGGCGTATCCGGTCACGGTGAACTGAACCAGGTAGCGCTTGTTGGCCGGCGGCGAACCGGCGGCGATGACGATGCGGTTGAAGCTGTGCATCCGCCTGCCGTTGAGGTCGTAGCTGCCTTCGATCATCGACGACGGGAACCCCTTGAAGTCGTCGAGAGACGCATTGAGCTGCCGGAAATTCTGCGACATCTCGGCGTCGGCGTTGCCGTGCTCGATCGCCTTCTTCGCGTCGAAGTCGCCGCCGCTGAGCTCGAACACCAGCAACATCGCCGTCGGATAGGTGTCGCCTTTGGCGATGACGCGGGTGCCCGGCGCGAACTTCGGATTGCTGTATTGCTCCCAGCCTTTAGGCTTCGGCATCGTCACCGTGAGGTCGGTCAGCTTGTCGGGCGCGACGGGCTGCCCGACCACGCCTGCCGTTTCCAGGTACTGCGAAATCGGCACCGGCGTCGTGGTTTCGGTGGGTTTTGCACTCGTGGTCGACAGCAGCGATGTGTAGTCGGGAGACTGCTCACCGCAGCCGGCCGCTGCGATCGCCAGCAACGCAAACGCCGCCGCGATGCGATTGCGTCTCACAGAATCTCGCGGACCGCGTCGACCGGCCTGGCCAGCCGGGTTCCCCTGGGGGTGACGACGAACGGCCGCTCGATCAGGATCGGGTGCTCGGCCATCGCGTCGAGCAGTGCGTCGTCGTCGGCGTCGTCGAGGTTCAACTCGGCGTAGAGCGGTTCACGCTTGCGAACCGCGGTGCGAACGTCGATGCCGGCGTCGTTGATCAGCTTCACGAGTTCGGCGCGCGTCGGCGGCGTCTTCAGGTACTGGACTACCTCTGGCTCGATGCCGTTGTCCCGCAACAGTTCCAGGGCCTTACGCGATGTCGTGCAGCGCGGATTGTGGTAGATGGTCGAATCGGTGCCCACTACGCCGACCCGTCGAAAAGTCCTGTCACCGAGCCGTTCTCGAACACCGCGCGAATGGTGCTGGCCAGCAGCGGCGCGATGGACAGCACCGTCAGCTGCGGGAACTGCTTGTCCTCGCCGATTGGCAGCGTGTTGGTGACGATCACTTCGCGGGCGCCGCATTCGGCCAGCCGCTGCGGCGCGGGATCCGACAGCACGCCGTGCGTTGCGGCGATGATGACATCCTTGGCGCCGTCCTGATGCAGCAGCTTCACCGCGCCGGCGATGGTCCCGCCGGTGTCGATCATGTCGTCGGTCAGGATGCAGGTCTTGCCCCGCACGTCGCCGACGACGCGGTTGGACACCACCTGGTTGGGCACCAGCGGGTCGCGGGTCTTGTGGATGAACGCCAGCGGGACGCCGCCCAGCGAGTCGGCCCACTTCTCGGCCACTCGCACGCGGCCGGAATCCGGTGACACCACGACCATGTCGTGGTTGGCGTAGTTCTCGGCGATGTAGCCGGTGAGCAGGTTCTGCGCACGCATGTGGTCGACCGGGCCGTCGAAGAAGCCCTGGATCTGGTCGGTGTGCAGGTCGACGGTCAGGATCCGGTTCGCCCCCGCCGTCTTCAACAAATCGGCGACCAGCCGTGCCGAGATCGGCTCGCGGCCGCGGTGCTTCTTGTCCTGACGGGCATAGGGATAGAACGGCAGGATCGCGGTGATCCGCTTGGCGCTGCCGCGCTTGAGCGCATCGATCATGATGAGCTGTTCCATCAGCCACGTGTTCAGCGGCGCAGGATGTGACTGCAGCACGAACGCGTCGCAACCGCGCACCGACTCGTCGAAGCGGACGAAGATCTCGCCGTTGGCGAAGTCGCGGGCGGTCTGCGCGGTGACCGGAGTATCGAGCTCCTTGGCGACCTGGTCAGCCAGTTCGGGATGCGCGCGACCGGAGAACAGCATCAGGTTCTTGCGGTTGTCGGTCCACTCGGTGCCCACAATGTGCCCTTGCCGGTCGCGGTTCGATTTCGGCCTAATCGTACGTATCACTGCTGGACGCGCGTGGCCGGGTTGCCAGAACGAGAACGGAAACCGTCCGGCTCACGTCGTTTGGTCGTCGTGCGCCTCGCTGCCTTCGCCGGCGTCTGACGCGGCGGCTGCTGCTGCGGCGGCCGCGGACCCAGGCCGCTTCTGCTGCACCCAGCCCTCGATGTTGCGTTGCGGACCCGCCGACACGGCCAGCGCTCCCGGCGGCACGTCGTGGCGCACAACGGTGCCTGCCCCAGTGTAGGCGCCGTCGCCGACGGTGACGGGCGCGACGAACATGGTGTCCGACCCGGTGCGCACATGCGACCCGATCGTGGTGCGCCGCTTGGTCTCGCCGTCGTAGTTGACGAAGACGCTCGACGCGCCGATGTTGCTGTGCTCGCCGATGTCGGCGTCGCCGACGTAGGTGAGGTGCGGCACCTTGGTGCCGGTGCCCAGGGTGGCGTTCTTGGTCTCGACGAAGGCCCCCAGCTTGCCGACGTCGCCGAGCACCGTGCCCGGCCGCAGATAGGTGAACGGCCCGACGGTGGCGCCGTCGCCGATGGCCGAGGCCGACCCGTGGGTCCGCACGACCGTCGCGCCCTCGCCGACGCTGACATCGGTCAGCGTGGTGTCCGGCCCGATTTCGCACCGGCCGCCGATGCGTGTGGTGCCGAGCAGCTGGGTGCCGGGCTGGATCAGGGTGTCGCGCCCGATGCTCACGTCGACGTCGATCCAGGTGGTGGCGGGGTCGGCGACCGTCACGCCCGCACGCTGATGGGTGGCCACGATCCGGCGGTTCAGCTCGGCGGCCAGTTCGGCCAGCTGAACCCGGTCGTTGATGCCCGCCACCAGCGCGGCGTCGTCGACGTGGCGGGCCCGCACGATGTGGCCGTCCTGCCGGATGATCGAGATGACGTCGGTGAGGTAGAGCTCGTGCTGCGCGTTGTGTGGGTGCAGCCGGTCCAGTGCCGAGCGCAGCGCTGCGATGTCGAACGCGTAGACACCGGCGTTGACCTCGGTGATGGCCCGCTGCGAAGCGGTCGCGTCGAACTCCTCGACGATCCCGATGACCTCGCGGTCCTGGGTGCGCAGGATGCGGCCGTAGCCGGTCGGATCAGGCAGCGTGGTGGTCAGCACGGTCGCCGCCGCGGTCTCCGAGCCGTGGGTGGCGATCAGCTCGGCAAGCGTCTCGGCGTCCAGCAGCGGCACATCGCCCGAGGTCACCACGAAGGTGCCGGCGAAGTCGGCGGGCAGCGCGGCCAGCCCGCAGGCGACGGCGTGCCCGGTGCCCAGCTGCTGGTCCTGCACCGCGATGTCGATCCGGCGGCCCAATACCTCGGCGAGCTCGTCGAGGGCGGGGGAGATGCGGTCGCGGCCATGGCCGAGCAGAACCACGAGGTGTTGCGGGGCGACCTTGGCGACCGCGTGCAGGGCGTGGGCCAGCATGGTGCGCCCGCCCAGCGTGTGCAGCACCTTGGGGACGTCGGAGCGCATCCGAGTGCCGGCCCCGGCCGCCAGCACCAGGACCGCGGAATCGCCCTGCGTGCTCATGTCGTGTATGCCCTCACAATCGAGCTCCGTCGCCAGGACTCGAACCTGAACTATCTGAACCAAAATCAGAGGTGCTGCCGATTACACCACGACGGACTGATCAGCTCGTCATGCTAGTCGAACCAACTAGGGTGAAGGCCGTGGCAGGACCGGACAAGGAACTGCGTGCGCCCCGCGCCCGGATGACGGGAGCCGAGCGGCGTCACCAGCTCATCGACGTGGCGCGGTCGCTGTTCGCCCAGCGCGGTTACGAGGGCACCTCGATCGAGGAGATCGCCCAGCGCGCGAACGTGTCCAAGCCCGTCGTCTACGAGCATTTCGGCGGCAAGGAGGGGCTCTACGCGGTGGTCGTCGACCGCGAGATGTCGGCGCTGCTGGACGGCATCACGTCGTCGCTGACCAGAACGACCAACAACCGGTCGCGGCTGCGCATCGAGCGGGTCGCGCTGGCACTGCTGACCTACGTCGACGAACGCACCGACGGCTTCCGGATCCTCATCCGCGACTCGCCGGCGGCGATCTCGTCGGGCACCTACTCGACGCTGCTGAACGAGGCCGTCAACCAGGTGTCGTCGATCCTGGCCGGCGACTTCGACCGCCGCGGCCTCGACCCGGACATGGCGCCGCTGTACGCCCAGGCGCTCGTCGGGTCGGTCTCGATGACCGCGCAGTGGTGGCTCGATGTGCGCGAGCCGAAGAAAGAGGTCGTCGCCGCGCATCTGGTCAACCTGTGCTGGAACGGGCTGATGCACCTCGAGGACGACCCGCAACTGCTCGACGAGTAGCGATTTCGGCGTGATTGGTTGCGCACAGCGCCACAAACCACGCCGAAATCACCAGTGCGAACCAGTGCCTAGGATGGAAACATCATGACCGCATCGGGGACCGTCAGTGTCCAAACCCCGATCGCGGGCCTCGTCGAATCGGCTCTGCGCGACCCCTCCCTCCAAGACGTCGGTCGCCGTGCCGCCGACAGACCCGCCGATCTGGCTCTCATCGGCCCGGCCAGCGCCCGGCTGTTCGCCGCCTGCGCGCTCGCGCAGGCGGGACCGCTGCTGGTGGTCACCGCCACCGGTCGCGAGGCCGACGACCTGACCGCCGAACTGCGCGGCGTCTTCGGGGACTCCGCGGCGTTGTTCCCGTCCTGGGAGACGCTGCCGCACGAACGGCTCTCGCCGGGAGTCGAGACAGTGGGCGAGCGGATGATGGTGCTGCGCCGGCTGGCCAATCCCGACGACGACCGGCTCGGCCCGCCACTGCGAGTCGTGGTCACCACGCTGCGATCGCTGGTGCAGCCGATGGCGCCGGACCTGGCCCGCATCGAACCCGTCACCCTCACCCTCGGCGGCGAAGCCGACTTCGACGACGTCATCCACCGGCTGGTCGAGCTGGCCTACACCCGCGTCGACATGGTCGGCAAGCGCGGCGAGTTCGCCGTGCGCGGCGGCATCCTCGACGTGTTCCCGCCCACCGCCGAACACCCGGTGCGCGTCGAGTTCTGGGGCGACGAGATCTCCGAGATGAGGATGTTCGCGGTCGCCGACCAGCGCTCGATTCCCGACATCGACGTCGACTCGATGATCGCCGTGCCGTGCCGCGAGCTGCTGCTGACCGACGATGTGCGGGTGCGTGCGTTCGAGTTGGCCGCCGAGCACCCGCGCGCTGGCAACGACGTGCCGGGCAGCGTGCCCGACATGCTGGCCAAGCTCGGCGAGGGTATTCCCGTCGACGGGATGGAGGCCCTCCTTCCGCTGCTGCGGCCCACCGAACTCTCGCTGCTCAGCGATCATCTGCCTGCCGGCACCCCGCTGCTGGTCTGCGACCCCGAGAAGATCCGCACCCGCGCCGCAGACCTCATCAAGACCGGCCGCGAGTTCCTGGAGGCCTCGTGGTCGGCGGCGGCCGTCGGCGGTGACGCGCCGATCGACCTCGAGGCCCTCGGCGCCTCGGGCTACCTGGCTCTCGACGACGTCATCGCGGGCGCCCGTTCGGCCGGTCATGCGTGGTGGACGCTGTCGCAGCTGAGCGACGAAGCGGCGATCGAGCTGGACATCCGTCCTTCGCCGTCCGCCCGCGGACAGCAGTCGGGTGTCGAAGAGATCTTCGCTATGCTGCGGGCCCACGTCGCCACCGGCGGATCGGCCGCCGTCGTCACCCCGGGCACCGGCACCGCACACCGGATCTGCGAGCAGCTGGCCGACGCCGAGACCCCCGCCGCCATGTTGGAGCCCGGCGAAGAGCCCAAGGCCGGCGTCGTCGGCGTCCTCAAGGGCCCGCTGCACGACGGCGTGGTGCTGGCCGGCGCCAACCTCGTCATCATCACCGAAACCGACCTGACCGGTAACCGGGTCACCGCCCCGGAGGGCAAGCGGCTGGCCGCCAAACGTCGTAACGTCGTCGACCCGCTCGCACTGACCGCAGGCGATTTGGTGGTACACGACCAGCACGGCATCGGCCGCTTCGTGGAGATGGTGGAGCGGACGGTCGGCGGCGCCCGGCGGGAGTACCTGGTGCTGGAGTACGCGTCTGGCAAAAGAGGTGGCGCGGCGAATCAAACAGACAAGCTCTTCGTGCCGATGGACTCGCTGGACCAGCTGTCGCGATACGTCGGCGGCGAAGCGCCCACCCTGAGCCGGCTGGGCGGCAGCGACTGGGCCAACACCAAGACCAAGGCGCGCCGGGCGGTGCGCGAGATCGCCAGCGAGCTGGTGTCGCTGTACGCCAAGCGACAGGCGTCGGCCGGGCATGCGTTCGGTCCCGACACCCCGTGGCAGGCCGAGATGGAGGACGCGTTCGGGTTCACCGAGACCGTCGACCAGCTCACCGCGATCACCGAGGTGAAGTCCGACATGGAGAAGCCGATCCCGATGGACCGGGTGATCTGCGGCGACGTCGGCTACGGCAAGACCGAGATCGCGGTGCGCGCGGCGTTCAAGGCGGTACAGGACGGCAAGCAGGCGGCGGTGCTGGTGCCGACGACGCTGCTGGCCGACCAGCACCTGCAGACCTTCACCGAACGGATGGCCGGCTTCCCGGTCACCGTGAAGGGGCTGTCGCGGTTCACCGGCCCCGCCGAGTCGCGGGCTGTGCTCGAAGGCATGAAGGACGGTTCGGTCGACATCGTGATCGGCACTCATCGGCTCATCCAGACCGGCGTCACGTGGAAGGACCTCGGCCTGGTCGTCGTCGACGAGGAGCAGCGCTTCGGCGTCGAGCACAAGGAGCACATCAAGTCGATGCGCACCCATGTCGACGTGCTGACGATGAGCGCCACGCCGATTCCCCGCACGCTGGAGATGAGCCTGGCCGGCATCCGCGAGATGTCGACGATCCTCACCCCTCCCGAGGAGCGCTACCCGGTGCTCACCTACGTCGGGCCGCATTCGGACAAGCAGGTCGCCGCCGCGCTGCGCCGCGAGCTGCTGCGCGACGGGCAGGCGTTCTACATCCACAACCGGGTCCGCTCGATCGACCAGGCGGCCGCGCAGCTGCAGGCGCTGGTGCCCGAGGCGCGCGTCGTCGTGGCGCACGGCCAGATGCCCGAGGAGCAGCTGGAACGCACCGTCGAGGGGTTCTGGAATCGCGAGTACGACGTGCTGGTGTGCACCACGATCGTCGAGACCGGACTGGACATCAGCAACGCCAACACGCTGATCGTCGAGCGCGCCGACACGTTCGGGTTGTCGCAGCTGCACCAGCTGCGCGGTCGGGTGGGCCGCAGCCGCGAACGCGGCTACGCGTACTTCATGTATCCGCCAGAGGTGCCGTTGACCGAGACGGCATATGACCGGCTTGCCACCATCGCGCAGAACAACGAACTCGGCGCGGGGATGGCCGTCGCGATGAAAGACCTGGAGATCCGCGGTGCAGGCAACGTACTGGGCGTCGAGCAGTCCGGGCACGTAGCGGGCGTGGGATTCGACCTGTACGTGCGGCTGGTCGGGGAGGCCGTGGAAGCATATCGGGCCGCCGCCGACGGGAAAACCGTTGCCGCCGCCCCGGAACCGAAGGACGTGCGCATCGACCTGCCCGTCGACGCGAACCTCCCGCCGGACTACATCGCCAGTGACCGGTTGCGGTTGGAGGGCTATCGCCGGCTGGCGTCGGCCGGTGACCAGGACGCGATCGGCGCGGTGGTCGACGAACTCGTCGACAGGTACGGGCCGCTGCCCGAGCCCGCGCAGCTACTGGTGTCGGTCGCGCGCTTGCGATTGCTGGCGCGCGAGTACGGCGTCACCGAGATCAGTGCGCCGTCGGAGTCGACGCTGCGGGTGTCGCCGATGACACTGCTCGACTCGCAACAGATGCGGTTGAAGCGGATGTATCCGAGTGCGAACTATCGCGCGACCACGTCGACGGTCCAGGTGCCGATTCCGCGATCGGGCACCGGCATCGGAGCGGCGCGGATACGGGATCTCGAACTGGTGCAGATGGTGGCCGGTTTGGTGCTGGCCCTCAACGGAAAACCGCAGGACGAGGTTGATGTGACGAACGTCGGAGGGGTAGGGGCGATGAAAGCCACCGCGCGATGACCGTCGTTCTCGTCGACCCCCGCCGTCCCTCGCTGATTCCCGTCGAGGCCGTCGAACTGCTCGCAGGCGACGTCCAGTACACCGAGGAGATGCCGGTCAAGGTGCCGTGGTCGCTGCCGTCGGCCCGGCCGGCATACGAAGGCGAGGACGCGCCGGTGCTGCTGTCGTCGGATCCCGACCATCCCGCGGTCCAGGCGCGACTGGCCGCAGGCGACAAGCTGATCGCCGCCCCGGACCCGCAGCCGGGGGAGCGCCTCGTCGACGCCGTCGCCATGATGGACAAGCTGCGCACCGCAGGCCCATGGGAAAGCGAGCAGACCCACGACTCGCTGCGCCGGTTCCTGCTCGAGGAGACCTACGAATTGTTCGACGCGGTGCGCAGCGGCGACGCCGACGAACTGCGCGCAGAACTCGGCGACGTACTTCTGCAGGTGTTGTTCCATGCCCGTATCGCCGAGGACGCGCCGCAGCACGCGTTCACCATCGACGACGTCGCGGACTCGCTGTTGCGCAAGCTCGCCAACCGCGTGCCCGCGGTGCTCGCCGGCGAGCCGATATCGCTGGATGACCAACTGGCGCAATGGGAAGAGCGAAAGGCCCTGGAGAAGCGGGCGAAGTCGCGGCTGTCGAGCATGGACGACGTGCCGACCGGCCAGCCCGCATTGGCATTGGCGCAGAAGGTGATCGACCGGGTCACCCAGTCCGGCTTGCCCGCGGACCTGATCCCGGAATCGATCACCTGCGTGTCCGTGGCGCTGCAGGGCGACGCGGAAAACGACTTACGGAGCGAGGTTTTGGAGTTCATGGACACTGTGCGCACTGTCGAGAAGGCGATCGCAGCGGACCGCCGTGGCGAAGACGTGCCCGAAGAACTCGACATCGCGTCGCTCGGTGTGATCTCCGACGAGGAGTGGCGGGCGTTCTGGCCGACCGCCGCGACCGCTGAAACCGAGCCCGCGCCCGATCGAATCCCGGAGCCGGCGCCCGTCGACGTGCCAGAACCCGGTCCCGTCGAGGTGCCCGAGCCCGCGCCTGTGCAAGTGCCCGAGCCGACGCCCGAGGACATCAACTCCTAGTCGCCGAACGTGCGGTCACTGCGAGAACCGGCCCGGAAAGTCGCGGTGGCGTCACGCTCGGCGACGCCACGCCGCTGATAGACGCCGCACGATGCCGCCCTCGGTGTCTTCGGCCGTGACGCGGAGATCGATCCAGCCCAACTCCGCGACCGCTTCTGCCTTGCGGATGTCGTGGTTCAGGCGTTTGCGGCTGAGCCAGTGATGCTCACCTTCGTAGTCCATGGCGATCTTGAGGTGTTCCCAGCCCATGTCGAACACCGCGACGAGCGCGCCGTACTCGTCGTAGACCGGTATCTGCGTCTGCGGCCGAGGAAAGTCGTTGCGGATGACGACCAGCCGAAGCCAGCTCTCCCGTGGTGACTCCGCACCCGGGTCGACGAGGTCGAGGGCGACGCGGGCCCTGCGGATACCGCGCCGGCCCTTGTACCGCTCGGCGAGAAGCTCCACGTCGGCGATCTTGAGTTGTGTTGCGCGTGCGAGGGCATCGATCGCCGCTACCGCCTTGACGAGCGGATATCGACATGCGAGGTCCAGGGCGGTGCGGGCGGGCGTCGTCGTCGCGACACCGTCGACCGCCTGTATCTCGTCGTCGTCGACCCGGTCGGACCAGGTGCGAATACCTCTTGGGGGGCGCCGATTCGGCCACAGCAACTCGGCAGGCTTATGGCTGTCCACCCATTTCGCTCCGTGCAGGGCTGCCGCCGACTGTCCGGCCACGACCGCCTGGCGCCCGGACCATAGCCACCCTGCGCGGGCGCGATCGAGGGCGGTCAGCTTGTCGATGTCGGTCACATATACGTCGTGGTGCAGGGCGACGAACCTGCTGCGTAAGGCATACGGCGTTACTGCGCCGGAGGCGATGGCCTCACTGCCGATGAATGGCTCGTCCATACGCCGAAGTGTGCCGACGGCGGCCGACAACCCCGCCGAACGTGCGGCTGCTGCGAAAAAACACCCAAAGTCTCGCATTGGCTTCACGCTCGGCGCCCTGTGTGCACAGTCAGTCGACGAGTTCGTCGCCGAGGAACCGGTCGGAACCGGTGACGCCGGGCAGCACGAAGAAGAAGCCGCCGCCCACCGGCATGATGTACTCCTCGAGCGGCTCGCCCTTCAGCCGGCTCTGCACGGCCAGGAACCCGTTGCGCAGGCTGCGCTGGTAGGCGATGAACGCCAGGCCCTGATCGAGTCGGCCCGCGCCGTCGAAGCCGCGCGAGTAGTTGAAACCCCTTCGCAGGATGCGGTTCTGCTCGGTCTCGGTGGTGCGCGGGTTGGCCAGCCGGATGTGGGCGTCCAGCGGGATCCGCTTTCCGTCGGGGTCCTCGGCGAAGTCGGGGTCGGCGAACTCGTCGGTCATGCCGAGCGGCGCGCCGCTGGCCTTCTTGCGGCCGATGAGCGCCTCCTGCTCAGCAAGGCGGGTGCGGTCCCAGAACTCGACGAACATCCTGATGATGCGGACCGCCTGATAGGAACCGCCGACGGCCCAGTCGGGTTCACCGTCATCGGGTTGCACCCACACATGGCGGTCCATCAGCGTGCCGTCGTCGACGTCGAGGTTGGCCGTTCCATCCTTGAAGCCCAACAGGTTTCGCGGCGTTGCAGCCTCCGACGTCGCACCGGCCCCGATACCGCGCGCATACCCGTCGATCATCCAGCGAAGCGTCATCTCGCTTCGGGTACACCGCATCAACTGCCGCAACGCGAACTGCACAGTGTCGTTGTGGCCTGCCTCCAAAATGATCGAGATGTCGCCGTGCGAGAGCCGTGGATCGAGCCGGTCATTCGCCAGAAACGGCATCGTGACCAGTTCCCGTGGCTTGCGATCGGCAAGGCCGAACCGGTCGTCGAACAGCGACGCCCCGACACCGACGAGCACCGACATGTTGTCGGCGGGCGGCTTCTCGCCCAGGATTCCCGAGTCGACCGGCGGGTAGGCCGGATCGCGTGTCTCGGGCGGCTTGCCCGCCATCAGCGCGCGGATTTCGTCGGTCAGCTCCTGCAGCGCGGCCTTCAGTCCCGCCCGATCCCGCACGTGCAGGTTGAACGACGCGACCAGGCCCTGCTCGGGGATCGGCAGCGTGGTGATGCCTGCCTGATGCGGGCCCTCGAACGGGACGAACGACGGCTGCGGCACCCGCGGCACGGCAGGACGGGGCGGCGAACATCCGGCCAGCGCCGCGCCCGCGCCCATTGCGACACCGGTGCCCAGCGCCCCGGTGACGAAGCCGCGGCGGGAGATCCCCGTACGTGGTGGCCGCTCGGTCACTGCAGTTTCAGGACTCCGGCGACTTGCGACAGGTTCTCCGACAGCCCGGCCAGCTGTGCCTTCAGCGCGTCGACGACCGGCGGCTGCACGGTCACCGATGGGCAACGGGGCGAAGGGAACTCACTGTTCTCGGGGCAGAAGTTCACCCAGCCGTCGCCTAGCCGCAGCGGTCGCATGGTGTCGAACAGCTGCGAGAAGCCGGCAGAGATCTTGCCGAGCAGCGCGGCGTCGGCCTCCTCGAGCGGACCGCTCAGCTTGTCGATCGCGACCTGCGAGCCCTGCAGGTTGGCGTCGAAGTCCCACAGGTCGGTCTTGGAGTAGCGATCCTCCTCGCCGGTGAGCTTGCCCTGCGACACCTCTTCGATGAGCTCGGCGGCACCGTTGGCGACGTCCACGGGTTTGGCCGCCACGCCCGGCAGCTGCTTCTGCAGGTTGGCGATGTCGGCGTCGAGCCGGTCGGCGAACGGTGCGCCGCCCTCTGTGGTGTTCTTCTCGAACAGCAGGTATTCGAGCCGGTGCCAGCCGGTAAACGCCGGGTCGTCGACGTTGGCGAAATCGTCGACGCGGGAGTCGGTCTTGGCGTCGGTGTCCTCCACCAGCCCGGCGATGGGTTCGATGCGTTCCCACGGCTGGCGCGAGGGGGCGAAGGCATCCTGGGCCGCCTTCAGGTTGCCTGCGCGCACCGCGTCGGTCAGCACCTTCACGACCTTGACGAGCTCGGCGGACTGGGCGACTGCGTAGGCCTTGTAGCCGTCTGCCGCCTTCTGCAGCTCGGGACTGGGCGCCGCCGCGGCAGACGTCGGCGCGGCGGAGCTGGAATCGCTGCTCTCGTCGGTGCTGCCCGCCTCGCTACTGGAGCATCCGGCGGTGAGTACCAGGGCCGCGGTCGCAACAGATACGGTCCAGGCGAGATGCAGTTTCATTGAGCCTCCTCGAAGTCGACGCCGTGAACCCTACAATGAATTCACTGCAGAGGGTAGGCACACCTAAATATCGTTTGCCTGGCCTTAGTCGACGACGCCGATAAGTAACGGGTCCGCAGAGCACTCCGACAGCCATGGGACGATGGATTTCAACTAGGGGTGCGAGGGAGTCCGGTGTCGCCAGTGCTTTGGCTGCGGGCTGTCGCGGTGATCAGCGCGACAGCGCTGCTGATGGCTTCCAGCTGCTCGTGGCAGCTCGGCACCCCCATTCCAGAAGGGGTTCCGCCGCCCGTCGGCGATCCGGTGCCTCAGATCGACACCCACACCCCTGGCAGACCCGCCGACCAGCTGCGCCAATGGGCGGTCGAACGGGCGCCGGCGCTGGGCATACCGGTCGGGGCGCTGGAGGCGTACGCGTACGCGGCCAGGGTGGCCGAGGTGGAGAACCCGCACTGCCACCTGGCCTGGCCCACGCTCGCGGGCATCGGCATGGTGGAAAGCCACCACGGCACCTATCGCGGCGCGACCATCGCGCCCAACGGCGACGTCACTCCGCTCATCCGGGGTGTGCGGCTGGACGGCACCATGGGCAACCTCGAGATCGTCGACACCGACTCGGGCCTGCTCGACGGGGACCGAGGGCTGGACCGTGCGATGGGGCCGATGCAGTTCATCCCCGAGACGTGGCGCCTCTACGGCGTCGACGCCAACAACGACGGCAAGGTCAATCCCGACAACTTCGACGACGCGGCGCTGTCGGCGGCGGGATACCTGTGTTGGCGCGCCAAGGACATGTCCACGCCGCGAGGCTGGATGAACGGGCTGCGCGCCTACAACCTGTCCGACCAGTACGCCCGCACAGTGCGCGACTGGGCGACGGCCTATGCCGACGGCCACCCCCTTTGATCGCACCGTTCGTCCGGCCACGTTCTAGGCTCACACTCGAAGCCCAGTCCAACCGACCGACCAAGGAGAACGCCAGTGCCCATCATCGAGCAGGTCGGAGCCCGCGAAATCCTCGACTCCCGCGGCAACCCGACGGTCGAGGTGGAGCTGGCCCTGACCGACGGCACGTTCGCCAGGGCGGCGGTGCCGTCGGGCGCCTCGACGGGTGAGCACGAGGCGGTGGAATTGCGCGACGGCGGCGCGCGCTACGGCGGCAAGGGCGTACAGAAGGCCGTCGAAGCGGTTCTCGACGAGATCGCGCCTGCGGTCATCGGGCAGAGCGCCGACGACCAGCGGCTCGTAGACCAGGCGCTGCTCGACCTCGACGGCACACCCGACAAGTCGCGACTGGGCGCCAACGCGATCCTCGGTGTGTCGCTCGCGGTGGCGAAGGCCGCCGCGGAGTCGGCGGGGCTGCCGCTGTTTCGCTATGTCGGCGGGCCGAACGCCCACGTCCTCCCGGTGCCGATGATGAACATCCTCAACGGTGGCGCACATGCCGACACGGGCGTCGACGTGCAGGAGTTCATGGTCGCACCGATCGGCGCACCGAACTTCAAGGAGTCTCTGCGCTGGGGCGCCGAGGTCTACCACTCGCTGAAGTCGGTGCTGAAGAAGCAGGGCCTGGCCACCGGTCTCGGCGACGAAGGCGGTTTCGCGCCCGACGTGGCGGGCACCAAGGCCGCACTCGACCTGATCCTGTCGGCCATCGACGCGACGGGCCTGACCGCCGGCACCGACGTGGCACTGGCGCTGGACGTCGCCGCAACCGAGTTCTTCAGCGATGGAACGGGTTACAGCTTCGAGAAGGAGACCCGCAGCGCCGAGCAGATGGTGCAGTTCTACGCCGGGTTGCTCGACGCGTATCCGCTCGTCTCGATCGAGGATCCGCTGTCGGAGGACGACTGGGACGGCTGGGTGGCGCTGACCACCGCGATCGGCGACCGGGTCCAAATCGTCGGCGACGACCTCTTCGTCACCAACCCCGAGCGCCTCGAGGAGGGCATCGAGCGCGGTGCGGCCAATGCCCTTCTGGTCAAGGTGAACCAGATCGGCACGTTGACCGAGACGCTCGACGCCGTATCGCTGGCGCACAACAGCGGGTACCGGACGATGATGAGCCACCGCAGCGGCGAGACCGAGGACACCACGATCGCCGACCTCGCGGTCGCGGTCGGCAGCGGCCAGATCAAGACCGGCGCGCCCGCCCGCAGCGAACGCGTCGCCAAGTACAACCAGCTGCTGCGGATCGAGGAGACGCTCGGCGACGCCGCGCGATACGCAGGTGACCTCGCGTTCCCGAGATTCGCACCAGCCGATGAGCAGCTTGCGCGAAACGCCGGCGGCGAGGCCAAATAGCCCGTGCCCGAGGCGAAACGGCCCGATCCCAAGCGGCGGTCCCCGGCATCCCGACCGGCCAAGTCAGGCAAGTCGGGTAAGTCCGGCGACTCCGCGAAGGGCCGTCCGCGAACGGGTTCTCCCGTGCGTCGCGAGCCGCGCAAGCCCGAGCCGAAGGCCAAGCCGCAGCCCGAGGAACAGGCGCCGGTGGAATCCGTCCGCAAGTCGATCGCCGAGGCGGCCGAACAGCAGTCCGAACAACGGTTGGGCTCCGCCGCACGACGGGCGGCCATTCTCGCCGCGGTGGTCTGCGTGCTCACGCTGACGATCGCCGGCCCGGTGCGGACGTACTTCGGTCAGCGGACCGAGATGAAACAGCTGGCCGCCAGCGAAGAGAAGCTGCGCGCCGAGATCGCCGATCTCGAGGAGCAGAAGGCGAAACTCGCTGACCCCGTTTACATTGCGGCGCAGGCTCGCGAGCGGCTCGGCTTCGTCAAGCCCGGCGACACCCCGTACCAGGTGCAGCTGCCTCCTGGCGCGGTGCTGCCCGGCGAACCGGCCGCTCAGGCCGAGGCCGCACGCGCGGGCCAGCCCTGGTACACGTCGCTGTGGCACACGATCGCCGACGACCCGCACAACATCCCGACCACGGTGCCCGCCGTCCCACCCGCCCCTCCGATACCCGCCCCGCCCGGTGCTCCGCCTCCCGGTGGTTGAGAGGTCCGATCTCGACGCCGTCGCGCGGCAGCTGGGTCGCGCGCCCCGCGGCGTCCTCGAGATCGCCTACCGGTGCCCGAACGGAGAGCCCGGCGTCGTCAAGACGGCGCCGAGATTGCCTGACGGAACACCGTTTCCGACGCTTTACTACCTGACGCACCCGGCGCTGACAGCCGCGGCGAGCAGACTCGAGTCGTCGGGAATGATGCGCGAGATGACCGATCGGCTCCACGATGACCCACGACTGTCGGCCGCCTACCGGCGCGCGCACGAGTCGTATCTCGCCGAGCGTGACGCGATCGAATCGTTGGGCACCAGGTTCTCCGGCGGCGGCATGCCCGACCGGGTCAAGTGCCTGCACGTGTTGATCGCGCACTCGCTCGCCAAGGGCCGCGGCGTCAATCCGCTCGGTGACGAGGCGCTGTCCGTGCTGGCGGTCGAGGCTGCGATGGCGGGCATCCTGGATCCGGAGGTGTGGGCGTGACGGATCGGGGCAGCAGGGTCGCCGCGATCGACTGCGGCACGAATTCGATCAGGCTGTTGATCGCCGATGCGCTCGACGGCCGTCTGCGCGATGTCCATCGCGAAATGCGCATCGTGCGGCTGGGTCAGGGGGTGGATGCCACCGGGCAGTTCGCGCCCGAAGCGATCGCCCGGACCAGGACAGCACTCACCGATTACACCGATCTCCTTCGGCGCCACGATGTTTCGAACGTCAGGATGGTGGCGACGTCGGCCACCCGCGACGCCGCCAACCGCGACGTGTTCTTCGCGATGACCGCGGACGTACTCGGCGCCGCCGTGCCGGGCGCTGTCGCGGAGGTGATCAGTGGCGACGAGGAGGCCAGGCTGTCGTTCCACGGTGCGGTTTACGAATTGGACGTCGCTGCAGCACCTTTCGTGGTGGTCGACCTCGGCGGCGGGTCCACCGAGGTGGTGCTGGGGGGACGGGAGATGGAGGCCGGCTACTCGGCCGACATCGGTTGTGTCCGGCTGACCGAGCGCTGCCTGCACACTGATCCGCCCACGGCGGTGGAGGTGGCGGCCGCGCGTGACGTGGTGCGGGAACGCCTCGGGGAGGCAATGCGGGCCGTGCCGGTCGAGCGGGCGTGCACCTGGGTCGGCGTCGCGGGGACGATGACGACCCTGGCCGCCCTGGCGCAGGGCTTGACGACGTATGACCCGGCGGCAATTCACCTGTCCCGCGTCGGGTTCGACGCGTTACTCGCCGTGTGCGAGGACATCATCGGCATGAGTCACGACCAGCGCGCGGCGTTGGGCCCGATGCACGAGGGGCGGGTCGACGTGATCGGCGGCGGCGCCATCATCGTCGAGGAGTTGGCCGGCGCGCTGGGCAACCGCGCGGGAATCGACGAGTTGGTGGTCAGCGAGCACGACATCCTCGACGGCATCGCCCTGTCGATCGTCTAGGCGCGAACCTTCGCCCGCCGTTTCGTCGGGTCGTGCTGGCCCGCAAGGGTCAGTCCCAGCACCACCATGCCGAAACCCAGCCCGAAGTGCAGCCAGTTGTCGGCGTTGTTGAGCGGAACGAAGTTGGCCGGGCTCCGGTGATCGATCACCAACCCGTACACCCACAGCCCGAGGTAGGCGAGACCGCCGATGAGGAAGTAGGCGCGGGCCAGGACATAGGTCCGCGCCATCGCCAGGCCGACCACGCCGAACCCGACGTGGACGATGTTGTGCAGGCCCGACACCGCGAAAACGCCGAACAGCATCGCGCCGGAGTGATGGCCCGCCAACTCGAGGTGGTCGAGGTGCGTTGTGACACCAGGGATGAAGCCCAAAACCCCGACGACCAGGAATGCGGCCGCGACGATCACCGCCGCGCCCTGCACGGCCATCAATGTGGGAGTCTTCGCCATCGCCTCGTCTCCCTCCGGCCCAGAGTATTGACGGGCCCGCAGGGAAGGAGTTACCCGCGCGTCCGATTCCTAATCGGGTGCACGGGCTTCCCGCCGGTGCTCAGACGTTGGGCGAGCGCTGCCATCATCGCTCTTTTCCCGACTGTGGTGGCCTGAGGCTTCTACCCGGGAAAGTCGCGCACAAACGAACCACGGCGAAAGGATTCGTCGCTTTCAAATCGTCGATGCGGCAGGTGCCGCCGCAGTCAGCGCCTCACGTGGCAGTTCGGCGGGTTACCGCAGTGGTGACCGCTGTCGCACGCGTTGCAGTGACAATTGCAGCCGCCGGCCTTTGTTTTCGAGACTCGCATGCTGTTCAACTCCTTAGTCGCTCTGACCGCCTGCGAAGGTGGGAGCAGAGTTTTGTTTCAACATATGCCGATTTCAGAATAGTTCCCGTCACGCTGGAAATAAAGGAAACTCACCGTCACCGCAGAGTCAACGGCCGAGGATCGGCTTCAGCGTCTCGAGCACCGCCGGATCCTCGATGGTCGACGGCACGGGCTCGTCGCGGCCGTCGGCGATGCCCCGCATGGTCTTCCGCAAGATCTTCCCTGACCGGGTCTTCGGCAGCGCGGGCACAACGTCGACAGCCTTGAAACAGGCGACCGCGCCGATGTTCTCGCGGACGGCGCGCGATCAGTTCGTCGGCAAGCCCTCGGCAGAGGCGCCTGCCTTGAGGACGACCAGGCCGCGCGGCACCTGACCCTTGACCTCGTCGGCCACACCGATGACCGCACACTCCGCGACGGCGGGGTGAGCGGCGAGTACCGCCTCGATGGAACCGGTCGACATGCGGTGTCCCGCAACGTTGATCACGTCGTCGGTGCGTCCCATCACATACAGGTAGCCGTCATCGTCGAAGTAACCGCCGTCGCCAGTCAGGTAGTAGCCGGGAAAGGCCGACAGGTACGAGGCTACGTAGCGGTCGTCGTCGCCCCACAGCGTCGGCAAGGTGCCCGGCGGCAGCGGCAGCTTGACACAGATTGCGCCCTCCTCGTTCGGGTCGGCTTCCGAACCGTCCGGGCGCAGGACGCGCACGTCGTATCCCGGCATCGGAACGGTCGGCGATCCCGGCTTGATGGCCAGCTGCTCGACGCCCATTGGATTCGCGGCGACCGGCCAGCCGGTCTCGGTCTGCCACCAATGGTCGACCACCGGCACGCCCAACCTTTCCGACGCCCAGTGGTACGTGCCGGGGTCGAGCCGTTCGCCTGCCTGGAACAGATACTTCAGCGCCGACAGGTCGTGCTTGCTCAGATGGGTGCCCTCGGGATCCTCCTTCTTGATCGCACGGATCGCGGTCGGGGCGGTGAACAGCGCCTTGACCTTGTGCTCGGCGGCCACCCGCCAGTACGCACCCGCGTCGGGCGTGCCGACCGGCTTGCCTTCGTAGAGCAGCGTGGTCGCGCCGAGCATCAGCGGGCCGTAGACGATGTAGGAGTGGCCGACCACCCAGCCCACGTCGGAGGCGGCCCAGTACACGTCGCCGGGCTCGGTGTCGTAGATGTGGCGCATGCTCCACAGCAGCGAAACAGCGTGGCCGCCGTTGTCGCGGACGATTCCCTTGGGCCGGCCCGTCGTGCCCGATGTGTAGAGCACATACAGCGGGTCAGTGGCCGCGACGGGCACCGGGGCGACTGGCTCGGCGCCGGCCATCACGTCGTCCCAGTTGTGGTCGCGGCCGGTCACCGGCTCGCAAGGCCGCTGGTCTCGCTGCACGATGACGCAGGCCGGCGGGGCGTACTCGGCGATGTCGAGCGCGGCGTCGATCATCGGCTTGTAGTCGACGGTGCGGGTCGGCTCGATGCCGCAGGACGCGGTGATGATGGCGGCTGGCCGGGCGTCGTCGATGCGCGCGGCCAGTTCGTGGGCGGCGAATCCGCCAAACACCACCGAGTGCACGGCACCAAGCCGCGCGCACGCCAGCATCGAGATGACGGCCTCGGGAATCATCGGCATGTAGATGACGACGCGGTCGCCCTTGTCGACGCCGAGACCGCGCAGCGCACCCGCGAACCGCGCTGTCTCGTCGAGCAGTTCGCGATACGTATAGGTGCGCTGCGTGCCGGTGACCGGCGAGTCGTAGATCAACGCCGGCTGGTCTGCGCGACCGGCGTCGACGTGTCGGTCCAGCGCATTGGCGCACGTGTTGAGCTCACCGTCGGGAAACCACCGGTAGAACGGCGGGTTCGAGTCGTCGAGGATCTGCTTCGGTGAGCGGGTCCAGGTCACCGCGCGAGCGGCGTCGGCCCAGAAGGCCGACGGGTCCCGGATGCTGGCGTCGAAGAGCTCGCGATATCCACCCATAACTGCACGGTATCCGCCATGGCGCCGCTGGAGGAGCGACATCGTCGTTTGACTCCTGCGGTCCCGGGTAGCCCGTGGCCGTGGCACGCACCGAACGACTCGCGCTTGTGACGGGCGCATCCAGCGGCATCGGCTTCGAGCTGGCGAAACTGTTCGCCGAAGACGGGTACGACGTCGTGGTCGCCGCCGACGACGACGGCATCCACGCCAGCGCCGAGAAGCTTGCGTCCACCGGTACGCAGGTGCGGCCGGTGCAGGTCGACCTCCGCAAGCCCGACGAGGTCGATCGCCTCTACCGCATCGCCACCGAGGGCGGCCGCCATCTGGCCGCCGCGGCACTCAACGCCGGCACCGGCCGGGCCGGACGCTTCGTCGACGCCGACCTCGAAAGCGACATGAACGTCGTGGACCTCAATGTCCGGTCGACTGTGCACCTGGCCAAGCTGATCCTCACCGACATGGCCGCCCGGGGCGCGGGCAAGCTGCTGTTCACGTCCTCGCTGGTGGCCACGATGCCGGGTTCCAACCAGTCGATGTACAACGCGTCGAAGTCTTTCGTGCAGTCGTTCGCCGAGGCACTGCACGACGAGATGCGCGACTCGGGGGTGACGGTGACGTCGCTGATGCCGGGCGCGACGGACACGAACTTCTTCAGCCGCGTCGGCATGACCGACACCGTCCTGGGCCGGATGCCGAAAGACGACCCGGCCAAGGTCGCCAGGGCCGGCTTCGACGCGCTGATGCGCGGACAACGCAGAGTCGTGGCGTCGTCACCGCTGTCCAAGGCGACAGGGCTGGCCAACAAGTTCTTGCCGGATTCCGTCAAGGCCGTGGCGAATCGGTTGATCAACGCACGACCGGACCAGATTCTCGAGGAGGCATTGCGCCGATGACCACGCCACCCGAAGTGGAGAGCTCGCTGACCGTCAAGCGGGACACCCGCGCGTCACGCCGTCAGGTGTGGGACGTGATGGCCGACGGCTGGACCTATTCCCAGTGGGTGGTCGGCAACAGCCGCATGCGGGCGGTCGACCCCAACTGGCCCGAGCCGGGCAGCAAGATCCATCACACCATCGGGATCTGGCCGGTGGCCATCAACGACGAGACCGTTGTCGAATCCTGTGATCCACAGCGCGAACTCGTCCTGCTGGCCAAGGGCAGGCCGTTCGGCAATGCCCGAATCACGTTGCGGCTGTTCGACACCGACACCGGATGCCGGATCGAGATGTCGGAGGTGCCGGTCGGCCGGCTGCTCAGCCGGGTGCCGCGCCGGCTGGCCCTGGCGGCCGCATTCCCGCGAAACCGCGAGTGCACGTGGCGGCTGGCCGCGCTGGCGGAACGACGCGAACGACCGCAATGATGCGCGACACGGCGGACGCAGTGGTGATCGGCGCCGGCCACAACGGTCTGGTCGCCGCGGCGATGCTGGCCGACGCGGGCTGGGACGTCCTGGTCCTGGAAGCGCAGGCCGAACCGGGCGGTGCGGTCAAGAGCGCTGAATTGTTTCCCGGTTTCGTCAGCGATCTCTACAGCGCGTTCTACCCGTTGTCGGTGACCTCGCCTGCGCTGCGAGCACTGCACCTCGAGGAGCACGGCCTACGGTGGACCCACGCCCCCGCGGTCGTCGGGCATGCGCGCTCCTCCGACGACGACGACGCACCGGTGATCCACCGCGACATCGACCGGACCGTCGCAGATCTCGAGCGACGCAACCCCGGCGACGGTGACCAGTGGGCCGCGCTGTTCGAGCAGTGGCTGCGCATCAAGGACGCGCTGCTGTCGACGTTGTTCTCGCCGTTCCCGCCGCTGCGCGGGCCGGTCGCGCTGCTGCGTCAACTCGGGACGGCCGAGGCGCTGCGGCTGGCGCACCTGTTGCTGCTGCCTGCCGGTGTGATGGCCGAGAAGCTCTTCGACGGCGACGCCGCGCGATTGCTGCTGCTGGGCAACGCCATGCATGCCGACGTGCCGATAGACGCTCCCGGCAGCGCGATCATGGGCTATCTGCTGATCATGATGGCCCAGGACGGCGGTTTCCCCGTGCCGGTCGGTGGCGCGGGGCAGTTGGCGGCCGCGCTGGTCAACCGGGCCCGGTCGGCGGGCGCCCAGATCGAGTGCGGACGCAGGGTCGACTCGATCGACGTGCGGGGCGGCCGGGCGGTGGCGGTGCACACCGCCGACGGCGCGACCGTGCGAGTGCGACGTGCGGTGGTGGCCGACACGTCGGCGCCCAAGCTGTTCCGCGACTTGCTCCCCGCGGACTCCATGCCGGCTAGCGTGCTGCAAGCGATGGACGACTTCGTCTGGGACACACCGGTTCTCAAAATCAACTATGCATTGGACTCGGCGATTCCCTGGCGATCGAAAAGCCTCAACGACGCAGGCACCGTGCATCTGGGCGCCGACCACGACGGCCTCGTCCGGTGGATGGCAGACCTCAACACCACGACACTTCCGCGTCGCCCGTTCATGCTCTTCGGCCAGATGACCACCGCGGATCCCAGCCGCTCGCCGGCCGGCACCGAAAGCGCCTGGGCCTACACGCATCTGCCCCGCGGCATGGCCGACGACCACTCTGCGGAGCAACTGTCGGAGGCCGTCGACTCCGTGCTCGAGGAGCACGCCCCCGGCTTCGCGGGCCACGTCGTCGGCAAGACGGTGCAGCGGCCCTCGGATCTGGAGGCCAGCGACGCAAATCTGCACACCGGCGCGGTCAACGGCGGCACGTCCCAGCTGTACCAGCAGCTGATCTTCCGGCCGGCGCCCGGCTTCGGTCGAGCTGAAACCCCGGTGGAAAACGTCTATCTCGGCAGCGCAGGGGCCACCCCCGGCGGTGGCGTGCACGGCGTGTGCGGCCGCAACGCCGCACGGGCCGCGCTGAGGCAGGACGGCGTACGAGGTTGGCCGCGCCGACGACTCAGCCGCGCAGTGTTGTCGCTGGTCACCCGATAGCGACGGGGAATTTCCGAGTTGAGCGACCGCACCGACCTCGAAGACGTGTCCGGGCGCGTATTCGGCTGGCCGACACTGCGTCCCGAGCAATTGGACGCGATGACCGCCATCCTCGCCGGCCGTGACGTGCTCGCAGTGATGCCGACCGGATCGGGGAAGTCGGCGATCTATCAAGTCCCCGCCGTACTGATGGACGGCCCGGTGGTCGTGGTGTCGCCGTTGATAGCACTGCAGCACGATCAGATCGCTGCGCTGGAGCGGGTCGACGCGCCCGCTGCGGTGGCGATCAGAGGTTGGCGAGCGGGTGGACCACACCCGAGTGGAGATGATGAGGTCCTACGCCGAGACCCCGAACTGCCGCCGCCAGTTCTTGTTGGCGTATTTCGGCGCTTACCGTGCCGAACCGTGCGGCAACTGTGACCGCTGCCGCGAGAAGGGGGCCGAAGCAGCCGAACACGAATCGGCCGTGGCCGTCGGCACGCCTGTTGAGCACCGGGAGTGGGGGCCCGGCGTCGTTCTGCACGGCGGCTCCGACCGGTCACGGTGCTGTTCGACTACTACGGCTACCGCACGCTGTCGGTCGACGCGGCCCAGGAGAACGACCTCCTGCACGTCCGCGCTCCCGGGTGACCCTATAGTCCACAGGCATGCCCGATGAACCACCGCCGATAGCAGGCGTACGACGGTCCTTCGTGGAAGCCAACGGCGTGCGGTTCCACGTGACCGAGGCCGGACCGGCCGACGGCCGCCCCGTTCTCGCTCTGCACGGCTGGCCCCAGCACCACTGGGAGTACCGCGACCTGCTGGCCGACCCGCCACCCGGGCTGCGGATCATCGCCCCTGACCTGCCCGGCTACGGCTGGTCGGGACCTGCGCCGCACGACTGGGCCAAGGACGACGTCGCGACCGACGTGCTGGCGCTGCTCGACGCGCTCGGCCTCGACCGCGTCCTGCTCGTTGGGCACGACTGGGGCGCCTACGTCGGATACCTGATGGTGCTGCGGGAGCCCCGGCGATTCGACGGCTACCTCGTCTGCAACATGGCCCATCCGTGGTTGTCGACCCGCGACGTGCTGCCGCACCTGTGGCGGTTCTGCTACCAGGTGCCGCTCGCGACATTCGGCATCACCGTCCAGCGGCGCACCCCGTACGTCGAGAAGGTGATCCTCCTCATCGGGTCCAGGATGGATCGAGAGTCCAAGCGCGTCTTCGCCGACCGGTTCCGTGACCCGGTGTGCGCGAAGGCCGGCCGCGACACCTACCGCACTTTCCTGACGCGCGAAATCCCGCAGGGTGCAAAGAATCCGGAGACCCGCCGGATCACCATTCCGGTCCGTGTCCTCTACGGAACGGGCGACTTCGCGGTGGCCCCCTCCTTCGTCGCCGCCGAAACCGCCAAGGCCGACGACTACACGATCGAGACGGTCGACACTTCACATTTCGTCGTCGACGAGCGTCCGGACCTGGTGCGCAAGAAGCTGATCGCGCTCGCCGAGGAGACCGCTCACTCCTGAAAGCGGTAGCCCATGCCGGCTTCGGTCAACAGGTGCACGGGACGGGAAGGGTCGTCCTCGAGCTTGCGTCGCAACTGCGCGAGGTACACCCGCAGATAGTGCGTCTCCTTCGCGTACGTGGGTCCCCACACCTCCTTGAGGAGTTCCTCGCGGCCGACGAGCTTCCCGCGGTTGCGGACCAGCATCTCCAGCATGCCCCACTCGGTGGGCGTCAGATGAACCTCGGAGTCGTTCTTGGTGACCTTCTTCGACGCCAAATCCACTGTGAAGGAGGCGGTTTCGACGATGGGCTGGTCGGTCTCGGCTGCGGCGGCGCCGCGCCTGATCGCTGCGCGCAACCGGGCGAGGAACTCGTCCATGCCGAACGGCTTGGTCACATAGTCGTCTGCCCCGGCGTCGAGCGCCTCGACCTTGTCGGCGGAGTCGGTGCGCGCCGACAGCACGATGATCGGGATGGTCAGCCAGCCCCGCAGACCACCGATCACGTCGATGCCGGACATGTCGGGCAGTCCCAGGTCGAGTATGACGACGTCGGGGTGCTCGTCGGCAGCCGCGCGCAGCGCGCCGTTCCCGCTCGCCGCGGTTACCACCTCGTAGCCTCGCACGGACAGGTTGATGCGCAACGCCCGCAGGATCTGCGGTTCGTCGTCGACGACCAGGACCTTGGTCATGTCGTCGAAACCGCGGCGGGAGAGGCGAGTTCGACGAGTACGGTCAGGCCGCCGCCGGGTGTGTCGGTGGCTTGGATGCTGCCACCCATCGCTTCGACGAAACCCTTCGCGACCGAGAGACCGAGGCCGACGCCGACGCTGTTGTCCTGGTCGCCGAGTCGCTGGAACGGCGCGAACAACTGCTCGGCGGTGCCGCGCGGTATGCCGGGGCCCTCGTCGACGACCGCGATCAGCACCCGGTCGCCGACCGTGCTGGCCGTCACCCGCACCGGGCTGTCGGGCGCGTGGCGCAGGGCGTTGTCGATCAGGTTGGCGAGCACCCGCTCGAGCAGCCCACTGTCGGCCATTGCGACCGCGCCGTCGACCTCCACCTTCACCCTGTCGACCGCGACACTGCGAAATCCACTGGCGTGCTTGCTGATTCCGACCAGAGCGCGCTGCACGGTCTCTTCCAGGTAGACCGTCTGTCGTTGCGGAGCGACCACGCCGGCCGCCAACCGCGACGAGTCGAGCAGGTTGCCGACGAGCGCGGTGAGCTGGTCGACCGACTCCTCGACGGTGGCGAGCAGTTCGGCGGTGTCCTCGGCGGAGAAGTCGACGTCTTCGCTACGCAGGCTGGACACCGCCGCTTTCGCCGCCGCAAGGGGAGTGCGCAGATCGTGGCTGACGGCCGACAGTAGCGAGCGGCGCAGCTCGTCGGCTTGCGCGATGGTCTCGGCCTTGCCGGCCTCCTCGGTGAGCTCGCGCTGCTTGATCAGGCCCGCCGCCTGTTTCGCGACCGCGGTCAGCACCCGGCGGTCGCGCGCGGCGAGTTGCCTGCCTGCCATCAGCATCCAGAATTCGTCGTCGCCGACTTCGATGGCGGTGTCGGCGGACCCCACCGTCACGCACGGGTCCGTGCCGACGCGTGCGACGACGCCTTCCTCGCCGTCGTTGACCCGCACCATGCTCACGGCACGCTGCGAGTACGCCTCGCGTACCCGCTCGAGCAGTGTCTCCAGGTCGGCGCCGCGCAGCACCGATCCGGCGAACAGCGCCAGAAGTTCGGCCTCGCGGGAGGCCTGGGTGGCCTCCCTGGCCCGTTTTGCGGCGCCGTCCACCAGCGCGGCGACCGCAACGGCCACGGCCAGCAGCACGACCACGGTGATGGCGCTGTCGGGTTCGGCGATGGTGAACGTGTGGCGCGGTTCGACGAGGAAGTAGTTCAGCAGCAGGCCCGACAACACCGCCGAGAGAACGGCGGGCGCCACGCCGCCGAGCAGCGCGACCACCAGCACACCGATGACGAACAACGCGCTCTCGCCGCCCACACCGAGGTACGGGTCGAGCAGCCACACGATGAGTGCACAGACGGCAGACGGGACCATCAGCGCGGCAAGCCACGAAACGGTATGCCGCTGCCCCGATGTCAGCGATGACCACGACGGGTCGCGCCTGGCCTCCCCGTGGGTGACCATGTGCACGTCAATCTTGCCCGACTGCTGCACGACCGCGGCGCCGATGCCCTCGTCGAAGATCCGCGCCCACCGGGACCGCCGCGAGGTGCCGATCACCAGTTGCGTGGCGTTCATCTCGCGCGCGAAGTCCAGCAGCGCGGTGGGGACGTCGTCGCCGACCACCGTGTGAACCGTGGCACCCAGGCTGTTGGCCGACTCGCGCACCTTGCCCATCTGGGGCGCAGAGACCCCGGATAGACCGTCGCCGTGCACGACGTGCACCACCATCAGCTCTGCGCTGGATTTCGAGGCGATCCGGAATGCCCGCCGCACAAGGGTTTCCGATTCCGGTCCGCCAGTGACTGCGACCACGACCCGTTCGCGTGCCTCCCACGTGTCGGTGATGTGCTTGTCGGCCCGGTATGTGGCGAGGGCGGCGTCCACCTGGTCGGCCAGCCACAGCAGCGCCAACTCACGCAGTGCGGTCAGGTTGCCCTGGCGAAAGTAGTTGGACAGCGCGGCGTCGATGCGCTCTGAGGAGTAAACGTTGCCGTGAGACAGTCGGCGCCGCAACGCTTCCGGAGTGATATCCACCAGTTCGATCTGGTTGGCGGCGCGAACGACCTCGTCGGGCACCTTCTCCTGCTGCTCGATCCCGGTGATCTGGGTGACGACGTCGTTGAGGCTTTCCAGGTGCTGGATGTTGACCGTGGAGATCACGTCGATGCCGGCGTCGAGAATCTCGTCGACGTCCTGCCACCGCTTGGGGTTTCTGCTGCCCGGCGTGTTCGTATGGGCCAGCTCGTCGACCAGAACGACCTGCGGGTGGCGCTTGATCACCGCGTCGACATCGAGTTCGGCGAACCGCGTGCCCCGGTAGTCGAGGTATCGCGGTGCGACGGTCTCCATGCCCGCCAGCAGCTCGGCCGTCTTTCTGCGTCCGTGAGTTTCGACCACGGCCGCGACGACGTCGGTGCCGCGCTCCAGCCGGCGGTGCGCCTCGCCGAGCATCGCGTACGTCTTGCCGACGCCGGGAGCTGCGCCGAGGTAGATGCGCAGCTCCCCGCGTTTGGCGCCATGCGGCGGCGTGCTCACGACTTCATCATCCACCGCTGACGTCAGCTCCTTGCTGGATACTTCCGGTCCAGTTCGAGGTTCAGGTCCAGTACGTTGACGGTGGGCTCGCCGACGAACCCGGCGAATCGCCCGTCGGTGTTGTCGGCGACGGCCTGACGGACCAGTTCAGGGGCCGTCTGGCGGGCTTTGGCGACCCGGTTGACCTGCAGGGCGGCGTAGGAGATCGAGATGTGCGGATCGAGCCCGCTGCCGCTGGCGGTGACGGCGTCGGCGGGTACAGCGGGGTCGGCTGGTGAGTTGCCACGAATCGGCACAAGTTGGCCTGCGCTGTAATCCTCAGCGACCCGGGCGCACTCCACCCGGACACCCTCGTACGTGTCCAGGAAAAGGGTGCGCGTCGTGTCGCAGGGCTCGTTGACGCTCACGACGCGTGTCGGCGCGACGACGTCGCCGCGTGCATCGCGGGGGCCGATGACCGATAGCACGGCGCCGACGCCGTTTCCGGTGCAGAACGGCCGTGAGCCGTCGACGCCGTCGAGGTCGCCGACGGCCACGCTGCGGGAGCAGACGAGAGTGAGCAGGCTCGGCTTGGCTTCGGCCGGATTGTCGGGACCGCCGACGGGCGTGTCGACGATGCTCTCCGGGCCCAGGTTGCTCGCACCAGTCGCCAATGGGTCATAGCCGTCGCCTGCCGCTGAGGGTCTGCTCTGGAAGTACTGCGGCAGCGGGTTGCCGTCGCTGCCGGTGAACGACTGGCTGATCAGGCTGCTGCCCAACGGTTTTCCACCGGCCTCGATGATCGATCCGTCGGCGTTGTCGTGCAGTCCGGGCAGCTGGGCGACCAGCCAGATGAACCCTGGGTAGGCCAGGCCGAGGATGGCGGTGAGCACTAGCAGGGCGCGCAACGCCGCCCAATGTTGCCGAATGATGTTGGTGAGCTTCACGTCACATTCCTGGGAACAGTTGGATGACCAGATCGATGAGCTTGATGCCGATGAACGGTGCGATGATGCCGCCGAGCCCGTAGACGGCAAGGTTGCGGCTCAACAGCTTCGAGGCACTGCTCGGTGTGTAGCGCACGCCCCGCAGCGACAGCGGAATGAGCGCGATGATGATGATCGCGTTGAAGATGACCGCGGACAGGATCGCCGACTGCGGGCTGTGCAGTCGCATGATGTTCAACAGGTCCAGGCCGGGGAACAGCGCCACGAACATCGCAGGGATGATCGCGAAGTACTTGGCGATGTCGTTGGCGATCGAGAACGTCGTCAATGCGCCTCGGGTGATCAGTAGCTGCTTGCCGATCTCGACGATCTCGATGAGCTTCGTCGGGTCGGAGTCGAGGTCGACCATGTTGCCGGCCTCTTTGGCCGCCGAGGTTCCGGTGTTCATCGCGACGCCGACGTCGGCCTGGGCGAGGGCGGGAGCGTCGTTGGTGCCGTCGCCGGTCATCGCGACCAGCTTTCCGCCCGCCTGCTCCTTTTTGATCAGCGCCATCTTGTCCTCGGGCGTGGCCTCGGCGAGGTAGTCGTCGACGCCGGCCTCGTCGGCGATTGCCTTTGCGGTCAACGGGTTGTCGCCGGTGATCATGACGGTGCGGATCCCCATCCGGCGCATCTCGTCGAACCGTTCGCGCATGCCCTGCTTGACGACGTCCTTGAGGTGGATGACGCCGAGTACGGATGCGTGCTGATCGAGCACCTCGCCGACGACCAGGGGAGTGCCGCCCGCCGCGGAGATGCCGTCGACGATGTCACCGAGTTCGGTCGGCACCTCTGCGCCCTGGTTGCGGGCCCACGCGGCGACGGAACTGGCCGCGCCCTTGCGCAGCAGGTGTCCGTCCTCGAGGTCGACGCCCGACATCCGCGTCGTGGCGGTGAACTCCACCCACTGCGCGTTGACGAGCTCACCTGGCGTGCGGGCGCGCAGCCCGAATTCCTGCTTCGCGAAAACGACGATCGAACGGCCCTCCGGTGTCTCGTCGGCGAGGCTGGACAGCTGAGCCGCGTTGGCGAGCGTCTCGGCCGAAACCCCGGCCTGTGGCACGAAGGCCGACGCTTGTCGGTTGCCCAACGTGATGGTGCCGGTCTTGTCCAGCAGCAGCGTGTTGACGTCGCCGGCCGCCTCGACCGCGCGCCCGGACATCGCCAGTACATTGCGCTGCACCAGACGGTCCATACCCGCGATGCCGATGGCCGACAGCAGGGCGCCGATGGTCGTCGGGATCAGGCAGACCAGCAAGGAGACCATCACGATGCCCGACACGCCACTGCTGTTGAGCGCCAACGTGTCCGGCACACCGGGATTGTTGGCCATTGAGTAGACGGCCAGCGGCTGCAGCGTTGCGACGGCGAACAGGAAGATTATCGTCAACGACGCGAGCAGGATGTTGAGCGCGATCTCGTTGGGCGTCTTCTGCCGGTTGGCACCCTCGACCAGCGCGATCATCCGGTCGATGAAGCTCTCGCCGGGCTTCTGTGTGATCTTGACGACGATGCGGTCCGACAACACGGTGGTGCCACCGGTGACCGCGGAGCGGTCGCCTCCGGACTCACGGATGACCGGTGCCGACTCGCCGGTGATGGCCGACTCGTCCACCGAGGCAATGCCTTCCACGACGTCGCCGTCGCCGGGAATCGTCTGGCCGGCCTCGACGACCACGGTGTCGCCCTGTTGCAGCAGCGGTGCAGCGACCTCCTCTTCGCGACCGGGAGCGCCGGGCGCCCATCCGGTCAGCCGGCGTGCCATGGTGGCTGTCCTGGTCCTGCGCAGCGTTTCGGCCTGTGCCTTGCCGCGGCCCTCGGCCACCGCCTCGGCTAGGTTCGCGAAAACCACTGTGAGCCAGAGCCATACCACGATCAGCCAGGCGAACCACGACGGGTCGCTGACCGCGAGGATGGTGCTCCACGCCGCGCCGATCTCGACGATGAACATGACGGGGTTGCGCCACAGCGTGCGCGGGTTGAGCTTGCGCAGCGCGTCTGGTATCGAATCGACGATCATCCTGGGGTCGAGCAGGCCACCCGCAACGCGTGCGGAGCTTTTGGGTTTCGGCTGCGCCGTCGGCGCGGAGCCGATAGTGGCGGCGGTCATGGGTGGATTCCTTCAGCGAGTGGGCCCAGCGCGAGCATGGGTAGGAATGTCAGGGCGACCAGGATCAGCGTGACCCCGGCGACCATGCCGACGAACTGCGGCCGGTGCGTGGGAAGGGTGCCGACGGAGTCGGGCGCTTTCCCCTGTCGGGCCAGCGAGCCCGCCAGTGCCAGTACGAAGATGATCGGCAGGAAGCGGCCGAAGAGCATGGCAAACCCGAGGGCGGTGTTGTACCAGTCGGTGTTCACGCCGATGCCCGCGAACGCCGAACCGTTGTTGTTGCCGGCGGAGGTGAACGCATACAGCACCTCGGACAGCCCGTGCGGTCCGGTGTTGAGCATGCCTGCGCGTTGGCCGGGCATTGCCATTGCGGCCGCGGTGCCGGTGAGCACGATCAGCGGCGTGATCAGGAAATAGGTTGCAGCCAACTTGATTTCGCGCGGCGTGATCTTCTTACCGAGGTATTCCGGTGTCCGCCCGACCATCAAACCTGCTACGAACACCGTGATGATGGCCAGCACCAGCATGCCGTAAAGACCGGATCCGACGCCGCCGGGCGCCACTTCGCCGAGCTGCATGTTGAACAGCGCGATCATGCCGCCAAGGCTGGTGTAGGAATCGTGAAACGAGTTCACCGCGCCGGTGGAGGTCAGGGTCGTCAAGTCGGCGAAAACCGCCGAATCGGGCACGCCGAACCGCTGTTCCACTCCTTCCATCGATGATCCGACGGCGGTGGGCACGGTGCCGTGGTGCTGGATTTGAAACGACAACATCAACGCGACGCTGATCGAAGCGATGACCGACATGACCGCGGAGATCGCATACCCCTGCTTCTTGCTGTCGATCATCCGGCCGAAGGTGCGGGGCAGTGAGAATGCGATGCACGCGAGCAGGAAGATCTCGACCCAGTTGGTCCATGCTGTCGGGTTTTCGAAGGGATGTGCGGAGTTGGCGTTGAAGAAGCCGCCGCCGTTGGTGCCGATTTCCTTGATGGCTTCCTGGCTGGCGACCGGACCGCCGGGAATCGTCTGATGGCCACCGACAAGTGTGTCGACGACCTGGTCGTGCAGATGGAAGTTCTGGACGGCGCCACCTGCGATGAGGACGATTGCCGCAATGACCGCCACCGGCAACAAGATTCGGGCAGTACCGCGGACGAGGTCGACCCAGAAGTTGCCGAGCTGACCGGTGTCGCGGCGCGCCAGCCCGCGGACGAACGCCATGGCCACCGCCATGCCGACGGCCGCGGACGCGAAGTTCTGTACGGCCAGGCCGGCCATTTGCACGAGGTGGCCCTGAGTCGACTCGCCGGAGTACGCCTGCCAGTTCGTATTGGTCACGAAGCTGACTGCGGTGTTCCACGCGAGCGCCGGCGTCATGGGGGTTGCCGGGTCGTTCAGATGAAGCGGCAACGCGCCCTGAACCAGTTGCAGGAAGAACAGGAACACGACGCTGACTGCCGAGAACGCCAGCACGCTACGCGCGTATGCGCCCCACGTCTGCTCAGTTGTGGGGTCGGCGCCGATCAACCGGTAGAGGATGCGCTCGACGCGAGAGTCTTTGGAGCTGGCGTAGACGCGATACATGTAGTCGCCCAGCGGCACGTGTACCGCAGCCAGGCCGATCACCAGGGAGGCGAGGAACAGGAGCCCCGCCGTCGTCGAGCCCATTAGAACTTCTCGGGCAGCAGCAGTGCGGCCAGGAGGAACAGCGCGAGCAGGATCGCCAATGCGAGGCCGATCAGGTTCTGACTCACAGTCCCTCGACCAGTTTCTGTATCCAGCCGAGCAGGGCGAAGACCGCCACCGTCAGCACGACGTAGATAAGGACGGACATGTCGCTCCGGTCGTTTACGGCCTGCCGGATTTCGGCGGCCTTTACCAGAGAACGCCCTGGTTAACGCGGACTTGGCGACCTTTACGGATTCTTGACGGCCGCAGGCCGGTTCTTGACGGTTTCGCCGCTGAAGCGCTACTGCTCGACGGCCACCTGCGGGGCGTCGGACTTTTTACGAACCGCGATGACGCCGCCGCCGATCACCAGTGCCATGCCGAAGACGACGAGTAGCGTCGGCGCACGATTCCAGAGGAACCAGTCGATCAACGCGGTGAAGACGATGACCGTGTAGATGAACGGGCCCACCTTGACGGCCGACGCGTAGCGGTAGGCAAGGACGATGAGAGCCTGGCCCAACAGGAGCGTCAGCGCGATCCCGACCATGTACAGCGATCCGCGCAGCCCGAACGGTCGCCAATCGATGATCGCGAACGGTGCGCACAGAATCGTTGAGAAAAGGAAGTAGTAGAAGAGGATTCGCGACGTCGGCTCGGTCGCTCCGAGCAAGCGGACAAACATGAACGCGATGGAGAGACAGAACGCGCCGGCCAACGCTACGGGGGCGCCGATATTGAAGTGTTGGTGGTGGGGTTGTAAGACGAGCAGCACACCGACGAAGCCGATGGCGGCGCCGATCCACGTTGCCTTGGATGCCTTCTCGCGAAACAACACCCACGCGATCACCGGCATCCACAGAGGAGCGCTGAACGTCAGCAGGATCGCGTTGGTCAGCGGCATCATTGTGATGGCGACAAAAAGCGCGTACCACGCGGCCGTCCCGCTGACAGCGCGCAGTATGTGCAATCCAATCCGCTCTGTTCTCAGTGATGCGACACCACCTCGGAGCGCGATCGGAACGAGAATGAGAAGACAGATGAGGTTCTGGAACAGCAGGACGACTGCGGTCGACGTCAGTTCCTCCGTCGCTTTCGCGAGGGCGCTCATCACGGCGGTGCAGAGGAACGACAGCGAGCTCAATGCCGCGCCGAGGGCCAGGTTCTCAGGCATGTGTCCCGAGCCGGTGCCAGACATCTGCACCTCCCACCTAGGCTCGCGGGGACAGCTTGCCCGAGCACGCCTGCGCGACGTCCGAGTGCAGCGTAACTGCCGGGAAGGTCGGCTAACCGAGTCTTACGATCAGTCCAGGCCCCCATAGCCCAATTGGCAGAGGCAGCGGACTTAAAATCCGCCCAGTCTGGGTTCGAGTCCCAGTGGGGGCACCAAGAACGTGCAGGTAGAGGCGTTGCCAGTACCCGAGGTCAGGCGTCAGAGCCTGTCTCGGTGTCACCGCTTGTCACAACTCGACCGAAACTGCTCCCAGCGGCTTTCAGAGCGTCGTCCTGGCTGTGCGCATAGACCGACATCGTGAAGGCGGCGCTCGCATGCCCGAGCCACGCTGCGATGACCGCGATGGGCACCCGGCGCAGGTGCATCAGCGTGGCGCACGAGTGCCGCGCATCGTGCAGCCGCACCCGTTCGATGCGCAGCCCGTCGAGCATCCGGCCCCACCGGAACGTCAACAGGTTCGGGTGGTACACGTGTCCGGTCTCATCGACGGCGAGGTATTCACCGGAGCCGTACCCGGCACCGAACGCCAGCCGCTCGGCCTGACGCTTACGCGCGGCCCTTAGTACCTCCACCACGTCGTCAGGCAGTGGCAAGGTCCGGTTGCTGGCTTTCGACTTCGGTGTCCCGGACACGATCTGCTTGCCGACGGTCAATGCAACGTCGGGAGCAGCATGGACAGCACCACGGATGCCCTAGGGCTGCCGAATGGCACCGTCAATGACGTAGTCCCGTCCCTTCCCCAAAGCGGCAGCGCTCTTGACCAGGGAGGCGGCAACTTTGGTGGTGGCGGCGGGGGCATTGGCGGCGGCGGCGGTGGCGGCGGCCACCGTTAAATACCGCGAATGCTTTTGAGCAACAACGGATTGCGTGCCACTCTACAGCCCGTTGACAGCCACCCCACTAGTGAAAGTCGTTCCCGCCGAACAACTTCGCCGCCGCCGTGAGGTACATCGCGGTCTTGGCGCGACCTTTCTGGGGTGTGAAGACCGCACGCGAATGAAAGACGACGTCATCGGCGAGCAGCGCGTCGAGTCGGTCCGGGTCGTGGTCGCCGTCGAGGAATTCGTGCCAGCGCTGGATCACGGGGAGGTGCCATGACTGCTGAGAGTACTTCCGCACCAGAGCAGATCGGATTTCGTGCCGAACATGACCGAAATGTTGACAGATCTGCGTTTCTGTCACCTCGTCGGAGTCACCGACACGGACGACTTCTACCGGGATCTACTCGGGATGAATGTGGTCCTCGATCAACGGATCTCCGGCGAGTCCTTCGACGCGGCCCTGAACTCCGCCCGGGCGCAGCAGTGCCGGGTCGTGGGCGGACGACCCTGCAGAGTGACAGCTATGTCGTGGAGGCGAGCGGATCTGATCCGCCGCCGGCGACGACGATCCGACCGGGTTCGCCGATCGCTCTGCCGAAGAAGGTCGCGTAGAACGCCGTGCTGAACACGGCCATCGCCACGACGATGAGCGGGCCGAAAAACAACGGATGGTGCGCCATCGCCTCTGCCAGGTAGCGGCAGCACAGCAGAAGGACCACCAGGAACGCTGAGCCGAACGCGACCAGCACCAGGGGCGACCGGATGCGCTCTGGCACCGGTTCGCGCAGCGCCGACTCCACGGTCAAGCACAGCACCGCGCCCGCCACCAGGTCGACGCCGTAGTGGTAGCCGAAGCCGAGCGTCGCCGCGACGGTGCCCACCAGCCAGAACGTGCCTGCCAACCGCAGCCAATACGGCCCACCGCGGGAGTGGATGAAAACAGCCAGCGCCCAAGCGGTGTGCATCGACGGCATGCCGTTGCGTGCCGTCAAGTCGTCGAAGGCGACGGCCACGGGCGTGAGGTCGACCGGCGGAAGCGCGTGCGGCCAGTAGTCGCCGACCGCGAAGCCGTGGCCCGCACTGCCGAAGGCGTAGTCCGGGCCGACGACCGGAAACAACACGTAGATGGCCGGCCCGATCAAGCCGAGTACCAGAAACGTTCGGATCAGGAAGTGACGCGGCCAGACGCCGGTGCGGACATTGCGCAGCTGATAGATCGCGACAACCATTGCCGCGACGGGCAACTCGATGTACACCCAGTGCAACAGGGCGCCGGGGACCGGGCCGCCTGCCTGCACGAGCCTGCCCATCAACCACGACACTTGTGCGAGTGCATGGTCGGCCAAGAGCGCGTACTCGTCCAGGACCGTCGGCCGCACGGCCGCGGTGATGCGCAGCCACGTGTCGCCCACTTTGGTCGCGATGATGAGCAGGAATCCGAACGCGATCCCGCGAAGGGCGGTGGTTCGTTCGGCCCCCGTCCAGAGCCGCCACGCCACCACGGCCAATCCCGTGAGCACGATCATCGGCCCGTTGCCGAGCGTCAGCACGCCACCACGTAGGACGCGCTCCGCGGCGAATCCGATATCGAGCGCGGCGGCCACCAACAGCGCCAGGATCCGGCATCGGTTGGTCAACCCGACGATGGCCACGCCGAGAGCCACCCAACTCACCGTCGCCGACTTCGGAGTGGCGACGTAGTCGCTTATCAGGCTGTGCAGCGGACCCTGGAAACCCGCGACGCTCGCGGTGACCTGTAACGCGACCAGCAACAGGACGACCGCCGCGGCCGCGATCGTCACCCAGGTGCGGGTCGACCGAGCGCGCAACTGCACCCGTCGCACGTCGCCAATGAACACAAGCCGGATATTAGGTGACAGCAGGCGCCAGAAAAGTTAATCGCTGCAGTCTCGGTGCAGACCCTAGCCGGGTTGCACATTTGGGAATCCCTTCCCTGGTTAGTGCGCGCGGCGCTGCCAAACGCCCCCGGATAGGGGCCATTACTCAAGAGTGAGCTAGCCCGCTGGTGCGCGCGTCAGCGCGGCGTTCGTCGCCAAGCCACTCGCGTTCCGCCGACGCTGCGCGTAGTTCGGATGCAACGGCGGCTTCCCGTTAGGCAGCTTTCTGTGCCCGCGCCTGTTCCGCGTCGGCCTCGTCGGCCTCGTCGGCCGACGCCCTAGACCGTGACGGCGTATACCTACCGCCCACCGGATCCCGGTCTCGTCGCCGGAGAATTAGTCCTCACCCACGCTGACCAAGCCAAGGACGTGTACGGCGCCGGCTCGCGTGACATCGCGAGCGTGACAAGCGCCGGGGAAGGCGGTGGCCAATAAGTACCGCCAAGTACCGCAGAAAGGCCAGCGCCTTTCCGACGACCCGGCTTGTCCTGTATTCGGCGGCGCTCGCAGGCCGCAATAGGTGGGCGAGCGCCTCTCACACGGGACATCCTGATCGGGTGGCCATCGGAAACGCCCTTCGGGAACGGTGACCTTATCGAACGTGCGCTAACGGTCCGGCGATATGACAGACATCGTTGACCAGCGGTGACACCATATTGACGTGGACGGCACGGCGGACGGTGGCGGTGCACTGACCGCGACGGGGTTGCTGTGTGGGTCCTGCGGCGCACAGTCGAGCCCGACGGCCAAGTTCTGCGCGGAGTGCGGTTCGCGGCTCACCCAGGCCATCCAGTCAGCGGAGTACAAGCAGGTGACCGTTCTATTCGCCGATGTGGTGCATTCGATGGACATCGCAGCCACCGTGGGTGCGGAGCGCCTGCGGGAGATCATGGCCGAGCTGGTGGATCGATCTGCTGCGGTGGTCAAGCGCTACGGCGGCACGGTCGACAAGTTCACCGGCGACGGGATCATGGCGGTGTTCGGTGCTCCGGTGGCGTTGGAGGACCACGTCGTGCGTGCCTGTCTGGCAGCCCTGGGCGTCCAAGAGGAGGCGAAGCGGCTTGCCGTCGACGTCCAAGACCGCGACGGCGTGGAACTGCGGCTGCGGGTGGGACTTAACTCGGGTCAGGTGATCGCTGGCGAGATCGGGTCGGGGCCTTTCGGCTACACCACTGTCGGTGAGCAAGTGGGGATGGCACAGCGGATGGAGTCGGTCGCGCCGCCGGGCGGGGTGATGCTCAGCGCCTCCACCGCACGACTCGTTGAAGGTACAGCCACTTTCTTCGAGCCTGAGCATGTTCTGGTAAAGGGGGCCGACGCACCAGTCACCGCCTATCGGCTGATGGGCATGGGCGACCAGCATCGTGGCGTCGGGCGTGCGGAGTCGAATCTGGTCGGGCGGCGACGGGAGATGAACGCTGTCGAGGGCTTGTTGGACAGGGCAATCGAGGGCCACGGCGCTGTGGTCGGCGTGGTGGGGCCGCCGGGCATCGGCAAGAGCCGTCTAGTGCGCGAGCTGGCTGCCATGGCTAGTGACCGCGGTGTGGAGGTGTTCACCGCCTTCTGTGAATCGCACACCAGCCAGGTCCCATTTCATGCGATTGCTCGGCTGCTGCGCGCGGCCACCGGCATCGAGGGTATTGACGCAGGCACCGCCCGCGCCCGAATACGGGCGCAGACTACTGACGCCGAGTCGGAGGACTTGCTGCTGTTTGATGACCTGCTCGGAATCGCCGATCCCGAGACTTCCCTGCCGCGAATCGATCCCGATGCCCGTCGACGGCGGCTGACCGCGCTCGTGAACGCCGCCTCCTTGGCCCGCGAAACCCCGGCGATGTATGTCGTTGAGGACACCCATTGGATCGATGAGGTCAGCGAGTCGATGCTGGCCGAGTTCCTCACGGTGATCCCGCAGACGCCCTCACTGGTGCTGGTCACCTACCGACCCGAGTATCGCGGTCCGTTGACCCAGTTGCTCGGTACGCAAACGGTAGCCCTTGAGCCGCTGAGCGATTCGGAGTCTGCCGCATTGATCACCGAGCTGCTCGGGCCGCACCCCACTGTTGACAAGGTCGGCCAGACGATCGCTGACAGAGCCGCCGGTAATCCGTTCTTCGCCGAGGAGATCGTGCGCGACCTGGCCGAGCGCGGTGTGCTGCATGGGCATCCGGGCGCATACGTATCGGTGGATCAGGCCGCTGAAGTGAGCGTGCCTGCCACGTTGCAGGCGACCATCGCCGCGCGCATCGATCGGCTTCCGCCAGAAGCAAAACGCACATTGAGCACAGCGGCAGTCATCGGATCGCGCTTCACACCTGAACTACTTACTGCGGTGGGCACCGATCCCTCTCTCGATCTGCTCCTGAGCGCCGAGCTGATCGATCAGGTCCGCTTCACTCCCTACCCCGAGTACGGCTTCCATCATCCGCTCATTCGTGCGGTGACCTATGAAGCTCAGCTCAAGTCGGATCGCGCCGATTTGCACCGGCGCGTGGCCGCTGCGATCGAAGCCCGTGACCTCGCTGCGGTCGACGAGAACGCGGCGCTGATCGCCGAACATCTAGAGGCTGCCGGTGATGTGCACGCTGCCTACGGCTGGCACATGCGAGCCGCGACATGGGCGACTAACCGCGACATCGGCGCGGCGCGACTGAGTTGGGAACGCGCCGGGAAGATCGCCGATTCATTGCCCGCCGATGACCCCAGCCGGGCGGCCATGCGTATTGCCCCGCGCACCATGTTGTGCGGAATCGCCTTTCGAATCCATGTCGATGTGGCTGGTGACCGCTTCGAGGAATTGCGAGAGTTGTGCGCCAACTCACGGGACAAGCCGTCACTGGCCATCGCCATGGCCGGGCTGGTAGTCGATCACGCGTTTCACGGACGGGTGCGCGAGGCATCGCGGCTGGCATCGGAAGCCATGGCTTTCGTCGAGTCGATCGGCGATCCGACGTTAACGGTGGGGCTGTCCTTCGCCGCAATCTACGCCAAGTTTGAAAGCGGCCAGTGGGCTGACGTGCTGCGGTGGTCACAGCAGGTCATCGACCTGGCCGACGGTGACCCGTCTACAGGCAACTTCATTGTCGGGTCGCCGTTAGCGCGCGCTTTCACGACCCGGGCAATGGCTCGTTATTGCCTGGGTCGTCCCAAGTGGCGCGACGACCTGGAGAACGGCGTGGCCCTGGCCCGCAACGCCGAACCCGCGTCTTATGCCACGGTTGTCACCTACGTCTATTTCGTAGGGATACCGCATGGCGTGCTCAGGCCCGACGATCACGCTATGCGCGAGATTGAGGATGCCCTACGGATTGCCGAACGATCCGGTGATGAACTCGCGTTGTCGAACGCCCAGCTGGCGCTGGGCTATGCGTTGGTGCACCGCCCAACGGCTGCGGAGCGTGACCGGGGACAGAAGCTGCTGGCGGAGCTAAGTGAAGCGTTCCCGCGCCGGGGACGACACCTGGGCGACTTGCCACTCGTCGGGGTCTACTGGGCACGCGAGAGCGCACGGTGTGGAGAGCGCGATGAGGCCATACCGCTTATGCGCGCCGCCGTGGACCATCTGGTCCGCGAGGGGCAGCTGCTGACATGGGGCATGGCAGCGACGGGTGTTCTGGTGGAGACACTGCTCGATCGCGGGGCAGAGAGTGACGTGGCCGAAGCCGAGGCCGCGATTAAGCGGCTGGCCGACGCCCCAGCCGATGACGGGCTGGTTATCCGTGACATCTTTCTGCTACGACTGCACGCACTGTTGGCCCGCGCCCGTAAAGACGAAGCGTCATACCAGGACTACCGCGATCGCTACCGCGAGCTGGCGACATCGCTTGACTTCGAAGGGCATATCGCGTGGGCCGAGGCGATGCCATGACAGCGGCCTCCCCTTAGGGCTCCGTGTCTCGAAATAGAGGACTGTCGAGAGTCTCGGAACTTCGTATCGATCCTGCCCGTCGATATGACGGACATCCCTGACCAGCGGTGACACGATACTGACGTGAACCCCGGTGGGGACGGCGGCGCTGGACTGACTGCGACGACACTGTCGTGCACGTCGTGTGGAACGGAGCTGCCGCCGGACTCACGTTTCTGCAACAAGTGCGGTGCGCCGATCACGCCAGCCACTGCATCGGCGGAGTACAAGCAGGTCACCGTGCTGTTCGCCGATGTGGTGCATTCGATGGACATCGCAGCCACCGTGGGTGCGGAGCGCCTGCGGGAGATCATGGCCGAGCTGGTGGATCGGTCCGCTGCGGTGGTGAAGCGCTTGGGCGGCACGGTGGACAAGTTCACCGGCGATGGGATTATGGCGGTGTTCGGCGCGCCCACCGCATTGGAGGATCACGCCATTCGTGCCTGCCTGGCGGCACTGGACCTCCAGACGGAGGTGAAACGACTTGCCGCTGAAGTCCGGGATCGCGACGGTGTCGAGCTGCAGCTGCGGGTGGGCCTGAACTCCGGTCAGGTCATAACGGGTGAGATCGGCTCTGGCGCTTGGGGTTACACCGCTATCGGTGAGCAGGTCGGGATGGCCCAGCGGATGGAGTCGGTCGCCCCGCCGGGTGGGGTGATGCTCAGCGGGTCGACCGCGCGGAGATGCTCGGGGTCTCCCGCGCCACCGTTTACCGGTATCTCGCCGAGGGTGTGCCGCTCTCTGCGTGATTCGGGGTGTCACCCACACCGCGACCATCAAGCGCATCGACGACAACGGCCAGCCGTGGCCGCACTCCCGCCGGATGACGGCAGACGGGCAGATCGCGCATGGGCCTAGCGGCCTCAGCAAGGCCCACCTGTTGGTGGCACACGGAGCCGGAAATCAATGTGGGTGTGGAACGACCGCCGTCATGGCATCGTCTCGGCCCACTTCGTGTGCCCGTCGAAGCCAAGCTCCGTAGCCAGGAGACCCATTGAATGGGTTGCCCCCGTATCCAAATGTGGCCAAGATGCGGCCACATTCGTGACCGGTCTGTCAGCGCGTGTCCAGGCACCGATGCGCCCGACGGTCCCCCACAATCGACGCCATGCCGCTTCAGATTCACACCCTGACCCGGACCATTGCTGCGAAGCCTGCGGAGGTCCATCAGAACTAATGTCGCAGACCATCACCGGGGACGGCACCGAGACGATGGCACGTGAAGTCTCGCCGTGGACACCACGGTGTGCAGACCCGTGGTGCCACAGCCGCAGACCACGGCATCGAAGATGAGCGACACGCGCGTCTTTGGCACTGAGCCGGTCGGTCGGTACTACCTGAGGGGTCCCGGTCACGGGTCGGTGTCGGTTATTTGTCGATTGTGCTATCAATCGCGGCACGTGGCGGCCAGGGCAGCGCACCAGGCGCACACTGCGGGTGTCTGCGACTTCACCGCCAGACCATCGGAGCCGACCACCATGCAAACAAACGCACCCAAGATGGGCCGCGAGGAGCGCCGCACGCTGCTGGAGCAGCGGCGCGCAGCAGTGGCACGCCAATTGCGTCGCCTGGCGATCGAATTAACGGACCTCGACAGACAGCTTGAGGAGATCGAGCGGTCGGAGCGTTGACTAAGGCGCGATCTAGGGTTTTGCACACTGGCTGGCACCCTATTGTCCGATAGTGCCGCAACGTGAATGATAGTCGCCCGACGCTTGGGTAAGCGCGACAGCTCAAGCTACTCGGCGGCCAACTGGTCGCTGTCGACGAAAACCAGACCGCCCGCGTCGAGCGTGACCGCCCATCTGCGCGCGGGGCCAACTACCCGGGTCTCACCGATATCCACTGGGTGCCCCGCCAGATCGCCGAAATCCTCGACCACAATGCCGCCGACCTCGCCGTCGGTCCCCGGATAGACACGCACCCGTGCATTCACCGCCACGGGGCTGTCGCCGGTATCGCCAGCCGTCCCGCTTGGGCCTTTCATCCGTCTTTTCATTGTCGTCACCCTAGGCCGTCCGGGTGACGATAGCGGCGCAACTAGAGCACGCCCAGCTAACACCGACCGGGCTATGGTCCATGACCACCACCCACCCGGCCCGGACCGGCAATACCACCGTCGCGGCCTTGGTCGGGTCGATCTCGTGCAACTGCGTCACGATGGCCGGGTGGCCGCCATCGACGCCGACATCTCCTTTGCAAGCTGGCGGCCCGGATCGACCCCCGCGCGGTCGGTTTGTACTGGCACCTGACCCTGATGACCACATCGACACCTTTTCCGACGTGCGCACCAAGGTCGGCACCAGCGCCGACGGACTGTTCTCCCTTGCTCGGGGGTTCTTCAGTGCGAAACGGATGAAGGCCGACGGCTACACCGGCAGGGACATCGCCCGGTTCTTGGGCGTTGTCGGGCGAAGGTGTTCCCCATCGGGTACTGATCTCCGGAATACTCTGCTGCAACCAAAGCACCAGCAGAGAGGAATCCCAGCGATGGTCACGAGACGTGCCGAAGCGGCGCACTACCTCAGGGATGCCGGAGGCTTGAAGCTTGTGGTTTTCGGAGCGGATGGGCACGAGGTCGCGGCGATGTTCGTACAAGGATCGGTGACCTACGACGAGGAGGAAGCCACCTTCATTGCGGTCGCTGAGGAGGGCCACACTGTTGGGGAGCTGTTCGTGGATGAGACGGTGGGGTACGACGAGAACACAGACGCATTTGTGATCCGTACCGCGCATTAGCAACCCGCCCTGGACCACCTCTCGCGCCAACGGAATCGGCTCGGGCGTCCGCGTAAGGTCGCCGACGCCGATGCCGCTAAAGCCCGTCAGCTCCGGGAGAAGGGCATCGCGGCCAACTGATATCGCAAAGATGTTGGGGTATCCCGTGCCACACTGACCGCTGGTCAATTTTGACAAAAAAAGCCTCCACAGCACCAATGGCGTCGCTGAACGCCGAACTCACCGGTCGAGGCCAACGGAGGCGCCGAACTGGACTCGAGCAACTGCGCCAGCAGCTGCACCGCATGCAACGCACGCAAAGCCAGCGCCGAAGGAGCAGCAGCCCCACGACGACGCCGAGCCCAACAACCCACATCTTTGCATCCAGGACTGCTCTGATGCGCCGCAACTCCCAGCGGCTTCCCAGCAACAGTGGAGAAGAGCCCCAGACAGTGCGGGTACCCGTGGCTGTACCACAGGACCGTTCCGCTGGGCGGCGAAGCAGCGAAGGACCTGAACGGAGGGGCGAAAATGCGCAACAAACAGCTCAAGTGTCGAGCCGCAGCGATCGCGGCAAGCGGCCTCATTGCCCTCGGGGCACTAGTCGCAGCAATTGGTCAAGGACAATCAGCGACGGCAATGTCGGGACTCATGTCCTTCGGACAAACCGCCACCGCAGGGCCAGCCCCTACGACACCAGAGGTCTCGATCGCTTCCCCGACAATGAAAGCCACGAAACCCAACGGCTTCTGAAACCCACGCGATCCTTTACGCAACACCAAACAGTGAGGAGGTCCCATGCTGCACGGGTTGATGTGGCCGCACAGGACAGTCCCGAGGCCGCAGGATTCATCCTCAAAGGGATTAAAGGAATTTTCGTCGTAATCGGCAGCATCATCGCCGGGATCGTGTGCGCCGCTATCGCCGCAATGAAGGAGCGCAACCCGTTCGGCTGGGGCATCCTCGGCTTGTTCTTCAGCATCATTACCCTGATCGTGGTGATCGTGATCCCGAGCAAGAGATCATGACCATCCGCGGACCCCGGTGATTCTGATCCGCCCGTGTGGCGGTCGTCGAACGACAGAAACCGTGATTCACGGTCAAGTGACATGGTCGACAGGTCGTCGCGATCGGCCGGGCGGTGGTGAGCAGCGTTCAGCCTTCACACAGGCCAATGCTGAAAACTTGTCATTGAACGCGACCGTACTTGTGAGCCGCGGGCGTTTTCGACGGTGCAGAGGAGGTGCGGCAGAGTTGCTGGATTGGCCGCTCTTGTCGGGAGCCGTGCCGATTGTCTTGAGTGTCGCCGCCGGCATCGCGGGGGTGGGACTTATCTGCTGCGTCACGGTTACACGTCGTCGGCTGTGGGTGAAAATCAGCGAGCTGGTCGCGTGTTTGGTGATCGCCGCGGGCGCGACAGCCTTCCTTGATCACATGGCGCGCACGGTGTGGATGTTGTTCCCCGATCGACTTCAGCCAGCCATCTATGGGTGGGTCGGTGCAGGGCTCTTCGCTGTGATCTTGGCCATGGTCCGGGCTGTGACCCGAGGCGTCCTACGCCAGGGGACCATCGCGCTGACCGCAGCCGGATTGGTGGTCCTCGCTGCGGGGGCCAACCAGGTCAACGCCATCTATGGCACCTATCCGACACCGCGGGACCTGTTCGGCATCGCACACCAAGACGACATCGCCCTGCACGACGTTGTCTCCAACGTGCCCGTCCTTCCCAAGAGGGTTCCTGTCGAGTCGGCGTGGATTTCGCCGGCAGGCCTGCAGCTTCGCGGAAAGTTGACCTCGGCCACCATTCCCGGGCAGCGCTCGGGTTTCTCCGCGCGCCCTGCAGCTATCTACCTGCCGCCTGCCTACTTCAGCTCTCCGCGGCCGCGGCTGCCGGTGCTGGTGTTGCTGTCGGGGCAACCCGGAGATCCCAACGACTGGGTCGGCGCCGGAGACCTGGCGTCGATCATGAATCGCTTCGCGTTTGGTCATCATGGTCTAACTCCGGTGGTGGTGGTCGCCGACGCCACCGGTAGCCGCTTCGCTGACCCGCTGTGCGTCGACTCCCGCCGCGGCAACGCTGAAACGTATTTGGCCAAAGATCTGCCGCGGTGGGTGACCCAACACTTCACCGTCGATCCTGATCCACGAGCCTGGGCGGTCGCTGGAGCGTCGTACGGCGGCACCTGCGCGCTGCAGCTAGGCACCAATCACCCCGAGGTGTATCCGACGTTCCTCGACATCTCGGGATCCGTCGAGCCCACGCTGGGCACCCGGGCACGCACCGTCACAGCGGCGTTCGGCGGCGACGAGGACGCATTCGTGCGAGTCAATCCGCTCGACCTGCTCGCACACCACCGATACCCCGGCAGCGCCGCGCGGTTCGTGGCCGGTGCCGATGACCGCGACGCCCGAGCAGACGCCCACCGGGTTTACGCCGCAGCAACTGCGGCAGGAATGAGCAGCCGTTACGACGAGGTCCCCGGATCACACGACTGGCGTTGTTTCACCGCTGCGCTGACTCGCGAGCTGCCGTGGCTTGGCCAGCGGATGGGCCTGACCACATAGGGTAGCGGGCCCAGCGGAGCAGCAAGGTCAGACGCCTAGAACCGCGATTCATTTCCAGATCAACGGGGGCGGGTCGAGATCCACACTGATGCTGGCCCTTCGAGGGCTGTGCAGTTGACTCTTCAGCGGCGGCCCGTAGACCACCGCGTCGCACGGCCGGCAATGCCAGGAGGTGTGTCAGCCGCCGCCCTGGCCGTCGCGCTCGACGACATGCTGACGCGTAAGCCGCGCCTGGCGTCGCGGCGGCCGACTGGTGAAGATCGGACGAGGCGCCTCACCTCGGGCGGCGAGTAGCGTTGGCCTTGCCGCGCTTCAGCGGAAACGAGCCCCGTTAGGAGGGGACATGGGCGACCTAAGGGGGCTAGCCGACCAAGCCGCCGAAGCCCTGCTTACGGCTATACGCGACCAAGCGCGAACGGCTAGTGATTTGAAGTTGCTTCAGCTCGCCCAGGCATATTCGTTGATCGTTTCGACCGAGGTCAGCACAAGGCTGGCGGACGAGGGCGCAACCGCCGTCGCGGAATCCTTGGCGGAGTTTGAGTCGGGGGTCGTATCGTCCATCGCGCCGCCGGAGTATCCCAAGGGGGTGTAGTGAAGCGCCGTGCCGGGCGCGACCCTTGATACAACGTCCTCTCCGTCCTTTAAGGGGACTACGGGGATTCGCGGCCATCAGCGCCTCCAGAGCGAACTGGGGCTTGACGCTGTGGGGCGGCAGCCCAAGTGTGCTTGCGACGTACCGGGTGATCATGCGATCCGGCTTGATACCAGGGATACCTGCGAGCATCTGGACGTAGTGCCAGGTGATACCAGACTTCTGGCCCGGCACCAACAGCCACGCCCCCTCAACGGCCTTCAGCTGATCGGCGTCCTCGGCTGCGAGCCGGAGAGATGCAGCTGTGAAGATGTCATTGACGATCATGACCTGCGCTGCCAGCTGAATGGCGAGCGCCTTGAGCGGTGCCCCCGCCCGGGTTGATGTCTTGTTCTGATTGCCGATCTCTCGTGCCCACCCTTGGGGACCGCCGAGCTGTTCGAACGTCGCTACCAACTCCCGTGCACCATCAGTTTCCGGGTTACCACCCTGCTGCTTGCGATAGCGTCGGTAGCCGTTGACAACGTTGACGACACTGGAATAGGTGACGCCGGTCGACTGCACCGAATCGACGATGCAGAGCGCCAAGCCGTCCCGGTAACCCGAAGGTGCCTTGGATTCTCGAAACTGCTCACACCTCGCGGTCAACGTGCGCAGTTGCTCCTGAGAAGGCGTCATGCCGGAAGCTTCCCACGAACACCCGACACCACGGAGCGGTCAAAGCCTGACATCGCTGACTGCCCGCCGAACTCGCACGCGGTCGCGACACTCACCGATTGAACAGGGCAGGCTTGGTCCTCGCACTGGCGGCCATCGGGTTCCATGACGAGGCGATTGCCGCCGCAACCGGCCTAATCGACGCCGCGGGGGACACACACAACCCCTGTGCGCTGACATGGGCGCTGTTCGCCGACGGCCTCGCGTTCCTCGACGCCGATCCTGACCGTGCGCGGGAGGCCATGCGTCGGGGTCTGGTGATCGCTCAAGACAGCGGCAACCGCTATACCGAGACCCACCTGTGGCCACGTTGGCTAACCTGGAAGCCCAACACGGCGAGCCCCTGGCCGCGCTCGAATACTCAGCTGTGGCCATCCGCAACTACCACGACGCGGGTAGCACCGCGCATATGCCTATCGCGCTGGCTGTGCTCGCAATACTTCTCCATCGGCTCGCACGACATGAACAGGCGGCCACAATGGCCGGATTCGCCTTCAATCCCCTCACCGCCGCGTGGGTCCCCGAACTCGGCACCGCGATCACACACCTACGAGATGTCCTCGGCGACCAGACCTACGATTCGTTTGCCCGCAAGGGCGAAACGATGACCACCGCCGAAGTCGCGACTTACGCATACGACCAAATCGACCAGGCCCGAGCAGAACTGAACGCCCTCTCGAAATAGACGATGATCACCTGATCCGCTCGTCGAGGAAGGCGGATGTGTCCAGCCAAATTCCTTTTCTACGAAGTGACAGCGAACAGACGCCACTCGCCGGGCACACCTCTTAGCTGATGAGTGCCGCGCTCCTCGAACTCCAACCCTGACCCGATCAACGGGACCTGTGTCAGTGCTGGCTGGGCATCGGAATGTGGGGCACTCCGGGACTGTCCAGTTGCCCGGCCAACCAGGGGAGAGCCGCCGCGAACGCCGCCGCAGCGAAGACCCAATCGTGCTTGCCTTGCTCAGTCACCACCGCGCAGTCAATCCCTTGTGCACCGCCGATTGCGCACAGCGTGTGCGCGGCGACGTCCTGCCCTCCGGCGTTGGCATCGCGGTTGGTGGTCTCGGCGACCACGAACCAGCCCGATACGCCACGGTAGGGGCCGTGCCGGGTGATGACTGTGGCCGGATCGAACGCCGCCCACGCTCCAGCGTTGCCGCCGAACAATCGTGTGATGGTCTGCTCTTTGGTTCCCACATTGGGGCCGGCATCGCCGGCGATGTCGACGAACGCACTGAAGAGGTCGGGGTGCATCACCGTGAGGTCGATCGCGCAGGTGCCGCCCGTGGAGAATCCGGCGACACCCCAGTTGGCACGGTCAGCGCTCACGCCGAGGTTCGAGATCATGTACGGCACGACGTCTTTGGTCAGATGATCGGCGGCGTTGCCGCGGCTCCCGTTGACGCATTCGGTGTCGATGCCGAACGCGCCGCCCGAATCGACGAACACCAGCACCGGCGCAACCCCGCCGTGGGCGGCCGCGAATGCGTCGGCGGCGGTGGCTGCCCCCCCGACCCGCAGCCAGTCCGCGGGAGTATTGATTTCAGCGCCGACCATCATCACTACCGGAAGCTTGGGCGGCGGGACGCTCGCGAACCACGCCGGCGGCAAGTACACGAGCTCACCGCGGTGCCGAAACTTCGAAGCCTGCGCGCTAATGGCGACCGGAACCACGACACCCTTGGCCGGCATCTCACCCCTGCTCTGCATCGCGGCCAGGGTGGCGCGGTCGGTCTGATCGGGCAGCGGACCCGCGGTCAGTTGGGTCCACGCGGAGTACACCGTCGGGACGTATCCGACCCACGCGTTGAGGACCAATCCACTGCTGAGCAGGCACAGCAATGTAGCCAGTACCGCCGTAGCTCGCCGCCAACGTCCTACGCCGCGCCAGCCGACCACAACAATGCCGCCGGCCAGCCCCGTCAATGCGATCCACCCCCACAGTGCTCGCGGCGCCGGTTCGCTGGCCAGGCCCGCTGCAGTGATGTACCGATGCAGCCACATCGCCAGCCCCACACCCAGTCCCGCCGAGAGCGGCACCCGTAGCATCCACCAGCGCCGCGACCGCCATCCGATTGCGCACACCAGCAGCACTAGCGCCAGCGCCTGCACCGTTGGCGGCACCCAGCCGTGCATCAACGATACGTCCGCGATCTGGTGACGCAGATGTTCGGCGCTATCCCGCCACAACGTCCCCTCTACCCTCATCGAGGTTGTCACCACACCACACCGGTCAGCACCACGGCCCACACGGCCGACAGCAGCCCACCACTCAGCACTTCGACCAGCTCCTGCTCCACGATGAGACGAAACCAGACGACATCATTATCCGACCCGTGCACTGTGTAGGCGCTGAGAAACCTCGGGGGGCATCGCGATCCGTTCCATGCCGATAGCATGAGTCAGGTCTTCATCGACGGGCACTTGGGCTACGAATCGACGCCGATCCGGACGTCGACAGCCACTGGCCTGGCTACGTCGTGATTGTCGCCGGGGTGGACAGCGCGCTGCCAGTTTTCATGACGGACTCTTAGCAGGTGGATGTAGACCAAGGACCGTTACTCGCCTGCACATCAAGTACCACCCAGTACCGCAGAAGGGCCAGCGCCTTAGAACGACCCGGATCGATCACGTGTCAACGGCGGTTCGCAGGCCGCAACGTCCCGCCAGCCATCACCAGAAATTCGTCGCACAACGGTGCGCTCAGGCGCTGCAACCATGGTTGCATGGCCGACGGTGAACCCCGACAGTCCGAGGCGGCACGCGACTGCATCTTCGCGATGCACCCGGAGCCGGAACTGCGGGAGTTGATGCGATGTCTCATCGCGAGCCCACACGAGATGGCTGATCTCGAGCGCCGGCGCCCAAATCGTCCGGGCCTCGGGACCCACCAACGCCCGCACACGGAATCTGCTCAACGAATGCGACGTCGTGCAGCGGCAATGGATCACGTAGCGGCTTCCATGTCTCGCTGCTGCGATGAGGTTGGCGCTCGAGGTCTACGACACCTTCGGCCCGGGAATGGTCGAAATCGACGATCCCATCGAGGCCGGGATTTGGAACAACAATACTTCGTGAAGTACTTCGTGTGGGAACGGGAGCTCAGCCGGCACTTCGCCTAGCCCGGCGGACCGCCGGTCAGCTGAAGACGTCGGCGAGGGTGACGGTCTGCAGGTTGCGGCTTTGGATGATGTCGAGCAGCTGGGTGTAGGTGTGGGTGATGGTCGGCAGGTTGGCGTGACCGAGCACGATGGCCTGTGGGGTGAACGACTGGGTGGCGGCGGCGATGAGTCCGGTTTCGTTGATCGGTCGGCTGTCGCCGATGGTGCCGCTCCACAAGGTGATGGTGGGATAGCCGAGATCGGCGGCCACTTGGTCGGTTTGGCTGTGATGCCGCCCGTACGGCGGCCGGAAGTATGGGGTGCCGTCGACGCCGTAGGTGTTGACGAGGAAGTCTTTGTTGCGGCTGATTTGATCGGCGAGTTGGCTGGCGGTTAGGCGGGTGATGTCGGGATGTGACCAGGTGTGGTTGCCGAGCTGGATCTGACCGGAGTCCACCATTGGGCGCAGGACCTCTGCGTTGCGGCGCCACGAGGCGTTGGCTCCGTTGACGAAGAAGGTGAGGCGCGTTCCGCTGTCACGGCAGAACTGTGCGAACGCGGCGACGACTTCGGTGCTCGTGCCGTCGTCGATGGTCAAAGCCAGTTGATTTCCGTCGCCGGGCAGGCGGGTTATGACCCCGGTTGGTGCGGGCACCCGCGCCTTCGGCACCGCCCAGCGGCCGGCGTCGGCGAGCGCGGTTGGGGCACCGGCCATCGCCGCGAGCACCCCGATCGCGGCCGCCTTCAGGAGGTCCCGCCGCTGGAGCTGCATTCTTCGACCGTACCGGCGTCCACGTGAATGTGCGGTGAATCGTGTTGGGCCACATCGTGTACAGGTCGTGCGCGACGCCGTCACGCGTGCTGGTCACCGCGCGCCGGTTCCGACGAGATCACTGATTCATCCCGCTTTTAGTGCCCGCCGTGGCTTTCTCACTCGCTCTGTCAGGGAAGTCACGTGCGGTTCGAGTGAAGTATCCGGCGCGCCTGCGGCCAGAACGGCAGCCCAGCCGAAAAGGTGGCTCCTGCGGCGATGTGCGCGATCGCGGCGTCGACGCTCTCGCGTCCGTCGTGCGACCAGTACACGTCCTTAAGGTCGACCAGCACCGCCAGTTCATCCACGACTAGGGCATTCGCCGCTCCATAGGCGACCGCAATTGCTGGGTGGTGGCGGTGCTTTTCCGAGCCGCGCAACCGACTGCACCGACGGCGGAAAGCAGTGCGATGCCGATGTTGTAGTGGTGAAAGTGCCGACCACCGACACTGACCCCGCCGCCTTGCGGGCCGTGGCCGCGATGGACCCAATTGGTGAGCGGCCGTAGCACGGTGAACATCGCGGTGAACGAGGCCCAGGACAGCACCGCGGATTGCTGCCCAGGATCGAGATTTTGCGCGAATTCGCGGCGCAGGCGCACCCATCGGCCGTCGTCGGATCCATGGGGGTGCGTGTCGGGACTCATCGCCTACTTCGCACGTAGCGCGCGGCGATCATCTTGTTCCGCAGAGGAAGTCGCCACCATGCGAGATTACTAGCGCGCCAAGTCGTGCGGCGCCGACCCGCACGCACACTCATGTCTATCCCCTCCGCTGGCCAACGAATGCATCGAGACACATCGAGGCTATGCCGTTGCGGTGACGCCGTGCGGGCCGTTTCAGCTGATTGCCAGCATGTGCGCGAGCTCGGGGGTGTGTTTCGAGGCGGTATGGCGCCTACGCGCGCCGGCACGCCGCGCTGGCAGCTGCGCTTTCGCTTTGCTCTGTGGGACCCCCTGGGCGGATCAGGCACGGTCAGCCGGTGAAGCCGGTGGTAGCTTCGCTGCCTGTGAGGACCCGAGCCCAGGTGGTTGGGGATCTTTGGGTAGGGACGGCTCTGATGCGGTCGGCGATGCCAAGGCGTCCCACGGCGCAGTGTCAGGGCCCCAACCGTAGGGAATTTGGTGGGTGCTCCCGCGAGGAAGCATCCTGCCGAATGTCAGCATTAACGCCGTTTCGCCGGTTTTCTCGGCCACATTTTTCGGCGGCCATCAGAGACTGCCCGTGAGGACAAATCGGTCGCTACCCACGCGGTGCTCAGCCGACTCGGCGCCCTTATCGGAACTGGAACCGCCGGGGTGACCCCGGCGACGGAACCAGACGGCGGCGGTCAAGGCCAGCACGGCGAGGAACACGAAATCGTAGGTGTCACTGACGATCTGGGTCCATATTCCACCCGGACGCAGCGATAGCACCCCGGCCTGGGGTGTGCCGCCGGGTGACGCGATGATCCAGCCGGCGAGAAGGAGGAACAATACGCACAACGTCGCTGCCGAGCAGCGCGAGCGCAGAACTGTCGCGCGGTGCCCCAGATGGACGATGAGGGGGCTGAACCACACCCAGTGGTGACTCCAGCTGAACGGTGAGGCCGCCGCCGACGCCAGGCCCACAATGGACAGCGCCAACACGGGCTGGCCGCGCCGGCACCACCACGCCGCAAGAGCCACGGCTACCGTCGCCACGAGCAGCGCGGTCAGGATCGCCGCTGACGATGCGACGTGCAGTCGAAGCAGTAGCCCCCGCAGACTGGCGTTGGCCAGTGGGTCACGGCTTATCCGCCGCACGTCGTCGAAACTGCCACGCAGCCAGAAGTAGGTTGAATCCTTCGGCAGGACGGCGAAGCCGGCGACGACCGTGGCCGCCGCCGTCACGACGGCGACCACCGCGGCACGGATCCGCCCGCTGGCCACCAGGTAGACGATGAACAGGGCAGGGGTGAGCTTGATCCCGGCGACCAAGCCGACACCGATACCCGCCCACCGACGGTCTGTGGAACCGAGCAGGTCGGCCACCACCACGGCAAGGATCACGACGTTGATCTGGCCCAGCTCCAGCGTCAGTCGCACCGGCTCCAGCCAGGCGACCAGACCGGCCCCCAGCGCGGTCAGGCTCAACAATGCAGTCCCGGAGACAGTGCCGCACGACTTCGCCATCCGCCAGGTCGCGTAACCGATGGCGCCAGCGTTTGCCATCAGCCACAACAGTTTCAGCCATACGCCGGAGAAGAGCATCAGTGGAATGAAGCACAACGCGGCAAATGGTGTGTAATCAAAGAGCAGCTCGGCGTGATTGCCCGTCAGACCGGTCGAGTACAGGTCAGCGCCGGCGACAACCCGCTCGGCGCCGAAGCGGTAGACCTGCATATCGACCTGTTCCAGCAGAACGGGCCACCTCAGATAGGTCAACACGAGCATCGCCACCGATGTGGCCAACACGATCGGACCCCCGAAAAGCAACCAGTCCGGTCGCCAAGCCGCTCGGTCGGTCGGCGGCGGCATGAGTCCGGCGTTGTTCATAAAGGGCTCTACTACCCGCTGGGGATCTGCGTTACGCCGCGGGTTAGGCCCGGAAACCTGCAGCCGGGGGCTACCAGCAGCCATGCCCACGCCACAGCGCTCAATACCTCGCCGAGGCCGACCAGCGATGCGTAACCGGGTCGCAGCCGGGCCACGGCGCTGATCCCCAGCGCATGCGCCATAGACACGAGGCGCTCTGGGACATGCGGCTGGGCACAGTCGCAGACCTGCGTGTCGATCCGGCCGCAACTATGGATGTGGCGCCGGTGCAAAACCCGATGAGGTAGTTGCGGTCACCGACGGCGTTGCCACGCTGGTCTCTGGCGCGGTCGGTGGTCTCGTTGTCGTGATCGTCTGCTCGGTGGCCTGCGGCGCGACCGGGCCCACGAGTGGTGCGGGCGCGGCGAAACTGACTTCGCCCAAAATCACCCCAAGTGCTCCCATGCGAGTATCGCGCAAACGCCCGCAGTCGCTGCCCCAACTTCCACTGTTTTGCCTGCACCTTGACCACTCCGTCCGGTTGCTGGTTCGCCCCGCCCCCCGGCCGAAGTACTTCACAGTGCGGGGGTCAGCGTGGTGGCTAGAAGCGTGGGGATAACCGACGCGTCTGGCGCGGAAACGTGACGTCCGCATTTTCGCGGGTTTCTCCACTCAGGCCATCTCGGAAGGCCGCATTCCACGCGCTGCCTTCGACTTCGGACGAAATCCGGAGCGAGCCATCGGGCGTTTCGGCCAGTCGTTAACGAGCGACGTCATCCCCACGTCCAGTAGGCAAACGCCGAGCCATCGCAGCACGCCGCCGACGCCTCAAGCCGGCTCGACACCTAGCAGAAGCACCACGGAGAGTGCCCGGATGCGTCATTACTTTAAGCGATTCTTCAGCGGTCCCTGAGTACAAACCTCTCTAGGGGCTTATTGCCCGCTGGTATTTCCCGTTGGGCCGGGGCGGAGCGCAAAACGAACCGATTCGAGAGGGGTTGAAATGAAACACGGAGGGCGTAGGTGGCAAGCGGCGGCGATCGGCGTAAGCGGCTTGGTTGCCCTCGGGGCACTAAGCGCAGCAATAAGCCCGGGACACACGGCGACGGCATCGGGGCTCATGTCTTTTGGGCAAACCACCACCGAAGGCCCTGCCCCGTCGACTCCAGCGACCACCGTCGCGTCCCCAACTATGAAAGCCACGAAACCCAAGGGCTTCTGACGCCTCGAAAGGGCGCGTGCGGGCAAAGGCCGACGAACAGCAGCGGTCGGTAATCCCTTGCCCGCTGGCGAGTTGAACACTGCAGCAATTGACGAGGCGTCATAACGGATATCAAATGGAGTCGAACTGTACGGCCCTCGGCCGGAGCTCGTATGAACCGTTCCGTTGTCGGAATGTCCTAGCTATGCGGAAGAGCTGCCAGCGCCATCCTGGAAAGACGCCGTGCTCCACGTTCTTGCCCGTGTTGGTCGACCCGGCACTGGTTACGATTGAGCCGTCGACCGGCGTCCTGGCTCGGCACGCTATGAGTTGGCGAGGTTGATGGTGAACGGCTCGGCGCTTTTCCTGACGGTCTTTCTGGCGTGTGTGGTCGAGGCCGTCGAAGCGTTGACGATCATTTTGGCTGCGGGCAGCGCTCGTGATTGGCGCTCAGCGATCATTGGCTCGCTCACCGGAGTCCTCGTTCTGGTGGTGGCGATAGCGGCGTTGGGGCCGGCGATCTCGGCGATCCCGTTGGACGTCTTGCGGCTCTTCGTCGGCGGTCTGCTTCTGGTCTTCGGGCTTCAGTGGTTGCGCAAAGCGATCCTGCGGGCCAGCGGCCTGAAGGCGCTTCATGACGAGACGTTGGCCTATCAGGCCACCGTCGTCCAGGCTCAACGCGCGCCGACGGCTGGCCGGGCCTTCGTGGAGGACTGGTTCGCGTTCACGCTGTCGTTCAAGGGAGTGCTGCTGGAGGGTTTGGAGGTCGCGTTCATCGCCCTGACGTTCGGCGCCAACCAGGGCAACGTTCCGTTGGCGGCGCTCGCCGCGGCCGCAGCCGTACTCCTGGTGGCGATTGCCGGATTCGCCGTGCGCGCGCCGCTGTCGCGGGTGCCGGAGAACGGGATGAAGTTCATCGTAGGGGTGATGCTCACGGCGTTCGGGATCTTCTGGGGCGCAGAAGGCGCCGGCGCGCATTGGCCCGGTGAGGACGTCGCTTTGTTGGTCCTGATCCCGGCCATAGCGCTGTACGCACTAGTGCTGGTGGCCGTGTTCAAGCGTCGCACGGCCATCGCTGATGTCGTTGTGGCCGAGGGGAGTTGACCGTGCGAACAATTCGCGCGTTCGCGGCCTTCTGGTATGACTTCGTCGTCGGTGACGATTGGCGGGTCGCGCTGACCGTTGCGCTCGCACTCGCCGCCACTTTTGCGGTGAACCGGTTGACCGGCGCAGCGATGTGGTGGATCGTGGTTGCCGCCGTCGTCGCCGCCTTGCCGCTGACCATCTACCGGGCGGCGCGTCAACGCCAGTGAGGCCTCGGCTCGCGTCGGCGCCCGTCCTAGCGGAGCGATGTCAACAGCGTGGTGAGCGCCTGCTGCTCGGCGGCGGGATCGGGTTGGCCGGCTCGGACGGCCGTCAGGATCTGGTCGATCTGACCATCAAGTAGTGTCCAGGCGGTCTGGTCCAAGGGTTCTAGGGTGTTCTGGTCGTCGTCCCAAGCGGTTTCGAGGTCGGTGATGCGGGCCTTCGCTCCTTGCTGATCACCGGCTTGAACCTTGGTAAGCGTGTCTTGGGTGATGGTGTGGAACTTCGTCACTTCGGCGGGCGGGAACTTCGCTGTTGCCGACTGTCCGGGGGCCAGCGTCGCGGTGGCTGAAGAAGAGTCACCCGACTCGTTTTCGCTTGCCGCCGCCGTGCTGTGCGGTTGGTGGGTGGCCCAGACCAGCAGACCCCCAGTGGCCACAGCGATTACCGCAAAGTAGCCGAGCATCATCTTCTCGCGGACCGGGTTCTTGGTCGTTGTTTCGTCGGGCTTGTCGATGACGTCGGCACGGGTCATCGTCAGGTACAGCACCGTGCCCAGAATGGCGGTGAGAAAGATGACGCTGGTGACCGCGACGCCCAAGCCAAGACCCTGTTGATCTTTGGGGAGTCCGAACCAGTCGCCGAGGTTGGCTCCCAGCGGCCGGGTCAGGATGTAGGCCAGCCAGAAGGACAAGACCGCGTTGGCGCCCAGGCGCCACCCAATGACGATGGCCACGATCAGTCCGGCGGGTAGCAGCACCGACGACCCGGGTCCCCATCCGGTGATTTCGAGGATCCAGTCGCCGGCTGCCGTACCGAGGGCGAACGTGACCAGAATTGCCAGCCAGTAGAACAACTCTCGTGGTGTCGTGGTGATGCTGTGAATCGACAGGGTGCGTTCGCGCGTGAACCACACGTTGAAAACGATCGCCAGCACCACCGCGAAAACGGTCGTGCTCACTGCGAGCGGGACGCCCTCCACGTCGGTGAGGATGTCGGTGTACAAGGTCCCGGTGACGCTGACCACGACGACCGTCAGCCAGTACACGAACGGCACGTAGCGGTCGAGGCGCAGTTGCCACCCCAAGACGGCGGCGAGCACGACGGTGAAGATGACCGACGTCGGAATCAGGCCGACGCCCAGCGTCATGTTGATCCAGTCAGCGAAACTTTCGCCCACCGTCGTGCAGAGAATCTTGATGACCCAGAACCACACCGTGACTTCGGGCACCTTGCTCAACATGACGCGCGTCGGTTTCACGCCTGAGGCTCTAGTTGTCTCGGTCATGGCATGACCGTAGGAGCACCTAGCTGAAGTGTCGCTGAGTGGAGCATGACCTGCGGGCGGGCCTGATGTAGCGGTGCAAGCGCAGTCAGCGCTTGCGCGAGCGGGTTTCTTCAGCGGTACTTCAGCGATGGTGGTGCACGCTAGCCAGCATCAATCGATCCTCTACGCAGGACGGGAACGGTTGGGCAACGATTTCCACGAAGGATGGCGACGAACCGACAGGGGTATCCGTCCGAGTAGCCAACCATGTCGCCGCGATGGACCGATGAACCGTCTCGGGGTTGGCCGGGGTCACACTGAAGGCATGAAGTTGTCCACCTCGGCCATCGGATCAACGTCACGGTGGTCGGTACGTACCCGCTCGGCGGTGGCGTCGACGTTCGTCGTGGCGCTCTGCCTGTTACTCGCAGGCGGTGCCCTATTGCTCGTCTTGTTCCGCTCGTTGGAAGGCTCCACGCAAGCGATGGCCGCTTCCCGTACTGCCCAGTTGGCAGACCAGCTACACACGGAGTCGGCGGCCGATCTCGACGAAGCGTTGCTGGCCACCGACAGTCAGGTGGGCGTGGTCCAGGTCATCGATCAGTCGGGAGTCCTTGTCGCGCAGTCGGCCGGCAGCCCACCAGAACCCGTCGTGCATCAAACACTTCCACCGGGCTCAACACAACGGTTCGGAAGGGTGCAGATCGGTTCCGACTGGGACCTGTGGGTCATGGCCGTGGGCGTGAAGACTCCATCCGGTCCGGTTACGGTACTCGTCGGGGCGGATCGTGAGCCGGTCGAAGACGTCATCATGACGGTCGCTGTTCTTCTTGCTCTTGGCGGCCCGATTGTGCTGGCGCTGGTTGCGTTCGGAACGTACCGGCTCGTCGGCGCGGCGTTGCGGCCCGTTGAACGCATCCGAGCACGCGTCTCGTCGATGACCGGCGGCAAGCTCGCAGAGCGTATTCCGGTCCCCGCGGCCGATGACGAGGTCACACGGTTGGCTGTAACGATGAACGACATGCTGGATCGACTCCAGGCGAACCAGGCTGCTCAGCGCCGCTTCGTCAGCGATGCGTCACACGAACTGCGTAGCCCATTGGCATCGATTACTGCCGCCTTAGATCTTGCACACCAGCGTCCGGATCTTTTGAATCAGTCGTTGATTGACGACTCGCTTCTGCCAGAGGCGCAGCGGATGCACAGCCTGATCGAGGATTTGTTGCTGCTCGCCCGCGTTGACGAGCTCGCCGGTCACCACATCACGGTGGATGTCGATTTCGACGACATCGTGCTGGCCGAGGCCGAACGGGTGCGTTCCTTCACGCGGCTGAAAGTGGTTGCCGAGGTGAAGCCGGCCAGGGTGTTGGGCGATCCCGACGCTCTGGCGCGCCTTGTCCGCAACCTGGTCGACAATGCCGTCCGGCACGCGCAGAATGGAATTCGGCTGGAATCTGCGGTCAGCGGCGGCCGTGCCAGAGTGGTCATTTCCGATGACGGGCCGGGGGTGCCACCAGATGATCGGCAACGGGTATTCGGTCGCTTCGTGCGGCTGGATACGCCGCGAGATCGAGCCGCTGGTGGGGCTGGTTTGGGCTTGTCGATCGTCGCAGAGATCGCCGAGGCCCATCACGGCACCGTCAACGTCCAAGATTCGGCCTGTGGGGGAGCGCGTTTCGTCGTCGACTTGCCCCTAGCCGCCGACGAATCGGTACCCGACACCGCGAACGGTATGGATGCTGTTGCCGGAAAACGGTAGATCGATTTTGCGTCGCAGGTATCTGACGTACACCTCGACGATGTTCTCGTCCCCGTCGTAATTGGTGTCCCACACCGCTCTGACGATTTCATCCTTGCTCACCACTTTGTCGCGGTGCCGCATCAAAAACTCCAACACGCTGTATTCCCTTGGCGTCAACGCCAATTCGGTTCCCGCCCGGGTCACTTTGTGTCGTGCCGGGTCCAGTTCGATGTCGCCGGCTGTCAGCACCGGAGGTCGCTCTGGTGCGCCGCGCCGCGCCAACGCCCGAAGTCGGGCGAACAACACAACGAAGGAAAATGGTTTGATGAGGTAGTCGTCGGCGCCCAGGTCGAAGGCGTCGGCCAGGTCGTACTCGCCGTCCTTGGCCGACAACATCAGCACGGGCGTCCACACGTTCTGTGCGCGCAAGTCCCGGACGAGCTCGTAGCCGTTCTTCCCCGGCAGCATGATGTCGAGGATGATTGCGTCGAACTTCTCTGATACGGCGGTGTGAAAGCCGTCATCGCCACGATGGTCCACGTCGACGACGAACCCTTCGGACACCAGGCCGCGGTGAATCGTCTCAGCGAGGCGGACCTCATCTTCGACCACTAGTACTCGCACTGTTCCATCCGCCCGATCGTCACGAAGACAAGTACAGCAGATCGACGGTTTCCGCCGCGACGACTCTCAGCGTCCGTTCAGCCGAGGGGCGCAACCCTGTGCTGATGGGGGAAATGACGGGCGCCTTCGATATTTGGTTGTCGAAGCTGATCGCTGCGAACAGCGCGGCAGCGGGGCCGATCCTGCTTCTTGCGGTCTGTGCTGTCGTGGTCGGGTTGGGGTGGGCCTACCGCGACCGCATCACGCGTTGGTGGTCGACGTCACTCCGGGTGGCGGGATTGCTGACAGCCCTCGTCGTGGTCACATTGCAGGTCAGCTGGGACGGTTGGCTGGTCGACGTCGACAACGTCGTCACCGCGGCGCTCGTGGGCCATCGCACCCCGTTCGCCGACCAAGTAGCCGTGTCGGTCACCGAGGCCTTCGGGCCACCCGAGACCGCCTGCGCGGCGGTCCTGGTCGCGGTGGTGGCCGTCGTCAAGTTCCGGTCCTTCTTGAGCGGGCTCACCATCCTGCTCACCGTGGGGGGCGCCTCCGCGTCGTGCACGGCGATGAAACTACTGCTGGCACGAAGTCGGCCGCCCATTCGAATCCAGGAAACGCTGGAAACCGATTATTCGTTTCCCTCTGGTCACGTCACCGGCACAGTGGCGCTGGTCGGCATACTCGTTGTGGTCGCCGGGATGCATAAAAGCGCCGCAATCAGAGGGGGGCTGGCATGCGCTGCAGTCGTCATCGTCGCTGCAGTCGCGATGAGTCGGCTCTACCTCGGAGTTCATTGGCTTACCGACGTTTTGGCTGGGATGTTGCTCGGGACGGTGGCAGTCGAAATCGGTGCGGCGATGCTGCACCGCCTCGCCGACCATGACGAAACGGCGACACCTGACGGACGCGGTCAAGGACATAAAGTCAACAGCCAGCGCAGATGGACAACCGCGAAAGCGCCGGATTCAGCGCTCCTTCAGGTCCGCTTATTACTGCCGCAGCCGACGCTGAGGACAACGGACTGAATCCGGGCAGCCGTCGGAAAGTAACGCTTCTGCGGCGCGGCTCGGCTCGGGTGGCGGCAGAGGCAGCCGCCGGTTGTCGGACTTGCTGATGGCGGCACCGTGTAGCGGTGATCTTGCGCCACAACTACCCGGTTGACCCTGATCCACGAACAAGACTTCTTAGTGGACCCAGATATCTGTGATGGCCGGCACGGTCGCCGCGTTACCAGTCGTATCAAGGCCGTACATCTGCTCCAGAGTGGCCAGCACGTTGTAGTGGGTCACCGGGTCTCCATATGTGCCTGTTCTCACGTTCGCGCCATAGAAGATGGTTGGGATCTGGTTGTTTTCGCCGTTATCGTCCTCGTCCCAAGTGACCACCAGCAGGCTGTTGTTGGTCTTCGCCCAAGTGGCGTAGGCAGACAGGTTGTTGTTCAGCCAGCCATCGCCGCGAGCGACGGACCCGTCGTGCATGTCGTTGTCGAGATTCGGGACGACAAACGCGACCGTCGGCAGGCTGTCGTAATCCGAGCTTGGTGGGAAGGATGAGAAAGGCACCGAGCTGGCGGGCGGCACGTTGGTGAAGTTCACCCACGGGGCATGTTTGCGGGCGTATTTGCCTGATCCACAGGTGGGGGAGCCGACGCTCGGAAGGTCCTCGGAATAACCGGTGAACGTCTGTCCGCCCCCGAGCAGCTCGGAGCCGAGGTTCGGGGTGGCACCCCGGTCGATCGGGCACGCATCGGAGGCCAACCCCAGGGTGCCTCCGGCGAACAAGGCCAAATAATTCGGTTCGCTAGGGTGGGTGATCGCGAACGATTGCGTCATCAAAGCGCCGTCGCTGGCCAGCGAGTTGATGTAAGGCGCGGACTTGTTGCCGATAACGTCGGCTGCAGACCGGTTTTCCTCCACGACGACCACGATGTGCGCGGGAGTCGGCAACGCCGCCCCGACGAGCCCGATCGTCATGGTGCTCGGGCCATGGGACCAAGCAGCGACTACCACCAGTGTCAACACCGCCATGACGCCAAGCCAGGCAACAGGGTTGAACCGGCACCGATGGGCTAGGAACGCGCGTACTCCCATAGTCGTTGCGATACTAGCGACTTGGCGTTAACGCAGCGAGATAGCGGTATAGCGCCATGCCGCCACCCCACGTCGGGTCGGGTGCGGCCAGCCCGTCGAGCAGCGGCGGAAGACATTCCGTTACGGCCATTCGGCCACATGAACCATCGCTTCGGATTTCAGTGAGCCGAGGTAGAAGGTCGTCGCTCATTGACAGCACGGCTAAGTCGTACAGGTCCGCCACCGCTGCGCATCCGGGGATTCTCGAGGTCTGTGCGGGGCTAACTCAAAATGGGTGATGAGCCCGTGCAAGCATCGTCGCGCCGATCTCTGCTGCGGCCGTCCCGAGCAAGACGCCAGCCAAAACGTCGGGTGAACCGTATAGACGCGTAGCTGAACGCTCGCTGAGGGTTGTTGTCGCAGTCGTGGCCCACGATGAGTCGCTCGAACAAGGGATCGCCGATCCGGCAGTGCTCGCGTCAAGCTTGCCTGCAGCTGGCGCGACCGCGTTCAGGTTTCCTTCAGGTACTTCGTGGCATTCTGGCGGCTATGAAGGCGAAAATGACCGGTATCGTAACGGCGCTGGGGGCCATAGCCGTCGTCGCAGGTTTCGGGATCGCGAGTGCGCAACCCGATGACGGGGAGGGCACGCCGATCACGGGTGAGGCGTTAACCAAAGCCAGCCAAGCGGCGCTGGCGTTCACCGGCGGAGGCACCGTCACCGCGTCGGAGGCCGGCGACGAGGACGGCTACTACCAGGTTCAGGTGACGAAGCCCGACGGAAGCGTGACCGACGTCAATCTCAACCAGGACTTCCTCATCCTCAGCAGCAAGACCGAACCCCCAGGCTCGGACACCGAGCCCGACGGTGACGGCAATTAGGCCCCGGAACCGGCCATCGCGTTGACGACCGCATGTCGTCACCTGCCGACAGCCCATCGGCGCTCGGAACAGGGTTTTACCAAATTCGTGCGTGTCACGAGTGCGCTTCGCAGAACGGCATGGCAAGACCGACAACCGATGCGCCGGGCGAACGACGGCGCTGGCGCGTGGGGCGACCGCGCCGGCCCGGGGCGCACGCGCAGTGGTCTACCTCGCGCAACTCCGCCTCCCCGGTTCGGGCACAGCGGCGGGTCGTGGACGCCCGCGGGACTGCCAACGTGCCCAGGTCCTGGTTGAACACCGCACGGCCACACTGTGAGGTCAGACAGCGGTAACGGGGCACGGCCACCCGCAACACCAGCGGATAGCCGGCCACCGGCAGATCGGTCAGCGGCCGGGTCACGGTGTCGCGGTATCGGCCTTCGGCCCCGCAGTCCGGGCACCGCGGATCCCGGGCCACCGGACTGCAGAAGATCGTCGTTTGCTTCTCGTCGACAGCAGCGTCGGTGATCGTCACACCCAACTCGATGGTGCGCATGATCGTGTCGGCAACAACGGATGGCGGGCATGACCGCGCTCGCTGAAATTCCCCACTGACGCTCATCGAAATTCCCCACCCGTGTGGCTCCGCCGAGAAGGGCGGACCTCCCTCGATGCTGCTGGTGTCTGACGCCAGTAGCTCCGTCGAGGGAGGCCCGCTTTCTCATGCTCACATGGGAGGACGACTTGGAAGTACACGCCCTACGCAAACGTGGTTGGTCGATTGCAGCGATCGCCCGTCACACCGGCCATGACCGCAAGACGGTCCGCAAGTACCTGGCCGGCGACGCCGAGCCCGGGGTGCGGGCCCGGCCCTCACCGGACCCGTTTGACCCGTTCGTCGACTACGTCACCGCACGGCTTGTCGAGGACCCGCACTTGTGGGCCCGGACCCTGTTCGATGAGCTGGAGGCCCTGGGGTTCGGGCTGTCGTATCAGAGCCTGACCCGCAACATCCGGGTGCGGGAGCTGCGGCCGACGTGTGAGGCCTTGGCGGACACCCTCCGCCGGGTCACCACCGGCACCCGCCAACCGATACACTGACCCAGCCATCAGGTGGGGAGTTTCAGTGAGCACACCTGGGGACTTTCGATGAACGCGGTCAGGCAGGCAGTAGCCTTCGACAAGGGTCACCTCGGTGGCGTGGATGGTCGAGCCTAGGAGCCCGAATCGTCACCCACCGAGGCCCCACCTCAGCTCAGCGACACGACCCCACGGCGCGATATCCGCCGACCACAAGTGCACTCTCATTCACGAAGAGCCGCTAAACACTTCGACTTCCACGCCCGCCAACTGACCCTGAACGGCTGACGCAACAGAGGCCCGCAGGATGCACACACTCAGTGTGGCACCGTATCGGTTTAGTCGCCGAGCCGTCTCGGTGTCACGAAGGTGTCACAACTCATGCATGACACCCCCGAATATGGGCGGACGTGCACGGATGAATCATGTTGCAGCACAACGTAAAGTGAACACCCACGAATACCGGTGAATGGGTTGGTGCGGACTTAAAATCCGCCCAGTCTGGGTTCGAGTCCCAGTGGGGGCACTGCGTTTGTGCTGGTTAGGGGTGGCTTGAGCCTGCCAGCGGTCGCGCGAGGGCCGTCGTGTACGCGACGTGTACGCGGGTAGGCGGCGGGTCGCGGCGGTAGCTAACTCACCGCGAGATGGCTTCCGGCGCACCGATCACGGGTGTCAGCGAGTCGACCCATTAGGTGCACGCGCGGCAACCGAATAGGGACTCATAATCCATTGGTCGCGGGTTCGAGCCCCGCCCGCCCCACACTTGTCCGCAACGGTGCCTATCTGCGGCTTTGCCGGTGCTTTCCAGAAAGGCCGCGACGCCGAAGGGTTGCCCCCCCTCGGCGCATATCAAGCTCGTCAAGTCGAGGTGAGCACGCTAGCCGCGTCTGCGGCGCAGCATTTTCGCACGGAAGAATTACGCATAGAAACAGCACTACGTCGCGCCAGTTGCCCTTATAAGCACTGACCTCCTCGCGAAGCGAGCGCTCGTGCGAACAGCCCGAATCAGGTCGTCGATGCGAACGTCGATGGTGTGCTGCAATTCGGCCCTTCTTACGACCTGCTCTTCCTGTATGCCACGCAGAATTGCTTGATCCTGTTTGATCATCCCGCGGAAGTTCGGAGCCTTAAGTTGGCCGCGACCCTTCAATTGTCCCGTCGCTACGGCCAGTAGGAACCCCCCAGCTACAGGAGCCGAACCTAATGCGAAGTTGGCCAGACCATTCATGCTGTGCCTCCTCCAATACCATCAGCGCCGCGATAATCCTGCCGCGAAAGTTCGGGCACTCGCGTACAAACGGCCACCTTTCGAAACAGTGATCTCGGACCCGGGCGATTCGGTCAGAGACTGACCCCCTGGTGTGCGCCACGCACATCTTGGCGGGGTCGCTGGACCCTTCACCCTTGGCGTAGGCGGCGCAGGCATCACGTTCTGGTAGGGCTGAGGGTGCGGTGCTTCAGCAGAGGCTAACGGGGTTTTCACAGGCTATTGATACTCGCTGCCTTGACCGGCGGGTCGGAGTACATTCATGCGCGTCTTGGCCTGGATTGATCGCCTACAGCGTTCTACCTGTCGCAGCTTCGAGCAAGGGAGCAGCCATGTCGGATTCCGCCGCAGACATCGATGTCGAATCAGCGAGTGGGGTGATACCCCCGAAACTGTCAGGCGGTGCGACGCTGCCGTTTCCGCCGACGCCATCGGCGAGCGTTGCCGGGCGAACCTTGCAGGAGTCGACGTACGCTCAGCGTGTCACACCGCCTCGGCTGCATGACGATTCGCCGAATATCGTGATTGTGCTGATCGACGATGCCGGCCCGGGTCTGCCGACGACGTTCGGGGGCGAGGTGCGTACCGCGACGATGGACCGAATCTGCGCAGAGGGTGTTAGCTACAACCGCTTTCATACAACCGCGATGTGTTCGCCGACGCGGGCGTCGCTGCTGACCGGGCGCAATCACCATGAGATCGGCAACGGGCAGATCGCCGAGTTGGCTAACGACTGGGACGGTTACGCCGGGAAGATCCCGCGCAGCAGCGCCCTGGTGGCCGAGGTGCTCAAGGACTACGGCTACAGCACGGGCGCCTGGGGCAAGTGGCATAACACCCCGCGGAGGACACGACGGCGGCCGGCCCATTCGAGGACTGGCCCACCGGGTTGGGCTTCGAGTATTTCTACGGGTTCCTGGCCGGGGAAGCGTCCCACTACGAGCCGCACCTCGTGCGCAATACCACGGTCGTGGCGCCGCCGAAGAGCCCTGAGGAGGGCTACCACCTGTCGGAGGACCTGGCTGACGACGCGATCCACTGGCTGCGCAACCACAAGGCGCTGCAGGCCGATAAACCCTTCTTCATGTACTGGGCCAGCGGCTGCCTGCACAGCCCGCACCACATTATGAAGGAGTGGGCCGACCGGTACGCCGGGAAGTTCGACGACGGCTGGGATGCCTACCGGCAGAGGGTTTTCGAGCGCGCCAAGGACAAGGGCTGGGTCCCACAGGACTGTGGGCTGACGCCACGCGACGAGCGGATGAAGGCGTGGGACGACATCCCCGAGGACGAGAGGCCATTTCAGCGCCGGCTGATGGAGGTCGCTGCCGGGTTCGCCGAACATGTTGATGTTCAGGTGGGGCGCATCGTTGATGAGCTGGATCGCCTGGGCTACGGCGAGAACACACTGTTTCTCTACATCTGGGGCGACAACGGTTCCTCGGCCGAGGGACAGGACGGCACCATCGCCGAACTGCTGGCACAGAACGCCATTCCGACCACCCCGAGGATGCACATCGACGCGCTGGAGCAACTCGGCGGACTTGACGTCCTGGGCTCGCCGAAGACCGACAACCAGTACCACTCCGGCTGGGGCTGGGCGGGCAGCACGCCCTACAAGGGAGTGAAACTGCTCGCCTCGCATCTGGGCGGCACCCGTAACCCGCTGGGGATCCGCTGGCCCAAGATGGTCGCGGCCGATTCTGTGCCGCGGGATCACTTCCTGCATGTCAACGACGTCGTGCCGACCATCTACGAGATCGTGGGCATCGAGGCCCCGCTCAACGTCAACGGCGTGCCCCAGATCCCAATAGCCGGAGTAAGTTTCGCGCGGACACTCACCGATCCGCTCCGCGTCGGGAGGCAAGAAGACGCAGTACTTCGAGGTGATGGGCAGTCGGGCGATCTATCACGACGGCTGGATGGCCTCGGTGTTCGGTCCGAGGGTGCCGTGGCTGCCGGGATTGCCGCCGGCATCCGCGATTGGACACCCGACGACGACCGCTGGGAGCTCTATCACCTCGACGAGGACTGGTCGCAGGCCCACGATCTGGCCGCCGAGATGCCCGAAAAGCTGGCTCAGATGCGTGAATTGTTCGCGATTGAAGCCGCCCGAAACCAGGTGCTCCCGATCGGGGGTGGCCTGTGGGTGCCCATCTTCCACCCCGAGTTGCGCATCACGCCGCCGTACCGTGAGTGGGAGTTCCCCGGCGAAATCACCCGTATGCCCGAGTTCTGCGCGCCGGCGCTGGGAAACAAGAACAACACCGTCACTGTCGAAGCCGATCTGCCCCCCGATGCGAGCGGAGTCCTCTATGCGCTCGGCGGCTTCGCCGGCGGGGTCACCTGCTACCTCGACGACGGATACCTGTGCTACGAGTACAACTGTTTCATCCTCTCGCGCACCAAGATCCGCTCGGCCACCAAACTGCAGCCCGGGCCGAACACGATCGTTGTGGAAACCCACTACGCCGAGCAGCGGCCCGCTGGACCGCTCGACATCACCATCCGAGTCGGCTCAGACGTCATCGGCGAGGGGCAGGTGCCGGTCAGTGCGCCGCTGTTGTTTACCGCCAACGACTGCTTCGACATCGGTGTATGCCTCGGCTCACCTGTGTCGGACGAGTACTACGACAAAGCGCCGTTCCCCTTCGACGGCCAGATCAATCGCGTCCACGTGGCATACACCTGACAGATCGACCCGGCCGACCGGCTATGCGTTGATTCCCGCCGCCACGGTGCCCATCGGGGATGAACCGAGGGTGGAACCGAACCGCAGGTTCTCGTCGGCTATTGGACTGTGGCGGAACGTCTTGACGTTGGCCCGGTGGTCGTTGGAAATCTGCCAAGGGCCTTCGGCGCCTTGACGGGGGAACTGCTGGATCGAGCGCTGCACGTAACCGGCGCCGGATTCAACGAACGGACCAGTCACCATGTGTAAATTGTCGAATACGGGACAGCAGACGGTGTGACCGTGGGTGTCCATGTGGTCCAGCAGTCGGCAGAAGTGCTCGCCCACGAGCCCGACCTTCAGCGTCCACGACAAGTTGGTGGATCCGAATGCGAACGCGAAGTTGGGAACCCCGTCGAGCATGAAGCCCCGGAATGCCACCTTGTCGGACAGGTTCACTGCCGCGCCGTCCACGGTCAACGTGACGCCGCCGAACGCCTGCAGGTTCAGGCCGGTGGCGGTCACGACGATGTCGGCTTCGAGCTCGCGCCCGGATTCCAGCCGGATGCCCCGCTCGGTGAAGGTGTCGATCCGATCGGTGACCACCGACGCGTTCCCGTCGCGGATCGCCTTGAACAAGTCGCCATCGGGCACGACGCACAACCGCTGTTCCCACGGGTTGTACGACGGATTGAAATGCTCGTCGACGGGATAACCCACCGGCAATTGCCTGGCAATGTGATGGCGGATCAGCCAGCGGGCGGTACGCGGGTAGGCCCGGCAGAACCGGAAGATAGCCCGCTGGCGCGCGATGTTCTTCCGGCGGGTGATTGCGTACGCCCGCTTCGTGCCGAGCAGAGCGGGCAACGAGTTGGCGACCTTGTCGCGCGACGGCACCGACAAGACGTAGCTCGGCGACCGCTGCAGCATGGTCACGTGCGCTGCGGTTCCGGCCAGCGCCGGAACGAGCGTGACGGCGGTGGCCCCACTGCCGATCACCACCACCCGTTTACCGCGGTAATCGAGATCTTCTGGCCAATGCTGGGGGTGCACGATCTGTCCCTGAAAGCGCTCACGGCCCTCGAACTGCGGAGTGAATCCTTGGTCGTAGCGGTAGTAACCGCCTGCACTGAACAACCAGCCGCAGCTGATTGTCAGCTGCTCGCCGGTGTCGGTCCGCTCAATCTCGACCGACCAGCGGCCGTCCGCGCTCGACCAGGCCGCGCCAAGCACCCTGTGGTGCAAGCGGATCTTGGTGTCGATGCCGTTTTCGGCCGCAGTCTCGCGTAGATAGTCGAGGATCGCCGGTGCGCCGGCGATCGCCTTCTCGTTCTGCCACGGCTTGAACTCGTAGCTAAAGGTGTGCAGGTCCGAATCAGAGCGAATACCCGGGTAGCGGAACAGATCCCATGTTCCGCCGCTGGCTCCACGCGCCTCCAGGATCGCGAAAGTCTTGTCGGAATGTTGTGTGGAAAGTGAATACGCCGCGGTGATACCGGAGATGCCGGCGCCGACGATCAACACGTCAACATGCGCGAGGCCGTTCGTGACGGGTGCGGTAGACATTTCTGCGACTCCTGGTGGGTTATCTACTTGGCGAGGGCGGCGGAGGTGCGGGCGGAAAACCAGCGCGCGATGGGCGGAGCGATGCGGGTCAGTGCGTATGTGAGGTGGGCTTCGGGGGTGATCGGGGCGACCGCGCGATTGCGGCCGACGGCGCGCAAGATGTTGACCGCGACTTTCTCTGGTGAGTAGCCTCGCCGCTCATGCACGCGCGCGAGCCGCTCGGCCCGTTCCTCTGCGCGGGCCCCGCGCGTGACACTGGTCCGCAGGATCGGGGTGTTGATCAGGCCGGGGCAGATGGTGGTCACCCCGATCTTGTGCTGTCGCAACTCCATGCGCAACGCCTCGGAGAAGCCGAATGCAGCGAACTTGGTGACCGAGTAGCCGAACATGTACGTCAGCGCCGAGTAGCCACAACCAGATGACACGTTGGCGATCTGACCGCCGGTGCGGCGTTCGATCATGTGCGGGACGAAACGCTCGCAGCCGTGCACCAGCCCCATGATGTTGACCGCGATCAGGCGGTCCCAGTCCTCGCGCGTGGTGTCGAAGAATCCGGCCTGGACGCCGATGCCGGCGTTGTTGATCAGCAGGTCCACCGTGTCGAATCGGGCGTGAACCACGTCGGCGAACTCATCCATCGACGCAGCGTCGGTGACATCGACGGCCTGCGCGAGCACCTCGGCTCCGAGTCCCCGGGCGGCTTCGGCGGTCTCCTTCAAGCCGGCTTCGTTCAGATCGCAGATCGCCAGGCGTGCACCGCGGCGCGCGGACAGCAGGGCGGTGGCCCGGCCGATGCCGCTGCCGGCACCGGTGACCAGCACGACACGGTTGTTCAGATTCTTGAGCTTCATTGCTGATTCCAATCGGTGGTGGTGAACGCGGCCCGGTGGGACACGGCAGGCGCCAGGTGGCGGCGCAGGAATTCGAGCTGATCGGCCAGCAGATCTTGTTGCGCGGGAAGGGTTTCGGCGTCCAGGTGGTCGATGGGGTACTCCCGCAGCTCGCCGCGGGCCGCGTTGGCTGCCGTTTTGCGTGCGCGGGCGGGTGGGGTGATGCTGTCCACGGTGCCGGCCTGCACCAACAGTGGACACAAAACCCGTGCGGCGAACCTGATCGGCCGGTTGAACGCCACCCCGAGCGCGGTACGCGCACACACTTCGTTGCGCCAGCTTCGACCCGTGAGCGGGGTGTAGTCCTGCTCCGCGCCGTGTTTGGCGATGATCGCGCGCGAGCCGGGTTCACCCATCACCGGAACAAGGAGCGGCGCGCGCCGCGTCAGGCCCCGCAGCGCATCCCTCAGGCCATGCGCGGTTATCAGGAAGAGATGGAGCACGCCGGCGTTGCTAGCGAGCTGCGCTACCACCGCGACACCGTCCACCGCCGGGGTCACCGACATCACTGCTGCGACGCGAGCGTCCTCGGCGGCGACGCGGACGACGTGACCGCCGGAATTGGAGATCCCCCATAGGACGATGCGCTCAGGATCTACGCCTGGCAGCCCGCGGGCAGCAGCGATCGCCGCGTGGTAATCGTGGCGCTGCCGTGACGCCGACACCAGCTGGCGAGGAGATCCACCCGAGGCGGCGAATCCGCGGTAGTCGAACAACACCACGTGTAGTCCGGCAGCGGCGAAGCCCTCCGCGTACGCCACGAGCCCGCCGGTGTCCCGGGTGCTCGCGAAACCCGGTGCCATCACCACGCACGGCCGCCCGTTCGCGCCGGCGAACACTTCACCGCTGGCCGCGAAATGCCAAGCGGCGCAGCGATCGTCACCACTGTAAAAGCTGATCTCGTCCATAACCTCGGTCCCTAGTTCATCCGGCTTGTAACCCCTTTGGGGGTGTTGGTGACCCGAAACTACGGCGCTGAAGCGGCGGGCGGTATCGCCGAACGCACATATTTTGCTGGAACTAGTGTGCGGTGGCACACTTGACCCATGATGGCAGCTGCGCCGACCGCGCGAACGTATGAACTGCTCGCGGCCATCGCGGACCGACTGGCCCTCGAGGCCGACGAGACCGTCGCGGCGATGGATGCCGCGGTGATCGAGGTCGTCCCAGAGTTCGGCGCCGACGCCGCGATCGCGGCCGAGGTCACCGCGACCAACCGCGGCAACTGGCAGCGGTTCCTTGCGGTGGCGCGCCAGGCGCAGTCCCCGTTGTCGGACGCGGTCCCGCCTGAAGCACTTGACTCGGCGCGTACCGTCGTGCGCCGCGGCATCGACCTGGACAGAATCTATGAGGGTTATCGGCGCGGCCACCAGGTCGGACTCGAGCGCTGGCTGGCCTGTGCATACGAGATCGTCGAGCCAGGGCCCGAGCTGATCGGTGTCACCGAACTCTCGCTGTCACTCGCGTTCCGCTTTATCGACGAGACACTCGGTCGCGTGCTGGCGGAGGCCCAGCGCGAACGCGAAGAGGTCATCGGCGGTGCACTCGCGCGTCGCACCGAGACCATCCGATTGATCCTCGACGGCGCCCCGATCGACCCCACCGCCGCGAGCCGCCGCCTCGGCTACGAACTGGACCGCAGGCATACCGCGGTCGTGGTGTGGACGGAGTCGGCCGTCGCGCCCCATGGCGCGCTTGAGTCAGCGGCGGTGCTGCTGGCCCAGGCCGCGGGATCCCAACGGCCGCTGACACTTCCGGCGGGAACGACGACACTGTGGGCGTGGATCGGCACGCCCGACGAGCCGGCCATCGAGGATCTTCGCTCAGCAGTGGGGCGATCACCCGACGATGTGCGTGCCGCCGTCGGCCCGACGCGCCGGGGCATCGAAGGGTTTCGCGCCACTCACGAGGCCGCGCTGACTGTGCATCGGTTGCTGCTGGGCAACTCTGCAAGCGGTCGTTTCGGCTCGTATCGGGAACTTGAGGTCACTGCGCTCGCGGCACACGATCCGCTCGCGGCAAGCGAGTTCGTCGCGGCGACTCTCGGCCCGCTTGCCGAGGACAACCCTCCCGCGGCCCGCCTGCGAGAAACGCTGCGTGTCTATCTTGAGGAGGCCGATAACGCACCACGCGCTGCAGTTCGGCTGTACACCCACCGCAATACGATCCTCAAGCGCATCGCACGCGCGACTGAATTGCTCGGTCATGTGCCCGGCGAGCGACGCCTCGCCGTCGAGCTGGCTCTCGAGTTGAGGCGCCACCTCCCGCCACCAGTCAGCTAACACCCATGAGCCCATCTCACCCCGGCGTCACCCCGGCGGCTGGGGGCGAATTGAGCCCGTGCCGGAGGCGTACCGGAACCGTACCGGCGACGGGCAGATTTGTTGTCTTGCAGGCGATTTGATGTGTCGGACTGGACTATTTCGCCTGGTCGCGTGAGCGCCGAATACGGACTCATAATCCGCTGGTCGCGGGTTCGAGCCCCGCCCGCCCCACTTAAGAGCAATTTCTAGGCGCCAATCTTGATAAGTCACCGTTTATTCACCGCTTTTGCGGCACGCCATTCTTTGTCGGCAACTGGCTGCGCGGTCGCAAGTCGCTCTCAGGCGGAGTGCTGTGGACGGCGAACGGACAACCGCGGCCGGGGCTGAACGATCTATGGACCTACTCGATAGAACCGCTGCTGATGCAGTATCTCGGCGGACTCGACGCTGATGTTGCCGCCGGTGAACGCGAACGGTTGAAGGCGGTGCTGTTCAGCGAAACGCTCATATGAGTGGACCGGTCGTCTTTCAGGATCTGTCGCCGCGGGCGGCTGCAGATCTGACCGGCGGATGCCTGGCTAGCGCGCCTGGCGGCCCGCCTAAAGCGATGAGGATCACGTATTGCGGCTTGGTGGCGGGCGGGCTCGTGTCGACGACGAGGATGAGGTCGCCCTGGCCCGCGGCTCCGATGGGGACTGGTGGGCGGGTCGGTACATTGGCGAGCTGCGGTTCGAGAACCGTGCGATTCGCATCGAGCCGCGACTCGGCATCGATGTGATCGGCGACTGGCTCGCATTGGCCCTCAACGTCACGGTGGTGCCCCGCACGGCAACGGTCGGACCGCGCGGGCCGCTTATCGTTGAGCTGATCGATCGCGTGTGGTCGGCGGCAGTGGCTGACGCTGCACGGCACGGCACGCCACGGCTGCGGCGAATTACCCGGCACGATGAGTTGTTCGTGCGAGGCCGGCTCGATATTGTCGGCACGTCGAAGCGCCGCAGGGCGGGCAGTCCGCTGATAACAACCGTGCGGCATGACCGCGATCTGGAGATCATTCTGGAACCGCAGCGTCTGCAGCTGCAGCCGATCACGGCTCGAAGCGGTAGCCCATGCCGGGCTCGGTGATGAGGTGACGGGGCCGGGCCGGGATCGGCTCCAGTTTGCGGCGCAGCGAGGCCATGTAAGTGCGCAGATAATTGGTGTCCACGTCGTGGCCGGAACCCCAGACCTCGGTGAGGAGTTGTCGCCGCCCGATGAGTGTCCGAGGGCTGCGCAGAAGCGGCTCCAGGATTCCCCATTCGATCGGAGTGAGGTGCACCGGCTCATATCGCGGTCCAACAATGGTCTTGCGAGCCAGGTCGACGCGATATGCGCCGACCTGGACGACTGGCGGCGGGTCACTGTTGGGGGCGCGTCGGATGACCGCGCGGACGCGGGCGATCAGTTCGTCCATTCCGAACGGCTTGACGACGTAGTCGTCGGCGCCGGCGTTGAAGGCGTCCACCTCGTCTTGGCTACCGCCGCGGCCGGACAGCACGATGATCGGCATCTGACTCCAGGCCCGCAGTTCCTCGATGACCTTGACGCCGTTGAGGTCGGGTAGGCCGAGGTCGAGGATGACGAGGTCGGGCTGCCATGCGACGGCCTGCCTGAGGGCCTGCCCGCCATCGAGTACGGCTCGCACTTCGTAATGTCGAGCCCGCAGATTGAGACGGAGGATCCGCAGGATCAGGGGTTCGTCATCGACCACCAGGACGCGTGTCATGGGGGATCTTTCGTACGCGCTGCTGGGATCGGATCGTCGAGGGCAGGCAGGCGCAGGATCATGGTGACACCGCCGCCGGGGGTTTCGTCGGCCACGATCGTGCCGCCCATAGCCTCGGCGAGGCCCCGGAACAGGGCCAGGCCCAGTCCGACTCCGCTGCTGTTGTCGTGGTCGCCGAGCCGCTGGAATGGTTGGAAAATGAGATCCCGCTTGTCTTCGGGTATGCCTGGGCCGCGGTCGACGACTCGGAGTTCGACCGTGTTTGCATACGTGCTCGCCGCGACCAGAACGCTCTGACCCACGGGGGTGTGGTGCAAGGCGTTGGTGATCAGGTTGACCAGCACGCGTTCCAGCAGTACCGGGTCGGCCAGCGCGTCGGGTAGGTCGTCGGGGATTTGTAGCTGCACATTGTGGCGGCCCGCTCCGAGGTCATCGAGGGCGATTGGTACGACCTCGTCCAGCGTGATCGGCTGGGTTGCGATACCCAGCGCGCCGGCTTGCAAGCGGCTCATGTCGAGCAAATTCGCGACCAGCCGATCAAGCCGTTGCAGCGAGGTGGCCGCCGTGTCGAACAGTTCGCTTCGATCCCGCTCCGACCATTCCACTTCCGTGCTGCGCAGGCTGTCCACCGCCGCCGTGGCCGACGCGAGCGGGGTCCGCAGATCGTGGCTGACCGCGTTGAGCAAGGCGGTGCGCATCCGATCGGCTTCGGCGAGCGGCCGCACCCGCTCGGCTTGCTCCTCGAGTTGCTCTTGGCGCAGCGCGACCGCCGCCTGGGCAGCGAAGGCTCCCAGCACTTGCCGGTCGGCCGCCGAAGGTGTGCGGCCGGACAGCACCAGGGAGAGGTCGTCGTCGACGGGAATTACCGCGTCACCATCGTCGGGGCTGCCGCAGGGCACGCCCCCGACGGCCGCGGCGACTCGCCAGCGCTGCGGTTCCTGTTGTCGTCCCGGAGTCACCGGGGTGCCGGGGGGCCGTTCCAGCAGCGTGACGGTATCGAGCCCGTAGGTCTCCCGGAGCTGTTGAAGGATTTCGGGCAACGCTTTCTGCCCGCGCAGCACACTACCCGCCAGGTTCGCCAAAACGGCGGCGTTCGCGCCGGCTTGGGCGGCTTCGCGTGTTCGGTGGGCGGCCAGGTCCACGACGGCGCTGACCGCGACGGCGATGACGACGTAGGCAACGAGGGCGAGGACATTCTGGGCCTCGGCGATGGTGAACTTGTAGAGCGGCGCAGTGAAGTAATAGTTGAGCAACGCGGAGCCGAGCAGCGCTGCCACCAGTGCTGGCCACATCCCGCCCGCCAGGGCGACCCCGACCACGCCGAGCAGGAATATCAAAATGTCGCCGGGCAGCGACAGTTCGCGGCGCAGATTCGCCAGGGCGATCGAAATCAGGGGCATCCCGAGCAGCGCGAGAACGAACCCCGCAGCGCGACGGCGCCGGGTCAGCGCCGACAGCCTGGCCGTCCGGGTCCCTGTGGTGCCCTCGTGGGTGACCATGTGCACGTCGATGGGACCCGACAGCGCGGTGACTTCCACCCCGACACCGCGAGACAGCAGCTGCGCGAGATGTCCTCGCCGAGACGCGCCCAGCACGAGTTGGGTCGCGTTGACCCCGCGGGCGAACTCGAGCAACGCGTTGGGCACATCGTCGCCCACGACGTGATGAAACGTGCCGCCCAGGCTCTCGACAAGCGTCCGGTGCCGGGCCAGATTGGCCGGGCTGGCGTCGGTCAGGCCATCGTTGCGGGTGACGTGGACGGCCAGCAAGTCAGCGCCCTTGGACCGGTCGGCAATCCGCGAAGCGTGCCGGATCGGCGTCTCGCCCTCGGGGCCGCCGGTCAGTCCCACGACCACACGCTCCCGCGCTTCCCACGTCCCTGTGATGTCGTGGCTGGCGCGGTAGCTGTCGAGCTGGTCGTCCACCTTGTCCGCCAGCCACAGCATTGCCAACTCGCGCAGCGCGGTGAGGTTCCCGATCCGGAAGTAGTTGCCCAGTGCGGCATCCACTTTTTCCGGCGGATAGATATTGCCGTGCGCCATTCGCCGCTGAAGAGCCTCCGGCGCCATGTCCACCAACTCGACCTGATCCGCCCGGCGCACCACTTCGTCGGGCACCGTTTCATGCTGGGGGATGCCGGTGATCTGCTCGACAACGTCGTTGACCGACTCCAGATGTTGGACGTTGACGGTGGAGATGACGGTGATGCCGGCGTCGAGCAGATCTTCGATGTCCTGCCAGCGCTTCTCGTGCTCCGATCCTGGCACGTTGGTGTGGGCGAGTTCGTCGACAATCGCCACCTGCGGAGCACGCGCAATCACCGCGGCGGTGTCCATCTCGGTGAACGTCGCGTCCCGGTAGGTCATCGTCTTGCTCGGTACGATTTCCAGGTTCTCGAGCAGGTCCTGTGTGCGCGGACGTTTGTGGCATTCGACATAGCCGACCACCACGTCGGTGCCACGCTCGCGCCGGCGCCGGGCTTCGCCGAGCATCGCGTAGGTCTTCTGTTGTGCGGAGAACTCAGGACACGGGTGGTGGCCCTGTTGGGCACCACCGTTGCCCGGGCGCGGACGGTGTCCGAACCCTCGAACGTCGCTGTCCAGACCGAGAAGTGGGATAGCGCCTCGACTATCTGGCGGCCGCGAGCAGTCTGGCGATAGACCGTGTTGCCGGGCGCGTTGGTGTCCCAGCTGCCGTTGTCGTCTTTGATCACCAGTCCACGTGCGGCGATGATCCTCAGCGCCACCGCCACTCTTCGCCGCCCGGCCCGGACAATCGGACGGATGTCTGCGACCGTCATGGGTCCGTACGAGAGGGCGTCGAGCACCTCGATGACGTGCGGATGGCTCACCAATTCACATAGGTTCGGCGCCGAGTCCGAGTCGCCGCTGCCCGTCGACTCTGGGCCGCCAACCGCGTCGCGCATAACGCCGCACGGTAGAAGACAGGATCGCGCGACGGGCCCGCCATTACGGAATCCACACGGCGGCGAGCCGGATCTTTACGGAATCTCTACGCACGTGAGCCGCCACTTGCGGGCGGATCGAATAGGCTCGCTGATCGTGTCGTCGCCGACGTCATTGCTGAAGCGCCTAGTTCTAGGGCGGCCGTTCCGCAGCGACCGACTCGGCCATACCCTGCTGCCAAAACGGATCGCATTGCCGATCTTCGCAAGCGATCCGTTGTCCTCGGTCGCCTATGCCACCCAAGAGATCCTGTTGATTTTGACCCTCGGCGGGCTCGCCTATCTGTACCTGGCACCGTGGATCGCCGCGGCGGTGGTGCTGCTGCTCGCCGTCGTTGTGCTGTCCTATCGGCAGGTGGTGCAGGCCTACCCCAGCGGGGGTGGATCCTACGAGGTCGTATCCAAGAACCTGGGCCCGACCGCCGGCCTGGTGGTGGCCGCCGCGCTGCTGGTGGACTATGTGATGACGGTGGCCGTCTCGGTGGCCGCCGGGGTGGACAACATCATCTCGGCGGTCCCTGAGCTGAACCCGTATCGCGTCGCTGTCAATGTTGCCTTCATCGTGTTGTTGACCGGGATGAATCTGCGCGGGGTCCGCGAATCCGGGCGGGCGTTCGCCGTCCCGACCTACGCTTTCGTCGTCGGTGTGATGCTGATGATCGGGATCGGTCTGTTTCGCGCGCTACTCGGTGCCGCGCCGATGGCCGAGAGCGCCAATTACGGCATCCACGCCGAACAGGTCGGACTCAATACCCTGGCGATCGCTTTGCTGGCCCTGCGGGCTTTCTCCTCCGGCTGCACCGCCCTTACCGGCGTGGAGGCCATTTCCAACGGGGTGCCCGCGTTCCGAAAGCCCAAGGCGCTCAACGCTGCCCGGACGATGTCGGCCATGGGTGCGCTCGCGATAATCATGTTCGCCGGGGTGACCGCGCTCGCGTTAATCGCGCACACCCGCGTGGTCGAAAACACCTGCGACCTCATCGGATTCCCCGGCGACTGCAACCGCGATCCGCAGCGCACCGTGATCGCGCAGATCGCGGCGGCGGTGTTCGGCACCAACAGCGTGATGTTCTTCTACATGCAGGCCGCAACCGCCTTGATCCTGATCCTGGCGGCCAACACCGCCTACAACGGCTTCCCCTTGCTCACCTCCATCCTGGCGCAGGACCGCTACCTGCCCCGGCAACTGCATACCCGCGGGGACCGGCTGGCCTACTCGAACGGCATCATCCTGCTCGCGGTGGTCGCCGGTGGCCTGATCTACGCGTTCGACGGTTCGACGACGCGGCTGATCCAGCTCTACATCGTCGGGGTGTTCACCTCCTTTACCCTGTGTCAAGCGGGCATGGTCCGGCACTGGAATCGGCAATTGGCCGACGCCGGCACGCCCGCGGAGCGGCTCCGGATCCAGCGCGCGCGGGCCATCAACGCGTTCGGCGCCTGCTTCACCGGCGTCGTCTTGGTCGTCGTCATGGTCACCAAGTTCACCCATGGTGCGTATCTGGTGGTCATCGCGATCCCGTTGCTCTGCGTCATGATGCAAGCAATACACCGACATTACGCAGCCGTTCGGACCGAACTTCGCACCGATATGGACGACGACCGAGTACTGCCGAGCAGGGTGCACGCCATCGTGCTTATCTCGAACTGGCACAAAGCAACTCAGCGCGCCCTCATGTTCGCGAAGTCGACGAAGCCGGACACACTCACCGCCCTCACCGTGAACGTCGACGACGAGGACACCAGGGCACTGCGTCGGGAGTGGGAGACCCTCAACATCGATGTTCCGCTCAAGGTCATCGAGTCGCCTTACCGCGAGATCACCAGGCCCGTCGTCGACTACATCAAGAGGCTGCGAAAAAACGCGCCCCGCGACGTGGTCAATGTCTACATCCCCGAATACGTCGTCGGCCGCTCGTGGGAGAACCTGCTGCACAACCAGAGTTCACTGCGGCTCAAGGGGCGGCTGCTGTTCGAGCCGGGCGTCATGGTCACCAGCGTGCCGTGGCAACTACGTTCATCGGAACACCGCGATCTGGCCCGGGTCGTACACACCCCCGGCGAAATCCGCAGCGGCATCAACCGTTCCGTCCCGCCGAAACAAAACCACTGATACCAACCAGGCAGGCGGCCGAGGAGAACATCGGCCAGGTGGATGAGGCGCGAGCACGCTATGGCACGCAGGCCCGTGGGGCGCGCCGGGCACTAGCAGCCGCGGCGAGCCGGCCGTCGCAGCCGACGCCGACGCTCACGGCGGCCACCCCTGCCGCCCTTCCCTGGAGAGATGGTCGATCAGGCGGGTCACAGGGCTTCAGTTCGTCTTCCTGGCGGTGTCGCGACGGCGAGCGTGGATGCGATGTGTGATGAGTGCGGCGGCGATCACCGCGGCGGCCGCGAGGGCGTACCACTTGTAGCGCTCAATCGCGGAGTAGATCGCGACGATGTGTTCACCGGCCAGGTATCCCAGCCCGGCCCAGGGCCCACCCACAAGACGGCGCCCAGGGCGTTGAACGCCAGGAACTGGCCCAGTGCATGCCGATGATGCCGGACAGGATGCCGTTGAGCTGGCGCAGCACCGGGATGAACCGGGCGATGGTGACGAGCTTGCCGCCGTGGCGGTTGAAATAGTCTTCGGCCTGGTCGAGCCGCTCGGGGGTCAAGAAGATGTAGCGGCCGAAGCGGTGCACCAGCGGGCGTCCGCCGAAGTGGCCGATGACGAAACCGATGTTGTCGCCGATGATGGCGGCGATCACCGCGACGACGACCACGACGGCGATGTTCATGTGACCCGAACCGGCGAAGATGGCCGCCGCGATCAGGTTGGTCTCCCCGGGCAGCGGGACGCCGAAGTCTTCCAGCAGCACAAATCCGCCGACCGCGAGGTAGCCGTAATGCTCCAGGACGGGTTGCAGATGCCCGAACACGCCCGGCAATTGGGCCCCGGTCATGCTGCTCTTCCGGCGTCACGCTGTCTGCAGCCCATCCACGGTTCGATCAAACGCCCGAGCCCCCGCCGATTCGATGATCTGGTTGCCTCGCGGGTACGGCGACGATGGCCGCGACGGCGGTCAGGAGGGCGGCGAATGTCAGCAGCGCAGGAGTGAGGGTTGCCGCGGCGGCGAGGCCACCGACCAGGAGGGGGCCGCCGGCGTCGCCGAGTTCGCGGCCGACTTCGGCGGCGCCCAGTGTTTGTCCGAGCCGTTCGGTGGGGGCGGTGGTAGCCAGGTGGGCGAATCCGATCGGGGTGATGACACCGACCCCGCAGCCGATCAGGAGCGCGGCGACCACCAGCCCGGCGATGCCCGGTATCACCACGGCCGCGCAGCCGATCGCAGTCAGCGCGAGCCCGGTGGCCAAGCCGGTGCGGTCGCCGATGCGGCCTCGGTCACGGGCGCGTCCGGCGCGCGGCTGGCTCACGGCGGCGGCCGCGGCCAACAGCGACACGATCGCCCCGGTGGCCAACGCCCCAAGCCCTCGGCCGGCGCCCACCACCGGCAGAAACCCCACCCCGACCGACAGCGCGGCGGTGGCGGCGGCCAGCGCCAGGGTCGGGCGCACGAACCCGGGGCTGGTGAGCCGGCGGACAAGATCGGCCACGGTCTGCCGGGTGCGCGGCAGCGGCGGCGCAGCAGGCACCACCAGGACAGCCCAGCCGGCGACCACAACGCCGAGCACCGCCAGGGTGGTGAACAGCAGCGGGTAGCCGCCGACGGCGATGAGCACGCCGCCCAGGACTGGGCCCAGGGTATAGCCGAGGCCCTTCCAGGCGCCGTAGCGGCCGAACCCGCGGCCCTGCCCGGTATTTGGGGTAAGCCGCGCGACCAGCACCCCGGCGGCGGGGGAGAACGCCGCCGCGGCGGCGCCCTGACCGAACCGGGCCAGCCCGACCCACGCTGGGTCGCCCGCGAGCACGAACGCGGCGGAGGCGGCGGCGAACGCGAGCAGACCACCCAGCAGCACCGGACGGGCGCCAACACGGTCGGCCAACGACCCGAACACCGGTTTGAGCAAAACCTCGGCGCCGTCATAGACGGCCAACAACACGCCCAGGGCCAGCAACGACGCATGCTGGGCATGGGTGTAACCGCCCAAACTCGCGGCGATACTGTGCGCACCAAATGCGGTCACAAACCCCGCCGCATACAGCGGCAGCAGCCGCCCGCGGGCCGTAATGCGAACCGGGACAGTCGGTTCGGGCGTGTTCACCGGCTCACAAGTTCGGAATTGTTGGCCACGAGCAGCGACCGTAGTGGCCGGATGTCGTCGGCTCGGCGCAGCAGTCGGACCAGAATCGGGCGTGTCGCCCACAATCCGAACCCGCTTAGCGTGGCGCCCAGTGCCAGCCCGGCCAACACGTCGTGGGCGAAGTCAGCGCCGATGTAGACGCCGGCGAACGCCATCACCGCCGCAGCGACCGCCGCCACGGCCCCGAGTCGACCGCTGACCACCCACAAACCCGCAACGACGGCGCCGGCAAGAACCGCATAATCAGACGGGAACGACGGATCGCTGCTGGGCTGGGCCAACACCACGATGTCGGGCAGCACCGCATAGGGGCGCGGCGCGTGGATCGCGGAGACGATCGGCTGGTTGATCGCCGCCGCTGCCAGCGCGCCCAGCGGCGCCCCCACCGCCGCGGCCAGCACCGTCAGGTCGCCGCGGCGCCGCGCGATCCACCACCCCGCCAACAGCAGCACCGCGAACACCACGATCCCATAATCGGCATAGCCGACGATGATCGAATGCAGCCACGGAGGGTCGCGGACGAGCTCGTTGATCAGCGGAAACCACTGCGGGTCAGGGTCGGGTAACAAGTCGAAGTCCTCCCCGTCCGATCGAGAAGTTCGGCCACCTGAGTATGGACGCGGCCACGCGTCATGTAGCGGTCTTGCGTCATGGAGACCTTGGAGTGGCCGGGGAGGTGATCCGCGTCGATACGGGCCGACAGACCTTGGTCGTCTATCAAGGTGGCCATCGTCTTGCGGAACGACGGATCGTCGCGGCTGGCACCGAAGCCGAGCGGAGCCTTGACGATCCGTCGCCGGGCTGACCGCTAGTCGACCGATCCGTGCAGCTTGCTATAGCGCACAACACCTTCGACGAGCCGAGGCTCACCTCGGATTCCGGGCGGCGAGTAGTGCATGTCGAGATCGAGACGTGAGGCCGAGAAGGTTGGCTCTAGGTTGCCGACAAACCGGTCGATAAGGCGCACACCGAGGAGATCGCTAGCGAACTCGAGCAGGCGGTCATAGTTCGTGGTGAACAGGCTAAGGCGGTCACGGCCGGCCGAACGCGCAGCGAACGGCAGCAGGAACCGCTGCAACAGCGTGGATGCATTCCGCATCTGAGTAGTCCGTGCGCGGTGGCCATCCAGTACAACCCGCTCAAAGTCGAGGACCTCGGCGATGAAGTCAGTTAGCGCCTCGTCAACCGCTCGGCGAAAGCGGCGAGCCTTGTCGAACTCGCCAATGATCTCGTAGCCGTCCATGAGCGCGAGCGCGGTACGGATGTCGTCTTCGAAATTCGCAGCGCGACCGGCGCGCTCTGCTGAGCGTTCCGAATGCTCACGGATGCGTTGTGTTTCCTCCCCTGCGTCGAGAGGCTTGGTCATAGTGGGTGGAGAGGATTCGATCTTGGCGCCCACTGCCATGCTCAAACCGTTGCCGACCAGCAGCGATAGATGCTCAGCCTGGAGGAGGGCTGCCAGCCATGCCTCGATGCGACGGCGTGCTGGCTCACTGATGTTGGCTGGTTCCTCGCCCGCACACACCGTGTCCTTGCCGAGTCGGACGCCGGTGAACGGCTCTGCCAAAGCGGACATGTCACCACGGTAGGTGAGAACGGATGGAACCTCGTGACCTGCCGAAGTGTGTCGGACTGCCCACCCGCAGGCCATTGCAACACGCCGTTGAAACGCGCGGGGTTGCCATTGTCCGTGTTACCGACTCTCACGAAACGATGGTGGAACGATGGCGGCACGAACACCACGGATGGACGGCGGATGGTTGATTACTGGCATGGCTCTCTCACGGCGCTCCCGGTAGGGACTCTTCTGACGCCTCTGCGGGAACGCAAAGGCTCTGAGTACACAGAGGGCCAATACGACCTTTTCATGAGCCGGGCTCATGATCCTGACCGCGTGTATTTCACGACCGATCGAGAACTCGCCCGCGCCTGGTGCGCGCGGTCCAAAGGCGCGCTGCTTCGGGTAGACCCGGTAGGCCCGGTCGAACCGGACCCGGACCATCCCCCAACGTCATTCTCAGCGTCGCAGGCCGTGGTAGTCGATGTCATTGAACACCCCGTCACAATGAGTGTCCTCGCAGTCCGAAAAGCCTTCGCCGCCTATCAACCGCCCGGCTCATACGATGAGAAGGGCTTCATACGACCTGAGGTTCGGCTCACTGAGATGCTGGCTGCTTCGGGTGCTCCCGTCGAACGTTTCCGCCAACTTGGCGGCCGCTATCCGAATCCTGAGCGGTTCGCCTTGAGGGACGGCCAGATTCGTTACGTCACAGACGATGTTGAATTCGTGCTCATGCAGAGGCTGCTGCACGACCCCGGATGCGGGATAGAAATCGGAGGCGGAATAGATGAACAAGACTTCCAGGAGTTCCTCGCCGGAGCCCATGCGCACTGGCCGCCCATGGAGCCGATCGGCTGGCTGTAGCTCCCTTGGTTCTACCCGGTGTGAGTGATTCATTGGGATGACCGTCCGAAGCCTGACCGCGGCCGCCTTCAACGCCTCTGGCCCCTCGCCAAACCTAGCTAACATCTCCGTGTACGCGGCGTGTACGCGACCGGCGGCGATTTGTAGCCGTACTGGAGTCGTACCGCGAACGTACTGGCAACGCACAAAACTGCTGTCTTGCAGGCAATATGGCTGAAAACAGCTACCTGTTTCCGCTGGTCGTAGAAATCCACACTGCCGTTCTTAAAATCCGCACAGTGTCGGTTCGAGTCCGACTGGGGGCACTACGAATTAGCAGTTGAGAGGCATATCCGGCGGTTAGCGCAGCTATGTAAGGCCGCTCATTGCGGCGTTCAACGCGGCGCACGGCCCGGGCATAGGCGGCGCTAGCTTAGCTAGCTCGCACACGTGTTGATGCCCGACTAACGGGACCAACGTGAGCCGTGGAGCTTCAGCGCGGGCGGACTTTGAGCGCGGCGCTCTATCGCGACTCGGTTTCGCTGATATGGCCCTTACCGACTAGCCAAACGAGACGATGGGCACCATGAAATTTTCGTTCGTGATGCCGCATTGCATGGAGCTAAAGGCGCTGACGCAGCCGTGGGAGTTCGCTGTCACCGGGGCGGATCAGACAGTCATGGCCAAGCGCGCCGAAGAGCTTGGCTACGACATGATCGCCGTACCCGAACACTTCGTCGTTCCGAATACGCACGTGGAGCTGTCGGGTCCGCACTACTTTCACTCGACCGTCGCGCAGGCCTACCTAGCCGGTGCCACCCAAACCATTCAGCTGAACTCGTGCGCGACGCTGCTGCCATTGCAACATCCCATCGTCATGGCGAAGGCATTGGCGACGGCCGATTGGATGAGCGACGGTCGCATCACGGTCACTTTCGGTGTCGGTTGGGACGAGGAAGAGTTCAACATTTTGGGAGTTCCCTTTCATGAGCGCGGGCGCATGGCCGATGAGTACCTTGCCGCGATCATCGAACTGTGGACGCGCGAAGCGCCAAGCTTCCACGGCAGGTACGTGTCGTTCGACAGCGTCGTTTTCGCGCCGAAGCCGGTACAGAAGCCTCATCCACCGATCTGGATCGGTGGCGATGCCGACGCACAATTGGAACGTGCGGCTCGGTTCGCCTCCGGTTGGTTTCCGTTTCTCACCCAACCCGCAGAATTCCCGGCGAAAATCGACTTCATTAAATCGCAGCCGACATACAACGGCGGCCCGTTCGAAGTGTGTTACGGCTTGGGCACCTCGCTGATCGGGGAAGGCCATATGGTGATCGACGACCCCACTCAGCAGCCCGGCATGACCGCGGGCGAGATTATCGACCAGCTCGGCTGCTTCGCCGAGTTGGGCGTCACGATGTCGTCGGTGCCCATCCCGCCGTTGAAGGATGTGAACGCCTACCTCGATTACGCCCAGTGGGTGATCGAGGAAATCAAACCGAAGGTGCCCTAGCGGAAAGGGCGGCCTGCACAAACACACCCGCCCCCGGGCCGTACAGGGGCCGTCGCGCAGGCGCGCGGCGTCCGTCAGCCGACACGCTCGCCGGGGTAACCACGGGGCGGGTCGCCTCGTCTCCATCTGGTCTCTCGTACGCGCACGCTGAGGTCGTCGCTGAATGTGAGTTCGAGCGGCGGGCACATCGCTCGGTACACGCCGCCTTCGCTCGGCGGCGTAGTTTCCCTGCCAGCGGGACGAGCCCCGGACCCCATGAAAACTCCGACGAGTCGTCGGGTCGCCCGTACCAGTCATGTTGGGCCAGTCCGTGCGCTGAGCCATGTCGCCGCTGTCCTCTACTTTTGGATGGTCGGTGGTCGTGTAGTGGTGCTTTCGGTTACCTGCATGACTACTGCTGCGCCACGATGACGCACCCCGACGCCGAACCCGCGCGCGTAAAACGATTCGGTTATCGGATATTGACCAGGGCCCGGAATGTGGCGCAGACCGTGATAGGCCGTGTTGACGTGCTCGCGGAAGCCGACCGGGTTCATGTCGGAATCGAGCCCGCCCGTCGCGGCCACGATCACGTAACCGGCTGCTACGTAGTGCGATTCGATCACCCAGGCGTCGCTCTCACTTTGACGCTGCATACCGGCCAAGCGCCCCAGCCCTGGCGTGCCCGAGTTACCTCGGCGATCGCGAGTTGCTCTTCTCGGGTCGCCAGGTCGGCGCGCGGGGCATAACGCAATCCGCCGTGGCGCTTCCAGGTGTTCTGGTCGAACTGCACGCCGCCGTAGAAGCCGTTGCCGGTGTTTATGGCCCAGTTGCCTCCTGCCTCACATGCGGCCAACGCATCCCAGGTCGCGCCATTGCTTACGGGCGGCACCATGGTGCCCGGCTTGGCGCCGATGCGCAGCACCAAGGGTCGGGCAGGTCTCACGATCTCGTGGGCCGTCAGCCGTCGGCCGGTTTCGACGCCGTTGACGACAGACACTGCCAAGGTGACGTCCTGGATACCAGGTACGCCGGGATCCTCGACGACGTAGCGGCTCATGTTCATTGCGGGGTCTGCGATGCGTCGTGTCGATGGTGGCAGCGGCATGCGTGCGGTGACCTTCTGTGTCCGGATGCGGGTGACCGCGATCTGCATGCCCTCGGTTACCGGCGTTGCCGCCGGCGGCACGACTTCGTCGTCCTGTTCCAAGGGCGCATCGGCTGCAGCCAGCAGCATTCCTACGTTGAGCGCCGCCAGGCGCCGGTCGCTCGTCACACCACCGTCGATGATGTGCACGTTCTTCGCGCTGACCACCGGCAGCGCCATGCCGGCCAGCGGCAATCGGCTTGCACGAGACGCTGCGGCCGGTGCACCGTCGCTCATCGACAGCTGCTTGAGAGCGTCGTCGACTGTCAAAGCCGTGGTCCACACCTGCCTGCTTCGTTGACCGTCCACCGACACAAGCAGCGGCCGGCCGCGTCGCAGCACGATGGTGTCGGACTGGTGGACAGGCTGATTGGCGGCCGGATACAGATCGTCATGGTCACCGACGGAGAGGCCGTTGTCCCGCACCACGTCGATCACACGTGACTTCATCGTCGACATCGTCACCGGTGAGCCGTCGACGACGAGCGTGACCGTCTTGTGCGCCGCGACCGCGTAGCCGCCCGCGCAGGTCAACGCCAACAAGAACGCGCCGAGCAGCGCGCGCTGCGCGTTCGGTTTCGGAGCGGCCCGCTGGCCGGCCTTGCCCGCCATACGGCCGTTGCCCTCGCGTATTTTCGCCAGCCGAGTTTCGCGTCGCCGCAGCTGCTCTGACGACTCCTCATCGCCACTGTCTTTGTCAGACGTCGCGTGTTCGGCCTCATCGACCGATTCGGCCTCTGTCAGTAGGGCCCAGACCTGCTCGGCGAGAGCCCTTTCCGCCTCACTCCGCTTGTAGTGCATCACTCGCGTGTCGACGCTGTGTCGGGCACCGTCATCCGGTCAAGCGCGACCCGCGCCACCCGCCCCATGCCCGCGGCCCGGCACAACGCCAACGCTTCCACGAACAGTGTCCCGATCGCAGAGGCGTGCTGCTTACCAAACGGGACGATCGCCCGATAGTCCGCCGCCGCCCCCTCAGCCAACCACCGAAAGGGCACATCATCGACACATTTGCGTTCGATCACCTGCGACGAGTACACCCCGGTGGTGTAGGCGTGCAAGAGGATCCGCACCAACAGCCGCGTATCATGGTGCGGCGCAGCGCGTTCCGCGTCACACGCGGGCCGGATGGGAACCAAATCCACATGCTCGTCGACCAATTCGGCAATCAACCGGACCGGGTGCTGGGTCGGCAGCGTGTCATTCAGCAATGGCGCCAACGATTTCTGACCCGGATCCAACACGCGGAAATGCTTGATGTCACGCGACTTCGACGTCCCGAAGTGCGTGTCAGCGCTCTGTCCGAGAGCTACTTCGGACAATCCACCACCGAACTCATCGGCCACCCATGATGCCCTGCAGCCTGTCCACAGCCGAACACCTCGCCCGGCGTGTTGCCGGCCGGTGCTGCCGGGCGAGATGCTGAGCGAGCTGGAGGCGATCGGCGTTCGGTCCATCACTGACCTTGCAAAGCGCTCATTGAGTTCCGGGCCAGGGGTACGCGTATCGCTGACCTCAGGGCGCCTGCGGAGACTGACCCGGATGCTGCGTCATTGATGTGATCAATGACCGCCGCCGACGACAGCCGGTCCGACGACCATGTCTCGTCGTACCCATTGCCAAGCCCGGGGCGGCTCATTTCTTTACCCTCGATGCCGGCGATTCCTGCCGCACTGCAGTCACACAGGATCTTGGCGGCCACCGTGAAGGCGGGTCGTCGCCTACGAGGGCTCTTGCGGGCTCACCCCCGCGCTGATTTTCTGGTCCAACGGCACCACGCCGCTTCCCTCCGGCGAATTCTTTGCTTCCTGGTATGCCGACTCAAGAGCGGCCGGAACCGCCTCTAGGTCGCGGTATACGCCCATCAGTTGTTCTAGGACCTTGATTCGCTGCTGGCTCGCCTCGTCCACCGCCCGCCGGGCCTGCTCACGATAATAATCGGCCTCCTGCTTTGCGTCGGCGAGGAGCTGCTCACGCTCTAGCTGGGCCTCCTGCCACGCCTCATCGATCTCCGATTGGGCTTCAGCGCGCATCCTGGCCAATTCCGCATCGAGCTCTTTCTTGGTGTCCTCATACTCGGCTTCCAGGGCGCTTCGCTTTGCGACCATGTCTGCCAACAGCCCTTGGTGCTTTCGCTGCTCGGCCTCGGCTTCAGCCTTGGTAGCCGCGATCAGCGACTCGGCCTCGGCCCGCGCCTCGGCCTGCATCTCGGAAATCTCGTCGACCGCACGCCGCAGCATCTTCGCCATCCGATGTTGCACCGCGTGGGGCGAGGGTGAGGTGTCCCTTAGGACGGCGACGTCCTTCCGTAGCGCCGCTGCTTCATTGTCGCGTTCCCTTAGCCGGGCCCTTAGGCTCTCGACGTCGTTGAGCACGAACTGCTGCTTGGTGGTCATCGCCTCGATGTACGCATCAACCGCAGCCGGATCGTAGCCCCTGAACATACGTGAGAACGTCTTTCCGGGTTCGATTATCACTGCAATTTCCCCCTTCTGGAAACGCTGGTAGGCCTTCTGAGGTCGCGCCAGAGTCGAGTATTCCACGGTCATGCGACGACCCGACCACGCGACCGATGCTCGCGCAGAGCAGGCCGAAGTGACCAGAACAACAGGCCAGGTACCGAGATACATCGCCCGTGTTGGGCCGGATTAGACCCCATTGATCACCTGAGTTTCGGTGCATGAGCCGGCACATCGCCCATTGTGATGTCCGAGGGGGCACACGGTTCAGGCATGCGTGCCGACGATGAACGGCACAGTAAGCATCCCGCTCACTAGGGATCGCGGTGGTGGTCGCGCCGGTCATGGTCCCCGTCGGAGGCACTGGACCGAACGCTAGTCAAGAAGCCACGCACCACAGAAATCGCCGTTACCACCGACATCACAATCGTGGCGACTAACAGCGGAAGCCAGACCGGACGATGATGGTCGGCATACCAGATAACCACGACGAACAACAGGGTCGTAATAAACACCACGATGTCGCGCCAGTGCTCGGTGAAGTATCTGGTTCTACGCTTGAATTCCCGACTGTTCTCTTGTGAGCCACGAGGAGGGCCTCGACGTGCTCTGCAATCATGCGCTTGAAATCGGCTCGACGGGCCGTCTCGTCTTCCGGAATCCGCTGCAGTAAGTCGAGTTCCGAAATAATCCGGCTCGCAGGTCCGGAACACTTGGTCCCGTTCTGCCCGCCATGCCGCCAGGCAGAACGCCACCGGCTAGCGGTGCCAAACCTGTTACGAGTGCCCCCACACCAACCATGGACCAACGCCTCCCTCGATCACTCCACTAGCCAGCCAGTGTGTCAGGGGTTCACCGCTGTGGAGGAAGCATCCTGCATTGCCCTAAGTGGGATGGGGATCGGGAAGGCCATTGATTTATTGAGCCGGCTTGCCCCGACGGGCCAAGCTGCAGCAGGCGTTCATCCCCGGCGTGGCCGAATACCATCGACTCCTCGATACGGTCGAAGCGCCATCTGAGTGCGTCGCTTAGGAAGTTGTGGCTGACCTTCCACGGCCTGTGCGTGCCGGATTTCGGGTGCACGTGTCGACCACGCCTCACGTAACCTGATTGCAGGTGAAACGTCGGCTGCTCAGGCATCGTCGTTTCGCCTAGGTGTGGATAGGCGTGGGTGTAGCCGCGAGCGTTCATGTACTCCAACAGTTTTGCGACCGACCGCGCGGTTATGTCAGCGCCCAGGGTCCAGGATGCATTGATGTAGCCGAAGCTCCAGGCCATGTTCGGAACGTCTGCGAACATGTACCGCCTGTACAGGAAGTGCTCATGGGGGTCGATCTCGTCGCCGTCGATGCTGACGGTGATGCCGCCGAGCGCCTGCAATCGCAGCCCGGTCGCCGTGATAACCACGTCGGCGTCTATGCGGCGGCCGGACTTCAGCGCGATACCGGAGGCGTCCATGTGGTCGATGTGGTCGGTCACCATCTCGACTCTCTCCGCTTTGATCGCTTTGTACAGGTCTGCCTCCACGATGAAGCACAGGCGCTGATCCCACGGGTCGTATGGCGGCGCGAAGTGGACGTCGATTGGGTAGTCCTTGGGCAGATTGCGCTCCGCGATGCGACGCAGCGCGCGTTTGCTGAACTCTGGTGCCCTCCGCGCGACGACCCACATGAGCTGAGCGAGGACTGCGTTGCGCCAGCGAACGATCCAGTGAGCTAACCGCAGCGGCAACGCTTTTCGCAGCGCATTGGCCGTCGGTTCCTCCTTCACCGCGGAGATCATGTAGGACGGCGTGCGCTGCAGCATCGTCACGTGCGCTGCTTTCTCGGCCATTGTCGGGATCAGACTGACCGCCGTCGCGCCGCTGCCGATGACCACAATCCGCTTCCCGGCGTAGTCGAATGACTCTGGCCAGTGTTGCGGGTGGATCACCGGCCCGGCGAAGTCCTCGATCCCGGGAAACGTCGGGTGGTGGGGGCTGTCGTAGTCGTAATATCCGGTCCCGAAGAACAGGAATCTGCACCGGTAGGTCTTTTCGGCGCCGTCCTGCTGGGCGAGAACCATCCACGTGTCGGTTACGGAATCCCAGTCGGCGGACCGAACGTAGGTGTCGAGCCGGATGTGGTCGCGAATGTGATGCTTGTGCGCCGTGTCGTCCAGGTACTGCCAGATCTGGTCGCCGTCGGCGATCATCTCGGGCCGGGTCCATGGCTCCCATGGAAAGCACAACGTGTAGATATCGCTGTCGGAACGCACGCCCGGATAGCGGAACAGGTCCCACGTTCCGCCGAGCCGTGCGCGCCGTTCCAGTACCGCATAGCTGAGGTGCGGGTTGCGCTCATGTATGCGGTAGGCAGCGCCGATGCCCGAGAACCCGGCGCCGATGATCAGAACGTCGAAGTACTCGGCGACCTTCGCCACCATCTCACCACGATAGGCGCGATCCGCGTCGACGACCAGGGCAGTGCGGCGCATGTGCCGTCTGCCCGCAATTGCGGCAGACGGGTCTACCTTGTTGTGGCCTGCGGACCACTACGACGTCGTCGTCATACCGTCTGAGTTGACGGTGGATCAGCGCCAGTATGGTCGGGTAGATGAGATATCTCGACGTCGGTGGAATCGGACGGGTCAGTCGAATCGGCCTGGGCACCTGGCAGTTCGGCTCACGCGAATGGGGCTACGGAGACGACTACGCCTCGGGTACCGCACGCGACATCGTGCAGCGGGCCCGCGCAATGGGGGTGACGCTGTTCGATACGGCCGAAATATATGGCACGGGCAAGAGCGAGCGCATTCTCGGAGACGCTCTCGGCGACGAGCGCGCCGAGGTTGCTGTAGCCAGCAAGATCTTCCCAATCGCGCCGTTCCCCCCGGTGGTCAAGCAGCGAGAGCGCGCCAGTGCACGGCGGTTGCAGCTGAAGCGAATTCCGCTCTACCAGGTCCACCAGCCTAACCCGGTGGTCCCCGATTCCGTGATCATGGCGGGAATGCGCAGCCTGCTCGACAGTGGCGACATCGGCGCAGCCGGTGTCTCGAACTATTCGCTTGCGCGATGGCAGAAGGCCGACGCTGGGCTCGGACGGCCCGTGATCAGCAACCAGGTCAATTTCTCCCTTGCCCATCCCCAAGCGCTCGACGATCTCGTCCCCTTCGCCGAGCGTGAAAACCGCGTCGTGATCGCCTATAGCCCGCTGGCACAAGGACTGCTCGGCGGCAAGTACAACATCGACAACCGGCCCGGCGGTATCCGGGCAGTGAACACACTTTTCGGCACCGAGAACCTGCGCCGTGTCGAGCCGCTGTTGCAGACATTGCGCGACGTCGCCGCTGAGGTCGACGCCAAGCCGGCACAGGTTGCGCTGGCCTGGCTGATCAGCCTTCCGGGCGTGGTTGCCATTCCGGGAGCGTCCAGCGTCGAGCAACTCGAGTTCAACGTCGCCGCAGCCGACATCGAGCTGAAGGCGGATTCCCGCGACGCACTCACCGAGGCAGCCCGTGCGTTCCGGCCAGTGTCCACCGGCCGCTTCCTCATCGATACGCTCCGCGACAAGCTCCGTCGTCGCTGAACCGATGACCTGACATCCGCCAAGACACCGCTACGGGGCGAGCAACGTAAGACACGCCAGAGTTCTTGCTGATAGTCGGTGGCGTACGGTATCGCGTCACGTCGGTTTCACCGGATTCCGTAATCCGTTGGCGGCGGGATCCAGCCCGCCTGCCACAACGCGGGACGTCTGCGACGTCTGTTGATACTTACCCGTCGGTGTAATACCCGGGTAGAGGTATCAGGCCGGTAGCCTGTTGTTGATGCCCGCAGTCTTTGATCTGCGCCGCTTGGATGTGCCGGTTGTTCAGGCCGGCATGGGTGCCGTTGCGGGTCACGAGCTCGCAGCAGCGGTTTCGGAGGCTGGTGGTCTCGGGACGATCGCCGGCGCGCGTGCCGCGATCGCTGCCGAGGTGACAGCGGCGCGCAGACTGACTGGACGGCCGATCGCTGTGAATCTACTGCTGCCGTTCGTGCGTCCCGGCGATGTTGAGGCGGCCGCTGCCGCTGACGTAATCGTGACGTTTTGGGGTGTTCCTCGCCGCCTTGCGGCTACCACCTGGATTCATCAGTGCGGGTCGGTCGACGAGGCGAAAGCGGCAGCCGGGGCGGGCGCGGATGCTGTGATCGTGCAAGGGGTTGAGGCCGGCGGCCACGTCCGCGGGACGACTCCGGCGCTTGAATTGCTCGAACAGGTCCGCGCAGCTGTGAAGATCCCCGTCCTCGTAGCCGGTGGAATCGTCGATGCCGAGGGTGTGCGAGAGGCGCTCGACGCCGGTGCGGTGGCCGCCGTTGTCGGCACTCGGTTCCTGCTCAGCGAGGAGAGTCACGCGCACCCGGAATACAAGAAGCGCTGCCTCGACGCCGATCAGACTGTGCTGACGGAGCTGTTCGGATTGGGTTGGCCCAACGCGCCGCACCGGGTGATTCCGAACGTTGCCACTCGCCGCTGGTTGCGTGGCGACGATCGCGGTCCTTTGTGGATTCGCACCGGTAACCGGATAACGACACGCCTCGCGACCCTGATGCCGGTCGCAGCCCAGAATCGTGCGCTCAAAGCGCAATTGCCGTGGCTACCCTTTCTTATGGCCCAACCGCCCACGGACGATGTCCCTGCAACCATGGTCGACGGGCGTCCGCTCTACGCAGGCGCAAACGTCGGCCGCATCGCCGATATCCGTCCGGCTGCAGAGCTCGTCAACTTGCTCACCCCATAGAGCGGGATCCCCTGCGGCACGGCGCACGACGAAACCTTTTTGGGAAGCGCGGCACGATCTACTGCACAGGTCGATCTCGCCGCATCGCTGCGAGGTGGTCGGTGACTGTAGTCATCGTGGCGGGCTATGGCCTCAGCCAGTTCGCTCACACCTGCGTCACCTGCGCGGCCTCGGCCTGGTATTGAAACATCAACTCAGCGAGCCCCTCGTCGACCCAGGCGTCACTCACTTCGAGTTCGTCGACCCTTAATGCCACCCGGTTAACGAGCCGCTTAAATTCTTCGCTACGTCGCATGGAGTCGATTTGCTGCGCCGTACCTCGCAGGAGCGCGAAACCGCCGAGACCACCATGCGGCGTAAGAAGCGCCACTTCGATGGCCTCAAGCTTGCCTTCCTGCTTAAGACCGTCCCAGTACACCATCGCTTCGTTGAATACTTCGATACCGGCTTCCTCGCGACCGCGAGCTGGCATGCCCCAACCCATAAACAACGCAGCTTCAGCCATGAACTTGCCTCCCTGATCGGGTTCACTGGATGAACCAATTATCAGAGGCCAACCCGCCGTCCGGGGCAGATTGCGACAAGCGATCCTGCTTTGCCGGATAAGATGAAGTAGGCGCCTGGCGCGCTGCCGACCCTGTCCTGGCGGCATTCAATGGTTGCCCGCCTAGCAACCGAACTTGCTATTGCGTCAAGGCGGTCATCGTTGTGCTGAGGTGATAGTGCTCGCGACCAGCGGAGGCCTGGTTCGCGGGGGCAAGCAAACTTCTCACCAGATTTCCCGATTCCCAACCGTCGGCCTACCGCATCATTACGATGCTCCCTAATAGCGCAAAAGGACACCCCTATGAATGCATCAGCTCGTAGGGCCGCGAGGCTGCTTCTCGCCGCCGGTGCTGCGGCCGCCTGCGGCTTGTTAGGCCTTGCCGCCGCTCCTGCTGGCGCCGAGCCCGCCGACACTGCGCCCATCGACCCCACCACCGACCAATCCAACGTGCTCCCAGTGGTAGGCGTCATCGAGGGCCTGGCGAGAGAATACGTGTCTCCTGACGTCGTGCCGGCAAGCCCGCTCGGGCCAGTCAACCAGTTCGTTGAACAATTCGTCCCGACGACCAGCCAGATCCGCGACTTCTTTACATTCCTTCAGCAATCCCGTGCCCCCGCGACAATCAATCGGCCAATCGCGTAGGCGGACCCGCGAGAAGAGGACCTTGCAGAGATCCTGCTGGCCGCCAGGATAGCTTCGAGGCTCTGCAAATCTGCCGCATCCCCCGGCGGTGAAGGCGTCGTGTACGGGCCGTCACTCGCCCCGGCTTGCAGCTGTCGAATGGACCTGCGCGCGTGCGGTCGTAGCCTGCAAGACCAACTGAATTCGGATCACAACAATCCGACTCTACTTCGTGGTGGACTCACTAATGGAGACTCGCCCTGCCCGCTGAGGGCACACCGCCCAAACTCACGACCGCACGCGGGCTTATGGCCCAATTGAGCTGCGCCAGTGGCATTACGGGTAGTAGTGGTGGCCGGCGTCACTGAACTCTACATCTGCTCGATCAGATCTTTCGCGATGAGCGTGGCCGCGGCCCGACCATCCGCCGTGGGCTCCAGGTTGACCCAGACCACGATCGTCACTTTGTGCTCGGGGTCGCTTCCGGCGAAGGTGTTGAAACCAGGAACTTCACCCGTATGCCCATACAGCGCACCGTATTTCGCGATGCCCAGACCGTACTGTGGCGCGTCGGGGTCTGCCGGATTCGTTGATTGGAGGCTGGCGATCCGCTTGGCTTGCATGTCGGGATCGAGCAGTTTTCCGTCAGCCAACGCCTCAACCCAGGTCGCCAGATCGGCCACGGTTGAGATCCCGGCGCCGCCTGCCCAGGCCCACGACGGGTTCAGGGATGTCTGATCACCGGGGAGCAGCGTGCCCGCCTTCGCTGCCGCCTGCATGTCGGGCGGGACCGCCGCTGGTGTTCCCATGGTCTGCACGTTTGTCCCGTACATGTATCCCTGGGGGTGAGGGTCCGGGATGGCGTTCGAGGTGGTGGGCGGAAACAGCGTGTCCCTGAGCCCGAGCGGGGCGAACAACCGATCCTGGAACACCCGCGACAGTGGCTTCGCATCGATCGTCTCGGCGATAAGCCCGAGCAATACCGTGTTGGTGCTCGAGTAATGGTAGCCCGTTCCGGGCGGGAAGTACGGTGGATGGCGGTAGGCCAGCGCGAGCAATTCGTCTGGGCTCCAAACTTTCTGAGGATTGCTGTCACCCGTCTCGTTTAGCTCGCGAGTCTCCGTGTAGTTATAGAGGCCGCTGCGCATGTTCAACAACTCGGCGATGGTGATGTGGTCACCGTCTGGAACGTCGGGGCGAAATTTAGACACCGGGTCATCGAGGCTGAGCTTGTGCTCCTGGGCCTGCTGCAGGATCACGGTGCCCGTCCATGTCTTGGTGATCGATCCAATCCGGACGTGATCTGCCAATGACACCGGAATATTGCCACCCACCGTGGTGGTGCCATACGTCGTGCTGATCTCACCGGCGGGTGAGCGCACGAGCGCGACCGCCGCGGGCACGAGCATCTCCCGGGCCATCGAGGCCACCCGCATGCGCAGCGTCATCTGATTGATCGGCGGCGGGCTCTCCGACGATGGTGAGCTCGGCGACGGCCCCGCGCCGCACGCGCCGACAAGCAACGCGACGCCAACGACGGCGCCGACGACCTGAATCCGAAGCCATCCGATCCGCACTTGTGAAGCCAGGGCAGAAGCGCCCACTACAGACTCCCTTCGATGGATATCCGGGTCGGTACGAAGCTCGATTTCTTGGTGCTGCCCGTCATGAATCTGATCCTTATCTGGCGTCTGCCTCGACGTCGCCGTCACCGCCTATCCCCGAAGGGAGGTTTCTGGGCAATTCTGTGCGAAATATCGAGCCTACGATGACTCCTCGAATCAGCCCAGAACCCTGAAGGTGGTGTCCTGTGCGTACACCGTCTGCTACGGCCGGGACATCAACGAAAGCCGTTCATTCCGCCCTATCCTGAAGAGGAAGCCGACGCCGGCATTGTGGAGGGGGTGGCTCAGTGGACAGGTTCAAGCGTCCGGAGGTGGCGGCCATTTCCTCGAAGGCGTTAGTTGCGGCGATCGCACTCGTGTCGATGGCTGTCTCGGCTGGAGTGGGTTCAGCGATCGCTGAACCCCCGGCCACCCGAGTGATCACAGTGGTCGCCGTCGGGCCGAAAGGGCAACCGATGGACGGCTACCACGAGGCCCCCTCCGAAGGCAACGTCACCGCCGTCAGTGACTGTACGACGCCATCGCCGGCTGCCGTGGGAGATGACATCTACTCGTGCTCGCCGAGCGCCGCGGGCGCTGATGCCTGCTGGCCGTCCACCCCGGGATCGCTGTTGTGTCTGGACAATCCGTGGACAAAGCTGCTGCACCGGGTCAGCTACGGCGGTCCGCTGCAGCATGTGCAGCCTGACGGCATCACGGATCCGCTAGCGCTGACACTTGATGACGGGACCGGCTGCGAGCTCCGCAACGGAGGTGCCTGGGGTGGACGCGATGACGGTTATGTCGGCGTGTATGGCTGCGGCGCCGCTGACTCGAACCTTGCGGTCCTCTGGTTGCCCAGCCAAGGCCCTGGTACGTGTATCAATCGCTCGCAACCGGCATGGACGGTCAAGGTCGGTCAACTTGGCACACCGAGCGAGCCCTTTCCACCGCCACAGACCCGGACGGTGACTACCGCGTGGTTCGCGGGCAACGCGGTGCCGGCATAGAGACAATTTCGAAGCGTTCCGCTGGCCGGGGTGAATTGCCGACTGTCGCGGCGCGCGTGGCGAGCGGCCCGTCAGCGCCAGTCATGCGTCGTAGGTCGACGCCGGCGGGATGCTCTGCTCGAAGTGAGAAACGTTGCACGGGTCCTGCTGCGTCTTGTTGGAACGCGGGCGGTCGACTTTGGCTCCCTGGTAGCCGTCATCAAGGAGCAGGCGGACAAGTCGGCCGCTCCCTTCCGCAACGATTAGCCGGATCGGATCTACTCGAAGGACCGCGGCCCAACAGCGTGGACCATCGACTGGTTCGATTACTGCCTGCCCGGCGACATCTACGGAAACGCCGACATCCGCGGTACCTACCTGAAACAGGGCTACGACCTCGTCACGCCGTTGTCACTGGTCGACCCGTTCACGATGATCGCCCAGATCGCCGCCAACCTCGCGCACTGGCTGCAGTCCGGCGAGCTGGGCCCACTCAGCATCTTCCGGGCGGTGAAGACTGGGTTCGACCTCGGCGTCTTCCTGCGCGATTTTCCTCACGACAAGTACGGCGTCTGGGACATAATCCCGGGACAGACTGCACTGGCGCATTCGGCGAACCACCTGAACTTCTGGGGTCCGCGGCTGCTGGATCCTGTCAACGCCTGATCCGATGGTGCAGGGACGTCCAAACCCTTCGTGAAGTCAGCTTTCGGTGGCGTCCAGTACAGACCTCAACGTCGCTTCGACTCCCGACTGTGCGAGCGTCTGTCGGTAGTGCTCGAACGACGCGACGAATTTGGGATTCTCAGCCGCCCCGCTCGCCAGCAGCGGCTCGATACTCAGCGCTGCGCGCGGATCACCCGAAGTCAGTGAATCACGGCCATTTTCGTCGAGGCGCGGCTCGGTCACATCGAAACCCTGGCCGTCGTCGTCCTTACCCTGCAGCACGCGACTCCAGGCAGCGAGGATGAACGCGGGAATGCGGTGATCGGTACCGCGCGCCAGTACCTGCTGAATGGTGGTCGTCAGGAACACGGGCACCTTCGATGCACTGTCGGATGCGATGCGGGTGAGCTGGTCATGCATGGCTTCGTTGGAGAAGCGGTCGAGCACCGTGTTCTTGTAGTCCACCAGGTTCACACCGCGCGGCGCCTCGAGCAGCGGTACGACGACCTTGTCGAGAAAGCGCTCCAGCAGCACAGGTATCTGCGGGTCCCGCATTGCCTCGGCCACCTCGCGATAGCCGAGCAGCAGCGCGGGATACGTCAGCGTGAGGTGCCCGGCGTTCAGCACGCGCACCTTCACCTGCTCCCATAGTTTGACTTCGTCGCTGAAGGCCACGCCGACTTTGTGAAGTGCCGGGCGGCCGTCGACGAAGAGGTCTTCGATGACCCACTGGCTGAATTCCTCAGCCACGACCGGGATCTGGTCACTCAAACCGCTCGCCGCGTTGAGGCGGGCTGCGTCCTCGGCCGTGACCGAGGGTGTGATGCGGTCGACGAGCGAGTTGGGAAAGGTCACGCTGGAGTCGATCCACGCGCCGAGTTCCTTGTCCACCGCGCCGGCGAAGCCGACAAAGGCCGCCCGTGCCACGTCTCCGTTGTGGCGCAGGTTGTCACACGACACCACGGTGAACGGCTTGGTCCCGGCGCTACGGCGTCGCGCCAAAGCCGCGGTGACGAAGCCGAACACCGTGCGCGGGGTGCCTTCTCCGACCAGGTCGTGTGCCACGTCGGCGTCATCGGTGACGAAAGCACCCGAGGCCGGGTCGATGTGGTAACCGCCCTCGGTGATGGTCAGGGTGACGATGCGCAGCGCCGGGTCGGTCAACAATTCCAGCACTTGCGTCGGCTGTTCCGGCGCGAGCAGGTAGTCGAGTTGGGCGCCGATGATGCGCACGCTGGGCTGACCTTTGGCCGGTGCGATGGTGAGTGAATAGAGGCAATCCTGGGACAGGAACTGATCGGCCTTCTTTCGGCCCCGATCGCCGCCGGACAGGCCGATGCCGACGATGCCCCAGTCCTGCTGTCCGGGTAGCGCAAGGCAGCGGTCGATGTAGAAGGCTTGGTGTGCCCGATGGAAGTTGCCCACGCCGAAATGGGCGATGCCGCGTTTGAGAAGGCTCCGGTCATACGTCGGTGTCGCGACGTTCGAGGGGACAGTGAGAAGCGTGGCCTCATTGATGTCGATCATGGTGCACTCTCCAAACGAAGCCGTTCTCACTTTTCGCTGAGCAGCCGAAGATCGGAGGGTTCGCGCAACAGGTCTTCGAGAATCTTGTTGCCCTCGGTGTTGTATGGCTGAGCCATGTGCTCGTCCCACGCCGCGCGTGACCGGAACTTTTCGATCATCACCCAGGTGTTCGAATCATCGTGCGGTTGAAGAAGATGCATGAATTCGCAGCCGGACTCTTCGAGGGTGCTCCGCCGCATCGATTGCAGCTGAGCCTCGGCCTCGGCGAGACGGTCATGTCTAGGCTTGATGGTGACGACCAGAAACAGTGGGCCGTCTTGTTGATCAACGTCATCGTCCGGCAACGGGCACCTCGATCGAGTTCTGCAGCGTGTCGATGAATGCGTCTGTGTTCTTGCTTCCCACGAACGCGGCGACCGCGTCGTACACGGCGTGCTGGAAGTCCGTCGACATCAGCTCGCCATGGGTGATCGACATCAAAATCCTGTCCTTCCAAAGCGACTCCGACGCCTGCCGCTGATAGACGGGTAGTGAGGACACGTCGACGTCGTTCCGAATCGGCACGGATCCCTTCACCTTGTTGAACTCCAACGATGTCTTCGGGTCGGCAATGGTCGCCATGAACTTCATGGCGTTCACACCGTCCTCGGCGTCGGATGACACCACGAACGTGTCGACGATCGCCAAGTACGCGCCCGTCGTGCCGGGATACGGCACATACCCGAAGTCCTTGCCTTCGACCGACCTGTTCGCGACGAGCTCTCCGTAGACGGAATCGTTCATCGACAGGAAGGCGCACTGCCCGGTGGCCAGCTTCTTCGCCGCCTGATCCCACGTCAGGCCGCCGGCGGTCGGATCAGCGCGAGAGACGATCTGTGCGAACTGCGAGAGCGCTTGCCTGAGTTGGGGTCCCCTCCAGTCGAACGAGTCGTCCCGGATCCTGGCCCAGCCGTCGGGGCCGATCACGCCGAGCAGGGTGTTCTCGAACAGTTCGGTCGCAGTGAACCTGTCCTTGCCGCCAAGGCACAACGGGGTCTTGCCGTTCGCCGCCACCTTCGCGAGATCCGTTTCGAAACTCTCTGTGGTGTAGCCCGGACCGGGCACCGCCACGCCGGCATCTCGCAGCATCCGCTGGTTGAACCACAACACATTTCCGCGATGGGATCCGGTCGGCACGCCCCAGGCCTTCACCCGATAGGTCGCCGCGTCGAGCAATTCGGACGGCATCGTGCGATCCAGACCTGAGCTCCCGTACACATCGGACACATCGGCGATGCGCTTGGCGTCCACCCATGCGCGCAGTGAACGACCCAGGAACGTCTGCCATACGTCGGGTGGGTCGCCGGCCTGAAGGCGTGCCGACAACGCGACCTGAACGTTGCTGCCACCGCCGCCGGCGATGCTGCCGTCAATCACCTCCACGTCAGGGTTGCCCGCCTTGAAGGCGTTGAGCAGCACTTCGAAGGCCGGATGTTCCGAAGGCGACACCCACCAGGAGACCACTTCGAGACGCTTGGTGGGCTCGGAGAAGTTGGCCTTCTGGCCGCTACCACCACATGCCGCGAGGACGAAAACCAGTGCGATGATCCAATAACGCCTCATGCTGTCCGTTCTCCAACCTGCTGGGGTGTCGCCTTCAGGTCGAAGACGGCAAAACTGGTGACGACTGCGAAGCAGACAGCGGGCACGACGAACGAGATCGCCGGACTTGTTGCGTCGAGGAGGCGGCCCTGGATCAGCGGCATGATCGCCCCGCCGACGATAGCCATCACTAGTCCCGCGGCGCCGAATTTGGTTGCGGGACCAAGACCTTGAAGAGCGACGCCGTAGATCGTCGGGAACATCAGGGACAAGCAGAAGGACAACGCGACGACGGCGGCTACGCCCGCGACATTCGGCGAGAACATCGCGAAGACACACAGCACCACCGCGAGTGCGCCGAGGACCAGCAGGACTTTCGTGGCACGGATTCGCCCGATCACCCACGTCATGATGAATCGGGAGACGAGGAAGACGATCAAACTGACCTGCAGGAGATACCCACCGAGCTGCAAAGACCCGTTGAGCGCCTGTTGCGAGTACTGGATCAGGTACGTCCACGTACAGACCTGCGCCGCGACGTTGAAGAACTGTGCGACCACGCCGTAGACATAGCGCTTGTTCGACAGGAGGATCTTCAGCGGTCGCTTACCCTCCAGATCTCCCGATTCGTACTCCTCGACAATCGGGGGAGACTTCTTGATAGCGATCACCAGCCCAATGGCGATGAGGACGAAACCAAGGCCGAGGTAGGGGCCCATCACCGCACCGAGCTGTCCGGCTCGAATTGCATGTTCCTGGGCAGGCGTCAGGTTGGCCATGTTCACCGGTTCGTCCAACTTCGGCAGGATGAGCGTGGCGGCCAGCAGCACGCCGATGTTCGTGCCGACGGGATTGAAGGCTTGGGCGAAGTTGAGTCGTCGGGTCGCTGTTTCCTCCGGTCCGAGGGAAAGCACGTACGGGTTGGCGGATGTCTCGAGTATCGAGCACCCGGCGGCGATCGCGAAGAGAGCAATCAGGAACGCCTCGTAGGTCATGATCTTGCTGGCCGGATAGAACGCGATCGCGCCCGCCGCTGCGAGAAGCACACCGGAGAGTAGGCCCGCCTTGTATCCGAATCGCTCGTTGATGAGCGCGGCCGGGATCGCCAGTAAGAAGTAGGCGCCGAAGTACGCCAACTGAACCAGCGAAGCCTGGAAGGTGTTCATCTCGAAGATCTGCTTGAAGCCCGCCACCATCGGCGTGGTGAGGTCCGCGGCGATGCCCCACGCGGTGAAGCAACAGATGAGGACGACGAACAGCAGCCCCATCCCCGGGAAGACCAGACCCCTCTTCGCTGTGGCGGCGGGCTGGTCGGCGTGCTCGGTGGTGGTCATGTCGGTACCTCTCGTGCGCTGAAGAACCCAGCCCCTCAGACTGTGATCTGGATCACGCTACCTATATGCACGGTTGGATGGGACGGATTGGACCTGTGGCTTGACGTGGGTTTTTGCCCGTTTGACCTGTTTGACGCGACTGGGCAGCCGAGCGAATTCTCGCGACGGCTCTCGCTCGTGGCCGACATCGATCGTGAAGGACGAATACGCGAATCGTCGTAACTCGCGCGCCGCCGCGGCCTCTAGATGAAACCCGCCTCATCTGGGTATCCCACCGTGATGATGAAGCGGGCAACTGCTGCCGTCGTCCTTCTCGCTGCGCCGGCAGCGGTGTTGGCCGGATGCAGTAACAGTCAAACCAGTGGTGAGAAAACGAGTGGGTCTTCGACAACGTCTGCCGAGGCAGGCACACAGACCATCAAAGCCGAGTTGAAATCGGCGAATGGCACCCCAGTCGCGAACGCGACCATCGACTTCACCAGCGGCTATGCGACGGTGACGGTCGAAACCGTGAAGGCCGGGGTGTTGTCCCCGGGCAGCCATGGCATGCACATCCACTCCGTGGGCAAGTGCGAGGCGAGCTCCGTGTCCCCAACCGGAGGTCCGGCGGGCGACTTCAACTCTGCCGGAGGTCATTTGCAGGTTGGGGGCCATACCGGGCATCCGGCGAGCGGAGACCTGACGCCACTGAACGTTCGCTCGGACGGTTCTGGAAAGGTCGCGGCAACCAGCGACGCATTCACCGCCGACGATCTGAAGGGTCCGGAGGGCAGCGCCCTGATCATTCACGAGGGTCCAGACAACTTCGCCAACATCCCGCAGCGCTACACCCACGACGGGGCGCCGGGCCCGGACGCGGAGACGTTGGCGACCGGCGACTCCGGCGGGCGAGTCGCGTGCGCAGTCCTTGCACCTGCGTCCGCGACGACCACGTCGGTTTCCACGAGCACCTCTACCGTCACGGAGACATCCGTCGCTCCGGTGGCGCCAACCTCTAGTGCGACTACGTCGTCGACGTCGTCGACCAGTGCGACTACTACGACCACGACGTCCTCGACCTCGGCGACAACCACTACTTCGCCGCCGGCCAGCCCACCGCCGGGCGGCTAAGACGGCCGCACGATCTGCGATTCGCTTAATCGAGCCGAGCAATTCGACGTTGTCGGAGTAACGCACCCATTTGACCTCGCTGTCGATAGGCTTTTTGGCGTGTCGAGGCCCCGCATGACGGCGAGTGAGCCGCACAGCGGCGCGCGCTCGGACCACCATGGAAGTTGGAGGTCGGCGGCTGAGCTGTTCGCCGTTGTGGCGCTGGCGTACCTGGCAGGCGCGGTGCTTTCGTGGCAGATGTTCGGCGCAGGCTTGAGCCCGGTATTTTTTCCGCCTGCCGGCGTCACCGTGGTCGCGATGCTGCTGACACCGCGATCGCGGTGGGCGGCGATCGTCGCTGCAATAGTCGTGGCGGAGTTGGCCGTCGATCTCCGCTTCGGCGCCGGCGTACGCCCAGCGTCGGGGTTCGCGTTGGCCAACGCAGTGGAGCCCGTCGTCGGCGCGTCGCTGGCCCGGGCCTGGTGCAAAGGCGCGCCCGACCTTCGGACTCGAGGGGATCTGGCCAAGTTCGTCGCCGCGGCTTGCGTGGCGGGCCCGCTGGTCGGGGGAGTGATCGGGGGTGTCGTCACTGCTCTGTCCAACGGCACGTCTTGGCTTGCAGACATTGTGCACTGGTGTGCAGGCGACGGGATCGGAGTTCTGGTAGTTGGTGCGCCGATCCTTCTGTGGCGCAAGCAGTCTCATATTTTGCGGGCGCGACTTGCGGAGACTGCGTTGGTGGTCGCCGTCACCGTCGCGCTGTCGATGACCGCGTTCTGGTGGCCGGTGCCACCGTCATTGCTGCTGCTGCCGGTGATGGCGTGGGCGGCTTTTCGGCTCGATGTGATCGGTTCGGCGGTCGCGGGCGCAGTGTTGGCCTTCACTGTCAACTACATGGCCGGCTCGGGGCGCGGCTTGTTCTCCGAACTGAACCTGGCGACGCCGGCGCGGCTGGCGCTCACGCAGGGGTTCATCGCGGTCATCGTGCTCGTCGCCATGCTGATCGCCCAAGAGGCCGCCGGACGCGTTGCGGCAGTCAGCGCGCAGGAAGCCGAACGACGCGAGCGGGATCGGCTGCAAATCCTTGCGCAGTTGGCCCAGCTGCTGTCGGCGGCCTTGACTCCGAGTCAAATAGGCGACGCGGTCGTCAAACACCTGTTCAATGACGCCGGCGCACAAGCAGTGGCACTTGGGCTGGTGGCCCCTAACGGATTCCGGCTCGAGTGGGTGAGGACGGCGGGATATCCGCGGCTCGCGCACGAGCGGTTCGCAGGAGGCATCCCACTCGACGACCACACGGCTGCTACCGAGGCAATGCTCACCGGACGACCCATGGTGATCCGCAGCTCCGCGGAATACCAGCGGCGCTACCCCGACTACGCGGACTTGATGGCGCTGACGGACGCGGAGGCGCTGGTGAACTGGCCGCTGACATCCGGCGGCGAGCCCATCGGCATGCTCGGTCTGATGTGGACGCGGCCGCAATCGCTCGATGCGGCGCAGTTGGCGTACATCTCTGCGGTCGCCACCATGGTCGGTCAGGCCTTGGTGCGTGCGCAGGTGTATGCCGACGAGCATGCGCGAGCCGCAGTGCTGCAGGCCGCGGTCTTGCCCAGCGAACCGGCCGACATCGCCGAATTCGACTTGGCGGTGACCTACGAACCGGCGGACGCCGAGCACGGTCTCGGCGGCGACTGGTATGACGTCATGCCGCTGCCGAAGCAGCGGACCTACCTCGCCGTCGGTGACGTGGTCGGACACGGGTTGCCTGCGGTCGAAGACATGGCGCAGCTGCGGAGCGCCGGACGCGCTATGGCGCTGCAGGGATTGCCGCCTGCGCAACTGCTCGCCGAGCTGAATACATTCACCGCCCATGCCAGCCATGGAAGGTTCGCCACCATGGCCGTAGCTGTCTTCGATCCGTTGGCCGGTGAACTGTCGTACGGCCTGGCCGGCCATCCGCCGGTATTGCTGCGCCGCTCGCGTGACGGCAAGGTTGTGCGCCTCGTCGACGCCGACGGTCCGGTGCTCGGGCCGATTCGAGATGCCACCTACACCGAGGGCCATGTTCGGCTCGAGCCGGGCGACGTCTTGGTGATGTACACCGACGGCCTTGTCGAGCGCCGCGGGCGGGACATCGAGACCGGCATCTCGCAAGCGCAGCAGCTGGTGGCGGACTGGCGGTCGGAGACCGCGATGGCACAGGGCTGTCGACAGCTCACGGACACGCTTGCGCTGCCGCCCCGCCAAGACGACGTCTGCGTGATCGCCCTGCGTCTGCGGCCCGTCAACTCCTCGGCGTCGGCGCCTTCGTGACGGTCGTGGTGCCACGCGACTCTGGGCATTAACACCAATGGGCTCCGACGGCAAGCCCCAAACGCGGATAAATGCTATGAACGGGCCGGGAATGTAGTGCCGATCCCCTTGAATCCCCTGATCCCCTAGCCCGGTCGGCGGGCTATCCCTAGGCCGCGGCCGATGAGCACGGGCCCTGACCCCCTGCGCTTCGGAGGTAGCGACAACGTGACTCGGTTCCTCGAACAGGCCGACCTCACCGACGGCGAACGCAACGCGATCGCGCACGGCAACGCCGAGGCGTTGATGTGGATCTGACTCAGTCGGCAGGAAGCGAGTCCGCGACTCGCGACAGCGCGGCCAGATGATCGTCGACGGTTTCCAATCCGGCGCCCATCGTGTTGACCGACACGTGCGAGGCGCCCGCTTCCGCCCACTGCGCAAGCTGATCGGCGACCGCGTCACTGTCACCGTGCCAATCCACCCGGCCCTCCATGCCGATCGTCGCGGGATCGCGGCCCGCGTCCACCGCGGCACGTTCGACGACGGCACGCGCTGCGTCGAGTGCCGGGCCCGGCCTCATCATCGGGAACCACCCGTCGGCCAGGCGGCCCGCGCGCCGGTACCCCGGCGGCGACGCCGCGCCGATCCACACCGGGATCGGCCGCTGTACCGGGAGCGGCGCAAGGCCGGCGCCGGTCACACGGTGGAATTCACCGTCGAAGGTCACGGCCTGCTCGGTCCAGAAGCGCCGCAACAACATGATCTGCTCAGCGGATCGCTTGCCCCGGCTGCCGAAGTCCTCGCCGAGAGCTTCGTACTCGACGGCGTTCCAACCGATTCCGACGCCCAGCCGCAAGCGGCCATCGCTGAGCAGGTCGACTTCGGCGGCTTGTTTGGCGACCAGTGCGGTCTGACGCTGCGGCAGGACGATGACCCCGGTGACCAGCTCCAGCGTTCGGGTGACCGCCGCCAGGTATCCGTACACGACGAACGGCTCGTGGAACGTCGTGTGCACGTCGTACGGTCCGTTCCAGCCGGTGTGCACCGTCGGGTCGGCGCCGACGACGTGGTCGTAGATCAGGATGTGGCGGTAGCCGAGTTCCTCGACCCGCTCTGCATAGGCCCGCACGGCGCCCGCATCTCCGCCGAGTTCCGTCTGGGGAAATGTCACTCCGACGCGCATGCCCACATCCTTCCGGGCCGCCCGCGGCGACCGATACCTAGGACACCGCACGTGCGCCGGGCATTCCCGAGCATGATGACGCAATGAGCAGTGATCACGATTACCCCCCGATGGCCGCCGCCCGCGGACGCGTCGAGCCGGCGCCGCGGCGCGTCCGCGGATTTGTCGGCCACGAACTGGTCTTCGACACCACCGCGGCCCGCTATGTCTGGGAAGTGCCGTACTACCCGCAGTACTACATCCCGCGCAATGACGTGCGAGCGGAGGTGCTGAAAGACGAGGACCACCCGCAGAAGGTGCAGTTCGGGCGTTCGCGCCTGCACTCGCTGGTGGCCGCCGGTCAGACCTACCCGTCGGCGGCCCGAGTGTTCGACGGCGACGGCCCCGTCGCGGGCCTGGTGCGGTTCGAATGGGACCGGCTGCGTTGGCTCGAAGAGGACGAACCGATCTACGGCCATCCCCGCAATCCCTATTCGCGAGTCGACGCACTGCGTTCGCACCGCAACGTGCGCGTGCAACTCGACGGCGTGGTGCTCGCCGACACCGTCGCTCCGGTCCTTCTCTTCGAAACCGGTTTGCCGACAAGGTATTACTTCGACGCGTCAGATGTGGCCTTCGAGCATCTCCAACCCAGTGGGACTCAGACGCTGTGCCCGTACAAGGGGACGACGTCGGGCTACTGGTCGGTCCGGATCGGCGACACCGTGCACGCCGACCTGGCTTGGACCTACCACTATCCGTTGCCGGCCGTCGCCCCGATCGCGGGCATGGTGGCGTTCTACAACGAGAAGGTCGACCTCATGGTCGACGGCGTCGCAGTCCCGCGCCCCAAGACGCAGTTCAGCTGACCGCGCCCCGTGCCGCCGCGCGGGTCGTCTACCGGCGTTCTCCACCCAATCTCCACCTGACCTTCAAGCGCCGACCCGCCGCTTTCAGCAGCATGAAGACCGACATGCAGAAGCGAGCGTCGGCTCGCCCGAACAAGGGTCACTCATGAAGACGATCATCGCCTCGGCGCTCATCGGCACGGGTCTTGCGGCTGTGGTGCTGTCCACGGCTGCGGCGGCGCACGCCGAGTCGGCAGCCATCACCATCGGCCAACTCGAGGCGCAGGGGTTCGAGGTCAACCTCGATCGCCTCGGTAGTGCACCGCTGAACCAGTGCGAGGTCATCGACGTCCGCAATTCCCGGGAACGTACGGAGTTGGTGCGAGTCGGCGGGCGCGGCGACCGTGACTTCGTCCCCGTCGTGGTGAAGCGGACCATCACGGTGTCCCTCGACTGCGCACGCTGACTGCACCCTCGGGCCAAGCTCACGCTCGCAGAACGTGTTGATAACGGGCCGATCACGAGCGGCGGTGCGTCGTCGGGTCTGCCACCTGCCGTTGCTACCTTGCGCGGAGGCGAGCCCGAGACGGATGAGGTGTGGCGGTGTTGGTGGCAGAACGCTTGGTGGGCAGGTCGTTCCGGATGTGGACGTACGCGGTCGGAGTGATGGCGGTGACGCTGCTGACCCTCACGGTCAGCCTGGTCCAGCCGCAGTATGCCGCGGCGTACTCGCGCGAAGGATTGCCGGTCGAGTATCTCCAAGTGCCGTCTCCTTCGATGGGACGCGACGTCAAGGTCGAGTTTCAGGGCGGTGGGCCGCACGCGGTATTCCTGTTGGACGGCCTGCGGGCAGAGGACGACGCCAGCGGCTGGGACATCAACACGTCGGCGTTCGAGTGGTTCTACCAGTCGGGGATATCGGTGGTCATGCCCGTCGGCGGCCAGTCGAGTTTCTACTCGGATTGGTATCAGCCCGCGGTCGGTAGCTCCGGCACGCAGACCTACAAGTGGGAGACGTTCCTGACGCAGGAACTGCCGGCGTGGCTGGCCGCCAATAAGGGCCAGGATCCCTCCAACAATGCCGTTGTGGGACTGTCCATGGCGGGCAGCGCGGCGTTGACGCTCGCCATCTGGCACCCGTCGCAGTTCATCTTCGCGGGTTCGCTGTCGGGTTTCCTCAATCCGTCGCAGGGCCTGTGGCCGACACTCATCGGCATCTCGATGAAGGACGCCGGCGGCTACAACGCGATGAACATGTGGGGGCCGACCAGTGACCCGGCCTGGCGCCGCAACGATCCGATGGTCAACATCAACACCCTCGTGGCCAATCGAACGGCGATGTGGGTCTACTGCGGTAACGGCGGACTGTCGGACCTCGACGCCAGCGACGGCAACTTCGGCACGCAGTTCAGCGCGCAATATCTGGAGAACATCACGCTGGAGACGAACAAGGAGTTCGAGAAGAAGTACGTCGCCGCCGGCGGACGCAATGCGATTTTCAAGTTCCCCGAGAACGGCACCCACAGCTGGGGCTACTGGGGTGCACAACTGCAGGAGATGAAGCCGGATCTGTTGCGAGTCCTCGGTATTCAGCAGCAGGCGTGATCGCGCGGTTCACATCGGGGCCATTGTCTTCTGCCGCTCATCGGAGATGAGCGTGTTGCGGTCGGCGTGGTTCCACAGTTCGAACGTCTGAAACGCCCAGAACAGTGCGAACTCGAGCAGTAGCGCAGTCTCCAGTGCGAAGACCGGGACGTCCCACGCGCCGCCTGTGGGGTGCGATAGCGCGCCCACCAATCCGGTGATCACCGCGCCGACCACCGAGCCCACCATCATCCAGCCGATCACCCGGTAGCACCGCCTGAACCGGTCCCGGGTTGCGGGTTCCTGCTTGTCCTGGTTCCCGACGAGATAGGCGTTGATGAAGACAACGGCGCCGATGATCGCGAAGATCATCACGGCGGCAACCCAGTGCGCCGCCGCTTCGAACTGTGCGGGGAAGCGGAGATATGCGACGACGAAGCCGGCCAGCACGACCACTGACATCACGCGAAGCCAATTGCCCCGACGACTGGTGTCCGAGCGCGAGTCGCTGTCGACGATGTACACGAGTGTGATGATCGCGGCTGCGACGACCAGGGCCACGATCACGGCACCGACGTTGTTGCTGATCGCATCCGACTTCTCGGCAGCCGTTGGCAGTACCTGTTGGCAGCCCGCCGTGTCGGGAATTTCGACCGGGACGAACGCGACGAAGAATGCGAGCGTGCCCGCCAGGTTCAGCAATACGTCTTCGGTGTCATTGCTGCCCTTGTAGACGATCAGCATGATGCCCAGGCAGCAGATCGCTGCGACGAAGACGTTGCGTGCGGCGGTGTAGTAGTAGGCGCTGATCGACGCCTGCCAGCAGTCGGTCGGCACGCTGTCGATGAGGATGGCCGCGAACAGCATGACGATGATGACGACCATGCCGCCTCGTAGATACCTGTACGTGTCTCGCCCTGTGCGTACTGACTCCTGCGTCGCAACCGGATCCGGTGGAGTCGTCATGTTCCCCCTGCGACCAGGACAGTCACCGCGAGCGTCGACATCGTTACGCGCATCTTTGTCATCGCATCGACGTCTAGGCCGGTGTGGGTTCGCTGACCTTCACCAGCATCTTGCCGATGTTGGCACCGGTGAACAGGCCGTTGAGGGCGTCGACGCAGCATTCGAGGCCCTCGTAGACGGTCTCCCGGTGGGCAAGTAGGCCCTCCTGTTCCCATCCGCTCAGTGCGGCGAAGGCTTCGTCGAATCGGCCCCACTCGTCGAGCGCGTTGAATCCCTGCATCACAGCGGTTTTCGCGAGCAGGTTCACGTAGTTGGCGGGCCCTGGGTGCTCACCGGTCAGATAGCTGGAGATGACACCGCACAGCACCACCCGTGCCTTGTGCGCCAACCGGCCCAACACCGCATCGAGGATGGGGCCGCCGACATTGTCGAAGTAGACGTCGACGCCTCGCGGGCAGTGCTTCTTGAGCGCTGACCGCAGCTCCTCGCTCTTGTAATCGATGCAGGCGTCGAAGCCGAAGTCGTCGACGACCGCGCGGCATTTCTCCGGGCCCCCCGCAATGCCGATCACCCGGGCGCCGGCGATGCGCGCGATCTGTCCGGCAACCGACCCGGTGGCCCCCGCGGCGGCAGAGACGACGACGGTTTCGCCGGCCTGCGGTCGGCCGACGCCGGTCATACCGAAATAGGCGGTCGCGCCGGTCGGGCCGTACACCGACATGACCGCCGGCTGATCCGGGTGGCCGACCACCGGTGTGCTGAAGATGTCGTCGCGGATGATCTGGTAGTCCTGGAAGCCGGTCAGTGTGGTGACGACGTCGCCGACGGTGAAGGCGTCGCAGCGCGACGCCACCACCTCGCCGATGCCGGCCGCGCGTATGACCTCGCCCAACTGAACCGGCGGCAGGTAGCTCGGCTGGTCGTCGAGCCAGGTCCGGGCAGCCGCATCGATCCCGACATAGGTCGTGCGGAGAAGAGCCTCACCTGCTGCCGGTTCGGGCGCCGGCGCGGTGACCAGTTCGGTGTCGTCGGGTTTGACCAGTCCGATGGGGCGGCGCCGGAGCAGGATCTGGCGGTTCGTCAGGTCGGCCACGACGCCGAAACTAGCGAAAGTTGCGGCGGTTCGGAGGACCAACCGGTCAACCGGCCCGGGAGTTGCATTTCGGCAAATAGTTGCACACAGGCCAAATGAGTCGCAGAATTCACATGGGCCACACGCGAGGGCTCGGCGCGCGGGGACGTTTCGATGCAATAACTGCTCTTGGGGGCCTGCTGTGCGCCGAATCTGCTACTCCGCCGGTGTCGTCGTCCTGTCCATCGCCTCGACCGTGGTGCTGGCGGGCGTGCAGACGATGACGGCACTGGTTGCGCTCACCGCGACCGCGCTGATCATGGGCGGTACCGGGCATCCGCTGAGCACCCCGCAAGACACGCCGGATTTCATCAACAGCTACACCGCCGACGCCAACGACGACTACATCGTGCTGACCGGGTTCTGTGGCGCCGACGGCGCATCCTGCACACCCACTGCGGTCAGCACGCCCGAGCAGTTCATGCCGGTTTCGGGAGTGATGCCCTTCGACCAATCCGTCGGGCAGGGGGTGGGCGACCTCAACCACGTGATCAACGCACAACCCGCGGGCGAGTCGATGGTCGTGTTCGGTTACTCGCAGAGCGCGCGAATCGCCTCGATCGAGAAGGGCAATCTGGCCGCAGCGGGCTCGACCCTGCCGCTGTCCTTCGTGTTGATCGGCAACCCGAACCGGCCCAACGGCGGCATCCTCGAGCGCTTCGAAGGTCTTCAAATCCCCATCCTGGGAGCCACTTTCGACGGTGCGACGCCCACCAACACCGACTTCGAGACCGTCGACGTCACGCGTCAGTACGACGGCTGGTCCGACTTCCCCAACAATCCGCTCAACCCGTTCGCCACCGCGAACGCCATCGCGGGGATCCAATACCTACACAGCGATTACCAGAGTGTTGGACTCGGCGACGCGCTGTATCAAGGCTCATACGGAGACACCGGATCTGCCGATGCTGCCCGCAGCACCGCCTCCGCAGTTGCCTGCGCTGCCACCGATGCCCGCCCTACCGCCGCCACCACCCGTGCCGAACATCGCCGGGATCCTCGGCGGTATCCGCCTGCCGTTCTAGGCGCGGCAGTTCGGGAGAACGCAGGCACTCTCGGAATAAGCGCTGCCGCAACCTTTTCCGCTTCGGCCTGGCTCTGCTGGTCGTCGCCTTCCGCGCGCGTACACGTCGATCTGGGCCCCGCCGATCAGCACGTACAGGCGGCCATCTCGCAGGTAGGCGTCGTCGCCGATACCCGGTATCGACGGCGAGGCCGCCCTGGCGACCTCGAAGTCGTCGCTCTTCATGCGCGAGAGGAACACGGCGAGTTGACCCGAGTTCTGCTGCCACTGGCAGTAGCGGGTCGATGTGTTGGCGTCGGCACCGTCCCTGTCGATCTGGGTGATATCCCGCCCGGTCAGCTCGGTGACTTCGGCGTCACTCAACAATGTGCAGGGGTCGGGAATGGTGCCTCCGCCTCAGGGGGATTCGGCGCTGCCGCAGAGGATCTCACCTCGGTCCCTGGAGTCGATTGCGTCGCCGGCGGCGCTGCTTCGCGGCCGCATGCGGCCAGGGTGAGGATCAAGACGGTGAGAATGCCGAGACGACGATTCATGTGTTCCTCTCGGTAAGCGCGGTCCGCGGAGTCGATCCTTCACCGCCCGCCGTGCTGCCGTTGGCTGATTCGAAGAGATTGATCGCGTCGGCTCCGGCCGGCTCCAGCGAACGACCGCCGGCCATGTCCTGAGACACCGCGGCGGCCAACGGGACCGTCGCGGTGGGGAGCCTGATCAGTGTCCGCACCCGACACGAGTTTGCTGGCGTGTCGCGATGTGTTTTGCATCTCATTTTCCGACGAAAAAATAAGAATTCGATATTCAACCTCATTCGTCACACTGGTGCGCGGTGCTTGCCGAAGCAGTATTTCTGCTCGTCAATGCGCTATGGGGGATTGCCAATTCGGCGTAACTATCCTATAACAATTATTTTCCTAAGCGCCGCTTGAGACTGCGCTCAGGCTTGGCGACAAACGACCCGCAACATCTCTCGGCGTTCGAATATCCGTCGCTAGACTCGATCGGGATCTGCGCCGCACTAGCGCAGCAAGACGTGCTTCAGCGCCGGACGTAGTCATGACCGGCACAAGCAACGATGAACAGGGCAAATACAGTCATGCATAGAAACACCGTCCCCGCGGACGTGATCGAATCCACCGACGTCGAGCGAGACTTCGCCGTGATGGGCACCGTCGACATCGGACGGGGCGCGATCGCCGACCTCGCAGTCACGACCGACGGCGGCACGCTCGTCGCGACACACTTCGGCGACGGCAGCGTCTCGGTCATCGACGCCTACGCCATGACCGTCGACGCCGACATCGACATGCCCGTCGAACCTCTGCTGGTGACCACCCGCGACCGGCGCGCCTACGTCACCATCTCGGGCCACAAATACGACTCGGTCGCAGTCATCGACACCGTGAACAAGCAGGTCGTCGCTAACCACGCGGTGCCTGGCGTCGCGACCGACGTCGCGGTCAGCCCGGACGGCACCCGCATCTTCGTGGGCCTGGCCGGAGAAGACCGAGTGGGCGTCGCGGTCATCAACACCTTCGGCCGGACCAACACGGTCGATGTTGCCTACGGCGTCGGCCGGACGGTGGACGCCGTGCGGGTCAGTCCCAACGGCAGGCTGGTCTACATCGGCACATCTGATGCCGAGAGCGGCACGCTGTTGGTGTTCGACGCCATGAAGGGGCGCGTGATCCGCGAAGTCCCGATCGCCTCGCCGATCAGGGATATCGCGCTGAGCCGCGACGGAGCGCTGGCCTATGTCGCCGCCTTCGACACGCATTGGGGCGGATCCGTGGATGTCATCGACACCGCGATCAACGAGATCACCGCGAAGGTGGGCATCGGCGGCGCGCCCATGCAGATGGCGCTCAGCTCCGACGGGACCCGCCTCTACATCGCCGACTACGAGCACGTCGCGGTGCTCAGCACCGAGACCAACTCCATCGTCGACAGGTTGACGGTGACCGCCGAACCGGCATGCGTGGCGGTCAGCCCCGACGGCAGCCGGCTCTACGTCGCCGACCACGCCGGCGCGATCACCGTGATCTCCGTCGTCTCCGACCCGACTCAACTCGACGCGGAGCTGATGACCATGAATGTCAGCACCGTGCCGCAGCTGCGCACTCTGGAGCCGGCGGGCGTCTAGTCCGTCAGCTCCACCGGTAACGGGTCTTCGGCCGGCCGGCCTTGCCGTAGTCGGTGCGCCGGGTGACGGTGCCGTCGTCGGCGAGGCGCTCCAGATAGCGCCACGCCGTCACCCTTGAAACGCCGACCTCCTTCGCGACAGCGTCAGCGGTGAGGCCGCCGGCGGAATCCCGCACCGCACGCGCGATCTCTTCGTTGGTGCCTGCTGCGGCCCCCTTCGGGGCGGCGGATCTGTCGTCTCTCACCCGTAGTTCGGCGAGCGCTCGGTCCACCTCGGCTTGACTGGCTGCGTCCCTTCCGGCAGGCAGAGCCTCCCGGTAGCGCTGATAGCGCTGCAGGCGGTCGCGGAACGCCGCGAAGGTGAACGGCTTGAGCAGGTAGGCCAGCGCTCCATGGCCGACCGCGGCACGGACCATTTCCAGGTCTCGCTCGGACGTGATCGCGATGATGTCTGGTGCGGGTCGCAGGCCCGACAGCCCCGACGCCAACGAGATACCGCTTGCGTCTGGAAGCCCGATGTCGAGCAGCACAAGGTCGACCGGCCTATCGTTCGCCGCTGCGTCACCTGCCGCCCGCATGGCATCGCGGGCGGTGTGCGCCACGGCTACGACCGAAAACCCCTCGAGCCGTTGAAGAAACGTCTGATGGGCCTCGGCGATCAACGGCTCGTCCTCCACGATCAACACCCGGATCATGAGCCGCCCACCGACACCGTCACCACCGAGCCGTACGTCACGTCGGCGGTCAGAGTCCCGTTGTGGCGCTTGACGACCTGCGCGACGAGCGCCAACCCGAGACCGTGCTGTCCGGCGTGACTGCCGGGCTTGGTCGAATAGCCGCGTTGCATGGCCTTCGCGAAGGTGGCGGTGTCCATGCCGGGGCCACTGTCGGCCACTCGGATGAGCAGAGTGCCGTCGGACTGGCTGACCGTCACCTCGACCCACGGGTCGTCGCGATCGCAGGCATCCATCGCGTTGTCGATCAGGTTGCCCAGCACGGTGACCATCTCCTGGCCCGATAGTGGCACGTCGTCGGCGTTCGACGGCAGGTGGGTGTCCTCGGTGACCGACAGTTCGATGCCGCGCTCATCGGCTTGCGCAGACTTGCCGAGAAGCAGTGCAACGAGGGCAGGTTCGCCGACGTCGTCGGACAGCCGGTCAACCAGTCGCTGGGAGAGTTCGAGTTCGTTGGTTGCGAACGTGACCGCCTCGTCGGCACGGCCCATCTCGACCATGGTGATCACCGTGTGCAGCTTGTTGGCGGCCTCGTGGGCCTGCGAGCGCAGCGAATCGGTCAACACCTGCAGTGAGCTGAGCTCGCCGAGTGCGCCCTGCAATTCGGTTCGGTCGCGAATGGTGACGACCTCTGAGTCCTTTGATCGATTGTCCACCTCGGACCGGTTGACCACGAGCACCCGTTCCTCGGTGACGTGCACCTCGTCGCGGGCGCCGGGGTTGTAGCTGCGCAGGAACTCGGGCAGGTCCGACCGGGTGACGGGGCCCGGTGGCAGGCTGAGCAGGCGCCGGGCTTCGTCGTTGACCAGGGCCACCCCGTCCCGGTCGAGCACGATCAACCCTTCCGACACCGAATGCAGGATCGCGTCGTGGTGTTCGTACATCACCCGCAACTCGTCGGGCCGCAGCCCATGGGTCTGACGCAGCAGCCGTCGCCGGATCGCCCACACCCCGACCAGCGAGATCGCCAGCGCCCCGACGCTGACCGCGGCGATCGTGGGCCACTGCGATCGCCAACGCTGCGCGAGGGTCTGCTGGGTGACGCCGGCCGACACCAATCCGACGATCCGGCCCGAGCCGTCGCGCACCGGCACGATGGTCCGGATCGACGGGCCGAGCGTGCCGGTGTACACCTCGGTGAACGTCTCGCCGCGGAGCGCCGGCTCGATGGTGCCGAGGTAATGACCGCCGATCTGGCGCGGATCGGTGTGAGTGAAGCGCTTGCCCTCCGGCGACATGATCGTGATGAACGCGATGTCGGTGTTGGTACGCACCGCTTCGGTGACCGGCTGCAGAATCTCTGTGGCCCGCCCGGATTCGATCGCCGCGGCCGTCGACGGGGAGTCGGCCAGCGCCGTCGCGATGGCAACCACCTGCTGGCGTGCCGCGGCATCGCCGTCTTGGCGGGCGTCCAGCAGCGCCAGCCCGCTGCCCGCCAGCACGACGACGGCTATCACGAGGATCTGCAGAGCGATCGCCTGCCCCGCCAGAGACCGCGGCCACCACCTGCTCACGGCGTTCCCAACTCTGATCCTGCCGGTATCACCACGCAATGAAAGCAGTCCGTACCGGCCGAGCGGCCGGATTGGCCGCTACGGGTCAGTCATTCAGCACGGTGCAGCTTGGACATCCCGGCGCCAGGGTTGGTAGCCCGATCGGGTTCATCGACGAGGTGCGCATTAACCAGCGCCGGTCCGGTGTGGGCCGAAAACAGGTCCGGCGCGGCCTTCACGGGGTCGTCGGCGTTCGCGGCGGCGGCCAGGCCCAACGCGCCGGCGGCCAGTCCTGCGGCTGTCATCGGACCCGCGATGAGGCGGACAAGGGTCTTGTTCATGTGAGTTCTCCTTCGGTGTCGGCATTCGGGTGAAGCGCCGAAACCGAAGTTAGAGAACGACAGTCGCGATGGCCCGCTTGTGCGCACAACCCGCAGAGTGCGCGATTGCGCGGCTTTTGCGCAATGAGCTCATGGCTGTGCGGCATGAACGTAATGAACTAAAACGTGACCCGGGCCACGTGCGGGGCCAACCTACTTGCACATCACATTCGATGTCGACCTTGGAGGTAGTTCCGCATATGACAGTCATCGACCGCCAGCCGCCGGTATCCGAGCCGCCGGACGCTCCTCGTGTGCGCAAGGACCGCACGCACTGGCTGTACATCGCCGTGATCGCCGCGGTGGTGATCGGGGTCGCCGTCGGCCTCATCGCACCGAACGTCGGCAAGAGCGTCGGCGTGCTCGGCACGATGTTCGTGTCGCTGATCAAGATGATGATCGCGCCGGTGATCTTCTGCACGATCGTGTTGGGCATCGGGAAGGTCCGCAAGGCCGCAACCGTGGGCAAGGTCGGCGGCCTGGCATTCGTCTACTTCGTGGTGATGTCGACGTTCGCGCTCGCGATCGGCCTTCTGGTCGGCAACATCATCCATCCCGGCAGCGGCATGCATCTGTCGGAGAGTGCGGCGGGCAAAGGCGCCGAACTGGCCGAGAAGGCGCACGAATCCGGTGGGCTGATGGACTTCGTCCAGCACATCATCCCCGACACGCTGCTGTCCTCGTTGACCGGTGGCAATGTGCTGCAAGCGCTCTTCGTGGCGTTGCTGGTCGGTTTCGCGCTGCAGGCGATGGGCAGGTCGGGGGAGCCGATCCTGCGCGGTGTCGAGCACCTGCAGAAGCTGGTCTTCAAAATCCTGGTGATGATCCTGTGGCTGGCCCCGATCGGCGCGTTCGGCGCGATCGCCAACGTCGTCGGGCAGACCGGCTGGACCGCGGTCACCCAACTGCTGACCTTGATGCTCGGCTTCTACATCACCTGCGTGCTGTTCGTGTTCGGCGTGCTCGGCACGCTGCTGCGCGCGGTGTCGGGTGTCTCGATCTTCAAGCTGGTGCGCTACCTCGCCCGCGAATACCTGTTGATCTTCTCGACATCGTCGTCGGAGTCCGCGCTGCCGCGGCTGATCGCCAAGATGGAGCACCTGGGCGTCGACCGCAGCACCGTCGGCGTTGTCGTCCCGACCGGCTACTCGTTCAACCTGGACGGGACCGCGATCTATCTGACGATGGCATCGCTGTTCATCGCCGACGCGCTGGGCAGCCCGATGTCGGTCGCCGAGCAGATCGGCCTGCTGGTGTTCATGATCGTCGCCTCCAAGGGCGCGGCAGGGGTCACCGGCGCCGGCCTGGCCACGCTGGCGGGCGGCCTGCAGAGCCACCGGCCAGACCTGCTCGACGGCGTCGGCCTGATCGTGGGAATCGACCGGTTCATGTCCGAGGCGCGCGCGGTCACCAACTTCTCGGGCAACGCCGTGGCCACGCTGCTGGTCGGGTCGTGGACCAAGACCGTCGACAAGAACCAGGTCGACGCGGTGCTGCGCGGCGACGATCCGTTCGACGAACTGACGATGGTTGACGACAACCAGGATTCGCGCGTCAGGGTGGTGTTCCTGCGCCGGCGTGATCCCGCACATGAAGAAGGCCCGGCCGGTACCGCCACCGGCCGGGCCTTCTCCTGTCTGGTCTAGTGGCGGTTGCAGTCCAGCGTCACCGAGATCGACTGGCTGACGGTCGCCAGCACCAGCGCGCGGTCGTCGCCAAACGCCGTTGCGGCCGGGGCCGATGTAGGGCACCCACTGCTGCACCGTTTTGGGGTTTCGCACGTTGGTGACGACGCACTCGCTCATCGGCGCCGAGCCGACGCGGTCGATGTTGACGGTGTAACCCTCGTCCTGAAGGCGGTTGATCGTCGCCTGCGCGGTCTCCTCGGCCGACGCCAGGCCCGACGGCGCAGTGAACGCGGCGCACACGCCTGCAGCCGCAGCCGCCAGCACCCACTTGTTTCGCATATCGGTACTTTCTTGGTTGTCTGGCAATGATGCGCCGATTACAGCGCCATGGACAGCCCTTTTGTTCCGTTTGCCAGCACTTTTCCCGTGGATATCACTGCAGCGTAGGTCGTGACGTCCATCGCAGGGGCGTTCGACCGTAACGAACTCCACATCGATGAATTTGGTCGTAGCGTGCCTGGGTGGATAACCATGGGCATGTGAGTCAGACATCGGTAGCCCGCCAACCGGCCACGGCTACCCGCGTGCGGCTGTCCCACCAAGTCATGACGCTCGACGACGGACACAAGGTGGGAGTGACCGTCGGCGGCCAGGGCGTGCCGCTTGTCTTCCTGCACGGGATCGCTCTGAGCGGGCGAGCCTACGTGCGATTGCTGAGCCGGTTGGCGGGGATGGGGTTCCTGGTCGTCGCCCTCGACGCGGCCGGCCACGGCGTCACACCCAACCTGCCGCGCAACGCGGCTGACATGAGCCACCGGGTCGAACTGGCCCTGCGCACGCTGGATGCGCTCGGCGTGCGCAAGGCCATCTTCATGGGGCACTCGATGGGCGGCCGCATGATCGTCCAGTTGGCGGCTGTCGCACCGGAGCGGGTATTGGCCGCGGTGCTACTGAACGCCGCTGCAGGCGCCCCGTTCGACGAGTCGATCCGGATGCCGGTTCGGTCGCCCAGGCGGGCGGTGCAGGCGTTGTTGAACGCGGCCTACGACGCGCCGGCCGATCCGCGCCGGCTGCCGCCGCCCGAACGCAAGCGATACATGCGCCAGATGGCCGGCGCCCTGGCACGCAATGTCCGCAGTCCGCTCGGACTGCCCGGCGCGCTGCGCGCGATCATCGGGTCGGGCGACTACTCGCCGTTGCTGGAGGCGATGCGCGAGCACCGGGTGCCGACCATCGTCGTGCACGGCGAGAACGACCTGGTCGTGCCCTTCCAGAGCGCCGAGGACATGGCCGAGCGCGCCGACGGCACGCTCTACCGGGTGCCGGGCGCCTACCACTCGTGGATGCTGGCCAACCCCCGCCACGGCGCGGACATGGTGCGCCAGCTGCTCGCCGCCGAGCTGGGCGAGGTGCTGCGGGCCACCGCCCGGTCGAACGGGATCGTCGGAGTGCCGGGCGGCTGGCAAGCGGCCCTGCTGACGCCGGACTCACCCCTGCACCCGCTGGAGGACACGCCGCTCGAGGTCGTCGGCGCGGAGCCGGTCGAACACGTCGAGATGCACCGGCTGCGCAGCGCAGGATGTTCGTCGCGAGCCGGCGGCCCGCGTCGCCTGCGCTGGCTCGCCTGGCGGCGTAAACCTGCTCCGGCGTCAATGCGAGGAATCGCCGACAACGCTTTGCCAGCGGATTAGCATCGCCACCATCTGACGGTGTCGGGCGGTGCCGGAGTCGGAGGGGATAACTCCATGGACAGCACGATGCAGGACTTTCCGCTGACGATCTCGAGCATCATGCGACACGCGTGTGAGCTGCACGGCGATCGCACGGTGTCGACGGCGACCGGCGACGGGTACCGGCACACGACCGTTCGGGAGGTCGGTGAGCAGGCGGCCCGGCTGGCGAACGCACTGCGTCGCGTCGGCATCACCGGTGACCAGCGCGTCGCCACATTCATGTGGAACAACGCCGAACACCTGGCCGCGTACCTGGCGGTCCCGTCGATGGGCGCTGTGCTGCACACGCTCAACATCCGGCTGTCGGCCGAACAGATCGCCTTCATCGCCAACGAGGCCGAAGATCAGGTCGTCATCGCCGACTTGTCGCTGACCGGCGTGCTGGCCCCGGTGCTGCCACTGCTGGAGACCGTGCACACCGTAATCGCCGTCGGTGACGGCGACGTCGACGCGCTGTCGCAGTCCGGCAAGACCGTGCTGCGCTACGACGAGGTCCTGGCGGCCGAATCGCCGGAGTTCGACTGGCCGGAGGTCGACGAGAGGTCCGCGGCCGCGATGTGCTACACCAGCGGAACCACGGGAAATCCGAAAGGCGTTGTCTACAGCCATCGTTCGAGTTATCTGCATGCGATGATGACCAACACCGTCAATGCGGTGGGCCTCGGATTCACCGACAAGGTGCTTCCGATCGTGCCGATGTTCCACGCCAACGCCTGGGGCATGCCGTACGGCGCACTGATGGCGGGTGCCCACATCGTGATGACCGACCGGTTCCTGGACTCGAAATCTCTGATCGACCTGATCGAGACGCAGCGACCGACCGTGGCCGCGGCGGTCCCGACGATCTGGAACGACGTCCTGCATCGTCTGGAAACCGACCCGGGTCACGACATCTCGTCGCTGCGACTGGTGACCTGCGGTGGGTCGGCTGTGCCGACGTCGATGATGAAGGCTTTCGAAAAGGACCACGGTGTGTGCATCGTGCAGGCCTGGGGCATGACCGAGACCTCGCCGTTGGCGACGATCGCGCGCCCGCTGCCGGACGCCGACGGCGAGCAGCGTTGGGCACAGCGCTCCACACAGGGCCGGGCGGTGTGCGGGGTGGAAGCGCGGATCGTCGACGACGACGGAAACCCGCTGCCGCACGACGGCAAGGCCGTCGGCGAGGTGCAGGTGCGCGGTCCATGGATCACCGGCGCGTACTACCACAATCGCGACGGGTCGACGTTCGGCGACGGCTGGTTGCACACCGGCGACGTCGGCCGCATCGACCCGAGCGGCTTCGTCACGCTGACCGACCGCGCGAAGGACGTCATCAAGTCCGGCGGCGAGTGGATCTCGTCGGTCGAGTTGGAGAACCACCTGATGGGGCATCCGGCGGTGTCGACGGCGGCGGTCGTCGCCGTTCCGGACGAGCGCTGGCAGGAGCGGCCGCTGGCGGTCGTCGTCGTCAATGACGGCGCCGACGTCTGCGCGAAAGAACTGCGAGAGTATCTGGGCGACAAGGTGGTTCGCTGGTGGCTGCCGGAGCGGTGGGCGTTCATCGAGGAGGTGCCGCTGACCAGCGTCGGCAAGTTCGACAAGAAGACGATCCGAGCGCGCTACGCCGAGAACGCCTACGACGTCGTCGAGCATCGCGACTGACTTTGCCGCGCGCGTTCAGTCTGCGCGCACGGCGAGGAAGTGCGAGTAGCGGCCGCCATGAGCGCAGTGTCAATGCCCACGACAGGTCTGCTCGCGAGGGAAAGTCCTACCGCTCGGCGCGCTGGTAGGCGGTCACGACTGCGGCTCCGCCCAGGCCGATGTTGTGCTGCAGCGCCGCCGTCACATTGTCGACCTGGCGCTTGTCCGCCTCGCCCCGCAGCTGCCAGCTCAACTCCGCGCACTGGGCCAGGCCCGTGGCGCCCAGAGGATGGCCTTTCGAGATCAGCCCGCCGGACGGGTTGACCACCCACCGTCCGCCGTAGGTGGTGTCGTTGTTGTCGATCAGCTTCGGCGCCTCGCCCTCGTCGCACAGGCCGAGCGCCTCGTACAGCAACAGTTCGTTCGCGGAGAAACAGTCGTGCAGCTCGATCACCTGGAAGTCCGACGGGCCTAGGCCTGACTGGTCGTAAACCTTCTGTGCGGCCTGAACATTCATGTCGTAACCGATGACGTTGCGCGCGCTGCCGTCGAAGGTGCTGTCGAAGTCTGTGGTCATCGCCTGCCCGACGATCTCCACGGCCTGGCCCGCCAGGCCGTGCTTGTCGACGAACGCCTCACTGGCCACGATCGCCGCGCCTGACCCGTCGGAGGTGGGTGAGCACTGCAGCTTGGTCACCGGGTCCGAGATCATCCTGGCGGCCAGGATGTCGTCGAGGGTGTACTCCTCCTGGAACTGCGCGTACGGGTTGTTCACGGAATGCTTGTGGTTCTTGTAGCCGATCTTGGCGAAATGTTCTGCGGTGGTGCCGTACTTGCGCATGTGCTCACGCCCCGCGGCGGCGAACATCCACGGTGCCACCGGGAAGGCGAACTCGTCGATCTCGGCCAGCGCCTTAATGTGACGACCGAGGGGTGACTCACGGTCCTCTGCGCCACCCTGCAGCGCGCCGGGCTGCATCTTCTCGAAGCCGAGTGCGATGGCGCAGTCAACCAGTCCGCCGCGAACCGTCTGCGCCGCAAGGAAAAGTGCCGTCGAACCCGTCGAGCAGTTGTTGTTCACGTTGACGATCGGGATGCCGGTCAAGCCGAGTTCGTAGAGCGCCCGGTTGCCGGATGTCGAATCGCCGGAACAGTAGCCGACGAAACCCTGCTCGACCTCGGAGTAGGAAATGCCTGCATCCTCGAGCGCTTTCGTGCCCGACTCGCGCGCCATGTCCGGGTAGTCCCAACCCTCGCGACGACCGGGCTTCTCGAACTTCGTCATGCCCACTCCGACGACGAAAACCTTGTTTGGCATTGCAAGCATCCCTTCGCTGTTCTGCAACTGACAGAAACACACAGCGGGCGAACTGTCTAGCTACGGCGCCCGTCGGCGGCGCGCTCACCAGTGCCGTGCGCGGGGATCCGGCGGTGGGAACTGCTCCCACCCCGCTTCGATCAACGTCTCGGTCGCCACAGGGCGGTTGCGGTTCATCAACAGCATGGCAAGCACCGCCCGCTGTTTGGGTGTGCCAAGGGGCACGCGTTCACCGCCGACGCTGATCTGCAGCGGTCCCAGTACGCGGACCTCGACACCCGTCTCCGACATCACGCCAATTGTCACGTCCTCCGGGTGGATCTGGTGTAGACCTGAGTAGAACGTGTTCTAGTTTTGCGAAGCTGTGAGGAGTGGCATGGGTCTTCGGGTCGTGCAGTGGGCCACCGGTGGCGTCGGCGTCGCAGCGATCAAGGGCGTACTGGAGCACCCGGACCTCGAGCTCGTCGGATGCTGGGTGCATTCGCCGGACAAGGCGGGTAAAGACGTCGGTGAGCTGATCGGCGCGCAGCCGCTGGGCGTCATCGCCACCGACAGCATCGACGACATCGTCGCCCTCGATGCGGACGCGGTGATCTATGCGCCGTTGATGGCCAACCCCGACGAGGTGGCCACACTGTTGCGGTCGGGCAAGAACGTGGTCACTCCCGTCGGCTGGCTTTATCCCAGTGAGCGCAGCGCCGCGCCGATGCGCGAGGCGGCGCTACAGGGCAACGCGACCCTGCACGGGACGGGCATGGCTCCCGGCGGCATCAGCGAGAAGTTCCCACTGCTGTTCTCGTCGTTTTCCACCGGCGTGACTTTCGTTCGCGCCGAGGAGTTTTCCGACTTGCGCACTTACGAAGCACCCGACGTGCTGCGCCACGTGATGGGATTCGGCGAGACCCCGGACAAGGCACTCACCGGGCCGATGCAGAAGATGCTCGACAGCGGTTTCATCCAGGCCGTGAAGATGGTCGTCGACAAGATGGGCTTCAGGGCCGAGCCCAAAGTGCGCGCGACCCAGGAGATAGCGGTGGCGTCGTCGCCGATCGATTCCCCGATGGGTGTCATCGAGCCGGGACAGGTCGCGGCGCGACGGTTTCACTGGGAGGCGCTCGTCGACGGCGAGCCCGTCGTGCGCGTGACGGTGAACTGGCTGATGGGAGAGGAGCACCTCGAGCCCGCATGGACACTCGGGCCGGCCGGCCAGCGGTACGAGATGGAGGTCAGGGGCAACCCCGACATCAGGATCGTCGTGAAGGGTTTCCATTCCGAGGTCGGCGGTGTCGGTCCGGAACACGGCATCGTCGGCACGGCGGCGCACTGCGTGAACTCGGTGCCTGCCACCTGTGCGGCCGAACCCGGCATCCTGACCTATCTCGACCTCCCGCTGATCAGCGGCAAGGCTGCCCCGGGCCTCGGCTGACCGCGATTCGGTGGTTATGGCCTTCACCGGTAGCCGAACTGCGAAGATCATGGCTGGAACACTCGCCGACTCGAGGTGGACGCTGTGAGCACTGTCAAGAGAATCGCACCGCTCGGGTTATGCGCCGTGGTAATCGGACTCGCCGTCATCTCTGAGCCGGTGACCGCGTCTGCCGACGTCTGTGCATCGGTGGGACGCCGCGTGTCGGTCAGCGGGTGCGGAAGCATCGCCGACGCCGTCGCGCCGTATGTGCCACCGCCGGCGGTATACGCACCGCTGCCCGAGGACTACGACGCTGCGCCGCCTCCGCCTCCGCCTCCGAATGTCAACGTGTGCGCCAGCTTCGGACGGAGAGTCAGCGTCAGCGGATGCGTCTGAGCCGCGCGCGACATGTCAGCCCAACCGATTTCACCGTGAGGAGCCCAACAGATGTCCCTTGAGCAACGACGCTTGGTGTGCGGAGTTTCGGCGCTGGCCGCCGCGGTTTTTCTCGCCACCGCCGCACCTGCAGCGGCAGACGATCCCGCGCCGCCGAACTGCACCGCAGGCGACCTCGCCGGAGTGGTGACCGGCGTGTCCGCCGCAATGTCGGCCTATCTCTTCAGTCATCCCGACGTCAACGCGTTCTTCACCGACCTCAAGGGCATGCCCAGAGACCAGCAGCGGCAGCACCTGCAGGATTATCTCAACGCCAACCCGCAGGTGGAAGCCGAGGTGCGAGGAATCCGCCAGCCGACGCTCGACTTCCGCGACCGCTGCGACGTGGAGGTGCCGGACTAGGCTTTGCGCATGACAAAACCGTTGATGGTCCACCAGTCCCGAACCGTCCCGATGGGCCAGGACGACGTTTTCCGCGACATGGTTCCGATGCCGCTGCCGCAGCTGTTCCGGCGGTGGTACGGCCCGATCCCGCCGATCAAGGAGACGCGCAATCAGACCGGCGACTGGGACGCCGTCGGGCAGTCGCGCACCGTCGTGCTGGTCGGCGGCGGCAGCATGCACGAGGAGCTCACCAACTTCGACCCGCCGCATTCGTTCGGCTACACGCTGTCGAACGTCAGAGGTCCGCTGTCACCGTTGGTCGACCACGTCGATGGCGAGTGGATATTCGAGCCGATCGGCGGAGGCACGAACGTGACGTGGCGCTGGACCATCCACGCGCGCAGCGCGCTCAGCGCCCCACTGCTGCCGGTCTTCGGTCGGTTGTGGAAGGGCTACGCCCGCCAGTCGCTGGCCGAATTGTCGACTCAGCTGGTGCACTGACCCGTTACGGAATGCGGTAGAACGGGTACGGCGCACCAGCCATCAGAACCGGATCAACCCGCGCAGGTTGCGGCCGCTGCGCAGATCGTCGTACCCGTCGTTGATGTCGGACAGCGGGTATTCGCGGGTAATCAGTTCGTCGAGCATCAGTTGCCCGGAGCGGTAAAGCTCGAGCATGGCGAAGATGTCGACGCGCGGGTTGCACGACCCGAAAAGCGAACCGCGAACCTGCTTTTCGAACAATGTCAGGTCCACCAGCGAAAGGCTGACCTGCTTGTCGCCCGGGTGCGCCATCGCCGTCATGACGACCCGGCCCCTCTTGCCGACCAGGCTGAGCGCCTGCCCGACGTAGGCGCCCTCGGCGACGTCGGTGGTCACCACGCACACGTCGGCCTTCTGCCCGCGAGTCAGCCCGATCACCAGCTTCGACGCCTCCTCGACGGTCGCCGCGGTGTGGGTGGCGCCGAATTCGATTGCGCGCGTTCGCTTGTACTCCACCGGATCCAGAGCGATTATGTGCCGCGCGCCCACGATTCTGGCCGCCTGCACGGCGTTGACGCCGACGCCACCCACGCCCATCACCACCACGGTGCTGCCGGCAGTGGCCTCGCCGGTCTTCACTGTGCTGCCGTATCCGGTGGTCACCCCGCAACCGACCAGCGCCGCCTTGTCCAGCGGCACGTTCTCGTCGACCTTGACCACCGACGCCGTCGGCACCACCGTGTACTCGGAGAACGTGCCGAGCAGGCACATCTGCCCGACGTCGTGGCCGCGGGCGTGGAAGCGGTGCGTACCGTCGAGCTGCGGTCCCTTGAGCAGATGCATTCCAAGCTCGCACAGGTTGCTGATGCCGCGCGCACACGGCCCGCACCGACCGCACGCCGGGATGAAGCTCAGCACCACCGGGTCGCCCTCGGCGACGTCGCTGACGCCTTCGCCGACCTCGACCACGACGCCCGCGCCTTCATGCCCGCCGACGACCGGCATCGTCATCTGCAGGTCGCCGGTGACCAGATGCTCGTCTGAGTGGCACATGCCGCTCGCGGTCATCTTCACCATCACCTCGGCGCGCCGGGGACCGTCGAGGTCGATCTCCTCGACCTCCCATTTCTGATGGAGTCCCCACAGCACGGCGGCCTTCGTCTTCATCGACGTCTGCTCCTCGAGGTTGGTGTCCAGGCCGATTATCTCGCCAACCTGGCAGACTTTCGTCCGTGACATCCAAACGCGCCCTGGTGCTGGCCGGCGGGGGATTGGCCGGTATCGCGTGGGAAGTCGGCATCCTGCAAGGCATCGAAGACGAGTCGGCGCAGACGGCGCGCGCGCTGCTGGGGTCCGACGTCATGGTCGGCACATCGGCGGGTTCGGCCGTCGCCGCCCAACTCGGCAGCAGGCGCAGCCTCGACGAGCTGTACGACCGTCAGCTCACGGGTGCGTCCAAGGAGATGGACCCCGGCGTCGACATCGAGCAGATCACCGAGCTGTTCCTGACCGCGCTGTCGGAACCGGACGCGACGACGACGCAGAAGCTGCAGCGGATCGGAGCGGTCGCACTTTCGACCCCTACGGTCTCGGAGGCGACCCGCCGCGAAGTGATCGCCCAGCGTCTGCCGTCGCACGACTGGCCAGACCGCGACCTGCGTATCACCGCGATCGACATCGGGACCGGCGAGCTGGTCGCCTTCGACGGCACGTCGGGTGTCGCGCTGCTCGACGCCGTCGCTGCCAGCTGCGCGGTGCCCGGCGCGTGGCCGCCGGTGACCATCGGGGAACGGCGCTACATGGACGGCGGTGTGGGCAGCACCATGAATCTCCGGCTCGCCGCAGACTGCGACCTCGCCGTCGTGCTGGTGCCCTCCGGCAGAGGCGCGCCGTCGCCGTTCGGCCGCGATCCGGCCATGGAGGTCGACGCGTTCCCCGGCCGGGCGCTGGGGGTGTTCGCCGACGACGAGTCGTTGACGGCGTTCGGTCCCAATCCGCTGGATCCGGCGTGCCGCGAGCCGTCTGCCCGCGCCGGGCGCGCACAAGGCCGCCGTGTCGCCGCCGAGATCGCCGAATTCCTGGCCGGCTGATCAGCCTTCGAGGATCTCGAGAGCCTGCGCCGTCAACTCCTGACCGATGTCGATGACTTCGGCGGCCCGATGGAATTCCAAACTGCGACAAGCACTTCGGGGCACCTCGATCAAGAGGTCGGGTGGATAGGCGGCCAGTGTGTGTCGCGCCAGCGCGGCCTGGGCGATGTCGATGGTGCGGTTCATCACCTCGAAGCTGCCCATCTTGGGAACTGCCGCTTCCTTCGTGCCGTCGCCGAGTTCATCGCCGCTACCCGGTTCGTCGTGGGGTCCGGTGAGGTCGGGGGCGACGTCGTCGGCGCCGTCCTGCGAGGGCGAGAATTTGTTCAGCATGGTGCTGGACTCGAACAGCGACGAGGTGCTGCGCCACATCCGGTTCCACCATTCGGTGGTCGCCTTCGATCCGGCTTCGGTTGGTTCGTCTCGACCGCCGGACTCGCTTCCTCCGAGGCTGACCGCGATCGTGAGGTCGGCGTTGACGGCCGCGATCGGCGCCATCGGCAGCGGATCGAGGATGCCGCCGTCGGCCAGCAGTCGGCCGTCGAGGATGTGCGGGATGATCACGCCCGGTATGGCGATGGAGGCCCGGATCGCCGCATCCACGCGCCCGCGCTGCAGCCACACCGACTTGCCCGCGATCAAGTCGGTCGCGACGGCGGTGTAGGGGATCGGCAGATCCTCGATCGTGACTTCGCCCAGGATGTCGCGGACCGCGTCGAGGATCTTCGCCGCCCGCAGCACTCCGGCCGCGGTGATCGACGGATCCAGCAGTCGCAACACCGCGCGTTGCGTCAACGCCATCGCCCAACCGGCGAATTCGTCGAGCCGTCCCGCTGCCTGCAGGCCGCCGACGAGCGCGCCCATCGAGGAGCCGGCGATCCCGACGATCTCGTACCCGCGCTCACGCAACTCGGTGATCACGCCGATGTGGGCGTAGCCCCGCGCACCCCCGCTGCCGAGAGCCAGCGCGACCCTTTTGCCGGCCATGTGTCCATTCTGCGCGTAACGGGCTCGCCGTCGTTCGTCTTGCTCGTCCGATTCCGACGGACTTTCTCGCAGCCGTGATTCGAATTCAGCAGAGCGAGTCTGCGCCGGCCTGGACGGCGACGATGGCGGCGGCCTGCCTGGCCGGGGAGAGCTGTGCCCAGGGGGTGTTGTAGGTGGCCGGCCCCGGCGGCGTGGCCGGGTCCTGCAGCGTCTTCAGATAGGGCTCGATCTGCGCTTTACGGTCGCCGCCCTGCTGGTCGAACCAGGCCTTGGCGGCCTGGCAGGCCTGCGAGTACTCGTCTTCGGTCGACTCGGCGTCCGCTCCCACCGCCGTCGTCACGCCACCCGGTGACACTTCGACGGCACCGGGTGCGGGGGTGTGCGTTTCGGAGCTGGTCACAGTCGTCGTCGGCGGCGCCGACGAGGTCTGACCGGCTTCGCCACCCGACGAACAGCCCGCGATCGCCACGATGGCTGCCGCCGCTGCGGCGTACAGAAGGTTGAAGCGCATGCTGCCAATCTATGCAACACTGGCCGGCGTGATGGAGCAGACCGGGATCAGGGGTTGCTGTAGGGGCTAGCTGCCGCCCCCTTCCGTCCGTCCCATTGGAGCTCTCCATGGTTTCCGCCGTCTCGGCCCCTACCCGCCTGCGCGTCCCGGACCTTCTGCACGCCGTCGACCGCGCCGCCGACGACGTGCTCAGCGGGCGCTACGACCACCTGCTGCCCGCGGGCGGGGTGCCCACCGACGATCGCTGGTACACCCGCATCCACGGCGACGACGAGCTGGACGTCTGGCTGATCAGCTGGGTCAAAGACCATGCCACCGAATTGCACGACCACGGCGGCTCGCTGGGCGCGTTGACCCTGGTGTCCGGCGCGCTCGACGAATTCCGTTGGGACGGTGAGGCGCTGCGGCGTCGACGGCTCGACGCCGGCGATCAGGCCGCGTTCCCGCTCGGATGGGTGCACGATGTCGTATGGGCACCGACGCCGTCGGTCCCCGCCACGCCCACCCTGAGCGTGCACGCCTACTCGCCGCCGCTGACGGCGATGTCGTATTACGAGGTGACGAGCCGTAACACGCTGCGTCGCAACCGGACCGAACTCACCGACGGCCCGGAAGGATAGGGTGGCCCGATGGCCAGCCGCATCGACGAGGTGCTCGACGCCGCCCGCGCGCGGCTGCAGCGGATGTCCGCCGAAGACGTGCCCGCCGCACTCGAGCGCGGCGCGGTTCTGGTCGACATCCGCCCACAGGCCCAGCGCGATCGTGAGGGACACGTTCCGGCCGCACTGGTGATCGAACGCAATGTGCTGGAGTGGCGCTGTGACCCGACCAGCGACGCCAGGTTGGCCGAAGCTGTCGACGACGACGTCGAATGGGTCGTGTTGTGTTCAGAGGGTTACACCTCCAGCCTGGCCGCCGCGTCACTGGTCGACCTCGGGCTGCACAAGGCCACCGATGTGGTGGGCGGATATCACGCGTTGAAGGCCGAAGGCCTGATCTAAGCGTTCTCGTCATTGCTCAACAGCGGGCGCAGGCGCTCGGTCTTGTCCGGCGTCCAGCCCGGCGGCTGCAGTATCCGTGCCCATGCGTTGGCGACGTCCTTGACGTAGACGTGGCCGTGCCCGTCGGGGACGTCCACCGCCACCGCCATGTCTGCGGACACCTGCAGGAAGGTGACGATCGGTATCCACTGCATCCGCCCGGACAAGTCGTAGCCGCGAGGCTCCCTCAGCCAATCGGGCTCGCTGAACAGCAGATCGGGATTCCACCACGCGATCGGGTCCGACGCGTGCTGCAGGTACACCGCGCGCGGTTCGGCCCAGGGATCGGCGGGACGATCCAGGTTGTCGGGTCGCGCGACGAAACGGACGTTCTCGCCCTTGTCGTAGATCGGCAGCCACTCCGGGGATCCGGTGTCCCGGCTGTGGGTGAGATCCGCCCAGATCGTGTTGTTGAACGTCGGCCCCGAGTAGAGCGCCCCGTCGGTGCGGGCGATGAGGTTGTTCAGCGCCAGGAAAGGCGCCTCGCCGCCGAACGAGCCCAGGCTCTCGCCGAACACCACCAGCTTGGGCCGTTGGCCTTCCGGCATCGCCCGGATCAATGCGTCGACGGCTTCGAACAACGCCTGACCGGCCTGCCGCGCGTTCTCCTTGTCGACGAGGAAGGACAGCCAGCTCGGCAGGAACGAGTACTGCATGCTCACGATCGCGGTGTTGCCGTTGTACGTGTACTCCAATGCCGCCGCCTCGGCTTCGTTGAGCCAGCCGGTGCCCGTGGTCGTCGCGACGGCGATCACATCGCGGTTCAGGCCGCCGGTGCGCACCAGTTCCCGAGCGGCCAGCGCTGCGGTCGCCTTGATGCCGTCGGCGGAATGGAGCCCGGCGTATGCCCTAATCGGTTCGATCGCCGGCTTGCCGTTGAACTTCGACAGTTCGTCAACCGTCGGACCGGCCGACACGAACACTCTGCCCTGATGGCCCAGCGACTCCCAGGTGGTCAACGACTCCGGTCCGCCCGACCGCAGCCGCGACGTCGGCGCGGGAAAGTCGGGATCGGTCTCGTCGTTGACCGCCGCGAAGGTTCTGTTCAGATAGTCCATCCCGACGCGGACGACCACGCCGTTGAGCAACGCGATGCTCAGCACGAGCAGCAGCACCATCACGACCACTGCCGAAACACGTGGCGGCGCAACATGATTGAGTTGCCCGACCAGGAAGCGCACAAGCTTGCCGACGAGTTGTCCGATCTCGACGAAGATGAACAGGACGAGGATCGAGAGCACCGCGGTGATCGGGTGGTCCCAGAACGTCATCCGCGGCACCCCGTTGAGATCGCGTACCTCGTCCTGCCAGACGTGGAAGTACACGATCATCAGGACCTGGCCGACGACGGCGACCGCGATGAGTGCGATCCATGCCCATGGTGGCGGGTGCGGGCTGGTCTCTTTGGACTGCATGTAGCGCACCAGCCAGACGGCGAGGACGCCGATGCCGTAGCCGATCGCGCCGGCTGCACCGCTGACCAGGCCCTGGAACAGGGGGCCGCGCGGCAGCAACGACGGCGTCAACGAGAGCCACAGGAACACCAGACCGAGGGCGGTGCCGGCGAACGTATAGCGTCGAACCCACCAGCTGGGTTTCTTTTCCGGTGGTTCCCGTTGCGAAGCCGCTTCTTCCGTCGCCTCCGCCGTGTCGGTCACAGAAGGCAGATTATCGGTGCGTGAAGTCCGGTGGGCGTTTCTCGGTAAAGGCGTTCATGCCCTCGGTCTGGTCGGCCGTCGCGAACGCCGAATGGAACAGCCTGCGCTCGTAGAGCAGACCTTCGGCCAACGACGACTCGAACGCGCGGTTGACGGCTTCCTTCGCCATCCGCGACGCCGACAGCGACATCTGAGAGATGGTCGTTGCCACCGCCATTGCCTCACGGATCAAGTCGTCGGCGGGCACCACTCGCGAGACGAGGCCGCTGCGGTCGGCCTCCTCGGCGCCGATGGTGCGCCCTGTCAGGATGAGATCCATCGCTTTGGCTTTTCCGATCGCGCGCGTCAGCCGCTGGGAGCCGCCCATGCCCGGTAACACGCCCAGCTTGATCTCGGGCTGACCGAATTTCGCGGTGTCCGCGGCGATCAGCACGTCGCACATCATCGCGAGTTCGCAGCCGCCGCCGAGGGCGTACCCCGCCACCGCGGCGATCAACGGCGTGCGCACAGCGGCCAGCTTCGCCCACAGTGCGAAGAAATCCTGGCCGAACACGTCGGCGAAGGACAGCTCCGACATCTCCTTGATGTCGGCGCCGGCCGCGAATGCCTTCTCGTTGCCGGTGATCACGATAGCCCCGATACCCGGGTCGTTGTCGAAATCGGCTGCCGCGGCGGTGACTTCGTGCATCACCTGGCTGTTGAGCGCGTTGAGCGCCTTCGGGCGGTTCAACGTGATGGTTCCGACGCGCTCATCGCGGTCGACGACGATCGTCTCGTAGTTCGTGGACGTCATGGCTTCTCCTCGGGGAAGGTCAAATCGGGGTTCTGCGGTGCGAAGTACGCGTCGATGTCGGCCGCCGTGACCGCCGCGAGCGACGGTGGCGACCACTTCGGCTTGCGGTCCTTGTCGATGACCTGGGCGCGGATCCCCTCGACGAGGTCGTGGCTGCGCAGCGAACCGCACGATGTCCGATATTCCTGGCGCAGCACGTCTTTGAGGGTGTCCAGCTTTGCGGCGCGGCGCACCGCTTCCAGTGCCACCGACACCGATACTGGGGAGCGGGTCATGATGAGGTTGGCCGCGTCGACGGCGGCGGTGCCGCCAGTTCCACCGGAGGCCGGTCCGACATCGTGCCCGCGCAGCGCGGCGACAATGTCTTCAGCGGTCTCGCCGGCGTAGCAGTGGTCGATCCAGTCTCGTTGTGCGAGAAGGTTGCTCGCCGGAGGCTCGGTCACATGCGCCGCGAGGGCGGCGTCGATGCCGTCGGCAAGGATCGCGTCTTTGAACTCGTTGATCCGGTCGTGCGGAACGAAGTGGTCGGCGAAGCCCATCGCGATCGCGTCACCCGCGCCGAACGGTGCGCCGGTCAGCGCGGCGTGAAGGCCGAGCAGCCCTGGTGCGCGCGACAGAATGTATGTGCCGCCGACATCGGGGATGAACCCGATACCGACCTCGGGCATGGCCATCTTCGTGGTGTCGGTGACGACGCGGACGCTGCCGTGGGCGCTGACGCCGACGCCGCCGCCCATCACGATGCCGTCCATCAGCGAGACGTATGGCTTCGGGTAGCGGGCGATGTACTCGTTCATCGTGTACTCGTCCCACCAGAACGAGCTGGCGATGCCGTGGTCGCCGCGGGCGCTGTTGTAGACCTCGACGATGTCGCCGCCTGCGCAGAGGCCGCGTTCGCCCTCGCCGGCCAGCACGACGGCGCGAACTGCGTCGTCGTGCTCCCAGTCGGCGAGCGCCGCGGAGATCGCCGAGACCATCGGATGAGTCAGGGAGTTGATCGCCTTGGGCCGGTTGAGGCTGATCAGGCCGATTCCGCGGTCGACGGTTAGTAGGACATCCTCGTTTTCGCCCACGGTTATGCAATGTAGAACGTCTCCCCGGCAAGTCCGGCCGCGGGTACAGTTTCCTGTGAAAGACCTGGGAGAATTTCTCGGGAACTGAACCCATGCAATGGAACGTTGAAGATGTGTTCGTCAGCAGGCGAACCCAAGCTCAGGAGAGGAACCGACGGTGCGGGAGACCAGCAACCCGGTATTTCGTTCACTGCCCAAAACGCAGGGCGGTTATGCGCAGTTCGGTACCGGAGCCGCCGGCTACGGCGGGCAGGCAGTAAACGCAGAGCCCTATGTGACGCAGTACCCCGATCGGCAGCAGGCCGGGGTTGCGCGTCCGATGACCATCGATGACGTCGTCACCAAGACCGGCGTCACGCTGGCGGTACTGACCGCCGTTGCGGTGGTGTCGTACTTCTTGGTCGCGGGGAACCTCGCGCTGGCCATGCCGTTCGTCTTGGTCGGCTCGCTCGGCGGCCTCGGCGTTCTGCTGGTCGCGATGTTCGGTCGCAAGCAGGACAGCCCGGCGATCGTGCTGACCTACGCCGCGCTCGAGGGTCTGTTCCTCGGTGCGATCTCGTTCGTACTCGCGAACCTCTACGTGTCCGGCGCGAGCGCAGGTGCCCTGATCGGGCAGGCCATTCTCGCGACCATCGGAGTGTTCGTCGGAATGCTCGTCGTGTACAAGACCGGCGCCATCCGCGTCACGCCGAAGTTCACCCGCATGATCGTCGCGGGCATCTTCGGGGTGGCCGTGCTCGCGCTCGGCAACTTCGTGTTGGCCATGTTCGGTGTGGGCGGCGGTGAGGGCCTCGGCCTTCGCGGCAACGGCCCGATCGCGATCATCTTCTCGCTGGTGTGCATCGGGTTGGCGGCGTTCAGCTTCCTGCTCGACTTCGACGCGGCCGACCAGATGATCCGCGCCGGTGCGCCCGAGAAGGCCGCGTGGGGAGTGGCACTCGGCCTGACCGTCACGCTGGTCTGGCTCTACATCGAGATCCTGCGTCTGCTGAGCATCTTGCAGAGCGATTGACGACCAACTACGACGAAAGCCCCCGGCACGCCGGGGGCTTTCGCTATTGCGCTACTGCGCCGCCCGAAACTGCCCACAGACCGCGATTCATCCACAGATTCCGATCTGCCCGCAGACTCGCGGCGTATCCGTCGGTGGTCGTCGTGACCATTCGTGTGTGCGGTCACCATTCATCGGCAGCGAGGCCCTGCGCGACGGCGTTGTCGTCAACAAGCATCAGTTGCGAACCCGGTTCCGCGCGCTGTACCCAGACGTCTATCTCGCCCGCGGCATCGAACCGACGCTGTTGCAACGAACGACCGCCGCCTGGCTGTGGAGTCGCAGGCGAGGAGTAGTCGCGGGTTTGGCGGCGTCGGCACTTCACGGAGCCAAGTGGATACCCGATGACGTCCCTGTGGAGCTGGTCTGGTCGAATCCGCGCCCGCCGCTAGGCATTACGACTCGCCGAGATGGCCTCTCCGCGGGAGAGGTGCAGGACGTGGCGGGCATGTCAGTGACGACGCCCGAGAGAACGGCCTTCGACCTGGGCCGGCTCATCAAGGGTGAGCAGGCGGTCGCGCGTCTCGACGCCCTGGGCAACGCGACACAGTTCGACGCCGGCGCTGTACTTGACCTTGCCCGTCAGCACTGCGGCTCGCCGGGGATACCGCGCCTCCTTGCCGCCCTCGACCTGCACGACGCCGGAGCGCAATCGCCGAGAGAGACCTGGTTGCGACTGCTGCTCGTGCGATCCGGCTTCCCTCGGCCGCAGACGCAGATTCCCGTCTTCGACGACCTCGGTTACGCCCGTTACTACCTCGACATGGGATGGCAGGACGTGATGATCGCGGTGGAATACGACGGCGATCACCACCGCGATCGTGCCGTTTTCGGCAGCGACATCGTCCGCTCGGAGTTCATCGCTTACCGCGGCTGGACCCACCTTCGGATCGTCGCCGGCGCCCACCCGGCCGACATCGTCAACCGGGTACGCCGCGCCTGGTCTTCTAGTGTGCGCTCAGAGCGTGAAATCGCCTGAATTAGGCCGAATTCGCGATCTGATTGCACACTCGACGCAACGGCGGGGCGCAACGGCGGCTAGCTGAGCCGTTCGATGATCATCGCCATGCCCTGGCCGCCGCCGACACACATCGTCTCGAGCCCGAAGGTCTTGTCGTGGGTCTGCAGGTTGTTCAGCAGCGTGGCCGTGATACGCGCACCCGTCATGCCGAACGGGTGGCCCAGCGCGATCGCGCCGCCGGACACGTTCAGCTTGTCGTGGTCCATCCCGAGCTCGCGGGCGGAGCCCAGCACCTGCACCGCGAACGCCTCGTTGATCTCGTAGAGGTCGATGTCGTCGATCGTCATCCCGGCGTTGGCAAGCGCCTTGCGCGTCGCCTCGATGGGCCCGAGGCCCATGATCTCCGGCGACAGCCCGCTCACCCCGGTCGAGACGATGCGGGCCAGCGGCGTCAGGCCGAGCTCCTTGGCCTTCTCGTCGCTCATCACGATCACCGCTGCCGCACCGTCATTCAACGGGCAGGCATTGCCGGCGGTCACGGTGCCGTTCGGGCGGAACACCGGCTTGAGCTGGCTGATCTTCTCGTAAGTGGTGCCTGCCCGCGGCCCGTCGTCCGTGCTGACCTGCGATCCGTCGGGCAGTGTCACCGGGGAGATCTCGCGGGCGAAGAAGCCGCTGTCGATGGCCTCTTCGGCGCGGTTCTGGCTGCGCACGCCCCAGTGGTCCTGGTCCTCGCGGCTGATGCCGGTATGCAGCGCGACGTTCTCGGCGGTCTGGCCCATCGCGATGTAGACGTCGGGCAGCACGCCGTCCGCCCGCGGGTCGTGCCACTCCTCGGCACCTGCCGACGCGGCGACCGAGCGCTCCTCGGCGTCGGTGAACAGCGGATTGTGGGAGTCCGGCCATCCGTCGGACGTGCCCTTCGGGAACCGCGACACGGTCTCCACGCCCGCGGAGATGAACGCGCTGCCCTCGCCGGCCTTGATCGCGTGGAACGCCATCCGCGTGGTCTGCAGCGACGACGAGCAGTACCGGTTCACCGTCGTGCCGGGCAGGAAGTCGTAGCCGAGCTCGACGGCCACCGCACGGCCGATATTGAAGCCCGCCTCGCCGCCAGGCTGGCCGCAGCCCATCATGAGGTCGTCGATGTCCTTGGGGTCCAGCGCAGGCACCTTGTCCAGCGCGGCGCGCACCATCTGCGCAGCCAGATCGTCGGGCCGCATGTCGACCAGCGACCCTTTGGCTGCACGGCCGATCGGCGAACGTGCGGTCGCGACTATGACGGCTTCACTCATGTCGACTCCTCAGTAGTGGCTTACTGGGAGAACCTAGCTCGCGGCCACCACGATAGGCGCGGGGACCCCGGTGGAGCGCCGCCACAGCCGCGTCAAACCGCCCACCCTGCCGAGCAGCGACCCGTCGTTGGCCGACCGCGACTCCAGCGCCTCCTCTGTCGGCATGCCAGTGATGAACGCGCCCAAGGCTTTACAGAGTGCCGGTAACAACTGCTTGGCCGCCAGCGAGTATCCGGCCGCCGACGGATGGAACATGTCGTGGGAGAAGAGCACATCGGGTGCCTTGTAGAACTCCGGTGCCAGCAGATCGGAGAACGGGACCGGGATGCCGCCGGCCGCCCGTACTTCGCCGGCCTGCGATCGCGCGAGCCGCAGGCCGCGGCTGCGGGCCACCCAGCGCAGGGGCTGGGGAATCGCCCGTATCACGCCGAAGTCCGGGCAGGTGCCGACCACGACGACCGCGCCGCTGGCCCTCAGCCGCCGGACCGCCCGGCCCAGCCGGCGGGCAGAGGGCCCGATGCCGTTCGGTTTCGTGATGTCGTTGGCGCCGATCATGATCACCGCCGCGTGCGGCGGCGGACCCGCCACGAACATCGCGTCGATCTGGCCGGCAAGCCCCTTCGAGGTTGCGCCGACGATCGCTTTCGTGCTCAGCCGGATGCGCTTGCCGGACTCCTCGGCCAGTCCTCGGGCGATCAGCACCCCGGGCAGTTCGTCGCCCGACTGACAGCCGTAGCCACATGCCGTTGAGTCACCGAACACCATCAGATGCAGGTCGAACGGCACCCCGCGGTGCCAGCGCTCGGCTGGACCCCCGCCCCGGGAGTAGACGCCGTCGGCCCGTGGCGGCACCTCCCATGACTTCGGTATCACGCGTCGGGCCTGGTCAGCCTGTCCGCTCAGGTAGGTGCGAGCTCCGACGTAGGCGGAGCCAGTCGACGCGAGCGTGGCCGCTGCCGCCAGGGCGACGGTCGACCGGCGCGATGCACTGAACCTCACCAGGACAGCTTATTGGCGAACTTTCCGGTTATCCGCGTGGCGAGACAGGATCCACGGTCACGTTGCGGTATCAAGTCCGGTATTGAATCAGTTTCGTTGATCGTTGTAACGGTTATAGATGTCAAGCTAAGTTACCGGGGTTGGCCGAGCAACGCGCCACCCAAGGGCTCTACAGCTTCGTAGGAAGTGGTGGCGATGACGGCACCGAGTAAGATTCCCCACGCGCCCCGTGCTGCTATCAACGCAGCTAGAGGGCACAAACCCCGTAAATTTCCGGTCAGCGACGGCGCGCCCGTCGAGGTCGTCGAGGACGGGCCGAGTCTGTCTGGGCGGCTCCTGGCCCTGGTCGCGATGCTGACGATCAGGCCTGCACTGACCATCGGCAGCTATGCGCCCCGGATGCCATGGCCGTTCGGCATCGTGGACTACGCATGCCGCGTGTTGAAACCGACTCCGGGCACGGTCAGGGCGACCATCGCGCTGCCCAACTGCAACGCCCAGCTGGTCCGTGCCGCGGGCGTGCTGCCTGCCGACGGCAAACGCCGCGTCGTTCTGTACATGCACGGCGGGGCGTTTCTGACCTGCGGTGTCAACACCCACGGCCGACTGGTCGAGGCGCTGTCGAAGTTCGCCGACAGCCCGGTGCTGGTCGTCAACTACCGGATGATCCCGAAGCACTCCGTCGGTATGGCGCTCGACGACTGCCACGACGCCTACAAGTGGTTGCGCCTGAAGGGCTACGAACCCGACCAGATCGTGCTCGCAGGCGACTCCGCCGGCGGCTACCTGTCACTCGCGCTCGCCGAGCGGCTGCAGCAGGAGGGGCTGGTCGGTGAGTCGCCCGCGGCCATCGTCACCCTGTCGCCGCTGTTCGAGATCGACAACGAGGCGCGGGCCAACCACCCGAACATCACGTCGGACGCGATGTTCCCGCCCCAGGCGTTCACCGCCTTGATCGAGTTGGTGGAAGCCGCCGCGGCGCGAAATGTCGTCGACGGCAAGCCCGAAGAGGTCTTCGAGCCCCTCGACCACATCGAGCCCGGTCTGCCGCGCACGCTGATCCACGTGTCCGGGTCGGAGGTTCTTCTCAACGACGCCCGCAAGGCCGCGCACATGCTTGCCGCCGCCGGTGTTCCGGTGGAGGTCCGGGTATGGCCCGGTCAGATGCATGTGTTCCAGATCGCCACGCCTGCGGTGAAAGAGGCCACCCGGTCGCTTCGCCAGGTCGGCGAGTACATCCGAGAGGCCACCTGGTAAGCGTTCGCGCCGCCTGAGACCATGGACGCATGCGGATCGCCCGGCACGTCAGTGAGCTCATCGGCAATACTCCTCTCGTTCAACTGACCTCGGTCGTTTCCGAGGGCGCGGGCAGAGTTGCCGCGAAGATCGAATACCTCAACCCGGGTGGAAGCGCCAAGGACCGCATCGCGGTGAAGATGATCGATGCGGCCGAGGCCAGTGGCGAATTGAAGCCCGGCGGCACCATCGTCGAGCCGACATCGGGCAACACCGGCGTAGGTCTCGCGCTCGTCGCCCAGCAGCGCGGATACAAATGCGTTTTCGTGTGCCCGGACAAGGTGAGCGAGGACAAGCAGAATGTGTTGCGCGCCTACGGGGCTGAGGTCGTGGTGTGCCCGACGGCGGTGCCGCCCGACCACCCGGACAGCTACTACAGCGTGTCGAATCGTCTGGTCGACGAGATCGCCGGTGCGTGGAAACCCGACCAGTACTCCAACCCGATGGGCCCGGCCAGCCATTACGAAACGACGGGGCCCGAGATCTGGAATGACACCGACGGCAAGGTGACCCACTTCGTCGCCGGAGTCGGCACCGGCGGCACGATCACCGGCGCCGGCCGGTATCTGAAGGAGGTGTCGGGTGGCAAGGTGCGCATCATCGGCGCCGATCCGGAGGGCTCGGTGTACTCCGGTGGTTCGGGTCGTCCTTACCTCGTTGAGGGTGTCGGGGAAGACTTTTGGCCGTCGGCATACGACCCGAGCGTGCCCGACGAAATCATCGCCGTCTCAGACGCCGATTCATTCGACATGACGCGGCGGCTCGCCAGGGAGGAAGCCCTTCTCGTCGGCGGATCCTGCGGCATGGCGGTGGTGGCCGCACTGACTGTTGCCGAGCAGGCCGGCCCGGACTCGCTTGTCGTCGTACTCCTGCCTGACGGCGGACGCGGTTACATGTCAAAGGTTTTCAACGACGCGTGGATGTCGTCGTACGGGTTTCTGCGGAGCAGGCTGGACGGATCGCTGGAGCAGGCCACGGTCGGCGACGTGTTGCGGGGCAAATCGGGTGCGCTACCCGACCTTGTGCACACGCACCCGTCGGAAACCGTCCGCGATGCGATCGGCATTCTGCGCGAATACGGGGTGTCCCAGATGCCGGTCGTCGGTGCCGAACCGCCGGTGATGGCCGGTGAGGTGGCGGGAAGTGTGTCCGAGCGTGAGCTGCTGTCGGCGGTGTTCGAAGGCCGTGCCAAGCTGGCCGACGCGGTGTCTCAGCACATGTTGCCGCCGCTGCCACTGATCGGTGCCGGCGAGATGGTCAGCCATGCGGCTAAAGCGCTGCGCGACGGCGACGCGGTCATGGTGGTCGAAGAAGGTAAGCCGGTCGGCGTGCTGACCCGACACGACCTCCTCGGATTCCTCTCCGAGGGCACCTTTCGGCGATAGCGCCCCGACGGCTCGGCCGGCGTTGACGACACCGCCGTCGAATCTGCCGAAGGCGCTGCGTAGAGCTAATTCTCAGGTACATTAAGCTCGCTCGTTCCCAGCTAATGGATCTGGAAGGCGTTCATGACCGATCAACCGCCACCTCCACCTGGCAATTACCCACCACCGCCGCCGCAGGGTGGGTATCCGCCGCCGCCCCAGGGTGGGGGATACCCACCGCCACAGCACGGTGGCGGATACCCGCCGCCGCAGCAGCAGGGCGGCCCCGGCTACCCGCCGTCGTCCGGTGGAGCGTTGCCGCAAGAGGCATACACGCCGTGGCCGACGCGTGTTCTGGCATACCTGATCGACTACATCCCGGTCGCCATCATCGAGGGCATCGGCTGGCTGTTGTTGATCGGAACTCGCGAAACCGCTTGCGTCACAGACACATCGGAATACGACCTCGGTGAATTCTGTGCAACCGGCGCGTCCACCATCGGCCAGCTGTCGGTCGCGATCACCAGCCTGCTCGCTCTTGCCTACGTCATCTGGAACCTGGGCTATCGCCAGGGAACGACCGGTTCCAGCATCGGCAAGGGAATCATGAAGTTCAAGATTGTCAGCGAAAAGACCGGGCAGCCAATCGGTTTCGGAATGTCGGTGGTCCGGGAGCTGATCTACTTGGTCTTCGCCGGCCTCTGCGGAATCATCTGGCTGATCGCCGTCCTGTTCCCCCTGTGGGATTCGAAGCGGCAGACGCTCGTCGACAAGATCATCTCCACTATCGCCGTTCCTCTCTGAGCCGGCGCCGACTTCTTGGAAGGTTCGATGACCAATCCACCACCTCCCCCTCCGCCCGACGGCGGTTACCCGCCACCGGGGCAACAGCGCGGCTATCCGCCCCAGCAACAGGGTGGCTATCCGCCGCACCAACACCAACAAGGCGGATATCCGCCACCGCAGCAGGGTGGCTATCCGCCGCCACCGCAGCAGGGCGGGTACCCACCGCCGCCCCCGCCGAGCGGTTATCCGCCACCGCCGCAGCAGGGCGGGTATCCGCCCCCGCCAGGGGCTGCGCAATATCCGCCGGCCTTCGGGGGTTACGGTGCCGGTGCGCCGGGTTACGGTGGGGGACAAGCGTTCAGCGTCGGCGAGGCGTTCTCGTGGGCGTGGAACAAGTTCAGCAAGAACGCCGGTCCGCTCATCGTCGCGACGCTGGTATACGGCCTGATCGTCATCGTGCTCCAGGTGGTCATCAATCTCCTGCAGGCCGCCGTGAGTCCGGGCGCGAGTGAATACAGCTCTGACGGCAGTGGGTTCTCCTACGCGTTCAGCGCGACGTCCATGGGCGTCGGCGGAATCCTCGTCTCGATCGTCGGATGGTTCGTGTCGCTGATTGTCGGTGCGGCAATCCAGTCGGCGTACATCAGCGGTGTGCTCGACATCGCCAACGGGCAGCAGGTGTCGGTCGGGTCGTTTTTCCGCCCGCGCAACATCGGTCAGGTCATCGTCGCCGGACTGATCGTCGGCGTCATCACGACGATCGGGTTGTTCCTGTGCGTCATTCCCGGCCTACTGGCCAGCATCATGCTGCTCTTCACCGTGGTCGCCCTGCTCGATCGCAACCTGTCGGCGGTCGACGCGGTGAAGACGAGCTTCGACGTCAGCAAAGCCAACTTCGGCAACGTCTTCCTCACGTGGCTCGTCTGCGTTGCGATCGCGTTCGTCGGTGCCCTGCTCTGCGGCGTCGGCCTTCTGGTCGCCGTTCCCGTGGCAACGCTGGTCCTGGCGTACGCGTGGCGAAGGATCAGCGGCGGTCAGGTCGCGCCGCTCACTCCTTAGCTCGAATCATCGGAAGGCGCTGACACCCGTCAGCGCCTCTCCGATGACCAACTGGTGCACCTCGGACGTGCCTTCATAGGTCATCACGGACTCGAGGTTGTTAGCGTGCCGGAGCACCGGGTACTCCAAGGTGATTCCGTTGGCGCCCAACAGCGTTCGGCACTGGCGTGCGATCTTGATCGCCTCCCGGCAGTTGTTCAGCTTGCCGAAGCTCACCTGTTCCGGCCGGATCCGCCCCTCGTCCTTCAGCCGGCCGAGGTGCAGCGCAAGCAGTTGCGCCTTGCCCAGTTCGACAGCCATGTCGGCGATCTTGGCCTGTGTCAGCTGGTAGCCCGCGAGCGGTTTGTCGAACACCTCGCGAGTGCCCACATAGTCCAGCGTGGTCTGCAGACAATCCCGTGCGGCGCCGACACTGCCGAAAACGATGCCGAACCTGGCCTCCGACAGGCAGGCGAGCGGACCCGAAAGGCCACGCGCCGCGGGCAACTGTGCGTCGGCGGGCAGCCGGACGTCGTCGAGATGTAGTTCGGAGGTCACCGACGCCCGCAGCGACAACTTTCGCTTCATGTCGGTGGCGGCGAAGCCCTTCGTTCCGGCCGGCACCAGGAAGCCCAGCACACCTTCCTCGGCGCGGGCCCAGACCACCGCGACGTCGGCAACCGACCCGTTGGTGATCCACATCTTGGAGCCGTTCAGGATCCAGTCCGAGCCGTCGCGTCGGGCAGAGGTGCGCATGCCGCCCGGGTTGGAGCCGAAGTCGGGCTCGGTCAGCCCGAAACAGCCGATGACGTCGCCGGTGGCCATCGCAGGCAGCCACTGTTCGCGCTGTTCCTCGCTGCCGTGCCGATGGATGGCGAACATCGCCAGCGAGCCTTGCACCGACACCAGGCTGCGCAGGCCGCTGTCCACCGCTTCGAGCTCCTGGCAGACCAGCCCGTACGCGGTGGCGCTCGAGCCGCCGCACCCGTAGCCCTCCAGATGCATTCCCAGCACGCCGAGCTTGCCCATATCGGCGGCCAGTTCGCGCACGGGTACCTCACCGGCCTCGAACCACTCGGCGACATGCGGTCGCAGCCGTTGCTCGCCGAACCGGCGGATGGTCTCGCGCAGCTCCTTGTCCTCGGGCGTCAGCATTGAGTCGAGGTCGAGGAGGTCATCGATCCGAGTGCTCATGACCCATGTTTACACCTCACGAGCGGCGGGGCCCGCAGGTGGCGTAGTCGATTACGCTATGCCGCCCGACCGGACTGGCGGACAATCACGAAGTCCCGCATTCGGGACGGCGGGCGGCACACCGTGCTGCAACGAAAGGTGTCACCGATGACCACCGTTCAACAATCCGATGTCACTCCCGACGTAGCTGTGGAGCGCTGTGACGTGTGCGTCGTCGGCGCCGGAGTCGCCGGACTCAACGCGCTGTTCGTCGCCGGCCAGTACTTGTCACGCGATCAGAAGATGATTCTGGTCGACCGGCGGCCACGTGTCGGCGGCATGTGGGTGGACACCTATCCCTACGTGCGACTGCACCAGCCGCATCCCATGTTCACCGCAGGCAACATCAAGTGGACACTCGGCCGGGATCGGGCGTACCTGGCGAGCAAGAGCGAGGTGCTCGACCACTTCGCACACTGTCTCGACGTCATCAAGCAGCGGGTGCGGGTCGACGAGTTCTTCGGATGGGAGGTCGAGTCTCACGCCGAGGCCGCCGGCATCGTGCGTGTCACATGTAGGTCGTCCGACGGCCGACGCCTGGTCATCGAGACGAAGCAGCTGATCAACGCCCCCGGATTCGAGTGCAAGCCGAACGACCCGCTCGAGCTGTCGAGCGACCGTGTCCAGTCGGTCTCACCCAACTTCTGCGATATGCGCGGAGACGACATCCGGGCAAGCGACGAGCCGGTCTGGGTCATCGGCGGCGGGAAGACGGCGATGGACACCGCGCACGCGCTGATCACCGAGTATCCCGGTCGTCAGGTCAATCTCGTCGCGGGTTCAGGCACGTTCTTCCTCAGCCGTGAACGTATCCTTCCGACGGGTCTCAAGAGATGGTTGCGAGGCACGTCCTTCAACACCCTCGCCGTGGACGTGGCGCGCCGTTTCGACGGCACCAACGAACCGGCCGTGAACGAGTGGTTCCGCGACACCTACGGTCTGTACCTGACCCCGCAGACCGGCAACTTCCTCCTGGGGCTGATGTCCGAAGAGGAGAACAGAACCATCGCGGCGGGTTTGAACGAGGTGGTGATGGACCACCTCGAGGATGTCGTCGACCGCGCCGAGAGCACCGAACTTGTGTTCCGCAGCGGATTCACCAAGTCCATCCAGCCGGGCAGCTGGATAGTGAATTGCACGGGGTACTTCAAGTATGTCGACCGCCGTTATGAGCCCTATGTCTCGCCCAGTGGAGCGGTGCTCTCGATCAACCCGCGTTCCGCCACGCTGCAATTGACCACGTACATGAGCTACTTCATGACGCATCTGATGATGCTGGGCAAGGTCAGGGACGTACCGCTCTACGAACTCGACGCGATGGAGATGAGGAGGAAGGCGAACTCCGCGTTTCCGCTCGCACTCTTCGCGCTCGCCCTTCACAACTTGAGCTTCATCTTCGAGGAGGTGCCGGGCAAGGTTTTCTCGCAGTGCGGCGTCGACATCAACAATTGGTATCCGCTGCCACGGCGGGTGGCGGACACGGCCCGATTCGTGCTCACCCACCGACGCGACCGCGAGCGGTACCAACGCACGCTCGACACCGTGCGCGAGCGGTTCGACGTCCGGTGCGGTCCCTTGGATCTAGGTGCCCGGGTGGGCGGCGAGCCAGTCGGCAAGTAGGTCGGCCACGGTGTCGGGCCGATCGTCGAGAAGCCAGTGCGACACGCCCGTGAGGACCTCGAGACGGTATTCGGCGGCCACATAGTCGGCGCACAGCCGGGCGCCCTTCTCCTTCAACGCGACGTCCTCGTCGCTCCACACGTACATCGTGGGCACGGTGACTTTGGCCGACATTTCGCGCGGCTTGTTGAACGGCATTGCGCGATACCAGTTGAGCGCGGCCGTCAGTGCACCGGGCTGGCATATCGTCTCGACCTCGACCCGGGCCAACTCGGGCGCCGACCGCGACGCGACGAACTCTGACATGACGCGTTTGCTCAGCAGCAACCGTTCCGGTAGCCACGGCAGTTGGAAGAAGAGCATGTACCACGAAGCCAGGGCCTGGCGGCTGGTCGCGACGGCCTTCACGAATGCTCCCGGGTGTGGAACAGACAGCGCCGTCAGCGTCCGCAGGCGCTCTGGAAACCGTTGTGCCACATACCAGGCGACGGCTGCGCCCCAGTCGTGACCGACGAGGTGCACCCGTTGCGCCCCACTCGCGTCGATGAGGGCCGTGATGTCGGCCACCAGTTCCTCAGCGCGGTAGTCCCGCCTTCGCTTCGGCCGGGCGCCGGGGGAGTAGCCGCGTTGCAGGGGCGCCAGACAGCGGTAGCCCTGGCCGGTCAATCGCTCGATGACGGGCTGCCACATCGTGTTCAGCTCCGGGAAGCCGTGCAGAAGGACGACCACCGGCCCGTCGGCGGGTCCGGCGTCGATCAGGTCGAACACATGCTCGCCGCGACGGAACTGTTGCATCGCCTGACGATAACGCCTCGGACGGCCGTCGCTACGCTGGTGTGCGATGAGTGAAAAGAGCAGGTGGCAGGGTTTGAGCACCAAGGCGATCCACGCCGGGTTCCGTCCGGACCCGCTGACCGGTGCGGTGAATGCGCCGATCTACGCCAGTTCGACGTTCGCCCAGGACGGCGTCGGCGGACTGCGCGGCGGCTTCGAATACGCCCGCACCGGCAACCCGACCCGCGCGGCGCTGGAGGCGTCGCTCGCCGCGGTCGAAGAGGCGGCGTTCGGGCGCGCATTCAGCTCGGGAATGGCCGCCACGGACTGTGCGTTGCGGGCGCTGCTACGGCCCGGTGATCACGTCGTGATGCCCGACGACGCCTATGGAGGCACCTTCCGGCTCATCGACAAGGTGTTCACCGAATGGGGGATCGACTACACGGCGGTCGCCCTGTCCGACCTCGGCGCGGTGCGCGCGGCGGTCACACCGCAGACCAGGCTGATCATCGTCGAAACGCCGACCAATCCACTGCTCTCCATCGCCGACATCAGCGCCATCGCCGACGTCGCAGGCGCCTCGTCGAACACGAAAGTGTTGGTGGACAACACTTTTGCCTCGCCAGCGCTTCAGCAGCCGTTGCTCCTCGGCGCCGACATCGTGCTGCACTCGACGACGAAGTACATCGGCGGGCATTCCGACGTCGTCGGTGGCGCGTTGCTGACCAACGACGAGGAACTCGACGAGGCGTTCGGGTTCCTGCAGAACGGTGCGGGTGCGGTGCCCGGCCCGTTCGACGCCTACCTGACCATGCGCGGGCTCAAGACGCTGGTGCTGCGTATGCAGCGGCACAGCGACAACGCCGCGCTGGTCGCCGAGTTCCTCGACAACCATCCGGCGATGGAGACCGTGCTGTATCCGGGTCTACCGAGTCATCCCGGCCACGACGTCGCCGCCAGACAGATGAGCGCATTCGGCGGCATGGTGTCGGTCAGGCTGCGCGGTGGCGTTCAGGCCGCTCGTGAATTCTGCTCGAGGACAGAGGTTTTCATTCTCGCGGAGTCATTGGGCGGGGTGGAGTCGCTGATCGAGCATCCCGGCGCGATGACGCACGCGTCGACCGCGGGCTCGCAACTCGAGGTGCCAGACGACCTGGTTCGGCTTTCGGTGGGCATCGAGGACTCCGCAGACCTGCTCGCCGACCTGGAGCAGGCGCTACGTTAGCGCAGGCCGCATCGCCGACGCCGTGACCGCAAGGTTCATTTCCGGCAACGCCGTCTCGTACTCGTCGACCCAACCGCCGCCGGCGATTTCGCTCGCGCGCATGTGAACCCAACGCCAGCCGCGATCATTCAAGCTCAGCAGCGCCCCGAGACCATCCACGGAGTGCAACAGCGAGACGATCGCCGCTGTCGGCGGCGTCGGCGGCTGTCGGTCGAAGAGAGCCGACATCAGCGCCGCACGGGCTTGCGCGACCCTGTCCCGATTGACCACCGGCCACGAGGCGGAATGGTTGAAACGGTTGCCTCGCAGCGCAACACGGCGGATCTGGCCAGTCTGCTCGAGGAAGCCGGCGATGTTGTCCTGCACTCCACGACGCAGCTTGGACACCGCGGCGGCGGGGGTCAGCGGCCGACGCGCCAACAGTTCGAATGCCGGGTCCATGATGGGATCCAGCGGCATCGGCCCCGCGAGTGCCACCAGCCGCCCCGGCGCAACGGGCTCACCGTTCATCGTGGGGCGGATGCGGCACAGCAGTGCCAAGTCCAGCAGCACAGCCCCCGACAGCACACGGCCGCGCCGTGCCCGGTCGAGACCGGGCTGCGACTCGGCGTTGTCCAACAGAAGGAGAAACAGGTCCTCGGCGATCTGCGCCACGGACGGACCTTAACGCGCCGGCTGCGACGGGTTCGCGTCAGGAGTGATAGGGCTCAGCCTTGAGGAGCGTGACCTTGACGGTGTTGCCGTTGGGCACCGTGTAGGTGCGGCTCTCGCCCTCCTTGGCGTCGATCAGTGCACTTCCCAGCGGCGAAGCCGGTGAATACACCTCGAGCTTGCCGTCGCTGACGCCCTCCTGGCGGGTGGCGATCAGGAATGTCTCCTTGTCGGACTTGTCGTCGCCGTAGAAGACGGTCACCACCGAGCCGGGCAGCGCCACGCCGGACTGCTTGGGCGCCTCGCCGACCTTGGCGTTGTTCAGCAGCTCCTGCAGCTGACGGATGCGCGCCTCCTGCTGCCCCTGCTCCTCGCGCGCGGCGTGGTAACCGCCGTTTTCCCGCAAATCGCCCTCTTCGCGGCGGTCGTTGATCTCCGCGGCGATGATCGGCCGGTTGGCGATGAGCTGGTCCAGTTCGGCCTTCAGCCGGTCGTGCGCCTCCTGGGTGAGCCAGGTGACCTGGGTGTCGGTCATGTCGTCGCGCTCCTGTCTACGTCTTCGCGCTGTTTCGCGTGAGAAGTCGATGCTCTTCTGCTGGGAGCCCCCGTATGTATTGCCGCATCGACCGGCGCCCAATCAGCGCGTAAATGCAGCAATACACGGCCCCAGCAGGAACCGTGTATCGGCCTATGCTACCACCGCCCCGTCAGCGCATTTTCATGTATTCGCTGGCCGCCGTCTGTTGCGCGCGCGGCGTGGCGCCGGTATCAGGGCGCCACCAGATACGACGGCACAGCGGTTCCGCACCCGTACACATCACCGGCGACGGGCGGCCGGGTGGACTTGACGGTGGTGGTGACGGTCACCGTCTTCCGCGACGAGGGCGGCACCAGCACCTCCCGGCGTCCGGTTTCGCTGCCGTCGATAGCGCGGGCCCGCACGATGCAGACCACCGGGCTCGACGGATCGGCGCGGGTCACGTTCACAGTGACCGACAAGGTTTCGTCGTCGACCAGCTGATACCCGCCCAGTTCGCCCTGTACGTCGCCAGTGCCCAGGCGCTGCGACGCCACGATCGCGATCACCACCCCGGCCACCAGGACCAGCACGGTCAGGCCCAGCACCCACATACGGCGCGACGGGCCCGGCACTCGCTGCCGCCCGTAGCGGGCTGCGGGACGATCGATCATGTCGGTGTTTTCGGTGCCCCGTCGGTCGGTTACTTCTACTAGGACTGGAACTATAGGACCACCGAAACGGTTGAAACGTGTCGACGTGATGAGGAACGAGTTGAAGCGGCTGCGGTTGATGGCGGTGCACGCCCACCCGGACGATGAGTCCAGCAAGGGTGCCGCCACCACGGCCAAGTATGCCGACGAGGGTGCGCGCGTTCTGGTGGTGACGTTGACCGGCGGCGAGCGCGGCGACATTCTCAACCCGGCGATGGATCTGCCCGATGTCCATGGACGAATGGACGAGATCCGGCGCGACGAGATGCGCAAGGCCGCCGAGATCCTCGGGGTCGAGCACCACTGGCTGGGGTTCGTCGACTCGGGTCTGCCAGAGGGCGACCCGCTGCCGCCGCTGCCCGAGGGCTGTTTCGCGCTGGAACCGCTGGATGTGGCGACCGGCGCGCTGGTGAGGCTGGTCCGGGAGTTCAAACCGCACGTGATGACCACCTACGACGAGAACGGTGGCTACCCGCATCCCGACCACATCCGATGCCATCAGGTGTCCGTCGCCGCCTACGAGGCGGCCGCCGACCATCTGCGCTTTCCCGAAGCGGGGGAGCCGTGGAGTGTGAACAAGCTGTACTACAACCACGGCTTCCTGCGGCAGCGCATGCAGGTGCTGCAGGACGAGTTCGCCAAGCACGACCAGGAGGGCCCGTTCGCCAAGTGGCTCGAGAAGTGGGACCCGAACGACGATCTGCTGAGCAAGCGGGTGACCACCCGGATCGAGTGCGCGAAGTACTTCCCCCGGCGCGACGAAGCCCTACTCGCGCACGCCACCCAGATCGACCCGAACAGCTTCTTCTTCACAACGCCGATGGAGTGGCAGCAAAGGCTGTGGCCCACAGAGGAATTCGAACTGGCGCGCTCGCGGGTGCCGGTGAGCCTGCCGGAGACCGACCTGTTCGCAGGTATCGAGCCCGACGATGACTGACACGCTGGTGATGCTCGCCGGCCTGCTGGCCGACGACGCGCCCAAGGACACCGGACCCGACTTCGGCAAGGCCAGCCCATTCGGCCTGCTGATCGTCGTGCTGCTGCTGATCGGGACCTTCCTGCTGGTGCGGTCGATGAACCGTCATCTCAAGCGGCTGCCGGAGTCGTTCGACCGCAACGATCCAGAGCCGGACCAGGCCGCCGACGACGGAACCGTCGAACCGGAACCGGACAGCAAGGCGCCATGATGGCCGGGGCCCCGAAGACGAGCGCGAGTGAGGATCGCAGCGAGGAACGAGCGAGGACCGGAGCGAGCGTGAGTCGAGAATGACGGGCAACTCCCTCGTCGAGGCCACCAGCCCGTATCTGCGCCAGCACGCCGACAACCCGGTGCATTGGCGCGAGTGGACGCCCGACGCGTTGGCCGAGGCCGCTCGGCGGGATGTACCGATCCTGCTGTCGGTCGGCTACGCCGCCTGCCACTGGTGTCATGTGATGGCCCACGAGTCGTTCGAGGATGCCGACGTCGCGGCCGCGATGAATGCCGGGTTCGTGTGCATCAAGGTGGACCGGGAGGAGCGCCCCGACATCGACTCGGTCTACATGAACGCCACCGTCGCGCTGACCGGCCAGGGCGGCTGGCCGATGACGTGTTTCCTCACGCCCGACGGCAGGCCGTTCTTCTGCGGCACGTACTACCCGAAGCCGAACTTCCTGCAGCTGCTGGCCGCGATCAGCGACACCTGGCAGAGCCGCCGCGACGACGTCGAGAAGGCCTCCGACCAGATCATCGGAGAGTTGCGGGCGATGGCTTCCGGGCTACCCGGCGACGGCCCCGAGCTGACGCCCGCGTTGTGCGACGGCGCCGTCGCGGGGGTGCTCGAAGACGAGGACGCCGAACGCGGCGGGTTCGGCGGTGCACCGAAATTTCCGCCGTCGGCCCTGCTGGAGGCACTGCTGCGCAGCCACGAACGAACCGGGGCCGCTGCGCCGCTGGCGGCCGTCGAACGCACGGCCGTCGCAATGGCTCGCGGCGGCATCTACGACCAGCTCGCCGGCGGGTTCGCCCGCTACAGCGTCGATGCCTCGTGGATGGTCCCGCACTTCGAGAAAATGCTCTACGACAACGCCTTGCTTCTGCGGGCCTACGCACACTGGGCGCGTCGCACCGGAAATCCGCTGGCCCGCAGGATCACTCGTGAGACGGCACGGTTCACGATCGACGAGCTGGGCGCCGGCGGCATGTTCATCTCCTCGCTGGACGCCGACGCGGACGGCAAGGAAGGGCTGACCTACGCCTGGACGCCCGCCCAGCTCAATGAGGTGCTCGGGGCCGACGACGGACGCTGGGCTGCAGAGGTTTTCGACGTGACAGAGGCCGGCTCCTTCGAGCACGGCAGCTCTGTGCTTCGGCTACCCGCAGACCCCGACGACGACGAGCGGTTCGACCGGGTCAGGACCGCACTGCTGGCCGCCCGGCTGACGCGGCCGCAGCCGGGACGCGACGACAAGGTCGTGACGGCTTGGAACGGATGGGCGATCACCGCGCTGGCCGAAGCGGCCGTCGCACTTGACGAACGCGAATTCCTCGATGCGGCAACGACATGCGCTCGTGCCGTGCTCGACTTGCACATCGTCGACGGCCGGTTGCGCCGCGCCAGCCTCGGCGGACGAGTCGGCGACAGCGCAGCCATTCTGGAGGACCACGCGACACTGGCCACCGGTTTACTCGCCCTGAACCAGATCACCGGTGATGCGGAGTGGCTCGACGCTGCAACCGGGCTGCTGGACATCGCGCTGGAGCACTTCGCCGACCCCGTTCGTCCCGGACGGTGGTTCGACACCGCCGACGACGCCGAGCAGCTGCCGGTGCGGCCGGCCGATCCGCTCGACGGCGCGACACCGTCGGGTGCCTCGTCGATAGCCGAGGCGTTGCTCACCGCCGCGCACTTGGTATCGGCTGCGCGGGCCGACCGGTACGCAACGGCCGCCGCCCAGTCGCTGTCGGCGGCGACACCGGTGCTGGCGCGCTTGCCGCGGTCGGGTGGGCACTGGCTGGCCGTTGCCGAGGCGGCCGTGCGCGGACCGATCCAAATCGCCATCGCCACAACCAGTTCCGACTCGCCACTGCTGCACGCCGCCCGCACACTGGCGCCGGGGGGTGCCGTCGTCGTCGGCGGAGCGGCGAACTCGTCGGAGCTGTTGATCGACCGCGACCTGGTGCACGGCGCCGAGGCGGCCTACGTATGCCGCGGCCGGGTTTGCGATCTGCCGGTCACGACCGACGGGGAGCTGGCGTCCGCGCTGGGCGTGCCCGTGTAGCCTTCGGCGCATGTCGACGCCCGAAGAGAACGCCAAGACCGTCAACCGCTACCTCGAGCTCGCAGCCCTGGGCAGGGTCGACGAGATCGTCGAGCTCTACGCGGAAGACGGCACCGTCGAGGACCCCGTCGGCGGCGAGGTGCACATCGGTCGCGAGGCGATCCGCGGGTTCTATTCGCAGGTACCCGATACACACAAGAGCATCGAAGTCATGTCTCTGCGCACGCTCGGCAACGAGGCTGCGTTTTTCTGGGCGCTCACCATCGACCTCGGCGAAGGCAAGATACGCATCGAGATCATCAGCACGATGACGTTCAACGCCGACGGCAGGATCGCGTCGATGAAGGCCTACTGGGGCCCGGAAAATGTGACTTCGGCGCGCTGATCGACGCTGGGCGCATGCGAGCGCGCCGAAGTCGCTAGGAGAAGACGGCGAACCACATCGCGATGTAGTGGCAGATCGCCGCAACGGCCGTGCAGGCGTGGAAGAACTCGTGGTGCCCGAAGGTCGTCGGCCACGGGTTGGGCCACTTGAAGCCGTACAGCACGCCGCCGATGCTGTAGAGCGCGCCGCCGACGATCAGCAAGACCAGGGCCGCCACCCCCGCGCCCTCCAGGATGGGCCCGACGAACCAGGCCGCCACCCAGCCCAGCAGCAGGTAGAGCGGCACACCCACCCATCGCGGCGCCGACGGCCAGAACATCTTGAGCAGCACGCCGGCCAGCGCCCCGCCCCAGACGATCCAGAACAGCACCATGCCCTTCTCGGCAGGCAGCGCCAGCAGCGCGAACGGCGTGTAGCTGCCTGCGATGAAGATGAAGATCATCGAGTGGTCGGCCCGCTTCATCCACTTGCGCAGCGTGTCCGATTTCCACGTCACCCGGTGGTAGGCGCCGCTGACGGCGAACATCGCCACGATCGTCACGGTGTAGAGCAGCGTCGCCAGCCCGGCGCGCGTGCTCACCATCGCCCAGGACACCGACACCAGCGTCGCGCCCGCGATGAGCGCGACCACGGCGGCGTAGACGTGGATCCAGCCGCGTAGCCGGGGCCTGCCGATGGCATGGGCCACCCGATCGACGACGGCCTCGGGGAAGTCTTCGGCGCCCTCGCCACGACGGTGTGAACGGTCCGGTTCTTCGGTGTCGATCGAGGCGGTCACGTCACCCCCATTGCCTGCTCGGTGATTTACGAGCGCCACAGTAGTCTCGAATCTCGTGGAGATCATTCCCGCTCGTCTCAAGGAGCCGATGTACCGGCTCTACGAGCTGCGGTTGCGGCAGGGTCTCGCGGCCTCGAAAACCGAACTGCCCCGGCATATCGCGGTCCTCTGCGACGGCAACCGGCGATGGGCACGTGATGCTGGTCACGACGACGTGAGTTACGGCTACCGGGTGGGTGCGGCCAAGATCGCCGAGATGCTGCGCTGGTGCCAGGAGGCGGGCATCGAGATGGCCACCGTCTACCTGCTCTCGACGGAGAACCTGCAGCGCGAACCCGAAGAGCTGTCATCGCTGATCGAGATCATCACCGACGTCGTCGAGGAGATCTGCACACCAGCGAACAAGTGGAGCGTGAGAACGGTCGGCGACCTGGAATTGCTCGGGGCGGGACCGGCGCGGCGGCTGCGCGACGCCGTCGAGTCCACGGAGTCCGAAGCGGCTGCCGAGACGTTCCATGTCAACGTCGCCGTCGGGTACGGCGGACGGCAGGAGATCGTCGACGCGGTGCGGGCGCTGCTCGGCAAGGAACTCGCCAACGGTGTGACCGGCGAGCAGCTGATCGAAGCCGTCACCTCCGAAGCGATCTCGGAGAACCTCTACACCTCCGGTCAGCCCGACCCCGACCTGGTGATCCGCACATCGGGGGAGCAGCGGCTGTCGGGTTTCCTGTTGTGGCAGAGCGCCTATTCGGAGATGTGGTTCACCGAGGCGTACTGGCCGGAGTTCCGGCGGGTCGACTTCCTGCGCGCGCTGCGCGATTACACCGCGCGGCACCGCCGCTACGGCCGCTGAGCCTGGCCCGCCGCTCATCGCGGAAGCGCTCGTCGTCGTGACACACTTGACCCGTGGCGGCGCTGTCGGCGTTGGTCTTCTCGCTCAGCTGGTGGCTGGGCCTCTACTTGCTGGCCCGTGACCCACGCAAGCCGGTGCTCGTGCTGGCCGCGGTCGGTCTGACGAGCTTCGCGGTGGTGGTGGCGCTGGACGCCGTGCGGGTCGTCAGCGGTCTGCATGCGCTCAGCGGCATCGAGATCTATCTGGTCGCGGTGCCCGGAATCGCGTGGTTCGCGGTCCTGCTGGAGCTGTCGCGGCCGCACGACACCTCGCGCGGCAGGGCAAGCGAGATCTGGCTCACCGCGGGTGTGGCCGCGCTCGCGTTCTTCGGCGCCGCGTTGGCAGGCAACGTCGACGGCCCGCTCCGCATGGGGCACTGGGTGATGTTCGCGGTCATCTCGCTGTCCTCACTTGGAGCGATGCTGCGGGCGGTGTTCGGGCCGTGGCAGCCGAGACCGGTCGTGGGCTACGTCGTGGTCGCGACGCTGTTCTTCGCGCTCGGCAATGCCATCCTGGTGATTCCCCTCGGCCTCGTGCCCAGCTGGCTTGCGCTGGCGTCGACGGGATGTGACGTCGTCCTGCTGGGTGTCGCCGTCGCCATGTGGGACGCGTTCGACGAAGGCCAGGCGCTGCGAAGCGACATGCTGCGCTCGTTCGTCGCCACCGGTGTCGTGGTGGTGCTGTTCGGTGGGCAGGCACTGATCGGCATGGCGGTGACGGGACAGCAGACGACACTGACCGTGCTGCTGTTCACCAGCATCGCGATCGCGATCGCGATCAATGTGCTGGCCGACCCGCTGGCCGGCGTGCTCGACCGGTTGGCGTTCTCGCGTTCGCCTGGCCTGCGGGCCGATCGCGCGACATTGCGGCGCACTGAGTCGGCACTGCCACTGCGGTCGGCCAACCCGTTGGAAGACGTCGACGACGAGACCTTCGCCCGGCTCACCCGGCGCGCGCTCGGCCACTACGGCGACCTGTCCAAGCTCGTCGCCAGCCCGCTGACCGCGTTGCCGATCATCGACGAGCGGCTGGCCGCCCGCGGTGCCCCCGACCAACCCCTGGAACGCGCCAACGAACTCAAGGCGCTGCTGGCCGACCGCATCGCCCGGCTCAAGCCACGCGACGGCGGCGACTTCGGGACCACGGAGCAGTGGCGCCACTACAACGCGCTGTACTTCCCCTACGTCGTCGGCGTACGGGCGTACGCGCAGAATGCCACGGCCGCCGGCCTCGACCCCGTCGCCCGGCAGGCCTGGCAATGGTTTGTCACCGAGGTACCGCAGCGGTCGCTGCACAACTGGCAGAACGCCGCGGCGCGGCTGATCGCCGCCGATCTGCGCGGCAACTTGGTCACCGCGCAAGACGCCTAGGACCCTTTCACCTGCGCTTGGCAGTAGCTGGCAGCGTCCGGCGTCGATCTGGCAGTGCGTTGGCGCGCAACATCGGTGCCATGACCGCCATGACCACCCGGCCGGGCCGGGACACTCGCCCCGACGTCGCGGGCGATGCTCTACTGCGTTTCGCCTTGCGCGCCGACGCCACCGTGTGCGGGGCGCTCGGGTTGTTGGTCGCCATGGCCGCCGATCCGCTGTCACGGCTGTCGGGCCTGTCGGCCACATCCGAGTGGATCGCGGGCGCGGCACTCGTCGGCTACGGCCTGGCTCTGTACGTCGCCGCTGGCGTCCCTCGCGTGCGACGCATCGGCGTCGGCGTGTTCGTCGGCAACGTCGCGTTCGCCGTCCTCGTCGCGGTGGTTCTCCTCGCGGGCTGGCTGCCGCTCACCCCCCTCGGCGTCGCGTCGACGGTGGCGTTCACCGTCGTCACGCTCGCCTTCGCCTACGCCCAGTACCTCGGGGTGCGCCGTCTGGCGTGACCCTCTCATGGCTGGGCCGGAGTCGACCCGTTAGAGGTTGCGGCGTCGACTCCGGCTCCGGTCCAACGAAACCCACCGATTGTCCAAAGAAACCCACCAGGAAAGGAACATCATGACCGCGATCAGCATCCCCCGCCTGAAGGAGTCCAACGACTCACTGCTTCGCTTCGCGATACGCGCCGACGCCATCCTGTCCGGCCTCGCAGGAATCGCAGGCATACCGCTCGCGGGCTGGCTGGCGGAGACGTCGGGCACCACCAAGGCGTTCGAGTATTCGATGAGCGCGTTCTTCATCGCCTACGGAGTGGTGGTTCTTGCACTCGCCGCCAGGCCTTCCGTCCGCCGCACCGGCATGGTGCTGGCCGCAGGCAACCTGTTGTTCACGGTCGCAAGTGTGGTCCTGGTGCTCGCAGATGTGTTCCCGTTGACCACAACCGGTGTGGTGCTGACGCTCGCCACCGGTGTCTACACGCTGGTGTTCGCCGAGCTGCAGTATCAGGGCGTGCGACGCGCCAAGGCGTAATCCGTTGCCGCTGAAGCCCGCCCGGCGATGTCGGGCGGGCAACGCGGTCGCTACAGCTTGCGCAGACGCAGCCGGTTGATCGAATGGTCGGCATCCTTGCGCAGCACCAGGGTGGCGCGTGGGCGCGTCGGCAGGATGTTCTCGATCAGGTTCGGCCGGTTGATGGAGTTCCAGATGTCGCTGGCGGCGACCACCGCTTGCTCGTCGGTCAGCGTGGAGTAGTGGTGGAAGTGTGACGCCGGGTCGGCGAACGCCCCGGCGCGCATGGACAGGAACCGGGAGATGTACCAACCCTCGATATCCTCGATGCGGGCATCGACGTACACCGAGAAATCGAACAGGTCCGAAACCATCAGCGCCGGACCGGTTTGCAACACGTTGAGCCCCTCCAAGATGAGAATGTCGGGGTGGCGGATGACCTGTTTCTCGCCGGGCACGATGTCGTAAAGCAGGTGCGAATACACCGGCGCACAGGCGTAATCGGATCCCGACTTCACCGCGGTGACGAAACGCATCAGCGCCCTGCGGTCATAGCTCTCGGGAAAGCCCTTGCGGTGCATCAGGTTCCGGCGAGTCAGTTCGGCGTTGGGGTACAAGAAGCCGTCGGTGGTGACGAGGTCGACGCGCGGATGATGTTCCCAGCGGGCCAGCAGCGCCTGCAGCACGCGCGCGGTCGTGGACTTGCCGACGGCCACACTGCCCGCGACGCCGATGATGAACGGCACCGGTCGGTCGGGGTTCTGGTGCACCTCGCCAGCCGAATCGCCAAGGAACTCGGCGGTGGCCGCGAACAGCCGCTGCCGGGCGGCGACCTGGAGGTGTATCAAACGGGCGAGCGGCAGGTAGACCTCTTCGACCTCCAGAAGGTCGATCTTCTCCCCGAGACCACGTAGCTTGACCAGCTCTTCCTCTGCCAGCTTCAGCGGCGTCGACATACGCAGCGCCTGCCATTGAGTCCGGTCGAACTCCACGTAGGGGCTCGGCTCGCTGAGCCGCGGCATGGGGTCAGTCTTGCAGTTAGCGTGGTCGTTATGGATCCCGGCACCCTCATCCGCGAATATCTGCTGCTCGGCCTGCGGTTCGACCGGATCGAGGACGGCTACGTCGACTCCTTCACCGGTGACCCTGCGCTGCGAGAAACCGTCGCGTCCGAGCCGGCGCCCGACCCCGCTGACCTGGCCCGGCAGGCCAACCGGCTGGCCGCCGACCTGCCCGCCGGCCTGGACGATGCGCGCGCCGACTACATCGGCGCCCATCTGCGAGCGCTGGCCTGCGCCGGACGGAAATTCGCCGGAGAGGCCGTCGGTTTCGTCGACGAGGTCGAGGCCTATTTCGACGTGCGGATCGGCAAGGGCGAGCCAGACCGGTACCGCGAGGCGCACGCCCGCCTCGACGAGGCGCTGGGCGGGACGGGTCCGCTGGCCGAGCGGATGGCTGCCTACCGCCGCGCCGAGGAGATCCCGCCCGCGCGGCTCGAGGAATGCATCCGCGCGTTCTCCAGCGCGCTGCGCGACCGGGTGCGCGCCGAGTTCCCGCTGCCCGACGGCGAGACCATCGACTACGAAGTGGTCACCGACAAGCCGTGGTCGGGGTTCAACTACTACCTCGGCGGCTACCGCTCGACGGTCGCCGTGAACGCCGACCTGCGCCAGCAGATGTCCAACCTGCCGCGACTGGTGGCTCATGAGTCCTATCCGGGCCACCACACCGAACACTGCCGCAAGGAGGCTGGGTTGGTGGCCAGAAACGGCCACGCCGAGCAGACGCTGTTTCTGGTCAACACACCGCAGTGCCTGATGGCCGAAGGCCTGGCCGACCTCGCGCTCTACGTTGCGGTCGGGCGGGGCTGGGGTGCATGGGCCGGCGAGATCTACGCCGACGTCGGGCTGCGATTCGACGGGCAACGCGCCGAGGCGGTGTCGGAGGCGACGGCGGCGCTGGCCGACGTCAGGCAGGACGCCGCGCTGATGTTGCACGACGAGCACCGCGACGTCGACGACGTGGTGGCGTTCCTGCGGCGCTGGCTGCTGGTCAGCGACGAGCGGGCCAGGCAGTCGCTGCGGTTCCTGTCCTCGCCCCTGTGGCGGGCCTATACCAGCACCTACGTCGAGGGCTACCGCCTGCTGCGGACCTGGCTGGACGACCGGCCCGCCGGCGTCAGCCTCACCGAGCGGTTCGGCAGGCTGCTCGACGAGCCGCTGATCCCGTCGGCGCTGCGGGCAGCCTGAGCCGACTGCGCGGCGCCGTACGCGACACACCGCGCAGGCGCACGAAACCGCACAGTCGGCGCGATTGCCCGGGACGTAGGCTGGCAGGCATGGCAGCCAACCCCCTCACCACCGCCACGCCCGCACCCGGCGCGGAGTACGCCGAGACCGCGAGCGCCGCGTACCGGGACATCCTGCAGATCATCGAATCCGTCGAACCGCGCATCGCGGCGGCGACGCGCAAAGAGCTTGCCGATCAACGAGATTCGCTGAAGCTGATAGCGAGCGAGAACTACGCCTCGCCTGCGGTACTGCTGACGATGGGCACTTGGCTGTCCGACAAGTACGCCGAGGGCACGATCGGGCACCGCTTCTACGCCGGCTGCCAGAACGTCGACACCGTCGAGGCGGTCGCCGCCGAGCATGCCCAGGAGCTGTTCGGTTCGCCACACGCCTACGTGCAGCCGCACTCCGGGATCGACGCCAACCTCGTGGCGTACTGGGCGATTCTGGCCACCCGGGTCGAAGCGCCGGGCCTGGCGGATGCCGGCGTCAAGAACGTCAACGACCTGTCGGAGTCCGGCTGGGAAGAGTTGCGCGCCAAGCTGGGCAACCAGCGGCTGATGGGCATGTCGCTGGATGCCGGCGGCCACCTCACCCACGGATTCCGCCCCAACATCAGCGGCAAAATGTTCCACCAGCGCAGCTACGGCACCGACCCCGAGACCGGCCTGCTGGACTACGACGCACTGGCCGAAGCGGCTCGCGAGTTCAAGCCGCTGGTGCTGGTCGGCGGCTACTCGGCCTATCCGCGCCGGGTCAACTTCGCGAAGCTGCGCGAGATCGCCGACGAGGTGGGCGCGACGCTGCTGGTGGACATGGCCCACTTCGCCGGACTCGTCGCCGGCAAGGTGTTCACCGGCGACGAGGACCCGGTGCCGCACGCACATGTGACGACGACGACCACCCACAAGTCGCTGCGCGGGCCGCGGGGCGGGCTGGTGCTGGCCACACCGGAGTACGCCGACGCCGTCGACAAGGGTTGCCCGATGGTTCTGGGCGGGCCGCTGTCGCATGTGATGGCGGCCAAGGCAGTCGCACTCGCCGAGGCCCGCCAGCCGGCGTTCCAGACGTATGCGCAGCGAGTCGCCGACAACGCCAAGGCGCTCGCCGAGGGCTTCCTCAAGCGCGGCGCGACCCTGGTCACCGGCGGCACCGACAACCACATCGTGTTGCTCGACGTGCAATCGTTCGGGCTGACCGGACGCCAGGCCGAGTCCGCGCTGCTGGACTCCGGCGTCGTCACCAACCGCAACTCGATTCCGAATGATCCGAACGGCGCCTGGTACACCAGCGGCATCCGGTTCGGCACCCCGGCGCTGACCACCCGCGGCTTCGGCGCCGCCGAGTTCGACCGGGTGGCCGAGCTGGTGGTGGACGTGCTCACCAACACCGAGGCAGCCGCCGCCTCGTCGGGACCGTCCAAGGCCAAGTACAAGCTGGCCGACGGAACCGCCGACCGAGTGCATGCCGCGGCTGCGGAACTGCTGGCCGCCAACCCGCTCTATCCAGGGCTGACGCTGTAAAACGCGGACACGATCACCCGATTTCGAAAATGGTGTGAACGTGGGTTACAGTTATTTTCATGGCACAGAAACCTGTTCCTAACGCCCTCATCACCGAGCTCGAGCCGGTGGTCGCGCAGAACCTGGACCGGCATCTGGAGACCGAGGACATCTGGTTCGCGCACGACTACGTGCCGTTCGAGCAGGGCGAGAACTTCGAGTTCCTCGGCGGCCGGGACTGGGATCCCTCGCAGGCCTCCCTGCCCAGGCACATCACCGACGCGCTCGAGATCCTGCTGATCGAGAAGGACAACCTCGCCGGCTACCACCGCGAGTTCGTCTTCAGCTTCATCCTCGAGGAGAAGTGGGGTCGCTGGCTGGGCCGGTGGACGGCCGAGGAGCACCTGCACGCGATCGCTCTGCGCAACTACCTCGTCGTCACCCGGGAGATCGACCCGGCCGCCAACGAGGACGTCCGCGTCGAGCACGTGATGAAAGGCTACCGCGCCGAGACCTACAGCCAGATCGAACGCCTGGTGTTCATGGCGTTTTACGAACGCGCGTATGCGGTCTACTGCCGCAACCTGGAAGCGCAGATCACCGAGCCGGTGCTGAAAAGTCTGGTCGGCCGCATCGCCAAGGACGAGGAACGTCACGAGGAGTTCTTCGGTAACCTCGTCGAGCACTGCCTGGGCTACCGGCGCGAGGAGACCATCGAGGCGATCGCCCGCCGCGCCGCAGATCTCGACGTGATCGGCGCAGACATCGACGCCTACCAGGACAAGCGCAAGAACATCGCGGACGCCGGCATCTTCGACGAGGCGACGCTGCGCCGGGTCATCTCCGACCGGATCGCGGCCTGGGGCCTGGCCGACGAACCGCGGTTGCGTCCTCTGGTCAACGCCTGAACATTCTGCGATCGCTGCACGGCAACCTGCCAAAGTTGCTGTGGCGTTAAGCATCGGCGCGCCTGCATGCCGCGCTCGCGCTTGCCGGAGTAGCGTCGTTCGCGATGGCTAGCGACATGCTCTGCTGTCCGGGCGGTACCGATCGACTCGACTCGAGAGGGCCGGTCCCGGCCCTGGTGCCGCAGTGTCCGCCGAGAGGTTCGTGCGGGGCCGCATGGACAACCTCGCCTCGAGGAGCGCTACGTGACCGATTCCTCCATCCGGACCTACGTTCTCGACACGTCCGTATTGCTGTCCGACCCACGGGCCTGTACGCGGTTCGCCGAGCACGAAGTCGTCGTCCCGCTGGTTGTCATCAGCGAGCTGGAGGCCAAACGCCATCATCATGAACTCGGTTGGTTCGCCCGACAGGCCCTGCGCCTCTTCGACGACCTGAGGATCGAGCACGGGCGGCTGGACCAGCCGATTCCCGTTGGCACTCAAGGCGGGACGCTGCACGTCGAACTGAACCACAGCGATCCCACGGTGCTGCCCGCGGGCTTCCGGACCGAAACCAACGACTCGCGAATCCTCACCTGCGCGGCGAATCTCGCCGCAGAGGGCAAGCGGGTCACGTTGGTGAGCAAGGACATTCCGCTGCGCGTGAAGGCCGGCGCAGTCGGACTTTCGGCCGACGAGTACCACGCGCAGGACGTCGTCACGTCCGGCTGGACCGGCATGGACGAGATCGACGTGGCCACCGAGGTGATCGACTCACTGTTCGCCGAGGGTGAGATCGACCTGGAGGCCGCACGAGATCTGCCCTGCCACACCGGAATCCGGCTGCTGGGCGCCACCTCACACGCCCTGGGCCGAGTCAACCCGGACAAGCGGGTGCAACTGGTTCGCGGCGATCGCGAGGTCTTCGGTCTGCGCGGGCGCTCCGCCGAGCAACGGGTGGCGCTCGACCTGTTGCTCGACGAGTCGGTCGGCATCGTGTCCCTGGGCGGCAAGGCGGGCACCGGCAAGTCCGCGCTGGCGTTGTGCGCGGGCCTGGAAGCCGTGCTAGAGCGCCGCACCCAGCGCAAGGTTGTCGTGTTCCGGCCGTTGTATGCGGTCGGCGGTCAGGAACTCGGTTATTTGCCCGGCAGCGAGAGCGAGAAGATGGGGCCGTGGGCGCAGGCCGTCTTCGACACCCTCGAAGGACTCGCGAGCCCTGCCGTGCTGGAGGAGGTGCTGTCGCGCGGGATGCTCGAAGTGCTGCCGCTTACCCACATTCGCGGGCGGTCCCTGCATGACTCGTTCGTGATCGTCGACGAGGCGCAGTCACTGGAGCGCAACGTGTTGCTGACGGTGCTGTCCCGCCTCGGCGCCGGTTCGCGGGTGGTGCTCACCCACGACGTGGCGCAGCGCGACAACCTGCGCGTCGGCAGGCACGACGGTGTGGCGGCGGTGATCGAAAAGCTCAAGGGGCACCCGTTGTTCGCCCACATCACGCTGTTGCGCAGCGAGCGTTCGCCGATCGCCGCACTGGTCACCGAGATGCTGGAGGAGATCAGCCCGGGCGCGCTGCCGTAGTGATTTCGGCGCGCTCACCGACGCTCAGCGCACGCGACCGCGCCGAAATCACACAGCGATCGCCGGTAAGCTGCGGCCGTGCCGAAGCGACGCGACAGCCGGGCCTGGCAATACGGCCTGATGGTCGTCGGCGTCCTCGCCGCGGTCACCGCCGTCGTGGCTGCTCTGCTCACGGGTCACGCCAGGCGTGAAACACCCGACGACGCCGACTGCGCCCAGGTCAAATGCGTGGCGTTGACGTTCGACGACGGGCCGGGGCCGTATACCGACCGGCTGCTGCAGATCCTGACGGACGCCGACGCGAAGGCGACGTTCTTCCTGATCGGCAACAAGGTCGCAGCCAATCCCGACGGCGCGAAGCGGATCGTGCAGGCCGGCATGGAAGTCGGCAGCCACACCTGGGAACACCCGAACATGACGACGATCCCGCCCGAGGACATCGCCGCGCAGTTCAGCAGGGCCGGCGACGCCATCGAGGCGGCGACCGATCAGCGACCGAAACTGGTTCGCACGGCCGGGGGACTGGTCAACGATCAGGTACTCGCCGAGGCCAAGAAGCAGGGCCTGGCCGACATCAATTGGGACGTCATCCCTTTCGACTGGATCAACGACTCGAACATCGCGGCCACCCGGTACATGTTGATGACGCAGATCAAGCCGGGCTCGGTCGTGCTGTTTCACGACACCTACTCCAGCACAGTCGATCTGGTGTACCAGTTCATTCCCGTGCTGAAGGCCAACGGCTATCATCTGGTGACGGTCAGCCAATTGCTCGGTCCGCGCGAACCCGGCAGCAGCTACGGCGCGCGCGACAACGGCCCGCCCGCCAACGACCTTCACGAGATCGCAGTCGACCAGATTCCCTCGTTGCCCGACACCCCGTCGCCGCCGCCGATGCCGAACATCCCGATCACCGACATCCCGGGCGCGAACTCCGGCGGCCCGAACAACGGAAGTTAAGCGTCGCCCGGTTTCACCTTCGCCATCGCCAGCACATCGAGCCGTTTGTCGAGCTCTTCCTCCGACAGTTTGTCGCCGATGAGCCCGCGGTCGATCACCGTCTGGCGAATCGTCTTCTTCTCCTTCAGCGCCTGCTTGGCCACTGCCGCCGCTTCCTCGTAGCCGATGGCGGAATTCAGCGGTGTCACGATCGAGGGCGACGATTCGGCCAGCTCACGCAGCCGCTCCTCGTGTGCGATGAGGCCGTCGATGCAGCGCTGCGCGAACAGCCGGGAGACGTTCGTCAGGATCTTGAACGACTCGAGCACGTTGCGGGCCATCATCGGGATGTAGACGTTGAGTTCGAATGCGCCATTGCCGCCGCCCCAGGCGATCGCGGCGTCATTGCCGATGACCTGCGCGGCCACCTGCGTGACGGCCTCGGGGAGCACCGGGTTGACCTTGCCGGGCATGATCGAACTGCCCGGCTGCAGGTCGGGCAGCTGGATTTCGCCGAGACCGGTCAGCGGGCCCGAACCCATCCACCGGATGTCGTTGGCGATCTTGGTCAGCGAGACGGCGATGGTGCGGAGTGCACCCGACGCCTCGACCAGCCCGTCGCGCGCCGCCTGCGCCTCGAAATGGTTTGTCGCAACGCGCAGTTCGGCAAGCCCCGTCTGCTCCTTGAGCACGGCGACTACTCGCTCGTCGAAGTCGTCGGGCGCATTGAGGCCGGTGCCGACGGCGGTGCCGCCGATGGCAAGCTCGCCGAGCCTCGGCAGTGTCGCCTTCACCCGCTCGATGCCGGCCTCGACCTGCCTGGCGTAGCCGCTGAACTCCTGGCCCAGCGTCACCGGCACCGCGTCCATCAGGTGCGTCCGGCCGGACTTCACCACGGTGCGCCACTGCCTGGCCTTGCCGTCCAGTGATTCGTGCAGCACCTCGAGTGCCGGAATGAGATGGCGCACAGCGGCTTCCGTCGCGGCGATGTGCGTCGCCGTCGGGAATGTGTCGTTGGACGACTGTGACATGTTCACATCGTCGTTGGGGTGTACTGTCGTGCCGTTACGATCTGCGATGCCGGCGATCACTTCGTTGGTGTTCATGTTCGAGCTTGTGCCCGAACCGGTTTGGAACACGTCGATCGGAAACTGATCGTCGTGGCGACCGTCGGCGATCTCTGCGGCCGCGGCGATGATCGCGTCGGCCTTGTCCGCGGGAAGCAGCCCGAGGTCCTTGTTCACCTGCGCACAGGCGCCCTTCAGCAGACCAAGCGCCCTGATCTGGGTGCGTTCCAGTCCGCGGCCCGAGATCGGGAAGTTCTCCACTGCGCGCTGCGTCTGCGCGCGCCACAGCGCGTCGACCGGCACCCGGACCTCGCCCATGGTGTCGCGTTCGACGCGGTATTCGACGTCTTGAGAGTTGGCGGAGTCCACGCTCACGTTGTTTCCCTTGTCTTGGTGACTGAGTTATGGCAGCGGCTGAAAAGCGTTGCTGTCGCCGGTGAAATCGATGGCGGAGTATTCGTTGAGCTTCGACAGCCGGTGGTAGGCCTCGATCATCCGCACAGTGCCGGACTTCGAGCGCATGACGATCGACTGCGTCGTGCATCCCCCGCCGTAGTAGTGCACGCCGTTGAGCAGATCGCCGTCGGTGACGCCGGTGGCGCAGAAGAAGACGTTGTCGCCGGAGACCAGGTCCTCGGTGAACAAGATCTTGTCGAGGTCATAGCCGCGGTCGATGGCCTTCTGGCGCTCGTCGTCGTCCTTGGGCGCGAGCTGTCCCTGGATCGCGCCACCCATGCAGCGGATCGCGGCGGCGGCGATGATTCCCTCAGGGGTGCCGCCGATTCCGACGAGCAGGTCGGTGCTGGTGTTCGGCCTGCAAGCCGAAATCGCGCCGGCGACGTCGCCGTCGGAGATGAGCCGGCACCGGGCACCCGCGTCGCGCACGTCGGCGATCAACTGCTCGTGGCGCGGCCGGTCCAGGATGCACACGGTCAGGTCCGACACCGACACGTTCTTGGCCTTGGCGACGCGGCGGATGTTCTCGCCGATCGGCGCGGTGATGTCGATGACGTCGACCGCGTCGGGCCCGACCGCGATCTTGTTCATGTAGAACACCGCCGACGGGTCGTACATGCTGCCGCGCTCGGACACCGCCAGCACCGAGATCGCGTTGGACAAGCCCTTCGCCATCAGCGTCGTGCCGTCGATCGGGTCGACGGCGAAGTCGCACTCGGGGCCGTCGCCGTTGCCGACCTCCTCGCCGTTGTAGAGCATCGGCGCGTTGTCCTTCTCTCCCTCGCCGATCACCACGACGCCACGCATCGACACGGAATTGACCAGCTCACGCATCGCGTCGACCGCGGCGCCGTCGCCGCCCTCCTTGTCGCCGCGGCCCACCCAGCGACCCGCCGCCATCGCACCCGCCTCGGTGACTCGGACGAGCTCGAGGGCCAGGTTGCGATCGGGGGCCTCTCCGCGTGATGGGGTCATGCCTGCGATTCTCCCATTCGGCGATCGGCGTTTGGGAGCTGGGATACTGGCTCTTGTGACCCTAGAGCCGGAACCCGTCCCCAAACCCGCGAAGCCGCGGTTGCTGCAGGACGGCCGCGATATGTTCTGGTCTCTAGCGCCCCTGGTCGCCGCGTGCATCGTGCTCGCAGCCGTGCTCGGCATGTGCTCCTTCGCCCCAGGTGGACCCGGTCCCGCCCCTGCGCCCGACTACGACGCCCCGGCCGCGCTGCGGGCCGACGCGGACACCCTTCGCATCCCGATCCGGGTGCCCGCACTGCCCACGGGCTGGCGGGCCAATTCCGGCGACCGGGCAGGCATCGAGGGCGGCCGGACGGATGCGGGCCAGCGGGTTCGCGCGGTGTCCTCCACGGTCGGCTACCTGACGGCGACCGGTATGTACCTGGCGTTGGTCCAGAGCAACGCCGACGAGGAGAAGCTGGTCGACTCGATCGAGTCCGGCATGGTGCCGACAGGGACGCAAGATGTCGACGGCGTGCGCTGGATCGTCTACGAAGGCGACACAGAAGGTGCCGAGCCGGTGTGGACGACGCTGCTGACCGGCCCGTCTGGACCGGGCCAGGTGGCGATCAAGGGGGCCGGCGGTACCGATGAGTACCGTACGCTGGCGGCGGCGGTGCAGAAGCAGCCGCCACTGCAGGCGAAATAGCCCGCGGCCACAGATGGAGACGCGATGACCGCATCAGACAACGTCGCCGGCCAGGCTCCGGAAGCGGACCTGACCGGGTGGACGGCCGCGCCGTTCACGGCCGCAGGTATCACCCACGACGTCTACCGCAAAGGCAACGGCCCGGGGGTGGTGCTGATCCCGGAGTTGCCGGGTCTGCATCCGGGCGTACTGGCGCTGGGTAACCACCTGGTCGACAACGGGTTCACCGTGGCAGCGCCGTCGCTGTTCGGCACTCCCGGTGCGCCCGGCATGCGACCGAGGATGGTGCCGGTCATGCTGCGCGGCTGTGTGGCTAAGGAATTCGCGGCGTTCGCGACCAACGCCGACCGCCCCGTGGCGCACTATCTGAGGGCACTGGCCCGCGACCTGAACGATAGGACGCCGGGTAAGGGAGTCGGGGTGATCGGTGAGTGCTTCACCGGCGGCTTCGCATTGGCGGTCGCAGTCGACGACAGCGTGCTGGCTCCGGTGCTCAGCCAGCCGACGCTGCCGCTGCCGCTGACACCGAAACATCGCCGCGATCCCGGCTTGTCGGAGGACGAGCTGAAAGTGGTCCAACGGCGGACCGCCGACGACGGGCTGTGCGCGTTGGGCCTGCGGTTCAGCGAAGACCCGCTGGTTCCCACCGAACGCTTCAAGACGCTCAAGGACCGGCTTGGCGACGCGTTCGAGGTGATCGAGATCAGCTCGAAGAAGGGCAACGAGCACGGGTTCGGCAAGATGGCGCACTCGGTGCTCACACTCGAGGTGCGCGAACACGAGGGACACCCGGCCTACGAGGCGCGCAAACGCGTCGTCGAATTCCTCAGGGAGCGCTTGGTTTAACCGCCGGCTCCGGGGTGTCGCTGGTCGGGTCGCCGGGCTGCGGGTCGGCGTCAGCCGGGCCGGCGGCGGGCGCTTCCGGATCCGCCCGCCTCGCCCTGCGCGTCAGGCGGCGTAGCACGGACTTCCGCTTCTGGGACTTTTCGGCGTCGTGTTTTTCTTCACTGTGTTGTTCCAGCGGCACGCCTTTGTACACCGCGAGGTAGACGCTGATCGTCGTGACGATGACGATCATCAGCACGGGACCGATGACGATGCCGAACGCGCCGAACATTCCGATTCCGGCAAACACCGAGAGCAACATCAGCGCCGAGTCGAGTCGGGCCTCCTTCGGTACCAGAATCGGTCGCAGGAAATTGTCGATGTTGTTCACCGCGACGAGGTGGAACACGACGACGAACAGGCCGCCGAAGATGTTGCCGAACAACATCATTCCAATGCCGAACGGGATCGTGACGATGCCGCTGCCAAGAGGAATGACCGAAAGCGCGCTCAAGACGACGGCGAAGATGAAGAACCCGTCGTGAAAGCCGGCGATGTAGATCGAGATCGCCCCCGCGACGCCCTGGCAGACGGCGATGATGAACTGCCCCTTGACCGTGCCGCTGACCATCGCGCCCATCTTGGCCAGGTACAGGTCGGTGACTTCCTCGCCGAGCGGGTTGAGTTGGCGGATCAGTCGCTGCACCGCGTTCTTGTTGGTCAACAGCGAAATGAACACGTAGAGAAAGAGAATCGCCGCCGTGATTCCGCCGACGACGCCGCCTGCGGCGCCCTGAAGCAGATGCAGCAGCCATTGACCGGCATTCTGCGCGACGGTCGTCATTGCCTTGCGGATCATGTCCGGCGTGACCGTGACGTCGGCGAACGGAACCCGCGCCAGGAGTCCGTTGACGAACATCAAGGTCCGGTCGCCGAGCGTGGAGAGGTCGGTTCGCTCCACCCAGGCCGCGACGTCTTTCACCATCTCGGTGATCTGGACGACGGCCAACAGTCCGATGAGGCCGACGGGCACGATGATGCAGGCGAATACCGCGAGGAGGGTGAGGGTAGCCGAGGCTCCGGTGCCCATGCGCCTGTTGAGCCGGTTGTACAGCGGGCTGAACAGGTAAGCGACCACCGCGGCGACCACGATGAGGATGAAGTAGGAGCGCAGAAAATAGGCGCCGAACAGGATCGCGATGACCGTCGCGACCGCCAGCGCCCGTTTCTGGGTCAGCGTGAAATCGGTCTTTATTGCGGCCACGGGCCTACCGTAGCCAGCTCGGCCGTCCGGCTGCCCTGATTACTCAGCGAATCTGGGAGTGCGCTTGCGACTGGCGGGATCGCTGGGCCGCGATGAACTTGACCGACATCCGCTGCATGAAGCCCGGCGCAAGTCGCGCGAGGAGCCACTGAGCATGCGCGCGGCGCGGCTTGACCAACACCGCCTTGTTGCGCACGACGGCTTGCAGGGTCTCGCGCGCGAGGCGGTCGGCGTCGTAGGCCGTCTTGACGCCTTGGCCCTGCAGGAAGTAGTCGCGGCCGACGAACCCGCCGACCGCGCCCTTGTCGAGAATCGGTGTCTCGACCGCCGACGGACAGACGACCAGCACGCCGACCCCGCGTGCCGCGGCCTCGGAGCGCAGCGCGAGTGACAGCCCGACAACGGCGTGCTTGGTCATCACATAGCTGGTGATCTGTCCGGCCGCGGTCAGCCCGGCCATCGACGCGGTGTTGACGATGTGCCCGCCGCCCTGCCGGATCATCTGCGGGTACGCCGCGGCCACGCCGTGCACGACGCCGCGGATGTTGACGTCGATGATCGCGTTCCACTGGTCGAGGGTGAGCAGTTCGGTGTCGCCGCCCCAGACGATGCCGGCGTTGTTGAACATCAGATCCAGCCGGCCGGTGCACGCCACCACCTCGTCGACGGCCGCCTGCACCGCCGTCGCATCGGTGACGTCAAGGCGGGCAAAGCGCGCGCCAGCACCCAGCGACGACGCGGTCCGCTCGGCGGCGTCGCCGTCGACATCGGTGCACATCACCTCCGCGCCCGACGCGACCAGCGCCCGGCACAGCGCGGCGCCGATTCCGGAACCTGCGCCGGTGACGATCGCCTGCTTACCGGTGAAGTTCACTGCGGCCCCGCAAGTTTCATCACGTGACCCAGCACGTCGGGGTAGCGCTTGAGGTGCGCGCCGCCGTTGAGGTCGAGCACCTCGCCGGTCAGCCACGAGGACTTCGGCGAGCACATGAACACGACCGCGTCGGCGATTTCCTCAGGTTGGCCTGCCCGGCCGAGCGCGGTGTTGTCGACGTAGTCCTCGACGAGTCCGGGCACAAGCGAAGAGCCTTCAGTCAGCGGGGTTTCGACGAAGCCCGGGGAGATCGCGTTGACGCGAATGCCTCGCGATCCCATCTCCAGCGCGGCAACCTGGGTGAGCATCGACACGCCGGCCTTGGCCGAGCAGTACGCACTCATCCCGATCGCCGGTTGGCGCCCGTTGAGTGAGCTGATCGTCACCAGCGAACCGCCTTCGCGCAGCTTCTGGCCGGCGAACTTGGCGACGATGAACCCGCCGTTGAGGCAGACGTCGACGACCGAACGGAACTCGTCGACCGCCAGCTCGGTGATCAGCCCCAGACTCCCGAACCCGGCGCAGTTGACGACGATGTCGACAGCACCGATCTGCTCGAAGAGCCGTTGCACCGACCCCTCGTCGGTCACGTCGACCTCTGCGGCGGTGTGCGGCGCACCGAGTTCGGCGGCCCGGGCCTGTGCGCCGTCGCCGTTGCGGTCGGCCAGGGTGACGCGGCAGCCGTCGGCGGCCAACGCACGGGCGGTCGCCCAGCCGATCCCGGAGGCCGCGCCGATGACGACGGCGATCCGCTCACTACTGTCGCTCATCCAGTTAGCCTTTCGACGGCGGGGGAACGTGTTCTAACTTAGCGCTTTGACACACTCGATCCGTGACCGATCTGAAGATGTCCGAGTCGATATCCGTCGCGGCGACACCCGACGAGTTGTACGCGCTGGTGTCCGACGTGACCAGGATGGGCGAGTGGAGTCCGGTGTGCCGGGCGTGCTGGTGGGACGAGGGCGATGGCCCCACGGTGGGCTCCTGGTTCACCGGCCGCAACGAGACCGCGGAGCGGACGTGGGAGACCCGTAGCCAGGTGGTGGCCGCCGATCCCGGTCGCAGATTCGCCTGGCAGGTCAACAACGGCTGGGTGCACTGGGAGTACACCTTCGCAGCCGGAAGGCGACGGGACGCGGCTCACCGAGAAGTGGGAGTTCCTGCCTGCCGGCATCGTCGGGTTCCGCGAACGCTACGGCGAGGACGCCGACCGGGAGATCGAAAGGCGCCGCGACGCGGCCAGAAGCGGCATTCCCGAGACCCTCGCTGCCATCAAAAGGGCTGCCGAGGCGTAAGTTTCACGCGCGGACGGGCGCCGTCACGCGGAACACCTCGATCTCCTCGGAGAGTCCCTTCACCGGCTGTGCGCCGAGGCTGTCGAAACGCAGCCCCGACCCTGCGGACAGGTCTCGGACGGTTCGGCTGACGAGCACTTCGTCGGGCCCGGCGAGTGCGCCTATTCGAGCGCCGACATGCACCGCCAGGCCGCTCCATTCGTCGCCGCGGCGCTCGCATTCGCCCGTGTGCACTCCCGCGCGGAGGCGGATGCCCCTGGCCGCAAGGGCAGGCACCAGGTCCATCGCGCAACGCGCCGCCTTGGTAGGGCCGTCGAACAGCGCAAAGACCCCGTCGCCCGTGTGCTTGACGCGGCGGCCGCCGTATTTCTCCAGCATCCAGTCGACGAGCTTGTCGTGCGCATCGAGCTGATGGCGCCACTGCGCATCACCCTGGGCGACCAGATGTTCGGTGGAGCCGACGATATCGGTGAACAATACGGTCGAGAGGACCCGCTCGCCGGTGTCCTCGACGGGGCCGCACGCGAAGTTCACGACGGCTGCGCCGAGGTCATCGTCAAGGAGCGCATGGGGGCCGGGCGGCAGTTGTTGGAACCGCGCATTGGGCATCGACGCGGCTAACGCCTTCGCTGCTTCGATGGGCGCGATGTCGTCGCCTTCCCTGGAGAGGACGAGAGTAGGCGTGTGAACCGAACCGACAACGCCGCCGACATCGCTGTTCACCAGCGCCTGCAACAGCATGAGCGTCATAGTCGGGCTGGCGCCCGCCCGTTGGGCCCGTCCGTAGATCTCTCGGAAGCCGGGCACCTCGGCTATCACAGGGCCGAAGAACCGCTCGGCGAGAGCGCCTTCCCCCCAACTAGTTTCGATTTCTGCGGTCATTTCCCGGACGTCTGTGGCACTCCAACCCCATGGGTGATCCGGCAACTCGGGACTGAAGCGCGACATGGTTCCGTACAGAGCCAGCGACCGAACGCGCTCCGGATAGGTCGCGGCAAACAAGATGCTCATGGGACCGCCCTCTGAGACACCGAAGAACGCCGCGGTGTCAGCGTCGGCCGCATCCATGACGGCGTGCAGGTCGTCCATTCGCTCGTCCAGGGGCGGCACGTGTGTCACCGGGTCGGACAGTCCAGTGCCGCGCTTGTCCCACATGACCAGCCGCGTGCCACGGGCGAGTCCCTCGACGAACGTGACGAACGGCAGCGAAGGGTCGGTCCACAGATCGACATTGCTGAACCATCCTGGATTCCACACCAGTGTGGTTTCGCCGTCACCGATCACGCGATATGCGAGCCGCACCGACCCGTTTCTGGCGTAGTGCACTCCACCGTCATCCATGGTCCCATCCTCACAGGTGCAGCCTCATCAGCGCTTGATACAACGAAACCCGATGTGGCTCATGCCGGTGTCGACCATTTGCGGGCGGCGCGCGGCGGGCCGGTAGCGCAGGCAGTAGCTGTCGGCGCACAGGAACGAGCCGCCCTTGATCACTTTGCGCGGCACCCGGAACTGCGGCTGTCGAGGGTCGTAGCTGCCCGCCTCACAGCATGGGTCGCCTTCGCGGGTGTCGGCGTACCAGTCGGTCGTCCACTCCCAGACGTTGCCCGCCATGTCGAACAAGCCGTAGCCATTGGCGGGATAGGCGGCGACCGGTGCGGTGCGGCCGTATCCCGGGTCCGGCCGCCACGGGAATTCGCCGTGCCAATAGTTCGCCAGCTGCTGGCCGCCCTGCTCAGGCGCATCACCCCAGGTGTAGGTGGCGGCCTGCAGGCCGCCGCGGGCGGCGACCTCCCATTCCGCCTCCGTCGGTAGTGCGAGGCCGGCCCACTGCGCATAGGCTTCGGCGTCCTCGTAGGCGACGTGTACGACCGGATGGGTGGTTCGATTGTCGATCGACGAGTGCGGCCCGGCGGGGTGCCGCCAGCAGGCGCCCGGCGTCCAGGCCCACCACTGACTGATATGCCGTAGGTCGACCGGACCAGCGGTGCGGTGAAAGACCATCGACCCCGGTTGCAGGTTCTCGGCGGGCGCGTCGGGGTAGGCGGCGGGGTTCAGCGGTCGTTCTGCGACGGTGACATAGCCTGTGGCGTCGACGAATTCGGCATAGTCGGCGTTGGTGACCTGGCGGGCGTGAATCCAGAACTCGTCGACGCTGACGGGACGCGCCGGTCCCTCTTCGGGGTAGTGGTCATCAGACCCGACGATTGCCGTTTGCGCGGGAATGCGGACCAGGCCGCGTTCGATGAGATTGTCAGTCACCGAAGACGGTCGCCCAGTCGTTCTTCACGCTGATGACGGTCCAGCCGAACTGTCCGGCGTGTTCGAGCGCGCGCTCGGCCCCTGCGGTGTAGGCGAATTCGCGCTCCGCGTCGTCGTGCAGCACCAGCAGCCGAAGCGCGGCGGCACCGTGCTTACCGGAGTACATCAGCATCTCGTCGTCACCGTTGGAGTTGCCCGCCGACAGGATCGGGCGGCGGCCGATCCTGTTCCAGATCCGCACCGGCTTCTCGGGTCCGTCGTCGAAGATGTCCAGTGCCGGCTGGATCAACAGATCGCCATGCCCCTGCGCGCCTTCGAACTTCAGGCCCTGCGCGCTGCCGACCACTCGTTCCGGCGGTATTCCGTAGATGGCGCCGGTGATCGGGCGCATGAAATCACGGCCGCCGCCGGACACGATGTAGCACATGAAGCCGTGCTGCTCCAGATACCGCAGCAGTTCCACCATCGGCGAATACGTGCAGTTCTGATACGGGCGCCCCAGCGTCGGATGCCGGGCCTCCGAGTAGAACGCACTCGACCAGGGCGGCATGATCCTCCACGGTCATCGAATCGTGTAGCGACAGTACAGCTCCCGCAAGCACTTTCAGGTCGCTGTCGTCGCCCTGGTAGTGCTTGGTGATCGCGCCGCCGAACCAGTTCAGGTCGCCGGTCGACGCGGCCTTGTACGGCTGGGTGGCAGCCAGCGCCGAGTCGCTGGCCGCCTTCTCGGACAACCGGCGAACGAGGAAGTCCAGCTGGATGTACATCGGCTTCTCGCACCACAGCGTGCCGTCGTTGTCGAACACCGCGACGCGGGCTTCGGGCGCCACGAAGTCCGGGCCACCCTCGGCGGTGACGCGCGCCACGAAGTCGACGATCGCCGACTTCGTGGGCCCGTCGGTCCACGAAGTGAGTTCAGCCACGCTCAGCCACCGCGTGACGACAGGAACTTGTTGAGCTCATCGACGGCGTGGTTGATGGTGAATGACGCCGGTTCCTGGCGGGGCGGGAACTCCTTGAATGTCTCCAGGAACTGCGTCGCGATCGCCGAGCCGTAGAGCACGAGGTAGATGCGGTCGATCATCCAGTCCCAGTAGGTGTTCGACGTGATGTCGGCGCGCTCGTAGGGATCGGTGCGCAGATTGAACAATTTCGGTGCCCGCAGTGGCGTGAACGGTTCGAACCAGATCTGCAGCGTGCCGCGGCAGCGCTGCTCCTGGAACACCACCTTCCAATTCTCGGCCCGGATGCCCAGGACGTCGCAGTCGTCGGAGAAGTAGATCATCCCGCGCCGCGGGCTCTTGTCGACCTCACCGGTCAGATAGGGCACCAGGTTGAAGCCGTCGATGTGCACCTTGTAGGTCATGTCGCCGATGGTGTGGCCGGCCTTGAGCTTCTCGATGATATCGGTATCGCCGGCGGCCGCCAGGAACGTCGGCAGCCAGTCGTGGTGCTGCACGATTTCGTTGGACACGCTGCGCGGCTTGATCTTTCCTGGCCATCGGATCATCTCGGGAATCCGGAAGGCGCCCTCCCAGTTGGTGGCCTTCTCGCTGCGGAACGGGGTGGTGGCACCGTCCGGCCAGCTGTTGGCGTGCGGACCGTTGTCCGTCGAATAGATGACGATGGTGTCCTCGGCGATGCCGAGTTCGTCGAGCAGGTCGAGTAATTGTCCGACATTGCGGTCGTGGTCGATCATCGTGTCGTGGTACGGCGACTGCCAGCGGCCGGCCTGTCCGAGGCTCTCGGGCTTGGTATGGGTCCGGAAATGCATGTGGGTCATGTTCATCCACACGAAGAACGGGGTGGCCTCGTCGTGCCGACGCTTGATGAAATCGATGCAGGCGCCAGTGGTTTCGTCGTCGATTGTCTCCATCCGCTTCTTGGTCAGCGGCCCGGTGTCCTCGATGCGCTGCTTGCCGACCGAACCGTAACGGTCGTCGACCTCACCGGAGTCCTCGTCGGTGGCCCAGGAATGGATGACGCCACGCGGCAACAGCGCTTTGCGCAGCAGCGGCGCCTCCTCCTCGGTGGGATAGTCGGCGTTCTCCGGCTCTTCTTCCGCGTTGAGGTGATACAGGTTGCCGAAGAACTCGTCGAACCCGTGCGCAGTCGGCAGGAACTTGTTGAGGTCGCCGAGGTGGTTCTTGCCGAACTGGCCCGTCGCGTAGCCCATCGGCTTGAGGAGTTCGGCGATGGTCGGGTCTTCCTTCTGCAGACCGATGTCGACGCCCGGCATGCCGACCTTGCTCATGCCGGTGCGGTACACGCTCTGTCCGGTGATGAACGACGACCGGCCCGCCGTGCAACTCTGTTCACCGTAGGAGTCGGTGAACAGCATTCCTTCGTCGGCGATCCGGTCGATGTTGGGTGTGAAGTAGCCCATCATTCCTCGGCTGTAACAGCTCAGATTCGATATGCCGATGTCGTCACCCCAGATGACGAGGATGTTTGGTTTGGATTCAGGCATGCACAATCTCCTTTCTTGAATTGTCATTAGCCGTAGCGGTGGCCGGCCGGTTAGTCGGCCGCCAGGAAATCTTCGAGCTTCTTGACGACTTGGTCGATGCTGAAGCTGGCCGGTGGATGCCGTGGCGGGAACTCCTTGAACGTGTCGAGGAACTGCGCCGCCATCGCAGTCGCGTAGAAAACGAAGAAGTCCCGCCTCAGGAACCACTCGTAGTAGGTGTTCGACGTGATGTCTGCGTATTCGAACGGGTCGGTGCGCAGGTTGAACAGCTTCGGTATTCGCAGCGCGGTGAACGGTTCGGCCCAGATTCGCAGTGTGCCCTGGCAGCGCTGCTCGGCGAAGACGATCTTCCCGTTCTCGAACCGCATCGCAACCAGTTTCGCGTCGTCGTTGAAATAGAAGAAACCGCGACGCGGGCTGTGCTCTACCTCGTCCACCAAATAGGGCAGCAGGTTGAAACCGTCGATGTGGACCTTGTATTCGGTCTCCCCGTCCGCGCCGGCTTTGAAGCCCTTCTCCAGCTTGTCGCTGACGTCGGGATCGCCTGCTGCGGCGAGCAGTGTCGGCAGCCAGTCGTAGTGCTGGATGATGTCATTGGACACGCTGCCCGCCGTGATCTTTCCGGGCCAGCGGATCCACTCCGGCACCCGGTAAGCGCCTTCCCAGTTGGTGTTCTTTTCGCTGCGAAACGGCGTAGTGCCCCCGTCGGGCCAGCTGTTGCGATGTGGCCCGTTGTCGGTGGAGTAGATGACGATGGTGTCGTCGGTGATGCCGAGTTCGTCGAGCACGTCGAGCACCGTGCCGACGTTCCTGTCGTGGTCGATCATCGCGTCGTGGTACGCGGACTGCCATAGCCCCGCCTGCCCGCGGCTCTCTGGCTTGACGTGGGTGTAGAGGTGCATGTGGGTGAAGTTGCACCACACAAAGAAGGGCGTGCCCGCGTCGTGCTGCCGCTTGATGTAGTCGACGGTGGCATCTGCGATGTCGTCGTCGATCGTCTCCATGCGCTTGGCGGTCAGCGGGCCGGTGTCCTCGATGGTCTGCTTGCCGACCGGGCCGAACTTGTCGTCGTCGGGTTCCTTCGACTCCTCGTCCAGTGCCTTGCACTTCAGAACACCACGGGGGAGTGCCGTTTCGTAGAGTCTCGGGAACTGGTCCTTGTGCGGATAGTCGTACTGCTCGGGTTCTTCCTCGGCATTGAGGTGGGAGAGGTTGCCGAAGAACTCGTCGAAGCCGTGCACGGTCGGCAGATACTTGTTCAAGTCGCCGAAGTGGTTCTTGCCGAACTGGCCGGTCGCGTACCCGAGCGGTTTGAGCAGCTCGGCGATGGTCGGATCCTCGGCGGCCCATCCGATGTCGACGCCTGGGACGCCGACCTTGCTCATCCCGGTGCGATAGACGCTCTGACCGCTGATGAACGCTGCTCGTCCGGCCGTGCAGCTTTGCTCGCCGTAGGAATCCGTGAAGCGCATCCCCTCGCTGGCGATGCGATCGATGTTCGGGGTGCGATAGCCCATCATGCCGTCGCTGTAACAACTCAGGTTGCTGATGCCGATGTCGTCGCCCCAGATGACCAGAATGTTGGGCTTACCGGCAGGCATGTTCGTGCCCCTCTTCTTCGACCCGACCCGATCATCTGCGCGCGTTGACGACCCTATTGCGATGCGCGAACTAAGGTGCCGCTTCGGAGAGGCTGTTAGGAAGATTTAATGAAGCCGCCGATACAAGATCGTCGTCAGGTCGGTGCGAAAAACTCGAGCATTTTCAAATGCGCGGCCCGCCGATGGCGCACTCTGTCAGGGGGAAGGTGGTAGCGATGGAGGACGAGTCCCTTGACGAGGCCTGGCGGCTGGACATCGAGTTCGACGAGGACCCGACGCACACGCATGCCACAGTGTGCGCCCACCTCGGCGACGGGGAGACCTTGACCGCAATCGGTGATGCGTTCCGCAACCCGAAGGACCTCAGCCAGCCGATGATCGGCGAGGAGATCGCCGCCGCCCGCGCGCTGATCACCTTGGGGACCGATCTATTGCACCGTGCGGGCGCGAGGATCGAAGCGGTTACCCGTCACCCGGTTCACCTCATCAACTAACCCGCAGATCAGGCCACGGTATCAGCGGCCGCGACCGCCTTTACCGGGGCTTCCTTGGCCTTTGCTTTCATCTGTTCGAACAGCTCCACGTAGTAGGGCAGGCAGTCGTTCATCGCTTCGTCGGTGGTGTACAGCGGGCGGTAGCCGAGATCGCGCTGCGCTTTGGCGATCGAGAAGTAATTGTCCAGATACAGGCGCTCGACGGCCAGCGGCTCGAACAGCGGCTTGGCCAGCCCGACGCGGAAGTGCAGCCACTGCCAGATCGTCATGATCCAGCGCACCAAGGCGCCCGAGACACGCAGCCGCGGCCAGCGCTGCCCGCACGCTTCGACGACGGGGCGGGAGAACTCGAACATGTTGATCGGCTCGCCGTCGTTGATGAAGTACGCCTGCCCGGGCGCGGTCCCGCCCGGCACCAGGTGTTCGCCGGCAAGCAGGAATCCGTGAATCAGGTTGTGCACGTAGGAATTGTCGAGTTTGGCATGCTTGCTGCCCACCAAGACCTTGACGTGTCCGGCCAGCACACTCTCGAAGAGCTTGCGGAACATCGTCTGGTCGCCGCGGCCCCAGATGCCACTGGGCCGGATCGAGCAGGTCAGCATGCCGCGAACGCCGTTCTGCGACAGCACGAACCGTTCGGCGGCCACCTTGGTCTCGGTGTACAGGTCGTTGAAGCGGGTCGTGTACGGCAGGGATTCGTCTCCCCCGGAGATCCGCTTGCCGCCCATCACCACGCTGTTGGACGCCGTGTACACGAATCGCTTCACGCCGGCTTTCTGCGCCGCCGCCACGAGGTTCTCGGTGCCTCCGACGTTGACTGCGAAACTGCGCTGCCGGTACTCGTCGGTGACCGACGCGCCGCCCATCAGATCGATGATCGCCGCGGTGTGGAAGACGGTATCCATGCCGTCGACGGCGGATGCGACGGTGTCCTCGTCGCAGATGTCTCCCGCGATGACCTGCAGCCGCGGATGCGCGGGCAGCGGGGAGGGTGCGCGGTCGAAGGAGCGCACCTCGTGGCCACGTTCGAGCAGCGACGCCACCAGGTTGGCTCCGACGAAACCGGAGCCACCGGTGACCAGCACCCGGCCGAGTTCGGTCTTCAGTGTTGAATCACCCATGCCGGACAGCATAAATGAAACGTGTTCCAGTTTCGAGCCCCTGGGGCTAAATTGTTTCCCCGGTCAACTTTCGTCGGGGTCCCCAGCGGCCAGCGCATCCTCGATCCGCTTGCGGGCTCCGGCTAAGTGCTGATCGCAGCATTTAGCCAGTTCTTCGCCCCTTTCCCAGAGCTTCAGCGACGCATCCAGGTCAAGGCCGCCCTGCTCCAGCCGACGCACCACCTCAATCAGTTCGTCGCGCGCCTCTTCATAGCCTAATTCACTAATAGGCTTCATGCAGATCCCTCGCTGACCGCCTGTATCGCCCCATCGGACACCCGTAGCCGCAACCGCGAGCCCGCCGGCGCGTCCGCAACGGAGTGCACCACGGCCGCCTCACCGGTGGCCCTCACCGCCTGCACCACGGCGTAGCCACGGGCCAGGGTGGCCGCCGGGCCGAGCGTCGTCAGCCGCGCCGACAGATGACCGATGCGCTCCGCTTCTGCGGCCACCAACCGCGTGATGTCGCGGCGGCCGGACGTCCGGCAGCGCAGAACCTCGTCGGCCCGCACGGTCAGTCCCGACAGCGGTTGGGCGATCACCGGCCTGCTGCGCAACTGGCTCAACACGTGCTCCTCGCGATGCACCCAGTTGCGCAGGGCCCGCGCGCTGCGGCGGCGTAGGTCGAGCAACAGCGCCTGTTCGGCGGCGGTGTCGGGAACGATGCGCTTGGCGGCGTCGGTCGGGGTGGCCGCCCGCAGATCGGCGACCAGGTCGCACAGCGGATTGTCGGGTTCGTGGCCGACGGCGCTGACGACGGGCGTGGTGCACCCCGAGATGGCTCGGCACAGCGTCTCGTCGGAGAACGGCAGCAGATCTTCGACACTGCCGCCGCCACGCGCGACGACGATGACGTCGACGGCCGGGTCGGCGTCGAGTGCGCGCAGGGCCTCGACGATCTGAGGCACGGCCGCGGGACCCTGAACGATGGTGTTGCGGACGTCGAAGCGCACGGCGGGCCACCGTCCCGTCGCGACCGTCACGACATCTCGCTCGGCGGCGCTGGCACGTCCGGTGATGAGCCCGATGGTGTTGGGCAGGAAGGGAATCGGCCGTTTGAGCCGCGGATCGAACAGACCCTCGGCATCCAGCAGTCTGCGCAGCCGATCGATGCGCGCAAGCAGCTCGCCGATGCCGACGGCGCGAATCTCGCTGATACGCAGGCTGAATGAGCCGTTACGGGTGTAGAACTGCGGCTTGCCGCACATGATCACCTGTGTGCCCTCGGTGAGCGGCACCGGGGCGTTGGCCACCAGGTCGCGCGGAGCGCTCACCGAAAGCGACATGTCGGCTGCGGGATCACGCAGCACCATCCAGGCCGTCGACTGCCGCACTTTGAGCTCGGTCAGCTGGCCCTCGACCCACACCATGCCCAGCCGGTCGATGTACTTGGCGACGCGGGTCGCGACCGCCCGCACCGGCCAGGGATTGTCGGGAGATTTGCCTTGCTCGGCCTCGCTCATCGCGCCGTGCCCACCCGGGTGCTCACCTGGCGGTCGCGCGGGTGATCCTGTTGGCCAGCAGAGTCTGGAATGGCGCGCGGGACTTCGTGGACTCCTCGTAAGCCAGCAGCGCTTCCAGGTCAGCGACGCGGAGTGAGGAGAGCCGGGCCCGCAGCTGGGCCAGTGTGAGCGTCTCGTAGTCGAGCCGCTCGACGACCTCCGGAAGCTCCCCGGTCGCGGGCTCGGGGTCGCTGTCCTCAGCGTCGTCGGGCTCTCCGCCGGTGAACAACGCGAACCGGCCCTCGGTGCGCCGTTCGCCGTCTGAGGCCGACGGTGCGGGCGCCTTGTCGGTCAGATCCTCGTCGAACGTCGCCCACTCGGGCTTCTCGTCCTTGGGCGGAAATAGGCTCTCGAGCGTCTCGTCACCCTTGTTGACCAGGTCCGCCACGTCCTGCTGCATCTTCATCACGAGGTGCGCGAACTGGCTTACGACAGTCATCGGGTAGGTGAGGATGGTCTGCGGAAGCCTTCGTGTCTCCTCGATGGCGGTTACGGCCGCTCCGATCAGCAGACGGACCCCATATGGTGCAGTAGCCATGCGCCCCAGCCTACGGTTGGCCTCCCGGCGCCGCGGGTCAGTACCCTGGGAACCATGCCGCCGACTATCGACATGGGGATTCCGGGTGCCTCGGCCACGGCGTCCACCGGCGTGGCCGGCAAGCGCGTCCTGCTGGCCGAGCCCCGCGGGTACTGCGCGGGCGTCGATCGCGCCGTGGAGACCGTCGAGCGGGCGCTGGAGAAGCACGGCGCTCCGGTGTACGTCCGCCACGAGATCGTGCACAACCGCCACGTGGTCGACACGCTCGCCGACGCGGGCGCGGTGTTCGTCGACGAGACCGACGAGGTGCCCGAGGGTGCGATCGTGGTGTTCTCCGCCCACGGCGTCGCCCCGACGGTGCACACGTCGGCAGTGGAGCGCAAGCTCCAGGTCATCGACGCGACATGCCCGTTGGTCACCAAGGTGCACAACGAGGCGAAGCGGTTCGCGCGCGACGACTACGACATCCTGCTGATCGGCCACGAGGGCCACGAAGAGGTCGTCGGCACCGCCGGCGAGGCACCCGACCACGTGCAGCTCGTCGACGGGCCGGACGCGGTCGACAACGTCACAGTCCGCGACGAGAACAAGGTGATCTGGCTTTCGCAGACCACGCTGAGCGTCGACGAGACGATGGAAACCGTGCGGCGGCTGCGGGAGAAGTTCCCGACACTGCAGGATCCGCCGAGCGACGACATCTGCTACGCCACCCAGAACCGCCAGGTCGCCGTCAAGGCGATGGCGCCCGAGTGTCAGCTGGTCATCGTCGTCGGCTCACGCAACTCCTCGAACTCGGTGCGGCTGGTCGAGGTCGCGCGCAACGCCGGCTCCGATGCGGCCTATCTCGTCGACTACGCCGACGACGTCGACCCGGCGTGGCTCGACGGGGTCACCACCGTCGGCGTCACCTCAGGCGCCTCGGTGCCCGAGATCCTGGTCCGTGGCGTGCTGGAGCGGCTTGCCGAGCACGGCTTCGACACGGTGCAGCCGGTCACGACCGCCAACGAGACGCTGGTCTTCGCACTGCCCCGCGAGATCCGTCCGGCCCGTGCCTAGAACTGTCTGACTAGACGTCGTACTCCCAGGCCTCGGCCTGATGCTTGGCTGCCCGCGGCCGGGCCCGGTATTGCGGCCGCTGGTCGTCGTCGTCTGCACCGCGGTAACGCACCCGCGAGACCGGGTGATGGGTGCCGTTGCCGTTGGAGCCACCGGCGCCGTGCGGTTCGAAGGGTTCGAAGCCGTCGAACCGGCTGTGCCGATCGGGCCGTTGATAGGGAGACCGGCGCTCACTCGGCGGCGGTTGCTTGCGGGGTTCGCGTGCGACGACGACGACGAACGCGGGCGGCGCCGCGGCTCAACCGGGGGCGTGGCCGAATCGGTGGTTCGGCGGGTGGTGCGTTGCCGGCGTGGCCGCTCCACCACGGGCTCGATGATCTCCGTCTCGGGCGGGCGGGTGTGTCGCGAGCGCGACGGTTGTGTGCGCTTGGTCGGCCGGCCGCTGCGGTTTCGCGTCGAGGCCGCGGCAGTCTTGGTGGTTCTGGCGCTCCGGTCGATCGAGTGTTGCCTGCTGCGCCGTGGAGCGGCGTCGTCCGCGGTGCTGTCGCTCTCGGCGCCCCGCGACAGGAGGCCGGAGATCTTGGCGGTGATTGCGGAAAGCGGTCCTTCGGACACCGTCGGCTCGGCTGTGGCCGCGGAACGACGCCGCGACACGCTCGAATACCAGCGAAGGAGGCCGAGGAACAGAACGACGGCCGAGGTGAAGAACATCAACGGGAACCGTTCGATCAGTGGGTACCCGCAGTTGATCAGCAGATCCTTGACGCCGTCGATCGTGGCGCCGTGAAAGAGGAAGTACGCGCCGGGCACGCTGACGAACAGGATCAGCGGAGGCTGAATGACGGCGGTGAAGATGGCCGTCTGGCGCACGAGCACCACGGCGGCGACGCACCCGACGGCGTAGGCCGCAGCAAAGGCGAAGGTCAGCTCCTTGCCGCCGGAACCGGCGTCGAAGGCGAAGCCGACCGCAGTGAAGGTGACTGCGACGAGCACCGCACCCCACGACGGCACACCGGGAAAGGTGGGAATCATGGAGCGATGCTCGGCCGCCACTGCGGACCTCGCGCGCTGTCCTGACACACGTTGACCGTACCGGCTTCGGCTTGAAGTGGCTGCAGCGCGCGCTGGTGTGCCCGGGGGTGTCTCCTACACTTGGCTCCCTGTGAGCTTGAACCTGGGAATCGTTGGCCTGCCGAACGTCGGTAAGTCGACGCTCTTCAACGCGCTGACGCGCAACAACGTGCTGGCTGCCAACTACCCGTTCGCGACGATCGAGCCGAATGAAGGCGTGGTGCCGTTGCCGGATCCGAGGCTGGGCGAGCTCGCCAAGATTTTTGAATCACAAAAGATCGTGCCCGCGCCGGTGACCTTTGTCGACATCGCCGGCATTGTGAAGGGCGCCTCGGAAGGCGCCGGGTTGGGCAACAAGTTCCTCGCCAACATCCGTGAGAGCGACGCCATCTGCCAAGTGGTGCGCGTCTTCACCGACGACGACGTGGCGCACGTGGACGGGCGGATCGATCCGAAGTCCGACATCGAAGTGATCGAGACCGAGCTGATCCTGGCGGACCTGCAAACGCTCGAGCGGGCTTTGCCGCGGCTCGAGAAGGAAGCCCGCACCCACAAGGACCGCAGACCCGCCCACGAGGCGGCAGTCGCCGCCCAGGAGCTTCTCAACGGCGGCACAACGCTGTTCGCGGCCGGCCAGGCGGTCGACACGGCGGTGTTGCGCGAGCTGAACCTGTTGACGACCAAGCCCTTCCTCTATGTGTTCAACGCCGACGAGGAGGTGCTCACCGACGCTGCCCGCATCGCCGCGCTGCGGGAGATGGTCGTGCCGGCCGACGCGGTGTTCCTGGACGCGAAGGTCGAGGCCGAGTTGCAGGAGCTCGACGACGAGTCCGCCGCCGAACTCCTCGAGTCTATCGGCCAGACCGAACGCGGCCTTGACGCACTGGCCCGGGCCGGCTTCCACACGCTGCGGCTGCAGACGTTCCTCACGGCCGGTCCGAAAGAGTCGCGGGCGTGGACGATTCATCAGGGCGACACAGCGCCGAAAGCCGCCGGCGTCATCCACACCGACTTCGAGAAGGGCTTCATCAAGGCCGAGATCGTCTCCTACGACGACTTGATGGCTGCGGGCTCGATGGCGGCCGCCAAGGCCGCAGGCAAGGTGCGGATGGAAGGCAAGGACTACGTGATGGCCGACGGCGACGTGGTCGAATTCCGGTTCGGATCAACGTCTACCAGCAAGCACTAGTCGACACGAGTAGTTCGTGGCTGAGGTGGCGCGGGTGTCCCTACGATCGGGCCATGCAGACGCTCCTCTTCGCTCTGGGCCTGATCCTCTTTCTCCTCGGTCTCATCACAGGTCTGGCGCTCCGAGCCGTGAAGAATCCGCGTATGGGGCTGGCCAGTCATCTTCAGGGCATGACAAACGGACCGTTCCTCATCGTCCTCGGTTTGCTGTGGCCATATCTCAATCTGACTCATGGTTCAGGTCGCTTCCGTGGCCCTGCTGGCGTATGGCACGTACGCGAACTGGTTGGCAACGCAACTCGCAGCGATCTCGGGTGCCGGTCGGAAGTTCGCGCCAGAAGCGGCGGGTGGGCGTGTGGCATCTGCCGGCAAGGAGGGCCTCGTCAACTTCCTTCTGGCTTCTCTCGCGCCCGCAATGATCGCAGCCTGCATCATTCTCGTCGTCGGCGTCTTGCGGTAGCCCCGCACTGTCGCTCCCTCTCTTGAACATCGCATTCAACGGCGATGTTGTTCTGACAAACATCTTTTTTGAAGCGACTTTTGCGACGGGGTGACCTCGGTGTTACTACGCCGCCCCAGCACTCACTCCACAGTGTCCGTTACTAGAGTTTTGAGGCGTGCAAATGTTGGCTATTGGACAATCCCCTTGTCGTGCTCACGTTTTTGTTTCCTCTATGTGTCGCTTTGGGGCGACCTCGGAGGCAGGCGAAAATGCTACGTGGGGAATGGCCGACCGGCGAACCAGTGATCGGGATAGTGCTCGAGTTGCCGATCAAAAGGGGGGCGCATAAGCGCCGCCGTCATGGCATTCAGCGAAGCTGCGAATACGAGTCTCCGTGCGTTCAGGTCCGGTAAGAATGACACCATGCCAGGCCGGTCCTTCGACGATGCCAACGCGTTCCAGCGGACGATGCGCACCCTCGCGGCCACGAAGGTGGGAGCGGCGCTTCTCCGCCCGACGGCAACCCACCTCGACCAAATCGTCAGCAGGCTCACGGACGGCAGGCGCAACTTCACTGGGATCGTAACCGGCGTTCCTGCGGTCCTCCTCACCACAACCGGCGCGAAGTCGGGCCAACCCCGTACCGTCGCGGTGTACGGAATCCCGCACCCCGACGGCCTGGCCATCATCGCGTCCAACTGGGGCGGCACCAAGCACCCGGCGTGGTACCACAATCTCAAGGCGAACCCAGAGGCCACGGTATCCATCGAGGGCGAGACGTGGCATGCCACCGCCCGGCCCGCCACACCCGGCGAGCGCGACGAAATCTGGGCAAAAGGCGTCGAGATCTACCCCGGCTGGGGGAAGTACGAAGCGCGGGCTGGCGAACGCAAAATAGAGGCGTTCGTCCTCACCCGGAATTGAGGCCCAGATCAGGACTGCGTCAGGTTACGGAGGCCATCGAGCATAGGCACGCTTTCTCCCGGCCCAGTCGCTCGGCCTCGCTTCCGCTCGGTTCATTCTCGAAGGTGTAGCGAATATTGAACGGCTTGTTCGTAATGAAGAGCATGAGACAGTCACTGTCCTCGGTGGCACCGTGGTACATCGTCATGCCCTCGGGGAACCACACAAAGGTCCCCGGACCGAAATCCCCCTTGTTGGTCCGCATGGTGCCGCTCAACACGAACATGCCGTGTGCACAGTCGTGGGTATGCCACGGGTTGATGAACCCGGCGTCGTAACGCAAAAGCATGCACGACATCCCGGTGTCGGGGTCGAACGTGAATGGCTTGAGCGACAGACTCCTGCCGAGCTGTTCGATCGGCAGCTCGAACCAGTCCATCGAATTGGAATCGAAAACCTCGACGTCGTACTGCTCGGGCTGACTCGTCATGATGGCTCGCCCTTCTTTCGTAGGTGGTCAAGACAGTATGGATTTCAAAGTTGAGCGACGGCACTTTTTCATCCGCACGTCCCATGTCTGCGTGACACATTGGGGCTCGCGTGACGCGACGCGGCCTAACGCCATCCTGGACGCGGGCCGCAGCTGGATCCTTTGCCGCCGCAGCCGCGATCCGACACTTCAGACGGTGGCCGCCTGCGAAGGTGTGGGACCACTGTGGGCCGGGCTAGCAGGAGGAATCCCACCGAATGAACAAGCTAGCATCAGCGGTGTTGGCAGCCGCGGCGATGGCGGTAGCGCCCGTGGCCATAGCACCGATGGCTCACGCCGATATTTGCGCGGGCGCACACGGACGCCATTTTGGCGGGGGTGGATGCACCAACATAGTCGGTGACGTGGTCACCGGCGGGGCCATAGCGGCTGCCGATCACCCTTACGTTTATCGCGACGTTCCGTGCTACACGGTAGAAGGTGTGCCGTATTACACGCCCCCGGGTGATCCCTGCTAAGTGGGGACGTGTGCGCCTACCCCCAACCATGCGGGCGGGGGGTTAGTCATTACCTTCCTGATCTTGCTTCGCTGGGGGGTGCAACCGACAGCCCACCACGGCTCTGCTGAGAAGCTCCACATTTCCAGTGCACACTACGGGGCGCTGCCCCGGTGGGCGTCGCGGGGTTTGTAGCAGCAGCGCACTTCTCACGCCCCTATTAATGAGGCCGGAATCACTACTGCGTCGGGCGTATCGTTCGGCCTGTACACCAATCCAGAAGGGACCGTCATGGCGATTACACCAGCTCACGGCAACGGCGAGGTGCCCTCGGAGACGGCGGTCGCAGGGGGCGAGGGTTCGGCGCCGGTGATGCGGGAGACCTTGCCGATTCCGGATGTCAAGCATGTCGGTTTGACGACCTATGACGCCAAGGATCCGAATACGAAGTATCCGCCGATCACGATGCTGCGCCCGCCGGCGGGCGCGCCCAACGTGTTGATCGTTCTCATCGATGATGTCGGGTTCGGCGCCTCGTCGGCTTTCGGCGGTCCGTGCAAAACCCCCACCGCCGAACGGTTGTCGGCGGAGGGGCTGAAGTTGAACCGGTTTCACACCACCGCGCTATGCTCGCCGACCCGCGCGGCGATGTTGTCCGGGCGCAATCATCACTCGGTGGGCATGGGCGCGATCACCGAGATGGCGACCTCGGCGCCGGGTAACTGCAGTGTGCGACCCAAGGACAAGGCACCGCTCGCCGAAACCCTTCGGCTGAACGGGTATTCCACGGCGCAATTCGGTAAGTGCCATGAGGTGCCTGCGTGGGAGGTGTCACCGGTCGGGCCGTTCGACCATTGGCCGACCGGTTCGGGTTTTGAGTACTTCTACGGCTTCGTCGGCGGAGAAGCCAACCAGTACTACCCCGGCCTGTATGAGGGCACCGCGGCGGTCGAGCCGCCCAAAACCCCGGAAGAGGGTTATACCCTGACCGAAGACTTGGCCGATCGCGCGATCACGTGGGTGCGCCAGCAGGAGGCGCTGGCCCCGGATAAACCGTTCTTCATGTACTTCGCGCCTGGCGCGACGCACGCGCCGCATCACGTGCCCAAGGAATGGTCGGACAGGTACAAGGGAAAGTTCGACACTGGGTGGGACGTCCTGCGGGAGAAGATCTTTGCCGAGCAGAAAAAACTGGGCGTCATACCGGATGACGCGGTGTTGACCAAGCGCCATGAGGTGATCCCGGCGTGGGACGACATGCCCGCCGAGCTCAAGCCGGTGCTGGCCCGGGAGATGGAGATTTACGCCGGTTTCATGGAGCAGGCCGACTTCGAGGTCGGACGGGTCCTCGATGCGATCACCGACCTCGGGGTCCTCGACGACACCCTCATCTACTACATCATCGGGGACAACGGCGCCTCGGCAGAGGGCACTCCGAACGGCTGTTTCAACGAGATGACCACCCTCAACGGCTTGCCGGGCATCGAAACCTCCGAGTTCCTGCTGTCCAAGGTCGATGACTTCGGGACGCCGCACGCCTACAACCACTACGCCGTGGGATGGGCGCACGCACTGTGCACGCCGTACCAATGGACCAAGCAGATCGCCTCACACTGGGGCGGCACCCGCACCGGCACCATCGTGCGCTGGCCCAACGGGATCACCGATAAGGGCACGATGCGCAACCAGTTCCACCACGTGATCGACGTGGCGCCCACGATTCTGGAAGCCGCGGGGCTACCGGCTCCAGTCTCGGTGAACGGGATTCAGCAGGCACCCTTGGAGGGGGTGAGCATGCTGACCACCCTGCGCGACGGCGATGCACCCGAAACCCACGATCTCCAATACTTCGAGATCATGGGCAACCGCGGCATCTATCACCAGGGCTGGACCGCGGTCACCAAACATCGCACCCCGTGGTTGGTTGATGCGCCGCCGTTCGACCAGGACATCTGGGAACTCTACGGGCCCGACGACTGGACACAGGCGCATAATCGGGCCGAAGCGAATCCCGATAAACTGGCTGAGCTGCAGCGGCTCTGGCTTATTGAGGCCGTCAAATACAACGTCGTTCCGCTTGACGATCGTTCCTTTGAGCGCATTAACCCGGACCTCGCTGGCCGTCCGCAGCTGATCCGGGGCAACAGCCAGTTGTTGTTCCCCGGTATGCGGGTCAGTGAGAATTGCGTACTCAACATCAAGAACAAGTCACACGCGGTGACCGCCAACGTCGTGGTGCCCGAGTCGGGCGCCAACGGCGTCATCATTACTCAAGGGGGCAGCGTCGGGGGCTGGAGTCTTTACGCCCACGACCGCAGGCTGAAGTACTGCTACAACTTCTTCGGCATCGACTACTACATCGTCGCCGCCGATGACCCCATCCCGGCCGGTGCGCATCAAGTCCGGATGGAATTTGCCTACGACGGCGGCGGCTTGGCCAAGGGCGGCGACATCACCTTGTATTACGACGGAAAGGCGGTCGGGAAGGGACGCGTGGATCGGAGCATCCCAATGGCCTTCTCTGCCGACGAGGCCTGCGACGTGGGCGCCGACACCGGCTCACCGGCGTCGCCCGACTACGGCCCGACGGGAAATAAGTTCACCGGCGAAATCGCTTGGGTGCAAATCGACCTCGGCGACGACAGCCACGACCACCTCATCTCCGCCGAGGACCGGCTGCATATCGCGTTAACCAAGCAGTAACGCCCGCCGGTTCATGGCAGTGCACCTGCGACGGTTGTCCAAGCCGATATTGATTCTCTCGGCGACGGCATGTTCCGCTTATCGGGCGCCGTCTGAGAGACACAGATATGAGCCGTGCCTGAGATACGCACCGGTCGGGTACGCATGCGGTATGCAACACAACCGTTTGCGATCGTGGTGACCCAACACAACCAACGCCCATACCCGCTGTTCAGACCGCACAATCAACGCGATCCAACGCTGTCGCTCGCCTTCAAACAAGCGATACGACGTTCCGATTCAACGTGTAGAGGCGACCGGGCGTCCAGCGTGTGGGAAACGCACGTGAACGGTGCGATATTGGTTCGCAGGACTCACGCTCACCGAGCGGGCCGCATCGCGAGGGCCGATGTCTCATCGAGAACTAGGCTGCGCAAGTGTCCAGCCCAACTCGAGAGGAGTGACCATGCGCGCCAAGCGCATCACGGCAAACCTTCACGTGTCAGACATCGACGCTGCCAAGAGTTTCTACACGGGCTTCTTAGGGCTGAGTACCGAAGAATTCAACATGGGCTGGGTGGCGCGCTACACGTCGCCGGTCACCGGCGTGAACGTGCAGCTGGTGACGAAAGATGCCACAGCGCCTGACGATTCGGTCATCTCCGTCCACACCGATGACGTCGAAGCCGCGTACGAAGAGGCCAAGGCAAGCGGCTTCGAGATCGTCCACCAGCTGACGACCGAAGCGTGGGGTGTGCGTCGATTCCTGGTCCGCGCGCCGGATGGCAACGTCATCAACGTGGTGTATCACCGCGACTGATTCCGCAAGCACGACGGATGTCGTCGGCGGGCGACGTAGCATCCGTTGATGAGTTTCGACGTTCCGCCGGAGGCCTACGCACGCTTCATGGGCCGGTATGCCGCTCCTCTCGCGGAGGTCTTCGCAGCGTTTGCCGGGGTCGGCGACGGGCACAAGGTCCTCGACGTCGGTTGCGGGCCGGGCGCCTTGACGGGATATCTGCTGTCGGTCGGAGCCGAGGTGGCGGCGATCGATCCTTCGCCGCCATTCATCGACGCGATCCGGGCGCGCTTCCCACAAGTCGAGGTCTGCCGAGGGACGGCGGAGGAGTTGCCGTACCGCACGGCCACTTTCGACGCGGCTCTCGCGCAACTGGTGGTGCACTTCATGTCCGATCCGGTAATCGCCCTCGGGCAGATGGCGCGCGTGACCCGGCGTGGCGGTGTCATCGCGGCCTGTGTGTGGGATGGGCCGACCGGAGCGCTGGCGCCCTTCTGGGATGCGGTCCATGTGATCGATCCTGCGGCCGAGGACGAAGCTCTTCTGTCCGGTGCGGAAATGGGCCATCTGACCGGACTGTTCGTAGCCGCCGGGCTGAGTGGCGTGAGAGAGGAACCCATCGCGGTCGACGTCGTGCATCCGACCTTCGAGGAGTGGTGGGAGCCATACACTTTCGGAGTGGGTCCCGCCGGTGACTACGTCCGGCGGCTCGACGATGACGCTCGCACACGGCTCGAATCAGTGGCTCGCGAACGAGTGGGAAGCGGGCCGTTCACCGTGACGGCCACTGCCTGGGCCGCCCGCGCGACGGTGTGACCATTCGCCTGATGGCGCGACCGAGAAACTGACGGCAAATCTTACGTACCATAGACCGACTTAGCTGTGCCGGGTCGCAGCTATTCTTTCGGCAGCGACGGGCCTAGTAGGAACGAATGGTTGCGTTCACTCCCGTTCGTAGGCGGACCCGCTGGGCGCAACCGCCGACGTTCAGCGAGCAGCGCCGGACTAGCTCGTCCGCCGCTTCAAGTCGCGGTCCGCGGCCCGCGATCCTTCGCCAACATCCGGTTGATCTCGGCCTGGCGCAATAGGAATTCCCGTTCCTTCAGCTTCTTACGCCGCATCCAGCTCGTCACCTCGGTATTGCACTTGCTGGTGTTGCACGACCGGCAACAGGGCACGACGTTGGCCAGCGCATAACTCCCGCCGCGCGAGATGGGCAGCACGCAGTCCTTCTGCAGCGCCACCTCGACCGCTCCGCAGTACGCGCAGCCGCCCCACGCCAGTTTCAATGCGTTCCACTGCCGATCGGTGAGTTCGTGGACTTTCGAGGCCATGCGCCGCCTGCGACGGCGCGCGTAGCGCGCGGCTCGGGCGGGTCTACGCGTCGGCACGCGCCGAGGTTATAGCGCGTGGCGGTACCTGTCTGCCCACGAACCGGCGTGTCCTGGGGACTGTCCGGGAGGTTGGTCAGTCGAGTGACTGGTGGCCGGCCTCCGGCGGCGCGTGGGCTTCATGAGGCAGAATCGCGCAGGTGACCACGCCGCCGCCGCAACCTCCCGGGCCGCCGGGTCGGCAGGGCAGGAGTGATCCGCACCAGGACCCCGCGACGCGGCGGCTGCAGCGACCCGGCCCGCCGCCCGAGCCGCCGACGGAAAAAATCCGCTCGCGGTACCGGCCGGCCGATGCTGCGCCGACGGAGAAGTTGCGGTCACCGGCGCCGCCGCCGAGACCAGGCGCAGCGCCGCCGCCGCCCGAGAACGTGCAACCGCCGGCCGCCAAGGCGCGCCGCGGCAGGGGATTCCTCAACCGCCAGTCCATCATCCTGATCGCGGTGATCATCGTCGCCTTGGTGGCAGGAGGGCTGGCAGGCGCAGAGCTCTACGCGCGCCACCGCGCCGACGGGGTCCTCGTGGATGTTGCAGAATGCGTTGTGCGAGATGGCGTCACGATCTCTTACGGCGTCAACCCGCCGTTTCTGTGGCAGCACATCACCGGTCACTACACCGATATCTCCGTCAATACCGCCGGACGCCGCGTTCAGGACGCGACCGGGATGACCGCCGACGTCACCGTGTCGGATGTGCGGCTGCATGAGACCGGTGACTCCAAAGGGACCATCGGATCGCTGACCGCGATGCTGTCCTGGAAGTCGGCGGGCATCAAAGACACCTTGGCGGCCAACCTGCCGGCGGTGGGCACCCTGATCACCGGTGTACGCAGCGACGCCGCGGCGGGGACGATCATCGTCGACGCCGGCGACAACAGCGTCACGGCCAAACCCGTGGTGACCGACGGCGATCTCAATCTCGAAGTTCTAGATGTCACCGGGTCGCTGCCCAAAGACGCGGTGCAGTCGGCGTTGAACGACCTGACCAAGAAATTGAACGACAATTACCCGCTCGGCATCCACGCCGACAGTGTCGAAGTCACCGACACCGGCGTCGTCGGCAAGTTCTCCAGCCAGAACGCGTCGATCCCCAAGGCCGACGCCAACCCGTGCTTCGCACGCCTCTAAGTAGCCGAACCTCCTGCGGCTACCGCGCAATGAGGCGGAAGACGGGGATCGTGCGTCCGGCGGCTTCCGTCGTCACCAGATAGTCGCTCCATCCGGCGTACACCTGTTCAGCGAGCCTGTACAGGCGGTCGTGCTCTTCGGGATCGGTGACTTCGGCTGCGATGAAAGGTTCATCACCGAATTCGCATTGTGGGTTGGCTTTCAGGTTGTAGTACCACTGCGGGTGCTTGGCGCCGCCGTAGTTCGAGGCAGTCAATATCGGGTCGCGTCCGTCGTGAAAGTAGGTGAGTTGGTGCTCGCGTCGCAGACCCGACTTCGCGCCGGTGGTGACCAACGGGGCCGTTGCAGGACCGCCGAGGATCCACGGATAGCGACCGCCGGTCGCACGGAAGAGCCACGGGTCGACCCGAGGGAACACGTGATGCGCCATGAACTGCCCTGAGCGCGAGCGGCTGAAGCTCTCCATGGCCTTGTACCAGCGGCTGTGTTTCTTGTGCGGATCCACATAGTGCAACGGCATGGGCGGACCATATCGCCGCGAAAACCCCCGACAGCGCGATTCGACAACTCAGTGACTGGGGAAGGCGCTTCCGGCTACCACCTGAACGTGAAGCGGCAGGACGATCTGTTCGTCGTGGTCCTCCAGGCGGACTGTGTAGGTGTGCATCCCGCCATTGGGCTCGATCGGCAGCGCTATCGGTGGCGTCACCATGAACGCGATTCGACTCGGCACGGTGAAGTACGACGACCGGGCGGGCGTCCACTGCTGGCCGGTCGGGCCGGCCGCGTCGATGTGGAGGCCGAATTGCTTGCCTCGATCCTGCCGGCTGACCTCGCAGAAAATGACGCAGCGCGTCCCGAAGGCCGTGGAACCATCTGCGACGGTCGTCGAGGTCCAACACCCGCCGGTCACGTTGAGCATGTCGTCAACCACCTCGGCATGGTTGGCGAAGAAGGCATTAGTCAGGCGCATCCCACGAAAGCTATCGCACCGGCTCGTCCGAACATGGGCTAACCCAGGACTACGGCGATCTCCTCGCCGAGCCGGTAGCCCGCCGTCAGCGGCAGCGAATCACCGCTCCAGAACTTGCCGGGGTCAAACCAGCTGGTGTGCTTCTCGGTGGTCAGCAGGCCCATTTCTTCGTAGGTGATGGCCACGGTCTCGGCACAGTAGGCGGTTTCCAGTCCGGCCTTGCGCTCGTCGGCTCTCCTGCGGCGTGCGGACTCACGAACCTTGCTGTCCACGAACGGGATTCCCCGGGTCCAGTCGCTCGTGGTCGGTACACGACCGCGGAACCACCGGCCCGTCAGCCGGGCGGTACTGGGGAACGGCGTGCCGTCCATCCGCGCGATCACGCGCAGCACATGGTCTTCCTGAGCTCTGGTGGCGTACGGCGTCAGTTGACGCAGCCAGCATCGCTGCCCGTAGTTGACGATCCAGCGCTCGACCGCGGCCCGCGCATCGTTGAGCTGGACTCCGCGGTGGTTGGTGCCCGTCCACATGTCGGGCAACTTGTCGCCGAGTTCGGCGTGCCAGATCAACGCCGGCATGTCGTCGATCGCGACGCTCATCCCGACGTGGTTGACCGGCGCGTTGGTCATCGTCTGGATCGCCCGATCCGGCCGCGAGTCGCCGCGAAACAGCCAGATGTCGCCGGTGCGGGTCTCGTCGAGGGCGCGCTGCAGGGTGACCGTGTTCGCATCCACCAGCGAAGCTTAGGCACACTGACGGGCATGCACAGCATCTGGAAGTGGGTCGGGCTGGCCGGCATCGCCGGTGTCGTCGCAGGTGGGGCGCTGGTCGCCCGGGATCAGCGGCGCCGCAACTCCTACACTCCCGACGACATCCGGGCCCGCTTGCATCAGCGGCTGGCCGAGTCCGAAGGGCGAGAGATCAGCTAGGGCTCAGTGGGTGTGCAAGGTGAGAGCCGACCCAGCCGATTCCACCAAGAATCGCGGTTGCGATCCCCCCGACGGTGTCCAAGAAGCCGGACTCCGGCGCGGGCTCGGGCTCTGGTTGCTCGCCGTCCTCCGGCAGATGCACCTTCATCGTCGTTCGATCGGGGAACCGGATGTCGACGGTCGTTCCTTCCGAGGAGCTTTCCTCTCGGATGCTGATTCGGGTCCCGTCCTCGAGCACGCTTGACTGCCCCGGATAGGTACTCGGCGGCGCGGGGACGGCCATTTCGGTCAGCCGGCCGTACAGATCCCGGATCTGAGCAGACGTCGGAAGCTCCCGGACGTGCGGTTGCTTGCCAGGTGGAAGTGGATCGACGATGTCGTGGACATCCTTGGCGTTGCGCACGCCGAGCATCTCGTTGGGTGGCGCTTCTTTCGGCCCGCCCTGCTCCGGTCCGAACGACAGGCTGTGGATCTCACCCGATGCGGCCGAAATGCGCTGCGCCACATCGCGGTCGGTTGCAGTGAGCCTGGAAGCGCGCTGCCAGATGTCGCGCGCGATCGATTCGGCTTGCGCTCGCCGGGCGGACGATCCCGGCGATCCGTCGTCCACATAGGTGACCGACAGGTCGTCGCCCACCTCGAAACCGGCAGCGCGCGCTGCGTTCACCGCCGAAAGCACCTGCTGTCGTTCAGCGCCGAGTTCTGTGGCACCTGCGCGCGCATCGGCGGAAGCCGTCCTCAGGCGCCCGGCCACCCGGTTGACCTGGCCTCGGTCGGCAACCGCACGATCTTGGGCGGCGGTAGCCGCCGCCCCCTCCCATCCGCTGCCGCCTGGGGTGAATGAATGGCGGGCGACCTCGGCGAATCCGTCCTCCCACCGTGTCGCCGCATCGACCCAGTGCTGTGCGGCCGTGGTCAGGTGACTGGTGTCCCACTCCTGCACGTCGGTGAGCCGCGGCAGGCCACCGGATACAGCGGGCATCGCTACCGCTCGCCCGGAGCGAGGGCGCTGATCGCGGCGGTCGACGCGCGTTCGGTCACCTCGAACGAGCCGCCCGCTGCCATCCCGGTCGCGGTGGAGCGCAGCCGGGCAGCCATCGTCGACTCGGCGGCGCTGGCGGCAGCGTGCACTGCGGTCACGGCCGAGCTAGTGGCCTGCGCGCTTGAAACCGCAACGGTAGGCACGGCTTTGGCGGTGAACCTATCCGCGATGCCGCCGATGCTGCCCGCCGCGGCGTGCAACGCGGCCGTGTCCACGTCTATCGACGCCATGCCTCAAACTTAACGCCGCTCAGACCGCGTCAGCCGCGGAAGTTTTCACGCCTGGTGTCGCAGATCGCCTGCGCGGGAATTACCGGCGGAAGCCCGTGCCTGCGTCGGGTAGCGTCGTCTGCATGTCGTGGGCGCGGGACGAGGTGCTCTTTCGGGCCCAGTTTCGCCTCATCGGTTGGTGGGCGGTACACAACCGGGTATTCCGGGAGCAGCCGGACCGGTCGCCTGAGGCGGTGCAGCAAGAGACAATTGATCTCGTGCGCTCGCTGGTCGACGACGGCCTTGCGGTCATCGGCGACCGGACAGAGCAGGGTTTCGTGGCGTGGACACTCCCGATCGGCGACGGACTTGAGCGCATCCGCGCGGACTATGCCAGGCACGTCGCACACCAAGAAGTCAGTGCTTTCGACCCGCCCTGGCTCAAGCTGACCGACGCGGGTCGGCGAGCGGCTCGGGCGATCCCGGTCGGCGACGGTGGTGCAGCATCCGATGAGGCTGTCCCGCAATGGGATTGGCCTCTGCCGGCTGCCGCCCGGGAGGTTTTGCTCTACGGCACCATCGATTGGATAGAGCTCGGCCAGATTCACCAGCGGGTTACAGAAGTCAGCCCTGGCGAATCGCCCGCTGTATTGCAGCAGCGGACGCTCGAGCTGATAGGCGATCTCATTCGTGGTGGGCTTGTCGAGGTGGGCTCCTTTGGCAGCGGGACGCGGGGATTCGTGGCCTGGCAGGGGTCGCCGGACGACGAGTTGAGCCGTATCCGCTCGGTGTACGTCGACGGGTATGACGACATCGACCTATGGGAGTGGTACTGCGCGCTGGAGTTGACCAGGAAGGGCGAACTGCTCGCGCGCGCGATCGAAGCGGGCAGGCAGCCGCAAGGCTAGGCGACGGCGTACAACCAGTGCGTGCCGGAGAACCCCTTCAGCTCGACGTCCCGCCCGTCGTCGAAAGCGATGCCCTCGGTGCCGTCGACGGATTTCCGAACCGCTTCGCTGACCAGCGTCTGGCCCCCGTCGGCCTCGGCCGCCACGCGCGCGGCCATCGCCACGTTGCGACCGAAGAGGTCGTCGCCGCGTCGCACGGACTTACCCGTGTGGATGCCGATCCGGACTTTGATCCCGTTCGAGCGCTTCCCGAGTGCGCGCTGCACATCGACGCTGCACCGCACCGCCTGCTCCGGCTCGGCGAAGGCGACCATGAAGCCGTCGCCCTGGCTCTTGACGACATGGCCGCGGTGGCTGCTCACATAGCGCCGGATCATCTTGTCGTGCTTGCCGATCAGCCGGACCCAGGCGCGGTCGCCGATCCGCTCGTTGAGCGCCGTGGATTCTTCGATGTCGGAGAACAGGATCGCGACGTTTCCGTCGGGTGCCAGCCGGGCCAGGTCGGGTCGTTCCACCTCGGCCCAGTCGGCAAGATCCTCGATCGACGAGCGGACCGCGGCGCCGAACCCCTCCTTGCGGATGATGTTCGCCGTCTGCCACACCGACTTGACCGCCTCGCGGCCGCCGGACAGCAGCATGTTGCGGGTGTCAATTCTGCCGCGCAGCTCGTCGGCTTCGCGACGGGCTCGGCTGAGCATCACCCAGAGCACAGCGATTGCCACACCCTCGGCGAGGACAGCCCCCGCCAGTACATAAGTGACGATCTGTATCCCGGTCACCCCTCAAGTATTGGATGCTGGTCCGGTGAAGCCTCAGGCGCCCTACTACGAGAGCAGGTTCATCCGCGCGAACGCTCCCGATCGGGCGCAGGCGTTGTGGATACGCTCGACCCTGCTGCTGCCGACGGCGGGGGCGCCCGTCGCCGACTCCTGGGTGATGGTTTTCGACCCCGACGGGTCGGGCAATCGGGCAGTCAAACGCCCTCATCCGATCGACCAGTCCGACTACCGCTACGACAGCTGGGCCGCACGAATCGGTGCGACGTCCATCGACGACCGGTCGGCATCGGGGTCGGTGACCGGGGCGGGCGGGTCGGCGTGCTGGGACCTGCGGATCACACCGGGCGACGAAGCGCCGGTCAAGCTGCTCACCGACCGCGGATACCAGGCGAAGTTCCCGACGGCCAAGACGATGGTCCGCCACCCACGTGCGCGGTTCGACGGCAGTGTCGAAATCGACGGCGCCCACCTGCAGGCGGACGGCTGGACCGGCAGTGTCAATCACAACTGGGGTCGCCGACACACGCCCGCCTACGCGTTCGGTCAGGTATGCGGGTTCGACGAGAGTCCGGCGTCGACCCTGGAGGTCGTGACCGCACACGCCGCCGTCGGCCCGATATCGCTACCCGCCGCCACGCTGTACGTCCTGCGCCATGACGGGCGCGAGGTGGCGGTGCGGTCGGTGCTGGCGACCCGTCACACGCGCGGCGAGTACCGGCCCTTCAGTTGGTCGTTCGGTGGACGAGCCCACGGTGTCACAGTCGACGGCGAGATCACCGCGCAGCAGGGCGACGTGATCGGGCTGACCTACACCGACACCGACGGCGGGTCGAAGTACTGCTACAACTCCGCGCTCGCGACATGTCGTATCCGGCTCTCCGGCGACGGGATAACGGCAACCGAACTCATCGCCACCCGGCGCGCGATGTTCGAAATCCTGACCGACACGCGCAACGGGGCGATACCGCTGCTGGCGTGACCCAGTGCTTTCGCGCGCGCAGACGCAAAGGTCCGCAAATCCGCAGGACATGGCGTATTCAAGCGTCTGCTCGCGCGACATAGATCAGCACTGTCCAGAATGCGAGACGGAGCGCACCGCTAATTGCGTCGTCAATTACCTGTGACATCGTGGCGGGCGACCTATGCTTAGCGCGTAAAACAGTCCATGACCGGCGGAGGGGGCGCATGGCCTGGGCGGAGGCAATGAGATGACTCGGCGAGCTGCTGACGGGGCGCGACAGCGAGCTCGGGACGATTCGTCGAGCGCTGAGCCCGACGGGCAACTATTCCGGTGTCGTCATCTATGGCGCAGCCGGTGTCGGAAAGACCAGACTCGCCCGCGAGGTGGTGGCCCGTGCCCAGGCGGCGGGCGAGCGGACCAACTGGGTCACCGGAACCGAGTCCGCCCGCCCTCTACCGCTCGGCGCGTTCACCGGATCCATCACCGAGACAGCGGCTGGGTCGATGCCCGACGTGGGCCGTCTCATCAATTCCTTTGTGGCCCAACAGCGTCAGGGCAGGGTATTGATAGGTGTCGACGACGCGCACTTGCTGGACGGGTTGTCGGCCCATGTCGTACACCAGCTCGCGCAGACGCGTGGTCCGCGGCTGGTGGTGACCGTGCGCACGGGCGAGGTCGAACCCGACGCTGTGACCGCGCTGTGGAAGGACGGTCTGCTCGCCCGGCTGGATCTGGCGCCGCTGTCGGAGTCCGGAACGCGCGGCCTGATCGAGTCGATTCTCGACGGAGCGGTGGATGCCCGCAGCGCACAACGATTTTGGAAGCTGACCGGCGGCAACGCGCTGTTCTTACGGCAACTCCTCAACGACCAGGTGGCCGCGGGGCGGATGCGGCAGGTCGCCGGGGTCTGGATGTGGGACGACCGGGTCGCGGTCTCCCAGAACATCACCGACATGGTCGGCCGGCAACTGGGTGAGCTCCCCGACGGGATCGCGCTCGTGGTCGACACGTTGTCGCAGTGCGAGCCCCTCTCCGTCGACGTGTTGTGCTCCGTGGCCGACCGCGCCGACTTGGAGGCCGCCGAGCAGATGCGGCTGGTCGCCGTCGAGCGCTCCGGCAACGAGCGCGTGGCCCGGCTGGCCCATCCGCTCTACGGCGAACTCCGCCGGGCCGGCGCAGGCGAGATGTACCTGTCCCGGATTCGGGGCAAGTTGGCCCAGGGGCTCAGTGAAAAGCCCGACGCCGACCTGCAATCCACCGTGCGCAGGGCCTTGCTCACGCTCGAGTCGGACCTGACGGCGGACCCGGACCTCTTCGTCGACGCCGCGCGGTTTGCGATGACGCTGCTCGATCTCGAGCTGGCGGATCGGTTCGCCGCCGCCGCCGTCGCGGCCGGAGCCGGTGAAGCGCCGGGCGTCCAGGCGATGAACCTGGTGCTCCGTGGTCGCGGCGACGACGCGGAGAAATTCCTCAAGGAGATCACCGCCGACGGACACGAGGACACCCACCGGTGGTCGACTGTGCGTGCGGCCAACCTGATCTGGACGCTCGGCAGGCCCGCAGAGGCTGCCGCGATACTCGAAAGCCTTGCCGCGGCTCCGGAGTCGCCGACCCAGCAGGCCTCGCGCACGGCGGTGGAGGCGTGCGTGGACGCGGTGTACGGCCGTTGTGAACCGGCTGCCGAGAAGGCCACCGCCGCACTGGAGTCGCAGCAGCTCGGTGACTTCCACGCGATGATGGCGTCGTTCGCGTTGGTGATGGCGCTGGGTGCGCTCGGCCGCGGCGACGAGCTCACCGCCGTCGCCGATCGGGCGCTGGACCGCGCTTCGACGTCCTTCCAGACGGCGCATCTGCGATTCTGGTTCGGCGGCGTCTACGCCCGCGCGTGCCGGCTGACCGGCCGCATCGACGACTGCGCCAAGGTCGCCAAGCAGATGGCCGACTCCGTCAACGACGTTCCCGGGCTGGCGTACGCGAACCTGGTGTTCCTGCTGGGCCAGTCCGACCTCATGCGCGGTGATCTTCCCGGCGCGGTCAAACTCCTGCACGAAGCACTGGCGGGTGTCGAGCATCACGGCATCACAACGGGTTTGCGGCCCGCTACCTGCTTCGCGCTCGCCGAGGCGCACGCCAAACTCGGCCAGTCCGACGAGGCGAACGCGGCGCTCGAAGAGGCGCGCCAGAACGTGCCGGACACCTACGTGTACATGCACACCGCCCTCGCGATAGCGACCGGATGGGCGCTGGCGGCAGGCGGATATTTGTCCGACGCGGTGACGACCGTTCGCGAAGCCGCGATGCGGGCACGCGACCGCGGTCAGCCGACACACGAGCTGATCTGCATGCAGGTGGCGGCGCAGTGGGGAGACGCCTCCATGTCGAGCCGGGCGCGCGAGCTGGCCGGCGAGTTGTCGCTGCCGCTGGCCGATGCCGTTGCGCGCCACACCGAATCGCTGGCGGCCAAGGACGGCGAAGGCCTGCTCGCCGCGTCGAACGAGTATCAGGCGCTCGGCGACCGGGCGACGGCCGCCGACGCGGCAGCGCAAGCGGCGGTGGCGTTCTCGCAGAGCCAATTGCGTCGGCGGCGGCTGTATGCGGCCGCGATCGCGCAGGGGCTGTGCGACGAATGCGGCGGTCTGAGCACACCGGCGCTACGAAGTCCGACGGGGCATCCGCTCACCGAGCGGCAGCGCGAGATCGTCGAGTTGGCCGTGGCCGGGATGTCCAACAAGGACATCGCGAAGCGGCTGTACATGTCGGTGCGCAGCGTCGAGGGCCATATGTATCGCGCATGCCAGCGCGTGGGTGCCAACTCGCGCGAGGAACTGGCCGCGATCATCCGCAAGGGTCCCGCCGCAACGGACTAGCTGGGCGCGCTGAGAACGGGGCCCGCTCAGAAGCTAGAAGCCCTCGGTCAGCACACGGTCCAGGGTGTCGACGTAGAAGTCGGCGGCTTCGACGTCGATGCACAGCGGCGGCTTGGTCTTGAGGATGTTCACGTGATCGCCCGTCGGTTGGATCACCACGCCGAGCTCGAGCATGCGGTCGCAGATCGCCGCGGTCTCCTCCGCGGCCGGTTCGAGGCTGTCGCGGTCGCGGACCATCTCGACGCCCAGATACAACCCGATGCCGTGCACCGTGCCGATGATCGGGTGCTTGTCCTGCAGCGCTTGCAATCTCGCCTTCAGGTGAGCGCCGACGCGCGCGGCGTTGCGCTGCAGACCCTCGTCGTGAAGTACGTCGAGCACTGTGATACCGATCGCGCACGACAGTGGACTGCCCCCGGTGGACGAGAAGAAGTAGCCCTGGCTGCGGAACCTGTCAGCGATCTCGCGGCTGGTGATCACTGCGCCGAGCGGGGATCCGTTGCCGGTGGATTTCGCGACCGACACGATGTCCGGCACGACGTTCTGCTGTTCGAACCCCCAGAACCAGTGACCGAGCCGGCCGTAGGCGACCTGCACCTCGTCGGCGATCGCCAGGCCGCCGCCTGCGCGGATTGCGGCATAGACCTGCTCCAGGTAATGGTCGGGCAGCGCCATGCCGCCGGCGTTGCCGTACACCGGTTCGGCGATGAACGCGGCGGGTGCGCGGCCGTCAGCGATCAGGCCCTCGATCTGCGCGACCGCTTCAGCGGCGTACCGGCCGGCCTCGGCGCCGCGGAACTTCCCGCGAAAGCTATTGGGTGACTCGACGGTGTGCACCCAGTCAGGCCGGGTGGCAAGGGCATTGGGGTTGTCGGCCACCGATGTGGAGACGGCGTCGGTGGCATACGTCCACCCGTGATAGGCCTCGCGGACCGCGACGACGTCGCGTCTGCCGGTGGCCGCCATCGCCAGCCGCAGCGCCAAATCGCTTGCCTCCGAGCCGGAGTTGACCAGGAACACCGTGTCGAGGGGCGCGGGCAGCATGGCGGTCAGCCGCTCGCTGAACTCGACCACCGCCTCGTAGTTGAATCGCGAGTTCGTGTTCAACCTGCGAAGCTGCCGGGCCGCGGTTTCCGCCACGCGCGGATGGGAGTGGCCCAGGACCGTGACGTTGTTGACCATGTCGAGGTAGGAACGGGCCGCCGTGGACATCAGGAAGTGCCGCCAGCCGCGTTCGATCTGCGGCGGCGTGGCGTAGTAATGCTCCTGTACCTGCGCGAAACTGCCGTCGCGTCGGGCCAGCAGGTCATCGGCACGACCTATTTCGGGCAGCGCGGGCAGACCGAGCAGCGGGCGCGGATCGCGGCTGAGCGCCAGCCAGCCCCTTGACAATTCGGCAGTCGTCAGATGCGGCGCGACCGGTGCACCGACCGGCCGCACACTGACCCCCGCCCATCGATTGGACAGTGCGTGCGCGAGCGCTTCACCCGCGCGCACCTCGGTGTCGGGCGTCACCGAGGGGCTGACGCCGGAAAGAGTCAGTTCATGCTCCCGGCCGCGCAGCGTGACATGATCCGTTCCGGCATCGACGACGGTGCAATCCCACGGCGCCACGGCGCGGACGTCGGCGGCGGGCCAGATGTTCACGCCCGTCGCCACCACATCGGGACTGTCTTGACTCAAGGCGGGGGCCCTGCTCAGCCACGCCTGACCGAATCGGGTGACGACCAGGGCGGCGCCGTCATCGACTGCTCGCCTCGCCAAGTCGTCCTCGATGTCGCCGCGAAGCCATCCGCCCGCCACGAACGCGGAGTCCAACGCGTCAGACTGCGACGACAGGTCGAGCGTCACCACCCTGGCCGGGTCGGGGACGTCGATGAGCGGTGTGTCGACGCGAACCTCGCGAGGCTCACCGGCGAATCCGAGGTCGGCCTTGATCAGCGACGTCATCACGTCGATCGGGATCGACGTGGCCTGCTCGAACATCCGGATCTCGCCCCCGGTCTGTTCGGTGACGTAGGCGTTGTCGGGGTCGAGCGCTGCCTGATGCGCTCCGCTGACGATCAGCACCGCGGTGCGGAGCACCAGCATCGGCCAGAGGACCTCGGCTTCTTCGGCGCTCAACGGCCGGAGCGCATGAAACGCCCGGACGCCAGGAAGGATCGAGGTCGGGTCGCTGCCCGCGTGTCCGAGCACCGAGGACACCGTGATGGCCAACTCGGACACCGCCCACGTGTGCGACAGATCGCCGAAGTCGATGACGCCGTCGGGGTGCACGGCGTTGCCGACTCCGCGCGTCACGACGACGTTGGCGTCGGTCAGGTCGAGATGGGTCGCCTGCATGGGCAGCCTGCCGGCAAGCGGCGATATCCGTGACCACGCGGTCGCGGCTGCTTCCTCGACACGCGCCCTCGCCGAGGAATCGGCCAGGTGCGAAACCAGTTGCGCCACAACGTCTGCGCCGTACCGCAGATCCCACTGCAGCGCGCGGTCGAGTCCCGGGTGATCGAATCCGGCCAGGGCGCGGCTGACCCGCGCCGCGATTTCGCCAAGACCGGCGACGGCGGCCGGCCTCAGGTAGCCGGTGTCGTACAGCGTGCCACCGGGCAGGAACCGCAGCAGCCGGACGTAGGCGGTCTTGTCCAGCAGGCCCGCTATCGCGGTGCACTTGTCGCCGGCCACGTTGGGCAGCGGCACGGCGATACGCAGCGACGGCTCGGCATCGGCGATGCGGTCGGCTGCGGCATCCTGGGCTTCCAATTCCGTTGCGTTGAAGGCGGGATTGGCGATCTTGAGCACGCCGACGACAGCGTCGTCCGCATCGCGGACGACGAAGTTGCAGTCCTGGTTGCTGCCCAGCAATGTCGCGCGGGCCGTGATGCCGTAATGCTGAGCAACGATGTGCTCGGCCTGCGCTTCGGTCACCGCGGGGCCCGGAAGCTCGGGTTCGGCGAGAAAATTGAAGCCGACGGTTCGGCGTGGAGTGCTCACCGGTCGACGAATTGGACCACGACTTCACTGAATGCGTCGTTGTCGTCGCCTGCGGCGGTGTGCCCGGCATCGGACAGTTCGACGAACTCGGCGCTGGGCACCTTCTCCAGGAAGTCCTTCACGCCTTCTTCGCTGACGACATCGGACAGCCTGCCCCGGATCAGCAGAATCGGAATCGTCAGGTTGATCGCGGCGCGCTCGAGCTTCTCCACCCGGACGAAGGGGTCGTCCAACGGCGCGGTCAGGAACGCGGGATCCCAGTGCCAATACCACCGGCCGTCGCGCAACCGCAGATTCTTCTTGAGTCCCTGCGCACTGCGCGGCTTGGTTCGGTGCGGCAGATAGGCGGCGACCGCGTCGGCAGCGGCGTCCAGTGACTCGAATCCGTCCAGGCCACTGGACATGAACTCGCGGATCCGCGCACTGCCGTCCTTCTCATAACGCGGCACCACGTCGACGAGCACCAGTTTCGTCACCTTGTCCGGACCCGCCTCGTATGCGACGGGCAGGGCGGTCATCCCGCCCATGCTGGCCCCGATCAGAACGGTGGGCCGGGCTATCTGGTCCAGCACCAGCAGCGTGTCGTCGCACAGCGCGTCCACGGAGTAGTTCGCGTCGGGCGCGCGGTCGCTGTCGCCGTGGCCGCGGGAGTCGAGTGCGACGACGTGCAGGCCCTCATCGGCCAGGATCTGGCAGGTGTTCTTCCACGAGTAGCGGTTCTGTCCGCCGCCGTGCAGGAACAAGACGGACGGGCGGTCGGATTCGACGTCGCGGTTCCATTCGTCAGCGATGAGGGTGAGGCCGCCGGCACCCCGAAACTTCACCGTCTGCAGTTCGCCGTGCCCGATGCTCACTGACGTCCTCTCGGCCGACCCCGGCGCTCACGTTACCCAGCGCGAAATCACACTTTGACCGACGGTGACCAAACGGTGTTTGGCCGCCTCCCTACAATCTGCGATGGTGCAGCCCGATTCGCCGAACACCGATGACCGCCAGGGCATCATCGACGCCGCTTACGGCTGCCTCTCCGAGCCGCACAGCGGCCCGATCCCGGTCGCGGCGATCCTCGACCGCGCGGGGCTGTCCACCAGGGCGTTCTACCGCCACTTCGCCTCGAAGGACGAATTGTTCCTCGCGATGCTGCGGCAGGAGGCCGAAAGCTTGGCCGATCGGCTGGACCGCATCCTTGACCAGCCGGGAGATCCGGTCGATCAGCTCAGGGCGTGGGTCGACCTGATGTTCGACCTGGCGTGCGATCCCCAGCTGCGAACGCATCTCACTGTCATCGACTCCGACGAAGTGCGAGCAGCCAAAGGCTACCGGGAGATGCGTGAACGCCTGCACGCCGACCGGGAGCGTTCGCTGGTGCGCGTTCTGGAGCGCGGCCGCGACGACGGATCGCTGCCGCTGGCGCAGCCGCAGCAGGACGCCGTCGCGATCAGCGCCGTCGTCAGTCGGGAATTGACGACGTGCGCATCGGGCAGTGCCGAGGATTTGCAGCGCGCGCGGGCCCGCGTGCTCGACTTCTCGTTGCGGGCGCTGGGCGCCTACCGCGATGCCCGATGAGTTTCCGCCTTCCGCGGAGTCTGCATCGAGTACCAGTCCACCAGTAAGGAGTAGCCCCGATGCCTGCCATCACCCCGTCGCTGTGGTTCGCCGACAATCTCGAGGAAGCCGCCGAATTCTACGTCTCGGTGTTCCCGAACTCGTCGGTCGTCGAACTCCACCGGACAACCGACGCCGGACCCGGCGAGCCCGGCAGCGTGGTTTCGGGCGTATTCGTGTTGGACGGCACGCGATTCATCGGAATCAACGGCGGACCTCACTTCCAGTTCTCCGAGGCGGTGTCGTTCATGGTGCATTGCAAGGACCAGGCGGAGGTCGACTACTACTGGGACCGGCTGGTCGACGACGGCGAGGAGTCCCAGTGCGGTTGGCTCAAGGATCGCTTCGGCCTGAGCTGGCAGATCGTGCCGGACCGGTTGTTCGAGCTGACCGGTGATCCCGATCCGGCCCGCGCCACCGCCGCGACCAAGGCCATGCTCGGGATGCGCAAGATCGTCGTCGCCGAACTGGAAGAGGCTGCCGCGAACGCGTGAGTCTCGAACGCTGCCGCGTTCTCAGCTCCGCAGGCGAGAGACCCACTCGACGGCGGCATCACTGATCGGCTCGACATCGGCGATGTCATCACACGTCGTCGCCATCAGTGAGGCTTCGGACATGATCGCGATCAACACACGCGAGAGCAGCTGACCGCGCTTGGAGGAGTCCACGTCGAGCACGCCCATCCAACGGTGGAAGAACGTCAGCGTGTCCGTGCGACGAACGCGTTCGAAGTCGGCAGGGACGTCACCGGAGGCCATCATCATCGCGGCCCGTCGGTTCTCCCATATCGCAGCCAGGTAGGCCCGTACGTGCACCGAGAATGCCTGCTGGCTGTCCAGCTCGGCTGCGGCGCGGGCGGCTTCGGCTGTGCGGAGCTCGACGTCGGCCGACAGCCGGTGGTAGATCGCGAGGAACAGTTCCTTCTTGCCGCCGAAATGGTGGTAGATGCTGCCGATGCTGGCGCCCGAACGCTGGACGACGTCAGCCATCGTGGCTGCGGAAAAGCCCCGCGAACCGAACACTTCTGTCGCCGCGTCAAGGATGCGCTGTTTCGTGGCGTCGGTCCTGGCCCAACGCCGCGTCGGCGTCGTCATGGGCACACGCTAGCGCAGTCCGCCCGCTCTTCTGGAACTTTGTTCTAGAAGCCCCGCCCGCGGCAGTTCCATTTCTGGTCGTGCGGCGTGGCCGCCGGGCACTTCTCAGGTTCCGGCACGTACGTTGGACCGGACAATCACCGGTAGACCAGGGCTGACCGGCCCCGTCCGCAGAGGAGCAAACATGGCAGACGAGCCTGCCGACGCCGATCGGGAAACGAGCGAAGAGCCGTCGGAGGCCGCAGCCGCCACCGGAACCGACGCTGAGACCGAAGCCGCGGCCGCCGACACGGACGCGCCGGCGATCGACGTCGACGACGACCTCGACGGGGACGGCGACGGCGACGGCGTCGAGCAGGTGCCGCGGAAGGCCCGCATGTCGCATGTCCGGCTGGCCACGATCGTCGGGCTGGTGGCCGTTGTCGCGTTGGCGGCCCTGTGTGGCTGGCTCGGGTTCCGCGCCTACCAGTCGCATCAGGCGGCCCAGCAGCGCAACCTGTTCCTCCAGGTCGGTCGGCAGGCGGCGCTGAACCTCACCACGATCGACTTCGAGCACGCCGACGAGGACGTGCAACGCGTGCTGGACTCCTCGACCAGCACCTTCTTCGACGACTTCAAGGCGCGGGCTCAGCCCTTCAAGGACGTCGTCAAGCAGGCGAAGTCCAAATCGGTCGGCACGATCGCCGAGGCAGGCGTCGAGTCGGAAGCCGAGGACAGCGCAGACGTTCTGGTGGCCGTAACGGTCAAGACCTCCAATGCCGGTGCGGCCGAACAGGAACCGCGCGCCTGGCGGATGCGGATCACGGTGCAGAAAGTCGGTGACGAGGCCAAGGTGGCCAACGTGAGGTTCGTATCGTGACCGAAGGCACGCACGGTCGCGAAGAGACCGTCGACGACACGGAGGAGAGGTTGGACTCCGACGCTACCGCTGACACGACTGCCGGCGCGAACGGCAAACGCGCCGCGGCCGACGAACCCGAGACGGTCGAGGAAGCCGAAGTAGCAAAGCCCGCCAAGGCAAGACGTCAGGCCGACTGGTCGCGCATCGTCGCGTTCGCCGTGCTGCCCGCACTCGCGTTCGTGCTCGCGGTCGGAGCGGGGGTGCTGAAGTTCATGGACTCGGGGGTGCGCGACAGCGACGCCGCCCGCGACACGTCATTGCAGGCGGCCAAGGACAGCACGGTTGCCCTGCTGTCGTACAAGCCCGACACCGTCGAGCAGCAACTCACGGCGGCGCGCGACCGGCTCACCGGCGAGTTTCGGGAGCAGTACACCGATCTGACCACCAATGTGGTCATCCCGGGCGCCAAGCAGAAGCAGATCTCCGCGGTGGCCAGTGTGCCCGCGGCGGCGTCGGTATCGGCCAACCCGGGTCGTGCGGTCGCGCTGTTGTTCGTCAACCAGACCGTGACCGTCGGGTCCGGTGCACCCGCGGACACCGCGTCCAGCGTGCGCATCACCTTGGACAAGATCGGCGAACGCTGGCTGATCTCGAAGTTCGAACCGGTGTAGTTGCCGTGCGGGAGCCCGACTGGATCGACGTTGCGACTCCTTCGGTGCACCTTCGGGCACTGACCTGGGGGCCGCCTGGAGCGCCGATCGCCTTGTGCCTGCACGGTTTTCCCGACACCGCATGGGGCTGGCGAAAGATCGTGCCACTGCTCGTCGGTGCGGGCTGGCGGGTGGTGGCGCCCTTCATGAGGGGCTACGCGCCGTCGTCTCTCCCCGCCGACGACAGCTTTCACGTCGGTGCGCTGATCGACGACGCGCTCAACGTGCTCGAGGCGGCAGGCCCGACCGGCCGCGACGTGGTGATCGGCCACGATTGGGGCGCGGGCACGGCGGCGGGAATCGCCGCGATGCCCGACACCCCGTTCGCCAAGTCCGTGATCATGTCGATACCGCCATTCGCTGCGTACCAGCCGTGGGGGCGGGCACCCGATCAACTGCGGCTGTTAGCTCAGATTCCCCGCCAACTGCTGCGCAGCTGGTACATCATTTACTTTCAATTGCCTTGGCTGCCGGAGCTTTCTGCCTCTCGTGTCGTGCCCATGCTGTGGCGGCAGTGGTCTCCTGGCTACGACGAGGCCGAGGATGTCCGGCTCGTCGAGGCTGCTATCGGTGCGCCGGACAACTGGCGGGCGGCAGTCACCATGTACCGGCAGAATTTTCGCGGCACGAAGCCGCCCGCCGTGTACGCGGAACGGCACCCGCTGTTCCTGAAGCCACCCACGATTCCCTTTCTGTATCTGCACGGCGACGATGACGGCTGTATGGCGCCGGACTACATCGCCTGGGTCGAGCGCATACTCTCGCCCGGCAGTGAAGCCTTTGTCGTCGAGGAGGCGGGCCACTTCCTTCAGCTCGAGCAGCCGGACGTGGTGGGACGGCACATCGTCGACTTCATCGGGCAAGCCTGACCGGCCGCCATGGGCGTGCGCCGGCTTGCAGCAGTCGATGCGCAGACCTATTGGCTGTCGGCCAAGATTCCCAACGACCAGTTCCTGGTGTACGGATTCGCCGGGCGCCCTGAGGATCTCGAGCGCGCCATCGACACTGTCCATGCTCGGGCTCGAGGCTGTCCGGACCTGCGCCTCCGGATCCGGGACGGCACTGCCCTGGCCTTTCCGGCGTGGGTGAGCGGGGACGTGGAGCCCGGCCAGTTCACGGTGCACGAACTCGACGACAACAACTGGGCGGGGTGTCTGGCGGCGGTCAACGGACTCGCCTGCGACCAACTCGATCCCCGGGCGTGGGCGTGGCGCTTGCACATCTTCACCCCCGTGAACGGTATTCCGACCGCAACGGAACCGGGAACGGTTGTGGTGCTGCAGATGTCGCATGCGCTCGCCGACGGAGCAAGGTCGTCGGCGTTGGCTGCCCGGTTGTTCGGCCGCGCGGTCGACATCGCGCAGGTGCCGACACCGCGGCTGCGCGGCGCCAAGCTGCCCTGGCGCGGTCTGATCGCGGCGCGCGCGAATAACCGGCTGGCCAGGGACACCGAAGCGGGGCTGGTGCCCGCCCAAGCGGAGACGCGCCCTGCGCTGCGCACCAACGCCCGACCTACGGGTGCGCGCGGCGCGCGGACGCTGGTCCGGCGCCGTGATCGTCTCGCCCGTCCGACCGTGACCATCGGTGTGCTGTGTGCGGTGTCGACGGCGCTCTCGGCCCATCTGCGCGGTCTGGGCGACGACCCATCGATGCTGGGCGCCGAGGTGCCGATGGCGAAAACCACTGAGCGCGATGCGCACAACCACTTCGGCAACGTGGGGATAGGCCTTCACCCCGAACTGGACGTCGACGAGCGTGCGGCTCGCATCGCCGACGAACTGGCCGATCGGCGCCGACGGGCGCTGCATCCGGCGATGCGGGCCGGGAGCCGGGCGTTCGCTGTCGTGCCTGCGCCGTTGTTGCGATGGGGCATCGCGCAGTTCGATCCCAACGTACGGTCGGCCACCGTGACCGGCAACACCGTCGTCTCCAGCGTCGACAGGGGACCGGCGGACCTCCGCTTCGGCGACGCGCCGGTGGTGCTCACCGCCGGGTTTCCCGAGCTGTCGCCGATGATGGGCCTCGCTCACGGCGTGCACGGCATCGGGGACACCGTTGCGGTCAGCGTGCACGCCGCCGAGTCGGCGATCGGCGATTTCGACGAATACGTCGCCCGGCTTGACGCCGCCCTGCCGGGATGAGGGTAATGTCCGCCGCCGGGCGCCCGGTTAGGAGCCAGTGGGCCGAACTCCTGGTACAGCGCTAGAACACGTTCTAGTCTGGTTGGCCATGGGATTCCTGAAGCCCGACATGCCCGTCGTCGACTTCGCTGAGTGGAGCAAAGGCACGCGCTCGGAGAAGATCCGCCCGATGGCCCGCCACTGGGCCGAGGTCGGCTTCGGCACGCCTGTGGTAATGCACCTGTTCTACGTCTTCAAGATCCTGCTGTACATCCTCGCCGGATGGCTGTTCGCGCTCGCCACAACGGGTGTCGACGGTTTCACGAACGTCGGGCAGTGGTGGACCGAGCCGATCGTGTTCGAAAAGGTCGTGCTCTACACAATGCTGTTCGAGGTCGTCGGCCTCGGGTGTGGGTTCGGGCCGCTGAACAACCGGTTCTTCCCGCCGATGGGGTCGATCCTGTACTGGTTGCGCCCGAGAACCATTCGGTTGCCGCCATGGCCCGACCGGGTGCCGCTGACGAAGGGCACCGGGCGAACGCCGGTGGACGTCGTGCTCTACGGAGCCCTGCTGGTGGTACTGCTGGTGGCGCTGTTCTCCGACGGCACGGGTCCGATCCCCGCGCTCGGCACCGACGTCGGCGTGTTGCCGCTGTGGCAGATCTGGACACTTCTCGGGCTGCTGGCGGTGCTGGGACTGCGGGACAAGGTGATCTTCCTCGCGGCGCGCGGCGAGGTGTACGGCTCGTTCGCGGTGGCCTTTCTGTTCGCGGGATACGGGGTGGACATGATCATCGCCGCCAAGCTGGTGTGCGTCGCGATCTGGATGGGGGCCGCGACGTCAAAGCTCAATAAGCACTTCCCGTTTGTGATCTCGACGATGATGTCCAACAACCCGCTGATCCGCACCAAGTGGCTGAAACGCAGGTTCTTCGAGCGGTTTCCCGACGACCTGCGGCCGGGGCCGGTGTCGCGATTCATCGCCCACTTCTCCACCGCGATCGAGATGTTGGTGCCGTTGGCTCTGCTGTTCTCCCACGGCGGGTGGCCCACGGCGATCGCCGCATTCGTGATGGTCTGCTTCCACTTCGGGATCCTGTCGGCGATTCCGATGGGCGTGCCGTTGGAGTGGAACGTGTTCATGATCTTCTCGGTGCTGGCCCTGTTCGTCGGCCACGCCGATGTGGGCCTGTCGCAGATGACCACGCCGCTTCCCGTTCTCCTCTTCGCGCTGCTGGCGACCATCGTGGCGATGGGCAACCTCTTTCCGCGCAAGATCTCGTTCCTGCCGGGGATGCGCTACTACGCGGGCAATTGGGACACCTCGTGGTGGTGCATCAAGCCGTCGGCCAATGAGAAGATCGACCGCGGACTGGTCGCGATCGCCAGCATGCCGACCTCTCAGCTGGAGAGGTTCTACGGCAGCGAAGAACAAGCGATGATCTATCTCTACAAGGGATATGCGTTCCGCGGCTTCAACTCTCACGGCAAGGCGCTGCTGACTCTTGTGCACCATGCGCTGGCCGGACTCAACGAGGACGACTACGTGATCACGGAGGGCGAGCGGCTGTGCAGCACTGCGGTCGGATGGAATTTCGGCGACGGTCATATGCACAACGAGCAACTCATCGCCGCGATGCAGGAGCGGTGCCATTTCGAGCCGGGCGAAGTGCGGGTCATCCTGCTCGACGCGCAGCCGATACACCGGCAGCGCCAGGCCTACCGCCTGGTGGATGCGGCGACCGGTGAGTTCGAGCGCGGTTATGCGAACGTCGCCGACATGGTGACGGGTCAACCGTGGAGCGACGACATACCCATCCACGTCGAATGGTCGGCGGACGATACGTCGAAACTGCGGACAGATCGCGAAACGAGCGGATAAGCCGATCTGTCGGGAGGCTCGGGAGCACGTCAGCCGACGACATCGCGGACCTTGACGCTCTCGAGGCCCTTCAGCAGCAGGTTCCTCGTCGTGTCGAGGTGTTTGCGCCAGTGTGCTTCGGCCGCGGCGCCGTCACCGGAGCGCATGAACTCCATCAGTCGCCGGTAGGACCGCATCACTTTGTCGTAGTCGGCTTTCGACACCGGGCGGCGCTCCTTGAAGACGAATGCGGTGTGCCGCACGGTGATCTCGTGCAGCATGCCCGCGATCATGCCGAGCGTCGCGTTGCCGGACAGCTCGACCAACCTGCGGTGGAATTGACCCGTCGTCTCCGCGAGCCGACCCGACTGCCAGCCGGCCGGAATGGCGTCGTCGAGCATGCGGTCGAGTTCATCGAACGCCGCCGTGGTGCCGGCTTCGGCGAGCAACCGCACCGCCATCGGCTCGATTCCGGACCGGGCGGTCATCACGTCGGAGATTGTCGCGCCGGACAACTCGAGCAGCAGGCCTGCGGGGCGGGCGACGATTTCTGCGCCGGGTACGCGCACCCGCGCGCCGGTGCGCGATCCGCGACGCACCTCGACGAGCCGCTCGGACTCCAAGACGCGGACCGCCTCGCGCAGCGTCGGCCGGCTCACGCCGAAATGGGCCATCAGCTCGGCCTCGTTGGGAAGGTAGTCGCCCTCCTTGAGCTGACCGTCGACCACCATGCGGCGCAGTGTCCCCGCCACCAGCTCAGCGGTCTTCGGCGAGCGGATCGGCGCGCCGGCGGATACGACCGCCTCGGGGCCGATCATCGGCGCCAGCGGTGTTGTGCGAGCCACCATCACTCCAAAGACGAGGTCAGCCTGACCGTGCGGGCAGGTATACAACTAAGTAAACCATGTCGTCGCCGCGTCATCGTGCGCACCGGATTGCCGTGCCGGACCATAGATCTACCAACCAGTAGGTTGACCTAGTAAACCTTGTTCATCTACGTTCGACAGTGGACCTCTGTGGGAGAACACAGGAACACCTTCGAAGGAGAAGTGTCATGGCTGAAGCCGTAATCGTCGAAGCTGTGCGGTCGCCGATCGGCAAGCGCAACGGCGGCCTGTCCGGTGTGCACCCGGCCGAATTGTCGGCCCAGGTTCTCAACGGCCTCGCCGACCGCACCGGCATCGACCCCGGCATCGTCGATGACGTCATCTGGGGCTGCGTCATGCAGGCAGGTGAGCAGGCGCTCGACATCGGCCGCACCGCGCTGCTCACCGCCGGCTGGCCGGAGAGCGTTGCCGGTGTGACGGTCGACCGCCAGTGCGGTTCGAGCCAGCAGTCCATCCACTTCGCGGCCGCCGGTGTGGTGGCAGGGCACTACGACGCCGTCGTCGCCGGTGGCGTCGAGTCGATGTCGCGCACGCCGATGGGCGCCTCGCTCGCCGGCGGCGGCAACCCCTACCCGCAGGGATTCAAGGATCGCTACAAGAGGACGCCGAACCAGGGCATCGGTGCCGAGATGATCGCCGAGCAGTGGGGGTTAGACCGTACGGCGGTCGACGAGTTCTCGCTCAGCTCTCATGAGAAGGCCGCTGCGGCACAGGACTCCGGCGCATTCGACGACCAGATCGTGGCGGTCAAGGACCAGGACGGCAATCCGGTCCTCAAGGACGAGGGCATCCGCCGAGGCACCACCATCGAGAAGATGGCGACGCTGAAGCCGGCGTTCAAGGAGGACGGCGTGATCCACGCCGGCAACTCCTCGCAGATCTCCGACGGCTCGGCCGCGCTGCTGTTCATGTCGGCGGAGAAGGCGAAGTCGTTGGGGCTCAAGCCCCTTGCCAAGGTTCATACCGCGACGCTGGCAGGCGCCGATCCGGTGATCATGCTCACCGCACCGATCCCCGCCACCCAGAAGGCGCTGAAGAAGTCGGGCCTGCGGCTCGAGGACATCGGCGTGTTCGAGGTCAACGAGGCGTTCGCGCCTGTGCCGCTGGCCTGGTTGAAGGACATCGGCGCCGACGAGAAGAAGCTGAACCCCAACGGTGGCGCGATCGCCTTGGGCCACCCGCTGGGCGGTTCGGGTGCCCGCATCATGACCACCATGCTGTATCACATGCGGGACAAGGGCATTCAGTACGGACTGCAGACGATGTGTGAGGGCGGCGGCCAAGCCAACGCCACCATCATCGAGTTGCTGTGACCGATGGCGTGGCTCCCGCGGCTCTCACCGAGCGGCGGGGCAACGTCATGGTCATCACGCTCAACCGGCCGCAGGCCCGCAACGCCGTCAACAGTGCGGTCAGCGTCGCGGTCGGCGACGCGCTGCAGGAGGCCCAGGATGATCCCGATGTCCGCGCTGTAGTGCTGACGGGCGCCGGTGAATCCTTCTGTGCGGGCGCCGATCTGAAGGCAATCGCGCGACGGGAGAACCTGTTCCACCCCGACCACGGCGATTGGGGCTTCGCGGGTTACGTCCACCACTACATCGACAAGCCGACCATCGCGGCGGTCAACGGCACCGCACTCGGCGGTGGCACCGAGCTCGCGTTCGCCAGCGATCTGGTCGTCGCCGAGGAGCGCGCGAAGTTCGGGCTGCCCGAGGTCAAACGCGGCCTCATCGCGGCAGCGGGCGGGGTTTTCCGCATCGTCGACCACCTGCCGCGCAAGCTCGCGATGGAAATGCTGTTCACCGGCGAGCCGATGACGTCGGCCGACGCGCTGAAGTGGGGCCTGGTCAATCAGGTGGTACCCGACGGCACCGCGGTCGACGCCGCGCTCGCGCTGGCCGAACGAATCACCGTCAACGCACCGTTGGCGGTCTGGGCGAGCAAGCGGGTGGCCATGGGTGTCGACGACGGAGTCATCCCCGGTGACGAGCCGGGCTGGGCCAGGACGATGCGCGAAATCGGCACGCTGATGCGCTCCGAGGACGCCAAAGAGGGTCCGTTGGCCTTCGCCGAGAAGCGTCAGCCCGTCTGGAAAGCCAAGTAGCCGTCCCGGGTCGGGCTATCCGGCAGGCGCTTCGGCTCCCGGCACCATTTCCGCGTTCGGCAGCGCCGACGTCGTGGTGGTCGTCGTGGTGGTGCTCGACGAGCCGCTGAGGCTCGGTGCGAGCGGCTCTGGCGGGGACGCCGAGTCCAGCACCTTGTCGATGATGTAGATCCGCGCGTTCTCGGCCTGGATCCCGCCGCAGACCACCTTGGCGGTGTCGTTGACCTTGATGTCGCCGTTCTTGCCGGTGACCTTGATCTCCGCACCCTGCTGGGTGGGACGCTGCCCGTGCACGTCTTCGGGGCCCAGCAGGCCAAGGAACACGTGGTAGTAGTCGAGCTTGGCCAGCGCGGCCGGATCGCCCTTCAGGGCGTCGAGCTGGCCGGGCTCGAGTGCGGCGAACGCGTCGTTGGTCGGCGCGAAGATCACGTACGGCCCGTTGTCGAGCACCGAGGTGATGTTCACCGCGGGGTTCAGCCCGCCGGTCACTGCCGAGTTGAAGGTGCTGATGTCGGGGATGCTGGCGAGCGCCTTGCTGACCGGCACGTCGTTCAGCGCCTTCCAGTTCGGCACCGCCTGCTTGAACGGGTCACACTTACCCTGCGGGTCGGGGATCTCCGCCGCAGGCTTGGGCGCCGGCTCGGGGTCGGCGTATGCGTTGATGGCAAGCGGTACCGACGTCGCAATCGCGACGATCGCCGCCGCCGCGCCCGTGGCCTTGCTGGTGCGAGTCTTCACTTTCGGCTCCTCAGCTCGTCAGTCGCTAGGCATGTTAGGTGCACTGATCGGCCAATGCCAAAGTCAAGATCGGCCTCGACTCACGCCGTAGGTGTGCTGACCTGCGCTTTGCGAATATTCACACACAATGCTGCGGCAACGATGCAGAGGCCGGAAGCAAGGTAGAACGCGAGGTCGTAGACCTGTGCCTGCACATCATTCGGCGCGACCACAGCGCGCAGGTGGCCAACGCCGTCGCCCGGTACTGCGTGGTGCCGCCGTGGCGCGAAGGCGGTCAGGCGCAGTTCATCGACCGCCAGGTGCCGACGCCCGACCACCACTCGACCGCGCCGACGCGAGCATGGGCGCTGCGCCACCTCGACGAGGAGCTGACGGTGCAGCGGCTGGCCCGGCACTCGAAGATGAGCGCGCGCACTTTCAACCGCCGGTTCCGCGAGGAGACCGGTGAATCCCCGGGGGCGTGGATCCGCGGCAGGCGGGTGGATCGCGCCCGCGAGCTCCTGGAGTCGGCGGACCTGCCCATCGACGAGGTCGCCCGGCAGGCGGGCCTTGGCACCGGCGGCAATCTGCGGGGTTGGGCGCGGGTTCCCGTCAGCCGAGTGCGGGTAGAGACGTACGGTGAAATCAATGCGAATCCTGGTCACGGGGGCCACCGGCTACGTCGGATCCCGGCTCATCACCGAGTTGCTGTCCCAGGGCCACCACGTCGTCGCCACTTCGCGCAACGTCGAGCGGCTGGCCGACTTCGGCTGGTACGACGACGTCACGGCGGTTGCGATGGACGCGCACGACCCGGCGTCGGCGGCCGCAGCCTTCGCCGAGGCGGGACCGGTCAACGTCGTCTACTACCTGGTGCACGGCATCGGTCAGCCCGATTTTCGGGACGCGGACAACGCCGCCGCCGCAAACGTCGCACAGGCCGCCAAGGACGCCGCCGTGCGGCGCATCGTCTATCTCGGTGGATTCGTGCCCGAAGACGGCGATTTGTCCGAGCACCTGACCAGCCGGGCGGAGGTGGCGGAGGCGCTGAGCATCGAGGGCGGCCCGGAGGTGGTCTGGTTGGGGGCGGCGATGATCATCGGCGCCGGGTCCACCTCCTTCGAGATGCTGCGCTATGTCGGTGATCGCTTCGTGCTGATTCCGCTGCCCAAGTGGTCGGGAAATGCGATGGATCCCATCTCCATCCGCGATGTCCTCTATTACCTGGTGGCCGCGGCCGACGGCGACCAGGTGCCCGCGGGTGCATACGACATCGCCGGGCCCGATTCGACGACGTACCGGGACCTGTTGGCCGCATACGGCCGCGCGACGGGCAAGTGGCGGGCTAGTGTGCCGATTCGTGGCGTGGATACCAGCGTGGTGTCGATGGTGACCGCTGCCGTGTTGCCGGTGCCGGGCGGGCTCGCCGCCGATCTCGTTGAGTCGCTTGACCATCCGATGAGTGCCTCCGACGGCCTGCGGTCGCTGGTTGCCGACCCGCCCGGCGGGCTGGTCACGATCGCCGACGCGATCCAGCGGTCGTTGTCCAACGGACGTGCCCGGCCGGTCAACGAACTCGCCGACCCACATCACCTCGCCGACACCGACCCGGACTGGGCCGGCGGCGACATGCTTCGCATTCAGCAGGTGGCACGGGCGGTGACGCCGGCGATCGCCCGGCCTGCGCTCGGGTTGCTTGACGCCGTACCAGGACCCGTTGCCGCAGCGCTGCGCACCGGGCTCGACACCCTCATCAACCTCATACCGAAAGACCATCCGGCATGACGCAAGACACGACGACGCAACCCGAACCGAAGAATCCTCCGTTCCTGCGCGAGGTGAGAGACAACCTCACCCGGGTGGCCATCCCGTACCACGAGCCGCCTGCGGTGGTGTTGCGGCGCCGTATCGCCGTTGCCGTCGTGGTGGTGCTCGGCGCTGCGCTGCTCGGTTATTCGCTCGCCCGACATCCCGGCGACACCTCGTTCTACGGCCTCACGCTGGCACTGGCGGGGGTGTGGGCGATCGGCGCGCTGGTGTCACGTCCGATCCATCTCGGGCACGTGCGGTTCTTCGGCCGAAACCAGCGTCCGGTGATCAGCGGCACAGTCATCGGGCTGGCACTGGGGGCGGTGTTCGTCATCGGCGGGCTGGTGGTCCGTGAGGTGCCGCCGTTGCGCGACTACGCCGCCCAGGTGCTCGAATTCGCCACACATGGCAGCCTGCCGCTGGTGGTGTTCATCACCATGATCAATGGGCTCGCCGAGGAACTGTTCTTCCGTGGCGCCCTGTACTCGGCGCTCGAAAAGCACCATCCCGCAATCATTTCGACGGTCATCTACGTGATCGTGATCGGCGTTTCCACGCTGAACCCGATGCTGACCTTCGCCGCCATCATCCTCGGCGCGGTGTGCGCGTTCGAACGCCGCGCCACCGGTGGAGTGCTCGCGTCGATCCTCACCCACATGGTGTGGGGACTGATCATGGTGCTCGCACTCCCGCCGGTGTTCGGCGTCTAACGCAGCGGGTGGGCCAGCTCGTCGGTGCGCATGTGCGCGGCCCGCATCGCCACCGCCGCGAACGCGACCGGAGCGAGACCGGCCACCAGGAAGATCGACTCCATCGAGACCACCTTGGACAGCGGGCCGACGATCGCGAACGACACCGGCATGAACGCCAACGAGACGAAGAAGTCCAGGCTCGACACCCGGCCGAGCATCTCCGTCGGCACCCGCCGCTGTAGCAGCGTGCCCCAGATGACCATGCCCGCGCCGTCGGTGACGCCGATGACGAAGGTCGCGACAGCCATCAAAGGAAACGACGACGTGAACCCGAGTACCACCAGGGGCACGGAGCCCACACTCCACATCGCCATCATCACCGACAGGTAGCGACGGGGTAGCCGCCTCGAGGACACCGCGAGCGCACCCAGCGCGCTGCCCATACCGAAGAACGCGAGGATGAAGCCGTAAGTCCTGGCGCCGTCGGCGAACCGGTCCTTTGCGATGAACGGCAGCAGCACCTCGATGGGGCCGAGCACCACCAGCACCAACATGCTCGCGAAGAGCAGGGTCCACAGCAGCCAGGGGGTGCGCAGCATGAAGGAGAAGCCTTCGCGCAGGTCGCGCAGTAGTCGGCTGCGTTCCTGATCCGGTTCGCGCACAGGCGTTTTCATCGGGGGCCTGGTTGCCACCAGCAGTGACAGGCCGACGGCGAACAGCGCTGCGACGGCTATCGAGCCGACGGCCGGAAACGTCGCACCCACCACGACGCCGGCGACGGCGGGGCCGACGGCCCGCTGAAAGACCGGGCGCACGACGCCCTCGACGCCGTTGGCGGCCAGAAGCTGGTCAGGAGGCAGGATCCTGGGCAGGATCGCGCTGTAGGCCGGGAAGAAGAACGCGGCGGCGACGCCCAATGCCGCTGCGGCCACTGCCATGTGCCAGATCCGCAGCGCGCCAACGAATCCCAGTGCGGCGACCGCGGAGACCACCGCGGTGTTGACGATCTCGACGGCGACGATGATCGTGCGCTGGTTGATCCGGTCGGCGGCAAGCCCGCCGACAAGCAGAAAGGCGACAAGTCCGGTGCCGAGACAGCTGGCGACCAGCGACAGCGACGCGGGGTCGTCGCTGAGCTCGATCACCTGCAGTGCCATCACGACGGCCCACATGCCTTCGGCGAAGATCGACAACGACACCGCGGCGATCAGCAGGCTGTATTCGCGCGACCGGAATGGTGCGAGCACACGCCACCGGCCGGCGTCGGCCACCGGCTGCTCAATCCCGAATTGGGTGCTCACTCAATCGATGGTCGCCGACTGCGAGCGGCCGCGTCCACCTAATTACTGTCCACCGAGATCGACGTTGGTTTGGGCGCAGCCGTCGCTACGAGTCGGTGAAGTTCGCGGCGCGCCGCTCCTGGAAAGCCTTGATGCCCTCGCGGTAGTCGGTGCCCCGCAGGAGCTCGGCCTGGCCGGAGTGCTCGCGTGCGAGTGCACCCTCGAGCTCGGTCAGCGTCGCCGCGTTGATGGCTTCCTTGGTCTTCGACAACGCCACGACCGGTCCGCGAACCAGCGTGGCGATCACCTTGTCGACCTCGGCGTCGAGCTCGTCGGCTGGATACACCGCCGTCACCAAACCGGCCTGCAACGCCTCGGCGGCGGGAATCCTCTCGGCCAGCAGTGCCATCCGCATTGCGCGGATCCGGCCGACCGCCGCGGCGACGAGTGCCGATGCGCCGCCATCGGGCATCAGGCCGATCTTGGTGAAGGCGAGCATGAAATAGCCCTTCTCCGACGCGATCACGACATCGCTTGCCAGCGCCACGGATGCGCCGACGCCTGCAGCGGGACCCTGCACGACCGCCACCACCGGGCGCGGAAGCGAGACGATGGAGCGGATCGCCCGATTGGCGGCGTCGAGCACCGACAGCCCGCCGGCCTTCTTGGCCCGGTCTTCTGCGCCGATCCCGGCACCGGAGCTGAACCCGCGGCCCGCGCCCGCCAGCCGCACGACCTTCACCTGCGGGTCGGTGGCCGACCGGTCCAGCGCGTCGGCGATGCCGTTGAGCATCGTCGCCGTCAACGAGTTGAGGCTGTCGGGCCGGTCCAGCGTCAGCGACAAGACGCCGCCGTCGAGAGTCACCGCCAGGCCGTCGACGCTCACGTACGCTCCGGTGTTCGCGTCGAGGGAAGTCATGGTTGAACCTTTGATCGATGGGCCCGCGCACGCGAGGGGCAGAAGTCCGCACAGTCCGCGACTGGTCCACTTGGTTATACAAGTAAGCTATGTCGCGGTCAACTACGGGAGGCGGTTCTTTCATGGCGGGACCACTGCAGGGATTGCGAATAGTCGAACTGGCCGGCATCGGGCCCGGCCCGCATGCGGCGATGATCTTCGCCGACCTCGGTGCCGACGTGGTGCGCGTCGAACGCCCCGGCGGAACCGGGGGAGTGCCGAAGGGCAGCCACGAGGCCATGAACCGTAACCGGCGCGCGGTGGCGGCGAACCTGAAGAGCGACGAGGGCCGCGAACAGGTCCTTGCGCTGGTGGCCGAGGCCGACGTGCTGATCGAGGGTTACCGGCCCGGAGTCACCGAGCGGCTGGGGCTGGGTCCCGAGGACTGCGCGAAGGTCAACGAGCGGCTGGTGTACGCGCGGATGACCGGCTGGGGCCAGACCGGTCCACGGAGCCAGCAGGCGGGCCACGACATCAACTACATCTCGCTCAACGGCTTGCTGCACTCCATCGGCCACAAGGACAGCCGGCCGGTGCCGCCGCTGAACCTGACCGGTGACTTCGGCGGCGGCTCGATGTTCCTGATCGTCGGTGTCCTTGCGGCGCTTTGGGAACGGCAGACCTCCGGCAAGGGTCAGGTGGTCGACGCCGCGATGATCGACGGCTCCAACATCCTGATGGCGATGATGTGGGGAATGCGCGCGGGCGGTATGTGGTCTGACGAACGCGGCACCAACATGCTCGACAGCGGCGCGCCGTACTACGACACATACGAATGCGCCGACGGCCGCTACATGGCGATCGGTTCGATCGAGCCGCAGTTCTATGCGGAGTTGCTGAAGGGTCTCGGCCTCGAGGGCGAGGACCTACCCGCCCAGCAAGACGTCAGCCGATGGCCCGAGTTGCGCGCGCGCATCGCCGAGGTCTTCGCGTCGAAGGACCGCGACCACTGGGCCACGGTGTTCGCGGGCACCGACGCCTGCGCCACCCCAGTGTTGTCCTTCGCCGAGGTGCAGAGCGAACCGCACCTCACCGAGCGCGACACCTTCTATCTCGACGGCGACGCGCTGTTGCCGTCGCCCGCGCCGCGGTTCTCCCGCAGCGTGCCGTCCACCCCGAAGCCGCTGGGCGAGCCGGGGACGGACATCGAGTCCGTTCTGCGCGACTGGAAACAGGAAGGAACGCACTAAGTGGAGATCAAAGACGCGGTGGCCGTCGTCACCGGAGGAGCCTCCGGGCTCGGGCTGGCGACCACCAAGCGGCTGCTGGACAGGGGCGCGTCGGTGGTCGTCATCGACCTCAGGGGCGAGGAGGCGGTGGCCGAACTCGGCGATCGCGCACAGTTCGTCGAGACGAACGTGACCGATGCCGATGCGGTCACGGCGGCCCTCGACGCCGCCGAAAAGATGGGCCCGCTGCGCATCAACGTCAACTGCGCGGGCATCGGCAACGCGATCAAGACGCTGGGCAAGGACGGCCCGTTCCCGCTGGACGGGTTCAAGAAGGTCATCGAGGTCAACCTGATCGGCACCTTCAACGTGCTGCGACTGGCGGCCGAGCGCATCGCGAAGACGGAACCGGTCGACGGCGAGCGCGGCGTCATCATCAACACCGCGTCCGTCGCGGCCTTCGAGGGCCAGATCGGCCAGGCGGCGTACTCGGCGTCCAAGGGCGGTGTCGTCGGCATGACGTTGCCGATCGCCCGTGACCTGTCGCGCGATTTGATCCGGGTGTGCACGATCGCGCCGGGCCTGTTCAAGACGCCGCTGCTGGGCTCGCTTCCCGAGGAGGCGCAGGCCTCCCTGGGCAAGCAGGTGCCGCATCCGGCGCGCCTCGGTGACCCCGACGAGTACGGCGCGCTGGCGGTGCACATCGTGGAGAACCCGATGCTCAATGGTGAGGTCATCAGGCTGGACGGCGCGATCAGGATGGCTCCCCGATGAGCGCTTGCGCGAAGAGGAGACAGCACCGATGAGCGCTTGCGCGAAGACGGCCAAGGCGAGACAGCACCGATGAGCGCTTGCGCGAAGTGGGGCCACGGCCGAAGGACAGGGGAGAGACAGCACCGATGAGCATCCGGACGAAGTTCACCGAGACGTTCGGGGTCGAGCATCCCGTCGTGCAGGGCGGCATGCAGTGGGTCGGCCGAGCGGAACTCGTCGCGGCCGTGGCGAATGCGGGCGCTTTGGGCTTCATCACCGCGCTCACGCAGCCGACGCCCGCCGACCTGGCCAGGGAAATCGCGAAGTGTCGCGAGCTGACCGACAAGCCGTTCGGCGTGAACCTGACCATCCTGCCGACCATCAACCCGCCGCCGTACGACGAGTACCGGCAGGTGATCGTCGAGGCGGGCATCAAGATCGTGGAGACGGCCGGTTCCAACCCGGCGCCGCACCTGCCGATGTTCCATGAGAACGGCATCAAGGTGCTGCACAAGTGCACGTCGGTCCGTCACGCGGTCAAGGCTCAGAGCCTCGGCGTCGACGGCATCAGCATCGACGGCTTCGAGTGCGCCGGCCATCCCGGCGAGGACGACATTCCCGGCCTGATCCTGATCCCGGCGGCCGCGGCGAAGATCGACATCCCGATGATCGCCTCGGGAGGTTTCGCCGACGGCCGCGGCCTGGTCGCGGCATTGGCTCTGGGCGCCGACGGAATCAACATGGGCACGCGTTTCATGTGCACGGCCGAGTCGGCGATCCATCAGAAGGTCAAGGAAGCGATCGTGGCGGGCACCGAACTCGACACCGAACTGATCTTCCGGCCGCTGCGCAACACCGCACGCGTCGCGAGCAACACCGTGTCGCGCGAGGTGGTGAACATTCTCAACAACGGCGGGCAGTTCGAGGACGTCAAGGACCTCGTCGCAGGTTCGCGAGGAGTCAAGGTGTACGAGATCGGCGATTTGGATGCCGGAATCTGGTCGGTCGGCACGGCGATGGGATTGATTGACGACATCCCGTCGTGCGGCGAGCTGGTCGCCCGCATCGTCGCCGACGCCGAGGAGCTGATCACCGAACGGCTGGCCGACATGGTCGACATCTCGGCAAAAGAGAACGTCGCTTGAGCCACGATTTTTGGAAGCAAAGAAGAAATCAACGAACGCCCCGAATAGGGCAAACTGTCTGACCGGTCAACCCGCTCGCCGGGAGCGCGTGACTCAGACTGCGTAAGGAAGCTGCTGGGTGTCGTCGAGCTGCTCCGAAGTGTCACCCTCGACCAAGACATCGCCGTGGTAGAGCGCTTCGAAGTCAACCTTGATGACATCCGCACTGGTGTCGTCGATCCACATGACACCGAGCGTATGGGTCACCATTAAGGAATTCTTGAGTCACGATTCGGAATATCGTGGCAATTCTTACCGCTCGGTAGGGTCACCGGTTACCGGTGAGTAGCTTTCCGCTGGTCAGGCCGGTGACGTCCAATGGATCGGATTTGTCGCCGTTCAGCAGGATCCAGGTGAGGACCGCTACGGCGAACGCCAGCGCGAGCAGTCCGAGCGCGATGCGCGGTGACCAACGCAGCCTGCGGAGCGCCCGCGCGTCCACCGAGTAGGCGCCCGCCCCGGTGAACAGCAGCGTCGCGGCACCGACGAACAACAGGAAGGGCACGTTGAACGGCTCGGACCAGAAGGGCCCTGGCGAGACGTTGACGGCCCAGGCGCAGATCATCGCCCCCGCGACCGCGCAGGCCGCCACTGGTGTCAGCACCCCGAGAATGAGTCCGATCGCGCCCGCTGTCTCGGCCGCGGTGACCATCAGCGCGGCGAAGGCCGGCAGCTTCCAGCCACCGGAATCCATGAAACCGGCGGTGGTGCCGAAGTCGACGGCTTTGATGAGCCCGGCCCGCAGAATCGCCGCGCCGAGTCCGATGCGCAGGACCAGCAGGCCCAGGTCGGCCGTCGAGTTGAGAGCTGACGTGACGGTGTCGGTCGCCGCGACGTCGCCGGGCGCCTGTGCGTGTCCTGTGGATGCGTTTGTCATGCACTACAGACCGAACCGTGCCGCAGAAGTCATCGCGCTGTAAGAACTCTGAACGGTTTTCCCGCCGTGCTACGTGGTCATCTGAGAAGAACACTGTGCCGGTCTGAGTTACCGTTGATAACTTACCAACGATAGCTCCAGGGGTTCTTCGAAAGGACACGACGTGCTGCAACTGATTGCACGGCTGGCGCTGAGGGCCCCGAAGCGGGTCGTCGTCATTGCGCTTCTGGTGATGGTGGCCACGGGTGTCTTCGGCATCCCCGTTGCAAAGAGTCTCTCGGCAGGCGGATTTCAAGACCCGACCTCCGAGTCGGCCAAGGCGTCGCAACTACTCGTCGAGAAATTCGGCCGAGGGGACATGGAGCTCGTCATCAGCGTGACGTCTGGTCGGGGCGCGCAGAGCCCCGAGGCGCAGGCCGTCGGCACCGACCTGGTTTCCCAGCTGCAGGCATCGCCGCACGTGGCGCAAGTGACGTCGACGTGGACGGCGCCTCCGACCGCCGCTCCGGCGCTGGTCAGCAAGGACGGAAACACCGGACTGATCGTCGCGGGCATCACCGGCGGGGAAACCAATGCGCAGCGGTACACCAAGGAGCTCACCGAGGCGCTGGTGCACGACCGCGACGGCGTCACCGTCCGCGCCGGCGGCGAGGCGATGATCTACGTGCAGATCAACGGCCAGACCGAAAAAGACCTGCTGCTCATGGAATCGATCGCGATTCCGCTGAGCTTCCTGGTTCTGGTGTGGGTATTCGGTGGGCTGCTGGCAGCAGCGCTGCCACTGGCCGTCGGCGCGTTCGCGATTCTGGGCTCGATGGCGGTCCTGCACGCAATCACGTTCATCACCGACGTGTCGATCTTCGCGTTGAACCTCAGTGTCGCCATGGGCCTCGCGCTCGCGATCGACTACACGCTGCTGATCGTCAGCCGGTACCGAGACGAATTGGCCGCAGGATCAGAGCGCGACGAGGCGCTGATCCGGACCATGGCCACGGCCGGGCGGACCGTGCTGTTCTCGGCCATGACAGTCGCCTTGTCGATGATCGCGATGGTGTTGTTCCCGATGTACTTCCTGAAGTCTTTCGCCTATGCGGGCATTGCGGTGGTGGCGTTCGCGGCCGTCGCCGCGGTGGTGGTGGCGCCCGCTGCCATCGTGCTGCTCGGCGATCGGCTGGATGCGCTGGATGTGCGGCGGTTGTTGCGACGGATACTCGGGCGCCCTGAACCGGCTGCCAAGCCCGTCGCGGAGAACTTCTGGTACCGGTCCACGAAAGTCGTTATGCGGCGGTCGATCCCGATCGGCGTGACGATCATCGCAGTGCTGCTTCTGCTCGGTGCGCCGTTCCTCGGAGCCAAGTGGGGGTTCCCGGACGATCGCGTGCTTCCCGGCTCATTGTCGGCTCGCGAGGTCGGCGACCAGATGCGCGACGACTTCTCCGTGGACGCGGCGCGCGACGTGACCGTCTTCATCCCCGACGCCGCAGGCGTCACGCCGCAGGACCTGGACCGCTACGCCGCGGACCTCTCCCAGGTACCCGACGTCACGTCGGTCTCCTCGCCGGCGGGAACGTTCGTCGACGGCCGACCCGCCGGACCGCCCTCGGCCGCAACCGGTTTGAAGGACGGCAGCGCCTTCCTCACCGTCGGCAGTAACGCCCCGTTGTTCTCCGACGCCTCCGATGCGCAACTCGACCGGCTGCGCGCAGTCGACGCACCCGACGGCAAGCCGGTACAACTGACCGGCGTCGCGCAGGTCAACAAGGACAGCTCGACCGGCATCACCGATCGGCTGCCCGTCGTGCTGGCCGTCATCGCCGCGATCACCTTCGTACTGCTTTTCCTGTTGACCGGCAGCGTCGTCCTGCCCGTGAAAGCGTTGCTGCTCAACGTATTGTCGTTGACGGCGGCGTTCGGCGCGCTGGTGTGGATCTTTCAGCAAGGCCATTTGGGTGCGCTGGGCACGACGCCCACCGGGACGCTCGTCGCCAACATGCCGGTGTTGTTGTTCTGCATCGCATTCGGGTTGTCGATGGACTACGAGGTGTTCCTGATCAGCCGCATCCGGGAGTACTGGCTTTCGTTGCCCGGCAAGACCCACGCCGACAACGACGAGGCGGTTGCACTCGGACTGGCGCGCACCGGCCGAGTCGTCACCGCCGCAGCAGTGGTGATGTCGATTTCATTCGCCGCACTGATGGCCGCACAGGTGTCGTTCATGCGCATGTTCGGAGTCGGGCTGACGCTGGCGATCCTCGTCGACGCCACGCTGGTCCGCATGCTGCTGGTGCCTGCGTTCATGCATGTGCTCGGCCGCTGGAACTGGTGGGCTCCCAAACCGTTGGCCAAGCTGCACGAACGGATCGGAATCAGTGAATCGTCCGACGATCTGGTTCCCCCGGCGGAGAAACGGGATCGGCCCGCGGTCTCATTGACGGAAACTGGTTGACGATGGCCCTGCAGCCCCTCAAACGACGGCGCGCCCCGCGCGGCTCCGGTGAGCAACTCAGAGACGAAATCCTCGAGGCCACCACCGAGTTGCTGATGGAGACCGGGCATGCGAAGGCGGTGTCGATCCGCTCGGTGGCGCACCGGGTCGGTGTCACGCCGCCGTCGATCTACCTGCATTTCGCCGACAAGGACGCGTTGTTGGACGCGGCGTGTGCGCGGTACTTCGAAAAGCTGAACGAGGAGATGCAGCGGGTCTCGGCCGATCAGCCGTCGACCCTCGACGTGCTACGGGCCCAGGGCCTCGCTTATGTTCACTTCGCCATGCAAAACCCTGAGTTGTACCGCATCGCCACGATGGGGGAGGGCCGGCCGGGCAGTGACGTCGACACGACACTGAACAGCTCGGCGTTTCAGCATCTGCGCAGCACGGTCGAGAGGTTGATCGACGAGGGCACCTACCCGCCCGACGATCCGACGATGGCCGCCATGCAATTGCTGACCGCGGCCCATGGCATCGCGGCGCTGCTGATCTCGAAGCCGTATCTGCCGTGGGGCGACGTCGAGGAGTTCGCCGACCGGTCGTTGTCGGCGGCTTGCCTGGGCCACATCGTGCTCGGCCTCGTGAAGGACGAGGATGCGACACCTCAGCAGACCGTCGACTGGCTTCTGAAACGCCAACCGCCGCAAGGGAAATCGTGACCAACGCCGTCGACACCACAGACAACCCGTTCTTCGCCCGGCTGTGGACGTTCCTGTCGAACCACGAAACCGAGGAGATTCAGCGACTGCGGACCGAGAACCTCGCCGGTCTGACGGGCCGAGTGCTGGAGGTGGGGGCGGGCACAGGAACCAATTTCGGCTTCTACCCCGCAACGGTGACCGAGGTTGTCGCCGTCGAGCCCGAGCGACGGCTGACCCCGCAGGCGCGGGCCGCGGCGGACAAGGCGCCCGTTTCGGTTACCGTGCGCGCGGGTACCGTCGAGCGATTCCTGAGCGACGCCGAGCAGGAGCCGTTCGATGCGGTCGTATGCTCGTTGGTGCTCTGCTCGGTGGACGATCCGGATACTGTTCTGCGACAGCTTTTCTCGCTTCTACGGCCCGGCGGCGAGCTTCGGTTCCTCGAACACGTCGGAAGCACCGGCATGCGGGGTCGGCTCCAGAAGATCGCCGACGCGACGGTGTGGCCCCGGTTGATGGGCAACTGCCACACCCATCGCGACACCGAGGCATCGATATCGGGTGCCGGCTTCGCGGTGGACCGCGCCCGCCGCGAGCCGGCGATGCCGGCCTGGTTTCCCACGCCCGTGGCGGAGTACACCATCGGTCGCGCGGTCAGACCCGTCGTCTAGCGATTTCGGCGTGTTGTGTTGCGCTGAGCGCAACCAACCACGCCGAAATCACGGTCAGCCGAGCAGCGACGGCAGGCGCTGCAACAGCGTGGGCAGCGCTTGCGCCGCCGGCTCCCGCACCGCGACGGTCGCGGTATCCGACAGCGGGGTCCGCTCCGGGTTGACCTCGATCACCGGAATGCCGTTGGCCAGCGCCAACTCGGGTAACCCGGCGGCCGGATAGACGATCGACGACGTCCCCACCACGATGACGACGTCGGCGTTGCTGACGGCGTCGACCGACTTCTGCCAGGCGGTGTCAGGCAGGGGCTCGCCGAACCACACCACGTTGGGCCTGACCAGCCCGCCGCACGAGCACGGCGGCGGAGACACCGTCTCGACCGGCTCGGGCATGTCGGGCAGCTCGCCGACATACTCGGTTTGGCAACGGTCGCAACGGAATTCGAACAAGCTGCCGTGAAGGTGGTACACCCGCTGACTGCCGGCGCGTTCGTGGAGGTTGTCGACGTTCTGCGTGACGACGTGCACCTCGGCGTGGTCCTGCCACGCCGCGACGGCCCGGTGGCCGTTGTTCGGCTCGACGCCCTGCATGAGGTAGTGCCGCCACAGGTACCACGCCCAGACCTTGTCCGGATGCCGACTCCAGCCCTGCGCGCTCGATATCTCGTACGGGTCGACTTTCGCCCACAGCCCCGTCTCGACGTCGCGAAACGTCGGGACCCCGCTCTCGGCGGAGATGCCCGCCCCGCTGAGGACCGTCAATTGCACCCCACCAAACTATCGCGGATGCGCGATACTGAGCACGTGACCGATTTGGGGGAATGGGTTCAGGCTGATCCGGGCGCAGGCAAGCCATTGTTCGACCAGCTCAGAGGTCAGATCATCGACGGAATCCGCAATGGCCGGCTGCCGCCGGGGACGCGATTGCCGACGGTGCGCGAGCTGGCCGGGCAGCTGAGCATGGCGGTCAACACCGTCGCGCGCGCCTACCGTGAGCTGGAGTCGGCGGGAATTCTCGAAACCCGAGGTCGCTTCGGCACTTACGTCGCACGCACCGATCCGGCTGATGCCGCGATGGCTACCGCCGCGCACACCTACGCGACGGCGGCCAAGGCGCTGGGCATCGACAAGGGCGAGGCGCTGCGGTACGTCGAAGCGGCGTTCGGCTGACCTTCAGCCGAACTCGAGCAGGGTGACCAGTGGTCGCACCGAGTCCAACATCGGCATCCGCTGCAGCGTCCAGATCAGCGAGTTGAGCACTTTGCCGCGACCGGGCGCCATCGGCAGGTCGTGCACCGCACGGATACCGGGCACGGTATTGGCCAAATCGGCTACCTCGGAGGGCGAGAGCGTGAACGGCATCGGGGGCACCCGGTAACGCAACGACATCCGCGAGCCCCCGCGGATCCACGACGCGAACAACACCGGCGGCAGATCGAACATCATCTGACCACCGGGGAAGCGCTTGGCACATTCGGCGATCAAGCCGAGCGCTTCGTCGGGCTGCAGATACATCAGCAGGCCCTCGGTGGTGATGAAAACGCCGTCGGACGGGTCGATTCGATCCATCCAGCTGTAGTCGAGAGCGGACTGCGCGCACGCCGCCACCCGTTCCGACGGCGGCAGTAGCCGTTGGCGCAGCTCGATGATCGGTGGCAAATCGACGGTGAGCCAATGGAAGTCGTGCCCGACGTCGCTGGCGTCGAGCCGGTAGAAGCTGGTCTGCAGGCCTTCGGCAAGTGCCGCCACCGTGGCGGACGGATGATCCATGAGGTAGCGCTTGGTGTACTTGTCGAAGGTGAGCGCCCGCATCGCCATGTCCTGCCGACGGGTGAAGCCGAATTTGGCCCAGTCGTAATCGATCTCGTCGACCAGCTTGATCGCCATCGGGTCGTCGATGATGGAGTCCGGCCGTCGCGCCTCCTTCGCTCGAACCAGCAGCGTCATCAACGCCGTCTCCGAGACTCCGGTCAAAGCGGAGCCGTCTACCTTGCTCATGTCAACACCTTGTCCAGGGTCCGGAGGTTGCGGGTGGTCGTCGACGACTTGTACCGCTTCTTGCCCATCGTTTTGCCGATCGTGGTGTCCAGCGTGCCCTTGTTGGCGACCTGCCAGTAGATGACGCCCTTGCCGCGCTTGATCTTCTCGTCAGGACCGGCGTCCTTGGCGAGCGCGGCCAGTTCGTCGAGCACGTCGGAGTCGGTGACGAACGTGACGTAGCTGTGGCGCCCTTCGACTTCGCGCTCGAACGGAAATCGCTCCGATATCGCGGCCACGGTGTCCAGGTCATATGCCAACACCCAGGCTTCGTAACCGAATTCGTCACGCAACGCCTTCTCGGCCTTCTTGCGCACGGCGTCGACACCGGATCGGCTGTCCAGCAATACGTTACCGGTTGCCAGGATCGTCTTGACGTTGGTGAACCCGGCCTTCTCCAGCGCGGCGGCCACCTCGGCCATCTTCAGGTTCACCCCGCCCACGTTCACACCGCGCAGGAAGGCGGCATACCGGGTCACCGGTCGAACTCCAGCACGTTGCTGCAGCCCCGGTTGCGGCACAGCAGCGGCGGCCAGGCCGCCACCGTGAGCAAGCCGCGACCGGGCGGCAGCTTGATGTCGCGCGCGGCGCGGCCCCCGCGGACGGTATCCGCCAGCGCGAGGCCGTCGGACCTCTTCGCCTCGCCGGCGCGGTCGTGCAGGGTCCACAGCGTGGTCGCCCAGACACTTTCCAACGTGTCGCCGCTGAAGACAGCCATCCGCCCATAGTAGGTAGCACGGCGAATCGGGGTCGGTCCCAGTGCCGCACACGTAGGCTCGGGCAATGACCCGTCAGGTGTTCGACGACAAGCTGCTCGCCGTGATCAGCAACAACTCGCTGGGCGTCCTGGCCACCATCAAACGCGACGGCAGGCCGCAGCTCTCCAACGTCTCGTATCACTTCGACCCGCGAAACCTCGCCGTCCAGTCCTCGATCACCGAACCGCGGGCCAAGACCCGCAACCTGCGTCGCGACCCCCGGGCGTCGCTGCACGTCAGTTGCGACGACGGGTGGTCCTATGCGGTGGCCGAGGGCAACGCCATCCTCACGCCGCCCGCCGCATCCGAGCACGACGACACCGTCGAGGCGTTGATTGCCCTGTACCGCAACATCGCTGGCGAACATCCCGACTGGGACGACTACCGGCGGGCCATGGTCGACGACCGCCGGGTGGTGATGACGTTGCCGATCTCGCACCTGTATGGCATGCCACCGGGTATGCGCTGACTCGACGAAGCGCTTCGGAGGGGAAAGGCCGCGACGGCGGCAGGCCCGCCGCGCTAGGCTGCCGCTATGGTTGATTCACCGGAAGACGACACGAAACGCAAATTCCGGGAGGCGCTGGAGAAGAAGAAGGCGAAGTCCGGCGGTGGGGCCGAGCACAGGGACGGCGGCAATAAACAACCCAAGGCCCACGGCCCGCTCGAGAGTCGACGGGAATTCCGCCGCAAGAGTGGATAGCCTCGGCGACTACCTGGTGCTCGCGGGCAGACCGGCCGCTCCGCTGAACTGAGCGGCGACCGGCCGGTCGTCGGCCAGCGATCTCGCCGCGGTCAGGGTAGCCAGCATGGCCGCAACACAGTAGAGCCCGGGGCCCTCGAGCCCCCAGCCGACCGATGCGAGTGTGGCGGCTCCGGTGACACACAGCAGGACGCCCACCGCAGCACTGCGTGGCCCCGTTGCGGCGACGAACCCGCCGTCCCACAGCGGCATCGGATCGTTCTCCAACGGGCGCAGTGCGACGAACACCGTGGCTACGAGGATGGTTATGACGGCCAGCTGCAGCAGGCTGAGCGAGATGAAGCCGGCAGCACCCGCGTCATAACGCGGATGTCCGAGGTAGTCGAAACCTAGATGCATTCCCAGCAGCAGCGGGATGTGCCACAGATACAGCGTCATCGCTCCGGAGTTGCCGATGGCGGTGAGCCACCACACCCGCGGTCGCCGTGCCCACCGCGCTATCGCCGGCGCTGCCGCAATCGCCAACGCGCACATCCTGATTGCGTGTCCGGCGAGCTGCAGGGAGGGTGGTGTCATGTTCTTCAGCTGTTGGCTCTCGATGCCCACGAGGCTCAACTCGTAAGGGCCTGCCCACACCAGCGCGACGTTGCCGGCGAACATGCCGCCGGCGAGCAGCACGGCGCCGCGACTGGTGAGGAGTCGTCGACGGTAGGCGACGCCGAGCATGCCGGGCATCAACCAGGCGACGAGGTTGAGGTAGCCGATGCAGGCCGGAACGTCGATGTTGACGCGCACGGCGTCGATCACCGCGATGAACGCATAGGTCGATGCGACGGCGCCCAACAGGCTCGTGCCGGTGGTGATGCGCGCGAGCAACGGAACGGCGGCCAGGACCAGCACATAGGCGCCGAGGAACCACAACAGCTGAATGGAGATGCCGACGAGGGTTCGTAGACGTGCTCGGGAAGGAAGTAGCGCAGGATCGCTAGTGCGGACACCCAGAACGCCAGGTAATAGAACACCGGTCGGTACAGCAGGTTGCAGCGTCGCATCAGCCAGTTGCCCCAGCTCTCGCCGGCGCCCCATGAATCGACGCAGGCGGCGACGCCCGCAAAGAAGAACAGCGGCATGATCTGGAAGATCCAGGTCAGCGCCTGGAAGACGGTGGAAGCGGTGAGCAGATTGGTCCAGAGGAACACTTCGTCGCGGATGATGCTCGTCGCCATGATCGTGTGTCCGGCGACCACGGCGACCAACGAGACGATCCGGATGACGTCGATGGCGCGGCGCGAGAGTGTTTGCTTCGACCTCATCCGGGCTGGGGAACAGAGGCGCAACGGCCATACCGCAAATCTAATTTTGAACCTGGACGTCCCAGCTGAGTAGAAGCACTCACACGTCGACGCTCACCGACTGCCTGCGCTCGCGGACCACGATCGCGACCAGGCAGACCACGGCCATCGCCGCGACCACGATTGCAAAAGTGATGCCGGCAGTGCGCAGACTCCAATGCTGGGCCATCAGCCCTTCGCCGATCACGGGGAGCGAGATGGCCACGTAGGCCACGACGAAGTAGGCGGAGCTGATCTCGGCACGGCGGCCCGGCGGGGTGAGCTCGGAGACGGCCGCCAGGCCTCGGCTGAAGCAGACGCCTTGGCCGACCCCACCGACGACTGCGGCAGCGATCAGACCCCACAGTGACGAAAATTGCAGGGCGGCAATGAGTATCAACATGCCGACGACGAGGATCGCGCAGCCGAGAACCAACGCGCGCTTTGGGGCGATCCGGCCTGCGAACAACTGCGTCACCGCGGAGGCGATGAACACGGCGGACGCGACGGCGCCGGCCACCGCATGGTTGGTGATGCCGACGACGCCGGACAGAAACGCGGGTGCGACCGAGGCGAACAGTCCCGTTACGGCGAAGCCCGCGAATGCCGCGATGGCCGCGAGAGTGAACGTGGCACGGACCTCTGGGGGAACCGCAAGCCGTTGCAGCCCAACACTTTCGGTGCGTTCCGATGTTTCCGGTACGACGAGGACCGCCACCGCCGCCAGCACAACCAACCCGATGTGCACGATGAATGTCAGATGAAGCGGGTGGGGCGCATATTGGACCAGCAGCCCGGCCAGCAGAGGACCACCGCCGAGACCGCCGACGTTGGCGGCCGTCGCCACCGCCGCAGCGCGGCTGCGCCAGCTCGGTGGCGCCGCTTCGATGACGGCAGCGGTGGCCGTCCCGGTGAAAACGCCTGCCGACAACCCCGACAGCACTCGGCCGACGAGCAGCAGCGGCACGGAATCGGCGGCCAGGAACACCGCGGCGCTGACGAGCGCAAAGAAGGTGCCCGCCAGCAGCACCGGTCGGCGACCGATGGCATCCGACCACCGTCCGAAGGCCAGCAGCGCGAAGAGCACGCCGAACGCATAGGTCGCGTAGATGACGGTGGTGGTCAGCACACCGAAATGCATGCGATCGGCGTACAGCGCGTACATCGGCGTCGGCAGTGTCGTCCCGACCATGATCGCCGCGAAGGCGTAGGCCAGCAGGACGAAGGCGTAGCGGGTTCGCGGCGCGGTTTCGAGCATGTCGGATTTCAGCGGCTCAGCCACCTGCTCTATTCCACCAGATCAGCGCGGAGTGACCGACTTCTCGACGCGCACCCCGGCGCGGCGGGGGGAACGTCGGTATCGGACACCGTGCCCTCCTGACTCGATCTGGGATTCGGTCACAGCATGCCGCGACGAAAGGTTCCCGGCCGGATGAGGGGTCAAACCGGCTATCTACACTGGGCATGTGGCGAAACTGCAGCTAGCCCAGGATCCGGCGGCCGACGCGCTGCTGGAGTCGAGTCCGTTCGCCTTGCTGGTCGGCATGGTGCTCGACCAGCAGATCCCGCTCGAGGTGGCATTCGCCGGGCCGAAGAAGATCGCCGACCGGATGGGCGCGGTGGACGCCCGCGAGATCGCCGACCACGACCCGGAGAAGTTCGCTGCGCTGTGCGCCGAAAGGCCTGCCGTGCACCGGTTCCCGGGTTCGATGGCAAAGCGTATCCAGGCGTTGGCGCAGATCATCGTCGATCGTTACGACGGCGATGCCGCCGCGGTATGGGCCGGCAGCGAACCCGACGGCGCCGAGGTTCTGCGGCGGCTCAAGGAGTTGCCCGGCTTCGGAGACCAGAAGGCACGGATCTTCTTGGCACTGCTGGGCAAGCAGTACGGCGTCACACCCCGAGGCTGGCGACAGGCGGCAGGAGACTACGGCAAGGCGGGCACACATCTTTCCGTGGCCGACATCGTCGATGCGGGCTCACTGCAGAAGGTGCGGTTGTACAAGAAGCAGATGAAAGCGGCCCGGGGGCAGGAGCGCAGCGACCAAGGAAAGGTCACGGCCAAGAAGTAGGCGTCAGAGCGGCGCGCCGCCGAAACGCTCTCTGCTGGCCAATTCGGCGACGGATAGGCGCTTCAGCTTGCGGACCTGCTTGACCGGCTTGCCGATCGGCAACAGGGCCGCGACCGCGTAGTCGTCGGGTATCCCGAGAAGCTGCTTGACGCGCGGCTCCTCGGCCACCGCCGCGGTGGTGAGCACGCCGCCGAAGCCCTCGCTGCGCGCGGCCAGCAAGATATTCCACACCAACGGGTAGACCGAGGCGCCGGCGATCAGGCCGACGCGGTCGAGGTGCTGGTCGAAGGCCGCGACGACATACAGGTCGACACAGACCACCAACACCACCTCGGCGGTGCGCAGCGGAGATTGACGCGGCACGTTCACGGCGGCGATCGTGTCGGCGTCGACGCCGCACGGCCGCACCGGATTCCAGGGACCCTCGCCGTTGCGAAGCTGAGCGATATAGCGCTTCGCACCGGGAATCGTGCAGTCGATCAGTTCCTCGCGCGTATGCGGGTCGCGAACCACGATGACGCGGGTGCCCTGCCGGTTGCCACCGCTGGGCGCGAAGCGGGCATTGTCGAGGATTCGCTCGAGGACTTCGTCGGACAGCGGCTCGCCGGTGTACTCGCGGACCGCGCCGGTGGTCCGCATGACGTCGTATATCTCCATGCCGTCCATCTTGACTGTGGGATCGTGAAGGGATGAAGACACACTTGAACTGCCCCTGCGGCGAGGCGATCACCGGCACCGACGAGGACGACCTCGTGGAGAAGGCGCAGAAGCACCTCTCCGAGGAGCATCCCGGTCGCGATTACGACCGGGACGCGATCCTCTTCATGGCCTACTGACCTCGTCCGCTCCGCGAGCGACCGCTGTTGTACGCGCAGTGACGGCGTGTCTGCGTGCAGACACGGTCTCTCGCGGTGCTACGGCACCACCGTCGAGCCGATGGTGGGCATGAACTGGCACTGCTTCTCGGTGGTGGTGACCTGTCCGAAGATCGTCGACATGATGCTGCCCGAGCCCGTGTCGACGATGGCCGACATGGTCGTCGGGCCCTCGGGATTGATGTCCGACCGCGGCTTGAGCGCGGCGCTGCCCGACTTGCCGGTTGTCAGGTTGACCCACGTGACGTTGAGCGGCAATTTCTGGTCGGCCGCAGGACCGGGCGTGCCGACCGCGGTGAACACATAAGCGGTCTGGCCCGCGCCGGGTCCGGGGGCCGGGATTCTGGCCGGGCCGGCGACCGAGATGGCCGTCGCCAGCACGCTGCCGCCGTCCTTCGTGCACCCGTTGCTGATCGACGGATACATGAAGTCCTGCGTGGTCGGCGCGTCGGGACCGAACTGCGGGTTGCCGGCCGGCTCGATGGCGGGCTGCGCACCCGCCGGAGCGGGAGCCGGTGCCGTCTCAGCAGCCGGAGCGGCAGCCGGTGCCGCTGCCGCGTCAGGAACGGGTGCGGCGAGGGCCTCCGGCACCGGTCCGACGGCGTGCGCCGGATCGACGCCCGCCGGTAGATGGGCTTCCGCTCCCGGCACCGCACCCGCTGCGGGCACATGCGCCGCCGCCGGCTCGGCGACGAAGGTGTTGACAGCCGACGCCACGTTCTTGGAGTCCGTCGGTGCCGCTGAGTTTCCGGTGAACGCCGCAGCGGCCGCCATCAACATCGACGCCGCGTTGTAGGGGTCGGCGGCCGCCTTCTGAATGGCCGGGCTGATGCTCTCCACCGCCGACATGCCCGGCGCCTGCGCGGCGTCGATCGGCAGCGGCGCCATCGGCTCGGCGTCGGCGGTACCCGTCATGCCTAACAGCAGTGCTGCCGACGAACCGACCGCGACTGCGGCGTTGGCGAGCAGCTTGCGGGTCAGCGACATGGTTCTCCCAGGGCTCGGTGGTGTGCGGATGTCGTCCGGCGTCACGGCAAGGCGCTGAGCACCGACGCGGGCACCAGGCCGGCCGCACCCGGCAGGGTCGCCGCCGCCGCAGGTGCTGCCGCGGCGGGCGCTGCGGCGATGGGTGCCGCGGCCGCGAGCGGCGCCGTGGCCGCCGTCGCGGGTGCCGTCGCCGCGGGAGCGGTCAGGCCCGGTAACGAGAGTCCGCTGGGCAGCAACTGGGCCAGCCCCGCCGTGTTGGAAAGCGGAGCAGGAAGCGCCGAGGTGAGTGACGAGATGACGTTGCCGGGAGCGGCTGCCGGAGCCGCCGCCGGGGCGGCAGCGGGAGCGGCCGGGGCTGCGGGGGTGGTCAGCGCGGGCACCTCCGGCAGGGTCAGCGACGCGGTGGCGCCGCCGGGCGGCGGCGTGGCCGGTGCTGCGGCTGGGGCGGCCGTGCCTGACATCGCCGACGCGAGGGTCTGCATCAGCTGGGGAGCGGCGGCCTGCACGGTCGACAGCTGAGTGAGCAGCGCGGCGCCGGGGTTCGCCGGTGCGACCGGTGCGGGGTCGGCGGATGCCGTGGCGCTGAGTGTCAGCGCCGAAACCGCGCCGGCGGCGGCGATCGCGGTCGACACAAAGATTTTCTGCGTGCGGTTCATGGTTCTTCCAATCGTTGGTTGGCGAAGGCCTGAAGCCGAAGCTATCTAGTTACTGGTGTGACTCAAGTGACACGTGTGGCGTTTATGCAAGCGTTACGGAGCCGTAGGCTTTCCGTGTCCGGTCGCTAGAGTCGGTCGGATAGAAGTCACGCCCGCGAAGACAGTCCCGCGGCTGCCACCGCGATTGGCTGCCGCGGCGCCGCTTTTGTTGCTGGTCAGCATCGCTGCGCGGTTGGCGTGGACCTACCTGGTGCCCAACGGCGCGAACTTCGTCGACCTGCACGTGTACGTCGGCGGGGCGGGCGTCCTGGCCGACCACGGGATGCTCTATGACTACGTCTACGCCGACCAGACTCCCGACTTCCCGCTGCCGTTCACCTATCCGCCGTTCGCCGCGGTGGTGTTCTATCCGCTGCACTTGTTGCCGTTTCGGGTGGTCGCCTTCGGGTGGCAGCTGGGCATCGTCGCCGCGCTGTACGGCGTGGTTCGCATCAGTCAGCGGTTGCTACCGATAGCCGACGGCGCCGCCAATGGTCGTCGCGTCGCGATGCTGTGGACCGCCGTCGGAATATGGCTCGAACCCCTGCGCAGCACCTTCGACTACGGCCAGATCAATGTGCTTCTGGTGCTGGCCGTCCTGTATGCGGTGTACAGCACCCGATGGTGGCTGTCGGGACTGCTGGTGGGGCTTGCGGCCGGGGTGAAGCTGACACCTGCGGTCAGCGGGCTGTACTTCCTCGGCGCGCGCCGCTGGGCAACCGTCGCCTTCTCGGCGGTCGTCTTCCTGGCGACGATCGCCGTGTCCGCCTTGGTGGTGGGCGACCAAACTCGTTATTACTTCACCGAATTGCTCGGCGACGCAAGCAGAATCGGGCCGATCGGCACGTCGTTCAACCAATCGTGGCGCGGCGGCATCTCGCGGATACTGGGCCATGACGCCGGCTACGGGCCGATCGTGGTGACGGCGATCGTGGTGACGGCCGTCGTGGCGTTTCTCGCATGGCGAGCGCTCGGTGACGACGACCGGCTCGGCCGAATCGTGGTCGTCCAATTGTTCGGACTTCTGCTGTCCCCGATTTCGTGGACCCACCACTGGGTGTGGGTGCTGCCCTTGATGATCTGGCTGTTGCACGGCCCGTTGCGGAGTTTGCGTGGCGCACGCATTCTCGGCTGGGGCTGGCTGGCGTTGACGATCATCGGCGTGCCGTGGCTCTTGAGCTTCGCGCAGCCGACGATCTGGCAGATCAGCCGGCCCTGGTATCTCGCGTGGGCCGGTTTGATCTACATCGTGGCGACGATGGCCACCCTGGCGTGGCTCGCGGCTACTGGGCTTGGGCCTTCAGGATCCCGTCGATCTCCCGAGCCATCTCCACATCCCTCTCCGTGATACCGCCCTCCGAGTGCGTGACGAGCGCGAAAGTGACTGTCCGCCAGCGGATGTCGATATCCGGGTGATGGTCTTTCTGCTCGGCCCGTTCGCCCACGCGTCGCACGGCGTCAATGCCGTCGAGGAAGGCGGGGAACTTGACCGACCGGCGCAGCGCTCCATCCTTGCGTTCCCAGCCGTCGAGGTCGGGCAGTGCGGCGTCCACGTTTTCGTCCGATAACACAGCCATGTCTCGACGGTATACCGTCGGCCGCGATGCCAAACCAGATCGTGGTCGCAGGAGCGCTCATCTCCGGTGCGGCTCTGCTTGTGGCACAGCGCGAGCGACCACCGGAGTTGGCGGGCCTCTGGGAACTGCCGGGAGGGAAGGTCGCGCCGGGGGAGAGCGATGCCGACGGCCTGGCTCGGGAGCTTCACGAGGAACTCGGTGTCGAGGTGACGGTCGGCGAGCAGTTGGGTGCCGACGTCGCGCTGAACGAGACGACGACGCTGCGGGCCTACCGGGTCACCCAGACAGGCGGCGCCCTGCGTGCGAACGACCACCGCGCGTTGCGGTGGGTGAGGGCCCACGAATTCGAGAGCCTGCCGTGGGTGCCTGCCGACCGGGCATGGCTCGATGACCTGGCCCGCGCGCTCGGCTCGGCCTAGTGCACGAGATCAGAGGTGCAACCGGTCGCCCACCACGCGGACCTGGCTCAGGTTCTGGCGATGGTGCATGGCGTAGAGCGGGTGCGTGAGGACCGGATGGCGGCAGTGCGGACAAGACGTCTGCGCGGTCTTTGCCGACGAAAACGTCAAGTGGTGACACACCGCGCACCGGACGATGAAGAATGCCCCGACCCAATTCAACAGTCCGAGATAGATTGCCGCCGTCGCTACCGTCGCGATCACGGCGATGAGAACGATGGTCAGAACTTCGTAAACCGACATTTTCGCCACCTTCACGCTCGGCTGCCGGACAGTACCCACGGTACCCCCGAAAAGCGCGACGAGCAGGACTTTCGGGCGCGCGCGAAGGCCGTCGTCGGCGGCATTCCACCGGCTTCACAGTGACGGGAATCTCTCGTTTTCGTGATCGCCTGTTGCACTGGGATGATTCGAGCGTGGATTTCCGGAATGTCGCCATCGTGGCGCACGTCGATCATGGGAAGACGACCCTCGTCGACGCGATGCTGCGGCAGTCGGGTGCGTTGACACACCGCGGCGACGACGCGATCGAGCGCCTGATGGACTCCGGTGACCTGGAGAAGGAAAAGGGCATCACGATCCTGGCGAAGAACACCGCCGTGCACCGTCAGCACCCCGACGGCAGCATGACGGTCATCAACGTCATCGACACCCCCGGCCACGCCGACTTCGGCGGGGAGGTCGAACGTGGGCTGTCCATGGTCGACGGCGTGCTGCTGCTGGTCGACGCATCTGAAGGACCGCTGCCGCAGACGCGTTTCGTGCTGCGCAAGGCGTTGGGTGCGCATCTGCCGGTGATCCTGGTGGTCAACAAGACCGACCGCCCCGACGCCCGCATCGCCGAGGTCGTTTCCGAAAGCCACGACTTGCTGCTCGACGTCGCCTCCGACCTCGACGCCGAGGCCCAGAAGGCCGCCGAGGAGGCGCTCGGATTGCCGACGCTCTACGCGTCGGGGCGTGCCGGCATTGCCAGCACTGTCGAGCCGGCCAACGGCGAAAACCCGAAGGGTGAAAACCTCGACCCGCTGTTCGACGTGCTCCTCGAGCACATTCCGCCGCCGCAGGGCGACCCCGAGGCGCCGCTGCAGGCGTTGGTGACCAACCTCGACGCATCGGCGTTCCTCGGCAGGCTCGCGCTCATCCGCATCTACAAGGGCCGAATCCGCAAGGGTCAGCAGGTCGCCTGGATGCGCGAAGTGGACGGCCATCCCGTCATCACCAACGCCAAAATCACCGAACTGCTTGTCACCGAAGGGGTGGACAGGACGTCGACGGACGAGGCCATCGCCGGCGACATCGTCGCAGTGGCGGGGCTGCCCGAGATCATGATCGGCGACACCCTAGCCGACACCGACCACGCGCATGCGCTGCCGCGAATCACCGTCGACGAGCCCGCAATCTCTGTGACGGTCGGCACGAACACCTCGCCGCTTGCAGGCAAGGTGTCCGGGCACAAGCTGACCGCGCGAATGGTGAAGTCGCGCTTGGACACCGAGCTCGTCGGCAATGTGTCGATCAAGGTCGTCGACATCGACCGGCCCGACGCATGGGAGGTGCAGGGCCGGGGCGAGCTGGCGCTGGCCGTCTTGGTCGAACAGATGCGCCGCGAGGGTTTCGAGTTGACGGTGGGCAAGCCTCAGGTGGTCACCCGCACGATCGACGGTCAGCTGCATGAGCCTTTCGAAGCGATGACCATTGACTGCCCGGACGAATATGTCGGTGCGATCACCCAGCTGATGGCCGCGCGCAAGGGTCGGATGGAGGAGATGGCCAACCACGCGGCGGGTTGGGTGCGAATGGATTTCATCGTGCCGAGCCGTGGCTTGATCGGCTTCCGTACCGACTTCCTCACCGAGACGCGCGGCACCGGCATCGCCAACGCGGTGTTCGACGGCTATCGCCCGTGGGCCGGGGAAATCCGGTCGCGACACACGGGCTCGTTGGTGTCCGACCGGAGCGGGACGATCACGCCGTTCGCCTTGATTCAGCTGGCTGACCGCGGGACGTTCTTCGTCGAGCCGGGAGAGGACACCTACGCGGGCCACGTCGTCGGAATCAATCCGCGGCCGGAGGATCTGGACATCAATGTCACGCGCGAGAAGAAGCTGACCAATATGCGGTCGTCCACCGCGGATGTCTTTGAAGCCCTTGCCAAGCCGATCGAGCTTGATCTCGAGCGCGCGATGGAATTCTGCGCGACCGACGAGTGCGTGGAGGTCACTCCCGAGGTGGTGCGGGTGCGCAAGGTGGAGCTGGACGCAACCGCCCGGGCCCGCAGCCGGGCCCGGGCGAAAGCGCGCGGTTAGTTCTGGCCGATTAGTTGGCCGGCGATTCCGACGGGGTGTCGGTTTTCTTCACGGGCTTCTTGAACAACTTGCTGAGGCCGCCCGTCGACTGAGCGCGATGCTTGGCACCGGTGGATTCTGTCGAAGCGCCACCTCCCGGAGTCGCTCTGAGCGAGGTCAGGACTCGGCTGACGGGACCCTTCTGCTCCGACGCGTCAGCAACAACGGCGCTGTTCAGTTTTGTGGTCGAAGCCGCCGGCACGGGCTCGCCGTTGACCGGGTTGACGCCGAGGGAGCCGGCGACGACATTGCGAACCGCATCGCGAGGCGCTAGGAGAACATTGCCGCGGAGACGCGAGATCCCGCTTCCGCTCATGTCATTGGGAGTAGTGGACGGATCACCGCCGATCGTCTGCGGCAGTACGTCATCGGCTGCGAAGACGATCGGATCGGTGACGTAGTTGGGCCCGTCAATGTAGGCCTGAAGCGCCCGGTAGAGCGGCGTGTTGTTGCCAGTTTCGAAGCTCTCCTGCAGACCCTGCGCGACGGCTACGAGACCGAGTGGCGCAGTTACGGCGCTTGTGGCTGCGCGTGTTGCCGACACCGCAAGGCCGGCCCCGAGGCGCGCGGCCGCATAAGTGGGACTCACCTGATTGTCTGGCGGTTGAGTGGCCGAGCCGACGAGGGCGTCGGCAATGGCTTCATTAATGTCATCTCGTGCAGCGATGAGCACGTCAGCGCGGAATTGCGAGATGGCACTGTCGGCATCCGGGTTGGTGGGGTCGTTGGCGGCATCGCCACCAATCGGCGCCGGGAAGATGTCGTCAAGCGCATAGATCGCCGGATCAGCCGCCCACTGCGGTCCGTCGACGATCTCTTTCAGAATTGCCTGCGCGGCCAGGTTCTGGCCTTGAGAAAGTGCGATCGCAGCCGAGGCGAAGCCGACAGGCGCTGACGCCAAGCCGGTCACGGTCCGCTGTGCCGACAAGGCGAGAAGTTCGGGCACGGGTTGCGCATAAGTCGCGGCTGCGGCAAGCGCCACGTCGGCGTTGACACTTCTCAGCACTTCTGGTGCGTGGTCGGCCATCGGCCCCGCGGCCATAACACCGGCACCGACGAGCGCAACGCCGGCCGTCACGCACCCCTGGACACGTTCTTTCATGAATCCCCCTCAGGTTTTCGTTTGAATTTAACCCCGACTCGATCGAAGCGTAGAGCATGAATCGATTCAGAACAAATTTGCTGCAAAAATGTGCTAATAACGCACGCGGACCATGTCGACGCCATAGTTCACAGTCGTCACCGCCCCGTCGCCGCACATAATGAGGAAGTCTAACCAGTGGTTCTCAGCGAGCTAGCAGAGAGGGGCAAAAGGCCTGGAAAAGCGCTTGCATGGTGCGGGAAACCGCTGGCAGGTCCCGGTCGTGGACGATTGGCCTGCAAACGTACGCAACGTCTTGGTTCTGGGTTGCAAGGATGTCTATATGTCATGACATCACTCGGCCCAGATCAGCAAACAATGTTTGCTATGACTGTCTCGTAAATTATCTACCTGCGCTAACGAACTTGCTCTGCAATCGGACTCCGTAAGAGCTGCCGATACCCTGTTGGGCGTGCCGACCGTCCGCCTTCGTGACTGGATCACGCTCGTCGTCGTCGTCTCGGTGGTATTTGTCGCGGGCAGCTGCACCGTGAGTCCACCACCTGCGCCTCAGAGCACCGATTCGCCGGAAACGACGGCACCGCCGCCGCCGAAGGCGACGCAGATCATCATGGCCATCGACACGATCGGTCCCGGCTTCAACTCCCACCTGCTGTCCGACCAGTCGCCGGTGAACGCGGCGATCAGCTCGCTGGTTCTGCCGAGTTCGTTTCGACCGGTGCCTGATCCTGCATCGCCGACCGGCTCGCGTTGGGAGCTCGACCCGACCTTGTTGGTTTCGGCCGACGTGATCAACAACAACCCGTTCACCGTCACCTACAAGATCCGTCCGGAAGCGCAGTGGACCGACAACGCGCCGATCGCCGCCGACGACTACTGGTATCTGTGGCGGCAGATGGTCAGCCAGCCGGGCGTGGTCGACCCAGCGGGCTATGACCTCATCACCGGAGTCCAGTCGATCGAAGGCGGCAAGACGGCGGTGGTGACGTTCTCTCAGCCATACCCGGCGTGGCGCGAACTGTTTAATGACATCCTGCCCGCGCACATCGTCAAGGACGTACCGGGTGGCTTCGCTTCGGGATTGGCTCGGGCATTGCCTGTCACCGGCGGCCAGTTTCGGGTGGAGAACATCGACCCGCAGCGCGAAGAGATTCTGTTGGCGCGCAACGACCGATACTGGGCCCAGCCCGCCAAACCCGATCAGCTTCTGTTCCGACGCGCGGGCGCGACTGCGGCGCTGGCGGATTCGATTCGCAACGGCGACACGCAGGTCGCTCAGGTTCACGGGGGTGCCGCGGCGTTCGCTCAGCTGTCGGCTATTCCAGATGTGCGCACGGCGCGGATCGTCACTCCAAGGGTGATGCAGCTGACCATGCGCGCGCAGCAACCCAAGCTCACCGACGTTCGAGTCCGCAAGGCGATTCTCGGTCTGCTCGACGTCGACCTGCTGGCAGCCGTCGGCGCAGGCAGTGACAACACGGTGACACTGGCACAGGCGCAAGTGCGCTCCCCGTCGGATCCGGGCTACACACCGACCGCGCCGCCCGCGATGACCCAGGAGGCGGCCCTGAGGCTACTGGGTAACAGCGGATATCAGCTGGTGGCCGTCGAAACGCCGCCAGAACCCACGCCGGGCACACCCGTGCCCGATGACGACCGCGGACGCATCACCAAGGACGGAGTGCCTCTGTCGTTGGTGATCGGCGTGGCGTCCAACGACCCGACATCGGTCGCGGTTGCCAATACAGTTGCCGACCAGTTGCGCAACGTCGGTATCGAGGCATCGGTCCTTGCGCTGGATCCTGTTGCGCTGTACGTAGATGCGGTCGCACAGAATCGAGTAGACGCCATCGTCGGCTGGCACGAGGCCGGCGGCGACCTGGCGACTGCGATGTCCTCCCGGTACGGCTGCCGTGCCTTGGAGGCGACGGCTGTGTCGACGACCACTGCCGGCGCACCGACGACTTCGACGTCGTCGTCAGCCTCCAGCACGCCGAATACGGGCCCGACAGGCACGACGACGGCGACACCGACGACGAGGACGCCACCGCCGGACGGCGGTGCACTCATCCAAGCGCCAAGTAACCTGACCGGCATCTGTGACCGGAGCATTCAACCGAAGATCGATGCCGCGGTGCGTGGGACCGAGAACATCGGCGAGGTGATCGACGCTGTCGAGCCTCGACTGTGGAACATGTCGACGGTGTTGCCGATTCTGCAGGACACGACGATCGTCGCGGCGGGTCCGCGAGTTCAGAATGTCAGCTTGACCGGGGCGGTGCCCGTGGGCATCGTTGGTGACGCCGGCCTGTGGGCCAAGAAGCCGTAATACGTTCGGACAGAGATCAACCCCTGCCGGTGGGTAGGGGGTTGATCGTTGAGCTGAGCGGTGCAGTGTTGTTTACTTGTCTCCGCCGTCGCCGCCGGCGTGCGCACCGCCGGAAGCCGACATGCCTGAACTGCTTTCATTACTCTTGGAGGCAGTAGTGCTCGATCCCTGCTTGTCGCCGCGACCGAGGCTAGTGATGCCGCCGATGGTCTTCTCGGCCGCGTCCTTCAGGCCCTGAGCGAAGCTTCCGGTATCGGCGCGATGCCTGCCGCCCATGGTTGCGGTGCCACCGGGCGTGAACAGGTTGCCGTCCGTGAGGTTTCCGTTCAAACAACTGCCTCACCGAGCGTCGGCAAATGTCACCCCATGGCGCTTCAGGTGCAACTGGCTTCACAGGGCGGATTTCGTTCGAAAACAGCTAACTCAAAGACGCAGCGAAGAGTCGGCCCTTGCTTCGGCAAACAGTATGAATTCAACCCGCCCCGAACGGTCCCGGGTTCGCTCTAGCCAGTCGCGGGCTACTCACCGAGAGCCGCGGTTGGCATCCGATGAACCGCGAGGAACAGAGTTCGGCCTTCGGGGGCCGAGGGGTTGGACCTAGTGGACTTCTGGAAGCGGCCGGTGACCGTTGGTCTCCCCGGTCTGGGTGGCTGATTCAGCCGACAGGTCGGCATCTTGAACGGACGGCGTGGTCTGAACCTTCGCACGCCGCTCGACGAGGAGCCTCAACCAGTGGGACATCAGTGCGGCGACGAGGAAAGGCGCGAGTAGCCACCAAGGCGGGCGTGCCAGTTCCCAGACGAAGATGCCGGCCCATATCGGTGCGCGCTGGGTGATGGCGAGTACACCCGCCGCGCACGTCAGCGAGATGGCCGCAACGCTGACATGGTGTTGGGTCCATGTGTTAAGCGCCAGCGCCACAACGGATCCCGTTGCCGCTCCTGTGGCCAGTGCGGGAGTGAGCATGCCGCCTACCGCTCCCGCACGCAGAAATACGGCCGTGAGAACAGGTTTGAGGAACAGGATGATGGCGGCGGACGCTAGCGTCAGACCACTGTTCAGGCTCACACTCAGGATGCTTTTGCCGTTGCCAGGGAGCTCGGGGTAGCGAACGGAACACACACCGATGAGAAGGCCGGCGGCAGCGATAGCCGGTATCAGCATCCATGACTTGATGAGTGTGGCCGGCCGGGCGATGGCCATGATGCGGTTGAAGGCGGTCCCGACGCCAAGTGCAAGCGGCGCCAAGGCGATAGCGAAAGCTGTTAGCAGATAGGACAATCGGGGATCTGGCCAGTCCAGCGGAGCGGACTCGTGAGTGACCGGCGACGCCACCGCCACGGCGAGGCTCGAGGTGATCAGCGCAGTACCAACCGCACGTGGATGCCAGGTCTTGAGCATGATGGCGGTTGCGAATAACGCGCCGCCCACGGGAACACTGTAGACGGCGGCCAATCCTGCTCCCGCCGCACTCGCGAGAAGAATCTCACGGTCTCTGGGAGTCAGCGACCATCGGGACGTGCCGAAATCCCCCAGGGCTGCCGAGAACTGGCGGGGCGCGCCTTCGCGGCCCAACGATGCACCCGAGCCGACTATGAGAACCTGAAGTGCCGCGTCGAGCGTCATCGTCAGACGGGGGATGGGCCGGTGCTTGGCGATGGTGTCCGCAAGCGACGGCACGTCGGCCCGTCGGCGCAGAATCCACCAGCCGAGTCCGGCGAGCGCTCCGCCGATCATCGGGCCTATCGCCCTGCGCACCGGACTGCTTCCGGTCACGCCCGCCAGCAGCGTGCCGAACGAATAGTGATAGGTCAGGTGCTCGACGAAGCGCAGCAGCAGCGTCGTGCACAGACCGGCGACGCCAGCCAGAAGCCCGACGAGGACGACGCCGCAGCAGAACTCGAGGGTGCGCCGATTCACGAAGTGAATCTATGCCTTCGGCGCCAGGTGCGGCTTGAAGTTCGTTCGGGCCTCAAGCGGAAACACTCGCGGTGGGTGCTCACTGCAGAACCAAGGCTCACCTCCCAGCGGAGATGAGCCTTGGTTCTGTCGGGTCAGCTACGCCGCTGGCGTATCGTCCTTCGGCTGATCGCCCCTCTTCTCATCGCTGTCGTTGTGACCGCCGCCGAGGACGCGATCGATCCGCTTGCCGACGGGTGTCTTATCTAGACCTGGCCGGTGCTTGGCAGTCGATTCGTTGTCGCAGCCAAGCGTGCCGGCGTCTTTCTCGTCTGCTTTCTTGGCGCCGCCCAGATTCCCCAGCGGGTTCAACACGTTGAGGTTGAAGTGGGGCCGGTTCTTCTTCGGTGTGGCTTCCGGGCAATCCGCAGGAGCCTGTTCGTCAAGGTCCGTGCCGCTCTTCTTCTCGTTCAGAGTGAGGTTGCTTTGCTCGCCGTTGATCTTCAGATCCTGACTACCGGCCGGAGCCCTTCCGAGTGCTGGTACTCAAACAAGCCGCGAAATCCAAGAACGCGGCCCGAACATGGATCGGCCCCGCTGTCGGTAGGTGTTAGCACCACCAACAGCGGGGCCGATTAGAGAAGGCGATGAGTTGCCTCACCGACGGCTCCCCCTCCGCCAACCCGGACCCCCTTCACCGGGCTTCGCCTTCTACGTCTGGCCGTGTCGACGGCTTCGAACCTTCGACCTGCCTCCGCAAACTCTTGCGAGCTGCTGCCGCCCAATCTATTACATAATTCTCAGGTAAATCTTGGGTTTCACGAAAGTACTTGCTCCGGCAACTACATGCACTGAGCAGGATGATTGACCGAAGCAACGAGGCTGTCTCACTCCGTCGTCATCGGCAAACCCCGAAGTCACCTGAGAACACGGCGGCGTATGACTCCCGTGTCAGCAACGCTGCCGGGCCGCCGTTAGTCGATCGAAGTAGCTAGCTACGATGAATTAGCACCAAGTGAGCTGTTCGGCCTGCTGAAGCGTGGTGCGGAATATTTGCGAACGCTTCGTTCTGCGGACTTCGTCATCAGAGGCAGCCATCGACTTGTCTAACATCTGTGTACCGTCCTAGATTTGCCGCTGACGTCGACGCGTCGTCACAGCAACTGACATCTGGACGGCGTCGCAGCGGAGCCGCCCTAGCTGATCCGGCTAGAAAACCACCGGTGTACTGAGGATTTCATTGTCAATTCGAGTCGCTCGCCACTCTCTGCCGCTACGGGCTGGCTATCACGGGCGATAAGTATGTACCTCCGTCCAGAGCGCTGGACTTCAAGACGCCGGTATCTTCAGGTTCGATGCCATCGTCGGAAGTCCCTCGTCTGCTGTTCGTCCATGCCCATCCGGACGACGAGACGCTCACCACCGGGGGAACCATCGCCCACTACATCGCACGTGGGGCAGACGTCCACGTGGTCACGTGCACCCTCGGCGAAGAGGGTGAAGTCATCGGCGAGCGGTACGCCCAGTTGGCGGTCGGCGCCGCCGACCAACTGGGCGGCTACCGCATCAGCGAGCTGACCACCGCCCTCGCCGCCTTAGGTGTGGGCGAGCCGAATTTCCTCGGCGGTCCCGGCCATTGGCGCGACTCCGGCATGGAAGGCACCGCGCCGCGACACCATCAACGGTTCAAGGATGCCGACATGCGCGAGGCCGTCGGCGAACTCGTCGGCATCATCCGCCGGCTGCGACCCCATGTCGTGGTCACATATGACGCCGACGGTGGCTACGGCCATCCCGACCACATCCAAGCTCACCGCGTCACCACCGAGGCCGTCGCCGCATCGGCGGGCGATGATCAACCGGGGGAACCGTGGCAGGTGCCCAAGTTCTACTGGACCGTCAGCTCCACGACCGCGATGGGCGCCGGGCTTCAAAGCCTCGACGATGTGCCCGACGGCTGGGCGCGCGTGACCATCGACGACGTCCCGTTCGGCTATCCCGACGACGGAATCGATGCTGTCATCGACGCGCGCGAGCAGTTGCCGGCGAAGCTCGCCGCGCTTCAGGCGCACGCCACCCAGGTCACTGTCGCCCCCAACGGCCAGTCCTGTGCGTTGTCCAACAACATCGCGCTGCCGGTCCTCGCCGAAGAGCACTACATACTCGTGGCCGGCCAAGCGGGCGACCGCGACCACCGCGGATGGGAAACCGACCTGCTCGCCGGATTGAGCCTCGGACAACCGGCCCCGACGCGATAGGCTTCGACCAAGTGGCCGCAGAGACAAAGGACAGTCGTGGATCAAGACCTGGATCCGAACCTGCAGCACTGGCAGGACCGCTTCGACAACTTCCAGTGGGTAGTCGGCTCGCTGACGTCGTTGCTCGACAGCATCCCGACCTGAGCTCGTCGCCCGACGACCCTCGGGCACTGCGTGCCGTCGTCCTCAGCGTGCTGGCAGTCGACGGCGTCATATCCGCGGTGCTCGCCGCCTTCTTCCTTCCGCTTCGCCTCGGTGCGGTCCCGTTCCCGATCAGCGCGCTGATCAGCGGCGTGCTCAACGCAACTCTGGTGTGGGCCGCGCTGCAGTGGACGACCTCGCCTCGACTGGCCGCGCTCCCACTGTGGACCTGGCTGCTGACCGTCACCGGGCTCACGCTCCCGGGCCCGGGTGACGACGCCGTCTTCAGCGCTACCTACTTGCTCCTGGTGCTGATCGTGGTCGGCGCTCTGCCTGCTGCGCTGCTGCTCTACCGGCGCAACCGATCGCGTTAGCGACTACTTATCGTCTGCTTTGGTCTTCTTGGCAGACGTGCGCTGGTTGTCGGCGGCCTTCTTGATCGAGCTTTGCGCGTCGTTGGTCGTCTTTTTGACCGTGCTGGCCACGTCTCGGGCCGTCTCAGCCACCTTCTTTGTGACCGTCGTCGCGGTGTTGGCGACGGCGTCTCGGACTGGGCCGTGGGCGTGGCCGACTGTTGACTGCGCATCGTCGTCGGTGGCATCGGCCACCGCGCCTTTGGCATGGCTCTGTCCTTGAGTCACGCCTTCGAGGACGTTGCCCGGCAGTTCGGCTAGCGATGTGAGAAGTCGCTGACGCTTTCTCGGTGCTGGCTGCACATCCGAAACTGTGCCCACAACCTCGTCCTGTGCCGCAGCACCGGGGTTCAAGAAGTGGGTGATCGTCTGAGGCACGCGGCTGACTTCTGCCGCCGGGTCGGTTTTCCTTGTAGCGAAGTCGGGTGCGACAGTCTGCGGTCAGCCCAACGTCGGGCTCGTCTGGATCGTGCGTGCCCGGGATGATTTCGGACAACTGCTGCAACAGCCCGGTCACCGTATCCCGCAATCCAACCCGAATACCGTCCAACGGCGCGTTGAACTCAGACAAATTGCCACAGAAAACGATGCACGGGATCGGGGGCAACGGCGGGAGCGGCGGTAGAAAGTAGTTCCATTCGTCTATACCCAGTTGGATCAGGGCATCGATGCTCCAGCGGATCCCCTCGCCCAAGTTCTGCAGGAAGCTGCCGTCGCCGTCGAGCCAGTCCAGCGTGTTGTGAGCGATCGCATGGACGATGCGTTCGCCGAAGTTGTAGAAGATCATGATCTGGCCGGAAAGCCAGCCAACGTAAGGGATCCACCCCACGGCATACGTGGCGACTTCGAAGCCGTATTGAACCCACGGTTCGATGGCGTGGTAGCCGTTCTCCAAGCCACTGGCGATGGACTGCGGCGTGGGAAATGGCTCATTCGGCGGAGGCGGCACCGGCTGACTTGCGCTCGGCCAGAAGATCGGCTGCCACCACTCGGCTAATTGCGAGAAGTAGTCGGCTGGTTGCGCCGTCAGCTGACTCGAGGCCGCCAGTTGGATCGCCGGCTTGGGGGCCGGGAGAGGTTGCACCGACGGGGCAATCAGGACCGCGCTCGCAGTAACCGTGGCTAAGCCGGTCATGAGGACTGAACGTGCGGAAATGGTCATAATGGCCCCTCTGCAGTGAAGACCCCCGTCCCGTAGATGAACTTACGCTATGGGTTGACACATGCGTTGGCTAAATCGAGGTCGGGAATCCTGACGTCATTTTTTCGTGAGGGGTGACAGGGCGCCACAGCACGCAAAGCGCGGACTACTCTGGCCGATATGGCAAGGCGCCGATGTTTCAGAATGTGAGACGCGCGGATGAACATCGACCAACGCGGGGTTACACGGGAGTGGCTCTGAACCCCCAGCGCGACACCGCTCTGACCACCCCGGTGGTCCCACCGAAACCAGCTGCACCCAGTGCCGCCGCTTTGCGCCGTGTACTGCGTCGCGCCCGCGATGGGGTGTCGCTGAACGTCGACGAGGCGGCGATCGCCATGACCGCCCGTGGCGACGAACTGGCCGATCTGTGCGCAAGTGCCGCGCGGGTGCGCGACGCCGGCTTGACGTCGTCGGACCGTCGCGGACCCAACGGCCGGTTACCGGTCAGCTACTCGCGCAAGGTGTTCATCCCCGTCACCCATCTGTGCCGCGACACATGCCATTACTGCACCTTCGTCACCGTTCCAGGCAAGCTGCGCGCCCAGGGCCACGGCATGTTCATGGAGCCCGATGAGATTCTCGACGTCGCCCGTCGCGGCGCTGAACTGGGTTGTAAAGAAGCGCTTTTCACCCTCGGTGATCGGCCCGAGGCGCGCTGGGACGAGGCGCGGCAGTGGCTGGACGAGCGCGGGTACGACTCGACACTGGACTACGTGCGCGCGATGGCCATCCGCGTGCTCGAAGAGACCGGGCTTCTGCCGCACCTGAACCCAGGCGTGATGACCTGGTCGGAGCTGTCGCGGCTCAAGCCGGTGGCCCCCTCGATGGGGATGATGCTCGAGACCACCTCGCGTCGCCTGTTCGAGACGAAAGGGCTCGCGCACTACGGCAGCCCAGACAAGGATCCCGAGATTCGACTGCGCACGCTCGCCGACGCCGGGCGACTGTCGATTCCCTTCACCACGGGCCTGCTGGTCGGCATCGGCGAGACACTGACCGAGCGTGCCGAAACCATGCATGCGATTCGCAAGTCGCACAAAGAGTTCGGCCACGTTCAAGAAGTGATCGTGCAGAACTTCCGGGCCAAGGATCACACCGCGATGGCGTCCGCACCCGACGCAGGCATCGATGACTTTCTCGCGACAGTCGCGGTCACACGTCTGGTGCTGGGGCCCAAAATGCGTATCCAAGCGCCGCCAAATCTGGTGTCGCGCAACGAATGTCTCGCCTTGATCGGCGCCGGCGTCGACGACTGGGGCGGTGTCTCACCGCTGACGCCCGACCACGTCAACCCCGAACGGCCGTGGCCGGCATTGGACGAATTGGCCGCCGTGACCGCCGAGGCGGGTTACGACCTCGTACAGCGACTGACCGCCCAGCCGCCCTATGTCCAGGCCGGCGCGGCATGGATAGACCCACGCGTGCAGGGCCATGTCGCCGCGCTTGCCGATCCCGACACCGGTTTCGCGCTCGACGTCACCCCCGTCGGTCGGCCCTGGCAGGAGCCCGACGAGTCGACCGAATCGCTCGGGCGGATCGATCTGCACTCGGCTATCGACGCCGAGGGACGGCTGACCACCACACGCAGTGACTTGAACAGCGCGTTCGGCGACTGGGAGTCCATCAGGGAGAAGGTGGGGGAGTTGGCGGCCCGTGCTCCCGAGCGCATCGACACCGACGTGGCCGCGGCGCTGCGCGCTGCCGAGCGTGATCCGGCGAACTGCTCCGACGACGAGTACCTCGCATTGGCCACCGCCGACGGTCCTGCGCTGGAGGCCGTTGCGGCGCTGGCGGATTCGCTGCGCCGCGACACCGTCGGCGACGACGTCACGTTCGTCGTCAACCGCAACATCAACTTCACCAACATCTGCTATACGGGCTGCCGGTTCTGCGCATTCGCGCAGCGCAAGGGCGACGCGGATGCCTACTCGTTGTCGACGACCGAGGTGGCCGACCGTGCGTGGGAGGCCCACGTCGCAGGCGCGACCGAGGTTTGCATGCAGGGCGGTATCGACCCCGAGTTGCCGGTCACGGGATACGCCGACCTGGTGCGCGCGGTCAAGCAGCGAGTGCCGTCGATGCATGTGCACGCGTTCTCCCCGATGGAGATCGCCAACGGCGTCACCAAGAGCGGGTTGTCCATCCGCGAGTGGTTGATCAGCTTGCGGGAAGCGGGCCTCGACACCATCCCCGGCACCGCGGCCGAGATCCTCGACGACGAAGTCCGCTGGGTGCTGACCAAGGGCAAGCTGCCGACGTCGATGTGGATCGAGGTCGTCACGACCGCACATCAGGTCGGCCTCCGGTCGAGTTCGACGATGATGTACGGCCACGTCGACACCCCCAAGCACTGGGTGGGGCACTTGCGTGTGCTGCGTGACATCCAGGACCGCACTGGCGGATTCACCGAATTCGTGCCGCTGCCCTTCGTGCACCAGTCGTCGCCGCTGTACCTTGCCGGCGGGGCGCGTCCGGGCCCGACGCATCGCGATAACCGCGCTGTGCACGCCTTGGCGCGAATCATGCTGCAGGGCAGGATTTCTCACATTCAGACCAGCTGGGTCAAACTCGGCGTCGAGCGTACGCAGGTGATGTTGAACGGGGGTGCCAACGACCTCGGTGGCACCTTGATGGAGGAGACGATCTCCCGGATGGCCGGTTCGGAGTTCGGCTCGGCCAAGAGCGCCGAGGAGCTGATCGCGATCGCCGAGGGTATCGGACGGCCTGCGCGTCAACGCACCACCACATACGCGCCTCTTGCCGCCTGACGTCAACGACGGACGCCTTCGCGCGGGTCTGGTAAGGCAATGAACCGAATGGCAGGCTGTCACGTATAGAAATTGACTGTCGCCATCCCCAGCCCAGGAGTGTGCCTTGACGACGTTGTTCGGTTTGCCTGCCCATGCTCTTCTCAACCACACGATCGTGGTACTCGCACCGCTGCTCGCCCTCCTCGAGATCCTGTGCGCGCTGTGGCGGGCAGCTCGGCGCCGACTGGTCTGGCTGAATCTCGCGCTGGCTGTGGCGGTCATGGTGCTGACGCCGCTGACGGTGTCGGCGGGCGAATGGCTCTACAACCGCGAGTCCGAACACAGCGCGGTATTGGTAATGCACGAGCATCGCGCGGAATGGGCGATCTATATCGCTGTCGGGCTGCTCCTGGTCGCCGTGGTCCAAGTGGTCCAGCACTGGATGGAATCACGGGCGCAGGATCCCAAGCGGGTGTTGGCCGTCGTCGCCGCGGTGCTGGCGGTAGTTGTCGGCGTGGCATCGACCGTGGGCGTCGTGCTGATCGGCGATGCGGGAGCGCAGGCGGTTTGGGGCCCGCGGGAATAGAACCGGACTAGGGTCCGCTTATCTTCTTGAGCGCGTCGGAAAGGCCGATGCCACGCTCGAGGAGATTCACATGACCACAGCCACCGCAACCACCCAACTGAGCTCGGGTACGTGGGCCATCGACCCGGTTCACTCGTCGATCGCGTTCTCCGTACGCCACCTGATGGTGAGCAAGGTGCGAGGACACTTCACCACGTTCTCGGGTGCAGTAGTGGTCGGCGAAGACGGCACTCCGTCGGTTACCGCAGAGATTGCCGTCGACTCCGTCGATACGCGCAACGAGCAGCGCGACGCCCACCTGAAGTCCGCCGACTACTTCGACGTCGAGAACTACCCCACCGCAACCTTCGCTTCGACCGGCGTACGCGAGAGCGGCGACAAGTACGTCCTCGACGGGGACTTCACGCTCAAGGGCATCACCAAACCGGTTAGCCTCGAGCTCGAGTTCAACGGCGTCAACCCCGGCATGGGCCACGGCGAGGTCGCCGGGTTCACAGCGTCAGTAGTGTTGAGCCGCAAAGACTTCGGCATCGATGTCGACATGCCTCTCGAAACCGGCGGCACGGTCGTCGGCGACAAGGTCACCATCACGCTCGAGATCGAGGCGCTCAAGCAGGCCTGACTGCACACTCAAGCCGCCGCGAGCGACCGCAAACTGACGCCAGAATGCGGCGTGCCGCTGTACAAACGCGGTCGCTCGCGGTGCGGGGAGATACCTAGAGGCGGGCGGCGAGTTCGGTGCCTTGTTTGATCGCGCGCTTGGCATCGAGCTCCGCCGCCACTGCGGCCCCGCCGATGATGTACGGGTCGATTCCGTTGCGGCGCAGCCCGTCTTCGAGGTCTCGCACCGACTCCTGCCCCGCGCAGATCACCACATTGTCGACCTCGAGCAATCGCTTGCGGTCGCGATTCGATCCGAAGCTAATGTGCAGTCCGTCGTCGTCGATGTGTTCGTGGTCCACGCCGGACAGCTGAGTGACGCCCTTCGCCTTCAACGACTCGAGTCGCGTAGAAGCGCGACGGCGCCATATGCAACTTGTTGCACTGCACCTGCACGCATAGGTCCTAGGGGTGTGCCGACTAGGCCACCGGTATATGCAACGTCTAGTATCAGTAACCACGCGTTCGCCCACGGGTGGGCGCAAAAGTTAGGGCACACTGAGACGGATGTCCAGCAATCCCCATCGGATACTGGCAGCGACTTGTGCGTGCCCTGCACACAGGCAGCCCACTGATCAGGTAGCTCGAGAGGACTTGAGGAGTACTCAGTGACGTACACGATTGCCGAACCCTGCGTCGACATCAAGGACAAGGCCTGCATCGAGGAATGCCCTGTCGACTGCATCTACGAGGGTGCACGCATGCTGTACATCCATCCCGACGAATGCGTGGACTGCGGTGCATGCGAGCCGGTGTGCCCGGTCGAGGCCATCTACTACGAAGACGATGTGCCGGACCAATGGAGCGAATACACCCAGATCAACGCGGACTTCTTCGTCGAACTCGGGTCGCCGGGCGGGGCATCGAAGGTCGGGCAGACCGACAACGACCCACAATCGGTCAAGGACCTCCCGCCTCAGGGTGAGGACTGACACCGCAGAGACGAGGAGCGGTCCAGCTGGCTAGGTCGGAGGTGGCTCGCCGCGGGGTTCCTGCGGGGCTGCCCGTGTTCCCCTGGGACACGCTCGCCGATGCGACGGCGCTGGCCCGCGCACACTCCGGCGGCATCGTCGATCTGTCTGTCGGCACACCGGTCGACCCGGTCGCGCCGCTCATCCGCGAAGCTCTGGCCGCAGCCGGCGCCGCGCCGGGTTACCCGACCACGGCAGGCACTCCTGCGCTGCGCGCGTCGGCGGTCGCGGCGCTCAACCGCCGCTATGGCATCACCGACCTGTTCGAAAATGCCGTCCTGCCCGCGATCGGCACGAAGGAACTCATCGCCTGGCTGCCGACGCTGCTCGGGCTGGGAGCCGACGACATCGTCGTCGTGCCCGAGTTGGCGTATCCGACTTACGAAGTCGGTGCGCGGCTGGCCGGCGCCAAAGTTCTTCTCGCCGACTCACTGACGCAACTCGGTCCTCGATCGCCGGCACTGATCTTTCTCAACTCGCCGAGCAACCCGACCGGGGCCGTGCTCGGCACCGACCACCTTCGCAAGGTCGTTCAATGGGCGCGCGAGCGCGGCGCCATCGTGGCCTCCGATGAGTGCTACCTCGGTCTGGGCTGGGACGCAGAACCCGTCTCCGTGCTCCACCCCTCGGTGTGCGGCGGCGACCACACCGGTCTGCTGGCCGTCCACTCGCTGTCCAAGACCTCGTCGCTGGCGGGCTACCGGGCGGGCTTCGTCGCAGGTGACCGCGCGCTGATCGCCGAACTGCTCGCCGTGCGCAAGCACGCCGGGATGATGATGCCGACGCCCGTGCAAGCGGCGATGGTGGCCGCGCTCGACGACGACGCACACGAACGCGACCAGCGCGATCGGTACGAGCGACGCCGTGCTGCGCTTCTGCCTGCCGTGCGGTCGGCGGGGTTCGATGTCGACCACTCCGAAGCCGGATTGTACATCTGGGCCACCCGGGGTGAACCCTGCCGCGACACGGTCAAGTACCTTGCGCAGCGCGGAATCCTGGTCGCTCCCGGGGAGTTCTACGGACCGCGCGGCTCTCAACACGTTCGGATCGCGTTGACCGCCACCGACGAACGGATCGCCGCCGCCGTCGAACGGCTCACCGGCTGACGGGCATCGGCTCGTCTGCCGAAGGTGCTTCACCAAGTAGCGAACCTGCAATACCGTCGCGGCATGAGTGATTACGACCTCGAGGCCGTCGACCGGCTGCCCTTCACGACGCCGGAGAAGTCCGCGCGCTATCGCACAGAGGACTATCAGGGAGCCGTCGGTGTGAATTGGTACTCCACCGACCCCACTTTGCAGACCACCATGGCGTACTACCTGCAGCCCGACGAACTCGCGGTTCTCGAGCCGCAGATGCGCCGCATCGGCGAGGTGATGGGCGGCCCGGTGGCCCGGTGGGCCGAGGAGACCGACCGCAATCAACCTCGACTCGAGCGCTACGACCGATGGGGTCACGACGTCAGCCGCGTCGTCATGCCGACGTCTTTCGTCGAATCGCGCCGAGCCGTGCTGGAAGCGCAGAAGGCACTGCGGGACGACGCCCGCAAGGCCGGCATGAGCTCGTCGCTTCCGATGTTCGCGTCGAACTATCTGCTCAACCAGGCCGATATCGGGATGGGGTGTGCGCTGGGCACCGGCGGCGGCATGGTGAAGGCGTTGGTCGCGGCGTATGCGCCTGCTGATGTGCGGGACCACGTGCTGACGAAATTCGAGTCAGGCGAATGGGAAGGCGAGACCGCGCAGTTGCTGACCGAGCGGACCGGCGGCTCCGATCTGGGTGCGCTGGAGACCACCGCGACACGCAACGGCGATGCATGGTCCCTCAACGGGTTCAAGTGGTTCGCGTCGAACTGCAACGGCGAGGCGTTCGTCGTGCTGGCCAAGCCCGAAGGAGCGCCGGACTCGAGCCGGGGCGTCGCCACCTTCCTCGTGCTGCGGACGCGGCGCGACGGCTCACGCAACGGGGTGCGGGTGCGCCGGCTGAAAGACAAACTCGGTACCCGCTCCGTCGCCTCGGGTGAGATCGAGTTCGTCGACGCCGAGGCATTCCTGCTCTCCGGCGAGGCCAGCGAGGACGCGGGCCCCTCCGATGGCAAGGGTCTGGGCCGGATGATGGAGCTGACAAATGCCGCACGCCTCGGCATTGCGCTGTTCGCGCTCGGCAATGCGCGACGTGCTCTGGTCGAGTCGCTCTGCTACGCGCGGCGGCGACAGGCGTTCGGCGACGCGCTGATCGACAAGCCGCTGATGCGCCGCAAGCTGGCCGAGATGATCGTCGACGTCGAGGCGGCGCTCGCGCTCGTGTTCGACGGCACCGGGGCGCCCAACCACCGACAGCGGCGCCGAGTCCGGCAACGGATCGCCGTGCCCGTCACCAAGCTGAAGGTCTGCAGGCTCGGGATCACGATGGCCTCTGATGCGATCGAAATCCACGGCGGCAATGGCTACATCGAGACCTGGCCGGTGGCACGACTGCTGCGCGATGCGCAGGTGAACACCATCTGGGAGGGCCCGGACAACATCCTCTGCCTCGACGTGCGGCGCGGGATCGAGCGCTCGCAGGCCCACGAGCCCTTCCTGCAACGCCTCCACGATGCGGTGTCGGTTTCCGACGCCGACGACACCACCGCCTTGGTGGCCCGGAGGGTCGACGACCTCGACGCTGCGATCACCGCGTGGAGCAAGTACGACGGTGCGGTGGCCGAGGCCAGGTTGTTCCCGCTCGCGCAGTTCATGGGCGACGTGTATGCCGGAGCGCTGTTGACCGAGCAGGCGGCGTGGGAGAGCGCCGAAAATGCCACGGACCGGAAGGCTCTCGTGGCCCGGCTCTACGCGCAGCGGTATCTGGCCGACCGCGGCCCGCTGCGCGGGATGGACGACGACGGCGACGAGGCCATCGAACGGTTCGACGAGCTGGTCGAGGGCGCCTTCACCGTCTGCTGACCGTCTGTGGGGCCGGACCGCCGGAGCGGTCGGTCGCCCGCAGGCTGAGCGCGAGGACGAGCCGGTCGTCGGGATCGTCCAACGACGTCGACAACAGCTTCTCGATCCGACGGATGCGGTAGCGCACCGTGTTCGGGTGTACATGCAGCCGCCGTGCCACTGCCGCTACGTCTCCGAACCAGTCCAGATAGGCCGCCAGCGTGTCGGCCAGCATCGGTGAGTGATCCCGCAGTTTGCCGACGCGCGGATCGACCAGCTGCTGGTGGGCGGCCACATGAGCGACGATCTCGTCGAGCAGCACCGTCGTGTGCGCCTCGTCCAACGACGTGACCTGACCGATGGCGCCGGGGTGGCGTTCTGCGCTGTACAACACACGGTCCACTTCGGCGCGGGCGGCGGCCGCAGCGGTCAGCCCGCTCAGCGGGGCGGCGATCACGGCGCGCATCGTCAAGCCGAGTTCGCGGCGCAACGCGGCCACCATGCCGCGCACCCACGACGTCAGTGATGACGTCGCTCCGACTTTGGGAAGGAGCACATACACCCGCTGACCGGTGGAAGCGACCTGCGCGTCGGCGCGAAAAGCGCTGGCGCTCAACGCGATCACGTTGGAAGGAACCGAGGTGCCGTCGGCGGCGAAACCGACCAGCGCAGCGCGGCCTTCGGCAGCGATGCCCAGTTCGCGCGCGATCGAGTCGACATCGGGGGCGTCATCGCCGAGCCCGAGCAGATTCTGCACCGCAACCGTGTGCGTCGAGGGAGCGGCCGCCAGCCGCGACATGATGCGCGCCGCCAGCACCGCTCCGCCACGCAGCACCTCCTCCACGTCGTCGGCGAGGGGCACCGAGCCTTGTTGGAGCCAGATCGTGCCGGCGAAGCCGGGCGGACGCCGAGAATCGTTCGGGGCGAGGTGAATTCCCACCGCCAGCCGCGGGCGCAGGCCGAGTTCCGGACGTTCGGCGACGCGTACGACGTCGCCGCCTTGCTGGAGCGCGTCGAAAATGCCCCACTGGCCGATCCATTCCAGATGCTCGGGCGGACCGGCGCGGCCCAGGATGGTCAGCCGCCGCAGGTCGTCGGCCTCCTCATTGGAAGCCGAATACGCGAGCACGTGTGACTGGTCGTCCTCGATGCTCACCATGCCGTGCGTGCGTTCGGCGATCGACTGCGCCAGCCCGAACAGGTCGGTGCCGGAGTCGCTCAGCCCGTCGCCGCGGTCGCCGTGGTGCTCGAACGCGTGGTTGACCAGTTTGTACAACGACTCCCACCGGGCGCGCGGTTCGACCGCGACCACAGCCGACCCCAGCGCCACGGCTTGCTTCACCGCGGCGGCCGACGGCTCTTTCACGAAAATGGCCGCCGGCGGCGGAAGCGGGGTCGACTGCGACACCGATCGGGCGGCCGCGCCCCGGACCTGTTGCGCGATCCAGAGGACCGCCTCCGCGTCGGACACCCCGAGCAGGAAGAACACATCAGCCGAGCCCGCGCCGACTGCCAAGCCAAGCCGGATGTCGTCGATGTCGACCAGCGCCACCGACCCGACCGGCATGTCCAGCCCCCGAGGTGCCTCGACCAGCGTCACCATCGTGCGGTCCAGCGCCAACAGCAGCTGACCCAGGGACAGTCCGCCCACTCGCTCCGCCATCGCACCCCTTTGTCCATTTCGACTATAGAGCGGCAAAGCCTTGTGCGATTCGCCATCGGTTAGGAAACCCCCAATGGGGGATCCTTGACGGATGGATGCCGTCACTGAGGTCCCGACGCCGGCCAACGAGCCGGTCCACGACTACGCACCGGGAAGCCCCGAACGCACGCGACTGGTCACCGAGCTCGCCGACCTGGCCGACAACCCGATCGATCTGCCGCATGTCATCGGCGGCACGCATCGGATGGGCGGCGGTGAACGCTTCGACGTGGTGCAGCCGCACCGCCACGGCGCCACATTGGGCACCCTGGCCAACGCCGAGCACTCCGACGCGGCCGCGGCGATCGACGCCGCGATGGCCGCCAAGGACGCATGGGCGAACACCCCGTTCGACGAGCGCGCCGCAGTCTTCCTGCGCGCCGCCGATCTGTTGGCCGGTCCGTGGCGCGCGAAGCTGTGCGCGGCCACCATGCTCGGCCAATCGAAGTCGGCCTACCAGGCCGAGATCGATGCTGCGTGCGAGCTGATCGATTTCTGGCGGTTCAACGTCGGCTTCGCGCGAGAGATCATGGCGCAACAGCCGATCAGCGCCCGCGGAGTCTGGAACCGCACCGACTACCGACCGCTCGAGGGATTCGTCTACGCCATCACGCCGTTCAACTTCACCGCGATAGCAGGCAACCTGCCGAGCGCCCCCGCGCTGATGGGCAACACCGTGGTGTGGAAGCCGTCGCCGACCCAGACCTTCGCCGCCTACCTGACCATGCAGCTCCTGGAGGCTGCCGGCCTGCCGCCGGGCGTGATCAACCTGGTGACCGGCGACGGGATCGCGGTTTCCGACGTGGCACTTGCCGATCCGCGTCTGGCCGGCATTCACTTCACCGGCTCCACCGCGACGTTCCAGCACCTGTGGCGAAGCGTCGGTACGAACATCGACCGGTACCACACCTATCCGCGGCTGGTGGGCGAGACCGGCGGCAAGGACTTCGTTTTGGCTCATCCGTCGGCGCGTCCAGATGTGTTGCGCACCGCGCTGATCCGCGGCGCATTCGATTATCAGGGACAGAAGTGCTCGGCCGCGTCAAGGGCATACGTTCCGCGCTCGGTGTGGCAGGCGATGGGCGACGACTTCCTCGGAGCCACCGAGGCGCTGCGCTACGGCGACGTGACCGACCTGACCAACTTCGGTGGCGCGCTCATCGACGACCGCGCATTCGCCAAGAACGTCAAGGCCATCGAACGCGCCAAGGGCGCTGCCGGAGTCACCGTCGCCGCAGGCGGCGAATACGACGACAGTGAGGGCTATTTCGTGCGGCCGACGGTGCTGCTGTCCGACGACCCAGGCGACGAGTCGTTCTCCACCGAGTATTTCGGGCCAATTCTGTCGGTGTACGTCTACCCCGACTCGGATTACGAGCAGATGATCGGAATGATCGACGGCGGTGCGAAGTACGCGCTGACCGGTGCGGTGATCGCCGACGATCGCAATGCCGTGCTGCAGGCCCAGAATCGGTTGCGCTTCGCGGCCGGCAACTTCTACGTCAACGACAAGCCGACGGGTGCGGTCGTCGGGCAACAACCGTTCGGCGGGTCTCGCGCGTCGGGCACCAACGATAAGGCCGGCTCGCCGCTGAACCTGCTGCGGTGGACGTCCGCGCGGTCGATCAAGGAGACCTTCGTCCCCGCCATCGATCACAACTATCCGCATATGGAGGCCTGACGGTGGGTGTCTTCCACCGGGTGGCGCGCCCGGCGATATTGGCGGCCAGCCGATCCGACGGTCTGCGGCGCACCGCCGAGCGGCTGCCGGTCACGAGGAACGTCGTGCACCGCTTCGTCCCCGGTGAGACCGTCACCGACGCCCTGAACTCCGTCGCGCAGCTGCGCGCCAGCCATCGCATGGTCAGCATCGACTACCTCGGCGAGGACACCACCGATATAGCGGATGCCGAGAAGACCGTGCAGGCCTACCTGAACCTGCTCGAAGCACTCGGCACGCGCGAGGAACGATCAACCGTTGCGGCGAGACCGCTCGAGGTGTCACTGAAGTTGTCGGCGCTGGGCCAGGCCCTGCCCCGAGACGGCGAGAAGATCGCCAGGGACAACGCCTACACCGTCTGCGAAACGGCCCAGCGCGTCGGCGCATGGGTGACCGTCGACGCCGAGGACCACACCACCACCGACTCGACGCTGTCCATCGTGCGAGATCTTCGCAGCGAGTTCGGTTGGCTCGGAACCGTTTTGCAGGCTTATCTGAAGCGCACACAGGGCGACTGCGAGGAGTTCGCCGCCTCCGGTGCGCGGATCCGCCTGTGCAAGGGCGCCTACGACGAGCCGGCTTCGGTGGCGTACCGCGAGCCCGACGAGGTCACCGACTCCTACCTGCGCTGCCTGCGGGTGCTGATGGCGGGCTCGGGCTATCCGATGGTGGCCTCACACGACCCGGAAATCATCGGCGCCGTACCCGCGATGGTCGCTGAAAACAGTCGCGGTGTGGATGATTTCGAGTACCAGATGCTGTACGGCATTCGTGATGCCGAACAGCGGCGATTGGCCGACGCAGGCAATCACGTGAGAATCTATGTGCCGTTCGGCACGCAGTGGTACGGCTATTTCGTCCGTAGGCTCGCCGAGAGGCCGGCGAACCTGACGTTCTTCCTGCGCGCGCTGGCCGAGCGGCGGCACTGAGCGATCGGTCGGCCGCTGCCGGTCGGTGTAACCCCCGGCCGTATCTCTAGACGTGAAGACATTCGCGATTGCGAGTGGCGCGGCCGTGCTTCTGGCCGCCGCCGCGGTGAACTCAGCGGGGATGGCCGCGGCCGCCCCCTCCGGCCCCGGGTCGGCAAGCGACCTCGTGCAGAGCCTGACTGCGCGGGGTTACAACGTCATGATCAACGGCACCGTCGAAGGCCCGCTGTCGGAATGCGGCGTCACCGGTGTCCATAACCCCGACACGTCAGGCCGCGCCGTCGGTTTCACGACTGTGTACATCGATGTGGACTGTCCGCGTACGAACAACTGATGGATCAGCGGGCGGGGAACGCCGCGACGTCCATCACGACCGAACCGTCGCAGGGTCCGCCGTAGATGTCGCTACGCCAACTGGCCCGCAGCGTCCCATCGGCCTGTGGGGTGTAGTACGCGACCGACCTGGCCGGGTCCCACACCTTCGGCACCCCCTCGCCCATGTAGCAGTCCCATGTCCACTCATAGATGTGCACCCAGGCCGATCCGTTCGACGTGTACTGCGGCGGCAGGGGCAGCGTCGGGTGGCTGGGCGCCATCCGTCGACCACCCTTGCGACGCAACCGCGAGAGCAGTCGGTCACGAAGGTCTAGACATCGCTGAAGTCGGTTCGGGTTGGCGGGCAGCCAAGCTGGTACCGGTCTTCTCGCCGGCATAGCGCAGCAGCGAGTAAGTGCCGTTCCATATCCGAGGCGCAGCGGTGGCCACAGGCGACGCGCCCGCACCCGCGGCGACAACAGTGGCGGCGAGCAGCGACGTGCCGAATCGACGTAGCACGGCCCTCATGAGGCGCTCAGCGTAGTCGCTTCGGTCGGCGATGCCGCGGATTACGACGCCGTGTCCACCATCGGGAACGAATGATGTTCGTGCACAACGATCCAGCGCTCGTCGTTCTTGCGCAATCCGACCGTGATCCTCAACCGGTTGTCCGGGTTGGCCTCGAATTCCGTTTGTGCGCCACAGCGCAGCAGGGCATACGCGAAGGCCACGTCGACGCCTGCTACGACGTCGAGTTCGAGAAGCTCGAACTGCGCCCCCCGATTGAGCCATTCGAAGAACGGCGGCCACGACTCGCGGTACTCGTCGATGCCGCGCACTCCGTTGTACGGCGGCGGGACGTCGAACATAACGATGTTCGGATCATGGTCGGTCAGTACACCGTTTAGGTCCTGCGAGCGGATCGACTCCACCCAACGGGTGAACAGGTCACGGATAATGGTTTCGTCACTCATCGTTTTCCTCACTGGGCATGCAGTTATAGACCGCGCTCGGCGGGAAATCTCATCGCGACGGTGTCCGAGCGCCGGTCACCGCGGTCTCCTACCGCTCGCTCAACAGGAACAGGGCCCACGCCGCCAGCGACTGGGCGTCGGTGATCTCGCCGTCTCGCATCATCTGCTCCACGTTCGAACGGCTGAACCACGCGCTGTGCATGTCCTGCTCGGTGTGCTCACGGTCGTGCTCGCCCTCGGTGATCCCGGTGGCGACGAAGACCCTGCCGCGCTGGCTGCTCATGCCGGCCGCCACGTCGAGCAACCCGATCGGCACCATCGAGTGGGCGCGCAGCCCGGTTTCCTCGCGCAGTTCGCGGTGAGCCAGCTCGGTGGGGTCGAGATCGGCCCGTCCAGGAGCGGTGCCCTGCGGGAACTCCCACCGACGCAATCCGAGCGGATACCGGAACTGCTCGACCAACCGCAACCGGTCGCCGTCGACGGCGATGACCAGAGCGTAGTCCGGTTTGTCCACCACGCCGTAGATGCCGTTCGAGCCGTCGGGCCTGCGCACGTGGTCCTCACGCACCGTCATCCAGTTGTTGCGGTACACCTCGCGGGACGCGAGGCGACGGATCTCATCCACGCGCCAAGTATGCCGACCTTCACGGGGTAGCCTCGCGGGCGTGCTGCTGACGTCGCTGAACCCCGCGGCCGTCGCCAAGGGCGCGGACATCGGCGACGCGGTGCGCATCGGCGGCGCAGTATTGAGCCGCAGTGACCTCGTCGGCGCCGCGACGTCGGTGGCCGAACGGGTCGGCGGTGCGCAGCGGGTCGCGATACTCGCCAAGCCGACTGCCACCACCGTGCTGGCGGTCACCGGCTGCCTGATCGCCGGGGTGCCGCTGGTGCCGGTGCCCGCCGACGTCGGCGCGGCCGAACGGCGACACATCCTCACCGACTCCGGCGCGCAGGTGTGGCTCGGGGAGCGGCCCGACGAGCCGGAGGGCCTGCCGCACATCCCGGTGCGGCTGCACGCGCGTTCGTGGCACCGCTATGCCGAACCGCCGCCGGAGTCCACCGCGCTGATCATGTACACCTCCGGAACCACGGGGCCGCCGAAGGGGGTGGTGGTGAGCCGCGCGGCCGTCGCCGCCGACATCGATGCGCTGGCCGAAGCGTGGCAGTGGACTGCCGAAGACACCCTGGTGCACGGGCTGCCTTTGTTCCACATCCACGGCCTGGTGCTCGGGCTGCTGGGGTCGCTTCGGATCGGAAACCGATTCGTGCACACCGGAAAACCCACCCCCCAGGGGTACGCCGAGGCGGCTGGTTCCCTGTACTTCGGGGTGCCGACGGTGTGGTCGAGGGTCGTCGAAGATTCCGGTGCCGCGCGGGCGCTGTCGTCGGCCCGGCTGCTGGTGTCCGGTAGCGCAGCGCTACCCGTGCCGGTGTTCGACAGGCTCGCCGCACTCACCGGCCATCCACCGGTCGAACGCTACGGCGCGAGTGAAACCCTGATCACCATAAGCACCCGGGCCGCGGGGGAGCGTCGGCCCGGCTGGGTCGGCCTGCCGCTGGCTGGTGTGCGAACCCGGGTGGTGGACGACGATGGCGCGCCGTCACCGCACGACGGCGAAACCATTGGGCGACTGCAGATTCAGACGCCGACCATGTTCGACGGATATCTCAACCGCCCCGACGCCACCGCCGAGGCCTTCGACACCGACGGCTGGTATCGCACCGGGGACGCGGCGGTCATCGACGGCGAGGGCATGCACCGCATCGTCGGACGCGAATCGGTTGATCTCATCAAGACCGGCGGCTACCGGGTCGGCGCGGGTGAGGTGGAGACGGTGCTACTCGGACATCCCGGCGTGACCGAGGCGGCGGTCGTCGGCCTACCCGACGACGATCTGGGCCAACGAATCGTCGCGTTCATCGTGGGCGATGCCGAGCCTGCTACGCTGATCAACTATGTGGCAGAACAGCTTTCGGTACACAAGCGGCCGCGCGAGGTCCGCGTCGTGGACAGCCTGCCGCGCAACGCGATGGGCAAAGTGTTGAAGAAGGAGCTGGGAGTCGAGAGATGAGCCTGACCTTCGACGAGATCTGCATCGACGCCCACGACGCCACCGGTCTGGGCGCCTGGTGGTCGGAGGTGCTCGGGTGGAAACACGACATCGATGACGACGGCGACGTGGTGCTGCACCCACCGCCGGGCACGGGGCCCAAGTGGATCTTCATCGCGGTTCCCGGCGAGAAGTCGGTCAAAAACCGCATCCACTTGGACTTCAAGCCAGACGATCAGCAGGCCGAAGTCGCCCGGCTGGTCGGTCTCGGAGCAAAACAGGTGGACATCGGGCAGAGCGGCGACGAGAGCTGGGTGGTGCTCGCCGATCCCGAGGGCAACGAATTCTGCATCCTCGCCGCCGACGACTGACTCTCGCTCCCCGGCGAGAGTGCGGAAACTGCTGGTCGAACCCGGTGTGTCGAGTGGCATACACGCACCGTCGCGCGGAATTAGAGTGAGTCGATGTCGCCCCCGCTCACCGACTCCGCGCTCGACGAGTTGTTCGAGCAGTTCCCGGTGCTCGCCGGGCGGCCACGGGAGCTGGAGGAATTGTCCGGCGGGTTGACCAACCGCAACGTGAAGATCACCACCTGCGACGGCGTGTACGTCGCCCGCTGCACCGATACCTCGACGGACATGCTCGGCATCGACCGCGACCGCGAGTACTTCAACACCAAGGCGGCTGAACAGGCCGGCGTCGGCGCCCCAGTGATCGACTACCGGCCCGACCTGGGGATCCTGCTGCTGGGCTACCTGAACGGGCAAACTCTGTGCAACGGCGACTTTCAACGAACCGAGATCGTGCGCAAGGCCGCCGGCGCGATCTGCGCGCTGCACAACGGTCCCCGGTTCCGCGGCCGCTTCGACATGTTAGAGCGGCAGCCGAGTTACCTGAAGACCGTGCTGGACAACGGTTTCCGGATCCCAGCCGACTACCTCGACCACACGGAGACATTCGACCGCATCGCCCGCGTGCTGTCGGCGACCGACCAGACCACGGTCCCCTGCAACAACGACCTGCTCGCCGGCAACTTCATCGATGACGGTGACAAGATGTGGCTCATCGACTACGAGTACTCCGGCAACAACGACCCGTGTTTCGAGCTAGGCAACACGTGGAGCGAGGTCGGCATGACGACCGATCAACTCGAGGAGTTCGTCAGCGCCTACTACGGGCGTCGGCTGCGCCACAAGACAGCTCGCGCCCACCTGCAGGGGATCGTCGCCAAGTACGGTTGGACGCTGTGGGGCTGTATTCAAAACGGTTCCAGTACCATCGAATTCGACTTCTGGGAATGGGCGATGGAGCGTTATGACGCTGCGGTGGCCGAGTTCAGAGGTTCGAACCTGACCCGACTGCTCGACGACGTACAGGCGACCGACTGATGGTCACCGAGCTCCCAGATCGCGCCCGCGTCGTGATCATCGGCGGCGGGGTCATCGGCACCAGCGTTGCCTACCATCTCACCAAGCTCGGCCTCACCGACGTGGTGTTGCTCGAGCAGGGCCAACTGTCCAGCGGAACCACCTGGCATGCCGCCGGGCTGGTCGGCCAGTTGCGGGCGTCGGAGAGCGCGACGCGACTGGTGCAGTACTCCACCCGGCTCTATGCCGAACTCGAAAGTGAGACAGGCCTGTCGGCCGGGTACAAGCAGTGCGGGGGAGTGACCGTCGCGCGCACCGAGGACCGGATGATCCAGCTGCGCCGGACCGCGGCGAACGCGGCCGCGTTCAACATGGAATGTGAGCTGCTCAGCCCTGAACAGGCGCTCGAGCACTACCCCGTGATGAGGGTCGACGATCTCGTCGGGGCCATCTGGTTGCCCGCCGACGGCAAGGCCAACCCGACCGACCTGACGTTCGCGCTCGCGAAGGGGGCGCGGATGGGCGGCGTCCGGGTGGTCGAAAAGACGCGGGTGACGGGCATCCTCGCCCGCGACGGGAGAGTCACCGGAGTACGGACCGACACGGGCGACGTCGAAGCGGAGATCGTCGTCAACTGTGCAGGTCAGTGGGCCAAGCACGTCGGCGCCATGGCGGGTGTCAATGTCCCGCTGCATTCGGCCGAGCACTTCTACGTGGTGACCGACGACATCGCCGGCGTGCACCCCGATCTGCCGATCCTGCGTGACCCGGATGGCTACACCTACTTCAAGGAGGAGGTCGGCGGCCTCGTCATCGGCGGGTTCGAACCGGAAGCCAAGCCGTGGGTTTCCCCCGACGACATCCCCTACCCGTTCGAATATCAGCTCCTGGAAGAGGATTGGGATCACTTCGAGATCCTGATGAACAACGCGCTGCTGCGCATTCCCGCCCTCGAGGTGACCGGCATCAAGAAGTTCTACAACGGCCCGGAGAGCTTCACCCCCGACAACCAGTTCATCCTGGGCGAGTCGCCCGAACTGAGCGATTTCTTCGTCGGCGCCGGCTTCAACTCGGTGGGCATCGCGACCGCGGGCGGTGCGGGCCGGGCGCTCGCGCAGTGGATCGTCGACGGCGCACCCACCGGTGACCTCACCGGTGTCGACATCCGACGCTTCGCGCCGTTCAACGGCAACAGCCGCTGGCTGCACGATCGGGTGGCCGAGGTCCTCGGTCTGCACTACGAAATCCCCTGGCCCAATAGGGAAATGACGACAGCCAGGCCGTTTCGACGGTCACCGGTGCATCATCTGCTGGAGGCGGCACAAGCCAACTTCGGCAGCAGGATGGGCTGGGAGCGCGCCAATTTCTTCGCCCCCGCCGGTGTCGACCCGGTGATCGAATACAGCTGGGGCAAGCCGAACTGGCTGCCCTGGTCGGCGGCCGAACAGACCAACACCCGTACCGCCGTGACCGTGTTCGACCAGACCTCGTTCTCCAAGTACCTGATGGTCGGGCCCGACGCCGAAGCGGCCCTGCAATGGTTGTGCACCGCAGACATCGGAGTGGAGATCGGCAGGGCCGTCTACACCGGAATGCTCGGCGAGCGCGGCACATACGAGTCCGACGTCACCGTCACCCGCACCGGCGTCGACGAATTCTTCATCGTCAGCAGCGCGGCCACCACCGAGCGCGACAAGGACCACATCCGCAGGAACCTGCCTGCCGGCGCCCGCGCATCGCTGGTCGACGTGACATCGGCATACGCCGTCTTCGGTGTGATGGGGCCCAATTCGCGCGCCCTGCTGTCCGCGATGACCACCGCCGACCTGTCCGACGACGCGTTCCCGTTCGCCACCAGCCAGCAGATCTCGCTGGGATACGCGACCGTGCGGGCGACGCGAATCACCTACGTCGGCGAATTGGGATGGGAACTCTACGTGCCCGCAGAGTTCGCCGTCGGTGTGTACGAGGACCTGATGCGGACGGGCCAGGACTACGGCGTGGGCCGCGGCGGCTACTACGCCATCGAGTCGATGCGGCTGGAGAAGGGGTATCGCGCCTTCGGGCGCGAACTGACGCCCAGCGAGAACCCCGTCGAGGCCGGGTTGCTGTTCGCCTGCAAGCTGAAGACCGACATCGCATTCCTCGGCCGTGCCGCCGTCGAGAAGGCCAGAGCCGAGGGTCCGCGCCGCAAGCTCGTCGGTTTCAACGTCGACACCCCCGAAGCCATGCTGTGGGGCGGTGAGCTGGTGCTGCGGGACGGGGCGGTGGCCGGTCAGGTGACCTCGGCCGCGTGGGGTGAGACGGTGGGCGGCTGCGTGGGCCTGGCGTATCTGCGCGCTGCCGACAATTCGGTCATCGACGCCGACTGGGTGAGAGCGGCCGGATATCAGGTCAACGTCGGTGGCGTGCTGCATCCGATCTCGGTGTCGCTGAAGCCGATCTATGATCCAACCAGCACCAAGATACGACCCTGATCATGGCCCTCAGCGTCTTCGACCTGTTCAAGATCGGCATCGGACCGTCGAGTTCGCACACCGTTGGCCCGATGATCGCCGCCGACCGGTTCGCCCGCGAGCTGGCGCGCGACGGCGCGATGGAGCCCACCCGGCGGGTCACCGCCGAACTGTTCGGCTCCCTCGGCGCGACCGGCAAAGGTCACGGCAGCATCCCTGCCGTCGCGCTGGGCCTGATGGGGCAGCGGCCGGACGAGGTCGATCCCGACAAGACCGCCGGGCGGATCGCGGCGATCACCGACTCCGGACAGCTGCCGCTGCTCGGCGAGCACCCGATCACGTTCAGCCTCGGGGACGACATCATTCTGCACCGCAACAAGCAGGCCCGATTTCACTCCAACGCGATGGTCTTTCGGGCCTTCGACCACACCGGCGCGGTGTTGGCGGAGCGGACCTTCTACTCCATCGGCGGGGGCTTCGTCCTCGACGATACCCAGGTCTCCGACGGAGCCGACCCTGTCGTGGTCGCCGACAAGACGCCGGTGCGTTACCCGTTCCGCACTGGCGACGAACTGCTGGCTCGTGCCGCCACGTCCGGGCTGCGCATCAGCGACATCGTCATGGCCAACGAAATGACCTGGCACACAGAAGGTCACGTGCGCACGAGGCTGCTGAGGATCTGGTCGGTGATGCAGGAGTGCATCCAGGCGGGCATCAACACCACCACCGCTGTGCTGCCAGGGGGACTCAAGGTGCGTCGCCGCGCCCCGATGCTGGCCGAAAAGCTCTCCGCCGCAACGGGTTCACAGGATCCTTTCATCGCGATGGACCGCGTCAACCTGTACGCCATCGCGGTCAACGAGCAGAATGCGGCGGGTGGTCGCGTGGTCACCGCACCGACGAACGGTGCGGCGGGCATCATCCCGGCCGTGCTGCAGTACTTCCACGACTTCACGCCCGACGCCGACGACGACGCCACCGTGCGGTTCCTGCTCGTCGCCGCAGGCATCGGCAGCATCATCAAAGAGAACGCCTCCATCAGCGGCGCGGAGGTCGGCTGCCAGGGCGAGGTCGGCTCGGCGTGCTCGATGGCGGCGGCCGGCCTGGCCGAACTGCTCGGCGGAACGCCCAGGCAGGTGGAGAATGCCGCCGAGATCGGCATCGAACACAATCTCGGGCTGACCTGCGACCCGGTGGGCGGCCTCGTTCAGATCCCATGCATCGAACGCAACGCCGTCGGCGCGGTGAAGGCCATCACTGCCGCGCGGATCGCGCTCAGCGGCGATGGCACACATCAGGTGTCGCTGGACAAGGCCGTCAAGACCATGCGCGAGACCGGCGCCGACATGAAGGACAAGTACAAGGAGACCGCGCGCGGCGGCCTCGCGCTCAACGTCGTCGAGTGCTGACGATCAGTTGGCGTGCAGTGCCTCGTTGAGGGTGATGCCCGTGCCGTCGCGCTTGACGACCTCGACGGCGCCGTCGAGCGAATTGCGGCGGAACAGAAGGTTGTTCGCGCCGGACAGCTCGCGGGCCTTGATCGTCTGACCGTCGGTGGTCCGTACCTTCGTTCCCGCCGTCACATACAGACCGGCCTCGACGACGCAGTCGTCGCCAAGCGAGATGCCCAGGCCGGAGTTGGCGCCCAGCAGGCACCGCTTGCCGACCGCGATCACCGTCGTGCCGCCACCGGACAGCGTGCCCATGATCGACGCGCCGCCACCGACGTCGGAGCCGTCGTCGACGACCACTCCCGCCGAAATCCTGCCCTCCACCATCGAGGTGCCCAAGGTGCCTGCGTTGAAGTTCACGAAACCCTCGTGCATCACCGTGGTGCCCGCCGCGAGGTGTGCGCCCAGCCGGACCCGGTCCGCATCCGCGATCCGCACCCCCGTGGGTGCGACGTAGTCGACCATCCGCGGGAATTTGTCGATGCCGTACACCGCGACCGCGCCGCGACGACGCAGCCGGGCGCGCACCATCTCGAATCCCTCCACCGCGCACGGCCCGAAGTTGGTCCAGACCACGTTGGCCAACACGCCGAAGATTCCGTCCACGTTCGCGCCGTGCGGCTGGATCAGCCGATGCGACAGCAGGTGCAGTCGCAGGTAGGCGTCGTAGGTGTCGGCTGGCCTGTCGTCCAGCGATGCGATCACCGTGCGCACCATGACTACCTCGACGTCGCGGTCCTCGTCGCGGCCGGCCAGCTCCGCCAGCTCGGCGGGAACCTCGGCCACCGACAGGCGCACGGTGCCCGACGGGCCCTCACCGGACAACTCGGGGGCGGGGAACCAGGCGTCGAGAACGGTCCCGTCGGCGGCGATGGTCGCCACGCCGACACCGGAAGCTGAGGTCACGCTGCAAGAGGCTACTCGACTAGCCTCGACGGGTGTGGCCCTGGATTTGCGTGGCGACCCGATCGCGCTGACCGCGGCGCTGGTGGACATTCCCAGCGAGTCGCGCGACGAGCAGCGCATCGCCGACGAGGTCGAGGCAGCGCTGCGCGGGCAGACCACCGGGCTCGAGATCGTCCGCACCGGCAACACGGTGCTGGCCCGCACCGACCACGGCCTGCCGTCACGGGTCATCCTGGCAGGACACCTCGACACGGTCCCCATCGCCGACAATGTGCCCAGCCGCCGCACCGACGGGCAGTTGCACGGTTGCGGAACGTCGGACATGAAGTCGGGCGACGCGGTGTTTCTGCATCTGGCCGCGACGGTCGACCCGCCCGCGCACGACATCACCCTGATCATGTACGACTGCGAGGAGATCGAGGCGTCGGCGAACAGTCTGGGCCGCATCGAGCGCGAGCTGCCGGAGTGGCTGCACGCCGACGTGGCGATCCTCGGCGAGCCGTCGGGCGGGTTCATCGAGGCGGGCTGTCAGGGCACGCTGCGCATGGTCGTGACCGCAGTAGGCACGCGGGCGCATTCAGCGCGATCCTGGTTGGGCGACAACGCAATTCACAAGCTGGCTGCCGTGCTCGACCGGTTGACCGCCTATCAGCCCCGCAGCGTCGACATCGACGGCTGCACCTACCGCGAAGGGCTGTCGGCGGTACGCATCGACGGCGGCGTGGCGGGCAACGTGATTCCCGACGCCGCGTCGGTCACCGTCAACTTCCGATTCGCACCCGACCGCAGTGTCGAGCAGGCCGCCCGGCATGTGCACGACGTACTCGACGGCCTCGACGTGGAGATCGAACAGACCGACGCCGCATCGGGTGCGCTGCCGGGGCTGACCAGGCCCGCCGCTGCTGCGCTCGTCGCAGCCGCCGGCGGGCAGGTGCGCGCGAAGTACGGCTGGACGGATGTGGCGCGGTTCGCGGCGCTCGGCGTGCCCGCCGTCAACTTCGGCCCGGGAGACCCGAATCTGGCACACCGTGTCGACGAACGCGTCGAGACCGCGCAGATCACCGCGGCCACCGAGATGCTGCGGCGATATTTAACCGCTTGACGCGCCGCATACCCTGAAACCATGTGAGCTGACACCGTCTCCGGCTTGTCCGGATCGATGCTGTTGTTTCCCGCGCAATCACGAAGAGCCCTCACATGTCTCAACACTCCGTCGTCTGTTCCAACCTGTCCTTCTCGTGGCCCGGCGAACCGCCGCTGTTCGAGGGGTTGACGTTCGCCGTCGGCGACGGCCGTACCGGCCTGGTTGCGCCCAACGGCGCCGGAAAGAGCACGCTGCTGAAGCTGATCGCCGGTGACCACCAACCGTCGACGGGATCGGTGACCGTCAACGGGGCGATCGGGTATCTGCCGCAGGCGCTGCCGTTCGACGCCGATCGCACCGCCGCCGAGGTGCTCGGCGTCGCAGGCATCCTCGCGGCACTCCAGGCGCTGGCCGACGGCGACGCCGGTGACGAGGTGTTCGACGCGATCGGCGACGAATGGGACGTCGAGGAACGCACCCGCGCGCAACTCGACCGGCTCGGCCTCGGGCACATCGGCCTCGATCGCCGGCTCGGGTCACTGAGCGGCGGAGAGGTGGTGTCGCTCGGCCTGGCCGCCGTGCTGCTGAAGCGGCCCGATGTGCTGCTGCTCGACGAACCCACCAACAATCTCGACACCCACGCCCGCACGAAGCTCCACGATGTACTCGAGGACTACCCGGGGTGTCTATTACTGGTCAGTCACGACCGCATGCTGCTGGATCGGATGGACCGCATCGCCGAGCTGCACCGAGGCGAAATAGACTTCCACGGAGGCAATTTCACCGCCTACGAGGAGACGATACGTGAGACGCAACGCGTCGCCGAAATCACCGTCCGCAACGCTTCGCAACTGCTGAAGCGGGAAAAGCGGCAGATGCAACAGGCCCGCGAACGCGCAGCGCGCCGGTCGAGCAATGCCGCGCGGACCGTGAAAGACGCCGGGCTGCCGAAGATCATCGCCGGTGCGATGAAGCGTCGTGCGCAGGACTCCGCCGGGCATACCGACGGCGTTAACGAGGCGAGGGTCGGCGACGCGAAGGCCCGGCTCGACGACGCCGAACGTGCGTTGCGCGACGACCCGTCGATAGTGCTCGACCTGCCCGAGACCGAGGTGCCCGCCGGACGTAATGTGTTCTCGGGAAGCGGCTTGCGGGTCAGTCGGGGCGGCCGGGAGCTGTTCGGCGACGGGATCGATGTCACCATCCGCGGACCGGAGCGCATCGCGCTCACCGGCCCGAACGGCGCGGGCAAGTCCACGCTGATGCGCGTCATCGCCGGGGACCTCGAACCGGACGCAGGTGCCATTCGACGGGCCGAGGGGCGGATCGCCTACCTGTCGCAGCGGCTCGACCTGCTCGATCCGGACGGGTCGGTGCTGCAGAGCCTCGCCGCGTATGCACCGAACTTGGGCGAGACGCGACGGATGCATCTGTTGGCGCAATTCCTGTTCCGCGACAGCACCATTCGCCTGCCGGTCGCGGCGCTGTCGGGCGGCGAGCGGCTGCGCGCCACGCTTGCCTGCGTGCTGTACGCCGAGCCGGCGCCGCAGCTTCTTCTGCTCGACGAGCCGACCAACAACCTCGATCTGGTCAGCATCGGGCAACTGGAGTCGGCGTTGCACGCCTACCGCGGCGCGTTCGTCGTCGTCAGCCACGACGCCAGATTTCTCGACGAGATCGGCGTCGAGCGCACGCTGCGGTTGTGATTTCGGCGTGCTGAGTTGCGCTCCGCGCAACCAAACACGCCGAAGTCACTAGGGGCGGGCGGCGGCTTCCGCTTGTGCGGCGGCGTCGGCGGCCGAGCCCATCATGCCGATGTCGGCGAACGCCGCCGAGACCGCCTGCAAGCCATCGGGATCGCCCGCGACGAAGGCGCGGGCGTGCTGCAGGGCCAGCCTGCCGAACACGCAGTCGACGTCGGCGGTGAGTCGGGCGATGGAGTCGACTGCGCGGATGTCGCCCAGCCGCACCGCATCGTGAAACGCGCGTAGCGCGACCGCCGACTGGCCGCCGCGCTCGGCTGTCCTGCCCGCGTCACGGGCCGTCGACCGCGCACCGGCCGGGTCGCGGCGCGCCGCCGTCGTCCACGCCCGGGCCAACAGCAACTCCGGCGCGAACAGCATCGACTTCAGTCCATGCCGAGAATCCGCCCGGGACAACGTCTTCGACGCCTCACCCATATCGTTGCACTGACCGAGAGCCTGGGCCAGCAGCATCCAGGCAAGTGGGCCCCACGAATACCCGGTCGGCGCCAGCACCTCGGCGGCCCCGCGCAGCAACTTCGCCGCCGCGGCCGGATCGCCACGGGCGATCAACACATCGGCCACCAGGATCTCGCCGATCGCGCGGCCCGGCTGCTGCATCTGCGCGAAATCGGTCAACTGCTGAGCGAGTTCCTGCGCGCGGTCCAACTCGCCCGCCATCACCAGCGCCGTCGTCTGACCGAACCCGCTGGTGAAGCGCAGCAGCCCGGGATGCTGCGCCGCCATCGCCCGCTCGGCGAGCGCGTCGACGTCGTCGAACCGGCCTGTGCGCGCGCAACTCAGCGCCGCCGCAGCCGCTGACCAACCGACCGCGGTGTCGTCGGCGTCCGGCGAGGCCAGTATCTCCTCCGCGAGCTCGATCGCCGCGCCGGGACGGCCCGCGTTCATCGCGAACGTGGCCGACAGCGCGTCGACGGTCAAGCGCGCCACCGGGGATGTGACGTGGTTGCGGGTGGTCTGCAGGAATGCCGTCGCCCGCTCCGGCTCGGACAACATCCAGAACTGATTGGCTGCGCGCGGCAGCGCCCACGCCATCAGCTCGGTGTCCGACAGGGTGGCCGGGTCGACGGCCGCGAGCACCTCATCGGCTTCGCGCCCGCGGCCCTGCCACGCCAACGCCTGCGCCAAAGTCAGCCGGGCATCCAGGTCTGGGTCGCGCTTCAGCACCGCCTCGCCGAGCCGCTCGCTCAACGGCAGGTCGCCGAGCCGCAGCGCATCGGCCGCGGCAGCCACGACATCGGGAATAGGCTGCGGGTTTCCGCTGTCCAGCGCGAGCACGGCCAGTCGCAACCGGTCGACAACGCCGCGAGGCCGCACAGCGGACAGCCGCTCGTAAAGCGCGGTCCGCCGCGCCTGCAGATCCTCGTCCGACATCTGCGCTCGCACTGCGGCGACGAAAAGCGGATGGGCCGCGCGCACCACGCCCTCGATGACGCCGACTGCCTCGGCGGCCTGCGCTGCCGCCACGGCGTCGTCGCCCGCCAGCGCCGACACGTCGGCCAACGGCATCGGGTCGGCCACGGCCAGGTACTCGAGCACCACGCGGGCGTCCGCGGGCAGCGACGAGACGAACTGCCCCACCGAGGCATCCAGCCCCTTACGGTCCATCTCCGGCGGTCCGAGCTCGATCCGCGGCAGCACGTTGTCGAGCTGGACCGCCCTGATCGCATCGGGCGCGGGCTCGTCGGGGTCGACGGTGATGATGAGCCGCGCCGCTTCGCTGACCGCCAGCTGATACACCAGCGTGGCCGACAAATGGTCGAGCAGGTGAGCGTCGTCGACGATCACCAGCAGCCCGTCGGGCACCGACTCGCGAGCGGCCCGCAGCACCGCCGCCGTCTTGCCCTCGTCGGGTACCTCGATCAGATCGCGCAGCGCCGCGAACGGGACCACGTGATCGGACACCGTCCCGGTGGCCCACGCCGACCGGCCGCCCAGCCGCTCGCCCGCCTCGCGGGCCACCGTCGTCTTGCCGGCGCCGACCGGTGCGACGATGACCGCCCCGCCGCGGTCGCGAACCGCCGACTCGACCCGCTCGGCCGCCGGTGACGGCGGCGCGATCTTCCAGTCCAAGGGCACCCGCCGGAGTTTAGGGTGTGGCCGCGGCGGCCGTGCCGTACTCGTCTACGTTTGGCCCCGTGATTGTGCGAGCGTCCACCGATTCCGAGCACGAATGGGCGGTCTGCGTCTACTGCGCGTCGGGGCCGGCACACTCCGAACTACTCGAACTGGCCGCGCGTCTCGGCGGCGCCCTCGCCATGCGCGGCTGGACGCTGGTGTCCGGTGGCGGCAACGTCTCGGCCATGGGTGCCGTCGCCGCCGGAGCACGGTCGCGCGGCGGCCGCACCGTCGGCGTGATCCCGAAGGCTCTCGTGCACCGCGAACTCGCCGACGTCGACGCCGACGAACTCGTCGTCACCGAGACGATGCGCGAACGCAAGCAGGTGATGGAGGACAGGGCGGACGCGTTCGTCGCACTGCCCGGCGGCATCGGCACGCTCGAGGAGTTCTTCGAAGCGTGGACCGCGGGCTATTTGGGTATCCACGACAAGCCTGTTGTGATGCTCGACCCGTTCGGGCACTACGACGGGCTGCGCGCCTGGCTGCACAGTCTCCTGGACCGTGGCTACGTCTCCCAGGCCGCAATGGACAGGCTCGTGGTGGTCGATGACATCGACGATGCGCTGGCGGCTTGCGCACCGGCCCGGTGACGGCGATCACTTCGATGGCTTTAGGGTGTCGGGCACACCGACATCAGAGGGGGATCGCCGCATGACAGACGAAAAATCGGGCAGCCGCAGCAGCGTCGGGTTGCTCGACATCGCCAGCCGGGTGCCCGGTCTGATCGCCGACGCGCCGACCATCGTGCGCGGCGTGATCACCGGATTCGGGGCCCGCCCGACGGCGAAGACCTCCATCGGCAAGGTGTTCCAGGTCCGAGCGGCACAAAACGCCGACAAGGCCTTCCTCAAGTTCGAGGACCAGGAGATCACCTACCGCGAGGCCAACAAGACGGTCAACCGCTACGCCGCGGTGCTGGCTGCGCGGGGGGTCGGCAAGGGCGACGTGGTGGGCATCATGCTGCCCAACTCTCTCGACCCGGTGCTGCTGATGTTGGCGGCGGTCAAGTGCGGCGCGATCTCCGGCATGCTGAACTACAACCAGCGCGGCGACGTCCTCAAGCACAGTCTGGGGTTGTTGTCCGCGAAGGTCATCGTCGCCGACGCCGACTTCATCGACCCGATCAAGGAAAGCGGCGCGGACTCCGAAGGGCTGATCGAGCTCGAGGAGTTCAAGGGCCAGGCCGAAACCGCCCCGACGAAGAACCCGGCGAGCGCGTCGGCCGTGCTCGCCAAGGACAAGGCGTTCTACATCTTCACGTCGGGCACCACCGGGATGCCGAAGGCCAGCATCATGACCCACTACCGGTGGCTGCGCGCGCTCGCCGGCTTCGGCGGCCTCGGGATGCGGCTCAACAGCAAGGACACCCTGTACTGCTGCCTGCCGCTCTATCACAACAACGCGCTCACGGTCGCGTTGTCGGCGGTGCTCAGCTCGGGGGCGACGCTGGCACTGGGCAAGTCGTTCTCCGCCTCGAAATTCTGGGACGACGTGATCCGCTACGACGCCACCGCTTTCGTCTACATCGGCGAGGTCTGCGCGTATCTGCTCAATCAGCCGGAGAAGGACACCGACCGCAAGCACAAGGTGCGGGTGATTGCGGGCAACGGGCTCCGGCCGTCGATTTGGGACGAGTTCACCCAGCGCTTCGGTATCGACCGGGTCTGCGAGTTCTACGCCGCCAGCGAGGGCAACACCGCATTCGTCAACGTGTTGAACGTCGACAAGACGACCGGCGTCTGCCCGACGCCCGTCGCGTTCGTGGAATACGACGAGGAGACCGGCGACCCCAAGCGCGACGACAAGGGCCGGGTCCGCAAGGTCAAGAACGGCGAGCCGGGGCTGTTGCTGTCGAAGGTCAGCAGTTTCCAGCCGTTCGACGGCTACACCGACAAGGAAGAGTCCGAGAAGAAGTTGGTGCGCGACGCCTTCAAGGAGGGCGACGTCTGGTTCAACACCGGCGACCTGATGCGCTCGCAGGGTTTCCGGCACGCCGCGTTCACCGACAGGCTCGGCGACACCTTCAGGTGGAAGGGCGAGAACGTCGCCACCACCGAGGTCGAGGCTGCGGTGTCGACCGACCCGCAGATCGAGGAGGCGACGGTCTTCGGCGTGGAGGTCCCCGACGTCGGCGGCAAAGCCGGCATGGCCGCCATCCAGCTCAAGGACGGCAAGGACTTCGACGGCAAGGCGCTGGCGAAGGCCGTCTACGAGCACCTGCCCCCCTACGCCGTCCCGCTGTTCGTGCGGGTCGTCAAGGAACTGGCGCACACCTCGACGTTCAAGAGCCAGAAGGTCGAACTCCGCAAGGAGGGCTACGGCGGGAACTCCGGTGAGGGCGACGAGGAGGCCAACGACATCGAGGACCCGATCTACGTGCTGTCGGGCCCCGACGAGGGCTACGTCGAGTTCTATGACGACTACCTCGCCGAGGTGAAGGACGGCAAGAAGCCGAAGTAGCGATTTCGGCGCGCTGATCGACGCTGAGCGCACGCCAGCGCGCCGAAATCACGCTGTCCGTAGCCTGGAAGGGTGCTTTCGACCTTCTGCGGCCGTCCGGTGGCAGGCGATCGTGCGCTGATCATGGCGATCGTCAACCGCACACCGGACTCGTTCTACGACCGCGGCGCCACGTTCACCGATGAGGCGGCCAAGTCGGCGGCCCATCGGGTGATCGCCGACGGGGCCGACGTGGTGGACGTCGGCGGCGTCAAGGCCGGACCGGGCGAGACCGTCGGCGTCGACGAGGAGGTCGCGCGGGTGGTGCCGTTCATCGAATGGCTGCGCGACAGCTATCCCGACCAACTGATCAGCGTCGACACCTGGCGCTCGGCGGTGGCCAAGCAGGCCTGCGCGGCCGGCGCCGACCTGATCAACGACACCTGGGGTGGCCACGACCCCGGCCTGGCCGAGGTCGCCGCGGAGTTCGGCGCAGGCCTGGTGTGCTCCCACACCGGCGGGGCCACCCCGCGCACCCGCCCGTTCCGGGTGAACTACGGGACATCCGAGCGCGGTGTCGTCGACGACGTGATCGCCGAGGTGACCGCGGCGGCCGAGCGGGCAGTCGCCGCCGGGGTCCCGCGAGATGCGGTGTTGATCGACCCGACCCACGATTTCGGCAAAAACACTTATCACGGCCTTAGTTTGTTGCGCCATGTGAAAGAGCTTGTAAAAACTGGATGGCCGGTCCTGATGGCACTGAGCAACAAGGACTTCGTCGGGGAAACTCTCGGTGTGGACCTGACCGAACGCCTGGAGGGCACCCTGGCTGCGACGGCGCTGGCCGCCGCGGAGGGCGCTGCGATGTTCCGCGTGCACGAAGTCGGGCCCACGCGGCGCGTACTGGAAATGGTCGCGTCGATCCAGGGTGTGCGATCGCCCGCCCGCACGGTTAGGGGACTGGCATGACTGTGTTATCCGATCTGGCGGCCACGGAAGCCGCCGCAGGCAATCGCTGGCTCACCGACCACACCTGGAGCAGACCCTCGTGGACGGTGGCCGAGCTGGTGGCCGCCAAGGGATCCCGCACGATCTCGGTTGTGCTGCCCGCGCTCAACGAGGAGGAGACCGTCGGCTCCGTCGTCGAGACCATCGCGCCGCTGCTCGGCGGTCTGGTCGACGAGCTGATCGTGCTGGACTCCGGGTCCACCGACGACACCGAGATCCGGGCCCTGGCCGCGGGCGCCCGGGTGATCAGCCGTGAGGTCGCGCTGCCCGAGGTCGCGCCGCAGCCCGGCAAGGGCGAGGTGCTGTGGCGCTCGCTGGCGGTCACCACCGGCGACATCGTCGTGTTCGTCGACTCGGACCTGATCGACCCCGACCCGATGTTCGTGCCCAGGCTGGTCGGCCCGCTGTTGACCGTCGACGGCGTGCACCTGGTCAAGGGCTTCTACCGGCGTCCGCTGAAGGTCAGCGGCAGCGAGGACGCCAACGGGGGCGGCCGGGTCACCGAACTGGTGGCGCGCCCGCTGCTGGCTGCGCTGCGGCCCGAGTTGAATTACCTGATGCAGCCGCTGGGCGGTGAGTATGCCGGCACCCGCGAGCTGCTGACCTCGGTGCCGTTCGCGCCCGGCTACGGCGTGGAGATCGGCCTGCTGGTCGACACCTACGACAGCCTGGGGCTGGAGGCGATCGCTCAGGTCAACCTCGGGGTGCGGGAGCACCGCAACCGGCCGCTGACCGAGCTCGCCACGATGAGCAGGCAGGTGATCGCCACGCTGCTGTCGCGCTGCGGCATCTCGGACTCCGAGGTCGGCCTCACCCAGTTCTTCGCCGACGGCGACGACTACACGCCCCGCACGTCGGAGGTGTCGCTGGCCGACCGCCCGCCGATGATCACCCTGCGGCCCCGCTGACCCGCGGACGGGTCGGCCGGCTCGTCGTACCGGTGAGGCAGTATCGATAGCGTGACCTTGATCCTGCTGTATCTCGTGGTGCTGGTCTTGGTGGCCGTCGTGCTGTTCGGTGTGGGCAGCGTGCTGTTCGGGCGCGGCGAAGTGCTGCCCCCGTTGCCTCGCGGCACCACGGCGACGGTGCTGCCCGCATCCGGGGTCACCGGCGACGACGTCGACGCGGTCAAGTTCACCCAGACGTTGCGCGGCTACAAGACCAGCGAGGTCGACTGGGTGCTGGACCGGCTGGGTCAGGAGCTCGACTCGCTTCGCGGTCAGCTGGCGCTGGTGCAGGCCACCCAGGCAGACGGTGACGACACCGACGGCCAAGCCGCCGACGACGAAGCCGCCGGGGGTGGCGTGCATGCGTTGCCGTCGGAGGGCAGGATCGACTTGTGACGGCGGCCGTGGCGGACGACGGGCGGATTCGCTGCGGATGGATCGACCAATCCCGGTTGGCGCCAGTCGATTTCATCATGTACCGCGACTACCACGACACCGAGTGGGGCAGGCCGCTGCGCGACTCGGCAGCGCTGTTCGAACGAATCAGCCTCGAGGCGTTTCAAAGCGGGTTGTCGTGGCTGATCATTCTGCGCAAGCGGGAGAACTTCCGTCGCGCCTTCGATGGGTTCGACATCGAAACGGTGGCCGGCTACTCCGAGCGCGACATGGAGCGGCTGATGAACGATGCGGGCATCGTGCGTAACCGCTCGAAGATCGAGGCGACCATCGCCAACGCGCGCGCGGTCGCCGACCTGGACGTCGACCTCGGCGAGTTGCTCTGGTCGTTCGCACCGCAGCGACGGCCGCGGCCGGCGGACCTGTCCGCGGTGCCCGCCGTCACCCCTGAGTCGACGGCGATGGCCAAGGAACTCAAGAGACGCGGATTCAGGTTCGTCGGCCCGACGACGGCCTATGCCTTGATGCAGGCCACCGGGATGGTCGATGACCACGTGGCCTCGTGCTGGGTGCCCGCAGCTGCCTGATCTGCACGTCGAAGCGATCTTGACCGGGTCTTTGCACACCGAGTCACGCGGATAGGGAACAATGGGGGGAGTTCAGTAGCAGTTCAACGCCGGGAGCTGTCGACGGGTGGGCAGCCGGCTCATGTGGAGGGAGCACTCGATGGCGGCGATGAAGCCCCGGACCGGCGACGGTCCTCTGGAAGCGACCAAGGAGGGGCGGGGCATCGTGATGCGGGTACCACTGGAAGGCGGTGGCCGGTTGGTCGTCGAACTCACACCCGACGAAGCCGCTGCCCTCGGCGACGAGCTCAAGGGCGTCACCAGCTAGGTCCGACGGACTGAAGCGAGAACCAAGGTGTTACTCGGACACCTTTCGGTAGATCTCCAGCGTCTGCTCGGCAATGTGCGCCCAGGAAAACTCCGCGATGCAGCGCTGCCTGCCGGCTTCTCCGTACTGACGCGCCCGCTCCGGCTCGGCGACCAACGTGTTGACCGCGTCGGCCAGCCGGCTCTCGAAGAACTCCGCGTCGCCCGGGTCGTAGTGGACCAGCAGCCCGGTCTGATGATCGGCCACCACCTCTGGGATGCCGCCGACGTCGGAGGCGACGACCGCCGTCGCACACGCCATCGCCTCGAGGTTCACGATGCCCAGCGGCTCGTAGACCGAGGGGCATACGAAAACCGTTGCCGCCGACAATATTTCGCGGATCTTGCCGATGGGCAGCATCTCACGGACCCAGAACACGCCGGTGCGCGCGCGTGAGAGCTCCCGGACTGCGGCTGTCACCTCGGCGGCGATCTCCGGTGTGTCCGGCGCGCCCGCGCACAACACCAACTGCACCTCGGGGGAGAACTTGTGTGCGGCCGCGACCAGGTGCGCGACGCCCTTCTGCCGGGTGATCCGCCCGACGAACGCGACGATCGGCCGACCGGGGTCCACCCCGAGCTCGGCCAGCACCGAATCCTGCGACCGCTGGGCCTGGACCGGGAACCAGACGTCGGTGTCGATCCCGTTGCGCACCACGTGCACCCGGTTGGGGTCGAGCGCCGGGTAGGTGTGCAACACGTCGTCGCGCATGCCCGAGCTGACCGCGATGACTGCGTCGGCCGCCTCGACCGCGGTGCGCTCCACCCACGACGAGACGCGGTAGCCGCCCCCGAGCTGCTCGGCCTTCCACGGCCGCATCGGTTCGAGCGAGTGGGCCGTCAGCACGTGTGGAATGTCGTACAGCAACGACGCGAGGTGCCCGGCGAGCCCGGTGTACCAGGTGTGTGAGTGCACGACGGTCGCGTTCTCGGCGGCGTTGGCCATCACCAGGTCGGCCGACAGCGTCGACAGCGCCGGGTTGGCGCCCTTGAGCGCCGGGTCGGGCTGGTGCGCGAACGCCCCGTCACGCGGTGCGCCCATGCAGTGCACATTCACCTCGCACAGATTGCGCAACTGCGCGACCAGCTCCGTGACGTGCACGCCGGCGCCGCCGTACACCTCCGGCGGATATTCACGCGTCATCATCGCCACCCGCATGCCTACGACGGTAGTGTTCGCCGCGCCGGTCCGCAGGCGTGTGCTGAAGGCGGATGAGGGTATTCACCAATTACCTTGACGGACAGCCGCGCAGCGTCAAAAGCGCGAATGCCTGGTCACCGCGTAAACCTGCAGATAGGTTTGAATCATGAGGGAGCTGCCACACGTCCTGGGCATCGTCCTGGCCGGCGGAGAAGGCAAGCGGCTGTATCCACTGACGGCGGACCGAGCAAAGCCGGCAGTTCCCTTCGGCGGCGCCTACCGGTTGATCGACTTCGTGCTGTCCAATCTGGTCAACGCCCGATACCTGCGAATCTGCGTCCTGACCCAGTACAAATCCCATTCGCTGGACCGGCATATTTCGCAGAACTGGCGACTGTCGGGTCTCGCCGGCGAATACATCACCCCGGTGCCCGCGCAGCAGCGGCTCGGGCCGCGCTGGTACACCGGCTCGGCTGACGCGATCTACCAGTCGATGAACCTGATCTACGACGAAGATCCTGACTACATCGTGGTGTTCGGCGCCGACCACGTGTACCGGATGGACCCCGAGCAGATGGTCCAGTTCCACATCGAGAGCGGCGCCGGGGCGACGGTCGCGGGCATCCGGGTGCCGCGGGCGGAGGCCACTGCGTTCGGCTGCATCGACTCCGACGAGTCGGGCCGCATTCGCGCGTTCGTCGAGAAGCCCGCCGATCCGCCGGGCACGCCCGACGACCCCGAGCAGACGTTCGTGTCGATGGGCAACTACATCTTCACCACCAAGGTGCTGCTCGACGCGATCCGCGCCGACGCCGACGACGACCGCTCCGACCACGACATGGGCGGCGACATCATCCCGCGGCTGGTGTCCGACGGGATGGCGGCGGTCTACGACTTCGACAACAACGAGGTGCCCGGTGCCACCGAGCGCGATCACGGGTACTGGCGTGACGTCGGGACGCTGGATGCGTTCTATGACGCCCACATGGACCTGGTGTCCGTGCATCCGGTGTTCAACCTCTACAACAAGCGCTGGCCGATCAGGGGCGAGTCGGAGAACCTGGCCCCGGCGAAGTTCGTCAACGGGGGCTCCGCGCAGGAGTCGGTGGTCGGCGCGGGCAGCATCGTTTCGGCGGCCTCGGTGCGCAATTCGGTGCTGTCGTCCAATGTCGTCGTCGACGACGGCGCGATCGTGGAGGGCAGCGTGCTGATGCCCGGCGTCCGAGTCGGACGCGGTGCGGTGGTGCGCCACGCGATCCTCGACAAGAACGTCGTGGTCGGCCCCGGCGAGATGGTCGGCGTCGATCTGGAGAAGGACCGCGACCGCTTCGCGATCAGCGCAGGCGGCGTGGTGGCCGTCGGCAAGGGCGTCTGGATCTGACCCACCGCCGCGCGCGGATCAGTCGAGGACGGTCAGGTCGAGGTCGCGCAACCGATCGGGGTCGGCTTCGATGTCGATGGCCGCGATCCTGTCGCCGACGACGCCGAAGCGCAGTACCAGCGCCAGCCTGCCGTCGGGTGCGACCACGATGCCGACCGCGCCGTTGACCAGAGCGGGTTCGGCGAAGCGGGCATTGGCCGAGAAGGCCCGGGCGTTGGCGGCAACGGCGTGTGCGCCCCGTATCGTCGTCGCGCTGCCCGCCGCTGCGGAGTCCACCCGCAGCTCGACGTCGGCGTCCAGGGCGGCGAGCAGCGAGTCGAAGTCGCCATCACGAGCGGCGGTCAGGAAGGCGTCGACGAGCCTGCGCTGGGTCGCCAGATCCGCTGAGGGGTGGGGCGTTTGGCCCCTGACCCGGCGGCGCGCGCGGGCCGCGAGCTGTGCTGCGGTGTTCTCCGTCCGGCCCACGATCGGCGCGATCTCGGCGAACGGCAGATCGAACATGTCGTGCAGCACGAAGGCCAGCCGCTCGGCGGGCGACAGCCGCTGCAGGATGACGAGCATTGCCGTTCCGACCGAGTCGGCGAGTAGCGCCTGCTGTTCCGGGTCGACCGGCTCGGCGGTCGCATTGCGGGCCGGGGCGACGGTCCCGTCGAGCGGTTGTTCGGGCCTGACGCTGCGGGCCCGCAGCATGTCCAGGCAGATGTGCGCGACGACCGTCGTCAGCCAGCCGCGTATGTTGCGCACGTCGCCGACATCGGCACGGTTCATCCGTAGCCACGCCTCCTGAACGGCGTCCTCGGCCTCGGACGCCGAGCCGAGCATGCGGTAGGCGACCGAATGCAGATGTCCGCGGTGCTCCTCGAATTCGTTCACGACTGTCGTCCTTCTGCTGCTGTCATGATCTGCCGACGCGTTCCGTCATATCTATGACGCAAGGAAACGAGGACACATGACCGAGACCATGGTGCGGACAACGGGGCTGTTGCGTGCGGTGTTCGTCGTGCACGGCCTGATCACCCTCGCGGGTGCGGTGGTGCTGACGGTGTTCCCGACCGCGATCCCGTCGGCGGTGGGCATCACCGTCTCGCGGCCCGAATATCTGCTCGTTTATCTCGTCGGCGCGGCGGAGCTCGCCGTCGCGGTGCTGTCGTTCGGCGCGACCCGACTCACCGACACTGCCGCACTCGGGCTCATCGTGGCCACGTTCGTCGTCCTGCACGGTGCCAGCGCTGTCCTCGACGTCGTCTACATGGCGATGACCGAGGTGAACGGCACGATAGTGGCCAACACCGGTGCGCGGTGCGCCGTCGTGGTGGTGTTCATCGCGGTCTGGCGGACGGCGAAGCGTCACCAGACGTAGGGCACCAGCCGGTAGTGCACCTTCTGCACGTATTCGCGGTAACCGGCCAACTGTTGGGTCAGCAGTGCCTCCTCGTCGTTGATGCGCAAGGCCAACGTGACGAGACCGGCGATGACTATGAGCAGGCCCCAGTACGAGCCGAGCGCCAGCGGGATACCGATCATCAGGATGACATCGCCGAAGTACATCGGATGCCGGACGAAGCCGTACCAACCCGTCGACGACAGCTGCTGACCCGACTCGACGGTGATATTGGCTGCGGCATAACCGTTCTGGATCGTCACCAGCATCGCGATGGTCAGCCCGACGGCGACCAGCACGGCACCGAGCACCGATACGGCAGCAGGCACCGTCGACCACTTGAAGCGGAAGTCGAACGCGCTGACCACGATCATGGCCGCCATCGAGACGAACGCGAAGGCGATGATGAACTTCTGAATCGGGCGCTGCTCTGCGCCGGGGCCTGCTTGCATGCGTCGGCGCAGCGCGGCTGGATTCGTGAGCGCCAGATACACACTCGGTATCAGCGTCGCGGCAGCGAAGACCGCGATGAACATCCAGCCCCGCCAATAATCGAACGAGCCGGCGGGCCCGAACACGAGCAGCGCGAACACGACGAGACCAACGAGCGACGAGAAAGCGCCCTGCGCGATTGTTTTCACGGCTCACCACACTCCCGGCACCAGGCGGTAGTGCACTTTCTGCGTGTACTCGTCGTAGCCGTCGAGCTCCTGACGGAGCGCCCTCTCCTCGTCGGTGATCCGGGCGGCGAAGACGAGCACGCCGGGAATGATCGTCAGCAGGCCCCACAAGGAGGCCAGGGCAAGCGGCATGCCGACCATCATGATCAGCGCGCCGACATACATCGGGTGTCGCACCACGCTGTACAGCCCGGTGGACACCACCGGTTGCTCTTTCTCGACGGTGATCGTCGCCGCGGCGTAGTTGTTTTGGACGACAACGACTTCCGCGAGCAGGAGTCCGGTCAGGACCAGCACGTTTCCGATCACCACGACCGCGGTCGGCACCGTCGACCAGCCGAACCGATGGTCGAGGGCACTGAGCACGCCGACGGCGATGACGAAGAGCAGAATGCCGACGGTGATCAGCTTCTGCGCCAAGCGCGTCTCGTTCCACGGCCCCGACGTCATGCGTCGCTGCAGCGCGTCGGGATATTTCACGCCGAGGTAGACCGTCGGAACCATGGTGCCGACGATGAAGACGGCGATGAAGACCCATGCCTGCCAATAGTCGAACGTGCCTGCCGGCCAGAACAGCAGCGCCCCCATGAAGAGGACGCCACCGACCGCGGACGCCAACAGTTGCACAGCGACCTTCATGATCCCTCCTTCGATCTCGTCAGATTGCGTCGCGGCGGCGATAGATCGCACCCGCCACCAGGGTCAGCAGCGCGGCGGCGACAAGCAGTGCGGATAGGGCGACGGCCGAGTAGTCCGACGGCGCCTTCGTCTGCCCGACCGGTGACGCGTCGAGCAGCCACTGCGGCAGCCGCAGCAACGCGCCGAGGTACAGCGAGATGATGACGAATGTGACTGCCAGCCAACCGATCCAGGCCTGCCGCAGCGCCGCGGCAAGGGCTCCGACTCCCGCCATTGCCGCCATCGCGGGCACAAAGGCGAGTCCCGCCGACGTCAGGCGCCAGATCGGCTGCGGCTCACCGATCGTGATGCCGGCGCCGAGACCCATGCCGAGGCCGGCGGAGAACATCAGCACCGTCGACCCCGCGACGGCGGCCAGCACCGCGGAGGTCAGCCACCGCCACCGCGACACTGCGCCCGCCAGTACGACCTCACCCAAACCCGACTCTTCGTCGCTGCGGATACGTAGCACCGCCGAGACGACATAGGCGGTGGCGGCTGCGGCGAGGAACTGCGTCAACGTGGTGTACACGCCGTCGGTGCCCTGCTGGGCGAGCACACGCTGCAGCAGCTCGTTGTCCCGGGCCGCGTCGAGTAGCGACTTCGTCATCGATCCGAATGCCAAGCCGGACAGGAAGAGGCCGACGCTCCAGCCGATCGTCTGACCGCGTTGCAACGTCAGATGCAGCCCGAGCACACCGGTGATCGCGTGCGCATTGGGGCGCTCGCCTGCGGAGCGGATGACGCCGTCGTCGTACTGACGACGGCTCTCCAGCGCCGTGGCCGACACGATGAGCGCGACGGTGAGCGCGGCGAGCAGGGCGAACGGCCACCAGCGCAGGTCGACGAACGGGCGCATCTGCTGGGCCCAGGCGATGGGGGAGAACCAGGACAGCGCGCTTCCGGAGTTGTCGATGACGTCGCCGACCCCTCGCACCAGCGCTGCGAGCGCGAGCAGGCCCATCGCGGCTCCGGTCGCGGCGCGCGCTTGGCGCCACAGTTGTGCGGTGACCGCGGCGACAGCGCCGAACACCATCGAGACACCGGTGATCCCCAGGCACATCGCAGCGGTGTCGACCACACCGAAGCCGGTTGCGGCCATAGCCAGCGTCATGGTCACCGCCAGTACCGCGTTGACACCACCGACCACGATCAGCGCGGCATAGGTCCGGGCGTGACGGCCCACCACCGACGACAGCACCAATTCCGCTGCCCCGCTTTCTTCTTCGGCGCGGGTATGCCGGATAACGGTGAGAACGGACAGGATGGAGGCGGCGACGATGAGTGTCAGCATCAGCTCGTTGGCCATCATCACGCCGAGGTCGGTTTCGTTGACGCCGAACATCGGGCCGCCGAGGATCATTCCGGCGGGTGTCTTGAGTAGGTTGACGCGGGCGGCCCGCTGCGCCTCTTCCGGGTAGGCGAGCTTGATGGCGTTCGGTGCGTACACCATCATCAGCGTCAGGGTGGCCACCCAGATGCTGAGCCGGACCCGATCGCGCCGCAGTGCGAGCCTGACGAGGCTGCCGACGCCGGTGAGTCGCGAGGCGGGCCTCAACGCTACGTGTCGGCCCACGCTGGGCGCGATTGTCGTCGCGTTCATCGCCCGGCTCCCTGGTACTCGCGCAGGAACAGGTCCTCGAGCGAGGCCGGGGTCACGGTCAGCTCGGTGATACCCAGCTCGGTCAGCTTCGCCATGGCGTGGTCCAATTCCGCGCGATCGACCGAGAATCGGGCGCGGCCGTCGGCGTCGGCGAAGTCGTGCACGAACGGCTCGCGCGCCAACACGCGGCTGTCCTGACGGGTATCTGCGGTGACGGTGGTTCGCATCAGGTGACGCAGCTCGTCGAGGGTGCCGGACTTGACCGCGCGTCCGGCTCGGATGATGGTCACGGTGTTGCAGAGCTTCTCCACCTCGGCGAGTATGTGGCTGGACAGCAGAACGGCGGCGCCGTCGTCTGCGACCTCTTCGACGCAGGTCTGAAAAGCCCTCTCCATCAACGGATCCAGCCCGGAGGTCGGCTCGTCGAGAATGTAGAGCTCGGCGTTCGTGGAGAACGCCGCGATGATCGCCACCTTCTGCCGGTTCCCCTTCGAGTACGTGCGTGCCTTCTTGTGCGGGTCGAGTTCGAAGCGCTCGATCAGCTCGTCGCGCCGCCGGGTGTCCACCGCGCCGTCGCCGCGTAGCCGCGCCAGGAAGTCGATGGCCTGTTGTCCAGTCAGGTTGGGCCACAACGTCACATCGCCGGGCACGTAGGCGATGCGTCGGTGCAGCGTCACCGCATCCCGCCAGGGGTCGCCGCCGAGCAGCCGCACCGTCCCGCTGTTGGCGCGCAGCAGGCCGAGTAGCACGCGAATGGTGGTGGACTTGCCCGCGCCGTTGGGCCCGAGAAAGCCGGCGATCTCGCCCGGTGCGACGCTGAGGTTCAAGCCGTCCAATGCCCTGGTGCGGCCGAATGTCTTGACCAAGTCGTGGATCTCGACTGCGGGCGCCATGCCCTCGCCTGTGCTAGCCCGTTGCAGGGACGTCGCCGTCATCGTCATCTCCTCCGGTCGAACTGGTGAACGGAATGCCTTTCTCGCGTTGGGCGAGAAAGGCTTCGTACATCGACGAGTCGGCCATCAGGCCGTTGGAATACAGCTCCAGCGCCGGCAGGATCATGTCTTCGGCGTAGCCGCGCAGCACGGCCCTCAGGTCGGTCGGGTTGTCGTGCATCTGCAGGTACAGCAGCAAGCCGCCGCCGTTGTTCATCCCGAGGAATTTGGCCCTGGCCTTCGGGTCGCGGCTTGGTTTGAGGGTGCCCGCTCGGACGCCCTCCTCCAGGTACTCCTCGGCGTTGTCGATCATGCGTTGCCAGAATTTCTTCGCGAGATCGCTTCCCGACTGCATGCTGCGCACGAGGTAGGCGATCATCGGCGCGTAACTCTCGATCTCGGCCATCTGGGCCAGCCATGCCGTGGCATCCGACGTCCGGAGCGACTCGGCCTTGGCCTCGCGGATCTGCTCTGCGATGTAGTCGTCGCAGACCCGCAGCAAGCCTTCCTTGGAACCGAAGTGATGGATGACGAGCGCGGCGCTCACGCCCGCGGCTTGAGCGATCGCCCGCAGGCCGACGTTGAACCCGTGCTGACCGACTTGGTCGATAGCGGCGTCGCGGATTCTCGCGACCGCGGTGAGATCGTCGGCTGAACGCATGTTTAGTATGCTAAACGCGCGTTCAGCGTCGAGTCAAGCGGCTGTGCCGTCAAGATGTCGTAAAGAAAGGCGGCCTTGCTGAGCGCCTCCGATACCGCGAGCGGCCGTGTCTGCACGCCGACACACCGCATCCGGCCGTACCGCAGCGGTCGCTCACGGCCGTCGAGCGAACGCTTAGCCAGCAATTACCGGCGTGTCGCGGTGCAGACACTCGCGGTGCCAGGGGAGGCGAGCTACTCGTCGGGCGATGGCCAGTCGCGGGCGGCCGCGAGCAGGCCGTCGCCCAGCGGCACCAGGACGGGCGTCAGCCGCTCATCCTCGGCGATCAGGCGGGCGGCCTCGCGCACCGCGGTGACTTCGGCGTCGCGGGCACTGGCGTCGCCGGCGCGGCCGCCGAGCGCGGCGCGGTGCACCACGATGGCGCCGCCGGGCCGCAGCAGTCGCACCCCTTCGACGACGAAATCGGGTTGGTCGGCCGGATCGGCGTCGATGAACACCAGGTCGTAGGACCCGTCGGCCAGCCGGGTGAGCACCTCCTGTGCGCGCCCGCCGATCAGCCTGGTCCGAGACGGCCCGATGCCCGCCTCGCTGAACGCCTGCTTGGCCAGGCGCTGATGCTCGGGTTCGACGTCGATCGTCGTCAGCACGCCGTCGTCGCGCATACCGGAGAGCAACCACAACCCGCTGACGCCGGCTCCGGTGCCCACCTCGACGACCGCCTTAGCGCCACTGAGCTTGGCCAGCACGCTGAGCAGGGCGCCGACGGCCGGGGTGACGGCGCCTGCGCCGGTCTCCACGGCCCGGTCGCGCGCCGCCGCGACGATGGCGTCCTCGGATATCGAATGTTCGGCATGACTGACGATCGACTCGGCGCGGTTGGGTTGCGGCTGGCTTGCCGGGTCATCGGCCATGCCCGCAGCGTAGAGCCGTGCGGATGCCCCCACCAGAGCGACACGCCCGTGCCAACCGGCGAATCTGATCGACGCCCGGCCGGGTTTGCCCAGGTCGGGACTGTGTGAGATAGCACACAATCGCCTTTCTCAGGGAAAGTTCAGTCGACTCATATACCTGCCACACCACTGTGGGGAACGGTAACCGGCATGGAACACGGCGCACGCTGGGCCTCTGGGAATAACCGTCTCGATCCTCGCGTTGCCGCCGATGTCGCGTTGCCGATAAGCGGTCAGCGCTGTGATCTGGAGGATCCGACGACCACAATCACCACGCCCACCCATCTTGCCCCTGTCTCGATGCCTCATCTCGAGCGCTACACCGACGGGGAATGGGTCGAGCCGTCCGATGAGCCGCAGGGCACCGCGGTTTTCGATGCCACCGGTGACCAGTCCGCGATGCCGTCGTGGGACGAACTGGTGCGCCAGCACGCCGACCGGGTGTACCGCCTGGCCTACCGGCTGTCGGGCAACCAGCACGACGCGGAGGACCTGACCCAGGAAACGTTCATCCGCGTCTTCCGATCTGTGCAGAACTACCAGCCGGGCACGTTCGAGGGCTGGCTGCACCGCATCACCACCAACCTCTTCCTGGACATGGTCCGCAGGCGCGGCCGCATCCGCATGGAGGCGTTGCCCGAGGACTACGACCGGGTGCCCGCCGACGAGCCGAACCCTGAGCAGATCTACCACGATTCGCGCCTGGGCCCCGACCTTCAGGCCGCCCTCGACTCGCTGCCCCCGGAGTTCCGCGCGGCCGTGGTGCTGTGTGACATCGAAGGGTTGTCCTACGAGGAGATCGGCGCGACGCTCGGCGTGAAGCTGGGCACCGTTCGCAGCCGGATCCACCGCGGCCGGCAGGCGCTGCGGGACTATCTCGCGCGCCATTCCGCCGACACGGCCCAGTCGGCCTGACCGTTCCCGGGTGTCGGGCGACGTGTCGCGCGCTACATTCAAGTGATAACCGTCTGTCGCGTTGCGTGATGGGCCGAGAGGAGCGGGGTGATGGCCGACCCGGGGCATGTGTTCCGTCGCGCGTTCTCCTGGCTGCCCGCCCACTTCGCCTCGCAGAGTGATGCGCCGGTAGGGCCGCGGCAATTTGGTTCCACCGAACACCTGTCTACCGAGGCGCTCGCCGCGTTCGTCGACGGTGAGCTGCGGATGAGCGCTCATCTGCGGGCGGCCCACCATCTGTCGCTGTGTCCTCAGTGCGCGGCCGAGGTGGAGGCCCAGCGACAGGCCCGCGCCGCGCTGCGCGATTCGCGTCCGATCGCCATACCCACTTCGCTGCTGGGCCTGTTGTCGCAGATTCCGCAGGACAGCGCGCATATTCCGCCCAGTGACGACGACTCTGCGCAGTTTGCTGACGACACAATCCGCGGCCGGCGCAAGCGCCGGTAATGTAGAGAACAACTCAGGCAACCACGCGCGCCGGCGACAAGCGGCGACCAGATAGAGAGCGATACCCGCGTGACCAAGCAGGACCAGTCCGAAGGTAGCCACCGGGTCGCGCCGCGCCCGGTCTCGCGTCCACCGGTCGACCCGAACACCACCCGGGCCTTCGGCAGGCCCGACGGCGTCGACGGCTCCTTCGTCGGCGCGGACGGTAAACGCGACCAGGGTGAATACACGCCGACCGACCAGCCGCCCGATCCGGTTCTCCAAGAGGCGTTCGGACGGCCCAACGGCAGAGGCGACTCTCTGCAGCGCCACCCCGCAGACATCGGCGCGCTGGAGGCCGAGCGAGACCGGGACAAGCCCGAGGAGCGCGACGACCCGTGGCGCGATCCGAGTGCGGCGGCTGCGCTCGGTACGCCTGCGGTGCCGACGCCCGCACCCGCGCCCGCCGCCGCGGACGTCGGCAAGCTCGGTGTGCGCGACGTGCTGTTCGGCGGCCGGGTGTCCTATGTCGCGCTGGCCGTGCTGGCCATCATCGCGTTGGTCATCGGTATCGCCGGCGGCTGGGTCGGCCGCAAGACCGCCGAAGTCGTTGAGGCCTTCACCACGTCGAAGGTGACGCTGTCCACCGACGGCAACTCTTCGCCGCCGGAGGGCCGCTTCGCCAAAGTCGCTGCCTCTGTGGCGGATTCGGTGGTCACCATCGAGGCGGTCGGCGACAACGAAGGCGCGCAGGGTTCCGGCGTCGTCGTCGACGGCCGCGGCTACATCGTCACCAACAACCACGTGATCTCCGAGGCGGCCACCAACCCCAGCCAGTACAAGCTGTCGGTGGTGTTCAACGACGGCAAGGACGTGCCCGCCAACCTCGTCGGCCGCGACCCCAAGACCGACCTGGCGGTGCTCAAAGTCGACAACGTCGACAATCTCAGCGTGGCCCAACTCGGCGACTCCGACAAACTGCACGTCGGTGACGAAGTGATCGCCGCGGGCGCTCCGCTGGGCCTGCGCAGCACGGTCACCCACGGCATCATCTCGGCGTTGCACCGCCCGGTGCCGCTGTCGGGCGACGGTTCGGACACCGACACCGTGATCGATGGTGTGCAGACCGACGCGTCGATCAACCACGGCAACTCGGGCGGTCCGCTGATCAACATGAACTCCGACGTGATCGGCATCAACACGGCAGGAAAATCGTTGTCGGACAGCGCAAGCGGGCTCGGCTTCGCGATTCCGGTCAACGAGGTGAAGAACGTCGTCGACGCGCTGATCAAGGACGGCAAGATCGCGCACCCGACGCTGGGGCTGACCGCCCGATCGGTGAGCAACGACCTGTCGTCGGGGGCGCAGGTCGCCAACGTCAAGGCCGGGGGTCCTGCGGAGAAGGCGGGCGTCCTGGAGAACGACGTGGTCGTCAAGGTCGGGGATCGCAAGGTCGCCGACGCCGACGAGTTCGTCGTGGCAGTGCGGCTGCTGAAGATCGGCCAGGACGCCCCGATCGAGGTGGTGCGCGACGGCAGGCACATGACGCTCACCGTCAACCCCGGTTCCGACAACAGCACCTGATGTTCGCGAACGTCGGCTGGGGCGAGATGCTGGTCCTGGTGATCGCCGGGCTGGTGATCCTGGGGCCCGAGCGGCTACCCGGGGCCATCCGCTGGACGTCGGACGCGCTGCGGCAGGCGCGCGACTACATCAGCGGGGCGACCAAGCAGTTGCGCGAGGATCTCGGCCCCGAGTTCGACGACCTCCGCGAGCCACTCAGCGAGCTGCAGAAGTTGCGGGGCATGACACCGCGCGCAGCGCTGACCAAACACCTGCTCGACGGCGACGACTCGATCTTCACCGGCAAGTTCGACGCGGCCGCTGACAAACCGGCCACCGAGCCCGCCGCGGCGCCGCCACCACCCACGGCCAACCAGCGGGTGTCGACCCCGTTCGACACCGACGCGACCTAGCGTCCCTTACGCGAAACGGAATTCCGGCAGGAGAACACCGAGTGGAGGCCTGCGGGGATTCCGTCTCGCGAGAGACGACGGATCAGCGCCCGGCCGGATCCAGCCCTAGCGACATCCCGGCAAGCCCCCGCTTGCGTGTCGACAGCGCGTCGGCGATGCCGAGTAACTCCTTGCCCGCGGCCGAATCCGGGGCGCTGAGCACCAGCGGCACCCCGGAGTCGCCTGCGGAGACGAGCGCGGGATCCAGTGGCACCTGGCCCAGCAACGGGACGTCGGCGCCGATGGCCGTCGTCAACCGCTCGGCGACCTGACGTCCGCCGCCCTCGCCGAAGACCTGCATCGTCGTGCCGTCGGGCAGCACCAGCCCCGACATGTTCTCGACCACGCCGACGATGCGTTGACGGGTCTGTAGCGCGATGGCCCCCGCCCGCTCGGCGACCTCGGCCGCGGCCAGCTGCGGCGTTGTCACCACGAGGATTTCGGCGCCGGGGATCAGCTGCGCCACCGAGATCGCGACGTCGCCGGTGCCGGGCGGCAGGTCGAGCAGCAGCACGTCCAGGTCGCCCCAGTACACGTCGGCCAGGAACTGCTGAAGCGCGCGGTGCAGCATCGGACCGCGCCACACCACCGGCGTATTGCCCTGTGTGAACTGAGCGATCGAGATCACCCGCACGTCATGGGCGATCGGCGGCAGGATCATCGACTCGACCTGGGTCGGCCGGTCGGTGGTGCCCATCATCCGCGGAATCGAATGGCCGTAGATGTCGGCGTCGAGAACACCGACCGAGAGCCCGCGCGTGGCCATCGCCGCGGCGAGGTTGACCGTGACGCTGGACTTGCCCACCCCGCCCTTGCCGGACGCGACCGCGTAGACCCGCGTCAGCGAACCCGGCTGGGCGAACGGGATGATGGGCTCGCGGGCGTCGCCGCGCAACTGCTTACGCAGCTCGGTGCGCTGCTCGTCGCTCATCACGTCGAGGCTGACCTTCACGGCTCCGGTGCCGGGCACGTCGGCGACGGCGGCGGCGACCCGATCGGAGATCTCCGTCTTCATCGGGCATGCCGCGGTGGTCAGATACACCTCGACGTGCACACCGCCGGCTGCGTCGACCTCGACGCTCTTGACCATGCCCAGCTCGGTGATCGGCCGGCGCAATTCGGGGTCGATCACCTTGGCCAACCCGGTGCGGACCGCGGCTTCCAGCTCACTTCGAGGTTCTGACATCACCGCCGAGTGTAGGCGGCGCGAGTCGGACCGAATCGCGCGCGGGCGCAGGCGTCGGTCAGGCGGTCGGGCCGGGGGCCGGTCCGACGCCTTGCATCGGCAGTGGCCCCGGGGCGGCAGGCACTTCGCCGGGCGCGGGCTGCACCGGTTCGGCCGGCGCCGGCGGTGCAACCTCAGCGGGTGCGCCCGGGAACGGACCGATACCGGGTGGCAGTGCCTGCGGCGGCGCCTGCGGCTGCGCGGCCGCAGGCGGGCTGGAGCCGATGCAGAACACCGCACAGTTCTGCTGCGGCGGCGGCTGCATCCACGGTGGCGTGCTCAGCGCGGGGTCGGCCGAGGTCACACCGGGTGCCGTCGCACCGGGTGCCGTCGCACCTGGCGCCGTCGCGCCGGGAGTCAACGCCTGCGCGGGGCCCGGCAGCGGGCCGAAGAGCTGCCCGTTGGGCATCTGCATCTGGCTGGCCACGTCGGTGCGGCCCATGTCGGCCAACGGAACCAGGGCCAGCGGGTCGTTGGCCGGCAGCCCGAGCACGTTCATCGGCAGGCCCGGTCCCAGCCCCTGGTAGTTGTCCAGGTGCACGTCGGCGATCGGCGGCACCGGCCCGGTGATCGGCGGCAGGTCCACCGGCACCACCCCGGTCGCGTAGGCCGCTGCCCAGCCCAACACGTTCTGGGCGTAGGCCACCGAGTTGTTGTAGCGCAGGATCGCGGTCATCACCTGCGACTGGTCCCGCAGGTTCAGCCCGCCGCTGCACAGGTACCGGGCCGCGGCCAGGCTCGCGTCGAACACGTTCTGCACGTCGGCCTTGCCGTCGCCGTTGCCGTCGGAGGCGTAGCGCGACCAGGTGCCCGGCAGGAACTGCATCGGACCCATCGCGCGGGCGTAGCTGACCCGGGCCGCGCTTCGGCTCAACTCGATGACCTCGTTGCCCGGCAGGGTGCCGTCCAGCGAAGGCCCGTAGATGGGGCGCACCGAGGACCCCGACGCGTCGGTGGCGCCGCCGTTGGCGTGCATGGACTCGATACGCCCGATGCCCGCCAGCATGTTCCAGCTGATGCCGCAGCCGGGGTAGGAGGCCGCCATCATCCGCTCTGCGTTCTGATACGCGTTCAGTGCAGTCATCGGAATGCGAAGGGAGCCAGGCGAACTCACCACCGCTGCGGGCGGGGGTCCGGAGATGTTGGCGGTCGAGGCGATGTGGAACGCCGTCGGGTTCTTGGTGACCGCGACGACGGATGCGCCGGAGCTGTTGTTCGGCGAGGGGGCGACGGCGGCCAGTGGAGTCACCGCCGCGTCGCTGAACGGCGCCGTCGACGGCGGCGATGCGCTGACCGCCCCGGCGAAGACGATCGGGGTGATCGCCACCAGGCCGAACGCAGGTGACCGAACAACCCGCGTGGCGCCACGCCGCACTGCCTCGAGGGCGGCTCCTCCCCCTATGTGCACTCAACCGTCCTAGGCTCGCGGTGGTCTGTGAACCAAGTCACCATACCTAGTCGATCACGCGTGTGTTACGACATTGCCTGAGCTCGGTCAACCAAGCTTTTTAGTTCGGCGCTCGCCGGGGTGGGATTTGCCGGCTCCGTGCCTGCCTCCGTCGGCCGATCCGGCCGACCGTAATTCGGTCAACAGGTCGCGCAGTTCGTCGAGTTCGCGGCGCAGGTAATCGCGGGTCGCCACCTCGCCGACGGCGAGGCGTAGCGCGGCCAGTTCGCGGGCCAGGTACTCGGTGTCGGCCTTGGTCTGCTCGGCCCGGCGGCGATCCTCTTCCAGCGACACCCGGTCGCGGTTCTCCTGGCGGTTCTGGGCCAGCAGAATCAGCGGCGCCGCATAGGCCGCCTGCGTCGAGAAAGCGAGGTTGAGCAGGATGAACGGGTAAGGATCCCAGCGCAGCTTCACCGCGAACAGGTTCAGGCTGATCCAGACGATGACCAGGATGGTCTGCCACAGCAGGAAGCGCCCGGTGCCCAGGAACCGCGCGATGGACTCGCTGAACTGCCCGACCGTCTCGGCGTCGACGGTGAAGGTGAACCGGCGTCGTGACGTGCGCGGGGTGTCGAGGCGCTGACGCGCAGACAGATCGCTCATGCGCCGCTCTCCGGTGCCGCTCGACCGGCGACTTCCGGCACGGCGCCGGACAGTTCCGGTTCCTCCCGCTCGCGCCAGTCGTCGGGCAGCAGATGGTCGAGCACGTCGTCGACCGACACCGCGCCGAGCAGGTGATTCTCGTCGTCGACCACCGGCCCGCAGACCAGGTTGTAGGCCGCGAAGTACCTGGTCACGGCCGTCAGCGGGTCATCGGGACCGAGGTAGGGCAGGTCGGTGTCGAGCATGCCGCCGACCAGCGCCGCGGGCGGTTCGCGCAGGAGCCGCTGCAGGTGCACACAGCCCAGGTAGCGGCCGGTCGGAGTGGATGTCGGCGGGCGCACCACGAAGACCAGCGAGGCCAGCGCCGGGGTCAGATCGGGATCGCGCACGCGGGCCAGCGCTTCGGCGACGGTGGTGTCGGGTGCGATCGCGACCGGCTCGGACGTCATCAGGCCGCCCGCGGTGTCGGGGGAGTGGGCCAGCAGCCGGCGCACGTCTTCGGAATCCTCGGGGTCCATCCGGCGTAGGAACAGCTCGGCGTCGGCCGGGGTCATCGTGCCCAGCAGGTCGGCGGCGTCGTCGGGATCCATCGCCTCGAGCACGTCGGCGGCGCGTTCGGGCTCCAACTGCCGCAGCATGTTGGCCTGTTCGTCTTCGGGCAGTTCCTGCAGCACATCGGCGAGCCGCTCGTCGTCCAGCGCTCTGACGACCTCGAAGCGACGTTTCTCCGGCAGCTCACGGATCGCCTCGGCCACCTCGATCGGGCGTTGCCCCTCGAACTGCTCGAGCAGCTGGGCCACTCCCTGCCCCGGCATCGCCAGACCCGAGGGTGTGAGGCCCTGCACCCGCTGCCAGTCGACGATGTCGACGTTCCTGCGCCGGCCGAGCCGCCGTCCGAGCGGGCGCACGGCGACCTTCGTGACCAGCCAGTCGCGGGTGCGGGCCTGTTCGATGCCGAGGTCGATGACCACGACGTCGACCCCTGCGAGCTCGGGCAGATCCGGATCGTCGACGCGGACGCGCGTCTCGATCACCTGACCGAGCACCAGAACCTCGCCGGGCCGCTGCGAGAACTTGCGCAGCGAGACGTTGGCGGTGATCAACGTGACCGCGCTGGGGTCGATCGCCGTGACGCGGCCGATCGGCACGAAGATGCGCCGACGGGTGAGCAGTTCGACGACGAGTCCGAGCACCCTGGGCTGGTGTCGCACGATGCTGATGCTGATGATCACGTCGCGCACCCGGCCGATGGACTCGCCGTCGGGGCCCAAGACCACCAGTCCCGCGAGTCGGGCCGCATAGACCCTGTTCACCGCCGCCATGCCTCAAAGGGTAGAGAGTGTGGTTGTGGAAAACCGGTATCGACCCCGCCGAACGATCCTTTCGGTTCCCGGCAGCAGCGCCAAGATGATCGAGAAGGCCAAGGCGCTGCCCGCCGACGAGGTCTTCCTGGACCTCGAGGACGCGGTCGCCCCCGATGCCAAGGCGCTGGCGCGCACGCAAGTGGCCACAGCGCTGGCCGACTCGGGCTGGGCCGGCCAGTTGCGAGGGGTCCGGGTCAACGACTGGACCACGCCGTGGACCTACGCGGACACGATCGAGGTGGTCGCCACCGCGGGCGCCGCGCTCGACGTCATCGTGCTGCCGAAGGTCACCGACGTTTCCCACATCACCGCGCTGGATCTGCTGTTGAGCCAAGTGGAGACGGCGCACGACCTGCCGGTCGGCGGGATCGGCATCGAGGCGCAGATCGAGAATGCCAAGGGCTTGACCAACGTCGACGCGATCGCGGCCGGCCCGCGGGTCCAGGCCCTGGTGCTCGGCCCCGCCGATATGGCGGCCAGCCTGAACATGCGCACGCTCGAGGTGGGTGAGCAACCCGAGGGATACGACGTCGGCGACGCCCATCATCACGTGCTGATGCGAATCCTGATCGCCGCCCGCGCCCACGACGTGCTCGCCATCGACGGGCCCTACCTCAAAGTGCGCGACGTCGACGCGTTCCGTCGGGTGGCAGGCAGGTCGGCCGCGCTGGGGTACGACGGCAAGTGGGTGCTCCACCCGGACCAGATCGACGCAGGCAACGAGATTTTCAGCCCCCGCCAGGACGACTACGACCATGCCGAGTTGATCCTCGAGGCCTACGCATGGCATACCTCGCAGGCGGGTGGGGCTCGCGGCGCGGTGATGCTCGGCGACGAGATGATCGACGAGGCCAGCCGCAAAATGGCGTTGGTGATCGCCGGTAAGGGCCGCGCGGCGGGGATGTCGCGCAGGGTCGAACCTTTCCAGCCGCCGTACTAGTTGCGAAACCTCATGGCGCCCATTGGAATCCGCTGGCCGCGATGGCGACGATGAACACGAAGTAGAGCACGACCATTGCGACGACCAGTCCACCGATGATCGTGCCTGCCAGCGCCAGGCCGTAGCCGTCCTGGCCGCTGCGCCTGCATTCGCGCATCGCGATGATGCCGAGAATCACACCCGCGATCGACGGCAGCCCGCAGAACACCAGGCCGGCGAGAGCGGTCACCAACGCGGCGATCGCCTTGCCGTTGGTGCCCAGCGGTTTGCCCACCCGGTACGGGTCATACGGCTGATAACCCGGATGTCCCGGCGACGGATATCCGCCGCCCTGCGCGTACACGGGCGGCGGCAACGGTGGGTAACCCGTCGGATAGTCCACCGGCGCACGGGGATCCGGGTTGGCGGCCCACGGTTGCGACGGGGGGAACCCACCGCCGCCGTGCGGCTGCTCGGGCGTGCTCACGTCAACCGCTGAGCGCGAACACGGTCCAGATGATGCTGATGATCAACGTGGCGATTCCGACGGCGATGCCTGCGACGGCCAGTCCATGCCCACCCTGGCGACGCTCCTTGATCTGGTTGAGCGCGATCACCCCGAGTGCGATGCCGACGAGCGATCCGATGGTGCACAGGATTCCGACCAGTGACGCCACCAGGGACCAGACCGCCATCTGGTTGGTTTCGGCACGCGGCTGCCCGTAGCCGCCGGCGTAACCGCCGGGATAACCCGCCCCGGGGTACGACGGGGGTGGATAGCCGGGCGCGGCGCCGTAGGACGGCGGCGGCGGGGGATAGGACGGGGCGCCGTAACCGGGCGCGGCGCCGAACGACGACGGATCCGGATACGGCTGCGGGAATCCGGGCTGCTGGGCATCGGGGGTCTGATAGCCCGGCGGTGGCGGCGGATACCCCGGCGAAGGCGGGTAGGCGGGCGGGGCATAGCCGCCCTGCTGATAGTCGGCCGGCTGCTGATAGCTCGGCGGTGCGTCGTATCCGGTTGGCGGCTGATAGCTCGGCGGCGCCTCGTAGCCGGTCGACGGAGGAGCATAGCCGGGCGGGACGAACTGCTCGGTGGGCGGTTGGGCCGGTGGCGTGAACTGCTCCGTGGCGGCAGGCTGGGACCGCTCGTCGGGCTGCTGCGAATGCTCGATCGGCGGAGCCTCGTAGCCGCCTGATGACGGCTCAGACGACCCGGAGCCGGGGTCGGATGCTGGCGTTTCGGAGGAGTCCCCACCCGGATTTGTCATGCTGATCAACCTAGCGTATGCGCTGGTACCCATGGCCCGAGAGGACGCGGGGCACCATCGCCCGCGCCGAACCGTTAGGCATGCGTGTCCGAAGGAAATCTCGGCGCCGACAGAGGAGAATGAGGATCGATGACCAGCCCCTTCCAGTCCGGACAGACTCCCGGTGCGACGCCCGGTGCGACGCCTGGCGCGGCGGGTTCGCAGGCGCGCAGGCCGGCTGCCCTGCCGACGCCGCCCAAGGGTTGGCCGATCGGCTCGTACCCGACATACGCCGAGGCGCAGCGCGCGGTGGACTACCTCTCCGACCAAGAGTTTCCGGTCGAGCAGGTGACCATCGTCGGTGTGGACCTGATGCAGGTCGAGCGAGTGACCGGCCGCCTGACCTGGCCAAAGGTGCTGGGCGGCGGCGTGCTCAGCGGCGCGTGGCTGGGCCTGTTCATCGGGCTGATCCTCGGGTTCTTCAGCGAGAATCCGTGGGCCTCCCTGATCACCGGCCTGGTCGCGGGCGTGTTCTTCGGCTTGATCACCTCCGCCATCCCGTACGCGATGGCCCGTGGCACAAGAGATTTCAGCTCGACGATGCAGCTCGTCGCGGGCCGATATGACGTGTTGTGCGATCCGCAGGGCGCCGAGAAGGGCCGGGATCTGCTGGCGCGCTTGACCATTTAGCCGCGGCGTACTCGTCGGGCGGGTAGATCGCAGGTCACGATCACGCTGCGGCCGCCGACGCGCCGCTGCGAAGTGTTGCATATCACGCCTACCTGGCTCTACGGTTCTGGCGCGGGCCGTTTTCCGCGGACAGGAGGCGGGTGGTGCGCGCACGTCGACTGTGTGCAGCGGTGCTGGCTGTCGTGACGACGACATCCGTGTTGAGCGCGTGTGGTTCCAGCGGTGGCGGAGTCGTGATCAACTACTACACACCCGCCAGCGAGATGGCCACGTTCACTGCCGTCGCGAAGCGGTGCAACGAGGAGTTGCGCGGCCGCTTCACCATCCAGCAGATCAGCTTGCCGAAAGAAGCCGACGCTCAGCGACTGCAACTGGCCCGCCGACTGACCGGCAACGACAAGACCCTCGACTTGATGGCGCTCGACGTCGTATGGACGGCCGAGTTCGCCGAGGCGGGTTGGGCGCTGCCGCTTTCCGATGATCCGGCTGGTGAAGCCGAAGCCGACGCCACCGGCAACACACTGCCCGGGCCGCTCGAGACGGCCAAGTGGCAGGACAAATTGTATGCCGCCCCGGTCACCACCAACACCCAATTGCTTTGGTACCGAGCCGATTTGATGGATGAGCCGCCGACGACCTGGGACGGCATGGTGGCCGAGGCGACGCGGCTGAACGCCGCAGGCGAGCCGAGCTGGATCGCCCTGCAGGCCAAGCAGTACGAGGGTCTGGTGGTCTGGTTCAACACTCTGCTCGAAAGCGCAGGCGGGCAGGTGCTCTCCGCCGACGGCAAGACGGTGACGCTCACCGACACCCCCGAGCACCGCGACGCGACCGTCAAAGCGCTGCAGATCATGAAGGCCGTCGCCACCGCGCCCGGCGCAGACCCGTCGATCACCCAGACCGACGAGGGCACAGCTCGACTCGCCCTCGAGCAGGGCAAGGCCGCCCTGGAGGTCAATTGGCCGTTCGTGCTGCCGTCGATGCTGGAGAATGCCGTCAAGGGCGGCGTCGGTTTTCTTCCACTCGACAAGGACCCGCTACTGGCCGGCAGCATCAACGACGTCGGTACGTTCTCGCCTTCCGATGCACAGTTCGAGGCGGCCTACGACGCGAGCAAGAAGGTGTTCGGATTCGCTCCGTATCCGGCTGTGCAACCGGGCCGGGACGCCAAGGTGACTCTCGGCGGGCTGAATCTGGCGGTGGCCCGCACCACCCAGCATCGGGCCGAGGCGTTCGAGGCCATCCGGTGCCTACGCAACGTCGAGAACCAGCGGTACACCTCTGTCGAGGGTGGCCTGCCCGCGGTTCGCACCTCGCTGTACGACGATCCGGCATTCCAGGCCAAGTACCCGCAGTACGCCATCATCCGCGACCAACTCACCAACGCGGCGGTGCGGCCGGCCACCCCTGTGTATCAAGCGGTCTCGACACGAATCTCTGCGACGCTCGCTCCGGTGACCGGCATCGACCCGGACACGATGGCAGACAACCTGACCGAGCAGGTTCAGAAGGCTATCGACGGCAAGGGGCTGATCCCGTGACGGCCACCGTGGACACACCGGCAGCCCGGGCCGCGCCCCGCGGTACCGACGACCGCAGATCGGACCGCCGACTGGCGTTCGTCCTGGTCGCTCCTGCGGTGATCCTGATGCTCGCCGTCACCGCCTATCCGATCGGATACGCGGTGTGGCTGAGCCTGCAGCGGTACAACCTCTCCGCACCCGAGGACACGGCGTTCGTGGGACTGTCGAACTACGAAACCGTGCTCACCGACCGCTACTGGTGGACCGCCTTCGCCGTGACGCTCGCGATCACCGTCGTCTCGGTGGCGATCGAGTTCGTGCTCGGGATGGCGCTGGCGCTGGTGATGCATCGCACCATCTTCGGCAAGGGCGTGGTGCGCACCGCCATCCTCATCCCGTACGGGATCGTCACCGTCGCAGCGTCCTACAGCTGGTACTACGCGTGGACACCGGGCACCGGCTACCTGGCCAACCTGCTGCCGGAGGGCAGCGCGCCGCTGACCGAACAGATCCCGTCGCTGGCGATCGTCGTCCTAGCCGAGGTGTGGAAGACGACACCGTTCATGGCGCTGCTGTTGCTCGCCGGGCTGGCGCTGGTGCCGCAAGATCTGCTCAACGCCGCCCAGGTCGACGGTGCAGGCGCGTGGAAACGTCTGGTGAAAGTCACTCTGCCGCTTATCAAACCGGCGATCCTGGTGGCGCTGCTGTTCCGCACGCTGGATGCATTTCGCATCTTCGACAACATCTACGTCCTGACCGGCGGTGCCAACAGCACCGGGTCGGTGTCGATCCTTGGCTACGACAATCTGTTCAAGGCCTTCAATCTCGGGTTGGGGTCGGCGATCAGCGTGTTGATCTTCCTGTCGGTGGCGATCATCGCGTTCATCTACATCACGATCTTCGGTGCATCGGCACCTGGATCGGATGAGGAGAGGCACTGAGCATGCCTGAACGGGTCGGGGCGGGTCGGAAAACGGGATGGACCGTCGTCAACATCCTGGTGGTCGTCTATGCACTGTTTCCGGTGTTGTGGATACTCAGCCTGTCCCTGAAGTCGACCGCAACGGTCAAGGACGGCAAGCTGATTCCGGCGCAGATCACCTTCGACAACTACAAGGGCATCTTCTCCGGTAACGCGTTCAGCTCGGCACTGCTGAACTCGATCGGCATCGGGCTCATCACCACTGTCATCGCGGTGATCATCGGCGGCATGGCGGCCTATGCGGTGGCCCGGCTGGTGTTTCCGGGCAAGCGACTGCTCGTGGGGGTGGCGCTGTTGATCGCGATGTTCCCCCAGATATCGCTTGTGACACCGCTTTTCAACATCGAGCGTCGGCTCGGTCTTTTCGATACGTGGCCAGGCTTGATCATTCCCTACATCACGTTCGCGCTGCCTCTGGCGATCTACACGCTGTCGGCCTTCTTCCGCGAGATCCCATGGGACCTGGAGAAGGCAGCCAAGATGGACGGCGCCACACCGGCGCAGGCGTTCCGGAAGGTGATCGCGCCGCTGGCAGCCCCGGGAATCGTCACAGCCGCGATCCTGGTGTTCATCTTCGCCTGGAACGACCTGCTGCTGGCATTGTCGTTGACGGCCACCCAGCGGGCGATCACCGCGCCGGTGGCGATCGCGAACTTCACCGGCAGTTCGCAATTCGAGGAGCCGACCGGATCGATCGCAGCGGGCGCGATGGTGATCACCGTCCCCATCGTTGTCTTTGTTCTGATTTTCCAACGACGGATCGTCGCCGGCTTGACGTCCGGTGCGGTGAAGGGGTAGTTCGATGACCGAGATCGTGTTGGACCGGGTGACCAAGAGTTACCCCGACGGCGCAACGGCCGTGAAGGATCTGTCGATCACCATCGCCGACGGCGAGTTCATCATCCTGGTCGGCCCGTCCGGCTGCGGAAAGTCCACCACGCTGAACATGATCGCGGGGCTGGAGGAGATATCCTCCGGCGAATTGCGCATCGGCGGTGATCGGGTGAATGAGAAGGCGCCGAAGGACCGCGACATCGCGATGGTGTTCCAGTCCTACGCGCTGTACCCGCACATGACCGTCCGGCAGAACATCGCCTTCCCCCTGACGTTGGCGAAGGTGAAGAAGGTCGACATCGCGGCCAAGGTCGAGGAAACCGCGCGGATTCTGGATTTGAGCGAGCTGCTGGATCGCAAGCCGGCTCAGTTGTCGGGTGGTCAGCGCCAGCGAGTCGCAATGGGCCGCGCGATCGTGCGCGACCCCAAGGCCTTTTTGATGGACGAGCCCCTGTCCAACCTCGACGCCAAGCTCCGGGTGCAGATGCGTGCCGAGATAGCCCGCCTGCAGAATCGGTTGCGCACCACCACGGTCTATGTCACACACGATCAGACCGAGGCGATGACGCTCGGCGATCGCGTGGTCGTACTGCGGGCGGGGGAGGCCCAGCAGGTCGGCACCCCCGAGGAGCTGTACTCGAGGCCGGCGAACCTGTTCGTCGCGGGCTTCATCGGATCGCCTGCGATGAACTTCTTCCCGGCGACGATGACCGACGTCGGGCTCAAGCTGCCGTTCGGCGACGTCACACTGACCCAAGAAGTGCATGACGTGCTTGCCGATCACAACACGCCGAGCAACGTGATCGTCGGCATCCGTCCCGAACACCTCGAGGACGCCGCGCTGATCGATACGTATGCGCGCATCCGGGCGTTGACCTTCGAGGTGACGGTCGACTTCGTCGAGTCGCTTGGCGCGGACAAGTACGTCCACTTCACCACCGAGGGGGCAGGTGCCCACGCCGCCCAGCTGGCCGAGCTGGCCGCCGATTCCGGAGTGGGCGAAAACGAATTCGTGGCACGGGTTTCCACCGAGTCGAAGGTGGCGCCCGGACAGCCAGTGGAGCTCGCGTTCGACACCACCAAGCTGGTCATCTTCGACGCCGACAGCGGCGCCAACCTGACCATCCCTCGCGCGCGCGACGAGCACGCTGCCCCACCGCCACCACCGCCTGCGGCATCGCAGCAGCCGGCGGAGTGACCGACGTCCTGGCAGAGGTCCGCGCCCACTTGCGCGCGCACTTCGGCGCCCGGGAACTCGACGTCGCAAGCGTGACGTTTCTGGGCACGCAGTCTTTCGACGTCCTGCGGTTCGGGCCCGATGACGGTGTCATCCACTATGTGTCGCTGGGGTGTTCGCGCGAACCGATGACCGATCCCGCCGAGTTCGCCGCCGATCCGGAGCGCGGGCCGCGGGCCGAGGTGTCGGTTTCGCTGCGCGGGTCGACACCTGCGGGTCTGGCCCGCAGCGTGGCGGTGGTCGCCGCCGCCCCGGCCGTCGAGGGGTTGGTCCTCGCTCCCGACGCACTCGTCGACCTCGGCACGCCGCTGTGGACCGGCGCGCCGTTCACTGCGTTTCTGTTGAGCCGCAGCGATATTCGCGATGTCGTATTGCCCGAGCCCCTCGAGCCGGTCGCGCTGCTCTCGGCGACCCCGATCACCCCGACGGAGGCGGCATGGGTGCGCCTCAAGGGTGCCGAGGCGATGCGCGAAGCGTGGCGCACCGACGGGGTGGACGTGCTCGACCCGGGTCGGAAAGCCTCAGCACCCAGTTGATGCCCGCGAAACGGAATTCCGGCAGCGGAAGTGCGAGAGCAGGCCTGCCGGAATTCCGTTTCGGCGAAGTCAGAGGTCGCCGGTGATGCGGTTGCTCTCCACTTTGGCGATCGTGTTACCGCCTCGGTCGAGAAACCGCGCGCCGACGTAGATCTCGTCCATGCCGCCGTCGCCGATGTTCTCGAACGTCCCGCTGTCCTCGTCCAACTGAAGATGCGAGAGCGTGGCGGCGCGCTCGAAATGCAGCCCGTCGTCGGCCGCGAACAGCGTCGTCGGATTGACCGGGCCGAGTAGCAGGTCGTCGTCATTGCTGTCATCACCCCAGTACCGCAGCGCGATGGTGTTGTCGTTGTGGTCGATGGTGTCCTGCGCGGCCGCCTTCGACATCGCGACCACGCCGTTGATGTAGACCACCTGCTCGTTGAAATACCCGCCGTCGGTGCGCGAGGAGTCCACCGGCGTCATCCGGATCTCACTGGTCATCGAGAGGTAGGGCGCCGAGGATGCGGTCACCGTGGCCGTGGTGAAGCCTGCGGCAGCGAAAGCGGTTGCGGCGACGAGGGTGACCGCGCGGTGTTGAGACATGGTTGACTCCTTGTGTCGTGTGGTGTTGCGATGGTCAGGCCACCGCGTGAAAAGCGCACGGCGACAACCGCAGTGACCCAGCGGGTCCTCGGTGATGTGATTGAAGAGTCGTTGTCGTCGTCGGGGCCGTTACCACCCCGCCCGGGGTGATGACCAAGCCCGTCGCTCATGCCGGGCACATCGACTCGCGACGTACGTCGGCATGACAGGTCCTTCGGATTCCGGGATTTCGGGTTCTCCGCTATGACACGGCGTACTCACAGCTTTGGTTCAACGAAGCTAGAGCCAGTGGTTGTGCCGGAACGTCCGATACAGAAGGAAGCACGCGCAGAACATCAGGGTCAGCACCGCCGGATAACCCCACGTCCATTGCAGTTCGGGCATGTGCTCGAAGTTCATCCCGTAGATGCCGGCCAATGCCGTCGGCACGGCGGCGATCGCCACCCATGCCGAGATCTTGCGCATGTCGACGTTCTGCTGCATAGCGACCTTGCCGAGCGCCGCCTGCACCAGCGAGCTGAGCATCTCGTCATAGCTGGTGATCCGGTCGGAGGCCTGGATGTTGTGGTCGAGCACGTCGCGCATGTAGCGGCGGACCTCGATCGAGATGAGGTCGTTGTGGTCGGTGCCAAGGCGCTGCAGGGCGAGCGTCAACGGGTTGACGGCCCTGCGCAATTCGACGATTTCCCGTTTGAGCAGGTAAATGCACTCGATGTTGGTGTGCGACAGGGGCGAGAAGATGTCCTCTTCCATCACATCGATGTCGGTCTCGACCAGGTCGGTGACGTCGAGATAGCCGTCGACGACGTGGTCGGCGATCGCGTGCATGATCGCGTACGGACCCAGCTTGAGGAGCGCCGGGGAGGCCTCGAGTCGCCTGCGCACGCCGGCCAGCTCACCGTGCTCGCCGTGTCGGACGGTCACCACGAAGTCGGCGCCGACGAAGACCATGATCTCGCCGGTCTCGACGATCTCCCTTGCCTTGACCATCGATTCGTGCTCGATGTAGTTCACCGTCTTGAGGACCATGAACAAGGTCTTGTCGTACCGCTCCAGCTTGGGCCGCTGGTGGGCGTGCACCGCGTCCTCGACGGCCAGTTCATGAAGCCCGAAAACGTCTCCGACGGCCTCCATCTGGTGTTCGTCGGGCTCGTGAAGACCGATCCACGCGAACGCGTCCTTGCCTTCAGCTTCGAGCTCGTGCACCTTGCTCAGTGCCGCGGCGTGGGTGTACTTGCCCGGCAGTCGCCTGCCTTCGACGTAGATGGCGCAGTCGACCATGGCCCGCGCTACGGGGACATGGATCGACTTGGCGTCGGGATGGGAGTGGCTGTGCTTGGACCGGACAGGTCGTAGTGCAGGCGGCAAGGCGCCCCGGAACGAAGGCATCGATTCACCCTCCTGACGCAGCGCAGGCCTATCCGGCCTCGGACAATGCTACGCGCGGGCGGTGGCAGACCGGCGGTTTGAGGCCGACGCCGGTGGGCTAGTTTGAACCCCGAAAACCTCTCTTCCCAAGGAGCCTTTGACGTGAGCACTTCTCCCCTCAAGGTCGCGGTCACCGGGGCCGCCGGCCAGATCGGCTACAGCCTGCTGTTCCGCCTGGCCAGCGGCTCGCTGCTGGGCCCCGACCGCCCGGTCGAGCTTCGCCTGCTCGAGATCGAGCCTGCGCTCAAGGCGCTCGAGGGTGTCGTGATGGAGCTCGACGACTGTGCGTTCCCGCTGCTGGCCGGCGTCGAGATCGGCGCGGACGCCAACAAGGTCTTCGACGGAGTGAATCTGGCCCTGCTGGTCGGTGCGCGCCCCCGTGGTCCGGGTATGGAGCGCGGCGATCTGCTCGAGGCCAACGGCGCGATCTTCACCGCGCAGGGCAAGGCGCTCAACGAGGTTGCCGCCGACGACGTGCGCATCGGCGTGACCGGCAACCCGGCCAACACCAACGCACTGATCGCAATGAGCAACGCGCCCGATATCCCGAAGGAGCGGTTCTCGGCGCTGACCCGCCTCGACCACAACCGGGCGATCAGCCAGCTGGCCCGCAAGACGGGGGCCGCAGTCACCGACATCAAGAAGATGACGATCTGGGGCAATCACTCGGCCACCCAATACCCCGACGTGTTCCACGCCGAGGTCGGCGGGAAGAACGCCGCCGAGGTCGTCGACGACCAGAACTGGATCGAGAACGACTTCATCCCGACGGTCGCCAAGCGCGGCGCGGCGATCATCGATGCGCGCGGCGCCTCGTCGGCGGCGTCGGCCGCATCGGCGACCACCGACGCCGCCCGCGACTGGCTGCTGGGCACCCCGAAGGACGACTGGGTGTCGATGGCCGTGATCTCCGACGGAAGCTACGACGTGCCGGAGGGTCTGATTTCGTCGTTCCCCGTCACGACGAAGCACGGCGATTGGACGATCGTGCAGGGGCTGGACATCGACGAGTTCTCCCGCGCGCGAATCGACAAGTCGACGGCTGAGCTGGCCGACGAGCGCAAGGCGGTGAAGGACCTCGGTCTGATCTGAGCCGGTCAGTCGTCGAAATCCGGCCCGATGCTGCGATCGAGCGGCTCACCGGGCCGGTGGTTGGGCGCGGCATCGATGCGCTTCCATTCGCCGGGCGGGTAGTACTCCGACCACCTGCCCGGTTCCGCGTAGCGGACCACGAGAACACCATCGGCGATGAAGTCGTACACGTCGTCGTCTCCGCAGTCCTGTGCTCCCTCGCCGAGCCGCACCTTGAAAGCCATACCTGCAGTATGCCGAGGTGCCCGATCGGGCGTCATGCGACCAGAGTCGATTAGGTTACCTACCAGTTCGTCGTTACCCTGAGGCGCGTGCCGACGACAGACAATCCGCAGATCATCGTCACTGACGAGGAGATTTTCGAGGCTCACGTAGCGGGCAAACTCTCTGTGGCGCTGAAGGCTCCGCTGGACACCCAGCGCGCCCTTTCGGTCGCCTACACACCCGGCGTAGCTCAGGTCAGTCGTGCGATCGCGGCCGACCACACCTTGGCCGCCCGCTATACCTGGGCAAGCCGGCTGGTCGCCGTCGTCAGCGACGGCAGCGCCGTGCTCGGGCTCGGTGATATCGGGCCTGCCGCGTCCCTGCCTGTCATGGAGGGCAAGTGCGGGCTGTTCAAGGCCTACGGCGACCTGGACGCGATTCCGATCGTGCTGGACACCAAGGACCCCGACGAAATAGTCGAGACGTTGGTCCGGCTGCGGCCGACGTTCGGGGCCGTCAACCTCGAGGACATCTCGGCGCCGCGTTGTTTCGAGATCGAGCGGCGCCTCATCGACGCCCTCGACTGCCCGGTCATGCACGACGACCAGCACGGCACCGCCATCGTCGTGCTGGCGGCGATGCTGGGCGCGACCAAGGTTCTCGACCGGGACATGTCGTCACTGCGCGTGGTCATCTCCGGTGTCGGCGCGGCGGGCATGGCATGCGCGAAAATCCTTCTGACCGCCGGTGTTTCGGATATGACCGTGCTGGACTCGCGCGGGATCCTGCACCCGAACCGGGACGACCTGACGCCGGTGAAGCTCGACCTGGCGCAGCGCACCAACCGCGACGGCCTCTCCGGCGGCATGGTCGAGGCGCTGAAGGGCGCCGACGTGTTCCTCGGTCTCTCGGGCGGCGTCGTCCCCGAAGAGTTGATCGCGACGATGGCGCCCGACGGCATCGTGTTCGCGCTGTCCAATCCCGACCCGGAGGTCCACCCCGAGATCGCCGCCAAGTATGCCGCCGTGGTGGCGACGGGCCGCAGCGACTTCCTCAACCAGATCAACAACGTGCTGGCCTTCCCGGGTGTTTTCCGCGGCGCGCTGGATGCCGGTGCCCGTCGGATCACCGAGAAGATGAAAGTGGCGGCGGCCGAAGCGATCTTCGGGGTGGTCGGCGACGACCTCGCTGCCGAGTACATCGTGCCGAGCCCACTGGACCCGAGGGTCGGGCCCGCCGTGGCGGCGGCGGTCGCGGCCGCCTCGAACGCGGAGGCAGGCTGATCCACTCGATCGCCGGCCGCCGGGTCGTCGTCGCGCTGCTTGCATCGCTGTTGATGGCGGCGTGCGGGGGCACGACCGCGAGTCCGACGATCGCGGTCGGCGCGCATGACGACGTGGAGTCGACGCTGCTGGCACATCTGTATGCGTCCGCGCTGCGGGCCTACGGCACGGCCGCGCGCGTCGACGTGGTGACCGACCCGCTGGCCCGGGTCGACTCGGGCGACGTCGGCGTGGTCGCGGGCTTCACCGGCCGGCTGCTGGACACTTTCGCGCCCGGCGCGAAGGCGCGCGCGGCCACGCAGGTATACCGCGACATGGTGTCGGCACTGCCCGAAGGCGTGGCGGCAGGCGATTACGCGGAATCGGCGGAGGACAAGCCGGCGCTCGCGGTCACCGAGGTCACCGGCGATGCCTGGGGTGGACGGGATCTGACGGCGGCGATCCGCCATTGCGACACGCTGAAGATCGGACAGGTGGCCGGTGCCGCCCGTCCGGCGGCCATCGGGACGTGCGCTGTCACGGTACGCGAATACAGCAACCGTGCAACGCTTTTCGGCGCACTGCGGGCGGGGCAGGTGAACGTCGTGTGGACGTCGACGGCAGATCCGGACGTCCCGGCAGACGTGGTGATGCTGTCCGACCGCACAGCGCTGATCCGCGCGGAGAACGTCGTCCCGCTGTACCGCCGCAACGAACTCTCCGAAATGCAGGTGCTCGCGCTCAACGAGGTGGCCGGCGTGCTGGACACCGCCGGGCTGGTGCAGATGCGCCGCGAAGTGGCGGCAGGCGCCGACCCGGCCCGCGTCGCCGACGGGTTCCTGGCCGATCATCCACTGGGCGCCACCAGCCGCTAGTGCGGCACCGTCCGCGAGGTCGCCGCGGCGATCAGCCGTTGATAGCCCGACCCGGTCGCACGGGCGAGGATGTCAAGAGCTTTGGCATCGTTGCCGACCAGCACGCGGGGCCTGTTCTTACGCACACCGTCCAGAATGATCCGCGCGGCCTTCCGCGGGGACGTGGTCGCCAGCCGCTTGTCGAAGGTCTTGGCCATTCGGTCCTTGTCCCGACCCTCGGCGGCCGTTGCATTGCGGACGATCGCGGTCTTTATGCCGCCTGGGTGCACGCAGGTGACCTCCACGGGGTGACCGGCGATCATCATCTCCTGACGCAGTGCTTCGGTGAACCCGCGAACCGCGAACTTGGCCGCGTTGTAGGCTCCGTGACCCGGCGCCGAGAGTAGGCCGAAGACGCTTGAGATGTTGACGACGTGCCCGTCGCCAGATGCGATCAGGTGCGGTAGAAAGACTTTGGTGCCGTTGACGACACCCCAGTAGTCCACGTCCATCACCCGCTCGAGGTCCTTGAATTCGGTGGCTTCGATGTCGCCGATGAACGCGATGCCCGCGTTGTTGTACACCTGGTTGACCTTGCCGTAGTGGCTGTTGACCGCATCGGCGTACACCTGGAACGCCTCGCGTTCAGTGACGTCGAGACGGTCGGTTTTCACCCGCGCACCAATGGCCTTCACTCGCTCCTCGGTGACTGCCAGGCCCTCTGTGTCGACGTCGCTGATCGCCAACTCGGCGCCGGAGCGGGCAAGCTCGATCGCCAGCGCCCGGCCGATCCCGGAGCCGGCTCCGGTTACGACAGCGGTTCTACCAGCGAACCCTTCCATAGCACCTGCCCTTGTTTCTGTGGCGAGTTGATCCTGGCACACGAACCTCAGACATCGCGGTAGCGCCGGCCAGAGATGGTGAGTGGAACGAACCCTTCACCGGTGCTCAGTGACGCTCCGGTCGGGGGCAGACTGAGACGGCATGAATCCAATACGGCAGAGTGATAGCACCCGTAATTTGACCGGAGACCTCGTCGGTACTGTTGCCACATGACGGGGAGCACGACGACGCTCTACATTTTCCCACATGCCGGGGGATCGGCCGAGTACTATGTGCCTTTTGCCAAGTCCTTCTCGAGCGACGTCAAATGCGTCGCCGTACGATATCCCGGACGGCGCGGCACCCATGACCTTGCGTCGTTCACCAGCATTCCCGATCTTGCCGAAAGCACATGCCAGCTGTTGGCCCGGAGCCACCAGGGCGACGGAATGGTCGCATTCTTCGGTCACAGCATGGGAGCTTTGGTGGCATTCGACGTCGCGCGTCGGTTCGAAGCGGCGGGCAAGCCCGTCGCAGCGCTGTTCGTATCGGCCTGCGCTGCACCAGGCGAGATCGGCTACAACTACATTCCGGAATCTGATCGCGGACTTCTCGATGCAGTGAGCGCAATGACCGGCGCAAATCCAGAATTCCTGGAGAACGAAGAATTCGCGGCAAAGATTCTGCCCACACTTCGCGGGCTCAAGGCCATTACAAACTACGAGTGCCCATCCGACGCCACCGTGTCATGCCCTATCTTCGCTTTCCTGGGTGATAACGACGAAGTCGCCACCTACGAAAAAGTGACGCGGTGGGCGCAACGAACGACGTCGGCGTTCAGTGCGCGAGTATTTCCTGGCCACCACTTCTATCTCAACGACCACTTGCCGGAACTGGTCGGAAACATCGAGGAGAAACTGGCGTCGTGCTACGGAGACTGAGGGCTCGCCGTCGCACGGCCTGACGTCCCCGGCGGCCAGGATCAGCAATGCCAAGTTGGTATGGCGGTCGCCTAGCTAAGCAACGACAGACTGCGGTACGGTTTTGGGCGATTGTCACCGATGTAAATCCGGGGGGAGGGATGGCGGGCGTACTGGTCGACATCTTTTCGGTGCTCGGGGTCATGGTGCTGGGCATCAGCCTGCTGTTGATCACTTCGAGGCTCATTGTCAAGCGGTGGAGTCGCAATATGGCTGTCAGCGACGACACTCGCTACGCCGAAACATTGAAGACCCTGTCAGAGGCTTCCGTACGCCGGAGCTTCGACCCATACACCGACATCAATTGGGACGCAGAAAGACTCTCTGTGACCCAAAACGACCCGCGCTGGGTGCTGACCACCTCGGACCCGCTCGGGCGTCATCCGTGGTATCGGACGCAACCTCTCGAGAAGCAGATCGCGATCGGGATGTGGCGAGCAGCGCACATCGCAAAGGCCTCCCTGCACCTGGAAAGCATTCTGATCCGCGGTCTGATGCAATATTCGTTCTGGGTGCCGAACGGGTCCCCAGAGTACCGCTATTGCCTGCACGAGTCCGTCAAAGAGTGCAACCACTCGTTGATGTTCCGAGAAATGGTGAACCGTATCGGGGTGAACGTTCCAGGTATGCCCTGGTATCTGCGCTGGGTTTCACCGCTGCTCCCGCTGGCGGCGGGCCCGCTGCCGAACGTTTTCTTCTTTGGAGTCATGGCGGGCGAGGTGCCGATCGATTATCTGCAGAAGAACATGCTGCGGGAGGGCGGGTCACTGCATCCCATCGTGGAGAAGGTGATGGCGATCCACGTCGCGGAGGAGGCGCGGCATATCTTCTTCGCTGACGCTTACCTGCGTAAGCGCGTTCCGCGGTTGCTGCGGATCAGTCGGTTCTGGCTGTCGTTGTATGTGCCGGTCAGCATGCGAGTGCTGTGTCAGGCAACCGTGCCGCCATCCAGCTTCTTCAAAGAGTTCGACATCCCGCGCTCAGTGCGCAAGGAAGTGTTCTTCGACGGAGCCGAAGCTCGCCAGACGCTGCGTAACATGTTCGGTGACGTCCGGATGCTGTGCTACGACGTCGGGTTGATGAACCCCTTCGCACTGTTGATGTGGCGGCTGTGCAAGATCGACGGTCGCCCGTCCCGCTATCGCAGCGAACCGCATCGTGAGCTTCCGCTGACCCCTGTCCCGCCGGCCAGCGACCGCCGCTGACGGGTTTTCGCGGGTCTGAAGCGGATGCGCCGTCCTGGCCACTTCCGCTCCGGCGTACGCTGGCTTCCGCTGTCTCAGGGTGGAGGTCTGCAGCCGGCATCCGGCCGGACCGGTCGAACAAGCTCGGCGGCATCCGGTGCCGCTGGTCTCGTACGAGCAGCACCTCCAGCGGGGACAGCACATTACCAGGGAGCAATCGGCGGAAACACTTCACATCTGCTCGCCGCCGCCCATATATTGGCTAAGACGTAGATATTAGCTGTTAACTGCGGAAGTTGTGCGAGATCTTCCGATATGTTGAACAATGCGAGTGTCCCCCTTCAGTAACGAGGGGTTAGGTCACAAGTTCAGGATCGGTCTGCTCGTCGGGGGGGCAGTCAGATACTCCAGACCGTACCGAAAGGCGCTGTAATGCCAGTACAGGACCTCTGTATTCCCGTTGTGCTTGCCGAGCGTGCGCGGTGTCAGCCTGATGATGTTGCGTATACGTTCATCGACTATGAGGTTGATCCGGCGGGGTTTGTCGAGAGTTTGACGTGGTCGCAGCTGTATCGCAGGGCGCGGATTGTTGCTGAGGAGTTGTTGCTGTGCGGGTCGGCTGGGGATCGGGCGGCGATTGTGGCTCCGCAGGGGCTGGATTACATTGTGGGGTTCTTTGGTGCGATGGAGGCTGGTTTCATCGCTGTGCCGCTTCCGGTGCCGCAGTTTGGTGGTCATGACGAGCGGGTGTCGGGGGCGTTGGGTGATTGTTCACCGGCGGTGTTGCTGACGACGTCTGCGGTGGTGGCTGAGGTGATGCCGTATGCCGTTGGGCAGTCGGGCGCATCGGCGCCGCGGGTGATCGAGGTTGATGCGTTGGATTTGGAGTCGCCGCGGGTGTCGGGGGTGGGTGGTCCTTATCCGTCGACGGCTTATCTGCAGTACACGTCGGGGTCGACTCGGCAGCCGGCCGGTGTGATGGTCACTCATCGCAATGTGTTCGCTAATCTGGATCAGATTTTCTCTGATTATTTTGAGCATCGCGCCAAGGTGCCGCCGCCGGATATCAATTTTGTGTCGTGGTTGCCCTTTTATCACGATATGGGGATGGTGCAAGGGGTGTTTGCGCCGTTGCTGGTCCCTGATGGGGCGGGGGGGACGGTGGGGCGTCCGGCGGTGTTGATCAGTCCGGTGGCGTTTCTGCAGAAGCCGGCTCGGTGGATGCGGCTGTTGGCCATGAATAGCCCGTCGTGGTCGGCTGCCCCGAATTTTGCCTATGAGTTGGCTGCGCGGCGTACCTCGGATGAGGATATGGCGGGGCTGGATCTGGGTGGTGTGTTGGGCATCATCAGCGGAAGTGAGCGCATTCATGCTGCGACGATTCGTCGGTTCACGGAGCGGTTCGCGGCGTTCAATCTGCCTCGGGATACGTTGCGGTCGTCTTATGGGTTGGCGGAGGCGACGTTGTATGTGACCTCGGCGCCCAAGGGTCATGTGCCGGTGACGGTGGGTTTTGATTATGAGAAGTTGTCGGCGGGTTATGCGGAGCGGTGTGACACCGATGGTGGGACGGAGCTGGTCAGTTATGGCCCGCCGCGGGTGGTGACCACGCGTATCGTCGATCCGGACACCCGGGTGGAGAACCCTGCTGGGAAGGTGGGCGAGATCTGGGTGTCCGGCGACAATGTCGCGGCCGGTTATTGGCGGAATCCCCAGTTGTCGGAGGGCACGTTCGGTGTCGAGCTGGTGGATCCGTCGCCGGGGACGCCGCCGCGGCCGTGGTTGCGCACCGGGGATTTGGGGGTGATGTCGCAGGGTGAGTTGTTCATCATTGGGCGCATCAAGGATCTGCTGATCGTGGATGGGCGTAACCACTATCCCGATGACATCGAGGCGACGGTTCAGGAGATCACCGGTGGCCGGGTTGCGGCGATCTCGATTCCCGATGAACGGACCGAGCGGCTGGTGGCGATCGCGGAGGTCAAGAAGCGGGGCTCTGAGGAGGAGGCGCTCCATCGGCTGCAGACGGTGAAACGCGAAGTGGCCTCGGCGATTTCGAAGTCGCACAGTGTGCGGGTGGCTGATCTGGTGTTGGTGGCGCCGGGTTCGATCCCGATCACTACCAGCGGCAAGGTGCGGCGGTCGGCGTGTGTGGAGCGCTATCGGCAGGACGAGTTCAGCCGTTTGGAAGCCACGGTATGACGGCGGCTTTTGACGAAGCTGCTCTGCGCCGCTGGCTGGTCGACTACCTGGTCACCAATGTCGGCTGCAGCCTCGACGACATCGATTTGGAAGCATCGATGCATGATCTCGGACTGGGGTCCGGCGATGCGGTAGTGCTTACTGGCGAGTTGTCGGAGTTGTTGGGCCGGCCCGTCTCTCCGGTGGAGTTCTGGCAGTATCCGACGATCAACGCGTTGGCGCGGTTTTTGACCGGGTCGGAATCGGAGCCGGAAGCCGACGTGGTGGTGAGCCGCGAGGGATCATCGTTGGATGAGCCGATCGCCGTCATCGGTCTGGGGTGTCGCTTTCCTGGCGACATAGGCGGCCCGGAGTCGATGTGGCGGTTCGTGGTTGAGGGCCGGTCATCGGTGGGGGAGGTGCCTCCGGAGCGGTGGGCGTTGTTCGATGACGGCTCACCCGAGGCTGGGGCGGCGTTGTCGGGTACCACCCGGTGGGGTTCGTTCCTGACCGACATCGACGCCTTCGATGCGGAGTTCTTCGAGATTTCGCCGCGGGAAGCGGTCAAGATGGACCCCCAGCAGCGGTTGTTGCTGGAAGTGGCCTGCGAGGCGTTGGAGCACGCCGGGATTGCGGCTGATGCACTGCGGCATACTCAAACGGGGGTGTTCGCCGGCGCGTGCCTGGGCGAGTACGGCTATCTGGCGTCGACGGATTTGAGTCAGGTCGATGCGTGGTCGGGTACCGGTGGTGCGCTGAGCATCATCGCCAATCGGGTGTCGTATTTCCTGGATCTGCGCGGGCCCTCGGTGACGGTCGACACGGCGTGTTCGTCGTCGCTGGTGGCCGTGCATCTGGCGTGTCAGAGTCTGCGGACGGGGGAGTCGAATCTGGCGCTGGCCGCGGGGGTCAATCTGTTGTTGTCACCGGCGGTCACCCGCAGCTTCGATCAGGCAGAGGCGATGTCGCCGACAGGGGGGTGTCACGCCTTTGATGCGGCCGCGGACGGTTTCGTGCGCGGCGAGGGTTGCGGTGTTGCAGTGCTCAAGCGGCTCAGTGATGCGCTGCGTGACGGGGATCGGGTGCTGGCGGTGGTGCGGGGTTCGGCGGTCAATCAGGACGGCCGGTCCAACGGGTTGATGGCCCCCAACCCGGCCGCGCAGATGGCGGTGTTGCGTGCCGCCTACACCAATGCCGGCGTCGCGCCGCGCGACGTCGACTACGTCGAGGCCCACGGAACCGGCACGTTGCTGGGCGATCCCATCGAAGCCCGCGCGCTGGGCACGGTGCTGGGGCGTGGACGTCCGGAGACCTCGCCGCTGTTGATCGGTGCGGTCAAGTCGAATCTGGGTCATTTGGAGGCCGCGGCGGGAATCGCGGGGTTCTGCAAGGCGGTGCTGGCGGTGCAGCGCGGCCACATCCCGGCGAACCTACATTTCGAAAACCCCAATCCGCACATCCCATTTGACGATCTGCGGCTGAAAGTGGTTGCCGAACCGACCGATTGGCCCTCGACGAACCGCCCCCGGCGGGCGGGGGTGTCGTCGTTCGGGTTCGGCGGCACCAATGCACATGTCGTGCTCGAGCAAGCCCCCATTGCCGAACACGTTGCCTTAGAACAGGCACCGGCGGTGAGCACATTGGTGGTCTCGGGCAAGACGGCCGAGCGCGTCGGGTCGATGGCAGAGGTGTTGGCCGACTGGATGGACGGTGACGGGGCCGAGGTGGCGTTGGCTGATGTGGCCCACACCCTCAATCATCACCGCACTCGGCAGGCGAAGTTCGCCACCGTCTGTGCCCGTGATCGCGGCCAAGCCGTCGCCGGATTACGCGCCCTCGCCGCGGGCAGGTCTGCCGATGGGGTGGTGGCACCGCATAAGGGTTCATGTCGGCCCGGGACGGTGTTCGTCTATTCGGGTCAGGGCTCGCAGTGGGCGGGGATGGGGCGGCAGTTGCTGGCCGATGAACCGGCATTCGCCGCGGCGGTCGCCGAGTTGGAGCCCATTTTCGTCGAGAAGGTCGGGTTTTCGCTCCGCCAGGTGTTGGACGCTGGTGAGCCGGTGGTCGGAATTGCCCGTATTCAGCCGGTTCTGGTAGGCGTGCAGTTGGCGCTGACCAAGCTATGGCGCTCGTACGGAGTGGAACCCGACGCGGTGATCGGCCATTCGATGGGCGAGGTCTCCGCGGCGGTGGTGGCCGGGGCGCTGACAGCCGCCGAGGGACTGCAGGTGATCGCCACCCGGTCGCGGTTGATGTCACGGCTGTCCGGGCAGGGCGCGATGGCATTGCTGGAGTTGGACCCGCGACGTGCCGAGGAGTTGATCGCCGACTACCCCGACCTCACACTGGCGGTGTACGCCTCGCCGCGTCAAACCGTAATCGCCGGACCCCCTGATCAGGTCGATGCGGTGATCGCGACCGTGGACGCCCAGGACCGGCTGGCGCGGCGCATCGAGGTCGACGTGGCCTCCCACCACCCGACCATCGACCCCATCCTGCCCGATCTGCGCACCGCCCTCGCCGACTTGACCCCGCAGGCACCAACGATCCCGATCCTGACCACCACATACGACGACACCGCTAAGGGCACAATCGTTTTCGGTGCCGACTATTGGGTCGCCAACCTGCGCAACCCCGTGCGGTTCAGCCACGTCATCGCCGCGGCCGGCGCCGACCACGGCACATTCATCGAAGTCGGCCCCCACCCACTGCTCACCCACGCCATCAGCGACAGCCTGGACCGGGTGCATCATCACAGCATCGGAACTCTGCAGCGCGACGCCCCGGACACCCTGACTTTCCACACCAACCTGAATGCCACGCACACCGTGCATTCACCACACACAGAGCACCCGCCCGAACCACATCCGTCCCTGCCCGCCACCCCGTGGCACCACACACAGCACTGGATCGGCCTCAAGAAGAAGGTGAACGCGGCCGGCGTTGCACCGACGTTCGGGACTCTGCTCGGCGAGCACGTCACGGTCGCGACCGCACCGCCGGTGCATCTTTGGCAGGCGCGGCTTGTCGCCGAGGCCAAACCATATCCGGGGGGTCATCGGATTCATGGTGTGGAGGTGGTTCCGATATCGGTGCTCTTGCAGACACTTTCGGCAGCGGCGGCCCAATCTGGTGCATCGCAGTTGCGTGACATCCGGTTCGACCATCCGATCGTCGTCGACCAGCCGCGCATGATCCAGGTGATCGCCGACGGCCAGTCCGTCACCGTGTCATCGCGTCCCGCGGTCGACGCCCTCGAGCACCGTTGGGTGCGCCACGTCAGCGCCGGAATGGCTGACCGGACGACCGACGATGAGGTTAAAGGCGCAGACACGAGCGGCGACCGCGAAATGGTTGCCTACGACACTTCGTCGGTCGCCGAGCTTCAGCAAGCGTGGGGTGTCGACGGCCAGCCATTTGCATGGTCGATCAGTTCGTGCCGATCAGGACCTGGCCGTCTGGACGCTGATGTCGACCTGCCGGAGGCGTCGACGGTCGGGTTGCTCGACGCCGCCGTTCACCTCGCCCGCCTCGTGGACACCTCTGACCGGCGGCTGATGGTTCCTGCCGCCGTCGGAAGTGTTTGGCTCGCAGACGGTTTGGCTGATTCACACGGTTGCGTCGATATACGTCGGCGCGACGGCAACGGCGATGAGCTCATCGTCGACATCGTCGTAAAGGCAGCTGACGGCCGGCCGTGCATAGACATCGGCTCACTTCGCTATGCAGATATCGAGTCAGGTCTGCAGGCCAGCCCCCCCGACGCTGACCCACGCACGTTGGCGCACGCGATCGAGTGGCAACCGTGGCGCGGGCATACTGAACCGCAGCAGCCGCCTGAATCACGGCGCGACCTCGCAGTGCTCGGCCAGAGCGATGCTGCTCGGACTCTGCGCGCTCGACTGGCCGACGCCGGTTACCCGGCGGCCGGCGTCGACGAGGCCCGATATGTCGTCTACGTTGCCGACCCGGGGCCCAGGCGCCCGGGAGAGTCCGACATCGAGTGCTCGGTCCGTCTGTCAGCCGAAGTGACCGATCTCGTTCGTCGGCTGGTCGAACGTGATGATCGCCACCCGACCAGGTTGTGGATCATCACCCGCGGGGTGGCGGACGCCGTCTCCGACACGGCGTTGCGCGAGAGCTGTCTCTGGGGACTCGCCGGGGTCATCGGCGCCGAGCAGCCCCAGCTGTGGGGCGGCCTTGTGGACATCCCAGTCTGTGACGACATCGGTGATTGTGCATCGGCCCTGTCCATGCTGCTGCCTACGGCAACCAAGTCCATCCTGATGCTGAGCGATGGCGAGTTCCTCGCGCCGGCCTTGGTGCCGGTCTCCGGCGAACCGCAGCGAGGTCCATTCCGATGTCGTCCAGACGCCGCATACCTCATCACCGGCGGTATGGGCGCACTCGGTCTGCTGATGGCGGGCTGGCTCGCGGACCGGGGTGCTCGTCGTCTCGTGCTGGCTGGCCGCGCTCCGCTGCCTCCTAGGCGCGACTGGGACAGCGACACCAACGACACGGCCGTGCGCGACAAGATCGCCGCGATCCGGGCGCTGGAGATGCGTGGCGTCTCTATTGAAGCTGTGGCCCTCGACGTCGGATCGCGTGAGGGGGTTCAGGCTCTGCTCGCCCGGCGCGACGACGACGGGGCTCCGCCGATACGCGGTGTCATACACGCTGCCGGGGTCACGGAAAGCCAACTCGTGACTGAGATTGCAGATAGCCAGCTTCGGCGCACCATGTGGCCGAAAATCGCCGGTGCACAGGTGTTGCACGAGGCCTTCCCGCCAGCCACCCTCGACTTCTTCTTCCTGACTGCCTCGGCCGGGACGGTCTTCGGTATCCCGGGGCAGGGCGCCTACGCAGCGGCGAATGCGTATCTCGACTGCCTGGCCCGAGCGCGTCATCGACAAGGCTGCCACACCGTCAGTCTGGACTGGGCGGCCTGGCAGGGACTCGGGTTCGGCTCTGACGCGCATGTTGTCGTTCAAGAGCTTCAAAGGCTGGGGTCGCGGCCAGTCACCCCGGAAGAGGCTTTCACCGCCTGGGAGTACGTGAACCGCTACGACGTGGCGCAAGCGGTCATGGCGCCGATGGCATCCGCTGAGGAAGGCGCGTCGGTCCTATCGGATGCGCACCGAACCTCAACACCAACGCATGCATGGTCACAGATGTCGCCCGCCGATCTGCACGCTGAACTGGAGAACGGGCTACGAGCCATCCTTGCCACCGAACTTCGAATGCCGGAGGCCGAACTCCAACTGGACCGGCCGTTCGCGGAGCTGGGCCTCAACTCGGTGATGGCGATGTCGATTCGACGAGAGGCCGAGCAGCTCGTCGGCATGGAGCTGTCGGCGACGATGTTGTGGAACCACCCGACGGTCGCTTCATTAGCGAAGTACCTCGCTGAAAAGCTCTTACCACAGAAAGACTCGGAAGGTGACGTCGATGTCACGCCCGACTCGCCGAGCAATGTATTGGATGCATTGTTCGACAGTGTGGAATCGGCTCCGGCTGGTCGCGAGAGCGGTATCTGAGAGAGTGTTGTGGTTGGACCGGGCGCGGAGCGCCGAACGGAAAGAGAGTCGTGATGCCGGTGATTGAGTCTTCCATTCCCGCTGTTCTTGCGGAGCGTGCGCGGTGTCAGCCTGATGATGTTGCGTATACGTTCATCGACTACGAGGTTGATCCGGCGGGATTTGCCGAAAGCTTGACGTGGTCGCAGGTCCACCAGAGAGCGCGGATCGTCGCTTATGAGTTGTCGCTATGCGGCTCGGTTGGTGATCGGGCGGCGATTATGGCTCCGCAGGGCCTCGACTATATCGTCGCGTTCTTCGGCGCGATGCAGGCTGGTTTCATCGCTGTCCCGCTTTCGGTGCCGCAGTCCGGCACCCATGACGAGCGGGTGTCGGGGGCGCTGCGTGACTGCTCACCGGTCGCGATACTGACAACCTCTGCGGTCGTGGGCGACGTGATGCCCTATGGTCAGCCGCAGCCTGGCCAACGGGCGCACCGAGTGATCGAGATCGATGCGCTGGATCTCGAGTCGCCACGGATAATCGACGCCAGAACTGGTCCCCATCCGAAGGCGGCATATGTGCAGTACACGTCGGGGTCGACCCGCCAACCAGCGGGTGTGCTGGTCTCGCACCGCAACGTGATCGCTAACATCGAACAGGTATTTTCGGACTACAACGGGGGGGTTGTACCGCGGGACTCCACTTGTGTCTCTTGGCTTCCCTTCTACCACGACATGGGATTGACACTCGGCGTGTTCGCGGCGCTGCTGGCCGAAGGAGGACGCCCATCAGTCGTGATGAGCCCGGTGTCGTTCTTGCACAAACCGTCCCGGTGGATGCAATTGCTGGCGACCAATAGCTGCTCGTGGTCGGCTGCGCCGAACTTCGCGTATGAGTTGGCGGCGCGGCGAACATCGGATGACGACATGGCCGGGCTGGACCTGGGTGATGTGCTAGTCCTCATCAGCGGAAGTGAACGAATTCATGCCGCGACGATCCGGCGGTTCAACGAACGCTTCTCGCGGTTCAACCTGTCCGACACCGCGGTGCGACCCTCCTACGGCCTGGCGGAGGCAACGCTTTATGTGATGTCGACGCCGGCTGGGTACTCACCGGCGACGGTGCGTTTCGATTACGAGAAGTTGGCCGCCGGCTACGCGAAGCGTTGCGACGGCGAGGGGGGAACGGAGCTGGTCAACTACGGCCCCCCTCGGGCGTCGACGGTGCGCATCGTCGATCGCGAGACCCGGATGGAGAATCCCGCAGGGAAGGTGGGCGAGATCTGGGTGCACGGCGACAATGTCGCGAGCGCCTACTGGCGAAACCCGGAACTGTCGGAGCGAACGTTCGGCGGCAAGCTGGTCGATCCGTCGCCGGGCACGCCGCAGGAACGGTGGCTGCGCACCGGGGACTTGGGGGTGATGTCGCAGGGTGAGCTGTTCATCGTCGGACGCATCAAGGACCTGCTGATCGTGGATGGGCGTAACCACTATCCCGATGACATCGAGGCGACGGTTCAGGAGATCACCGGTGGCCGGGTTGCGGCGGTCTCGATTCCCGATGAACGTACCGAGCGGCTGGTGGCGATCGCGGAGGTCAAGAAGCGGGGCTCTGAGGAGGAGGCGCTCCAACGGCTTCGCACCGTGAAACGGGAAGTCGCCTCGGCGATCAAGAAGTCGCATAGCGTGCGGGTGGCCGATCTGGTGCTGGTGCCGCCCGGCTCGCTCCCGATCACCACGAGCGGCAAGGTGCGGCGTTCGGAGTGCGTGGAGCGCTATCGACGTGACGAATTCAGCCGGTTGGATGTCACGGTATGACGGCGGCTTTTGACGAAGCTGCTCTTCGACGCTGGCTGGTCGACTATCTGGTCACCAATGTCGGCTGCAGTCCCGACGAAATCGACTTAGATGTCTCTTTGAACGACCTGGCAGTTGGGTCGAGTGACGCGGTCGTGCTCTGCGGTGAACTGTCCGAGCTGCTGGACCGGCCGGTCTCGCCCGTCGAGTTCTGGCAGCAGCCGACGATCAACGCGTTGGCGCGGTTTTTGACCGGGTCGGAATCGGAGCCGGAAGCCGACGTGGTGGTGAGCCGCGAGGGGTCATCGTTGGATGAGCCGATCGCTGTCGTTGGGTTGGGATGCCGCTTTCCCGGCGACATAGGCGGCCCGGAATCGATGTGGCGGTTCCTATGTGAGGGCCGGTCATCGGTGGGGGAGGTGCCCCCGGAGCGGTGGGCGTTGTTCGATGACGGCTCACCAGAGGCTGGGGCGGCGTTGTCGGGTACCACCCGGTGGGGTTCGTTCCTGACCGACATCGACGCCTTCGATGCGGAGTTCTTCGAGATTTCGCCGCGGGAAGCGGTCAAGATGGACCCCCAGCAGCGGCTGTTGCTGGAAGTGGCCTACGAGGCGTTGGAGCATGCCGGCATTCCCGCCCATTCCTTACGGCAGACACAGACCGGCGTGTTCGCTGGTGCGTGCCTGAGTGAGTACGGGTATTTGGCGTCGACGGATTTGAGTCAGGTCGATGCGTGGTCGGGTACCGGTGGTGCGCTGAGCATCATCGCCAATCGGGTGTCGTATTTCCTTGATCTGCGCGGGCCCTCGGTGACGGTCGACACGGCGTGTTCGTCGTCGTTGGTGGCCGTGCATCTGGCGTGTCAGAGTCTGCGCACGGGGGAGTCGAATCTGGCGCTGGCCGCGGGGGTCAATCTGTTGTTGTCACCGGCGGTCACCCGCAGCTTCGATCAGGCCAACGCCATGTCGCCGACAGGGCGGTGTCACACTTTCGACGCCAGTGCGGACGGTTTCGTGCGCGGCGAGGGTTGTGGTGTTGCAGTGCTCAAGCGGCTCAGTGATGCGCTGCGTGACGGGGATCGGGTGCTGGCGGTGGTGCGCGGTTCGGCGGTCAATCAGGACGGCCGGTCCAACGGGTTGATGGCCCCGAACCCGGCCGCGCAGATGGCGGTGTTGCGTGCCGCCTACACCAATGCCGGCGTCGCGCCGCGCGACGTCGACTACGTCGAGGCCCACGGAATCGGCACGTTGCTGGGCGATCCCATCGAAGCCCGCGCGCTGGGCACGGCGCTGGGTCGTGGACGTCCGGAGAACTCGCCGCTGTTGATCGGTGCGGTCAAGTCGAATCTGGGTAGTTTGGAGTCGGCTTCTGGAATCGCGGGGTTCTGCAAGGCGGTGCTGGCGGTGCAGCGCGGCCACATCCCGGCGAACCTGCATTTCGAAAACCCCAATCCGCACATCCCATTTGACGATCTGCGGCTGAAAGTGGTTGCCGAACCGACCGATTGGCCCTCGACGAACCGCCCCCGGCGGGCGGGGGTGTCGTCGTTCGGGTTCGGCGGCACCAATGCACATGTCGTGCTCGAGCAAGCCCCCATTGCCGAACACGTTGCCTTAGAACAGGCACCGGCGGTGAGCACATTGGTGGTCTCGGGCAAGACGCCCGAACGCGTGGCCTTGACGGCGGGGGCCCTGGCCGACTGGATGGACGGCGACGGCAAAGATGTGGGGCTCGCCGACGTCGCCCACACCCTCAATCATCACCGCGCCCGCCACAAGCACTTCGCCACCGTGTGTGCCCGCGATCGGGCTCAGGCGGTGGTCGGTCTACAGGCGTTGGCGGCGGGCCAACCGACTGTGGGCGTTGTCGGGGCCCATCAGAGGCCGGCCGGGTCGGGCAGAGTCTTCGTGTATTCGGGCCAAGGTCCTCACTGGGCGGGAATGGGCCGTCAGTTGCTGGCCGATGAACCGGCGTTCGCCGCCGCGGTCGCCCGAATAGAGCCGGTGTTTGTTGAGGAGGTTGGGTTTTCGCTGCAGCAGGTACTCGCCAATGGCGAGCCGTTGAGCGGAGACGCGCAGGTGCAGCCCGTGTTGGTGGGGGTGCAGTTGGCGCTCACTGAGTTGTGGCGCTCATACGGCGTGGAACCCGATGCGGTGATCGGGCATTCGATGGGCGAGGTGTCCGCGGCGGTGGTGGCCGGCGCGCTGACAGTCGCGGAGGGACTCCGGGTGATCGCCACCCGATCGCGGTTGATGTCACGGCTGGCCGGGCAGGGCGCGATGGCGCAGCTGGAATTGGATGCGGCCGCCACCGAGGAGTTGATCGTCGACTACCCCGACCTCGCAGTGGCCGTGTATGCCTCGCCGCACCAGACCATTATTGGCGGGCCGGCTGAGCAGGTTGACGCCGTGATCACCGCGGCGCAGCGCCAAAATCAACGCGTGCAACGAATCAACGTGGAGGTCGCCTCCAATACCGCACTGATGGATCCGATTCTTCCTGAGCTGGGTTCGGCGCTGGCAGATTTGACGCCCAACAGCCCGACAATTGCGTTCATCTCCACCGTCGCCGGAAACGCTGAGCCCGCACTCGTGCTTGACGCCGCGCATTGGGTGGCCAACGTGCGTCAGCCGGTGCGGTTCAGTCAAGCAATCGCCGCGGCCGGCGCAGACCACAGTATGTTCATCGAAATCAACCAATACCCGATGCTTACCCACACCATCGCTGACGTCCTCGAGTCTGCGGCGTCGACTGGGCGCCTCGTCGTGACCTCGGCGACGAACCGAGCCGAAGAGCAAACCCTGTTCTTTCATTCACAACTCGCCACGCTCGGGGTGACGCCACCCGAGGGCAGCGCAGGCCGGCTGGTGGATATTCCGCCCACTCCGTGGCTGCATTCGAGGTACTGGATGGCGAATCCACCGGCCAGGGCCCGATTGACCGGAGCTCACCCGTTGCTTGGGGTTCACGTTGAGATACCTTCGCGCCGTGAGCATGTATGGCGGGCCGAGGTGGACACGCAGCTGATCCCCTGGTTGGCGGATCACCAGGTGTACGGCCAGCCGGTGATGCCTACGGCGGCTTTTGCTGAGATGGCGCTGGCTGCGGGTAGTGAGGCTCTCGGTTTGCCTGTGCACGGTGTTGGGGTGAGTCGGCTCGAGGTTGAGCAGATGCTTGCACTGGATGGCCGAACCGAGCTGACGACCCAGCTCGTTCGGGGCGAGAACGATGGGATACATGTCGAGATCCACTCGCGCTCGAATGGAGGCGATTGGTGTCGGCATGCGGTGGCCGGCGTCGATGTGGTGCAGGGAGATGTCGCGGTTGAGCGCTTCGGCGCGGTCGGGAACGCCGCGACCATGGTATCGCCGGCGGATTTCTACGCCGCCTTGCGGCGCACCGGTGCCCACCATGGGCAGGCGTTTGCCGCGCTGACTCGGATCGTTCGGATGCCCGGCGTTTTCGCGGAGACCGAGATTGTGCTGCCCGACGAGGCTGTTCCGCATCTTCGGGGGTATCGGGTTCATCCGGTGATGTTGGAAGCG